>NZ_JBWKVN010000001.1:567500-2845239 GCF_059421725.1 Agrobacterium sp. GW821-FHT02D03
GTCCTAAGGTAGCGAAATTCCTTGTCGGGTAAGTTCCGACCTGCACGAATGGCGTAACGACTTCCCCGCTGTCTCCAACATAGACTCAGTGAAATTGAATTCCCCGTGAAGATGCGGGGTTCCTGCGGTCAGACGGAAAGACCCCGTGCACCTTTACTATAGCTTTACACTGGCATTCGCCAAGGCATGTGTAGGATAGGTGGTAGGCTTTGAAGCAGGGACGCCAGTTCCTGTGGAGCCATCCTTGAAATACCACCCTTATCTTCGTGGATGTCTAACCGCGGTCCGTTATCCGGATCCGGGACAGTGTATGGTGGGTAGTTTGACTGGGGCGGTCGCCTCCGAAAGAGTAACGGAGGCGCGCGATGGTTAGCTCAGACCGGTCGGAAATCGGTCGTCGAGTGCAATGGCATAAGCTAGCCTGACTGCGAGACTGACAAGTCGAGCAGAGACGAAAGTCGGTCATAGTGATCCGGTGGTCCCGTGTGGAAGGGCCATCGCTCAACGGATAAAAGGTACGCCGGGGATAACAGGCTGATGACCCCCAAGAGTCCATATCGACGGGGTTGTTTGGCACCTCGATGTCGACTCATCGCATCCTGGGGCTGGAGCAGGTCCCAAGGGTATGGCTGTTCGCCATTTAAAGCGGTACGTGAGTTGGGTTCAGAACGTCGTGAGACAGTTCGGTCCCTATCTGCCGTGGGTGTAGGAATATTGACAGGATCTGTCCCTAGTACGAGAGGACCGGGATGGACGTATCTCTGGTGGATCTGTTGTCCTGCCAAGGGCATAGCAGAGTAGCTATATACGGAATGGATAACCGCTGAAGGCATCTAAGCGGGAAACCAACCTGAAAACGAGTGTTCCCTATCAGAGCCGTGGAAGACGACCACGTCGATAGGACGGGTGTGGAAGTGCAGTAATGCATGAAGCTTACCGTTACTAATAGCTCGAGCGACTTCTTCGTTCCCATTGTTCATGCTCATCGAATAAAACTCGATCGCATCACGTGTTCATATCAAATAGAGCCAAAAGCTCTCCAGCTTCTCGATACAACAGCATGAGCCAAAGCTCATGCCAGTTGCGTTTTGCCGACCTGGTGGTTATCGCGGGGCGGCTGCACCCGTTCCCATTCCGAACACGGCCGTGAAACGCCCCAGCGCCAATGGTACTCCGTCTTAAGACGCGGGAGAGTAGGTCGCTGCCAGGTCTGCCAAACGCAACTCAAATCAAATCAAATCAGTTTATCTTCTCTCTCACAAACCGCTCGGCACAGGCCGAAACAATAGGCCGCATACAAAGCGGCCTTTTGCAGTTCTAAAGAAATAACGCGGGGTGGAGCAGCCCCCGCCGACCCGCAGAAGGCAAAAGCCTTCGAGGACCGGCAAAACAAAACAACCGGGCACTTGCGCTGCGGTCGCTCATAATTAACGCGGGGTGGAGCAGCCCGGTAGCTCGTCAGGCTCATAACCTGAAGGCCGCAGGTTCAAATCCTGCCCCCGCAACCAAATATACGACGATCATCAAAACCCCGCGGCCCAAAGCCGCGGGGTTTTGGCGTTTCTGAAGCTGCAATGCTTGCTTCACAGAGTGTGCGGCGATGAGATCGATCGCATCGTGTCGATCGGACCCACCAATGCGACGCTTGTTGAGTTATGCCTCGTGAGCGCTTTAAAGCTTGTGCAATTATTATAGTTCTCACGGCCCGCATTCTGGTGCGTCTGGGGTCATGAACGGCCGGGTCCGTAACTTCGCCAAACACGTAGATCGCATCGCGTTCTGGTAGTCAGGCCGGTGACACAGGCAACCTTCAATTCGCCCGGTAGTCTTCAAACTCCCAGTAACCGTATCGCCCGAGCTTGAGAGCAATATCCTGCCAGTCCGTCCCCATAGTTCTCTCACATAAAGCTGAAATACGCTTGGAAACCGCCTGATAATCGTATTCGGCGACGATCAGCATGTGACGAGCAAAAATCGATCCGTCCGTTAATAGTTCTCTAGAAATCCATTTTGGCGTACAAACCTGAAACCCAAACACATCGCCAGCATCCTCACCTTCAGGTCCTATAGTCGCCTGGACGTAGTAGCCGAAGTCGTCTTCTTCGTCCGGCCAATAGGTTCGCGGATCGATATCTGAGGTCATCAAGCTTTTTAGTTGAGCGCGCATCGTTAATCCGTGAAGTTCTAGTGTCGATTGTATGTCCGCTTATTCAACCGAAACCAAGGGCTAAATTTGCCTGAGTCCTTTAGATTAGTTGCGAATGTGCTGCCGGTCCATGACATCGCTTAAGATCGCGTTGCTGAAGGCGATCAATGAGGATCGGGGTTCGCCCTCATTGGATGCTTGGCGCTTGCGCCCGAATATGTAGCATGGCTGGGACGCCTATCGCTGCGGAAGCGGGGGAGGCACTCTCAGTCACCAGCACCTCGTCGGCACGGCGCGCGTATAGCTTGATTGCTAAGTTCTACCGACGTTAATGACGCGTCCAGTGTGGTTGCGCACCAATAGTTCCCGTGGCGGGGGAGACTGTTCAGGTCATTTTTCTGAACGCCAGGCTGCTGGTGACATTATGTATCCAGTTCCCAGAGGATGCGCGACTGAGATGAAACATCCGAGATCGAGGGGCGTTCCCGATCAGCGGCCGAAGGGCGATTCTTGGATTTGAATGAGCCACGTTGCTGAGACATATCCTGCCTGGGCGAACTTGTACGGTTTGGTCCCCGAGCGGTCGTTCTTACCTCCCGGACCTTATCCATCCTATCGGCTGATTTGCCGATATTGTCATATGCCCCCTGCAGCACGTTATTCAGCAATGCCCTTCGAAAAGCCCGGCGAGTTGGTGCCGAAGAGGTTGAAGCGGGATTTGTCCATGCCTTCCTGCTTGTATCTCACCTTGGCGCCCGCAAGAGCGGACTCGAATTCCTGTCCTGCCGCGAGTTTTGCGGTGAGGTCCTTCATCGGGGTCCGATCGCCGATCAGCATGTGGATGACGGATAAGGCTCTCTCGCCCAGGATTTGGCGGGAGAGGGGAGAACCGAAGTTGAGCTTCAGTCGAAAATAGGTCCACCGACCGTCTTTGTTGCCGCGGATCTGGATGAAGAGCGAGGGGGTGCGTCCCGTCTCTGGAAACTCCAGCAGGGAGTTGCATTCCCAATCCCCGTTCGGCATCTGGGTGAAGGTGGGGGCCGCTTTTTGCGACAGGTCCGCAAGCGCCTTGCAGCGAGTGGCGTCAAAATTTCGGACCGGAATTCGGCCCGCCTTTGCCACGATCTGCTGGAGTGGAGCGGGCTCCATCACGCGCGCGGTTCGGGTATTGTCCATCGTTATGCCGACAAAGGATAAGAGGGCGACGACGAGCATTCTCAAAGGCTCCGATTGAAGGGGCGTGCGGCGGAAGGTGGTTGAGCGGACCGAGACTGCGACCGTCTACGCTGGCCGCACTCTTTCAGCTACGCTTCCTGCGCTTTCGCTCCAGGTGTCGTCGCATGCCTTCATCAAAAAACCAACAGGAGTTTGACGAAGCGGCTCCACTCTCACCTGATCCATCCCGATAAGGGCTGGTTTGCAGGTTCAACCGACGACGACAGGCCTTTTCACGCCAGCCTCATCACCCGTGATGGAGGGCTCGCTGCAAGTCGCCGATGCGTTTGACGCGTTGTCTGCGGTTGGAGCCGTCATTGTATGAGAGGGACTGGAGCATGAACTCGGTCATGGCGACGAGCTGGAGCATGCTGTCGCTGCCGTTCTGGTTCAGCGGGATCGTCAGGCAGATGTCGGCGCTTTCTGGACCCCACTCGTAGAAGCGGGTGGTGATGAGGACCGTTTTATATCCGCCGCGTTTTGCCATCTTGGCAAGGCGCTGAAGGGCAGGGAGATTGCCGCCGCAGTCGATCAGGATCAGGAGCGTGCTGTCCGGCTCTTCATCCATCAGTTCGATATAGGTCGAGCCGTCGCTTTGCAGATAGTGGACCCGCTCGCGACATTCGAGAAGCTTCATGTAGAAGTAGCGGCACAGGCCGAAGCTTTCCGCCGATGAGGCGATAAAGACGTTCCGGCTGTCCTGAATGGCATCGAGTGCGGTCTTCCACACGGACTGACCGGCGAGGTCGTAAACGGCCTGCACGGCCTGGATCTGCTGCATCATCAGACCAGAAAGCGGGGTCTGCCGTGGCTCCTGGCTCTCGGCTTGAACGGCCGGTGATGCGGTGACGCGCTCGCGCAGATGTTCGCGAATGTCGCTGAGCTGCCGGTAGCCGAGAGACCGAAGAAACCGGCCAACCGTCATCGGGCTCAAACCCAGCTTTTCTGCCAGCGTCGCAGCCGTCTCGAAGGGAAGCTCGTTCATATGCTCCATGAGATATTTCGCGATGCGCCGCTCCGCCGGCGTGCCGGACTTCATCAACCGGGACAGATCGATCAGTAGCTTTTCCAATAACGCCTCATTACGTTTCTATCGGACGACGATACAGAGCTTGGCAGGTGGCTGGTGGTCGTACGTGCTTCGCGACACACTGTACCCGCTTCGAGGGCAGAATACTATTTCTTCCCCGTTGTTTTTCATAGTTTAGGCATGGCTGCTATTCAAGCAAAAGATGATAGCTCACCACCATTTGCGAAAGGCCCGAGCGACGGCGTTCTTGTGGAAGAAATACAGCCGCCTTATCTCTGCACCGCAGGTAACGTTCAGAAGAGGAATGGTGGTTTGATTCTTGATGCAGCAAAACGCGCCTTTGAGAACCTGTTTGCTTCGCAGACGCGTTCCGTCTTCTGGAAGGTTCTCGGCCTCACCATTCTTGTTTTGATCGGTCTGTGGTTTGCGATCCGCAGCCTGTTCATCTGGCTTGCTTTGCCATGGCTTGATTCGCTTGTGCCCGGCATGCCGGATTGGGCCGGTTGGATGAGCGTTGTTCTGGCCATTCTTGCCGGCATCGGATTGGCGCTGGCGCTGGCACTCTTAATATCACCGGTCACGGCGGTGATTGCCGGTCTGTTTCTCGACGATGTGGCGGAGGTGATCGAGAAACAGGATTATGCCAAGGAGCCCGCCGGTCGCGCCATGCCGCTTGGTGAAGCGGTGATGTCTTCGATCAAGTTTTTCGGCGTGGTCATCCTCGGCAATGCCATCGCACTTCTCCTGCTTCTGGTGCCGGGCGTGAACCTCATCGCCTTTTTCATGGTCAATGGTTATCTTTTGGGGCGGGAGTTCTTCGAATTCGCGGCCATGCGCTTCCGCACGCCAGAGGAGGCGCGGGCCTTTCGCTCGAAACACGCATCGACGGTGTTCATGGCGGGCCTGGTGATCGCAGCGTTTCTGGCGGTGCCCTTCCTCAATCTGCTGACGCCGCTCTTTGCCGCATCCTTCATGGTGCATCTGCACAAGTCGATCAGCCGCAAAGACCCATCCTTCGTGCTGCAATCGAATGCTCCCCGCTCAGGCACCAACCAGCTGGGGCGGTAGCTCGACCAACGGGGCAGGAATGTCCCAGGTCTTTTCCGGCGACTTACAGATGTCGGCAATGACGCAGCGCTCGCATTCCGGCTTGCGGGCCTTGCAGCAATAGCGCCCATGCAGGATCAGCCAGTGGTGGGCGTGAAAGAGGTAGGGTTCGGGAATGATCCTGACCAGCCGGTCTTCCACTTCGTCCGGGGTCTTGCCCGGTGCCAACAGAATGCGGTTGGCGATGCGAAAGACATGGGTGTCGACGGCCAGCGTCGGGATGCCGAACGCCATGGACATGACCACATTGGCGGTCTTGCGGCCCACACCCGGCAGCATCATCAGCTCTTCTCGGGTTTTTGGCACCTCGCCACCAAAATTGTCGATCAGCATCTGCGATAGCGCGATGACGTTCTTGGCCTTGTTGCGGTAAAGCCCGATGGTCTTGATGTAGTCGATCAGCCGTTCTTCCCCAAGCGCCAGCATCTTTTGTGGCGTATCGGCAATTTCAAACAGCGCTCTCGTTGCCCGGTTGACGCCGACATCGGTGGCCTGGGCGGAGAGTGCGACGGCCACGACCAGGGTGAAGGGGTTGGAATGTTCCAGCTCCCCCTTTGGCTCCGGCCGCTGGATGGAAAAACGGCGGAAGATCTCGTTCAGCTCCTCTTTCGAGTAAGCGGTCTTCACGCGCTTTTGCCTGGGCTTCGCCGTTGAAATTGACTTTTTTGCTGTTTGGGTGCTGGATCGTTTCTTGTCGATTGTCATAACGGATCTACATGCGCGTTGATCAGCCGTATCGAGGAAGGCAGATGGAAATGCTCAACGATCAGCCGGTTTTTTCTGCCGAACTCATTCCCTATCGCTCGCTGGGGCGCAAGGGCTTTCGTGTCCTGCTGGTGCTCTGCGCGCTCGTCGCAGTCCTCTATAGCGGGTTCTTCCTCGTCACCGGCGCTTGGCCGATCGGCTTCTTTCTGGAGCTCGATTTCCTGCTTCTCTATATTGCTTTTCGTGCAAACTATCGTGCCGCCAAGGTCAAGGAGCAGGTGGTGGTGTCTCGCACCAACCTCTCCATCCGTAAATTTTCGCAGAAGGGCGAGGTGGTTGAACATCGGTTCAACCCGTTCTGGGCGAGGTTTCGGGTGCGCCGTCACGAGGAATTCGGCATTCTTTCCATGCATGTGTCAGGCGAAGGCCGAGTGACGGATATCGGCTCCTTCCTCAACCCGGAGGATCGGGAAAGCTTTGCCAAAGCATTTCGCAATGCGTTGGCGACGGTGAAGCTCAAAATCTGATAGGTCTTGGCAAGAAACGGGTGGAGGCAGACGTCAGGTCGTGGTCTTCTGATCGCCAAGGAGACATGCCATGAATGCCAATATCATGCTGAAGGAAGATATCACGCCCCTCGGCGCCGACTACGAGACGGTGAGACAGGTGATCGAGATATTGACGGTGGATTACCGCGACCAGCCGTCGCTGGAGGAGATTGCCGCGAGGCTCAACCAGTCCCCCACGCAATTGCAGAAGACCTTTACGCGCTGGGCTGGATTGTCGCCAAAGGCCTTTTTGCAGGCCGTAACGCTCGATCATGCCAAGCGCCTTCTGCGCGAGGAAAATCTGCCGCTTCTGGAGACGGCCATCGAAGTCGGCATGTCCGGCCCAAGCCGCCTTCACGATCTCTTCGTGACGCATGAGGCCATGTCGCCGGGTGAGTGGAAGGTGAAGGGCAGCGGACTGCAGATCCGCTACGGCTACCACCCGTCGCCCTTTGGTCTGGCGCTGGTGATGATCACCGATCGTGGGCTGGCCGGCTGCGCCTTTGCCGATGCGGGTGAGGAAACGGAATGTTTCGAGGATATGGCGCGGCGCTGGCCGAACGCCATTTATGTGGAAGACAGCGCCGCGACAGCACCCTATGCCGAGCGGATCTTCGATCCCGCTCGCTGGAACAGCGACCAGCCGCTGCGCGTCGTGCTGCTGGGCACGGATTTCCAGGTGCGCGTCTGGCAAAGCCTGTTGAAGATCCCGATGGGCAAGGCCGTCACCTATTCGCATGTGGCGCAGGATATCGGCCAGCCGACGGCGTCTCGCGCCGTGGGCGCGGCGATCGGCGCCAACCCCATCTCCTTCGTCGTTCCCTGCCACCGTGCGCTTGGCAAGAGCGGCGCGCTGACCGGATATCACTGGGGCATCACCCGCAAGCGAGCGATGCTGGGCTGGGAAACGGGGCGGGTTTGATCGCGGCTTTTGCCATGCTGTCGTGGATGTGCGATAACGCAGGGTGACGAGAACATCAGTCGAGACAGAGATGAAAAGCACTATTCAGCTTCCGGACGATATCGACAAGCGTATCGAAAAGGTCTCTGCACAAACGAATCTCACACGCAGCCAGATCGTAGAGGAAGCCCTGTCTTTTGGACGGTCTCTTGCATGGCAGGAGCAGTGGGTCGCGGGTGTCAAAGCTGGGCTTGCCGAGGCTGACCGTGATGAGTTTGCGTCTGATGAGGAGATTGCCGCTGTTCTGAGCCGATATGATCAGGCCTGACCGTGATAGAAGTGGTTTGGACGAAACGCTATCTTCGTGAGCTCTCGGAGATTGCTGATTATCTCGCCGAGCGAAATCCTGGCGCCGCTGCCCGCATCGTTCGAGACATTCACAGCAAAACCAAGACATTGCTCTCAAGCAATCCGTTTATCGGTCGACCTGGAGAGATAGACGATACGCGAGAGCTGGTTCTTCCTGCATCGGGTTATATCGTTGCCTATCGCGTTCGCGACGAGAGGGTCGAGGTCCTTTTCGTACAGCACGGCGCAAAGGAATGGCCGCGGGATATCAGCTAGAGAGCTGTCACTTTAGAGCGTCCTTTGATCTACACATCGTGCTTTCCGAAAATCGAGTCCGATTTTCATGCCGATGCTGTAGCGTCTCCCGAACTCAACTCCATCAAGGCGCGGGCTGCCGCCTCATCCGTGATCAGCGTGTTGCAGCCGATGCGCTTGATGGTGGCGCGGATGGCGGTGGCGCGGTGGGCGCCGCCGGAGGCGAGCACGATGTGTTTGGCCTTTTTCAGCGTATCGAGATCGATCGACATGGCGTGATTGTTGATCGGGTGATCGACGGAGCGGCCTTCGGCATCGATGAAGTTGAACATGGTGTCGCAGACGCAGCCGGCCGCGACCAGCTCGTCGAGCGTCTGTTTCGAGATGAACCCTTCCGACAGCGATGTGGAATGCGGGCCGATATCGCCGCAGCTGACGATGGCGAGATCGAGGTTTTCGGCGAGCGCATAAAGGGTGCTCAGCCCGCATTTTTCGATCAGCGCCCGCTTGGTTTCGATGGAATCGACCAGGAGCGGGGCGAGAAACATGTAGCATTCCGCCCCGAGCGCGCTCGCCAGCCGCCAGGTGTAATCGAGCGGGTTGGTCTGGTGCACGGCGACGATCCCGCCAAGCAGCGAGACGACCTTGCAGTTTTCGCGCCGCGGCGGGCGGAAGCTTGAGAGCGAAGCGGTCATGGTGCGGCCCCAGCCAACACCGATCGTTGCATTGTCCGGCACGACTTCGGAGAGGAACTGGCCGAGCGCCAGACCCACGCCCTTGGCGATATCTCCTACCTTATCCGAACCCGTGGGAATGATCACCGCCTCATCCAGGCCATAGGCTTTTTCCAGGTCGATCGAAAGCGCGACAAAATCCTCGATGCCTTCATTGATCCAGATCTGCACGTCGGAGCGCTTCATTGCCTCATCAAGCAGGCGGATGACGGTGGAGCGGCTGATGCCGAGTTTCTCGGCGACATCCTTCTGCGTCATGCCCTGATTGTAATAGAGCCACGCGGCGCGAAGCCTCAGCGAGGGCGCTTCGGAAAAGGCCGTATGGGTTTCTCTACGCAGTTTTGCCACTGTCTTTTGCCGTATCCTGGTCTGAGTATGCTTGAAAGATGAGCCTGTCTCTCAAGGCTGCCGGGTTTGAAGAAGAGACTTTAGGGAAAGGCGGGTTTGATCGCTGCATTTTTCCGCCTGGCGCATTGCCGAGCGAAGAGTTACCTTCTGCTGGTCCGGCATGACGGGATATGCCGTTTCGAAAAGCGCGGTCAGCGGCGCCAAGCGGGCGTCGCACCAACTTGCTTCCATGCCGTCCAAGGCCAGCGCCTCCAGGCTGCCCTCGATGACCAGGCCAATGTTCGAATAGACCTGATCACGACCTGCCGCCGCCTTTGGATTGCTCGATAGCTCGGGCATTTCTGAAAACATTTTCTTGGTGATTGTGACCGCTGCACGACTAGACCAGAGTGTGGCGTCCAGACAGGCGCCAAGCCCCATCATATTGTCGGTGATTGCCTTCTGCGATCTCGCCGTGGCAGGATCTTCGTAGATATTCATGACGACGATGAGAGAGCGTGTGTAACTCACCACCGTCTTGTACTCATGTGGGGAGAGTTCATCCAGCTTTTCCGCTTCACTTGGGCGACAGAGAATATCGAGGGTTTTTGAAACCTCTGGATTTGTGGGCTTCATGGCCTCCCGGGAATGGCGATTGCGGTCGGCGAAAGCCTGCAGGCGTTGTGCGGTGTCCTGCATCTCCTGCAAACGCTTTTCCGATGGTGCGTTCGGTGAAATGCCATCCGTTTCTTGCGCTGGAGGTGGCGCAAAATTGAACCTGACTTCACCTTGGATACCCATGGCGGCCAGTTGCGGTTGGCAGCGCAGAACCGCTCTCATCGCCGCATTGGCGAATGCCTGATCGATCGCCCCGTTGCCTTTTTCAATGATGACGGGCGTTCTATCGAGCGACCCGTCAGCTTCAAATGTCGCGGCAATGACCACCGCACCGGTTGCCCCCGGCGGCGGGGTGAAACAGGCCTCCACTGCGCGCTGAAACTCGGACGGGCTGACGGCCTTTTGCGTCTCTGCCTGCGCTGTCTGGAAGACAAAAGCGGCTGAGGCCATGGCTGCAAAGATCATGTAAAGTCGTTTGGCTATCATGTTTGCATCCAAATTCGTTCCATCACCCCGACATTAGGCAGCGCATTGGCTTGATCCGGCAGTATTGCAGACGTGAAACTTATGTCAATTGCGATGGGCAAATGTCTTGACTTCCTCCCGTAAGCTGCGCGATACTCCCCGCGAACACAGTTCCCTTGTCGCCGACTGTACGCTCACCCGTGCGGAACGAAATTCGATAGCGATGGTTTCCGAGACATTCACAAGGATTAAACGGCATGACTTCCAAGCTTGATCAACTTCGCGCCATCACCACCGTGGTTGCCGATACCGGTGACATCGAGGCGGTGGCCCGTCTGAAGCCGGTGGATTGCACCACCAACCCGTCCATCGTCTTGAAGGCGCTCGGCACGCCTGCCTTTGCCGATACGGTGAAGGAAGCGGTTGCCTGGGGTCGCAAGCAGGGCGGTGCCTCCGAAGGCGTGATTGCCGCGGTTGCCGACCGTCTGGCGATCTCCGTCGGTGCAGCCCTTGTCGATCTCGTCCCCGGCCGCGTGTCGACCGAAGTGGATGCCGACCTCTCCTTCGATACGAAGGCTTCGATCGACAAGGCGCACAGCATCATTGCCGCCTACAAGGAGCGCGGCATCGAGCGCGAGCGCATTCTCATCAAGCTCGCCTCCACCTGGGAAGGCATCAAGGCGGCAGAAGTGCTGCAGGCGGAAGGCATCGATTGCAATCTGACGCTTCTCTTCTCGCAGGCCCAGGCGATTGCCTGCGCCGAAGCGAAGGCTTTCCTCATCTCGCCCTTCGTCGGTCGTATTCTCGACTGGTACAAGAAATCGACCGGTGAGACCTACACCGCCGAGACCGATCCGGGTGTGCTTTCGGTGCGCCAGATCTACAATTACTACAAGGCCAACGGCATCTCGACCGTCGTCATGGGCGCGTCCTTCCGTAATGTCGGCGAAATCGAAGCGCTGGCCGGCTGCGACCGCCTGACGATCAGCCCCGCACTTCTGGAAGAGCTGGACAAGGACACCGGCACGCTCGAGCGCAAGCTGTCTCCCGATCACGCCAAGGCAGAGCCGCTTCAGTCCCTGGACGAAAAGTCCTTCCGCTGGCAGCTCAACGAGGACGCCATGGCGACGGAGAAGCTGTCCGAAGGCATCCGCCTGTTTGCCAAGGATCTGGTGTCGCTGCGCGAGATCGTCCGCAAGGAACTTGCTGCCACCTGACGAAAAACGACCGGGAACCGATTTCGCGTCCGGTCGTTTTATTATCATAAGATCTCCAGTCTTGAAGCGCGGCTGTTCCCCCTGGCAGTCGCGCTTTTTCTTTGCGTGTTTGGCGTGGGGGCTGCTGTGACAGCTGGGCAAACCAGCGCTGCTGCAACGGATGGTGACGGTCAGCGTTGGAGCCGTCGAGTGGCGTGGCGAGGATGTCATATCGCCCGCAAATGGTTGCCGCGCGTCAAGACGATGTGAGTCCAGCCTTCATGTAATGGGTTGTTTTAGGCGCTTACTGACCGGCCACAACTTCTGAAATCGCCTTAGCCGTCTCGCGGATCAGCTCCAGACAGTCATCTTCTTTTGGCGCCGCTTCGTTGAGCGAGCCGATGAAGGGACAGGTGACGACGGCAAGCGCCGTGCCGTCGAGCGTCAGGATCGGGGCGGAAATGTTGCGCACGCCGGCGGTCTGCAGGCTGTTCATGCTCTCATAGCCCTGGGCCTTCACCTGTTGCAGCCGTTCGCGCAGGTTTGCAGGCAGTTCTTTTTCCTCGCCGCGTAGCTGTTCGGCAATCATCAACTCTCGCTGCGTTTCGTTCTGGAAGGCCAGAAGAACGTGGCCGGAGCCGGTGTTGAACAGGCTCATCTGCGCGCCGACGCGGATGGAGAGCGCCCAATAGGTGGAAGAGTCCTGCTGCGCGATGACGACGACCGAGCCACGATCATAGACCGCCAGATGACAGGCCTGCTGCGCTTTCGCCGAGAAATCCCGCATCATCGGGGCTGCAAAGGAAACGAGGCGTCTGACGGGCTGGTGGAAGTGGGCGAGCCCGAACATTTTCAGAGTGAGGGTAAAGCGGTCGCCATCCTGGCGCTGCACATAGCCGCGGCGGACCAGCCGATCCAGCATGCGATAGAACTCATTCGGGCTCTTGCCGAGCGCCTTGGCGATTTCCACCTGGGTCAGCCCGCCATCGGTGCGCGCCAGAAGCTCGAGAATATCCAGCCCCTTGTCCAGCGCCGGTGCGCGGTATCTGTCGCTATCGTCTTCCGTCATCGGGCCTCTATTGATTGCAAGCTGGCTTGACGGTCTGTGAATACACCGTTTACATATGAATTGTCGATGCATATTTGAGACGTTGCGCCCGAAGGCGCCGGAGGAGAGCCATCATGGGCCAGGATTTTTCAGGACAGACCGTTGTCATTACCGCAGCGGCACAGGGTATCGGCCGGGCAACGGCGGAACGCTTCATCGCGCTTGGTGCGCGCGTTATCGCCACCGACATCAATGAAGCTGCTCTCGCAACCCTTGAAAATGCCGAGACCCGCGTTCTTAACGTTCTCGATGGCGCTGCCGTTCAGGCCTTTGCCGCCGAGATCGGCTCTGCGGATGTGCTCTTCAACTGCGCAGGCTTCGTGCATGCCGGCACCATTCTCGACTGCGAGGAAAAGGACTGGGATTTCTCATTCGATCTCAATGCCAAGGCCATGTACCGCACCTGCCGCGCCTTTTTGCCCGGCATGTTGGAAAAGGGCAAGGGCGCCATCGTCAACATGTCGTCAGTGGCCTCCAGCGTCAAAGGCGTGCCGAACCGGTTTGCCTATACGGCCTCGAAGGCAGCTGTCATTGGCCTGACGAAGTCCATCGCATCGGATTTCGTTACCAAGGGTGTTCGCTGCAATGCCATCTGCCCCGGCACCGTGGATAGCCCATCGCTGCATGAGCGCCTGCGCGCGACCGGCGATTACGAAAAGGCTCTCAGCGACTTCATCGCGCGCCAGCCGATGGGGCGCATTGCCAAGCCGGAAGAGATTGCAGCGCTGGTGACCTATCTGGCGTCGGACGAGGCCGGGTTCACCACAGGTCAGATCCATGTGATCGACGGTGGCTGGACGGCCTGACAGGGCCGCTTTCAGTCCGCGGGTTTGCGTCTCGTCATCCCGCAAGTGACGGAGGAACTTAAGCTTCTGTCGTCGACGTGGTACGCCGCCAAGGTCACGCAGGTCATCGATATGACCAAACAAAAACGGCCGGGGAGGCCCGACCGTTTCTGTATTCCAAGCTTCTGTAATCCTTAGAGGATCGCCTGACCGGCCATCACTGCCAGCACCAGGAAGATAAGGAAGACGACCACGGCGATGAAGAACAGGATCCGGGCGATGCCAGAGGCCGCCGCCGAAATGCCTGTGAAGCCAAAAACTCCGGCGATGATCGAGATCACGAAAAATATTAGAGCCCACTTCAGCATGGTCGGTCCTCTTGCGTCAGATTTGAAACGGGCAAACGCTCAAGGTCCTGGACCCATTCGTTTGTCTCTCAGTCTTTGTTCAGCCAAGCCCTTACCGCACAATAATCTTCATGCGCGCGGGCATGCACTAATGACGCAAAAGTGAGGGAAGAGGTTCCAGGGTACCGGAAATCTTTTTCGACACCCGGCTCTTGCGATGGGTCACGCGGTCGCGGTGGCGGAGGTTTTCCTGGCTTTCATCGTCGTGCGGAGGAAGGCCAGGATGAAAAGACCGCTCATGATCAGCACGATGGTGGGCGCCGGTGCGCTATCGATCAGGAAGCTCAGCCAGATGCCAAGGGTGGTAGAGAAGAGCGCCACGCAGACGGCGGCAATCAGCATCTCGGAGAAACGCCGTGTGACGAGGAAGGCGATAGCGCCAGGTGCCACCAGCATGGCGACCGACAGGATGATGCCGATTGCCTGAAGTGCGCCAACGACGGTGAGCGACAGGACGGCAAGCAGGCCGTAATGCAGGATGCGGACCGGCAGGCCGATGGCCTTGGCGTGTTGCGGATCGAAGGCGTGCACCAGCAGATCCTTGCGCAGGATGGCGAGGAAGAGCGTGGCGGCAAGCGCAATCAGGCCGGTCTGGATGACATCGGCCATCGAAACGCCGAGCATGTCGCCGAAGAGGATATGATCGAGATGAACGTCGCTCTGCACCTTGACGTAGAGCACCAGCCCCAGGCCGAACATGCCGGAAAAGACGATGCCAAGCACCGTGTCTTCCTTGATGCGGCTGTTTTCCTTCAGAAAACCGGTGCCGAGCGCGCAGATCATGCCAGCGATGAAGGCACCGACGGAAAAGGGGATGTTGACGATATAGGCAATGACGACGCCGGGCAGCACCGCATGCGAGACCGCATCGCCCATCAGCGACCAGCCTTTCAACACCAGCAGGCAGGAGAGCATGGCCATCGGCACCGCGATCATCAGCGTGATGATGAAGGCATGTTGCATGAAGGGAAGCTGGAAGGGCAGGAGCGCCAGTTCGAGATATTCGCTCATGCGGGCTCCTCGAGTGCGGCGCGGGCCTTGGCGCGCGAGGCGAGATAGCCGTGCTTGGGCGCAAACAGGAAAGCGGTCAGGAAGATCAGCGTCTGTAGCACGATGATGATACCGCCGGTCGCGCCATCGAGGAAATAGCTCAGGTAAGCGCCGAGGAAGCTCGTTGCGGCGCCGATGCCGAAGCTCATGCCGATCAGCCGCTCGAAGCGGTCCGTCAGGAGATAGGCGGTGGCTCCCGGCGTGACGACCATGGCGACGACGAGAAAGGCGCCGACGGTCTGCAGAGCTGCGACAGTGGAGGCGGCGAGCAGGGTGAAGAAGATGACCTTCAGCACGTCCGGCTTCAGACCGATGGTACGGGCGTGGTTCTCATCGAAGAAGACGACCATGAAGTCCCGCCATTTCAGCGACAGGACCAGGAGACTGATGCCGCCGATCAGCGCCAGTTGAATGGTGTCTTCGGGGGTGATGGCGAGAATGTTGCCGAGAACGATGGTTTGAATGTTGATGGAGGTGGGCGAGAGCGACACCATGAAAAGGCCGAGGCCGAAGAAGGAGGTGAAGATCAGGCCGATGATGGCGTCTTCCTTCAGCCTTGTCTTCTGGTTGAGAAACAGCATCGATGCTGCCGCAAGCCCGCCGGAGAAGAACGCGCCGAGTGCGAAGGGAAGACCCAGCATATAGGCGCCCGCCACACCCGGCACGATGGCGTGGGAGAGGGCATCGCCGATCAGCGACCAGCCCTTCAGCATCAGATATGCGGAGAGAAAGCCGCAGACGCCGCCGACCAGTGCGCTGACCCAGATGGCATTCAGCATGTAGGAGTAGGTGAAGGGCTCGAGCAGGGTGGAGATCATCGCTCCGTGTCTCCCACCTTCGCCGGATCGCCCCGCGTCTCATGGCCGTTCTGGCCGTAGATGACGAAGGGGCGCTCGTCATCGGTGATCACTTTCAGACGCCGCGGGTCGGCATCGTCATGCAGATCGGCGCCGCCCAGGATGAAGTGGCGGAGGCTTCCGCCGAAGGCGGCCTGAAGATTGGCTTCGGTAAAGGTATCTTTCGTCTTTCCCGAGGCAAGCACCGTGCCCTTGACGAAGACGGCGCGATCGCAGAAATCCGGCACGCTGCCGAGATTGTGGGTGGAGACCAGCATGATGCGGCCTTCGTCGCGCAGGGATTTCAGCAGTGCAATGATCTGCTCTTCGGTCGTCACGTCGACGCCGGTAAACGGCTCGTCGAGCAGAATGACCTTGCCCTCCTGCGCCAATGCGCGGGCGAGAAAGACGCGTTTCTTCTGCCCGCCGGAAAGCTCGCCGATCTGGCGCTTGCGGTAATCCAGCATGTTGACGCGCGCGAGCGCCTCTTCCACCATGCGGTGGTCGCGTTTGGTGGGAATGCGAAAGAAGTTCATGTGGCCGTAACGGCCCATCATCACCACATCCTCGACGAGAACGGGAAAGCTCCAATCCACCTCTTCGGCCTGCGGCACATAGGCGACGAGGTTCTTTTTCAGCGCGGTGGAGGCCGGCTCGCCGAAGATGGAGACGGTGCCGGCCGACAGCGGCACGAAGCCCATGATGGCCTTGAAGATGGTGGATTTGCCCGCCCCATTGACGCCGACAAGGGCAGTGATGGTGCCCCGGGGTATCGAGAAGCTTGCGCGGCGCAATGCCGTGTGGCCGTTGCGATAGGTGACCGTCACATCATCGACGGTGAGCCCATCCTGACCAGGCTTTGGCTTCGCAGCGCTTCTCGTTTTCCCCATCATCATTGGCTGAGACCCTTCACGATCGTGGCTGTTGTGGTGCGCAGAAGATCGAGATAGGTCGGCACGGGGCCGTTCGCCTCACTCAGAGAATCCACATAGAGAATGCCGCCATAGGCCGCGCCCGTTTCCTTCGCCACCTGCTTTGCCGGATCGGGCGACACGGTGCTTTCGCTGAAGATGACGTGGACATTGTTGGCGCGCATCGCGTCGATGACGCCGCGCACCTGCTGCGGTGTGCCCTGGCTATCGGCATTGACCGGCCAGAGGAACAGTTCCTTCAGGCCGAAATCACGCGCCAGATAGGAGAAGGCCCCTTCGCTCGTCACCAGCCAGCGCTTGTTTTCCGGCAGTGCAGCGATGGCATCGCGCATCGGCTGGATTTCCTGTCGGATCTTGTCCGAATAGGCCTTGGCATTGGCGGCATAAACATCGGCGTGGTCGGGATCGATTTGCGTCAGCGCCTTGCGGATGTTCTCGACATAGATCAGCGCATTGTCCGGCGACATCCAGGCATGCGGGTTGGGCTTGCCACTATAGGCGCCGCCGCTGATCGAAATCGGCGTCACACCATCGCTGACGACGACATTCGGAACGCCGGAGAGATTGGCGAGAAACTTCTGAAACCACAGTTCAAGGTTCAGCCCGTTCCACAATACGAGGTCGGCATCGCGAGCTTTGAGTATATCGCGCGGGGTCGGCTGGTAGTTATGGATCTCGGCCCCGGGCTTGGTGATGCTCTCGACATCAGCCGCGTCGCCCGCAACGTTGCGGGCCATATCGGCAATGATTGTGAAGGTGGTGATCACCTTGGGCTTTTCCGCAGCAAAAGCGGAGAAGGGCAGGAAGGCTGCGGCGCAGAGAGCGATAAACGTCGAGCGGGTCAACTTCATGAGAACGATAAAACCTCTTTTGCGATTAATTCGCAATAGCAATGTGGGAGACATCGGAAAGATTGTCAATGCTATTGCAAATCATTCGCATTAAGAACGGCTACAACTGAATATTGTTCCAAATTCTTTCTTGCAACGGTGTGCTGTGGCCTGATTGGGCGCGGGCTGCTGCCGGCGGCGAGCCTATGCGGCGTGGTCTCTCTCTGGATAGGAGAGACCAAACGCCGTCAGCCGATACGTGCGGGCTCGCCCTTTGCGTGTCTTGTTCGCAAAAAGTGTCAGTGATCTTACGGCGTGTTTCGCCTTGGCAGCCTGGGCAAGAGCGGGCTGATGAGCCTCGGCGATCCAGCTCAAAAAACGTCCGGAAACGAACCTTTTTCCTGCCTAATTAAGTCTTCTTCAATGAGAAGCCATCAAGATCAATGGCTGCACGGATGTGGTCTATCACCATCCGGCCTTTTTCCACTCCGGTGGCGCAACGAGGCGCGACGGGAGACGAAGGCGTTAGACGAGGTTGTCTATGTCGGGACGTTTGACGTGAAAGCAGTGTTCAAAAGAATACGGTTTTCCCGCAAAGTGGTATTAATTGGCGGTGGCATCCTCCTTCTGGGTGGTGCCTCCGGCGTTGCTGCCATTGTCGTCGGCAGGGATCAGCTCTTCGGTAATTCGGAGGTCGTGCAGAACGGCCTGGAATGCAAGACGGCGCAGACAGTCAAGATCAAGAAGAACGGCTCGGTCTGGATCCGCAAATTCGTCCGCACGGAAGGTGGCGATGGCCCGGAGCGCATGAAGACGGCGCTGCGCGTGGCCAAGGCCATCTACGACAAGGATCATCCCGACCTCGTTCAGGTCTCGGTGCTGGATGCCAAGGGACCGCAGATGCGCGCCGACATGCGCGGCCGATCGATCGCCGCGCAGGCGATCTACATCGCCGATCCCAGCAAGCTGCCGGAAGGCGCTGCCTCTCAGAGTTATTCCGCCTATTACTATGATGGTGCTGCCGCCGATGACGGCCAGTTTTACGGATTGCGCATCGATCTTCCTGTCGAAGACGCCAAGGCGATGACAGCGTCGCTTACCGAATTTGCCGATTGCGTCGATCCGGTCGCGGCCACTGCCGGCGACGGACATGGCGCTCCGGCTGGTGGCCATGGCGCGCCTGCCGGTCACGGTGCTGAGGCGTCAGGCGGGCACGGCGACAGCAAGGGATCGGATGGCCACGGCGCTGAAGGCGATGGACATGGCGGTGGCGAGAAGCCTGCCGAAGGCGGCCACGATGCGCCTGCCAATGCTGATGGCAGTGGTCATGGTTCTGCTGAGCCACTTTTGACTTCGACACCCGACAAGAGCGAAAGCATGTTCAGCTTCGGCTATATCAAGTCGCTGCTGTTCGGTAAGGGTGAGACGACGGCAGTTGCGGCTGAGCAGCCTGCGGCAGAAGGCCATGGCGAGCCGGCAGCGGCTGGCGACCATGGCAGCGCCCCGGCTTCAGACGGTGGGAATGAGGCGGCGGGTCACAGCGCCCCAGCCGTGGCGGAAGAGCCTGCCGCACAGGGCAGTGCCGCGTCCGGCGCGGCGGCTGGTGGACACGATGCGCCCGCGGGAGAGGCCGCCGGCCATGATGACGCTGCTGCTGGTGGCGACCACGCCGCAGAGGCTCCGAAGCCCGAGCACTGATTGGGTTGCTTTGTGCGAGATGAGCGGCTTAGTTACCGCCTCGTGCATGTGAGTATGTCGCCAGTTCTGCAACATCGCGAGCAGCGGCATCGAAAGTTGCCACCGAAGGCATGAACCCTTCCACATCCCTGTGCTGATCCTCGCATCAAGGACAGGTGAGGTAGGATGATAAGGCCAAACCAATAAGCCGCTTATCTCGGACCGCCGCTCGTCGCGACGGTCCTTTGCGTTATAAATTCAGTCGGCCTTCTGGCGGCGGGCTGGGAAGAGGATGACGTCGCGGATCGACGGGGCGTTGGTGAGCAGCATGACCAGGCGGTCGACGCCGATGCCGAGGCCGCCGGCGGGGGGCATGCCCTGGTCGATGGCGTCGAGGAATTCGTCGTCGAGCTGCTTGTCCTTTTCGCCGCGGGCGTGGGCCTGTTCCAGCTGTTCCACCATGCGACGGCGCTGTTCTTCCGGGTCGTTCAACTCGGAGAAGGCGTTGCCCACTTCCCAGGCGTTGCAATAGCTCTCGAAGCGCTCAACCAGACGCGGTTCACCCGGCACTTCCTTGGCGAAGGGGGAGATGTCCTTGGGGAAATGGGTCACGTGGCTTGGCTGGATCAGCGTGCCTTCGACCTTTTCTTCGAAGATGAAGGCGAGGCATTCGCCCCAGGTCCAGTCCTTCTCGACTTCGAAGCCGGCGGCCTTGGCGGCAGCGCGGGCTTCCTCGTCGGTCTTGATCGCCAGGAAGTCGATGCCGGTTGCTTCCTTGACGGCATCTGGCATCGGCACGCGCTTGAACGGACCCTTGAAGGAAATTTTCTGGCCCTGGAAATCAAGCTCGGTGGTGCCGTGGATGGCGATTGCCAGCGTCTCGAACATGCGCTCCACGAGGCTCATAATGTCCTCATAGTCGGCATAGGCCCAGTAGCATTCCAGCATGGTGAATTCGGGATTGTGCCGTGTCGACACGCCCTCATTGCGGAAGTTGCGGTTGACCTCGAAGACCTTGTCGGAAAGGCCTGACACCAGCGTGCGCTTCAGGAACAGTTCCGGCGCGATGCGCAGATACATGTCCATCTTCAGCGTATTGTGGAAGGTCTTGAACGGATCGGCGGTCGCGCCGCCATAGACCGTCTGCAGCATCGGGGTCTCGACTTCGAGGAAGCCTTCGGCCTCCATGAAGCGGCGGATGCCGGAAATGATCTTGGAGCGCTGCTGGAAGCGCAGCTTGGATTCCTCATTGGAGAGGATGTCAAGATGGCGCTTGCGATAGCGGATTTCGACGTCGGAAATACCGTTCCACTTCTCCGGCATCGGTAGAAGCGACTTGGTGAGCATGGTGATCTCTTCGGCATTGATCGTCAGCTCGCCGCGCTTGGTGCGGCGCACCTTGCCGGTAACGCCGATGATGTCGCCGATGTCGATCATCGGCAGCATCTCGCGGGCCGCTTCCGGCGTCGTATCCTTGTGGGAAAAGATCTGCACCTTGCCGGACGCATCATGGATATCCATGAACATGCCGGAATTGCGCGAGGAGTAGACGCGACCTGCGACCGTGACCGTATCGCCCGTTTCGACATCCGGCTCGATATCGGCATATTTTTCCGCAAGCTCGGCATTGGTCAGCGTGCGGTGGAAATGCGCCGGATAGACGTCGCCGATCTTGTCGCGCAAAAGCGCCAGCTTCTGGCGGCGCACTTCTGTGGCGTCGGAGGACAGGGCAGTCGTTTCGGTCGTCTTGGTGTCGGTCATGGTCCTGAAGCCTTTTTCGGGCGAGTTGTTCTTGTGTCTGTGGCGGCCAGGTGGGTTGGCTGCACTCGTTTTCCGTATTCGTCATCCTCGGCCTTGAGCCGAGGATCCATAGTCTTGCGCTCGTTCCATCCGTCGGCCTTAGGAGACCTTGGCGTGGATCCTCGGGTAAAGCCCGAGGATGACGGCGGGTGGGGTGGCGCGACCTTATCGACCTTAGCCCGCAGCGCCAACCATCGTCGTGACAACGGCGATGGCGGCCTTCAGCCGCTGGCGAACGACCGAGCGGCCGAGCAGCGCCATGGAATCGAAGAGCGGCAGCGAGCGCGAGGAGCCGGACATGGCGACGAAAAGCGGCGGCGTGACGACGCGCAGCTTCTTGCCCGTGCGTTCCGCCACATCGCGCAGTTCCGCTTCGATGGCCTCGACGTTCCAGTCGGGCATCTTTTCCAGATCGGTAGCAACGGTCGTCAGGATCTCAAGGATCTCTTCCGGCTTGCTCTTCAGCCCGACAAAGGAGGCCGGTGTAAGACCTACATCGCCAGAGAGAAGGAAGCCTGCGAGATTGGGCAATTCGCCAAGCTTGGAGACACGGCTCTGGGAGAGCTTCAGGCCTTCGGTCAGGCGCTGGTTCTCCATCGCCCATTCCAGCGTGCGGGCAATGAACTCTTCCGGCGTGAGCTTTTCGCGCAGCCAGCGACCGTTCAGCCAGTCGAGCTTCTGGATGTCGAAGATCGCGCCGGCCTTGGAGAGCGCGTCCGGATCAAATTTCGCAGCCAGCTCGTCCATCGACAGCAGCTCTTCGCCCTCAGCAATCTGGATGAAGAACAGGCCGAGGAAGTTCATCAGCGCTTCCGGCAGATAGCCGAGTGCGGAATAGTAGGAGATCGAGGTCGGGTTCTTGCGCTTGGAAAGCTTCGACTTGTCGGCGTTGCGCATCAGGGACAGATGCATGAACACCGGCTCCTGCCAGCCGAAATAGCGATAGAGCAGAATGTGCTTGGGCACCGATGCCAGCCACTCTTCGCCGCGCGCCACATGGGTGATCTTCATCAGATGGTCGTCGATGACGTTTGCCATGTGATAGGTCGGCATGCCGTCGGCCTTGATCAGCACCTGCATGTCGACCGATTCCCACGGGATCGAGACATCGCCATAGACGCCGTCATGGAAATCGCATGAGCCTTCGGTCGGGATCTTCATGCGCACGACGGAAGGTTCGCCCGCTTCCATCTTGGCGGTGACTTCTTCCGCCTTCAGGTGAAGACAAAGACCGTCATAGCCCGGCGGCTTGCCGGCGGCGCGCTGTGCTTCGCGCATTTCTTCCAGGCGCTGCGGGGTGCAGAAACAGCGGAAGGCGTGGCCCTTGTCGAGCAGGTCCTCAGCGTAAGGCCAATACATGTCCTTGCGCTCGGACTGGCGGTAGGGGCCGTAAGGGCCACCCACATCCGGGCCTTCCGACCAGGTCAGGCCGGTCCATTTCAGCGCTTCCAGAACCTTCTCTTCATATTCGCGAGTCGAGCGCGTGGCATCGGTATCTTCGATGCGCAGAATGAACTCGCCGCCGTGTTTCTTGGCGAAGAGATAGTTGAAGAGCGCGATATAGGCGGTGCCGACATGCGGCTCGCCGGTGGGGGAAGGGGCAATACGGACGCGGACGCCGGAAGTGGTCATTGAAATTCACTCGTCGTGACGTTGCAGCGACGCAAGGCTGAAATCAGCCTGTTGTCAGCGAAATTGACGTTGGATGCGGCAGGATTGGCAAAAACAGGCGTTGGATCAAGCGCCATTTCACACCATCCCATTGGGCATGGCTTAGGCCACATTCCGCCGCAGGCGTCAAGAAAAGACTGTTGTGCCGTCTCGCCGGTGGCGCCGGGGGTGGCCCCCTCAGGACACCGGCCAGACGTATAGCAGCATGGGAATGCTGACGATGACGATGATGAAGGAGAGTGGCAGCCCAAGGCGCGGATAATCGCTGAAACGATAGCCGCCCGGTCCCATGACCAGCGTGTTGCACTGGTGGCCGATGGGGGTAAGGAAGTCGCAACCGGCACCGATGGCGACGGCCATCAGGAAGGCTTCGGGCCGAAAGCCGAGCGTGGTGGCAAAGCCCGCGGCGATCGGTGCCATCACAAGAACGGTGGCGGCATTGTTGAGGAAGGGTGTCACCGCCATTGCGGTGAGCAGGATCATGCCAAGTGCGGCAAAGGGCGGAAGACCATGGGCGACGCTGCCAAGCCAGTGGGCAATCAACTCGCTGGCGCCTGTGGTTCTCAAGCTGTCGCTGACGGGAATGAGGGCGGCGAGCATGACCAGGATCGGGCCGTCCACCGACTTGTAGACTTCCGTCAGCGGGATGGCGCCGACCACGATCATCAGGAAGGCGGCGGCGAAGAAGGCGACCGAAACCGGTACCAGGCCGCTGCCGGCGGCAATCATGGCGGCCGCGAGCACGATCAGCGGCATAAAGGCGCGGCGCTTGACGCCAAGCAGGATTTCGCGCTGGGCAAGCGGCAGCAGCGAAAACTCCTGCAGCATCAGCGGCACGTTCTTGCGGCTGCCCTGCAACAACAGCACGTCTCCCGCCTTCAGCGTCAGATCGCTCAGGCGTTCGCTGACACGCTGACCGCGCCGTGACACGGCAATCAGATTGACGCCGCGCGTATAGGAGAGCGCCAGTTCGCGTGCCGACATGCCGTTCAGGTGGGAATCGTTGCTGATGACGGCTTCCATGGAGATGAGATCGACGACCTTTTCGCCCTTGTCGGTGAGCGGCTTGCCCGAGAGTATGAGGTTTGCCTGCGACACCATCCGGTCGAGGCCTTCCGGGCTGCCTTCCAGCATCACGGTGTCGCCAGCCTTCAACGTCACATCGGGAAAGGGCGAGATGCGACGCGGGCCACGCAGAATGGTTCTGGCGATCACGTCGCCATCGCCAAGACGCAGCAGTTCGCGTAACGGCTTGTCGACGAGCACGCTGTCGGGCGAAAGTGTGGCTTCGGCGGTGTAGCTTGCCTGGTCGAGAATATCTTCCACAGACGCCTGCTGCTTTGCCCGCACGGGGAGAAGACGATAGCCGACGGTGAGGAAGAGAATGCCGACGACCGTCAGCGCAAGGCCGACGGGGGTGAAATCGAACATGCTGAAGCTCTGCCCGGTCATCTCCTCGCGAAGGCGCGATACGACGATGTTGGGCGAGGTGCCGATCTGCGTCATCAAGCCGCCGAGAAGGGCGGAAAAGGCCATCGGCATCAGGTAGAAGGAGACGGGGCTGCCGGACTTGCGGGCAAACTGGAAGGCAACCGGCATCATGATGGCAAGCGCGCCGATGTTCTTGATGAAGGCCGACATGACGGCAACGGTCACCATGAGGAAAGCCAGTTGCAGGCCCTTCGAGCGCATTTCCGGCAAATAGCGCTTGATGATGAAATCGACGATGCCGGAGCGCGCCACGGCGGAACTGACGATCAGCGCGCTGCCGACAATGATGACGATATCGTCGGAGAAGCCGGAAAAGGCCTTGTCGAAGGGAACCACACCGACGGCAACGGCCACCAGAAGCGCGCTGCAGGCCACCACGTCGTAGCGGAACCTGTCCCACATGAAGGCCACCATCATCCCAGCAATCACGGTGAAGGCCAGGATCTGCTCTGTGGTCATGCTGGGGTACTTTCAGGAGGGCATTGCCATTAGACAATGCGGGGATAACCCGGGAAGGGTGCATCAAGAACGCGGGCGCTGTGCCACTTGTTCCTGCCGGCTTTGCGGGTTTTGCGGGCGTGCCGCGCATGCTGTATCCGGGCGTGCCCTCGGACAAGTCTTTGAGGTTGCTTGTCTCTCAGCCTTGAGGCGCAAGCGCCGTGTTCAGCCTTGAATTTATACTGGAGCCCGCAGCGGGTGCGGGCTCCAGGGATGTCTTTACAGCATCAATGCAGGGTGCTGCTCTTCTTGCGCTTGGAATTGCGTGAGACGATGTTGAGCACTTCCACCAGCGCCGAAAACGCCATGGCGGCATAGACGTAGCCCTTCGGCACATGGAAGCCCATGCCTTCGGCAATCAGCGTCGTGCCGATCATCAGCAGGAAGGCGAGCGCCAGCATGACGACCGTCGGGTTGCGCTCGATGAAGTTGGCAAGCGGGGTTGCGGCGAGCAGCATGACGGTGACGGCAAAGACGACGGCAACGACCATGATCGGCACGTGAGGGGTCATGCCGACTGCGGTGATGATGCTGTCCACCGAGAAGACCAGATCGAGAAGCAGGATCTGCACGATGGCAGACGAGAAGCTGGTGATGGCAACCTTGCCGCCAACCATGTCTTCCTTGTGATCGATCGGGTCCACGTTGTGGTGGATTTCCTTGGTGGCCTTCCAGACGAGGAAGAGACCGCCGACGATGAGAATGATGTCCTTCCAGGAAAAGGGCTGGCCGAAGACTTCAAAGACCGGCTCTGTGAGCTGCACGATCCAGGCGACGGTGCCGAGCAGTCCAAGACGCATGACGAGAGCCAGACCGATGCCGATGCGCCGTGCCTTTTCCCGCTGGTTTTCCGGCAGCTTGTTGGTCAGGATCGAGATGAAGATCAGGTTGTCGATACCCAGCACCACCTCCATGACGATGAGGGTGACGAGCGCCACCCATGCGGTGGGATCTGACAAGAGAGGGACGATGGACTCCATCGGGCCGGACTTCCTTTCAACTGAAGGTTATTATTTGACGGTGATAACGCAGATAATGGGCAATCTATAACGAATAAGTTGCGACGCAAGCATGTCAAAAGCGCCGTCAGGAGAGGTTCCCGGCGGCGCTTCAGACTAACTCGGAAGGATGAATGGCTTCAGGCGGCTTTTGTTCCGTAAGCGGCCATGAAGACGCGGATGGCGCTGGAGATCACGCGTTCCAACTCTTCGTCGGGAACGGGGCCTTCCAATTCGCCAAACAGGCGATATTTGAAGAACGTGCCGGTGGAAAGTTCGATGAACTGGCGCGCGGCCAGTTCCACATCGTCAACCTGGAGGCTGCCGTTTTCAATATGATGGCGGATGAACTCTTCCAGAACGATCCTGATATTGTTGGGCGCGGAACTGAAGAACCGTCGCGAAAGCTTGGGCATACGGTCGATGACGCCAAGCAGTGAGCGCATGGCAGGGATCATGTCAGTGCATACCAGACGGTTCGCAAAGGCCGTGCCAAACTGCCTCAGGCCATCGCGCACCTCTTCGGTCCCGGCCAGAATGTCGCGCATGGAGTCAGCAAATTCGCTGCGATGGCGGTCGATCAAAGCGGCGAACAACTCTTCCTTATTGGCGAAGTAAACGTAGATAGTCCCCTTGGAAACGCCAGCTTCCCGGGTAATATCATTCATGCTGGCGGCGTCGAAGCCCTTTTGCTTGAACATGCGCCACGCGCCATCGAGGATCTGTTCACGCTTGGACGGGTCTTCACCCGCAGCAAAGCGCCCACCCGATGCGGTGGCCGAACTTGCATCCTCGATTACCTTCTCTGTCATCGTCTTTCGTCCGATCGCGGTTAACACCCGGTTCAACATATCGAACCGGGTGGTTCGATGCCACTTGATATGTGGTGTAAAAGCGATTATGTCAATCGAACCGAACGGTTCAGTTCAATTAATTTCGTATAACCAGGTGTCTACCATGTCGTCTCAAAAGAGTGGCGCTGTCCGGGCGATCAATACGTCGGAAGAAGCAGAAGTCCAGACCGCAGCTCAGGCTGAAGCCCGCACTGAAGAAAACCGTCCGGCAGAGGCCCCCAAGGCCGCAGCGCCCGTGCAGCCGCCGGTGCAGAAGAAGAAGGGCAAGTCCTTCCTTTTACCGATCTTCGGTGTCGCGCTTCTGGCCGGTGCCGCCTGGTATGGCTACGACTACTGGACGACAGGCCGCTTCATGGTGTCGACCGACGACGCCTATGTGCATGGCGATATCGCGGTGATTTCTCCCAAGGTGTCCGGCTATGTGGCGAAGGTGGATGTCGTCGCCAACCAGCAAGTAAAGGCCGGCGATCCGCTGGTGACGCTGGATGACGGCGATTATCGCCTGGCACTTGAACAGGCCGAGGCGCAGCTTGCCACGCAGCAGTTGTCCTTGAACCGTATCGACGCGCAGATCGCAGGCGGCGAAGCAGCGCTCGCCCAGGCGTCTGCCCAGAAGGGCGCGCTCGACGCAGCCCTGCAGGGTGCCGAGATCAACAACAAGCGTGCCACCGAGCTGCAGTCCAAGGATGTCGGCACCGCCGCATCTGCCGACAATGCCCGCATTTCGCTTGAGCAGGCCAAAGCCAATCTTGCTGCCGGTCAGGCGAATGTGGTTGCGGCTGAGGCCAATATCCAGCTCCTGAAGGCGCAGCGCAAAGAGGCCGAAGGCTCGATCAAGCAGCTGGAACTGGCGCGTGACAAGGCAGCTCGCGATCTTTCCTTCACCGTTCTTCGCGCGCCCTATGATGGCGTGGTCGGCAATCTTGCGGTGCAGACGGGCGATCTCGTCTCTGCGGGTAAGCGCCTGGCATCGCTCGTGCCGATGAATGAGCTTTATGTCGATGCCAACTTCAAGGAAACGCAACTGGCACGCGTCGTGCCCGGTTCCAAGGTGAAGGTGCATGTGGATGCGTTCGATGATGACGCGATCGAAGGCACGGTGCAGTCGATCTCGCCGGCATCCGGCTCGGTCTTCTCCATGCTGCCGCCGGAAAACGCCACGGGCAACTTCACCAAGGTGATCCAGCGCGTGCCGGTGCGTGTCGTTCTTTCCAAGGAAGATATCGACAAGCATCACCTGCGCGCGGGCCTGAGCGTCGTCGTCGATGTCGATACGCGCACGGCACCAAAGCCGGCCGACACCCAGGCAGCCCAGAACCAGTCCAAGTAACCGGCAGCCCGGATCAAGGTAGGGACAAGCATTATGGCGGCTACAGCCAGCATGAGCGGCGGCACGACGGCCGCCGTCGATCCGCCGATGGACCGCAGACGCCTGATCGCGTTCTTCGCCATGGTCTTCGGCATGTTCATGTCGATCCTCGACATTCAGATCGTTTCGGCATCGCTTGCCGAAATCCAGGCCGGCCTCGGTGCCGGTTCGGATGAGATCGCCTGGGTGCAGACATCCTACCTGATTGCGGAAGTCATCATGATTCCGCTATCTGGGACGCTGGCGCGCATCCTCTCCACACGCGTGCTGTTTGCCACCTGTGCGGCAGGCTTTACGCTTTCCAGTGCGCTTTGCGCGACCGCGACGAATATCGACCAGATGATCGTCTATCGCGCCATTCAGGGCTTCATCGGCGGCGGCATGATCCCGTCGGTCTTTGCCGCGGCCTTCACCATTTTCCCGCCCTCCAAGCGCCCGATCGTTTCGCCGATCATCGGCCTTGTCGCAACGCTTGCGCCCACCATCGGCCCGACGGTTGGCGGTTATCTCTCCAATGCCTTTTCCTGGCACTGGCTGTTCCTCGTCAACATCATTCCCGGCATCATCGTCACCATCGTGACCTGGACGTTCATCGACTTCGACAAGCCAGAGGCTTCGCTGTGGAAGAAGTTCGACTGGTGGGGTCTGATCTCCATGGGCGTCTTCCTTGGTTCGCTGGAATATGTGCTGGAAGAGGGCAACAATAACGACTGGTTCAACGATGAGAATATCGTCATTGCGGCGATTGCCATGACGATCGGTGCGGTGGTTTTCTTCTGGCGGGCCTTCAAGGTGGATTTCCCGGTGGTGGATCTGCGCGCCTTTGCGGACCGAAACTTCTCCATCGGCTCGCTGTTTTCCTTCGTCATGGGTATCGGTCTTTACGGGTTGACCTATCTCTATCCGCTCTATCTGGGGCGCGTGCGCGGCTATGATGCGCTGATGATCGGCGAGACGATGTTCGTTTCGGGTCTGACCATGTTCTTCACCGCACCGATTGCGGGGCGGCTTTCGGCCAAGCTCGATCCGCGGGTGATGATGGCGATCGGCTTCATCAGCTTTGCGGCGGGCACCTGGATCATGACGCATGTGACGGCCGACTGGGACTTCAACGAGCTTCTGATCCCGCAGATCCTGCGCGGTTTCGGCCTCATGATGTGTATGGTGCCGATCAACAATATCGCGCTCGGCACGCTTCCGCCCGCCCGCATCAAGAACGCATCCGGTCTCTTCAACCTCACGCGTAACTTGGGCGGTGCGGTCGGTCTTGCCATCATCAACACCGTACTCAGCCAGCGCACCGACGACCACTATGTCCGCATTGCCGAGCATGTGAATTACGGTAATCCCGCAGCCCTCGACTGGCTGAACAATGTCGGCGGCAATTACGACTCCTACGGCCTCGACGGCGCGTCGGTGGCAATCAAGAAGCTCGTCGGCGTGGTGTCGCAACAGGCGTGGATCCTGGCCTTTGCCGATGTGTTCCTGCTTTTGACCTTCCTGTTCACCGGGCTGATCTTCCTGACGGTGCTGATCAAAAAGCCGAAGGCGGCCCCGCCGCCCGATGCCGCGCACTGAGTTTTACCTATCCACCGCAGCGCATGTGGGGTCACCGGAAACGGTGGCCCCTTTTTTGTTTGGGTTGGACACTCTGCTTGTTTTTTGGCGGATGCCGGTGGTCGATCCACGCGCTCTGCCGTCATCCTCGGGCTTGACCCGAGGATCCATGGTTACCAATGAAGTCAACGGTTTATGGATCCTCGGGTCAAGCCCGAGGATGACGGAGGAGAAGGGCTTGAGCCTCGACTTAACCGTAGACACCATCAGACTTGAGTTCATCTCCGCCGCTACATCGTACGACTTCACTCCTTCATGAGGTACGTACATCATTTTCTGATTTACGTACCTCAGAAACTCCTCTATGACGGTGCGCGGGAGGAAGCATGAAGCCGACAGTTCACGATATTGCGTCAAAGGCAGGGGTCAGTCTCGCCACCGTCGACCGGGTGATCAACCTGCGTCCGGGCGTGCACCAGCTGACCCGTGCCAAGGTGGAAGCGGCGATTTCCGAGCTTGGCTATGTGCGCGATATCGCAGCCGCCAACCTTGCCAAGGGGCGCAGCTATGCGCTGGTCTTCATTCTTCCCAACAACGACAATTCCTTTATGGCGGGGCTTCGCAACGAGGTGAGGTGTGCAGCCTCACGCTCCTATGTGGAGCGCACCTCGATCCGCATCATCGAGGTACCACCCTTCGATGCGGCGGCACTCACCCAGGCGCTGGATGTGGCGCGGCTGGAAAAGCCGTCGGGCGTTGCCTTTGTCGCGATCGATTCCGAGGATGTTGTCGAGGCGACGGATCGTCTGGCTGACAGCGGGATCGCTGTCGTGACGCTGGTGTCGGATCTGACGGGCTCCAAGCGCGACCATTTCGCCGGTGTCGACAATGCCGCGGCAGGGCGCACGGCGGCAAGCCTGATGGGGCGCTTCCTGCCAAGAGAGACGGCCGAGATTGCGGTTCTGGCGGGCTCCATGCTGGTGAAGGATCACCGCGAGCGTCTGGCCGGCTTCGAAGGTGTGATCGAGGTGGAGTTTCCGCATCTTTCCATCCGTCCGGTTCTGGAGGGGCGCGACGATGCCGAAAGGGTGGACGCGCTGGTCGCAGACACTCTGCGCGACAATCCGAGGCTTGCCGGGCTCTATAGTCTCGGTGCCGGCAATCGTGGTCTGATCCGGGCGCTGAAGGCCCATGATGGCTTCCGACCCTGCGTCATTGCCCATGAGTTGAACGACACGACCGCGGCAGCACTTCGCGACGGCGTGCTGGATGCCGTGCTGAACCAGGATGCCGGCCACGAGGTGCGCAGCGCCATCCGCGTGCTGAAAGCCCGTGCCGATGGGCTTACCGTCATCGAAGCGCAGGAGCGTATCCGTATCGACATATTCCTGAGGGACAATCTCCCTTGAGCACTCTTCGTTTGAACCCGTTTCGGGCGCGGCCCGGCTTCAACTGCGCCAGCCTCATCACATCCCATCTTGGAGGACGACATGTATCTCGGTCTTGATCTTGGAACATCCGGCGTCAAGGCGCTGCTGATCGATAGCGATCAGACGGTCATCGGTTCGGCCAATGGCGCGCTGGATATTTCGCGTCCGCATCACGGCTGGTCGGAGCAAAATCCAGCCCACTGGATCAAGGCGACCGAAACGGCGATCGCCGGGCTGAAGGCGAAATTTCCGGCCGAGCTTTCGGCGGTCAAGGGCATCGGCCTCTCCGGCCAGATGCATGGCGCGACGCTGATCGATGCGAGCGGCAACGTTCTTCGCCCCTCGATCCTGTGGAACGATACGCGATCGTATGCGGAAGCTGCCAAGCTCGATGCGGACCCGCGCTTTCGCCAGATCACCGGCAATATCGTATTTCCAGGCTTCACGGCGCCGAAGCTCGTCTGGGTGAAGAACAACGAGCCGGAGATTTTTGCCAAGGTCGCCAAGGTGCTTCTGCCGAAGGATTATCTGCGCCTGTGGCTGACGGGCGAGTACATCTCGGAAATGTCCGACTCTGCCGGCACCTCCTGGCTCGATACCGGTGCGCGCGCATGGTCTTCCGAATTGCTGGCGGCCACCGATCTGGATGAGAAGCATATGCCGTCTCTGGTGGAAGGCACGGATGAAGCGGGCGTGCTTCGCTCCGAGCTCGCCTCCGCCTGGGGTATTTCCGGCAAGGTCGTCGTGGCCGGTGGCGCTGGCGACAATGCCGCATCCGCCTGCGGCATGGGCACGGTTGCCGAAGGCCATGCCTTTGTGTCGCTCGGCACCTCGGGCGTGCTCTTTGCTGCCAATGCCTCCTATCTGCCGAAGCCGGAGAGTGCCGTTCACGCCTTCTGCCACGCGCTGCCCAACACCTGGCACCAGATGGGCGTCATCCTGTCTGCCACCGATGCGCTCAACTGGTATTCCGGCATTGCCGGCAAATCCGCGTCTGAGCTTTCCAGCGAGTTGGGCGACGACTTGCAAGCGCCGACCGGCGTCACCTTCGCCCCCTATCTTTCCGGCGAACGCACCCCGCATAATGACGCGGCCATTCGCGGCTCCTTCATCGGCCTTTCGCATGAAAGCGACCGCAAGGCACTGACGCAGGCCGTGCTGGAAGGCGTGACCTTTGCGATCCGCGACAATCTCGAAGCGCTGAAATCGGCTGGCACCTCCATCTCCCGCGTCACCGCCATCGGCGGCGGCTCGCGCTCGCGCTATTGGCTCGCCTCGATTGCGACCTCGCTCGGCGTACCGGTCGATATTCCGGCCGAAGGCGATTTTGGCGCGGCCTTTGGCGCCGCACGTCTTGGCCTGATTGCCGCGACGGGGGCCGATCCGCTTGCGGTCTGCAGCCAGCCGGAGACGGAGGAGACGATCGAGCCGGTCACATCGCTATCAGGCGCTTACGAAGAGGCTTATGGGCGATATCGGGCGCTTTATCCGGCGATCAAGCCGCTTTCGCATTAGGCGGGGTTGAGGGTGGGGCTTACCCCCCCTCTGTCCTGCCGGACATCTCCCCCTCAAGGGGGGAGATCGGCCAGATGGACGGACACCACTTCAAATTCGGCCTCGGTAGAACCGAGCGCCCACCACGAATCGATCTCCCCCCGTGAGGGGGAGATGCCCGGCAGGGCAGAGGGGGGTGAACCGCACCCTCTACCGACACACCACACATCACCAAGGGAGAAGCAACGATGAGCACTGGATTTTTCGGCGATATCGCCAAGGTCAAATATGAAGGCCCGGACAGCACCAATCCGCTGGCCTTCCGCCACTACAACCCCGATGAGATCGTCTCCGGCAAGCGCATGGAAGACCATCTGCGCTTTGCGGTCGCCTACTGGCACTCCTTTGCCTGGGAGGGCAGCGATCCTTTCGGCGGACGCACCTTCGACCGCCCCTGGTTTGGCGATGACATGCAGAAGGCCAAGCTGAAGGCCGATGTGGCGTTCGAAATGTTCAGCCTGCTCGGCGCGCCCTATTACTGCTTCCACGATGCGGATGCGCGTCCTGAAGGCAAAACGTTTGCGGAAAGCACCAAGAACCTCAACGAGATCGTCGATTACCTGCAGAAGAAGCAGGAAGAGACTGGCGTCAAGCTTCTCTGGGGCACGGCGAACCTCTTCTCCAACCGCCGCTTCATGTCCGGCGCCTCCACCAATCCGGATCCGGATGTGTTTGCCTATTCGGCAGCCACCATCAAGACCTGCATGGACGCCACGATGAAGCTCGGTGGAGAGAACTATGTCCTGTGGGGCGGCCGCGAAGGTTACGAGACGCTGCTCAACACCGACCTCTCCCGAGAGTTCGACCAGATGGCGCGCATGCTGCACATGGCGGTGGAGTACAAGTACAAGATCGGTTTCAAGGGCACGATCCTGGTCGAGCCGAAGCCGCAGGAGCCGACCAAGCACCAGTATGATTACGACGTCGCGACCGTCTATGGCTTCCTGAAGAAGTATGGCCTCGAAAACGAAGTGAAGATGAATATCGAACAGGGCCACGCGATCCTTGCCGGCCACACCTTCGAGCATGAGCTGGCGCTTGCCAACACGCTCGGCATCTTCGGCTCGATCGACATGAACCGCAACGACTACCAGTCCGGCTGGGATACCGACCAGTTCCCCAACAACGTCCCGGAAATGGCACTTGCCTATTACCAGGTCCTGCAGGCTGGCGGCTTCACCACCGGTGGCACCAACTTCGACTCCAAGCTGCGTCGCCAGTCGCTCGATCCGGAAGATCTGCTGATCGGCCATATCGGCGGCATGGATTGCTGCGCGCGTGGCCTGAAGGCTGCGGCGAAGATGGTGGAAGACGGCGCGCTCTCCAAGCCGCTTTCTGAGCGCTACGCCAAGTGGGACCAGCCGGAAGCCCAGAAGATGCTGCGCGGCGAAATGAAGCTGGAAGAGATTGCGGCCAAGGTGGAGCGGGAGAACATCAACCCCGAGCCGAAGTCCGGTCGCCAGGAATATCTCGAAAACGTGGTCAACCGCTACGTTTGAGGCGTTGTGCCGGTGAGAGCCGGCTGTTGCGATGGTTTCACTCCGGACTTGCGTTCGGGGTGAAACCGTTGATGCGGTTTCTCTTCCTCCCTCATTCCTGTGCTCGTCACAGGAATCCAGCCGACGCGCGTCTGCGCGGCGAAAAGAGGCCCTTCCCGACCAAAGACTTGGTCTGACTGGATTCCTGTGACAAGCACAGGAATGAGGGTGGATGCTTCAGACCAACTCTTCCGCACGCGCCTCCAATAGCGCGAGGATCTCACACCCGCACATCCCCCCGATAGACATTCGGCGTCGTCCCGGTCAGCCGTCCGAAAATCTTGCGAAACGCGGCGGGGTCGGTGTAGCCGACGGACCAGGCGATGGATTCGATGGAGCCGTTGGTGGTTTCGAGCAGCTGTCGCGCCTTCATGATGCGGACATTCTGGTGATACTCGGTGAGCTTCAGTTTCGTGGCGCGGAAGAAGCGGCGTTGCAGGGTGCGCTCCGAGAGGTTCACGCCGTCTGCCAGTTCGCCAACGCTCTTTTGCAATTCCGGGGTGGCGTGGAACTGGTGCTGGATCTGCAGCACCTCGCGGTCGCCATGGTCGAAGCGCGGCAGGAAGGCCTTGTAACGGGCTTGGCTGGTGCGTGGCGGATCGACGATGAGGAAGCGGGCGGTCTCCAGCATCACCGTCTGGCCGAGAAGTTTTTCCACGAGCAGCAGGCCGAGATCGGCCCAGGCGAGAATGCCGCCGGCGGTGATCACGTCGCCGTCGTCGATGATCATATTGTCGGGTGCCACATCGATGCCGGGAAAGCGCTCCGAAAGCCTGTCGGCAAAGGCCCAGTGGGTGGTGGCGCGGCGCCCATTGATGAGGCCGGTTTCGGCCAGCACGAAAGCGCCGGCACAGACCGAGCAGACCGTCACGCCTTCGGCATGTTGCGCTGACAGCCACTGCGAGGCGGGCGTCATGCTCTGCATCTTCTCCGGCATCACGATGCTGGGCGGCGCGATGACGTAGCGCAGCGCATGGGGCTCGCCCGGATGCGAATCCCAGATGCAAGCGACCGTGTCGCCTTCCATCTTCCAATGGCTGATGCGGATGCCGGTTTCACCGGCGCGACCTTCCAGCGCCATCGCCCAGCTGGACGCGAGGCTGAAGAGATCCGTCAGCCCGTAGATCGCAGCCAGCTGACAATCGGGATAGATGAGTAGCGCAATTTCGATAGTGCTGATATTCGTATCGACGGTCTTCGGGACGCCCGTCTCGACACCTTTTTCCAGCATTTGCGTCATTGTCACTTTTGCCTTCTATAAAGTCGTTTGCGCCACGTGTTTTGTGTAGAGCAAGGCGCTAGCTTGTTCAAGTCAACAGCAACCAGACAGGCACCGACAGGAGAGCGCGATGACGGAACCAGGGACAACCAATGACGCCAACCGCTTTTTCGTGTCGAGGCGCAGTGTCTTGATCGGAGGTGCCGCCCTTGCAGGCGCCGCACTCTCGCCACTCGATTTTTCATCCGCCTATGCAGCAACCAATTCAGTACAAGGAGATATCAACATGGGTTACGTTACCACCAAAGACGGCGTGCAGATCTTCTACAAGGACTGGGGTCCAAAGGACGCGCAGCCGGTTGTCTTCCACCACGGCTGGCCGCTGTCTTCCGACGACTGGGACGCGCAGATGCTGTTCTTCCTTGCCAACGGCTACCGCGTCGTTGCCCATGACCGCCGTGGACATGGCCGCTCGGAGCAGGTGTCCGAAGGTCACGACATGGACCACTACGCCGCCGACGCTTTTGCCGTCGTCGAGGCGCTGGACCTGAAGAATGCCATCCACATCGGCCACTCCACCGGCGGCGGCGAAGTTGCCCGCTATGTGGCCAAGCATGGCGAACCGGCAGGCCGCGTTGCCAAGGCGGTTCTGGTTTCCGCCGTTCCGCCGCTGATGCTGAAGACCGAGGCCAACCCGGAAGGTCTGCCGATCGAAGTCTTCGACGGTTTCCGTTCTGCACTTGCCGCCAACCGGGCGCAGTTCTTCCGCGATGTTCCGGCTGGTCCCTTCTACGGCTTCAACCGCGATGGTGCTAAGGTGCATGAAGGCGTGATCCAGAATTGGTGGCGTCAGGGCATGATGGGCGGTGCGAAGGCCCATTATGATGGCATCAAGGCGTTCTCCGAAACCGACCAGACGGATGACCTGAAGGCGATTGGCGTTCCGACGCTGGTTCTGCATGGCGAAGACGACCAGATCGTTCCGATTGCGGACTCGGCCCAGAAGTCGATCAAGCTTTTGAAAAACGGTACGCTGAAGACGTATCCGGGCTTCTCGCACGGCATGCTGACGGTAAACGCCGACGTGCTGAACGCCGATCTTCTGGCCTTCGCCAAGAAGTAAGAAAACGTAAACGAGGGCCGCTGGCGGGGCAAACGCTCCGCAAGCGGCCCTTCGTCGTTTTAACGATGGTGCATCACGAAACTGTGATGGTGACGAGCGCTGCGATTTCTGATGTTTAGCAGTCTCCGCCACTGGAGATTGCCCATGCCCGCTTATGCCATTCTCGCCCTTGCTGTGATCAGCGAAGTCGTCGCGACCATGTCGCTCAAGGCATCGAAAGGGTTCACCGTCCTCGTCCCCTCCATCGCCGTCGTCATCGGCTATGGCGCTGCCTTTTTCTTCCTGTCGATGATCCTCGATCGCATTCCGGTGGGTGTGGCTTACGCCATCTGGGCCGGTGGCGGGATCCTCTTGACGGCGACACTCGGCTGGTTCGTCTTCGGCCAGCGCGTGGATTTCTGGGGCTTTGTCGGCATGGCATTCATCCTTGCGGGTGTGCTCATCCTCAATCTGCTGTCGAAATCTTCCGTTCATTGAGCGGCCACAAACGCCTGCAAAATCGCATGGTTACATTTCTGTGCCTTCTTGTGTGCGGCGCAACAGACCCTATCTGTATCTGCGTTTCAAAGGGCTTCAGACCGCGCATTGACGCGCATGGCTGGCCCGCCAAGGAGTTTCTATGCTGATCGATAAACTGAACTGGCGTTATGCCACGAAGAAGATGGACCCCGCCAAGGCTGTGTCCGAGGACAAGGTGGACCGCATCATCGAGGCGGCGCGTCTGGCTCCGACGTCAAGCGGCCTGCAGCCCTTCGAAATCATCGTCGTCACCAATCCGGAGGTTCGTGCCAAGATCCAAGAGATCGCCTGGAACCAGGCGCAGATCACCGATGGTTCGCATCTTCTGGTGTTCGCCGCCTGGGACAATTACACCCCGGAGCGCATCAACCACATGTTCGATCTGACGAACGAAGAGCGTGGCTTCAAGAACGAAGGCTGGGAAAAGTACCGCCAGTTCCTGCTTGGCAAGTACCCGGATCGTGACCCGGAAGTAAACTTCGAGCATGCCGCCCGCCAGGCCTATATCGCCTTCGGCATGGCTGTCGCCCAAGCCGCCTTCGAAGGTGTGGATGCAACGCCGATGGAAGGTTTCGAGCCTGCCAAGCTGGACGAAATTCTCGGCCTTCGCGAGAAGGGCCTGCGTTCGGTGACGATCCTGCCGCTCGGCTATCGTCAGGAAGAGGGCGACTGGCTTGCCAATCTGAAGAAGATCCGTCGCCCGCTGGGCCAGTTCGTTACCAAGGTCGAGTGACGACAACCGTCGCTCTTCGGGCAGATTTTTCCGTCATTCGCGGATAATTGAAATATCCTGCCTATAAATCGGTATCGCATACGGGCATGTATGCGATACACAGATGGCCGAAACGCTCCAGCAACGGCGTGAAAGCCATCGTCTTCAGAAAGTCGACCATGCTCTCAGATGTCTTTCATTGTCGAATGTGCCGGATGGCGGCATGAACGGTTGTGGCCTGACGGGCCGTCCGCCGGAATGAAGAGACAATTTCCTCAAGAGCAATGGCATGAATTCCGATATCAGTAAGGGCGCAGAGCGTCCGATCCCGACCTCGACAGCCGACCCGATGGTGGCCTTCGAGGCAGTGACGAAAACCTTTGGCGGCAATGGCAAAGAGCCGGCCTTCACCGCGCTTGCCGGCGTGGATTTCGTCGTCCCGCGCGGCGGCATATCCGGCATTATCGGCCGCTCGGGTGCCGGCAAATCCACCATGATCCGCCTGGTCAACGGGCTGGAGCGGCCGACATCCGGCAAGGTGGTGGTGGATGGCGTCGATGTCGGCGCGCTGGACGAGGGCGGCCTGCGCTCGCTTCGCCGCTCCGTCGGCATGATCTTCCAGCACTTCAACCTGCTGTCGTCGCGCACCGCTTACGACAACGTGGCGCTGCCGCTCGAAATCTCCGGTGTCTCCAAGGACGATATCACGCGCAAGGTTGGACCGCTGCTCGATCTCGTCGGCCTTGGCGACAAGGCAAAGCGCTATCCAGCCGAACTCTCCGGTGGCCAGAAGCAGCGTGTCGGCATTGCCCGTGCGCTTGCCACCGAGCCGAAGCTGCTGCTTTCCGACGAGGCGACGTCTGCGCTCGATCCGGAAACGACGCAATCGATCCTGGAACTGTTGAAGCGCATCAATGCCGAGCTTGGCCTGACCGTGCTGCTCATCACCCATGAGATGGAGGTGGTGAAGACCATCGCCTCGCAGGTTGCCGTCATCGACAAGGGCCTCATCGTCGAGCAGGGCTCCACCTTCGATATCTTCACCCATCCGCAACACGAAACGACGCGCAGCCTGTTGTCGTCTGCCGTCGGCGTCAAGCTGCCGCATTGGGTAACGTCTGGCTTGAAGAGCGAGCCGGCTGCAGGCGACCGTATTCTGGTGCGTCTGGTCTTCTTCGGCGATACGGCGTTCCAGCCATTGACCGCACGTCTCGTCGCCGAGATCGGGCAGGATGTGAATATTCTGGCGGGCACGATCGAGGAAATTGCCGGTGCGCCCTTCGGTTCGCTGGTCGTTTCCTATCCGGCAACGCCGGATGTGCTGGCGCGGGCGAAACGCGTCTATGACGAAACGGGTCTGACGACGGAGGTGCTTGGCTATGTCGCCTGATATGCTGTTCAACATTCTCCTCAAGGGTCTGATCCAGACGCTGCATATGGTGGCGGTCTCCGGCATCGTCGGTTCCGTGCTTGGCCTGCCGATCGGCATCTTCCTTGCCACCAGCGGCAAGGGCGAGCTGTTCGAGGCGCCGATGGCAAACCGCATTATCGGCTTCATCGTCAACGCCGCGCGCTCCACGCCCTTCATCATTCTGGTGGTGGCGATCATTCCCTTCACCCGGCTTGTCGCCGGCACCTCGATCGGCACCAATGCGGCGATCGTGCCGCTCACCGTCGCGACCGTTCCCTTCATTGCAAGGCTGGTGGAAGCGGCGATCCGCGAGGTGGACAAGGGGCTGATCGAGGCCGCGCGCGCCATGGGCGCGACGCCGCTTCAGATCGTCACCAAGGTGCTTCTGGCCGAAGCCAAGCCCGGCATTACGCTGGCGCTCACACTCACGCTCGTCAGCCTCATCGGCTATTCGGCGATGGTCGGTGCCGTCGGCGGCGGTGGGCTGGGAGACCTCGGCATTCGCTATGGCTATCAGCGCTTCATGCCGGATGTGATGCTGGCGGTGGTGATCGTCCTCATCGTGCTGGTGCAACTGGTGCAGAGCGCCGGTGACGCGCTGGCCCGCAGCTTCGACAAGCGCAACCGCAAGAATTGAATTCAAGTGCGGGGTTGCCCCCGCGCTCAGAGATAACAACGTCAAGGAGACACCCATGAAAAAGATCATCATCGCTGCTTCTCTCGCAGCGCTCTTTGCCGGCAGCGCGCTGGCTGAAACCATCAAGGTCGGCGTGACCCCTGCCGAACATGCGCAGATCATGGAGCAGGTGAAGAAGGTTGCCGCGACCAAGGGCCTCGATATCGAAATCCTCGATTTCTCCGATTACGTCGTGCCGAACCAGGCGCTGGCCGATGGCGAGCTGCAGGCCAACTCCTTCCAGCACCAGCCTTATCTCGACAACCAGATTGCCGACCGCAAGTTCGATATCGTCAGCGTCGGCACCACCATCACCACGCCAATGGGCGTCTACTCCAAGAAGGTGAAGAGCCTGGACGAATTGAAGCATGGCGCAACTGTCGGCATTCCGAACGACCCGACCAATGGTGGCCGCGCGCTTCTGGTTCTGGCTTCCAAGGGCGTGCTGAAGGTGAACGAGGCTGTTGGCCTAAAGGTCACGCCAGCCGATATCACCGAGAACCCGAAGAACATCCAGATCGTCGAACTCGACGCCGCACAACTGCCGCGTTCGCTGGATGATACCGATGCCTCGGTGATCAACACCAATTATGCAACCGCAGCCGGCCTCAACCCGAAGAAGGATGCAATCGCCATCGAAAGCGAAAAGTCTCCCTATGCGAATGTGATCGCGGTTCGCACGGAAGACAAGGACAAGCCCTGGGTGAAGACGCTGGTTGAATCCTATCACAGCCCGGAAGTGAAGGCTTTCATCCTCGAGAAGTATAACGGCACCGTCATCCCGTCCTGGTAACAGGCTGTGCGCTGTCGCCACCGTTCGATTGCAAATGGAACGGTCGGCCCCGCAAAATGCGTGTGAAACTTTCGCCCCTTCCACAACCTTGGGAGGGGCTTTTTCTTGCAAAAGTGGCATATTTGTACGTTTCGTACAAAATTTCTGCGCGCGTTTTTAATCTCTTCTGAATGTTTCCCCGGCACGATGGCGCTTTGTAAGGGCGAAAAATCGCATCTAGTGTGGGGCAGAGCAGAATGAGGATGATTGGTAGGAGATCTGCGGTTGCAGGTGTTCTTTTTGCCTTTGCGCTCATTGTCACCCTGATCACCGCGCTCGTTCTCTCGGCGCTGACCAATGTCACCCAGATGGCCAACCGGCTGGATGAGGAGCGTTCTCTCCAGACTGCGCGCGGCGCGCTTTCCACCTTCCAGCATCAGCTGGGCGCGACACTGAATGATTACGCCGCCTGGGACGATGCGGCCCGCTTCGTCTATGCCGAAGATGGTGCCGGCTGGATCATCAGCAACTACGGCGACATGACCGTCAATAGCGAACTCTTCGATACCGCTGTCGTTCTGGACGATCAGGAGGGCGTGCTGCTGGCCTATCAGAATGGCGCGCCGGCACCCTGGAGCGTCGGCTCCTATTTCGGTGGCAGCATTTCCGAAATGATCAACCGCATCCGCAGTGCCGGACCGGAGGCCACCCCGGAAACGACCGGCTTCATCCGCACGCGGGACGGCATTGCCGCCGCCGGTGTGGCGCTGGTGCGCAAGAAATCCGGCGAGCTCGACCCTTCACTTGGCAAGCGCTACCTGGTGTTCGTTCGTCATCTGACCGATGACAAGGTCGCCAAGCTCGGCCAGACCTATCTGGTCAATGGGCTGTCGCTGGAACCCGGCCTTGCGGCCACACCCTATTATGTCGATATCGTCGATCCGCATGGCGATATCCTTGGCAAGCTGACATGGACCTCCACCATGCCGGGCGATGTCAGCCTCAACGAAGTGCGCCCGCGGGTGCTGACCGCCTTTGCCATTGTCGGCGTCTTTTTCCTGGTGCTCTTCGTCTTCGGCCTTGCCGTCATCCGCAAGCTCAGACGTGAGGAAGCGGTGATGCGCGAAGAGCTTTTGGTCGATCGCTTGAGCGGGCTGCATAATCGCCCCGGCCTGTTTCGTGGCCTGAAGCGCATGACGGAAGCCGCGAATGCGGACGGCTCCTATGTGGAACTCATCTATCTTGATCTCGACGGCTTCAAGGATGTGAACGATTCCTTCGGCCACGAGGTGGGAGATCTGCTGATCAAGGCTGTGGCTGCGGCCCTCAAGGTTCTTGCGCCGAAGGGTGCCCTGCTGGCGCGCCTTGGCGGCGATGAATTCGCTGTTGCGCTGCAGGGTTCCAATGCCCGTATCGAGGGGCGCATGTTCTGCGACGCCCTGCTGGAACTCGTCTCCGAACCTTTCATGCTGGGTGATCGCGTTGCCGCAATCGGCTGCAGCATCGGCACGGCCGTCTCCAAGGGTGGCGATATCAATGGCGAGGAACTGCTGCGGCGGGCGGATATGGCCATGTATGAGGCGAAGGAAGGTGGCGGCGGCCGCTACTTCGCCTATCAGGCCGATCTCGACGCGCGCCGTGAAGAGCGCAAGCAGCTGGAAGCCGATCTGAAATACGGCATCGACAACAACGAAATCCGCGTCGCCTTCCAGCCAGTCGTCTCTACGCTGAGCCGCCGTATCATCGGCGTGGAAGCGCTCGCCCGCTGGAACCGCCCAGGCTATGGCCCGGTTTCGCCGGATATCTTCATTGCAGCGGCGGAATCAGGCGGGCTGATCGACAAGCTCGGCATGCAGGTCATGCGCACGGCGCTCAAGGAAGCGGCCGCCTGGCCGGACCTGAAGATTGCCATCAACATCTCGCCTGTGCAGTTTCGCAATCCAGCCTTTGCCGGACATGTGGTGCAGATCTTGGAAGAAACCGGCATTGCCCCGGAGCGGGTGATGCTGGAAATGACCGAAGGCTACTTCATTCATCATCCAGAGCGCGCTCAGGCCGTCATCGAAAAGCTGCAGCAGATCGGGCTCAGCATCGCGCTTGATGATTTCGGCTCCGGCTTTGCCAGCACCGGCTATCTGCGCCGCTTCGGTTTCGACCGGATGAAGATCGACAAGTCGCTGGTCGTGGCGCTGGAAGAGGGCGGCCGCTCACTGGAAATGCTCACCGCCACCGTGGCACTTGCCCGCTCGCTTGGAATTCCGGTGACGGCGGAAGGCATCGAAACCGAGGACCAGGCCGTCATCCTGCAGATCTGCGGCTGCGACGAGCTTCAGGGCTATCTCTTCTCCAAGCCGCTCCCTGCCGCAGGCATTCACGAGTTGCTGGCGCAGCAAGATGCGCCGATGGAGCAGTTGAAGGCTTCGTAACGCGTCGGGTGATTACAGCATCGGCCCGGAAATCGGACTCGATTTTTCGGAAAGCACGATGCGTCGATTCAAAAAGGGTAAAGCGTTCTTTGCGCGTCCAACAGGACGCGCGATGCTTTAGCGCCCCAGATGTTTCTCGCCGCGCTTCTTTGCGATATCGATCTGCTTCTGGCGGTCGCGGAAGCGTTGGCGGTCTTCTTCGGTCCGATCATTGTAACAGCTCGGGCAGGAGACGCCTTCTTCGAAAAGTGGCGACAGGCGCACCTCCTCGGTGATCGGGTTGCGGCAGGCGTGACAAAGCTGGTGGTCGCCTTCGGCAAGGCCGTGGACCACGGAGACGCGCTCGTCGAAGACGAAGCAGGCGCCTTCCCACAGGCTCTCGTCTTCCGGCACCTCTTCGAGGTATTTCAAAATGCCGCCCTTCAGGTGGAAGACATCTTCAAAGCCCTGTTCCTTCATGAAGGCCGTTGCCTTTTCGCAGCGAATGCCGCCGGTGCAATACATGGCGATCTTCGGCTTGTTATGCAGGCCGGGATTGTTCTTCACCCAATCGGGAAATTCGCGGAACGTCTTGGTCTGCGGATCGACCGCGCCCTTGAAGAGGCCGATCGCCGTCTCATAGTCATTGCGCGTATCGATGACGATCGTGTCCGGATCGGAGATCAACGCGTTCCAGTCCTTCGGATCAACATAGGTGCCGACGATCCGGTTGGGATCGATATCCGGCACGCCCATGGTGACGATTTCCTTCTTCAGCTTCACCTTCATGCGCACGAAGGGCATTTTCGACGCGCGGCTTTCCTTGTGCTCGAGGCTCGCAAATTCCGGCTGGGCGCGAAGATAGGAGAGCACGGTCTGCACGCCTGCATCGGTTCCGGCAATCGTGCCATTGATGCCCTCGGCTGCCAGAAGCAGCGTGCCCTTCACGCCCTGTTCCTGGCAGAGCTTGAAGAGACTATCGCGCACGCTCTCGAACCGCGGGAAGCGGGCGAAGTGGTAAAGCGCTGCCACGAGGAAATCGCCAGCGCCACCGGAGAGGGTGGAACTGGAAGACGTCGCCTCGGCGGTGGCGTCCGGGCGGAAGGATGTCGCAGTGTCGGTCATGGGCGCTGAAATACAGCCAGATGCGTTCGCTTGCAATCCTGTTGACGCTGGATTTGCATTTGCGCAGGTGCAGGCATGGTCCCGGCCCTGGGCATGGCGATAACGTTGATCCGCCAAACTTCACGGAGCTTGTGACAAAGGCAATGGGCTCTACGCCCGGCAAGTAAATCCAGCCGCACCTTTGTCTTGAGCCAATTTATCCGGATGTCAGGCTCATGAGCGGGTCTTCACCGCGCCGCATGCTTCCACAAAAGCGCAACGATCTCCGCCTCGCGGGCAGCGGTCTCGGCGAAGACGCGGTCGGCAAGCGCGAGGCTCTCTTCGCGTAGTGCCTGCTGTCGGTCGATAATCGCGTCGAGCAGCAGGGCAAGCGTTTCGCCGCCTGCGAAGCTGTCGGGTTCGCGGTCGGCGAAGGCGGCGAGTACGGAGAGGTCGTGTTCGTGGCCGAGGAGTTTGACCAGTTGCTTGGCATCCGCCCTCTTGGCGCGCATGGCCGAAGGCCAGAGCTTTTGTAACAACGCCAGATGCATCCAGTAGACCTGGCCGCTTTTGCGCAGATCGTGAAAATACTCGTCATGGGCTTGCCCATGGCAGAGACCCAAGGCGTCGAGCGCCTTTCGGCGTTGCTTTTCCCAGGTCTTGCGGATCATCTTCAGCGCGGTCTTTTCGCCGTGGGAGAGCGACAGGGCTGAGAGTGCGTCCTTGCCGTCTTCGCAGGACTGGATGGCCGCTTCGATCCGCTTTGGCAGGTCGCCATCCTCATGGGTTGCGGCATCGCGACGCTTGCTCAGCACCTCATGGGCGGTTGCCAAGGCTTCGCGCTCGGGATCGGAGCGGGCGACGCCTTGCAGATAGGTGATGGTTTCCACCAGGGCTGCGGCATCGCGCGCGGCTGAGAGGGAGCGGGCGATATCGCGGAAGCGGGCGTTTTCCGTCTTGCGGAAATCCGGCGCCTCCTTTTCGAGGAAGCGGTAGAGTGCCCGGATGCGCTTGAATTTCTTGCGGGCATCATGCACCGCACGGTCCGTGCCGTCCGGTTGATCTTTCAAAAGCGCGATGGCGTCGTCGATAAGCTCTCGCCCGGTATGCTTGATCTCCTCGACGAAGGAGCGGGTGGGGTCAATCCTGAAGGACATGGCACAGCTCCCCGCTCAAATCTTCCAAGGCCATATGCTGGTTTGAATAGCGCCGGTCGCCGGTGACTTCCGGGCCAAGCCATGCGGGAAGTGCCGGGCGGTCGGTTTCCTGCTTCATCTCGACTTCTGCGACCACGAGACCGCGATAGATCCCGTCGAAGACATCGACCTCCCAAACGAAGCCTTCGTGATCGACCGTATAGCGGGTCTTTTCGATGACGATGCCAAGCGCTGTGGTCATCAGTTCGCGGGCATCTTCGACCGTGATGGGATATTCATATTCGTCGCGCACAAGCGCACTGGTGCCGATCTTGATGGTGAGCCGGGCGTCGGCATCGTCCATGATCCTGACGCGGACCGAGCGATCCTCCATGGAGGCGACATAGGCTTGCTGGAACGATTTCCGAGACGTCGTTTCTCGCTGCCACTCATCGCTGCGGACCAGAAACTTGCGTTCGATTTCTTTTGCCATTCAACACCCTGCGCTGTTTTGTCGGGACGGTAAACCAAGTAGTTGTCATGAAAAAGCAATAAATGAGAAATCGTTGGCCCGGCCTCGACACGGCGGAATGGTCGCGGTATTTGAAAGCGCAATTTCAATCGATACAAAAGCCGGAGATAACGCCATGGCCCAGGATTCCGAAAAGCTTCTTTCCATCCTGAAACTTCAACCTGTGGTGCCCGTGCTGATCGTGGACGATCTGGTTTCTGCCGTTCCGCTGGCCCGCGCGCTGGTGGAAGGCGGTCTGAAAGCCATCGAGATCACCATGCGCACGCCCGTCGCACTCGATGCCATCCGCGCCGTTGCCGCAGAGGTGGAAGGTGCGCATGTGGGCGCCGGCACCATCTTGAACGCCAAGGATTTCGATGCCGCCGCCAAGGCCGGCTCCACCTTCATCGTCAGCCCCGGCGTCAACAAGAGCGTTCTCGATGCTGCGGAAAGCTCCAACGTGCCGCTGCTTCCAGGTGCCGCCACCGCCAGCGAAGTCATGGTGCTGCGCGATGCCGGCTACAAGGTCCTGAAATTCTTCCCTGCCGAACAGGCCGGTGGCGCGCCTTACCTGAAAGCGCTCTCTTCGCCGCTTGCCGGCACCGTGTTCTGCCCGACCGGCAGCGTTTCGCTGAAGAACGCCAAGGACTATCTGTCGCTGCCGAACGTCGTCTGCGTTGGCGGTTCGTGGGTTGCGCCCAAGGAACTGATCGCAGCGGGCGATTGGGCCGGCATTACCAAGCTTGCAGCCGAAGCTGCAGCGCTTCGCGGCTGATCGCGCGTTCACGCCGTTCACGACGGCGTGAAGATCCCTGCCATTTGTAATCGGCCGTACACTCCCTATCTCCTGTTTCGACATTGACGCAAACAGGAGATTTTGATGTTCGACGCGAAAAAGCTTCTCGACCAGTTTTTGGGTTCGCAGGTGCCTGGGCTGTCAGGAAGCGTGCGGGACCGTGCAGGCCAAGCCGCAGAGATTGCGAAGAACAATCCGATGAAGGCCGGCGCACTGGCTGCGGCCATTTTCGGCACCAAGACGGGCCGTAAGCTTGCGGGCAATGCCGCCGCCGTCGGCGGTATCGCCGCCATCGCCGGTCTTGGCTATCTCGCCTACCGCAACTATCAGTCCGGCAAGTCGCCGCAGGCAGTGACCCAGCCGCAGCCAACGCAGGAGCTTTTGCCGCCGCCGGTCGATTCCCCGTTCCACCCGCAGTCTCCCGCGCTGTCCAACAGTTTTGCGCTGACGCTGGTGCAGGCGATGATTGCCGCTGCCAAGGCTGACGGTCATATCGACGCAGGCGAGCGCGCCCGTATCATGGAGAAGGTCAAGGTCTCCGGTCTCGACCATGAGGCGGAAGCCTTCATCGATAAGGAACTGGCCGATCCGCTCGATATTGACGCGCTGGTGGCTGCGGCAACGACGGAAGAGCAGAAGGTGGAAATCTACACCGCCTCGCGTCTCACCATCGAGCCGGACAGCCGGGCCGAGCGCGGCTATCTCGATCTTCTTGCCGGTCGTCTTGGCCTGCCGGATGCGCTGGTGGAGCATATCGAAGCGACCGTTTCGGCTGCCAAGGTCTGATCGATCAAATTATTCCATATCAGAGGTCGGTTGTCTTTGATCGATGGCTGACCTATTCCTGAGCGTCGCAACGCTCAGGAGGGAAGATGCGCGATCTCAGCCAGTTCAAAGGATGTCCAGCACCGCAGCCGGTGACGCTCGAAGGCCGGTTCGTGACCGCCGTTCCCTTTGATCGAGCGGCGCACCAGCAGGCGCTTTGGGATGCGCTTGGCGGGCTCGGCACCAATGAGCTGATCAAATATTTCCCCAACGAGCCTTTTGCCGATGCGGCCGCCTTCAGCGACTGGATCGAGAGCATGGCAACGAGCTTGCAATGGGTGACGCTGGTCTTCATCGAAAATGCGAGCAGCGAGGTCGTCGGCATGGCGACCTATATGCGGCCGGATCCGAAGAATGGCGTGGTCGAGGTTGGCTCGGTTGCCCACGGGCCGAAGATGCAGCGCTCGCCGCTTGCCACCGAAGCCCATTATCTGATGGCGCGGCACGTTTTCGACGATCTCGGTTATCGCCGTTACGAGTGGAAGTGCCACAATGAGAACGAGCCGTCCAAGACAACGGCAAGGCGCTACGGCTTCACCTTTGAAGGCGTCTTTCGCCAGCACATGATTTCCAAGGGGAAGAATCGCGATACCGCCTGGTTCTCGATCATCGACAGCGAGTGGCCGGTGATCCGTGAGGCCTTCGAGGCATGGCTTTCGCCGGACAACTTCAACGAAGACGGAACGCAAAAGCGCAAGCTGGAAGAGATCCGTGCCGGTCTCTCCGCCGGGGCTCTCGCATGAGCGGCAAGGATACGACATCGGCCGCGATTGCCGCCATCGCCATCATCTTCGGCTTCGGGTTTCTGTTCTATATCATCCCGACAGTGACGCTGTGGCTTGCCAACACCTATTCGGTGTGGTTGGCGGCGGCCTTCGATGTTGCGGCGGTGCTGGCCTTCTTCCTGGTCTTCTGGCTCAGGGCGCGCCACCAGCGGCGGGGTTGACTGCCCAAAGCGATGGCAATCGCGCCTGCCCAAAAATTCTGCATTTGGCCTTTTCTTGCACCTTCTTTCGGCGCAATTCCAAATGATGTATAGCGGCGGCATTTAAGATGCTGCTCTGTATACTTTGGTGATTCATGGACCGGAATGTGGCCGAAAGGCCGTTGGAATTGACCGTTTTTGCGCCGATTGCCCCGTCGCTTCCCGTCCGAGAGGATGAACCTTACGCCCGCGACGAGATGTTGCAGGAAATTTTCGAGCAGACGGCCAGGCGCTATCCGTCCAAGCTTGCGCTTCGGCTTCTGGGAAACGATCCCGAATATAGCCGCCGGACTGAGCTGACCTACGGGCAACTGGCTGAACGCGCCATTCGCTTTGCCCGCACGCTGCAGACCATGGGGGTGAGACGTGGCGACCGCGTCGTCATCTGCCTGCCGCGCGGGCTCGATCAGTATATGGCGATCCTCGGTACGCTCTGGGCCGGTGCCTGCTATGTGCCGGTGGACTGGACCTATCCGCAGGACCGTATCGACTTCATTGCCGAAGATAGCGGCGCCACGCTGATCGTGACCGATGCCGAACGTGCCGGTGCCATGCGGGTGCAGACGCTCGTGGTCAACGAGACGCTGGGCGATCTTGCGGCGCAGGATGCGTTGCCGATCACGCGCGCCGAAATCGGCGCGTCTCCCGACGATCTCGCCTATATCATCTACACCTCCGGAACGACTGGTCGCCCCAAGGGCGTGATGATCTCGCATCGCAGCGCCTGCCATTTCCTGCGGGCCGAAGGCGCGATCCTGGCGATCGAGGACACCGACAAGGTGTTCGGCGGCTTCAGCGTGGCCTTCGACATGTCGATCGAGACCATGTGGAGCGCCTTTTCCGCCGGTGCCGAACTGTTGGTCGCCAACGAGGCGCTGCACAGAGCGGGCCCGGATGTGGCGATCACGCTGGCCGAAGAGGGCGTCACCGTCTGGCACGTGGTGCCATCGCTCTTCACTTTGGTGGAAACCGAGCTTCCGACGCTGCGCATCGTCAATCTCGGCGGCGAGGCCTGCCCGCCGGATCTGGTGAACCGCTGGGCGCGCCCCGGCCTTCGCATCCTCAACACCTATGGCCCGACCGAAACGACGGTGACGGCCACATGGACGGAGGTCCAACCTGGCCGCCGCGTCACCATCGGCCGGCCGCTGCCGGGCTATACCGCCTGGATCGTCGACGACAAGCTTTGGCCGGTGAATGCCGGCGCCGAAGGCGAGCTTGTGATCGGCGGGCCGGGGGTCAGTTCCGGCTATGTGAACCGCCCCGATCTCACCGCAGACAAATTCGTCATGACGCCCTTCGATGGGCCGGATGGGCTTCCCGCGCGGATCTATCGCTCCGGCGATCTCGTGCGGCTCGATGCCGTCGGCGATATCGAATTCATGGGGCGCATCGATACACAGGTGAAGATCCGCGGTTTCCGCGTCGAGCTTGCCGAGATCGAAACGGTGATTGCCGAGGATTCCAGTGTCGCGCAGGCCGTGGTGCATCTCTTCCGTGATGATGACGGGTCCGAACTTCTCGCCGCGTTCCTCGTGGCGCGCGGCAGCGCGGTGATCGATATCGAGGCTGCCCGCAAGCGGGTGGCCGACCGGTTGCCGAACTATATGCGGCCTGCCGCCTACCAGATACTCGATGCGCTGCCGACGCTGCCCGCCTCCGGCAAGGTGGACCGCAAGGCGCTTCAGCGCCCGGTGGTGGTGGCCTCCTCGGATCGCGAAGCTGTCGCACCGCAGACGCCGCTCGAAATCCAGCTGCATGCCATCTGGTCTGAGGCTTTCGCCCCCCAGAAGGTTTCGGTCGAGGATGATCTCTTCGAGGATCTGGGCGGCCATTCGCTGAAAGCCGCGCGTCTGGCGTCGGCCATGCGCAAGGCGCCCGGTCTTTCCGGTGTTTCTATCCAGGATCTCTACGCCGCGCCGACCATCCGCCGACTTGCCGCGCGCCTGGGTGAGCACGTGATGGCCGAGAGCGCCGCCCTCGAACCCTTCCACCGTGTCAGCACGTTCCAGAAGCGCCTCTGCTGGACGCTGCAGACCATCGCGCTGGTGCCGATCTATGCGGTGGCCGGGCTGCAATGGTTTTTCCCCTATCTGGCCTATACCTATCTGGTCGAAGATTTCGGCCGCGTTTCGGCGCTGCTGTTGAGCGGCTTGAGCTTCATTCTCATTCCGCCACTCGGCATGGTCTTTGCCATCCTCGTCAAATGGCTGGTGATCGGTCGCTACAAGGCGGGCGATTATCCGCTGTGGGGCAGCTATTATCTGCGCTGGTGGTTCGTGCGCCGCCTCTCCGATATCATCGCGACACCCTATCTCAGCGGCACGCCGATGATCCGCTTCTATTACCGGCTGCTGGGTGCCAGGATCGGTCGTCGTGCCTTTATCGGCACCGTTGCCATCGACACCGCCGACCTCGTCAGCATCGGCGATGATGCCATCGTCAGCGATTATGCCATGCTCGCCACCAGCTCCGTCGAGCGCGGTCTATTGCGCCTCGGCTCGGTCAAGATCGGCCGCAGCGCGTCCATCGGCACCATGGCGGTGATCGGGCGCAATTGCGTGGTGGGCGATGCTGCAGCGCTCGAGGATCTGTCTTCGCTGCCGATGAACCAGTCGATCCCGGCTGGCGAAAGCTGGAACGGCTCTCCGGCCAAATGCGCCGCCACGGGCCGTGTTGCTAGGCGTGATGACGAGGCGGGCTCCCTGCGTCGCTTCCTGGTCGGCGTCGGCCTGTTCATCGCCGCTGCCCTTCTTCCCGTCGTCGCCATCCTGCCGATTGCGCCAGGTCTGATCGCGATGATCGAAATCGACTGGAACACCGATGGCTATTCCTATCTGCTGATTTCGCCGTTCCTGGCACTCACCTATATCGTGTTGATGTGCGTTCTGACCGTCTTCGCCAAGCGCCTGATCCTCGGGCCGGTGCGGCCGGGACGCTACTCGATCCATAGCTGGTTCTATCTGCGCTTCTGGTTCGTCCAGCAGGTGACGGATCTGGCGCTGGCACTGCTTCACCCGATCTATGCCACCCTTTACGTGCTGCCCTGGTATCGCGCACTGGGTGTGCGGATCGGCAAGCGTGCCGAGATTTCTACCGCCGCAAAGATCGTGCCCGATCTCGTCGATATCGGGCCGGAGAGCTTCATTGCCGATGGCGTGGTCTTCGGCGCTGCTCGCCATGAGCCCGGCATCATCGAGCTTGCGCATACCAGAATTGGCCGGCGTTCCTTCATTGGCAATTCCGCCGTGCTGCCGACCGGAGCCAAGATTGCCGATGGTACGCTGATCGGCGTGCTCTCCAAGCCGCCATCGGATGGCGGGGCCGAAAAGCCGGATGGCACATGGTTCGGCTCGCCGCCGATTTCGCTGCCCGTGCGCCAGGCCGTCGGCCTGTTCGACGAGGGTGCGCGCTTCAACCCGCGTCCGCGCCTCGTCGCCATGCGCCTGTCGATCGAGGCGATCCGCGTGATCCTGCCGTTGACCCTGTTTCTCGCCTTCTTCAGCATCCTCTTCTCCATCGTCGGCGATATTCAGGATTACGATGACAGCCAGACGCTGATCGCGGCCGTCTTCCCCTTCCTCTATATCGGCTTCGCGCTGGCCTCTGGTCTTTCGGTCGTGGCGCTGAAGTGGCTGGTGATGGGCCGCTACAAGCCGACGACCAAGCCGCTGTGGAGCACCTTCGTCTGGCGCACCGAACTGGTGACGGCAACTTACGAAAACCTGGCCGTGCCGAACCTTCTGCAGCCCTTGCGCGGCACGCCGTGGATCTCGGCCTATCTGCGCCTGCTGGGCTGCAAGATCGGCCGCGATTGCTTCATCGACACGACCGATGTCACCGAGCATGATCTGGTGCGCATCGGCGACGAGGTGGCGCTGAACGAGTTCTCCGGCCTGCAGACCCATCTCTTCGAAGACCGGGTGATGAAGGTCAGCAGCGTCACGGTGGGCGACCGCGCGGTGATCGGCTCCTACGCCATCGTGCTCTACGATGCGGAAATCGGCGAAGATGCCCAGCTCGGCGATCTTTCCGTCGTCATGAAGGGCGAAACGCTGCCGGCGGGCACCTCATGGGAAGGCTCTCCAGCGCAACCCGTGCGCAGCGCATGAGTGAGATCGTCTGGCTTTCCGGCGCGGACGATTTGACGATAGCCACCGGCGAGGCGCCGGTGGTGTGGCACCTGCGCCTCGACGGGCCCGAGACGGAACGTCTTGCGGGAGGCGCAACGCTCTCCGCCGCCGATCTGCAGGATCTGGCTTCCAAGCCGGATGCCGGCATGCGGGCTCTGCGCCGACGACTGGCAAAGCTTCTTCTGGCACGGCTCTCTGGCCTGCACCCGGATGAGATCATCATCGGCAGAACCGCGCTCGGCGCGCCGCAGGTCCTCCACCCGCCCGGCTGGCACATCAGTCTCGCCGGGCGATTTCCCCACTGCCTGATTGGCCTCAGCCGGACCCCCATCGGCGTGGATATCGAACCGCTTGATGCCGAACCGCCGCCGGAAGACAGCTTTACCCCAACCGAACGACTGGCCCTTCAAGGGGCCACGGACACAACGCTCATCACCCGCTGGACGGCAAAAGAAGCGCACGCCAAGTGCCTCGGCGTCGCATCGCGCATCGATGCGGCCGAGATGGAGACGGTGGCTTTCGGTGACGGGTTGCTGGTTGTTTCAAGGGAAGGGGAAACGCGTGTGTGCGTGCGGGCGGAGGCAGGAACCGTGCAGGCGGTTGCCGGACTGCCCGATTCCGGTCGGTGATAGTCACCGGACCAGCGCGAAACCCTCTTAAGGCTGCGCCCGAACCACGACATTTCTGCCCTGGTCCTTTGCCGAGTACAATGCTGCGTCTGCGCGCAGGAGAAGCTCTTGCAGTCGCTCGGTCGGGCGGGCTTGGGCAACACCGAAGCTGCCGGTGATGCGCCCTTTCGGCAATGGCTCGACCACGCGACTTTCGACGGCGTGACGCAGACGTTCTGCCACCGATTCCGCCGCTGCGAGGTCGGCGCCGGGCAAGACGATGCAGAACTCTTCTCCGCCCATTCTCGCGGCGTAGTCGTAAGGGCGCAGGTGATCCTTCACGGCTTCGCCGATGGCCATCAGAACATTGTCGCCGGCATCGTGGCCGTATTCATCGTTGATGCGCTTGAAGTGATCGAGATCGAAGAGGATGAGCGACACGGCTTCTTCCGGTCGTGCGGCCTTGGCGCGAATGATCGGCATCTGCTCCATCAGCGCGCGGCGGTTTCCCAGCCCCGTCAGAAAATCCGTGGTTGCCTGATGCTTCAATTGCTTGGTCAAAGTCTCGACCTGTAACAGCATCGATCGCGCAATATCGGTCACGGTGCCGATCTCGTCGGGCGATGCCGGATACATCTTCAAAATCCCCTTGTCCTCTGGATACCGCTTCATGGCGTCCGCCAGCAGGTTGAGAGGCCTGATCAGCCGCCAGATCGCAAAAAGGCACAGGGACGTGCCGACCAGGGTGGCGACGAGGATGAGAAGAAGAATCGACAACGTGCTGAGCTGAAAACCCATCGACAGATAGGCGACAAGCGCAATCAGCGGCACATGGACGCTGACGAAGCAGACCAGAAAGGTTTTCGCGACGAAGGACGATTTGATCTTCTTCAAAGGCACCTCGGATTGGGGCTTATTTTATCTGGACCTCATTTAGAAGTGGAAAGACCAGAATCCTAGGCCCTAATCTGGTAGGCAACATCTTGCAGCACAAAAAGGTGGTTGGATCAACTCTAAGCGACAGAGCGGCGACTTGCGTGAGACAGCGAGCCCACTATGCATCTGGTGGTGCGTGTACGCTCGAGGCGTGGTCGAAAATAACTGGCGCGGCTTGCACTCAACGAAGATTTTGAATCATCAATTTAGACAATTATTAAACTGAAGCTGTGACAATCCTCTCGGATGAGGGGCAGGCCATGTATCGCGTATTATTAGCAACGATTCTTGTTTTCTGGACGGCGTTTATTGCAAGAGCCGCTGAGGGAGATTGGCAAGTCTCGAAGGCCAGCCAGCAGGTCAACTACACGGTCGACAAAACGACGTGGACGCCTGTGAAGGCTGGCGACACCATTCCAAACAACGCGTGGATCTCGACCGGCGCCAGAGGGCGAGCCCAGATCGTTCGCGGCGTCGAGAGCATCACGTTCCAACCCAACACTGTTGCGGGGATCTTTACCAAGTCCGGGTTGTTTGAGCGAACAACAGATATTTATCAGCAAGTCGGCACGATCGATCTGGAGATCGAAAAACGCAATAAACCGCATACGACGGTGGAGACGCCATTTTTGGCTGCGGTGGTGAAAGGGACGACGTTTCGGGTGGAAGTAACCAAGCGGAGCGCCGACGTTGTCGTCAATCACGGTCTCGTTCAGGTCACCTCTTTCAATTCCGGACAACGGGCCAATGTCGGCCCTGGTCAAAGCGCAGCGGTCGATGCTGCCCGCGGCATGACCGTTTCCGGTTCCAAAGGAGCCCCTTCCATATCGTCGGTCGCGCCCTCCGTATCGCGAGTGCCAGCCCTTGGTTCATTGAAGTCACCCAACTCGAAGCCGGAAGCATCTGCGCGCTCGTCCTCCGCGTCCAAGGGCAACGGCGTGACGGGTGGAGAAAAAGGCGGAACAAAAAATGGCAACGCCGCTTCCGGGAACGTCGGAAACAGCGGCAATGGCAATGGCAACAATGGCAAAGGTAACGGCAACGGCGGCGCCAGCGGAACTGGCAATAACGCAAACGGAAACTCCGGCAGCAGCCAGGGGAACGGCCAAGGCAACAACGGCCAAGGCAACGGCAATGGCGGTTCCAGCGGACATAGCAACAGCGGAAACGGAAACGGCAATTCCGGCGGCAGCGGCCAGGGGAACGGTCAAGGCAACAACGGCCAAGGCAATGGCAATGGCGGCTCCAACGGAAATGGCAACGGAAACGGAAACGGAAACGGGAATGGGAATGGGAATGGTGGCTGATCCATGGATGAACCCCCCTCGGTCATTGTCGGAAAACTGACCCTGTCGAGGCTGGTTCGATTGCTGTTCATGACGGCAATCATCGCAATCGCACTGCTGGGACACCGCGTTCCTTTTACGCGTTATCTGGACGAGCAGCTCATTTCCCATCGCTTCTCAGGCGCTCCGCGGCCAGCCTCCAACAGCATTGTCTTCCTGGCCATCGACAAGAAAACGCTCGATAGTGTCGGCACATGGCCCTGGCCACGCAGTCTATATGCGACGATCCTGGACAAGCTGTACCAAGCGGACGTCAACGACATTTTTGTCGATATCGATTTCAGCACGCCATCGACGAAACAGGAGGATGAGCGCCTGGGTTCGGCGCTTCGTGACGCGGGCGGTGGCGTCATATTGCCGGTTTTCAAACAGCAGGCATCTGCAGATGGCAAGGGCATCGAAGCCACCAAGCCAATTCCCTTATTGGCAGAGAATGCCTGGCTTGGCTCAGCCAACATGTATCCTGACAGTGATGGCTTGCTCAGACGTTTCACTCTGGGCGATGTCTATGATGGAGACGTGATCCAGTCCGCGGCTGCCCTCTTGAGCAAGTCCACCTTGGCTTCAGGGACGCTCCGCATCGATTTTTCCATCGCTCCCTCCAGCGTTCCCACCATTTCACTCAAGGAATTGTTTGATCCGGCCTTTGATCTGAACCGGCTTAATGGCCGCTCGATCGTTATCGGTTCCTATGCCAGCGAACTGAAAGACATATTTCCCGTCCCGGTCTACGAACAGCTCTCCGGGCCAATGATCCATATTCTGGCCGCCGAAACGCTGCTGCAGGATCGCGTTCTGACCGAGTTCGATCAATCGGCCCTGCTTCTTCTAGCCGCCGCCATCATATTGCTGACGGTGCTCACGCTGAAGCGGCGACCGATGGCGATCGCCACGTGCTTTTTGTTCAGTCTGCTATTGGCGGGAGAGGCTGCCGCATTCCTCTTGCAGAAGCATTCAGGTGTCGTCGTCTATACGGCAAGCTGCTGGTTGCTTGCGCTTTTCGGCCTCCTCTTGCTGATGACCGAGAAGCTCGACCTCAGTCGATTGATCGCTGACATTGCCAATGCGGAAAAGAGGAATATGCGCCGCCTGCTTGGCAAGATCGTCGTCGAGAGCACGGATGGCATTCTGGCTTTCGATCACAGGCTGAACGTCTTCGAAGAAAGCCGGTCAGTGCAGGCCATGCTGGGCATCACGGGCGAGTTGAGAGGCAAGGGATTGCGTGAGGTACTGCCGAGAGACCTTTTCAATCTCGTTGACCGGCTTGTCGATACGCACAGCACCGACAACCAGCTCGCTCTAAGCTCATCGGGGCGCTTCTCCTTCTTGATTGGCAAGAAAGCCATCTGCCTGGATGCCGTCGCGACGATATCGCCTGTCACGCAGCGATTTAACGCCGGGACTGAGCGCGCTGGCGCGTTCATAGGCAGCCTCGTGATCCGCGATGTGACGGCCAGACAGACCTACGAGGATCGACTGAAATATCTCTCGGAACATGACGATCTTACGGATGTGATGAACAGGCGCGCTTTCGGTGACTATGTTGCAGCACGGGAAGCTCCCCCTTTGGTCTTCGCAATCGGGATCCATCGTTTGAGCGTGGTCAATACGACCATGGGGAGGGATTTCGGCGATAAGCTTTTGAAAGCAGTGGCCGCCCGTCTAAAGGCGGTGGGCCACTTCCTTGAGGTTAGCCGCCTCGGAGGCGATGTTTTCGCTGTCGCGATAGCGGCGACGCCGGACGATGATATCGCGGCGTGTGCCCAGGCCATTGTCGACATTTTTGATACGCCACTCGAGATCGACAAAACGCTCATCAGCGTTGGCGTTCGGGTTGGCGCGCCTTGCGTTGACATGGCAACGGGCCACCATGAGGGTTCGATCGAACAGGCCGAGCAAGCCCTGGAGGAAGCCAAAGCGATACCGGGCAGTGGCTGGCGCGCCTATGATCCGGCAGCCGCACTGCGTCAGTTCGGGGCAAGGAAGCTCGAGAATGCGATGCGTGAGAGCCTCGGCAAGGGTGACTTTTTTCTGCTCTACCAGCCTCAGATCGACTTTGCTTCGGGTGCTGTGGTTGGCGCGGAGGCACTTCTTCGCTGGAAGCATCCAGATCATGGGATCATATCACCCGCCATTTTCATTCCCATAGCCGAAGCAAATGGCTTCATCTGCGAACTCGGCAAATGGGCACTTCTGGAAGCGTGCCTGGCGGCCAGCCGGTGGCCGGAGCAGTTAAGTGTCGCCGTCAATGTCGCTGCGATCCAGTTGCTCCGGGGCAACCTCGTCGAAGAGGTGGACGCGGCCTTGGAAGCCTCGGGCCTGTCGTCTTCGCGCCTGCATCTCGAAATTACTGAATCGGCGATGGTCGAGCATAGCGCGCCGATCCTCAAGACGATCGAAAAATTGAGGAAAAAGGGTATCACCATCGCCCTTGACGATTTTGGTACCGGATACTCTTCGCTGAGCTACCTCGCAGGCTTTCCCCTGGACAAACTGAAGATCGATCAGTCGTTCGTGCGCAAGATGGACCACGATCCCCAAAGCTTCGCAATCGTTCAAGCGGTCAAGTCGCTCGCAGTCGGACTTCGACTTGCTGTCGTTGCGGAAGGTGTGGAGACCGAGCGTGAGGCCGAACTCTTGAAGTCCATGGGATGCGAGGTCGCTCAGGGATACTTGTACGGTCGTCCACAAAGCTCGTCGGAACTGGTGTCGCTCATCGCTCGCCAACCCTGGATCAAAGCCGCGTAGCCTGGATGACTGCCATCGCGGCGAGCCCTGGCATTGAAGCCTGTCGCGATCTTTCGGATTCGCGCACACGCTTCAGGTCCTGGTTTTATCGCATCGGTTTATCGCAAAAATGCTTTACCGTTTTGCGTTGACCCTGCATTCGCTCTTCATCTGATTGACGTGGCTGCCGAGTATGGCCAGACTGAGCGATGCGGCGTCGGCCTTATCGTGCTTGTCAAATGCACGTCGTCATACTCGCCTTTGCCTCAGCAGAGAGCATCCAAGTCCATACCAGGAGAGATTACCCCATGGCCCGAAAGAACAGGGATGAGCAGGAGTCGTGGGACGAGCCGAAGCCGGAGCCGGTGATCTGTGCGCTATGCGAGCGCGTCATACCCGACGATCAGATGGACCAGCATCATCTCGTTCCCAAGAGCAAGGGCGGAAAGCAAACCGTGTCCCTGCACCGGATCTGCCACGACCAGATCCATTCGATCTTCACCGATGCCCAACTCGCCAAGAAGTTCTCTACGATCGAGGCCATCCTGGAGGAGCCTGCTGTGCAGACATTCGTCGCCTGGGTGAAAAACAAGCCTCCGGGCTTTGCGGATTCCGCCAGGGGATCACGGCAGTCCTTCGGGCGAGGGCGCTAGTCTTAAAGCATGTCGCGCAAAAGTGTGCAGCGGTTTTGCGATGACGACATGCGACAAAACAACGACTTAAAGCGTAGGGAGCGAATCTGAAAGATCGCGACACGCTTTAAAGCGCCGTGCGTCTTATGGGACGCGCAAGGGACGCTTTGTCTTTTTGAATATACGCATCGGCGGCGTCCGGCTGGACGCGATTGCGGACCTCTCAGCCTGCCGAAGCCTTGCCTCAGACGGATAGGTCGAAGATATCCGCCTCTTCCTGGGTCGCGAAGGTGAATGTCACCAATTCGCTGTCGTCGCTCTGGCGGATGCCGATGGCTGTCACGATCAGCCGGGCGATCTCGTCCTGCGCTTCGCTTCCCGATCGCGATGACCCCACCGCCTTTTCGATGGCGGGGGCGAAGAGTTCGCTGATCACACCAAGGCGCATGTTGTAGCGCATGATGATATCGCGGTCCTCGATGATCGCGGCCTGTTCTTCCTTCGGAATGTCGGCATTGTCCATGGCGGTGATCGTCGCATTCGTCGCCAGCTTGATCGGGCCTTCGGCCAGCCAGCGATCGACCATCTCATCGAACTGGCGCATGCGCTGCGCGGGGATTGTCTTCTGTACCGTGATCGACATCTGCGTTCCTTTGTTCGCTGCCATGCTTGCTGTCACGCACTTCCCGATCAGGGATCGACTATTGCCAGCATGAGATCTTTTGCGAGCAGGCTTTATGGGGTCAGGCCGCAAGCTTCAATGATTTTGTGGCGAAAGCCCGCCGCCGATAGGTGTGATCTTGAGGAGTGAGCGCGGCGCCCCGACGAAGCCACGCCCTCAACGACCATCTTTTGCCTCGTCATAGGTTTTCGCTGCCGCGTCGATCCTGTCGCCATTTTCAGCTGCCCAGGCGCACAGGGCTTCGAACGGCTGGCGCAGGGAGTGGCCGAGCGGCGTGATGGCATATTCCACGCCGATCGGCTGCGTCGGCAGAACCGTGCGCGTGACCAGCCCATTGCGCTCCAGCCTCTTCAACGCATCGGCCAGCGCCTTGTGCGTGATGCCATCCAGACGCCGCTTGATTTCGTTGAAGCGCGATGGCTTGGGGCAGATCACGGTCAGGATCAGGATCGTCCACTTGTCGGCGATCTTGTCCAGCACCGGGCGGACTTTTGGCATATCGCAGAGCGCCTGCTGAGAGAGGGTTTCCAGGTCGGTATACTCGTCCATATCTAGGCTCTCCAAGGTGCGTAATTGATATCAGATATCCACCGTATATCATGGCGGAACCATTGATTGAAAGGAATTACGATGGCTCGCATGAACAACAAGGTGGCTCTGGTCGTGGGCGGAGCGAAGGGCATCGGCCTCGCCATAGCAGAGCGGCTTTCTGCCGAAGGCGCAAAGGTTTTCCTCACCAGCCGCAAGGGGGAGGAGGCCGAAAAGGCAGCCCAGAGCATCGGCAGTGGCGCGGTCGGCATTGCCGCCGATGCAAGCTCTCCCGACGACATGCTCGCGGCTGTCGAAACCGTCCGCCAAGCCCATGGCCATATCGACGCGCTGGTCTTGAATGCCGGTCTTTCCGAATATGCACAGATTGCCGAGATCACGCCGGAGCATTTCGACCGCCACTTCGACGTCAACGTGAGAGGGATGGTCTTCGGCTTTCAGGCCGCTCTCCCTGCCATGAGAGAAGGAGGCTCAGCTGTCCTTATCGGGTCGATTGCCGGTAGCGCGGGCTACGCAGGTTACGGAACCTATTGTGCAACCAAAGCGGCCGTCCGCTCCTATGCAAGAACCTGGACGGCCGAACTCGCCCCCAAAGGCATCCGCGTCAACGTGGTCGCACCCGGCCCGACGGATACGGACATGATGGCCTCCGTCGCAGACGACGTGCGCGCGGCCATCGTCGCGCCGATCCCCATGGGCCGCATGGGACGGCCCGCGGAAGTGGCCGCGGCGACGTTGTTTCTGCTGAGCGATGAGGCGAGCTATATCGCCGGCGCCGAACTCTGCGTCGATGGCGGGTTGCTGCAGGCTTAAGGGCGGATGGAAGATGCTGCCCGATCGCGAAGGGGTCGGGCAGCCACGATCACCATCCCGAGCCTGCGGCTCACAATGGTGACGATGTGGAGCCGTCAGGCTGTCGTGTGGACTGGACGCTGCGATGTCGTCTGCCGCCGGCTGGTCAGTGTCAGGATCAGGGCTCCGCTCAAACCGGATACGAGCGATCCCATCAAAATCCCGATCTTGACGTGATCCTGCACCGCCGGATCGTTGAATGCCAGCAAGCCGATGAACAGCGACATCGTAAACCCGATTCCACACAAAAGGGCCGTGCCTGCCACCTGTCCCCAGCTTGCCTGCGCGGGAAGTTGCGCCAGACCGAGCTTCACGAGCACGGCGACGATGCCAAACACGCCGATGAGCTTGCCGAAGAAAAGGCCACCGGCAACACCCATTGTCAGCGGCTCGGTGAATACCGACAGGCTCAGACCCGAAAGTGAGACACCTGCATTGGCGAAGCCGAAGATTGGCACGATGATGAAGGCAACAGGCTTGTGCAGCGCACGCTCAAGGCGATGAAGCGGCGACTCGTCCGGCGTCGCTTCCGGCGTGCCGGGCGTCAACTTGAGCGGGATCGTCAGCGCCAGCATCACGCCAGCCAGTGTTGCGTGAACGCCGGACGCAAAGACGAGCACCCAAAGCACGGCGCCAAGGATGAGATAGGGCCACAGCACCTTCACCTTCATCCTGTTGAAGATGAAGAGATTGCCCCAAACGAGAGCAGTGCCGATAAGAGCGACCAGGTTCAGGTCTGCCGTGTAGAACAGAGCGATGACGATGACCGCACCGAGATCGTCGATGATGGCCAGCGCTGCAAGAAAGATCTTCAGTGAGGTCGGGACGCGCGATCCGAACAGGGAGAGCACGCCAAGGGCAAAAGCGATGTCCGTCGCTGTCGGTATGGCCCATCCTTGCAAGGCGGCTGGATTGTCGCGGTTCAGCAGGACGTAGAAGAGTACCGGAAACACCATGCCGCCCGCTGCGGCAGCACCCGGCAGAACCCTGCGGCTCCAGCTGGAGAGTTGACCGTCAAGCATTTCGCGTTTGATTTCCAAACCCACCATCAGGAAGAACACCGCCATCAGGGCGTCGTTGATCCAGTGCTGGATGCTCAGCGGTCCGATATAGACGTGGAGGATATGGAAATAGTCTTCAGCCAGAGGCGAGTTGGCCGTGATGATGGCAAGAAGTGCGACGGCCATGAGCACGAGGCCACCAGAGGCCCCGTTGTCGAGAAACTTGCGAAGTGTGGAATTGATGCGACCTGGATTTGATGTCGAAGACACAGGCTCACCCTCCCTTTGTTGGAAGTTGATCTTAGTCTCCGTCGATTTCGGGGGAACCCGCAGCGCACGCAGCACGCGCTGTCAGGTTCAATCATAGCCCAGTTTGGTGCGTTTTTCTACCGAAACCGTTCTCTCGCCCGTCCAGGTGAAGGCTTTTTTGCCGGGCAAGTCGACGTTTCAGCGCAGCCCTTCTTCTTCGTCCACCTGTCCGGCAAACCAGTTGGCGAGCAGTGCGCCGGATATGTTGTGCCACACGCTGAAGATGGCGCTGGGCACGGCGGCAAGCGGCGAGAAATAGGCCGTGGCAAGTGCTGCACCAAGACCGGAATTCTGCATGCCGACCTCGATGGCGATGGCTTTGCGCTTGGCAAGCGTCAGGCCGAAGGCCTTCGCCGCAAAGAAGCCCAGCAGATAACCAAGGCCGTTGTGAAGGATAACGACGGCGAAGATCATCAGGCCGGATTGGACGATGGAGGCCTTGGACGCGCCGACGACCGCCGAGACGATCAGCACGATGCCGATGACGCTGACGAGCGGCAGAGCGGGGACGGCGGCCTTGACGAAAGCGGGCAGAAGTTTCTGCAGGATTGCGCCGAGCGCCAGCGGTATCAGCACCACCTTGATGATGCTCATGAACATCGCCCAGCCGTCGACGGGCAGGTACTGGCTGGCAAACAGCCAGACGAGGAAGGGCGTGACGATGGGAGCCACAAGCGTGGTGACCGACGTGCAGGCAACAGAGAGCGCCACGTCTCCCTTGGACAGATAGGTCATGACGTTGGAGGATGTCCCACCAGGGCAGCAGCCCACCAGGATCACGCCTGCCGCCACTTCCGGCGGCATCGGAATGAACTTGGTCAAAAGAACAGCCAGAAGCGGCATGATCAGGAATTGGCCGAGAACGCCGATCGTCACATCGAAAGGCCGCTTCACCACCTCGCGGAAGTCATCAAGCGAAAGGGTAAGACCCATGCCGAACATGATGATGGACAGCAACGTCACGATCCATGGACCGATCTGCTTGAACGTATCGGGAAAGAAGAAGCCGAGGACCGCAAACAGTACCACCCAGGCCGCGAATGTCTTGCCAACGAACGACGATATCTGCGCCAGTGCCTTCATGATCTGTCCCTCCAAAGAAATGCTAGCGGGACGTCTAGATGCGTCAGCTTGACTGTCAAGGTCAGTTTGGCTGGGTTGTTGCGTGTCTGCTAATATTGTGGTTGCCTGCTTTCAGCGGGGAGGTGGACGACAGCCGGAGTCTGGGATGACGCGCGTGCACCCATCGGCGAGCCCACCCGCCGCCCAGCAGAGGACATCAAGGGCGCGCTTTTGTCAGCCTGATTTGATCGTCCTCAACTTTGGTCTCGTTGCTCCAGCCAAGGTGCCGGTAGAACCCGGCGGCGCGGCTATTTTCAGCGGTTTCGAGCCAGATTTCAGAATGGTGCCGAAACAGCTCGTTCTCAGCGGCATCCACCAGCTTTGCCCCTATGCCCATCCGCTCATGTGAGGGAAGAACGAAGGCAGCGAAGAGAGATCCTTCGGCAATATCGATCATCGAGAACCCGACGACCTCATCGCCCGAAACCGCGGCCCAGGCGCAGGGTGCAGCGGAAATCATCTCGGCAATCGACGCCTCGGTGATGCCGAGACCCGCAAGTTGTTCGCGGCTCAGGTGGTTCTCGCGAACGGAGGTGCGAATGTGAAACAGGGCTGGAACATCGGCGGGATTGGCGGGTCTTATTATTTCTACCATGACACGTCTTTTGTCTTCGAAGCAAAGACGCCTCCATCTCATACTGAGCTTCAGCACAAGGGGTTACGGCGCTAACTCTTCGCTACGGATACCAGTTCTAACACGTACTCGGTCAAGTCTTTGAGCAATTCTGGTTCGTGTTGAAGAAGATCACGAACGAGAGCCACCGAGTGAGTGGTTTTGCGGTACTCCAACGTCGAATTGGTCACCTTTGAAAATAGATCTGCTATTAATTTTGCCCCATCCACGCGAGCAAGCCATTCCTCACTGGAGCTTGTCGGCGGATCGGCTGGAGCACCGTATCGGCGATCAGCAGCCAAGGCGCGCAATACTCTCGCGACCTCAGCCTTCAACTCTTCAACATTGACTGGATGCACATGCTCTAACTCGGCAGCAATCACTCTAGCGATCGCTGAGGGGTGGAGAAGGTAACTTTCAAAATTGCGTCTCGGGAGAAAGTGAATCCGACCGCCAGAACGGGTCTGTAGTTCACGTTGCTTTTCAACAGTGAGATCGTCGGCATCGAAATTGAACGCGACTTTGCTTACCACGGGTGCAGTCGCGCCGGTAAGCCGTTCATAGATTTGGAAGACGGTGTCCGCCCGCATCTTTCGATTGTTGAAATCGCCGGTATGAAGCACGGCTATGAAGAGGATTGATCTCGTGTCATCGGTCGACTGGGCGAGAAGCATCGGGAAACACGCCTCCTCGGTTTCGCCGTCAACCCATATAATGTGCTCAGCGGCAAAGACATCCGTCATTGACACGCCGAGTTGACCTGTGACTTCGCGGAGTGTCTTCAGATTTCTCAAGTCGATCTCGGTGATACTGGATTCGAAACCGCTCTTACGAATCCAGAAGACTTTAGCGTCCCGGCCCGCGCTGAGGATTTCGGGTGAGTGCGTGGAAATAATATACTGATGTTGGGGGTAGTTTGACTGAAGTATACGTAGCAGGGCCTTTGCTGCGGCGGGATGAAGGTAACTGCTAATTTCGTCGATCACGAGCACTGCGCTGTCGTAGGTCATAGCCACGAAGAGTATTGCAATTGCCTGCGCAAGGCCGGTACCGCTGTCGTCCAGACTGAAGCTGAACTCACGCCGCTGTTGTTCGCGGGTCGACCACACGCGAATCTCAAGCAGACCTTCGGCTGGGCTCACGCTTAGATTGCCAACAGTGGGAAAAATAGAAACGAGATGGGCAACAAGCTTTGAAAATACCTCGGGACGATCACCTTGAAGGCCATTGAGTTGCACGGCAAGGGTGCTGGCGTTTTGGTCAAGCTTACCCGGCGCGCTGAAGGCCATCTTCCCAGGGCTTGTCCTTAAAGCCTGGAAGACGAAAACGTGGTCCAGCCAGACATGTGTTATGAGGGATGCAATCCCATCTACCGCGGGGAACCAACCATGATTGTCGACCTTCCATTGCCCCTGGTTAAAGGTTATGTGAAATGCTTCAGCATTTTCTGCTGGCGCGCTTCCTTCAAGCTGCTGAAACTCAGCGCCTCGGCGCTGCACCGTGGCAGTCGAGTTAGCTTTAGCGAATGCTGCAGACGCGTGTTCCAACGCTGATGCGGAGCCGGACACCGATGGTTCTGCGAAGAACCAACCGACGCCGTTTGGAGCATAACGTCTTAACACTCCCTCTAAGTCGGTACCCGCGTAATCGACGATTAAACTCTGCAACGGGATTGGGAGGTAGTCTGCTCGCCATTCAAGAGAATTGCGGTGGGGCACATAAGGCAGGCCCTGATTAAAAGAGCGTAGTATCGCGCTTTTCCCAGAGTTGTTCTCTCCCACGAAAATGTTCATAGTGCTCGACAGCGGTATCCAACCACTGTCGATAAATGGCCCGTAATTTTGAAGCCTAAATTCGCGAACTTTCATTTGTCCCCAGCATCGATAGACTCAAGGCTGCTGCTGTCACGCATGCATTAGGGATGATGACGAAGCGTCTTACAAATGCAAGTCTCGATTGAAGTAGGACTCACGCCTGCAACGACGCCCCCAACAGCGCCAGTCCCATCAACAGCACCACCAGCGCGCCCGCAATCTCGATCCCATTGGCGATCCTTGAGGCGCGGCGGCTGCCGGTTCCGGCGTAGCGGATGGCGGCGTCCTTGGCGGTGACGGCGAGGATGGCGAGGAGCGAGACGGTGATGGCGGTGCCGATGGACATGGCGAGCACCGAGAGCATGCCGCCGAGCAGCAGGCCGTTCAGCATGGAAAAGCTCATGACGATGATGGCGCCGGAGCAGGGGCGAAGACCGACCGCCACAATGGCCGACCAGGCTTCGGTGAGGCTGAAGGTGCGGGACTGGAAGAGCAGGGGGTCCGGCGCATGCGCCTTGCCGCAGGCATCGCAGAGATCGCCGCTGCCGCTTTGGGCGTGATCGGCAAAGACCGGCTGGCCCTGGAAGCGCAGGCCGCTGCCCATGCCGGTGCGGCGGGGCGCTGAGCTTGCGGTCTCCCCGAAGCCGGTCGTTCCGTTTTCGGCTGCCTTGAACGAGAGCACGGGGCTGGCGGACAGGCTGGCGCTTGTAAGAGGTGAGGCCGATGACGACGTGGCAAGGGCCGGTGCGGGCGTTTGCGGGGATGCGAGCGTGTGATGATCAGAGCGCCGATGCAGCATGCTCCAGATCTTGCGCGCCAAGAGCCAGGCGCCGAAGAGCGCGACCATGGCGAAGCTGGCAATCTCCATCGCCTGCGTCGCCTTGGTCATGGTGATGGAGGTGCCGCGCAACACGAAATAGGCTGCGACGACGAGGAGGATGGCGACGACGCCTTGAATCAGCGCCGAGACGAAGGAGATCAGGATGCCGCGTTTCAGCTGCGTCTCGTTGGCGATCATGTAAGAGGAGATCACCGCCTTGCCATGGCCTGGGCCAGCCGCGTGGAACACGCCATAGGCAAAGGAGAGGCCGATCAGCGAGGTTAGCGCCCAGGGGTCTTCGCGCATGGCTTTCAGCGCGCCGGTCAGGGCGCGGTAGAAGCTCTGCTGATGGACGTTGATCCACTGGAAGAAGGGGGCGAGCGGCCCGCCGACGGAAATGGAGGGTTCGGCCGAGCCGATGCCGAGCGGCGATTGGGCGTGGGCGATGCTGAGCGAGGCGAAGAGCAGGGTGAGGGTGGTCAGCGCGAGGAGAAGCTTGCTTCCCTCATTCCTGTACTTGTGACAGGAATCCAGTCGTCGCGCGTCTGCGCGGCGGGAGGAGCCTTGTCCGCCTAAGGACTTTGCGGGCTCAGACTGTTGACCAAGAGCCAAAGACGCCTCCCGCGTCATGGTCGGGGCCCGGATCGAGTCCGAGGGTGATCTGGCCATCCACGAGCCGTTGGAAATATGGATCCTCGGGTCAAGCCCGAGGATGACCCAAAGCGAGCGTTTTAGGGTGATCATCAATCCCCCAGCCTGACTGGATTTCTCTGATGAGCCCCGCATGAAGCCTGCGGACAGGAATGAGGGGAGAGAAACCGGCGCGCCCTCCGTCTTTCGGGCGCGAATCTTCGAAACACTGTTGCCTAGCATTGCAGTTCCAGTCTTGTCGCAAAGAGCTTGGTCATGTCGGTGCCGGTCGGGTCGTTGAAGAAGGCGTCGGTGAGGCTGCTCTGGTTCTGGGCGATGATTTCATCCGGGTCCGGGCGCACCACCTTGTGTTTGCAGGCGGCCAGATGCGGACCCTTCACCACGATGTCGGTGTCCTTGGCAAAATCGATGGCCGTATACATGGTCGGGTCCCAGGCGCCGAAGGAGAGCTTGCCCTTCACCGGCAGCGGGTTTTTCGGCTTGACCGAGAAGAACATCAGGATCTGGCCGTCCTTGTAATCCACATGGATGACGTCCGGCTTGTTGAAGTCGATGTTCTTTCCGTTCACCGCGATGAAGGTGTAATAGGAATATTCCGCCAGCGATTCATGCACCGTGTTGCCGATTTCGGCGAGCTCTTCCTTGTCGAGCTTGGCGTCGCTGTTCTTGTCGTAATCCAAGACCACGCTTGCGGAGAACATCTCGTCGAAGCGCCAGATGTTGCGCACTTCCTGCACATTGCCATCCGCGCCTTCGATGATTTCCATGCGGGCTTCGGCAAAGATATGCGGATGGGCGAAGGCGGTGAGCGGCGCAAGACAGGCGGCGGCGCAGGCGGCCGTTGGCAGAAGATGTTTTTTCATGGGCCGCGTTTATCCTCGGGCGAATCTGCGGTTACTCTATAACAAATTGGGTCTGAATTTCGGCGGCCAGCCGATCAACCGTTCTTTCGGAACCAGTTGGACAGATAATCGACGAAGCTGCGCACCTTGGCCGGCAGATAGCGCCGGTGCGGATAGACGGCGTAAATGCCGCGATCGCGGGAAATATAATCATCGAAAAGGGTGACAAGCTCGCCCGACTGGATATGCGGGCGGGCAATGAAATCCGGCACGATGGCGACGCCCAGACCTGAGCGCGCCGCGCGCAACGTCGCCTGAGGGCTGTTGACCTCCATCGGCCCGCGCGTTGCCACCGAATTGGTGCCGCCGCCCGGCTCGAAATAGCGGATGTGATTCTGGAAGCGGGAATTGGTATCGATGATGCAGGGGACTTTTCCGAGATCCTGCGGGTTTTCCAGCGGCCCATGGCGGGCGACGAAATCCGGTGTCGCCACCGCGTGAACGCGAAAATCCGACAGCTTGCGGGCAATCAGGCCGGAATCCTCCAGCTTGGTGATGCGGATGGCGAGGTCGAATCCTTCCTCGATCAGATCGACGAAGCGGTCATCGGCAACGATCTCCATGGAAAGCTCGGGGTTTTCGCGGGCGAAATCGATGAGGCTCTGGCCGACATCGGCATCGATGAAGGTGCGCGGCACGGAAAGCCGGAGTTTGCCCTTCAGATCGGAATTCTTCTCCCGCACCAGATCGGCGAGATTGTCGATCTCTTTCAGAATATCCGAGGCGGTGCGGTAATAGGTATGGCCGGCTTCCGTCAGCGAAAACTGCCTTGTGGTGCGGTTGAGAAGCAGCGCGCCGAGATCGTCTTCCAGCTCCCGGACATATTTGGACAGCAGCGCCTTGGAGCGTCCGGTCTTGCGCGCGGCGGCCGAAAAACCCTCCGCTTCGACCACGTCGATAAAGGCGCGAATGCGCGTCAGCGTGTCCATCCATAAACTCCTGTTCGTTCCATATAATTGAACGATTGGAATCCACTGTCCAACAGGAAAAGCACTGCCGAAAAAATTCGCGACATGCTGAAAAAATCCTCTTGATTATGACGGCGAATATTCTTATCTCCCTGTCTGCCCAAAGTCGCACGTGCCCATGTGTGTCCGCCGACCCTCGATGTGGTGAGGAGTTCGGTAAGGTACCTGGAATTAACCCCTCCAGTCGCTGTTCCGGCCAACCGGATATGCGAGGACATACGAAGCAACGACGGTGCGGGCCTTTCTGGTTCTCTGCCGGCTTTCCATCAGCCGGGGTACTGAAGAGGCACACCATCATTGCCGTAAGTGCGGTTGGGTATGATTCCCTCCAATCCCATGGCAGACAAAGCCGAATAATGCTCCTGGCAGGGCGTTGTTCATATTTGCGCCTTGAGCGTATGCGAATGAATCTGCGCCTCCACCGGCTGATTCGTCTTGCATATCTCGAGCGTTCTTTGTCCTCCGGAATTTTCCGGAGCCGGATCAAGTTAGGGAACACAACGATGACGACTGCTCGCATCCTCGACTTCATCAATACCCGCCGTCCCGAAGGTCCCTGCCTTGTGGTCGATCTCGACGTCGTGCGTGACAACTTCCATGCGTTCCGGCATGCCCTGCCGAACAGCGCGATCTATTACGCAGTCAAGGCCAACCCGGCTCCAGAAATTCTGTCGCTGCTCGCCTCCATGGGCTCCAACTTCGATTGCGCCTCCGTGGCTGAAATCCAGATGGCGCTCGATGCCGGTGCGACCTCCGACCGTATCTCCTATGGCAACACCATCAAGAAGGAACGCGATGTTGCACGCGCTCACGCGCTCGGCATCGATCTCTTCGCCGTGGACAGCCATGAGGAAGTCGAGAAGGTTGCCCGTGCCGCTCCCGGTGCGCGCGTATTCTGCCGCGTCCTGACCGATGGCGAAGGCGCCGAATGGCCGCTGTCTCGCAAGTTCGGCTGCGTGCCGCAGATGGCTGTCGATGTTCTGGTCTATGCCCACCAGCTGGGTCTGGAATCCTACGGCGTGTCCTTCCATGTCGGTTCGCAGATGATGAACCTCGACGCATGGGATGCAGCCGTTGGCGATGCCAAGCGCGTCTTCGCCTCTCTTGCCAAGCAGGGCATCCACCTGCAGATGGTCAATATGGGCGGCGGTTTTCCGACCAAGTATCTTCGCGACGTTCCTGCCGCTGAAGAATACGGCCAGGCAATCGACACGGCGCTGCGCAAGCACTTTGGCAACCAGATCCCGAAGACCATCATCGAGCCGGGCCGTGGCATGGTTGGCAATGCGGGCGTGATCAAGGCGGAAGTCGTTCTCGTCTCGCGCAAGTCCGACAATGACAACCATCGCTGGGTGTTCCTCGACATCGGCAAGTTCGGCGGTCTGGCCGAAACCATGGACGAAGCCATCCGTTACCCCATCCGTACCACGCGCGATGAGGACACGATGGAGCCTTGCGTTCTGGCCGGTCCGACCTGCGACAGCGCCGATGTGCTTTACGAGAAGAACATGTACCCGCTGCCGGTCTCGCTGACCATCGGCGACGAAGTTCTGATCGAAGGAACGGGCGCCTACACGACCACCTATTCGGCGGTCGCTTTCAACGGCTTCGAGCCCTTGAAGGCCTATGTGATCTAAACCCGTCTCAGGGTTTTCTCGATCCAAAGCAATGTGATCTGCGCGAGACGCCGCCCGTTGGGGCGGATGGCGTTCTCCCGGATCTTCCCGTTCCGGCCCGGCTGACGCCCGGGCCTGGCGCACACCCTGCTTGCCAATCCTCTGTCCAGTCGAGGGATAAGCTTGCGGCGCGCGCCGGGCCGGAACGGTTCATTCCTTGTCGTTGCAAGATGGTTGCGCGACATGTTTCTGGCAGGTGCCGCTTTCGTGGGCGGCTTGGTAACGGGAGGCCGGGATGGCCGCTGTTCTCAATTCGGTTCGTGCATTCTTCACGCCGCAGACATTCTTCATCGAGACCGAGAACGCCGGCGACATCGTCGCGCGCGAAAACCTGCTGGACCGCGCCATGGGTCCTGGCCGCCGCCGCAAGTCGTCGGAAAAGCTGCGCGCTGGCCGCGTGCCGGCCGAAGGTCTGGCGCTGGTTGCCCGCGACCAGGACGGCCATGTCATCGGCACGGTGCGCCTGTGGAATGTCGAAGCCGGCGTGACCCGCGAAGGCCGCCCGGTCGCAGCGCTGCTGCTCGGCCCGCTTGCCGTCGATGCCGCGCATGAGGGCAAGGGCATCGGCTCGGCGCTGATGCGCGCTGCCATTTCCGAAGCAACCCGCCGCGAGCACGGCGCGATCCTGCTCGTCGGCGATGCGGCATATTACGAGCGCTTCGGCTTCTTCGCGACGAAGACCCAGCACCTCGTCATGCCCGGCCCCTTCGAGCGCAACCGCTTTCTGGCGCTGGAACTGAAGCCCGGCTGGCTGGATGGCGTGGCCGGCATGCTGGCTGCAAGCGGTCGTCGCTTTTCCTGAGGGCGTGTGGGCCCTTGAGGTCTGTCGTGTAGATTGAAAAGCTGCCAAGACAGCTCTGAATGCTTGGCATACCCCCCCCCTCTGTCCTGCCGGACATCTCCCCCTCAAGGGGGGAGATCGAACTGTGCCCGGCCTTGCCACAAACTGCGGTCAGATGGGAGATGGGAAGAGCGCCTCTTGCCGATCTCCCCCCTTGAGGGGGAGATGCCCGGCAGGGCAGAGGGGGGTATGTGACAGATCCGGAACGTAGAAGGATATGGGCAATCCGCGCGACGTAGATCTGGAGACAGACCACCGACTATGCTGTCGACGCTGATAAAGGACGCTATCGTCGTGTCTCACGACATTGACCTCTACTTGCTGTCCAGAACGCAGTGAAACGTCCAAAACCAAGCCAAATCAATATCATGTCCATTATCCAGTAAGTTGAAAACGGACAGTGTGTGGATCACGTGCGGGATGACGGTGGAGGTGTGGCCGCCCTGCACGCCGGTGGTCCCTCACGAAACGATCGGAATCCAGATCTCCACCTCGCCGCGACCGGTGCGGCCGTCGAAGCGGTGGTCGTAGCGCTCGAAATCCGGTGCGTTCGCGCTTTCAAGTCCTGCGTCCGGCAGTGCCTTGTTCCAGATCGTATAGACCGTCTTGCCGATATCCGAGATGTGGCCGCTATGGGTGAAGACGGCATAGGTCTGCGCGGGGATGTCGATATGCTCCATTCCGGGTGTCGCGCCGGTCGCCTCGATACCGGCAATGTAGCGGAAGTTGCCGGCGCCATCGGCCATGCAGCAGACGCCGTAGGCCGGCCCTGGCACAGGGTTTTGCACCTCTGCCTCGCGCGCCATGAAGGATCCCCAGAGTGCCGGAATTTCGCCCGTCTTGTCGAAGGCGCAATCGACGCCCAGACCGACGACGCGGAAGGCTGCGCGGTCTTCTCTGCGGGGTGCTGCAAGCGGAACAATCATATCCTTGTTCATTTCAAAAGGCTCCATGAGCTCGAGGGTTGTGATGGACTGCTCGCCTCTCAGCCTGCTTGGCGGTGTGCCGAAATAGCTGGCGAAGGCGCGTGTGAAGGCCTCGTGGGAGCCGTATCCGGCATCCAGCGCAATGGCGATGATGCTCTCCTGGCCACCTGCGATGGCCCGTGCCGCGAGCGATAGCCTGCGTGCGCGGGCATAGGCCATGATCGACATGCCCGTGGCGAGTTGAAAGACCCGGCACATGTGATGAAGATTGACGGCACAACGCCTGGATAGAGACGGCAGCGATAGATCGGATTTGAGGTCCGTCTCGATCTGCCAGATCAGTCTTTCCAGAACGGCCATGGGCTCTCCCCTGCTTCACGCCTTACCTTTTCCGCATCGGAGGGCGTTGCGCTTGATCGCATTTGACTTTGCGAGAGGGCAGGGAGCAAGAGGGGCTCGGGGACAAATACATGAAGCGCGGTGCGATCTTGAAGGTCGCTGCGCGCTTCGTGTCTTTCGCTCGGCTCGGTTGTAAGCGCCGATCAGGCGGCGTGGCGCATGGCAGCCTGTCCGTTGCCGCCAATATGGAAACGGCCTGCGAGGGTGGCGAGCGTATGGGCTGCTTCAGCAAGATTCTGGGTGGCGGCGTTGGTTTCTTCCACCATTGCAGCGTTGTGCTGGGTCATCTGGTCCAGCGTGTTGACGCTGGTGTTGATTTCCGAAAGCCCGACGGATTGTTCGCGTGCGGCTGTCGCGATGCTGTCGATATTGAGATCGATGCGCGAGACGATCGCCTCGATTTCCGCCAGAACCGTACCCGTCGATTGCACGAGATCCACGCCGCCCGCCACTTCCTGGCCGGATTTGGCGACAAGCTGCTTGATCTCGTTGGCAGCGGCGGCGGAGCGCTGGGCCAGTTCGCGCACTTCCTGGGCGACCACGGCAAAGCCCTTTCCGGCTTCGCCGGCACGGGCGGCTTCCACGCCGGCGTTCAGTGCCAGAAGGTTGGTCTGGAAGGCAATGTTTTCGATTGCGCCGATGATGGAGCCGATTTCACCGGATGCGGTCTCGATCCGTTGCATTGCCGAAATCGCCTTTCCGACGACCTGCGATGAATGGACGGCGGCGTTGCGGGCATCCTTTACCAATGTGCGGGCATCTTCTATGCGCTCGACGGACGCCTTGCCGGTGGAGGTGACCTGTTCGAGGGCGGCGGCCGTCTCTTCCAGTGCGGCGGCCTGCTGTTCGGTGCGACGCGCCAGATTGTCGGCGCCGCCGCGCAGGTCCTGGCCCTGGCGGTTCAGGTGATCGGTTTCCGACAGCACGTCCCGAAGCGTCAGGCGCAGGGTGGAAATCGATTCGTTGAAATTCTTTCTCAGCGTTTCGAAGCGCGGATGGAAAGGCTGATCGAGGCTGCGGCTCAGATCGCCGATGGCAAGCTGGCTCAAGCCGCCGCCGAGCTGCTCCACGGCAAAGCGAAGCGCATCGGCATCGGCCAGGCGTTCACGCTCACGCTGCTGGCGTTCGCGATCGCTCAACTGGCGAGCGTCCTCGGCTTCTGTTTCCAGCTGTCGCTTGGCAAGACCGGCATCACGGAACACGGCAAGCGCCTTCGCCATGGCGCCGATCTCGTCCTGGCGGGCAAGATGCGGCGGTTCGTCCTTCAGATCCCCACTTGCCATTCTGGTCATGGCCTCGGTCATATCGCCCAGCGGGCGAATGGCGCGGCGCCTGGTGAAGAGGGTGGATGCAAGGCAAAGCACAATGAGGAACACGCCGAGCCCATAGCTTGCGCCCTGCAGCAGGCTCGTTTGCGAAGCGGCATAGGCTTCCTTCTCCTTGCCGAAGAGATTGCCCATTTCCACCAGTTCGTTGACGGCGGCCTCATGGCGATGGAACTTGACCCGCAGGGCGCTCAAGGAAGCGACGATGGCATTGCGATCATTGGCCTGGAGGGCGGGGAGCGTAACACCCTGCATTTCACGCCAGAAGTCATCGCCCTTGACCAGCACATCGTCGAGCAGCTTGGTCTTCAAGACGTCGGGAAGTCTCGTCGTTTTCCAATAGGCGCGGCGCTCCTCATACTGCTCTTTCAGAACCTTCACGCGTGGCGCATTGACGGCCAGCGTGTCGGGATGCAGTGTGCTCTCATTGGCCAGAGCATAGCTTTCGATCACATAAAGTGGTGGCGGCAGGATATCGGCAATCAGGTCCTTGCTGTAGATGATATCCTCATAGATCGGACCGTTGACCTTCAGCCGGTTCAGCGCTTCCGCTCCCGTGAGAAGCGTCAAAAGGACGCCCGCAATAAGCGCAAGACCCGTCGCGGTGACGGCGGTCGAAATGGAAATACGCATGCCTTGAATCCTCCACACCGCTCGCCGCGTTAACGGGTGGCGCGTTGCTTTTCTTAATTTCCGCATAGGTTTAGCAGCAATGGGTATAAAACATATTAATTAGTATTAATAAGCACTTACTTGAATTAGTGTGACTTAATATTGGCCAATAGAGGCTTTTGCCGCCCATGCTAGGGCTTAAAACCCTTGAATCCGTAACGGAAGGTTTTCGGTGTTTGATCCACCTCAAACACGTGCGCGACCAAAGTCGATAGGGATTGGCGCGACCGATTTGCTTGCCTCCCACATTTTTTTGAGCGGATCACCGTCAGTGTGGGAGGAGCGCAGGATCGTCGATCTGATCAAGGAGAGAAAACGTGTTTGCGACCGTCCGAAAAGCTACCCTTCCACTTGCCATCCTGTGCGGCGTCCTGCCCGGCGCTGTTTGTGCGGCGGATCTGGCACAAGTTGCACCGGCCCCCACGGCGGAAGAGGCCATTGCTGCGGCAAGCCCATGGATGATCCGCGTTCGTGCGCTCGGTGTCCTGACCCATGACAGTGGCACAATCAATGGTGTGCCGGGTGCTGGGCTCTCCTATTCGGACACGGTGATCCCCGAACTCGACATCAGCTACTTCTTCACCGACAACATTGCCGCCGAACTCATTCTCGGCACGACCTTTTCCAGGATCAACACGACAGGCGCGCTCGGCGAAATCGATGTCGGCAAGACCTGGCTTCTGCCGCCGACCTTGACGCTGCAATACCACTTCACCGATTTCGGCGCCTTCAAGCCCTATGTGGGTGCGGGCGTGAACTACTCGCTCTTCTATCACCAGAGCGAAAAGCCGGGCTTCAGCAATCTCGACGTCAAGAACGACTTCGGCGCAGCACTTCAGGTGGGCTTCGACTATATGGTGACGAAGAATTGGGGCGTGAACTTCGACGTGAAGAAGATTTTTCTCGATACCAAATGGACAGCGACAAGCGACGCTTTCGGTGACATCAGCGGCAAGGCGAAGATCGATCCGTGGCTGGTGGGTGCGGGTGTGACCTATCGGTTCTGAGTGCCTGGGAGGGCTGGGGGTGCCGCGCAAGTTCTGCGGCGCCCCTTCGTCATTCGGTCTCCCGGCCAGACCCAAATTGACCGCTTCTCACAAATCCGCTAAACACTGCGGCAGGTTGAGAGTGCCTGCCGTCCGCGAGCATCCATGCTTTGGTGAAACTCTCTGTCAAACCTCCGATACGGTCATTCCTTTTCAGGCATGCAGACGGTGGCAATGCGGACCCCTCCTCGACACTGTATGCCGATGCAGGAGAACCGCCATGCGGAACACGACACCACCTCTACCCAGTCTCGATACGCTGAAGGATCAGGCGAAGCGTCTTCGCGCTGGCCTTGCTGACGAAGGCACGGCCATCGGCCATTCACGCGCGCTGGAACTGATCGCGGCGCAATATGGCTACCGCGACTGGAACACGCTTCATGCCGCCGTTGGTAATCGCCCGCCCTTCAATCCCTACATGCTGGGCTCACGGGTCAGCGGCTACTATCTCGGCCAGCCTTTCACCGGTGCAATCCTTGGCGTGCAATCGCTTGGCGGCGATCCGGAGCGCTTTCGTCTGACGATGCATTTCGATGATCCGGTCGATGTCGTCACCTTCGACAGCTTCTCGGCCTTTCGCCAGCGGGTTCATTGCAATGTGGATGCGAGCGGTCGCACGACGGAGCGGACCTCCGATGGGCGGGCGCAGGTCGAGCTCACCTGGTAAAAGCGCAGGCGGGCGCATCTGGCGCTGATCTCAGCACCAGATGCGCCGTTGCTACAGGCATCTCGCTTTTAAGCGGAAATATCGACGATGCCGCAATCGCCCGCTTCGGAGGAGAAGGCGAGCAGCTTGCCGGTGGCGCTCCAGGAGAGGCCGGAAATGGCGCCCTTGCCGGGGCGGCGCAGCAGCGCTTCCTTGCCATCGGCCATGCGCACGCCGAGGATCATGCCATCGATAAAGCCGATGGCGAGCACGTCGTCGCTCGGATGGAAGGCCACCTGCGTGGCCATGATGTTGCCGCGGGTGCCGAGCTCTTCCGGCGGCTTGCCCATCGGGCCATCCTTGCCGGAGAAGGGCCAGACGATGGCGGCCGGGGCGCCGGAAGAGGCAAGCCATTTGCCCTTGGGCGACCAGGAAAGCGATTTGACCTTGGCCGGATAGCCGGTCATGCGCATATGGCGGGCGTCAGCACCTTTCGGCGCATCGAGCTTCCAGCCATGCAGCGCATTTTCCTGCATGGTGGTGACGAGGAAGCGGCCATCGGGAGAATAGGTGACACCGGTATGGGCGCCCTTCCATTCCAGATCGACGGGATCGCCGGCGGTCGCCACCCAGTGCAGCGTCACGCCATTGTAGCGGGCCGCGGCGATACGCAGGCCCTTGGGCGCAAAGGCAATCGCCTCGACCGTGCGCTCTTCCTTGAATTCCTTGGTGGTGCCGTCCGCAAGCTTAACGAAACTTGATTTTCCAACGGCATAGGCCACGGCATTTTGCGGGCCACCTGCCACCACGCTGATCCACTTGCGCGGCACATGGGCAAGCTCGGTCACCGCGCCATCATGACCGATGCGCAGCACCTTGCCGTCCTCGCCGCCCGTCAGAAGCGTTGCGCTATAGGGATCGCGAATGCAGGTGAGCAGGCCTTCATGGGCCTGCGTTACCTTTTCCCCGCCATCGAGGCGATGAATAGTACCGGCGGCGGTGGCAAACAGCGGGATATCGCCCAGAAAATGCGCCGCGACGACGTGGCCTTCAAGGTCAAGAGGAGCAACGGTTGGCATGGGCGGTGAGTCTTTCGTCTGTATGGGTTTTGGCTGCGGTATGGGGTGGTTTGTTTTCGTCCACCCTGTGCGGCGTGGATCCTCGGGTCACCCTCGGGCTTGACCCGAGGGCCGAGGATGACGCGCAGGAGAGGGCGGAGCCCAAGCTTCCCTTGGTCGGCCCAGGTGGAACTGGACCGGCCCGGAAGGGGGATGCTTACGCCTTCGCTTCACAGGCGTGGAAGCTGGCTTCCAGTTTTTCGCGATCCAGCTCACGACCGATGAAGACGAGGCGGCTTTCGCGCTTTTCGCCATCCTTCCAAGGACGCTGGTGATCGCCCTCGATGATCATGTGCACGCCCTGCACCACGTAACGCTCGGCATCGCCCTTGAAGGCGATGATGCCCTTGAGGCGCAGAATGTTCGGGCCATCGGTCTGCGTCACCTTCTGGATCCAGGGGAAGAAGCGCTCCGGGTTCATCTCGCCGCCGCGCAGCGAAATGGACTGAACCGTCACGTCATGGATGGGAGACGGCGCCGCATGGTCATGATCGTGATGATGGTGATCATGGTCATGGTCATGCCCATGGTGATCGTGGCCGTGATCATGCTCATGATGGTGGTGGTCGTGATCGTGGTGGTGATGATCGCAATCCGGGCCGCAGGCATGGTCTTCATGGCCGTGCTCGAGGAAGTGCGGATCGTTTTCCAGCGCACGCTCCAGGTTGAAGGCACCCTGATCCAGCACGCGGGCCAAATCGACGCCGGAGCGTTCGGTCTTGTAGATGCGGGCGGAGGGGTTGATGGCGCGCACGATGTCTTCGATGCGGGCCAGCTCTTCCTTGGTGACGAGGTCGCTCTTGTTGATGACGACGACGTCGGCAAAGGCGATCTGATCTTCGGCTTCGCGGCTGTCCTTCAGGCGAAGCGGCAGGTGCTTGGCATCGACCAGTGCGACGACGGCGTCGAGCTCGGTCTTGGCGCGCACATCGTCATCCATGAAGAATGTCTGGGCGACGGGGACCGGATCGGCAAGGCCGGTGGTTTCGACAATGATGCCATCGAAACGGCCAGGACGGCGCATCAGGCCTTCCACGACGCGGATGAGGTCACCGCGCACCGTGCAGCAGATGCAGCCATTGTTCATCTCGTAGATTTCCTCGTCGGATTCCACGATCAGGTCGTTGTCGATGCCGATTTCGCCGAACTCGTTGACGATGACCGCATATTTCTTGCCGTGGTTCTCGGTCAGGATGCGATTGAGCAAGGTGGTCTTGCCGGCACCCAGATAGCCGGTCAGCACGGTGACGGGAATGGGCTTTGCAGCAGCAGCGGTGTTTGCTTCGATCATTGTTTCGGTCATGGGAAACCTCGATATGCGGCGGGGTGCCGCGACAGACAAAAATGTTGCCGTTCATATAGGCTTGCGAAGAAGGCAGTTCAAAGAAATTCTGTTCAAGAATTTTGATGATGGGGTCTCAAGACCGATCGAAGTCGCTCACATCGAAGGCGCGCACGTCCTCCAGAAGCGCGATCAGACCGCGCACCGAATGGGCGATGATCTGCTCCCCCTTTCCGGCGGTTGCGGCGGCCGCGTTTCCGGCGACCCCCAGTGGGTTGAGGTCGCTCATCATCCAGCCGAAGGCGTGCGGGCCGTAGGCGCGCAGATGGGTGAAGCGGTTTGTAAATTCGCTTTGGCGGGAGGAAAAGCTCGCTGCCTTATCCATAGCGACTTCATCGGGGTTGAGCGCCAGCATGACCGACGTTTCAATATCGCCGCCATGAATATCGATCGCCTTGTCTTGCGGCGCGATCAGCCCTTCGGGCAGGCCAAAGCGCGTCCAGCTGGTGGCAACCGCCAGCATGGAAAAGCGCTTGCGCGCCTCTGTCGCGACGATCGTCATCAGCGGCGCATTGCCGCCATGGGCGTTCAGCATGACGAATTTGCGGATGCCCTTCTGATGCTGGGCGCGGACGATCTCCAGCCAGCGATTGACGGCCTCATCGAAGGCAAGCGTCTTGGTGCCGGCCACATCCATATGCTCGATGGAGTAGCCGACCGGCTCTACGGGTAGGAAGGTAACGGGGAAGTCTTGCGGCAGGGCTGCCTTCAGGCGCGCGACGATGCCTTGCGCAATCAGCGTGTCGGTCTCGAAGGGCAGATGCGGGCCATGCTGTTCATGTGCGCCGAGCGGCAGAACTGCGATTATCTCCGACGGTTGAAATCCGGCTGTTATCGTTTCGTCGTCAAATTGCGTGTATGTGTTTGGCATATGGCGATCCGCGCCTGTATTCGTTAGAAGTTACAATATCATATAGTCGTTTCGCGATCTGGCAAAAGGCACGGGCTGAATGAGCAAGGACAAGGCCTCGAAAAAGGACAAGGCGTCCAAGAAGGACAAGTCGCAGAAGAAAAAGGATATTGCCTTCAGCCCGGAAGAGCTGGCGCAATCCATCACGCAAGCAGCACGCTCCATGCGCACGGCGCTCAGCCACAATCTTGCGACGAGCGGCCTTTATGCGGGCCAGGACGGCGTGATCCTGGCGCTTGCCAAGGAAGGCAGCATGACGCCCGGCCAGATTGCCCAGAAGCTTGGCGTCAAGGCGCCGACCATGACTCGCACCATCGGTCGCATGGAAGCGCAAGGCTTTGTCGAGCGCAGTGCAGGCGAAGGCGACGGGCGCCTGACCATGGTGAGGCTCACCGAAGCCGGCCAGAAAAGTGTCGATCACATCAACACCTCGCTTGCGGCCTGTGGCGCGCGCGCGGTGGAGGGATTGTCCGCCAAAGACGTGAAAAACGTTGTCAAACTGCTGCGCGCCATCGACGCCAACCTGCAATCCCTCGATTTAATCGATTAAAAATTTGAAGCGAAAGCTTTCAACAGTTCGCAAAACCCTTAAACCAGTTGCGCGTGTTGTTTAAATTGTTTAATCACGATTTAAACGTCGCGGGGGTGCGACGCGCGATCTCGGGGAGGGGACATGGCGCAGAAGGTGAAGCTTTCAACGATTGCCGAAAGCCTGGGGCTTTCGACGGCAACGATTTCTCTGGCGCTGCGTGACAGCCCGTTGGTGGCATCCGATACCCGCGAGAAGATCAAGGATCAGGCCCGCGCGCTGGGTTATATCTATAACCGCCGCGCTGCCAGCCTTCGCACATCCCGCTCCGGCATTATCGGCGTCGTCTTTCACGACGTGATGAACCCCTTCTACGGCGAAATTCTCAAAGCCATCGAAAGCGAACTCGATCGCAGCCGCCAGACCTTCATTCTGTCCAACCATTACGACTCGGTGGAAAAGCAGCGCACCTTTCTGGAAACGCTGCTGCAGCTTGGCAGCGATGGCGTGATCATGTCTCCGGCGATCGGCACGCCGACGGAAGATCTGAAGCTTGCGGAAGAAAACGGCATGCCGGCCATTCTGGTGGCGCGCTCCATGGACGGCGTCGACATGCCGACCTTCCGTGGCGACGACAGCTATGGCATCTCGCTTGCCACCAACCATCTGATCAGCCTTGGCCACCGCACCATCGCCATGGTGGGCGGTACCGATCAGACCTCCACCGGCCGCGATCGCTATCAGGGCTATGTGAATGCGCTGCGCAAGGCCGGTATCGAGGTCGATCCGAATCTGCGCATTCCCGGTGCCCGCTCCAAGCAGGGCGGTTTCGAGGCGGCGGTGAATTTCCTGTCGCTGCCGCAGAAACCGACAGCTGCCGTCTGCTGGAACGATCTCGTCGCCATCGGCCTGATGAACGGCGTTTCACGCGCAGGCTTCGTGCCGGGCAAGGATATTTCCGTCACCGGCTATGACGATCTGGAAGAAGCGTCGATTTCCACGCCTTCGCTGACGACCGTGTCCAACGGTCAGGCGGAAGTGGGGCGGCTTGCGGCCCGCGCGTTGCTCGACAGGCTGGCCGGCAGCCATGAGCCGGACGGCATTCACCTGATCAAGCCGGAAATGCGCATTCGCCAGTCCACCGGGCCGTGCATTCCGCGTCAGTAATCCACGACAGTACCAATCTCGTCTTTTCGCGGGTTTCGGTTTCGTCTCGCATCGGTTAGCTTTGCCTTCCGCGTCACGGAGCGGTCCCGCCGCTTCGACATTTTTTGCATTTCAGGGTCTTGAGAGCGACTGGCTCTCCTCTCTGGAAATGCGTCTGCAGGAGGAATGACCGCCCATGTCCGATCAAAAACCCGTCGTTCTCGTTCCGGGGAAAATTCATCCGCGCGTGCTGGAGCGCTTCCAAGGCAAGGTGGAGGTGGTGACCGCCCCTGTGGGGGCAAAGCCTGCCATCTCCGCCGAGGTGGCGGAGCGCGTTCGCGCCGTCGCCGTCTCCGGCAGCGTCAATGCGGACTGGATCGATGGATTGCCGAACCTTGAGATCATCTCCAATTTCGGTGTGGGCTATGACGGCGTCGATGCCAAGCATGCGGCCAAGCGTGGCATCATCGTCACCAACACGCCGGATGTGCTGAATGACGAAGTGGCCGATACGACGATTGCGCTTCTGATCAACACGGTGCGCCGCCTCTATCAGGCCGAGAGCTATCTGCGGGATGGCAAGTGGGTGAAGGAGGGGCCGTTTGCGCTCTCGCCCTTTTCGCTGCGCGGTCGCAAGGTCGGCCTCTTCGGCATGGGGCGCATCGGCCAGGAAATCGCCAAGCGCCTCGAGCCCTTCAAGGTAGAGATCGGCTATCACACGCGCATCAAGCGCGACGAGCTGTCCTACACCTATTATGCCTCGCTGAAGGACATGGCCAGCGCGGTGGATATTCTGATCTGCATCGTGCCCGGCACGCCGGAAACCCACAAGGCTATCAATGGCGAGATCTTCTCCGCACTTGGCTCGAATGGCGTCTTCATCAATGTCGGCCGTGGCTCGAGCGTGGATGAGGATGCGCTGATCAAGGCGCTTGAAGACGGCACGCTCGGTGGTGCCGGTCTCGACGTGTTCTATTCCGAGCCGAATGTGCCCGAAGCGCTGTTGGCATTCGACAATGTTTCGCTCTTGCCGCACGTTGCCTCCGCCTCGGTGCCGACGCGCAATGCCATGGCGGATCTGGTGGCGGACAATATTCTCGGCTGGTTTGCGGAGCGGAAGGTGCTGACGCCGGTGCCGGAAACACCGGCGAAGCGGTAATCGATGAAGGGAGCGAGGCGTTTTACGCCTTGCTCGCCTGATATGCCCGCACGGCCTTGCCGAAGGCTTCGAACAGAGCGCGTGAGGGGCCATCGGTCTCGGCCCAATATTCCGGGTGCCACTGGACGCCGATGGCAAATCCCTTGGCATCAATAACGGAGACGGCCTCGATGGTGCCGTCTTCGGCGGTCGCTTCCACCTGCAGCCGGGGCGCGGTCTCGGCAATGGCCTGGCGGTGGACCGAGTTGATCTGGATTTCGCCGGACAGGCCAAGGTGCTCTGCAATGCAGGAGCCTTCGCGCACATGCACCGGCTGGCGGATGCTGAACATCACGTCGCGCTCGGTGGTCTCCGGCTTGCGGTGGTCCCAGCGTCCTGGCAGTTCCTGGATTTCGCTGGCGAGCGTGCCGCCAAGGGCCACGTTCAACTCCTGAATGCCGCGGCAGATGGCGAGCATCGGAATGCCGCGATCGATCGCGCGGCGGATGAGTTCGAGGCTCGTCGCATCACGCCCGGCATCGAAGGGGCCATCGGCGTCGGTGGCTTGCTCGCCATAGAGCGAGGGGTGCACATTGCTGGCCGAGCCCGAGACGAGCAGGCCGTCCACCCGGTCGAGAATGGCGTCAACCTCGTTGCCGGTCTCGAAGGCGGGTACGATCAAGGACATGACGCCGGCCACCTTCAGCGCCGCTTTGAGATACTGCGTCTGCGCCGCGTGCCACTCGGCACCGTCCACCTGTTTGATATCGGCAGGGATCGCGATGATGGGCTTCGACATGATGGCTCCGAATGTGATGCGGTCTTGAAATAAAGCATGTTGCGCAAAACTGTGCAGCGGTTTTGCGATAACGACATGCGAAAAAGCAAGGGCCGAAAGTGGGTGCGCGAATCTGCAAGATCGCAACACGCTTAAGGCTGCCGTCAGTGAAGCCGAAGGGGCGGATTCGTCAAGCATTCTCTTTGCGTAAGTGACGCAATTTATTGGTCTAAAGTATAAGATCATGCCGCTTGGACGATCGACTTTCCCATGAGGCGATCAATTTTATCGCTCCCAAGCATGTCATGAGATTTATTGTTCGATGGGCCGCTTGTCAGTTGCCATGGCCCATGCTTTTCTCAGTTGATGTCGTGTGCGTGGAGGGATGCGACACGATGACAGGTTCGTATCTGGGAGGATAATATGGATCGACGTTCATTCATCAAAAAAGGTGCGCTTGCGGGCACGGGTGCTGCAGCAGCAACGGTTCTGGCGGCACCGGCAATCGCGCAGGAAAATGCCAAGATCACATGGAGGTTGACCTCCTCGTTCCCCAAATCGCTCGATACGATCTTTGGCGGCGCGCAGGATATCGCCAACCATGTGAAGAACGCGACCGACGGCAATTTCAACATTCAGGTGTTTGCAGCCGGCGAAATCGTCCCCGGCCTGCAGGCGGCGGATGCTGTCTCCTCCGGCACGGTCGAAATGTGCCATACCTGCTCCTACTACTACGTCGGCAAGGATCCGACCTTTGCGATCGGCACCGCGATCCCCTTCGGGCTGAATGCGCGCCTCACCAATTCCTGGTTCTATGAGGGCAATGGCAACACGCTGCTGAACGAGTTCTACGCCAAGCACAAGCTCTATGGCATGATTTCCGGCAATACCGGGGTGCAGATGGGCGGCTGGTTCCGCAAGGAAATCAACACCGTCGACGATTTCAAGGGCGTGAAGATGCGCATTGCCGGTCTGGCCGGCAAGGTGGTTGAAAAGCTTGGCGTCGTGCCGCAGCAGATCGCCGGCGGCGATATCTACCCGGCGCTGGAAAAGGGCACGATCGACGCGGCCGAATGGGTCGGCCCCTATGACGACCACAAGCTCGGCTTCCAGAAGGTGGCGAAATATTACTACTACCCGGCCTTCTGGGAAGGTGGCCCGGTCATCCACTCCTTCGTCAATCTGGACAAGTGGAACGACCTGCCAAAGAATTACCAGGCCGTGCTGCAGGACGCCTGCTCGTTTGCCAACACCAACATGCTGGCGAAATACGACGCCAAGAACCCCAAGGCGATCAAGCAGATCGTATCCGAAGGTGCAACGCTTCGTCCCTTCAGCCAGGATATTCTGGACGCCTGCTACAAGGCCGCTCTCGAAGTCTACGCGGAAATCTCTGCCGTCAACCCGGACTTCAAGAAGGTCTATGACGACCAGGTGGCCTTCAAGCGCGAAGGCTATCTGTGGATGCAGCTGGCGGAATACACCTATGACACGTTCATGATGATCCAGCAGCGCAACGGCAAGCTCTGACGTTATCCATAGCATTGATAGGACGCCCGGATCGAAAGGTCCGGGCTTTTTCGTTTGAGCTTAAACAGGGCTCTCGCGCGTTTATGGACAAGTAACGGCGCGTGGTTATGATCGGCAGCGTTGAGCAGCGAAGCAGCACATTTCGGAGACCAGCCGGAATATCGGCGAGGATCGGCCACGCCGACCTTGGCAAAGGCCTTGCTGTTCAACTGTGGAGGTACAGCATCGGCCCGAAAATCGAAGTCGATTTTCGGAAAAGCACGATGCGTACATTCAAAAACCTCGAGCGTCCTTTGCGCGTCCTAGAGGACGCGCGGCGCTCTAGTGTGATGCGCAAGCCGCTGAGCATTACGTTTATCGTAAAGAAAAACCGGACAGGCTGGTCAATAGCTGTCCGGTTCACATTCTTCAGGAAGTAAATAAACGGAAGGTAGGTGTGCAACCCTACCTTCCACTCCACCAATATAACGCTTTCATCCTGATCAAACAAGCGTTCGCCGTCAGGGATTGATCTTCGGCGGTTCGTTGAGGTTCGGCATGCCGGGCAGGCCGTTGCCGCCGCCCTGGCCGGGTGCGCCGTCCATGGGGGGCAGGCCGAAGTTTGGCATGGTGTTGCCGCCCTGATTGCCAAAGGCGGGGACCTCGATCTTGATGGTGTTGAGATCGACCTCCGGGGTCTTGTCCAGCCAGTAGGTGACGGATTCCGGCCAGAAGATGACGATGGCGACGAGGATAAGCTGCATGCCAAGCCAGGGGATCGCGCCCATGTAAATATCCGAGGTCTTTACCGTGCGCGGTGCGATGGAGCGCAGATAAAAGAGCGCAAAGCCGAAGGGCGGATGCATGAAGCTCGTCTGCATGTTGATGCACAGAAGCACGCCGAACCAGATCAGATCGATGCCCAGCGACTGGGCGATCGGTGCCAGCATCGGCACGACGATGAAGGCGATCTCGAAGAAATCGAGGAAGAAGGCAAGGAAGAAGATGAAGATGTTGACGAAGATCAGGAAGCCGATCGGGCCGCCTGGAATGCCCGACAGCATGTGCTCGATCCACAGCGACCCATCCATGCCCTGAAACACCAGCGAGAAGCAGGTGGCGCCGACCAGAATGAACACCACCATGGAGGTGATGTGCATGGTGGAATGCATGCCCTGCTTGACCAGATCCCAGGTCAGGCGACGGTGGGCTGCGGCAAGCGCCATGGCGCCGACAACGCCAAGTGCGCCGGCTTCCGTTGGTGTCGCAAGGCCGAGGAAGATGGTGCCGAGAACGAGGAAGATCAGCACGATGGACGGGATCATGCCGCCCAGAACCTTCAGCACCAGCGCCCGGTTCAGCTCTCCACGGGCTTCCGGCGGAAGTGCGGGAACATCCTTCGGCCGGAAGACCGAGAGAAAGAGGATGAAGAGCATGAAGATTGCGACCTGCAGGAAGGACGGGCCGATGGCGCCGAGATACATATCGCCGACGGAACGGCCGAGCTGGTCTGCGAGAACGATGAGAACGAGAGAGGGCGGAATAACCTGCGTGATGGTGCCGGATGCGGCAATGACGCCCGTGGCGACGCGCGGATTATAGCCATATTTCAGCATGATCGGCAGCGAGATGACGCCCATGGTGATGACGGACGCTGCTACGGTGCCGGTGATGGCGCCGAGAATGGCGCCAACCAGAATGACCGCATAGGCAAGGCCGCCGGGGATCGCGCCGAAGAGCTTGCCCGTGCCCTCCAGCAGATCCTCCGCAAGGCCGCATCGTTCCAGGATTGCCCCCATGAAGGTAAAGAAGGGAATGGCGAGCAGCAGATCGTTGGAGATGATGCCGAAGATGCGCAGCGGCAGCGCCTGCATGAACGCGGGCGAGAAATGCTCGGTGAAGATGCCGATGACGCCGAACAGAAGGCCGACGCTGGCAAGCGAGAAAGCGACCGGAAAGCCGTAGAGCATGAAGATGATCATGCCCAGGAACATGGCCGGCGGAAGAATACCGTATTCGAACATCAGAATATCCTTGAAATGGCGCCGGCGTTACTGGAGCGGTTTTTCGTATTTGGTGTCGAGCTGATAGAGCCCGTTCAGCGCACCGATGCGCTTCACCAGTTCGGATATTCCCTGAAGGACGAGGAGGGCAAAGCCCGCAAAGATGATGAACTTGACGGGCCAGCGGATGAGGCCGCCGGCATTGGAGGAGACTTCGTTCTGTTGCCATGAAAGCAGGAACACCGGCCAGCTCAGCCAGGCGAGATAGAAGCAGGCGGGAAGCAGGAAGAGAACGAGGCCGATAATATCCACCCAGATGCGGGTGCGCGGTGCAATGGCGCCATAGATGATATCGACGCGCACATGCTCATTCATCCGCAGCGTATAGGACGCGCCGATGAGCACGATGAAGCCGAACATGTACCACTGGATTTCCAGGAGGCCGTTCGAACTGTAATTGAACAGGTAACGCACGATGGCGTTGCCGGCGCTGACGAGGCAGCAGATGAGAACCAGGTAGCCTGAGAATTTTCCCAGCGCCTCGCTCAACATGTCGATGGCGCGGCTCAGTTTCAAAAGCGCGTGCATTGTTTTCCCCTTTCGATCCCTTTGCGGGTTTTCGAGGAGGAATGTTTATGGCGGAAACCCCTCAGGCGAATCGTCCTCCCACGCCTGTTGTCCCCACCAGAAATCCTCCCTGCGTCCATCGTTATGGGCAGGATTTGCCAAATGCAACTAGGAAGAAGGTCGACCATGCGCCATCCCGGTCTTTCCTGCGCGCCGGTGGCGTCGATGTGACAAACGCTCCGCTTTTCCAAGGCCGCGAGCCCGGGATAAATTGCCCGAATTCGGAGCGATTTTGCCGGGCAAACAGCGCGTTACCCGCGTTGCGTCTGCTTCAAATTTTGTGTAGGTCTTGACGCGGAGCGTTCTGTCGCTTGCTTCGTTATCAGGGAAGACATCCATCGGATGATGGGACGATGACGGCGAGCGCAGATCAATAGAGGGGAAGCAAGCATGAGCGAACACCATAGCGGTCCAGTCGAAGTCGGTGCGAAGATGGACCTTGCCGAGCATCAGAAGACCTACAATCATTTTCTGTTGGCTTCGAAATACGGCACCATGCTGGTGTGCATGCTGATGATCGCCATGGCCGTCGGTTTCTTCACGACGGGCGGATTCTTCGGCGGATTGCTGGTTTTCATCATCCTGTCGGCTGCGGGTTTCTTTATTCTGTAAGCCGCTTTGCCGTCATCCACGACAGCGCGGCACCCGTCGCGCTTCATCTCACTCAACGTCATAAGACCGATGAGAGGCGCGTGTCATGAAGGCTCTTTTCCTGTCTTTGTGTCTGGCTGTCTGCTTCTGGCAGGGTGCGGCGGCGCGTGAATTCACCGCCGAGGAAAAGGCCGACCTTCAGGCGCAGATCGTGCGCTTCGAAACCGCGCTGAAGCAGGGCGACTTCGGTGTCGTCGCCGAGACCGTCCCACCCAAGGTTCTTCAGCATATTGCCAGCAAGGCCGGTGTGGATATGGCAACGCTTCGAAGCGCGATGCAGGCGCAGATGCAGATTGCGCTCGCCTCGGTCAAATTTCTCGATTTCGAGATGGATGTCGACAGGGCCGCTTACAAGCAAGCCCCCGATGGCACCCCCTATGTGCTGGTGCCTTCGCGCAGTCTGATGGAAACCAAGGGCCAAAAGATCGAGGCGAAGACCGCGACGTTGGCGCTGATCGATGGCGGAAAGTGGTATCTGGTCAGGATTGATGACGCGCAGCAGATCAATATCGTTCGCGAGGTCTATCCGCCGCTTGCCACTGTCGCGTTCCCGACGGGTACGATGGAAGCGGTGGAGTGAACCGCCCCTACTGATACGGTGAAAGCGATGCTGACATTTCGCCGGTGGATTTGTGGATCGGCGATCGCCGCGCGTTATGACGGCGACCTTGTAAGCTCCTGCCCCCTCTGTCGCATGAAGGATGGCAAGGTGACCTCCTTCCACTGTTACTGCGCCGCATCCATCATGATGCAGCGACTGGGGCTCGCGTGCTCCAAGCCTTGACGATGCAGTCGCATCGGGCAGTCGACACAGGCTTCAATCAAACATTCACCTTCGTTCTTCATGAGATATCAAAACCTCTCATGCAACAGTTCGACCCGGTCGGGGGCGACTAGAGCATCGGCTAAGCCGCTGCGTAGATTTTAAGAAGAGCGTCCTTTGTGCGTCCATAGGGACGCACGGCGCTCTATCGCTCAAACGAGGGACCTGAAGGTCGATGCTTGCATTTGTTGAACGCCATATAAAGCAGGCATGCGCCACGGACCGCTTTGAGACGAAGAGCAAGGTCCTTTCCTTTGCCCTTCGCACGGCTATCGTCGTGACGCTGGTTGCCGACATATTGAATATCGTCGCCCACCATCTGATGAACGCATTTGGCTTGCTGCCCTACGACGTCTGGCAGGGGGCAACCGTTGGCGTGATCATATCGACTGTGGTGGCCTCGTCGTTGACGTTTTCCATCGTGTATCTCGTGGGTCTCGCCATCCATCATCTGTCCATCTCGCGCGCGACATTTGAACGGCTGAGCCGCACCGACATGCTGTCTGGGCTCCTCAATCGCCGTGCCTTTATGGAAGAGGTGGCGAAGGCGGACGAGAATGCGTCGCTCATCCTGTTCGATATCGATCGCTTCAAGCGGATCAATGACGAGTTCGGCCACGATGTCGGAGACCATGCGATCGTGACGGTGGCACGGCACCTGATGTCTGCTTTCCCGCAACCCCATGTCGTTGCCAGGATCGGCGGCGAGGAATTTGCCGTTCTGGCGGTTCAGCTCACCGCCCAGAAACGTCTGACACTTGCACAGCGGTGCAACGAAATGCTGGCGGCCCGGCCCGTGAACCTGAAAGACAGGCTTGTTCATATCACGCTGTCGGGCGGTGTGGCCGATAAGGAATCCTACGCGTCCTTCGAGGATCTGTTCAACGCCTGCGACAGGGCGCTCTATCTGGCGAAATCATCCGGTCGCAACCAGATCCTCCATAGCGACCTGCTGCCGGAGGACTTCAAAGCGAAAGCCAGCGTGGCTGTGTAGCGCCTCGAGCCCTCCAGGGCAGGTTCTCTAAAGCGAGTCGCGATCTTTCAGATTCGATCGTTACGCTTGAGGTCCTTGGTTTATTGCATGGTGCTATCGCAAAGCCGCGGCATATTACAGCCGCTTTTGGCGCGAAGCAGCCGAAGTTGCTAGACAAAGCGCGCCAGAATGGGGGCGCAATTTTCAGATATTCAGAATACTGCGCGCGTCCACCATGGGTTCAAAGCGCAACAGTTCCGCATCACGATGGCAATGTCACCGTTGGGATAGTGCTCTTACTTCGAAATCCTGCTCAACACGCTACTCTTCGGTGGAAATCTTGATGTCGCGCGCTGCAAGCGCTTTCAGAAGCTTTGGGGTGGGCTTGCTGTTCTCCAGCCCACTGATCGATTTCAGGTTTGGCAGAAGCTCAAGATCGGTAATCGCCTTGTTGCTGACGGGAATGGCTTTATCGCCACTGCCGGGATCCCAGAAGGGGTAGAGGTGATAGATAAACTCGGACCCACCGTCCAATCCGCTTGATTGATGCAGCGTTTCGACCTTGGCAAGCAGCTCGTCCGATATGGGCAGATTTTTGAAGTAGGTCTCGACCTCCGGGATGATCTCGTAGCCGTCAATCTCGACGGAAATTTCCCGCTTCTCATATTCCTTGGCAAACAGGTGGATATCGAATTGCGGCGCGAGCACCTTCTGCCGGTACATGAGTTCTTCGATGACCAGCAGCTTCAAGCCAAAATCCTTGAAACGATTTTCCGAAGGCTTGTGCGAGGGGTAAAGTTTGGGACGGCTTGAATAGTCCTCAGCCTCTTTGAGAAGCGCGCCAATGAGCTCGGCGTAAGGGGCAGGGAGCTTCGTTTCGATAACCTTGAACGCCTTGCGGGTTGTGGCGGAAACGGCAAGCCGCTGCACGGCCTTGTCGCGACGTTTCCTGTTCCAGGCGTCGAAATCACTCTGGATCAAGTTAAGGGTTGCGCGATGCGCCTGAAGGGTTTTTTCGTCGCGTTCGCGGTAGGTTTGTGCTGACGTGCCGAGATGACTTTCATATTTGTTTTCCCGCAGCAGCCGTTCGTAATTGGCGATGGTCGATTGCAGGAGAGCTTCAGCCTCTGGGCTCTGATATGTCTGGATATCCAGAGGCGTAAAAACGACCTGCTCCAGAAACTGTTCGAGTTGTTGTTCCGTCCAGGAAGATGCGTCGCTGAGAGCATGTTGCAGAATTGCGGCCGATTGGGCGTGCGCCGGCTTGCCTTTATCGGAGTGAAACCCGAACATATCGTAAGCAAGGTCCACAAGCAGAGGGGCTTCGCGCTGGGCTTTTTCCAGGATGTAGAACCGGATCAGGTCACCAGCCTCGCGGATTGCATTTGGATGCAGCATCAAGTGGTCGGGCAGGAGAAAACTCCTGTGCTCCGGGAACGCCCGGTAGATCTTGGGAACGAGCATCGCTGCTTCGATTCTGAGCTTTTCGTCGTGATTGCTATAAGGCTTATGCCAATAATAAAGGTCGAGCATCGATGTAACGATATCAGCCCATTTTCCCGTTTTTGTCCTGCTGAATTTTTCACTGACGACACTATTAGGTCGTTCGATCGCGCGTCGCAAAAGGTCGAGATGTTGGGCGTGCCGCTCATTGAGAATTCGCCACGCTTCTTCTTTGCCGCCATGACTTGCGACGGTGGTCGTGCCCGAAAATGCAAGAATGAAATTATAAGCTTTCACACCGTTAAGCGCCAAAGCGTCATTTTCACCCAGGAAACCTTTGATCGTCGCAAAATAAATATCGTAAAGTCGTTCAAGGTAGCCACGATCTTCGCTGATCAGTGATTTCCAGTTTTCCTGGGCGATTTTTAGAGATCGGTAATCGTCCGCCTCATAGGAAGTTAGAAAATCCAGGCTTTCTTCAAACGTCATATCTACTCACAATCGATTTCGAACGGATTTGAAAGACGTGGCGCTGCAAACGGCAGTTCCCAACAAAATTAAGCGGCCCTATTGGACACAAACCTATCCCGGACAGCCTTGAGCCATCAAGATTAAAAAAGTTGCGATATCAAAGATAGGTCGAGTGTCGGCCAGCAATACCGCATCAGCTCATGCCTGGATGACGACCTTTCCGATTGCAGACCCTGAATCTCATCGCCCCATCATTCCGTTAGGTGCGGCCGCTCGTGATCGCGTCGTACAAGCTTTGGCGAGCCTGTGGAATCACATGCGGTACCAACCGTTATCCCGCGTAATGCGAACGATTTACGATCGCCATGACTTGCACCGTGTCGCTCGCTCCTGATTTAGAGCAACCCTCACCATGTCCGCTCTTGGCGCGAAGCGGCCCATTGCAGTCATCACGGGCCGAAGGGAGAAGGTCAGCGTCGCGCCTTCGTCTCAGTTATCCGAACCTCCTTTTGATGCCTTGCAGAAGCGGCCGTTCGTTTCGGTGCAGCAAACCTCGATCGTCGGCAAAGCCACATCCCAGGCGAGCTGATCCTTATTCTCAATATTATGAAGTGGTGATTTTGCTCCGAGACATTCATGCTTCTCCAGAGCCAAGGGCTCTACGTCACCGACACTGAAAGAGAGAAGAATGCCCAGGCTGGAGCTCCCAAATACATCGATCATCAACGGTGATAGAGTTCGTTGGGGGACCATCGGCAGCGGCCCGCCATTGGTTGCAGTTCACGGCACACCGTTTTCATCACAGGTGTGGCGCAATATCATTCCGCACTTCGCCAATGATCGGACCGTTTACTACTTCGACATGGTTGGCTATGGCCAGTCTGAGATGCGTGAAGGACAGGACGTTTCACTTGGCGTACAAAACAATGTTCTGGCGGCGTTGTTCAACGAGTGGAATATCGAACGGCCGGAAATTTTGGCGCATGATTTCGGCGGAGCAACCGTGCTTCGTGCTTACCTTCTCAACGGGTTGCGCTATTCCGCCCTGACAATTTTTGACGCTGTCGCTCTTGCCCCGTGGGGGTCGCCCCTGGTGCAGCATGTTCGTCAGCACGAAATGGCTTTCTCTGGCATGCCGAGCTACATGCACCGCGCCATTTTACGCGCCTATTTGCAGACCGCCGCCTACAAGCCGTTATCGGAAGAGGCACTGGACATATACAGTGCACCTTGGCTTGGTCCTGTCGGACAGCCCGCATTCTATCGGCAAATCGCGCAAATGGATCAGCGCTACACCGATGAAGTTCAATTCCGCTATGCCCCAATGGATTGCCCGGTAAAAGTGCTGTGGGGAAAGAATGACGAGTGGATTTCCTATGAAAACGGTGTTCGCCTGGCGGCACTGATTTCCGCCGATGACTGCATTCCACTTCTCGAAGCAGGCCATCTTGTTCAGGAAGATTGCCCGCAAGCCATTGTTGCCGCGGTTTTGAAGAGCTTCAGATAGCGAGTCACATAAGTCAGGTATTGGTTCGGCAGCATCTGGCCATGCCGGACGGCGTTATCTGACTGGCAAGTGCCATTTCATTTTCCCTGAGACATCGAACTTATGCGCCGCGACGACCTATCGCAATCCGTCACCGGCTGCGATAAGCTGCCATTTCAGTAGCTGCAGCGGTCCTGTTTTGGCCGACACTGGCAAGCAATGGCCGAGGTTTTTCATCATGGCTCAGTCGGCAAGGATTCTGATCGTTGGCGGTGGTGCGAGCGGCCTGGCCTGTGCGCTCAGTTGCGCTCGTCTTGGCGCGGATGTCAGGATCGTCGAGAAGAGGCCTTCCAGAACATCGGTGCAGAAGGCGACAGGGGTCGCGCAAGGCGTCTGGCACCAACTCGCGGATTTCGGCATCACCGAGAGAGTGATCTCGCAAGCTATTCCCATGCGGCGCTTTGTCTTTCACGACGATGAGAAACTGGTGGCGGATCTTCGGGTGCCGGATGTGAATGGCGAGCCGCCCGCGCATCTTTATCCGCAGGCCATGCTTGAGCAGGCGATGGAGGAGGCTTTGGCCGCTTATGGCGTGCAGGTCGAGTATGGTCGCGTGTTCGCAAGCGTCGTGGAAAATGCCGATGGCATCGAAGCGACCATCCGTGACGGGGATGGGACCGAAATCATCAAGGCCGATTGGCTGGTTGCCGCGGACGGGGGCAAAAGTGCGGTCCGATCATTCCTCAATGTGCCATTCGTCGGACGTGACTACCCCGAAGACTGGTCTGTCGCCGAGATAGAGACTGAGACGTGGCCTCAGGACGCACAGGCGCAACTGTTTCTGCAAGCAAACGGTGTCGGCCTCTTTCTTTCACAACCGCGTCGCGGTGTCGTTCAGGGCATATTCAATGCGAAGGGTGTGGCCTCCAGGCTCACTCATATGTTCCAGGATGCCAGGCTGCTTTATGAAAGGGAGTTTCGTGTTTCCCTTCGGCGCGTGCCTTCGCCACGCATCGGTCGCGTATGGCTGATTGGGGATGCGGCCCATGTCCAGTCTCCAGTCGGCGGCCAGGGCCTTAATCTGGCGATCTGGGATGGCGTGACGCTTGGCCGCGCATTGGCGAGACACCAGACGGAGGTGGAAAAAACCTTGCGCGATCGCGCACGATCCGTCCTGCGCTTCACCCATTTCGACTATCTGATGCTGTCGACGAAGTGGCGGAGTGTCCAATATCTCAGGAACAGCTACTGGAAATTTGCGGGGCGATTCCCCCGCAGTGCGGCCTGGTTTTTCACCCTCATTTCCGGGGTGTGGTGAAGCGGTCAGTGTGTCTTCAGCAGCGGGGCACCGAAGCAACCGATTTCATGAAGCGCGTCATCCATCCATGATGTCACGTTCGTTGAACGCGTCGTATTTTCGGATCTCGCCGCGCATCTTGCCGCTCCAGCGGCGGACGAAGGCGATGGTGTCGGCTACCAGCAAATGCGCGTTGAGCGCTGCCTGATCGGCCCAGCGTTCCGATATCAGCAGTCGCCCCTCGTGCGGATCGTCCACCGCCGCATCATAGCTGATGCATCCTGGCCGCTTTCGTGTTTCGGCTGCCAATGCTTTGAGGTCTGCGGTGAACGGCGCCAGATCGGCCGGATCGACATGCATGTGGCCGGTTATGATCAACATGGATATTGCCTTCCATAGGTGCCCCGACCGCGTGTTTGCGACGACCGGGGCATTGACTGGTCAAGTCGGTGATCAGGCGGCGACCAGCACGATCTTACCCTGGATGCTGCCTTCGGACGCACGACGATGCGCTGCCGCGGCCTCGGCCAGGGGATAGGTGCTGTCGATCACCACCCGCACGGTACCATCATCGAGCAGCCGGCCAGCCGCTGCCAATTGCGCGCCATTCGAGCGCACCTGCGTCGAGGAGACGGTTATGTTGCGCCGGGCGGCTTCCTCGTGGCCGGAAAAGCCAAGCGGGTTGACGAGGTACAGTGCGCCATTCGGCTTGATCAAGGGCAGGAAGCGTTCCATGTTCGCGCCGCCCACGGCATCGAGCACCAGATCGACATCCTTCATCACGGTCTCGACATTCGTCTTTCTGTAGTCGATGAAGAGATCCGCACCGAGGTCTTTGAGAAGCGCCTCGTGTTTGCCCGAAGCGACGGCAATCACCCTCGCGCCCTGCCATTTGGCGATCTGGACTGCGAGATGGCCCACGCCTCCGCCCGCGCCGTTTACCATCACCGTCTTGCCGCCAAGCGGAATGGGTGCGTGCGGAAAGGTCTGGAAGGGGTTCGGCACATCATGACCGAGGCTCACCAGAAATTGCCATGCGGTCAGCAGCGACATAGGTGCGCCGGCGGCGTGGATATGGTCGATCCCGGCGGGTTTTGGCGCGAGCTCTGACGCGGGAACCCGGACATAGTCGGCATAGGCGCCGCTTCCGGTCATCAAATCGTGCGGGAAGCGGACCATGGCGAAGACGGCATCGCCGCGTTTGAACTGCGAGACGTTCTCACCAACGGCCGAAACCGTGCCGGAAATGTCCGTGCCGAGGATCAGCGGGAAGCTTGGATTGGGCTGCCATTCCGGCGGAAGTGCGCGATAACCGTCGCGCAAATAGAGATCCGGCGGGTTGATGCTTGCGGCGTGGACCCGAACAAGCACCTCATCCGCAGAGATTTGCGGTCGTGGCGCATCCTCATAGAGGAGCACATCCGGTCCACCGAATGCGTGCAATCGCACGGCTTTCATCATCTCAGTCATCTTTGCCTCACCTGAATTGTCGTTGTGTCAGGAAAAGATAGGACTGCGGGTTTCATTTGAAAATCAGGCGGTAATTCGCTTTAATAGTGCCATGAAGGAACAAATCGGAATTGACAGGCTGACGGGGCTGATTGCATTTGCGCGCGCCGGTTCGCTTGGAAGCTACACCGCCGCTGCCCGCTCGCTGGGCATCTCACCGTCCGCGGTCAGCAAGAGCATCCAGCGGCTGGAACAGCAGCTCGGCGTTTCGCTGTTTGCGCGCACGACGCGTTCCTTGACGCTGACGAGCGAAGGGCGCGATCTGCATGATCGGGCGCTGAGGCTGCTGCACGCCGCCGAAGAGATCGAGCAGGCGGCAAAGGCAGCGCGCACCGAACCAGCCGGGACATTGCGGATTGCCGCATCCCTGCCGATCGGCCTGCATGTCATCGCGCCGGTGCTGCAGCAGTTTCGCGCGCTCCACCCGAAGGTGACGATCGATCTGCGTTTGAGCGATCACATGGTGGATCTTATCGACGGCGGCTTCGACCTTGCAGTCCGCATTGGCGACCTGTCGGATTCGCGCCTGCTGTCCCGCCGCCTGATGCCACACCGGCTATGCTGCTATGCCTCGCCCGACTATCTGGCGAGGCGCAGCCCGCCAACCCATCCGAACCAGTTAGAGGAGCACGAGACGGTCAGCCTGCGCTATCAAAGCAGCGGCCAGCTGTTTCGCTGGCCTTTCCGCATCGGGGAGAAGGAAGTGGAGATCGTGCCATCCTCCGGCATCATCGTCGATGCCAGCGAAGCGGTGCTGGCGGCAATATCAGCCGGTGCCGGGATCGGAATGGCGACGAGTTTCATGGCCAACGCCTGGGTGAAGCGTGGCGCGCTTGTGCCAGTTCTTTCCGATTACGCGGTGGACCGTCACAATATCACGGCCCTATGGCCCGAAAGTAGACGGTCCAACCCCGCCATGCGCGCCTTCCTGAACGCGCTGGTGGAGCTGTCGTGACGGGGGCAGGAGCCTCCGCAGTTTGCGGAGGCTCCGCGTTCTACAAGCGATATCAGCCAGCCACCTTCTTCAGCTCAGACAGTGCCTCCGAGGGGAGCTCGATCGTCGCGGCTGCCAGGTTTTCGCGCAGATGGCCGCGTGACGAGGTGCCGGGGATCAGGAGAATGTTGCGCGATCGCTGAAGCAGCCAGGCAAGCGCCACCTGCATCGGCGTGGCGTTAAGCTTTGCCGCCACGTCGGACAGGACGGAGGATTGCAGCGGCGAGAAGCCGCCGAGCGGGAAGAACGGCACATAGGCGATGCCGCGGGCCGCGAGCGTCTCGATCAGGGCGTCGTCGTGGCGATGCGCAAGATTGTACTGGTTCTGCACGCAGACGATGTCGGTGATCTTTCCGGCATCCTCGATTTGCTTTGCCGTGACATTGGAAAGGCCGATATGCCGGATCAGCCCCTGTTGCTTCAAATCCGCCAGCACGTCGAGCGCTTCGTCCAACGACCCTTCCGCAGGGCCGTGCACGTCGAACATGGCGCGCAGATTGACGACATCGACCACATCGAGCCCGAGATTGCGCAGATTGTCATGAACGGCCTGTGTCAGCTCCGCACGTGAGAAGGCCGGCTTCCAGGATGCGTCCGCGCCTCTGCTCGCGCCGACCTTGGTGACGATCAGAAGGTCGCTCGCGTAGGGATGCAAGGCCTCGCGGATGATTTCGTTCGTCACATGCGGGCCATAGAAATCGCTGGTGTCGATGTGGTTGACGCCGCTTTCCACCGCTTCGCGCAGCACGGCTATGGCCTCTGCACGATCGCGCGGCGGCCCGAAAACGCCCTTGCCCGCAAGCTGCATCGCGCCATATCCCAAACGGCGCACCGTGTGGTCGCCAAGCTTGAATGTTCCTGAATGTGTCATCGTGCTCATCGCCTGTCTCCTTTGTGTTGCTGGAAAATAGGCAGGTGGCATATGTGCGACAAGGCGCTATAATCAGGACAGGTTGTCCGCCAGGCTGGACAATGGCAACGGGCGTTGGGAGTGAGCAAGAGTGGCGGATTTAACGGATCTGAATGCGTTTCTCCTGGTGGCGCGATCCCAGGGGTTTCGGCAGGCGGCGCGTGAAAGTGGCATCAGTTCCTCGGCGTTGAGCGATGCGGTCAAACGGCTGGAAGACGAGCTTGGGGTGCGCCTGTTCAATCGCACCACAAGGAGCGTGCTGATGACGGATGCAGGGCGTCTCCTCATGGAGCGCACCGCACCCGCATTCGCAGAGGTGGCCTCGGCGTTGAACGAGGTCAAGAGCAGCCGCGGCCGTACCTCGGGCGAGCTTCGGCTGAATGTGCCGATGAGTGCGGCAAAGCTGGTCCTGCCTGACATCGTGCCACCGTTTCTCGCGGCCTATCCGGATATCAGCCTGGAAATCGTGACCGATGAGAATTTCGTCGACATCATCAAGAACGGCTGCGATGCGGGCATCCGTTATGACGAAAGGCTGGAGCAGGATATGCTCGCCCTGCCGATCGGCCCACGCCAGCAGCGCTTCGCCCTTGCCGCATCGCCAGATTACCTGGCACGAAGGGGCATGCCGCAACACCCGCAAGACCTGCTTTTGCATGATTGCATTCTCGGCCGGTTTTCAGGGCGCGCCATTCCGCCCTGGGAATTCGAACGGAACGGGGAAGAGGTGGTCATCAATCCGAAAGGCAACCTCATCGTCCAATTCGGCGGCGGCACCGATCTTGGCATCGACGCCGCCATTGCCGGCTGCGGCATGGCTTACATTTTCGAGGATTGGCTGAGGCCGCACTTCGAGCGAGGCGATCTGGTGCCGGTGATGGAAGACTGGTGGCTACGGTTTCCCGGCCCGTTTCTTTATTACTCCGGACGGCGGCTCGTGCCTGCGCCTTTGCGTGCGTTTATCGATTTCGTGCGGCAAATGAACAGGGATGCAGGGAAAGGTTTGGGGGCAGGCTTATGAAGATCAGCGACGGGGTCATGTCCATTGCTCTCTTTGGCGGGATCGCCGGGAGTCGTAGGGGCCTACTGGATGGAGACTATCGGGTCTAAGCCTGAGGTACATAGAGTTGAAAAGCTACGCAGAAGACGTTTTGGGATCAGCGCCCGGCTGCCAGTTTCTATAAGTGTCGGGCTCAATCCCCAAGCCTTCGAATGGGGCGCCATTTGGAAACATCTGCCTCTTGGTGCTGACCCACAACCGCATCCCATCGCCAAGGTCCCGCAGGCAAGGTTGTCCGCTGCTTCCGCCCGTCGTCTCACCGACGATTTCGGCACGTTTGGTGTCCTTGAAAGGCATCACAAAATCCTCGGCGGCTGAGAAGGTGCGTCTGTCAATGAGGATGGTCAGCGGTCCCTTGAATGCTCCTTCGATTGGCTCTCTCCATTTTGCCTCGTGGGTCAGCAAGGAAGGCGGCTTGCCTTGAGCGCGCGCAAGGGCGTTCGTGACGGGTGTGACATATGTCCAGAACCGATATCGATCAGGCATGAGTGCGGCGACGAGTTTGTCGGGTGTGTTGCCGCCGGAGTTGCCGCGAACATCGATCACCAGATGAATGGTATTGGCGAGAGATTGCAGAAGTCCGATAGCGTTAGCTTCGAAGTGAGGTTGAGCGAAGCTTGGTATGGTCAGGAGGTATCTCTCGCCGTCCACCAGCCAGCGACCTGTCGTTGCAGTACCGTCGTCGGGTAGCTCCCTGCCACGATCGATTTTTTTCTTCGAGCCATCGTCCATCACGATTTCAAAGGAAGGTGGAAACAGGAAAGGTTTCGAGAAAAGGCGGGTGCGTTGCTCACGAATGCTGGAGCCCGGCACGAACGCCAAAAGCCTCGACGCCATCTCATCAATTGGCCGGTCGTCGATCTGGAGAATTCGAGCTCCCAGAGAAATATCATCATAGGCTGACTTGGTAACGCACCATCCAGCCTCGTCGTGCGTTACGTCCAGTCCTATGGGCGCACCATGCTCATGCCAGAGCCATTCATCGGAAAATGCGGTATGCCCGTTCCTCAGCTTCGCAATAAACCGCATCGTGGCCAGATCGAAACCGAGGCGATCGGGCGCCTCAAAAGCGTCTTCGACATAGGCCTTGAACTCAGCCTCAAAGTCGAAACTGGCAAGTGGCTCCCAATGCGCGAAGCAAGATCGGATCGCTTCATATATGCCAGCGACGATCCCACCGCGCCGCGCCGCGGACAATGTCCTCTGCGCTTCCAATCGATCAATGTCTTGCGTTGCCATCTCCAGCCTCGGCTCAATAGGCGATCTGCAGATGACGTCGCTATATCGACCTGGATGTCAACGGCTGGTGTTGGCGCAAAGCGGAGACCGTGACTGGCCCGAAGCAGTCATGGTGTCCACAGACCAGTGCTTGTGCTAGCGTTGGAAAAAAAGAGATACCGATTGTCATGAGAGCACGACAGGCACTGACACTATTCTGCGTCATCGCTACGGCGATCTTGGGGCACGGATCGGCCTCCGGAGGAGTGATGACAAGAAGTGAAATTATCCGACAAATCAAGGCATCTGCGCTTGAGGTTGAGATAAGTACAATTTTTGAATTGGAGTTAGGGGAGCCGCCGGAAATCGATGGAGACCAATATAAAATCACCCCCGAAGGCTCTAAGCAATTTGCAATGGATGGTAGTGGTGGAACGTTCAACCTGATGCCGGACGGCAAAATTCTTCTCATCGACTCTGAGGGATCGTTTGGGGTCGTCGCGTCCGACTTTGACGAGTTTGTCGCTATAGCCACGGGATTACCAAGCTGGCGTGACGCGTTGAGATTTGTAGGCGAGCCAGACTTACGGCAAGCGCGTGCCGCCTGGGCTGCCTATGTTCAAAAATGGGGCATGGACGAGGCATTAAACAAGCCGTGGCCATATGAGCCCGGAGGCTATTCTGTCGCGACACCCGGCGAGGCAAGGGAAGCTATCCGAGAACGACTAGGTGTTGGTGCTTCCGCCGATCCCTTCGCTGCCCTCTACCGCGCAGTGAACGAGCTTAACGACGGGGTGGCTGTTTCCTGGCAGGGCGAACCACTCATTCGTTTTGGGCGTCAACCCTAGAAGCGCCCATGCTCGCCGCCGATGAGGGCCCAGCATAAGGGAAACTGCCTTCCGCGCATCGTCGCTGTTAACGCGAAACGGACGTTCGACCTGTCGTTTCCATGTTGCGATTGGACGTTAAGCCATGGCGTCATGTCGCGATTTCTTACTCAACCAGAATCGACAAAGGCGTAGACCCGCGAGAAGTCCGCTCGAACGGCGTCATTTCGGTTGATCATAAAAACGTAGTCGCCGTGATCACTGAAGTTGAAATCCGCTTCGCCTCCGGATGCGAGCTTGACCAGAATGAACCAGCCATCTGGCGCGGAGATATCGGACCAGCCGTTTTGTGCTGCATGTTTCGCAGCCATCTGCTGGATTGCAGCGAGATCACGCACGCCGGTTATTCCGAACATCTGGTGCTGCGGTCCATCTCCGATTTTAAAGCGCTCGCTGACCGCGATAGAAAAATCCGACGGGTCTTCGATCCCAATATCAGCATAGGCCCTTGGTTTGTTGTTGGGGCCACGCTGGCCGAAGGGAGCGCTAAGCGAGCGTTCGAAGCGCAGCGTCTGCGCCGAGCGGCTGAACTCGTATTCAGAGGCGAAAGCCCTGACGGGTACACCGTCACGGCTGAATGTCAAGCGACCGGCCTCGTCCGTGCTGACCAATAGTCCGTCGACAGCCTGTCCGTTCGGTACAAACCGCTTGAGGTCGCTATCCCAGACGATCATCTGCGATACCGAGATTGCCGTGTCCATCGCGTCTTCCGAAACTGTATGGGGCGTGAGAGTTGCGTCCGCCGGTGTATAGAGGACGCGCCAATCCGTGTAGTCCGTTCCCGTGAAAAAGGAGATCACCCCGGATGCCGGTAGCTCTTCGGGTCGATCAGGCACGTCAGCAAGATTGATCTGGGCAAGATAATTGAGGTGCAAGCCGTTGTCGTCGCGCGGCCAATCCGTGTCGGAGGGCAGGTCAGGGCCTCCGCCGATGCGGCTCAGGCCAGTGATTTCGGGGTCGGCGGCATTGCATTCAACCATGGCAACCGTCGGCATGACGATCAATCGCAGGGCTTCACGCTTATCCTGCAACCCAGCGTCAGCTACCGCCGCGTTGAAGCGCTCCTCGATACCGGCCGCGGGTGCCATCACGGCTGCTGCATTTTCGAGGCGCCGTTCTTCCTGGCTTTGCTGGATGCGAATGGCTGATACCTTCTCCATGCTGTCCTTCAGTTTTTCAACGACGGCTGCCGTCTCAGCTTCCGCCGCAGCTCTTACCTCGTTCGCGGCATTGCCTTCGAGCTTGAGGCGGAGGGATTCTAGCAAACGCTTAAAATCCCTCTCGATCTCGGCGAGCTCCGGCTCACTGACCATAGCAGTGGCGTGATACCAGGTAGAGCCATCAGCCGACACCAGAAGCGCACGCAGCCGATACCAGTTGCGTTTCTCCTTCGTCTCCCAATCCTGCAAACGATCCTTTACTTTGCTCATCTCGCCAGGCATGCCTGCGAAGGTCACAGCTTCACGCCCAATGATCTTGCCACCATCATCTTTGAGGCGGTCGCTGAGCCATTTTTCGGGCGATTTTCTCTCACGCTTAGCAGACCACACGCTCATCTGTGGTGAGAACGCCGTCTCCGGATGACGACGCAATCCGATTGACCCTGCAAAGATGCGGGTATTTTCAAACATAGGATTTGCTTCAACTGAGAACTCCGGCGTTTCGACCAACTTCATATGAGACTCCCAACGCGGACATAGTCGCTTCGATACTCGGCCAGATCAGAAACTTGCGCAACCACCAGAAATGGCGTGGTCTATTCGCGGCAGGTTCCGGCCCAAAGCCGTCATACCCGCCCTCTCAGGCCGCCATCATGGCCGGGGTGTAGCACAAGATAGCTCAAGGCAAACATCGGCGTAAATGTGCAACGAGTGCACCTTCCCCTTCTCGACTGCTACTTCAACACCGTGGGTTCCTGAGACCGGCGGACGACGCCCGTCCGAAACTGACAATTATCAAATCACTGAACTTCTTGATCTTTTCGAGAGATTTGATACCGATCAATTGGAATCTGAGGCGACAAGCCTCAATGTTGCAGGCGGACCGACGACATGAACCAATATGCGACGCAGCTCGGCGAAGGCCGCATGGGCAAGCTTATTGCGGCATACGACTGGACCTCGACGTCACTAGGGTGCCTGGAGACCTGGCCAGCGGCTCTTCGCTCTGTCGTGGAACTGATTCTGGGGCAAAGGCATGCGATATGCGTGTTCTGGGGACCTGACCTCACTCTGCTTTACAACGACGCCTATGCGCCGATCCTCGGAGCGAAGGAGGAAGGGGCACTAGGACAGCCTGCGGCAGAAATATGGTGGGATGTGTGGAATGACATCAAGCCCTTCGTGGATCAGGCGCTTTCCGGCGAAGGCACGTGGTCAGAGGAGCTTCCGCTCGTCATGACGCGGAACGGCTTCCCCGAGCAAACATATTGGACCTTCTCCTACAGCCCGCTTTACGACGGCGGCAAGATTGTCGGAATGATCAATGTCGCGTCGGACGCCACGCCGACGGTTGTCGCACGCGAAAGGGAAGCGGCGCTGCACAACGAGATGATCCATCGCCTCAAGAATACGCTCGCGGTCGCAAGCGCGATCGTCTCGTCGACATTGCGTAACGCCTCCGATCTCAATGAAGCACGAACGATCGTTATCGATCGGATCAATGCGTTGGGTCGAGCCCAGGACCTGTTACACGGTGATGCCAGAGAGGTGTCGATGCGCGAAATGATTGGCGTCGCCTTGAGTGCCCACATCGATCATCCCGGACGTATCGGTATCCACGGACCCGACCTCACGCTCGCCGCCCAACAGGCAATCGGGTTGTCTCTGGCTGTGTACGAATTAGCCACGAACTCGGTGAAATACGGGGCTCTATCGAGTGACAAAGGAAAAGTCTTCGTTTCCTGGAATTGGAATGATGCGGGCGCGTTGCGCTTCGTCTGGCGAGAAACCGGTGGCCCACCTGTCAAAGCGCCGGTCCGAAAGGGATTCGGATCGCGGCTGACCAACAGCATAGTAGCGGGATATTTTGAGGGTACCGCTGCCACCCACTTCCATGAAGACGGCATCGAGTATGAACTCGAGGGTAAGCTCAAACCCCTTGCTGCGGGCTAGCGTGAGAGAGTGTAGCAAGGTTATTGGCGTGGAACTTAACATACGTGGCGGTCATCGATTGCGGCCGCGACGCCTCCACTAACTGTTGACTGTTCAAACTGTGTTCCGTGGCCCATTTCTGGCTTGTTAGACTAAACCTCGGTACGTCACCATGACCGCTTCTGACGCAAACCAGTCCTAGAGAAGAAATCAGGGAAGCTGACCGGCTCGCGCACAGGCGTCAGTTCCCCTGTCAGCTTCGGCGCATCTTTCGTTATCGCGACTCTCTGCTCGCCGACCCGCCCTTAACCTTCCCCAGTCTTCCTCGCCAGAAGCCCATTCAGAAGCAGATCGAGATGGGCGGCGCGGTAGCCCTTTATGTCGATGTCCATGGCTTCTTCGAAGATGATCCTCAGAACGGTGAGCGTCATCAGCGGTGCGATGACGAGTTCGGGGAAGGCGATGTAGTCGCTCTTCAGTTCGCCGGCTGCGGCACCTTCCTTGATGAGTTCGATGATCCTGTCGATCAGGGGCTGGAAGACGCATTGCTCATGCCGGGCGACGATATCGGGGAACTTCTGGCCCTCGGCGATGATCAGCTTGAGGATTTCGCGGTTCTGGCGGTCTTCGTCGAGATGATCGTAGAGTGCGCCCAGAAGCGACCGGATCTTTTCCGAGGCCGTGCCGGTGCGGGTGTCCTCGCTCTTGACGATGTCGGCGAAGGAGGTCGAGGCGTGGCGGATGGTGGCTTCGAAGAGAATTTCCTTGGTCTCGAAGTACACATAAATGGTGCCCTTGGTGACGCCGACATGTTTGGCGATGTCCTCAACCCGTGTTGCGGCGTACCCGTTCTTGACGAATTCGGTGAAGGCCGCGTCCAGGATCTGCGCGGGGCGGAGCTCTTTCTGCTCGGCGCGCGTCAGTTTCTTTCCCGCCTTGGAGTGGCACAGCTTAAACATCGGTGATCGGCATCCCATTCATTCGGCATCGATAGTGCTGAAGCAAGTCGCGATCTTTCAGATTCGCGTCGCCGCTTCGTTCCTTGCTTTATCGCATATCGTTATCGCAAAACCGCTGTACAGTTTTTCGTGCAGCAGGCTTCAGAAGTTATCATTGACTTTCCAGTCAGTCAAATATACGCAATCACGATATCTCGATGATAAGGCCCACCCATGAAGCAGATTTTGAGCGTGCTCCTGATTGCGAGTGCCGGTTTTTTGACCGCGTGCAGTCCAAAGGAAGGCGAAGGAGAACCGGACTTGCGCCAGGTCCGGGTGGTGACGGTTGAGAACAGCCAGGTGGTGTCCGGCGGAGCCGTGACCGGTGAAATCCGCGCGCGTATCGAGACCGATCTGTCCTTCCGTGTGGGCGGCAAGATCATCGATCGTCAGGTCGATGTCGGAGACCATGTGAGAGCGGGCCAGGTTCTGGCGCGCATCGATGCGGAAGAGCAGCAGGCCGATCTGGCGGTTGCCGAGGCCAATCTCGAGGCCGCTGTGGCGCAGCGCATCCAGGCGGAGCTGGCCTTTGCGCGCCAGCAGAAACTCTTCGAAACGCAGGTCACGCCACGCTCGGCACTCGATCAGGCGCAGGAAGCGCTTTCCACCGCGCAGGGCAGTGAGCGGTCGGCGCAGGCGCAGCTTGGCAGCGCCAAGGAAGCGCTGTCCTATACCGAACTGAAAGCCGATCAGGATGGGTTGATCACCGCGCGCAATGCCGAAGTGGGGCAGGTGGCGCAGGCGGCTTCGCCCATTTTCACGCTGGCGCAGGATGGCCCGCGCGACGCGATCTTCGAAGTGGTGGAAACGCTCTTCCTCGGCCGCGAGATTCAGCCGGAGGTGAAGATCACGCTTCTGACCGATCCCGACCGGCAGGTGATGGCCAAGGTCCGCGAGATTTCCCCCACCATCGATTCCTCCACCGGAACGGTAAAGGTGAAGGTCGGGCTTGGCGTGGATGTTCCCATGCCGCTCGGCGCTGCCGTGCAGGGCAATTTCCTCTATGAGCCACAGGCCGCCATGGTGCTGCCCTGGTCGGCGATTTCCTCCAAGGATGGAAGGCCGGCTGTCTGGATCGTCGATCCCGCCTCGTCCAAAGTGGCGCTGCGGGTGATCGAGGTCGAAGATTATGAAACAGGTCATTTCATCGTCAAGCAGGGGCTGAAGCCCGGTGAGAGCGTGGTGGCTGAGGGGGGCAAGTTCCTGCGCCCGGATGAAAAGGTCGCTTTCGAGAAGGTGGCAGCACAATGATGAGAACCCCTATTGCTATCCTCCTTCTATCGGGACTGCTGCTTTCCGCCTGCAGCGAGGACAAGTCCGAGGCCCCACCGCCGCCCCCGCGCCCCGTGCTTTCGGTGGTGGCGAAGGAGGTTCCCGTGCAGTCTCTGAGCTTTGCGGGAACGGTGTCGCCGCGCTTCGAGGCCGAGCTTGGTTTTCGCACGCTGGGGCGTCTGACGTCTCGCACCGTCAGCGTCGGCGATCTCGTGGAGAAGGGGCAGATCATTGCCACCATCGATCCGACATCGCTGGAGCTTGCCGTGCGCAGTGCCCAGTCGGATCTTTCCAATGCGCAGGCACAGCTTCGCAATGCGCAGAGCACGCAGCAGCGCCAGTTGCAGCTTGCCGAAACGCGCTCCGGCACAAGGGCCGCGCTGGAAGAGGCGGAACAAGGGCTGAAGACCGCGAGCGCCTCCGTGGCGCGGGCGCAGGCCAATCTCAACAAGGCGAATGAGCAGCTGAGCTACGCGCAGCTTGCCGCCGAATTTGACGGCGTGGTGACGGCAACCTCGGCAGAACTCGGCCAGGTCGTGACCGTCGGCCAGGTGGTGGTGACCATCGCCAAGCCGGACGAGCGCGATGCGGTGATCGATGTGCCGCAGTCCATTGCCGAGCAGTTGAAGCTTGGCACGCCCTTCGACGTGGCCCTGCAGCTCGATCCGCAGGTGCGGGTGGCTGGCACAGTGCGCGAGATTGCGCCGCAGGCCGATACGGCCACACGAACGCGCCGCACGAAGATCGCGCTTGACCACCCGGGTGATGCCTTCCGGCTGGGTGCGGTCATCCGCGCTTCGGCCAGCATCGCCTCCAAACCCAATCTGATGCTGCCGGCCACCGCCATCCGCACGCGTGACAGCCAAACCGCCGTGTGGATCGTCGATGAGGCCGCCGCCAAGGTTGTGCTTCGCCCGGTCGTGCTGGAGGGTCCGCCGAACGCCTATGGCTATGTGGTTGTCAAAGAGGGCGTGAAGCCGGGGGAGCGCGTCGTTATTGCAGGCGTCAACTCGCTTGAGGACGGGCAGTCCATTCGCATCGATCAGGAGCGCGTACAGTGAAAAAGTTCAATCTCTCCGAATGGGCATTGGCGCACCGCTCGCTCGTCTCCTACTTCATGATCGTCTTCCTGATTGCGGGCGTGTTTTCCTATCTCAATCTCGGGCGTGAAGAAGATCCGAACTTCACCATCAAGACGATGGTGATTTCCGCCGCCTGGCCGGGTGCGACGGCCGAAGAGGTCAGCCGTCAGGTAACGGACCGCATCGAGAAGAAGCTGCAGGAACTGGAATCGCTCGATTATACCCGCAGCGAGACGACCGCCGGCAAGACCACCGTCTTCCTCGAACTTCTGCCCACCACCAAGGCGCGGGATGTGGAGCCGACCTGGCGTCGCGTTCGCAACATGATCAGCGATATCAAGGGCGAGTTTCCCTCCGGCGTGCAGGGTCCGTTCTTCAACGATCGCTTCGGTGATGTGTTCGGCAACATTTTTGCCTTTACCAGTGACGGGCTGTCACAGCGCCAGCTGCGCGATCTCGTCGAAGATGCGCGCTCCAAGATCCTGACCATCGAGAATGTCGGCAAGGTCGATATCATCGGGGCGCAGGACGAGGCGATCTATCTGGAATTTTCCACCCGCAAGATCGCAGCGCTCGGCATTGATCGCCAGTCGATCATCGCCACGCTGCAGGCGCAGAATGCGGTGACGCAATCCGGCTTCGTGACCGCCGGGCCGGAGCGCATCGCCATCCGTGTGGGCGGGCAATTTGCCTCGGAAAACGCGCTGGAATCGATCAACCTACGCGTCAATGATCGCTTCTTCCCGCTGACGGATGTGGCGACGATCCATCGCGGCTATGTCGATCCGCCGACGGCACTCTTCCGTTACAATGGCAAGCCAGCCATCGGTCTTGCTATCGGCATGCGTGCCGGTGCCAACCTGCTGGAATTCGGCGAGGCCGTCGACGAGCACATCAAGGCGGTGGTGGCGGATCTGCCGATCGGCGTCGAGGTCAACCGCGTGTCCGACCAGCCGGCGGTGGTGGAGGAGGCTGTTTCCGGCTTCACCCGTGCGCTGTTCGAAGCGGTTGCCATCGTTCTCGTCATCAGCTTCATCAGCCTTGGTCTTCGCGCCGGTCTGGTGGTTGCGGTGTCCATTCCGCTCGTGCTCGCCATCACCTTCGTTTACATGGAATATACCGGCATTTCGTTGCAGCGCATCTCGCTTGGCGCGCTGATCATTGCGCTCGGTCTTCTGGTCGATGACGCGATGATTGCGGTGGAGATGATGGTGGCGCGGCTGGAGGCGGGCGACGATCTGCGCAAGGCGGCGACCTATGTCTACACGTCTACCGCCTTCCCCATGCTGACCGGCACACTCGTCACCGTCGCGGGCTTCATCCCGATCGGCCTCAACAGCAGTGCGGCGGGTGAGTTCACCTTCACGCTGTTTGTGGTGATTGCGGTTTCGCTGCTGGTCTCCTGGATCGTCGCGGTTCTCTTCACCCCGCTTCTCGGCGTGTTGATGCTGCCCAAGACGATGAAGCAGCACCACGACAAGAAGGGCCGGGTTGCGACGATCTTCTCGCGCCTGCTGACGACGGCCATGCGCTGGCGCTGGGTGACCATTCTGTTGACCATCGGCGTCTTCGGCGTTTCCGTCGCGGGCATGGGTCTTGTGCAGCAGCAGTTCTTCCCAAGCTCCGACCGGCCGGAACTGATCATCGACTGGAACCTGCCGCAGAACAGCTCGATTGCCGAGACCAACCGGCAGATGGCAAAGTTTGAGCAGGACAAGCTCGCCAACAATCCCGATATCGACCACTGGACGACCTATGTGGGGCAGGGCGCACCGCGCTTCATTCTGTCCTTCGACGTGCAGAACCAGAACGTCTTCTTCGGCCAGACGGTGATCGTGCCGAAAAGCCTGGAAGCGCGTGACCGGGTGCGCGGCGATTTCCAGAAATATCTGAACGAGACGTTTCCCGGCACCGATGCCTTCGTGAAGCTGCTCGATATCGGCCCGCCAGTCGGCAAGCCGGTGCAATATCGCATCAGCGGGCCCGACATCCAGAAGGTGCGCGATATCTCCATGCGCTTTGCCGGCGTCGTCGGACAGCATCCTCTGCTTACCAACATGATCTTCGACTGGAACGAGCCATCGCGCGTGGTCAAGGTCGATGTGTTGCAGGACAAGGCCCGCCAGCTTGGCGTGAGCTCGGAAGATATCGCCACCGTGCTGAACAGCATCGTCGAAGGCGCGAGCGCCACGCAGGTGCGCGACAATATCTACCTCATCGATGTGATCGGACGCGCGGATGCTCAGGAGCGCGGCTCGATCGAGACGTTGCAGAACCTGCAGATTGCAGGCTCCGACGGAAAGCTCATCCCGCTCTCGGCCGTGGCGAACCTGCGCTATGATGTGGAACAGGCGATGATCGCATCGCGCGATCGCATCCCGACCATCACTCTGAAAGCGGCGATCAAGGGGCCGACCCAGCCGGCAACGATCGTCACCCAGCTTCAGCCGCAGGTGGACGCTTTCAGCAAGACGCTGCCGGTCGGCTACAAGGTCGAGATCGGCGGCGCCGTGGAATCGAGCGCCGAAGCACAGGGACCGATTGCTGCCGTCGCACCGATGATGCTGTTTGCCATGGCGACGATCCTGATGATCCAGCTGCAGAGCTTCAGCCGCCTGTTCCTGGTCTTTGCGGTGGCTCCAACAGCGCTGATCGGCGTGGTGGCGGCACTGCTTCTCAGCAATGCGCCGATGGGCTTCGTGGCGATCCTCGGCATTCTGGCGCTGATCGGCATCCTCATCCGAAACTCGGTCATTCTTGTGGTGCAGATCGAGCATCTGCGTATGGAGGGCGTGCCTGCCTGGCAAGCCGTGATCGAGGCGACCGAGCACCGCATGCGCCCGATCATGCTGACTGCGGCGGCTGCGACACTGGCACTGATCCCGATCTCGCGCGAAGTCTTCTGGGGGCCGATGGCCTATGCGATGATGGGCGGAATCGTGGTCGGCACGGTGCTGACACTGCTCTTCCTGCCGGCGCTTTACGTGACGTGGTTCCGCATCAAGCCGGAGGAGAAGACAGCCGAGCCAGAGGCGAAGGCCGAAGGCGACGCCAAGCCGGTGTGACAAAACGAGCTGGAGGCGATCCCTTTTAAGTTCTGAATCTGGGGCTTACCCCCCTCTGTCCTGCCGGACATCTCCCCCTCAAGGGGGGAGATCGGCAAGAGGCGCTCTTCGCGTTTCACATCTGACTGCAGTGTGGGGCAAGACGGAGCAACAATTCGATCTCCCCCCTTGAGGGGGAGATGTCCGGCAGGACAGAGGGGGGTGGGACCTCTCGGGCAGGGCTACCGGAACAGCCGAAGTGGGGCCGAAAGAAAAAGCCTCTCGCCCCAAAAAAGCTGTCTCAATTTAAACAAGACAGCAGTGGCTCGACGTCCTCACGCCCCTGAAAACCGCAATGCGATCTTACGACGCGCCAGCGCCGCGCATGCGGGCGAGGCCGTCGACGGCGGGCTTGTATTTGGGGTCGAGGCGGGCTGCGTGGTTGTAGGATTTCAGCGCCTTGTCCTTTTCGCCGCGGCGCTCGTAGACCAGTGCCTGGTTGGCCCAGGATTCCGCCCGGCTGTCATCCAGCGCAATGGCGTGGTTGAAATCGGCAAAGGCGTTTTCGTCGTCGTTCAGCGCCACATAGGAAATGCCGCGGCCGTTATATGGCTCGGGCGAGTTGGGCGAGAGCGAGATGGCCTTGGAGAAATCTTCGATCGCCTGGCTGTGCTGGTTGCGCAGCTGGTAGATCAGGCCGCGATTGTGATAGGCGCGGCCGTCGGTGGTGTCAGTGTTGATGGCGGCGGTGAAGTCGTTGAAGGCTTCGTTGGTGCGGCCCGTCTGGCGGTAGAGGTTGCCGCGACCGATCAGCGCCACGTCGTAATTCGGGTTGATCTGCAGCGCGCTGTTATAATCCTGCAGCGCCTGCTGCTGCTGGCCCATGTTGCGGTAGACGAGCGCGCGGTTGGCGTAAGCCTGGTAGAAGCGCGGATTAAGCTGCAGGGCCTGATTGAAGTCGGCAATGGCGCGCTTGGAGTCACCGGCGCGGCCGTAAGCCGAGCCACGAACATTGTAGCCCTCCGGATCCTGCGGATTGGCATTGATGACCGAGGTCAGCGAGGCGATGTTCTGTTCAGACCCTTGAGCGCGGTCGATCTGGAACACGTCGTTCGTCGTGTTGGTGGTGGCGCAGCCGGCAAGAGCCGCAACCATGCCGCAGAGGATGAGGGTGGAAGAAAGCCGCATGGTTTTTCTCTGAGATACGCCGTGGAACAGGGCGATAGGACGTCTGGATTCACCGGTATCAACAGCGTTCATGCGGTATGGGTTCCCTCTCAAGGCTGATCATGCAGAGCCAATTATGCAGGCCCGATCGTGCAAAGCGAATTCAGACATGCTAAACCGTGTCGCGATCTTTCAGATCCGCTCCTTCACGCTTTAGGCCTTCATCTCTCGCATGTCGTTATCGCAAAACCGGTCACCCCTTTTGCGCGACATGCTTTAGAGCGCCGTGCGTCCTATTGGACGCACAAAGGACGCTCTATCTTCTTTGAGCCACGCATCGTGCTTTCCGAAAACCCTATCCGATTTTTGGGCCGATGCTGTAAAACTCAAAGAGCGGCGGCGAAATAATCGCCCCCGCCCCATAAGCATTCAAAAACGTCGAAAAGACGGCCTATTAGCGGCTCGCAGCACGTGGAGCAGCAATCAGACCTTCGCGCTGCATGCGCTTGCGAGCAAGCTTGCGAACGCGGCGAACGGCTTCAGCCTTTTCGCGAGCGCGCTTCTGCGAAGGCTTCTCGTAATAATCGCGCATCTTCATTTCGCGGAAGATACCTTCGCGCTGCATTTTCTTCTTAAGAGCGCGAAGCGCCTGATCAACGTTGTTATCGCGGACTAGTACCTGCACGTGAATCCCGTTCCTTTAGGTTGGTTATCTTGCCATGCGAATAAAGGCATTCGCAGGCAAACAAAAAAGCGTTCGTGTGGCCGGGTTGGCCGCGCGATTGGTGTGGTGCAATATCAGATCGTTTCCTTGAAGTCCAGCCGTTAACTGTGTCTCTCGGCGAAAATACAAGGGGTACCGAGAAAGTTATGGGGCATGTCAAAACAATCATGTCGCGGCGTCGCAAAATGAACACTGAACACTGCGCATATTTGCCATTCATAGGTCTCAGCCGGAATAATCCAGCGTGTCTTCAGGGAGTTGCTTGCGAATGCGCAAATTTTCTGTTTTTGCCGTGGCTCGCGAGGCAATGCGGGCCCACAAGGGATGGGATGCCCAATGGGCTTCTCCCGAGCCGCGCAAGGAATATGACGTCATCATCATCGGTGGCGGCGGCCATGGTCTCGGTGCCGCTTATTATCTGGCCAAGGAACATGGCATCACCAACATTGCCGTTCTGGAAAAGGGCTGGCTCGGCGGCGGCAATACCGGCCGCAACACCACCATCATCCGCTCGAACTATCTCTATGAAGAGAGCATGGATATGTACGAGCATTCCCTCAAATTGTGGGAAGGCTTGAGCCAGGACCTGAACTACAACGTCATGTACTCGGCGCGCGGCGTGATGATGCTGTCGCACAATGTGCATGACCAGCAGTCCTTCAAGCGCCATATCAATGCCAACCGCCTCTATGGCATCGACAATGAATGGCTGACGCCGGAAGAGGCCAAGGCTTACTGTCCGCCGCTCGATATTTCTGCGAACGCCCGCTACGCCATCAATGGTGCTGCCCTGCAGCGTCGCGGTGGTACGGCCCGTCACGATGCGGTGGCCTGGGGCTATGCCCGTGCGGCATCCGATCGCGGCGTCCACATCATCCAGAACTGCGAAGTCACCGCGATCCGTCGTGGGCCGGATGGCGCAGTCACGGGTGTGGAAACCAATCGTGGCTTCATTGGTGCCAAGAAGATCGGCGTATCGGCTGCCGGTCATTCCTCCGTCATCATGAAAATGGCCGATGTGCGCGTGCCGCTTGCTTCCAACCCGTTGCAGGCGCTGGTTTCCGAGCCGCTGAAACCCATCTTCCCCTGCGTGGTAATGTCCAACACCGTGCATGCCTATATCTCGCAGTCCGACAAGGGCGAGCTGGTCATCGGTGCCGGTACCGACCAGTACAACTCCTATTCGCAGACCGGCGGCCTGCAGATCATCACCCATACGCTGGACGCCATCTGCGAACTCTTCCCGATCTTCCGTCGTGTGAAGATGATGCGCCAGTGGGGCGGGATTACCGACAACACACCGGATCGTTCGGCGATCCAGAGCGTGACGCCGGTTCCAAACCTCTTCGTCAATTGCGGCTGGGGCACGGGCGGCTTCAAGGCCACGCCGGGCTCTGCGCATCTCTTCGCGCATCTGATTGCGCGCGGCGAGCCGCACCGGCTGGCGGCGGGTCTGAACCTCGACCGGTTCCGCACCGGACGGTTGATCGACGAGGCGGCAGCTGCGGCGGTTGCCCATTGAAGATGCCGGCTGCTCTCCTTGCAGCTGTGTGTATGGCCTCTGCGGCCGAGGCCGGTCCGGTTGTTCCCGAGGCTGGCGATTTTCGAGTGCAGGCCATCCGCAAGGTGCAGGGAGAGGACAACTGGCCATTTCTGGCAGAAGAGGGCTTCCTGATGTGCGCTCCAAGCCTTGGCCAGAAGCTCGTCTATTTCGTGCCGAAGGGTGCGGATGGCGAGAATGAATATCCCGTCGCTCTCGACAGCAATCTGATGTCGATGGCGGTGGTCAATATCGGGCGCGGCAACGCGTTTCGGCCGTACGCGAATTTTGAAGATCTGACGAACAGGCTCTCCCCCTACATCACCATGGGAAAGCGCCTGTGTGACCAACCCGCCGGAACGGTGATTCCGGAAAGCTCTCTTTGAGGGAACATCATGCTGCTGATCCGTTGTCCATATTGCGAAGAAGAACGCTCCGAGCTGGAGTTCCGCTGGGCTGGCGAGGCGCATATTGCCCGCCCTGAAAACATTGCCGGGATCTCCGACGAGGAGTTTTCCGAATATTTCTTCATGCGCGATAACGACAAGGGCATGGTCTATGAGCGCTGGCGCCATATCCATGGTTGCGGCCGCTTCTTCAACGCGGCGCGCCATTCCGTGACCGACAAGTTTTACCTGACATACAAGGCGGGCGAGCCGAAGCCGGATGAGGCTTCGCTTCTCTCCTCCAGCGAAGGAGCAGCCCGATGAGTGGCGCTTACCGTATCAAGGGTGCCGGCCGCCTGACGCCCGCCCGCACCGCCCGCTTCAACTTCGACGGCAAGAGCTATACCGCGCTTCAGGGCGACACGGTTGCTTCCGCACTGCTGGCAAACGGCGTGCATCTGATCGGCCGTTCGTTCAAATATCACCGTCCGCGCGGCTTTCTGTCTGCCGGTCCGGAAGAGCCGAATGCGCTGATCGACGTGTCGCGCGATGCATCCCGCCGCCAGCCGAACGTGCGCGCCACGGTGCAGGAAGTCTTCGACGGGGCGATCGTCTCGTCGCAGAACCGCTATCCGTCGCTCTCCTTCGATGTCGGCGCGATCAACGATTTCTTCTCGCCTTTCTTTGCGGCGGGCTTCTACTACAAGACCTTCATGTGGCCGAAGGCGGCATGGCACAAGCTCTACGAGCCGATCATCCGCCGCGCCGCCGGTCTCGGTAGCGCGCCGAGAGAGGGCGATACCGATCAGTATGCCAGCCGCTTCGCCCATTGCGACGTGCTGGTGGCTGGTGGCGGCGCTGCCGGTCTGACGGCGGCGCTTTCTGCGGCCAAGACCGGCGCCAAGGTCACGCTGGTGGATGAGAATCCGACGGTTGGCGGTGCGCTGCGCTTTGAAAGCGGTACCGTGATCGACGGCAAGAACGGCTATGACTGGGCGCAGTCGGTTTTGGCCGAGCTGAAGGCCATGCCGAATGTGGAGGTTCTGACCCGCACCACCGTCTTCGGCTACTACAACCACAACTTCATCGGCCTGGCCGAGCGCGTCACCGACCACCTGGCAAGCCCGGCGCTGCATGAGCCGCGCGAGCGCCTGTGGCAGGTGCGCGCCAAGAAGGTGGTGATGGCGACCGGCGCCATCGAGCGCCACATGGTGTTTGCCAATAACGACCGCCCCGGCATCATGCTGGCGTCTGCTGCACGCACCTATCTCAACCAGTACGGCGTGGCTGTCGGCCACAATGTTGGTGTCTACACCGCCCATGACAGCGCCTATGAGGCGGCCTTCGACCTGAAGCGCGCCGGTGTGAAGATTGCGGCGATCGTCGATTGCCGTCCCAACCCGAGCGCGAAGCTTCTGGACGAGGCACGCGCGCTTGGTATCGAGGTTCTGGCCGGCCAAAGCGTTTACGATACCGCGGGCCGTCTTCGCGTCACCTCCATGACGGTTGGCCGCAATGGCGGTTCGGGCAAGCGCAAGATCGCTGTCGATGCGCTGATCGTCTCGGCTGGCTGGACGCCATCCGTCCATCTCTTCTCGCAGTCTCGCGGCAAGCTGAAATATGATGCGCCGAACCAGCGCTTCCTGCCCGACGTGCACGTGCAGGACTGCGTTTCGATCGGCGCCTGCAGCGGCACCGACGATCTCTCCGCACTGCTTTCCGAAGCGGCGGCGGCTGGGGGCGGTGAAGTTGCCGTTTCCGGCAGCAATGCCAACACCTGGACGGGTGGCATGATCGGTGCTGCCGAGGGTGCGGGTGCCGACCACAGCGTAAAGGCCTTCATCGACTTCCAGCACGATGTCTGCGCCAAGGATATCCGGCTTGCGGTGCGCGAAGGCATGCACTCCATCGAGCACATCAAGCGCTTCACCACCAACGGCATGGCCTCCGACCAGGGCAAGATGTCCAACATGCATGGTCTTGCCATTGCATCGGAAGCCCTTGGGCGCGATCTGCCGAAGGTCGGTCTCACCACCTTCCGCGCACCTTACACGCCGGTGACCTTCGGTACGCTGGTCGGCCATTCGCGTGGCAAGCTGTTCGACCCGGCCCGCAAGACGCCGATGCATGCCTTGGAAGAAGCAGAAGGTGCGGCCTTCGAGGATGTCGGCAACTGGAAGCGCGCCTGGTACTATCCGCGTCCCGGCGAAGACATGCATGAGGCGGTCAACCGCGAGTGCAAGACGGTGCGCGAAAGCGTTGGCGTCTTCGATGCCTCGACGCTCGGCAAGATCGAGGTTGTCGGCCCGGATGCGGCGAAGTTCCTCAACCTGCTCTACACCAATGCCTGGGATACGCTGAAGCCCGGTCGCTGCCGTTATGGCATCATGACCCGCGAAGACGGCTTCGTCTATGATGACGGCGTTGTCGGTCGCATGGCGGAAGATCGCTTTCACGTGACGACAACGACGGGCGGCGCGCCGCGCGTGCTGCACCACATGGAAGACTATCTGCAGACGGAATTCCCGCATCTCAACGTCTGGCTGACCTCTGCCACCGAACAATGGGCGGTGATCGCGGTGCAGGGACCGAAGGCGCGCGACGTGATTGCGCCGCTGGTGGAAGGTATCGACCTGTCGCCGGACGCCTTCCCGCATATGGCGGTGGCGGAAGGCAAGATTTGCGGTGTGCCGACGCGTCTCTTCCGCGTGTCGTTTACCGGCGAACTCGGCTTCGAAGTCAACGTGCCGGCCGATTACGGCCCGGCCGTGTGGCAGGCCATTGCAGAGCGGGCGAAAGCCGTTGGCGGCTGCCTCTACGGCACCGAGACGATGCACGTGCTGCGCGCCGAAAAGGGTTATATCATCGTCGGCCAGGATACCGACGGCACGGTGACGCCAGACGATGCGGGCCTTGGCTGGGCTGTCTCCAAGAAGAAGACGGACTTCGTCGGTATTCGCGGTCTGCAGCGCCCGGATCTGACCCGCAGCGGCCGCAAGCAGCTCGTTGGTCTCCTGCCGAAGAACGCGCATGAGGTGCCGGAAGAGGGCGGGCAGATCGTCGTCGATCCGAATGCACCCAAGCCGATGACGATGCTCGGTCACGTCACATCGTCCTACTGGTCCGAAAATCTTGGCCGCTCCATCGCCTTCGGTCTGGTTGCCGATGGCCGGGCGCGGATGGGTGAGACCCTCTACATTCCGCTTGCCGACAAGACGATTGCAGTCGAGGTGACGGACATGGTGTTCTTCGACAAGGAAGGAGGCCGGATCAATGGCTGATTTGGCGACAGCAAAGCGTACATTCGTTCTCGACGGCGTGCATGGTGGTTCCGCCGGCACCTCCATCAAGCCCGCGGCACCGGCCTACCGGCTGGTGCTGCGCGCGCGGCCAGAGGCGATCGAGGCCGTATCTCAGGCGCTCGAACTTGCCCTGCCGACACGCCCAAAAACCTCTACGACATCGGGACTGCGCTCGGCCTTGTGGATCGGCCCGGATGAGTGGCTGGTCATCGACCAGGGCGAAGCCGACCTGATGGCAGCACTTTCCGGCACGACCGGACTGTTTTCCGCAACCGACGTCTCCCACCGCAACCTCGCCATCATCGTCTCCGGCCCCCGCGCGGAAACGACGATCAATGCCGGCTGCCCACAGGACCTGTCTCTCACCGCTTTCCCGGTGGGTGCCTGCACCCGCACGGTCTTCGGCAAGGCGGAAGTGGTGCTGCTGCGCGTGGCGGATGACACCTTCCGCGTCGAATGCTGGCGCTCCTTTGCGGACTATGTGTTCGGTCTGCTGGACGAGGGTTCGCGGGACGTTTGAGGCGCGCGCCAAGTCATTCAGGCGCCCTAAGCCGTTGGAAAGATGGATCCTCGGGTCGAGCCCGAGGATGACGCAGGTTGGGTTTTGCCCCTCGTCCTGACGAGCATCCCTTTCCCGTTTTTCCTACTGCCTTGATCCAAGCGCAAGACGGCAGGCGAGCCCGGCAAAGACGCTTGCCAGCAGATATTGCGGCAGTCTGGGAAAGCGGCTGATGCCGGAAAGCCGCTGGCGGATGTTGCTGCCAAGAAGAATCACGGTGCCATTCACCAGAAGACCGATGCCGTTCAGGATGGTGGCGAGGATCACCATCTGGAGAACGAGCGCATTGCCATCCGGATTGATGAACTGCGGAAAGAGCGCGAGAACGAAGAGCGCCATTTTCGGGTTGAGGATGTTGGTGGCGAGACCTTCCAGAAAAATCCGTCTTGAAGACAGTCGTTTCAGCCCGGTTGTGGGTGAAAAGCCTGCGCCCTGTGAGCGCACGGTTTTGACGGCAAGATACAAGAGATAGGCGCAGCCCGCCCAGCGGACGATCTCGTAGGCGACCGGTACCGTCAGAAACAGTTGCGAGAGGCCCAAGGCCGCGGCAATCGCGTGGCAATAGGTCCCGGCGGCTATTCCGGCATAGGTTAGAAAACCTGCGGACCGGCCCTGGCTGACACTGCGCGAGGCGATCAGCAGCATATCAGGGCCAGGTGTTGCCGTCAGCACCAAGGCTGCGGCGGCAAAGAGCATGAGGGTGGGGAATTCCGGCATGGTATTTTCCTTTTGAAAATGAGGCCGGAATTCCGATCTATCATGGGCGACGCAGATAGCAAGCGCCGTTGTGCCGCTATGCCGATTTCGCCTGTGCCCGCATGAAGCCGACGGTCGCTGCCCAGAGGACGACGCCGATCAGGAGCAGGACGCCCGCAATCGAATATTGCACCGGATCGCGACCCGTCCATGGGCCGACGAGGAAGAAGCAACTGACGGCGCCGAGCACCGGCAGGATGGTGGGTGTGCGGAAGTGCTTGTGCGCCACCTTGTCCTTGCGCAGCACCAGCACCGCGACATTGACGATGGTGAAGACACCGAGCAGCAGCAGTGCCGTTGTACCACCAAGAGCTGGAACACCACCTGCAAAGGCGATCAGGCCAACCGCGATCAGCGAGGTGAAGATGATCGCCACAAAGGGCGTGCGGCGGCCGGAATGGACCTTGCCGAGGGCTGGCGGAAGCACGCCTTCGCGGCTCATGCCGTAGATCAGGCGGCTTGCCATCATCATGTTGATCAGCGCCGAATTGGCGACGGCAAACATGGTGACGACGGCGAAGATGCCGATCGGGAAGTTTGGCGCGCCGGCCTGTACCACCTTCAAGAGCGGCGTTTCGCCTTCGCCGAGTTCCGCTGCGGGCACGAGGGTGATGGCGGAAATGGCGACCAGAATATAGATGACGCCGGTGATGACGAGGCCACCGAGCAGCACTTTCGGAAAGATGCGGGCAGGCTGCTTGCATTCTTCGGCCATGTTGACCGAATCCTCGAAACCGACCATGGCGAAAAAGGCCAGTGTGGTGGCGGCCACCACCGACCATATGACGCCGTGGTCACCCGTAGGCTGGAAGGTCCAGGCGCGCGACACATCGCCCTGACCATTGCCGATGGCCCAGAAGCCGATGCAGATGATCAGAAGCAGGCCGGTCAACTCCACCACCGTCAGCACCACATTCATCTTCACGCTTTCACCGACGCCACGGAAATTGATGAGCGCGACGGCGACGATGAAGGCAATGGCGATGCCGGTGACACCGAAGCCGCCGAAATCGAAGCCGGTGACGGTGGCGAAATTGGCGGCAAAGGCGCGCGAGGCGGTGGAGGCGGAGGTCACGCCCGACGACATGACGGTGAAGGCGACGAGGAAGGTGATGAAGTGAACGCCAAAGGCCTTGTGGGTATAAAGGGCAGCGCCTGCGGCGCGCGGATATTTCGTCACCAGTTCGAGATAGCTGCAGGCGGTCAGAAGTGCCACGGCAAAAGCGATCAGGAAAGGCAGCCAGACGACGCCACCCACTTCGGCGGCGACCTGTCCGGTCAGCGCGTAAATGCCGGTGCCGAGAATATCCCCGACGATGAACAGAAGAAGCAGCCCCGGCCCCATGACGCGTTTAAGCTCAGTGCTTTGCTCGCCTGCATCATCCGGTTGTGTGATGTTTTGCGCCATATAGAATTCCCCCAAATAATATCGGCTTCAACGTGAGGGCTGGATGAAGGTTCCCGCGAGAGAAGAGCAAATGGCGCCAAGTGCTTGCGCTGGAATTGGCTGGAGGAATAGCGATGGTGTCTGCTATAGAGGATACAGCTTTTGGGCGAAGGGCTGAAGCCGCGCCCGACCCGTCATGGCCGGGCCCGACTACCCATGAGCCATTGAAAGCATGGATTCTCGGGGCCGAGCCCAAGGACGACGAGGGAACAGGTTAGTACTTCATTGCAGCCTGGCAGTCTTGGCTGGGGCCTTCTATAGAGGATATGATGCAGATACAGGTCGGCCATTATCCGCAATTGCAGATGCTCTGCTGGAGCAGGGACGCGAACGCGTGCTTGACTGGCGAAGAAGCGTTCTCGATCTACGAGCGCAATTGGCGCTTTGTCGACACTGATGCGCTGACCAAAGAAGAGAAAGCGTTGATCGACGATCTGGTTGAGCGATACGGCCCTTTGCTGATAGCATCCTGAGGTATGAGTACTTTCCGCCGTCCGCACCATAACGCTGTCCTGACCGTGCTGAACTCTCTCGACGGAGAGTTGCTGAAACGCGCTGAATGTTTTTTCGGCGGCGAGACCGCGATCGTCCTTAGCCTCGACGAGTATCGTGAAAGCGTCGATATCGACTTTCTCTGTTGGTCTCAGGAAGGCTACAGGATGCTCCGCGAAGCGGTGTGGACCCGAGGATTTTCGGGGCTGGCCAAATCGACTGGGAAGTCGATTGGCCGAGTTTCAACTCTGCGAGACATGCGGGCCGACCAATATGGTATTCGGACCTTTGTGCAGGTGGACGATACCCGCATCAAGTTCGAGATCGTACGCGAGGGTCGTATCGATCTTTCCGGGCAGATGGATGAGCGCTACGGCATCCCGGTGCTGAGCAGAAGCGATATGTTCGCTGAGAAGCTTTTGGCAAATGCGGACCGCTGGCCTGATAAGGCCGTTTACAGCAGAGATATTATCGATCTGTCGATGATGATTGCTGCGTGGGGCGATGTTCCTGCTGCGGCGTGGCAGAAAGCTCGAGACGCTTACGGTGAGACGATTACGAGCGCGTATTCCAAGGCTGTCGCGTTGATTCAGGACAGAGAATGGCTCCACACCTGTATGGACGGCATGCAGATGGACCGGCAGCTTGCGTCGCGGATATTGGGAGCGCATGCGAACCCAACGGCCGATCAGGAGCCGGATTAAGCTTCGAACAACGGCTTGGCTTTGAGCACGCGGCCTATGTGACCGTCACCGCACCCAGCCCTTCCAGTCCACCCAGCGCCCATGAAAATCCGCGCGGCCGATTTCCTGTTTTTCACCCGTGGGCCAGATTTGCAGGGTCAGCGCGGCACCGCGTGGCTGGCCATCGCCTTCCATCTGGAGGCGGGCGAGCGGGGCGTCCGGGGTGGCGCGGCTTCCGGCCTCAGTGATCAGCGCTTCGCCCTTCTGCTTGAGGCTGTCCGGAAAATACTGCCAGGCGACGGAGTGGAAGATGACGTGGGTGGCGCCGGGCTTCGATGTTTCGAGCCGTCTTGCCAGCCAGTCGATCGCGTCTGCCTTTTCCACCTGCAGGTGATTGTCGGCGGCGATGGTGAGCGCGTTTTGCGTGCGCTCCAGGCGGTCTGTCTGGTCTGCCCAGATGTAGGAGAGCTGGCGCAGGCGGTCCTCGGGGGAAGATGGGTTCAAGGGGTTGAGGTCGCAGCCGGCGCGCTCGAGGACGGTGAAGCTCAGCGGGATGGCTGGCGCTTCGCCGCGCCATTCCGGCGAGAGAAAGACGGGGCTGTCCGTTCCCCACTGTGTTTCGCCAAGGCGGTAGCGATAGCGGTCGAGCTGGAGGTTGAGGCCGGCGCTTGCGCCAACCTCTGAAAGGATGAGCGGCTGGCCGGTGCGCTCGGCGACGATGAAGAGGCCGGGCAGGAGGGCGGCGGAGCGGCGGACTTCGTTGGTTTGCGGCGGGGACTTCAGTCGCTCGAGGATGAAGGCCTCGTGCTCCTGAAAGGCGTGCTGGCAGGCGGTCCAGAGGTCGGTGTCATCAAGTTCGGTCAGCGGGCTGATCCGGTTTGAACGAACCAGCGCGTGCAGGCAACCGGCGGTGCGCAAGGGCACGGAGTCGTCGCTGGGACCGGGCGGGCCGGGCCATGTGAGGATGGTGCGGGCAACCGCACTGTGCGCGCTGTCCAGCTTTTCGGCGAGTAGCCGGCAGAGCCTGGCGGTGAAGGGGGAACCGAGCGCATCGCAAGCTTGCGCCTGCGTCTGGAATGCTTCTCGAACGATTGCTTCCGGCATGGTGCCCTCCCGTCCTCTACTTGTTCCAAGACGTGTCGCGATCTTTTAGATACGCGTCAAACGCCTCAGCTCTTTGCGATCGCAAACCGCCGACCCGTTTGCGCCGGCCATGCCTTACGCGTCCTCCGGCCTGTCCTTCGGATCGAATTGCGAGATGGTGGTCCAGCGGGCGGTGAGCGCCGGTTTGCGTTCGTCTTCGATCTCCACCGTCACGTCGTAGGTGTTGGTCAGCATCGATGCGCCGCGAAAACGGGCTTCTGCAAGGGTAAAGCGACCGCGCACGCGCGCGCCGCTTTTGACCGGGGCGACGAAGGTGACTTTCTCGAAGCCGTAATTGATGCCCATGGTCTGTTCGCGGATTTTCGGCAGCGCGCTGTAGTTCATGGCCGACAGCAGTGAGAGCGTCAGGAAACCATGAGCAATCGTGCCGCCGAAAGGGCTCTCGGCCTTGGCGCGTTCGGGATCGGTATGGATGAACTGGTCATCCAGCGTGGCTCCCGCGAAGGCATCGATCATTGCCTGATCGACGGTGATCCAGTCGGATACCCCAACTTCCGTGCCGACCAAACCCTTCACTTCAGCAAGCGATACGTCTTTCACAGCGCGTGGTCCTTTTCATGATGGAGACTCTACCGTATCGGCCCGAAAGTCGGAATCGATTTTCGGAAAGCACGATGCGGTGAGTCTACGAGATAGAGCGTCTTTATGCGTCCAATAGGACGGCGACGCGCTATAGGGCAGGTGAATGCGTGTCATCAACGGCTACAGCATCGGACGGGAAATCGGAACCGATTTCGCAAAGCAGATGCTAAAAGAATGAAGGCCTCCCCTAAAGGAGGCGTGGTGCACTCACATAAAAGACGACGGAGCGGGGTGGTAACCAGGCGGGAACGCCGAAATCGACGCCGAGCGGCTTCCAGCCTTCGCCCTTCAAGGTGAAGGGAATGGCATTGCGGCTGCGGTTGAACAGGATGGCCAGACGAACCGCCTTGCCGGTCTCCCGGTCCAGTGTTCGCAGCACCATGGCGAAGGTCGTGGCATCCGGACGGTCCCAGTCCTCGTCGCGCATGGGGTCACCCAAAGGCGAAAGCCATTCGATCTCGCCGTTGCCGGTTGAGAAGAACGTGCTTTCGCCAAAGACTGCGAAGCGCTGGCGCAGCTTGGCCAGAAAGGCGGTGTGGTCGATGAGATCCGGGGAAAGGGCTTGCCAGTCCACCCAGGTGATCTCGTTGTCTTGGGCATAGGCATTGTTGTTGCCGCGCTGGCTGCGCCCGCCCTCATCGCCCGCCGTCAGCATCACCGTGCCGCGGGTGACGAAGAGGGTGGCGAGCAGCGCCTTGACGTCGCCGATCCGGGCAGCGTTGACCGCCGGATCGTCGGTCAGGCCCTCGATGCCATTGTTCCACGAGTGATTGTCATTGTGGCCGTCGCGGTTCTCCTCGCCATTCGCCTCATTGTGCTTGTGGGCGTGGGAGACGAGATCGAAAAGCGTGAAGCCATCATGGGCAGCGATGAAGTTGACGCTGCGGGTTTCGGTACGCGCGTTGCGTGAGAAGATCGGGGCGGAACCCGCGAGAGCATCGGCGAGCGCGCCGATCGTATAATCGTCGCCGCGCCAGTAGCGGCGGATATCGTCACGCGCCCGGTCGTTCCATTCGAGAAAGGAGGCGGGAAAGTTGCCAAGTTGATAGCCACCGGGGCCGATATCCCAGGGTTCCGCGATCAGCACCCGGTCGGCCAGAAGCGGGTCTTCATGCATCTGGCGCAGGGTTTCGCTTTGCGGATCGAAGCCCTCTGCTGTGCGACCGATAACGGGGGCGAGATCGAAGCGGAAGCCATCGATGCCGGCATGGGCGACGAAGTGGCGGAGCGTTTCGATGACGAGATGGCGCACTTGCGGATGATCGCAGGCGAGCGTATTGCCGGTGCCGGTGTCGTTGATTAGCGTGCCGGGATCGTCGGATGCGTGACGGTAATAGGTGAGGTTGTCGAGACCGCGCAGCGACAGCGTCGAGCCGAAGCGATCGCTCTCGCCCGTATGGTTGAAGACGAGATCGAGGATCACGCCGATGCCTGCTTCATGCAGTTTGGCGACCGTGTCGCGCAGTTCGGCGATGCCGCCAGGGCAGAGCCGCGGATCGAGCGCCATGAAGCCGACGGGGTTGTAACCCCAGCCATTGGTGAGATTGAGCGGCGGCAAATGCCGCTCGTCGATCCAGGCGGTGATCGGCATCAGTTCCACGGCGCTGACGCCGATCGTCTTGAGATGGGCGATGATGGCGGGGTGGGCAAGGGCGGCGACCGTGCCGCGGATCGCTTCCGGCACGTCGGGGTGCAGCATGGTGAAGGGCTTGACGGCCACTTCGTAGATCAGGCCGGTGCGGGTGAAGCGGGGTGCTTCCTTGGTGACGATCGGGGCCTCTGAAACGATCGCCTTCGGCATGACGGCGGCGGTGTCTTCGCCGAAGGTGAAGAGGGAGGGGTGGTTCTGGAAGGGGCGGTCGATCGTGGTGGCGTAGGGGTCGAGGAGGAGCTTGGCCGGGTCGAACCATTGGCCGTGGTCTGGCGCGTAGGGGCCGTGGGCGCGGTAGCCGTAGCGGATGCCTGTGGTGGCTTGCGCAACGGTGAGGCGGTGGATGCCATCCTCGTCACGCTGCATCGGCAGGCGCGCGGTTTCGGTATTGCCGGTGGCGTCGTAGAGGCAGAGTTCGATTTTCGTGGCGTTTTGGGAGTAGACGGAAAACTGGGTGCCTGTTGGCGTGGGGACTGCACCTTGGGGGAACGCTGGGTGGGTTGGCATGGGCTGGTCCCTTTGGTGGTTTGTGGGTGGGGCTTGCGCCGCCGTCTTGTTGGTCGAAGACCAGAGGGTTTTGTGAAGGACCCCCCTCTGTCCTGCCGGACATCTCCCCCTCAAGGGGGGAGATCGAATCGTGGTCGGGCCTTGCCCAAACAACTACCGGAAGGCTGCTCGGTTTCACCCTCCTCGAGCTTGAGGACGCGCTGGGAGCGCGCCTCTTGCCGATCTCCCCCCTTGAGGGGGAGATGCCCGGCAGGGCAGAGGGGGGTGCCCACCTGTCATAACGGCAGAGGGGCGCGCCAACTCGGCCAGCCCTGGATCAGGTAATCACCGTCGGCGCATCACGGCCGGTATGTTTCTTGATGCCGGCAATCGTGTCTGCCGCAGCAATGAGGTCGGCCAGCGCTTCCTGGGTTTCGATAGTGTGGCGGGCCGCATCGGCCTCGTAGCGCTCGACATAGAGGCGCAGCGTTGCGCCGGAGGTGCCGGTGCCGGAGAGGCGCAGCACGATGCGCGAGCCGCCTTCGAAGAGGATGCGGATGCCCTGGTTCTTGCTGACCGACTGATCGACCGGGTCGTGATAGGCAAAGTCGTCGGCCTTGGCGACCTTCAGATTGCCGTAGGTGGTGCCGGGAAGCGTCGCGAGTTTCTCGCGCAGTATGGCGACCAGCGTGTTGGCGGCCTCGCTGTCGACTTCTTCATAGTCGTGGCGCGAGTAATAGTTGCGGCCATATTCGGCCCAGTGCTTGGTGACGATGTCCTTGACGCTTTCCTTGCGGGCGGCGACGATGTTCAGCCAGAAGAGCACGGCCCAGAGACCGTCCTTTTCGCGCACATGGTTGGAGCCGGTGCCGAAGCTTTCCTCGCCGCAGACAGTAACCTTGCCGGCATCGAGCAGATTGCCGAAGAACTTCCAGCCGGTCGGTGTTTCATACATGCCGATGCCGAGCTTTTCCGCCACGCGGTCTGCGGCCGCACTCGTCGGCATGGAGCGAGCGATGCCGGAAATGCCGGATGCGTAGCCGGGCGCCAGCTTGGCATTGGCGGCGATGATGGCAAGCGAATCCGAAGGGGTGACGAACATGCCCTTGCCGACCACCATGTTGCGGTCGCCATCGCCATCGGAAGCGGCGCCGAAATCCGGGCCTTCCGGGCTCATCACGTCGTCATAGAGTTCCTTGGCGTGAACGAGGTTCGGGTCGGGGTGATGGCCGCCGAAGTCGGGCAGCGGTACGGAGTTGCGAACCGAGCCTGCCGGTGCGCCAAGGCGCTTCTCGATGATTTCGACCGCATAGGGGCCGGTCACCGCGCTCATGGAATCGACCACGACCTTGAAGCCGCCGGCGATCAGATCGCGGATCGCGCCGAAGTCGAAGAGTTCTTCCATCAGCGTGGCGTAATCGGCCACCGGATCGATGACTTCCACCTGCATGCCGGCAACATCGCTCGTGCCGATCCGGTCGAGATCGATATCGGCGACATCGGCGATGCGGTAGGTTTCGATCGACTTGGTGCGGGCGAAGATGGCGTCGGTGATCTTTTCAGGGGCCGGGCCGCCATTGCCGATATTGTACTTGATGCCGAAGTCTTCGTTGGGGCCACCGGGGTTGTGGCTGGCGGAGAGAACGATGCCGCCGAAGGCCTTGTATTTGCGGATGACGTTGGAGGCAGCCGGCGTGGAGAGAATGCCGCCCTGGCCGACCAGAACCTTGCCGAAGCCTGCGGCTGCGGCCATCTTGATCGCCTTCTGGATGACCTCGCGATTGTAGTAGCGGCCATCGCCGCCGATCACCAGCGCCTCACCGGCAAAGCCTTCGAGGCTGTCGAAGATCGACTGGATGAAGTTTTCCGCGTAGTTCTCCTGCGCGAAAACCGGCACCTTCTTGCGAAGGCCGGAGGTTCCGGGCTTCTGATCCTGAAACGGCGTGGTCTGGACGGTCTTGATCGACATTCAATGGCCTTTCGACAAAAGTTGGGTGTAAAGCGCGGCATACAGCCCTGCGCTCTTTTCCCAGGAAACATCCGATTTCATCCCCTGCTTCTGCATCTGCGTCCACAGCTTCGGGTCTCGGTAATATCGCATGGTGCGGCGGAGCGCCTGGCGCAGTCCTTCCGGGGTGACGGAGGAGAACTGGACGCCGGTGGCGACCTTGGCGGAAACAGCAGCGTGATTGGCATCGATCACGGTATCGTTCAAGCCCCCGTTGCGGGCAACGACGGGCACGCAGCCATAGCGCAGCGCATAAAGCTGGGTCAGGCCGCAGGGCTCGAAGCGGGAGGGAACGATGATGGCATCGCAGCCGGCCTGCATCAGGTGCGACAGCGGCTCGTTATAGCCGACGGCAACGCCGACGCGTCCGGGATGACGGGTGGCGGCCGCCATCAGCGCGCCTTCCAGCGCAATCTCGCCAGCACCCAGCACCACCAGACGGCCGCCCATCTCAACAATATCGTCGGCAACCTCGGCAATCAGGTCGATGCCCTTTTGCCAGGTGAGGCGGGAGATGACGCAGAAGAGCGGACCGTTATCGTGATCGACCCGGAAGTGGTTGGCGACGGCGGCCTTGTTGATAGCGCGCAGCTTCAGGTTTGCAGCCGTATAGTTTTCCTGGATCAGATGGTCGATTGCCGGGTTCCAGACCTCGGCATCGATGCCGTTGACGATGCCATGCAGCGCCTGGGCGCGGGCGCGGATGACGCCCTCGAGCCCCATGCCGTAATCCGGAGTCAGGATCTCCTCGGCATAGGACGGGCTCACCGTGCTGAGCGCCGTTGCCGTCTGCAGGCCGCCCTTCAGGAAGCTGATATCGTTATAATATTCAATGCTTTCGGTGGAAAAGGCATGGGCCGGCAGGCGCAGTTCGGAGAAGATATTGGCACCGAACTGACCCTGGAAGGCAATATTGTGGATGGTGAGCAGGCTTGGAATTTCCGGCGTCTCGGCATAGCGCATATAGACCGGGGCCATGGCGGACTGCCAGTCATGCGCATGCAGGAGATCCGGCTGCCAGCCAGCAAGCTTGCCGGCGGCGATTTCGGCAGCGGCCAGCGAAAGGGCGGCGTAACGCTTCCAGTTGTCGGCGAAATCCTTGCCGGTGGAATCGAGATAGGGGCCGGCGGGGCGGTCATAGAGCGAGGGAATGTCGAGGATCAGGAGGTCCAGACCTTCGTGTTCGCCTGCCAGAATATCGGCATGTTCGCCCAGAAGATCGGGAAATTCCCCGACCTTGTGGGCGTCCTTGACCGCCGATTTGACGGCGGGGTAGCCGGGGATGAGCGAGCGGGTGTGAACGCCGCAGGCTTTCAGCGCGATGGGGAGCGCGCCGGAAACATCCGCAAGCCCCCCGGTCTTGATCAGCGGATAGATTTCGGATGTGACCGAAAGAACATTCATGAGGCTCACAGGTCCAGCTTGTCGATCATCGATTGGGTTATCAGGCAGATGCCGTTGTCCGTGCGGCGGAACCGCTTGGCATCGAGGATCGGGTCCTCGCCGACGATCAGCCCTTCCGGGATGACGACGCCGTGGTCGATCACGACATTGCTGAGCTGCGCGTGGCGGCCGATCTTCACGCTTGGCAGCACGACGGCATTTTCGAGGCGCGAATAGGAGTTTGCGCGCACGCCGGTAAACAGCAGGCTGCGGTTCAGCGATGCACCCGAGATGATGCAATCGCCCGACACGACGGAGGAGACCGCCGAGCCGCGGCGGTTTTCGTCGTCATGCACGAATTTCGCCGGCGGCGTGATCTCGGCATAGGTCCAGATCGGCCAGGACTTGTCGTAGATATCCAGATCCGGAACGATATCGGTCAGATCGATATTGGCCTGCCAGTAGGCATCGATGGTGCCGACATCGCGCCAGTAGGGTCCATGCTCGAAATCCGAGCGTACGCAGGAGGAGGCGAAGCGGTGCGCGACGGCCTTACCATGTTCGACGATATAGGGGATGATGTCCTTGCCGAAATCGCGGCTGGAATTGGGATCGCTTGCATCGCGGCGCAGGCATTCCATCAGGAACTTGGTGTGGAAGACGTAGATGCCCATGGAGGCGAGAGCGTTTTCCTCATCGCCCGGAATGCCCGGCGGGTCGGCCGGCTTTTCGATGAAGGCGATGATCTCGTCCTTGTCGTTGACATGCATGACGCCGAAACCGGTGGCTTCCATGCGCGGCACTTCCAGACAACCGATCGTCACGTCCGCGCCGGAATCCACATGCTGCTGCAGCATGTATTCATAGTCCATCTTGTAAATATGGTCGCCGGCGAGGATGACCATATATTCGGGACCGTGAGACTCGATGATGTCGATATTCTGGTAGACGGCGTCTGCGGTGCCTTCGTACCATTGCGTTTCGGAAACGCGCTGGGAGGCGGGCAGAATATCGAAGCTTTCGTTACGTTCCGGGCGGAAGAAGTCCCAGCCGCGCTGCAGGTGGCGGATCAGCGAATGCGCCTTGTACTGCGTGGCGACGCCAATGCGGCGGATGCCCGAGTTCAGCGCATTGGAGAGCGCGAAATCGATAATGCGTGCCTTGCCGCCGAAATAGACCGCAGGCTTTGCGCGGCGGTCGGTGAGTTCCTTGAGGCGGCTGCCGCGCCCGCCAGCCAGCACATATGCCATTGCATCACGTGCCAGAGGCTGAATTCTCTTTTCACTCATCGGTCCTGTCCTCCCATAAAATTCCACGGTTCCCTTGGTCTCAAACGTGTGGGGAGATTTTAAGGTTTCCCATCACGTGTTCATTTTCCTCTGCCTCATGTCCCTGCGACGAGAGGCGGATTAGTTTTCCAGCTCCAGCATGATGACGGCGAGCGGCGGAAGTGTGAGCGTCGCGCCGATGCTGCCGCCGGCATCCACCGCCTGCACGCGCCCGCCATTGCCCTTGCCCGTCCCGCCATAGATCTCGGCATCGGTGTTGAGAATTTCGCGCCAGCGCCCTGCGGCGGGAAGCGGCACGTAAAAATTCTCGCGATAGACCGGCGTCAGGTTGGAGATGACCGCCACCGGCTTTTCGCCCGGCGCACGGCGCAGCCATGCCAGCACGGAATTGTCGTGATCGTCGGCCATCAGCCATTCGAAGCCTTCCGGCTCGCAGTCGCGGGCATGAAGGGCGGCCTTGGAGCGGTAGGTGAAGTTCAGATCGCGCACCAGGCGGCGCATGCCTTCATGCATGTGGTACTGCAGGAGGTTCCAGTCGAGCGAGACCTTCTCGCTCCATTCGCTCCACTGCGCAAATTCCTGACCCATGAACAGCAGCTTCTTGCCCGGATAGCCCCACATGAAGGCGTAATAGGCGCGAAGATTGGCGAATTTCTGCCAGTCGTCGCCCGGCATCTTGGCAATCATCGAACCTTTGCCATGCACCACTTCGTCATGCGAGATCGGCAGCACGAAATTCTCGCTGAAGGCGTAGAGCAGACCGAAGGTCAGTTCCTGATGGTGGAACTTGCGATGCACGGGTTCGCGGGCAAAATAGCTCAGCGTGTCGTGCATGAAGCCCATGTTCCACTTGAAGCCGAAGCCGAGACCGCCCTCATGCACGGGCTGGGAGACCTTGGGCCAGGAGGTGGATTCTTCCGCAATGGTCATGACGCCCGGATGGTTGCCATAGATCAGCGTGTTCATCTTCTGCAGGAAGCGAACCGATTCCAGGTTCTCGCGCCCGCCATATTCGTTGGGGATCCACTCGCCTTCCTTGCGGGAGTAATCGAGATAGAGCATCGAGGCGACCGCATCGACGCGCAGGCCGTCGAGGTGGAATTTTTCCGCCCAGTAGAGCGCATTGTTGATGAGGTAGGACATGACCTCGACGCGACCGAAATTGTAGATCGCGGTGTTCCAGTCCGGGTGGAAGCCCTGGCGCGGATCGGCATGCTCATAAAGGGCGGTGCCGTCGAACCACTTCAGGCCATGCTCGTCGGTCGGGAAATGGGCCGGCACCCAGTCGAGGATGACGCCGATGCCGACCTTGTGGGCGCCATTGACGAAGCGCGCAAAACCCTCCGGTTCGCCGAAGCGGGCGGTCGGCGCATAAAGGCCGGTCGTCTGGTAGCCCCAGGAGGGATCATAGGGGTGTTCGGTGATGGGCAGGAATTCGATATGGGTGAAGCCCATGTCGGCGCAATAGGGGATGAGCTGGGCGGCCATCTCGTCCCAGGTCAGCATGGAGCCGTCCTGGTGCTTGCGCCAGGAGGCAGCGTGGACCTCATAGACGCTGATCGGCTGGCGACGCTGATCGATGCTGGCCCAATGCTTGCGGTGCGCGTCGTCTTCCCATTGCTGCACAAGCTCCGGCGTGGTGACGGAGGCATTCTTCGGGCGAAGCTCGGCGCGGCGCGCGTAAGGGTCGGCCTTCAGCGGCAAAAGCTCGCCATGGGGGCCGATGATCTCGAATTTGTAGGCGCAGCCGGCATAGACATCCGGTGCGAAGATTTCCCAGATGCCGGTGTCCTTGCGAAAGCGCATCACATGGCGGCGGCCATCCCAGTTGTTGAAATCGCCGACGACCGAGACGCGGCGCGCATTCGGGGCCCAGACCGCGAAATGGAAACCCTCGACGCCTTCAAGCTTCAGGGGATGGGCGCCCATCTTGTCAAAAAGGCGTAGGTGCGAGCCTTCGCGCACCAGATAATCATCCATCGGGCCAAGCACGGGGCCGAAACTATAGGGGTCGGTTACCGCCCATTCGGCATCGTCGCGCAGCGCGCGGTAACGCACGGGCTGGCGCTTGGTAATCGTGATCGGACCTTCGAAGAAGCCGTCGTCGTCGACGCGGGTCAACTCTCCGGCAACGTTGCCGTCCAAGGTCATGACCGTCACTTCTTCGGCGCCCGGGATAAAACAGCGGGCGACAAGAGTGCCCGGCGTCTGGTGGACGCCGAGCACTGCAAAAGGATTGGAATGCAAACCGCTCTTGATTGCCTCGATTTCGGCCGTGGGTATGGAGTTGAAAGTCTTCTCTTCAGCCGAATTGAGCGGTTTTTTCATCAGGCTCTCCAGATTTCCGTGGCGTATTGGCGGATCGTCCGGTCGGACGAGAACCAGCCCATGCGCGCGGTATTGCGAACGGTTTTTTCAAACCAGCTGGAGGGGTTGCTCCAGATGGCATCGACATCGCGCTGGGCTTGCGCATAGGCATCGAAATCGGCGGCGACCATGAACCAGTCATTGTTGTAGAGACCGTCCATCAGTCCGGTGAAGCGCGAGCGGTCGTCAGGCGAAAACACGCCGGACGCAATCGAAGAGACGGCTTGAGCAAGCTCGGCCGAATTTTCGATGATGGCGCGCGGATTGTGGCCCTCGGAGCGCGCCTTGGAGACCTCGTCGGCGGTCTTGCCGAAGATGACGATATTGTCTTCGCCGACATGCTCAAGCATCTCGACATTGGCGCCGTCGAGCGTGCCGATGGTGAGTGCGCCATTGAGCGCGAATTTCATGTTGCCGGTGCCCGACGCTTCCATGCCCGCGGTGGAAATCTGCTCCGACAGGTCAGCGGCCGGCACCATGATTTCGGCCAGCGAGACGTTATAATTCGGAATAAATACCACTTTCAGAAGCCCACGCACTGCCGGATCGTTATTGATGACGCGGGCGATATCGTTGGCGAGCTTAATGATAAGCTTGGCGTTGTGATAACTCGGCGCGGCCTTACCGGCAAAGAACTTAACGCGCGGAACCCAATCCAGTTCCGGGTGCGAACGAATTTGGTCGTACAAAGCGACCGCCTCGATCAGGTTCAGCAGCTGGCGCTTATATTCGTGGATGCGCTTGATCTGGATATCGAAGAGCGCGGAGGGATCGACGCGGATGCCCATGCGCTGCGCCACCGTGTTGGCAAGGCGCACCTTGTTCTGCCGCTTGATCTCGGCGAACTTGTCGCGGAAGCTGGAATCTTCGGCAAAGCGGTCGAGATCGAGAAGCTTCTCGGCATCGTCCAGGAAGGCATCGCCGATGGCGTCGCGGATCAGGCTCGTCAGGCCCGGATTGCACTGCATCAGCCAGCGGCGTGGGGTAATGCCGTTTGTCTTGTTGTTGATGCGGTTTGGAAACAGCATGTGCAGGTCGGAAAAGACCGTTTCCTTCATCAGCTCGGTATGCAGCGCCGACACGCCGTTGATGGAATGCGAGCCGATAAAGGCGAGGTTGCCCATGCGCACCCGGCGCTCGCCGCCTTCGTCGATCAGCGAGATCGAGCGGATCTGGCCATCCGAGAGCTTCTTTTCCTTGCGGGCGAAGATCAGCGTGTTGGCATTGATCGCGTAGATGATCTGCATGTGGCGCGGCAGAAGCCGCTCAAGCAGCGGCACCGGCCAGCTTTCCAGCGCTTCGGGAAGAAGCGTGTGGTTGGTGTAGGAGAAGGTGCCACGGGTGATCGTCCAGGCCTCTTCGAAATCCATGCCATGCACGTCGCAGAGAAGGCGCATCATTTCGGCAATGGATATGGCCGGATGGGTATCGTTGAGCTGGATGGAGACCTTGTCCGGGAGATTGGTGAAGTCCGGATATTGCTGCAGGTGACGGCGCAGAATGTCCTGCAGCGAAGCGGACGAGAAGAAGTATTCCTGGCGCAGGCGCAGTTCCTGGCCGGCGGGGTTTGCGTCGGCTGGGTAAAGAACGCGGGTGAGGGACTCGGCCTTGTTGCTTTCACGCAGCGCGCCAATGTGGTCGCCGGCATTGAAGGCATCGAGCAGGATCGGATCGATGGGCTGCGCGGACCAGAGGCGCAGCGTGTTGACGCGGGTGCCGCGCCAGCCGACCACCGGCGTGTCATAGGCCATGGCGATCATGCGCTCGGCCGGTTTCCACAGGAAGCGCTGCGGATCTTCATAGCCGCCAATGGTTTCCACCGTGCCGCCGAAGCCGATTTCATAGGCGCTTTCACGCCGCTCGAATTCCCACGGGTTGCCGTGGGCAAGCCAGGTCTCGGGCAACTCCACCTGCCAGCCATCGGCCATCTGCTGGCGGAACAGGCCGTGGACATAGCGGATGCCGTAGCCATAGGCGGCGATATCGACGGTGGCCATGGATTCCATGAAACAGGCGGCGAGACGGCCAAGACCGCCATTGCCGAGGGCCGCATCGGGCTCCAGTCCGGCGATCACGTCGAACTCGACACCGAGCGAGGTGAGCGCCTGGCGAATTTCCTCCATCAGTTCCAGGTTGGAAATAGCGTCTCGCATCAGCCGGCCGATGAGAAATTCCAGCGACAGGTAATAGACCCGCTTGGAATCGTTCTGATAGGCCTTGCGGGTGGATTCCATCCACTTGTCGATGATGCGGTCGCGAACGACGAGAATGGTGGCCGTCAACCAGTCATGCGGCTTTGCGACCTTGACGTCCTTGCCGATGCGGTAGGTGAGGCGCTCGATGATTTCAGAGGCAAGCACATCCGGTTCGGAACTGCGCGGGGCGGGGCGGGGAAGGTCGTTGGTGGCAAGTTTGTTGATCATGGGTCGGTCAGCACCTTGATGGGAGGAGAGGGCCTGAGTCTATCTGTCGATCAAAGCGCGTCGCGATCCTTGGGAGCGGCTCGTCACGCTTTCAATCCTTTCATTGTTGCATGTCACGATCGAAAATCGCCTTGCGGATTGCACGACATGCTGCACTGCTTCGATTGCAGTTTATGCATCGATAAGCGGCTGTGGCAACAGCCCTTTTCGCAAGAGGAGCGATTGCCCAGAAAGGGGCGCGAGCGGTGGCGAAAAGGCTGACTGAAACGCAGATAGATCGTCTCCTATGCGCCCATTTGGACGCGTGAGAGACGATCTATTTCTTTTTACGTCCACGCATCGTGCTTTGCGGAAAATCGGTTCCGATTTTCGGGCCGAAGCTGTCGCGCGCGGCTTTCGCCACGCGCTCCTAAAAACGTACGGGTGAATTGGAAGGTCAGTTGATCAGGCGGGTGGGAACGCTTGCGGCCTTGCGGGCGATCTCGCCGAAGGCGGCGACGATCTCTTCCATGTTATCGGGCTCGAAGTAATTGTCAGGGCTGCTGGCGCAATATTTCAGCAGCGATTTGCCCTTGTCCGGCGCCATGAAGGCCACGGTGAAGATCTTGATGCCATCTTCCTTGATCGAAGAGCAAATGGAACGCACCTGTCCGTCGATGCTCGAGTTGGTCATTTCACCATCGGTCATGAACACGATAAAGCGCTGGAACATTTTGTTGCCTCTTTCATCATGCCGCGTGCGCTCCTCCGGATTGGAGCCTCTCAGAGCGTTGTATGCGGTCGTCAGTGATGGATAGGCATTGGTGCCCCCTGTCGGCACCGCAGGGATGGAGTCGACATATCGCTTCGTCGCTGATGTACCCCAGGTGATCTTCTGCGCGCTGAAACTTGCCGAGTTATAGGCAATGGCCCCGGTGCGGATGAGTTCAGACTCAGGATTGCCTGACTGGTTATAGGACGGGTCCGACTTGTTCAGCGTGTCCACCAGGTAGGAGACTGCCGCCTGCAGCGACGCCATCTTCTTGATGTAGCAGGGGGTGGTGAAGGCCACTCTCGGCCAGGATTGTTCCGTGTAGTTGTCACAGGAATTCCTGGATTTGTCCAACGTATCGGTCTTGAAGGCCATGGAACCGGAGCGATCCAGCACCAGATAAAGAGACATGGCCGCACCCTTGCTGAAGCTGCTTTCGGCCGTGCTGCTGACGGTGATCGTGACCGTATTGACGCCGATGAAGCCGATCAGCGGGTTAAGGGGCACCTGACGGGTGAGCGAGCCGGAAATCTTGAAGCTCGTTCCCTTCTTGGTCTCATTGCGGCTGGCCGTCGCATCGACTTCGGCTTTGTCTTTTTTTGGGTTGCTCTTATCGGCACCGTTGCCGTTACCCTTGCCGTTTCCTTTACCCAGTCCGTGATCGAGGCCATGATCGAGCCCGGGGTCGAGCGGGTGCCGGGGCCCGCTTCCGCTGCCGTTTCCGCCTCCACCTCCATTACCGCTTCCGTTGTCAAGTTGACCCCCCGAAGCTTCTTCAACGACCTTCTTTACCTCCGCGGCATACTCTGCGTCGGACTTGCGGCCCTCGTCGAGCCGGGCATGCGTCGCTGCCGCGAGAACGGCGCTGTCGAGTGCGATCTGCATGTCATTTCTCACCTGCATCACGCGAGTGGTTTCCATGCCAGCGCCAACGGCACCAAAGAGGAGAGGCAGACCAAGTGCAGTCAAAATTGCGAAGTTGCCGCGCTTGTCGGCAAGTAACCTTTTAAACGTCCGTCCCATCATCATTCGGCCACCACCCAGCTATCGCCTTGTTTTATAAGGGGCAGGCTTACCGACGCTTCATTGATGATTTGCTAACTCAAGCACTCCAGTTTGAGCAAAGTGGCGTTTTATTTGATAATAATTACAGTTGTGACGCTTTTTACTTGCAGCTGTTCTACCGCAGACAACTCTCGATCGGTGAAGGATGGCATAGGCGGTTGAAAGGGTGATGATCAACTGACCGGGACGACATCGACCGCTTGTGTAATCTTCTGGTTGCCGTAGCTTTTCAATACGCCGATGACGGGTGCCACATCGGCGTAATCACGGCCATAGCCAACGACGATGTGATCGCTGCCGGCAAGGATATCGTTGGTCGGGTCCAGTTCGATATAGCCGTCCGCTTCGCCGCACCAGACGCGCACCCAGGCATGCATGGCGTCTGCGCCTTCCAGTCGCTCCTTGCCGGGTGGGGGAATGGTGCGCAGGAAGCCGCTGACATAGCCAGCGGGAATGCCGAGGCTGCGCAGTGCTGCAATCATGATGTGGGAGAAATCCTGGCAGACGCCACGCTTCAGCTTGAAGGCCTGGCCGGGTGTCGTGTCCACCGTGGTGGCCTCGCCATCATATTTGAAGTCCTTGTAGATGCGCTTGCACAGCGCAAAGGCAATTTCGCGCACCGTCATGCCAGGCTTGGCCGTTTCACGCGCGTAAGACGCAATCGCCGCATCTTCGCCGATGCGGGGGCTGGCTCCTGCCAGATGGTGCGGCGCCTCAGCGTCCAGCGAGTTGATGCTGGAAAGCTCTGCCTGCAGCCTCTCGAGCGGTGGCGAGAGATCTGCCGTCAGCGACGGACTCTCGACCGAGACGCGGGCCTGCATGCGAATGTCGAGCTTGTCGTGGGAGGCGCGCAGATAGATCGAGGTGGCGCTCTGGTGGAAGAAGTCGTCGAAGACGGTACGCTCTTCGGGCGTCGGCGAGACGGTGAGAGCAGAGGCGACCAGCCTTTGCCTGCCCTGAATGGAAAGCGGCGTGACACGGATGATGTGGCGCGCGCCGGATGCCAGCGTGTCGTAGACATAACCCATATGCAGCGAGAGATCGTAGAGCATCGACTATCCGAGATAGGTTTGTGCGAGAATATCGGAAAGCCGTTCGAGATCCTTCTCCAGCTGGCGGAAGACATCGCCGGAGAGATTTTCCGACGTCATGACCGCAAGCGTGGACTGAATGCGCATCGCCTCTCGGCAGAAGGGCGACATCTGGCCGTTGATGGAGGCGTTGGGCAATTGCTCGACCTCGGCATGGATCTCGTTCAGCTGGAAGAGGATCGAGCGCGGGTTGAGCGGGTCGAGCGCCAGAAGATCCATGACGGTCAGCGCTGCGGTATTCACATTGTAGCGGCGGCGATGGGTCATGACGCTGTCGCCGATTTCGAGCAGCATGTCATAGGAGCCGTCGGGCGCTTCCGGCCCGCCCATATGCGCAAGCAGCCGTGTCATGTGAAGACCACGTTCGAGATAGCGCCCGATCGCCAGAAAGCGCCAGCCGGTGAAGCGATACATGTTTTCATGCACGAGACCGGCAAAGCCCGCGACCTTGCGCAACAGAATGGTCATGGCATGGGTGGCATCGTCGCCTGCATGGATCTTGCTGTGAAAACGGCGTGCGGTTTTCGCCAGATCGTTGAGTGCCAGCCAGCCATCCGGCGAGAAACGGTCGCGGATGTTGCTGGCGGAATAGATGGCGCTGTTGATGTTGGCGATCAGGCTGGAGGGGACGGGCTCCTCCACGTCGATATCGACGGTTTCCAGATAATCGGTGACATGGGCAAGCAGCGGCTGCTTCGGATCGGCGGATTCGGCATAGCGTGCATGCCAGGCGCGCAGAATGCGCAGCGCGCCTTCGGAGCGTTCGATATAGCGGCCGAGCCAGAAGAGATTATCGGCCGCACGGCTTGGAAGGCTGCCGGGTATGTTGCGGATGAAGTTTTCTTCCGGCGGCAGCAGCGTGGTGCGCTCCACCGGCTTGTCGCTGACGATCCAGACATCCGCCGCGCGGCCTCCGGCCTGCATGGCAATGGCCGCCACATCGTTGCTGCGGCCGATGCGGGCAAAGCCGCCCGGCATCACCTGCCAGCCATCCTGGGTGCGGGCAACGAAGACGCGAAGGCTCATGGGCCGTGGCACAAGCTTGCCGTCGACGAAGGCAGGCGTGGTGGACAGCGTAACGACTTCCTGGCCGACGAGCTTGTGGCCGTCGGTTGCGAGCCAATCGCTGATCGAATCCCTGGCGGTTTCGCGCAGGCTCGAACCCAGCACCGACTGCCCGTTGTCGTCGAAGAAGGGCAGGCGCGAGTAAGCGGGGCCGATGACCATGCGCTCGATATTGCTCGCCACCTGCTGACGCTCCGTCGGCTGGCCGCACCACCATGTAGCAATCGACGGCATGGCGAGATCTTCGCCGAGGATATGGCGACAGATGGCGGGCATGAAGGCAAGCAGTGCGCGGGTTTCCAAGATGCCGCTGCCGAGCGCATTGACCATGTTGAGCGAACCGGCGCGCAGCGCCTGCACCATGCCGGGCGTGCCGATATGGGAGTTCTGGTCGAGCTCCAGCGGATCGGCATAGGATGCATCGAGACGCCGCCACAACACGCCGACGGGCTTGAGGCCTGCAACGGTGCGCACCATGACGCGGTTGTTGACGACCGTCAGGTCTTCGCCTTCCAGGAGCATGAAGCCGAGATAGCGAGCGATATAGGCATGCTCGAAATAGGTTTCGCTGGCAGGGCCGGGGGTCAGGACCGCGATACGCTCATCCATATGCTGGCGGTGCGATTGCAGCGTATCGCGAAACGCGCCGAAGAAGGAGGCGAGGCGATGGACATGCGCCTCCGCATAGATATCGGAAAAGGCGCGGGTGGTGGCCACACGGTTTTCGAGCGCGAAGCCCGCGCCGGAGGGTGCCTGGGCGCGATCGGCCAGAACCCACCAGTTGCCATCCGGGCCACGGCCGATCTCGAAGGAGCAGAAGTGCAGGTAATGGCCGTTGGCGGGTTTTACCCCCACCATGGGCCGCAGAAATTCCGGATTGGAGGCAATGAGGGCTGGCGGCACGTAGCCCTGCTGCACCAGCGTGTTCTCGCCATAGATATCGGCCACCACGGCTTCGAGCAGATTGGCGCGCTGGACGAGGCCTTTGGTGACGACTTGCCATTCGGCATCGTCGATCAGAACCGGGACATGCGAGATCGGCCAGTTGCGTTCGCTGCCGCCACCGCCGACGCCTTGAGCGCTATAGTCGCGATAGAAAACGCCGGCATCGCGCAGATAGCGGTCGGTACGCGAGAAGCGGTCGTGCAGTTCACGCTCGTCCATGCGCGAAAGGGCATTGACGAAGGGCTGCCAGACGGGGCGGATGCGCCCGTCTATATCCAGCATTTCATCGGCAACGCCCGGCAACGCGCGATAGCCCAGCATGGATCCCATGCCGGTTTCTCCGGTCTTGCGTTCCGTTGCAGGTGCCTTCGCCACCTTATACTCCTTGCGGGCGTCGCAGATCGAGTGTCAGCGGAAATTCCGGCGACACCGCTTCCGGCCAGACGGTATATTGACCGGCCGTATGGCCCCATGGCTCGAAACGCGCCAGGCGACGCGCTTCCGCCTCGTTTCCATTGACCGGAAAGGTGTCATAGTTGCGCCCGCCCGGATGGGCAACATGATAGATGCAGCCACCGATCGAACGGTTCGACCATGTATCATAAATATCGAATGTTAAGGGCGAGTTGACCGGCAGCACCGGGTGCAGGCCAGCTGCCGGCTGCCACGCCTTGAAGCGCACGCCTGCGACAGAAACGCCGGATTCGCCCGTTGGCTTCAGGGGCACGGCGCGGCCATTGCAGGACACGGTGTAGCGGGCCGGATTGGTGGTTTCGAGGCGTACCTGAAGGCGTTCGACGGAGGAATCCACATAGCGCACGGTGCCGCCAATGGCACCCTGTTCGCCCATGACATGCCAGGGTTCCAGCGCCTGGCGCAGTTCCAGTTTCGAGCCCTCATATTCCACCTCGCCGAAGAAGGGGAAGCGGAATTCAAGCTGGGCGACGAACCATTCCGGCTTCAGGTCGAAACCGTTTTCTCTCAGATCGGCGAGAACGTCGAGGAAATCCGCCCAGATATAGTGCGGCAGCATGAAGCGGTCAGCAAGCGCTGTACCCCAGCGGACGAACTTGCCACTGACCGGGTTCTTCCAGAAACGGGCGATCAGCGCACGCACCAGCAATTGCTGGGCAAGCGACATGCGGGCATTCGGCGGCATTTCGAAACCGCGGAATTCCACGAGGCCAAGACGGCCCGTCGGGCCATCGGGCGAAAACAGCTTGTCGATGCAGATTTCCGAGCGGTGGGTGTTGCCAGTCACATCCACCAGAAGATTGCGGAACAGACGGTCGACCAGCCACGGCAGGGGCGGCACGCCTTCGCCCGGTGCCGGCACCTGGGCCATGGCGATTTCCAGCTCGTACATGCTGTCATGGCGCGCTTCATCGATGCGCGGCGCCTGGCTGGTGGGGCCGATGAAGAGGCCGGAGAAGAGGTAGGAGAGCGAGGGGTGGCGCTGCCAGTGCAGCACGAGGCTCTTCAATAGATCGGGACGGCGCAGGAACGGGCTGTCATTGGGGTTTGCGCCACCGACGACCACATGGTTGCCGCCGCCGGTGCCGGTGTGGCGACCGTCGATCATGAACTTGTCGGCGCCAAGCCGCGACTGGCGCGCGTCTTCATAAATCGCGGTGGTGATATCGACGCACTCCTTCCAGCTTGCCGCCGGATGGATGTTGACCTCGATGACGCCGGGATCGGGTGCGACGCGGATGACGTTCATGCGCTCGTCATGCGGGGGCGCATAGCCCTCGATATGGACGGGCAGGCCGAGATCGGTGGCGGCAGCCTCGGCGGATGCGATGAGGTCGAGATAATCCTCGATGCGTTCGACCGGCGGCATGAAGACGCAGAGCCTGCCATCGCGCGCTTCGACGGATAGTGCGGTGCGCACCGTTCCGGCGATATCACTGATGACCTGCTCGTTGCGGCCGAGATTTGGGGCATCGCCCGCCTGGAAGGAAGCTTCCGGCATACTGCGTGCCGAAGGCGATGGGGCATGCGCCGAAGGCGGCAAGGCGTCCGGCAGAGGGCCGCGTGGAATCGAGGGATCAGCCTCGTGAATGTAGGGGAAGGCGGACGGCGGAACGTAAGGCAGGGTTCCAAGCGGCAGGCGGTAGCCGACGGCGCTATCGCCGGGCACCAGGAAGATCTTGCCGCGCCGTGTCTTCCACCGCTCGCTGACCCAGCGCTTGTGGCCGGAGCTTTGCGCATTCCACGCCTGCACGGGCAGAATATAGCCGGTCGGCTCCGTCAGGCCGCGCTCGAAGACGCGGGCAAGGCGGCTACGCTCTTCCGGGTCCTTGAGCTTGGAGTTGGAGGGATCGACATTGTCGGGAAGGTTGGCTTCCTTGATCAGCCATTCCGCCGTGTCTTCATAGGCGGGCAGTACCAGATCGGGCTCGATGCCGAGATGGCCGGCAATCGAGGTGAGAAGCCGTTCGGCATCGGTGGAGGTGACGCCGGTATCCTGACCTTCCTGAGCGACGAGATCGGGATTGCGCCAGACGGACTTGCCGTCCTTGCGCCAATAGAGCGAGAAGGTCCAGCGTGGCAGGGTTTCGCCCGGATACCACTTGCCCTGACCATAATGCAGGAAGCCGTTGGGGGCAAAGCGCTCGCGCAGTTTGCGGATGAGGATATCCGCCTTCTGCCGCTTGGTCGGGCCGACGGCGCCGGTGTTCCATTCCTCGGATTCGAAATCGTCGATGGAGACGAAGGTCGGTTCACCGCCCATGGTGAGGCGCACATCCTGCGCGGTGAGCGCGCGATCGACCGTTTCGCCAAGCGCATTCAGCTCTTCCCAGCTTTCATCCGAAAAGGGCTTGGTGATGCGCGGATGTTCGGCAACGCGCGTCACCCTCATGTCGAAGGCGAATTCCGTATTGGCCTCGCCGAAATAGCCGCCGGAGATCGGCGCTGCGTTGCGATAATGCGGGGTGGCCGACAAGGGGATATGGCTTTCGCCGGTCAGAAGCCCCGATGTCGGGTCAAAACCGACCCAGCCGGCACCCGGCAGATAGACTTCCGCCCAGGCATGCAGATCGGTGAAATCCACTTCCGTACCGGACGGTCCATCGAGCGCCTTCAGATCCGGCGCGAGCTGAATGAGATAGCCGGAGACGAAGCGGGCGGCCAGTCCCAGGCGACGCAGCACCTGCACGAGAAGCCAGCTGGTATCGCGGCAGGAGCCCTTGCCCGACAGAAGCGTTTCTTCCGGGGTCTGCACGCCGGGCTCCATGCGGATGACGTAACCGATGGCCTGCTGAAGTTTGGCATTGATGCCGACGATCATATCGACGGTCGTCTGGCCGGGCGTCTTGTCGATGGTGGCCATCAGCGCATCGAAGAGCGGACCCGTCTCTTCCGGCTTGCGGTAGATCGACAGATCGTCCTTCAGCGTTTCCGGATAGTCGAAGGGCCATTTGGTGGCGCTTTCTTCGACGAAGAAATCGAAGGGATTATAGACCGTCATATCCGCAACGAGATCGACCTCGATCTTGAACTCGGTGACCGGATCGGGAAAGACGAAGCGGGCCTGGAAGTTGCCGTAAGGATCCTGCTGCAGATTGACGAAATGATTGGAGGGCGTGACCTTCAGCGAATGGCTGATGACCTTGGTGCGTGAATGCGGCGCCGGTTTCAACCTTATGATCTGGGGTCCGAGGCGGACTGGCCGGTCATATTTATAATGCGTCAGATGATAGATGCTCGCCTTGATCGACATGTATTACCTTATATTTCCGGCATTTGCGGATTGTTCCGCCCCCTCTATTGCCCTGACTTTGTGCAATGCACGCGCATAATGCAAGGAACATTTCGGTCCCGTCGTGCATTCGTCGCCGCGGCATTTCAAAGGGCGCGTCAGAGGTGTTCTTGAGGTCGTGTAGACAAGTATCAGCTTAGTGATATTGCTGTCATCGCTAGGGCACAGACTTGGTCTTTGTCAGTCAGCGCGATTCTGTGATTTGAGAAAGTGGTAATGAATTGAAAACGCAAGGAAATTCTCCTGAGGAGATGGCTGCCTACGCGCGATTCGATCTCAATTTCAGAGCGCAGATGCGGATGATGGGCAGTGCCTTCTGGACATCTCCGGTGCGATCCCGGCTGATCCTTCTGGCCTGCGGTCTGCTGACCATCATTCTCGTGACAGCCTATGGGCAGGTGAGGCTGAACGAATGGAACGCGCCCTTCTACAATTCGCTGGAGCGGCGCGACCTTAACGCCTTCATTCACCAGTTGGAAGTCTTCACCATCATTGCCGGGTGTCTGCTGCTTCTCAACGTCTTCCAGACATGGCTGAACCAGATGACCGCGCTGAACATGCGCGAAGGGCTGGCGAAAGACATGGTGGAGCAGTGGCTGAAGCCCGGCCGTGCCGCCAAGCTTGCAAGCTTCGGCACCATTTCCATCAACCCCGACCAGCGCCTGCATGAGGATGTGCGCAACCTGGCCGAAAGCAGCACCGCACTTGCGATCGGTCTCGTCAACGCCACGATTATTCTCGTCAGCTTCATTGGCGTGCTCTGGGGGCTTTCGGCGGGCTTTGCCATCGAGATCGGCGGCAAGATGGTGGCGATCCCGGGCTATATGGTCTGGGCGGCACTTCTTTATGCGGGATCGGCCTCGCTGCTTTCCAACATTGTCGGCTACCGGCTGGTGCCGCTGAACGCCGAGCGCTATTCCAAGGAAGCGGAGCTTCGCTTCTCTTTGATGCGCGCGAGCGAAAATCTGACGGCCATCACCCTTTCACGCGGCGAGAAGAACGAGCGTCACCGCATTCGCCAGGATATCGACGCGGTGCTGGTCGTCATTCGGGGGCTCGCCATGGGGCTGACGCATCTGACATGGGTGTCTGCCGGTTATGGCTGGCTTGCCATCGTCGCGCCGATCCTGATTGCCGCGCCCGTTTATTTCTCCGGCAACCTGACGTTTGGCGGGCTGATGATGGCGGTGGGCGCCTTCAACCAGGTGAATGTGGCACTGCGCTGGTACATCGACAACTTCGGCCCGATCGCCAGCTGGAAGGCGACGCTGCAACGCGTGTCGATCTTCCGCAATGCGCTGATCCAGATGGACAGCGTCGAGAGGCACGAAAACGCCATCGACCTCGAACGTTCCGCGACCGATGTCGTGCGGTTTTCATCCGTCGAAATCAGTCCTGAAGCGGGAGGCAAGGAGATGGCGCGCAGCTTCAGGCTGCGCGAAGCTCCTGTCGAGATCGCCATTGGCGACCGTGTGGTGATCGACGGAGACCAGGGCGTGAACCGACGGCTGTTCTTTGCGGCGATTGCCGGGCTCTGGCCCTGGGGGCGCGGCAAGATCACCATGCCGCCGCGCGACGAGACGCTGTTCATTGCCCAGCACGGCTATATGCCGGCGGCGCCATTGCGCGAAATTCTCTCCTATCCGCGTGCGCCGCAGAAGTTCACGGAAGAAGAATTTCTGGCCGCCATGGAAGCCTGCGGCCTCGGCCACATCATTCCGCGGATGAACGACAATATTCGCTGGGACCAGAAGTTCGATTCCGACGAGCAGGCCTGTATTCGGGTGGCCAACGCGCTTCTGTTAAAGCCGCGCTGGCTGTTCATCGACGATCTGCTGGAAGGTCTGGAGAAGCACACGATCGACCGGCTGGTGGAGGTGCTGAGCGCCATGAAGGACACCGCCGTGGTCTATATCGGCCGCTCTGATGCGGTGATGCAGGTGCTGTCACCGCGCGTTCTGCATCTCGAGCTGGTTACGACCGCGCCAGCTGGATAGCGTGCGTGTCTTCCATGACCACCGGTGAGCGGATTTCGATCCGCTCTCCTTTCATCGTCTGTGTTTCGAAACGAAGCATAAAGGGCGCCGTCACCGCAATCGAGACGATGGCCAGCAAAGCGACCACGATCAGGCGATCGTAATGCCTCTGTTTGATGTCATTCCCACTCCAGTCATATGCCATTTTCGAGCCTCGCCCTGCATCTGGAAGTATATGAAATTAACCTAATAAATTAAGAGACTGAGCCGTTATAGTTAACGAAGCATTACCGAAGCTTGGTAATTTGTTGTATTGTGGTTTTTTGACTGTGTTTGACATGACTTGTTGTTGATTCAAGAATCAGCTTCCTCATTTCAAGCGACATGCTGGAAATGAAGACCAGCCAAGACGAAATCGCTCTTTTCCAATCAATGGTGAATAGGCTATCGCGACACCGGGAGGTGCGCGATCAAGAGGTATGCTGATGGACAACCAACCACCCTCCGATATGGAACTGACCCTTCGCACGCTGGCCATGCCGGCTGACGCCAATCCCGCCGGTGATATTTTTGGCGGCTGGGTGATGTCGCAGATGGACCTTGCCGCCTTCGTGCGCGCCAATGACGTGGCGGGCGGCCGCACGGTCACCGTTGCCGTCAACGAGATCGTCTTCAAGAAGCCGGTGAAGATCGGCGACACGCTGTGTGTCTATACCCGCATCGAGAAGGTTGGGCGCACATCGATCACGCTGAAGATCGAAGCCTGGACGCGCCACTATTCGCAACACTCCCGCGACAAGGTGACGGAGGCCGTGTTCATCATGGTGGCGGTGGATGATGCGGGCAACCCGCGGCCGGTGATGGGGTGAGGGTTTGGTGGTGCGGGTGCGTTGTTTGGGCCGATGAGCGGCACTCACCTCACTTCCGTCATTCTCGGCCTCGAGCCGAGAATCCATGCCCTTCAGAGTTCATTGCGCGTGGTGGCCTGCGCTGATTGCCTGTTAAGCCCTTGACGTTGTGGATCCTCGGGTCAAGCCCGAGGATGACGGCAGTGGGTGGGGCAGAGCGCGCGTGCAACAGGCAAGCTCGTGGATAAGGCCCAGATTGTCTCGCGTCTTTTGGTATGCCGCGGTTCCACTGAGAGCATCCGCTACCCAGCCCGCATCGTGAGCAATCGAGGTGGATTAAAACTTCACGCCGAGGCCGAGGCGCACACCGTGCTGGTCGATGTCTGAGTTGAGCAGCGGGCCGGCGTCATAATCGAAGTTCTGGTCGCCGAAATTGGTGTAGCGATATTCGACGCGACCGAAGATCATGTCGGTGAAGGCGTAATCGACGCCGGCGCCGACGGTGAAGCCGTAGAAATTTTCCTTCTGGGTGCCGGCACCTGGCACCGTCAGATAGCCGCGGCCGATGGCCCAGCCGGCCGTGCCATAGACCAAGGCGCGGTCAACCGCGTAGCCGACCTTGCCGCGGACCGAGCCCTGCCAATCGAATCCGTATTCGTAAAAATCGGGTGCGAGAACCGTGAGCTTGCCGCCGCCCAGGTTGCCTTCGAAATCACCTTCGACGCCTGCGACCCAGTTGTTGGAGAACTGATAATTGTAACCGGCAAAACCGCCGATCAGGCCGTCGTCGAAATTGGCATTCACTGTGCCGACCGGAGCGATGCCCAGAATATCGTTCTTGTTCCAGCCATATCCAACCTGAATACCCGCGTTAAAGCCGCTCCAGGAGAAGGAAGAGTTGTCGATGGCGACCGGTGCTGCGGGAACGTCCGAGACGGCGTCCGCGGCAATTGCGGAAGTTGCGGCAAGAATAAAAGCGGCGGCGGCAAAGACAGTGGTTTTCATCGGAAGCACTCTGAGGTTCAATGGCGCTATCGATAGCCTATTGGCGGCAAAATGCTGTAACTCCGAAGCAACAACAGAAACATCTTGCGGCCTGCAGCTTGGAGCGCGGTGGCGTGCCACTCGGCTCTTTGAGGGCTACAGCGTCGGCGCGAAAATCGGGCTCGATTTTCGCAAAGGCACGATGCGTCGATTCAAAAATGTAAAGCGTCCCGTCGATACCGGGCGGGTCTGTCCCTTCATGGCCCATGGGCTTCACGCTCGCGACTGGATGCCCTGCTGCGTATGGTTCAGCGTGTTGTAGAGACCGGTGCCGTGTCGCAATCGGCGTTGCTCTGCCATCTCGTCGCGTGCGTCCTTTTCCTTTCGGTCTTCCTCGCGCTCAGCAAAAGGGCGGATATCGAAATCATCGGCGATGGACATGCCCTTCTTGGCGGTGACGTCGTAGAGATCGACGCTGATCACCGTGCAGTTTTGCGAGGTGGTCTCATCGATCAGGGACTGGATCTCCTCCGCCTTATAGAGGCGCACCGGCATTTCCAGAAGAACCGTATCGCCATCGCGCCAGCGGGTGGCAATCAGCAGCATTTCGTCTTTTCCGATGATGTAGCCAGGCGTGGTCATGGGGGGTGATCCTCATCGTCGCTGTCTTCTCAGATACCGGGTTACTCCGCCTGATGCGGGTTCACCTGTTCGGACACAGATCCATTTCTACTATTATACTAGTATTTATGTCAACAAGAAAACTAGTAAATGTGGGAACAAAGAGAGAATCAGTTTGCAGAGGGCCGATTGGTCAAACGGATCGTTGCTGTGATGATGGGACGTCGACCGGCGGCGAGGTGATGCTTGGCAGCAGGCTACATATTGATGATCGAGCGGCGGACGCGGCCGACGATGATGGGGTCGTTGTCCGGGAAGATCGGTTCGTGCTGTGGATTGGTGGAGACGGGTTCGAAGCGCATGGGGCCGGAGCGGTAGCGCTTATAGGTGGCGTTGCCTTCCACGTCCGAGATGACGTAGCAGCCATTGGGAACGAGGTTGCGATCGTTGCGATCGACGAAGATGATGGAGTCGGGCGGAGAAATCCTGTCCATGGAATCGCCGCTGACTTTCAAGGCAATCCAGTCTCCCGAGGCCGGCAAATCCGCCACGCGGATGAGGCCAAGGGCTTCGTCGGCGATGTCATCGCGGATCATGGCGCCGGCGCTGACCCAGGCGAGATAGGGCACGATCAGGGTGGGAACGCCCTCCGCATCCGGCGTGTAGGATGGGTCGAGTTCGTGGACGCTGACGCCGAGCGCCTGGGCAAGGGCGGGAAGTTCAGTGGTCTTTTCAGTCAAGCCGGTCTCGAGCTGCGAGATGAGCTGCTGGCTCACACCCGACAGTTCCGCAACTTTCGCCTGCGAAAGATTTTTGATCTTCCTGATCGATTTCAGATTTTCGCCAATAATTCCCATGGCTTAGTTTCTACCAGAACACTTGTGGAAACGCACACAAGGAAACTAGTTGACGGATGTTCCAATTTTTACTAGTTTTCTTGTATGAACAGATTTCGTCATCATATCGCACCGGGCGCTGAGGCCGATGGCTTCCGGGTCGGACCCGGCTCGGCAGGGAGCGGCTTCAAGCCGTTCGTTTGCCGGTTACGGGTGGCGGCCCGAGAGGTCTGCGCCAGAGGGGCGGTTGCGGTTGAGACGGTGCCTGTCTTGCGAATGGCGAGGGATGGGTTTGTCCCTCGTCTGGACCTGCGCCCCGATGTCCTTGGTGAGCGGCAGGCAGCGAAGCGGAGGACCGATATGGCCTTCGCCGCGCTGGCCGCTTCCGGCATCGGGGCGGGGCAAAGGCAGGCTTTGACCTTTATGGGGGATCGGCGCGCATGAGTTCTGTCCGTATCGAAGCATCCGCGCAGGCGCGCCGCGCTGCGTTTCAGACACGCTATATCGGCTGCCGCGAATGCCGGCGCCCGCTTTCTATCGAACACCAGATCGAGCGGTTCTGCGACAGGTGCGGAACGGTGACGCCGGTCGAAATCCGGGAAGGAAAGAATGATGACTGATGTTCTGGACAGACCCGGCTTCGGCGTGGCGCGCTGGAAGGCGGTTGCCGAATATCGAAGCCAGGCCGGTATCGTCGATGTCGAACACGCGATCGAGGAACTGGACGAGTTGCACGACCTGATCGAGCGCGGGCCGGATTGGAATACGCTGGTCAAGATCACCGTGACCTTTGCCCGCCCGGTTTGCGAGTTGCTGACCATCGAGGAGGCCGCGCGGCTATGACCCAATGCAACAGCAACATGCAGCCCGTGGCGACGGATGATGAGGATGCAAGCTTCGATGTCGAGCTTCTTTGCGAGGTCAACCGCATCAATGGCGAGCGACTGGCGGCCTGATGGCTGCAGTGTTTGCCCCATGACTGAGTTCGAGATTTCGGCGGTTCTGCCGCTGGATCGAAGGTTTTGATCGCGTCTCCTCCCTGGCGATCAAAAACGGGCTGACGGCTTGTCCTCCCGGGCCGTCAGCCCAACCCTCCAATCCTTGAAGCCTTTGCCGTCTCGAGAAGACGGTTCGAGGCGCTTGTCGGGAAGATCCTGCGCGGGAGCGCCGGCCTTTCGGCCCGAAAACTCTCAGCCGTGCCGTGAAGGTGCGGCCGATATCACCATTGCCAATACCACGTGCCTTAAGTCTGCGCCTGCGGTTCAGACGACAGGCGAACTTTGCCGCCTGATGGCGAGGAAGCGGGAACACGCATGAGCAAGGCACTGACACTTTTTCGCTCCGGCTATGACACGGCCGAGATCGCCTACATTCTGGGGCGTTCCGAAGCGGATGTTTACAACGAGCTTGCACGGCTTCGCGAAGAAAGCCGGGCGGCAAATGTGGCGGTGATCAAGTATCACCCGGCCAAGGATGCCTGGGGCACGCCGCCAATGCGCGCGGAGAATGCCAATGGCTAACCTGCCTTTCATGCCGTTCTGGACCGATGCCTATCTGGCAGACACGGTGCATCTGACCACCGAGCAGCATGGCGCCTATCTGCTGCTGCTCTTCCAGGCGTGGCGCTCCCCCGATTGTTCGCTGGCCGACGATGATGAACTTCTGGCGCTGCAGGCCAAGGTTTCGCCGGCCAAGTGGCGGGCGATGAAGCCGGTGGTGATGGCGTTCTGGAAGCTCGACAAGCGGCGGAAGAAATGGGTGCAGAAGCGGCTGCGGATCGAGCGCGAAAAGGCCATGGAGCGCAAGGCGAAGGCCAGAGATAGCGCCGTAACCCGCTGGAAGGCTGAGAAAAAAAGCGATGCGAAGGCATTGCCAAAGCACAGCGAAGGCTCTGCTTCCAGAGTCACACCCATAGAAGAAAAATCTGGCGATTTTTCCAAAGGCGCTCGCGCGCCGAAAAAATCATCCCGCGATTTGTTGATGGAGGCGTTTCAGGATGTTTGACCTCATTGCCAAGGATCAGTTCGACCGGCTGCCGGAGCGGTATCGTGAGCGTGCGCGGCAGATTGCCCTGCGGGTGCAGGAGATCGACCGGCTTCTGGCGCCTGCCGCGCCGGAGACCATTCGCGATACGGCTATTCGGCTGATCGGCCAGTTTCGCCCGCAGCCGGGCGTGGATGTGGCGGCGTTTGGCCGGGAGTTTCGCGGTGTCTGCGCCGATCTGCCGGAATGGGCGGTGTGCGAGGCCGCCAATGATTTCATTGCCGGGCGCGTGGCCAACCATACCGGCCAGTTCGTGCCGACCTGCGCGGAGTTCGGCAAGCAGGCCAGAGCCATCGTCGCGCCCTTTCATGCCGAACGCTATGCGCTGCGCATCGAAGCCTCGCGGCTGTTCGACCGTGCGGCGGATGAGAAGCGGCGGGCGATGATTGCCATCGAGCGTGCTGATCCTGCGGTGAAGGCGCGGGTGAGGGCGATTGTGGCGGAGGCGCGTGCGGGGGCACCGGCGAGGGTCGGGTTCCTGCATGGCTCTCTCGACCCGCAGGTGCAGGCGACGCTGGATGCGATGAAGAAGACGCCGCAGCACCCATCGAAAATTTCAAAGACACGCATCGGCAAGGACGACAGACGATGAGCCTCTATCCTCAGACACAGCTGAATTTCACCCTGATCCAGACCAACCGCGTGGACGGCTTCATGCGGCTTGTCAGCCCGCTGGAATACCGCGCGCGCGACAGCATGGCGGACGCGGCGCGTCATCTTCTTCAGAAATATCCCGACGCCACGCTGCATCTGGTGCGCAGCGATGTGCGGGCGCGCTGGCTGGTCAGGATCCGGATGGAGATGGTGGTGCATTTTCGCGATGCGCTGGGCAAGACCTACCCGCAGATCGCCCGCTTCATGCGCCGCGACCACACCTCCATTCTGCATCTCTATCGCAAGGCGAAGGCACAAGCTCTGGAGGGCGGGGCGTGACCGGCACAATTCCAGAAGCGATCCACCAGGCAAAGGCTGCGGCATCGGAACGCAAGAAGCGGGAAACGGCGATCCACCGCATTCTCGACCAGTATCAGCAAGGCCGCGGTGCATCGGCCTGCATGGACGACATCAAGCGCATCCTGGCGCGCGATTAACAACGGAAAAGGACTAGCAGCATGACCAGCAAGGCCGAAAAACTGAAGCAGAAGCGCGGACGGCGCAAGGTGATCAATGTGGCGCGTGAGCCGAATGGGCGCATCTCAAGATCCGGCCGTGCCCACGCGCCGGCAGACAGTGTGGCGCTGAAGGCGCGGGCAAGCCGCATGGGCGTGACGGTCGAAGAAGCGCGTGATCCGCGGGCCGCAACCTATATCGGCACGCTGAACATGCTCGGCAAACGCGATGGTCTGAGCGACGACCAATATGAAGGCGCGGTGCGGTTTCTGGAACTACGCCAATCCTACATGATGGCGATCAAGGCGCCGGATGGCGATCGCGACAAAAGCGAGCGCAGCACGCCCTCCCAGACGATCAGCGAGGATTACGAGAAATGGTGCAAGGCGGTGATTGCCCGCTATGACGGATGCCGCAAGACCATCCAGACCGCACAGAACGAGCTTCGCCAGAACCTCTGGGCGGCGCTGGATTTCTGCGTGATCAAGGGCGAGCGGCAGCACCATATGCTGGGAGATCTGCGCGTGGTGTGCAATGTGCTGGCGCGGTTTTTTGGGGTGTGATTGGGGTGAAAAGCCTTGAAGGCGGCGGCGTTCGCGCCGCCCTCGCCACGCCAATTTTATGGGCTATTCGAGAAGCCTTTACAGAGCTTCAAGTGGCTTCCTACGCCTGATGAACAACGATCCGGGGCATAGAAGAGGTTGATTTTCAAAATTGCCGCTTTTTGAAAGACAAACCTGTTTGTCTCGCATGCGTGATACGCAAAAGGATTTGACTATCAATAATCCGGTATTTTGAAAATCAAATGGGTTTGAGTGATACAGATGTACATCAACCCGCGTTGTCTATCAAAAATAACCATTCTTGATAGACAACGGCTTCGTGATCAGGCATGACATTGTAGCTCGTATGTCAAAAATCCTGAAACTCGGACATCACAATGGCGCTGCGCCCAGGCTTGGACCTCTCTGAAGCGGTCGAATATCACTATGATCAGTTTCCACCGCGGTACATCGATGCTGGCAGACTCATTACGCCGGTGGCATCGGCATCGGCTGCTCTGGCGCGCTACGATCAAATGCTCAAGAGCATGCATAATAGCGAGATTCTGCTGGCGCCCTTGAGAAATCAAGAAGCCGTTGTGTCTTCACGTATGGAAGGCACGGTCAGTACGCTCGACGAAGTGTTGCGATATGAAGCCGATCAGGAGGAAAGTGGTGACGAGACGGGTGGCCACTATCGTAATGAAGCGATTGAGGTCTTTTTGTACACTCGCGCCCTGTCAGCCGCCCAGCGCAGTATGGAGCAAGGAGCGCCACTGTCCGGCTTTCTTGTAAAAAGCGCGCATCGCGTTCTTCTTGGTTTCGGTCGCGGCGCGCATCTATCCCCCGGCGAGTATAAGACGGAGCAAAATTATCTCGCCGATCGAATGCGCCGAAAAGTTCATTTCGTGCCAATGCGACCCGAACAACTTCAGGACGGGATGGATCGTCTTTTCGCATTCATCGAATCGGATGACTGGCAGATTCTCATCAAGACAGCAGTCGCTCATCTAGAGTTCGAAGCCCTGCATCCATTCAAGGACGGCAATGGCAGAATTGGGCGGATGTTGATCACCCTCATGCTTTGGAAAGCCGGAGCGATCTCCGCGCCGCACTTCTATATCAGTAGCTATTTTGAAGATCGCCGCGATGAATATATCGATCTTATGCGTGACGTGTCCAAGTCGGGGGCTTGGACCGAGTGGATCATTTTCTTTCTTGAAGCCCTGGAATCCCAGGCGCAAAAAAACCTGGCAACAGCCGAACGGATTCGCGACCTTTACGAAGAGCTGAAAAAAGAGTTTCCGCAACTCCTGACATCGCAGTGGAGCACAGCGGCTCTGGACTTCCTTTTTTCGCGTCCGGTTTTCAGGAATAACGTTTTTACAAAAAAATCCGGAATTCCTGGACCCTCCGCTCACCGGTTCACGCGAATCTTGTCCGAACGCGGGCTGATACGGACTCTTGAGCCTGCTGCCGGTCGACGGCCAGCGCTCTACAGTTTCGAGCCGCTTTTGCAGATCGTTCGTGACTAATGGTCTGCTTTTGACCTTTGCTACCGCTAGCAGAGGCAGCAATAGCAAAGGTCAAAATCTGAGAGGATAGGCGCTCATGTTGATTGTCTTCTTCTCGTCAATTCCGCCACGAAATCTCCGGCTCTGATCATCGATATGCCGAACGCCTGGACGGCGGGATGCTCGAAATGTCAGTCGCCACAGACGATGAATGTCGCACCAGCCGTCAAAGCGGATTCTATATACAAATCGTCCTTTGGATCAGTGGATTTTAAAATATATGTTTCAGGGCTTTAGACGATTTTTGCGTTTTGAGGATTTTAGCGTTTGACTTTTCTTCCCGAAACAGCGATAAGTGACATGTCTTCATATTCGAAGAATTGTATTTGGGAGCGGCCTTCGGGTCGCTTTTTGCGTTTCTGGGCTAATGCCATCGATACGCAGTTTTTGTACCGGCGTTCTTCGTGCTCCCGCACTTAATTTCCATCAACCCGTTGATCCGGCGTTACTGCTGTCCGCGACTGCATCAGTCATCGCAGCCTCAACATTCACGCTTCGATACGCAGCGATGCGACCCCCCACTCTGAGAGACCTTCCATGACATCACCACGGCCCCTAAGCGCGAGGCAACAGGCCTTCGTTGAGGAATATCTGGTCGATCTCAACGCTCCCCAGGCTGCGATGCGGGCAGGGTACAGCCGTTCGTACCCCGTCCAGATAGCGTGGAAGCTCATGCGGAATACGGCCGTCAGAGACGCGATCGACACGGCGAAAGAACAGCGCTCGAAGCGCACGCAGATCCATGCGGATTGGTTGCTTTCGCGGCTGGCCGAAGAGGCGCTGGCGGATATTGCCGATCTTTATGATGACAATGGCGGGCTGAAGCCGGTCGATCAGTGGCCGTTGATCTGGCGGCAGGGACTGGTTGCAGCGGTTGAGGTCAAGGAGCTGTTCGAAGGGCGTGGCGAGAGCCGCGAGGCGATCGGGCGGGTGTCTCAGGTGAAGCTCAGCGACCGGATCAAGCGGCTGGAACTGATCGGCAAGCATATCGATGTGCAGGCCTTTCGGGAAAAGGTCGAGGTCGAGGTCAGCGGGTCGCTGGCCGAGCGGTTGGCGCGGGCCAAGGCGCGGGTTTTGGAGTGACGGGTTTTGTTGTCGCGGTTGACGGCGCCGGTCTGTCGGGGTGTTGGCGGGGAGTATACTTCAAGCTGCTTCGTGTGTGACTTCGATACGTGATGCATCTGATTTTCTGGCGCCGTGACGCCAGGTAGGAACTTGGAACGACAGCCCTTTGGTCGAAGGCGGAAAACCTCTCGGAGTCATCCTCGCTCTTGAGGCGAAGATCCATCTTTTCACGCGCTTAAGAGTGCGGCTCATGGATCCTCGGGTCGAGCCCGAGGATGACGGAGCAGGAGAGGTTTGACCTCATCGCAACGTCGTGCGGAAGTGATAAGTGACAGAGTGTCCGGCTGAATGACTGTGTATCCAGCTAAACCGCCGGGCGTCCTATTGGACGCACAAAGGACGCTTTGCCTTTTTTGAATCTAGGCGATGCTGCAGCAGATTATTCGCGCCGTGTGATCGGAAAGATCGCGACCCGCTTCAATCGGGCGAATGCGCGCCGATTATGACATTCAATACGAGACATTGCAGGCTTTGCCGGGAGACGTTTCATGGGCAATGCCAAGCAGGCGAGCAAGGGCCGTGTGGATGCCGATCTCGATGCAGAGATTATCGAGGCGGCGGCGCGGTTTCAGTATGATCCGCAGGCCTGGGCGCGGTTTGCCTGGGACTGGGGGCAGGGCGAGCTTGACGGAATCGCGGGGCCGCGGGACTGGCAGGCGGATATCAATGACGAGATCCGACAGCATCTGAACAGCGAGAACCGCTACCAGCCTTTGCAGATTGCGGTGGCGAGCGGCCACGGGATCGGCAAATCGGCGCAGATGGGGATGATGGCCAATTGGGCCATGTCGTGTTTTGCCGATTGCAAGATTGTGGTGACCGCCAATACCGAGACGCAGCTGCGCACCAAGACATCGCCGGAAGTGGGCAAGTGGTTCCGCTCCTCGATTACCAGCCACTGGTTCGAGACGCAGGCGATGTCGATCAAGTCTCGCGACCGCGGACATGCCGATCTCTGGCGGCTGGATTTCGTGGCATGGTCTGCCAACAATACCGAGGCTTTTGCCGGTCTGCACAACAAGGACCGCATCATCGTCTTGATGTTCGATGAGGCGTCGAAGATTACCGACAGTGTCTGGGAAGTGGCCGAAGGCGCGCTGACCGACGAAAACACCATCATCATCTGGATCGTCTTTGGTAATCCGACGCAGAATACCGGGCGGTTTCGCGAGTGTTTCCGCCGGCATCGCCGGCGCTGGATCAGGCGGCAGATTGACAGCCGCACGGTGCCCGGTACCAACAAGAAGAAACTTGCCGAATGGGTCAGCGACTACGGCGAGGACAGCGATTTCGTCAAGGTGCGAGTGCGCGGCATGTTTCCATCGACATCGGCAAAGCAGTTCATCTCCACCGAGGATGTGGACGCTGCCCAGAAGGTGCATCTGCGCAAGGAGCAATATGATTTCGCGCCGAAGATCATCGGCGTCGATCCGGCCTGGACGGGTGACGACGAGCTGGTGATCTATCTGCGCCAGGGGCTCTATGCCCGACTTTTGATGACCATGCCGAAGAACGACAACGACATTCTGGTGGCAAACCATGTGGCGCGCTTCGAGGATGAATTGCAGGCCGATGCGGTGTTCATCGACCTTGGTCATGGTACCGGCATCTATTCCGCCGGCGTGACGCTGGGGCGCACATGGCAGCTCGTCAGCTTTGCCGAAAAGAGCATCGACCGCGGCTGTCTCAACAAGCGTGCCGAAATGTGGAAGGGCATGCGCGACTGGCTGAAACAGGGCGGCGCGCTCGATGCGCGCGACGACATTCTCTATCACGACCTGATTGGCCCTGAGCTCGTGGCCCGTGTGGATGGCAAGCTGCAGATCGAGAGCAAGGAAGACATGAAGGCGCGGGGGCTTCCTTCTCCCAACCGTGCGGATGCGCTTGGACTGACCTTTGCCCGGCCTGTCGTGCCTAAGGGGCGGGGGGATGAGCGGTATAATCATAGCCGGGAGACCGGGTATGGTGATGGTGGGGATGGGTATAATCCGTTTGGGTGATGTGTGCGCCATCTGATGCGCTGTGATGTCCGGCGGTAGGAATGATGAAGGCGACCCCTTTAACGTTCTGGATCTGCCGTTGACCCCCCTCTGCCCTGCCGGGCAGAGGGGGGTTCTTCCACCCAACTCATTGTTTCCATGAAATTTAAGCCGAACGACCCGCGGTGCGGGCTGGCTCTGTCTGTCTTCAATTCGAGGTTTTGCGATGTGTGTTTTCAAGTCTCCCAAGGTGGCGAAGCCGGAGGATCCGAAGTTGCCGATCGAGTATGCGGCGCAGCGCGAGCCGGACGCCCAGACGGTGAATGGGGCCGGGCGCCGCACGCGGGATCGGTTGCGGGCGGCGACGTCCACGATGTTGACCGGGGTTCAGGGCGTGGGCGCGCTGGATACGAGCGGCAAGAAAAACCTGTTGGGAGGCTGATATGGCCGATACGATCCGCGAACGGCATGAGCGGCGCCTGAAGGCGTTGCAGAAGGAGCGCAACCCCTATGAGGCGCAGTGGCAGGAGCTGAACGATTTCATCGTTCCTGGCCGCTACCGCAAAGGGGATGCCCGTGACCCGAAGGGGATCAACGGCAACAAGAAGATCATCGACAATTCGCCGAAGCTTGCCCATCGCGTGGCGCAATCGGGCATGCAGGCGGGGCTGACGTCTCCCACGCGGCCCTGGATGCGCTACAGCATTACCGACAAGGATCTGCGCGAGTTCGGCCCTGTCAAAGATTATCTTTATGAGGCGACACGCCGGGCGCGCGAGCGGCTGGCGGTCTCGAATATATATAATTGTCTTCATTCCGGTTATGGCGACGAGCTTCTGTTCGGGCAGTTCTGCCTGATCCTGACGCGCGCCGGGCGGCGCCTGCACGGCATCTTGCCGCCGGTCGGGCAATATTGGCTGGCGCAGAGCCAGTATGGCATGCGGGTCGATACCTGTTATCGCCGCGTGTGGATGACGGTGGAGCAGATCGTCGGGCGCTGGGTGGCAAAGCCCAATTCCCGCGATATGGACTGGTCGAACGTGTCCTCCACCATCAAGAACCTGTGGGACCGGGGCAATTACGACGAGGTGGTGGAGGTGTTCAACGCCATCGAGCCGCGTTCCGCCCGCGATCCCGCCCGCCCGACGAAGGCCAACAAGCCCTTCATGTCCAACTATTGGGAAGCGGGCCAGGACCGCGACAAGATGCTGGAAGTGAGCGGCTTCGACCGCAATCCGCTGATTGCGCCGCGTTGGGATGTGGTGGGCGAAGATGTCTATGCCGCCACATGCCCCGGCATGGATGCGCTGCCGGATGTGAAGATGCTGCAGACCGAACAGCGCTGGAAGGGCATGGGCATCGAACACCAGGTGCGCCCACCACTGGTGGCGCCGACCTCGCTTCGCAACAAGCGCAATTCCTCGCTGCCTGGTACCGTGACTTTCGTCGACGAGCAGAGTGTCGGGACTGCGGCCTATCGCCGTGCCTTCGAGGTGAATGTGCCGCTCGGCGATCTGGCCGCCGATATCGATGAGGCCAAGCGCCGGGTGGACCGCGCCTTTTATGCCGATCTCTTCATGGCGATCAGCACGATGGAGGGCGTACAGCCGCGCAACCAGTTCGAGTTGACGCAGCGCAAGGAAGAGCAGCTTCAGCAGCTGGGACCGACGGTGGAGCGACAGCATCACGAACTGATCCAGCCCTTGGCCGACTGGGTGTTCTACCAGCTGGACGACGACGACGAGCTGCCGGACGCGCCGCAGGATCTGCAGGGCGAGGAACTGAATGTCGACAATATCTCGACGCTCTACCAGGCGCAGCTTGCGGTTTCGACCGGCTCTATCGAGCGCATGGTGAGTTTCGTCGGCAATCTTGCCGGTGCGCGACCTGACGCGGTGGACAAGCTCGATGTCGACCAGGCGATCGACGAATATGGCGATGCGATCGGTGTGGTGTCCACCATCGTGCGTTCCGATGACAAGGTGAAGGCGATCCGCGACGAGCGGGTGCAACAGCAACAGGCGGCGCAGGCGACGGAAGCCGCCGCCAAGCTGGCGCCTGCATTGCGCGATGGTGCGCAGGCGGCACAGGCGCTTTCCGCCACCGACGATCATGGCGGGCCGGTGGAACTGCTGCGCAAGCTTGGAATTGCCGGATGACAGCCAAAACAATGCAGGAACAGGCGCTCGATCTCGCAACCGAGTTCGTGCTGGCGGAGCCGCGTGCGCGCGAATTTCTCTGGTGGGTGCTTTGCCAGTGCAACGTCTATGGCGCACCGCATGTGGTGAATGGCGAGACCGGCATTCACATCGGTCGCCGGATCATCGGCGTCACCATCATCGACCAGCTGAACCAGATCAAACCCACCGCCTATGCCGAGATGATGATCGAGGCCCACAGACGCGCGGAAAAGCGCAAGAGGGAAGAGCATGCTGAGACAGTGGATGAATAGCGCCACCTTTGCGCCGGAAGGCCATACCGATTGGGGCGCTGCCCCGAATCATGGCGGCAATGACAATGCCAACGCCAATGACGATGCGCCGCTTCTGAACGGGGCGGCCGAGAAGCTTTCTGCCGGCCAGAATGGGGCCGGGCGAGAGGGTGGCGAAGGGGAGGGTGACAACCTGTCTCCCGAGCCGGGCGATGCCGCCGATCTGGTGCCTGAAAATGGTCAATACGACATCAAGCTCGATGGCGGCATTGAACTCGACCGGGCGCTGCTGGACCGCGCCTCTCCGGTGATGAAGGAGCTTGGCCTGACGAATGGCCAGGCGAGCCGTCTGGCCGGCGTGATCGCCGAGCAGCGCAAGCTTGAATATGACGCGCTGAGCGAGCGCCACCAGAAGATTACCTCCGACTGGCAGCAGGAAATCCGCGCCGACCGGGACTTTGGCGGCGACAATCTTTCGACCAGCCTCAACAACGCAAACCGCGTGATCGCGACGTTCGGAGACGATGCTCTCCGCCGCGATCTCGTCGAAATCGGGATTGGCAACCATCCCGGACTTTTCCGGCTATTGGCCCGTGTCGGCAACGCTCTCAGTGATGACAAGCCCGCATCGTCGGAAACCGCAGCAGCCCCTCCGACCTCGCCCGAACAGGCGATGTATGGAGCGACAACATCAACGACACGAGGTTAACACATGGCCACTATCGGCAATATGTATCCCACCCTTTCCGACCTGAAGAAGCAGGGCTGGGGCGACGACATTTCCACCATCATCGACATGCTGGTGCAGTTCAACGCGATGTATGAAGACGCGCCGATCTTCGAATGCAACATGGGCTCGTCACATCTGACGACGGTGCGCACCGGCCTTCCCGTTCCCACCTGGCGCAAGCTCTACAAGGGCGTTCTGCCGACCAAGGGCACGACGGCGCAGGTGAAGGACGCGACCGGCATGCTGGAAGACTGGTCGGAGGTCGACGCCAAGCTGGTCGAAATCGCAAAGAACCCGGCGCGCTTCCGGCTCAATGAAGCCAAGGCCCATATTGCGGGCATGGCGAACATGCTGGGCTCCACCGTCTATTACGGCGATATCGACGTGAACCCGGAGCGTTTTACCGGCCTGCATGCCCGCTTCAATTCCAAATCCGCCGCCAATGGCCGCCAGATCGTCGATGCCGGCGGCACGGGCTCGGACAACACCTCCATCTGGTTCGTGACCTGGGGTGAGGATTCCGTTCACCTGCTTTATCCGGAAGGATCGAAGGCCGGTCTGCAGCGCGAGGACAAGGGCAAGACCACCAAGGAACTGCCGGACGGCTCTCTCTACGATGTGTACCGCGAGAAGTTCCAGCAGGATATCGGCCTTTCGGTGCGCGACTGGCGCGGTGTGGCGCGTATTGCCAATATCGATATTTCCGATCTGCGCGCCAACCCGACGGCCGGCGGTGCCGATCTCATCAACCTGATGATCGACGGCTATTACGCGCTGCAGAACCCGAACCAGCCGAACGGCAAGACGGTGATCTATGCCAGCAAGACGGTGCAGACCTTCCTGCACAAGCAGGCAATGAACCGCACCAATGTGAACCTGACGCTCGACCAGAGCCAGGGCAAGCCGATCGTCTCCTTCCTTGGGCATCCGATCCGCCGCGACGACAATATTCTCGAAACAGAAGGGCAGATCGTCTGAGGACGGTCTGGAACAGGTGACACTCCATGATTTTTGACGCACAGAATCTCTTCTCGGATGGGCAGGCGATTACCGCCTCGACCGTATCCACCAATGTCATCGACTTCGGCGCATCGGGCAAACCCGTGGGTGCAGCTGCCGCGATCCGCAAGGATCTTGGCCGCGGCAAGAAGGTCGATCTTCGCCTGCAGATGGTGGAGACGGCGCTTGCTGCCGGTGCGGCGACGCTGACCGTCGATCTGCAGACCGACGACAATGAGGCGTTCTCCTCGCCGCGTGTGGCCTGGACCTCCGGCGCGATCCCCAAGGCGGCCCTCGTGGCAGGCTATGTGTTTCCGCTGGAGTTCTTTCCGCGCGGTGCCGACGAGCGCTTTGCCCGTCTTGCCTACACGGTCGCCACCGGTCCGCTGACGGCGGGCAGGATCACCGCCGGTGTGGTGGCCGCCTCGGAGGACAATAATTATGACTAAGACCGTGATGGCGACCCGGGCCGGTGTCTACGGGCATTTTCGCGAAGAGGGCGAGGTTTTCGAGATTGCGACCGAGAACCATTTCTCCGCCTTCTGGATGACCGAGATTTCGCCGGAAGAAGCGCTGGCGCGTCAGGCGGCGGCCCGCAAACGGGCGGAAGCACAGCGCCATGGGACCGAGACGTCCCGTGTCGACAATGTGGAGATCGAAGCTCTGCGCGTCGAGATTGCCGAAAAGAACGCCGAGATCGAGCGGCTGATGCGCAATGCGCCCGTTGCTTCTGCCGAGAAGACCGCGGCGGATGTGGTGAAGATGGCGAGCGATCCGGGCGTCGAGTTCATGACCTTCAAGGCGGCGGCGCGCAAGCTTCTGGGCGAGGCGACGCCTTCGACCAAGGCGGAGATTATTGCCGCACTTGAGGACAAGGTGAGCCAGGGGTGATGGTCGCGGTCAGTTGAAGGACTGGCCTGCCTCCATAAGCCCATTGAAAGATGGGTCCTCGGGTCAAGCCCGAGGATGACCCAAAGTGAATGCTGCATACCGCATCCTGAACCCGGCTCAATCCAGAGCCGGGTTTTCTATTTTGGAGAAGCGAATGTCATCCGTTACCAGCATCTGCAACATTGCGCTGTCCAATATCGGCAAGAAGACCATTTCCGACATAGACGAGCCATCGACCGAGGCGCGCACCTGCAAGCTCCACTATGCGCTGACGCGCGACCGGTTGCTGCAATCCTATGAATGGGAATTTGCCAAGACCATGGTCGATCTGGCGGAGGTGGCCAATCCGCGCCCTGAGCGCTGGCGCCACGCCTATGCGCGGCCGCAGAATTGTCTGAAGCCGCTACGCATCGTGCCGGCCGTGCTTTTGCCAGGCGATAGCGATGACGTCGCCTATCATGCAACCGAAGGGCTGATCTTTTGCGATCAGTCTCCGGCGAAGCTGGAATTCGTGCGGCAGTTCGACGATCCCGCGCGTTATCCGCCGCTTTTCGAAGAGGCGTTGAGCTGGGCGCTGTCGGCCAAGATCGCCATTCCGCTGACATCCGACCAGTCCACCCGCAAGGATGCCTACCAGATTGCGGCTTCGTCTTTCGAGGCGGCGAAGGAGGCGGATGCGGATGAAAATCGATCGAGCTGGACCGACAGTTCCACGCTGATGACGGCACGGGGTTAAGGCGATGGCGATTCTGCGCGTGATGCAGCCGGCCTTTACCTCCGGCGAGTTGAGCCCGGCGCTGTGGGCCCGGGTCGATGTGGATAAATATCGGTCCGGTCTCAAGGTGGCGAAGAACATTTTCATTCACCCTCATGGCGGAGCGTCCAACCGCAGCGGTCTTGAATTTATCGGCCGGACGCGGGGTTCGGGCTTTGCCATTCTGCTCCCCTTCATTTTCGATGCGGAGACGGACCAGACCTATAATCTGGAATTCTCCCATCTGAAGATGCGTGTCTATCGTGCCGGGAGCCCGGTGCTGGAGGCGGCAAAGACGATCACCGGTATTTCCATTGCCGCAAATGGCGTGGTGACATCCGCAGCGCATGGCTTTGCGAATGGCGACGAGGTGTTCCTGTCCGGCGTTGCCGGCATGAGTGAGCTGAACAATCGCAATTTCATTATCCGCAATGTGACGGCCAATACGTATCAGTTGGAGGACCTGCTGGGTGTCGCTCTCTCCACGCTTGGCATGCCGGCCTATGCGGGTGGCGGTACGGCGCGGCGCGTCTACGAGATTGCCTCGCCCTATACGGCGGACGAGTTGCGGCGCGTGGTCTTTGCCCAGGAAAATGATGTGATGTATCTGACGCATCAGACACATCCGCCGATGAAGCTCTCCAGGCTCGGCGATGCCAACTGGCTGTTTTCGCCGCTGACCTTCGTGCCACAGATTGCCAAGCCGACGGGGGTGAAGGGGACCGTGTACTTCAAGCGCAAGACCGGCTCGGTTGCCAATATCGGCTACCGCGTGTCGGCAGTCGGTGCATCGGGCGCGGAAAGTGCGGCGTCTGCCGGCGTCACCGTCGGGGTTCAATATGAGAATGAGGACGGGCGCCGGGTACGGCTGACCTGGAACGCCTCTACCGGCGCTGCCCTCTATCGCATCTACCGCTCTGACGCGAGTACCGGCATTCTGGCCGAAACGCCGCTTGCGGAAATCGAGATCGACCAGACGCAGTATCAGGGCGATGGAACGGCCATCCCCTCAGCTTCTGCAACGGGCGCGCCGCCGGTGCCGACGGGCGTGACGGGTACGATCGTCTACGGCAAGGAAATGAAATATGTGGTGGCGGCCATCTCCGATGAGACAGGGGAAGAAAGCCTGCCATCCGAGCCTGCGACGCTGCGCAACGACATGGTTTATCGCGGCAACCGCAATGTGCTGTTCTGGACAGCGACGCCTGGGGCAGGAAGCTATGTGGTCTACCGGCTGGACAATGGCCGCTATGGCTATGTGGGCAAGACCGAGACGACGAGCTTTACCGACGAGAACATCACGCCGGATCTGGCGAGCGGCCCGCAGGAGGGATACAACCCGTTTGACAGTGCCGGCAATTATCCGGCTTGCGTGAATTTCTACGAACAGCGGCTTGCCATGGGCGGCACGGCGAATGTGCCGGCGGGGCTTTGGCTCGGGCAATCTGCCAATTATGAGAATTTCGGCGCGGCCTCGCCGGTAAAGGCAAGCGACGCCATCACCTTGCGCATCCGTTCCAAGGAGAAGAACCAGATCCGCGCGATCAGCGAGTCTCGCGGCATGGCGGTCTTCACCACGGCGAACGAGTTCAACGTGGCCGGCAGCGGTGAAGAGATCATGACGCCGACCAATATGGTGGTGAAGAAGCAGAGCAACCGTGGCTCATCCTGGTTGCAGCCGATTGCGGTCGGCGACGTGATGCTGTTTGCGCTGGCGCGGGGCGGGGTTATTCGCGACTATTCCTATGAATTTTCCAACGACAATTTTACTGGCCAGGATCTGACGATCATGTCGCGCCATCTGTTTGAAGGCCGGCAGGTTGTGTCCTGGGCTTTTGCGCAGTCGCCCTATTCGATCGTCTGGGTGGTGCTGGACAATGGGCAATGCGTGAGCCTGACCTATATGCGTGAGCATGAGGTGTGGGCCTGGACGCGGCATGAGACGGATGGTCAGTTCGAGGCGGTGAATGTGGTGGCCGAGGGCGACGAGGACGCGGTCTATTTCGTCATTCGCCGCACGGTGGATGGCAAGTCGCAGCGTTACATCGAGCGCATGCATTCGCGCCTCTTTGCGATGTCCGAAGATGCGTTCTTCGTCGATAGCGGGCTTTCCTATGAGGGCGCGCCGACGAAGACGATGCGCGGGCTTCACCACCTGGAGGGCAAGGTGCTGGTGGCGCTGGCGGATGGCAATGTGGTGCGCGATCTGGTGGTGACGAATGGCACGGTGACGCTGCCGATTGCGGCTTCCAAGGTGCATGTCGGCCTGCCTTACGAGGCGGAGCTGAGGACGCTCGATGTCGATCTTGGCAATGTGGGTGAGCTTGGCACGGTGCAGGCGAGGAACAAGGCGATCGCCAATATCACGCTCAGGGTGGAAAAGACCCGCGGCATCTGGGCCGGGCCTGCCGAGGATGCGCTGGTGGAGCTGAAGCAGCGTGAGTTCGAGAACTGGAGCGAGGCGATCCGCCTTGCGACTGGCGATGTGGAACTGACGCCGACGGCAGACTGGACGAAGGGTGGGACGATGATCATCAAGCAGTTCGATCCGCTGCCGATGACGGTTCTGGCCATCATGCCGGATCTCAGGGTGGCAGCGTGACGGTTCGGGTGATCGAGGCCAGCATCGACCATGTGGATGTGATTGCGCCGCGGATGCGTGAGGCCGACCGCGAGGAGGTGTTCGCCGCCGTGGGACGCGGACCGGCCTCTGCGCTTTTGCACTCGCTGGAGCGGTCCGACTTTGCCCATACCGTGTTGTTCGACGATGTGCCGGAGCTGATGTTCGGCTGCGGCACGACGAATATTCTGACCCGGACCGGTGCGCCGTGGCTGCTGGGGACCGATGCGCTGGAGCGGCATGCGCGCGATTTTCTGCGAGGCTCTCTCCACTGGGTGGCCGAGATGCGGCAGCGCTACACGCTGCTGCAGAATGTGGTCGATGACCGGAATGTGGTTTCCAAACGGTGGCTGCAATGGCTGGGCTTCACGCTCTCCGATCCGCAGCCTTTTGGCTATGAGCAGCGCCCTTTTCGTATTTTTGAGATGAAGGCTTGAGGCATGTGTGATTTTGGTCTGATCCTTGGCGCCGCCTCGACCGTGATTGGTGCGGCCGGCGCAAAACAGGAGGCGGAGGCAAGTGCCGCCGCATCCGAATATAACGCGAAAGTCACGGACATGAATGTGCGGCTTTCCGAGAGGCGGGCGCGAGACGCGCTGGACCGCGGTAAGCTGGAAGAGCAGAAGAAGCGCCAGGAGACGGCGCAAATTACCGGCCAGCAAAGGGCAGCGATGGCCGCCAATGGCGTGGACCTGACATTCGGCTCTCCGCTTGATCTGTTGGTCGATACCGCAACGCTTGGTGAGATCGACGCGCTGACCATTCGCCGCAACGCCGCAAACGAGGCCTATGACTTCGCCGTGGCGGCGGCCAATGGCCGGGCGGAGGCGAGCCTGGCGCGGGCGAATGCCAAGAACACCCGCAAGGGCGGCAACCTGAAAGCGATTGGCACGCTGCTGACCGGAGCGAGCAAGACGTTTGGCGATAGTCCATTGTTCAAGCCGAAACCGGGGACGGGATGAGCGCCCATTGTTGGTCGGGGCTTTTCGAAGCCCTTCAGCCGTCAAGGCGTCTTGGCGAAGGGGTCTTGCTGCTTTGCATCTTCGGCGCTGTTGCGGAGCATTTTTTCAGTCTCGTCCTGGCAGGCGCGCATTTGTGAGAAGGCCGTCTTCGCTCCGTCGAGCCGAAGGTCCGCAACCTCCTTTCCGTCATAGGTCACAAGCAATTGGCTGCTCGTTTCAAACTGGGCCATGAGCTTCGCCATTTTTGTGACGATGCTCAATCCGTGCGATGAGCTTGAGCCAGTTGCTTCTAGCTCCAAGGCTTTCTTGGAATCAAAGGAAAGATGGAGCGCATAGGCCTTGTCGTCTTTCAGGGACTTCCACTTGTCGTTTCTGAGAAGGACGTAAAATCCGGCGTTGCCAGGAAGCATAGCGAAACCGACGTGCAGGATCGTGCGGTCTTCATAAAGGCGCGACACGTAGCAGCCGAAGCCGAGATCTGGCTCAACATTGACCGACCACTTGCCAAAGGTTCCCCACTCGACCGGATCGGCGTAGGCGCTGAACGGCATGCAGGAAAGGCAAGCGGCGAGGAGGGTGTGTTTCAAGAGCCTGTCCATGTCTTTTGCCTGATCATGCTGGATGGTTATTGTGCCGGATGCGGTTGTGACGGCTCTGTTCGACCATCGCTCTTATCGACTGCACATCGACGCTACTGCTATCTCAATCACGGTTTGAAGGGGTCGTCCGAGGCTTGCGTGGAAGATTTCCTGGCGAAGGGATCGGACGTGTCGGGCTCCATTCTGGAGATTTTGAAGAATTCGTCGGTCGTCTTCTGACAGGCATCCATTTCTTCTATAGCCTCTTCGACGCCACTTAGGGAAAGGTGGGCTATCTCCTTCTTCTCATAGAACATCTTGACGATTTTGCTGGACTTGAACCCGTCGAGAAAGTCCTGCAAACTCGATTTCATCATAAGTCTACGGTTGGATCCTTGAACGTAGGCTGTAGTCTCTACATCCCAGTTTATGCCCTCATCGAATTCGAAGTTGACGGAATAGACTTTCTTGTGGACCAGCGATTTCCATTTTTCATTCCCAACAGAGAGAAAAAAGCCTGGCTTTCCCTTTTTGAAATAGCGCCAAAACATCAGTTCATGACCGGTTTCAAACACAGACATGACGACACAAGTATTGTCGAGGTTCGGTTGCATCTGAACCCTCCAAGTGCCGAATTTGCCCCAAAGGACCGGGTCTTTTATCTCCGGTGCGTTCTGCGCGGCGGCGGCGAAAGGCATGCAGGCCAGGAGGAGGGCGGCGATTGCCTGTTTCATGTGAAGGCCTGCTTTATGTTGGCTATCGGCAAGGTGGTGAGACTTGCGCATTTGTGCATGAGTCGAAATGCGTGTCGAGTGGTTTTGCCTTGGAAACGGGGTGCGCCCGATGGGTTGCAGAGAGGATACTTTCGTCCGTTAGATCAATGTCCATCGGGCTAATTGGCCGGTCAGATTGTGCTGAGGCCAGCGTCGAGGGGCTGACCTCCCGACCCCGGGGTCGTCCGCAGGTGCATCAGACCTCGACATAAGGGCGAAGACAGCAAGTGTTACAATTTTTGGGGATCGTCTGATGGTTCTACGGAGGGGTCCTTGGCGAAGGGATCGGCTTCCTGTGACTTTGGTTTTCGGGCTTTCAAAATCTCGTCAGTCTTTTTCTGGCAGGCGTTCATCTCGGCTATCGCCTTGGCGACGCCTCTCAAAGAGAGGTTAGCGATCTGTCTGCCGTCGTAGAAGAGCGTGGCGGTGTCGCTAGTCTGGAAGTGTTCGAGGAACATCTCATTATCTGTGGCGATCAAGAGACTGCGGTTGAAATCATCCTCCACTGTTGCCGATGCGTTCGTCTTCCAGATTCCATAATCGCCAAGCTGAACTTCCAAGGCATATCTCTCATCATCCTTCAGAGATTTCCATCTTGGGTTATTGACGGACAAGTATAGTCCAGAGCCGTCCTTTTGACGAAAGCGTCCAAATCGCATTACGACGCCCTCACCGTAAATGCGGGCCACGTAACAAGCATTTCCGCGAGTAGGGTCCATAAAGACGTGCCAGCCACCGAAGGTGCCCCAGACGGTGGAGTCTTTCGGGGGCGCGTCCTCAGCGACAGCAACAAATGGCGCGAGGACGACAAGAAAAGCGGCAATTGTCTGTTTCATGCGGGACTTGTTGATCAGAACCAGGTTGAAGGTCATTCATTTGCACACGGGTTGAAATGTCTGTCCAGGCGTTTCGCCGTGTCGGTGAGATCGTGCTCGGTGCACCGCCGCTGTTGACGCTAAGCTGGTTCATGGTTTGGGCGCGAATGGGTCATCCGTTGCGCTTGTTGCCGGAGGCTTGGCAAAAGGATCCTCCGTGGTGCTCTCCGCTGGAGGCTTGGCGAATGGATCATCCGGTGTCGCAGTCTCTGGCGTCTTGGCGAATGGATCACCAAACTCTTCCGGCGAGCTTTTAAGGTCTTCCATAACCATTGCCAAGCAGTCAAGCATTGCAGAAATCGCCTCGGCAGCGCGATCGAACTTCAATGCAATGGCCGCTCCGCTTACGGGTTTGACGTGAAGCACCTTATTCTTTGCGAACTCTTCGAAAAGTTGAGTATCCTGCGGCACCACAATAAATAGCATCTGGCTATCGTCCATGAAATCGGCTTTCGCCTTTATGGGCGCCGATGAACCGAACTGAAGACGCACATCGAGGTTCTTGCTGGGTTTAAGTACAGTCCATTTGTTGTGTGTGACCGAGAAGTAAACGCCTCGCGCTTCTTCTAGGGGTAAGACGCCGAGGGTGATGGAGGCGTCTGCGCCAAACGACCTGTACATCGAGCAACCGTGCGTCGCTCGACGGTCATTGAAAACGGACCATTCGCCGACCTGTCCCCACAATTCGGTCTCTGCGCGTGTGGTGGTTGGCAAGCATGCGAGGAATGCGAGTGCAATGGCCGTTTGTGCGGTCCCGAGCAAAACCGCTTTCCCAGACAATATCGATTGAAAGATCACTGGTTTCTCATTGGTGGCGGCATTTGTCTGCCTAGTCTGCATTGCTTTTATCGTCGAGTTCGAAAGCTGCCGCTTGTCCTCAGCGGTGGCGCAGTCCATCGCCGTTACAGCTCGCGCGGACGGTCCACTGCTCCGACAGGAGATTTTTTGGCGAAAGGTTCAGCCTCTTCAGTCTTCGGGTTCAGTTTCTTCAAAACCTCGTCGGTCTTCTTCTGGCAGGCGTTCATCTCCCTCACGGCCTCGGTGACGCCCTTTAGCGACAGGTTGATGATTTCCTTGTCATCATAGTAAACTTTGGCTGTGTCGCTTGTCTCGAACTCTTCGAGGAACTTTTCATCTGCACCGGAGACCAAGAGCGAGCGCGTTACATCGTCGTCCTCCACGACTCCCATAGCGCTTGCGGACCAAGGATCATTATCCCCAAACTGAAGGTCGATGAGATACTCTTGCCCATGCTTGAGCGACTTCCACTTTGGGTTGTTGACCGAAAAATACAGGCCGGAGTTGCCCTGCTTGCTGTAGCGCCCAAACCGAAGCACGACGTCCGCGTCGTACACACGACCCAAATAACAAGCATTGCCGGCGGTCGTATCGACACGAACGCCCCATTCACCGAATGTGCCCCACAGGATGGTATCCTTCGAGAAGGCGTCCTCTGCTGAAGCTACAAAAGGCATGCAGGCCAGAAGAAGGGCGGCGGTTGCCAGTTTCATGCGCGGGCCTGCTGTTCGGGTGCGGTATTGGTTTGAGACCTGGATATCTGCGCAGGAGTTGGAAGGGCTGTCGAGTCGTTTCTTCGAGCTAAAGCGTGTCGCGATCTTTCAGATTCGCTCATACGCTTTAGATCTTTGTTTTGTCGCATGTCGTTATCGCAAAACCGGTGACCACTTTTGCGCGACATGCTTAGGCGTGTGTTCTCACAGGTGAGAATGCGCAGACCTGCCGCGGGTGAGGGCTCGGCCAATGGCTGCAGCCTGCTCTTACAAAATCACGAGATTAGATGTTGCCAGGCGTTCTTCGGGGCGCCTTTTTCATGGAGTGCGCCATGGCTGAGGTTCCGGTCAAACAATATTTTCGCCAGGCCGCCGTGCCTGTTTATCAGGGCAGCGTTGTCCCGCGGCCGATCCTCCAGCAGCCACTGACGGTGAAGGCAACGGAGAATGATTTTGGTGCGCAGGTGGGCAAGGGCATGCAGTCTCTTGGCGAAGGGCTCGGCAAGATGGCCGAGTTTGCCAGCAAGCTGCGCGACCTTCAGGCCGACACCACCGCCAAGGACAGCAAGACTGCCTTCGAGCGTGCAAAGCTTGCGTTGGAGCATGGCGAAAATGGCTATCTCAACACAAGCGGCCAAGGCGCTGTCGAAGGCTATCCCGGCTATGAAGAGGCGCTTGCCAAGCTTCAAAAGACCTTTGAGCCGAAAGACCCGCTGGCGGCGGGACGATATGAGGCGATGGTCGCTCCTGTGGTGACGACCAGCCTGGAAGCCGCCATCAAGCACAAGGCGCAGGGGCAGAAGGAGTGGGTGGGCAAGGCCGCGGAGGGCAGGCTTTCTCTTGCCAAGGACCAGGCGATCGCCGGCTACAACAAGCCCGAACAGATCAATTCCGCGGTGGCATCCGGCGTCACCGAAATCCACAATCTCGGTAAGCTGAACGGCTGGACGCCGGAGGTGATCGTGGCCAAGGCCATGGACTTCATAACGGGACTTCACACCGGGGTAGCGATGACGATGGCCGGAAAGCCTGGTGGGGCGACCGCGGCGATGGAGTATCTGAAGGCCAACAGTGCCCAGGTGGACCCGAAGGCGCGGGCGGAACTGGAGACCAAGATCAGGCCCTTGGCAATCGACGAGAAGGGCAAGCAGATTGCCCTGGAGATCGTTTCGGAGAAACGGACACCCGCCGGTGCGAGTGACGATGTTGTGACGGGCGCTGTGGATAAGGCTTCGCCCGGCAAGGCTGAGACTGGTGCTGGTAAGGATGTTGGCACGCGAGGCGATGCCGATGCCGCTCAGAATCCAACCGCTGATGCCGGCAAGGATACGGTTGTCAGAACGGAGAGGAATAGCAGCAACACCGCTGACGGTGGGGACGCGAAGGCTCGGCCCGGTCAGACATCCACAGGTGGCGTGAACCGTGCCGCGGAGGAAGAACCGCAACGCGGCGGACCAACGCGGGCGAAAGCGTTTCTCGTTTCAATCTCGGCAAAGCCCGATCGGCCCGGCGACGCGCTTCCGCTTGACAATGCCCTTGCCGAAAACACCAAGGCCTTAATCGAGGATGCGCCAGAGCGCATCCGTAAGGGATTGGGGGTGAGCTTCGGCGACCCAAGGTCGCGCGCGCCTCTTGCGTCCACTTCTGCCGGGCGCAGCATCCAGTTGACCTATGAGGGGCGGCCGCTGGATCAGGCTCCGGCTCAGGTTCTCGACTGGCTTCACGACAATGCCGAACAATATGGTCTGCGGTTTCCCTATGAGACCGATCCATCCTCCACCGCGCCGGAGGCGTTCGGACGTGGCGGCAGCACTCTTGTTGCGGCGCAGGATGGGGTTGCGGCGCGCAGTCAAATGCTGCCCTTTTCACAAGCGATGGGAAGGGTGCGGCTGATTGAAGACCCGGAGTTGCAGTCTTCGACGCTGCGTTATGTGAAGGGGATGTTCCGGGAGAGTGGCAGAGCCGAGAGTGCGGCTGCCAACGCTGCGAAGATGCAGATGTGCCAGATGATCATGGACAACGTGCCCGTGTCCCAGATCCCGCTCGACCTGAAACTCGCGGCCGGCCCGGATGCTGTCGATGGCGTCAAGCAGTTCGAGGCGCAGGGCGGCAACGTAAAAGCCAATCCCGATCTCCATGATCAGCTTTCAATCATGAGTGCGAGCAATCCTCGGCAGTTTTTGAAGATGGACCTTACCGGACCGGAGATCATCAACAGGCTTTCCCGGGAGCAATGGAAGGGTCTGGCGGACAAGCAAGGCTCCATCCGGGCCGACGGGGCAAAGGCCGACCGCGATGGCACATTTTACAAGCAGGCGTTCCAGGAAGCCGGATTGACGCTGGAGGAGGCGGGGATCAACACACCTCGCCAGACGCTGCGCTATAATGCGCGGTTGCAACGCGAGATCGACCAGTGGGTGGAGCGCAAGGGCGAATATCCGAATTTTGCCGAGAGGCAGTCAATGATCAACATGCTCGCCATGGAAGTCATCTACACGGAGAAACGTGCTCGTCTGTCTCCAATGAGGCTGATCGACGACGGTGAAGATCAGGTTGGCAGCGGCTATATGTTCGACAATGACGACAGGCCGGAAGGATCTGACGTCAGGCTTACGGCGCGCTATGGCAAGATCCCGCCAAACGAACGGGCGCGGCTTTTCAAGGTGCTGATGAAGAAGAACGGCAAGGCGCCGTCACGAGCTGAAATCGAAGCGGAGTACAGCGCTGAGGCGATGGAAACCATTGGGACAGATTGATGCTGTTCTTGCCGGTCCAGTGCTCTATCGTTGAGGCGATGCCTCTAAGCTTCAGACACCTGTGAGCGCCATTTCCCTAGGGCGAATGGCGCTGTGACTGTTTGAACCGGCACCTGGCGCCTTTGGAAGGTCAGATTCGGATCTTCAGCCGGAGCTCTCAGTTCATCTTTCCCACGACCGCGAGCGCTTCAAAAATGACGCAAGCGATGACCGCTGAAAGCGCGCCTTTCCACGGATTATTTGAACGTCGTCGGATGAAATAGACGATTGAGCCAACGATCGCGCCTGCTGCGAATGTGGGGAGCATGCCTCCAACCCACTCTCCCAAAATCCGGCCAGGACTCTGAGACAATCGAGACGGATCCCAATCAAGCGGTGCCGTGACCAGCGCAGCGACGACCGTCGTGCAGAGCGCTGCGAAAAACATCTTTTTCAAGCGAGACCCCCATGTCCCCAGAAGAAAATCGAGACAGGACCCGTACACAAGGCGGGTCTTCTGTCAAGCAGACGGCGTATGACCTTCAGGATGTTCGCTCGACATTACCCTATGTTCCGGTGAGCGAAATGGACAAGCTTCTAAATGAGCACAGGTCTGTCGTCGAATTGCGGGGCAGCATGGCAGCTCAGGAATCTTTGCGGAAACAGAAGCAGCTCATTCTTCAGCAAAGTCCCGGATTGCGCGAAGCACTGAACGCTCGTGGGCACGCAGGCCTAACGGTAAAAGATTTGTCAAGTCTTGCGCTTTTTGAGCGAGCGCTGCAGCGTGTTCAACAAGAAGATGCCTACGCTAGTTCAATTGAGGCAAGTAGACGCGGATGGTTCAAAGGGTTCGGACTTGGAGCAGCGAACTCGGTCTCTCGTAGCATCTTGAAGATGAAGATCGCATACAACGAGTACAGGTTCCAACAAACTGCGGAACGAGCCTGGGATCGCAAAGCGTCATTTTCGGAAATTGCGAACAGTGGCCCCGACGTTGGCGTCTTATCTGCCGCGTTTCGATATATAGACGCGCGTTATGCTGATATGATCGGCACTGACGATGAGGAATCGGCACGTGAATTCGCCCTTGCTGTCGCACAACATACCAAAGAATTGGAGTATTTTCCTAAGTCCGAAATCGCCCAAAGTGCTGAGAAATCGATGTTTAAGAAGGGGGCAACTTGGGCTGAGCTCGCTGAAAACGTCGGGTCGACACTGATCGATAATCCTGTCGGTGTACTGTCTCTTGTGGCCGAAAATATAGGTGAGGAAGCTCTGCCAGTAACGGCGGCAGTTTTAACGACTGCCCTCACAAGGAATCCCAACGCTGGTGCGGCCATCGTGCTAGCCGGAAAATATGGTAACGAGCGTTACAATTCTTCAGCAGAATACCTCCAAGAAAAAGGTGTTGATCTCAAAAATCCCGAGCATGTCGATAGGATCGTCGACGACCGGACTTTGCTGGCCAAAGCCGATGAGTATGGTCGAACTCGAGCAACTGTCATCACTGCGGTCGATTTGTTTTCTGCTGGCTTGGGCAAGAGGGTTATGCTTGTGCCGCCGGTTATTGAAAGTGGCGTCAAGTCTGGGCAGGAGGTGCTCAGTGGGCCTGTTGGAGAATATGTTGCCCAAAAGGCGTCAGGCCAAGAGACTGACCCAAACAAGATATTTGGGGAATTTCTTTCAGGTTTGGGCTCCAAAACGAAAGACATTGGTGTTGATGAAGCGAAGAACATTGGTACTAGAGCTGTCCGAAGTTACAAAGAATATGCCGCAGCTGCGAAAGCAAAAGAAACCGAGGCCGCAGTTAATAAGCTAGGCGACGCCGCAGCTGCCTCAGACGTGCGCAAGCAAGACCCGGTCGCTTTTAGAGACTTTGTTTCTCAACTCACCAAGGGCTCCCCCACCGAATATCTCTACATCCGAATTGATCCGCTCAGAGACGTTGTTTCAAGCATCGGTGGCAATCCAAACGCAGTTTATGAAAAGCTGCGGATAGATAAAGCCGATTTGGATGCCGCAGTTCAGAGCAAGGGATACGTCAGATTTTCGATTGCGGACTACTCTACTCACTTTGATGGAGGCCAGTATGACCTATCGCTCCGCCCTCACATGAGCTTCGACCCTAACGCCAAGACGCCAGCGGAGGGACGAGAATTCATCACTAAAGAGGCCGAGCGTATTACCGAAGCGAAGAAGGCAGAAGAGACGACAGCTCGCGCTGAAGATCACGATCAAGCTGTTTCCAAGGCGAAACGGGGGCAGAGCTCTCAAAATCTGCAGTCTTCTGGTACGTTACCAGTAACTGCAATGCGCACCGTAAGGATCGGGAAGACCGGACGAACGCCCGACGACGATGGTCGAGGTGACACGTCGCTTCAGGATAGCTCCTTGAGCAACCAAGGGCAGTCACCCGTATCTGGTCCAGCACGGCTACCTCCCGCCAGTCTTCAGGGTGTTGGCGCGGGCAACGCGGCCACTAGTCGCGCTCCCGGCGATACCGGTACGAGCACGCCCTCTACGACCGATGCAGCGTCAGAAGCACAAGCTCAGGTTTCAACTAATATCCAGAAAGGGCCGCGGTTGCAGTCAGTTCCCGAAGGCCGTGGCGGGATGTCGACGGACCATTTCAAGAGGATGATGCAATCATCCACCGCGCCCGCGCCTCGGCTGGAACCGCCCAGCTCGCCACCCAAGATCCTCGATCAGCAAGGCCCCGCAGTTCCCACGGAGACGCCCTGGTCTGCGCGCCGAGACAAGCTGGAACGTAACGGACGATAAATCCAAGGAGGGATTCGATGGATACTGTTGAACCCGATGAAAACCCATCCCTCATTCGGCTTTTTGAAAGTGCTGAGCTTGCCGCCTTTCTTCGCGGGACGAGCCGGTATTTTCTGGAAACGCTTCCTGAAATTGGCCGGACGGATGCCGTTGTGCGGGAGATGGGTGAGACCCTGCGCGACTGGGGACGGGAGGTTTCTGATGCTGACGAAAGCGCGATCCACGTGCATTTTGCCCAGGTCTTCGAGGTGTATCTGCTGGAGGGTGAGGCGCCTTCGGTGGCTCTTCGCACTGTTTTCGAGCATTTCGCCGAGTGGCTTTTGCATGTCTATGGAGCATTGCGCGATCTTGATTTGACGCTTTCTCCTGACATTCGCGACGTGCTTTTGCGGATGCTGGCAACACATGCGGCAATCGAAGAGGCGCGCGATGACATGTCTGCGGGCATGTTGTTTACGGGTGGGAAGACGGTGGGGTTTTCCGCTGATGAGCACCGGCGTTTGCGTCGGCTTCATGAAGCGGCCGATGATGAGGCGCATCAAAAACTGCGGCGGCAGGTGATGAAGCCGATCTTTCTCGCGCGCCAGGACTGGTATCGCAAGGAGCGCGAGACGGTGAAGGCGATATCGACGCGGACCTTGAAGGCCGTGCCGATCTACCAAGCCATTCAGGCATTGCGCTTCGGCACCGATTTCGATGGCAAGCCGGTGGGGCGGATCAAGCTCGACCGGGATATTCTGGAGCGGGACTTTGGTTTGAAGCCTCTTTCTTCCAAGGCGGATGGAGGCGAGGACGAGCTGGACCATGCCCATGCCTTTGCCGGACGTGAGGGCATTCATCCCGACATTGCTGCCGGCATGTATGGGTTTGACAGTGGCCGGACGTTTCTGCAGGCGCTGGTGCGGGCGCGGCCAATCGAACTTGCCATCGAGCTTCTGACCGAGCGGACGATGATCGAGCGTCATGGCGATCTTTTGCTGGACGGCCAGTTGGAAGAAGAGGCGCTGAAGGCGCTGCATGGGGACAAGCGGCGCGCGTTTCTGCTGGCGGAACTGAATGCGCTGAGCAAGCTTTCGGGCGGTGAGGCGACAACACGTTACGAGGTGGAGGGGAATGTCTACCGGCTGTTCAGCGCTCTGAAAGTGTCCAGCGCGACGGATTTCGACCGCCACCTTGCGGCCGAGCGCAAGGCCGCCGCCGAGGCGGCGGAGGCCTTTGCCAAGGATGATCTGAGCCAAGCGGCGGAGGCGAAACGGCGACAGCTGATGGCGTGCCATTTCTACATGGCGGCCTCTGCCAAGGCAGACGAGCTTGAGGCGCTGATCGACCGGATGGCGACCTTGGATGCGATGGATGACGAGCGGGCGGGCGGCGCTGAGGCGGATGACCGCCAAGCCGTGCGTGCGCTTGCCGCAAAATTTGGCCTGGCGAGCAAACCTGTCCGGTTCGACATGGATGGCTGGCTTGAGCAAATGAGGGAGGACGATCTTGTCCTATGACGTGCTTTCACAGGCGACGGAGGTTTACGCCAACGCCGATGAAAAGGTGTTTGGCGATCTGACCGTTGCGGAATTCGATGCCGTTCACGATGCGATCGACAATGTCACGGAGGTTGGCCAGAACGCGAGGAAGATCGAGATCGATGGCGAGCGGCATGATCTGGACACTGTTCTTGGCTCGGTTTTGGCGGCTATGGCGGAGCGCAGCGAGGGCCAGAACGCGGATCTGCGAGGCAGGCTGAAGGCGCTTGGAGTGGGGGCCGTGACGCCACTTTCCGTTGAGGCGGCCCAGCGGCCGGTTGAGCTCTGGGCGCAGGATATGGATGGGGGCGAGGCGGGGCCTTGTTCGCGTTTCATCGTCGCGCCGGTGCGGCAGGCGTTTGAGCTCTACGAAAAGGACAGGGCTGCTCATCTTCGCGCGCTTCACGCCATTATCGAGCCGCGCAGAGCTGAACTTCTGGGGCCGGCGATTGGCGCCCCGGAGCTTGGATATACATTCGAGAACAAGGGACAACTGTTTCATGCGCTTTTGCACACCGGCAATGACAGCAATAAACGGAAGCTTCTAGCCGGGCGTGGCTGGCAGGCCGGATGGGAGCGCTTTCTGGCGCGGATGTGGCGCGAAGGCATTTTGACCAAAGCGGATTATGATGCGGCGCAGGCCATCTGGGATGTGATGGAGAGGCTGAAGCGCCCAGGGCGGGAGGCGCACCGCAAGATCTGCGGCTTCGCTTTCAGGGAGGTGGTGCCCACCGCGATGAAGACGCCGTTTGGCACCTATGCCGGTGGTTTCGTGCCGGCGGTGTTTGAGCACGGGGCTGGTGTGGATAATGGCGCGCGGAACCCGGCGGAGATGTTTCCGACCGTTGCTCCTGCCTTCACCGTACAGGGTAAGGCGAGCGACGCGCAGCCGCTGGAGCTGGAGTGTTCGATGCTTGCGGCGCATATGGATCAGCTCTTGAGATTCATCCATCTCGAGCCTGTGGTGCAGCAGATTGGGCGAATCGTGAACAGGCCGGAGTTTCTGGTGGCACTGGAAGAAATCTCGCCCGATATGATCGACACGGTGATAGCGCCTTGGCTGCGCAAGGTTCGCCAGCCGGTGGCTGAGGTGCAGCCGACCACGGCGGAGGGGCGGGCGTTGTCTCATGGGGTGCGGGCAATCCGTGGGCGTGCGGGGGTTCGCAGCATGATGCTCGATATCATCAATGCGACCGCCGCGGCCTGCTCCCACTCCTCCGTGCTGGCAGACTTGTCGTCCGGCCGTGTGGAGGCTGCGCTGTTTCGCTTCGGTAGAAAGGGTCAGGGCGCAGCCATGCGAGACGAGGCCGCGACGTTGTCTTCCGTGATGCAAGCGCGGATGATGCGTGGCAGCCGGGAGATGGAGAGACGTGTTCAGGATGCGATCCTCAAGCCAGGTGATCGCGGGTTGATCAGCGAGAAGGCTGGCATCTATGGCGACATTTTGCTGCAGGGGACGCGGAGTGCCCTTGAGCTTGTTCTCTGGCATGCCGCCTACGACGAGGCAATTGGGCAAGGCTTGGCGCAGGAAAAGGCTGTGGCGGCGGCGGACAGGCTCGTTATCCACGGTATGGAAAGCCCTTTCGCGACAGATACCGGGACGGCCTTCGCCCGCCTGTTCACGCTGTTCTACAGCTACTGCAACGGACAAGCCAAAATCTTAGGTGGAGATCTTCAGCCCACCATGCAAAGCTTCGGCTACATGGGGGCACCGCGTCTGTTTGCCATCTATCTGGCAGGGATTGCTCTTCCGGCGGTTCTGGCAAGGGTGATTATCGAGGCTGGGAAAGGCGGGTTGGCGGGGGATGGAAGCGCGCTCGGGGAACTGGCCGGGTTTTTTCTTGGCGATCAGGCGGAGGGAGGCGCGGGGATGGCGCCGGTCTCGGACCAAGCCTTCGACGCTTTCCTGAAAAACTGGAATGACGCCTCCCAAAGCAACAGCAGCTTGAAAAGCGTTGATGCCGCGGAGGGTGACGGATTGACGGCGGTTGCCATGGTGCTCGGTATCTCTCGCGATCGCCTGGTCAAGGCAGCAGGGTTTGGTGATACGGAAGACTTTGATCCAATCCTTGCCGTTGATGAGGTTTCGCCTGTGTCAGGTGGTGGGGCACCACGAAGTGAGGCAGTTCAACTTCAGGCGCCGCTCTGAGAGCGATTTCGATAGAGTTATGGGTCCTCGCGGGAAACACGCCCAAACTTGAATTTTCGCATCGTGCTTTTGCGAAAATCGATACCGATTTTCGAGCCGATGCTGTTGCGGATGATCCGCCACGACGGTTGCCTCGGTATGACCAGAGCCACCAATCCCAACGTCCGAAACGATGGCGGAGATCCGGTATTCCCTACGCCGCGGCGATATTGGGCGGATCATTTCGATTTTATGCCCACACAGCCCACACTGACAAGCGCCTTTAGGGCGCTTTTTCTATGGAGTGAACAATGACGGTTTCAAGCGAAGTCAGCGTAGCCGGGCCATTTTATGGCAACGGCACCACGAAGACTTTTCCCTATAGTTTCAAGATACTCGATGCCAAGCACATCCGCGCCGTGCTGATTTCAGCGTCCGGCGACGTATCCGATCTTTCTCTCGACAATGGCGATTATAGTATCACCGGCGTCGGCAGCGAGACCGGCGGCGACGTCATCAAGGCGACGCCGCTTTTTGCCGGCCAGACGTTGACGCTCGTTCGGCGGTTGCCGCTGACCCAGGAGACGTCGCTGGAAAACCAGGGAGCCTATTATCCCGAGGTGGTGGAACGCCGTCTGGACCAGATGGTGATGCAGATCCAGTCGGTGAAAGAGACGACAGAGCGATCGCTGACTGTTGAGCCTGGGCAGGAAAAGCCCTCCATGACGCAGATTGCGGCTGCGCAGGGTTATTCGCAGGCTGCGAGGACAAGCCGTGATGAGGCAGCCGAGCAGGCTTCCGCGGCGTCGGGTAGTGCTTCGAATGCATCAGGATATGCAGTGTTGGCAAGCCGGTGGGCGAGCGAGGCCGAAAACGTCCCGGTGGCTGGCGGGCTGTTTTCTGCCTTTCACTGGTACCGTAAGGCCTACGCGATTTATCAGACGATCACGCAAGGATTCCTTGAAAAGGTCGGCGGTATTCTCACGGGTGATGTGCTGTTTGGCCCTGGCACCGGTGGTAAGTATGCCAAGATCATGGCTAGTGGCGATGTCACGCTTAATCGCGGTGACAACACCGGCTATTTGCAGTGGAACGCCCCAAACGCTTATTTCGGTTGGAATGGTGTGGATTGGACATATGGACCAGGCGGTAAAATCTTCACTGCAGGTGGCGGTATCGCTGTCACTAATGCCGCAGGTTACGGGGTGGAGTATTCCTACACCGGCGATCACACCTTCTATGGCTATATGGCTAGCGAGTTTGGTGCTGGTCTGTCGGTCGCCCTGCGGGGTTTTACAAGCGCTCAGCAAACTTGGACAATTGGTGGTTCTCTTGTGGTTGCCCATGGTCTCGGCAGCATCCCAAAGACAGTGTTTCTTATGTTGGTCTGCAAGTCCCCCATTTCCGGCTACTCCGTTGGCGATCGTGTCATCGTAGCTCCCTCAGCAGCACGTGACGAAAACTACTACAGTGAAAATTACACGGCCCAGGTCGATGCCGCCAATGTCAGAATTCACTTCGCCAATAACTGGATCGGACTTGTGCAGAAGGGAGGGGGAGCTACCGGTGGTGGCGGCATCCCCACATACTTTGATGTTATCGTCGTAGCGAGGTTGTGATGAAGAGATATTTTGTGGATGCCAATGGCAATCACCTTAGCAGCTACGATGATGCCGACGGCAATATGCCAGATGACTTCGCAGACGCCATTAAGGTCCCAAGCAAGAAGCCAAGGTCACCAACCGTTCAGCGTTTTTATGCGGATGCTACCGGCAACTTTCTGGGTTCGTTCGACGGTCTGGATGAGGAAATTCCAGCCGACATGGCGAACGGGATTGAGGTTGCTACAGCGCCGCTGGATGCGCGCCAAGTATGGGACGGGCAGAAATGGCTTCCCGCCGTGCCAACACCGGACATGCTGACCGAAGAAGTCAATCGCCGCCTCTCTCTCGGCTTCGATTACGATCTCGGCGACGGGCGCGGGGTCCATCATTTCGGCACCACCGACGTGGACATGAAGCGATGGATGCAGGAGGTAACGCCTCTTGCGCAAGCGGCTGTAAATATGGGCGAGCCCAACAGGCAGATCGCAATCAAGACCGATACCGGTCCGACTTTCGTCACGGCTTCCGAGTGGTGGCGTGTCCTTGATGCTGCGGCCGATTGGCGCCAGCCGCTCTATGCAGCGTATTTCACGCTGAAAGCTCTACCGGAGATCCCGGCGGACTACGCCACCAATCCCGCTTATTGGCCATAAGACGAAAGGTCACATCATGAGCCTTAACAAGAAATTCGACACCGTCGTTTACCAGGGCGCCAGCGGCGAAGAAGCAGGTGCGCCGGTGGTTGTTTCCGTAACGCTTGATGCCTCCGGCAACCCCGCCACGCCGCTGCCCTCCGGCCGTGCGCCAGCTTCAAACGGCGTCCCTGTCACGCTCAGCGTAGAAGACAAGGACGCTCTCGATAAAGCAAGTACCGGCTACACCGCCGCAGGCGCTTACGTTGACAACACCGCTCGTGCAGCCGGGAGAGCGTTCCTTGCCAACATTACGACGTCCGGCACGGCGACGCTCACGGTGGGTGGCACGACTATGCAACTGAATTTCATCGCTGGGCCACCGGTTATCTTGCCACTCGCCGTCACGAAAACGGTTCTGGGCACGGCTGTCGGCACGTTCTTCGCGCTATCATAACGGGCATTTGCGATGGCTGGAGAAGTTACCACAAACTCTCTCGCGCGAGGTCGGGGTATCGTTTCGTTACCGCCCGCGTGGGTGCCTGTTGGTTCAGCCGGATATCGAGATTTTCAGCAGAACCGCGCTTACATGTCTGGAGGCGTCCTCTCGTCGAGCTTGGAGGGACTGGTGGCGTCACGCGCCAGCGCCGGGTTTGATTTAGACGTGTTGGCGGTCTTTGCGCCTAATCAGCCTCGCAGGAATGGCGCAGGGTTGCTGATAGAGCCATCCGGCTCAAACAGGCTGCTCAGGTCTACCGATCTCACTCAGGCGTGGAGCAAGAGCAACACGCTTATTGGCGAGACGCAAGACGATGGGACGCAACTCGTTACTGAAGGCGTGGGCTCTTCCGAAGTCCTTCAAACCGTCACAGGTGTCACGGCCGGGGCCGCATTCCTATTCAGCGTGGTTCTAAAACGGGGGAACCACAACTGGTGCCGAATACGAATTGACGAAGGCGGCGGTGGCGAGTTCGGAAATTGCTGGGTCAATCTCGTAACGGGCACGGTCGGAACCGTCAGCACATCGGGGGGTGGCTGGATGGTGTTCCCGGGAATGATACCGCTAAGCGGTGGCCGGTTCCTTTTCTTCGCCGGGTACCTTCCCAACGCTTCAACCACAACGCGCCGAGTAAGAATCTCATCCGCTGCTGGAGATAACAACCTGACGTCCGTTGATAATGCGACACGGTTTCAGGGCTTTCGTCAGTTGGAGCCACCAAGTTCGTTGCCACGATCTCATGCTGTGACGGCTGGAAGCGCTATCACACGCGCCGCCGACGTGATTACCGATACTGTCCCTGCCGTGGCATCTCAATGCACGCTTACCTACAGCAACGGTTCAACTACCTTAGTCATAGACCTGACGCCGGGTGGAAGTCTACTACTGCCGCCCAACCCACTTCGGACTACGCTCCTCTCAATGGACTTCCGCCCATGAACATCACTCATCAAACAAGGAAAGTATTCTAATGGCAGGAGAAATCACGTCACGTTCGTTGGCTCTCGGCCGGGGAATTGTTGCTGCTTTGGTGCAGCCCGTGCTGGTTTGGCTTCTAGCGACCGGTGCATGGAACGATGCTGGTGCTTGGGACGATGCAGCATCATGGAAGGATAGCTAAATGGGCCTTACATTGATTTCAAACGAGGACAAAGGCGCGAGCATCCGAGAGAAGCTTAATCGTCTCCTCGCGATGTTTACAGAAAACCGATACGCCGCCGATACCGTTCCTGGCGCGACCGACGATAGCGCAGCCGGTTTCGAGGTCGGGTCCAAGTGGTTCAACCAGTCCACCGGCATTGAGTATATTTGCCGCGACGCGACTGCCGGGGTTGCTTCTTGGGTGCGCCAGGATAATGCCGATTTCTTTGGCTATATCTCGGGGAACTATTATCAGGGGCTAAACACACTCGTCTCTGCCGGCGCTGCTGTCGTCGGCGGGCAGATCAAGTTTCATCCGATCGTCATCAAAGAGCGGGTGACGATCTCTGAACTCGCGGTTCGCGTGACCACTGCCGAAAGCGGCAAAGCCTTTCAGCTTGCGATCTATGCCGCTGACCCTGCCACCAAACTGCCTTCGGGTAATTGTCTTGGCGCTACGGCAAGCATGTCGGCGGGAACGACTGGCGCAATGAGCGCCGCAATCGTCGGCGGGAACCTGACGCTCAATCCGGGGCTCTATTGGGTCGGGATAAACGGCGACACCACGACAGCCATCTTTCAGGCCTTCGGTTCCAACTCAACCTTCATCGCTGTCCTGATTGGAGGCACAGCGTCACAGGTGGCGTCCGGAACGGCCTCCTCCGTTTCGTTCCTGGGCAATACGCAAACTTTCGGCACTTGGCCCGATCTCACAGGCCAAGGCTTCAGCCGAGGCAACAACAGCGGTTACGCGGGCATTTTCTTCAAGGTGGCATAAATGGAAGACGTCGAGCTTTACTTGCAGTACGACACCCAAGGCAACATTACGGTTTCCGTGGTGTACCCGCAGGGAAACACAAACACGCTTCACGTTCCGCATGATGTCCCGCCGATCGAGCGCGACAATCGCATCAATGCCTTCAAGGCAGAGCGGCAGGCGCTGTAAGACGCCTCGTGACGTTTTGCCTGTAGCGGCATAATCCAACAATCAGGACATCCCCATGCTCATCTCAAATTGGTGGCAGGTGCTTAAACGCGCCTGGTCCATTCGATGGATCGTGCTCGCCGGACTTCTGTCCGGCCTCGAAGTCTTTCTGCCGATCATTGATGGTTCCGTCGAAATTCCGCGTGGGCTGTTCGCCGCGCTATCGGGTGCCGCGACTGGCGCGGCCTTTATCTCCCGAATTCTTGCTCAAAAAGGTGTATCGGATGCCGATCAATAGGATTGTGCCGACGCGGCGTGGGCGGGCGGCTGTTGCGGCTGTGCTGGCCAGCGTCGCTGCGGGTGGTTATGCGGCTTATGACCGTTATTCGGATGCGGTGCGGATGGACCCTGCGGTTATCCTGGCGGTGGAGAAGGCCATCATTCCCTGGGAAGGGCTGGTGTTGACGTCGCACTGGGACCCTTTCGCGAAGATCTGGGATATTTGCTACGGCGAGACCCAGGGTGTGGGCCCGGGCATGAGGAAGACGAAGGCGCAGTGTCGCGATATGCTGCTGCGCCGGGTGCATGACGACTATTATCAGTCGATCATGCAATGTTCGCCGAAGCTTGGGGCGGCACCCGTCAGCGTTCGTGCGTCAATGATTTCCGGGTCCTATAATTTTGGTGTCGGGGCCTGGTGCCGGTCGACCGCGAAGGCGCGGATCGAAGCGGGGAAGTGGCGGGCGGCGTGTGAGGCGCAGACGGCGTTTAACCGGGCGGGTGGGCGCATCGTACGTGGGCTCGTCAACCGTCGGGAGATGGGGGACGCGCAGCGCATCGGCGAAGCCGAGCTCTGTGTGAGCGGCCTATGAGTGTTTTCTTTCCGACCTCGCTTATGGCGCGCCTGGCAGCGCTGATCCTTTTTGGCTTGCTGGTCATCGGCGGCTTTCGGCTGTGGCTTTCCGCGCATGATGCGGCGCTGCTGAAAGGCTATGTGCTGCTCTCCGAAAAGACCGCGGCCGAGGCCAAGGCGGCCGAACTCGAGCGACAGCGCAATGCCGCGGCGCTGGCGCTGGAAGATTATCGCAAACGTGCGGCGGCGGATGCGCTGGCGCAGCAGGCGCTTGAAGCCCAACTCGAAGAGGCGATCCGCAATGACAATCAGAAGATGGACGATGGCGATTACCGCTGGAGCGATGCTGATCGTCTCTGGCTGTGCCAGCAAAGAGGCGCGGCTGATTGCAGCCGCTGATGCGACGGGACGGCTCGCGGCAGGTGTGCGCCTGCCGGATTTGCCGGACGAATGTCGCCAGAAGATGCTGAGGGTCGTTCCGAAATACGGCATCGAAAAGCCGCGCAACACGCAGTTGCGATGGGAGGTGGCTGCCGAGCTTGCCGATCAGCGCACGGGGCGCTGCGCTTCCTTTTACGATGGCGTGAGGACGCGCTTCGACGGAGCGGCGCCGCGCCGCGGAGAAAAATGATGGGACCTGACGAGATGAATGGCAACGATGCCCACCGGGCCTATAGCGACGCCGCGACCGCCCAGCTCGGGGAGCGCGTCACCAATCTTGGGCGCCGCCAAAGCGATCTTGAAACCGAGATGCGTTCCGGGTTCAAGCAGGTGGAAAACACCATGTCGGCGATTGCCAACGAGATGCGTTCTTCGATCTCTGGCCTCTCCGCCAGCCTTGCGGAGCGCAGCCGCACGCAGTGGCCGGTCGTCTGGTCGGCGGTCGGCGTATCCTTTACAATTTTGGCGGCGCTGAGCGCCTTCGTTTATGGCACGCTCAGCAAGGATCAGAGCCGGCTTGATACCGCGATCCTGAAGAACTCCGAACTGGCGCAGACAGCGGTCGCGAAACTCGCCGATACCACGCAACAGAGCATCATTGCGATGACGGAGCGAATGGTGACGCGGCAGGAGATGGAGTGGCGCCAGCAACGCAGCTCCGAAGATCGGCTTCGCATGGAAGCCGAGGTCAAGGATCTGCGCGATGGGCAGGTTCCGCGCCCGGAGCTTGAGCGCGCCTTTGCCGGATATGATCAGCGGTTCAAGGATCAGCAGCGACAGATTGACGAGCAGAGGCGGCAGACAAGCGCTGGTGCGTTGCCTGTGCGGTGATCGCCCTCACGCCGTTTATGCTTTCTCCGATGACCGGATGTAGTGATGCGCGCCGAATGCGATGGCGGCGATGATGACAAGGGCTGGAATGATGGCGACAGCCATATGGTGGCCAAGGCCGAGCCTGCCGATCAGTGTCTCGACGGCCTGCCCCAATCCATAGCCGACGGCTGTGATGACGGTGCCCCAGGTGGCGGCGGAGATTAGGTTGATGGCAAAGAAGCGAAGCGGCGAAATGGACGAGAGGCCGATCGCGACCGGGCTGATGGTGCGAATGCCATAGACGAAGCGAAAACAGAAAATGAAGGCGTTGGGATGCTTTTCGAGCCATGACGTGACCCGCGTCATGGCGGGTTTTGCAGTCAGGCGTTTGACGGCTTTGACGCCGCTGGCATAGCGGCCGAGATAAAACAGAATTTGATCCGCCAGGAACGAGCCCACCGCGGCGGCAACGGCAGCATGCCAGTAGGGAAACACGCCCTTGTGGGCAAGCACGCCGCCCAGAAACGCCACGGTCTCTCCCTCCACGCCAGAGCCAATCAGGACGGCGGCGATGCCGTAATCGGTAACGAATTGTTCAAAAGCCATGATGTCTTCCAGATGATCGATCGATGGTAAGACTGTCATGAAGCATAATTGGTTGCCATCAAGGAATGCTCGATGCTGAGATTCTTGCCCGATGCTAGTCGATCCGACGCTTCGATGATCCAGGTGGCGGCACCTGCCGTAAGCTGGGAAAACATCAAAGGCGGCCCAATGCCGAAACAACGCAAGAAATCCGAATTGCCGTCCAAGATATGCCCTGTTTGCGGGCGGCCCTTCGTCTGGCGGAGGAAATGGGCGAAGGACTGGGAGACAGTGAAGTTCTGCTCCCAGCGGTGCCGCGAAGCGAAATGAGGCGTCGCTCCTGATATTCGTGTGCGTGAGAAGCTGCTCGCTCTTACGAAACGAAGCGATGTCCTGCCTCTTCGAGCAGGCGCCCCGCTCGATCCCAGTCTTTCTCCGGCACAAGAATATGCTCGCCGTCAAATGTGCAGAGCACGAAGACGCCGATGCCTTGTTCGGAGATCGGCTGAATCAGCGATTGGAGAATACCCGTAGCATTAAACGGGATCGGGCCGAGGCTGCGGAAGCAGCGCCAGTTTGGTTCGACTTCGACGTGTGTTGGTACCCGGTCCTGCAGGCAGACGAGGGTCAGTTCGTCGTCGCTTCTCACCATGGCGGAAAAGCCGGGGCCATCAAACCATGCAGGCAACGTGGCATCGGGCGAAAGGCGCGCGACGCTGAAGACGCCCGGAACGGCCCGTAGATTTATTGCCTGCGGCACGGCGCCTTCTCCTTCACGGTTTGGTTTCAGTGTCGATCAAGGTCGTTGGTCGCACCGCACAATGGGCGACGCATTTTTCGATCTGCGAGAAATCCGTCAGGCCGCACCAGAAGACCTTCCACCGCTCCTGTTTGAAGCAGCCGTCGGACTGGGCGTAGTAGAAGATGTTGACCTGATTGTTGTGGCGGGAGCGCCAGAACAATTGCGGTGTCTCTTCGCGCATGACCTTCCAGACCGCACGGCCGAGGCCTTCTCCCTGTGCTTCGTCGAGTACGGCGAATTTGTCGAGGTAGGGTACGCCATCCTCTTCCGTCAGGATGATGGCGGCGCGGTAGTGCTCGCTGATATAGGCCCGCAGCAGCCGGGTGCGCTGGAAATAATCGTCGACCACGCGTCGTCCGAAACTCGATTCAATCAGCGCCCTCAAACGGGTCAGGTCCAGTTCTTCCCATGATGTGGCGCGCAGCACCCGTTCGCCCCGGCGGATCAGCGTGCCGGAGCCCTTATGGGTGAAAAGCTCTTGCGCCAGGTTGGCCGGGTTGGTGATGGAGATCGAGGATTCCATCGGCAAGCCATCGAGCAATTGCTTCATCCGCTCGATCTTGAAGGTGAAGCCGCTTTCCGAATAGGCCTTTTCTGCGAACTGGTCGTATTCTGTGGAGAGGTTGATCGAGTCGATCCTGCGACCATTGTCATGGCGCAAGCCGCCGAAGCTCGTGAGAAAGATCACCTTGAAGGGCTGCAGCGCGCGCACCAACTCGTTGGTCGCGTCATCGCTGCCGATCTCTATTGTCTGGCCGGATGGGGTTTCGCCAACGCTGCTGATGACAGGGATCGATCCTGCATCGAGACTGGCTTCGATCGGCGCCAATCTTACTGCGCTGACCGTTGCGAGGCGAGAGCTGGCATTGCTTGTCGAAACGTCTGCCGCAAACACGCCTGCCGTGATCGAGGTGGCGCGCGTGCCTTGTTCTTGCAGCAATTGAACGAGCTTCAGGTTGAGGCCATCAAACGTCTCGCCTGCGGCAGTCTCGTGCCGTTCGCCCGCGGCCCTGTCTGCCCTCTCGTGGGTGGCGCTCTCATCTTCTGTCCGCGAACTACGTCCCAACAGAACAATCGGCGTCAGCCCCACTTGCTGCAGAAACGACAGCGAAGAGGCGGTCGCCTCTGCCTCCTGCGCATCGCGCAGGATCGCGCCATCGATGTTGACGAGCGCGAAGCGCTTGGCATCGAGCTGGGAGAAGCGTTTCAGATACTGGTCGATCTCCTTGGCGCTTGCCATGGTGGAGAGAAGACGCACGATTGTCTGGCGGGTGTCGCTTTGCATTCTAGGCACGGTCGTTGACAGTCTCGGAGGATGAAGTGGGCTTCACCCATAGGACCAAGATTGGTCTTTTCCAAATCATATCGACCACAAGGGTGAAAAAGAGGCCGCGCTCTCCCTTAAACAAAATCTCGCGCCTCGCCCCCGGGAGGGTAGGCGAGACGCGAGAGACCGCAGCAAAGGGCTGCAGCCGGCAGATCAGAGGTTGGCGAGAAGCTCGTTGACGCGGCTTTCCATATCGGCCAGCGCAGAATCGACGTCCTTCTGGCCAGTGATGGCCGCACTCATTTCCTCGCCGACAATGTCCTGAATGGCGAACTGGCGCTGGACGGCAGAGGGCAGCGGTTTGCCAAGCGTGGCGATCGGCGCAATCGTGTCGCGATGCGGCAGCGCCTTGAACTCGGCGGATTCGATGACCGCCTTGTAAGCCGGCAGGTGCCCGGTGCGCGACCATTCAAAATCATTATCGGCAAAGAATTTCAGGAACTTGGCAATCGCCGCCTCCTGCTCCGGCGTGCGATCCTTCTTGGAAACCGCCCAGCTGTGGCCATCGGCATATTGCGCCTTGGCGCCGGGGAAGAGCTGCGGATAGGGATAGACCGCATAGCCGCCCTTGTTCAGCGCAGTGCCCGGCTTTTCAGATTGGGCATTATAGTCGCCGACCATCCAGGTGCCGTTGAGGTGTACGCCGCCTTCACCGCCGAGAAACGCGTTGATGGAGCCGCCGTAATCGAGGTCCTTCGTCGTGTCGTCCTTTTCGAAGATGGTCTTGTACATTTCCAAGATCTTGCGTGCTTCCGGCGTGTTGAACTTCACCTTCTTCGGATCGGCGAAGAAATCGGAATTCTGCTGGAACAGGTAGGTGTAGAGATTGCGGGCATAGAGCGCCGTCTCGTTGGCAAGGTTCTGGACGAAATAGGGCTTGCCGGTCTTCTGCTTGAACTGCTCGGCCTGGGCCAGCAACTCTTCCGGTGATTTCGGCAGGATCGGCGTGCCGTCGGCATTGACGAGGCCTGCGGTTTTGAAGAGGTCCATGTTGATGTGGTAGAGCATGGTCCAGTTGTCGATCGGCAGGCCGTAAATCTTGCCGTTCTTGGTCACGCCTTCCTTGGCCGCATCGGTGAATTTGTCCGGCGTCACGCCGACGGTTTTCAACATGTCGTCGAGCGGGACCAGCAGGTCCTTGGACTGATAGTCGGACAGGACGGATTCATGGATCGTGACGATGTCCGGTGCATCGCCCGAGGCGAATTGCGCCGTCAGCTGGTCGTAGCCAGGCCACTCCACCGTGGTGACGTTGATCTTGATATCCGGATTGTCGGCGGCGAATTTGTTGATCATCGAGGTGATGATGCCGCATTCGCCTACCGCCTTGCTGATATCGGTGTTCTTGCCGAAATCTGCGTCGCAGGCACCAAAGAAGCGCTGCACCTGCAATTCGGTCTCGGCAAAGCTTGGTGATGCGACCAGAACCGCGGCTGCGGATATGGTGGCGAGAAACAGTGTCCTCAAAGTCATGATAGTCTCCTCCTCCTCAGGTTTCGCCGTCGCTGGGCGAGCGGCGTCTTTTCCTCATTCGTTCAGGCCTTGCATCTTGGCCGGAGCGTCATGCATCACCGCACCGCCGCGCCAGATACGGCGGTGACGATATATTTCTGGAAAAACAGATAGATGATCAGGATGGGTGCGCCGGCGAACACCGCCTGCGCCATCAGAAAGCCTATGCCCTGCGACTGGGCAAAGTTCATTTGCGTCGAGGCGATACCGACGGTGAGCGTGAACATTTCCTTCTTCGTCGCGGAGATCAGCGGCCAGAAGTAATCGTTCCAGGCGCCGAGAAAGGTGAAGATGCCAAGTGTCGCCTGGGCCGGGACGGTGAGCGGCAGAAGCACCTTCCAGAAGACGCGGAAGCGGCTGGCATTGTCGAGGATCGCGGCTTCATCCAGCTCCTTCGGAATGGCGCGGAAATATTGCGTCATCAGGAACACGCCGAAGGCGGAAGATAGACCCGGCAGGATCAGGCCCGGATAGGAATTGTGCAGGCCAAGCCAGCTGAAGATCTGGTGGCGGGCAATGAGCACCGCCTGTTCCGGCACGGCAAGACCCAGAAGCACCAGAACGAAGAGCACGTCGCGACCGGGGAAGTTCAGCCGCGCGAAGCCATAACCCGCAAGCGACGACAGGATCAGCGTCATGATCGTCATGCCGCCGGCCACCACGATGCTGTTGAACACCCAGAGAAACACGCTCGAGGTGCCGATCGTGTCGACATAGTTCTTGATCGTATAGGGCAGCTGGAAGACCGAATGCGGATCGACCATCAGTGCGTTGTTGTCCTTCAAAGACAGCGCGATGACGTAAAGGACGGGGGCTGCCATGACGATCGCCAGAAGGATGACGAGGCCATAGAGCACGCGGTCGCCGAAGGATCTGCCGATGATGTTGGAGTTCTGCGAAGCCATCACACATCTGCCTTTCTGCGGGACACCAGAAATTGCACCATGGCCGCGACCAGGATCAGCACGAACAGGATTTCGGATGCGGCGGCTCCGAGGCCGAGATCCCAGCGACGGAAGGCCGTCTCGTAGATGTAGAACACGATCGGCTTGGTGAGGTTGTTCGGGCCGCCGCGCGTCATCAAAAGCGCCTGACCGAAGAGCTGGAACTGAAAGACGATCTGGATGATGACGACGAGCACGAAGGTGCGCTTGATCGAGGGCAGGGTAATGGACCGCAACGTCTGCCAGCGATTGGCATTGTCGAGTGCGGCGGCCTCGTAGATATCCTGCGGGATCTGTTGGAGTGCCGAGAGAAACAGCATCATCGGCAGGCCGATGCACCACCAGACGGTGGCGATGGCAATGCCGATCATGGCAAGGCTGGGGTCCGACAGGAAGGCCGGTGCCCTAGCGCCGAACAGGCCGAAGATCATCGACAGAAGGCCGATGTCGGGAATGTAGACGATGCGCCAGATCAGTGTGACGATGGTGACGGACAAGACCGAGGACGAGAAGAACAGGCCCCGGAGGACGGCGGCGCTGCGCGTGCGCCGGTTGAGGCAAAGCGCCAGGAACAGGCCGAGCAGGGCCAGCGATGGAACCGTCAGCAGCACAAAGTAGAAGGTGTTCCAGATCGACTGCAGGAAGATCTTGTCATTGAACAGCCGAACGTAATTGCCGAAGCCGATAAAGGGCCCGGAGGAAAACGTATCCGCCTTGTGGAAGGACAGCCAGATGCCCCAGAACAGTGGCACGACGAGCAGGGTGACGAAGAAAACGAGATAGGGCGCGACGAAGAGAAAGTTTCGCCATTGCGGCGCGTAGATATCGACGCTTCTCGCGCGCTTAACTGAGACTGCACCTGGACTTTGATGGGCGGTGGTTGCGGTCAGTGGTTCAGCCATGACCCACCTCCCGCGCGTGCCAGGCGCGGCCTGACGCATCGAAAAGATGCGCCTTGGTGCTGTCGAAGGAGAGGCCGACCCGGTCGCCGACCGAGACGCGGCTATCGCCACTATCGGAACCGACAAGTTGCTGACCATCGGCAAGGCGCACATAGACCAGCGTGCGTTCGCCCAGCCGCTCCACCACATCCACCACGCCTTCCGCGTTGCCGCTGCCTTGCGATGTGATGCGCACATCTTCCGAGCGCAGGCCAAGTTCGAATGCGCCGGGCGCGATGCCGGCGGCTGGAATGGCGGTTGCCATCTTGATGCCCGAAGCGGTCTCGACGGTGAGCAAGCCGGCATCCGTGCCGATCGTGACGGGAAGGAAATTCATCGCCGGTGCACCGACGAAGCCCGCGACGAAGCGGCTTGCCGGGCGGTTGTAGATCTCCATCGGCGTGCCGATCTGCTCGATCTGCCGGTTGTTCATGACGACGATCCGATCCGCCAGCGTCATCGCCTCGATCTGGTCATGGGTGACGAAGATCATGGTCGACTTCAGCCGCTGATGCAGCTGTGCCAGTTCGATGCGAGTGCGGGTGCGCAGTGCCGCATCGAGGTTGGACAACGGCTCGTCGAAGAGAAAGGCTTTCGGCTCTTTCACCACGGCGCGACCGATGGCGACACGCTGGCGCTGGCCGCCGGACAATTGCCCGGGCTTGCGCTCCAGCAGATGGCCAATTTCCAGCATGCGTGCGGCTTCGGCAATACGTGCATCGATGACGGAGCGCTCGACGGCGATGTTCTTCAGCCCGAAGGCCATGTTGTCGCGCACCGTCATATGCGGATAGAGCGCATAGGACTGGAAGACCATGGCGACGCCGCGCTTGCCGGGTGGCTGGTCGTCGATGCGCTCGCCATTGATGTGGATTTCTCCGTCATCGACACTTTCGAGCCCCGCAATCATGCGCAGAAGCGTGGACTTGCCGCAGCCAGATGGCCCGAGGAACACGACGAATTCATGTGCTGGAATGGAGAGCGACAGTCCTTCAAAAACCGTCAGCCCGCCGAAGTGCTTGCTCACATTGTTGATATCGATACTTGCCGTCATAGTGTCTCCTCCCGTGACCCGTATGGCGATGTCGCAAGGCCCTGTCAGACCTTGATGCGCACCATCTGGTAGGAGTAGGGGGCGCATGTCGCCGAAAGCCGGCCGTCGGACAGCCTTGCCGTGTCGGCCTTTTTCGGCGCGACATTGTCCATATTCGTCTCGGTGTTGACCGCTTTCAGATCGGCATGGGTCATCACCTGGTGATCGGCGATGCTGCTGGCGCTGCCGAAGGCTGCGACATCGAACTCGGCCTCCATCTCCTTGTCGGAGCGGTTGACGACGAAGAAGCTGACGAAGCCGCCTTCCTCATCATGCACGGCGGAAACGTCGAGGCATGAAACCTCGCCCGCCGTATCGCTCTTGTAGGTGGGGCTGTTGACCTTCAGGTCCAGCGCCTTGCCGCGGCCATAGCGCGAGGCAAAGAGGAAGGGATAGAAGATCGTCTGGCGCCAGGCCGGGCCGTTCGGCGCGGTCATGATCGGCGCAATGACGTTGACGAGCTGCGCCAGGCAGGCGATGCGCACCACATGTGAGCGGCGGATGAATGTGTTGAGGATCAGGCCGACCTGCAGCACATCCTCGAACGTGTAGATGTCTTCCAGAAGCGGTGGGGCGAAGGGCCAGCCATCGGCACCGGCGAGCGTCTTCTTGTCCTGCTCCTTCGAGTGATACCAGACGTTCCATTCGTCGAATGAGATATAGACCTGGCGCGACGAGCGCTTCTTGGCCTTGATGTAATCAATGACGCCTGCGACCGACATGATGTAGTCGTCGAGCTTCTGGTTCATCGCCAGATAGTTGCCGACATCACTGGCGTGATTGTCGAAATACATATGCAGCGAGATGTAATCGACCTCGTTATAGGTGTGGTCGAGAACGGTCGCTTCCCACTCCGGATAGGTCGGCATCTTGGCATTGGAAGAGCCGCAGACCACGAGTTCGAGCGAGCTGTCGAAGGCGCGCATGGCCTTTGCCGTTTCGTGGGCGAGGCGGCCATATTCATCCGCCGTCTTGTGGCCGATCTGCCAGGGGCCGTCCATCTCGTTGCCAAGGCACCAGAGCTTGACGTCGAAGGGCTCCTTGCGGCCATTGGCGATACGCTTGTCGCTCCACTCGCTGCCGCCCGGGTGGTTGGCATATTCCAGCAGATTGCGCGCTTCATCCAGTCCGCGCGAGCCGAGATTGACCGCCAGCATCATCTCGGTATTGGCGGACACGCACCAGTCGGCAAATTCATGCAGGCCAACTTCGTTGCTCTCGGATGTGTGCCAGGCGAGATCAAGGCGAACGGGCCGTTCTTCCTTAGGGCCAACACCATCTTCCCAATTGTAGGCGGAAACGAAGTTGCCGCCGGGATAGCGCACGATCGGGACGTCCAGTTCCTTGACGAGATCGATGACATCCTGACGCATGCCGCTCTGATCAGCCGTTCCGTGGTCCGGCTCATAAATGCCGGTATAGACGGCGCGACCGAGATGCTCGATGAAGGACCCGTAAAGCCTGGGATCAATATCCGCCACGACAAATTGCGGATGCGCCACAACCGATACCTTCATGCATTCCTCCCATTAGTATCATAAAAAGCGATATGTATCGCTATTACGGATACTAAATCGGAAAATCCGGTATGGGTCAACAGGAAGAGCTGCAACGTTGCCTGAAGATGCTACCCGTAATTTCTAACAGCTTGATGTCGCGCCGTTATTTTAAATATCGGAATTATTGATATTATTCTATCTTCAGGCGCAGCACGATGTCCTGATCGTAATTGCCGAAGCCCTTGCCGAAGATATTGATGCCACCCGGATGCTTGGCGTCGTCTTCGATGCCGATGCGCACACGGATGGAGTGATGGCTGGCAAGATCGAGATCGGCCAGCGTGACATTCGAGATCTGCACGCCATCGACGAATGTGCCGTCAGGCCCCACCCGCCAGTTCTTCAGCTTGCCATATTGCGAGCCCTTGAGCTTCCACCAGTCCGGCGTATAGACGCCGCGCTTGTCGCCGAAATCTCCAGGCGAGGTCCACACCCCGACCTTCTTGCCATTGATGGTCAAGGTAATGTCGGAGGGCCAATCAGCACTTGTGCCCGGTACTTCGGAGCTCAGTTCCACCGCCACTTCCAACTCGCGGATTGCGGCGTTGGAGAGTTTGGCATTGTTGGGAAACTGGTACTCCACATGGCCGCGGGTGAACCAGATGAGCCCGGCCTTCATACGGTCGGGATCGAGTAGGGCATTCGGCACATCGAGGAGCCCGATAATGCCGTCCGTGGAGCAGAGCCCGCAAGGCGCCGTCACCTCGAAGCCGGTGTAAAGCCCAACCGGCATGGCCACCTCGATCACGTCCTTGCGCGGCTCACGCACCTCACTCTTGAAGACGATGACCACCTCTTCCACCGTGGCGCGACAGATCTTCTGGCTCCCCTTGCGCGCCTTCTGCGTCTCGCTTTGCAGCAAGCCGGCATCTTCCAGAATCTGGATATGGGTGGAGACCGTCGATTGCGGCAGTTCCAGAGCCGCTGCCATGTCGTTGACGTTCATAGGCCCGCGATCATGCAGCATTTTCAGCATGGTCGCCCGCGTCGGCGAGGCGATGCCCTTCAACACGGCGTGGTCGGTCTCGGGATCAATGATGAGGAATTTTTTCGTCATGGCGCTTTTACATTACGGAATTTCGGATTTGTATCGCGGTTTCTGATATTTGAAAAGCGTGTTTGGCGGCGCTGTTCCGCTGCGTCGAAAACGGAGCATTCACGGCTCGCCCTTCAGAAAGACATCGACTGCCACGGCCGCAAAACAATGCGTCGTCGTCTGCCTTGCGCCTCTGTACGGCGCAAAAGAAAAAGGCCTCGCGATTGCTCGCAAGGCCTTGATTTCTTTCTGAATTCGGATGGTGGGCGTGACAGGGATTGAACCTGTGACCCCTACGATGTCAACGTAGTGCTCTCCCGCTGAGCTACACGCCCTCCGTTGCGGCGCATAAATCACATAACCGAATGAAGCGTCAACTGCCTTTTTCGATTTTGTGACAGGTTTTTTTGAAACCCTTACGCCACAAGGAGTTTGTTGACTTCGTCGACGAGGTCGCGAAGGTGGAAAGGCTTGGAAAGCACCTTGGCATCCTTCGGCGCCTTCGAATCAGCGTTCAGCGCGACTGCTGCGAAACCGGTGATGAACATGACCTTGAGGTCGGGATCGAGTTCCGTCGCGCGGCGCGCCAGCTCGATGCCGTCCATTTCGGGCATGACAATATCGGTCAGGAGGAGCGAGAACGGCTCTTCGCGAAGTCGATCATATGCGCTGGCACCATTATCGAAGGACGAGACCTTGTATCCGGCCTTTTCGAGCGCCTTCACGAGGAAGCGGCGCATATCGTTGTCGTCTTCGGCGAGAAGAATTTTCTGAACCATATAAGTGACCGTAACTACAGAATTATTGGGATACCCTATCGCGATTGTACCATTGTCGGAGTAAATATCATGTGAATGGTAGAATCACGCGAGGGTGACTGCCTGCCAGTATGGACTTGCACTGGCGCAACTGGCAACATGATGCGTCTGGCAGAATTATGACATGGTAAACGGGACGGCATGGACTGGGTGACGGGCGAATATGAATTGTTCGAGGTGCGCGAGCCCACCGTGCACAGCATTCCCTTCGTCTATAACTCCCCTCACAGCGGTCGCTGCTACCCGGTCTCGTTCCTCGAAGCCTCGCGGCTGGATTCCTATGAGATCCGCCGTTCAGAAGATTGCTTCGTCGATGAGCTCTTTGCAAGCGCTCCGGACCTCGGCGCGCCGCTGCTGAAAGCCAATTTTCCCCGCGCCTATCTCGATGTCAATCGCGAGCCCTATGAGCTCGATCCGCGCATGTTTGATGGCGCGCTGCCATCTTACGCCAATATCGGCTCCATGCGGGTTGCGGGCGGTCTCGGCACCGTGCCGCGCATCGTGGCGGAAAATATGGATATCTACGCCCACCGGCTTTCGGTGGAAGAGGGGCTGGCGCGCATCGAGGGCATCTACAAGCCCTATCACACGTGCCTGCGCCGGCTGGTTTCGCGCACCCATGCCAATCACGGCATGGCTGTCTTGATCGATTGCCATTCGATGCCGGGCAATATTCGTCTCGCGGGCTCGAACATCCGCCCTGATATCATTATCGGCGATCGTTACGGCACGAGTGCTTCCGCCGAGATTTCCCGCGCCGCGCTGCATTTCCTCGAAGAGCTCGGCTTCACCGCCGTGTGCAACAAGCCCTATGCCGGCGGTTTCATCACCGAGCATTACGGTCGGCCGATCCGCTCGCTGCATGCGTTGCAGATCGAGGTAAACCGTGCGCTCTATGTGGACGAGAAGACGTTTCTGAAAGCGGCGGATTTTCCGGCCATGCAATCGGCTCTGGAAATCTTCATGCGCCAGTTGGCGGCTTTCGTGTCGGAATACGCGATCGACATGGCGCTTGCCGCCGAATAAGGCGCTCGACACCCTCTCATTGTTCAACTGTTCCTGCCCTGCGGCTATCGCATGGGCAAAAAAAACCGCGCCTTCGCGCGGTTAAGTCTAGGGAGGAAACACCCAAGGAGGGTATTTACAGTCAAAGACTGTGACCATCAGAGTAGAGGAATCTGCTTAATTGTCAATCATTTTTATTTTTGATTAAAAAATGCACAGCAATAAGGCGTTTGCTTTTCTGCTGTGCGAATTCTCAGACAAAATGCCCCGCCCGGGAGCAATTTCGCGTTTTGTTTGGGAGTGGACGAGAGATGGTCCAGCGCGCTATGTCTCTCTTCCAAAAGAGACGCCGGGGATTTCCATGCTGCCAGATCGCAATTTCTTTTTCCGCCTTGCCGATGCCGCCAAGGCTGAGACGCTGCCCCGGTTTCGCACCGGCATCGCTGTCGATAACAAGCAGGCAGGCGGCTATGATCCGGTAACAGAGGGCGACCAGGCGGCGGAGGCGGCGATCCGCGCGTTGATCACCGAGCATTTTCCCGATCACGGCATTCTTGGCGAAGAGCATGGCAGCATCGGCCTTGACCGCGAGCATATCTGGGTCATCGATCCCATCGATGGCACCCGCGCCTTCATTTCCGGCGTGCCGGTCTGGGGAACGCTGATCGGCTTCCAATCGGGCGGGCGCGCGAAGATGGGTCTGATGGACCAGCCCTTCACCGGTGAGCGCTATTTCGCCGATGGGAACAAGGCCTGGTACAAGGGGCCGGAGGGTGAGAAGCAGATCAAGACACGGGCGTGCCAGTCGCTATCGGACGCCGTGCTCTTCACCACCTCGCCGCATATCTTCACCGCCGACGAGGCCGAGCGTTACGGCCAGATCCAGGACAAGGTGCGGCTCTTCCGCTATGGCGTGGATTGTTACGCCTATGCGCTGCTGGCCGCCGGTCATGTGGATCTCGTCATCGAATCTGGCCTGAAGCCCTATGATGTCGGTGCGCTGATCCCGATCATCGAGCAGGCGGGCGGCATCATCACCACCTGGGATGGCGGGCGGCCGGAAGGGGCGGGGCGTATCATTGCTGCCGGCAGCAAGGCTGTGCATGAGGAGGCGCTGGCGCTGCTCTCCGGCCTCTGACCCTTTTAGGGCAGGACGCTATTCGTCCGGGGCGAAGAAGGCATCCAGCGCCGCAAGCGCCTGGGCACGGTAGATATCGCGTTCCTGAAACAGTTCGTGGCGGGCACCGATGACCGGGATCAACTGTGCTGCGCGGAAATTGCGCGACAATTCCTCTTGCACCGCATAGGGCGTGATGGTGTCGAGAACCGGGGCCAGCAACAGGGTGGGAATGGTGATGCGGGTCAGGTGATCCTGACGCGTCACTTTCGGCATGATCTTCATGACTTCGTAGAGCCAGCGGGCTGTCGGCCTGCCGATGAAAAGCTCCGGATGGCTGTTGGCGATCGCAATGTTTCGGGCAAAACGCTCGGCATCGGAGGTCAATGGGTTGCCATCGAAATCCCGCTCGCGATTATCCCTGCCCAGTTGCTTGCCGCCAAAACCCGTCCATGTCAGCGCGGTGGCAACGGTCTTGATCCAGCGTGGCGAAACGGATTGGCCCCCAAGCCCGACAAAGGGCGAGCAGAGCGCCATGCGCTCGATCCGGTTGGACAGTTCCGGCGCCATGGAAAGCGCAATCAGCCCGCCGGTGGAGTGCGCCACCATGAAGAAGGGCAGGCGCGTATCCGGCAGCACCACCTGTTCCAGGAAGAGCGACACATCCTTCTGGTAATCGGAAAAACGGCGCACATAGCCGGCGTCCGCCTTCTTCAAAAGCCGCGCCGAGCCGCCTTGGCCGCGCGTATCGAAAGTGGCGACCCAGAAGCCCTTGGCCGTCAGGTCGCGGATCGTCTCGAAGTATTTCTCGATCGTTTCATTGCGTCCGTGCAAAAGCACGATGGTGCCGCGTGCAACCGGTCTTTCGGAACGGAAGATCGCGTAGCGCAGGCTCTTCTTGCCATGGCCTTCAAAGGTTCCGACATGGTGGTTGTCGGGCACGGGGTTGCCTTTGGTCTCATGGAGAATGGCTTCGGTCATCGATATCCTGCCTCGGGGCAAATCGTGGTCGTGCGGAGAGGTGTTTCAAGGGGATAGGTTGAGCGGTTGTGTCCGTCAAAGGAAAACATGCGCAAAACGGATTACGCGGAAAAAATTGCCGGAACCGTCGGTTTAGCAGTCGCGGTTCCGGCCAGTCGGGCAGAGAAGAAGGGACGATGCTTCTCTGCCCTCGAAGTTGCCTCCGATAGGGTGGTTGTAGCGGGCGCTCAATGAACGGTTCTGGAACCTGCCATTCAGAAATCGTTCAGGTGAGTCGAATGCTTTTTTCCCTCTTGAACTGCCAAAACACCATTCCCACCTATTGCTCACGGTCGCCAGAACGGGGCCGTATCAAGGTTTCTTTCATCGCCAGAACGGGATGGAGAGCCACACTCGCAAACAGTCGCTTCTAAGGAGGACACCATGCGTCACGTTGATTTTTCCCCCCTTTACCGCTCCACCGTCGGTTTCGACCGTCTGTTCTCGATGCTCGACAGCATCGGCCAGCCGGAGCAGGCCCAGGCTTATCCGCCCTATAATATCGAGCGGACCGGCGAGAATGCCTATCGCATCACCATGGCGGTTGCCGGCTTCGACGAGACTGAACTCAGCATCGAATCCCGCGCCAATGTGCTGACCGTCAAGGCCGAGAAGGCTGAAGACACCAAGGCATCCGAGGGCGACTTCCTCTATCGCGGCATTGCCACGCGCGCCTTCGAGCGCCGCTTCCAGCTTGCCGACCACGTGGAAGTGCAGAATGCTTCGCTGAAGAACGGTCTTCTGCATATCGACCTTCTTCGCAACATTCCCGAAGCCATGAAGCCCCGCCGCATCGCGATTGCGACCGACGCATCGGACGCGCCGAAGCAGATCGAGGCACAGGTAACGCCAGCCCAGGTGAACTAAACCTCGAGGTTAGCGCGTGAATGAGAAGACGGCTCCCGCGAGGGAGCCGTCTTTTTTGCATTTATGGATGGGCAAAGACACTGTGACGTCATCCTCGTTATCGCCACGAGGATCGACTGTCTTGAGCGGCGGGCAGAGAGATTTATGACGCCGTCTTGGCCACGATCGCCGCCGCCTCCGGTGCATCTGCCGCGGGCGCCGCGATCTTTGCGGCTTCCGCTTCCTTTGCCTTCTTCGCATAGTGCTGTGCAATCACGGCGCAGGCCATCAGCTGAATCTGGTGGAAGAGCATGATGGGCAGCACGATGGCGCCGATGCTCTGGCCGGCGAAGATGGCGCCTGCCATTGGTACGCCGCTCGCAAGGCTCTTTTTCGACCCGCAGAAGGTGATGGTGATTTCATCCTCCTTCTTGAAGCCGAGCAGGCGGCTGCCAAACATGGTGAGACACAGGACAAGGGTCAGCAGAACCATGTTGATGCCGATCACGACGCCGATGTCGCGCAAGGTGAATTGGTTCCAGATGCCTTCCACCACCGCATCGCTGAAGGCGAGATAGACGACCATCAGGATCGAGCCGCGATCGACAGGGGCCAGCAGCGTCTTGCGGGCGCGTATCCACTTGCCGATCCAGGGCTGCAAAGCCTGGCCGGCGATGAAGGGCAGCAGAAGCTGCAGGAAGATTTGGCCGAAAGCATCGAGCGAGAAACCGCCGCCATGGCCGCCAACGGTAAAGAGGAAGCCGACGAGGAGCGGCGTCAGGAACATGCCGAAAATGTTGGAGGCGGATGCCGCGCAGATTGCGGCTGGCACGTTGCCTCCGGCCATAGAGGTAAAGGCGATGGACGACTGCACGGTGGAGGGAAGCACGCAGAGAAAAAGGACACCCATATAGAGAGGCTGCGGCAAGATGCTGTCTGGAATATAGCCTACCGCAAGTCCGAGAAGCGGGAAGATGCCGAAGGTGACGAGAAGGATGACGATGTGCAGGCGCCAATGCAGCATGCCCGCCACCACGACGTCTCGCGACAGGCGCGCGCCATGCAGGAAGAAGAGCAGCGCGATGGCGCATTTCGTCGCGATGGAGAAGTAATGCGCCGGCTCTCCGCTGATCGGCAGCAGCGACGCGAGGATGACGGTGGCGACCAGCATCATGGTAAAGCGGTCTGGCAGGAAGCGGCTCATGGCGCGGCCTTTCTAGAACGTGGTGGGCAGAGGGGCTTGGCGCTCTGCAATCGTTTGATCCGTCGTAACCAACCTAAAGCGTCAGGACCGTTTAAGATCCCGCACCCTCCAAGCCGGTTTGCGGATTGAAATCGGCGGTACTATCGCTCATCATGAAACCAGATGCAAAAACTAACAGTTATCATGTTTCGAGATATCCATGCTGAACCTCCAACATCTTGCAAGCTTCGTTACCCTGGAGCAGACGATGAGTTTCACCCAAACCGCAGAACGGTTGGGGATCGGTCAATCGACCGTCAGCCAGCACATCCAGCGGCTGGAAGCGTCGCTCGGCCAAAAGCTGATCGCCCGCGATACGCATCGGGTGCGCTTGACGCCGGAGGGCGAGGCGCTTCTTGGCTATGCCCGCAATATGCTCGATCTCAACAACAAGGTTGCGGCTCTCTTCGGCGAGAGCAGGCTGCGCGGTCGCCTGCGTCTCGGCGTCTCTGAGGATTTCGTCGCAAGCCGTCTCACCGTCATTCTGGAAGAGTTCACGAGACTTTATCCGCTGGTCGATCTTGAGTTGACGGTATCGCTCTCCGGCGTGCTTTATCAGATGCAGGACAATGGCGAACTCGATGTCGTGCTGGCGAAGCGCCGGCTTGGCGATCAGCTCGGCCATTTCCTCTATCGCGAACCGCTGATTTGGCTTGCCAAGGACCCGGATGCGATCCTTGCCCGCAAGGAAGCGCTGCCGCTCATCGCCTTTCCACCGCCCAGCATCACGCGCAAAGCCGCACAAGAAGCGCTCGATCGGGCTGGCGTTGCCTGGCGGATCGTCTGCACCTGCGGAAGCCTCAGCGGGCTGACGGCTGCTGCCCGCGCCGGCATGGGCGTTCTTGTCCAGCCTCGCAGCATGGCGCCGTCCGGCTTGCGCGAGTTGCCGCAAGGCAGTCTGCCTTCGCTGGAAGACGTGGAGTTCGTTCTGCAGCCGCGCAAGGGCGCGGATGCAGAACTGGTGCGGGCGCTGTCGTCGCTGGTCACAGCGAAAGGCATGGTGCCGGGCAGTTATGCGTGAGCGTGCAGCTTCTCACGCCTGACCGCAAATGCGCAGAAACGAATCCACGTCGCTCTCTTCCGTCGCAAAGCTGGTGACGAGGCGGATCAGCTGTTCGTTCTCGCCGACCGGCTGCTGCATGTCGTGCGGGACTGGCCAGTCGTAGAAGCTGGCGCCGGCATCGCGGGCAGCCTTCGCGGCCTGCTTGTCCAAGACAACGAAGAGCTCGTTGGACTGTGTGGGCCAGGCGAGGCGGGCGCTGTTGGAGGCCGAGAGGCCGTCGCGCAGGCGGTTTGCCATGCCGTTGGCGTGGGCGGCAAGCTCCAGCCACAGGTCGTTCTGGAAATAGGCGTCGAACTGGGCTGCCATGAAGCGGGTCTTGGAGAAGAGCTGGGCGGAGCGCTTGCGGATGAAGGGCAGGTCTTCTGCCATTTTTGGATCCATGTAGACGATGGCTTCCGCGCACCAGCAGCCGTTCTTCGTCGCGCCGAAGGAGAGAATATCGACGCCGCGTTTCCAGGTCATTTCGGCTGGCGTAGTATCGAGCGCGGTCAGCGCATTGGCAAAACGCGCGCCATCCATATGCAAGGGAACGCCAGCGCTCTTGGCGATTTCCGAAATCGCCGAAATCTCATCGAGATCGTAGATCGTGCCCTGCTCGGTCGCCTGGGTCATCGTTACCAGCATCGGCTGGCCCTGGTGAATGGAGCCCGGCGGAAAGCGATCGATGGCGGCTTTCAGGTTCTTTGGCAGCATCTTGCCGTTTGGCCCTGCCACCGGCATCAGCCGCGAGGCGTTGGAGAAGTAGATCGGTGCGCCGCACTCGTCCTCGATCACATGGGCCTCGGAATGGCAAAAGGCGATGCCGCCGGGGCGGGCGACGCTTGCGAGTGCCAGGGAGTTTGCCGCGGTACCCGTGCCGACGAAGAAGACGGCGACCTCGCGCTCGAAGATTTCATTGAACTTCTTCTCAATCGCCTGGTCCAGTTCGCTGGTGCCGTAAGCGGCGGCAAAGCGGGTGGATTCCTTCATCAGCCGCTCGTTGATGGCCGGGTGGGCGCCAGCCCAGTTATCAGAGGCAAAAATCATCGTCAGCACTTTCAAGCATGTTGCGGGCAGGGATGTCGCGCGGTTGAGATGGTTGGCAAGACTAGGCCCGTGGTTTTACGAGCATATTTAAGCCAAGGCAAATCCGGTAATGAAAGCAATTATTTCGACGCCGGCGGAGAAGAAAATTACGCGTTCCTTTGTTCTGTTGAAATTTCACGTCACAATGGTTCTCTATAAATTAACGGCATCCCCTTGCGGAAGGTGGGTGTTTCTGTCATTGTTCAGACAGAATTAAGACAGCATTGCTGTCCTAAATTGAAATGCGGAGACGGATTTGGCTTTCAGGATTGAAGCCGGATCGGCCTCCGCCTCTCTGCGTGACACCATGCAACGAGTTTGCAGGAGGGATGAAAATGACCATACGGCTGGAAGGCGAAAACGCCCAAGGACTTCAGACCCTGGCACTTCAGACGAATGACTGTCCGAGCGACGCGCCGAAGGCGATCGCGCCTCGCGCCACGATTGGCGGTCTTCCGGCCAGGCAGGGTCTTTACGATCCACGCAACGAGCACGATGCCTGCGGCGTCGGCTTTGTCGCGCATATGAAGGGCCAGAAGTCGCACCAGATCGTCAAGGACGGTCTTTTCATCCTTGAAAACCTCACGCATCGCGGTGCCGTCGGTGCCGACCCGTTGATGGGCGACGGCGCTGGCATCCTCGTGCAGATCCCCGACCGCTTCTTCCGTGAGGAAATGGCAAAGCAGGGTGTGACGCTGCCCAAGGCCGGCGAATATGCCGTCGGTCACATCTTCTTCCCGCGCGATCCGGAACGCATCGAGCATTATAAGAAGGTCATCGTCGATGTGATTGGCGAAGAGGGCCAGCAGTTTCTCGGCTTCCGCGACGTGCCGGTGGACAATGCCTCGCTCTCCAAGGCGGCGGACATTGCCGCGACCGAACCGCATCACGTGCAGGTCTTCATCGGCGCGGGTCGCGAAGCTGCGACCAATGCCGAATTCGAACGCCGTCTGTTCCTGATCCGCAAGGTTCTGTCCAACCGCATCTATGATGCCGGCGGCGGCAAGGAAGCGCAGGATTTCTATCCGGTGTCGCTGTCCTCCTCGACCATCGTCTACAAGGGCATGTTCCTGGCCTACCAGGTCGGTGCCTATTACAAGGACTTGGCAGATCCGCGCTTCGAAAGTGCGGTGGCGCTCGTTCACCAGCGCTTCTCCACCAACACCTTCCCGTCCTGGAAGCTCGCCCACCCCTACCGCATGGTTGCCCATAACGGCGAAATCAACACGCTGCGCGGCAACGTCAACTGGATGGCGGCGCGCCAGGCGTCGGTCTCGTCCGAACTCTTCGGCGACGATATTTCCAAGCTCTGGCCGATCTCCTATGAGGGCCAGTCGGATACGGCCTGCTTCGACAACGCGCTGGAATTCCTGGTGCGCGGCGGCTACTCCATGGCCCATGCGGTGATGATGCTGATCCCGGAAGCATGGGCTGGCAACCAGTCCATGTCGGCCGAGCGGAAGGCATTCTACGAATATCATGCGGCCCTGATGGAGCCATGGGATGGCCCGGCTGCCGTTGCCTTCACCGATGGCAAGCAGATCGGTGCCACGCTCGACCGTAACGGTCTGCGTCCAGCCCGCTACCTCGTCACCGATGACGACCGCATCATCATGGCGTCTGAAGCCGGCACGCTGCCGGTGCCGGAAGAGCGCATCGTCAAGAAGTGGCGTCTGCAGCCTGGCAAGATGCTGCTGATCGACATGGAAAAGGGCGAGATCATTTCGGATGAGGACGTCAAGCACGAGCTTGCCGCCAAGCATCCGTACCGCACCTGGCTCGATCGCACCCAGCTGATCCTGGAAGACCTGAAGCCTGTTGAGCCGCGCGCGCTGCGCCGCGACGTTTCGCTGCTCGATCGTCAGCAGGCCTTCGGCTATACCAGCGAAGACACAAAGCTTTTGATGTCTCCGATGGCGACGACCGGCCAGGAGGCTGTCGGCTCCATGGGCACCGACACGCCGATCTCGGCCATGTCGGAAAAGTCCAAGCTGCTTTATACCTATTTCAAGCAGAACTTCGCGCAGGTCACCAACCCGCCGATCGATCCGATCCGCGAAGAGCTGGTGATGAGCCTTGTCTCCTTCATCGGCCCGCGCCCGAACCTTCTGGACCATCAAGGTGCAGCCCGCGCCAAGCGTCTGGAAGTGCGTCAGCCGATCCTGACCAATGGCGATCTGGAAAAGATCCGCTCCATCGGCCACACGGAAGACCGTTTTGACACCAAGACGCTCGACTTCACCTATGATGTGGAGCGTGGCGCCGAAGGCATGCCGGAAATGCTCGATCGTCTGTGCGAGCGGGCGGAATCGGCCGTTCGCGGCGGTTACAACATCATCGTTCTGTCCGACCGTCAGGTTGGTCCGGACCGCATCGCCATCCCGGCGCTGCTGGCAACGGCTGCCGTTCACCATCATCTGATCCGCAAGGGTCTGCGCACATCGGTCGGTCTCGTTGTCGAGACCGGCGAGCCGCGTGAAATCCATCACTTCTGCCTGCTGGCCGGCTATGGTGCGGAAGCAATCAACCCCTATCTCGCCTTCGACACGCTGCTCGACATGCACAAGCATGGCGCCTTCCCGAAGGAAGTCTCCGACGATGAAGTGGTCTATCGCTACATCAAGGCGGTGGGTAAGGGCATCCTCAAGGTCATGTCCAAGATGGGCATTTCCACCTACCAGTCCTATTGCGGCGCGCAGATCTTCGACGCCATCGGCCTGTCGTCGGACTTCGTCGAGCAGTATTTCTTCGGCACCGCCACCACCATCGAAGGTGTGGGTCTGAAGGAAATTGCCGAAGAAACCGTGACACGCCACATGGCGGCCTTCGGCAAGGACCCGATCCTTGCCAACACGCTCGATATCGGCGGCGAATATGCTTACCGCATGCGCGGCGAAAGCCACGCCTGGAGCCCGGATTCGGTCGCCACCCTGCAGCATGCCGTGCGCGGCAACAGCCAGGAGCGCTACCGCGAATTCGCCGAGATGGTGAATGACAGCAACCTGCGCATGAACACCATTCGTGGCCTGTTCAAGCTCAAGAGCGCCGAGCAGTCTGGTCGCAAGCCGATCTCCGTCGATGAGGTCGAGCCGGCAGTCGATATCGTCAAGCGCTTCTCCACCGGTGCCATGTCCTTCGGCTCGATCAGCCGTGAGGCGCATACCACGCTCGCGATTGCGATGAACCGCATCGGCGGCAAGTCCAACACGGGCGAAGGCGGCGAAGAGTCCGATCGCTACATGCCGCTTCTCAACGGCCAGCCGAACCCGGAACGCTCCGCCATCAAGCAGATCGCCTCCGGCCGCTTCGGTGTGACGACGGAATATCTCGTCAATGCCGACATGCTGCAGATCAAGGTCGCGCAGGGTGCCAAGCCCGGCGAAGGCGGTCAGCTGCCCGGCCACAAGGTGGATGCAACGGTTGCCAAGACCCGCCACTCGACGCCAGGTGTCGGCCTGATTTCGCCGCCGCCGCACCATGACATCTACTCGATCGAAGATCTGGCACAGCTGATCTACGACCTGAAGAACGTCAACCCGGAGGCAGACGTTTCCGTCAAGCTCGTCTCCGAAGTGGGTGTGGGGACGGTTGCTGCCGGTGTCGCCAAGGCGCGCGCCGACCATATCACCGTGTCGGGCTTTGATGGCGGCACGGGAGCATCGCCGCTCACTTCGCTGAAGCATGCCGGTAGCCCATGGGAAATCGGCCTTGCCGAAACTCAGCAGACGCTGGTGCTGAACGGTCTCCGTTCGCGCATCGCGCTGCAGGTGGATGGCGGTCTGAAGACCGGTCGCGACGTCATCATCGGTGCGCTTCTGGGTGCCGACGAGTTCGGCTTCGCCACCGCGCCGCTGATTGCGGCGGGCTGCATCATGATGCGCAAGTGCCATCTAAACACCTGCCCCGTGGGCGTTGCGACGCAGGACCCGGTTCTGCGCAAGCGCTTCAAGGGCACGCCCGAACACGTCATCAACTACTTCTTCTTCGTTGCCGAAGAAGTGCGCGAAATCCTCGCTTCGCTTGGTGTTTCCAGGCTGGACGAGATCATCGGCGCTTCGGAGCTTCTGGAAAAGGATGAGATGCTGGCGCACTGGAAGGCACGCGGGCTCGATTTCAGCCGCATCTTCCACAAGGTGGAAGCGCCGAAGGAAGCCACCTACTGGACCGAGCGCCAGAAGCACCCGATCGACGACATTCTCGACCGCAAGCTGATCGAGAAGTCCATGCCGTCGCTGGAAAACCGCGAGCCGGTGGTCTTCGAAGTGCCGATCAAGAACGTCGATCGCTCCGCCGGTGCGATGCTGTCCGGCGCGCTCGCCAAGCGCTGGGGCCACAAGGGCCTGAAGGACGATACGATCCACGTGACGCTGCGCGGCACAGCGGGTCAATCCTTCGGCGCGTTCCTGGCACGCGGCATCACCTTCGATCTCGTCGGTGACGGCAACGACTATGTCGGCAAGGGTCTGTCTGGTGGTCGCATCATCGTGCGTCCGCCGGAAAATGCCCGTATCGTTGCGGAAAACTCGATCATCGTCGGCAACACCGTGCTTTACGGCGCGATCACCGGCGAGTGCTACTTCCGCGGCGTGGCCGGTGAGCGTTTCGCCGTGCGCAACTCGGGTGCGATTGCCGTTGTCGAAGGCGTGGGCGACCATGGCTGCGAATATATGACGGGCGGCATCGTCGTGGTTCTGGGTGAAACCGGCCGCAACTTCGCAGCCGGCATGTCCGGCGGCGTGGCCTATGTTCTGGACGAGACGGGCGACTTCGCCAAGCGCTGCAACATGGCCATGGTCGAGCTTGAGCCGGTTCCGGAAGAAGACGACATGCTGGAAAAGCTGCACCATCACGGCGGCGATCTCATGCACAAGGGACGCGTCGACGTTTCCGAGGACATGACACGCCACGACGAGGAGCGCCTCTACCAGATGATCTCCAACCACTTCCACTACACCAACTCCACCCGCGCCAAGGACATCCTTGACCGCTGGAGCGAGTTCCGTCCGAAGTTCCGCAAGGTCATGCCGGTCGAGTACCGCCGTGCGCTTGAGGAAATGGAACGGCTGAAAATGGGGGTCGCAGCAGAGTAGTTGGGTTTCGACAAATCTTGTGATATGCTTTGTCATATCACAAGATGGAGGTAGTCATGAATGACCATTCCAGCGTCGTTAAAATCGCGCAGGTCTTCAACAATGGACGTAGCCGCGCCATTCGTATTCCGAAGGAATTCGAATTCGAGGCTGACCAGGTGGAGATCCGCATGAATGAAAACGGCGATCTGGTGGTTCATCCGGTGAAAGCACCTCGATCTCCGGCAGGTTTGGTGGCTTTTCTGCGGACGCTTGAGCCGCTTACGGAAGAGGATCAGATGCCGGAAATCGAGGACTACCCACCGGAACCCGTCGATATCGATTTTCCGGAATGAAGTATCTCTACGACACGAATATCATCTCGAACCTTATTCGCTCACCCGACGGCAAGGTTGGTCAGCGCACCGAAATGCTGGCGGTTGGAGATCTTGGGACAAGCATCGTGGTCGCGGCAGAGCTTCGGTTTGGATACCGCAATCGGGGATCGAAGCGGTTGGAAGTCCTGGTCGAGCAGGTTCTGGCAGATTTCGAGATAGCCCCGTGGGCGTCGCCTGCGGATATGCATTACGCCGAGATACGCAGCATCTTGCAGCAGCAAGGTCAGCCGATCGGGCAAATGGACATGCTGATCGCCGCCCATGCGCTTGCGCTGGATGCGGTGGTGGTGACGGACAATGAGAGAGAATTTTCCCGCGTGCCGGGATTGAAAGTTGAAAATTGGCTGCGTTAGGCCGCGGAAGGGACTGAGACATGGGCAAGGTTACAGGTTTTCTGGAGATCGATCGTCAGGTTGGCAAGTATCAGCCGGCGTCGGATCGTATTCGCCATTTCCGGGAATTCACCATTCCCATGTCGGATGCCGAGGTGCAGAAGCAGGCGGCGCGCTGCATGGACTGTGGCATTCCCTATTGCCATGGCCCGACCGGCTGCCCGGTGCACAACCAGATCCCAGACTGGAACGATCTGATCTACAACAACAATTGGGAAGAGGCGATCCGCAACCTCCATTCCACCAACAACTTCCCGGAATTTACCGGCCGTGTCTGTCCGGCTCCTTGCGAGGAAGCCTGCACGCTGAACCTCGAAGATGCGCCGGTTGCGATCAAGACGGTGGAACAGGCGATTGCCGACAAGGCCTATGAGCTTGGCTTTATCGTACCCAAGCCCGCTACCGTTCACACCGGCAAGAAGGTCGCGATCATCGGTTCAGGTCCGTCCGGTCTTGCCGCTGCCCAGCAGCTTGGCCGTGCCGGTCACGAGGTGCATGTCTATGAGCGCGAAACCAAGGCCGGTGGCCTGCTGCGCTATGGCATTCCCGACTTCAAGATGGAGAAGAACTTCATCGATCGTCGCGTCGAGCAGATCAAGGGCGAAGGCGTCACCTTCCATTACGGCGTTAATGTCGGCGTCGACATGAGCGCAGAACAGCTGATGGCCGAGCATGATGCCGTGCTTTATTGCGGCGGCTCGGAAACCCCGCGTCCGGCCGGTATAGGCGGCACGGAGTTCCATGGCGTTCACGATGCCATGCCCTATCTGGTGCAGCAGAACCGTCGCGTCGGCCGCGAAAACATCGACAGCGTCGGCTGGCCTGCCGATCCGATCCTTGCTGGCGGCAAGCATGTCGTCGTCGTCGGCGGTGGCGATACCGCGTCTGACTGCGTCGGAACCGCCTTCCGCCAGGGTGCCGTCAAGGTGACCCAGCTCGACATCCGCCCGATGCCGCCGGAGAAGGAAGACAAGCTTGCCGTCTGGCCCTACTGGGCAACCAAGATGCGCACCTCGTCCTCGCAGGCCGAAGGTGCCGCGCGTGAGTTCCAGGTGGCAACGCTCGAATTCGTCGGTGACGAGGATGGCGTTCTGACGGGCGTGAAGTGCTGCCAGGTGGATGAGCGCCGCAAGCCGATCGCCGGCACGGAGTTCATCATCAAGGCCGATCTCGCCTTCATCGCCATCGGCTTCTCCGGCCCCTTCACCGATAGCATTTTGAAGGAACTGGACGGCAAGCTGACGCTCAACACCGACCGTCGTGGCTCCACCAACGTCGTTGCCAATGATCGCGACTACAAGACCTCGATCGACAAACTCTGGGCAGCCGGCGACGTGCGCCGTGGCCAGTCGCTGGTCGTCTGGGCCATCCGCGAAGGTCGCCAGGCGGCGCGCGCCATCGACGAAGCGCTGATGGGAAGCTCGGTTCTGCCGCGCTGATCAGTGGCTCATCTGTCAGATTATCAAGCGCCCGGGACATCGTTCCGGGCGTTTGTGTTTCACTCCACCGCCATAAACCGCTCGCGATAGGCCTGCGGGCTAACCCCGAAGCGGCGCTGGAACAGGCGGCGTAGCGTTTCCTCGCTGCCGAAGCCGGCGCGGCGGGCAGCGCGCGAAACGGGCTGTGCCTGTTCCAAGAGGCGCCTTGCGGTTTCCAGACGCATTTTCTCCAGCGCTTTGGCCGGTGTCACGCCGGTCTGCTCGCGGTAGTGGCGGGAGAAGCTGCGCAGGCTCATCCCTGCCTTGTCGGCGAGATCACCAAGTGACAAATCCTGCGTGATGTTTTCCATCATCCAGGCATGCAAGCCGTCGAAGCGACCACCTTCATCCTGAAGCGTAAGGGCAGCGCTGAATTGCGACTGGCCGCCGGGGCGCTTTAGGAAGACGACGAGTTGGCGCGCGACGGCAAGCGCAACATCGCGTCCGAGATCGTTTTCCACCAGCGCCAGCGCCAGATCGATGCCGGCCGTCACGCCGGCGGAGGTCCAGATGCTGCCGTCCTGAATGAAGATCGGGTCGGGATCGAGCCGGACCTTGGGGAAGCGTTTCCGGAACTCGCCGCAGCGCTGCCAGTGCGTGACTGCGCGCCTGCCGTCCAGCAGCCCGGTGCTCGCCAGCAGAAAGGCACCGCTGCAGACCGAAGCCGTTCGTCGCGCCAGCTTGGAGCGCTCCGCGATCCAGCTGATCAAAGCCTGATCCTCGCAGGCACGGTAAACGCCCCAGCCACCGGGAACGATCAGCGTGTCTATCGGCTGGTCGCTGACGGAAAGGGGAGAAGTGCCGATCGGCAATGCGGAGGAAGTGACGATCGGATTGTCAGCGCCGACTGCGACCGGCTGATAGGGCGCTGGCTTTCCGGCGTGCAGACAAAAATCATTGGCCGAGGCAAAGACCTGCAAGGGGCCAGCGACATCCAGAAGCTGGACGTCCGGGAAAGCTAGAATTTCGATGCGGCGGGTCATTTTGGCCTGAAGCGTGGGATGAATGGCAATCTCGCCAAACGATGCGCGCCTATCATGCTCTCGTCAACAGGAGAGTTCACATGACCTATCGCTTCGGTTTCCTCGTCTTTCCGAATATCCAGCAGCTCGATCTGACCGGGCCTTACGAGGTCTTCGCGTCGGCGCAAGATAGTACGGTGCATCTGGTGTGGAAGGACAAGAGCCCGGTTCGCTCCGTGACCGGGATCAGCTTCACGCCGGATGTCGATTTCGACGACAGCCCGCAATTCGACGTGCTCTGCATTCCGGGCGGCGGGGGCGTCAATGCGCTGCTTGGCGATGAAGAGGTGCTGGAGTTTATCCGCCGCCAGGCAAAGGGCGCGCGCTTTATCACCTCGGTGTGCACCGGCTCGCTGGTGCTTGGCGCTGCCGGACTGCTGAAGGGCAAGCGGGCGGCGACGCACTGGAACGCGATGGATTTTCTGCCGCATTTCGGCGCGACGCCGGTTTATGAGCGCGTGGTGAAGGACGGCAATCTGATCACTGCTGGCGGTGTGACCTCCGGTATCGATTTCGGTCTATCGCTTCTGGCCGAGTTGATGGGGCGGGAGGAAGCGGAGATCGTGCAACTGTCGCTGGAGTATGCGCCGGCACCGCCCTTCCATTCGGGCACGCCTCGCGAAGCGTCTGCCGATATTCTGGAAAAGGCGAAAGGTCGGATCGCGTGCTCGCGTCAGGAACGGGAGCGGCTGGTCGGCCAGATCGATTGATAGCGTTGGCTCACCGCGCATGCCCACAAAAAAACGGCCCCCGTGCATCTGCGCGAGGGCCGTTTTCCACATGTGTGGACATCAATGCTTGTTCTTGTGGCTCTGCTGGCCGGCCTTCATGTGCTGCTCCGACGAGCCACCCTGCTTGCCGCTGGTCTTGCTGTCTGCCGAGGACTTGGAAGATGCGCTGCGGGTTGCCTTGTCGTCGCTGTTCTTGTGCGACTGCTTGCCAGCCTTGACGTGCTGTTCGTGCGTGCCACCTTGATTTGCCATGACGGTATACTCCTCATATCCATCTTTTTAAGCAAGGCATCATGCCTTGCCGGGCGTTAACACGAGGCCAGCATTGATCGTTCCGATTTTAATATTTCGTGATAACAAAGATCGTCGTTCGGGTAGCCGACTACCGGTTTTCCCGGAGAACGTTCATTTCGCGGCGGTTTCATCCGTTGGCGGCATGCGATAATCATCCACGCGGCCAAGCGGCGCATCTTCCATCAGCCCGCGCTTCGTCAGTCTTTCGCGTGGTGTTTCGACAACGGAGAATTTCGCAGGCGCCTGCTTGCCACCCAGCAGCGCGTCGCCACCGTCGAGGTCAGGGTCGGTCAGGCTGATCGGTTGGGTGCGCACCTGCTGCGCATCGATGCCCATAGCGGGCAGCGAGGTGAGGGAGGGCAGGTTGCTGCCGTCCAGCGTGCCGAGACCGGGCTCGGCACCGTCCAGATGGCGGCGGACGAATTTCTCCACGTAGAAGGCGAGCTTCTGCTTGCCGGCCTGCGTCATGCCGATGCCATCGGCTTCACGCAGACGGGCCTGCTGGCCGTTCACGTCATAGCCGGTGGTCACGTATTTGCCGCCCTCATCAACGAAGCCATCCCAGACATCGACGAACTCGCCGCCGAGCTTTTCGATGTGGCTGCGGTAAAGCCGGTTGAAGCCGACGAAATCGGCCGTCAGCGACGGCGACTGGAAGGCGGGCAGGCCGACCCAGAGCACCGGCACTTGCTGGCGCTTGGCAAGGGTGATCAGCGCGTCGATGCGCCGCTCATATTCCTTGAACCAGATCTCGCTGCCGTATTTCTCCTTAGTGCCGCCAATGTCCATGGCCTGACGGTCGTTGGACCCCATCATGATGACGATGGTGGCGGGCTTGGTATCCTTGATGAATTGCGGGAGGTTGGCAAACCAGTCGTAGTAATCGGAGCGCACGAGGCCGGATGAGCCATTGGCGCGGACATCGATGGCAATGCTCGCCGAAGTCTCGAAGGTGGAGACCAGCGCCTCGCCCATGGCGCCAGCGAGGAAATCGCCGACGACGAGAACTCGTCGGGCATTCTCCAGCTTCTCCACCGGTGCGGGCTTGGCGGTGCGCATCTGCACCACCGACGGTGTGCTGCGCGGTGCGGCAGGCCTGGTGACGGAGCGGCTGGAATTTTGCCGCTGCGGCGCTGCCTGCCGGCGCTGCTCGCGGCGCTCGGGCGCATAGAGACGATCATTATACTGGTTGGGGCCGCCGAAGAGCATTTCCATCAGCGTGCGGCGCTCGCGATATTCCTGCGCAATGGCAGGCGCCGTCCATGAGGGCAGGCTGAATGTCACGACAAGAAGCGCGACGCTGCCGCGCTTCATGATCTTTGCAAAGGGTCCTGCTTCTCTTGTGGTCATGGCGTGATGTTCCCGAGACGGTCCCATTGATTATATTCTAATATAAGAGGCTCGTCAGGACTTTTATCCGCTACGCGATCGGTTGCCCGATCAGTTACGAAGCGCTCTCAGCAAGGTCTGCGATGGCTCGCCGTCATTTTGCAGGCCCATGCGTTTCTGGATGGCGCTGATTGCCGCTTTGGAGCCGGAGCCGAAATTGCCGTCGATTTCGCCATCATAATAGCCCAGTTCCTTCATGCGCGTCTGAAGCTCGAACTTCTCCTTGATGTCGAGCGTGCCATTCGGGCGCGGCCACTTCTGCTGCATGCCGCCGAAACCGGCAATCTCGTCGGCCAGAAGGCCGACGGCCAGCGCGTAGCTGTCCGACGCGTTGTAGCGCTTGATGGTGAAAAAGTTCTTGGTCATCAGGAAGCCCGGACCGTTCGAACCACCTTCGAGCTTCAGCGTCGCGCGGTCCGAACCGCGCGGGAAACCCTTGCCATTGGGGCGGAAGAAGCCGAGCTTCTGCCATTCGGCCAGGCTCTTCGTCTGGTCCGCATAGCGCGCACCACCCGCAGGCACCGCCGTCTCGTAACCCCAGGTGCGGCCGGGTTCCCAGCCGTTCTTGGCCAGAAGGTTTGCAGCGGTTGCCAGCGCGTCCGGCACGGAATGCCAGATGTCACGCTTGCCGTTACCGTCGGCATCGACCGCATAGAGCAGATAGCTCGTCGGGATGAACTGGGTGTGGCCCATGGCGCCCGCCCAGGAGCCGGTCAGCTGCTTTGGCGTCACGTCACCGGACTGCAGGATCTTCAGTGCGGCAATCAGCTGGGTGCGGGCAAACTTGGCGCGCTTCGGGTCGGAATAGGCGAGCGTTGCCAGCGCCTGGGGAATATTATGCAGGCGTTCGGGCTTTTCCAGCACCGCGCCGTAATTGGATTCCATCGACCAGATGGCGAGGATGACGTGCTTGTCGACGCCGAAATTGCGCTCGATCCAGTTGAGCGTCGTGGCGTGCTTCATCTTCATCTCGCGGCCGATGCGCACCGTGTAAGGGTTCACGCGGCTGTCGAGATAATCCCATATCTGAGTGGTGAATTCGGGCTGGAAGGTTGCCTTGCGCAGCGCGTCCGGATCAGGTTCAGTCACGCCTGCGAAGGCTTTCTGATAGGTCGCGCGCGAAATGCCTTCCTTGGCGGCTGTGGCATAGAACTGGTTGATCCATTGTTTGAAACCCGCATCTGCACTTGCAGTGACGGGCGTCAAAGCAATGGTCAGGCCTGCGAGTGCCACGCAGCCAAATTTACGGACGCCGGAAAGGATCATCTTTTTCATCGTCAGTCTTTCGTTTCTCTCGAATGTCAGTTCGATTGCGAGATACGCATCGGGCTTCACGATGGGGTACCAAATTAAAGTCAACAAATTCTTTACCATTAACGATAGGTAAGGTCACGCTTTGCAAAAACTTGCCACTTTTGTCATAACAAGTTCGTGTGCGTTACTTAAATGCCGTTGAAATCTCTGAGGAGGGATGTGTGGTAGAAAAAAAGAAAATTCGGAAAGCGGTCTTTCCGGTGGCTGGCCTTGGCACTCGTTTCCTGCCGGCAACCAAAGCTGTTCCGAAGGAAATGCTCACCGTCGTTGACAAGCCGGTCATCCAATATGTGGTGGACGAAGCGGCTGAGGCTGGTATCGAGCATTTCGTATTCGTGACCGGACGCGGCAAGGGCGTGATCGAAGACTATTTCGATATCCAGTTCGAACTGGAGCAGATGCTGCGCGAGCGTAACAAGAACGCCGAACTGACGCTGCTGACGAACATTCTGCCCAAGGCCGGCACGGCCAGCTTCACCCGCCAGCAGGTTCCGCTCGGTCTTGGCCATGCGGTCTGGTGTGCCCGTGACATCGTCGGCGACGAGCCTTTCGCGGTTCTTTTGCCCGACATGATCATGACCGGCGACAACAAGTCCTGCCTCAAGGGCATGGTCGAGCTCTACGATCAGAGCGGTGGCAACGTTCTGGCGGTCGAAGAATGTGCACCGGAACTTGCCCATCGTTACGGCATCGTCGCGCCTGGCGAAGAGATCGGCAACGGTTTCCGCATCACCGACATGGTGGAAAAGCCTGCCAAGGGCACGCAGCCATCGAACTACTTCATCAACGGCCGCTATATCCTTCAGCCGGAAATCTTCACGCTTCTGGAAACGCAGGAGCGCGGTGCCGGCAATGAGATCCAGCTGACCGACAGCATGCTGAAGCTTCTGAAGCAGCAGGATTTCACCGCCTATCCGTTCCGCGGCGAGACCTACGACACCGGCGCCAAGGATGGCTTCATTCTGGCAAACCTCGCTTTCGCCCTGCAGCGCGAGGACATCCGTCCGCTGATCGAAGGTCCGCTGAAGGACATCATCGCCAAGATGGGCTGATGACGAGATCGCTCTTGCCCTGCCATGTCGGACTTGGTCTCAGGTGGCGGGATGGAGCATCGGTTCTGAAAAACGTCAATCCCGGCCTCGTGCCGGGATTTTTTTTCTGGCATAGGCCCGCACTTGTCGGGCGAGGCGGTCGGCCTCGACCGGACCTTCCATAAAGCTATGAAAGTTTGATCCACTGCTGGCCGGGTTCATTTGCGACGTGCGAGCTATGTGGCTGATAAAGCTCCTCATTCCTGTGCTTGTCACAGGAATCCAGTCAGACCAAGTCTTTGGTCTGAAAAGACCTTTCTCGCCGCGCAGACGCGCGTCGGCTGGATTCCTGTGACAAGCACAGGAATGAGGGTGGATGAGAAAGCGTCATCAGGCGAACTGTCGCTCATCAACCGGACAGCATTGGGTCAAGCTCAAGAATGACCCTGACAGCACCAACGTCCTATCGCTTGAGCGTCAGGCCAGCGCCGATGCGCCAATTGTGGTTGTTGGTCACGGGCGTGGTGTCGTAGCTGACGTCGGTGGTGAAATCGAGGTAGCGGTTGATGTTCCAGGTCAGACCGGCGCCAAGCGTATATTTCGTCTCGTCCCTGATGCTGGAGGTCTGGAAGTTGCGCCGCTCCAGTCCGGTCGTCAGCCGTGCCACGAGGTCATAGCGCAATTGCTGGATCAGGCCGATGGTCAACTGACGCGTCACCCAGCCGCCCTCCGGGCCGCCGGCAAAGTCTTCAATGTCCGTCTTCAGGCCGAAGTTGACGTCAGTTCCGCGCATCGGCGACCAGGTGAGGGTGCCATCGGTGGTCAGCGCGTTGACGGATGCCAGGCGGCTATCGTCATAGTCGCGCCGAAGAAGGCCGACGGCGACTTCGCCGCGCCACTTCTCGCCAAGATCGATCTGCGTTCCGACCTTCGCGCCATAGGAGACGGATGAGCGCTGGTAGCCGGTTCTGTCCGTCTTCTGGTCGTAGGAGCTGAGCGCCCCTGTCGCTTCCAGGAAGGGAATGAGGGCGGGCGACACTTCATAGCCGACACGTCCGCGGATGGCCACGCCTGAGCGATCGCGATCGGACAGGCTGATCGGCTGGCCGTTGAGCCCCTTGGCGTCGGTATAGACGGTGCGCGACAAATCGAGTGCGGCAAGCGTCTTGACGAGGGCGACATTGTGCTCGACCGACGCGCCGGTGGTGAAGAGATGCTCGCCACCCTGCACCGCCGCACCGGTAATGGCGTTCGGATCGGTGGTATCCTCACGGCTGAAGGTGTAGCCGGCCTTCAGCCTGGCTGTTGTCTGGTCGGCCAGATCGAGGCGCAGTTCGGCCTGCACATTGGCGCTCGGACTTTCGCCCGCGCTGCTGCCGCCGAGATTGCGCTCATAGATCCCTTCGCCGGTGACGGTCAGCGCATGGCGGGACCAGTCGCTCGTCAAGGTGCCGCGAATACCGGTCGCCAGATAATTGCGGTTGGTCGATCCTGTGGCGAATGTCTTGTTCTCGTGGTTGATCGTCTGGCTGATGGAAGGGCGCAGCGTCAGCGTGCCGATGCGGATGCCGGGCGCGGTGCCATCATCGCTCGCAACCTTTTCGCCGCCGTCGAGCGTGGTCTCATAGGTGTTCTCCCGCCGATCAGCTGGTTCTATCGCTTCATCGACAGGCTCCGCCACGGCGCTGCCAGGATCGACGCTTGTGCGCGTACCGTTCGTGGTCGTTGTGCCGGTGGTCGGTCTCGGCGTCGGAACGACGGTCGCGGCAGGCGTCGGGTTCTGGCCGGAGGCTGGATCGTTGGCATAAGGGTCGGCGCTTTGTAGGCCGGCAGGCTGCACCGGCGTGTTCCGATCCGTATTCTGTCCGGTATTCTGGCCCGTGTTCTGGCCTCTATTCTGCCCGAGCGTCTGCGCTTGCGCAGGCAGGGGCAAGGCGAGGGAGAGAGACGCGCACAGCGACAGGCAGGCCGGCAGAGCGGCGGCTGCTCTGCGCAACGTCTTTTGACGCAGCGCGGTGCTGTGAGAGGTCATGCGTTTCACCCGGTTCGGTATCTTGGTTACCCAAAGGTAAAGTCGCATGGTTAATATCTGGTTGATTATGCGCCCTCTTTCGGCTCATCGTCAGAGGTAGGAGCGGATTTCGCCAATAGACAGGCAAAGGCGAAAATAGTAACAGTCCCGCCATGACCACGAGATCTGCTGCCCTGACCGAAAACAACGCCATCGAGTCTGCGCTGAGAACCGTTTCGATCGAGCGGAACGGGCTGGCGGCGCTGGAGACTGCGCTTTCCGGAGAGCTTGGCGACGCCTTTGCCAAAGCCGTCGATGTGATCGGCAACATCACTGGACGGCTGATCATCACCGGTGTTGGCAAGAGCGGCCATATCGGTGCCAAGCTTGCGGCCACCTTTGCCTCCACCGGCACGCCTGCCTTCTTCGTGCATGCGGCGGAAGCCAATCATGGCGATCTGGGGATGATCGGCGGCAATGATGTGGTGCTGGCGATCTCCAAGGGCGGCGAAAGTGCCGAGCTTCGCAGCATCATCAATTACACCCGCCGCTTTGCCATTCCGCTGATTGCGCTGACCTGCGCCAAGGGCGGATCATTGGCGAAGGCCTCCGATATCGTCCTTCTGATGCCGGATGAGGAAGAAGCCTGCCCGCACAGGCTGGCGCCGACCACATCCACCTTGATGCAGCTTGCACTTGGCGATGCGCTGGCGATTGCGCTTCTGGAAGCACGCAAGTTCACCGCAGGCGATTTTCGCGTCTTTCATCCCGGCGGAAAGCTCGGTGCCAGCCTGACGCTTGTCGGCGACATCATGCACACCGGCGAGCGCGTGCCGCTGGTGGCGCAGGGTACCCCGATGGCCGAGGCGATCCGGGTTCTGGCGCAGAAGCATTTCGGCTGCGTGGCGGTGCTGGATGAAGATGGCCGCCTTTGCGGCATCGTCACCGAGGGCGACATGGCGCGCAATCTGACGCGCAATCTGGCGGAACTGACGGTGGACGACATCATGACCCGCACGCCGAAGACCGTGACGAAAGAGGTTCTGGCAACGGCGGCACTCGCCACGCTCGAGAAGCACCATATCGGCTCGCTGATCGTCATCGATGCCGACAAGCGGCCGATCGGCCTTGTTCACTTCCACGATCTGCTTCGGATCGGCGTGGCCTGATCTATGCCATCGCAGGCTTGCGTCTGTTGCCATAAAGGGTGAGCAGGAGACCCGCTGCGACAATCAGCGTCGCCCCCATCACGGTTTGGAGGGTGGGCACATCCCCAAAAATCAGAAAGCCCAGAATGCTGACCCAGATGAGGCTCTGATATTCCAACGGCGCCAAGAGAGACGCCGGCGCGAGACGATAGCCTTCCAGGAACAGCATCTGCGCGAGCACGATCTCTATTCCCAGGATCGCGCACATGCCGATTTCGAACCAGCTGGCTGGCATGGTCCAGTCCATCAGCAGGCCGCTGACCAGACAAAAGACGAGACCCGTCGTCAGCAACTGCGCCTGCGTGCTCTCTCTCGTCGCGGCCTTGCGGGTGTAGACAACCGTAAGAGCCCAGAACAGGCCGGAAGCAAAGGCAAGGAGCGTTGGCGCGAGGTTGAGGGACCCGGCCGGGTTGGCGGCGATCACCGTGCCGATCATCCCCATGACAACCGCTGCCCAGCTTGCTCTTCCCACCTTTTCGCCGAGGATCGGTATGGAGAGGACGACGATGATCAGCGGGGCCGTGGCGTAAAGAGTCGTGACCTGTCCAAGCGGCATAAGCTTGGCTGCTGCAAAGAAACAGAAGGTGCAGGCGATTTGAAACAGTGCCCTCAGCGCCGTCGCCCACTTATAGGGGCTCTTGATGACCTCCCGGCACGCGGCAGGCTTTATCACGAGGGCACCAAGCACCATCGCGAAGCTGCGGATGAAGATGAGCTGCCATACGCCAAACAGGTCTCCCATCCACGCCATCGTGGCATAATGCATTGAGTACATCATGTAGGAGCCGCAGACCAGGATGATGCCGAGTGCGGTTTTCTCGCGGGTGATGGTCACCGCTGACGGCGCGGCGTTTTCTTCGTGCACCTGCAGACATTTCGGCGCGGCAGGCCCTTCGCGAGGGGTGCTGAGTATGATGGTTTCATTTGACATCGGCCACCCACAAACCCCTTAATGCCTCAATATGAATCACATAGTAGACCGGTCGTCTAGTAATGGCACGAGAGAATGCGACACGACACAAGCTTATTTGCGAAGGGCTGAAAGGCCTGATGGCGCATGGCTATGAGGGGGTGGGTATCGGGCCGATCCTTGCCAGTGTGGATGTTCCCAAGGGCTCCTTCTACCACTTCTTCAAAAGCAAGGACGATTTCGTCGGCGCGATCATCGAGCATTACGCCGAGATTTGGGACGCGCGGCGCAAAGACATCTTTGCTGATCAAAAGCTCAGCCCGCTGGAACGTCTCGATGCCTATCTTGCGGTGCTTGAAGGTACGATCCAGGAGGAGCATCCAGCAGGCGGTTGTCTGCTTGGTGTCTTGGGACAGACCATTTCAGGCCGAAGCACCATGCTGCGCGCGAAGCTCGCTGATGCTTACCGTTCCTGGGAAAACAGCATCGCAAGCGTCCTTCAGGAGGCGGAGAAGGCTGGAGAGTTGAGGGTGGGTGTCGATCCACAAATGGCTGCCATGGAACTGATCGACGCTTATGAAGGTGCAATCATCCGCGTCAAGCTCAACGACGATCTGGAGGCCTTTGCACGTTTTCGAAAATTGGCGATCGCGAAATTGCGTCGTGACCGCGATGAGCAGATCCGCAGCGCATAGAGCCAGCCGAATGCGACACACCGGCCGACATCAGCCTCATGTCATTGCCAGAGAGCGTTTCCAGTCAACACGGAAACGCCCTGGTGGCTTAACCCTTTGAGCGGCGTCAGCCCTCAGCCCTTTCCACCGTCAGGGTGCGGCCATGGGCCGAGGCGATGCGCACGCGCGTGCCGGCGGGCTGGTCGGTGCCTTGGACCGGCCACCAGGTGTCATCCAGACGAATGCGGCCGCGACCTTCGGTGATCGGCTCCTGAAGGGTGGCCGTGCGGCCGATAAGGCTTGCCTCGCGCTGGTTGAGGAAGGGTTCGTCGGTTGTCGCATGCTTGCGGTCATAGTAGCGGCGACCGGCAATGGCGAAGACGACGGAGAGTGCTGCAAAGAGCAGGAGCTGGATCTGCCAGCCCCAGAAGCCCATGTCCCACAGCGCCAGAGACAGCGCGCCGACCACCAGCGCAGCCGCGCCGATCCAGATCAGGAACACACCGGGGGCCGCCAGTTCCGCCACCAGCAGGATGGCCGCCAGCAGCCACCAGCTCCAGGGACCGAGACCGGCGACAAGTTTCTGGATCATGTCACTTGTCCGTCGGGCCGGCGAAAGGGTTGGGAACGGTCACGTTGATCGTCTGTCCGCTGGGGCGACTGGATGGCGGAACGGAGGAACGGCTTGTCGTGGCGCGTGGAGCAGGCGGCGGTGTCGTGCCGTCATTGTCCCTGCCGAAGACCTCGCGGGCAATGGCGCCGATGCCGCCAAGCGAGCCGATCAGCGAGGAGGCTTCCATCGGCATCAGCACGATCTTGGAATTGGTCGCCTTGCCGATATCGGCCAGCGCCTCGGTGTATTTCTGGGCGATGAAGTAGTTGATGGCGTGGATATCGCCGGCGGCAATGGCTTCCGAAACCATGCGGGTCGCATTGGCTTCGGCTTCTGCCAGACGTTCGCGTGCCTCGGCATCGCGGAAGGCGGCTTCGCGCTGGCCTTCGGCTTCCAGAATGGCCGATTGCTTGGCACCTTCGGCGCGCAGGATCTGCGCGTTGCGCGAACCTTCGGCCTCCAGAACCTGGGCGCGCTTCTCACGCTCGGCCTTCATCTGGCGCGCCATGGAGGTCACAAGATCCTTCGGCGGCGCGATATCCTTGATTTCGATGCGCGTGACCTTGATACCCCAGGGGCCCACGGCCTCATCGACGACGCGCAGCAGCCGGTCATTGATCGCATCGCGGTTGGACAAAAGCTCGTCGAGATCCATCGAGCCCATGACGGAACGAATGTTCGTCATGGTTAGGTTCTGGATGGCGAATTCCAGATTAGCGATCTGGTAGGCGGCCTGGGCGGCGTTCAGCACCTGATAGAAGGCCACCGCATCGGACGACACGCTGGCATTGTCCTTGGTGATGACTTCCTGGGTCGGAATATCCAGCACCTGTTCCATCACATTCATCCGTGCGCCGATCCGCTCGATGAAGGGGGTGATGATGTTGAGGCCGGGCTCCAGCGTGCGGGTGTAGCGGCCAAAGCGCTCCACCGTATAACGGTATCCCTGCGGCACGGTCTTGATACCGGCAACCAGCGTCAGGATGACAAGAACAACCGCCGCAATGACAAAAATATCGAAACCGCTCAAGTCCATTCCTGCTCTCCTGTTCAATCACCGGGCGAAAGAGAGGGTGGGATCAGACCCAGCCCTGCAATTCCTTGCGCACAACTTTTTCGAGAACCCGCATACCATCCGCACTGTCGTTGAGGCAAGGAATATGGGTGAACTTCTCGCCGCCATGGTGCAGGAAGCTCTCGCCCGCTTCACCGGCAATTTCTTCCAAAGTCTCAAGACAATCGGAAACGAAGCCGGGGTTCATCACGGCAATGCGCTTGACGCCTTCGCTTGCCAGTTTCTCCACCGTCTTGTCGGTATAGGGCTGCAGCCACTCTTCCGGTCCGAAACGAGACTGGAAGGTGATGAGGAAGCGGTCCTTGTCCAGCCCCAGCTTTTCGCGCAGCAGGCGACCGGTCTTCATGCACTGGCAGTGATAGGGATCGCCCTTCCTGAAGTAGGATTGCGGAATGCCGTGAAAGGACGCAATCAGCTTTTCAGGCTCCCAATCCAGCGTCGCCAGATGGGCCTTCACCGAGCTGGCCAGAGCATCGATATAGGTTTCGTCATCGTGATAGGGCGGCACGGTGCGCAGTGCCGGCTGCCAGCGCATCTTCATCAGATGCTCGAAGGCCTTGTCGTTGACGGTCGCCGTGGTAGCGGCGGCATATTGCGGGTAGAGCGGAAAGAGCAGGATCTTCTCGCAGCCTTCGGCCTTGAGAGCATCGATCTTGGAGGCGATCGAGGGCTGGCCATAACGCATGCCCCAATCGACCACCACATTCGGCAGGTCGGTCAGCGCCTTCGCCATCAGCTCGGACTGGTTGCGGGTATAGGTGCGCAGGTAGCTTTCGTTCTTCTCGTGGTTCCAGATTTCCTCATAGGCCTTGCCCACCTTTTGCGGGCGCTTGTTGAGCACGATGCCGTAAAGGATCGGGTACCAGAAGAGGCGCGACCATTCGATCACGCGTTTGTCGCTCAGGAACTCCGCGAGATAGCGGCGCATGGATTTGTAATCCGTGCCATCCGGCGTGCCGAGATTGACGAGAAGAACGCCGACCTTGCCGAAGGAAACCTTTGGATGGTCCTTGGGAAGGTGGCTTGCGGGGAAAGCGGTGATATCTGCGGCCATTAACTTGTCCTGAACTCTCATGAATCGCGGAAGACTACGTCCGCGCGCGCATCGTGGATCAATCTTTAGACCATCAATCCCGTGATCTGAATTGATTTTTGACAAAGCGCGCGTGGCATATCAGCGCGATGCGGGATGATTGAGCGGTTGACGCACCGTTGCGAGGGCCGCGGCATCGGCGTTGTCCCTTCCGGGCACTCGTAAGCCGGTGGAAAGATGGATCCTCGGGTCAAGCCCGAGGATGACGCGGAGGAGGAGTTGGATTCCGCCGGCAAGATCGGCGGAACAGGCAATCCGGTTAAAGGTCCCAAGATCGGCGGATGGTCCATTGTGAATCTCGGACGACAAAAACCTCTCGACCGTCATCCTCGGGCTGGACCCGAGGATCCATCTTTTCAATGGCTTGCGAGTGATCATGTCCACCCTCGGCCCGGGGACGAGTGGAAAACCAAAAGCCGGCCCGCAATGCGAACCGGCTCTTGTCATCAATCAACCAAAGATCAGTTGGCCGGAATGGTCAGCTCTTCACCCACCTCGATGTGGTTTGGACGGCGCAGCTCATTGGCTTCGGCGATCTTCTTCCAGTCGATGCCCTTGCCGTATTTTTCCTCGGCGATCTTCCACAGCGAGTCGCCCTTGGTGACGACATATTTTGCTGCCGCGGTGGCGGCTGCAGGTGCGGATGGCGTCGTGGTGGACGGAGCCGCCGGAGCTGCAGGTGCTGCGGTAGACGGCGCTGGTGTGGCCGGTGCTGGAGCTGCCGGTGCTGGCGTGGCGGGAGCTGGTGCAGCAGGAGCAGGCGCGGTTGCGGCAGGAGCCTGAGCCGTGGTGGCCGGAGCGGGTGCTGCCGGTGCCGGTGCGGCGGGCTGCTTTGGCGGGGCGACGTAACCGGCAGGCGTTGCATCTACGATACGGCCATCGGTATAGGGCTTGTAAGGGCTGTGCGCGTCGATATAGGCGGCGACCGCATCTTCCAGGCTCGGTCCGAAGTCATAGGGGTTGATCGCCTTGTTGGCGAAGGTCTTGAAGCCATCGCCGCCGGTGCGGGTGTAGTTGTTGGTCACGACGCCATAGGTCTTTTCCGGGTCGAGCTTGACGAAGTTATCGCCTTCCTTGACCTCGACGGAGACGATGCGGCTTCCGGCAGGCTTGGAGCGGTCGAAGGTGTATTTCAGGCCGGAGGCCTGGACGAAGCGACCCGCACCTTCCTCGATCTGGCTTGCGCCATTTTCGAGAGCCGCGACAAGGTCGGCGCCCTTGATCTGGAAGGTGGCGATGGAGTTCTGGAACGGCAGAACCGTCAGAACTTCACCCATGGTGACCGGGCCGGCATCGATGGAGGCGCGAAGACCGCCACCGTTCTGGATGGCAATGGTGATGCCCTGATCCTTCACGCGGTCAAGCAGCGCGTCGGCGACGAGGTTGCCCATCGAGCATTCCTTGGCGCGGCAGACCTCACGCGAGCCGTCGATCGGGGCTTCGCTGACGCCGATTTCCTTCTTCTTCATCTCTTCCAGCGGTGCGGCGAGTTCCGCCACGCGCTTGTTGTAGGCATCATCCTGGGCAACGGCTGCGTCGAGCAACTTCGGTGCGCCGCTGACGGATTTTACCACGCCGTTATCGTCGAAGGTGACGGCGAGATCGCCGAGATATTTGGAATAGGCATAAGCGGTGACGACCGGAACATCGACGCCCGATGGGTTCTTGACCATGGTCGGGTAGGGGCCGGCGGCCTTCGGATCGGTGCTGGAGAGCAGCGTGTGGCTGTGGCCGCCGACGATCACGTCGATGCCATCCACTTCTCTCGCGATTTCCTGGTCGCGCACATAGCCGACATGCGAAAGCAGCACGATCTTGTTGACGCCCTGGTCCTGCAGTTCCTTCACCGCGCCCTTGAGATAGGCGACCTCATCCTCGAAGGAGACCTTGTCGCCCGGAGAGGAGGTTTCGCCCGTATCGGTGGCGAGAACGGAAACCACGCCGACCTTCTGGCCGCCCATGTCCTTGATGACATAGCCCTTGAACTTGTCCTTCAGCTCCGAGCCGTCGGCAATCTTGGTGTTGCCGGAAATGATCGGGAACTTCGCGGCGTTGACGAACTTCAGAAGTTCTGCCGGGCCATCATCGAATTCATGGTTGCCGATTGCCATGGCGTCGAAGCCAATGCCGTTCATGAACTCGGCAACCGGGCCGCTCTTGTACTGCGTATAGAAGAGCGAGCCCTGAAACTGGTCGCCGGCATCGAGAACGAGAATATTGGCGTTCGGTCCAAGCTCGGCGCGACGCGCGTCGATGGCGCCCTTCACGCGGGCGATGCCGCCAAAGCACTCTTTCTTTTCCGTCTCGGCAGCCGAGCAGGTGGAATCATATTTGTTGATCGGCTCGATGCGGGAATGAAGATCGTTGATATGCAGGATGTTGAGTTGATAATCGGCAAGTGCTGCACCCGCCGAAAGCGCGACCACGGACGCGGTCATCAGGCTAAATCTCAAAATCCTGTTCATCAGTCTCTCTCCTGTTGATGTCGTGCTTTTCGTTTCAGACCGTCCACATTCACAGCTAATGCAAGACTGTGACAGCCATTCGAAGGCATGTTTCCATCTTGAAGCATCTGCCGCAAGTAGAATTCTTGTGGTGGAGAGACAATAAAAAACGCGCGCTACACGCGCGCGTTGAATAAGAGATCGCTCTTTATTCAGTGGGGCCTCTCGGCTCAGCCCTGGCGGTTCAGGGTGAACTGGCTGTTGGTGTCCGTCGTGCAGTTCAACTGACCGGGGGAAATCAGGGCGCAATTGACGCGCGACTGGGTGTTGCGCACCAGCGAGGTCATGTTGATCTCGTAGAGGGTGGGAGAGATCGCCACGTAGGTTCCGGAGGCCAGAAGCGTGTTGGTGTCGGAGGAACGGGTGGAGAAGGATCCGTTCTGGAACGTGGAGACGATGCCGTTACGGTCGATCCAGCGGCCATCCACTGCGGGGCGCTGCGAAATCGACGGCATGGGCCGCATGGGGCTTGAGGCTGGAGCACAAGAAGAAACGGCAACTGCAGCCAACAGCAAGGCAACACTTGTCTTGAAATACATTATTCTTTTCTCCTGCGATTCTTCAGCCAACGGTTAATGACCATGGCGCGAGTTCCGGTTTATTGCAAGCGAACGACAGGCGATACACACCGGTTCCGGCATCGCACGACAAAACCGCAAGCGTGGCAAAACTGCATCAATGCGCAGCGGGACGCGCTCAGGGTTGGCCTGAGCGCTTTCCTTTCCGTCAGGGCTTAGCGCACCAGAATGTTGCGGAACTGCCAGGGGTCGTCCTTGTCGATATCGTCCGGGAAGAAGCCGGGACGACCGTCCAGCGGTGTCCAGTCGGTGTAATGGCCTTCCACAGGGCCGAGATAGGGCTTCTGGATTTCGAGGCAGCGGCGATAATCCATCTCGTCAGCTTCGACGATACCGACCTCCGGATTTTCCAGCGCCCACACCATGCCGGCCAGAACCGCGGAACTGACCTGCAGACCGGTGGCATTCTGGTTGGGGGCGAGCTTGCGCGCCTGTTCGAGCGTCAGACGCGAGCCATACCAGTAGGCGTTCTTCTCATGGCCGTAGAGGAGCACGCCGAGTTCATCGGCGCCATCGACCAGTTCGTCTTCCGTCAGTACATGCTGCACGGCTTGTGCCTGTCCGCCATTGCCGAACATCTCATAGAGAGACAGCACCGCGTCGTTGCAGGGGTGGTAGGCATAGTGGCAGGTGGGGCGGAAGGCGACCTTGTCATCCTCGTCGCGCACGGTGAAGTAATCGGCAATCGAGATCGCCTCGTTGTGGGTGACGAGCAGGCCATATTGTGCGCCATGCGTCGGGCACCATGTGCGCACGCGGGTGTCGGCACCGGGCTGCTCCAGATAGATGGCGGCCTTCGATCCCTTCTTGTGCTTCCTGGCGTTTTTCGGCTTCCACGTTTCGTGGCTGCCCCAGCCCAGTTCGGCGGGCTGCAAACCTTCGGCGATGAAGCCTTCCACCGACCAGGTGTTCCAGAAGGTGCCGAAGGGTTTTGGTTCGCGGGCGCGCTGCGTGTCGCGCTCTGCCACATGCACGCCCTTGACGCCCAGGGTCTGCATCAGCTTTGCCCAGCCTTCGCGGTCGCCGGTTTTCGGCTCCTCGATCTCAACGCCCATATCACTCGCCAGATTGACGAGCGCCTGCTTGACGAACCAGGAAACCATGCCGGGATTGGCGCCACAGGTGGAAATGGCCGTCGTGCCGCCGGGGTGCTTTTCCTTGGCTTTCAGCATGGTCTGGCGCAGCCGGTAATTGGTGCGGGCGGAATTGTCGGCCTTGTCGTCGAAGTAGAAGCCCGGCCATGGCTCGACGACGGTGTCGATATAAAGCACGTCATGCTTGCGGCAGAGCTTCATCAGATCGACGGAGGACGCATCCACCGACAGGTTGACGCAGAACCCGCCCTTGCCGCCTTCGACCAGCGGCGTCATCACGTCCTTGTAATTATCCTTGGTCAGATGGGTGCGGATGTGGCGAATGCCTTTCTCGGCCAGATCATCGGCGATGTCTTCGCGCGGATCGATGACCACGAGTTTCGTCCGGTCGAAGGTAAAGTGCCTTTCGATCAGCGGAAGCGTGCCACGGCCGATGGAGCCGAAACCGATCATGATGATGGGGCCGTTGATCTCCCCGTAGATCGGGTATGCAGCTTCCGTCATTTCAATTCCCTTCGTAAACTATGGTCTAAAACCAGATTATCCATTCGTATCAATAAAGTACAACCACATGACGCGAATATGAAGCACGTCTTCATTCTCTCTTTACTATCGAGAATGATGCATCCTTTCTCGCAATCGCAATTTTGACACGAGCCGATATAATTGTCTGCTAAATAAGCGGCCATGAGGGACGCTGGCCGGATTTCAGGTGACGAATGTTCCGTCATGATGAGCAGTCTTATATCGGCGGTCTTCTGGAGCGCGTGGCGGCGTTGCAAGACGTAACGCCTGTTCTTATCGCGCTCTACGATACGGAAGACCGTGTTCGCTATGCCAACCGGGCCTTTCGCGAAGCCTTCCATCTCTCCGAAGACAGCTTTCCCACCTGGGCCGAGATCATCCGTTTGAACTATCAGAACCGTCAGGGCCTGATCATCAATACGAGGGATTTCGAAGCCTGGCTTCTGTCCGCTCAATCGCGGCGCGGCAAGCAGGCCTTTCGCGGGCTCGAACTCGATATGCATGATGGGCGCTGGATCTGGATGACGGAGACGGTGGAAACGGATGGCTGGATGCTGTGCGTCGGCACCGACATCACCGCACTTCGCCAGAACCAGCGAAGCCTGCGGCAGGATCGCGACCTTGCGCTGCGCGCCGCGCAGACCGATGAACTGACCGGAACCTCCAATCGACGTTTCGTTTTCGCTCGCCTGGCAGCTCACGCCGAAAATGTCGACAAGGACATCGAGCCCCCGTTCGGCGTTTCCATCATCGATATCGATCTGTTCAAGGGGGTCAACGACCGCTTCGGTCATCAGGGTGGCGATGCGGTGCTGCGCGACTTCGTCAAGCTTGCCCATTCGACCATTCGCCGGCCGGATTATTTCGGCCGTGTCGGCGGCGAAGAGTTCATGCTCGTGATGCCACGGACGGGGCTGGAGGAATGCGCCTCGATCGTCGGACGCATTCTGGAAAAAGCGGCAGAGTCACGGCCCTTCGCAGACCATCCCGAATTCTCCTATAGCTGTTCGGCCGGCATTGCGCTCTACAAGGCGGGTGAGGGCAGCAACGAACTCTATCACCGGGCCGATCGGGCGCTCTATCTCGCCAAGCAGAATGGCCGCGCCCGGCTGGAATGGATCGTCAACTGAAACCGGATCAAACCAGTTCGGCCGGCACCAGCCCGTGCAGTGAATTGCCGACAAAAATCTTCCTGCCTTGCAGATCTTCGGGCTTCAGCGCCTGTCCGCGCGCCTTGCGGTCGCGGATAAGATCGGCGCGAAGGACGCCGGGCAGAATGCCGCTATCGAGCGGTGGGGTCAGCAACTGGCCGTCCGGGCCTTCGACGAAAAGGCTGGTGGCAGAGCCTTCGCAGATTTCGCCGCGCTCGTTAAGAAGCAGGACCTCGTCAGCCTCCTTGGATGAAAACTCAGCACGCGCGGCATCATAGGGTTCGCGCCGCGAGGATTTGTGCCGGTAGAATGTGTCGCTGGAATCGAGCCGGGTCTTTTCGGCGATCTTCAGCCGCCAGACGGCGTCCGGCGCAATCGGCTGAAAGGGCTCTGCGGCAATCTCCAGCTCGCCCTTGTAGTTCATCACCAGGGCGACCTTCATGGGGCCGTCGCCGTTCACGGTTGTCTTGAGCGCCGAGGCCGGATCTTTCGGCGGGCGAAAACCCAGCGCATCGGCAGACCGCAGCAGACGGCGCAGATGCTGTTCCAGCCGCTGGAAGCCGCTTTGCGGCTCCCATCGCAATGTTTCCCTCAAGGTAAGGTCAGCGGGCTTGCGCTTCATGCTCCTGGTCCGTCTTCTGCATCTGTTCCGACGGGATATAAAAACCGGCGAAGCTTGTCCGAAATGGGAGCGTCGCCGATTTTTGTTGTCATGGTCTCATTTTGACGGCGCGTCGAGGGCTTCCAACTCGTCGATCAGGCCTTCGATCATCGACAGGCCCTTGCTCCAGAAGGAGGGGTTGGTCGCATCAAGGCCGAAGGGTTTCAGAAGCTCCGAATGGTGCTTGGTGCCGCCGGCCTTCAGAAGCTCGAAATACTTTGCTTGGAAACCCTCGTCGGCATTCTGATAGACGGCATAGAGCGAGTTCACTAGGCAATCGCCAAAGGCATAGGCATAAACATAGAAGGGCGAGTGGATGAAGTGGGGGATATAGGTCCACCAAGTCTCGTAACCTTCCGAAATGCGGATCGCCGGCCCGAGGCTTTCTTCCTGCACGGACAGCCACAATTCACCGATCTGTTCGGCGGTCAGTTCGCCCTCCTTGCGGGCGGTGTGCACCTTGCGCTCGAATTCGTAGAAGGCGATCTGGCGAACGACGGTGTTGATCATGTCCTCCACCTTGCGCGCCAGCATGGCCTTGCGCTCGCGCGGATCGGTGGTGGCTTCCAGAAGCTTGCGGAAGGTCAGCATCTCGCCGAAGACCGAGGCCGTTTCGGCAAGGGTCAGCGGCGTGGCGCACATCAGCGCACCCTGCTCACCGGCCAGAACCTGGTGCACGCCATGGCCAAGCTCATGGGCAAGCGTCATCACATCGCGCGGCTTGCCGAGATAATTGACCAGAACATAAGGATGGGCGGAGGGCACGGTCGGATGGGCGAAAGCGCCCGGCGCCTTGCCGGGGCGGGCGGGCGCATCGATCCACTCCTCATCGAAGAAGCGGCGGGCGATATCGGCCATTTCCGGGGCAAAGGCGCCATAGGCGGAGAGCACCATATCCTTTGCGTCACCCCAGGGGATGATAGCGTTGGACGTGTCTGGAAGCGGCGCGTTGCGATCCCAGTAGTCCATCTGCTCCATGCCGAGCCAGTTGGCCTTCATCTTGTAATAGCGATGCGACAGGCGCGGATAAGCCTCGCGCACCGCAGCCGCCAGCGCATCGACCACCTCGCGCTCGACGCGGTTTGCCAGGTGGCGGCTGTCGGCAATGTCTTCAAACTTGCGCCAGCGGTCGGAGATTTCCTTGTCCTTGGCGAGCGTGTTGGTGATCAGCGTGAAGACGCGCAAGTTCTCCTTGAAAGTGGCGCTGAGCGCGGCTGCCGCCTTGCGGCGTGTTTCCGGGTCCGGCTCCTGCAGCATGTTGAGCGTCGGTTCCAGGGCCAGGCTTTCGCCATCAACCTCAAAGCGAAGGTCGGTCATCGTCTCGTCGAAGAGGCGGTTGAAGGCGGCTGCGCTGGTCATGGATTTTTCCAGGAACAGCTGCTCCAGGCTGTCATCCAGCTGATGCGGCTTGTCCTTGCGCAGGTCCACCAGCCAGGGCTTGTAGTGCGCTGCAAGCGCATCCTTGTCGAATGCCGCATCGATCAGCGCATCATCGATGCGGTTGAGTTCCAGCGGGAAGAACAGAAGGTGCGAGGCAATATCGGTGAGCTTGGCCTGGGCGTCGCCGTAGAGCTTTCCATTGGCCGGGTTCGACGTATCGGAAAAGTAGGTGAGGCCCGCAAAGGAACCGATGCGGCCGAGAATGTCGTCCAGCGCTTCATATTCCTTCAGTGCCGCACCGATGCCCTCATCGCCCGAACGGCTGGCGGCAGCTTCAAGCTTGCCCTTCCATTTCGTCTCGAATGCCTTGGCATCGCTCTCGGCCTTTTTCAGGTCGCCTTTGTATTCGGCGGAATCGACCGAGGGATAAAGATCGGAGAGCTTCCAGACCGGCAGGTCGCCAAGAGCAGCGCTTGCGCTTTCGGCGGGAGAGAAGGCAGGCATGGGGGTCGATGTCGTCAAGGTCATGAAACGCGTCCTTTTTGTCTTCGCATCGAAGCATATGGGTGCCTTTGTTTCCTGTGGCAATGCTTAAAATGCAAGCAATTCTCACAACCCGATGTTGAAGTCTTGCGTGGCAAAGTCGAGCCAAAGAGCCTGCATGAGGCAGGTTCATAAACCGGAAACCGGAGCTCGAAATGACCGTTCACGTTCTCATTGTCGAAGATGATCCCGTCCAGCGCCGTGTGCTGAAACAGGCCGTGGAGCAGAATGGACATGCGTGCCTGCTGGCCGAGAGCGGAAAGGCGGGCCTTGGGATCTTGAAAACACGTGGGTCCGAGATCGGTGTCGTCGTCATCGATCTGGCGATGCGCGGGCTGGACGGTCTTTCCTTCATTCAGGCGGTTCACGATCTCGGCATGGACGTTCCCGTTGTCGTCCAGACCGGGCAGGGCGGTATCGACGCGGTTGTGGAAGCCATGCGGGCGGGCGCTTTCGATTTCGTCGTCAAGCCGGTTTCGCCTGAACGCCTTGGCACGGCGATTGCCGGTGCGCTGAAATCCGACGATCCAAAGGGTCGCTCCCTGCGGCGCGCGCGCCATCAGCCGGTTGGGCTTGCGGATATTGTTTCGGCCAGTCCTGCGATGGCACGCGTGGTGGATTTGGCAAAACGCGCCAGCCACTCCACCATTCCCGTGGTGCTGGAAGGCGAGGCGGGGGTCGGCAAGGAGATGATTGCGCGCGCCATCCATGCGGGCAGCGAGCGGGCGACGAAGCCCTTCGTGATTTTGAACTGCAGCGCGATTGCGCCTGAACTGATCGAGAGCACGTTATTTGGTGGTGATGCGGCAGAGGGCGGTGACGGCGCTGGCGAGCGCCAGCAGGCCAAGTTCCTGGAGGCCGATGGCGGCACGCTGTTTATCGATGAGCTTGGCGACCTGCCGCTCGAGGTGCAGGTGAAGCTTCTGCGGGCAGCGCAAAGCGGAGAGATCGAAGCCGCGGGATCGTCCAGGCGCCGCAAGGTCAATGTGCGGCTGATTTCCGCCACGGCGAAAAACCTGATCGAGGAGGTGAAGGAAGGCCGCTTCCGCGAAGATCTTTATTACCGCCTCAATGTCTTCCCCATCACCATTCCGGCACTGCGCCGCCGCAAGGAAGACATTCCCTTCCTGGCGCGCACCTTTGCCGAGCGGTTCTCACTCGAGCAGAAATTGCCGCAGTCGGTCGGGGTCAGTGCCGCAGCACTTGCGCTGCTGACCGCCTATGACTGGCCGGGCAACATCCGCCAGCTGGAAAATGCCGTGTTCCGCGCAGCCGTTCTGGCGCAGGGCCGTGAGCTGGCGGCAAGCGATTTCGTCCAGATCGCCGCGCAGGTTCCAGGCTTCGAAGGCGATGCGCGAGAGACGGGCGCACACGCCGCGGATCGGTCCGTGGCGGGAACCGCGCCTTCGCTGGTCGAGGTCAAGGCATCTGAAGCACCGGGTACGCATGGGACTGCAAGCGAGGAGGCAGACGTGGAGAATGATGGCGTTTTTCCGAGCGGCAGTCTGATCGCCAGTACCGATGAGACCGGCAATGTGCGCACCATCGCCGAAATCGAAGAGGAACTGATCCGGTTCGCACTGCGATTCTACCGCGGACAGATGAGCCAAGTGGCGCGAAAACTCGGCATCGGGCGCTCGACACTCTACCGTAAGTTGAAGGATTATGGCATTGATCCCGACAATCCGATGCATGACGCAGCGTGACGATGAGGGTTAAAGCCTAAATTAGGCGTTCGGATTTTTGTTAACCCCTGAGCAAGGATATTCGCTTACCCTTCATAAACCTCTTGTTAGTTGTCTGTTCACTATATAGAGGAAGGTTGTATGTGTGTGGCAAATTTGCCATCGTGTCACCGTAATTGAGGTTCAAGTGGGACAATGTGACAAATTGTCTGCCAGGCGGGGATCGAATTGCCATATCTGAATCGGAATATCGCGCATGCGGGCAAGTCTGCGCGCGGCTTGATCAAAGATATATGCACGAAGCTGTCGGCACGCGTTGTCACCGTTGCGTGCCTGATGTTAGCCGCAATGCCCATCTTCAGCGTTTCAGCGACGGAAGCCGCCGCCGAGACACGCAGTTTGAAGCTCTATTATATCCACACCAAAGAAAAAGCCGTCATCACATTCAAGAGAAACGGCAAGTACGATCAGAAGGGCCTGCAGGAGCTCAATCGCTTCCTGCGCGACTGGCGCCGCAACCAGCCCACCAAGATGGATCCGCGCCTTTTCGATCTGGTCTGGGAAGTGTATCGCCGCTCCGGTGCCACGGACTATATCAACGTCGTTTCCGCTTTCCGCTCGCCTGAGACCAATGGCATGCTGCGTTCGCGCACCAAGGGTGTTGCCAAGCACAGCCAGCACACGCTCGGCAAGGCGATGGACTTTTTCATCCCCGGCGTGAAGCTCGCCCGCTTGCGTGAGATCGGCATGCAGATGCAGATCGGCGGCGTCGGCTTCTACCCGACCTCCGGCTCACCCTTCGTCCATATGGATGTCGGCAATGTCCGTGCATGGCCGCGCATGAGCCGCCAGGAACTCGTTCGCATCTTCCCGAACGGCAACACCATTCACCTTCCTGCCGATGGCAAGCCGCTGCCGGGTTACGATCAGGCTCTGGCCGATTACAAGAAGCGCGTCAGCTCCTCTTCGATCCAGGTGGCGAGCACCGCTGGTTCCGGACCTGCGACATCTTCTTCCGGCGGCAAGCGCAAGACCCTTCTCGCAGCCCTCTTTGGCGGTGGCGACGAGGATGAAGATTCCGAAGAAATCGCAACACCCGCACCTGCCGGTCGTTCCCCTGCACCTGCTCCTGTAGCGGAAGAGGCGGAAGAAGCCCCAGTCGCGGTGGCCTCTGCAGCACCCGTGCCGAGTGCCGTGAATGCACCGCTGCCGACCGCACGCCCGGCCTTCCGTGGCGAAGAAGCTTCGACCGGCCTTGCGACGGCGCTTTATTCGCCAGGTCGTAACGCCGCTCAGGATGCGCTCCAGGCTGCGACCACGCCAACACCGACAGCCGCACCGGCTGAGCAGAAGTTCGCCGATCTGGCCGAGGTATCGGTTCCGGTTCCGACGCTTCTTGGACCACGCGGCATGCGTGGCGATGCTCAGGGTTCGGTCATGACGGCGTCACTCGACTCTGAAAACGCACCGGCCGATGCGCTGGTTGCCCATGTGCCGGTTCCGGCCAATCGTCCGGCTGTTGCAGAAGCGCTGATCGCCTCGGCTAATGCCGATACGGAAGGCCAGGATGACGTAGCCGACAGCCAGGCAGCTCTGTCTCCGACGGTGATTGCCGCCCTGGAACAGAGCGGACAGGATGCACGCTCTGCCGTGACGGCTGCTGCCATGCCAACGGCTGCACCATTCCCGTCATCGGCTGCTGCCTATGCTGCACCGACCCCGGTTGAAGCGCCGCGCCAGGTTGCCAAGCTTGACCCGATGGTGACGCCGAAGGCAAAGAGCTTTGGTGACGAGTTCGATCCGAAGCCAGCGGCTGCGAACAATAGCGGCCTTAATGCCGGCCTGCCGACCAAGGGTGGTCGCCCAAGCAAGCAGGATGCCGTCGTATCGCAGCAGGCCATGGTCAGCGGTGGACGCCTGACGCAGGAAGCGATTTCCGATTGGGCACTCAGCCAGAACAAGGGTGCGACTGTTCGTGCGGTGAAGGCACCGCGCGTCAGCAACCGGATGCTGAGCCACGACATGTCGGCCTCCAATGCAAGCTTCCGCCAGGGCGCCAAGGCGATCGACTCCAGCCGCTTCAGCTCGCCGGTCAGAATGCCTTAATCAGCTTCTGCAGAGCATAAGATAAGTTAGCGGCCCGGAAATCGACATCGATTTTCGGGTCGTTTGTTTTTGCAGGCATATTGAGATCTGGCATTTTGGTAGAGTTGCCTTTCAGGCGGCCACGCTGTGTCTCAACAAAGCGCCGGGCGTCCTCTTGGACGCACAAAGGACGCTCTCCCATTTTGAGTTGACGCATCGGGCTCTGCGAAAATCGGGTCCGCCATTCGGGCCGATGCTGTGGAGAGTCGTCCACAGAGAGGGCGTCTCAGGCGATTGAGACCATGTCTGTTCTTGCCGAAGCGTGCGCGGAGCTTTCGTCAGCCACGCTGTCACCTTGACGGGGTTTGACGGCGCTGTTAACGCTTTCTTCATTGCTTTGTTTGTCGCGGCGAAAGTTATGCGTGTATCGCCGCACGTCATTTGTTTTAGGTCGCGCAAAGGCAGTGGTCTTGAGAGACGCTGCACGCATGAAGCTCTTTCAATGCGCCGGTTCTGACGAACCATGTCCCTGATGAATTCCGTGTTCCTGTGTCGATAAAAGACGCGCCGTAAGGCCGTTTTGAATCTCGTCTCAACGCTCTTTCCTTCGGCCACGGGCACGAAGCGCGTTGAGGCTGGTTCGTCGTCACATGGGCATGCCACTCGACGGTATACGCGCCATGACCACGATTTCCTTGCTCGCCACACGCCAGATCGCCATGCTCTCCACCTCCGTGATTGCGGGGTTGACGAGTGCCGATGTCGATGCGCTGAGTTCGGCGCAGATCAAGGCGCTGACCAGCACGCAGATCGGCGCGCTGAACACCTCCGTGATTTCGTCGCTTTCCTCTGCCGATGTCGGTGCCATCGCGCCAAAGTCGATCATCGGTCTGACCCTGTCGCAATTGATGGCCATCGGCACGACACAGGTATCCGGGCTGACGACCGCGCAGGTCGCATCGCTCTACAGCAGCCAGATCGATAATCTATCGAGCGCGCTCATCGAAGCGTTGAACACGGCACAGGTGGGTGCCTTGAGCAGCGCACAGCTCGCGACGCTCTCGTCTGCCGAGATCAACAGTTTCACCACCGATGAACTGGCCGCCATCAAGAAAGCCAATATTGGCGGCCTGTCGAGCGCCGTCATCGCCGGGCTGTCGACGACGAAGTTTGCGGCGCTGACGCCTGCCCAGCTTGCCTCATTCAGTTCAACGCAGATGAGCGCCCTGACGAGTGCGCAGCTGGCAGCGCTGACGCCGGCGCAGATGGGTGCATTGACGCCGAAGCAGATCGCCGGGCTTTCGACCGACGTCCTCCACAGCCTCAGTTCCGAGCAGGTTGCCGGCCTGACAAACCGTCAGATGTCCGCACTCTCCGCCACCCAGTTTGATGCTCTCAGCAGTGCCGGCCTTGCAGCCCTTGGCAGCCAGCAGGTGAGCGGATTGACCGCCGCACAGGCGGGAACGCTCACCGCCGCTGAGCTCAACAGCTTCTCAGCCGATGAGATTGCGGCGATTAAGAAGAACGTCGTGGCAGGGATCAGCACCGCCGCGATTGCCGGTCTATCCACCAGCCTTGTCTCGGCAATTACCACAGCACAGATCGCCGGCCTGAACTCTGCGCAGTTGAGAGCCCTGACGGCAGCCCAGCTTGCCACGCTCTCGAGCGGGCAGATCGCCGCACTGAAGCCGGACCAGATCGCCAGCCTCACCACGGACGCGATCGCTGCCCTGAATGACGCCACCCTGTCGGCGCTCACCACGCGCCAGATCTCGTCGCTGACCGCTGCGCAATTCGACGTCTTGAGTTCCGACGACATCGCGCTCTTGAACGAAAATCAGGTCGCCGGCCTGACCTCCGCGCAACTCGCCACGCTTTCCTCCTCGGAACTCAACCGCTTCACCACGGCAGAGATCGCCGCGCTGAAAAAGGGTGCTTTGACAGGGCTGTCCACGGCGGCGATTGCTGGGCTCTCCACCACCCTGATCGCGTCAATGACGACAGCCCAGATCTCGGCCTTGACCTCCTCGCAGTTCCAGGCGCTGACCTCCTCCCAGCTTTCGGCGCTGACTGCCACACAGATCTCCGCGCTGAAGCCGCAGCAGGTCGCCAACCTGTCGACCGCGGTGATCGCGGGCTTGAGCGACGCGACGCTTTCGGCGCTCACCACACGCCAGATTTCGGCTCTCACCACAGCGCAGTTCGGGTCGCTCGACAGCGCGGATATTGCGCTTCTTAGCGCAGCACAGGTCGCAGGATTGACCTCGGCGCAGCTTTCAACACTGTCTGCGGCAGAACTCAACAGCTTCACCACGGCGGAGATCGCAAGCCTGAAGAAGAACGTGTTGGGCGGCTTGCCGACAGCCACCATTGCCGGCCTTTCCACCACCTTGCTTTCGGCGATGACGACAGCGCAGATTGCGGGCCTCTCCAGCGCGCAGGTCAACGCCTTGACCTCTGCTCAGATTTCAGCGCTGACGCCGAGCCAGTTCGCGGCGCTTTCGACCGCTCAGATCGCGACGCTTTCCACCGCAACGATCGCCAATCTCACCACGGCGACGCTGGCGGGCATGAGCACACGACAGATTGCCTCCCTGACGACGGCGCAGTTCGATACGCTCAGTTCCGCTGGTATCGCAGCGCTGACCGAAACTCAGGTCGGCGCGCTCAACAGCACGCAATTGGCAACCTTGTCGGCTGGTGAACTCAACAGCTTCACCACCGCCGAAATCGCCGCCATCAAGAAAAAGGCGATTGCCGGGCTCAGCACAGGTGCCCTGAGCGGTCTAGACACCAGCCACCTCGCTGCCTTCTCGTCCAGTCAGGTGGACGGGATGAGCCCCGCGCAGGTCGATATCGTGATCGCAGCCTACCGGAGTGTGTGATCGAGAGATGGGTTAAGGGTTGGATTGCCGGAAAACGGCACCAGCCCTCCGTCCTCAGGGCCGCGATCATCATCGGAGTTCTGAAGCGCCCTTCGTGTGCGGCTTGTTTGCGGCTTCGCGGACCTTACAAAATCCCTGCAACGCGCCCGTCCCGGACGCGACCAGAGATTAAGCACGACCAGTCTGTGGGCACAGCAGACGTTTTTACTGTGCGCATGTAAGGGACTGGTGCCAAACTCAAGCAAGGCGGAAGGGATTAAACCCTAAAAGAAACTTCCCATGCACTCGGAGTGGATTGGGGCAGCGTCGCTGCGCATCAAGCGCGAAACGGCGAAGGACAAGAGGGCGGAGCTTTGCTCTCGCCCTCTCTGAGTGCGATCAAACGCCGCTCTGGCCGTCCTGGGCAATATAGGCGATGCGGACCATGTTGGTGGCGCCGGGCGTGCCGAGGGGGACGCCGGCCGAGATGATGATGCGGTCGCCGGGCTTGCCGAAGCCTTCGGCCACGACGATGCGGCATGCGCGGTTGACCATGTCGTCCAAGTCGCTGGCATCACCGGTGACGACGCAGTGCAGGCCCCAGACCACCGACAGACGGCGGGCTGTCTGGATGATCGGCGAGAGTGCAATGATCGGAACCTGCGGGCGTTCACGCGCGGCGCGCAGGCCGGTGGTGCCGGACGAGGTGTAGGTGACGATGGCGGCGAGGCGCAGCGTCTCGGCAATCTGGCGGGCAGCGAGCGAAATGGCGTCGGCTCCGGTCGCCTCCGGCTGGGCGCGCTGCGCGTAGATGATGTTGGAGTAGTGCGGGTCCTGCTCCACGGTGCTGGCAATGGACGCCATGGTGGAGACGGCTTCGACCGGGTAATCGCCGGAGGCGGATTCGGCAGACAGCATGATCGCATCCGCACCTTCGAAGACGGCGGTCGCGACGTCGGAGACTTCAGCGCGGGTCGGGACCGGTGCGGAAATCATCGATTCGAGCATCTGGGTGGCAACAACGACCGGCTTGCCGGCGCGGCGGCAGGCGCGGGTCAGCTGCTTCTGGATGCCGGGAACGGCTTCGAGCGGCATTTCCACGCCAAGGTCGCCACGGGCCACCATCAGTGCGTCGGAGAGTTCGATGATCTCTTCGATGCGTTCAAGCGCCTGCGGCTTTTCAATCTTCGACATCAGGCCAACACGGTTGCCGGCAATCTTGCGCACTTCCGCCAGGTCTTCCGGGCGCTGCACAAAGGACAGCGCCACCCAGTCGACTTCTTCGGTTGCGAGAACTGCGGCAAGGTCGGCGCGGTCCTTGTCCGTCAGAACGCCAACGCCGAGCAGTGTGTCGGGCAGGCTGATACCCTTGCGGTCGGAAATCTTGGTGCCGGAGACGACGGTGGTGACGATGCTCTTTCCGTCGCATTTTTCGGCGCGCAGATGCAGCTTGCCGTCATCGATCAGCAGGCGATCGCCCGGCTTGACGGATTCGAGAATTTCCGGATGGGGCAGGAACACGCGGTTCTTGTCGCCAGGGGCTTCGTTGTTGTCGAGCGTGAAGGTCTGGCCAGCGACGAGATCGACCTTGGTATCGGCAAACTTGCCGACGCGCAGCTTCGGTCCCTGCAAATCCGCCAGAATGCCGATCGGGCGGCCGTTGCGGCTCTCGACAGAGCGGATGCGCTGGATCAGCGTGCGCATCACGTCATGGCTCGCATGGCTCATATTGATGCGGAAGAGATCGGCGCCGGCAAGATGAAGCTTCTCGATCATCGCCTCTTCTGCCGAAGCGGGGCCAAGAGTTGCAAGGATTTTGACTTTGCGGTTACGCTTCATCAGTTCTGACTTTCCTGTGTTCCTGGCGTGTCCGAAAGCTGGACCATCCAGCTTCCCTGTCGGCCAGTATCGTATTCCTTGAAGCCCATGCGCTGGAAGCTGCGGGCATAGCAATCATCGACGCCGTTGATCTTGAACTCGTTTTCGGCAACGCACATGTTGACGTCGCCGGTCCAGCGGCCGCCGCGGGCCGCATCCTCGGCGTAGAGATAGTAGTAGCGCGATTGCAGCTCACCCTCGATCAGCGTGGCGCATGTGGAGGCAGGCACCTGCCACCAGCCTTCGCTGACCCAGCCTTCCTTTGCGCGATAGCCGATGGCAACGCCGACAAGGTTCTGCGTGCTGTTGCAGACGCGGAAATCCGCCAATGCCGGCTGCGCTATCAAAAGGGGAGAGGAGAGGACGGCGGCTGCGGTGAAAATGCGGATCGCGCGCCGATGTTTCTCGAGGAGAGCGGGGAATGTGTATGTCACGGCGTCCATCCGGATTCCATGGTTATAGTGAAAACACTTCTAGGCGCGGAGGCCCAAGAATGTCAACGCGAGTTTAATCGATTATATTGTCAGGTCGGGTCTCTGGTGCGGTGCTGTCGATGGCCGTTTACCCGTGCAAACTTGCGCGTGGCGTCAAGCCATGCCATCAAGCGTCTCTCCCTTAGCTGCCCCAGAAATCAATTATGCCAGACTTTCAGCCATACGAAATCATAGAAGGCGATTATGACAAAGGCATGGTTTTGCTTGCAGACCATGCCATGAACCTTCTTCCACAAGCTTACGGCAATCTCGGTCTACCGCAAGCCGCGTTCGAGCGCCATATCGCTTATGACATTGGTGTGGAAGGTTTGACCAGAAAGCTTGCGGCGAGTCTTGGCGTGCCTGCCGTTCTCGGACGCTTTTCGCGTCTGTTGATCGATCCCAATCGCGGCGAGGATGATCCGACGCTGATCATGAAGATTTCCGATGGCGCGATCGTGCCCGGCAACCATCCGATCACGGACGAGGAGTGGCAGAGGCGGCTCGAAACCTATCACCGCCCCTATCACAATGCGGTGGATGCGGTTTTGACGAGAACGGCGCAGACGTCTGGCAAGGCAACACTTGTGTTTTCGCTGCATTCCTACACGCCGTTCTGGAAGTCCGTTCCGCGTCCCTGGCATGCGGCGGTTCTGTGGGACACGGACCACCGCGCCGTTCATCCGCTGATTGATCATCTGAGAGCCAGCGGCGATATTCTGGTTGGCGATAACGAGCCCTACGATGGCGCGCTGAAGGGTGACACCATGTATCGCCACTGCATGATGAAGGGCATCCCGCATGCGCTTCTGGAAGTGCGCCAGGACCTGATCGGCGATGAGGCTGGCATTGCCGACTGGGCTGATCGTCTCGCTCCCATTTTTGCCGCAATGAATGACGATCCCACCCTGCACGAGTACAAGCAGTTCGCCTCGCGGACTGGTCCTTATTGAAAGGCGACATCGATATGAGCGAGCTTGACGAGAAGCAGAGAACCGAGTTCGAGGCAGCCGCCTTCCGCAGGCTGGTCAACCATCTGCGCAATCGCCCCGAGGTGCAGAATATCGACCTCATGAACCTTGCCGGCTTCTGCCGCAACTGCCTGTCCAACTGGTATTCGGATGCGGCAAAGGATGCCGGTACCGATCTCAGCAAGGACGAGGCGCGCGAGATCATCTACGGCATGCCCTATGAGGACTGGAAGCGTCTTCACCAGAGCGAAGCGAGCGACGGCCAGAAAGCCGCCTTCGAAGAAAACCGCCCCAAGGAATAGCTGCCTCCCACCCGATTAGGCTTGACGTGAGGCCTTTCCACGGGCAGTTCACCAGCCGGGAATTTTGGCTGCCTTTGATGAGCAGCAGGCGAAGATTTCGCCTTACGTAAAACGGGCTCGAAGCGAGCCGAACTATTGAAGGATCATGGAATGGACGAAACAGCCACAACCGAAACCGTCGCCGCCGCCGAACTTCGCCAGATTATCGAGCGTATCGAACGCCTCGAAGAAGAGAAGGCGGCAATCCAGGGTGACATCAAGGATGTCATGGGCGAAGCCAAGGGCCGCGGTTATGACACCAAGGCGATCCGCACCATCATCCGCCTTCGCAAGAAGGATGCCAATGAGCGCATCGAGGAAGAGACGATCCTCCAGACCTATATGGCCGCGCTTGGTATGGAGTAAGGTCTAGAGCTGCGGGACCAAAGACGGCCTCGCAGCTTACTTGTTTTCGGTCAGGATGTTTTTGTTGGCTATCAGCAACTCCATAATTTTGCTTCTAACGAATTCTTGCTCTTTCAAAAGCTCTGACTGACGCTTGTTCAAAGCGCGCTCCACCTCTGTGAACATGACGACAGTAAAGAGAAAGTCGCCAAATCCATCGGCACGAGTAACATCACTAACTGGGCGTTCCGTGGTCAAGACGCGAAAGATGTTTCGCTTTTCGTCGTCGGAAACTTCGAATACGAGTTTATGCGCGAACTTGTTGCGGAGCGCGTTGACAGCTTTAAGTACACTCCCGAACTCGTCCCTGAAAAATCCCAGAGCCTGACATAAGCCGAGCTTCTCCGCGAAAGACCTGTGCGCGTTAAAATAAGCTTCTGGATGATCGAGGTGCTCGTTGAGGACGGCCGTGATTATATGATCAAGATATATATGGGCGACGATTAATTTTGCCCAATCTTCGGAAACTGATATCCGGTCGATAAACGTGCTGATGTCGAAACTAGGATTGTCGCCAATCGAGCGTAGTAGCAGCTCTTCTTTCTCGAATCTTCCTTGCTTCAAAATTGGTTCTGCTTTCTCTGAAAGTAGGCGGATCAGCTGCGCGTGCCAGCCAGCTTTTCGGAAAGCTCGCCCATTTCCTTCTGCGCTTCCTTGTCGGCGGGGTAGAGCGTCAGGTAGCGCTCCCATACCTTCATCGCGGTCTCATTGCGCTCTGAGCTTTCCAGAATATTGGCAAGGCCGGCAAGCGCGGGGAAGAAGCGGGGTTCTTTTTCCAGTGTGCTGTTGAGGTCGGCCATGGCCTTGCGGGTGTCGCCGTCGGCCAGATGTATCATGGCGCGGCGGTACCAGGCGCCGGCGTAGTCCGGGTCGAGGAAGATGGCCTGGTCGAGGAAGTCATAGGCTGCGGCGCTGCGCTTCTGTTCATTGGCCTCTTCGGCCCACTGCATCAGCAGATTGATAGTCGGGCTGCCGGAATCGCTCCACTGGCCAACGATTTCGGTGGCGATGACGCGGGCTCTCTTGGCGTCGCGCTCCTTCTTCAGGTTGTTGAAGAGATCGCCGACCGGGTCTTTGGAGGCAGGCTGCTCGGGCTGAGGCGCTGCCGCGACGGGCTCCGCAGCATGGGCGGTGAGAGCCGTGGCCGGGGCAATCGGGCTGAGCGAGGCGAGGAGAAGGGCACAAAAACGAAATTGGCGCATGCGGATCACGATAATCCGTATGCGCCAATTAGGAAATCGAATTCTGTCTGCTATCAACAAAGTGATCCGCCTTTTCAAACGGAGCACTGCAGAAACGCAATCAGCCCTGACGAGCCTTGAAGCGTGGGTTCTGCTTGTTGATGATGTAGACGCGGCCCTTGCGGCGAACCAGACGGTTGTCGCGGTGACGAGCCTTAAGCGCTTTGAGCGAGTTCTTGATCTTCATTTTTCTGGTCCGCAGTTTGGCGGGCTTTCGCACGCATAATCTAAACAATCAAAAGCGCGCAACGGGGCGCGCCTTTTTCGGTTGGCAGGCAGATACCCTTTCGGCACCGGCCTGTCAACACGCTCCGCAAGCTTTTACCGGGAAAACCCCGGCTTTCCAGCCTTGGTGAGTTGCGTCACATGGCCCATCTTTCGGCCCGGACGGGCCTCCGTCTTGCCGTAAAGATGCACGAGGCAGTCTTTTTGGCTCAGCCATTCCGGTACGCTGTCGATGTCGTCACCAATCAGATTGGTCATCACGCAATCGGAATGGCGCTCGGTGCTGCCGGGCGCCAGGCCCGCGACGGCGCGGATATGCTGCTCGAACTGCGAGACCACGCAGGCGGCTTCCGTCCAATGGCCGGTATTGTGGACGCGCGGCGCCATTTCATTGGCCACCAGCGAACCATCCGCCAGCACGAAGAACTCGATGCCGACGACACCCACATAGTTCAGCGCGGCGAGCAGTTTCTGCGCCGATTCCACTGCGACGGTTCTTGCCGCATCGGAAAGATCGGCGGGAATCGTCGACGTATGGAGAATGCCGTTCAGGTGAACGTTTTCGGCCGGATCGTAACAGGTGACGGTGCCATCCTGGAAACGCGCGGCGATGATGGAAATCTCACGCTCGAATGGAATGAAACTTTCGAGAATCAGCGGCACCTTGCCGAGCGCATCGAAGGCGCCGGTCAGATCTTCGCCGCCCTTGAAGACGCGCTGACCCTTGCCGTCATAGCCCATGCGCCGCGTCTTCAGCACGCCCTTGCCGCCGAATTCTGCAAGTGCTGCTTCAAGGCCTGCCTGATCGTCCACGGCGCGGAAATCGGCCGTCGGGATGCCGCAGTCATTGAGGAAGCGCTTTTCCGTCAGGCGGTCCTGCGAGGCGCTCAGCGCTTTCGCCGGCGGATAGACCGGCACGGAAGCGGCAAGCGTTTCGGCCGCGACGACGGGCACGTTTTCGAATTCATAGGTCACGACATCGCAGAGGCTTGCGAGTTCGGCGAGCGCCTTTTCGTCATCGTAAGCCGCGACGATCTGGCGGTTGCAGACCTGCGACGCCGGACAATCGGCCTGGGGTTCCAGCACCACGGTGCGGAAATTCAGGCGGGCGGCTGCCATGGCCAGCATGCGGCCAAGCTGGCCGCCGCCGATGATACCGATGGTGGAGGATTTCATTGCGGGGCGTCCATGGGATACTCGGCAACGATGGCCGTCTGGCGGGCGCGATAATTATCCAGCCGGTCGGCCAGATCCTCATCGGAAAGCGCCAGCACGGCGGCAGCCAGAAGGGCAGCGTTGATGGCGCCCGCCTTGCCGATGGCAAGCGTGCCGACCGGAATGCCTGCCGGCATCTGCACGATGGAATAGAGGCTGTCCTGGCCGGACATGGTTTTCGACTGAACCGGAACGCCGAAGACGGGGAGAGGGGTCAGCGCTGCCGTCATGCCGGGAAGATGGGCGGCACCGCCGGCACCGGCGATGATGACCTTGAAGCCCTCATCCTTCGCATTGGTGGCGAAATCGAACATCCGCTCCGGCGTGCGGTGGGCGGACACGATGCGCGCCTCATATTCGATATCGAGCGCATCCAGCGTATCGGCGGCGTTTTTCATGGTCTCCCAGTCAGACTGGCTTCCCATGATGATGGCGACGGGCGGCGTTTCGGTGGTCAAGCGGCCTCTCCTTGTCCAGAGGGTTGTCAGGGTCCAGAGGTTGTCAGGCGATGATATCCGGGATGATCTGATCTTCGATCTGGGTCATCTTGTCCTTGATGGCCAGCTTCTTCTTCTTCATCCGTTGAATTCTGAGCGCTTCGCAATTGGTTTGGATCATCGCGTTGATGGCCGTGTCGTAATCCTCATGCTCCTGCCTCAGCCTTGCCAGCGTAAGCCGGACGTCCGCCTGTTCCTGGTCGGCCATCTCGTCGTCCCCATTGTAATGAACCGGACCGCCATCCGGCATCTCTGTTGTTGGTCTTCGTGCCTGTACCATCAAATGGCGGTAACGGGAAGTTTCCTTAGAGCGCTTCCTTGTCAAATGGCAACGTTCTGCCGGAGCAGGTTTTCGTCAGGGCAAAGGCGATTGGCGAAGGGCATACCCAAAGGTACGCCCGAGCCGATCGCCTTTGATCCTGGCGGAAAGATGCCCGGCCCTTCGGGTTGGTTGAAACGGGCCACCTGCTTGCCCGGACGGCTTGGCCGTATGCGTTGGCTACGGCACGCGCCATCCGGACAATCAGTCGATCCCGTTTGAACCAACAGAACTGTTTCCATTTAACAAGGAAGCGCTCTTATAGCATTTTTGCCGCACTATTGCCCCGATTTCGCCTTCGACAAAGCGCGCTTTCCGTGTCACAGTGCTGTCGTAAACCTGAAACTCCAGCGATGGAGCGCTGGAGGTAGGTTCAACAAGGAAGGACGTGCCGCATGACCATTCAGGCTCATATTGCATCGCTCGAAAAGAAACACGGTGCTCTGGAGGAAGAGCTCGAGAGTATTCTTGCTTCCCCGTCTTCCGACGATCGGGAGATTGCCAATATCAAGCGCAGAAAGCTGCGTCTTAAGGACGAGTTGCAGAGGCTGAAAGCGACCACGAAACATTGATTTTCAATCACTATTGAGACCGCAGGGCGAGTTTTCGTCTGAGAAGCGGTAAAAGTTCAAGGCCCTGGTTGCAAAGCGCGATCAGGGCCTTTCCGTTTTGTCTGTAGGAGGCTGCGGATGCATGCGCCGCAAGGGACATTTGTTACGCCGGCAAGCCATCCCAGAGCAGTTTCAACGCCGCGATAAAGGCCATTCCATACATTAGCGGATAGAAGACGGCGGGCTTCATGTATTTGACAACCTTGGCACCGGCAAATGTGGCAATCATCGCCACCGGCAGCAGCGTGGCGGAGGTGGTGAGGTTGGTGGAATCCAGCGCTCCCAACGCAAAATAGGGGATGAGCTTGATCGCATTCATGATGGCGAAGAAGCGCACGCTCATGCCGGTATAGGTCTTCGGATCCAGCTTGAGCGGCAGCACATAGATCTGGAAGGGTGGACCACCGGCATGCGCCACGAAGCTTGCATAGCCCGAAAGTGACGACCAGAGCGTGGCGGCAGCCGGTCTCTGCGGTTTTGGCGCGATCTCCTGTCCGCGGCGGGCGCGGAAGCTCTCGTAGAAATAACGCAGGACGAAGAGGATGGTGACGGTTGCGACGACGAGGCGCATCGCGTCGGGAGAAATCAGCGTCGACGTGGCCCAGCCGAGCGCAATGCCGGCAATGGCACCCGGCAGCATCAACAGCAGCGTTTCCCGGTGGTTGTGGTGGCGCCATGCCCAGAGCGCCACCAGATCCATGACGATCAGAATGGGAAGGAAGATCGCCGCCGCCTGCACCGGCGGCACGGCCAGCGCCATCAGCGGCACGCCCATCAAGGCCAGGGCACCGCCAAGCCCGCCTTTTGACAGGCCGACCAGAACGACAGCGGGAATGGCAACAAGGAAGAAATGGAGATCGAGCGACATGGTCAGCACTTGAGATGAGCGTGTGAGACGGCCATTGGAACAGGCCGCGAGGGGAAAGGACGACAAAGAGTCCAGCTATGAACTGTTGATCCTTCGTGCAGTCCGGTTTATCGGAAACAGTATATGAAAACGAGTGCAGATTGGCGATGAAGCGTTCTTTCTGCGGAAAATGGAAAAATCATGGGTTCTCCTGAAGATCGCTGCCGTCTGGTTCTGATCGTGCCGCAAGCCGAAGATGCTGGCCTGCAAGCCAAGGCGCTGGAGGATGCCCTGAGGGGCGGCGACGTCGCCTCCGTCATCATTCCGCAATATGCTCTCGATGACGACAGCTTTCAAAAACGCGCGGAAGTGCTGGTGCCGATCGTGCAGGCGGCAGGTGCCGCAGCGCTGGTTGCCGGTGACAGCCGCGTTGCCGGCCGCGTGAAGGCCGATGGTCTGCATGTGATCGGCGGCGTGGAGCCGCTGGCGGAAGCGGTGGAGAAATTCACGCCGAAGATGATCGTTGGCGGCGGCAATGCCGATGACCGGCACAAGGCGCTGGAGCAGGGCGAAGCGAACCCGGACTATATCTTCTTCGGCAAGCTGGAAGGCGATATCAAGCCGGAGCCACACCCGAAGAACGTCGCGCTTGGCGAATGGTGGGCCTCGATGATCGAAATTCCGTCGATCGTCATGGGCGGTTCGGATGTCGCCTCGGTGGTTGCGGTTGCCGAAAGCGGCGTGGAATTCGTCGCACTGCGCCAGGCCGTCTTCGCTCACGCGGGCGGCGCGGCGCAGGCCGTTGCCGAAGCCAATGCATTGCTTGACGAAAAAGCGCCACGGTTTGGCGGTTGATACGGGCGATGATCCTTCGCTTGCTCCGCCTTTCCCCATCGATCTCGCTTCTGGCGATGGCTTTTGCCATCACCGCGGCCCCTGCCTTTGCGCAGGGCCAGGCTCCAGCTGCCGGCCAACAGTCTGCGCCGCAGCAGGCTGAGCCGCAGGCAAGCCCTGATCTTCTGCCGGGCCTTCAGCCGCAGGCGCAAGGTGCCGATGGCGCGGGTGAGGAAGACACCGATTTTGGACCGGTGGTGAACCAGGGACCGGACGTGCTGTCGCGACCGACGGACCAGGATGCCGATCCGCTGCGAAAAGGCCGCGTGACCGGCGGCGATCAGAAGGATCTCCAGCCTTCGGAGGGCGTCACCGTCTATCAGCGCATGGGAGCCGAGCTTCCGCCGCTGCCGAAGGAAAAGGAATTCAAGGGCAAGATTGACGAGGCCTATGGTCATTATCAGCGCGGTGAATATGTGCAGGCGCTGGACAAGGCGCTGACCCGCGCGCAGGACGGCGATGCCGCAGCGCAGACGCTGGTTGCCGAAATGATGAGCCGCGGTCTCGGCATTGCCCGCGACGACAAGACCGCCGCCTTCTGGTACGAGCAGGCCGCCAAGAATGGCGATCCCGTTGCCATGTTCAAATATGCGCTGATCCTGATGGAGGGCCGCCTCGTCAAGCACGACAAGACGCTTGCCGACGACTACATGCGCCGCGCGGCTGAGGCAGGCAATCCGGAAGCCGAATTCAACTGGGCACAGATCCTCGTTTCCCAGACGCCCGGGCCAAAGGGTCTGATGGCGGCGCTGCCCTTCTATGAAAGATCGGCGGAAAAAGGGATTGCGGATGCCCAATATGCCGTGTCGCAAATCTATTTGAACGTGCCGGAGGTGCCGAAGGAAAAGAAGGCAAAGGCACGCGAATGGCTGACACGGGCCGCAAAGGCGGGCTTCGATACCGCGCAGGTCGATCTCGGCATCTGGCTGGTCAACGGCACGGCCGGCGATCGCGATCTGGAAGAAGGTTTTCGCTGGCTGAACGGTGCTGCTCAGCGCGGCAATGTCGTGGCGCAGAACAAGGTGGCGCATCTCTACATCCAGGCGCTCGGAACGCGCCCCGATCCGATCGAGGCGGCCAAGTGGTATGTGCTCTCGCGCCGCGCAGGGCTAAAAGACCCGGGGCTGGAAGATTTCTATCTCGGCATCGAGGACAGTCAGCAGAAGCAGGCGATCGACGCGGCCAACAAGTTCCGGCCCAACTGAGGGCAAAGGCGCCGCCACGGCTCACGAGGCGAACGGGTCGTCCTTTTACGGTTTCAATTGTTGGGAGGCCCACCGTCGCACGACGTTGTGATGACGCCGAACCTCTCCTCACCGTCATCCTCGGGCTTGACCCGAGGATCCACTGTCGAACCGTTAAGCAGTTGAAAAACATGGATCCTCGGGTCAAGCCCGAGGATGACGAACGAGAGGTTTTCACACTTGATCACAGGATTGTCTCAACCGTTACTTCGAGACGCTTGATTGGCGTCACGGCACCGGAAAAGCAGATGCGCCCTGTACCGTGGCATTTCACCTTTTTGCTCGACTATGCTTTAGCCTTGAATTTCAGTGCGTTTTGTGGTCTTGAACCCGCAAACCTAAAATAGAAACCAATATGCCTGCCTGCCCCGATCTTGCGCGGCCGGTTCAGCCACCTTCCAGGAATGTTCTTTCATGGCCCGTTCAGCCCTTCTCAATGTCATGGTTCAGGCCGCCTTGAAGGCGGGAAAATCTTTGTCGCGTGACTTCGGTGAAGTGCAGAACCTGCAGGTTTCGGTCAAGGGACCGAGCGACTTCGTGTCCCAGGCCGATCTGAAGGCTGAAAAGATCGTTCGTGAGGAACTGATGAAGGCTCGTCCGACCTATGGCTTCCTCGGCGAAGAGGGTGGCGAGGAAATCGGCACCGATGGCGCCCATCGCTGGATCGTCGATCCGCTGGACGGCACCACCAACTTCCTGCACGGCATTCCGCAGTTTGCGGTGTCCATCGGTCTGGAGCGCAGCGGCGAAATTGTCGCCGGCGTCATCTTCAACCCGGCAACGGACGAGCTTTACACCGCAGAGCGTGGCGGCGGGGCGTTCCTCAATGATCGCCGCATTCGCGTTGCGGCCCGCAAGCAGCTTTCCGACAGCGTCGTGTGCTGCGGCGTTCCGCATCTCGGTCGCGGCAACCACGGCAAGTTCCTCGTCGAGCTTCGCCATGTGATGGGCGAGACCGCAGGCGTGCGCCGCATGGGTGCCGCTGCTCTCGACCTCGCTTACGTTGCGGCCGGCCGCTTCGACGGCTTCTGGGAAGCGGAACTGTCCCCCTGGGATATCGCCGCAGGTATCGTGCTTATCCGGGAAGCCGGCGGCTTCGTTTCCGATATGGGCGGTGCGAACAGCATGCTCGAAAGCCGTAGCGTCGTTGCCGGCAACGAGTATATCCAGAAGGCGCTGCTGGACGTCGTCAACCGTCCGGTTCCTGGCCGCTAAGGGGCACCAGCAAACCCGCCGTCGTCCTCTGGCCTGACCCGAGGCTCCACGACATCAGGGTTCATGGATGGTCGGATCAAGTCCGACCATCACGCCGGAGAGGTCGAGCGCTCCGTGGCTGGCTCGCGTCTTGTGTCGCGGTCCTTCACCGCTCTAAAAAGCTTTGTTCTCAAAAGGCTTTTCACTTCAATTCGTCGTAATTTTACTCTAGCTTCCGCTCCGAACCATGTTGATGCCCCAGTCTTGAGGGCAAGGTCATGGCAGCATCAAAGGAACGGGCCCTATGGCGGATACGGAACTGCTCGATGTCGGCGTCGAGAAACCGCTGACGAAAGAATATCATCACAAGCTGTCCAGCCCGACGCCGTTCTTATGGACGATGATGATCTTTCTCATCATCGTGTCCTTCCTTGCCGCCATTCTCTTCCGGCAGGCCCAGTCAGCCTTCATGACCAATCCGGGTCTGAACGGCTTCATTCTCGGCGTTCTCGCCATCGGCATCGTTCTGGTGTTCATGCAGATATTGAGCCTGCGCCCTGAAGTGCGCTGGTTCAACAATTTCCAGGCAGCCGGAAGCGTCGACAAGGCCGGGCGTCCGCCGAAGCTCCTGGCGCCGATGCGGGCGCTGATCGGCAAGCGCGGCGAAGTGCGAGTCTCGACCGTCACGCAGCGCTCCATTCTCGATTCCATCGCCACTCGTCTGGATGAATCGCGCGACACCTCGCGCTATCTCATCGGCCTTCTGGTCTTCCTCGGTCTGCTCGGCACCTTCTGGGGTCTGATCGGCACGATCGGCGCCATCAGCGACGTCATCCAGGGCCTCGATCCGACATCCGGCGACAGCAGCGATATTCTGTCGTCGCTGAAATCCGGCCTGACGGCGCCGCTGTCGGGCATGGGCACGGCGTTTTCGTCCTCGCTGCTCGGTCTTTCCGGCTCGCTGATCCTCGGCTTTCTCGATCTCCAGGCGGGCCGCGCGCAAAACCGCTTCTATACCCAGCTGGAAAACTGGCTGTCTTCCGTTACCGATCCGGGCGTCGATCTCTCCGTTGACGGCAAGCCCGTTGCGGCGAGCGGTGCCGCCGGTACCGAGCGTTCGCTTGCCGCCATGCATAATCTGGCGGAGGGCATTCAGGGGCTGGTGAAGAATATGCGCGGCGAGCAGCAAATGCTGCGCGACTGGATCGAAGCGCAGCAGGAGGAATCCAAGGCGCTCCGTCGCACGCTTGACCGTCTCACTGCGCGAATGGATGCCGACCAGAAGGCGGCCAGGCGATCCACTCCCCACGATAACGGGAGCGCGTAGCCATGGCGCTTGCGCGCAACCGCCGTCGCGACAGAGGTATCGATTACTGGCCGGGCTTCGTCGATGCGCTGTCGACGCTGCTGATGGCGATCATGTTTCTGCTCACCGTTTTCGTTCTGGCGCAGTTCGTGCTCTCGCGCGAAATCTCCGGCAAGGACGAGGTCATGACGCGCCTCAACAACCAGATTGCCGAGTTGACCGAATTGCTGGCGCTGGAAAAGGGCAGCAAGCAGGATATCGAAGACACGCTTGCCAATCTGCAATCCACCCTTGCGCAGTCTGAAAACGAACGCTCGCGCCTGCAGGCACTTCTTGATTCCGGCGCGGGCAACAGTTCCGCCGCCAATGCCCGTGTCGGGCAGTTGACGGGCGAGCTTGAGGATGCGCGCGAGGCCGGTGCCAGAGCCTCGACGCAGATCGAATTGCTGAACCAGCAGATCGCCGCACTCAGAGCCCAGATCGCCTCTGTCGAGGCGGCACTGCAGGCGTCGGAAGCCAGGGACACATCCTCTCAGGTGAAAATCGCCGATCTCGGCCGTCGTCTGAACGTGGCGCTGGCGCAGCGTGTGCAGGAGTTGAACCGCTATCGCTCCGACTTCTTCGGACGCCTGCGCGAAATCCTCTCGGACCGCGAGAACATCCGCATCGTCGGCGACCGCTTCGTCTTCCAGTCGGAGGTTCTGTTTCCGTCCGGCGGCACGGATCTCAATCCGGAGGGGCAGGTGGAGATGGCGAAGCTTGCCGCAGCGCTGATCGATCTTGCCAAGGAAATCCCACCGGAAATCAACTGGGTGCTGCGTGTCGATGGTCACACGGACAATGTGCCTCTGTCCGGCTCCGGACGTTTTCGTGACAACTGGGAGCTATCGTCGGCCCGCGCCACATCGGTCGTCAAGTTCCTGATTTCCAAGGGCGTGCCGGCCAACCGTCTGGTCGCAGCCGGTTTTGGCGAATATCAGCCGTTGGCGGAAGGCGAGACTCCGGAAGCCCGTTCGCAGAACCGCCGTATCGAGTTGAAGCTGACGGAGCGCTGATCCTGTCGGGGCAGTGGGGCGCTTTGCGCTCACATCGGGATCGCGGCCTTTAAAGCGTGTCGCGATCTTTCAGATTCGGCCACAAGCTTTGGGTCATTCTTGTCGCATGTGGTGATCGCAAAACCGCTGCGCAGTTTTGCGTGGACCGTGCTTCAAGCCGCGTCGTTGGCATCCGTGTTGAATTGCAGGCGCGCCAGCTTGGCATAGAGACCGCCCTGGCGGATCAGGCTTTGATGCGTGCCTTCCTCGATAATGCGGCCTTCATCCATCACCAGAATGCGGTCGGCCTTGAGCACGGTTGCGAGGCGGTGGGCAATGACGATGGTGGTGCGTTTGGCGATCAGCTCGTCCAGCGCCTTCTGCACCAGCGTTTCGCTTTCGGCATCCAGCGCTGAGGTGGCTTCATCCAAGAGGAGGATCGGCGCATCGCGCAGGATGGCACGGGCAATGGCGATGCGCTGGCGCTGGCCGCCGGAGAGTGTGACACCGCGTTCGCCGGCCACGGTGTCGTAACCTTCTGGGAGTCTGGCAATGAAGCCATCGGCCTGCGCGGCGACCGCTGCAGCCCGCACCTGCTCACGTGTGGCATCCGGTCTGCCGAAGGCAATGTTGTCGTGGATAGAGGAGGCGAAGATCGCCACATCCTGCGGCACGATGGCGAGCCTGGAGCGCAGCTCCTTCAAGGTGACGGAGCGGATATCGGTGCCGTCGATGGTGATGCGGCCGGATTGCGGATCGTAAAAGCGCATCAGAAGCGAAAAGACGGTGCTTTTTCCAGCGCCCGACGGGCCGACGATCGCCACTGTTTCGCCGGCGGCGACGTGGAAGGAGAGGTCGGAGATAATCGGTTTGCCTCCACCCTTCGGATAATGGAAGGCCACATGCTCGAAGCTTGCTTCGCCGCGCGGCGGAACGGGCAGCAAAACGGGTGCGACCGGTTCTTCGACAGGGGACTTTTCCTCCAGCAATTCGGAGAGGCGTTCGGCCGCGCCACCTGCCTGCGACAGCTCGCCCCAGACTTCCGAGAGCTGACCGAGCGAGCTTGCGGCAATGACGGAATAGAGAACGAACTGGCTGAGCGTACCGGCGGAGATCGCACCGGTCAGAACGCTATGCGCGCCATACCAGAGAATGGCAACGACGCTGCCGAAGACCAGGCTGATGGCAACGGCCGTCAGAATAGCGCGGGCGCTGATGGCCGCGCGGGCGCCATGATAGGCCTTCTCCACGGCTGCATCATAGCGGCTGTTTGCCAGCATCTCGGCATTGAAGGACTGGATGGTGCGGCTGGCGGAAATCGTCTCGGAAGCGAAGGCAGACGAAGCGGCAAGCGTATCCTGCGTGGTTCTGGAGCGCGAGCGCACCGAGCGGCCAAAGGCAATCAATGGAAAGACGATGAAGGGAATGGCAAGAAGGGCAAGGCCCGCAAGCTTCGGGCTGGTATAGACCATCATTGCCACGGCGCCGAGACAGAGCAGCGTGTTGCGCAGCGCCACGGAAGCCGACGAGCCGAAGGCGGAGCGGATCTGCACCGTATCGGCCGTGAGGCGTGATGTCAGTTCGCCGGAATGGTTGGTATCGAAGAAGGCCTGCGACAGCGAGGTCAGATGGGCGAAGACATCACGGCGCAGATCGGTCACCACACGCTCGCCGATGATCATCACATAATAATAGCGCATGGCGCTGGCGAGCGCGAGAATGATGGCGATCGCCAGCAGCATGGCAAAATAATCGTTGATCATCGCGCCACCGGTCGCTTCAAAACCGTGGTCGATGATGCGGCGCACGGCAAGCGGTAGCGCAAGCGTGGTGGCGGAGGACAGCACGAGCGCAAAAAGGGCCGCGGCAACCAGGCCGCGATAGCGCTTGAGGTAGGGAAACAGGCTTGCCAGAGGTTTCAGCGTCCTGCGCCCTGCGGGCTTGTGTGCCTCAATGTCTGCCACGTGCATTACTCCTTGGTGCCGCAGGATCAACAGGTCCGGCGGCGACGCCGTTTTGGCGTCTTGATATGTGTCTTGCCGTGATCGGCAGGCACTTGTTATCTCGGCGCCCTTCATGTATAGGCTCCGCATCAAATTGGGAAGCCATGGCCTAAAGGGCTCAGGTTTCATTTATTGAATCGGCTCAGTTGACGCAATTGCGGCAAATGGTCCGCACCCACTTACGCAGGAAGATTGTCATGAAGGCTGAAATCCATCCCGACTATCACATGATCAAAGTTGTCATGACCGATGGTACCGAATACGAAACCCGTTCGACCTGGGGTTCCGAGGGCGCAGTTATGAACCTCGAAATCGATCCCAGATCCCATCCGGCCTGGACTGGTGGCAACCAGCAGCTGATGGACCGCGGCGGTCGCGTTTCCAAGTTCAACAAGCGTTTCGGCGGCCTCGGCCTCTAATCCGTTTGATCATGGACTGCAAAATAACCTCGGAGCGATCCGGGGTTTTTTGTTGTCTGGATGACGGAGCGGGGTGGTCTGCTTCGTGTAGGACGGATCAATGCGTGGCACCCTGCTGATGTGAGACAAGGGTTGCGTTTCAAGCGCTCGTCTGAGGTGCCAGCGATATGGCGCGGCAGACTTCAGACAACAAAAAAGCAGGCCGGAGCCTGCTTCTTCAAAATCATGCGTCGGGAATAGCGCGATCAGTTGCTGTTGAACGCGGTGCGCAGCAGGTTGAGCTGTGCCTGAACGCTGTTTTCGTTGTCCGGTACCTTTGCTTCCGACGGGCGATAGATTTCGCGGTCGAGAAGGGCAACGCGGTTTTGCAGGCGAAGCGAACGCTCGACGAGATCGCGGAAGGATTCCGGAAGGTCGTTCCAGCCTGGAGCGTTGCGATCGACGTTGAAGTTGTCGAGGCGGACCTTGTTCTTTTCGTTGAGAACCTGATCGCGGGTCATCTCGCCATTGTTGACGGCGCGCTGCAGCAGCAGCCAGGAGGCCATCTGCATCAGGCGGGTGGTGAGGCGCATGGACTCCGCGGCATAGAGCACCGATGCCATACGCGGCAGCACCTTGGAGGCTGCGCGACCGGAGCCATCGAGGTAGCTTGCCGTTTCTTCCACCAGGCCCATGCCCTCGGCATAGAGAGTCTTGAACTGGTTCGAGGCTGCGGCGCGGCCGGCGAAGCTGATGGTATTCAAAACCTGTTCCGACATTTCTTTAATCCCTGCTTACGCATGATACGGTGAGGCAACGGAGTTAGCGGGTGAATTGTTCCGGCCTTTGTATTTTCAGGATGATACCAATACCGCAAATGCGCAAGCTGATTATTAAAGAAAGGTTAATACCCACAGTTTTGCAGGTTTTCCAACAGAATAAAAAAAGAGCCGCAAAAGCGGCTCTCAAAGTAAAACAGGGAGAAAAATCAGACCAATTCGCCGATAGGAGAAACTGCCTGAGGTTCAGCAGAACTGAACATGTATAGTAATCTCTCAGAAAGCTTAATATTTGGTTAATGGTAAACGAAAAACTGTCTCACGGGGTAACGTTTGCTCGCCATTCTTCATCTCATCTGGTGCGAAACAGATTTTCCGCAGCCTTGCGGCCCGCCGACTTCTTCTCCTTTTCGCCTTCCAGCCGTTCGATTTCGGCTGACAGAATATTGATGCGTGCGGTCAGCTCATCCACCGAAAGCAGCGCCAGGTCGGCGCCGATGATGTGCGTGGTGTTCTGCTTTTGCGGAAGATCCTCGTCAAAGATACTCATATTCCTGCTCCCTTCTGCAAATCTGCTTCCTCTTCAGGATATTGCGGTGCTCTGGGGTCCAGCGAAGCGCTTTCAGGCGTCAGTAGCGGCGCAGGGGCCGTCGGCATGGTGGAGAAGTTATCCTTCTCCGCGGTGGTGAGCGCGGCGCGCTGCCTCGAGCGGAAGATAGAATAAGCCGTAATCAGAAGATGCGAAACCGCCGTTACCAGAAACAGCGCGTAAGGACCAAAGGAGGTCATGATCGGGCCGCCAAGCGTCGGGCCGATAATGGTGCCGATGCCGTAAAGCAAAAGCAGGCCGCCCGAGACTTTGACGAAATCTTCCGAGGAGGCGAAGTCGTTGGCGTGTGCGACCGCGATCGGGTAGAGCGCATTGGCGGCGGCACCATAAACGCAGATCATTCCGATCAGCACATAGACATGTGTCGGGTGGATGATCGCAATCGCAAGGCCCGCGACGGCGGCGAGCGCCGAGAGGCCTGCCAGCACGAAACGACGGTCGATACGGTCGGACAGCTTGCCAGCCGGAAATTGTGCGAGCGCGCCGACGAAGATGGTGGAACTGACCATGATGGCGATGGTGGTGGGATCGAGCCCCGCACGTGCGCCGAAGACGGCAGCCAGCGTACCATAGGCGCCATTGGCGATGCCGACCAGCAGGATGCCGACGAAGGATACCGGCGAATTGCGGTAGAGCGCCCGAAGATCGAGCTTGACCTTCTTCAGCGGCTGCGGGCTTTCCGCTTTCGACAACATGGCGGGAAGGATGGCGACGCAATAGATGATGGCGCAGACCATGAAGAGCGATGTATTGCCGACATGGCCAAAGGGAATGACGAGCTGTCCGGCTACCACGCCGAAGAGCGTAATGGCGATATAGAGCGAGAAGATCGCACCGCGGCTTTCATTGGTGGCGCGCTCGTTCAACCAGCTTTCGATGATCATCGAGGTTCCGGCCGTGCAGAAGCCCGTCAGGGCACGCAGGGCAACCCAGGAGACGTCGTCGATGAAGAGCCCGGTCAGGAGAACGGTGAGGCAGATGACGGCGACGAAGCTGCCGAAGGCGCGGATGTGGCCGGCCCGGCGCACGATGGCGGGCGCGACGAAACAGCCGATGACGAAGCCTGCCGCCCAGGAGGTGCCGAGAAAACCGAGCACTTCGTTGGAGTAACCTTCCTCTGAACCGCGCACCGGCAGAAGCAGGCCCTGCAGGCCGTTGCCAAGAAAGAGGAAGAGGGTGCTGGTGAGAAGAGCGAATACGGGTAGAATATTTCTGCTCATAAAGTCTCTCTCATGCTGATGCTATTGCCGGTATCATGTGGAAGTTGGTGCGAATAAGACGCCGCCATGGTGAGCATAAAAATGTCCACCCTGTGACGATGTAGAATGAGTTTGACATTTGGCTCACGGATGCGGCAAGCCCTTTAATAGACATTTGCAGTTGAACCGGCGGCAGTTGCCAAGGGTTCCCTCAGAAGATGGCAGAAACGGTGGCACACAGCTTGCCCGATTGAGCCAAAAGGTTGCGTGATGACGAAGGCGATCGGCCTTTTGCTACTTTTGGCCATGGGTATCCAGCTCATCCGCCCGCTCGGATTCCCGGGCTTTAGACGACGCGCCGATTTCTGGAAGATCGCCGTGGTGGCCTTTGTTCTATGGACGCTGGTGCTGCTGCTGCGGCCATGAATTTCGGCGCTCCCATCGATGACGGAAGCGCCTACAGCATGGGCCCGAAAATCGGTCTCGATTTTCGGAAAGCACGATGCGTAGCTTCAAAAAGCTAAAGCGTCCTTTGTGCGTTTAACGAAACGCACGCCGCTTTAGATGATCAGAGTTTGCGCCCGAGATAATCCTCGACCTTCTTGCGCTCCCATGCGGCATTGAGGAAGGGCACGAGGTCAAAGGTGGTCATGCCGTTCATCGCAAGGGCGACACCCCAGCCGAGGGCTGGCCATATGGCCCAGAAGTAATGTGGGCTGGTAACAAGGTTGATGACGAGCAGCATGGCGATGACCAAGACATATTGCGCGACATGCAGGTAGAACTTCTTGATCTTTCGCACGCGCTCGAACGCGAGGGCTTCTTCGGCTTCTCTGGAGTCGACAGCAATGCTTTGCATATCCGTTTCCTTTTCTACGGTCAGTTGCGACACGTCGATCTCGAAGACGGATGTTAGAGCGTTTCCTTGTTAAATAGAAACGTTCTGCCGGAGCAGGTTTTCGTCAGGGCAAAGGCGATTGGCGAAGGGCATACCCAAGGGTACGGTCGAGCCGATCGCCTTTGAGCCTGGCGGAAAGATGCCCGGCCCTTCGGGTTGGTTGAAACGGGCCACCTGCTTGCCCGGACGGCTTGGCCGTATGCTTTGGCTACGGCACGCGCCGCCCGGACAATCAGTCGATCCCGTTTGAACCAACAGAACTGTTTCTATTTAACAAGGAAACGCTCTTACGTTGCGAGCGTTTCCAGGCTCGCGGATTGGCCGCGCTCGATACGCTGAATGGTGCGCACGCTCAAGCCACTGACGATTGCCAACTGCTCCTGCGACCAGCCACGCTGTAGCCTGAGTTTCTGTACCAGCATCATTCTCTCCAAGGTTCGACGCGGTCGACATTTCCGCAAACCGCCATCGATCACCACGCCATCCGCCCGACTGTCGGGTTGCTGTCGGGACGGTGACGGGCCTGTCATGGCGGCATACTGCGCCGGGCGAGCGTGAATTTGAAGAGCGGCGAGCCGCCGCGAAAAGAAAAAGCCGCTCGAGGGGAGCGGCTTTCCGGTACAGTCTTCGATAGGGCTTACGTAGAGAGAAGCGACGTCAGGCCGCCTTCTCAAGCTCCTGCTTCCAGTTGCCGCGCGCTGCCAGAGAATTCATCTCGGCGCGGTGGCGGAAGGCACGCTGGCCGGCTGCGACATTTTCCTGCTTGCCGCCCCAGGCATGGAGTGCTGCTTCCTGCAATGCGCGGCCATAGGAGAAGGTGACCGACCAGGGCAGGTCATAGCCGGCATTGATGGCCGAGAGGTGGGCTGTGGCTTCTTCCGATGACTGGCCGCCGGAAAGGAAAGCGATACCGGGCACAGTGGATGGCACGGTGGCCTTCAGCACCTTCACGGTCTTTTCGGCGACCTCTTCAACGCTTGCCTTGCGGGCATTCTTGCCGTCGATGACCATGTTGGGTTTCAGGATCATGCCTTCCAGATCGACGCGGGCATCATAAAGATCGGTGAATACAGTGCGTAGCACCCATTCGGTCACCTCGGCGCAACGGTCGATGCTGTGGGTCCCAGGCTTGCCGTCCATCAACACTTCCGGCTCGACGATCGGCACGATACCGGCCTGCTGGCAAAGGGCTGCATAGCGTGCAAGCGCCTGGGCATTCGCCTTGATCGATCCCCATGTCGGAAGCCCATCACCAATAGCAATAACGCCGCGCCATTTGGCAAAGCGCGCACCGGCCTCGTAATAGGTCTTCAGGCGATCCGCCAGGCCGTCAAGGCCCTCGGTGACCGTCTCGCCCGGAAAGAAAGCCTGCGGCTTGGCGCCCTTGTCCACCTTAATGCCGGGAACGGCGCCGGCGGCCTTGATGATCTCGACGAAAGGCGTGCCATCGGCGGCCTTCTGGAAGAGGGTTTCCTCGTAGAGAATGACGCCGGAGATGCACTTGGTCATCGCCTCTTCGGTGCGGAACAGCATTTCGCGATAATCACGGCGGCTGGTTTCGGTCGATTCCAGACCGATCGTATCGAAGCGCTTCTTGATCGTGCCGGTGGACTCATCCGCCGCCAGCAGTCCCTTGCCGTTCGACATCATTTTTTGTGCAATATCTTGAAGACGTTCGGTCATTTGCAGTTCTCCCAATACATAATCATACTCAGATACCAGACAGAGGCAGAAAGATGGCAGGCTAATGCCTTGAATCGTTTGAAATAGTTTTAGTAAGTTGAAGGTCCTGAAGTTGTAGTTTGCGCAGTTTGGTCGTCGCGATCAATTCATTCGATTGCTTGATTGATCGTAGTTTTTAGACTACATAAGCAGAATGTTCGAGCTGAAGCAGACCTCCGTCTTTTCCAAATGGGAATCAAAGCTGCGAGATAAACGCGCCAGGACGATTATCGCTGCACGTCTGATGAGGTTGGCTGCAGGCTTGCCCGGAGACGTCGAAGCTGTCGGAGACGGCGTCAGCGAACTACGAATTCACCAAGGGCCGGGATACCGGATTTACTTTCAAAAACGGGGAAGCGTTTTGATCGTGCTGCTGTGTGGCGGGGACAAAGGATCGCAGCCGCGCGATATCGCGCTTGCCAAAACGCTGGCCAAGGAATGGAGCGAACGAGATGAGTGAGAAACTAACGACCTACGACCCTGCTGCCGCTCTCGTCGACGATGAGGAAATCGCCGCATTCATGGCCGACGCCTTTGAGACTGGCGACGCGCTCTATGTGGCGAAAGCGCTAGGCGTTGTCGCCCGCGCCAAAGGGATGACAGAGATAGCCCGTAAAACCGGCCTATCACGCGAGCAGCTCTACCGCTCGTTCAGTGAGAACGGAAATCCCACGCTCAAGACGACATTTGCCGTGATGCGCGCTCTTGGCATTGAGATGACTGCCAAGACGCACGCTTCACAATAAGCAGACGCTTACTTCTGTTCCTGCAGAATGGCGACGCCGGGCAGGACCTTGCCTTCCATCCATTCGAGGAAGGCGCCGCCGGCTGTCGAGATGTAGGTGAAGTCTTCGGCAACGCCCGCATGGTTCAGCGCTGCGACCGTATCACCGCCGCCGGCGACGGAGACGAGCTTGCCGGACTTGGTGCATTCGGCGGCATGGCGGGCGGCAGCGACCGTTGCGGTGTCGAAGGGTTCGATTTCGAAGGCGCCGAGCGGGCCGTTCCAGACCAGCGTTTCTGCGCGCGAGATCCAGCCCTTGATGGCTTCGACCGATTTTGGACCGACATCGAGTACCATGGCGTCTTCGGGGATGGCGTTGATATCGACAATCTCGTTGGCGGCATTGGCCTTGAACTCGCGGGCAACGACGCCGTCATCCGGCAGCACGATGGCACAGCCAGCCGTTGCGGCTTCGATCATGATCTGCTTTGCGGTTTCGGCCAGATCATGCTCGCAGAGCGACTTGCCGACCTGCGTGCCGCGGGCGGCGAGGAAGGTGTTGGCCATGCCGCCGCCGATGACGAGCGCATCGACCTTCTTGACGAGGTTCATCAGGAGATCGATCTTGGTGGACACCTTGGCACCGCCGACAATGGCAACCACCGGGCGGGCAGGGGCGCCGAGACCCTTTTCCAGCGCTTCCAGTTCCGCCTGCATGGTGCGGCCGGCATAGGCCGGCAGATGGCGTGCGAGACCTTCGGTGGAGGCATGGGCGCGGTGGGCTGCGGAGAAGGCATCGTTGACGTAGACATCGCCGTTCTTGGCAAGCTCGGTGACGAAGGCCGGATCGTTCTTTTCCTCGCCCTTGTGGAAGCGGGTGTTTTCCAGAAGCAGGATATCGCCATCATTCATCTTGGCGATGGCGTCCGCAGCAGCCGGACCAATGCAATCGGTGGCGACGTGGACGGCGTGGTCGAGAACCTCTTCAAGCGCAGGCGCGATCAGCGACAGCGACATGTCAGCAACCGGCTCGCCCTTGGGGCGACCGAAATGGGCGAGCAGAATGACCTTGGCGCCCTTGTCCGAGAGTTCCAGGATGGTGGGTGCCACGCGTTCCAGGCGGGTCTTGTCCGTCACCTTGCCGTCAGCAACCGGCACATTGAGATCGACGCGAACGAGAACGCGCTTTCCGGAAATGTCGGTGAGGTCGTCAAGGGTCTTGAAGGCGGGCATAGATCAATCCTGTAAAACGTGTTTGAAACAATGTCTTCGGGCGCGACCATACTATGCCTGACCAACGACGCAAGGCGTTTTCGTCACGATGCCATGACGCGCTTTCACTTCGCGTTCAGGCGGGCACGGCGCCTTTCCTTGCGGTGCTCGCGGGCGCGGTGGATGATGTCTTTCAGGTTGATGAAGATCGGCAGCGTGGTCGCCGGTTCGACCGGTTCCAGCGAAATGCCGATGCTGGAAATCGCGTGGTTTTCATCGAGATCGCGGACGATCAGGATCAGCGAGCCGAGACGGATGCGATCGGCATATTCAGCCTTTCCGCCAAGGCGGGTTTCGATCAGTTCGCCAACGGTAAGCGACTGCTCCTGGGGCGTGATCAGCCCAGGCCCGTAGGATGCATCCAGTTCCGTTGCCGGGCGTTGCGGCGAGATGGCGAAGGTACCGAAAATGTCCTCGTCATCGGCGGTCACCGGCTTGGCGCTGGCAAAGAGGCGGTCGAGCAGCCTTGCATTGCTGGGGATGACGAAGAGATAGACGAGATCGTTTTCCCGAAGCCTGCCGGCATATTGATAGCGGATCGAGGTGCCGTCGCGCACGACCAGAGACGGCATGGCCCAGCGGGGAATGCGCTCGCCCTGCAGGATCGCGCTGCCCTTTGCCACACGGTAGGAGATCAGCTCGTGGGTTGCCGTGCCGGGCAGATCCACTTCCAGCTTGTCCACCTCACCCATGCGCGGCGGTACCACGAGGCCGAGACGGGTTGCGACGGGCTTGATCGTCCAGCCCTGCAAGAGAAGCGAGACGAGCACGATGATGAAGGCGGCGTTGAAATAGATCTCGGCATTGTTGAGCCCCCCAAGTGCGGGCAGGATGGCGAGCAGAATGGAGACGGCACCGCGCAGACCGACCCATGCAACGAAGCTCGTTTCCTGCTGGGTGTAGTTGAAGGGCATGAGGCTCAGCCACACCGCAAGCGGCCTTGCAACGAAAATGAGGAAGAGCGCAAGCAGGATGGCGGGAATGATGATGGCCGGGAACTGCGAGGGTGTCGCAAGCAGGCCGAGCATCAGGAACATGATGATCTGCGCCAGCCATGTCATGCCCTCATGAAAACGGCGGATGGCGCCCTTGGCAAAAATCTTGCGGTTGCCGGAAACGATGCCCGCAACATAGACGGCGAGGAAGCCACTGCCGTTCAGCGCGCCGGTGAAGGAGAAGACGAGGAGCGCCAAGGCCAGGACGAGGATGGGTGCGAGCCCGCGATCCATGGTGAAGCGGTTGACGACCTTGACGATCATCAGCCCGCCGAGCACGCCGAAGATCAGGCCAAGTCCCATTTCTTCGAGGAACATCAGCAGGAAGCCGGTATCGAAACCCGCCAACCCCTTGCCGCGGCCAACGACCTCCACCAGTGCGATGGTCAGAAAAATCGCCATCGGATCGTTGGTGCCGGATTCCACTTCCAGCGTGGAGCGCACCTGGTCACGAATATGGATGCCGCCGATGCGCAGCAGGAAGAACACGGCTGCCGCATCGGTGGAGGCGACGATGGAGCCGAGCAGCAGTCCTTCCAGCCAGGAGAAACCGAGCAGTAGCGCAGCAGCGCCCGCGAAGAACACCGCCGTCAGGACGACACCGACCGTGGCAAGTGTCAGGGCGGGCCGGGACGAGAGCCGGAAGGTCTGTAATGGCGTGCTGAAACCGGAATCGAAGAGGATGACCGCCAGCACCAGCGAGCCGAGCATATAGGCCAGCGCGCTATTGGTGAATTCGATGCCGAGACCATCCTTGCCCGCGGCAAGCCCGATCATCAGGAAGAGAAGGAGCAGGGGCGCGCCAAAGCGGTAGGCGATCAGGCTGGAAAAGGCGGCTGCAAGAACAAGGACGTTGGCGACCAGCAGCAAGAGATAAAATGATTCCAATGCCCTAACCTTTGCAAGCGATGCTTTGAAGCTGGCGCACAGCCTCCCGTCTGCGACTACCGAATCTTGTCAGTGATTGTTCAGGTTGAAAATGGACCAGAGCAAGGCGGGAGTGCCGGCGCCGGCGACGGACCCATAAAAAAACCGGCGGGATTGCTCCCACCGGTTCTGATTTGTCATCGACCGCCGGATCAGATGGTCTTGGCGAAAGCCACGGCCGTGTCGGACATGCGGTTGGAGAAGCCCCACTCGTTGTCGTACCAGGAGAGCACGCGCACAAAGTTGCCTTCCATGACCTTGGTCTGGTCGGTGGCGAAGATCGAGGAGTGGCTGTCGTGGTTGAAGTCACGCGAAACCAGCGGCTCGTCGGTGTAGCCGAGAACGCCCTTCAGCGCGCCGTTCGACGCAGCCTTGATGGCTTCGTTGATTTCAGCAACCGAGGTTGCCTTCTTGGCGACGAACTTGAAGTCGACGACCGAGACGTTTGGTGTGGGAACGCGGATCGAGGTGCCGTCCAGGCGGCCCTTGAGGTGCGGCATGACGAGACCGACGGCCTTGGCAGCACCGGTCGAGGTCGGGATCATCGACAGCGCTGCGGCGCGGGCGCGGTAGAGATCCTTGTGCATGGTGTCCAGCGTCGGCTGGTCGCCCGTGTAGGAGTGGATCGTCGTCATGAAGCCATGGTCGATGCCGATCAGGTCATCGAGAACCTTGACGACCGGTACCAGGCAGTTGGTGGTGCAGGACGCGTTGGAGATGACGAGGTGGTCCTTCGTCAGCTGGTCGTGGTTTACGCCGAAAACAACCGTCAGGTCGGCGCCGTCGGCCGGAGCCGAAACGATGACGCGCTTTGCGCCAGCCGTCAGGTGGGCGGCAGCCTTGTCACGGGCGGTGAAGATGCCGGTGCATTCCAGCGCGATATCGACGCCGAGTTCGCCATGCGGCAGCGTTGCGGGGTCGCGCACGGCGGTGACCTTGATCGGCTTGCCGCCGCCAACGGTGATCGTGTCGCCTTCGACCTTCACCTCGGCCGGGAATTTGCCGTGAATGGAGTCGTAACGCAGCAAGTGTGCATTGGTCTCGACAGGGCCAAGATCGTTGATGGCGACGACTTCGATGTCGGTGCGGCCGGATTCGACGATGGCGCGAAGGACGTTACGGCCGATGCGGCCGAAGCCGTTAATGGCTACTTTTACAGTCATTTACAGTCTCCCGATCAATAATTTACGTCTGAATGGAATAGCTTGGGCGCAAAGTGGCGAAGGCGTGGGGCGCGCTCCACCGCTTGCGGCGGTCGACGACCGAAGATCATGGCGTGCGAGACGCCCTGATCTTCGGTCAATGGGATCAGCCGAGCTTTTCTTCGGCTGCGGCGACAACCGCTTCCGCGGTGATGCCGAAGTGCGGGAAGAGGTCCTTGGCCGGTGCAGAGGCACCGAAGGACTGCATGCCGACGAAAGCGCCGTCATTGCCAATAAAGTAATCCCAGCCCTGGCGAATGGCCGCTTCGACGGCGATCTTGACCGGCGCGTTGCCGATGATCGCCTGACGATAGGTTTCCGGCTGCTCCTTGAAGAGTTCGAAGCAGGGCACGGACACGACGCGGGCGGAAATGCCCTTGTCCTTCAGCGTTGCGGCGGCCTTCAGCGCAAGCTCGACTTCCGAGCCGGAGGCGAAGATCGAGACCTTCGCATCGCTTGCCGAAACCAGTTCGTAGGCACCGTAGGCAACGAGGTTCTTCTCCTCATAGTCCTTGCGGGCCGGCGTCAGGTTCTGGCGTGTAAGCGCCAGTGCGGAGGGACGATGCTTTTCATGCAGGGCAAGCTGCCAGGCTTCTGCCGTTTCGGTCTCGTCTGCCGGGCGGAAGACCAGAAGGTTCGGAATGGCGCGCAGCGCCGCGATCTGTTCCACCGGCTGGTGGGTCGGGCCGTCTTCGCCAACGCCGATCGAGTCATGCGTCAGGACGTGAACGACGCGGATGCCCATCAGTGCGGCAAGGCGGATCGACGGACGGCAATAGTCCGAGAAGATCAGGAAGCCGCCGGAGTAGGGGATCAGACCGCCATGCAGCGAAATGCCGTTCATGGCCGCAGCCATGCCGTGTTCGCGGATGCCGTAATGCATGTAACGACCGGAGAAGTCGGTCGGCGTGATCGACACCATCTGGCTGGTCTTGGTGTTGTTGGACGGTGTCAGGTCGGCAGAGCCGCCGAGCATTTCCGGCACGACGCCGTTGATGACTTCGAGTGTATCTTCGGAAGCCTTGCGGGTGGCAACCGTCGGGTTGTTGGCCGCAACCTTCTTCTTGAAGGCGTCGATGGAGCTGTCGAAGTTGCCGGGCAGATCGCCGGCGAAACGGCGCTTGAACTCGGCCTTCTTCCCACCCTCGACCGCTTCCAGGCGGGCTTCCCACTCCTGGCGTGTCTTGGTGGAGCGCAGACCTGCCAGACGCCATGCGTCGAGCACGTCTTCAGGAATGACGAAGGGTTCGGCTTCCCAGTTGAGATGCTTGCGGGTCGCAGCAATTTCTTCTGCACCGAGCGGCGAGCCGTGTACCTTGTGGGTGCCGGCCTTGTTCGGGGCGCCGAAGCCGATCGTGGTCTTGGCTGCGATAAAGGTTGGGCGATCCGACTTGTGGGCTTCTTCGATGGCAGCGGCAATCGCTTCCGGGTCGTGGCCGTCGATCTCGATCGTGTGCCAGTGAACCGCTTTGAAGCGTTCGATCTGGTCGGTGGAGTCGGACAGGCCGACTGCGCCGTCGATCGTGATGTTGTTGTTGTCCCAGAAGAGCACGAGCTTGTTCAGGCGCAGATGGCCGGCAAGCGCGATTGCTTCATGGCTGATGCCTTCCATCAGGCAGCCGTCGCCGCACAGAACGTAAGTATAATGGCTCTGCAGATCGGAGCCGAATTCTTCTTCCAGCTTGCGCTCGGCAATGGCCATGCCGACAGCATTGGCAATGCCCTGGCCGAGAGGACCGGTGGTGGTCTCGATGCCGGTGGCATGACCATATTCCGGGTGGCCGGCGGTCTTGGAGCCAAGCTGACGGAAGCGCTTGATCTCGTCGATCGTCATGTCTTCGTAGCCGGTCAGATACAGGCACGAGTAGAGCAGCATGGAGCCGTGGCCGGCAGACAGCACGAAACGGTCGCGGTCGGGCCAGTGCGGCGCCTTGGGATCGAATTTCAGGTAGCGGGTAAAGAGAACGGTGGCGACATCCGCTGCTCCCATCGGCAGGCCGGGGTGGCCGGAATTGGCCTTCTCCACAGCATCCATGGCAAGAAATCGGATTGCATTGGCCATCCGGTCGTGTTTGTCGCGAGAAATCATGGCTTTTCCGTTTGTTCCGGGTGAAAGGAGATAGTCGTTCTAACTATCCAAAAAGCGGGTTGATCCATAGCAGGTAGGGCGGCTCTGTCAATAAATCCAGCCTGATGTTGCGGTTCGATCGGTCACAAAAATCGTTTCGCATCAAAAGATTCGCGCGCCGCCCATGGCCACATTCGATCTCGCGCAAGCTTCGCGCCGCGCTGTGGCCATAATCAGGCAGGGATGGGGAAGCCCATGTTTGCGACTTTGCATTCATCCACAGCCCAAAGTGCTTGAATGTATTGGTTTGATTGACGCGGGCGCAAAACGGGTAATATCGTATCAATGCCTTGAGTGACATCGGGCGGCAACGATTCGGGCGTGCCGCTTATGCGGTTTGGAAGAAACGATGACGGCGGAAAAAACAATACAAGTCGCGCTGTCGGAGCTCAGCTCCGCAATCACCAGCCTTGAAAACGCCCTCGACATGCGCCTGGAGCGCCAGCGGGAAAGTGCCGAGGTGGAGGGTGAGGTCAAGCGCGTGCACGTGGATCGTGCCCGTCTTGCCCAGGAGCTCGACCAGTCGCAGTTCCGCGCCAATCGCCTGGAAGAGGTGAACCGCGAGGTCTCGCGCCGCCTGGTGACCGCCATGGAAACCATCCGCGCCGTACTGGACAGATAAGAGGAGGCCCGCATGGCTCAAGTCACCGTGATGATCGACGGCAAGGCCTATCGCATGGCCTGCGAAGCCGGGCAGGAAGACCATCTGACCGATCTCGCAGCGCGTTTCGACCGCTATGTCGGCCATCTGAAGAGCCAGTTCGGCGAGATCGGCGATCTGAGGCTGACCGTCATGGCCGGCATCATGATCACCGATGAGATGTCCGAGCTGTCGCGCAAGATCGAAGCGCTGGAAAACCAGGTGGCGTCCTTGCAGCAGAACCGCGACGGCATGGCCGAAAGCAAGGCGAAGGCCGACGAGCAGATCGTGCTCGCCATCTCCGATCTCGCCATGCGGCTCAACGGCATTACCGAGAAACTGGTGGAGAGACCGAAGCCTTCGGTCAATTGAGATTGCGAGCGTAAGCCTGCCATCAAGATTGTCTTCGATAGCCTCTTTCGAAACGGACCGATCCATCATATATAGAGCATGCGTTCTGCGCTTCTCGACAGGAACCACAATCCCTGGGGCCATACTCGATCCAAAGGGAGCTGTCCCTGGCCAGCCTCGTGGGGCTGGACACACGGTGCCCACCTACGTTTGTAGGCACCCAGGATCGTAAACATCCATCGGTCGTCGCGGACGCACTTTATCATTTTTTTGCCTTATGCTGCCGTGCTCATTTCCGGCGTGGCAACAAACCTTCGGTTTCAAATCGCGTCCTTCTGCTTGAGCGTGACGCCCACGATTATTTTATCCGTTTGACGATGAAAGCTTTGCAATGGCGCTATGTTGTCATTGCATTGGTGGAACAAATCTTTATTATTCGGATTGGTATGTCCGTTCAGCCTCTCCTCAAGGCGAATGCGGTTGCAACCGCGACGTGCCGTTCAACAGCCCAAAGAGCTAAACTTGTTTACTGAAATTATGATCGTGGTCCTGCTCACCGTATTGAACGGGGTGCTCGCCATGTCCGAGCTTGCTGTCGTCTCTTCCAGACCGGCGAGACTTAAAGTGCTGGCCGCGCAAGGCAGCAAGGGTGCCACGATGGCGCTCAATCTTTCTGAAAATCCCGGACGGTTTTTGTCCACCGTGCAGATCGGTATTACGCTGGTCGGCGTTCTTTCCGGTGCCTTTTCCGGCGCCACACTTGGTGCCCGCTTCACGCTTTGGCTCGCTGAACAGGGCGTGCCGGACCGTGCCGCCGATGCGCTTGGCGTCGGCGTCGTGGTTGTTGCCATTACCTATCTCTCGCTGATCGTCGGCGAACTTGTGCCCAAGCAGATCGCGCTGCGAGACGCTGAAAAGGTCGCAGCCCGCGTCGCGCCTGCCATGGTGTTCCTGTCGAAGATCGGCGCGCCCGTCGTCTGGCTTCTCGACAAGTCGGGCAGGATCGTGCTCGCTCTCCTCGGTCATAACGGTGAATCCAACGCTTCTGTCACCGATGATGAAATCCGCACCGTTCTGGCCGAAGCGCACAGCGCCGGCGTGATCGAAACCGAGGAATCGGCGATGATCACCAGCGTCATGCGCCTGGCCGACCGCAACGCCCGCGGCCTGATGACGCCGCGTCGCGACGTGGAAGTCGTCGATATCGAGGACACGGCTGAGGAAATCCGCGAGCAGCTTCGTGCCACCCAGCGTTCGCGCCTTCCGGTGCGCAACGGTGCCTCGGATGAAATTCTCGGCGTTCTCTTCGCCAAGGATGCCTTCGATGCGCTGGCGTCCGGCAAGGAACTGAACATTCGCGAGTTGCTGCGTGAAGTACCGGTCGTTTCCGACCTCACCAGCGCCGTCGACGTGATCCAATCGCTGCGCCGTTCCACGGTGCATATGGTTCTCGTCTATGACGAATATGGCCACTTCGAAGGCATCATCAGCTCCGGCGACATTCTGGAGGCCATTACCGGTGCCTTCCAGGAGGACGACGGCGAAGAGCCTGCGATGGTGGAGCGCGAGGATGGCAGCTTCCTGGTTGCCGGCTGGATGGCGGCCGATGAGTTTGCCGATCGCATGGGCTTCCAGATCGATGAAGATGCCGAATTCGAAACCGTCGCCGGTCTGGTGCTGGACGAGTTCCGCCGCCTGCCGGAACTGGGCGAGCACATAACGCGCAACGGCTGGCGCTTCGAGGTCATCGATCTCGACGGCCACCGCATCGACAAGGTCCTGGTCAGCCGGGCTGCCTGATGAACGAAGCCGGTTCTCTGACAAAAGCGCAATTGCGTCTCGAGCGTCTCGCCCAGCGGGACGCTCTTTCCGTTGAAGACCGCCAAACAAAAAGTCTTGCGATGGCGCAGTCGGGTGCGCAGGCCTTGTCCTTCGCCTCCGGTACGGTGATTTCCGGTTTCATGCCGATCCGCTCCGAAGCCGACACCCGGCCGCTGATGGAAGCCCTGCGCGACAAGGGCGCCACGCTTTGCCTGCCGGTGATGCTTGACCGCGAGACCATTGTCTTTCGCGCCTTCGCTCGCAACGCCGAACTGGTGAAGACGGGCTTCGGCACGAGCGGGCCGGATGAGAGCGCTGCGGTCCTTGATCCGCATATTCTGCTCGTGCCGCTTTCCGCCTTCGATGGCACCGGTCAGCGCATCGGCTATGGCGCCGGGCATTATGACCGCGCCATTGCCCGCCTGCATGCAAAAGGACTGGAACCACTGTTGATAGGGATTGCATTCGATTGCCAGGAAGTGCCATCAGTGCCGGCTGAAGCGCACGACGTTGCGCTGGACGCGATTTTGACCGAAAGCGGCTTGCGGCATTTTTCTGGCAGGGCAGGGGCATGAGACTACTTTTTCTCGGAGACATGGTTGGCAAGACCGGACGCACGGCCGTCTGGGAAAAGTTGCCGGGGCTGATCTCCGACCTGAAACTGGATTTCGTCATCGTCAATGGCGAGAACGCCGCTGGCGGCTTCGGGATTACAGAAGACATCTATCTGGAAACGATCAATGCAGGCGCGGATGTCGTCACCACCGGCAACCATGTCTGGGACCAGAAGGAAGCGGTGTCATTCTGCGAGCGCCACGACCAGTTCCTGCGGCCCGCCAACTACCCGAAGGGCACGCCCGGCAAGGGTTCCGGCCTGTTCTATGCCCGCAATGGCGCGCGTGTGCTGGTTGCCAACATCATGGGCCGCGTCTTCATGCATCCTGAGCTGGATGATCCCTTCAGTTCGGCGGAGAGCATTCTGGCGGCCTGCCCGCTCAAGGAACAAGCGGACGCGATCATCTTCGATTTTCACGCGGAAGCGACCAGCGAGAAGCAATGCTTCGGCCATTTCGTCGACGGTCGCGCGAGCTTCGTCGTCGGCACGCATACGCATGTGCCGACCGCTGACGCCCAGATCCTGAACGGCGGAACCGCCTATATGTCGGATGCCGGCATGTGCGGCGATTACGATTCCTCGCTTGGCATGGAAAAGGAAGAGCCGATCAACCGGTTCATTTCGAAAATGCCGAAGGGTCGCTTCGAGGCGGCCAGTGGCCCGGCGACATTGTGTGGTGTCGGGGTCGAGATTTCCGATAGCACCGGGTTGGCGGAGAAGATCGCGCCTTTGCGGATCGGACCGCGGTTGGCGGAGACTGTGCCGGCGTTTTGGGCTTGATGGGTTTGCGGCCGGTTCGGGCGTAAGCTACGCTCACCCCATCCAATGACAACAATGTGAGCGCCCTCCACCGCTTACACCTAGACGAACCCCCATCCTTGCCGCATCTTTTCGTCCATTCGCCTTTCCGGGGAGTGGTGCCATGCCTCGCATGTTCATGCCTGCATTGATCGCCATGCTGTTCAGCGCCGCTTCCGTCGCGGCGCAGGAGCCTCCCGATCGACCGCCCGTCAGCCAGTGCCAGGCGATCGCGCAGGCTCTTCCCCGCGTCACGTTTGCGAGCTTCAAGCCGACCGATGTCAAGAAGGCCCAGTTGAGCGACCGCGAGGAGGTGAAGATCCAGTATATCGGGCATTCGACCTACACCATCGAGTCGCCGGAAGGGGTGGTAATTGCCACCGATTATAATGGCGTCTATCGCCCACCGGTCATGCCGACCGTGGCGACGATGAACAATGCGCACACCACCCATTACACGCTCTCGCCGGAGCCTGAGATCAAATATGTGCTGCATGGCTGGAGCGATGTGCCGGGTGAAAAGGCCGTGCACAAGCTGGAAGTGGGCGACGTCTATATCCGCAACGTCACCTCGGATATCCGCAACCGCTGGGGCGGCGGCGGCCTGCTGACGAAGGACGGCAATTCGATCTTCATTTTCGAAGTGGCGGGCTTGTGCATTGGCCATCTCGGACACCTGCATTACGAGCTGACGGAAACCCAATATGCGGAGATCGGCAGGCTGGATGTGCTGATGGTGCCGGTGGATGGTGGGTTGACGATGGGCGCCGATAGCATGAGCCGGATCGTGAAACGGCTGCGCTCTGCGCTTATCCTGCCGATGCACCAGCCGAGCGCGCTCGAGCGGTTTCTCGTCGCCTTCGGCCCGCAGTTCAAGATTGCCTATGCCAGCGATCCGGTGATCCGCGTTTCGATGCGCAATCTTCCCAAGCAGCCGCAGATCCTTGTGCCGCAGGGCATGTAGCCGCATTGGCGCAGAAAGGTCATACCTCAAAGCAAAAACGCCGCGCGTCATGAGGATGCACAGCGTTTCTCAAACAGCTATGGGTCAGGATCAGGCGAAGGTCAGGTGCTGACGAACGCCGACATCCGGCATCTTTCCATCAGACATATTGGCCTTGGCGATTTCCCAGCCGAATTTCAGCGTGCTGTCGGTCGAGGCCCAGATATCGGCATCGTCCACGTGAAGAGCCAGCATGACGAGCTGCGGGTCGCTCTTGCCGTGCTCATACCAGGCGGCGGTGACGGAGTTCCAGTATTCGTCGAGCTTGGTCTTGTCGTCGCGCACTTCCAGCTTGCCGGACAGGCAGGCGTGATAATCATGATCCTTGCCGATGACACAGAAGTGGGCACGCGAACCGGACTTCAGCGACTGAACAAGGTCGGTATCCTTCTTGGAGAAGAACCAGATGGTGTTGGTCTTCGGATCGGCATGCGGTGCCATGGGCTGCATGTGGTTGTGGAGACCTTCCAGACCCAGCATGCCTGCATGGACGGAATTGATCTCGTCCCAAAGCTGACGGGCGGGTTGTTCGCGTGCTTCAGTCAGACTTACCATTCAGTGATCTCCTTGCGGTTCCTGTTCCTTCCGGCAGCGATCCGGTCATGATCGCGCCGCCTGTGATCACAACGGCGGGAGAGGATTTCTGTTCCTTGCAGCGCTGTCATGTGGATGCGAGAAGAAGGGGGTTACGGGCTTGAACAGCCGCGCCATCGCACTTATAAGGCCCACAATCCAAACAAACGATCCGATCAGGGGTGCCATGGCTGGCCATTCACAGTTCAAGAACATCATGCATCGCAAGGGGAAACAGGATTCGATCCGTTCGAAGATGTTCTCCAAGCTTGCGCGTGAAATCACCGTTGCAGCCAAGTCCGGTCTTCCGGACCCGACCATGAATGCTGCTCTTCGCCTGGCCGTGCAGAACGCCAAGGCGCAGTCCATGCCGAAGGACAATATCGACCGCGCCATCAAGAAGGCGTCCGGCGCGGATGCGGAAAACTACGATTCCGTTCGCTACGAAGGCTACGGCCCGGGCGGCACGGCGGTCATCGTCGAAGCGCTGACGGATAACCGCAACCGCACGGCATCCAACATCCGCTCGATCTTCACCAAGGCCGGCGGCGCACTTGGCGAAACCGGTTCGGTTTCCTTCTCCTTCGATCGCGTTGGCGAAATCACCTACAAGGCGTCGGTCGGCGATGCGGACAAGGTGATGGAAGCGGCGATCGAAGCCGGTGCCGAAGACGTGGAAAGCAGCGAAGACGGCCACACGATCATCTGCGGCTTCGAAGACATCAACGAAGTTTCCAAGGCGCTTGAAGCCACCCTCGGCGAAGCCGACAGCGTCAAGGCCGTCTGGCGTCCGCAGAACACCGTTCCGGTGGATGAGGAAAAGGCGCAGTCGCTGATGAAGCTGATCGACAACCTCGAAGACGATGACGACGTGCAGAACGTCTATTCGAACTTCGAAGTGTCCGAAGAAGTCATGGCGAAGCTGTCAGCCTGATACTCTCGGGTTCCGTTCGATTTGAGGACGGCAATCGAAAGCGACAGATGCTAAGTACAAAAGGCCGGATTTGCTCCGGCCTTTTTCAATTTCAATGATGATAGTGGTAGAGGAGTGTTAGAACACAGTCGGCTCAGGCCGCCTTTTTCACACCTTCCCGTACCTCGGCGAAAACCTCGACAGACCGCAGCCGCTTGTTGATGTCGTGGATCGGCATGGAAACAATCAATTCATCCGCGCCGGTCTCGCCCAGGAACTGCTGGAGTTTGCGATCGATGGTCGCGTGCGAGCCGACGGCGGCGTAACGCAGCGTATGTTCGACGGTGATGCGCTCCATGTCATTCCAGTAGCCGTCCATGCTCTCGACCGGCCGGGGGAAGGGCGTGCGGACGTTCTTGCGCAGATTGACGAATTGCTGCTGGGCCGAGGTGAAGAGATGCCGGGCTTCCTCATCCGTGTCCGCACCGACGCCCATGATGCCCACCATGACATAGGGCTCCGAAAGCGTTGCAGACGGCTGGAAGCGCTCGCGGTAGATGGCTATGGCATCCATCAGCATATCCGGCGCGAAATGCGAGGCGAAGGAATAGGGCAGGCCAAGCGCTGCGGCCAGATGCGCGCTGTAGATGCTGGAGCCCAACAGCCAGATCGGCACATTGGAGTTCACGCCCGGCACGGCAAGGATCGCCTGATCCGGTTCGGGCGCACCGAGATAGCGCTGAAGCTCGACGATATCATGCGGGAAGTTCTCGGCCCCGGCATCGAGATTGCGGCGAAGCGCACGCGCCGTGCGCATATCCGTTCCCGGTGCGCGGCCAAGTCCGAGATCGACACGACCCGGCAGAAGAGCGGCAAGCGTGCCGAACTGTTCAGCGATCACCAGTGGAGAGTGGTTAGGCAGCATGACGCCGCCCGAGCCGACGCGGATGCGCGAGGTTGCGGCACCCACGTGGGCAATCACGATCGACGTTGCGGCACTTGCGATCCCCGGCATGCCGTGATGCTCGGCCAGCCAGAAACGCTCATAGCCGTGTTCTTCCGCCTTGATCGCCATGCGGCGGGAGTTATCGAGCGCCTGGCTTGCGTTCTCCCCATCGCCAATCGGCGACAGATCGAGAATGGAAAAGGGAATCATGGCATGCTCCTTCCGGCCTTTATTTAGGACCTTATTTAATGTGTAGCGTCGTGTTTGCCATCCTCGTCGCAGCGAATTGATCCATGGTTCAAAAAAACTGACGGCGTGAGCGTGGATGGCGATCCGCTGGCGCGGCGCATTTTCTCATTGAATGTTTTTGTTTTGTTCACTTATGGCTGGCAGGTTTCCTGACCAGACGGTAGGGTGAGACATGCAAAACGCGATTCGAATTATCGGCATTGATCCGGGGTTAAGGCGTACCGGCTGGGGCGTCATCGAGACGATCGGCAACAGCCTGCGTTTCGTGGCGTCCGGCACGGTGACGTCCGATGGCGACATGGACCTCGCCTCGCGCCTTTGTCAGTTGCATGACGGGCTGGCGGATGTCGTTCATTCCTATCAGCCTGATGAGGCGGCGGTGGAGCAGACCTTCGTCAACAAGGACGCGGTGGCGACCCTGAAGCTTGGCCAGGCGCGTGGCATTGCCATGCTCGTTCCCGCCCGTGCGGGCCTGCACGTGTCCGAATATGCGCCGAATGCGGTGAAGAAGGCGGTGATCGGTGTGGGTCACGGTGAAAAGCAGCAGATCCACATGATGCTGAAAATCCTGATGCCGAAGGCCGAGTTCAAGGGTAATGACGCCGCCGATGCCCTGGCGATTGCCATCTGCCATGCCCATAACCGCGGGGGCGACCGGATGCGCCGGCTCCTTGCTGCGGGCTAAGCGGGCGTTCTTCGGCTTTTCAACTCTTTCTCAAACATCACGGACGCGACGATGATTGGCAAACTCAAAGGCACCATAGAGGAAATCGGCGACGACTACGTTCTCGTTGACGTCCATGGCGTCTGCTACGTGGCGCATTGTTCGGCGCGCACTTTGTCCAGGCTTGGTTCCGCGGGCGAGGCAGTGGTGCTGTTCATCGAGACCTATGTGCGCGAGGACCAGTTGAAGCTTTTCGGCTTCATGAGCGCTCTTGAGCGCGAGTGGTTCAATCTGTTGCAGAGCGTGCAGGGTGTGGGCTCCAAGGTGGCGCTTGCGGTGCTCTCCACCCTCTCGCCGTCCGAACTCGCCAACGCCATCGCACTGCAGGACAAGGCTGTTGTCTCCCGCGCACCCGGCGTTGGCCCGAAGGTTGCGATCCGCATCGTCACCGAATTGCGCAACAAGGCGCCGGCCTTTGCCGGAGAAGCGGCAGGTGCCATCGGTCTCAAGCAGGAGATCGGCGAAGGCGCGGCACCCGCACCTGTGGCCGATGCCGTCTCGGCTTTGACCAATCTCGGCTATTCGCGCGATCAGGCCGCCAACGCCGTGGCCGCCGCCTTGAAGAATGGTGGTGAGGGTGGCGATAGCGCCAAGCTGATCCGATTGGGCTTGAAGGAGCTTTCGCGATAAATCGGACATTTGTGTTTTTGGCGGATGAATGATAATATTTCCGCCATATGAATTTTTTTCTTACGGGTGCTTATAATGGGATGGGAAGTTGTCGTCTCGTCGAAGGGGCAGGTGACGTTGCCGAAAGACATGCGTGAAGCGCTCGACCTCAGGCCCGGTGATCAGGTCGTCTACTCAATCATCGATGGCGAAGTGGTACTGACGCCCAAGAATGTTGATTTCAATGATCTCGCTGGCCTTTTGGGTAAGCCTCCCAAGGGCCGTGCCACCCTGGAAGAGATAGACGAGACCGTCAGCAAGGCTGCAGGCCATAACGTCGTCGATACCGACGATGATCAGGCGGATGCCGCTGCATGATGGTCTATGGCGTGGATACGAACGTCGTTCTTCGTCTTTTCGTTGATGATGAACCAGGCCAAAGGGAAGCAGCGCTGCGCTTCGGAGCAGGGATTGGCCGCGACTACACTGTCTTCGTAACGCTTCTCACTCTGATCGAGCTCAGTTGGGCTTTGAAGTCACAATACGGTTTCGATCGCCGACAGATCAGCTTGGCCGTTCGAAAGTTGCTACACACAAGGGGTTTGGTTGTTGAAGGGCACGATAAGGTCGTGAAAGCTGTCCGTCTGGTTGAGCGCCATAATGCCGACTTCACGGACGCGCTTATCGCGTGTCAGTCGCTCGGCGAAGGCTGCAAAACGATCTACACCTTCGACATCAAGGCGGCGCGGAAAATACCCGGAATGGAACTTTTGACATGAGTGAGGCTGCACGGCTGATATCTTCTGAGAAGCGCGGCGAGGATATCGATACGACGCTGCGCCCGCAGACGCTGGATGATTTTACCGGCCAGGCGGAGGCGCGCGCCAATCTGAAGATTTTCATCGAGGCAGCGAAGAACCGCGGCGAGGCGCTGGACCACGTGCTCTTCGTCGGCCCGCCAGGCCTCGGCAAGACGACGCTGGCGCAGATCATGGCGAAGGAGCTTGGGGTTAACTTCAAGTCCACATCCGGCCCGGTCATCGCCAAGGCGGGTGATCTTGCAGCGCTTTTGACGAACCTTGAAGAGCGCGACGTTCTGTTCATCGACGAAATCCACCGGCTGAGCCCGGCGGTGGAGGAAATCCTCTATCCGGCGATGGAGGATTTCCAGCTTGATCTGATCATTGGCGAGGGGCCTGCGGCGCGCTCGGTGAAGATCGATCTGTCGAAATTTACTCTCGTTGCCGCCACCACGCGCCTTGGTCTTCTGACCACGCCGCTTCGCGACCGTTTCGGCATTCCGGTGCGGCTCTCGTTCTACACAGTGGATGAGCTGGAACTGATCGTGCGCCGCGGTGCGCGTTTGATGGGTCTGCCGATGACGGATGAGGGCGCGCGCGAAGTTGCGCGCCGCGCGCGCGGAACGCCGCGTATTGCCGGGCGCCTGTTGCGCCGCGTGCGCGACTTTGCCGAAGTGGCGCGCGCCGAAGCCGTGACCCGCGAAATTGCCGATCAGGCGCTGACGCGGCTTCTGGTCGACAATATGGGTCTCGATCAGCTGGATATGCGCTATCTGACGATGATCGCAGTGAATTTCGGCGGCGGGCCAGTCGGCATTGAAACCATCGCAGCCGGTCTCTCAGAGCCCCGCGATGCAATCGAAGATATCATCGAGCCCTATATGATCCAGCAGGGATTTATCCAGAGAACGCCGCGTGGCCGTATTTTGACCGCGACAGCGTGGAAGCATCTCGGTATGCAGCCGCCTAAGGATCTGGAAGCGGCGCAGTTTCGCCTATCTCTCGAGGACGAGTAAATTTGATCACGCGTCGAGCGCTTCTTAAAATGGCCGCGACTGCCAGCGCAGGCTTCTTTTCTCTTGGGGCCTATGCAGGTGGTGTCGAACCGATGCTGCGGCTTGCCACGACGCGCTATCGCATCACCCCACCCAACTGGCCGGCCGGGCAGAGCCTGCGCCTCGTCATCCTGGCCGATGTGCATGCCTGCGAACCGTGGATGTCGACGGAACGGATTTCGGGCATCGCCAACTATGCCAATACTCTTGGCGGGGATATCATTCTGCTGCTTGGCGACTATGTCACCGGCATGCAACGCTTCATCACCGATATCGTCCCGCCGGTGGAATGGGCAAAGGCGCTTTCGGGGCTAACCGCACCCTATGGCGTTCACGCCGTGTGCGGCAATCATGACTGGGCGCAGGATGCAGAAGCCCAGAGGCTGCGGCTGAAGGAAACCGTGTCGCACAGGGCGCTTCGCGCTGTCGGTATTACCGTTCATTCCAACACCGCGATCCGAACGGGGAGCGAAGAGCACCCCTTCTGGATTGCTGGACTTGAGGATCAGTGGGCGTTTCGCGAAAGTGGCGAGGCTGTTGGGCTCGACGATCTTCCTGGAACGATGGCGCAGATCACCGATGACGCGCCGATCATCATGATGGCCCATGAGCCGGACATTTTCCCAACGATCCCGGAGCGCGTGTCACTCACCCTGTCAGGTCACACGCATGGCGGGCAGGTCAATCTCTTCGGCTGGAGACCCGTCGTTCCCTCGCTCTTCGGCGAGCGATATGCCTATGGGCACAAGGTGGAGAACAATCGCCATCTGGTCGTATCCGGCGGGCTTGGTTGTTCGGGCGCGCCGATCCGCTTCATGTCGCCGCCGGAAATCGTCGTGATCGATCTGGTCGGCTGACGGAACCAGATGACCGTCACCGCCTTTTCCCGTTCTTTCAATGGGAGAAGCCGCATGACGACATATCGCAAGGGCACCAAGGTCAGCTGGAAGTGGGGCAATGGCAAGGGCGAGGGCAAGGTGGCCGAAAGCTTCACCGAGGATGTCGAACGCAAGATCGACGGCTCGACGATCAAGCGCAAGGCGAGCAAGGATGAGCCTGCCTATCTGATCGAGCAGGAAGATGGCGGCAAAGTTCTGAAGAGCCATTCGGAGCTCGACAATGCGAGCTGAGCCGACACCTCGCCACCGCTGATGAAAAAGGCTCAAGGCGCGATCGCCTCGGGCCTTCAGCCGATATGCAAAAGGGGTGGCGAGATGACCTATGATTCAACGCGGATATTCAAAAAGCTGGCGCGCAACAACAGGCTTGCCAATCTGCGCCTGCACCACGCCTGTCTTCAATTAACCGCTGATGAGTTGGTGGCACCGCGCACCAGCTTTTTTCCGACGATCCGCAAAACGCTGAACCACATCTACCTGGTGGATCTCTTCTATCTCGATGCGATGAAGGGCGGATCGTTGGGGCATAGCGTTTTCGGCGAGCCTGAGCCCTATAGCGACATGGCCTCCTTGGCAGAGGCGCAAGCGGCACTCGACATGGATCTGATCGCTTTTGTCGACGGTATCGACGGGGACGGGCTTGCCGCCACGGTCCATGTTCACCGGGGTGAGCGGGTACAGCAGGATCGCTGTGACGATATTCTTTCGCATCTCTTTCAGCACCAGACGCACCATCGTGGTCAGGTTCATGCGATGCTGTCCGGCACGCGCCTCAAGCCGCCACAGCTGGATGAATTTATCGTCGGTGACGATGCGCCTGTTCGCAAAAAGGAATTACAGGCATTAGGATGGACGGAAACTGATTTGCTGTTTCCTGTTTAATCCTTTGGACGCCTGATGGTCGAAGACACTCGTATTCGCATGAAATTCAAGCCGAAGCGCATTTTCCAGATGCGCGTGGCAGGCATCGCCTTTCGCAACGGCCATTTGCTGGTGCACCGCGCCACCCATGAGAAATTCTGGACCTTTCCCGGCGGACGCGCCGAGATGGGCGAGCGATCGGAAGAGACGCTGGCGCGCGAAATGGTGGAAGAACTGGGTGCCGAGGTATCCGTTGGGCGGCTGCTGTGGGTGGTGGAGAACTTCTTCCACTACGAGGGCAAGGACTGGCACGAGCTTGGTTTCTATTACCTGATGGACCTGCCCGAGAGCTTCCCATTCGATGAGGAAAAGATCGTCCACAGGGTTCAGGACGGCAAGAATGCGTTGGAATTTCGCTGGGCCAAGGCGACGACGCAGGCATTGACGGCACTCGACATCCCGCCCTATTTCATCGCCGCAGAGATCGAAAACTTGCCCGCCTCCACGCGCCACGTGGTCTGGGACGACGGCAATCTGGACGACAAATGAGCAATCCCCAACCGCGCCACATGATCCGGCTGGACCACAAGCCGCAGCTCTTCAGCTTTCGCGTGGCAGCCCTGATCTTCCATGAAGGCCATCTTCTGGTGAACCGGAGCGTGGCCGATCGGTACTGGGCGCTGCCGGGTGGCCGGGCCGAAATCGGGGAAAGCACCGAAGAGACGATCCTGCGCGAGATCGAGGAAGAGCTGCATGTGAAGGCGCGCATCGAGCGTCTTGTCTGGTCGGCAGAAAACTTCTTCACCTACGGCGACTATCAGGCGCATGAGATGGCCTTCTATTATCAAATCCGGCTGGAAGAGGCCTTTCCGTTTCATGAGAATGATATCATTCACCGCGTTGCCGATGGCGGCGAGGTGGAGTTCCGCTGGTTGCCCGCAACTGTGAAAGCCCTGCGGGAGAACGATCTCCGTCCCGCCTTCATTGCCGACAGTATCGAGATGCTGCCGGAGCGACATGAGCATGTGATCGTGCGCGAAGGCAATCAACCCAGGACAGACAATGACTGACATCACCGTTTCCCTTTCCGGCGAGCTGATCGAGCACGGCCACAGGCTGGTACAGCGGGTCTATTACGAGGACACGGATTTTTCCGGCCTCGTCTACCACGCGCGCTACCTTCATTTCCTCGAGCGCGGCCGCACCGACTATCTGCGCTGCCTTGGCTGTGAGCAGAGTGCGCTTCTGACGGCGGATGAGGAGGGGCTGGTCTTCGTCGTTCACCGCATGGAGATCGACTTCAAGACACCGGCGCGAATGGATGATGTGCTGACCATCACCACCATCACCGAGAAGGCGGGTGGGGCAAAGATGGTGCTGAACCAGGAGATCCGTCGTGGCGAGACGCTGCTGGTCGCGGCGAAAGTGATCATTGCCGTCATCAACGCCAAAGGAAGACCAAGACGTCTGCCGGAGACGGTCGCGGAGAAGTTTTTGAAGTAAACCGGAGGGCGGGACAGAAAACCCGCCCGCAGCCCCATGTTTCGTAACACTCCCTTAACCATAATGTAGTCTTACTGAAACGCCCGGTATTTGTGGGCTATGCGCCTTCCTTTTACCAAATTTACCGGCGAATAAGGCGTACTGGCACTTATCGGGGCAAAGGCGACGGGCTGGCGGATTCTCAACCGCGACGCTTAACGCATCAATGCGTGTTTGAATCGCCCGGTCATGCACCGGGCGTTTGGATTCGGGGATTGGAATATTTATGGAACAGGCAGGTTTGGCAGCGGCAACGCATGATGTGAGTCTTTGGGCACTGTTCATGCAGGCAGGACTCATCGTCAAGCTGGTGATGATCGGCCTCTTAGCCGCCTCGGTTTGGACGTGGGCCATCGTCATCGACAAATATATGAGCTTCACCAAGGCACGGCGCCAGTTCGATCAGTTCGAGCAGGTGTTCTGGTCCGGCCAGTCGCTTGAAGAGCTCTACCGCACCCTGGCCGAACGCCAGAATGGCGGCCTTGCGGCGATCTTCGTGGCCGCCATGCGCGAATGGAAGAAGTCCTTCGAGCGCGGCGCACGGTCTCCGATCGGTCTGCAGATGCGTATCGACCGGGCCATGGATGTGACGATGTCACGCGAAGCCGAGCAGTTCGAAGCGCGTCTCGGTTCGCTGGCAACGATCGGTTCTGCCGGTCCGTTCATCGGTCTGTTCGGTACGGTTGTCGGTATCATGACCTCGTTCCAGGCGATTGCCGGTTCGAAGTCCACCAACCTTGCGGTCGTGGCGCCCGGTATTGCCGAAGCGCTTCTGGCAACCGCAATCGGCCTTGTGGCCGCTATTCCGGCGGTCATGGCCTACAACAAGTTCATGGCTGACGCGCACAAGCTTTCCTCGCGCATGGAAGGTTTTGCCGACGAGTTCTCCGCGATCCTGTCTCGCCAGATCGACGAGAAGCTGCAGACGCGTCAGGCCGCGCAGTAAAACGCAACGCCGAAAGCCAGTGGAGTAAAACGCGATGGGTATGTCAGCAGGCGGTAGCGGTGGTGGTTCGGGCGGTCGTCGCGGCCGTGGACGCGGTCGCCGTGGCGGTGGTGCGATCAGCGAAATCAACGTGACGCCACTCGTGGACGTCATGCTCGTGCTGCTCATCATCTTCATGGTGGCAGCACCGATGATGACGGTCGGTGTGCCGGTTGATCTGCCGCAGACCTCTGCCTCCGCTCTGAACTCGGAAACGCAGCCGATCACCATTTCGGTCAATGCCAATGGTCAGATCCATCTGCAGGAAACGCCGATCGAAGCGGCGGAAGTGGCGGACAAGCTGAAGGCGATCGCCACCACCGGATACAATGAACGCGTCTTCGTGCGTGCCGATTCCGTTGCCGCTTACGGCGTTGTCGCGGATGTCATGGCGCGTATCCAGGGTGCGGGCTTCAAGAATATCGGCCTCGTAACGCAACAGAAACAGGACAATTGACCTCGGCGATGAAGGGTAGCATTACCACATCTGCGATCGTGCACGCCTCGCTGCTGGCCTTTGCCCTTGTGTCTCTGGGCTCGCCGGCACCGCTCGAGGTGTCTCAGGCCGAGTCGATGCCTGTCGAACTCGTGTCCGTCGAAGAAATGACGCAGATCCAGCAGGGTGACAAGAAGGCGCCGAAGGCGGAGAAATCCGCCCCTGTTCCGACGACGCGTCCCGACACCGTGCCCAATGCGCAGAATGTCGGCAACAACAATGCCGACCTCGATGCGCCGCCGACGCCAACCGAAAAGCCCAACAACAATGACAGTGCTGCCGCTCCGCCCAAGCAGGAGCAGCCAGCACCCGTGGTCGATACCAATCCGAACGACGTCAAGGACATCGTGAAGGAAGAGACCGCGCCGAAGCCGCAGGAAATGGCGGCCCTTCCACAGCCGAAGCCTGAAATCGCGACGCCGCCCAAGCCCGCCGAGCCACCGCCTGCCGAGCAGAAGGCCGAAGAGCCGCCGCCGCAGAACCAGGAACCGGCAGAAATTGCCGTGCCGCAGAACGTGCCGCGCCCCAATGCGCGTCCGCAGCCGCCGGAACAGAAGCCGGAGCCGCCAAAGCCCGAGCCGCAGAAGCCGGCTGAGCAGAAGCCTGCGGAAAAGCCGACTGAAAAGAAGACCGACCAGGCCAAGGCCAATGAAAAGCCTTCCGACAAGAAGGTCTCCGATCGCAAGCAGGAAACGGCAAAGGCTGCCGCGACCCAGCAGAGCGAGTTCAACGCCGATGAAATTTCTGCACTTCTCAACAAGCAGGCGCCTTCCGGCGGTGGCGCAAAGCGCTCCACCCAGACGGCAGCCCTTGGTGGCAAGAAGACGATCGGCACGGGCCTGAGCGCCAGTGAGATGGATGCCCTGCGTGGGCAGATCTCCAAGAACTGGTCGATGGTCGCCGGCCTGACCGATGTGGCGCAGGTGGTCGTTGAAGTCCGCGTCCATCTCGACAGATCGGGTGAGATCGTCGGCCAGCTTGAGGTTTCGGCGACAGGCGGGCCGGACGGAACGCGCCGTGCGGTGGAAGGCAGCGCAAGGCGCGCCGTCACCCGGTCCGCGCCCTTCACCAATCTCCCACCGGATAAGTACGACGGTGAAAAAGGATGGAACACCTTGTTGTTGACGTTCACGCCGGAAGACTTCGGTGTCTAAGCAGCCGCTTTCGGCGCCGGCATCCGTATTCCAATCGATGTGCAACTTATGAAAAAAAAGCTGAAAGGCTTGTCTCGATGATCAAGTTCTCTTTCCTTCGCGCGATGATGGTGGCCTCCGGCCTCATCCTGTCGTTCGTTGCGATCACTCCAGCCAACGCGGAAGTTCGGCTCAATATCACCAAGGGCAATGTGCAGCCGCTGCCGATTGCGATCACCGATTTCATGTCGGGTGACGGCATCGGCGCGCAGGTTTCCGCTGTGGTTGCGGCGGACCTGCAGCGCTCCGGCCTGTTTGCGCCGATCAACAAGAGCGCCTTCATCGAAAAGATCAGCAATCCGGACCAGTCCCCACGCTTTGAAGACTGGAAGGTCATCAATGCCCAGGCACTGGTGACGGGCCGGGTGACGAAGGAGGCCGACGGCCGTCTTCGCGCCGAGTTCCGTCTGTGGGACACCTTTGCCGGCCAGCAGATGATGGGTCAGCAGTTCTTCACCCAGCCGGAAAACTGGCGCCGCGTCGCGCACATCATCGCTGATGCCATTTATGAGCGTATCACCGGCGAGAAGGGCTACTTCGACACCCGCGTCGTTTTCGTTTCCGAAAGCGGCCCGAAGCAGCAGCGCAAGCGCCAGCTGTCCATCATGGACCAGGATGGCTTCAACGTTCGCAACCTCACCAACACCAACGATCTGGTGCTGACGCCGCGCTTCTCGCCGAACCGGCAGGAAGTCACCTATATGTCGTTCGAAGGCAACCAGCCACGCGTTTACCTGCTGCAACTGGAAACCGGACAGCGTGAAGTCGTCGGCAACTTCCCGGGCATGACCTTCTCCCCGCGCTTTTCGCCGGATGGTCAGAAGGTGATCATGAGCCTCCAGCAGGAGGGCAATGCAAATATCTACACGATGGATCTGCGCTCGCGCACCACGACGCGTCTGACGAACACCGGGGCAATCGACACGGCACCGTCCTATTCGCCGGACGGCCAGCGCATCGCCTTTGAAAGCGACCGTGGCGGCCGCCAGCAGATCTATGTGATGAATGCCGATGGCTCGGGCCAGACGCGTATTTCCTTCGGCGACGGCTCCTACTCGACGCCGGTCTGGTCTCCGCGCGGCGATCTGATTGCCTTCACCAAGCAGTCGGGCGGCAAGTTCTCCATCGGCGTGATGAAGCCAGACGGTTCTGGCGAGCGCATTCTGACGTCCGGCTTCCACAATGAAGGACCGACCTGGGCGCCGAATGGACGAGTGCTGATGTTCTTCCGCCAGAATGCCGGCGCCGGTGGCCCGCAGCTCTATTCCATCGATCTGACAGGTTATAACGAGCAGATGGTCAAGACCCCGACCTATGCGTCCGACCCTGCCTGGTCGCCACTGCTTGACTAAAGCGTATCGCGATCGTTTAGATTCGCGTCTTGCGCATTAGGACTTGTTCTTTCGCATGTCGCTATCGCAAAGCCGCTGTACCGTTTTGCTTCGACCACGCCTGATGAATACCCGCCACAGCACCTCGAACCGGAGTTGTTGTGGCGGTTTTGTGGAGAATACCGGGAATGCGCCTCTTTCTTGCCGCAAAATGCTGTGAGGGAGCAGAAAAGTGGGACATTTCCGTTTTGTTAACCATAAGCGTTCGGGGGCCGTTAACCTCAATCGGTTAGCGTCTGGCAACGTTATCGAAATCCTAAGGAGAGACCGGCGATGAGCCGTACACAAACTTCGGCGCTTAGCCCAATGCAGAAAATCGCCCGCAATCCGGCTGTTATCGCTCTGACGCTTGCTCTGGCGCTTGCCGGTTGCGCGAACAAGAAGAACATGCCGAACAGCGCTGGCGAGCTTGGCCTCGGCGGTGGTGCTGGTTCCGCAACGCCTGGTTCGCAGCAGGACTTCACCGTCAATGTCGGCGACCGCATCTTCTTCGATACCGACTCTACCTCGATCCGCGCCGACGCACAGCAGACGCTGCAGCGCCAGGCCCAGTGGCTTGCTCGTTACCCGAACTACGCCATCACGGTTGAAGGCCATGCCGACGAACGCGGCACACGCGAATACAACCTGGCGCTCGGTGCACGCCGTGCAGCCGCCACCAAGGAATTCCTGGCATCCCAGGGTGTTCCGGCCAACCGCATGAAGACCATCTCCTACGGCAAGGAACGTCCGGTCGCCGTTTGCGACGACATCTCTTGCTGGTCGCAGAACCGCCGCGCGGTTACCGTTCTCGGTGGCGCAGGCATGTAATTGCCTCGCGCAATCGTGATGAAATTTGCAAAGGCGGCCCTCGGGTCGCCTTTCGTTTTTTTCATAGTTTGGCCGAAGTTAAGTTGCTTTTTCATCGCAGATGGAAAAAATCGCGAGTTGCGCCGCTGGGGCGCAAATCAATGAGACAGGAAGCACTATGAAGAAACTTGTCGTGGCGGGAATGCTGGGGCTTGCAGCCTGCACCGGCTTCAGCGGCACTGCAGTGTCGCAGCCGTTGTTTGGCTGGGGTGGGAACCCTAGCACGACCAATTCGCGGGCTCCGGTGGTCAATGTCCAGGCCAACGAGACCTACCGCGTACAGCAGCTTGAAGAGCAGATCCGTCAGTTGAACGGTCGTATCGAAGAGATGAGCTTCCAGCTTCTCCAGATGCAGGAAACCATTCGCAAGGCGCAGGAAGACAATGAGTACCGCTTCCAGGAACTGGAAGGCGGCGGCAAGTCCTCTGCACCGGCTGCGGCACCGAAGAAAAAGGCCGAGGCGGATCTTCCGCCTGCAGGCTCTTCCGCCGGTCCGTCTGACGATGTCGCAACAATTATCGGAGAGCCGTCCACCAACGGCGCTTCGGTGCCAGGCAGCGCAGCACCCACCGGTCCGCGGTCCAACGCGGCACCGGGCGAGACCACGCTTGGCTCGATCGAGCTCGATTCGCGTGGCCTGCCAGTTGGCGGCACGCTGAATTCCAGCGCCAACAATTCTGCAGGCGCGCTTCCAGGTGTAAGCACGGGTGGCAAGTCCACCAGCACCGATCCGGTCAATACCGCAGCGCTAACCAGCGAAAACGATATCTACCAGGCGGCTTACAGCCATGTGCTTGCTGGCGACTACAAGCAGGCGGAGCAGGGCTTCGAACAGTATATCCAAGGCTATCCCAATGGCTCGAAGGCGGCGGATGCCAGCTTCTGGCTTGGCGAAGCGCAATATTCGCAGGGTAAGTTTACTGCTGCGGCGAAGACCTTTCTCGACGGCCACAAGAATTACGGCAAGTCTCCCAAGGCGCCTGAAATGCTGCTGAAGCTCGGCATGTCGCTTGCCGCACTCGATAACAAAGACACCGCCTGCGCCACGCTGCGCGAAGTGCCGAAGCGCTACCCCAGCGCCTCCAAGACCGTTCTCGGCAAAGTTACCAGTGAACAGAAGCGCATCGGCTGCTGAGCCTGCTCGCAGCCCCCGCTATGGCACCCCTTTCTTCTCCGCTCGCGCCGATCGAGGCAGCACGGAATTTCCTAGAACGAATTTCAAAACCCGCCCTTCTTCTGGTGGCGATCTCAGGTGGAAGTGACTCTACCGGCCTTCTTCTCGCTCTTCACGAGGTTTTGCTTGTCTCCGGTCGAGACGATGTCCGGCTTCATGCCGTGACCATCGACCATGCATTGCGGCCCGAAGCGGCGGATGAAGCGCAAGCCGTTCAATTCTTGTGCTGCGGCCTGAATATTCCCCATGACATCCTTCGCTGGAATGACGAGAAGCCGAAAACAGGCATCTCCGCCGCAGCGCGGCTCGCGCGGTATCGGCTGATCGACGAGGTCGCCGGCAAGATCGGCGCAACAGCCATTGTGGTCGGGCACACGCTTGACGACCAGGGCGAAACGATCGCGATGCGTAGTCAACGAAGCGCGCAGGCTGGCATGCCCGGCCTCTCTGGCATGGCAGACGCGGTTCTCTACAATGCCCGCAATTGGGTGCTGCGCCCGTTCTTGAGCGTGCGGCGCGAGGATATTCGCGACTATCTCGCCGCCAAAGGGCAGGGCTGGTTCGATGACCCCAGCAACGAAGACGACACGTATGAGCGGGTGCGCGTGCGCAAGCTCTCAAAGGATGCCGAACCACCGTTCCTAGAGCCGTTGCTCGACAGGACGGAGCTTGCATCCCGCGCCGGGGCTTTTGTCTCCCATTCTGTGCAGGCTTATCCGGGGGGACTGATCAGGCTCAGCGCCGATTGTCTTGGCGATGATCCTACCGTCATCCGCTATGCACTGACCGCACTCGCTTGCGTTGCAGGCGGCAGAACCTATCCGCTTGCGGCGGAGAGCATGGACCGGGTGATGGCCTTCGTCACCGCTAAAGAGCCAGGCAGGCTGACGGCAGGGCGGGTCATCTTCGACCGGCGCAAGGATGGGTTATACCTGATGCGGGAGAACCGGGACGTGCCGACGATAATCGTTGCTCCCGGCGAGACCGCGAGGTGGGATGAGCGGTTCGAGATCGTCAACCGTTCCAAGGTTCCGGTGACTGTTTCCGGCGGGGCGGTTGCTCATGCAGAGGATGCCACGCCCACCGCCGTTCCGGCTGGCGTGCTGAAACGCGCGAAGCTTGCGCAGCCACGTGTTGCTCCGGAGGGTGCGGGGCAGGGGGAGGCTGATATGGGGTCGATCACCATGCGCCCATTGCTAGCGCCCTACGACCTGTTTCTCCCGCGCTTCGACCTCGATTTGGCCAACGCAATTGCGCTCAGTCTCGGGCGCGGCGTCTATCCAAGGCTTCCGCTGCAAAGTTTGTCGTAAATTTCGCAGAGTTTTTACCGCAAAACACATCTCCTTCCTCCCTTCGCCTTGGCAACCGCAACTGTCCTCCTTATGTTAGGGGCAACATAATGGCGGGCGGTCATCCGTCCGTTGGAGTTCGGGGAGTTCAATGAACCCAAATTTTAGAAATTTCGCCCTGTGGGCGGTGATTGCTCTTTTGCTGATTGCGCTTTTCAGCATGTTTCAGACGTCGCCGTCTCAATCCGGCTCGCGCGAAATTCCATATTCGCAATTTATTCGTGATGTCGATGCAGGCCGTGTCCGTGAAGTGACGGTAACGGGCAACCGCGTTCTTGGCACCTATACCGAGAATGGAACGACCTTCCAGACCTATTCGCCGGTCATTGACGACTCGCTGATGGACCGTCTTCAGCAGAAGAACGTCACCATTGTCGCGCGTCCTGAAAGCGATGGTTCCTCCGGTTTCCTGAGCTATCTCGGTACGCTGTTGCCGATGTTCCTGATCCTTGGTGTGTGGCTGTTCTTCATGCGGCAGATGCAGGGTGGATCGCGCGGCGCGATGGGATTTGGCAAATCCAAGGCGAAGCTTCTGACGGAAGCGCATGGCCGCGTCACCTTTGACGATGTCGCCGGTGTCGACGAAGCCAAGCAGGACCTGGAAGAAATCGTCGAATTCCTGCGGGATCCGCAGAAGTTTCAGCGTCTCGGCGGCAAGATCCCGCGCGGCGTGCTGCTCGTCGGTCCTCCCGGTACGGGTAAGACGCTTCTGGCGCGCTCGGTTGCCGGCGAAGCCAATGTGCCGTTCTTCACCATTTCCGGTTCCGACTTCGTTGAAATGTTCGTTGGTGTGGGTGCATCCCGTGTCCGCGACATGTTCGAACAGGCGAAGAAGAACGCGCCGTGCATCATCTTCATCGACGAAATCGACGCCGTCGGTCGCCATCGTGGCGCCGGTCTTGGCGGCGGTAACGATGAACGCGAACAGACGCTGAACCAGCTGCTGGTCGAGATGGACGGCTTCGAGGCCAATGAGGGCATCATCCTGATCGCCGCGACCAACCGTCCCGACGTTCTCGACCCCGCTCTTCTGCGCCCAGGCCGTTTCGACCGTCAGGTCGTGGTGCCGAACCCGGATATCGTCGGTCGCGAACGCATTCTGAAAGTTCATGCGCGCAATGTGCCGCTGGCGCCGAATGTCGATCTCAAGGTGTTGGCCCGTGGCACGCCCGGCTTCTCCGGTGCGGATCTGATGAACCTTGTCAACGAAGCAGCCCTCATGGCCGCGCGCCGCAACAAGCGCGTCGTCACCATGCAGGAATTCGAAGACGCCAAGGACAAGATCATGATGGGTGCGGAACGCCGCACGACTGCCATGACCGAGGCCGAAAAGAAGCTGACCGCTTACCACGAGGCGGGCCACGCCATCACGGCGCTGAACGTGCCGGTGGCCGATCCGCTGCACAAGGCGACGATCATTCCACGCGGTCGCGCGCTTGGCATGGTCATGCAGTTGCCGGAAGGCGACCGCTACTCGATGAGCTACAAGTGGATGGTGTCGCGCCTTGTCATCATGATGGGCGGCCGCGTTGCTGAAGAACTGACCTTCGGCAAGGAAAACATCACGTCGGGTGCGTCTTCCGATATCGAGCAGGCCACCAAGCTTGCACGTGCCATGGTGACGCAGTGGGGCTTCTCTGACGAACTCGGACAGGTTGCCTATGGCGAAAACCAGCAGGAAGTCTTCCTCGGTCACTCCGTGTCGCAGTCGAAGAATGTTTCCGAGGCAACTGCGCGGACGATCGACAGCGAAGTTCGCCGCCTGATCGACGAGGCCTATACCGAAGCGCGCCGCATCCTGACCGACAAGCACGACGAGTTCGTGACTCTTGCCGAAGGCCTGCTCGAATATGAGACGCTGTCGGGCGAAGAGATCAAGTCGCTGCTGAAGGGCGAAAAGCCTGCCCGCGATATGGGCGACGATTCGCCCCATAACCGCGGCTCGGCCGTGCCGAAGGCGGGCGCCAAGAAGGATGGCCCGAACGAGGCCAAGGGCGATGGCGAAGCCGAAGGCGGCATGGAGCCCCAGCCGCACTGAGCTTCGTGCACAAGTTTACGACGGGAAGGCCGCTTCGAAAGAGCGGCCTTTTTGTTTGGCGGGATGCGGGTCCATCCCCTCCGTCGTCCTTGGCTTGACCCGAGGGTCTATAAATCATTGAACGTGCTTGGAAACGTGGATCCTCGGGTCGAGCCCGAGGATGACGGAGGGTGTGGCGGGAGCGGCGCCAGTCCCGTAGCTTCCCGTCTGTCCGTCGCCTCTCTCATTGCTGGCGCTTCGCGTGCGAAGTGTCCGCTTTCCTGGGGAGAACCTGGACCGGTCACGACATATATTTCGTTTTTGCGGTAATTTACGTGCTGCCAGACTCGCTTTGTGGCATCTAGCGAAAAAAGGTAGCCGCATCTTAGTGCACGGCGCCGCCATATATTTGGAGTTCACATGACACGTCGCTATTTCGGAACTGATGGCATTCGCGGGCAATCCAACGTTTTCCCCATGACGCCGGATCTGGCGATGCGGGTGGGGATTGCTGTCGGCACGATCTTCCGTCGTGGCCATCACCGTCATCGCGTCGTGATCGGCAAGGATACACGTCTGTCCGGCTATATGCTGGAAAACGCCCTGGTCGCGGGCTTCACCGCCGCCGGTCTCGATGTCTTCCTGCTCGGCCCGATTCCGACACCTGCCGTTGCCATGCTGACCCGCTCGCTTCGCGCCGATATCGGCGTGATGATTTCCGCCTCGCACAATCCCTTCGCCGATAACGGCATCAAGCTTTTCGGCCCGGATGGCTACAAGCTTTCCGATGAGCTGGAGCTGGAAATCGAAGATCTGCTCGACAAGGACATCCATGCACAGCTTGCCAAGCCGCATGAGATCGGTCGCGCCAAGCGCGTCGATGGCGACATTTATCGGTATATTGAATTCGTCAAGCGCACCCTGCCACGCGACGTGACGCTGAGCGGGCTCCGGATTGCAATCGACTGCGCCAATGGCGCGGCCTACAAGGTCGCACCGACGGCGCTTTGGGAGCTCGGTGCCGAGGTTGTGACCATCGGCAACGAACCGAACGGCACCAACATCAATTTCGAATGCGGCTCGACGCATCCGGACGCGTTGCAGAAGAAGGTGCATGAAGTGCGCGCCGATATCGGCATTGCACTTGATGGCGACGCCGACCGCGTCATCATCGTCGATGAGCGCGGCCAGATCGTCGATGGCGACCAGTTGATGGCGACGATCGCCCATAGCTGGGCCGACGACAATATCCTGCGTGGCGGCGGCATCGTCGCCACCGTCATGTCCAATCTTGGCCTCGAACGCTTCCTTGGCGACAAGGGGCTGACGCTTGCGCGCACCAAGGTTGGCGACCGTTACGTGGTCGAGCACATGCGCAACCACGATTTCAATGTCGGCGGCGAGCAGTCCGGCCATATCGTGCTTTCCGATTACGGCACCACCGGCGATGGTCTTGTCGCGGCGCTTCAGGTTCTGGCGCGCGTCAAGCGCTCGGGCAAGACGGTCAGCGAAGTGTGCCGCAAGTTCGAGCCCGTGCCGCAGCTCTTGAAGAATGTCCGCATTTCCGGCGGCAAGCCTTTGGAGAACCCGGTGGTGAAGCAGGCGATTGCCGATGCCGAAAGCGCGCTTGCCGACAAGGGCCGTCTCGTCATTCGCCCATCCGGCACCGAGCCGCTGATCCGCGTCATGGCTGAAGGCGATGACAGCGCCCAGGTCGAGCGGATCGTCAACGACCTGGTGGGCGTGATTGGCAGCGTCAAGTCGGCGGCTTGAAGGTAATCAACTGATAGGACGGGGAAGGGGTGGCGCTTTTCATCTCTCCTCTTTCCTGTGCTTGTCACAGGAATCTAGCCGCTGCGCGTCCGCGCGGCGAGAGGAGTTCTTTCAGACCAAAGACTTGGTCTGACTGGATTCCTGTGACAAGCACAGGAATGAGGAGCGTGACAATTGATGCTCCCGTTCCTTCGTCGCCGTCGCGGTGCAACTCGTCGAAGACACAGAAAAGATAAGCTCCATCAGTGACATACGTCGTACGTCACAAAATCGAACCGGACAGCAATGGGCCCAGACCAAGGGGGATCAAGAGGCGAGGTCGTGACGCCTCGGTATCATTGCTGCGCTTGCTTTGCCGCCCGCTTGCCTATGACCGCGTCACGCCCACTGCTGAAGGCTGTCCTCAACACACCCATTGAGAAACGCATGCACGCTCTCCGTCTGGATCGGACGGGAAAAGACATAGCCCTGCACCAGCGTCCCGCCCAGCGCCTTGATGACGGCGAGTTCGGCCTGAGTTTCGACGCCCTCCACAATCGTGTCTAGGCCCATTTCACGGCTGAGCGTCAGCAGCGAGCGGACGATGTTGTAGCTGGCGTCGCTGTCTTGGATGTCTCTGACGAAGCTGCGGTCGATCTTGAGCTTGGTGAGCGGGAGAGAGTGAAGCGAGGTCAGGCTCGAATAGCCGGTGCCGAAATCGTCGAGCGAAATGCCGCAGCCGATCTTTCGCAGCATCTCGACGGATTTGCGTGCCTGCCGGGTGTCATGAATGATCGCGGTTTCGGTGATCTCGAGATCCAGCCGCTGCGGGTCGAAGCCGCTATTGGCGATGATGGCGACGATGCCAAGCGTGGCTTCGGCGCTGTTGATGTCCTGGGCAGAGAGATTGAAGGACAATCGAATGTCCTGCGGCCACGTCTTCGCGGTGGCCAATGCCTTCTTCAACAGCGGCTTCGTCAGCATATTGATGATGCCGGCGCGCTCTGCGATCGGAATGAATTGTGCCGGTGGGACAGTACCGAGAAGCTTGCTGTTCCAGCGTGCGAGCGCTTCGAAACCGACTGTCTTGCCGGAGTTGACGTCGAGGATCGGTTGATAGACCACCGACAACTCGTTTGCGAGATCGGCTTGCCGCAGCGTCTGCTCCACGCGCGCATCGCGGTGGATTTCGACGATATGCTTGGTGGTGAACAGGGTGCTGTTGCCGCGATGTTCGCGCTTGCTCTGGTAGAGCGCATAGTCGGCCCGGTCGAACAGTTCCTCGGGCGTGGACGCCACATCCGGATAGATGGCGATGCCGATCGAAGCGGAAATCATGATCGTCGCATCCGGGGTTTCAAAGGGGATGCGGAGTTTGGAGCCCATCAGGTTTCCCGCGGCAAGAACGGTATTCTCGTTCACCTGACCGGAGATGATGAAAGCAAACTCATCGCCACCCAAGCGCGACAGGAACATGCTTTCGGCGTTGCAGACGTCTTGCAGCCTCTCACCGACCTCTTTCAAAAGCCGGTCGCCAGCGGAGTGCCCGTAAAGGTCGTTGACGGGTTTGAAGCCGTCGAGATCGATCACGCCGACGGCGAGGCGATGATTTTCCGCCTGGGCGAGGGTGAAGGACGTGTCGAGATGATGAAAGAAGGCGCGGCGGTTCGGGAGTTCGGTCAAGCTATCGATATTGGCGAGCTTGAGGTTCTCATTGCTCAGCGCTTCGGTCTTCTGTTGCGCCAGCACCATTTGCTCGAAATTGTCGTAGTTGATCTTCAGCACGACCAGCATGCCGAAACAGACGAGCAGAATGTTGATGGCCGTGGCAATAAGCGTCATGTGCCCGGTCGATGCGAAGAAGACGACGAAGGTGCCGTTGACGATCGCCGTGACCATGAGGGCGGCGGAGCGCACATGCATCATGCAGAAGATGCAGGAAATGACGGTGATCGCCATATAGAAGGCGACATGCGATTTCTGGAAGGCGTCGCCATAGGGATAGAGAAGACAGGACCATGTGGTAAAGGACGCGGCAATTACCGCCCCAAGGATGTTGATCCGCCTCATGGTGGAGGCGACAGTCGCAATGGGCGGAGTTTCACCTCTAGACCGTAGCCAGAAGAGAATGCGCGCCCCGCACATCACGGTGAAGAGGCAAGGGACGCCAAGCGACAGCAGCCTCGGCGCGGTGTGCAGATAGGTTAAGGCCAGCGCCCACGTGCTCGAGAGCAGAATGAAGTACATCATCGGCATCTGCTGGCTGAAGGCCATATATTGTGCCCGCAACAACACCGGATTGTCCTGAGGTGTCGGAGAGAAGTCGAAGATGCTTTTCAGATTGGTTTTCAACGAAGGCCACTCTCGAACAGTTGTTATGTCGTCTTCTCAACGGGTTTGTCGTGATGCAGTTGCTAGCGAACGCTGTGAGTGGCTTCGTCGTGGTCGCTTGTGGGGACGATGACGGGCAAAGTCGAAACGTTCTGCGTTTGAACCATCTGGAAGGGTCTAAGTTTCCCGATGTTCACACACGTTTCGTTTTATACTGTGTGCCGGTTAATACTGTTGTCTATCAAAAGGGAATAATTCTAAAGAAACGTACCGGTTCGGCGCAGCGGCGTAGACTTGCTGACGTGCAGCTTTTGGATGTGCTGGAGCGCATTCCTGCGTGTGAATGCGCACTTTGAGGTGTAGACGTTGCTTACTTTAACCGGGTGTTGACTGTATTTATTAGCAAAACGACCTGTACTGGCCGTGATATTAATCGTCACTTAACCAATTTCCTTCATGTTTCATAAGTGAAGAATTCACTGGTGTGCGCGCCGTTCGCGTATGCCGCTTATGGAGCCGCCCACATGAAGAAGAGCCTGATCGGTGTCGTTGCCGCTCTGATGGCAGGTCAGCACGCACTCGCTGCGGATGTCTATCAGTCAGCCCCACCAGCCTATATTGAGCCCGCACCGGAAATTCAGGTGAAGGAAGCAAGCGGCTGGTATCTGCGTGGCGATGTCGGCTATTCCTTCAACAAGTTCCGTGGCGGCAGCTTCAACCGGGCAGTGTCGGCATCTGCGATGGAAGATGTGAGCTTTACCAGCACGTCCCAGAAGGACAGCGTCCTCTTCGGCGCAGGCGTGGGCTACCAGATCAACAATTATCTGCGCACCGACCTGACCGTCGACTATCTGTCGAAGTCGAAATTCCGGGGCTCTGCTCCAAGCCTTGAGTCGCACACCTCGCTGCAGGCCTTCGGCCTGATGGCGAACGCCTATGTCGATCTCGGCACCTATGGCCGTGTCACCCCCTATCTCGGCGCAGGTATCGGTGGCGCGCATGTGAAGTGGGATACGTTCAAGACCGATTCGGGTTGCTGCGAATTCGATGGCAAGGGCAGCTGGCGCTTCGCTTACGCTTTGATGGCCGGTGCCTCGGTTGATGTCACCTGCGACTTCAAGGCCGATATCGGCTATCGCTTCCGCCAGATCGGCCAGGGCGAAATGTTCGGTCTCAATGGCGCTGCCGGTCCTGGTCGCGACAAGGGCTTGACCTCGCATGAAATCCGTCTCGGCGGCCGCTATGTCTTCAATGGCTGCGATACCGCACAGTACATGCCACCGGCCGATATTCCGGTTCAGCCTGCCGTTTACAAGTAAACGTCACAGACCGACTATAGACTTGGACCGCCCGTATCTGATCGATACGGGCGGTTTTTGTTTGTGCGGTTATTGGCGTTTGGCGCAGATCGGACAAAATTATCGAAGCTTGCGACATATTCCGCTTGACGGAAACGGGTGAGAGGAATAGCAACGGTGTCAGGACACTCCACCCTAACGTGGAGCGCCTATCTGGAAGGATAGTCAAATGACAGATATAGTGAAGCCGGACGTGCGTCCGGGCAATACGCATTTTTCTTCAGGTCCCTGCTCGAAGCGCCCCGGTTGGTCGCTTGAAGCTCTCGCCGATGCACCGCTTGGTCGTTCGCATCGTGCCAAGGTTGGCAAAGCCAAGCTGAAGCAGGCCATCGATCTCACCCGCGAAATTCTCAATGTTCCTGCCGATTATCGCATCGGTATCGTTCCCGCATCCGACACCGGCGCCGTTGAAATGGCCCTGTGGTCGCTGCTTGGCGAACGCGGCGTGGACATGGTTGCCTGGGAAAGCTTCGGTGCCGGCTGGGTGACCGATGTTGTCAAGCAGCTGAAGCTCAAGGATGTTCGCAAGTTCGAGGCCGATTATGGTCTCCTGCCGAACCTCGCAGAGGTCGACTTCGACCGCGATGTGGTCTTTACCTGGAACGGCACGACCTCCGGTGTTCGTGTTCCCAACGCCGATTTCATTCCCGCCGATCGCAAGGGCCTCACCATCTGCGACGCGACCTCTGCCGCATTCGCGCAGGATCTCGATTTCGCCAAGCTCGATGTTACGACCTTCTCCTGGCAGAAGGTTCTGGGCGGCGAGGGTGGCCATGGCGTCATCATTCTTTCGCCCCGCGCCGTCGAGCGTCTGACGACCTATGTTCCCGCCTGGCCGCTGCCGAAGATTTTCCGCATGACGTCCGGCGGCAAGCTGATCGAAGGCATCTTCACCGGTGAGACGATCAACACGCCCTCTATGCTCTGCGTCGAAGACTATATCGATGCGCTTCTCTGGGCGAAGAACCTGGGTGGCCTCAAGGCGCTGATCGCGCGTGCCGATGCCAATGCCAAGGTCATCTTCGACTTCGTGGCCGAGAACAACTGGATCGCCAATCTGGCTGTCGCCGATGAAACGCGCTCCAACACCTCGGTCTGCCTCAAGATCGTCTGCAAGGATGTTGCAGCCCTTGATGCTGGCGTCCAGGCCGATTTCGCCAAGGGCATGGTTGCCCTTCTTGAAAAGGAAAATGTGGCGCTCGACATCGGTGCCTATCGCGACGCGCCGTCTGGCCTTCGTATCTGGGCTGGCGCGACCATCGAAACGGCCGACATGAAGGCCGTGATGCCCTGGTTGAAGTGGGCCTTCGAAACGCAGAAGGCCACGCTTGCCAAGGCGGCAGCCTGATCCATTCCGGCCCTGCGCAGTGCAGGGCCGCACACACTTTTCGCTTTCACGCATAAACCGCTTTTCAAGGAGCCCACACCATGGCACCTCGCGTACTCGTATCCGACGAACTGTCTGAAACCGCCGTTCAAATCTTCCGCGACCGTGGCGTCGAGGTCGATTTCCAGCCGAAGCTCGGCAAGGACAAGGACAAGCTCGCCGAAATCATCGGCAATTATGATGGTCTTGCCATCCGCTCTGCCACCAAGGCGACGGAAAAGCTTATCGAATCGGCCAAGAACCTCAAGGTCATCGGCCGCGCCGGCATCGGCGTCGATAACGTCGATATCCCAGCTGCATCGCGCCGCGGCATCATCGTCATGAACACGCCTTTCGGCAACTCCATCACCACGGCAGAACATGCCATCGCGCTGATGTTTGCCGTTGCCCGTCAGCTTCCGGCAGCGGATACCTCTACCCAGGCCGGCAAGTGGGAAAAGTCGAAATTCATGGGTGTCGAAATCACCGGCAAGACGCTCGGCGTCATCGGTGCCGGCAATATCGGCTCCATCGTCTGCTCGCGTGCGCTCGGTCTGAAGATGAACGTGCTAGCCTACGACCCCTTCCTGTCGCCGGAACGGGCACAGGAAATGGGTGTGACCAAGGTCGAGCTCGATGAGCTTCTGGCCCAGGCCGACTTCATTACGCTGCACGTGCCGATGACCGACAAGACGCGCGGCATTCTCGGTGCGCAGAACCTGGCCAAGACCAAGAAGGGTGTGCGCATCATAAACTGCGCCCGTGGCGGTCTGGTGGATGAGGCAGCGCTTGCCGACGCCATCAAGTCCGGCCATGTGGCTGGCGCCGGTTTCGACGTCTTCGAAGTCGAGCCTGCAACCGAAAGCCCGCTTTTCGGCCTGCCGAACGTGGTCTGCACGCCGCATCTTGGCGCGTCCACCACGGAAGCACAGGAAAACGTGGCGCTGCAGGTTGCCGAGCAGATGTCGGATTACCTGGTCAAGGGTGCGGTTTCCAACGCCATCAACATGCCTTCGATCACCGCTGACGAAGCACCGCGTTTGAAGCCCTTCATCAAGCTTGCCGACGTCCTCGGTTCTTTCGTTGGTCAGGTGCAGGAGAGCGCCACCAAGGAAATCGAAATCCTGTATGATGGCGCAACCGCCAACATGAACACCAAGGCGCTGACGAGCGCGCTTCTGGCCGGTCTCATCCGTCCGCAGGTGGCAGACGTCAACATGGTTTCCGCGCCAATCATGATCAAGGAAAAGGGCATCATCCTCTCCGAGGTCAAGCGCGACAAGACCGGTGTCTATGACGGCTTCATCAAGCTCACCGTCAAGACCGAAAACCAGGTTCGCTCGGTTGCCGGCACGGTGTTTTCGGATGGCAAGGCCCGCTTCATCCAGATCAAGAACATCAACATGGATGCCGATGTCGGTCAGCACATGATCTACATCACCAACACCGACGTGCCCGGCATGATCGGCTTCATGGGCACCACGCTCGGCGAAGCGGGCGTCAATATTGCAAACTTCCAGCTTGGCCGCGAAGCCAATGGTGGCGATGCGATTGCGCTGCTCTATGTCGACGGCCCCGTCTCGGAAGAGGTGCTGGACAAGCTGCGCGCCAACCCGGCCATCCGTCAGGTCAAGCCGCTAACCTTCAATATCGATTGATCGACGACGGCCTTCTTGAAGATTTCAGCCCGGTGCGGATCCTATCTGCACCGGGCTTTTTATTGCGCGATGAAGCGTAAATCTACCGAGGGTTGCGTATCACGAAATATTTATGGTTCTCACCCTCAAAACAAAGACCGATAGTTGCTATATGCCTTTTGTTCTTTGTCGCTCAATGGGAGGGCGACCCAACAGGAGATGACGATGTTTGCTGCCATTCGGCGCTTTAAAGGTTTGTTCGCAGTTGCCGCTCTGGGGATTGCGGTTTCGTTCGTGGCTGTCGATATGGCAGAAGCGCGCCGCGCAAGCGGCGGTTTCGGCAGCCGCGGCACGCGAACCTTTTCGGCGCCGCCCGCAACCAATACCGCACCTGGCCAGGCCGCGCCGATGAACCGCAGCATGACGCCGAACACCAACCAGGCGACGCAGCCAAATGCAGCGCAGCCGGCACGTCCAGGCGCGCAGGCACCGCAGCAGAACCGCGGCATGTTTGGTGGCATGATGGGCGGTCTCATGGGTGGCCTGTTGATGGGCGGCCTGTTCGGCATGCTCATGGGCGGCGGCTTCGGCGGCATGGCTGGCTTCTTCGGAATGCTGCTGCAGGGACTGCTGATCGGCGGCCTCATCATGCTCGCCATGCGTTTCTTCGCCTCGCGCCGCAAGGCCGCTGAGCCCGCTTATGGCGGTGCAGCCGGCTCGAACAATGCGCGCAGCGACTATGCCGCCAATCAGCCCCAGGGCCAGGGTGGTTTCAAGATCCCGCAGATGGGCTCGCGTGCCGGTGCCTTTGGTGGCGCTACTGCCGCAACGGCAGCTGCCGAACCGGTAGCTGCCAAACCCGTACCGCATGAAAATGCCATGTCCGAAGGCGACGAAATCGGCGTGACGCATGGCGACCTCGAAACCTTCCAGCACATGCTGCAGCAGGTTCAGTCCGCTTATGCTGCGGAAGATTACGGCACGCTGCGCAAGCTGACGACGCCGGAGGCGATGTCTTATCTTGCCGAAGAACTCAGTGACCATGCGACGAGCGGCGTGAAGAACGATGTACGCGATGTGACGCTGTTGCAGGGTGACGTTGCCGAGGCCTGGCACGAAGAGGGCCAGGATTACGCGACCGTCGCGATGCGCTATTCGGCGATTGACATCATGCGCGACCGCGCCACCGGCAAGGTCATCGAAGGCAATGAGCACGAGCCGGAAGAATCGGTCGAGATGTGGACCTTCGTTCGCAAGGGCGGATCCGACTGGCAGGTGGCCGCAATCCAGGCCGCCGCGTAAACCGCATCGATTTCTTCTCACGATTTAGGCGCCGGGGTCAGACCCCGGCGCCTTTTTCTTTTTTGCCGCTTTGCACTGGTGAGCAAGCGGTTCAGGCGACCGACGCAAAATGGGGGAGGGACGGTGCCGCAACCTTGTCCACGTATTGCCTTTTTTCGTTCATCCCGCATTCAGTCGCGGCCTTCTAACCAGACAGGCACACGTCAATGTGAACCGCTCGCGTTTTAGCAAATGCGCGCATAGGCGGAACTCCCGCCTTTTATTCGCGTTGACAATCCGAACTTCGGGCCGACCTTCGGACAACACCCGAGCAGAGGAACACGGCGACCAGCCACAGCGCGGTCCGCGAAATGGAGAGCTTTAACGATGAAACGCTTCGACCTGATCGACGGGATGCGCGGCTATTTCCTCGTCTTTATGCTGATCAACCATCTGGTCTTCGCAGGCGGTTTCTGGCTGGTGGAAATCAACCATCGCCAGTTTGCCTTCGTTGAGGACGCACAGGGCTTCGTGTTCCTGTCCGGCCTTCTTATCGGCATGGTGTATGCCCGCAAGATGGTGAAATACGGCTACGAGGCCGGGCGCGATATGATCTGGAACCGCGCGCTCGAACTGTACAAATATGCAATGGGACTGGTGATCGCCGTTCTCTTCGCACGCATGGTCATCCCGCACGCCCCTTACATCTGGTACAATTGGCTCGGCATGACGTCGTTTGACGATCCGTTGCGTCTGGCGGCCATTGCCACCTTCCTGTTCCAGCCGACCTTCATGGATATCCTGCCGCAATATATCGTCTACATGATCTTTGCGCCCTTCCTGGTGAAGCTCTGCATCGACGGCAAGTGGGCCTATGTGATGGCCGGCTCGCTGCTGGTATGGATGGCGGGACAGCTTGGCCTGCAGCAGCTCTTCACCGCGCCGATGAACGAGATCGTCAAGGGCGTCGACGAGCAGGGCATTCGTGTCAGCTTCAACCTGTTTGGCTGGCAGCTGGTATTCTACACGGCATTGGTACTCGGCGCGATGACGGCGCAGAACCGTATTCCGTGGACGAAGATCTTCTCGCCGGAGCGTAGCTGGATTGCCAAGGCCGCGCTGATCGTCTGCGTGTTCTTCGTGCCGCTGCGTATCGCCACCGCCTGGAACCTGATGCCGGAATTCGTGCTCGGCAAGTTCTCGACCATGGAAATCCGCGCCGACTTCGGCCCGGTCTACCTGATCAACTTCCTCGCGGTCGGCGTTGGCCTCACCTGGCTCATCATTGCCGGTCCGAAGCATCACAACCCTACCGTGCAGAAGATCGCCGCTGGCGTCATCTGGGTGCTGTCCCTGAAGTTCCTGCAGCTTCTTGGCCGCCACTCGCTGCAAGTCTATGTCTGGCACGTCGCCATCGTCTACGGCATCTACTATCTGGATGGCCGCACGGCAGAGCTGACGCAGATCCAGAAGACCGCGATTGCCGTCGTCGGGATTGCGCTGCTGGCAATCCCAGCCCTCTGGCGCGAACGCGACAAGTGGATCGGCAACAGCCAGAAGACCGCTGGCGCCTGATACTGCAACACAGAGACAAATCCTCTACGGGGTGGCACGTGCCGCCCCGTACTTGCGTTTCAGGGCTTTTCTTTCTATATGCAGCGCTTGAAAATCCAAGCTTCCATGTCTCGCTTGAGGCTGAGCTTCATGGATTTGACGACAGGCGGCGGGGCCTTTACCCCCGTTATGACTGACGATTGGAAAAACCTTGAATACGCTCGACTTTGACAAGAAGCCGGAAGATACCCGGATTGTCGTTGCCATGTCCGGTGGCGTCGATTCCTCAGTGGTGGCTGGCATTCTCAAGCGTGAGGGCTATGACGTCCTCGGCATCACCCTGCAGCTTTACGACCACGGCGCCGCCGTTCATCGCGCTGGCTCCTGTTGTGCGGGCCAGGATATCGACGATGCACGCCGCGTGTGCGAAACGCTCGGCATTCCCCACTACGTGCTGGATTACGAGGCGCGTTTTCGCGAAACGGTGATCAACCCCTTCGCCGAAGCCTATGCCATGGGCGAAACGCCTGTGCCTTGCGTCGCCTGCAACCAGACGGTCAAGTTTGCCGATCTGCTGGCCACCGCGCAAGAGCTGGGCGCCGACGCGCTGGCAACCGGCCACTATATCCGCTCGCGCCGTAACCCGGTGGCGGGCAACCCCAACCGCCGCGCGCTCTATCGCCCGATCGATAGCGACCGCGACCAGAGCTGGTTCCTGTTTGCAACGACACAGGAGCAGATCGATTACCTGCGCTTTCCCCTTGGCGGTCTCTCCAAGGCGGAGACGCGTGCGCTGGCGGAAGAAATGGGCCTGGTGGTGGCCAAGAAGGCGGACAGCCAGGACATCTGTTTCGTGCCGCAGGGCAAGTATACCGACATCATCAACAAGCTGAAGCCGAATGCAGCACTTGTGGGCGATATCGTCCATCTGGACGGCCGCGTGCTCGGCCGCCACGACGGCATCGTGCATTACACGATCGGCCAGCGCCGCGGCATCGGCGTTGCGACCGGCGAGCCTCTTTATGTCGTCCATCTCGACGCCCGCGGACGCCGCGTCATCGTCGGCCCACGCGAAGCGCTGGAGACACACCGCGTCTATCTGCGCGACATGAACTGGCTCGGCGACGCAGCACTTGAAGACGACGCAGCAGGCGGCTTTGCCTGCTATGCCAAGGTCCGCTCCACCCGCCCGCCGGCGGAAGCCGTTCTCCATACCGACGAGAAAGGCATCTATGTCGATCTCGCCGTCGGCGAGGCGGGTATCGCACCCGGTCAGGCCTGCGTCCTCTACTCCGCACCGGGCGCGGATGCGCGCGTCTATGGCGGCGGTTTCATCGAGCGCTCGGAACGCTCGGCGGAGGCCGAGGCATCGCTCAAAGCGCTGCTCGCCAACCAGGTCGCAGCCTGAAATCGGCACTCCGGCCAAGTCTGTCGAAAGACTGACTTTTTGCGCATCTTGCGCTTGACACTTTAGGGAGCGGCACCTTATAAGCCGCTCATCCTGATGAAACGGGCCGCACATCGCAGCTTTGTTTCCCTCGTGGCGGGGTAGCTCAGGTGGTTAGAGCAGCGGAATCATAATCCGCGTGTCGGGGGTTCAAGTCCCTCTCCCGCTACCATTATTTCCATGTCCGAACCGAAGACGTAAGTAACAGTTTGTACCTAAGACATAGTGTACCCTCTAGCGCGTTTTCGGAATTCTGACAGGAGAAATCAGAATCGCGCGAATCCGAAATCTCTGGAAAATTGGATGGGGCACAGCTGAAGATCGTGATCACTTGTTATGTCGCCAAGATCGGGCACATCACATTTGTCGAAACAATAACCTTATCCAGCCATATGCGGTTCGTCGGCGCAAGGTTAGACTGACCTAGTGGTGGCGCTTGCAGCTCGGAGCTACGATGCTTTCTCGCGAAGGTTTGCTTCGTACCTTGCAAGGTCGATTACATATGCAAGCGCAATCTCGATTCGATTCTCGGTCGGACGAACAAGAAACTGAGCGGAAAAATCTGTTTTGTGAAATGGGTCTACGTCTATCAAGGGAACGTTGCCGGGACCTAGAGGTTTCGCGGCGTACGTAACTACCTTTTGTGACATGGGCCGCCCAAGAACACGGAACGGTAAACCAAAAACGTCTACAAACGCACGTAGCAGATCGAGAGGCTTTGCTGTAGCTAAATCAAAGTTGCGGTCAAGGTCGGTAGCGTAAACTTTCCAGATTGCCGATGGTTGGATCGTCTCGCTCTCTCTCTTCGCTGGAATCAGGTACCACACTGCCTGGTAAGGATCCTCGGCAGAGGCTTCGGAATTGATCATTTTCACGTAAATCGAGACTAACGGCGCATCTTGAGCGAACTCTTCGGGCGCGAATAGGTGCTGATAAGCATCAGGATTGCGGACGTAGTACTCAAGTCGAGAGCTTGTCAAACCTAGCAATTTGACTTGATCGCGAACATAAGGGCTAACGTTGACCTTATATTGCTTAGGGTCCAATAGGCCTGTGGATCCTAAAACACCTCGCGCATCGCGTGGTCGCACTTCACCAATCGACAACGAAAACAAAGCATCCATAGCCACTTCCGACAGCCGTACCTTGTCAGCAACTCTTTTTGATTTTAGATCAACTCCGGATTTCTCCGCCAATATGCGGAGCGTATCGATAACCTCAGGCGGCAACTCCCCTGCCAAGGCACCAGCCACCGATGCGGATGAAGCGAGCGCGGCCATAGCAAGCGCAACGCGATCACGCGAAAGGCCGCTTCTTTCGAGAGACTGGTTACTACTCAACATCGAGCTCAATCCTATCAAACTCCGACCCTTTTAAATCGACGATCTTATACTCATCGCCGAAACCTGCACGCTCCGAGGGTGGCACTAAGACAATCCTCGACACGTCGATTCCAGACTTCGGAATTACGTAAATAAGAGGTCTCCACAGCGAAAGTTCGTCAGAGCGGAGCATGTACAAAAATTCGTTTGCAGCATCTAGTGAAACTGTGCCGGCTATGCGCCACTCCTCTATGAGAGCCACCAAACCAAGTTTCTGCTGCACTATCTTAGCATTGTGTTTGTCTTTCGTCTTTACCGCCGCGGCAAGGTCTTTAGCAATCAAATAAGGGCTGGACGTCGGCGGGATGAGTGAACCACGGTCATCTGACGTTAGCCGTCTCGGATCGAACACCGGACTGCACCACACATGATGAATGTCAGAGCGAAGCTCCTTCGCGATCAACCACTTTATCCAGGGATTGCATGAGTAAAGGATCAAGGACGATGGCATTATTGCGTAATTACTCCGCTTTTAAGCGCAGCTTACATGGTTGCATTCACTTTACAAGTCTACGTCAGGGTGCAGGCTAAAGAGGTACTTACCATCCAGCAAACATTAAAAGGCGAGTCGCCAGGCCCGCCTTACGCCTCTTTCGAAGCCTTCTCACCTGTGACTCAAATGGGCGTTTTTGAGAGTTCGCCACGCACACGCTGCAGCCAGACTGACCACCCCGTTACCGGCCGCATCGGATCGGTCCATCCGATCGGCCATCCCATGATCCAATCCGAAAAATTCGGGTTGAAGGTCAGGTCGCCGATCGAGGATCTCGGCCCAGCGTTCAAAGTGAGATGGAGGGGGGCGAGAAGAGGGCAATCTGAAGGCCATGTGGGTCGAGCTCCGCATGCCTTCATCAAAAGCTAAATGCTCATCCATGGGCGGGAGGCTTTGCTCCGAGCGATCTGTTTGCCAATTTGGTTTAAATAAAAAAGCCCGGCGCAGTGGCCGGGCTTTCTCAGATCAACGTGTTCTTCTAACCTTAGAACTTCACGCCAAGACCGACGCGGATCGCGTGCTGGTCGACGTCGGAGTTGAGCGTTGCGCCGCCGCCGAGGTCAAAGTCCTTGTCGCCGAAGTCGGTGTAGCGGTATTCGATGCGGCCGAACATCATGTCGGTGAAGGCGTAGTCGACGCCCACGCCAACGGTGTAGCCGTTGAAGGTTTCTTTTTCGCTGGCGCCTGGGACTTCAGCGAAGCCACGGGCATAGGCCCAGCCGGCGGTACCATAGACCAGTGCGCGGTCGAAGGCGTAGCCGACGCGGCCGCGGACGGAGCCCTGCCAGTCGAGGCCGTAGTCAACCGTGGCGATGCCGCCGAGGTCTGCCGTGTCATCCGCCCAGTTCTTTTCGAAGTCCGCTTCAAGGCCGACGACCCAGTTGTTGCCGAGCTCGTGGTTGTAGCCGACGAAGCCGCCGAGAAGGCCGCCGTCGACGTCAGCAGAACCGGTTGCGCCGAGGAGCGAAACGTCCTGGTTGGCCCAGTTATAACCGCCCTGGATACCGATGTTGAAGCCAGTCCAGCTGAAGGCGGGGGCAACGTCGGCGACGGGTGCAGCCGGGGTTTCGTAAACGGCGTCCGCTGCCATTGCAGTGGAGGCTGCGAGAAGGAATGCCAATGTGGCGATCGTCTTTTTCATGGTCTTTACTCCCTTATATGAGGGAATACTAAAACGCATTTTGGTTGAAAAATCTGTAGATTTTATGCAACAGTTAGCGATCGATAGGCCAAAAAATCCCTTTGAAGTTGCGTTGCGGTTTGCGCGCACAAAGGAGTTCAAGCTGTTCGTTGTCATGGCAGCAGGGAATAGGCGTTGGAAGTACGCCCGGCCTTGCGCCGTGTATTGTATATTCCAAGATCAAACCGGCCTTAATACTTGCAAATGCATACAAATCTTGGGAATATTTGGCGCGTCCAGCTTCTTTCTGCGCACAAATTTCGTTGATAGTGTTGTTTTTATGAAATCGACACTTCACCCGGCGCGCATATAAATGTTAGGGTCTCCTTAAGTTCCCCGTACCGGCAATAGCGCCACGGATGTGCGCAAGCGGTCTGCGCCTCCTGAATGATTTACGGGGTGCGATCAGGATTTGGAGTGGGACATGGATTGCCTGTTGGGCAGGGACCCGAGTGAAGTTGGGTATCATACTTGGGACATCATCGAGAACCGATTGTCGCTCGATCGCGTCTGCGCAGCAATGTGTGGCGTGCCGGAGGCGGAAGGGGCAGAGGGGATTCCGATCGAGGCCTTTTTGATGAAGATCGACCTTGCCAATAGGGAGCGGGTGGCGAAGGCCATCCATGACAGTCTTCTCTACGGCAATTTCTACCAGGAAGAATATCCGGTTGAATATGAGCCTGGTCTGTTTCGTCTCGTGCGCGTGGGCGGTCGGTTGATCTATGACCGGGACGGCGTGCCTCTCAGGGGGATCGGCTGGATGGTGGATGTCAGTCCTGAAAAGATACTGGGCGAGGGCATCACCCGCCAGTAAAGCAATCCAAACGTGAAAACGGGCCGCGTGTTACGCAGCCCGTTTTCGGATAGATTTGCTAGTGTGCGGTTACCAGCCCTGGCGACCGTACCAGCTGTCGACGTCGCTCTTGACGCGATCCTTTTCAATGCCGTAGCGCTCCTGGATCTTACCCTCCAGCTGGTCGCGCTTGCCTGCGATCTGGTCCAGATCATCGTCAGTGAGTTTGCCCCACTGCTCTTTGATCTTGCCCTTGACCTGCTTCCAGTTACCTTCGACGCGGTTCCAGTCCATGGTGGTGTCTCCTCTATTAAATCATGGTGATATAACGGGCGCATGAAGCTGTGGTTCCAATAAATGAATGATTGATAATTCGTTAAAATCTGATTCGACATCCGATTCGATCAGGTGTAAAAATTAAGTGTTCATGGAAATTAACATCGTTTGTCAGCATGTTGCGGGAGGATGAGCCTTGTCGTACGCGGCATTTCAACGAGTCGGCGGACAGTTGTCGCCCCAGCAGGTCACGGATCTGCAGACTATCTTTGACGGTGTTTGTTTCGAATGCTTGGAGGATCGCAGCAGTCAGGTGGCGAATGAATGCGCCGCCGTGCTGATCAGAAGCGCCCAGCGCGGCATTCTTGATCACGACATGCTTCGGGACATCGGCCGCGCAGTCTTGCGGCGGCACTAGTTGGCACTATCTTGGTGAAAGCGCCCGGTCTTGGCCGGGCGCTTTGTCGTGTCAGGCTTTTTCCTGCACGTGGGCTTCGAGGAACCACAGCGACTTGTCGAGATCGCGCGAGGCGGCGGTGAAGATATCCGCCGTGCTGGCGTCGCCTGCCTCATCCGCCTCATCGATCGACTTGCGAACGAGATTGGCGACATCGCCGTAGCGCTCGATCAGTTCGTCCAGATGGTCATGGATCTTGTAGATATCGGTCGGGTAGGCCTTGAGCTTGGTGGTGGACGAGACCGCCTGAAGGCTGCCAAGTGCGGTGCCGCCGAGCTGGACGGCGCGTTCTGCGATAATGTCGGTGTGGTTGTCGATCAGCTTGCGGAAGCTGTCGAGAAGCTCGTGCACGGCAATGAACTGCGGACCCTTGAGGTTCCAGTGTGCCTGCTTGGTAAGGAGTGCCAGATCGATCATCGAAGCCAGCGCTTCGTTCAAAAGCCCGATCACCGTGGATTTGGTGTTGGAGGGCAGGTCGTTTCTGGTCTTGTGGGTCTTCATCTTCTTCTCCTGGACGGTCGCGGCCATGTGCCGCTTGTGCTGTTCAGGAGAGGAACGGGCAGCGGCTTATGATGTTCCGCTGCCGTCAAAGGGACGATGGAAAATTTGCGCGGCGCTTAAAGCGTGTCGCGATCTTTCAGATTCGCTCCATACGCTTTAAGTCCTTGTTTTGTCGGATGTCATTATCGCAAAACCGCTGCACACTTTTGCGTGGACCATGCTTTAGCGCGCGGTCAGTTTTCCGGATAGTCGCTGATGATCTCGCGGCGCAAAAGGGTCAGCGAACGGTCCGGTTCGATCCGATAGGTTTCCAGCGCAAGGCGTCCGTCGCCGGTGCGGAAGCTATGGCTGAAGGTGGAGCCTGCGGGCGACTTCACCAATCTCTCACGCGGCTGTCCGCCATAGGTAATGCTGCCGGGAATGGGTTCGACGGTGGACCCGGCTGTGGAGCAGGAAGCAAGCGCCAGAACGAGAAGAAGGCCGAGTTTACGCATGGTGGCTCCCGTTGAATCTAGGTGAAGTATGAGTGTGTAACTCAGGCTCTTCGCGTCTGTTCCAAAGGAAAGAGCCCCGCATCGTGCAAGATACGGGGCTCTTCGTCCTGGGAGGTGTTCTGGTTACGATCAGTCTTCGTTGGCCGCAAGCTGCGTCAGAACCTGGCCGCGTCCGCGAATACGCATGATCAGCGGAACGATGAAGGCTGCGGCGGCGACGAGGAAGAGGCCGACGGCGATGGGCGAGGTGAAGAGGACGCTCGGGTCACCCTGGCCGATGGCAAGTGCACGTCGCAGCTGCTGTTCGGCAAGCGGGCCGAGGATGAGGCCGACGACGGCGGGCGCGATCGGGTAGCCGAAGATGCGCATAATGTAGCCGAGGATACCGAAGGCGAGCAGCATGCCGAGTTCGAAGACCGATGGATTGGCGCCGATGGTGCCGAGCGTCGCAAACAGCAGAATGCCGGCATAGAGCCATGGCTTCGGGATGGTCAGCAGCTTCACCCACAAGCCGATCAGCGGCAGGTTGAGAACCAGCAGCATCAGGTTGGCGATGAAGAGGCTGGCGATCAGACCCCAGACGAGCTGCGGATTGGTGGCAAACAGCAGTGGGCCGGGCTGCAGGCCATATTGCTGGAAGCCCGCGAGCATGATGGCGGCGGTTGCCGTGGTGGGCAGGCCGAGTGTCAGGAGCGGAACGAGCGTACCGGCTGCCGATGCGTTGTTGGCCGCTTCCGGACCGGCAACGCCTTCGATGGCGCCTTCGCCGAATTCTTCCGGATATTTGCTCAGCTTCTTCTCCGTCGCATAGGAGAGGAAGGTGCCGATTTCCGCACCGCCCGCAGGCATGGCGCCGATGGGGAAGCCGATCAACGTGCCGCGCAGCCATGGCTTCCAGGAGCGTGCCCAGTCCTGCGCGCTCATCCAGATGGAGCCCTTGACCGCTTCGATCTTGTCCTGGCCGGTCTGGCCCTGGGCCACGATGAAGAGCGTCTCGCCAATGGCGAACATGGCAACGGCAAGCGTCGTGACTTCGACACCGTCGAGAAGGTCCGGAACGCCGAAGCTCATACGCGTCTGCCCGGTCAGCTGGTCGATGCCGATAATGGCAAGCGTGAAGCCGATGAAGAGCGAGGTGAGGCCGCGCAGCGCCGAATCGCCGAATGCCGACGAGACGGTGACGAAGGCAAGAACCATCAGCGCGAAATATTCGCGCGGACCGAAGACCAGCGCCAGCTTGACGATATAGGGCGCGACGAAGGCAAGCGCTATTGTTGCGATCAGTCCGGCGACGAAGGAGCCGATGGCGGCGGTGGCAAGAGCCGGACCGCCACGACCCTTGCGGGCCATCTTGTTGCCTTCGAGCGCGGTGACGATCGAGGCGCTTTCGCCTGGCGTGTTCAGAAGGATCGAGGTGGTCGAGCCGCCATACATTCCGCCGTAATAGATGCCGGCAAACATGATGAGCGAGCCCGCAGGGTCGAGCCTGTAGGTGACGGGCAGAAGGAGTGCCACGGTAAGAGCCGGGCCAATGCCGGGCAGAACGCCGACGGCGGTGCCGAGTGTCACGCCGATCAGCGCGTAGAGCAGGTTCATGGGTTGGGCTGCAACCTCAAGACCGTGCAAAAGGAATTCGAATGTGCTCATGGACAGATGTTCCCCTGTCGGGCGAGGCTGCCGCGGAATTCGCGTCCCACTGCGGTCAAGCCTCTGATCTTTGTTGTTTTATAATTTGCGGTCAGATGAAGAGCTGCTCGATTGGGCCAGCGGGTAGAGACAGCTGCAGCAGGCGCGCGAAGATGAACCAGACGACGAAGCTGATCGCGATACCGAGCGGGATCGAATAGTGGAGCTTCTTCTTGCCGAAAGCGCGCGCGGTGAAGGCAAACAGCAGGCCGGTGGCAATGGAAAAGCCGGCAACCTTCAACAGCAACATCTGTGCGGCAAGGCCTGCAACAACCCAGACCACGGGTCCGACTTCCTGGTGGTCGCGCTCGGGGAAATCCCCACGCCAGGCTTCGATCGCCGTCCAGATTGCCAGACCCACAAGACAGAAGCCGATGGCGTAAGGTACCGTTGCCGGACCGACAGGCGAGTAGCCGGTGACGCTGGCCAGACGGCCTGAATCCCAGAAGATGACGGCGGCAATGGCGACCAGCGCCACCGCGATGAGGAGCGCCGCCCAATCAGGGCGGCGTTTTTGTGATTGTGAGGGGTTGATACCCTGGCTCATTTTACAAGTCCGATGTCTTTGAGAATGGTTTCGGTCGCGGCCGTATCCTTGGCAAGCTCGGCCTTGAAGGCTTCACCGGCGAGATAGGTGTCCGTCCAACCCTTGGTCTTCAGCGTTTCCTGCCACTTGGCGGATTTGACCAGCTTCTCGATATCGGCGTTCACAGCCTTTTCCTGATCCGCCGTCAGGCCGGGAGGAGCGGCAACCATGCGCCAGTTCTGCACGACCACATCGAGGCCGCTTTCCTTCAGCGTCGGCGCGTCGACGCCTGGAAGCTTCTCTGCGCTGGTGACGGCGAGAAGGCGAAGCGTTCCGGCCTTCACCTGGCTTTCGAATTCGCCATAGCCGGAAATGCCGGCGGTGACCTGGGCGCCGAGGATGGAGGCAAGTGCTTCGCCGCCGCCGGAATAGGCGATGTAGTTGATCTTGGTCGGATCGACGCCGGCAGCCTTGGCAATCAGGCCCGCCGTGATGTGGTCGGTGCCGCCAGCCGAACCGCCGCCCCAGGACACGCTGCCCGGATCCTTCTTCAGCTGTGCGACCAGATCGTTGATGTTCTGGATCGGCGAGGAGGCCGGAACGACGATCGCTTCAAATTCGCCGGTCAGGCGGGCAATTGGGGTGACGTCGTTCAGCGTAACGGGCGCCTTGTTGGTGAGGATGGCACCCACCATGACGTAACCGCCGACGATCAGCGCGTTGGCGTTGCCCTTCTGCTGGCTTGCGAACTGGGCAAGACCGATGGTGCCGCCGGCGCCTGGAACGTTTTGAACCTGCACGCTCTTGGAAATGCCCTCTTCCTGCAGAACCGTCTGCAGCGAGCGGGCCGTCTGGTCCCAGCCACCACCCGGATTGGCAGGCGCGATGATGGTGTAATCAGCGGCTGCTGCGGGAAGAGCGATGGCGCCAGCCAGAAGCGAGGCGAGGAAAAAATGCTTCAAAGTGAATCCTCCTTGAATGCCGTTTCGGCATTGTTGCGATCATTGACAACGGAAGGAGCACGCACATTTACCGACCTGGCGCGAAGACGCTGCCTGTTGAACGGTATCATGCGATGAGACTTGCCTCCCGCTTCCCCGGCCGCCTCCACGGCATGAAGAAGAATTGCAGAGCACCATACAAAGCTGTCATTTAACTGACGCGGGGTGAAGGTTGCGGTGTTTACGGGCTGTTAATTTTTACGAGAGGGTGTTTTGCCAGTGCCTGCAGTCCCTTCGGCCGCCGCATTCCGTATCGCACCGCCTCCCGACATAGGAATTCTGTGATGGCCTGTGTAGGACGCATCTAAATTTCCAGCGTTGTGGCGTTGATGAACGTCTGCAACATCGGTTGGGACAGTCCTATGATCGAGGGCGAAAACTTATCGTTCGTCATCCTCGCCCTTGAGGCGAGGATCCATAAGGCTTTGACACTAGTGGAAAACGTGGATCCTCGGCTCAAGGCCGAGGATGACAGGGAGGAGGGGTCCGACATCATCGCAACGTGGTGTGCGAGGGAACCCCCAAACCCACGTGGCAGAGTACACGGACGAGGAATCATTTGAGCCATGTCCTGCCCTGTGATGATCCCAGGCCGAGTCCGCGGACAAGATCGAGGGCGGCGATCGTGGTTGGTTACTGCGACCGCAGCGCCTCGTTCCAGCGCTCGATGATGCGGGCGCGCTTGACCTGGTCGAGATAGACCATCAGGCCGGGGCTGACGGGGACGGGGCGCAATTGCGCACCGTGGATGGCCTGCATGGTGTTGGCAGTGTTTTCGCCTGCGACTTCCGGGCTGACAGCCGGGATCTGCAGTTGCCGTGCCATGATCGTCTGGCCCTCCTTCGACATGAAGAACTGCAGATAGCGGCGGCCGAGTTCTGGATTGGCGGCGGCCTGCGGCACGAGGCCGATGCGTGACATGACGACGGTATAATCGCTTGGCAGCATGATGCCGACATCCGGGTGGCGGGCGGCCCAATCGGCGGCGTATGAACCGAGGATATTGTATCCCAGCACGAAGCGGCCATCGGAGATGCGCTCGAGAATGGCGGAGCTGGTGGAATAGACCTTTACGCCCGCTGCCCCCATGGCCTTGATGACGTTCCAGATATCGCCGAACTGCTCCTGGTCGCGCGACATGAAGAGAAAGCCGACGCCGGAGCGCTCGATGTCATAGGTGGCGATGCGGCCGTGGATATCCTTGGCGTGGCGCTGAAGATAATCGACGAACTCGGCGCGGCTTGTCGGTGGCTTCTCGTTGACGAAGCTCGGCTTGTGATAGACGAAGACAGCGGGCTCGAAGGTCAGCGCGTAAGCGGTGTTGCGCCAGTTGGCCCAGGCGGGCCAGAGCGCGCTGCCGGGCAGGTCGGAGCGCTGGGCGTAGCCGTCATTGCTGAGCTTGACCTGCAAATCCATGGCAGACGAGAAGGCAAAGTCGGCGGTCCTCTTGCCGCTATCTGTCTCCTTCACGATGCGGTCGTAGATCTCGCCGGTCAGCATGTCCTCATAGGAGACGGCCACATCCGGGTTGGCGCGCTGAAAGCCTTCGATCATCGGTGTGGCAAGTGGCTCGTCGAGCGAGGAATAGACCACAAGCGTCTGCGCATCCTTCTTCCCCGAAAGCGCGGGAAAGAGCATCGGCTGCGCTTGCGAGGCGGCAGTGCCGAGAAGAACAAGACAAAGGGCAAGAGCAATACGCATGGGCGCGATCATGCCGCAGGGCGTTGTTCTTCACAAGCGGGGTTCATGAGCGGTCGCTTCGAGATGGGCATTCACAAGCGCCAGCGACTTCGCTAACGTCCGGGTGGAAAGAGGGATTTGACGTTTGCGCATTCTGCTGGTGGAGGACAATCAGGTTCTGTCGGAAGGACTGTCGGCGCTGTTGCGTGGCAGTGGCTATGCCGTGGACGTGGTGTCCGATGGCAATTCGGCCGATGCGGCGATTGCTGCTGAAAATTTCGACCTCGTCATTCTCGATCTCAACCTGCCGGAAAAGGATGGCATCGATGTGCTGCGCTCCATGCGCGCGCGCCAGGACAAGGCCGCCGTGTTGATCCTGACGGCGCGCGGCACGCCCGAGGAGAAGGTGAGGGGCCTCGATCTCGGCGCCGACGACTACATGATCAAGCCCTTCGACATTGCCGAGTTCGAGGCGCGGGTGCGGGTGCTTCTGCGTCGCAACGCCGGCCTGCGCTCTTCTCTCGTCAGCTTCGGCAACGTGTCTTTCGATCTTACCTCGCGCACCTTTTCCGCCGGCGGTCATCCGCTCGATCTTCCGGCGCGCGAAGTGGCGCTGCTGGAGGTCCTCTTCATGCGGGCAGGCAAGGTGGTGGCGAAGGAGGCGATCGTCCAATCGCTGACGGGCTTTGACGACGAGCTTTCCGGCAATGCAATCGAGCAATATGTCAGCCGGTTGCGCAAGCGCCTTGCACCCCACGGGCTGACGGTGAAGACGGCGCGCGGCATTGGCTACTATCTCGAAAGGCTGGCCGAGGCCGCCGAATGAGAAAGGTCGCCTATTCGCTTCGGCGCAGGCTTCTCGGCTGGCTCTTGGTGTCTACCGCGATCATCGGCTGCGTGGCACTCGCCGACACCTATCGCGAGGCGATCAACACCGCCAATATCGTCTCGGACCGCGTGCTCTCCGGCTCGGCGCTTGCCATTGCCGAACGCGTCGTGGTGGCAGAGAACGGCACGCTGGAAGTCGATATTCCCTATGTCGCGCTGGAGATGCTGACGTCAGCTGCGCAGGACCGCGTGTTTTACCGGGTGGATGGGCCGAACGGCCAGTTTCTTACCGGCTACCAGAACCTTCCTTCGGTGAATGGCCTGCAAGGGGATAGCCCGCGCTACATGGACGGTGTGTTTCGTGGCGAGCCGATCCGGATCGCGGGCCTTCGCCGCTTTGCCTCAACCGGCATCAACTCCGTGCCCTTTACGGTCACGGTGGCGGAAACCACCATTGCCCGCAGCCGGCTTGCCCGCGCCATCATCCTGCGCTCGGCGCTGCGATTGCTGCTGATGATCCTCGGTGCCGCAGCGATTGTCTGGGTGGCAGTGACTATATCGCTTCGGCCTCTCTATCGCTTGAGCGAGGCGATCGACGAGCGCAGCCCGGACGATCTGCATCCGATCCGTCAATCCGTCCCGGTCGAGGTCGAGAACCTGGTGGAGACGGTCAACTCCTTCATGGTCCGGCTGCAATCGGCGCTCGATGCTCTTCGCCATTTCACCGGCAATGCCAGTCATCAGTTGCGCACCCCGCTTGCCATCATCCGCACCCAGCTGGCGCTGGCCGCGCGTGCACAGACGCTGGAGGAGGCCAAGGCAGCAGCCAAGAAAGGCGATGCTTCCGTTGCGCATGCCGAGCATATTCTGGCGCAGCTTCTGCGCATGGCCAACATCGATGCCGCGGGCTCCGGCGAGAAGCAGAGCCTCATCGCTGTCGATCTCGTTTCACTTGCCCAATCGGTGACGGCGGATTTTGTGCCGAGCGCTGCAGACGCCGATATCGATCTGGGCTTCGAGGAGGTGGAGCCAGCGACCGTCGAGGCTGAACCGCTGCTGCTTCGAGAACTTCTCGGCAACCTCATCAGCAATGCGATTGCCTATGCGGGACGCGGCAGCGAGATCACCGTGCGGGTGCGCAAGATTGATGGCAGGGCCTGTCTGGAAGTGGAGGACAACGGCATCGGTATCCCACCGGAGAAGCGTGCTGTCGTGCGCCAGCGCTTTGCGCGCGGCGAGGGGAATGTGGCGCCCGGCGCTGGATTGGGCCTGGCGATCGTCGAGGAGATCGCGACGCTTTTCAAGGCAGAACTTGTGCTTGAAGATGGCGCGGGTGGACAGGGGCTGAAAGCGTCGATCCGGTTCTGATCGACAAGGGTGAACGGGCAGGGCAGCGCATCGCCACCCTGCCACAGCCAAAGGCTTAATCGTTCATCTTGTCGATGAGCTGCATCATGATATCGGCGCAAGCTTTCATCGGTTCATCGTCGGCGCATTTGACGTCGATCTTGGTCTCGCCGCTCTCGATGCGGAAATGCGCACCCTTGGAAGGTGGCGGCGGAGGAGGCATATGACCGCGCGGGCCGTCCGGACCTGGACCATCTGGGCCGGGGCCACGCTCCATAGGACCGCGAGGGCCTGGTGGCGGTGGCGGCGGCGGAGCGTCGGGCTTTGCCATTCCGTCAGCCGGCGCTGCCGGCGGAGGCGGCGGTGGTGGCTGCTGGGCAAAGGCGGTTCCGGCCGCAAGGAAAAGCGCGGCGCCGGCGATAATCAACTTTTTCATGGGGAAGCCTCTTGGTTGGACTGCGCAAAAGAAACGGCACGGAGCGCCGTCAGTTGCTTATGGTCCAAAATTATTTTTGGCTTCCCCGGGAAGACGCTGCCTACAGCAACGGCCCGAAAATCGGAATCGATTTTCGGAAAGCACGATGCGTAGATCAAAGAAGATAGAGCGTCCTTTGTGCGTCCAATAGGACGCACGGCGCTCTAAGCCGCGGCATCGGTCTGCGTTTTAGCGACCAAAGAGAGCCTGTAGCCCAGAGCATCGGCCACCTTGCTGATGGTGCCGAGTTCTGGATTCCCTTCTCCGCTCAACGCCTTGTAGAGTGTCTGCCGGGACAGGCCGGTCTGCTTGGACAGATCGGTCATGCCCTTGGCGCGGGCCACGACGCCCAAGGCATGGGCAATCTCTGCCGCGTCGCCGCTCTCGGTGGCGTCAGCGAGATAAGCTGCGATTGACTCTTCGCTATCGAGATAACGTGCTGCGTCGAACTCACGAGTTTCCACGGCCATGGCCTACTCCTTCAACGCCTTGGCAAGTGCCTTGGCTTGTGAAATGTCCCGGCTCTGCGAGCTCTTATCTCCACCGCAGAGCAGCACGATAATGAGCTTACCCTCCTGAATGAAATAGACCCGGTAGCCGGGACCGTAATCGATCCTCAGCTCACTGACGCCCTCGCCAACCGGCTTGACATCGCCGGGATTGCCCTGCTGGAGCCTATCGACCCGCCGGACAATCCGCGCTCGCGCCTGAACGTCTTTAAGCTTGGTCAGCCAGTTCGAGAACTCCATTGTTTCGCGAATGGTGAACATAGGAAGTGTAAACTATGGTTGTCTATTTGTCAAAGATTGATGGTGGGCGGAAACGTTACCCCATCCGTTCCGACGCATAGGAACCGGGGCTTGGCGGGAAGACCACGGTGCGGTTGCCGTTGATGAAGGTGCGGTGGTGGATATGGGCGTGGATGGCACGCGCCAGAACCTGGCTTTCCACATCGCGGCCAAGCGAGACGTAATCGTCTGCCGATTGGGCGTGGGTGATGCGCACCGTGTCCTGCTCGATGATCGGGCCTTCGTCGAGATCGGCGGTGACGTAATGGGCGGTGGCGCCAATCAGCTTCACGCCACGCTCATAGGCCTGCTTGTAGGGGTTGGCGCCCTTGAAGCTTGGCAGGAAGGAGTGGTGGATGTTGATGATCTTGCCAGACATCTTGCGGCACATGTCGTCTGACAGAACCTGCATGTAGCGCGCCAGAACCACGAGTTCGGTGCCAGTGCTTTCGATGAGGTCGTTCAGCTGCGCTTCTGCCTTCGGCTTGTTTTCCTTCGTCACCTTGATGTGGTGGAAGGGAATGTCGTGGTTGACGACAACCTTCTGATAATCGAAGTGGTTGGAGACGACGCCGACGATATCGATCGGCAACGCGCCGATCTTCCAGCGATACAGCAGATCGTTGAGACAATGACCGAAACGCGAGACCATCAGCAGCGTTTTGGTGCGCTCGCCATCGCTGAAGATCTCGGCTTCCATCTTGAAGCGCTCCGCGACCGGCTTGAAGCCTTCCTTGATGTCTGAAAGCGACACGCCTTCTTCCGAAATGAAGGAGACGCGCATGAAGAACTTGCCGGTTTCGAGGTCGTCGAATTGCGAGCTATCGACGATGTTGCAACCCTTGTCCGCGAGATAACCCGAGATGGCGGCGACGATGCCGCGTGTGGATTTGCAAGCTACGGTCAATACATAGGTCGTCATCTGGCCTTACCCCTCGCGATCTTTATGGTGCCTAATAGCGCAAGCGTGCGTGGGCGCAAGTCCTCCATCGCGCCGCTTCTGCGCTTCAGATCAATGTATGGAATTCATAAGGCACGCGCAGGGCGCGGAACATGCCGGGAGCGACATCCGCTGTTCAAAGCAGGAGTGGCGTCGGGCTGCCGAGATGGGATCATTCGGCAGCCCCGGATTCACGGCCGTCAGTGGTGAAAACTGTTCCGCAGGGTCTCGAAGCGGGCGACCTGGTGGGGCAGCAATTCCTTCTCCGCATCGCGGCGTACGAAGATTTTGAACATGGCGCTGCCCGCCGCATTCATGAACCAGACGGAGAGCGACCGGCGTCCGTGAAAGGTGCGGTCGACAAAGGCGATGGAGGCGCAGGCCTCTTTCTTGATATGGCCGCCAATCGGGCTATCGCCGTGGATGTTGAACCAGCCATGGCCCTCGCTGCCCTCCGGCAGGGTGCCTGCCACTTCGAAGACGATATCCGGCGTCTGGACGATCATCAGGATTTCGCCCCAGCTTCGCAGCTCGTCCCAGATGGCGTTGAAGCTCTCGGCAGGCGCCTGGACAGCAGCACCGGGCGGCAGGATCGCCAGAATTTCGGCAGGTGTCACCTCAGCCTTGCCGGCAATGGCCTCCACCACACCATCGGGCTTTTCGGCGAGCGCCGCTTGAGCGCGGGCGCGGCGTTCGTTGGCCTCGTTCGAAGCGTTCAGCGTTGCGGCTGTCATCGTCATGCGGCGACCGAACGGGTTTCGCCGTTGGCGTCTTCATGGATGATGACATCGAAGCCTTCAAAATGCGGGCCGGAAAGATATTCGACCTTGCCGCGATTGTTGCCGGCATTGGCATGGGCGGCGCGGAACTGCTCGGAGCGCGTCCATGCGGTGAAATCGTCCTTGGTGGCCCATACGGTGTGCGATGCGTAGAGCGTATGGTCGTCGGCCTTCGGGCCTTTCAGCATATGAAACTCCAGATAGCCGGGCATTTCGGCCAAATGGCGCTTGCGCTCGCGCCAGATGGTCTCGAAGGCTTCTTCATAGCCCGGGACGACGCGGAAGCGGTTCATTGCGATAAACATTGGGGTCTCCATTAAGTGGTGTATGCCACTCAGGATATTGAGCACCTCGGCAAATGAAAAGAGGAAAATAGAAAAGATAACGCTCATACTCCACTTTATCGGATTGTGCGCATTTTAAAGATGTGTAAATAACTCAACTTATAGGCGGCATGCCTGCCGCACCGTTCGATAGCAGGGTTATGACATGCCGGTTTTCACGCGTTCCGCTCTCTTTGGTGTTGTTCTGCCAGCGCTCGCCGCGTTGGTGCCGTTGCACGCCACCGCTTCGGACAAGGGCAATCTTGAGGCGAAACGGATCGTTGCCGTCGGTGGCACGATCACGGAAATCCTTTATGCGCTGGGTGCGGGAGAGCGCGTGATTGCGCGTGATTCCACCAGCACCTATCCCGCCGAGGTCGTGCAAAAGCCGGATGTCGGCTACATGCGGGCGCTCTCGTCCGAAGGCGTTCTGGCGCAGAAGCCGGACCTCATCCTTTCCGAGGACGGTGCCGGACCGCCGGACGTGATCGGCATCCTGAAAGCCAGTGAAGTGCCGATGGTGACGATCGATACGCCGCCAGATGCAAAGGCCATCGCCAGGAAGATCGAGGATGTCGGGGCCGCTGTCGGCCTGCAAGGCAAGGCGAAGGCACTGGCCGACAAGGCCGATGCCGAACTCGCTGCGCTTACCAAGGATGTTTCTGCCGTCGGGGACAAAAAGAAGCGCGTCCTCTTCGTTCTTTCGATGGCGGGCGGTCGTATCATGGCGGCGGGCAAGAATACCGAGGCTGCGGCGATCATCGAACTTGCAGGTGGCATCAATGCCGCGCCCGAAATCACCGGCTACAAGCCGCTGACGGATGAGGCGGTGATTGCGGCAGCCCCTGATGTTATTCTCACCATGCAGCGGGGCAATCATGCGGCAAAGCCCGAAGAGGTCTTTGCGCTGCCCGCCTTCCAGTCCACACCCGCTGCTGCGGCAAAAGCCCTGATCAGCATGGACGGGCTTTACCTGATCGGCTTTGGCCCGCGCACGCCCGCCGCCGGTCGTGAGCTTGCGTCAAAACTCTATCCGGAGATCGTCAAGCCGTGAGTGCGATTGCGATGAACGCGGCGGCGGGAAGGGTGCCAGGAGATCGCTCCCGCAAGGGCGTCGTGACGCTTGGCGCACTCTGCCTCATCCTGTTTCTCGCCTGTCTCGTGTCGCTGGCAAGCGGCCCGACAGGCGTTGGCTTGCATGAACTCTGGCTTTATTTTACCGGCGGTGCCGAGGGCATGGATGCGCGCGACCGCATCATTCTGGAGGCCGTGCGCCTGCCGCGCACCGGGCTTGGGCTGATGATCGGTGCTGCCCTCGCCGTTTCGGGTGCGATGATGCAGGGGCTGTTTCGCAATCCGCTGGCCGATCCGGGCCTTGTTGGCGTGACCTCGGGTGCCGCCCTTTTTGCCGTTGCGGCATTGGCGCTGGGCGGTGGGCTGCTTGCACCGCTGTCGCTCTTCCTCGGCGTCCACTTTCTGCCGGTCATGGCCTTTGCCGGCGGGCTGATCAACACATTCCTTCTCTACATCATCGCCACGCGCAATGGCGCCACCTCGACCACGGTGCTGATCCTTGCCGGCATTGCGGTCGCTGCATTGAGCGGTGCCCTGACGGGCCTGATGATCTTCATGGCCGACGACCGGGCGCTGCGCGACATCACCTTCTGGAGCCTCGGCTCGCTCGGTGGCGCCACCTCCACCAAGGTGCTCGCGACGCTGCCCTTCGTGCTGGCGATCCTTGTCAGCATTCCCTTCGTTTCCAAGGGGCTGGATGCGCTGATCCTTGGCGATGCCGCAGCTTTCCACATGGGTATTCCGGTGCAACGGCTGAAGCGCATCGTCATCGTCGTCGTGGCCGCTGCCTGTGGTGCAAGTGTCGCCGCGGCAGGCTCCATCGGCTTCGTCGGCATTGTCGTGCCACATCTGCTGCGTCTCGTCATCGGCTCGTCGCATCGCTTCCTGCTGCCGTCCTCGGCGATTGGCGGAGCAGCACTTCTGCTGCTTGCGGACAGTTTCGCCCGCACCGTCGCCGCTCCCGCCGAATTGCCGATCGGGGTGGTGATGGCGCTGATCGGTGCGCCAGTGTTCCTATTCCTGCTGCTTGGCAAGAACGGTCTCGGTCTGAGGAGCACGACATGATTTCGGCACGCAATGTCACCGTCACACGCGGAGAGCGGCATTTGATCGATGACGTGTCGATCAGCCTTTCGCCCGGTACTTTCAGTATCATCATCGGTCCCAATGGCGCGGGAAAATCGACCTTGATGAAGGTGTTGTGCGGCGAGATGACGCCCGATCAGGGTCACGTCGCCTATGGCAATATCGATCTCTCGGTTTTCTCCCCGGTGCAACTCGCGCGTCGTCGTGCCGTGCTGCCTCAGAGCACGATGCTTGCCTTTCCCTTCACCGCGCTTGAAATCGTGCGGATGGGTGCGGTGGCGCAAGGGTCGCGCACCCCGGATGAACAGGCACGACGCGCGCTTGCGAAAGTGGGCTTGAACGGCTTCGAGGGCCGGGCTTACAACATGCTGTCTGGCGGAGAGCAGCAGCGGGTGCAGTTTGCCCGCGCGCTCGCCCAGGTGCCGCTTGCCGTGGAGAACGGCGAGAGCCGTGTCCTGCTTCTCGACGAGCCAACTTCCAGCCTTGATCTTGGTCATCAGATTTCCGTCCTGGAAACGGCCAAGGACTTTGTTGCGGCTGGCGGCACGGTGCTGGCGATCCTGCACGATCTCAATCTTGCGGCGGAGTTTGCCGATCAACTTATCGTCATGCACCGGGGCACTGTCACCGCGTGCGGATCGGCGCTCGAGACCATCAATGACGAGACCATTGCCCGGGTCTATGGCGTGGGCGGCGCGGTGGGGCGTCTGCCGGCCGATCATATCGCCTATGTGCTGCCACAGGCACGGCACCGTTAGGCCGCTTGCTCAGTCCTTGGGCGGCGATGGCCGCGTGACCACGAAGGTTCCAGCACCGATCATCACAACCGCGACGACCAGCATTTGAAGAGCGGGCGGGGCCAAGATGAAGACGTAAAACAGATAACTCATTGTCATCAAAGAGACTGCGGCGATCTTGGCGCGCCGCGGAATGGCGCCGTGTTCGCGCCAGTTGCGCAGGGATTTGCCGAAGCGTGGGTGGTTCAGCAGCCATGCCTCCAGTCGCGGCGACGATTTGGAAAAACACCAGAGCGCCAGCAGAAGAAATGGCGTCGTCGGCAACACGGGCAGAAACGCGCCGACCACACCGGTGGCGACCATCAGACAGCCAAGACAGAGGTAAACAATGCGCATATCTGCCGGTAACACGGGCGTGCCATCCCTGACAAAGAAAAAGCGTCGCAGACCCTCGTTCCGAGCCAAGGGGTTGAACTCTCTGCCTTTCGGCTTTATCTGCCTGCCAAAATGCCGGGGTACAACCGGCCAGGCATGGTCCGCGCAGATATGCGTAAGCGGTTTGCGATAAGGACGTGCGACAAACAAAACTCGAAGCGTGAGGCGCGAATCCGAAGGATCGCGAAACGCTTTAACAGGAAGAAGGAAGACACCATGGCCAAGCTGATCCACTCGATGGTCCGGGTGCTGGACGAGACGCGTTCGGTGAATTTCTACAAGCAGGCTTTCAATCTCGATGTTGCCGAGCGCTTCGAATTCGAAACCTTCACGTTGATTTATCTGAGCAACAGCCAGGGCGACTTCGAGCTGGAACTGACGGTCAACAAGGGCCGCGAGGTGCCGTATGCGCTGGGTGACGGCTACGGCCATCTTGCCGTCAGCGTCGACGATGTGGATGCCGAGCATGCCCGCCTTTCCGAACTCGGCCTTTCGGTTGGCAAGATCATCGAGGCGGATTACAAAGGCATGCCGTTCGCCAAATATTTCTTCATCTGCGATCCGGACGGCTACAAGATCGAAGTGCTGCAGCGCGGCAATCGCTTCAAGTAAGCGGCTTACAGGGGACGGCTCACCATGGCAGAGGCTGGCGTGAAACTCGAGGAGAGCTGGAAACAGGCGCTTTCGGGTGAATTCGACAGCCAGTATATGCAGAAGCTGAAAGGTTTTCTGCTGGCCGAAAAGGAAGCCGGCAAGCAGATCTTTCCCAAGGGGCCGGAGTATTTCCGCGCGCTCGATCTGACCCCGCTCGACGAGGTCAAGGTCGTGATCCTGGGGCAGGACCCGTATCATGGTCCGGGCCAGGCGCATGGTCTCTGCTTTTCCGTGCGCCCCGGCGTGCGCATTCCGCCCTCGCTCGTCAATATCTACAAGGAATTGCAGAGCGATCTGGGCGTCCATCCAGTCAAGCACGGCTTTCTGGAAAGCTGGGCCAAGCAGGGCGTTCTGCTTCTCAACAGCGTCCTGACGGTGGAGCAGGCGCGGGCCGCCTCGCATCAGGGGCAAGGCTGGGAGACGTTCACCGACGCCGTCATCCGGGCCGTCAACGAGCAGTGCGATCATGTCGTCTTCCTGCTCTGGGGCGCTTACGCCCAGAAGAAGGCGTCATTCGTCGATCAGCGCAAACATCTTGTGCTGAAATCGGCCCACCCATCGCCGCTTTCCGCCCATAATGGCTTTTTCGGCAACCACCATTTCTCCAAGGCCAATGCCTTCCTCATCTCGCATGGACGAGACCCGATCGACTGGCAGTTGCCGGACGAGGTGTGAGGGCTGTGATCGTCAGGGGGCATGCAAAAACCCGCAGCGCCGAATGAGCAACTGCGGGTTCCAACACGACCGTCCGAGCGGTCTCAGCCTTTAACGTCAATCACTTGACGACGTTGATCTCGGCGACAGAATCTCGCACCACACCGTCCTTGTATGAGTTGCGGATCACAACCTTGTCAGTGCCGGTGAACCCCTTTTTCGAGGTGTAGTAAGCGGCGGCCCCTTGCACGTCTTTTCCCGTGCATTTTGCATAGGTCCCGTGGAACTTTCCATCTAGCTTTTCGTGGACGATGTCGACGGTGCCGTGTTGAGGGGCTTGCAGAACGCGCAGTTCCGGGATGACGCGAGCGCTGCAATCTCCCTTCACCGCCACAGCCCAATCGATTTTGGTGGGCTCGCCGCTGAGGGCGTTCTTTGTATAAGTGGTTTGCTTGATGCCTTCGGCATTCGTGGTGACACAGCTTGCTACTGCAGTGGAAATCAATATTGCGGCAGAAATTTTAAGGAGGATCTTGTTCATGGTGGTTGTCCCAACCGAGGAATTTACACGCGAAATCTAGAAGTGCCGGTAGTACAGTCAAATTAAATTTCGTTTAGAATTGCGCATGTATTTCAGCGACTTGAGATATATTGAGAAAACAACTGTCAGCGAGGAATCTGCGTAATTGCGGATAAGCTGGTGACGACTGGCAGCCGAAAACTGTTCTCAGAAAAAGAACGATCCGTTCTGATTGTTCACTCTATGCGTCAGGGCCGATCTGCACCATCTTCAGCCCATCAAACACGGCACCTGCTTCCAGAATGAAGCCTCCGCCGAAGCACAAGGGTTTTATCATGTTGAACCAGATCAAGGGCCTGCACCACGTCACCTCCATGGCCGCGAGTGCATCGGGCAACAACCGCTTCTTCACCGATACGCTGGGTCTGCGCCGGGTCAAGCAGACCGTCAATTTCGATGCGCCGGATGTCTATCACCTCTATTATGGTGATGAGGTCGGTTCGCCGGGTTCGGTCATGACCTACTTCCCATTTCCGCATATTGCTCGCGGGCGTCCGGGCACCGGCGAAGTCGGCACCACGCTGTTTTCAGTTCCAGAAGGTTCGCTCGGTTATTGGCAGGATCGTCTTTCCAAGGCGAATGTCGAGGGGCTGAAGAGCGATGAAGCCTTTGGCAACAAGCGCCTGCATTTTGCTGGCCCCGATGGCGATGGCTTTGCGCTGGTGGAAGTCAAGGATGACAGCCGGGCGCAGTTCACGGGCAATGGTGTCGGTCAGGATCAGGCGATCCATGGTTTCCAGGGTGCGTCGCTGCGCCTACGCGATGAGGGTGCGACGGCAGAGCTCTTGAAGTTCATGGGCTATCAGGAGATGGACCGCCAAGATGGCGTTGTCCGTCTTGGCATTCCCGGCGGCAATGGTGCCGATGTGATCGATATCGAGACCATGCCGAATATCTCCGGCGCGCGTCTGGGTGCCGGTTCCGTCCATCACATCGCCTTTGCTGTCGAAAACCGCGCCAAGCAGTTGGAGGTTCGCAAAGCGCTTATGGACACTGGCTATCAGGTGACACCGGTCATCGACCGCGACTACTTCTGGGCGATCTATTTCCGTACGCCGGGTGGGGTGCTGTTTGAGATCGCCACGAACGAGCCGGGCTTCGATCGCGATGAAGATACCGCGCATCTGGGTGAAACGCTGCAATTGCCTGAGCAGCACAAGCATCTGCGGCCCTTCCTCGAGCAGCATCTTGAGCCGCTCGATGGCTCGCTAAAGGCTTGAACATCAGGGGAACGAGGCTGGCTCAAACGCAGGCCTCGTCGAGGATTTGAGGAGTACGAGATGAGCACCGACAGTTACATTCATAAGCTGCGCGTCGGCACGCCCGGCCAGCCGGCTTTCTTTGTCTTTCACGGCACTGGTGGCGACGAGAACCAGTTCTTCGATTTCGCCTCACGGCTCTTGCCGAATGCCACAGTGATTTCGCCGCGCGGCGATGTCTCCGAACATGGTGCGGCGCGTTTCTTCCGCCGCAAGGCGGAAGGCGTCTACGATCTTGACGACCTCGACCGGGCGACCCGCCGCATGGCCGATTTCATTACGGCGCACCGCGACGCGCATCAGGCAGGCAAGGTTGTCGGGCTCGGCTTTTCCAATGGCGCGAATATCCTTGCCAATGTCCTGATCGAGTTTCCCGATCTCTTCGATGCGGCAGCGCTCATGCATCCGCTCATTCCCTTTGAGCCGAAAGCGGGCCCCGCGCCGCAAACGCGACGGGTTCTGATCACGGCTGGAGAGCGCGACCCGATTTGTCCGGTGCCGATGACCAAGGCCTTTGCCGACTATCTGAAAGCCCAAGGCGGAGAGGTCACGGAAGAGTGGCATGCTGGCGGGCATGAGATTCGGTCGAATGAAATCGAAGCGGTGCGGACGTTTTTGACGCCCTATATGTGAGGCATAACAGAAGCGGTGGCCGAGCCCATTCCCGGCTCAGCCGCGGCTTTTTCTCAATAGCCGCATTGGCGAAGCTGTGCTTCGTAGCGGATTGCCATATTGGCCGAGCGCCGCGCCGCCTTCTGGATGGCCGTATTGTTGCGCCATACACCATTGGCGTAGCCGCCATGGCCGGAGTAATAGGCAAGATAGAGATTGTAGGGATCGTTCAGCGCAATGCCGTTCTGGCGGTTGCTGGTGGAGTGATACCAGCCGACGAAATGGATGGCGTCGGTGAAGTCGGTGCGGCTGGCGCCCCAGCGTCCGGTTTCGCGGCGGTATCGATCCCACGTGCCGTCCAGCGCCTGGGCATAGCCGTAAGCCGTGGATTTTCGCTTCCACGGAATGAAGCCGAGAAGCTTGGTGCGCGGCGGGCGGGCGTAGGGCTGGAAGCTCGATTCCGTATAGATCGTCGCCATCATCACCGGCACGGGCACGCCGAACTCGCGTTGCGCTGCCTCGGCATCCTTGCGCCAGTTGTTGAACATGCCGTTGCGCTGTTCGAAAATGGCACAGGCATTGGTGATTTGCGACGGGGCTGTCGCACAACCTGCCAGAACGACCAAAAGAAAAAGGGCGACAAAAACGCTACGCATCGCGAAAACCTTTCGTTCCGCGCATTAGTAAATCGTAAATCTTAATGCTCGGTTTTGAGACAGGGTTAATGCAAATGCGATCTGTTAAGGATCGATTAACCGCTTAGATACGGCTCATGGCCGACGCCATCTGGTAGAGCGCGAGACCGGATGCGGTGCCGGCGTTGAGGCTATCGAGCTGCGGAGATTGGGCGATGCGGGCCGAATGGAAGCGCGAAAGCACAGCAGGCGGAAGGCCATCTCCTTCGGTGCCGATCACGAGCGCCATGCGGGGAGAGGGCGGGATGTGTCGGATCTCCGTTTTGCCCGCTGGCGAGAGGCTCCAGATCTCGAAACCTTCATTTGCCAGTGCCTCCAGCATGGAAAGCGCGTCACCGCCGCGATGATAGGGCACCGACAGGACCGAGCCGACCGAGACGCGCAGGGCCTTGCGGTAGAGCGGATCGCAGGAGGTGGAGTCCAGAAACACCGCGTCCGCCATGAAGGCTGCGGCGTTGCGAAACATGGCGCCCATATTGTCGTGGTTGGAAAGGCCGCAGCCTGCGACGACGAGTGCGGTTTCCGGCAGGCTGGCGATCGTCTGCGCCCTGTCGCGGCTTCCCATCCGCGAGCCCAGCGCCAATATGCCCCGGTGCAGGTGAAAGCCGACGATGGTGTCGAGCACCTCGGCCTCTGCGACATAGACCGGCACGTCTGCCGGAAATTCGGAGAGAATATCCAGCACGCCGGCGAGGCGATTTTTCAGGATCAGGATGCATTCGGCGCGGAAATCGCCGCCTGTCTTGTGGACTGCCGCCAGCATGCGCAGCACCACGGTGCCTTCGACGATGAATTTGCCGTGCCTGCCGGTCAGGTCGCGTTCCTTGATGTCGCGAAAGGCAGCGATCCGTGGATCGTCAGCCCGCTCTATCGCAGTGGGACGCGCGCCATTCGGCAGGGCAGGCAGATCATTGAGCATCGATGGTGACGTCTGCGACGAAGCGGCGTGTCTGGACATTGAAGACCAGCGCCTTGCGCGTGCCGTTGGCGAGGCGACCATAGAACAGCATGTCGCCATTGGCGAAGGAGACGTTCTCGATGGTGAAGCCCTGCGGCAGGCTGGCCGTTGCCGAGACCGGCTGATCGGACGGTACCTGCATGGACTGGGTCGCCGCCGGTGTTGCGGTTTTCGATGGTCCCATCGCCTTGTAGACAACCGCGCCGAAGACGGCCATAAGGCTGATAAACATCACCAAGCCCGACACGATCTGCAAACGGATCATCTTGCGGCGAACTTTTTCCATGGCCGGGTCTAGCGGCTTGTCGTCCTGTTCGTCTTGCTCGATCTGCGTCATCGGGGTCCTTGGAAGTCTCGGATTGATCGGAAAAATAAGAATGAACGACCCCTTTAAACAAGGCGAAGACGCAAGGAAAGTCCTGATTGCTGGCGATGATGCCGAAGGGCGCCTCGATTCCTGGCTGGCAGCCGAAGTTGGGGGCGATCTTTCCCGCAGCCGCCTCAAGGCGCTGATCGAGCAGGGAGCCGTCTTCGTCAATGGTGTGGCCGTCACCGAGCCGAAGAAGAAGATCCGCGTCGGCGACAGCATCGAGATCACCATGCCGGAGCCGGAAGATCCCGAACCCAAGGGTGAGGATATTCCGCTCGAGGTGGAATATGAGGATGATGACCTGATCGTGCTGATCAAGCCCGCCGGTCTTGTGGTGCATCCCGGTGCCGGCAACTGGACCGGAACGCTGGTCAACGCGCTGATCCATCATTGCGGCGATAGTCTCTCCGGCATTGGCGGCGTCAAGCGCCCGGGCATCGTTCACCGGCTGGACAAGGAAACCAGCGGTGTGATGGTGGTTGCCAAGAACGACAATGCCCACCGGCATCTGGCCGCACAATTTGCCGACCACGGCCGCACCGGCCCGCTGGAGCGCGCCTATAAGGCGATCGTCTGGGGCCGCCCGAAGAGCCTGCGCGGTACGATCGATGCGGCCTTGGGACGCAGCACCGACCGCACGAAGCGCGCCGTCAAGCGCGAGGATGCCGACGATGCGCGCGAAGCCATCACCCATTATGAGGTGGTGGAGCGCTATCACGAAAAGCCGGATGCAACCTCGCTCGCCTCCATGGTGGAATGCCAGCTGGAGACCGGGCGCACCCACCAGATCCGCGTTCACATGGCCCATATCGGCCATCCGCTGATCGGCGATCCCGAATATGGGGCGGCCTTTCGAACCAAGGCGAACCTTCTACCGGAACCGGCGAAGATCGTCGTCAACCGCTTCCCGCGCCAGGCGCTGCATGCCTATCTACTGGTCTTCGAACATCCGCGCACCGGCGAGGTGATGGAGTTTGAAACGGATATGCCGGACGACATGGCAGAACTGGCGAATGCGTTGCGGGCTTAAGCCGTGAGCAACGCCTGACGGTGTGCGGCATCCTGCCGCTTTTCAATGATGATTTTTTTGGGAACGATTTCGGCTGAGATCGGTTTTTTCAACGTCCCGTGATGAGGTATTATCGGTTCATATGAGAGTGTCGCGTTTCCTTGAAACGTGACATCCGCATACATATTTAAGACATGGCTTGAAGCGGGGTCGGAAATGAACCGCGATAAGGTTCGCCTTAGGTTTGGGAACCGTGCCTGAAAAAAACATAAAGGGGGTGCTTTATGGCCCGCAATAGTTTGCCATCGATTACGGCTGGTGAAGCCGGTCTGAACCGATATCTAGACGAAATTCGCAAGTTCCCGATGCTGGAACCGCAGGAAGAATATATGCTCGGCAAGCGTTATGCCGAGCACGGCGACAGAGATGCCGCCCACAAGCTCGTGACCAGTCACCTTCGCCTCGTTGCCAAGATCGCCATGGGTTACCGTGGTTACGGTCTGCCGATCGGCGAAGTCGTGTCCGAGGGCAATGTCGGTTTGATGCAGGCGGTGAAGAAGTTCGATCCTGATCGCGGCTTCCGCCTCGCGACCTATGCCATGTGGTGGATCAAGGCGTCGATCCAGGAATATATCCTGCGCTCGTGGTCTCTGGTCAAAATGGGCACGACCGCCAACCAGAAGCGCCTCTTCTTCAACCTGCGCCGTCTCAAAGGGCGTCTGCAGGCGATCGATGACGGCGATCTGAAGGCCGAACACGTCAAGGAAATCGCGACGAAGCTGCAGGTGTCCGAGGAAGAGGTCATCTCGATGAACCGCCGCCTGTCTGGCGACGCCTCGCTGAACGCGCCGATCAAGGCGTCCGAAGGCGAATCCGGCCAGTGGCAGGATTGGCTGGTCGACGACCAGGAAAGCCAGGAAGCGGTGCTGATCGAGCAGGACGAGCTGGAAACCCGCCGCCGCATGCTCTCCAAGGCACTCGGCGTTCTGAACGATCGCGAACGTCGCATATTTGAAGCACGCCGTCTGGCGGAAGATCCGGTGACGCTGGAAGAGCTGTCCACCGAGTTCGACATCAGCCGCGAGCGCGTTCGCCAGATCGAAGTCCGCGCCTTTGAAAAAGTGCAGGACGCGGTGCAGAAGCAAGCCGAAGAGGCTGCCAAGGCACTTCGGCTCGTGGACGCCTGATACGTTTAAAGCGTGTCGCGATCTTTCAGATTCGCTCCCTACGCTTTAAGTCCTCGTTTTGTCGCATGTCGTTATCGCAAAACCGCTGCACACTTTTGCGCGACATGCGTTAGAGCGCCGTGCTTCCTATTGGACGCACAAAGGACGCTCTATCTTCTTTGATCTACGCATCGTGCTTTCCGAAAATCGATTCCGATTTTCGGGCCGATGCTGTAGGCATTCGATGAATACACCTTCCAAGCAAAAGCCCCGGTGAAATCTTCACCGGGGCTTTTCGTTTTGGTCGAGTTATCCGATCTGCTTACTGCGCGGGCGTCGGCGATGCCGCCATCCACTCGCGAAGCGCGGTCTCAAATGCAGACTTGCCGTCAGCGCCCTTCTGAAGCGTCAGGAGCGCCCGGCGACCGTTGCGGTAGGACACCGGAATGTCGATCCAGTCACGGGTTCTGAGCAATTCCAGATTGGTCTTGCGTGCGTCGGGAAAGTCGTTCAGCGCGATCATGTGGAAATCGTCGGTGATCTTTGCAGGAACGGCGATGAGTGCGTTGCCGCGGTCCTGTTCGGTGGACTTCATGGCAATGCGCTGGACGCTGTCGATGGCGCCACCTTCGAAGCCGGGCGAGACCGAGAAGACGATCTCGACCAGATGGCTTGCGGGAAGCGACGGGTCGGTGTTGCGCTTGAAGGTGATGAGTGCGCTGAGGCCACGGCCGGGGATGGTGATCTGGCCCTGAACCTCAGGCGATGGCTTGCCAGCCTCATCCTTCTCGTTCTGCAACGTCCAGGAGACCGTCCCTTCGATCGCTGTCGGAACCGTCTGGCCGAGCACTTCCTCGTAGAGGAACATGCGGTCGCCGGTTGCTGCGGCCGCGGGAGTCGCGGCTTGCTGTGCGGCGGGCTGGCTGCCGGAAGCAGCCGGTGCCGCAGCAGCGGTGTTCTGGGCCGAAGGCGCCTCGTTCTGTTGATAGACCGACTGGCCTTCTGCGGTCACAGGCTGGCCATTGGCGCCGGGGCCTGGGCCTTCGTCCTTCTCCGTACCGTCGGCAAGAAGCCGCTGGGTGAACTTCGTGCCGGTGACGGAGCCGTCATCGGCAGGACGCGTCGCTGCCGGCGTTGCTGTCGACGCCTGGCCCTGGGCCGGTGTCTGGCCGTTGGCCGCTGGCTGATTGCCAGCCGGTGTTTGGCCATTGGCCGGTGCCGATGCCGTCTGCGAGGTTCCGTCGGATGGTGTCTCGGTCGATGTGCCCGTCTTGGCCGAATTGACCAAACCGCCGACCATGTCGTTCAGGGCCTCGCGGTTTGTCCAGGCGGCGTAGCCACCGCCTGCAAGCACCACGAGAAGGCCAAGGCCGAGAACCATGCCCGCATAGTTGCGCTTCGGCTTTTTCTTCGTCGCATAGGCGGCTGCCGGAATGCCAGCGCCGGTAAAGCCGCTGTCGAAATTATTGCCGGCCGTCTTGTCGGAGCGATCGTTTGCGCCGCCATCATAGCCGATCAGTTCTTCGAGATCGTCCCAGGGCGTGCGTTCCTTGTCGTCCTTCTTGGCGCTTGCCGCAAAAGGATCTTCATCTGCACGGGGGAGGGACGGCGAAGACTTCGGCGGCAGATCGAGTGCCGTGTCCTGAAAATAGGACGAGAAATCGTCGACCGGAGCCGCGGCCTTGCCAGCGTTATTGGCTTGCGCCGTTTCCGGCTGGTCGCGATGAGCGTCATGCTCGTCGAAGGCGGCATAATGCGTCTCGTCGGAAGCGGTACGGTTCTCCGGCTCTACGCTGACATTGCCATAGTAATTGGAATGGCCGTCGAAGCCTGCCGTGTAGGGAAGCGGTGCGTTTTCATGCAGCACGGTTTCGGTGCTGAAGGGTTCTGCCTGACGCGGTTCTTCGCGCGCGTCATCATCCCGATGGGTCTCCTCATGACGGTAATCGTCATGGGCAACCTCGTCGTGGCGATAAGCGGCATGAAGCTGATCGTCAGCCACATGGTCGCCGACCGTCGTCTCTTCGCGCTCCCACGGGGCGGGCTCGAGATGGCTGTCCTGGCCGACCCAGTCGCGGTGCGCGTGGTCTTCCTCGGCGACGGGCTCATGACGTGCTTCGACGCCATGGTGCTCGTCCTCATGCTTATGAGAATAGGCCGGGGCCTCGTGCCGATAGGTCTCCGGCTCCTGATGAGGTTCATGTGCCTCGTCGAATGCCGGGCGCTCGTAACGCTCGGCATCTTCTGCCGTTTCCTCGGCACGATAGGCCGGCTCTTCGGCAGGCTCAGCCTGATAGGCGGGCTCGCGCTCTTCGTGCCGTTCCACATCTTGGTGGGCAGCATAAGTATCGTGCTGCTCAGGCTCGGCCTGCTGATCAGGATGGGCGGGCTCCGCCTCATCGCGATGGTCATCGGCGTAGCGCTGTTGCTGCGCGACGCTTTCTTCATAATAGGGCGACGACACGTCTTCGGTCGCAGGCGCCGCGTAAGCGGCGGCCGCGCCATCGTCTTCGTCCTCCACTGCGGGAAGTGCTTCGGAATACTCGCCCTCGACCTCGGCAATCGCGGTGTCGAGCTTCATGATCTGCCGCTGGAGCATTTCTTCCGGCGGGCGCGGCTTCATGTTTTCAAGCTGGCGCACGACGGCGCTGCGTGCCTTGTCGTACACCTTGGCCCGGTTTTCGGGAGTATTGTTCGCCAAGCCATCCACGGCCTTGCGAATGACTGCTACAAAATCCGCCATCAGCACTTTCTCGTCGGGACCGGCAACACGCTGACCCGAAATGGTTTATGAAGTTTGATCGCCGAGGACATTAGTCCTCAAACGGGTCAGTCACAAGTATGGTGTCGTCACGCTCCGGGCTGGTGGACAGCAGTGCCACGGGCGCGCCGATCAGTTCCTCGACCTGACGCACATATTTGATCGCCTGGGCCGGCAGGTCCGCCCACTTGCGGGCACCGACGGTCGATTCCTTCCAGCCCTCAAGCGTGATGTAGATCGGCTCGACGCGGGCCTGTGCGCCCTGGCTTGCCGGAAGGTGATCGATTTCCTGGCCGTCGAGTTTGTAGCCGACGCAGATTTTCAGTTCGTCCAGGCCGTCGAGAACATCGAGCTTGGTGAGCGCAATGCCGGTGATGCCGTTGGTGGCAACCGACTGGCGCACCAATGCCGCATCGAACCAGCCGCAGCGGCGCTTGCGGCCCGTAACGGTGCCGAATTCATGACCTTTCTCGCCCAAGAACTGGCCGATCTCGTCGTGCAGTTCGGTCGGGAAGGGGCCTTCGCCAACGCGCGTCGTATAGGCCTTGGTGATGCCCAGAATATAGCCGAGCGAACCCGGGCCCATGCCGGAACCGGCAGCTGCCTGACCCGCCACCGTGTTGGACGACGTCACATAGGGATAGGTGCCGTGATCGATATCGAGAAGCGAACCTTGCGCGCCTTCGAACAGGATGCGCGCACCGGCGCGGCGCTTCTTGTCGAGCAGCAGCCAGACGGTTTCGCTGAAGGGAAGAATGCGATCGGCAATCGATGTCAGCTCTTCCATGATCGTTTCATGCGCAACTTCGGCAGCGCCGAAACCGCGACGAAGGGCATTGTGGTGGGTCAGAATGCGGTCGACCTTGGCCGACAGCGCTTCGCGGTCTTCGAGATCCATGACGCGGATGGCGCGACGGCCGACCTTGTCTTCATAGGCAGGACCGATGCCGCGGCGGGTGGTGCCGATCTTGGTGCCGCTGTTGGAGGCGGCGTCTTCGCGCATGCCGTCCAGTTCGCGGTGCAGAGACAGGATGAGCGTGGCATTGTCGGCGATGCGCAGGTTTTCAGCCGTCACCTTGACGCCCTGGGCTTCCAGACGGCCCATTTCCGCAATCAGCGCGTGAGGATCGACCACCACGCCATTGCCGATGACGGCAAGCTTGCCGGGACGAACGACGCCGGAAGGGAGCAGGGACAGCTTGTAGCTGACGCCATCAATGACAAGCGTATGACCGGCATTGTGCCCACCCTGATAGCGCACGACCACGTCGGCGCGCTCGGAGAGCCAGTCAACAATCTTACCCTTGCCTTCGTCGCCCCACTGCGAGCCGACCACGACTACATTCGTCATTTCTTGCTTTCCTGCTCATGGCGCCGGGGCGCCCCTACCTTAAACCCGCAAATCTATACTGCGTTGTTTTGCGGAAAGCGACCCTGTTTATGCAGCGGAATTTTGCTTTTGTAGGATAATTGTGCCCATCCTATGGCTGAAAAGCGTGCAACTGCCCTTGCGAAGCCGTGAGGGCGAGTGCAGAAATCGGGCACGTCTTTGAATGAAAGTTCTGTGCCCGTGCCCTCCAGAGCCTATCTCGTCCTCACCATTGCCGCATTGTGCTGGGGCGGCAATGCCGTCGCGGGCAAGCTTGCGGTGGGCCATATCAGCCCGATGGTGCTGACCTTTCTGCGCTGGGTCGTTGCAGTGGCGATCATTGTCGCGATCTCCTTGCCGCAACTGGCCCGCGACTGGCCGGTGGTCAAGAAGCGGCTGCCCTATTTCTTCATCCTCGGTACGGTTGGATACACCTGTTTCAACGCCGCCCTCTACTCGGCGCTGAAATACACAACCGCGATCAATGCCGCGGTGATCCAGGCTGTCATTCCGGCGGTGATCTTCATCTTCAACTTCGCGCTCTTTCGCACCAAGGTGCTCGCCGTCCAGATCATCGGCTTCATGCTGACCATCTGCGGGGTTGCGCTTCTCGCCTCCCGCGGCGATCTGATGTCGCTCGTGCGGCTAGAGTTCAATCCAGGCGATGCGATCATGCTGCTCGCCGTGCTCGCCTATGCGATCTACACCGTGATCCTGCGCTGGAAGCCGGCGGTGGACTGGCGCACGCTGATGGCCATTCCAGCGACGGCCGCTCTTCTGACCTCCATACCGCTGATGGGATGGGAAGTCTTGAGCGATCAGGCGATCTGGCCCGAAGCGAAGGGTTGGGCGATCGTTCTCTATACCGCACTCTTCCCGTCCCTCGTGGCGCAAATCTCTTTCATCAAGGGCGTGGAAGAGATCGGTCCGAACCGCGCGGGGCTCTTCATCAACCTCATTCCGGTTTTCGGCACGTTTCTATCGGTGATGATCATCGGCGAGACGCTGCATCTCTATCAGATCATCGCCCTTTTGCTCGCACTTGGCGGCATTGCGGTGGCCGAACGAAAAAAGCCGCCTGTCGTGTAGGCACAAGGGCGCAACGACGGGCGGCAGTCGGTCATGAATCTCTTGGATATTTGGTTCAGCGCAGCTTTTCGAACTGGTCGAAGCGCTGGAAGTAGAAGTCGAGCGAGGCGATCGCGGCCTTGCGCTCGATGTCCACTTGCTCGCCCTGTGTGATCGACGGGGCCGATGCAATGAGGTTGCGCTCGATCTTGGCAAAGCTTCTGGCGAGACCGCCGGGGCCTGCCGCATCGGCGTGGCTTGCGATGGATGCGATAACGATGCCGCACAGTGCGGCTGCGAAAAGCTTCTTCAACATGTCTAACCCCGTTTCGTGGCCGGCTTGCCCGCCGGTTTCTTTTGCGCTTCGGTTACCGGGCCGGTTTTTCTTTCGTTGTCCGGCCTCTGTTGAAGACGACATTACGAGGCAAAATTTTCGGGGCGTTTAAATCGATCGGTACAATTTTATCGGTCTTTATTTTTAATGCCGCTCATCGCATTTTTTTCGGCGATCCTCACCAGGGGACGCCACGCCCTTCCCGGTCGAGATAGCGAAGACCTGGCTTTCCCTGCTGCGCGAGAAGCGTGGTAACGATCTGTGGTACGGTCTCTTCCATGCCGAGGGGCGCATCGGGGCCGCCGAGTCCGGTGCGGATCCAGCCTGGCGCCATCAGCACCAGGGCGCGAGAATCATGAGCATGGCGAGCCGCGTAGCTGCGCATATATTGGTTCAGCGCAGCCTTGGAGCCGCGATAGACCTCATGACCGCCATTCCTGTTGTTGGAAATGCTGCCCTGCCCGGATGACATGACGCCGATCAGACCAGCCGGCGTCACGCAATCCTGCAAGCCTTCAACCACCCGCATGGGGCTAAGCGCATTCGTGACCATCACGCGGATGAACTCATCGGTCGACACCTCCGAGATGGTCTCATCCTGATTGGTGTTCGCCGTACCAGCGTTCACGAACAGGATGTCGATCTGTTTCTCTGCCAGCCGATCACGCAACGCGGCGATCTGCTCCGGCTCTGTGACGTCGAGCTGTTCGATTTCAACACGGCCTGGATGTGCATCGGCAAGGTCGTGCAACAAGGTTCGATCAGGTCCACGCACCGTTCCGATCACATTCCAGCCGTGCCCCAAAAATTCCGCCGTCATTGCATGGCCAAGTCCCCGCGATGCGCCGACGATGAGAGTGGTTTTGTTGGTTTCGTTTGCATGGTTTGAGGTCATGATCTCGCCTTTCCTTTTGATGTCGGACGCCATCATCCTCCTCGCAGATGAAATGCGCCAGACGCACAGGATGCAAACTATTATTGCACAAGACGCTATGCATCTGTCGGGTATCGGATAGAGTGTTGCGATGGACACCATCGACCTCAATCTTTTGCCGGCACTGGATGCGCTTTTGACTGAAGGCAGTGTAACGGCGGCGGCGCGGCGGCTGGGCCTGAGTTCATCCGCCATGAGCCGGACGCTTGCCCGATTGCGTGCCGCGACCGGCGATCCTCTGCTCGTGAGGGCAGGTCGTGGGCTGGTGCCAACGCCACGCGCCATCGCGCTGCGTGAGCGCGTTCATGTGCTGGCGCGCGATGTGCGCGCCGTTCTGAGCCCGCAGGACGGCACTCTTGATCTAGCCACTCTGGAGCGGACCTTCACGATCCGGGCCAATGAAGGTTTCATCGCCTTGTTTTCCGCTCCCCTGGTCGCCGCGGTGGTTGCGATCGCTCCCCATGCGCGCCTGCGCTTTGCGCCGAAGCCGGTTAAAGAGGCGGGACCGCTCCGGGACGGAACGATCGATCTGGAGATCGGAGTGCTGGGCGACTTTGCGCCCGAGGTTCGAACGCATCTTCTCTTTCGCGACCGCTTTGTCGGCGTTGTCCGACAGGGGCATCCGCTGCTCTCAGCACCGGTGACGCCTGAGCGGTATGCCGCCGCCCGGCATGTCGTCGTGTCCCGGCGCGGGCAATTCACCGGGCCGGTCGATGACGCTCTTGAAACGCTCGGCCTTACCCGCGAAATCGTGGCCGTGGTGCCCGGCTTCCCCGATGCCTTGCGGATTGCGCGCCAGTCCGATCTCGTCGCGCTGGTCACGCAATCCTGCCTGTCCGATCCATGGTTCGAAGAGGGGTTGGTCAGCTTCCCGCTACCGGTGGAAACGCCGGAGATCGCCGTCGTGGCGCTTTGGCATCCCCGCATGGAAGCCGATCCCGCGCATCGCTGGCTGCGCGAGACAGTCATTGGCGTATGCCGGTCCTCCGCGCCGTTGTCGAAACCGGAGGACAATGGCCGCTAGAGCGCCGTGCCTCCTATTGGACGCACAAGGGATGCTCTATCGTCTTTAATCCAGGCATCGCTCATTCCGAAAATCGATTCCGATTTTTGGGCCGATGCTGCCGGCAAAATCTGGGAAGCCACGTCCGCCACAACAAAAGCGACAGGAAGCTCACATGATCGTCCAAGCCTGCATCAACGGAGCCCGTCCCGCCGGTTACCATCCGAATTTGCCCCTGACGGTCGACGCCATGGTCCGAGATGGTGTTGCCTCGATCGAGGCGGGTGCGGCCGAACTGCACATCCACCCGCGCGATGATGCTGGCCGGGAGAGCCTTGCGGCCGTCGATGACACGATCCGTGCCATGCGCAACGCATGCCCAGGCACGCTGATCGGCGTTTCCACGGGCGCATAGATCGAAGCGGATGCAGCAACCACGCGGGCACGCATCGCGGCCTGGCGTGAGCGGCCCGATTATGCGTCGGTCAATCTCTCCGAACCGGATGCTCCCGCGGTGATGGCGCTTCTCGACAGGATCGGGGTCGGCATCGAAGCCGGTCTGGCGACGATTGCCGACGCGGAGCGGCTCGTCTCATTGCCGGACCGTCCGCCCCTGTTCCGGGTGCTAATCGAAATCGAAGAACAGGATGTCAACAAACCGACGAGATCGCCGATGGCATTGCGCAGGTGCTGGCCAACGCCGGGCTGTCCCGGCCGATCCTGCTGCACGGCTTCGATGCGACCGTCTGGCATTTCGTGCGACGCGCGCGCGAGCGGCGCTGGTCGACGCGGGTCGGACTGGAAGACGGCCTGTCAAGGCCGGATGGGACCCTGTCCAGCGGGAATGCCGATCTGGTCGCCGCGGCTGTGGCAATATTCGCGCCAAACCGATGGGTCAGCTGATCCTTCACGCCGTGTATCGTTGCGCGTGGCTGAGGCTAAACTTATCCCCGAGAGCGCCGATGCTGGCGCTTGCCCCCGCTACAGCGTGAGCATTCTTCTCATGATGACCCGGCGCGGCGCGCCATCAACTCGCTGGCACGGTTGGCAAGGCTTTGGCGGTTACCTGCGCTTTCGGCATTGGCGATGAGAGCGGGAATGGGGGAGCTTTCGCCTTCCTGCGCGGCAGTGAGCGCGATCATGCGTGCGGCAATCTGGCTGATCTCGTTGCGGATCGCCTCATCATGGGTGTCGCCCTTGATGTTCAATAGCCGCTCCGTCAGCGCCGTGCCCTGATTGCGGATATCCTCGATTTCGCGCGAAAGCCGTTCCGGCGTTTCCGCAGAGGTTTCAGACTGAATGAGCGGAAGAGGGGCGGTGCTCAGCGCGTCCTTGCTCGCATCATTGCCGCTCATGCGCTCTTTCAGGCGGGCGATTTCCTGGGCGCGACGCTCCAGTAGCATTTCGCTATCGGCATTGCGCGCCATTTCCTTGGCAAGCTGATCTTCAAGCCGCGCAATCTTGCGGCTTTCCCGGTTCATATGCTGGGCGGTCTCGCGCGCTTTTGCGGCGGCGTCTTCCAGCTGGCGGGTGATGTCCTCGCGCTCCTTGCGCCAGGAACTCGCCTTGCTTTTGCCCTGCTCCACTTCCAGATCGCGGGCCGACAGCGCGATCTTGAGATCGTCCAGTTCGCGGGAAATGGCGCTGACGCGCTTGGTCAGATTGGAGATTTCCTGGGTGCGGGCAATCGCCGTTTCTTCAGCGTCGTTGAGCTTGGTCGTTAGCCGGGCGACGGCGTCCTCGTGACGGCGGGCCTTGGCGCGCAGGTCGCCTGCCTCCAGCGTCATCTGCTCGAGCTGCAGTTTCAGCTCGCGGGTTTCGGCGAGAAGCCGTCCGGCATCGCCCTGGGCCGCCTCGTTCTTGAACTTCAGCGCCAGAGCCTTTTCCCGCTCGGAATCCAGTTCCTGACGGGTGCGGGCATTTTCCGCGGCATACAGCGCACGCGCCATGTCCTTTTGCGCACGCACCTCCTGCGGGCTCATCGGCATCGTCGCACGCAGTCGCTTTTCGGTATAGGACACGATGCGCCGGTGGATCGCAGGGGCAATCAATGAAACCAGCAAAATTGCGCAGAGAAAACCAAGGCCGAAAATAAGGGCGTACTCAATCACGCGTGGTCGTCTCCACAGGAAGCGCCATGGGTCGATGACCCAAAATGGCAGCTCATTTCATCGTCGCGGCGAAGACTGTCATGGCAATCTTGCGCCAGGCGGTCATCGCCTTACACGCTAAAGCGCCGTGTGTCCTATTGGACGCACAAAGGACGCTTTACCTTTTTGAAGCTACGCATCGTGCTTTCCGAAAATCGATTCCGATTTTCGGGCCGATGCTGTAGTCGCGTTAGAGGACTTTACTGCAAAAGTGAGCGGCTGACGAATCAGAAAGGATTCCAGGTCGGCTGCGGGGTGAGCTTCAGATAGCCGACATTGATGCCAAGGCGCGCGCCGATGCCGGTACGGATCGGGGCGATGGTGACGTCGCTGTTCTTCAAAACCGTCATGCCAACGCCGGCGACGATGAAGGCCGAGCCGCTGACGCCGCCATAACGACGATAGAGCGCGTTGACGGAGGGCAGGTTGTAGACGAGCATCATGGCGCGCGTGCCCTGGCCGCCGTAATCGAGACCGAGCGATGGACCCTGCCAGAAGACCGGATGCTGACCGGCATTCTTCGTATACAGCGTACCTTCGCCATAGGTGAGGCCTGCGACAAAGGCGCCGGAGCCTTCCTGGCCCAGAATGTAGCCGTTCGGCAGACCATATTGCTGGAATGCGCGTTCCACGACCTTCGCAAGGCCGCCCGTCGTCTCGCCGAAGAAGCCGTGACCGGCATCGACAATTTCCTGGATTGTGTATTGATCGCTGCTTTGTGCCGATGCCTGCGCAGCCGACAAAGACAGGCTCGCGAGCATCACGAAAATCTTTACCAGCCCGAGGCGTGCGATGGTGCGGAGTTGGTTAAGTCGCATCGTCAGTTCCGTCCGTCTGTTTGTTACCATTGCCGTGTTAAGACATTTGGCATTTTGAGACCATGATATTAACAATCGGTTTACCAAATATGGTGTCATTATGGCTTAGAGCGTTTCCTTGCTAAATGGAATCGGTCCGGCGAAGCACGTTTTCGACAGGACATATTGTATTTAACAAGGAAAAGCTCATGAGAGCGCCTCGCGTCCTTTCGGACGCCCTTGGGGCGCTCCAACAGTTTGAGGTGACGCGTCGTGCTTTTCCGAAAATCGGTTCCGATTTCCGGGCCAATGCTGAAGCAATTTTTATAGGGTCCGCGCTCCATCCGCGCAGGAGAAAATCTATGACATCAAAATTCAATATCTCGCTCTCCGGCCCGGATCTGGCGGCACTTCTGTGCAGCCGCGTCTGCCACGACGTCATTTCGCCGGTCGGAGCCATCAATAATGGTCTTGAACTTCTCGACGAAGGCGGCACCGATGCCGATGCGCTGGACCTTATTCGCACCTCGGCGCTGAATGCTTCCGTAAGACTGAAGTTTGCACGCCTTGCCTTCGGTGCTTCCGGCTCGGCCGGTGCGTCGATCGACACGGGCGAAGCGGAGAAGGCCGCCAAGGATTTTGCCGCTGCGGAAAAGAAGGTGGAAGTGACCTGGTCCGGTCCGCGCGCCATCGTCGCCAAGAACCGCGTCAAGCTGCTGCTGAACCTCTTCCTTGTTGCCTATGGCGCGATCCCGCGCGGCGGCAATGCGGATATCGTGCTGGAAAACCCCGAAGGCGATGCCCGCTTCGAAATCACCGTCAAGGGCCGCATGATGCGCGTGCCCGCGAAATTTGCAGCCCTGGCCGAAGGCACGGAAGAAGAGGCGATCGACGCCCATTCCGTCCAGCCTTACTACACGCTGCTTCTGGCGGAGGAAGCCGGCATGAAGATCGAGTACAAGATTCATGAGGACCGCGTGGTCTTCACGGCCTCCATGGCCGGGGCTGCCGAAGCGGCCTGATTCTGATGTGGGCTGCCGTGAGGTGGCCCATTTTTTTCATGCCGAGTGAAATGTGGGGGTGGCTTAAAAGCTGTTGCCCCCGTCACTGACAGTGCGATTCGCTTGGCTAGGTCTTCAAAGACGCTTCACCATCACCTCGTTGGCATAGGATTGCTCGCCGATCCGGAACGTAGTCTGGCCGTCGCGCGTAAAACCGAGACGTTCATAGAAGGCGATGGCGTCTTGATTCTCGCTGTTGACCGCGAGCCACACGCCGTCACGTCCGCGTTCCGCGCTTAGCCTGAAAGCTTCATCGAGAAGCCGTCTACCGATGCCTTTTCCCTTGTGTCGCGGCTGAACATAGAGCGTTGCGATTTCTGTTTCCGAGATAGGGGCGGGGCTTTCGAGCGTGACGCGCACGAAGCCGTCTATGCCGTCGCTATTGTCGGAGACGAGAACGATCTCGTTTTCATCATCGATGAAGGCTTCGAATATCTGCGTGGTGAAGGTCGAGAGGGCGTAATCGGCAAAGAATTTCGACACGCCGTTCCTGAGATAGGTGCCGATCCAGACTTCAATGGAAAGTGCTGCAAGGCTGGAGGCGTCGTCTATTGAGGCTTCGCGAATCGCCATAGCATCTTCCGTCCTGTGGCCGCGTCATCGGAAAAACAAAACCCGCCGTTTGCGCGGCGGGTTTGTCATGACAATCATGCTTGGGAGGCATGTTCAGGCGATAATCAGGCGGTCTCGAGATATTCGGTGTTGCTGTCCGGCTCGCGCAGCACGTAGCCGCGGCCCCAGACGGTTTCGATGTAGTTCGCGCCGCCTGCTGCGTTTGCGAGCTTCTTGCGCAGCTTGCAGATGAACACGTCGATGATCTTCAGTTCAGGCTCGTCCATACCGCCGTAAAGGTGGTTGAGGAACATTTCCTTGGTGAGCGTGGTACCCTTGCGGAGCGACAGAAGCTCCAGCATCTGGTATTCCTTGCCCGTCAGGTGAACGCGCTGGCCGCCGACTTCAACAGTCTTGGCATCCAGGTTAACGATCAGTTCGCCGGTGGCGATGACCGACTGGGCGTGACCCTTGGAGCGGCGCACGATGGCGTGAATGCGGGCAACCAGCTCGTCCTTGTGGAACGGCTTGGTCATGTAATCGTCGGCGCCGAAGCCGAGACCGCGCACCTTGTCTTCGATACCAGCCATGCCCGACAGAATGAGGATCGGTGTCTTGACCTTCGAGAGACGGAGCGTTCTCAAGACCTCGTAACCGGACATATCCGGGAGGTTGAGATCGAGAAGGATAATATCGTAATCGTAGAGCTTTCCAAGGTCCACGCCTTCCTCACCGAGGTCGGTCGTATAGACGTTGAAACTTTCTGACTTCAACATCAGCTCAATGCTCTGAGCCGTTGCGCTGTCGTCTTCAATAAGTAGAACCCGCATAATTATCCCCTTTGCCGCCCGCGGTTGGTAAATCAATGCCTTTGCGCGATGCGGATCCAGACGTTGCCTGATTTGCAGGCTGCCACCAAATGGTTAACAAATTCTTCTCTCCTTTGGCAAGGTATGCAGAATTTATTAAATAATTCGGGCACTCTGCTGTTTTTCAACGTGAATCCCTCATCGCCAAACATGAACCAATAGATGAGGAAAGCCCCCTAAGTGATTCAATCGACTCTTGCATTGTCGTGCCCAGTGGTTTTTTGGGCTTGGCATTTACCGACCCTTAAATGATCTCCCTTATCATTAACGATGCCCGTAAATGAAAAGTTAACAGCGCAGTTTTTTTATTAATGGCGGGTAACTTTTAAGAATCATTCCGGCACAGCCGGAGTGGCGGGTTGGTTCCTGTTTGAACCGGGGTCTCGCTATCCACGGAGTATTGAGTATGAAGTCGCGTGACAGCCTAGTTCGCCTGAAGGAATTTCAGGTCAACGAAAAACGTCGTCAGTTGCAGCAGCTGCAGTCGATGATGTCCGAATTCGAACGGATGGCCAAGGAGTTGGTCCATCAGATCTCGCTGGAAGAAAGCAAGTCCGGGATCAGCGATCCCAGCCACTTCGCCTATCCGACGTTTGCCAAAGCTGCGCGCCAACGTGCCGACAACCTTCAGGTCTCCATTCGCGAGTTGAAGATGCAGCAGGAAGCCGCGGAAGCCTCTCTGGAAGAAGTGCAGGCCGAGTATGATAAGGCCGCAGCACTGGAAAACCGCGATACGGCGGTGCGCGCCCGCGCTTGACGCTTTTGCGTTAACGCGAGTGCTTTGATCCTGACGTCATTGACGGCGGCCAGCTGATCAGGAGGCTGCTTTCAATGACGCTGTGTCATTTTTGTAGATGACAGTCCGCCTGGCGAAAGCCGGGCGGATTTTTTTATGGGTTACTGACCGATCGGATTGAGGGCAGGGGAGAAATCCCCACCACTTGCCATTAAGACAGTGCGAAGTCCAAAAACAAAAAAGCGCCACGCCGTCCCGGATGAGCGGGATGGGGTGACGCCGTATCTGGCAAGGCTGGACGCAACCAATGCGCCCAAGCCTAAACTCTTAGTGGCGGTATTGCTGAATGCGCGTGGTGCGCAGGCCGGCGAGGCCATGATCTGCAATCGACGACTGCCAGGACAGGAATTCTTCCACTGTCAGCGTATAGCGCTCACAGGCTTCCTCCAGGCTGAGAAGACCCCCGCGCACGGCGGCGACGACTTCGGCCTTTCGGCGGATAACCCAGCGACGGGTGTCGGCTGGTGGCAGATCGGCAATCGTCAAGGGGCTGCCATCGGGACCGATGACATATTTAACTCGCGGGCGTATCATTTCGGTCATTGGACACTCTACACAAACTCAAGACCATATGCTGGGCACTTTAGGGGCGTACCTTTAAAAAATACCTAAGCGTGCAGAGATAATTTATTAACAATTTGAATGATTTCGCTGCGTTTGTTCGTGCTTCGCGGCACATAGGCGCAAAATGAGCGCTTTACCGCTCACGGAATTGTCGAAAATTTTTTCGCCGGAAACGAAATTTGGGAGAGGTTGCAAGGGGCGCGCGGATGGGCGGCTGGGGCTTCTACGGGTTACGTCGCAGGCCCGCACCCAGCTCTTCGCATGGCATTGGATTGCATCTTTGGAGCGCCGGGTCGCTCGGGAAGGAGAGACTCCTGCGACCACACGGGAGGCTCTTATCGCGGGGGAGCGCCCCAGGCGATGAAGTCGGGGTTGGCCAGCATGTCGTCATTGCTCTGGTCGATTTCGTAGCGCAGCGGCAGGCCCGCCATATCGAGCGTGATGCCGCCGGCAGCCCTGAGCACCGCGTCGCCTGCGGCGGTGTCCCACATCATGGTGCGGCTGAAGCGCGGGTAAACGTCGGCCGCGCCTTCCGCCAGCATGCAGAATTTCAGCGAAGAGCCAATGGAGATGCTGTCGATCAGGCCGTTTTCGGCAACGAAGGCTTCGGTCTTCGGCGTGCAGTGGGAGCGACTGATGACGGCAACCGGCATGGGCGGTTTGGCACGGCAGCGAATGGAGTGGTTTGACACCGGCTCGAATTCGCCTGAGATGAAGAGCTTGCGCGCCGTCTCCTTTTCGCCGGTCCATGCCACGCCAAGGGCCGGCGCATAGACGACGCCGAGTACAGGCGTGCCATCGCGGATCAGCGCGATATTGACGGTAAAATCCTGCTTGTCGGAAATGAATTCCTTGGTACCATCCAGGGGATCGACGAGGAAAAAGTCGCTTTTGATCTCGGGGATATGGCCGCTGGCGGCGGCTTCTTCGGCGACGACGGGGATATCGGGATAGTGGCGCGCCAGAGAGGAGAGGATGATGTCTTCGGCGCGTTGATCTGCCTCGGTCACGGGAGAACAGTCATTCTTGTAGGTGACCTGCGGACCTGCGGCATGAACCGCCATGATTTCCCTACCAGCACTCAAAGCTGCGGCGATCAGACTTTCCAGCATTTCCATTCCTTCAGAACCAGCAAGCCCACAGCCCTTCTGCTGCAAGGCTTTCTGTCATCACGAGAAGCGATCCGGTGAAGGTTGGTTACGCCTGAAGAGAGCGATGGTCAAATATATCTATTTATAAACAAAGTGGTTGTCTTCGGCGCTTAAAATTTCGGGCCTTGTTGCCGCTTTCATCATCTTTTTGATGCCGATTGCAGCAATCGGTGGGTCAACATTAAATTTTGTGCATATTTCCACCTTTTTAGCTTCACATTTTTAACGAACGCGATATGGGTTTGGGTCAAGAGGGACCAAAACAGCAATGAGAGCCCTCAGGAAGCAACATAAACGAGGCGCGTTCCAACTTGAGGACGTGCCCGGGGGAAAAATATGGAGTATTTTATCCAGCAGCTCATCAACGGGCTGACTCTTGGATCGATCTACGGCCTCATCGCTATTGGCTACACGATGGTCTACGGTATCATCGGCATGATCAACTTCGCTCACGGCGATATTTTCATGCTTGGCGGCTTTGCCGCGCTGATCGTCTTTCTCATTCTCACATCCTTCATCGCAGGCATTCCGGTCGCCATTCTTCTGTTGGTGATGATGGTCGTTGCCATGCTGGTGACGGGCCTGTGGAACTGGGCAATCGAGCGCGTCGCCTATCGTCCGCTGCGCGGCTCGTTCCGCCTTGCGCCGCTGATCACGGCGATCGGCATGTCGATCGTGCTGTCGAACTTCATCCAGGTGACGCAGGGTCCGCGCAACAAGCCGATCCCGCCCATGGTCACCGAGACGTATCATTTCGGCGCAATCACCATTTCGCTGAAGCAGCTTCTCATCGTGGCCATCACCTCGGTGCTGCTGTTCGCCTTCTGGTACATCGTCAACAAGACGCCGCTTGGCCGTGCACAGCGCGCCACCGAGCAGGATCGCAAGATGGCGGCGCTGCTTGGCGTCGACGTCGACCGGACCATTTCGGTGACCTTCGTCATGGGTGCAGCGCTCGCCGCCGTCGCCGGTACGATGTATCTGATGTATTACGGCGTGGCCTCTTTCAATGACGGCTTCATACCCGGCGTCAAGGCTTTCACGGCTGCGGTTCTGGGCGGTATCGGCTCGCTTCCGGGTGCCGTTCTCGGCGGTCTTCTGATCGGCCTTATCGAGTCGCTCTGGTCGGCCTATTTCTCCATCGCCTACAAGGACGTGGCCGCCTTCGGTATCCTGGCTTTCGTGCTGATATTCAAACCGACTGGCATTCTGGGCCGTCCGGAAGTCGAGAAGGTTTAAGCACATGGCAAACATTCCTTCTGACAACACCGCCGAGCAGGACGTCATGGCAAGAGCGGTGAAGGAAGCCATTATTGCTGGCTTCGTTTCCCTCGGCATGTTCCTGCTCTATGTGGGCATCGTCACCTATCAGGATATCAACAACCAGCTGGTCTGGGGCACACGTTGGGGTCTCCTGGCGATCTTCGTCGCCGTCGCCGCCATCGGTCGCTTCGTCGTGGTCGGCGTCATCGAGCCGCATCTCGACCGCCGCAAGCTTGCCAAATCCAAGGCTGGCATTCTGGAAATTTCTGAGGAAAAGAACTTTTTCCACAAGCATTTCCTGAAAATCGCGCTGGTGTTCCTGCTGCTCTATCCGATGGTTGCCGTCTATTTCCGAGGCGCTCAGGGCTCGCTGATCTTCGTCGACAATTTTGGTATCCAGATCCTCATCTATGTGATGCTCGCCTGGGGTCTGAACATCGTCGTCGGTCTGGCGGGTCTGCTCGATCTCGGTTATGTCGCCTTCTATGCCGTCGGCGCCTATTCCTACGCGCTGTTGTCCAGCTATTTCGGCCTGTCCTTCTGGGTGCTTCTGCCGCTTGCCGGGATTCTCGCCGCTTTCTGGGGAATCATTCTCGGCTTCCCGGTGCTGCGTCTGCGCGGCGACTATCTCGCCATCGTCACACTTGCCTTTGGTGAGATCATCCGGCTTGTGCTGTTGAACTGGACGGATGTGACCCGAGGCACATTCGGTATTTCCGGAATTGCCAAGGCTTCGGTCTTTGGTATCTGGTCTTTCGATGTTGGTGCGCCGAACAATTTTGCCAAGGCTTTCGGCCTGCCGATGTCGTCGGGTTACTACAAGATCTTCCTCTTCTACGTGATCCTGCTTCTGTGCATGCTGACGGCCTATGTCACCATCAAGCTGCGCCGCATGCCGATCGGTCGTGCCTGGGAAGCGCTGCGTGAAGATGAGATCGCCTGCCGTTCGCTCGGCATCGATACGGTCAAGACCAAGCTCACCGCCTTTGCAACAGGTGCGATGTTTGGTGGCTTTGCGGGGTCCTTCTTTGCCGCACGTCAGGGCTTCGTGTCTCCGGAAAGCTTCGTCTTCCTGGAATCGGCCGTCATCCTCGCCATCGTCGTTCTTGGTGGCATGGGCTCGCTGACCGGTATTGCGATTGCTGCCGTCGTCATGGTTGGCGGTACGGAACTGCTGCGTGAGATGGAATTCCTCAAGCACGTCTTCGGTCCGGACTTCACGCCAGAGCTTTACCGCATGCTGCTCTTCGGCCTTGCCATGGTTATCGTCATGCTGTTCAAGCCCCGCGGTTTTGTCGGCTCGCGTGAACCCACGGCCTTCCTGAAGAAACGAAAGTCTGTCTCCGGCAGCTTCACCAAGGAAGGTCACGGCTGATGGCTTCCGGAAACACTGTGATGAACAAGAATACCATCCTGAAGGTCGAACATCTGTCGATGCGCTTTGGCGGGTTGATGGCGATCAACGACCTTTCCTTCGATGTGAAGCGCGGCGATATCACCGCGCTGATCGGTCCGAACGGGGCCGGCAAGACCACCGTGTTCAACTGCATCACCGGCTTCTACAAGCCGACGATGGGCATGATCACCATGGTGCGCAGCAATGGCGAGGAGCATCTGCTCGAGCGTCTGCCGGACTTCGAAGTGACCAAGAAGGCCAAGGTTGCCCGTACCTTCCAGAATATCCGCCTGTTTTCAGGCCTCACGGTTCTGGAAAACCTGCTGGTTGCGCAACACAACAGGCTGATGAAGGCCTCCGGCTACACCATCCTCGGCCTGCTCGGGCTTCCGGCCTATACGCATGCGGCCGAAGCATCGGTCGAAAAGGCCAAATACTGGCTGGAGAAGGCCGATCTCATTGATCGTGCCGACGATCCGGCGGGCGATCTTTCCTACGGCGCGCAGCGCCGTCTGGAAATTGCGCGCGCCATGTGCACCGAGCCTGAGCTTCTGTGCCTAGACGAACCGGCCGCCGGTCTCAACCCGAAGGAGTCGCTTGCGCTCAACGCCCTCCTGCGCGGCATTCGCGACGAGGGAACCTCGCTGCTTCTGATCGAACATGACATGTCGGTCGTCATGGAAATCTCCGACCACGTCGTGGTGCTCGAATATGGGCAGAAGATTTCTGACGGTACGCCCGATCATGTGAAGAACGATCCCAAGGTCATTGCCGCCTATCTTGGTGTCGAGGACGATGAAGTGGAAGAAGTGATTGCAGAAGAACTTGACGGGAGAGCAGTCTGATGTCTGACACTCTTCTGAAAATTGAAGGCGTTGAAACCTATTACGGCAATATCCGCGCTCTGGCTGGCGTGGATGTGGAAGTGAAAAAGGGTGAGATCGTCTCCTTGATCGGCGCCAACGGTGCCGGCAAGTCGACCCTGATGATGACGATCTGCGGCGCGCCTCAGGCACGCAATGGCGAAGTCATTTTCGACGGCGAGGATATCACCCGCCTGCCGACGCATATGATTGCCCGCAAGCGCATCGCCCAGTCGCCTGAAGGCCGCCGAATTTTTCCGCGCATGTCGGTGCTGGAAAATCTGCAGATGGGCGCCAATCTCGACAACCTCAAATACTTCAAGGAAGATGTCGAGAAGGTCTTCACCATGTTCCCGCGCTTGAAGGAGCGCCAGAGCCAGCGTGGCGGCACGCTTTCGGGTGGCGAGCAGCAGATGCTCTCCATCGGTCGCGCGCTGATGTCGCGTCCGAAACTTCTGCTCCTCGACGAGCCGTCTCTCGGCCTGGCTCCTTTGATCGTCAAAGGCATTTTCGAGGCGATCAAGAAGCTCAACCAGGAAGAGGGGCTGACTGTCTTCCTCGTGGAGCAGAACGCTTTCGCGGCCCTGAAGCTTTCCGACCGCGCCTATGTGATGGTCAATGGCAAGGTGACGATGAGCGGTTCTGGCAAGGAGCTTCTCGCCAATCCGGAAGTGCGTGCAGCCTATCTCGAAGGCGGCCGCCACTGACGATGAGAGGGTGCGGGGGTCGTCGATCCCCGTCCTTTGACAAGGCGCAAAAGTTTTTATGATTTTGTGCCGCTGCCCATGAAAAAATGCTTGCTTTCGAAGGCGTTGGGCGCAAATCTGCTGAGAGCCTGTCAGACTGCATAGCCGGTTTGGCGGATCAAAAACAAACAATAAAGCTTGCCGGAAAACGGTCAAGCGAAACAGAAAACAGGATCGTTTGCTTCTCGTGGCGGTGGTGCTGATTGGGGAAAAGATGCAGGGCCTTTTTTTCGAAACCGATAGTGGCGTTCGCTATATCTTGCGTGGCCTCGTCGTTCTTCTCGGCTTCTGGACTGCCTGGCGTACAGGCAAGTCGGTTGCCGATGGCTGGGGTCAATATCCGCAGGTGGTGATTTACGCTCTGCTTCTGGGCTGCGTCATGCGCTTTTTGCATTACGCGCTCTTTGCCGGTCCGTTGTTGAACGGCTTCTACTACCTGATCGATGTCGCGGTTCTCCTGGCCTTCGCAACGGCCGGCTTCCGCATCCGTCGGACCAGCCAGATGGTCGATAACTACTACTGGCTCTACGACCGGACATCGGCATTTTCCTATAAGAAGAAACATTGACAGACGGGTTTTTCTGAAATCAGAATTCCCTCCTGAGAGGAACAGCCTGGACAGTTAATTTGGGTGCTGGACAGGTCGAGAAAACCAACCCAATCAAAGGAACTGGGAGTAATATAATGAAGAAGTCTCTTCTTTCCGCAGTTGCGCTGACCGCAATGGTCGCGTTCAGCGGTTCGGCATGGGCCGATGTCCTGATCGGCGTCGGTGGTCCGTTGACTGGCCCTAACGCTGCTTTCGGCGCTCAGCTCCAGAAGGGTGCAGAGCAGGCCGCAGCGGACATCAATGCTGCTGGCGGTATCAACGGCGAGAAGATCAAGATCGTTCTCGGCGACGACGTGTCCGACCCTAAACAGGGCATCTCGGTTGCCAACAAGTTCGCAGCCGATGGCGTGAAGTTCGTCGTCGGCCACTTCAACTCCGGCGTTTCCATCCCGGCATCTGAGGTCTATGCTGAAAACGGCATTCTCGAGGTCACGCCTGCTGCGACCAACCCGGTCTTCACCGAGCGCGGCCTGTGGAACACCTTCCGTACCTGCGGTCGTGACGACCAGCAGGGCGGCATCGCCGGCAAGTACCTCGCGGACCACTTCAAGGATGCCAAGGTCGCCATCATTCATGACAAGACCCCTTATGGTCAGGGCCTTGCCGATGAGACCAAGAAGGCTGCCAACGCCGCTGGCGTGAAGGAAGTCATCTATGAAGGCGTCAATGTCGGCGACAAGGACTTCTCCGCCCTGATCGCCAAGATGAAGGAAGCTGGCGTTTCCGTTGTTTACTGGGGCGGCCTCCACACCGAAGCCGGCCTGATCATCCGTCAGGCAAAGGACCAGGGCCTCAAGGCCACGCTCGTTTCCGGTGACGGTATCGTTTCGAACGAACTGGCTTCGATTGCTGGCGACGCCGTTGAAGGCACGCTGAACACCTTCGGTCCTGATCCGACCCTGCGTCCGGACAACAAGGACCTGGTTGCGAAGTTCAAGGCTGCAGGCTTCAATCCTGAAGCTTACACGCTCTACTCCTACGCCGCCGTTCAGGTGATTGCCGAAGGTGCAAAGGCTGCCGGTTCTCTCGACGCTGAAGCCGTCGCTGCAGCGCTGAAGAAGGGCACCTTCAAGACCGTTCTCGGCGATATCTCCTTCGACGAAAAGGGCGACCCGAAGCTTCCTGGCTACGTCATGTACGAGTGGAAGAAGGGCCCGGACGGCAAGTACAGCTACTTCCAGCAGGGCATGTAATCTGCTGTCTGGATTTGAGATTGATGGAGCCCGGCAGCGATGCCGGGCTTTTTCCGTTCTTTGGCTCCCGGTAGTATCGGCCTCCGGCGGCAAGCTCAGTCTTCTATCAAGCATCCTGCTGTCGTTCCCGGCGGAGAGAGGACAGAGTGAGACTCCCCTTTGAGCATGTTCGATCACGATAAATTAGAAAAATGTGATGATGGGCGGAACCGGCTGCGACGCGCCACGTTTCCCGCAGCCTCAATTCAGGAGTTCATGAATGAAAAAGCTTGTTGTTTCCGCAGTGCTCGCCGCCGCGTCGTTTTTCTCGGTCACCGCATCGTCCTACGCCGAGACCGTCACCGTGACGACGTCGCAGCGCGTCATGCGTGAGCCCGTCCGTGAAGAATACCGCCCGCGCCACTACCGCCACGCCCCGCGCGATTGCTTCGTCAAGAAGGAACGCATCCGCCGCCACGGTGAGATCATCGTCCGCAAGACGCGCGTTTGCCGCTAATCTCAGCGCTTGGTCTCCCTTCCGATGGTGTCGGAGGGGAGGGCAGGTGTGATGCTGTAGTGTATGGCGGACGGAGTTCCGCCTTTTTTGCATTGTGGGGAATGTAAGCCGTGGCTACCCCCCTCTGTCCTGCCGGACATTTTCCCCTCAAGGGGGGAGATCGGCATGAGGCGCCGACGCAGTTTAGCGTCGACGTTCGCGATTTTTGCTTCGTATCGGTTTAAGCGGGCCTGTCTTTCTCATTTGTCTTGAAGCAGGTTCAGCATGAATTCCACTCGCTCATCAACGCGCGTCTTCGGCAGGATGGCGACGTCATATCCCAGATTTTCGTAATCGCGGCAGAGCCGCTCATACTCGTCTACGGCGTCCTCGAAGCCGTGGCGGCGTTCGTTGTCGGTTGCGTAGATTTCGGGCCACGGGGGTGTGAGGAAGACCCGATTGTCGTAACGAAACTCACTACGCAGTTTCTCATACCAGCGGTCGTCTCCCAGATGGCGAAGCGCGGAGGCGGCGTCGATCAGGCTACGGTCAAAGATCGAAATGCCTGATGTGTCGCGGGCGGCTGCGTAGTCCTGTTCCGCCATCGCAAGTGCTTGCTCCAGGAAGGCTTTAAGATCGAGCCAGGGGAAGGCCGTGCCTCCCGTTTTCAGCTGTTGTGCGACGACGCGTCGGCCCGGTTCTTCGACCGTGGCGAACCCGTGTTTTGAAAGGTTTGAGAGGAGCGTGGATTTGCCGCCGCCGGAGCAGCCGGAGAGGATGACGAGTTTGGCCATGGGTTTATCCTTACAGCATCAGCCCGAAAATCGACCTCGATTTTCGGAAAGCAGGATGCATCAATTCAAAAAGGTGAAGCGTCCTTTGTGCGTTCAATAGGACCACGGCGTCTTAATGGATGAGATGGTGCAGCCCCGTCGTGATCAAGCGACAATGGCGCAATGGAGCGTGACACTGTGGAGCGCGCGAGGGCTCGCAGATCGGGTGTTACTTATCGGGCAGGCGGCGGAGACAGACGGCTCGCGAATCTCAGCTATCGTGCAGCACATTCGCCGCTTTCACTGCGGCAGAGGCGCGGTTTTCGACGCCGAGTTTGACGTAGATCTGCTCCAGATGCTTGTTCACCGTGCGGGCCGAGAGGCCGAGGATTTCGCCGATATCGCGGTTGGATTTGCCCTTGGCGATCCAGACCAGCACTTCCGATTCCCGCGTCGTCAACGAGAAGCGGTCCCGCAGCAAAGCGTCGCCGGATTTGTCGTTGGTGGTGGTGAGGCGGAAGAGATATTCGTCGGCGCCGACGGCACCCAGAAACGTAAATTGCAGCGAAGGCCGATCCGACTGCGTGATCACCAGCGGCATGTCACGGGATGCCTGCTTCTCCATCCATTCGCCAATGGTGCGCGAGACGATATCGAGGCCATCATTGCTGCCGGTTGCGGCGTTGATGAGGCGCGTTGCCTGTGGCGTGGACCAGAGGATCGTGCCATCGGCGCGCACGGCCAGAAGGTGGCGGCCGGCGGCATCCAGCGCGACGCGCGCGCTTTGGGCCGAGCGGGCATTGGAGAGGTGAACCCGAAGCCTGGCGCGCAGCTCGTCGATATTGATCGGCTTGCTCAGATAATCCACGCCGCCGCATTCCAGCGCGCGCACCACATGCTCGGTTTCGGTCAGCCCGGTCATGAAGATCACCGGCACCTGCGCCACGGCGGCGTTCGCCTTCAGCCGCAGGCAGGTTTCGAAGCCATCCAGGCCCGGCATGACGGCATCGAGCAGCACGAGATCGGGCGTCACGCGCTCGACGATGTTGAGGGCTGCCTGTCCAGAGGTTGCGATCAGCACCGAGAAGCCGGACTGTTCCAGCGCCTCGGTCAAAAAGCCAAGCGCTTCCGGGCTGTCATCGACCAGAAGAACGATATCGCGGGGCTGCAACGATCGGTTCATCCGTGTCCGTCCTTTCTGTGGAAAGCCTGGAGATAATCGGCATAGCCGGCGAGGTCAAAAGCGCGCACGAAGCGGCGGGCTTCTTCGGTGAAGGCGAGGTTCTCAGGTTCAGCCGCAAGGCTATCAAGCTTGGCTTCGATGCCACGAATATAGCCTATTTCGCCAAGTGCAATCAGATCCTGCAAATGCGCCGGTGCCGGTGCCTGTATTGCGCCGGGCTTTGCATGACTTTGGGCTAATGAGACTGGGGGCAGATCGGTATCGTAAACCCATTGCAGACCGAGATGGACGGCCAGCCGGTCGCAGAGCTTGCGGATATCCACGGGCTTTGCCAGCGTGTCATTATGGCCATCGGTCCCAGCGCCGATGATGGCCGTATCGCCGATATTGGCAGAGAGCATGAGGATGGGTGCCGTTTGGCCTGCGTCGCGCAGCCTGTCCACCAGTTGCCAGCCGCTCATCCCCGGCATGGAGATATCGATGAGGAAGGCGTCCGGCTGCATCGCCTCGATCAGCGCCAGGCAGTCCGGCCCGCTTTGCGCCGTTAGCACGACGAAATCGAAGGGCGACAGAACCTCCATCATCAGGTCGCGGTGATCCTCATTGTCATCGACAACGACGATGGTGCGGCGTGGACCGGCATAGGAAACGATCTTCTTTTCCGGTGCGAGTGCCGTGCTGGGACGATCGACGGAGGAGAGCATCAGCCGCACCCGGAAGGTCGAGCCGACATCCTTTTCGCTCTCCACCGAGATCTCGCCGCCGAGCGTGTTGGTCAGAAGCTGCGTGATGGTGAGGCCAAGACCAAGCCCAGGCATCGGCTTGATGCTTTCGGCTTCGCCGCGCTGGAACGGCTCGTAGATGCGGGCCAGATCCTTTTGCGCAATACCGCGCCCGGTATCGGTGACGGTGAAAGTTGCGACCTGGCTGCGATAGGTCACGTCGAAGCTGACAGTGCCTTCGTCGGTGAACTTGATGGCGTTGGAGAGCAGGTTGACGAGGATCTGGCGCAGGCGTTTTTCGTCGCTGCGCACATATTGCGGCAGGCCTCGTGCCCGTTCATGACGGAAGGTCAGCCCCTTGGCCTGCGCCTGCGGGCGGAACATGTCGATGATCTGGTCGAGGAAATCCTGAATGTTGATTTCGCTGGACTGCACCTGCAGGCGTCCCGCCTCGATCTTGGAGATATCCAAGAGACCGTCGATCAGGCCGGAGAGGTGATCGGCAGAGCGGCGGATGACCTTGATGGCGGACTGGCGTGGCGCGGGGATGGTTTCGTCGCGCTCGAGGATCTGAGCGTAGCCAAGCACGGCGTTGAGCGGCGTGCGCAATTCGTGGCTGAGCCCCACCACATAGCGGCTCTTGGCGCGGTTGGCAGCCTCGGCGGTTTCCTTGGCGTTTTGCAAGGCGGCGTCGGTCTTCTGGTGGGCGGCGATTTCCTTAAGCAGCAGCGTGTTCTGGCGAGAGGATTCCTCCTCCGCCACGACGCGGCTGTCATGGGCTAGCACCAGGAACCAGCAGACGATGCCGGCAATGACGGCAAAGACGAAGAAGACGATCAGGATGGTGCGGTTGACGACATCCGCCGTCGCTGGCGTGCCGGTGCCGACCTGATGGGCGATCAGCCCCAGAATGCCGCCAATGGCGGCCACGGCGAGTATCGAGAAGATGGCGTAGCGGCCTAGCCGGGTCGACAGCTTGGCGACGAGCTGTTCCGGCAGGAAGGTCTTCGCCACCTGGGCGGTCTGATAATTTAGTCGCGCCTTTGGCTTGCACATATCGTGGCAGCGGCTGTCCAGCGAGCAGCAGAGCGAACAGATTGGACCGGCATAGGCGGGGCACCAGGCCATGTCTTCCGGCTCGAAAGGATGCTCGCAGATGGAGCAGGTGATGCTGGAAAGCTCCTTCCACTTCTGGCGCGGCTTACGGGCCAGGTAGAATTTTCCCTTCGTGCCCCAGGCGATCAGCGGTGAGGCGATGAAGGCGACGATGAGGGTGATATAGGGCGCCAGCGATGCGGCAAGCGTGCCGAACAGACCGAAATGGGCGCTGAGTGCGATCGTTGCGGAGAGCGCCATGGCGCCGACGCCAACGGGATTGATATCGTAGAGATGGGCGCGCTTGAACTCGATGCCGGGTGGGGCAAGGCCGAGCGGCTTGTTGATGAAGAGATCGGCCGAGATGGTGCAAAGCCACGCCATGGCGACGATGGAGAAGATGCCGAGCGTTTCTTCCAGCAGCCGATAGATGCCAAGCTCCATCAGAAGGAGCGCAATCGCCACGTTGAAGACCAGCCAGACGACGCGGCCCGGATGGCTGTGGGTGAGCCGCGAGAAGAAATTCGACCAGGCGAGCGAGCCTGCATAGGCATTCATCACGTTGATCTTCAACTGGGACACGACGACGAAGGCCACCATCAGGATCAGCGCGGCATTGTGGTTCGGGATCATGTAGCCGAAGGCGGTCAGATACATCTGCGAGGGGTCGGCGGCACGATCCACCGGCACGCCGGAGGACAGCGTCAGCACCACCAGGAAGGAGCCCGCCAGAAGCTTGGGAACGCCGACCAGAACCCATCCGGCACCAGCGAGGAAAACGCCGAACTTGTGGCGCCACTTGCTCTGACCTTCGGCCGGCAGGAAGCGCAGGAAGTCCACCTGTTCGCCGATCTGTGACATCAGCGCCAGGATGACGGCGGAGGCCGCACCGAATTCGATGAGGTTGAAAGAGGCGACTTCACCGGGCTCCGCGGAGGCATGGTGAATGCCGGAAAAGGCGAGCCAGAGATCGAACTTCTGCCAGTCCATCAGGGCGATGAAGATGAAGGGCAGAACGTTGAGGACGATCCAGAAGGGCTGCGTCAGGATCTGGAACTTGCTGATGAGCCGCACGCCATGGGTGACGAGCGGAATGACCATGACGGACGAGATGATGTAGCCGATCCACAGCGGGATGCCGAGCGCCAATTCCAGCGCGCCGGACATGATCGACGCCTCGATGGCAAAGAGCATGAAGGTGAAGGCGGCGTAGATCAGCGAGGTGATGGTGGACCCGATATAGCCGAAGCTTGCACCGCGCGTCAGAAGGTCGATATCGACGCCATGGCGGATGGCGTAGCGGCTGATCGGCAGGCCGACCAGCAGCATGGCGATCGCAGCAGCAACGATGGCGAAAAAGGCGTTGGTCGTGCCGTAGGAGAGGGTGATGGCGCCGCCAATGGCTTCCAGGGCCAGAAAGGAGATCGCGCCGATGGCGGTGTGAGAAATGCGGCTCGAGGAGAATTGCCGGGCGCTCTTGGCGGTAAATCGCAGCGCGTAATCTTCCAGCGTCTGGTTCGCGACCCAGCGGTTATATTCGCGTCTGACGGGGATGATGCGTTGCCGTGCGGCCATGCCAGTGTTCCACAGCCTCCACTAGAGCTTGGTGTCCGTATCTCTCTCCGGCGTCATGGTCGGGCTTGACCCGACCATCCACCAGCGGATGGAAACCTGGATCCTCGGGTCAAGCCCGAGGATGACGAGCGCGCCGCGGTCGTTGAGTCCACGTTGCCCGCAAACGGCAGACGGAAAAATGGCGTCGCCCGGATCGAGCGACGCCACTTGTTTTAGATTAGGCAGCAGCCGACTTTGCCGTCGGGACTTCTGCGATCGTCTTCAGAACGACGGAAGCGATCTGGTATGGGCAGCCCTGGGAGTTCGGACGACGGTCTTCGAGGTAACCACGATAGCCGTTGTTGACGAAGGAGTGCGGAACGCGGATCGATGCGCCACGGTCTGCAACGCCGTAGGAGAACTTGTTCCACGGAGCGGTCTCGTGCTTGCCGGTCAGGCGCAGGTGGTTGTCTGGACCGTAAACGTCGATGTGCTCTTTCCAGTTCTTTTCGAAGGCAGCCATGAGGGCTTCGAAATAGTCCTTGCCGCCAACTTCACGCATGAACTTGGTGGAGAAGTTGCAGTGCATGCCAGAGCCGTTCCAGTCGGTGTCGCCGAGCGGCTTGCAATGGAATTCGACGTCGATGCCGTACTTTTCGCACAGGCGAAGAAGCAGGTAGCGAGCGATCCAGATCTGGTCGGCGGCACTCTTGGAGCCCTTGCCGAAAACCTGGAATTCCCACTGACCCTTGGCCACTTCGGCGTTGATGCCTTCGTGGTTGATGCCTGCTTCGAGGCAGAGGTCGAGATGCTCTTCGACGATTTCGCGAGCGATCGAACCAACGTTCTTGTAGCCGACGCCGGTGTAGTACGGGCCCTGCGGAGCTGGGTAGCCCTGCTCTGGGAAGCCGAGCGGGCGGCCATCTTCGTAGAAGAAGTATTCCTGCTCGAAGCCGAACCAGGCGCCTTCGTCGTCAAGGATGGTTGCGCGGCTGTTGGACGGATGCGGCGTGACGCCATCCGGCATCATGACTTCACACATGACCAGCGCGCCGTTGGTGCGGGCAGGGTCAGGGTAGATTGCGACTGGCTTGAGAACGCAGTCAGAGCTGTGGCCTTCGGCCTGCATGGTGGAGGAGCCGTCAAAGCCCCAAAGCGGAAGCTGCTCGAGTGTTGGGAATTCGTCGAATTCCTTGATCTGCGTCTTGCCGCGCAGGTTTGCTACCGGCTTGTAACCATCCAGCCAGATGTACTCGAGTTTGAACTTAGTCATTACGAACCTCTCATGGGTTAAGATGCGAAGCCTTGATTGTTTTCGTCCGGTTACCGGTGGAAAACGCTCTCGCTTTCAAGGGCTGCCGATAGATATGCATGCCGCGTGCCAATTCGCGTCCGGCTCGAATCGACACCTCATTTTTTTCTGCCAACCTTGCTGCCGAACCGGTTGGTACGGCAAAATTCCGCCTTGCAGCGTAATGAAGGGTTTTCGCGAATTTTTAGAATTATGAAGGCGTTATGAAGCGAAATCGGCCGATTTTCTGCTGAAACTGTAAGCGTTAGGGTCGTTCTGAATGTTTTTTGATCTGAAAGTGCGAAATTTGAGTGATTAGCTGCATAAAGACTATTCGATTAACCGACGCGCGATCGATGTGATTAAAAATTAGGCTTTGTGATATTTTTTTAAGCGGATGGGGTGAATTTCGGCTTTCAATCGGCTATAGTCCGGAACGAAGCATGGTGCTGAGGTGTTTGACTGGAAGAAAAGAGGCCGTCATGAGAACCGAACCCAATTTTGAAAGTGCCAAGATCTATCAGTTCCCCGTCGGAGGCCGTGCAGGCTACCGATGCTTTCGCAAGGATGCGTCGGTTCAGTCCATCCAGGCAGAGGCTCCGCGCGTGGACTTCGACAGCTGGTACCATCAGGACGCCATTGCCGAGGACGAAAAGCCCCGTAACTGAGGTATCTCGCGTCCTCGCTTAGCCCGTCGGCTGACCTTGCGTCGGCCCTCACACTTCCATGTGCTGATTTCGCCACCCCACCTACGTCAAACGACGTATACGGTTTCGCGGCACCGAGCCCGATAGTCCCCTCCAGCAGCGGTTCAACATGCCGCTGAGGCCTTCACGGCCCAACACGAAGAGGGGTTCTTCCGATGACTTTCAGCAAGATGCTCACTGGCGCGCTGCTCGGCGCCATCATGTCCACCACCGCATTCCATGGCGCATTTGCCGCTGACGACACGATCAAAATCGGCGTGCTGCACTCGCTCTCCGGCACGATGGCGATTTCGGAAACGACGCTGAAGGACGCCATGCTGATGCTCATCGATGAGCAGAACAAGAAGGGCGGCGTTCTCGGCAAGAAACTGGAAGCCGTCGTCGTCGATCCGGCCTCCGATTGGCCGCTCTTTGCCGAAAAGGCGCGTCAGCTGATCAGCCAGGACAAGGTCGCCGCCGTCTTCGGTTGCTGGACCTCGTCTTCGCGCAAATCCGTTCTGCCGGTGTTCGAAGAGTTGAACTCCATTCTCTTCTACCCTGTGCAGTATGAGGGCGAAGAGTCCTCTCGCAACATCTTCTACACCGGTGCTGCACCGAACCAGCAGGCGATCCCTGCCGTCGATTACCTTGCCAACACCGAGGGCGTCGAGCGCTGGGTTCTGGCCGGTACCGACTATGTCTACCCGCAGACCACCAACAAGATCCTGAAGGCCTACCTGATGTCGAAGGGCGTCAAGGAAGAGGACATCATGATCAACTACACGCCATTCGGTCACTCCGACTGGCAGACGATCGTCTCCGACATCAAGAAGTTCGGCTCTGCCGGCAAGAAGACTGCCGTCGTTTCCACCATCAATGGTGATGCGAACGTTCCCTTCTACAAGGAACTGGCGAACCAGGGCGTGAAGGCTGAAGACATTCCGGTCGTCGCCTTCTCCGTCGGTGAAGAAGAGCTTGCCGGTCTCGATACCACGCCTCTCGTCGGCCACCTTGCTGCCTGGAACTACTTCCAGTCCGTCGATACGCCGGTCAATGCCGAGTTCATCAAGGAATGGCACGCCTTCACCAAGAACGACAAGCGCGTGACCAACGACCCGATGGAAGCCGCCTATATCGGCTTCAACGCCTGGGTAAAGGCCGTCGAGGCTGCCGGCACCACGGATACCGACAAGGTTCTGGATAGCATCATCGGCGTTTCGGTGCCGAACCTGTCTGGCGGTTACGCCACCGTCATGCCGAACCACCACATCACCAAGCCGGTGCTGATCGGTGAAATCCAGTCTGACGGCCAGTTCCAGATCGTCCAGCAGACCGCGCAGGTCGTGGGCGACGAGTGGTCCGACTACCTGCCGGACTCCAAGGACCTGATCTCCGACTGGCGCAAGCCAATGTCCTGCGGCAACTTCAACGTTGCGTCGGGCAAGTGCGGCGGCAAGGGCATGTGATTGGGTGATCCCTCTCGAGGCGCTGATGCGCCTCGACTGGACTCCGGCTCAACTCCGGGGTGAGGGAGACCGGGCAAGCGCCCCACACACTGCCGTCATCCTCGGGCTTGACCCGAGGATCCACTGTTTACACTCACTCCCTCTAGCGTCGCTGGTTTCTGGCCGACGTGATGGATCCTCGGGTAAAGCCTGAGGATGACGTCGAGAGGGAGGGAGGCTCCAAGGGGGACTTGGGACCATGTTTTTCCGACTGTTGGCCGTGATCGGCCTGTTGTTCAGCCTGACGGCTTCGGCCTTTGCCCAGCAGGGCGATGCCAAGCCGTTGATCGATGCGCTGGGCAAGGCCGACTTCAAGCAGGCTGAAGCGTTGATCGGGCAGATTGCTGCGACCGGCGATGCGCGCGTCGTGCCTGCACTCGAAGCGCTTGCTGCCGGTGAGCTCTATGTTCGCAAGGCCGACAGTCTGGTGTTTCTCACCAAACTCGCCGGCGATAATCTGACCCTGATCGATCCGGTGACGGGTGAGGCGGTCGGTGAGGCGCCGAAAGCGGCGGTGACGAAGATCAAGGTCAACAATACGCTGCGCCGTGTCACGCGCGCAGCACTCGGCGGTCTGACGCTGCTGAGCCCCGATCGTGGCGTGCGGCTTGCCGCGGCCGATGCCGTGTTGAAGGCGCCGAGTGCTGAAAATCTCGGGCTGTTGGAAGCGGCTCTTGCCAAGGAAACCGATGCACAGGTACGCGCACGCATGGAAGAGGCGCGTGCCGTTTCCCTCCTGAGTTCCAACCGTTCCGTCGAAGACAAGCGCAGTGCCATCGACACGATCAAGACGATCGGCGGGCGCGATGCGATCAGCATCCTAATGGCTTCATCGTCCTCCGTCGATGCCAGCCTGAAGCCGGACATCGACGCGGCGATCTCCCACATCCAATCCTCGCTGGCGCTATGGGATGCCGCGCAGAATATCTGGTACGGCCTGTCTCTCGGCTCCGTGCTGCTGCTTGCGGCCATCGGCCTTGCCATCACCTTCGGCGTGATGGGCATCATCAACATGGCGCATGGCGAGATGGTGATGATTGGTGCCTATTCCACCTTCATCGTTCAAGATATCATTCGCAGTCACTTCCCGGGCCTGTTCGACTGGTCGCTCACCATCGCGCTGCCGGTCGCCTTCATCGTCACCGGATTTGTCGGCCTCGTCATCGAGCGCGGCGTAATCCGCTTTCTTTATGGCCGGCCGCTGGAAACACTGCTGGCCACCTGGGGTATTTCTCTGATCCTCCAGCAGGGCGTGCGCTCCATCTTCGGGCCGACGAACCGCGAGGTCGGAAGCCCAAGCTGGATGTCCGGCTCCTTCAGCGTCGGTTATCTGAATTTCACCTGGAACCGCGTCTGGATCGTCTGCTTCTCGCTGTCGGTGTTCTTCGCTCTGCTTCTGCTTCTGAAGCGCTCGTCCTTCGGTCTGCAGATGCGCGCCGTGACCCAGAACCGGCGCATGGCCTCTTCCATGGGTATTCGCACACCCTGGGTCGATGCGTTTACCTTTGCGCTCGGTTCCGGCGTTGCGGGTCTTGCGGGCGTCGCGCTCAGCCAGATCGACAATGTGTCGCCCAATCTTGGCCAGAGCTACATTATCGACAGCTTCATGGTCGTGGTCTTCGGCGGTGTCGGCAATCTCTGGGGAACGCTGGTCGGCGCGCTGTCGCTTGGTGTTCTCAACAAGTTCCTGGAGCCGACCGTCGGTGCCGTTCTCGGCAAGATCCTCGTCCTCGTCCTCATCATCCTGTTCATCCAGAAGCGGCCACGCGGTCTCTTCGCACTCAAGGGAAGGGCGATCGAAGCATGATTACCGGCTTTCTCCTTCGCGCGCTCGACCGCCGCATCTCGATTGCCATCGGCATCATTCTGGCCGTTGCGCTCATCATTCCGGCGCTGAACCTGCTCTTGCCGCCCAGCAACCCGCTGCATGTACCGACCTATATGATGTCGATGCTCGGCAAGTATCTGGCTTACGCGCTACTGGCGCTGGCACTCGATCTCGTCTGGGGTTATTGCGGCATTCTCTCGCTCGGCCACGGGGCGTTTTTTGCGCTCGGCGGCTATGCCATGGGCATGTATCTGATGCGCCAGATCGGCTCGCGCGGCGTCTATGGCGATCCGGTGCTGCCGGATTTCATGGTCTTCCTCAACTGGAAGGAACTGCCCTGGTTCTGGCATGGCTTCGACATGTTCTGGTTCGCCATGCTGATGGTGCTGGTCGTGCCCGGTCTGCTTGCTTTCATCTTCGGCTGGTTCGCCTTCCGCTCGCGCGTCAATGGCGTCTACCTGTCGATCATCACCCAGGCCATGACCTACGCACTGTTGCTCGCCTTCTTCCGCAACGACATGGGTTTTGGCGGCAATAACGGCCTGACAGACTTCAAGGATATTCTCGGCTTTTCCGTTCAGGCGGATGGTACACGTGCGGTACTCTTTGCCATGACCGCACTGATGCTGGCGCTGTCCCTGATGATTGCCTCCGGTATCGTCAACTCCAAGTTCGGCAAGGTGCTGGTGGGTGTGCGCGATGCCGAAAGCCGCGTTCGCTTCCTTGGCTTTCGCGTCGAAAACATCAAGCTCTTCACCTTCGTCGTCTCGGCGATGATGGCGGGCATTGCCGGTGCGCTTTTCGTGCCGCAGGTGGGCATCATCAATCCTGGCGAGTTCGCGCCGGCCAACTCGATCGAGGTGGTTGTGTGGACGGCCGTTGGCGGTCGCGGCACGCTGATCGGGCCAATCATCGGCGCGCTGCTGGTCAATGGCGGCAAGAGCTATTTTACCGGCGCCTTTCCCGAGTTCTGGCTCTTTGCGCTGGGCGGCCTCTTCATCGCCGTGACGCTGTTCTTCCCCAAGGGCATTGTCGGCACCATCCAGCACACTATGGCGGGTCGTCGCGGCAAGGGTGCAAAGCCCAAAGACAACCCGGCAAAGCCCGGCAATGACGATGCGGTGGCGCATCAGGCAGCGGAGTGAGGCGGATATGAACACAGTTTCTGATACGAGAGCAAAAAGCCTGCTCTATCTCGACGGCGTTTCCGTGTCCTTCGATGGCTTCCGGGCGCTGAACTCTCTGTCCTTTGTGGTGGAGCCCGGCGAGTTGCGCGCCATTATCGGCCCGAATGGAGCCGGCAAGACGACGATGATGGACATCATCACCGGCAAGACGCGGCCGGACAGCGGCACCGTGCTGTTCGAAGACCAGATCGACCTGACGAAGAAGGACGAGGCCGATATCGCCCAGCTTGGCATCGGCCGGAAATTCCAGAAGCCGACCGTGTTCGAAAGTCATACGGTCTGGGACAATCTGGAACTGGCGCTGAACCGCAAGCGCGGCGTGTTCGCCACGCTGTTCTATCGCCTCACTGCAGAGGACAAGGCGCGCATCGAGGAAATCCTCGCAACCGTGCGCCTCGGCCACCGCCGTCACGACTTGGCGGCGAACCTGTCGCACGGACAGAAACAGTGGCTGGAAATCGGCATGTTGCTTGCGCAGGAGCCGAAGCTTCTGCTGGTGGACGAACCGGTGGCGGGCATGACGGACGCCGAGACGGCGGAAACGGCAGTGCTATTGAAGGAAATCGCCAAGACCCGTTCCGTGGTGGTGGTGGAACACGACATGGGCTTCATCCGCGAACTCGGCGTCAAGGTGACATGCCTTGCCGAAGGCTCCGTGCTGGCCGAGGGATCGATCGATTTCGTTTCGAACGATCCGAAGGTCATTGAGAATTATCTGGGGCGGTGAGGGGATGGCTTCTAGTGTTCAAGGTTGGTGGGTGTTGCCGTGGATCCTCGGGTCAAGCCCGAGGATGACGGACGAGGGTGAGGTTGCGCTTCAGCAGAACCCACCAACGATGCCTGAGATTGGGGCACCACATAAGCTCCACCCACTGCCGTCATCCTCGGGCTTGACCCGAGGATCCATGGCAGCACGCGCCGTTGCCTCATCCAAACTCCTCATACAAATCCCGCCACTCGGGATTCAAATCCTCGATCAGCTTGATCTTCCAATCCCGGTACCACCGTTTCAAACTCTTCTCCCGCTGGATCGCCGTGCCAATGCTCATGTGCTCTTCGTACCAGACGAGCCGCGTGCAGCCATAGCGGCTGGTAAAACCCTTCGTCAGACTTTCGCGGTGCTCATAGATGCGCTGCTCAAGATTGGACGTCACGCCGATATAAAGCGTACCGCGCTTCTGGCTGGCGACAATGTAGACGTAACCGCTCATCGTGGTCGTTCCCGGTTGTGGATCCTCGGGTCAAGCCCGAGGATGACGGAAGAGGTTGAGGCTACCCTACAGCCAAACCGGCGAACAATCCCCGAGATCGGGGCACCACATAAGTCCCGCCCACTGCCGTCATCCTCGGGCTTGACCCGAGGATCCATATTACAGCCGAAGCCGAAGCCGAAGGTAACACCATGCTGAGCGTCGAAAACATCAATCTTCATTACGGCGCGGCGCAGGCTTTGCGTGGCATTTCGCTCAATGCCGAGATGGGCAAGATCACCTGTGTGCTGGGGCGCAATGGGGTGGGCAAGAGTTCGCTGTTGCGTGCGGTCACCGGGCAGCATGCCATCAGCGGCGGCTCGATTACCTTTGGTGGTGAGAGCCTGAATGGACTTGCACCCTACCAGCGGGCAAAGCGCGGAGTCGGCTATGTGCCGCAGGGGCGTGAGATCTTTCCGTTGCTGACGGTGCAGGAAAATCTCGAGAGCGGTTATGCACCGCTGCCGCGCAAGGAGCGGTTTATTCCCGACGACATTTTCAGCCTGTTTCCGGTGCTGCAAAGCATGTTGTCACGCCGCGGCGGCGATCTTTCCGGTGGCCAGCAGCAGCAGCTGGCGATCGGCCGGGCGCTGGTGACGCGTCCAAAGATCCTGGTGCTGGATGAGCCGACCGAAGGCATCCAGCCTTCGATCATCAAGGATATCGGCCGGGCCATCAAGTATCTGCGGGACTCCACCGGCATGGCGATCCTGCTTGTCGAGCAATATCTGGATTTCTGCCGCGAGCTTGCCGACTATGTCTACATCATGGATCGCGGCGAGGTCGTGCATCAAGGTGCGGCGGAAACGCTCGACACGCCGGAAGCGCGGCGGCATTTGACAGTATAGTTGCTGCTGATTTGCTCACGCCGTAATAAAAACCTCGTGATAAAGTGAACAGCCATGCGCTCAGGCATGGCTTTCATGCAGGTTTTTACGTTTCATTCACCAAAGTCCTGTGTTATTGGCAACATGAATGCTGCATGCAAGACACACCCGAGAGGTCATCTGCACGCCGCGACCGTCGATCCCTTACATTCCGCGAATTTTCCGGCATCTTGTCGGAGAACTGTGCCAATAAAGGCGTGCCGATGAATTTGACTGTTGCTGGCCGGACGCTCCGGCTTCAATTTCCTGCCAAGACATTGTTCGCAGGGTTTGCCATCCTCACAAGCATGAGCGCCGCAGCATCGGCGTCGATGTGCGGTGAGGCTGCAAAGCCCGGTCGGCATGAGTTTTCGCTCACGTCACAGGGGTCAGAACGCGAGGGCGTCTATTTCGTTCCATCTTCATATGATGGATCGAAGCCGGTGCCGGTGGTTTTTGACTTTCATGGCAGCAACAGCAACCCGAACGGCCAGTTGGATCGCAGTGGCTGGGACAAGGTCGCCGAACGTACGGGCGTCATGGTCGTGGCACTGCAGGGCAGTCTCGACGGCGATCTGCCCGGTACCCATGCCTGGAACGTGCCGGGCGTGACCACCCGCAAGGGGGGGCTGGACGAGGTCTCTTTCATCCGCGATGCGGTTTCCATGGTGAAGTCGAAGTTCTGCGTCGATGAAGAGCGCTTCTATGGCTCCGGCTATTCCGGCGGCGGGCGCATGCTTTCCCAATATCTGTGCAGCGGCAGCAATGATTTTGCCGCGGCTGGCTTTGTCGCCTCGCTGCGCGCAGGCGTTCCGGTGGAAGCTGAAGGCCGCTGGCGGCCGGATATGGCAAGCTGCACGCCGGCCAAGCCCATGTCGATCATCGCTTTTGCCGGCACGAAGGATCCAGCCAATCCCTATCAGGGCGGCGGCAAACCTTACTGGCAGTATGGCGGCGAGACGGCGCTGAAGCGGTGGGCGGAGCTCGATGGCTGCAAGGGTGCCGTCAAAAGCAAGTCTCTCGGCAACTTCACCTTCAATTCCTATGATGTCTGCAAGAGCGGATCGCGCATCCATTCCTATGTGATCGACGCCTGGGATCATGCATGGCCGCGCGCCACGATGAAGTCCGACGTCATTGCCGCTTCTGCCGTTCTGACCCGCAAGCCCGGCAGCGATGTGACGCCGAAGGCGCAGCCTGCGGTGGACCGCAGGGCATCCGGTGATGAGAGCGCAAGACAGGTTGATGCAGCCGAAAGAATGTGGGATTTCTTCCAGAATACGGAAGGGCAGATGGTTGTCGACGCAACGTCGAAGACGGATTGCTCTGTGAAAGCGGTTTCCGCATCCGCGAAGCCCTCGGAGACGACGTGCAGCCAGTCCTTGAAAGCATCAGCCAACCCCGTCCGCAACGCGCCCGTGGCCGAGGACGCATTGTAACCAAAGCGCTTGATGGGCGCAGCCGTCTGGATGAATTGTTCCAGGAAGGCTGCGCCAAGATCAGGCTCCCCGATACATTTTCCAATGAAATGGAAGCCATTCTCATCAATTCCTCCGGCGGTTTGACCGGGGGAGACGAGGTGGAATGGCAGGCGCATGCCAAGGCAGGCACCAGCCTTGTCGTGACCACGCAGGCCTGCGAAAAGGTCTACAAGGCCGCTGCCGGGACTGCGACTGTCTCCGTTCGTGTCACAGCGGAAGAAAACACCCGGCTGCACTGGCTCCCCCAGGAAACCATCCTTTTTGATCGCGCCTCGCTGACACGCAGGCTGGAGGCCGATCTGCATGCCTCGTCCGAGTTTCTCGCTGTGGAAGCGGTGCTGCTTGGCCGTCAGGCCATGGGCGAAGCAATGGAAGAGGGACTGTTTCGGGACCGCTGGCGCATTCGCCACGGCGGCAAGCTCGTTCATGCGGAGGAGCTTTTTCTCGACGGTCGCATTGCCGATCTGACGCAGCACTCTTCCGTTCTTGCGGGCCGTGTCGCCTTCGCCACCATCCTTTATATCGGGCCGCTGGCTGAGGCGCTCTTGCCTAAAATCAGAGCGTTTGCCGGAGAAAGCGGCGGCGCCAGCGAATGGCAGGGGAAGCTCGTCGTGCGACTGTCTGCACAGGACGGTTTCTCCTTGAGAAAAATGCTTTTTCCCATCATTTCGCTCTTGCGCAACGGCGCGCCAGTGCCGAAAGTCTGGAATCTGTGAAGCGGGTGCAGCACGCCTAACGCCGGATGACCGTTCGGCCTAAGTGACTGCATCGGCGGGATGATTTTGAGCGTACCTTCCAAGCTTTGAAGGACGCTCGGCTGGAATGGGACGACGATGAACCTTACTCCCCGGGAAAAAGACAAGCTCCTGATCTCCATGGCCGCCATGGTGGCGCGCCGGCGGCTCGAACGCGGCGTGAAACTCAATTATCCAGAGGCGATCGCGCTGATCACCGACTATGTGGTGGAAGGTGCGCGTGACGGCCGCGCCGTGGCCGAACTGATGGAAGCGGGCGCCCATGTCATCTCGCGCGATCAGGTCATGGAAGGCATAGCCGAGATGATCCACGACGTGCAGGTGGAGGCCACTTTCCCGGACGGCACCAAGCTCGTCACCGTGCATGAGCCGATCCGTTAAGACCGACTGATTTTGTTTTACGCATGTCAGAATGCAAAATCGCTCATGCTTTTGCCGGACATGCTGAAGGGAGAACCGCGATGATACCAGGTGAGATCATTGCTGCCGAGGGCACGATAGAGCTCAATGCCGGCCAGCCGACTGTGACCATCGAAGTCGCCAATTCCGGTGACCGCCCGGTGCAGGTGGGCAGCCACTATCATTTCTTCGAAACCAATGCCGGGCTGATTTTCGAGCGCGACAAGGCCCGCGGCATGCGACTGGATATTCCGGCCGGCACGGCGGTGCGTTTCGAGCCGGGGCAAAAGCGTGAAGTGACGCTCGTGCCGCTTTCCGGCAAGCGCGAGGTCTATGGCTTTCGCCAGCAGGTGATGGGGAAGCTTTGATGGCCTCGCAGTTGAATCTGGGCGCCTTTGTTTCGCTCTTCCTGCTTGTCGGCTCCGGCGCCGCCACCACGGCGTTTGCCCAGGACAAAAAGGTCAATTGCGCCGACCCTCAGACGCAGATGGAGATGACTCAGTGCGCCGGGGAAGACTACGACAAGGCCGACGAGGACTTGAATGTCGAGTACCAGAAGCTCCGCAAGCTTTTGGGCGAGCGCGACAAGGTGGCTGACGAGAACGGCAAGGGCGCGGTCGATGCGCTGGTTGCTGCGCAGCGCGCCTGGGTCGCCTACCGCGATGCCAATTGCAACCTTGCGGGATTTCAGGCGCGTGGCGGGTCGATGGAGCCGCAGCTTGTCGCCTCTTGCCTTGCGCAGATGAGCCGCGATCGGACGCAGGAGTTAAAGACGCTTTCCGCACAGTTCTGGTAGCCCGGATCTGTCAAGATACGTCACGATGCCAAGGCGGACGCCGCCTTGGTCTTTATCAAAACAATAGCCTTCTCCGCCTCTGAGGGAGCCAGACCGCCCATGTCCTACAAGATTTCCCGCGCCGCCTATGCCAGCATGTTCGGCCCGACCACCGGCGACAAGGTGCGCCTGGCCGATACGGAGCTGTTCATCGAAATCGAAAAGGATTTCACCACCTATGGCGAAGAGGTGAAGTTCGGTGGTGGCAAGGTCATTCGTGACGGCATGGGCCAGAGCCAGGCGACGCGTGCGGAGGGTGCGGTCGATACCGTCATCACCAATGCGGTGATCGTCGATCATTCGGGCATCTACAAGGCCGATGTCGGCTTGAAGGACGGGCGCATCCACGCGATCGGCAAGGCGGGCAATCCGGATACGCAGCCGGGCGTGACGATCATCGTTGGCCCTTCGACCGAAGCCATTGCAGGTGAGGGCAAGATCCTGACCGCCGGCGGCATGGACGCCCATATCCACTACATCTGCCCGCAGCAGATCGAAGAAGCGCTGATGAGCGGCGTCACCTGCATGCTGGGCGGCGGTTCTGGCCCTGCGCATGGAACGCTTGCCACCACCTGCACCGGCGCATGGCATATCGAACGGATGATCGAAAGCTTCGATGGCTTTCCGATGAATCTGGCACTTGCCGGCAAGGGTAATGCCTCGCTGCCGAAGCCGCTGGAAGAAATGATCCTGGCAGGCGCCTCCTCGCTGAAGTTGCATGAGGACTGGGGCACGACCCCGGCAGCCATCGACAACTGCCTGACGGTGGCCGACGCCTTCGACGTGCAGGTGATGATCCATACCGATACGCTGAACGAAAGCGGCTTCGTGGAAGACACGGTGGCCGCCATCAAGGGCCGCACCATCCACGCCTTTCATACGGAAGGGGCAGGTGGCGGTCACGCGCCGGATATCATCAAGATCTGCGGCAACCCCAACGTCATTCCGTCCTCCACCAATCCAACGCGGCCCTATACGGTCAATACGCTGGCGGAGCATCTCGACATGCTGATGGTTTGCCACCATCTGTCGCCATCGATCCCTGAAGACATCGCCTTTGCCGAAAGCCGTATCCGCAAGGAGACCATCGCGGCGGAAGATATCCTGCACGATATCGGCGCCTTCTCGATCATCTCCTCCGACAGCCAGGCTATGGGCCGCGTCGGCGAGGTGGCGATCCGCACCTGGCAGACGGCTGACAAGATGAAGCGTCAGCGCGGCCGTCTGAAGGATGAAAAGGGCGAGAACGACAATTTCCGCGTTCGTCGTTACATCGCCAAATACACGATCAATCCAGCGATCGCCCATGGTGTGAGCCACGAGATCGGCTCGGTCGAAGTCGGCAAGCGCGCCGATCTCGTGCTTTGGTCCCCGGCCTTCTTCGGTGTGAAGCCGGAAATGGTGCTGCTCGGCGGTTCGATTGCGGCAGCCCCGATGGGCGACCCGAACGCCTCCATTCCCACGCCGCAGCCGATGCATTACCGGCCGATGTTTGCGGCTTACGGCAAGCTGCGCACCAACTCCTCCGTTACCTTCGTCTCGCAGGCCTCGCTCGATGGCGGCTTGGCACAGCGTCTCGGTGTGGCGAAAAAGCTGGTGGCGGTGAAGAATGTCCGTGGCGGTATCTCGAAGGCCTCGATGATCCACAACACGCTGACCCCGCATATCGAGGTGGACCCGGAGACCTACGAGGTGCGCGCCGACGGCGAGTTGCTGACCTGCGAACCGGCAACGGTTCTGCCCATGGCGCAGCGCTACTTCCTGTTCTGATATCGGGCTTTTTGAAACGGTCCGCATAACTGCGCGATCGTCGCCTTAGCGTCGTCTCCGCTCCGTTGGCGGATTGGCGAGGGGCGCACGCGTTTGAAATGATGCGTTGTGCTTTTGCGATACTGACGTCAGTTGCGAGAATTGGTCTACCTCCAAAAACGAAGCGGGCGCCGTCCAGAGACGGCGCCCGCTTCGTTTTGTTATCGGTCGCAGACCCCTGATGAGGGTCTTTAGTCTTCGATGATCTCGCTCTGCTTGCTGGTATCGCGCATGAACAGGTAGACGACAAGCGACACGCCGATCATGGCGGTGACGTACCAGTAGAAGCCCTGTTCCCAGCCAGCGCTCTTGAAGCGCAGTGCGACGAACTCCGCGGTACCGCCGAAGAGCGTGTTGGCGAGAGCGTAAGGGAGAGCAACGCCGAGTGCGCGGATATGGGCGGGGAAGAGTTCCGCTTTGACCACGGCGTTGATCGAGGTGTAGCCCGTCACGATCACCAGTGCGGCCATGACCAGCAGTCCGGCAATCAGCGGATCCTTGGTGTGTTCCAGGGCCGAGAAGATCGGGTAGGTGAAAAGAACGCCCATCACGCCGAATGCGATCATAAGGGGTTTGCGGCCGATCTTGTCGGACAATCCGCCCGCGATTGGCTGCAGCAGCATGAAGATGAGGAGCGTGATCGCATTGATCTCGCTGGCGACTTCGCGCGAGAAGCCGGAGGTGTTGACGAGGAATTTCTGCATGTAGATCGAGTAGGCGTAGAAGGCCAAGGTGCCGCCTGCGGTCAGCAGCATGACGAGTGCGGTCTCTTTCGGATGCTTGGTCAGAAGCTGCCAGAAGCCGGACTTCGGCTTGCCTTCAGCCTTGGCGTTCTTGAAGCTTTCGGTTTCTGCAAGGCCACGACGCAGCCAGAAGACCACGACGGCAAGTGCCGCACCGACGAAGAACGGGATGCGCCAGCCCCAGGCATTCAAATCTTCCGTGGTCATGACGTTTTGCAGAATGATGAGGACGGCGATGGCCAGAAGCTGGCCCGAGATCAGGGTCACGTACTGGAAGGAGGAGAAGAAGCCGCGGCGTTCCTTGCCGGCCATCTCGGAAAGATAGGTGGCAGAGGCACCATATTCGCCGCCAACGGAAAGCCCCTGCAACAGACGGGCGATGACGAGAAGTGTGGGCGCGGCCACGCCGATCGTGTTGTAGTCAGGCGTCAGCGCAATGATCAGCGAGCCCAAGCACATCAGGGTTACCGAAAGCGCCAGACCGGACTTGCGGCCATGACGGTCGGCATAAAGACCCATGATCCATGCGCCGACGGGGCGCATTACGAAGCCGACGGCGAAGACGGCTGCGGAATTGAGAAGCTGTGCGGTCTGATCGCCTGCGGGAAAGAAGTGCGGTGCGAAGTAAAGCGCAAAGGCGGCATAGACATACCAGTCGAACCATTCGACGAGATTGCCCGTCGAGCCGCCAATAATCGATTTCAGGCGGTGCTTGCGGTCCGCTGACTGCGCGGCTCCTCCCTGGGTGACAGTATTTCCGGTCTCGATCAACACACTCAGACCCTCCCTTGGTCAAGTTTTACAAAGACGCCCAGTGCCTTCTTCCAGGCAGGGCCAAGATCGTGACGCGCGGCTAGGGGCTTGGGTCTTCCCTTAAAGTGACCAGCGATTGTCCCGCTCAAAGCGTGCTTGCTGATCAGCACATGGCCGTTGATTTTTAGCTGTTGGGCCATCCTCCCGACGGCGCGTCCTCTTCATGCAATCTGCGGGAGGGGCGGTCGACGTGTGAAGGTTTTGTTGCGCTTTGGTCAAGCTATTGAATTTTATTATTTTTCCCAAAATTGTCTTCGGGCTACCGATAAAATTTGTGCTGATTTTTGCATGGCATTCTGATAGGTTGTGCAATATCCTGCACAGATGTCAGTGAAACCTCGTCTACAAATCGTCGTGCTGGTGCTGCTCGTCCTGGCCGCTATCGCTCTCGTCTGGAGTGGAGCGTCACTCTGGTCGCGTAGGCAAGCATCGCAGCAACTGGCCAGAGAGGCCGAGTTGCTGGTACGCCAGCACAGCCTGTTGATTGACAGCGAACTTGCCCGTTTTCGGCTCATGCCGATCGTTCTGGGCGAATATGGCGATCTGGTCGATGTTCTCTCGACCAGGAATGCTCAGACGGCAGCGCGGCTCAGCGAAAAGTTCGGCTCTCTCGTGCGAGAGACCGGAGCCTCCTATATCTATCTTATCAATCGAAACGGCATTGCCGTTGCCGCCTCCAATGCCAGCGATGACAGCAGCTTCGTCGGGCAGGATTTCGGCTTCCGGCCCTATTTCTCCGGCGCCATGCGCGACGGGAAGGCGGAGTATTATGGTGCCGGCTTACTCACCCGTCAGGCGGGATTGTTTCTGGCGCGGCGCGTCGGCCAGAACGACGCGGCATCCGGCGTCGTCGTCGTTAAATACGAGTTCGGTGCGCTTTCCTCCATCTGGGCCGGTGATCCGGGGCGCACGCTGATCGTCGATGCCAACGGCATCATTCTGGCGGCACCCGACAAGGACCAGATTTTGACAACGCTTGCGCCTTTGCCAACCGCGGTCCGCCAGCGCATCGATGCGATCAGCCAGTATGGCGATGCAAAGTTGGAGCCGGGCAATTATCGGTTTGCCGGTCCGGATCATATCGAGACGGCTGAGGGCGCTGACATGGTCTATGCCGCACTTCCCATTGCCGGAACGGATCTTCGCATCCTGCATCTTCTCAACACGCGGCAAGCGCGTCTCGCCGCAGACCGGCGAGCGACGTTTGCCACGCTTGCCATCCTGCCGCTTCTGCTTCTCGCCGGTTTCGTCGTCTGGTGGCAGGCCAATCGTACTGCGAGGCGCGCTGCGGAGCGGCGTAGCCTGGAGGCGGCGGTTGCTGAAAGAACGGCGCAGCTTCGTGAAGAAATGGGCTATCGGGCAATTGCCGATCAGCGTTATCGGGAGGCGCGCGAGGAACTGGCGCAGGCCAATCGGCTCGCCTCTGTCGGCTCCATCACCGCTGGCCTCATGCATGAGATCAATCAGCCGGTTGCCACCATTCGCACCCTTTCGGAAAATGCGCTGCACCATCTTGCCGCCAGTCGCAGCGAACGTGTTCGCGACAGCCTCGGTACGATGATTGCGATGACGGAGCGGATCGGCACGCTGACGCAGGAAATGCGCGGTTTTGCCCGCAAGGGGGAGGGGCAGATCCGCGAAGAGCCCCTGGATGAGATGATCGCCGGCGCCATGCTGTTGATGGAAGACCGGATCCGCAAGGCGGGCATTCGCCTGACCTTGCCGCCAGGCGGTCGACCAACTGTGCTGGGCAAACGTGTGCCGCTCGAACAGGTTGTCGTCAATCTGCTGCAGAACGCCATGGATGCGCTGGAGGGACATCCCGATCCAGAGATTGCGATCACGGTGCAGCGTGAAGAGGGCATGATTTGCCTGACGGTTGCCGATAACGGCCCCGGCATCGATCCACAGCTTGGCAAGCAAGTCTTCGAGCCCTTCGTTACCGGCAAGCCCAATGGTCTTGGGCTCGGTCTCGGCATTGCCCAAGACATCATGAAGGATCTCGGCGGTTCTCTCACCATCACGGCGTCGGCGCTTGGGGGCGCGGCCTTTACTGTGACGATGAGGGCGGCATGATGCAGAACGCACCGGAGAAGATCCTGCTCGTCGAAGACAACCTCGCCTTTCGCGCAGCATTGGCGGACAGTTTCGCCATCGCCGGGTTGGAGGTGGAAGTGCATGACGATGGGAAATCGGCGCTCGCCAGCCTCTCCACAACGCTGCCCGGTGTCGTCGTCACCGATCTTCGCATGCCGCGGCTCGATGGCAACGACCTGTTCGATGCCATTCTGGCGCGAGACCGGGAATTGCCAGTCATCTTGATGACGGGGCATGGCGATATCGCCATGGCAGTGGCGGCTTTGAAGCGGGGCGCTTTCGACTTCGTGGCAAAGCCGTTCATGACGGACCATCTGATCGCCTCCGTCCGGCGGGCGCTCGAAACGCGCCGCCTCGTCGTCGACAATCGGCGGCTGCGCCAAGCGGCCTTGGAAGCGGAACTGACATCGCCGCTGCTTGGCCAGACGCCGGCGATGGTGCAGTTGCGGGACCTGGTCGAGCGGGTCGCGCCAACGGACGTCAATGTTCTGATCGAAGGGGAGACTGGCACCGGCAAGGAGCTGATTGCCCGACTGTTGCACCAGGGAAGCGCGCGACGTGCGCGCCCCTTCATCCGCGTCGATTGCGCGTCGATCTCTGATACGGCGGTTGACGAGACGCTGTTCGGGACGCGCCTGCGTCGTGGGCTGATTGCCGAGGCCCAGCGCGGAACGCTGTTTCTGGATGGGGCGGAGACCATGTCTGCCCTGATGCAGGGGCGGATGCTGGGCGTGGCGGAGAGCCGCGAAATGCCCAATCCCAGCGGCGGGACGATGCCCGTGGATATCAGGATCATCACCACCCTGACACGCAAACACCTTGCCGGTGATGACGAAAGGGCGGGCTTTCGCAAGGATCTGTTGTATCACCTCGAGACCGTGCGCATCGGTGTGCCGCCTCTGCGCCAGCGGCAGGGGGATATCGCCATCCTCTTCCACGTGTTTTTAGAGGACGCGGCGCGTCGGCATGGGCTTCCCAGCCCGCAGATCGATGCCGAGATCGAGGCGTTTCTGCTCAGCAACGAATGGCCGGGCAATGTCCGTGAATTGCGCAACTATGCAACGCAGATCGCGCTTGGCCTCGCGTCACCGCGCCACGGCCTATCGACGAGGCTGGGCCTTGTGGAGCAGATGGATGCTTTCGAAACAAGCGTTCTCACACAGGCACTTCAAAACCATGGCGGTGACGCTACGGCTGTTGCGGAAGCGTTGAAACTTCCGCGACGGAGCCTGTATGCGCGTTTGCAGCGTCTGGGCATCTCCCCATCCTCTTTCCGCAAACCCCGGGAGGAGAGCTAGGATCTGTCTCTCTTCGTCTCGCTGAGAGCATGCCGCGGAAAGCCCTCGGACGCTGTCATGCGGAAATCTGGGGATAACGACACCAAAGCAGAACTGGGGCCGCGTGCGGCAAAGCGGAGGCGCCCGACAGCATTTTCATGAGAATTTTGCGGATCATTCCTGCTGCTTCGCCGTTCATGCCCGTGGGGAATGACAAGCTTAAGGTCATCCTTGTTTAAGCACATATGCGATTAATTTCACCACGACCGCACATGCATAAAACTAGCTTAAACTTTTACTTGTTCTATTGAAGATGTCGCAACCTTTTCTGCTTATCGGTTGCCTTATGGAGGTAAGAGGCTGATGGCTGACGGGTTCGCAAAGTTTATCTCGCTCGATATGAGCCTCAGCGATCAAGGCCGGGGCCAGACGCTGCGAAGCTTTGCGATGAAAATGGTGTTCATCTCCATATCCTTGTCCATCGTGATCAGTCTGGCCGTCATTTTGATCGGTTCCGCGTTGGGGCTTCTTCCCGTTCCGCTTGCGGAAGCTGTTTCCTATAGTATCGCCATGGGCTGGATCGTCGGCGGCCTGGTGGCCGGAATTCTTTGCACGGTTCTTGCCAAAGCGATCCTTCAGTTGCGGGAATCGCAGGCGGAGTTTGAGCGGCTGAGCCGCACCGATACGCTCTCGGGACTGGCCAATCGCCGCGCCTTCAACCAGGAATTCGAAGAGATTCAGAACAACGCCTCGCTTGCGATCTTCGATCTCGACCGCTTCAAGTCGATCAATGACAATTTCGGCCACAGCGCTGGCGATCTGGTGATCAAGCGTGTTGCCCGGGCAATAGAGGATGTCTTCGGCGATTTCCACTGTGTCGCAAGGCTCGGCGGCGAAGAGTTCGGCGTGATTGTCTGTGGCGGAGAGCGCAAGGATCGCGTCGCGCTGATCGAAATGGCGCGTGTCCGCGTGGCCTGTCTTTCCGTCAATTTCGAAGGCAATCTGTTGCAGACGACGGTTTCCGTCGGCATTGCCGAAATCGAGCCATCGCGATCGAAGCACGATACTTTCGCCTTGGCCGACAAGGCGCTCTATATCGCCAAGGCCGCCGGGCGCAATCGCCTTTGCCATAGCGATGGATTTGCCCGCGTGGAGCGTAACGAGACAGTTGGCATGGCCCTCCAGGCGGCATCCTGAGCCGAAGTGAACGCGGTGCCGCCGTCACTCCATGAGGCGCATTTGTGCTTGCTATACGCTTGAGATTTTGAATCCACGCATCGTGCATCTGCGAAAATCAGTTCCGATTTTCGGGCCGATGCTGTAGCGGCTTGCAATCCCCCATCCCATCCGGCAAGACTCATCGCTTGAAGCAATACAGTCAGGCCGGACAACTCCATGTTACGTGTTCAATCCTATCTCCCCGCAGGCACACACGCCGATGAGCCGAGCGGCTATGTCACCCTTGCCCATGACCAGAGACATTTGAGACGCAAGTTGTTGCATCTCCAGAATGACGAGATGGTCATGCTGGACTTGAAGGAGGCCGTGCTGTTTGCCCATGGCGATCTGCTGGTCGTCGAAAACGGCGATCTGGTGGAGGTGCGCGCAGCCAATGAGAAGCTGTTCGAGATCTCCGCAAAGAGCCCGCTGCATCTGATCGAGCTTGCCTGGCACCTCGGCAATCGCCATCTGTCGGCGCAAATCGAGGAAGATCGTATTCTCATCCTGCGCGATCACGTCATCCGCGCCATGCTTGAGGGTCTTGGTGCAACGGTGCGGGATGTGGAAGAACCCTTCCAACCGGCCCGCGGCGCCTATCATGCACATGGTGGGCATTCGCATGGCAGCCATTCCCATGGGGATCACGGGCATGGCGATCATGGACACGGCAGCCACGGCCACCACCATCACGATTGACGCATGATGCCGAAACGCAATGTGGATAGCCTGCTCAGACTGCTGGCCTGGATGTCGCCTGCCTTTCCGGTTGGCGCCTTTTCCTATTCAGGTGGTCTTGAAAGCGCTGTTGCGGACCGCCGCATTACCGATGCTGAAAGTCTCAGCGACTGGATTGGGCTTTCACTCCATCGTGGAACGTTGTGGAACGACGCAGTTTCGTTGTGCCAGGCCTGGAACGGCTTTGCCGACGACTCCCTGCTCAACGAGACTGCCGAACTGTCGCGGGCTCTCGCGGGTTCGGCGGAGCGCTATCGCGAGACGGTTCTCCTGGGCGATGCCTTTGTGGAGGCTGCGCGCGCCTGGCCGTCCCTAGTCTTCGACAGGCTGCCGGCCTCGCCAACCTATCCGGTTGCGGTGGGTGCAGTTGCCGCCGCGCATGACATTGCACTTGAGGATATTCTCGCCGCCTATCTGCATTCCGGCCTGTCGCAACTGATTTCCGCAGGCATCCGTCTTGGTGTCGCGGGGCAGAAGGACGGTGTTGCGATCCTGGCAAGGCTAGAGGAGGCGGTGGGAGAGATTGCAAGCCGAGCCTCTACCGCCACGCTCGATGATCTCGGATCGGCCGCCATCATTGCCGATACGGCCCCCATGCGCCATGAGGTGCAGGGAACGCGGCTCTTCCGCTCCTGACCGCCTCCCTTTACTTTGGTGTTGATGAGGCAGGCGTGAGACCGCTATGGTCGGCCAAACACATCCAGAAGGGAAGTAGGCATGAAATCGGGAAATGGGCCGCTCAGGGTTGGTATTGGCGGGCCTGTCGGTTCCGGCAAGACGGCGTTGACGGAAAAGCTGTGCAAGGCGATGAGCTCTGAATTCTCCGTCGCCGTCGTCACCAATGACATCTACACCAAGGAAGATGCCGAAGCGCTGGTGCGGATGCAGGCGCTGCCATCGGAGCGCATCGTCGGCGTGGAAACCGGTGGCTGCCCGCACACGGCGATCCGTGAAGATGCGACGATCAATCTTCAGGCGATTGCCGGTTTGAACGAGCGGTTCCCCGATCTCGACGTGGTCTTCATCGAATCGGGCGGCGACAATCTTGCGGCCACCTTCTCTCCCGATCTGGCCGACATCACCATCTATGTCATCTCCGTCTGCCAAGGCGAGGAAATCCCGCGCAAGGGCGGGCCAGGCATCACCCGTTCCGACCTTCTGGTGATCAACAAGAAGGATCTGGCACCTTATGTCGGTGCCGATCTTGAGGTGATGGACAGCGATGCCAGCCGCATGCGCAAGGACATGCCCTTCTTCTTCACCGACATGAAGCGCGGCGAGGGCATCGACCGCATCGTCGGCTTTCTGAAGCAGCAGGGCGGCTTGTGAAAGGATCAGCCTATGGAAGGCCCGGTCCGCTTTGATACTTCCACGGCTTAGTCCGGGTCATAGCCTGTTGAGGGCCGCCGGGTCTTTGATGTGGATAACGCGTCCGCGCACGCTGACGCCGCAGCTTTTCAGAGTGGAGAAGGCGCGCGAGAGCGCTTCGGGTGCAAGGCCGAGCTTGCCCGCTAGCACGCTTTTCTGAAATGGCAGGCGCAGCGAATAGGAGCCATTGTCCGTCGGCGCCTGGGTCGCCAGGTAATGCGCCACGCGTTGAGGCGCTGTCTGCAACCGGTCATTGGCGACGCAATCCATGACTTTCAGATTGTTTTTCGACAGGGTTTCGATCATGGCCCGCGCCACTGTCGGGTCTGCTTCGAGCATCGCCCTGATACGCGACAGTTCCAGCCTTGCCAGCAGGCAGCATTCGGTGGTCTGGGCGCTGTAGCGGTGGTTTCCGGTCTCGAAGATCATGCAGTCGTTGAAGGTTTCGCCTGGACTGCAGATGCGAATATCGGCCTCGCGCCCGTCGCGACTGGTGCGAAACAGGCGTACATGGCCGTTCAATACGTAATAGAGATATTCCGCGGCACTCGCCTCGGTGAAGAGCACATGACGGGAGGGTAGCGTCAAAAGCGACGCGGCATCGATGACCGACCGCGCCGATGTCTCGCTCATGGGAGACAGAAGGTCACTGCGAATGAGAAGGGCTTTGTCCCTGTTGGTCAGTTTCTCGATCTTGCTCACGCTCGTCCCCCGGAACCATAACCATCTGCGCGTCCGTCTCGTCAGGTCGATTGGGAGAGGCGCGAACCTTAGGCCATGGATGTTGTCATGGGGAGAGGATAGCCGGTTCTGTAGAGGCTAAATTGATTTCGATCAAACTTTGATGAAATTTGAGGAGCGTATTTCTTCGAAGTGATACTGCTTGCTGCGTAGATGAAGCCGTCGAAAGAGGATCGACGTTTTACCTTTTCAATCTAAGTATCGTGCTTTCCGAAAATCGAGTTCGATTTTTCGGGCCGATGCTGTAGTGGGATCGTTGATCCAAGCGCTATGCTTGTCACGACTTGTGGATGGTCTGATCAAGTCCGACCATGACGACGGAGAGGTTTAATTTCCCATTATAGACGAGAACGCCGGGTACATGGCCCGGCGTCTTTGGTTCGATTCAACTGCGTTGCGGCTACTCAGCCGCGAGAGGTGGAAGTCGAAGCACGTTGTCGGATTTGCCATTGCGGTTGTCCTTCGGCGCATTCTTTTCCACCGCTGCGATACGCTCCTCCATGGAAGCGATAGCTTCGCTGTTTTCCCGCGCGACGTTCGACAGTTCTTCCGATGACAGGATCGGGTGCTCTTCTTCCTTCTTGCCGACGAAGCGGCCGAACAGGTGAGAGAGCAGGCGCGACAGGTCGTCCATGATCAGGAAAAAGGCCGGGACGACGATCAGGGACAGAACCGTCGAGACGATGATGCCACCGATCACGGCGATTGCCATCGGCGCGCGGAATGAGCCGCCTTCGCCGACGCCGAGTGCGGATGGCAGCATGCCGGCCGACATGGCGATCGAGGTCATGATGATCGGACGGGCGCGCTTACGGCCGGCCTCCACCATGGCTTGAACGCGCTCCATGCCGTGGCGTCGCATCTCGATGGCGAAATCGACGAGCAGGATGGCGTTCTTGGTGACGATGCCCATCAGCATCAGAATGCCGATCAGAACCGGCATGGAGAGCGCGTTCTGCGTGACGATCAGCGCCACTGCCACACCTCCGATCGCAAGCGGCAGCGAGAAGAGAATGGTGAAGGGCTGGATGACGTCCTTGAAGAGCAGGATAAGAACGACGAGAACCAGCAGTAGGCCGAGCAGCATGGCGTTGACGAAGCCTTGCTGCATTTCACCTTGGACCTTGGCATCGCCGCTTTCCGCCAGGCGAACCGTTGACGGAAGCTTTGTTTCTTCGACGATCCGTTTGAACTCATTCGTCGAGGTATCGAGTGCCGTGCCGAAGGGGACATCGGAGCCGATGGTGACAACGCGGTTGCGGTCGTTGCGCTTGATGGAGCTCGGGCCTTCCGAATAGTCGATATCGGCCACGCTATAGAGTGGCACGGTTGCGCCCGACGCAGTCTTGATCTTCAGCGCGCGGATTGCGGCCAGATCGCGCCGCACATCGAGCGAGGTCTGGACGCGGATCGGGATCTGCCGGTCATCCAGTGAGATCTTCGTCAACTGCGCATCGATATCGCCGATGGTGGCAACGCGCACGGTCTGCGAAATCTGCTGTGGCGTGATGCCGAGGCGGGCGATTTCATCCTTGCGCGGGCGGATCTGCAGTTCGGGACGCGGCAAGGCACCTTCCGAGCTGACATTGGCGAGGATCGGTGAGGCGCGCAGGCGTGATTCCAGAATGCCGATGGCCTGGCTCAGGTCTTCCTCGCTGGAGGAGAGAAAATTGAATGCAAGTTCGCGTTCCGCGCGGTCGTTGAGCTTGATGATGCGGACATCCGGGATGTCGTGAACGCTGGCGAAGATGTCGCGCTCCACATCCCATTGTGGCCGGGTTCTGCCATTTTCTTCGATCTTTGGCAGATGAGGACCGATCAGCGGAAGGGAGCCGAAACCCTGATTGACGATGGTCTTCAGCAGCGAGTGGTCGATCTTCTTCAAGATGACGCGCACCGTCGCACGGCGCAGTTCAAGATCACCCTTGGGGGACGCGCCGCCGAGGATGAAGACGCTTTCCACGCCGTCGATGCCCTTGATGGCGTCATTGATCTTGGCAGTCGTGGCGTCGGTCTCGTCGAGCGTCGCATTGGGCGGAAGCTCGATCGACAGCACGACGCGCGAGGAGTCGTCCGGCGGCAGGAAGCTGCCGGGTACCTGGGCGAGCAGCATCAGCGAGGCGACGAGGAAGCCGATCGCACCGAGCAGGGTGAGATAGCGCGCCCACCATCTGCGGGTCGTGCCCGTCACCATGCGCGTATAGGCCTTCATCAAGCGACCGTCATTATCGTGATGATCGTCGACGGCATCGTCGGCACGCATCAGATAGGCGGCCATCAGCGGCGTGATCAGACGCGCCACCATCAGCGAGAAGAAGACGGAGAAGGCGACGGTCAGGCCGAACTGGATGAAGTACTGGCCGGGAATGCCGGGCATGAAGGAGACGGGGACGAAAACCGCGATGATGGTGAAGCTGGTAGCGATCACCGCAAGGCCGATTTCATCGGCAGCTTCAAGTGCTGCGCGATAGGGCGTCTTGCCCATCTTGATGTGTCGCGAGATGTTTTCCACCTCCACGATCGCATCATCGACGAGAATACCGGTTGCCAGCGTCAGAGCCAGGAAGCTGACAAGGTTCAGCGAGAAGCCGAGCAGATCCATCACCCAGAAGGTGGGGATGGCCGAGAGCGGCAGCGCGACGGCCGCAATCAGCGTGGCGCGCCAGTTGCGCAGGAAGAGCAGCACGACGATGACGGCGAGGATCGAGCCTTCCATCAGCGTGTGAAGGGCGGCCTCGTAGTTTCCATAGGTGAAATAGACCGAGTCATCCACCATCTGGATGGCGACATCCGGATGGTCTGTGCGCACCTTGTCGAGGTTCTGCGCCACGGTTTCGGACACCGTCACTTCGCTGGCGCCCTTGGCGCGGAAGACGGCGAAGGTGACGGCGGGATTGCCGTTGAAGCGCGAGAAGGACTTCGGCTCCTCATACGTATCGGTCACTCTTCCGAGTTCCGACAGCTTGACGAAGTTGCCGTTCGGTAGCGCGATCGTCGTATTGGAAAGCTCCGCCACGTTGCGGGCGTCGCCGAGCGTGCGGATCGTCTGTTCGTTCCCGCCGACCTGACCACGGCCGGAGCCCAGATCGATATTGGTACCGCGCAGCTGGTTGTTCACCTCGGCTGCGGTAATGCCATAGGCATCGAGCTTCGACGGGTTGAGCGACACACGCACTTCGCGGTCAGCACCACCGTAGCGGTCGATCTTGCCGACGCCCGGCTGGCCCTGGAGTGCGCGCTTGATGGTGTCATCCACGAACCAGGAAAGCTCTTCCAGCGTCATGTTCGGCGAGGAGACCGCAAAGGTCTGGATCGCCTGACCTTCAACGTCGATCTTGCTGACGACAGGCTCTTCGATGCCGGCGGGCAGATTGGAGCGGATCTTGTCGATCGCATCCTTGGTGTCCTGCACGGCCTCTTCGGTCGGCTTTTCGATCCGGAAGAGAACGGTTGTCAGCGACTGACCGTCGGTCACGGTGGACTGGATTTCATCGATGCCGCTGATCGAGGCGACGGCATCTTCCACTTCCTTCGTCACCTGCGCCTCCAGTTCGGAAGGCGAGGCGCCGCTCTGCGTGACCGTGATGGCGACGACGGGAACGTCGATATTGGGGAAGCGGGTGATGGGAAGGTCGTAGAATGCCTTGATGCCAAGGAAGAGCAGCAGCGCGAAGGCAAGCAGCGGCGCAATTGGATTGCGGATGGACCATGCAGAGAAGTTCATGGTTGTGCCTTCGCTTTAGTTCGAGGCCGCGGCAGCAGCCGGAACCGGGTTGATCTTGTCACCGTCGCGGACAAAAGCGCCTGCCTTCTCCACGACCTTGTCGCCCTGCGACAGGCCTTGTTTGATTTCCACAAAGCCGGAATCCTGAATGCCGGTTTCGATCTTCACCTGCCTGATGAAACCGTTTTCGACCTTGCGCGAGGTGGAGCCGTCACGCCCCGAGGTAACAGCCGACAGGGGGAGGGCCAGCGCATTGGCGGAAGCAACGACGATTTCGGCATTGGCATACATGCCGGCGCGCGCCGGGCTATTGGCGGGAAGCACGATATGGACTGCGCCGAGGCGTGTGGTCGGATCCACCGTCGGAGAGACGATGCGCACGGTGCCCTCGATCTTCTGGCGGCCGCCGGCGACGGTGAGGCGCGCCTTCTGGCCGACCTCGACCTTTTGAATATCGGTCTCCGACAGGTCGGCGACGAGCTCGATCGCGCCATCCCGGATGATGGTGAAGAGGGGGTTGCCCGACCCGCTGGCAATGGCGCCGATGCGGGCATTCTTGGCGGAAATGACGCCGGCGACGGGCGTCTTGACGCCGGTGCGGGCGAGCTTCAGATCGATATCTTCGATCTGCGCATCCACCACCTTGATATCGGCTTCACCGACCGTCACGGTCTGCCTGGCTGCCTCGAGGCGCGCCTTGGCGACATCTGCTGCCGCTGCCGTCTGCTCCACCTGGGATACGGAGCCGGAGCCGGACTGGCCAAGGCGGGCGGCGCGATCCTTCTGGCGCACGGCGTCATCCAGATTGGCCTGGGCTTCGATCACCTGCGCCTTGCTCTGGGCAACGCCTGCCTCGGCTTTCGCCCGGTTGGCTTCCAGCTGGCTCTTTTGCAAAAGCAGGCTGTCGCGGGAAAGCTCGGCGAGAACCGCACCTGCCTCCACCTTGTCGCCCACATCGACATTGAGCTTGTCGAGGGCAAGGCCCTCTACCTGCGGCTGGACATAAATCTCGTCCACCGGGCGAATGGTGCCGGTGGCAATCACGCGGTCCACGAGATCGCGCTTTGCCACCTCCGTCACCACGATGGCGGGCAGGTTGTTGCGGCTTGCCTGCACGGGTTCACCTTCTGCCTGAGCCACTGTCTGAAGAGTGGAGCCGAGAAGAAGAAGGGCAGTAAAACCTGCAATCGGTGCGATGCGCTGCATATATTTGTCCGTCTACAGTGGGTCGCGCGATGATCATGCGCCGTCGTCGGCGCCGGTCATCTTCGGCGAGAAGTGCATGCGATATTCATTAGACTCTTCTACGATATCAGCCTCCATCCGGTTTACCTGACCGCGATGTCGGCGATATTACGCAAGCGTGTCCCATTCCCCTGATGCACGCTTTGTAAAAGCTCTGGTGAGAGGAATGTAAATGCGAGATCGCTACTTTTCAATCCGTCTAGCCGATGGCCCGGCTATACATTTTTGAATATCTTTTTGATGGGTGGCCGAAGGGTTCATCTGCACTCACGTACCAGCCTATCAGGAATTTCCGCGCCGTGCGTAGCATGTTTGAGAAAAACATGACGATTATCATCAACTTTATTCTTTACTCTAAAACTCATCTTTAATATCGTGCTCTCCAAGAACCGGCAGAGGGCCGGGTTTCAACGGCAAGGTGAGGCATGGCGCGGAAAGAAAAGAAGAAGGCAGTTCGGGGCAAGCAGGATGATCGCTCTCAATCGCCGGACACGTCCGTACAACAGCAGGCACCTTCCGGTCCGAAGAGCTTTCTCTATGTCGGCGGGCGCGACTGCCAGGTGGCGCATCTGCGCCAGATCGCCAGCAATTTCGATGCCGAACTGATCCACCATGACGGGGGCTTGCGTGAAGCGGTTTCGCGCATCGACACGCTGCTGCCGTCGGTCGACTGCGTCTTCTGCCCCATCGACTGTATCAGCCACGACGCGTGCCTGCGCGTCAAATCCGGCTGCAAGAAGTTCGGCAAGACCTTCATCCCGTTGCGCAACGGCAGCAAGTCCAGCCTCGAGCGGGCGCTGCAGACGATGAATGAGCGCGGTGCGAATTAAGGGATGATGCGGCCCCGGATGAGGTCTGCAGGTACCCCTACTATCGAGTCGTAAAAATAGTAGATCCTCGCCTCAAGGGCGAGGATGACGGAGGAGAGGTCTGAGGCTGATCGTGCCCACCTCGACGTGGCGAAAAATGGTATCTACAAAGCGTTCTTCCGGATCACATCGCTCAGCCAGTGATATGACGCCTTCGGAATACGCTGCAGTGTCGGGTAGTCGACATAGACCAGACCGAAGCGTTTGGAATAGCCGCGGCCCCATTCGAAATTGTCCATCAGCGACCAGGCGAAATAGCCTTTGATATCGTGGCCCTCTTCGAGCGCGTCGAGAAGAACGTTCAGGTAGCCTTCGAAATAGGCGATGCGATCCTTGTCGATGACCTTGCGATCCGGGCCGAGCGCGTCCGGATAGGAGGCGCCGTTTTCGGTGATGTAGATGGTCGGCTTGTTGTAGCGGTCGCTGGTATCGCGGATCTGTTCGAGGAAGGCCTGCGGATCGACGACCCAGTTGACATCGGTGAGCGGACCCATGCCGGTGGGCGGGGCGGTCTCGGCAACGCCGAAGGTCGTGTTCTTGTTGGGGCCGACGAAGACCGGATTGTAGTGGTTGAGGCCGAAGAAATCCATTGTCTGGCTGATATCGGCCATGTCGTCGCCAAGAATGAACGGCTCCATCTGCTTGGCGATCGGCTCTGGATAGGTGCCGAGCCACAGGGGATCGACGGTCACGCGGCGCCAGAGGCAATCGCCCAGAATGCGGGCTTCCTCGTGGGCCGCGTCGTCGTAATGCGGACGCACCGGCCCGAGCGAGACGATGTTGCCGACTTCCGCCTTGGGCGCTTCGGCGCGAACGGCCTTGACCGAGTAACCATGGGCAAGGTTCAGCGTGTGGATGGCCTGCAGGCTGTCCTGGTAGGACTGCTTGCCCGGCGCGTGACGGCCGACATTATAGGCGACCCAGGGAATGACGTTCGGTTCGTTGATGGGCGCAAAGCGTTTGACGCGGTCGCCAAAGTAGCGGGCAATCGTCGCGGCGTAATCGGCAAAAATCTTCGGTGTTTCGCGCGAGCGCCAGCCGCCCTTTTCTTCCACCGCCACCGGCATGTCCCAGTGATGCAGGCAAATCCACGGCTCGATGCCTTCATGCAGCAGAAGGTCTATGACGCGGTCGTAGAAATCGAGCCCGCGCTGGTTCACCTGGCCGGAGCCCTGCGGGAAAATGCGCGGCCATGCGGTCGACAGGCGATAGGCGCCGACGCCAAGACCGCTCATCAGGCCGATATCTTCCGGATAGCGGTGGTAGTGGTCGCAGGCGATATCCGCCGTCTCGCCATTGGTGGTGCGGCCCGGCGTGTGGGCATAGACATCCCAGACACTCTGACCGCGGCCATCCTTGTTGACGGCGCCTTCGGTCTGGAAGGCGGAGGCGGCGACGCCCCAGAGAAAGTCCTTGGGAAAAGAACGCGTCATGACAGGTGCTCATTATCGATGAAGGAGGCTAGCGGCGTGCCCCGCACAGGATGCGGGACACGTGTCTTCTTGGGAGGAGAGTTGACCTCAGTTGCCGGTGCTGACATTCCAGAAATACGGCCAAGGGGATGGCTTGAAATCCTTGAGTGTCTTCTTCTTCGAGCTCAGCGCATTGAAATCGCCGACCTTGTAAACCGGGGCTTCCTCATAGAAGACCTTCTGAATTTCGGCGAAGAGGGCCTTGCGCTTTTCCGGATCGGATTCCGCAATGAAGGGCTCGACTGCTGCCGCCTTGGCAGGCGTTGACCACCAGCCGGGATAGCTGTCGGACATCCAGCCGTTGAGGATCGGCTCCGGCGGGAAGGGGCCGTGGGTGATGAAGATGTCCCACAGTTTCGGATCGGCCCGGCGGGTGGTCAGCGTTGCCCAGTCGAAGACGCCAAGCTCGACCTTGAAGCCGGCGGCCTTCAGATACTCGGCCGCCACCTGCGCCATCTTGTAATGGAACTCGTATTGGCGGCTGGTCAGGATGCGGATCGGCTTTTCACCGTCATAACCGGCCTTCTTGGCCATGGCTGCTGCCGCTTCGGGATTGCCCGCGCCATAACGCTCGATGCCCTCTTCCGTATGCCACGTATAGCCCTGCGGATAGAGCGCGCCATCGACGGCGAAGAATTCCGGATTGCCGAAGGCGGCCAGCAGCATGTCTTCCGGGTTCAGCGCGGCCTGGATGGCGTGGCGCATCTCCTTGTTGGCAAGCACGCCTTCCTTGGTGTTCATCACCATGACTGGCGCACCATAGGGCTTCAGCACCACAGGCTCCGAAGCCTGCGACGCCTTCAGGCGGTCGAAGGTCTCAGGCGGCAGGGAGTCCGCATAGTCGAACTGTCCGGAGACCGCGCCTTCGAGGCGGGTATTGGCATCGGGAACCGGCACGAAGCGGACTTCATCGAGAATGGCCTTGCGCGCTCCGCCAAAGCCGTTGGCCGCTTCAGACCGCGATTGGTAGCCATCGAAGCGGACGAGCTGGATATACTGGTCGGCCTTGCGTTCTTTCAGCATATAGGGGCCGGTGCCGATGGTCTTGGTCAGCGGGTCTTCGGCAAGGTTTGCCTTCGGCATGATGACGGCGGCGGAATTGTTGAAGGCGAGAAGCGAGAGCAACGGCGCGTAGGGCTTGTTCAGCACGATCTGAATGCTGTCATCACCCTTGGCGGTGACCGAACTCAGATAAGGTGCGACCTGCTTGCCGCGTGATGCGATCTTGGCCCAGCGTTCGATCGAGGCGACGACATCGGCGGACGTCATGGTGGAGCCGTCATGAAACTTGATGCCCTTGCGAAGCGCGATGTCATAGGTCTTGCCGTCGGCGGAAACGGTCGGCATTCCCTCGGCCAGCAGCGGAACGACGTTCCATTCGGCATCGAAGGTGAAGAGCGTTTCGAAGATGTGCTGCGTGATCATGCCCACCACATCGGCTGTCGATGCCATCGGGTCGAGTGTGGGCGGTTCACCGATCGTCGCGACATTGACGACGCCGCTGGCAAAACTCGGCGTTGACATGGCGGGCAGCAAGAACAAGGAGGCTGCAAGCAAAGTGCGTTTGAGCATGACGTTCCCTCTTTTGAATCCACAATAATGGAATATGCGTTTTTATTGCGTCATACTGTAGCGGGATGATGAGCGTTGTCAAATGCGTTTGCGCGCACAGTCGCGTGTAAGCAACGTCACCTGAAAGTCATGGGGATCGACGCGAAACCACATGCGCGTTCTGGCAAAGACGCGCCGACACGTGGTCGTTACGGTCAAAGTGGATCGCTATCCATTTCACACGCCGAGCGAGGCGATCTCAGGATCGCCCTTGTCCGCTGCGCGGTCTTACGCCGGTCCCAACAGGCTTGCGATACGTCGAAGCTTGTCGAGGTCTTCTTCGATCATCGATGTTGCTTCGGCACGCTTGATTGCGCTTCTGGAATGCTGAACGGCAATGCGTTTGAACTCGGGATGGCGAAAACCGGAAAGGGTGATGAACGCCTTCTGCAATCGAATGCCGACTTCAAGGATCGCGGCGCCATCGCGGGCGAGCGGAATGAAGAGATCATCGAAGACATCTTCGAGCCTGATGGGCGCGACATGCAGGCGCGGATATTGCACGTCGATCTCGTCGGCGTGTTCATCCCAGACGGTCAGGAGACGCATATATCTCGAAATCAGATCGATCGCGGTGCCGGAATCGTTGATGGCTTGCGACAACGATCTGGACGCGATTTCAGCCAGAACCGCAGCACCGAAACGTGGGTCCTGATCGAAGGACCGGACATCGCCAATCGTGAATGCCGATGCTATGCGTTTTTGACCTTCTTCATCGACATCCCCGATGATCCAGGCCAGGGGAATATTGGGGGCAACCAGCTTGCCGGCGATCGCCACCACTGCGATGTCCACGTCAAGTTCTTCCGAAATTTGCCCGAGCGCACCGCCATCCACATGCTGGACATAGCCCACCTTCGGCTGGTGAACGGGCGTGTTCGGCGCGCTCAGCCTCGGATCATTGTCCTCCAGTTCCTTCCCACCCAGGCACGGGCTTTCTATCCAGGACCGTAAGGCCTCGATGGTGGCTTTCTCCACGCGCTCCGTCGTTTCCGTCACACGTCCAAGGCGTGAAAGGTGATCGATCCACCGAAGCAGGGTGACGATGATCAGAAGGATGACGCCGATCGTCACGACGAAAAGGATGACGCGGCCCTGGTCGCCATAGGCTCCGGTTGCAAGCGCGATAATGCCAACGAGGCTGAAGAGGAACGAGCCGACAAAGGTGGCCAGCACATTTTGCGTCGTGCTGTCTTCCATCACGAGCTTGGTGGCCCGTGGCGTGACGTTGTTCGTTGCCGCCGAATAGGCGGCGACCATCGTGCTCAATGAGAAGGTGGTCACTGTCAGCATGCTCGAGGCGATGATGCCGAGGATCTTGTCGACAGCGTCGGCACCGATCTTCGCGGGAAGCTCTGCCGGGATGTAGGAGGAGAAGGCGACGGCGAGAAGTGCGGTCACGACCCCTCCGACGGAGAACAACGTGGCCCTGAACCATATTCGCCGGACGATCTGGTTGAGCCACCACTGCCATTTCGATGTCATATAGCCCCCGCTCCATTGCAACCCGGTCGTCTACAATCGCCGACGATCCGGCCTCTTTCAGACGCTTTTCAGAGCGATAACGACGTCACGCGGAGGGCGTTCCGTAAAAGGAGTTGCAGCGCTTCTGGTAGGGCTGGACGCGTTTGCCGTGGTTTACGTGAGCCGCTATTTCGCGGTGCTAGTCCCGTGCGGATGGAAAAAAGGCCGCGGCTGCAAGCGCCAACCAGCCGAAGATCATGCCGCGACCGCCTGCGGGGGCGGCCATGGGAAAGAGGCTTTCACCGGCAAAATGCTTGGAGACGAGATCGCCGGCAAAGAGTGCGGTTCCAAGGCCAAGAAGAAGGGCAGTGGGCAGGGCGGTCTTGATGCGATCCCAACCAAGGTGGAGACCGAGGAGCACAGGCGCATGGGCAAGGCACATGGCAGACGCATTACCGAGCAGCACTGTCGCGCCCGTATGGGTGGCAGCGGCGGCAAGGGCGACGCCGGAGGCGCCGAGCACGCCGCTCAAAAACAGCGTCCCGGCTTTCACGATGCCCTGATTCATGGCTGCGCCTCTTCCTGGTTTTGCATGTGAAAGGCCAGTCTTTCCACCGGCGCCCAGATGATGTCCCGTAGCTTCGGGTTTTCGATCGTCTCATCCATGGCGCGGCGGAAACAGAGCAGCCACTCATCCCTTTCGCTTGCGCCGATCGGTGCGACGAAATGGCGGCGGCGCAGCATGGGGTGGCCGTATTTTTCCACATAGACCGGCGGTCCACCGAGATAGCCTGTCAGATAATCGTAAAACTTGCTTTCGCTGCCGGAAAGATCGGCGGGATGGATGGCGCGGCAATGGGCGGCTTCCGGCAATGTGTCCATCAGCTGATAGAAGCGGCGGGTGAGCGCCCGCACGGTGGCGTCTCCACCAATGGCTTCATAGAGAGTGATCGTATCGTCTGCCACGCCTTAGCCGTCTCCGTTTGCTCCGCTTTTGGCGCGTCCACAGGGAAAGTGCAAATGGAAAGGCCAGGATGCGGCAATTTGCGTTGCCGCATCCTGATGATCGTCAAAGACGATCAGCTGAAATTGCGGATGAGGTCGAGGCCCTGGTTCAGCAGCGCATTGGCCTCGCCTTCATTTGCCGCTTCCACATAGCAGCGCATTTCCGGGGCATTACCCGAGGGGCGGAAGTGGATGGTGTTGCCATTGGTCAGCGTCACCCGCAGGCCGTCGATATCGCTGGTGGACTGGACTGCGCCGACCGGCTTGAGGAACGCTTCGAGATTGCTGCGCGAGGCACGCAGGTGCTCCATCAGAGCCGAGCTCTTCTCCTGGGCGAAATCCTGCAGGCGGTCGGCGGCTGCGACCGGCAGCGAGTAGGCAGCAGCGACCTCGGACAGTGTCTTGCCTTCGCTTGCCTTCAATTGCAGTGTGGCGAGGATCGGCAGGAAGCAGTCACGGGTGGGAAGGGGCGCGATCTGCTTGCCGTGCAAGGTAAAGGGCGTTGCCGTCAGGAAGCCGCCATTGGCCTCGAAGCCGACCACGTGGTCGCGACCTTCCGACAGCGCATCGGCCATGCCGGCGATGACGAAGGGTGAGCCGACCTTGGTGCGCACCACCTTGAAGTCACCCGCCGCCTCGATGCCGGAATTGGAGGTGACCGGCGTGACGACGACGCCTGCTCTGAGAAAGTTCGAGGTAATGAGACCAATGAGATCGCCACGCAGCGGCGTGCCGGTTTCATCAGCAAGCAAAGGCCGGTCGCCATCGCCATCGGCGGAGACGATCGCATCCAGACCATGCTCCGGCGCCCAGGTCTTCAGCTTCTCCAGCGTGTCAGGAGAGACGGCTTCTGTATCGACCGGAATGAAGCTCTCCGAGCGGCCAAGCGGCACGACGTCGGCGCCGTAATGGGCCAGGACGTCGACGAAGAGATCGCGCGCCACGGTGCTGTGCTGATAGACGCCGATCTTCAGGCCTTTCAACGCATTCTCATGCAGAAGACCGATATTGCGCTCATAGAAGAGTTCGTTTGCCTCGCTGCCACGGCTTTCGCCCGTGCCTTCCTCAACGGTCAGCTCGTCCTGCTTCAGGCTTGCGGCCAGATCGGCAATCGCGGTTTCGTCCTGCTTGTCGATTTCGCCATCGGGGCGGTAGAACTTGATGCCGTTGCGGTCTGCGGGAATGTGAGAGCCGGTGATCATCAGGGCCGCTGCCTTGAGCGACAGGCCGTAAAGCGCCAGGGCCGGCGTCGGCAGCGCGCCGCAATCGAGCGGCTTGAGGCCGGCGGCCTTCAGCGCGCCAATGCAGCTTGCGGCAATCGCTGGGCTGGAGTCGCGAAAGTCCTGTCCGATCAGGATCGGGTCGCCTTGTTTTGCCAGGCCGGAGTTCAGAAGATGATGGGCGAAGGCTGTGGCGTAAAGGGCGGACGCCTTGCCCTTCAGATCTTCCGACAGGCCGCGCAGACCGCTCGTTCCAAACTTCAAACTCATCTCAAAAAAGCTCCTTGTTCAAAATCTATTCGAAGCCCGAGACGTGGGCTCACAGTTTTCTAACCCGGAACATGCGGCATTGATCCCGGCCTGTCATCAGGAAAGACGGTATTGCGTTAACGCGAAAGAGGCTTCGATCCCGTACAAATGGCTGCATATGGTGGCTTTTGCACACCATTTTGCTTACAGACTTTTTCTGGCACTGCTCCATATCGGCGCATTGCTTCCAGGGGATGACAAAGCAATGGACACTGTATCGATCGACAATCGCGGCGATTTTGGCCTTTGGGCCATTGAGCGTGCCAAGGAGATCATCGCGGTCGAGGCTTCGGCGCTGGCGATCGCGTCACGCGATGGCAAGGACGAGGAGATCCGCGATGCGGCCAATGCGCTGGGTGCGGCCATCTCCGCCGCACTTCTGGAGGTCTATGACGGGCTGGTGCCCGAGGAGTGATCGGCTCCGCGCATACCTGAATAGCGAAGCGCGATGAAGGCGGTGAGGCAGGCGACGGCAAAAGCATTGAGGTTGAACAGCTTGCCCAGATCCTCCGCGCTCCAGATGTGCAACGCATCGCCGATCAGGTAGCGCGTGGTCAAGAAGCCGGCAAAGACGACGCCCGTCAGGCCGATCTGCCAGAGTTTTTCGCCTGCCCTGAAAGATAGTGCCACGAGCATGATGCAGGCGGCAAAGAACAACTCGGTGCCCGATCCCGTGCCGAAGAGCTTGGTTTCGAACACCGTGTCGATGGTGCCGATGAGGGGAAGCGCAATTCTTGCCGCCAGCGCGGACCGCCTGGCGATGAAAGGGATAGCGAGAAAGAAGGGCATGGACAGCACGCTGATCCATGCCGCCTCGACGCCATTGCCGACCACCCACCAGATGGTCGGCGGGTAGAATGGCTTGTTGGCAATGATGACCCAGGCCACGGTGACGGTGGCTGCCGTCAACGCGTCCTGTTTCGCGCTTGCGCCTCTGTCTGTCATTTGCCGACCGGCTTCAGCAGATAGTGTCCGACGCCCCAAACCTCGCCCTTGTCGTGGCCGAAAAGCCCTGCGGTGGCGAGGAAGAACAGTCTCCAGCGGCGGTGCCACAGCGAAGCGTCCTTGCCGTAAACACGCTGCAGGATCGGCGTGATCCTCTCCGACTTGGCATCGAAATTGGCAAGCCAGTCCATGGCAGTCCGGCGGTAATGCGTGCCGGACCAGCGCCATTCGGCTTCCACGGCGTAGACATCGGCGAAACGATGCGGCAGATCATGCGCCGGCATGATGCCGCCGGTGAAGAAGTGATGCGCGATCCAATCGGCAGGGTCGTTCGGATCGAAGCGGTAGGAGCGGTTCTTGTGGGTGAAGACGTGGATGAACAGCCTTCCATCCGCCTTCAGCCAGCCATTGGTGCGCTCGAAAAGGGCGCGCCAGTTGGACATGTGCTCGAACATCTCGACCGAAACGATGCGGTCATAGGTCCCTGACGGCGAAAAGTCGTTCATGTCCGCGGTGATGACGGTGAGGTTGCTGAGGCCCTGGCGCTCAGCCTCCCCGACAATATAGGCGCGCTGCGAGGCGGAGTTGGAAACCGAGGTGATGCGGGCATTGGGAAACTGCCGCGCTAGATAAAGCGACAGCGAACCCCAGCCGCAGCCAAGCTCCAGAACATCCATACCGTCATGGACATCGGCGTGCTTGACGGTTTCAGCCAGTGCTGCGGTTTCCGCATCTGCAAGCGTGCTGGAATCGCCCAGGTAATAGCAGCAGGAATATTTTCGCTGTGGCCCGAGCACCAGAGAGAAGAATTCCGCCGGGACTTCGTAATGCTGGCGGTTGGCGTCATCGGTGTGTGTGGCGACAGGAAAATCCGCCATGTCACGGGCAAAGGCCGCCTCCTTGCTCTCTGGCACCTTCTCCAGCCGGCGCTTGGTGCGGTTGCAGAGGAAATCGATGCCGGTCAGCGTGAGGCCGTCGGACAGCGGTGCCTTTTCGGCTGCGTTGATGGCGAATGCCAACATGTTCATGTCATGCCTCCTCTTTGCGTGGACCGGGGAAAAATGCGTTGACGCGGCGCTGCAGCGCGCGGAATTTTTCGCCGCGCGAACGCAGCATGTGCTCTTCAAGCGGCGGGATGCCGGACGCATGGACGAGCAGCCAGTACATCAAGGCTGGCGCCAGAAGCGCTGCCCAGGCGAAAGGCGAGGGGCCCGTCAGCGCCAGCAGCGGCCATGAGCACCAGTAGAGCCACTCGAAGAAATAGTTGGGGTGGCGGGAATAGCGCCACAGGCCTTCCTCGCAGACTTCGGTCTTGGCTTCCGGCTTCTTGCGGAAGCGTGCCAGTTGCCGGTCCGACAGTGCCTCGCCAGCAATGGCCAGAAGACCGATGACGACGGCGATAAGATCCAGCGAGTGGGGGAAGCTGGCTGTGCTGAAGGCTGCCAGATAGATGGCAAGGACCAGAATGAACCCGGCAAGAGCCTGGATCTGCAGAAACAGGAAGAGGCGTTTGGAGGCGTTGTCGCCCCATTCCTCGACGAGCTTGGCATAACGAGGATCTTCGCCGCCACCCTTGGTGCGAGAGCCGATATGGCTACCCAGCCGGATGGACCAGACGGCCACGAGCAGGAATGCGGCAAGCCTGCGCTCCTGCGTGCCATCGGCAATGACGATTGCGACGATGCCGCCGATACCGACGGCGAAAGACCAGATCGTATCGATCCAGCCGCTTGCCCCCGTGCGGCGTTGCACGGCCCAGGCCGCAATCATGGCAAGCGACAGGCCAAGGGCAATCAGAAACAGGAAGAGGACATCCATAGGAAAGTTCTTTCCGTGATCAGCATGATGAGTCTGCCAAATCTACGGAGAACGACCGGTCGCGGTTTCCTTGCAGAAGAAAAAAAATTCTTACACCATTTCTTGTGATCCGAAATCAAGGTCGGCGCGTTGTTCTCGTCATCGGTGCGCAGCGACGCCTCTTGTTAAAGGATTTGAGCATGAAAACGGTTCTTAGACTGTCCATCCTTGCCCTTGCTTTGAGTGGTGGCAGTGCCTTTGCAGATACGATCGAGGGCCAGTGGGCGCGCGGCGATGGCAATGCCAAGGTCCGGATTGCACCCTGCGGCTCCGACATCTGCGCCATCAACACCTGGATCAAGCCGGGTACGCCCAAGGAAAAGACGGGCGACAAGCTGGTGATGAGCATCAAGCCGACATCCGACGGCGAATATTCCGGCACCGCTTTCGATCCGCAGCGCGACCTGACCTACAAGCTGACCGTCTCCGTCAAAGGCGCCAGCATGACCACCAAGGGCTGCGTATTGGCAGGCATCGTCTGCAAGGGCGTCAACTGGACGCGTATCAACTGATCCTGGGGTGCCGGGCGCGACACGTTTGCGCGATGTGCGTCCAGGAATGCTTTAAGACGTGGGAGTTCTCATGAAACGTTTCGTCATCGCCTATATCGCGACCATGGTCTTCTTCCTGGCCATAGATGCGGTGTGGCTCAGTACCATGGCGGACCGTCTCTACCGCCCTCTGTTGGGAGATCTTCTGGCGCCGCAGTTCCGCCTTGTCCCCGCCGTGCTCTTCTATCTGATCTATTGTGCGGCCTTGAGCTTCTTTGCGGTTATTCCCGGCCTCGACCAGCGCCGGCTGGTGGTGGCGCTGCGCAACGGCGCCTTCTTCGGCTTGGCCGCCTATGGCACCTATGACCTCACCAATCAGGCGACGCTCGTGACCTGGCCAACAACACTGACCATTGCCGATCTCATCTGGGGTTCTGTGCTTTCCGCGGCCACGGCGTTTTGCTCCTGCTGGCTGACGGGAAAGCTGAATGGGCGTTCTGCCCATTAAGGACCCGGCCATTTCCGTCTTGCGTATCGAGATGGCCGGGTTCAAGACGTGATGTTACCTCTCTTCTCAGGACGATCATGCCCAACAGTTTTCTGCCGATGCTCGGAACGGTTCTTGCCATGAGCATGATGACGCCCGCGATCGCTGCATCGGACAGCCCGACCAAGGGTGAAGAGAGGGTCGATGTCGGCGGCTTCAAGCTGAACAGCATCCTGCTGCCCGCCGGAAAGAAGGCCGATCTTCCGCCGATCGTCTTCATCCATGGCGCGAGTGCCAGCCTCTACGATCCGCTCTTTTCCTTCCGCGAGCCGCTGGAAGGGCGCGCGAAGCTGCTCTTCGTCGACCGGCCGGGGCACGGTCTTTCCGATATCGGGCCGAAGGAAAACATCCTGCCGGACGCGCAGGCCGATGCGATTGCCGAGGCGATGAAAAAGCGCGGCATCCGCAAGGCGATCATCGTCGGCCACTCCTTCGGCGGCGCGATCACCGCCGCCTTCGCACTGCGCCACAAGGATATGATCGAAGGGCTCGTCTTCCTGTCACCCGCACTCTACCCGTGGCCGGGTGGCATCAGCTGGTATTATGACGCCGCGCGCGTGCCCGTGGCCGGCGTGTTCTTCAGCACGCTCATTGCCCCGCCTGCCGGGCTGATTGTGTTGAACGGTGCGGTCAAAGGTGTCTTCGCACCCAACCCCATGCCATCCGATTATGTTTCGAAGACGAAAGCCTACCGTGCCCTGCGCCCCGTCGCCTTTCGTCACAATGCCCAGGAAGTGGGGGCTTTGAACGGCTGGGCAAAAGATGCCTCTGCGAATTATCGGCAGATCCGAGCGAAGACGATCATCATTGCCGGGGACAAGGACGGCGTGGTCTCGACCGAAATCCACTCCAAGCATCTTGCCCGCGATATCCCGGGAGCAGAGCTCATCGTCGTCCATAATCTCGGCCACAAGTCGGATTACGTCGCCCGCGATCTGGTCGTCGCCGCGCTGGAAAAGATTGCCGGTAAGCCCCGCAATCTGAAGGCCATCGCCAAGACGGTGGAAACGCGGATTGCCAGCGACAAGGGCGCGATGTGACGGCAGGACGATATTTCGACTGGTCACAGCCACACTTGTCGATCTTCATTGCATGCCGTATGTCTCAATCCAATAGTTCAAGGATTGTTGAAATATGGACGAGCGTCAGGCGCTTTCTTCTGTCGCGGCACTCGCCCAGGAAACCAGGCTTCGCATCGTGCGGGCGCTGGTCGTTGCGGGTCCGGATGGACTTGCGGCCGGTAAAATTGCCGAACGCATGGGCGTTTCTGCCACCAATGTCTCATTCCATCTCAAGGAACTGGAGCGTTCCGGGCTGATCAACCAGCAACGGGTGTCACGCTCCATCATCTATCGTGCCAGTTTCGAGACGCTTGCCGAGCTTGTGACCTTCCTGATGGAAGACTGCTGCGCTGGCCACTCCGCGATCCGGCATAATGTCCCGCTGTCCGAAGGTCATCTATCTGCTGCAAGAGTGAACGCCGTTGAGTAAGTCGCGCGTTTCTGCCTCTCTCGTTTCAGCGCTCGGCCTGACGCAGATCATCGGCTACGGCACGCTCTATTACAGCTTCAGCATACTGGCGCCCGGCATGGCGCAGGATCTTGGGCTTTCGCTGGCGCAGGTGTTCGGGGTGTTCTCCGTTTCCCTCTTTATCGGCGGGCTTTCGGCAATTTACATCGGCAGACAGATGGACCGGCTGGGTGCGGCAACCATAATGGCGGTCGGGTCCGCGCTGGCATCGGTGATGCTCGTGCTGTGCGCCGCAGCACCTTCGGTTGCGACGTTTGCCATTGCCATCATCCTGCTCGAGGTTTCGTCCGGCATGGTGCAATATCAGGCGGCCTTCGCCACGCTGGTGGAGAGCGATGCCCATAGCGCGTCGCGGAGCATTACCTATCTGACGCTCATTGGCGGCTTTGCGTCAACGATCTTCTGGCCGATCTCCAGCGTGCTTGCCAGCCATCTTTCCTGGCGTGAAATCTATCTCGTCTTTGCGGCGCTCAACCTTGTTGTCTGCATGCCGCTGCATGTCTGGATCAGGAGCCTTGGCAAGACGGCGCGTGGTTTGCCCGCTCGCGCGAAACCGACTGTCGTCGGCGCCGTTCCGCCGCATATGCGCCAGCGGACCATGCTCATCGTCTCCGTCGCTTTCGCGCTTCTCGGATTTACGCTTTCCGCCATGCTGGCGCATATGGTGCCTATGCTCGGATCAATCGGGCTGGGGGCTGCCGCTGTTGTGATCGGTTCTCTCTTCGGCCCGGCCCAGGTTCTGAGCCGCCTGATCAACATGGTGTTTGGAAAGCGTCTTTCGCCGCCGGGCCTTGCCGTTTTGTCCGCGGTGCTGATCGTGTCTGGGGTGGTGATGCTGCTGATGAGCGCGGACTGGTTGCCGGGTGCGGTGGCCTTTGCCATCTGTCTCGGGCTTGGCTCCGGCATCAACAGCATCGCCCAGGGGAGCCTGCCGCTTTATCTCGCCGGCTCGGAAGGCTATGGCGCAATGACCGGCAAACTGACCGCTGCGCGGCTTGCGGTTGGCGCTTTCGCGCCCTTCGCCTTTGCCGCCGCCATGGAAAATGTGGGCCTGAGCTTTGCGCTTGCGGCAAATGCAGGACTTGGCGCGCTCAGCATTGCCGCTTTCGTCATTGTCGCGCGGTCATGCCGGGCTCAGGTGGCGTAAGCGCGCTGCTGGTCAGATCGAATTCAGTGACACCCGCTTCTCAAGTGCTGCTGCTTCTTCCTTCCGCTCGCTGTAACGGCTGGTCAGATAGGGTGAGGCGTCGCGTGTCAGAAGGGTGAACTTCACCAGTTCCTCACAGACATCGACGACGCGATCATAATAGGAGGATGGCTTCATCCGCCCTACGGCATCGAATTCCTGAAATGCTTTGGCGACCGAAGACTGGTTGGGAATGGTGATCATCCGCATCCAGCGGCCGAGGATGCGCATCTGGTTGACCGCATTGAAGGACTGGCTGCCGCCGGAAACCTCCATCACCGCAAGCGTCTTGCCCTGGGTGGGGCGCACGGAACCGAGCGACAGAGGAATCCAGTCGATCTGCGATTTCATGATGCCGGTCATGGCGCCGTGGCGCTCCGGGCTGATCCAGACCTGACCCTCCGACCATTGCGAGAAGTCGCGTAGTTCCTGCACCTTGGGATGACTGGCGGGTGCTTCATCCGGAAGCGGAAGTCCAGCGGGATCGAACAACCGCACTTCGCACCCCAAATGCTCCAGCAGGCGCCGGACCTCGAAGGCGAGGAGCCTGCTATAGGACACTTCTCTGAGCGATCCATAGAGTATGAGGATGCGCGGGCTGTGGACCGACATTGCGGGCCGCAGGGCCTCTGCCGCGACGGGATCGAGATGCTCGGTCTGTAAAGCGGGGAGGTGCTCAGACAATGCGCTTTCCCTCATGATCGAGAACCTGTTCTCCATCTTCCTTGGTGAAGGCACCCTTATGGCTGTCGGGCAGAATTTCCAGCACCGCTTCCGACGGACGGCAGAGCCGTGTTCCGAGCGGCGTAACCACGAAAGGCCGGTTGATGAGGATCGGCTCCTTCACCATGGCATCCAGCAACTGCTCGTCGCTTAACGCCGGATTGTCCAATCCCAGTTCGGCATAGGGCGTGCCCTTTTCCCGGATCGCTTCGCGGACCGTCAGTCCAGCATCGGTGATCATTGCCTTCAACTCTGCGCGTGATGGCGGGGTTTGGAGATACTCTATGACCGTGGGTTCGATACCGGCGTTGCGGATCATGGCCAGCGTATTGCGCGACGTGCCGCAGGCGGGGTTGTGGTAGATGGTGACCTGCATGATTATGCCTCCTTGGCTTGGGCGTTCTTTGAAACGGATGGGGCGCTTTCGTACCAAGCCTTCGAGCGGTTCACGATCCAGACGACGGACAGCATGACGGGCACCTCGATGAGCACGCCGACGACGGTTGCGAGTGCGGCGCCAGACTGGAAGCCAAACAGGCTGATGGCCGCGGCCACCGCGAGTTCGAAAAAGTTGCTGGCGCCGATCAGGGCCGATGGGCCAGCAACGCAGTGCTGTTCGCCCGATAGCCGATTGAGGAGATAGGCAAGGCCCGAATTGAAGTAGACCTGGATCAGGATCGGCATGGCAAGAAGCCCGATGACGGCAGGCTGGGCGATGATCTGCTCGCCTTGAAAGCCGAACAGGAGAACGAGCGTTGCCAGGAGAGCGACAAGAGAAAGCGGCTGCAACCGGGCAAGCAGGGCATCCAGCGCGCGCGTCTTTCCATCGGCGGTCAGCATCTTGCGAAGAAGTTGGGCTATGCCGACGGGGATGAGAATATAGAGAACGACCGAAATCGTCAGCGTATCCCATGGCACCGTTATGGCGGAGAGGCCGAGAAGCAAGCCTACGATCGGCGCGAAGGCGACGACCATGATGGCGTCATTGAGCGCCACCTGCGACAGGGTGAAATGAGGCTCGCCCTTGGTCAGGTTCGACCAGACGAAGACCATCGCCGTGCAGGGCGCTGCAGCCAGGATGATCAATCCCGCAATGTAGGAGTCGATCTGATCTTGCGGCAGCAACGGTCGAAACAGCCAACCGACGAACAGCCAGCCGAGAAGAGCCATGGAGAAAGGTTTGATCGCCCAGTTGATGAAAAGTGTGACGCCGATGCCGCGCCAATATCGTCCGACTTTCGACAGGGAGCCAAAATCGATCTTCAGCAGCATGGGGATGATCATCAGCCAGATTAGGGCGGCGACAGGAATGTTGACGCTGGCGACCTCAGCTGCGCCGATCGCATGAAAGACCCCCGGCAACAGGTGGCCGAGCGTGACGCCGACCAGAATGCAAAGAAAGACCCAAACTGTCAGGTAGCGTTCGAACGTGGACATCAACTTGTCTTTCCGGCGTTTGATCCTGGCGTGGTGGCGTGATGCTGCGTCACGACTTTTCAACGCTACAGCAGGGCGTCAAATCGGCGATTAGCGGGGTGCAGAGCGCGGCATTGCCGTTGCAGCAATCCTTGAGCAGGAAGAGTGTGAGCGCACGAAAACCATCGAGATCGGCGCGATAGATGATGGAGCGGCTTTGCCGGTCGCTTTTCACGATGCCAGCGCGTTGCAAAATACCGAGATGTGCCGACATCGTGTTCTGGGGCACGTCCACCAACCGAGCCAGCTCACCGGCCGCCACACCATCGGGCTCCGCCTCCACGAGGAGACGGAAGGTTTCAAGACGCGTTGTTTGCGCAAGGGCCGACAGCGCTGTAATGGCAAGATTAGTATCCATATATCCAGAATAACGGATATTTTGTCTCTGTCAAGAGCACGCGTCTTTTGGGCGTGGAGAACGTCGCAGGCTCTTGGATTGACTCAGTTTTCGATCAGATTGGCAACCGGTGCCGAGAGCGAAAACACCAGCCCGTCCCTGTCGAAATCAATCCGGCTCGCGCCTCCAAGATAGGAGGAGAGCGCCTTATCGATCATCCTCGATCCAAAGCCGCGGCGGGTCGGCTGGAAGACTTCGGGGCCGCCGGTTTCTTTCCAGGTGAGGTCGAGGGTGGGGCGGTCGGCGTCTTCGTTGAGTTTCCAGGTGAGCGAGACGATGCCGGTGTCGTTGGAGAGCGCGCCGTATTTGAAGGCGTTGGTGGCAAGTTCGTGGAAGGCGAGGGTAAGCGCAAGCGCACATTTGGCCGAGAGATCGATTTCGGGGCCATCGATCAAAACCCGGCCGGCGCTATGTTCAGCAACGACGGCGTCCGCGAGTGTGCGCAGTTGCGTCGGGTTGTGATGGGCGTTGATGAGGATGTCATGCCCGCGGCTGAGAGCGCCCAGGCGCGAGAGGAAGGTTGGCTTGGCCGTTGCCATGTCGGCGTCGTCTTTCAACGTTTGCGACGCGACCGCCTGCACAAGGGCGAGGATATTCTTGATGCGGTGCGCAAGCTCGTTGCGCAACAGGATCTGCTCATCCTCGAAGGACTTCAGAGCGGTGATGTCTCTTGAAATGGACAGGATGCCTTCGACAGCACCTTTGTCATCGAAAAGGGGGGAGACCTTTACATCCCAATAGCGCGGCGTGCCCTTGGCTGTATTGGCGAAGCCCGTGAAGCGCGCAGGGCGACCGGCGCGGGCTTCAGCCAGTGCGGCAACAGCATCGATATTGCCTTGGCCCTCCCAGAAATTGGGCCAGTAGCAGCCCTTGAACTGGGAAAAATCGTCCACCTCCATCACCCGCTGGCCGCCTTCGTTCATGAATTGCAAAGAGCCATCCAAGCCGATGACTTTGATGCAGTCTTCCGAAGCGGCAAATGCCGCGGCAATAAAGCGGGAACTATTGGGGCTATCCAGCACTGGAAATTACCTTGAATAAGATGCGGGTCTGCGAGAAACACAGGCTAGTTCAATACCATAACCATTTAAGGCGCAACAGAAGAAGAAGTTCCCATCAATACTTCGTTAATGACGTAACGTGAGGTCTTTCACGTCGGATTTTCTTCGCTGTGCATTGCGCAAAATCGCCTTGCCGGGGAGCGCTGACAAGCACGTTCAACGTCCCGGTGCCGAATTTCGTGGCAAGTCCGTGTCGTTAGGGACGCCTGCTCCACAGGCGGTCATGAAGCGTCATGCCCAAAAGCATGGCGACGACGAAGAGGATGACCTGCGGCGCACCGCTGGTGAGTGCTGTCACCGAGAGAGACGCGATGGCCGGGCCGGGGCAGAAGCCGCCGAGCCCCCAGCCGAGGCCGAAAAGCGCTGAGCCGATGATGAGCGGCGCATCGATCTTCTGTTTTGTCGGCAGGTGGAACACATCGTCCAGCACGGGGTGCCCCATGCGTTGTGCTGCCCGCCCGCCGATAAAGGCAACAAGGACAGCGCCGCCAAGAACGAAAGCGAGGCTCGGGTCCCAATTGCCGAAGACATCCAGAAAGGCTTGAACGCGGGCAGGGTTCAGCATACCGGAAAGTGACAGGCCGAGGCCGAAGATCAGGCCGGATGCCAGTGCTGCGGAAAATCGAAGGATCGAGCGGTTCATCATCCGATGCTCCGCAGGACGGCAACGGCGGCAATGCCCGTTGCCAGAAATGTCGCGACCGCTGCCATGGAGCGGGGTGACAGCCGCGCGAGCCCCAGCACGCCGTGGCCGCTGGTGCAGCCGGAGCCCATGCGCGAGCCGAAGCCGACCAGCAATCCTGCGAGCGCGATGAGTGGCAAGGGCGTGGTGATCTCGATCTGCGGCCAGCCACCGAAGAGAGAAAGATAGGCAATCGGCCCGAGCAGCAGGCCCAGCACGAAGGCGAGATTGGTGGTGAGCCCTGCGCCCTGGACCAGGCGCCCGACAATGCCGCTGATACCGGCAATGCGGCCGTTGAGGATGAGCAGCATGACGGCGGAGGCGCCGATCGACAGGCCGCCCGCAAGGGAGGCGAGATAAGGGCTCATGCCGTCTCCCTCGCGCAGAAAATAGTGTAGAGCGCGGCGATCAGTTGGGCGGCCTTTTCTTCGGTCAGCCGGTAGAAAATCTGCTTGCCATCACGCCTGGTATCGACAATGCCGGAGCCTCTCAGCACGGTGAGGTGCTGGGAGAGATGCGGCTGGTGCAGATCGAGCCGCTCCTCCAGATCGCCAACGGAGAACTCCCCTTCGACCAGGGTGCAGACGATCATCAGCCGCGCCGGGTGCGACAGGGTTTTCAGCAGGGTGGCGACATCTGCGGCGCGGTCTGCCATTTCGGCAGGCGAAAGCGCCAGGTCTTTTGGCAAAGCGGTCATTCCCAAACGGCTCCCTGCAAGGCATCCAGCGGGAACTTGAGATAGCGTTTGCCATTTGCCTCCGGTTCCGGCAGGCGGCCACCGCAGATATTCACCTGTAGCGCATGGAGCATGAGCTTCGGCATGGGGAGCGTCTTGTCGCGTTGTGTACGAAGCGTCACGAAATCCTGCCGGCTGACGCCTGCAATATGCGGGTTGGAGGCTTTTTGTTCGGCGACCGTACTTTCCCAACGCGGCGTGCGGCCATGCGGCTGATAATCATGACCGGTAAAAAGCCGCGTCTCATCCGGCAGGGCCAGAATATCCTGAATGGAGTGCCAGAGGGTCTCCGCATCCGCGCCAGGGAAATCGGCGCGCGCCGTGCCGCCATCCGGCATGAACAGCGTGTCGTGGATGAAGGCCGCATCGCCGATGACATAGGTGATCGAGGCGAGCGTGTGGCCGGGAGAGAAGAGAACCCGCGCATCGAGTGAACCGATCTTGAACGTCTCTCCATGGGCAAACAGCTGGTCCCATTGCGACCCATCGGTTTCGAGGTCCGGCCAGTTATAGATATCCTTCCATAGCGCCTGGACATCCACGACGCGCTCGCCGATGGCGGTGCGGGCACCTGTCTTTTGTTTCAGATACTGTGCGGCAGAGAAATGATCGGCATGCGGATGCGTGTCGAGAATCCATTCGACCGTGAGACCTTGGGCACGCACATAATCGAGGATCGCATCGGCATTGATGGTGGCTGTGGCGCCGCACTTCTCGTCAAAATCCAACACCGGATCGATAATGGCGCATTTTCCAGCCTCGGGATCAGAGACCACATATTGAATGCTGGAGGTGCGGGCGTCGAAGAAGCCCTTCACCTGCGGCCGCCGAGAGGTTTGGCGGGCAAGCCACGTCTCTGTGGCACCCATGTCGAAGCCATGGGCGCGGCCGAAGGCAGCGACATCGGCTGCTTTCATCCGCCCATCCAGAACTTCGCCGATCACATAGAGGCTGAGCGAACGGGTGCCGCCTTTGCAATGGGCGAAAACCGGGCCATCGGACTGGCGCATGGCATCCTGGAAAGCTCGCACGTCCGCCTCGGTGATGGTACTCATCGTCACCGGAATGTGGCTATAGGCCAGACCATATTGGCCCGCTGCCTGCGCCTCCACTTTCGTGCCGAGTTGAGACGTGTCCTCGCCATCCGGGCGATTGTTGATGAATGTCGTGAAGCCTTGAGAGTGAAGGGCCTCGATGTCTTCCACACTTGGCTGGGTCGAGACCGATAGCTTGTCGGAGATTTTGGTGACCGGCATAGATGCCCTCCATCCTAATTCACTATATATTATTTTATAATGTATAATGATAGCGGCTGCAAGTGCTGAAGCGTGTCGCGATCTTTCAGATTCGCTCCTTCGCTTTAGACCCTTGTTTGGTCGCATGTCGTTATCGCAAAACCGCTGCACACTTTTGCGCGGACCATGCTTTAAAGCGTGGCGCGATCTTCAGATTCCCTCGCCACGCTTCAGCTCGTTGTCTTATAGTCTGTCGTCATCGCCAGACCGCTGCACCCTCTTGCGCGGCATGCTTCAGTATTTCGGAATGGACGATGGCTTTCGGTCGAACGTTTCCGTCGTGCCGTCCGGCCTGTACAACGTCCAGGAGCCACTGAGATTTTGCGAGAGCCTTCCCTCACTTTTGCCGTCGCGGCTGACGGCATATCCGCCTCCAAGATTCTGCTGGAGTTCGTAGGTGCTTCCATCTTTCTTGAAGCATCGCGAGGCGTTCATCCCGCACTCGGCGAAGGCGCTGTTTGCTGCAAGCACCATGATGGAAGATAGGATAAGTCGCTTCATGAGTTTGATCCTTTCGCTTTGTTTTCAGTTGGACGTGACATCGATTTGAACTGTTCTGGGTGACCACCGCAGGATCCGCCCGGGTGAAGAATTCATCCGGACGGGCAGGCGGCGGAGATGGATGCGCTCATCTCCCGGCCGAGATGGAGCACGGCGCCTTCGTCCCTTTGGGTGGGCAGCGTTTCGCCGTGATACCGGGAGATGCGTGCGACTATGAAAGCTCACCGTATGCGTGAACTGGCGTTACTGCCTTCGCATCGCGCATAGTCTGCTGCATCGCTGGCAAAGTTCTTCGCCGCATCCGCGGCATCGGCTGCGTCCTCTGCATATTCCGTCAGGGCGCGAATATAGGTCGCGACGTCGTTCTTGTAGGAGCGCATGTCATACTCCGAGCAATTGGAATAAAGCACGCAGGAGGGCTGTGAAATTTTGGAGGGCGCCCTGGGAATGCGGACATCGCTGGAAGGCTCGGAGCAGCCCAGTGCCAGTGTTGGAGAGATCATGAAAAGAGTACAAAGAAACGAAACGCGTCGCATGCTGGAAACCTCCGTTTGCATGGCTGATGAAAATTCCTGTCAGGGTTAAGGCGTCGCGCGGAACCGTGCGGTCTCTTGTCTATCCATCGCGCCGACCTCACTATCGTTTTGCCCATTTGTCCTTTATGGTCGCGGGCTAAATGCCGCTGCGGAAAGACGACCCCGCGTTGCGTCGTGCCATGTGCAGGTCTCCATGTGTTCGACCCGTCTGCCCCTGAGATTCTCTCCCAATCTCTTCATTCGATGTGTCCTTCGTGGGTGGCGGTTACGACCGCCGTTGACCGAGTGGGTGCGATCGGTGAGTAGGGACTTGTCTTAGCCTCAGTGGCCACTATCCGATTGGCGGATGGCTATTACTGAGCGGCTGGCATTCTCCTCGGTATCAATCTGCGCGGATAGGCAAGACGATCGTCGAGAGGCGATCTGCATCGTTCAAAGCAGCATCCGTCCTCAATCGCGCGATACATGCCCGAAGACGAAATGGTTGCCGTTTCCGTTGCCGCATCGGCTGCACCGCAACTTCCGTTCCAGCGGCATCAACTGCTGCGACTTGCCAAACCGTCGCTGTAATTCCCACCGTTCCAGCATGCTCACCTCTCCGCATTGTCCGCATTTGCCGCTGACCGAATACCATTGCGGCAGGTCGGCAAATGTAACCTCGTTGGCCTTTTGTCCTGCTATCTCGTCGCCCGCGCCCACCAGATCGATACCGCGACGGTGGCGCATGTCACTCCCGCTCGCCGTTCGGTATCCACCCGCGCGTAAATCCTCGTCCCATCGCGGCGACGGCGACCGACAGCTGTTGTTGCAGATGCTCGATCTCATCCAGCAGCGTTTCTACTGCCGCCTTCGCATCCCCGTCGTGGCATTGGATGACATATGCCGCAACATCCACGACCTGTTCGTTGATTTCGGCACACACGTTCCCGATCTCCTGTTTCAGAGCCACCTGCTCGTTGATGTGAAAGATGATTGATCCCTGTCCGGTCAGTCAGGCATCAAGTCGGTAATCTCGCCATGAGAGACCAAGAGACGGGGATCGGCCATATCGCCACTCTCCTCATCCACGGTGACGGCATAGGCAGCAACGCCAATATGGCGAGACGCCATTGCACCGGCAATCTTCTCGGCAGAGGCGGCGCTGGAAGCCTGTCGAATATCCCCCGGCACAATACCGCCGCGTCCCTTCTTGAACTGCACCACGATGATCTTTTCAGCTCCGGACATTGCTCGCTCTCTCATTTGTTCTATAAATGTTCTCATTTTTGGGAAGAGTCAAGACGGTGGTTTGACGCGATTTCGAAGGCGTGTCTCCAGCAGACCAAATATCCGCAGAAGATGGGATCGCGAGCGCCATATGCACGTCGAAGAGAACTATTGGAAAATGGCGCACCCGACAGGATTCGAACCTGTGACCTTTGGAATCGGAATCCAACACTCTATCCAGCTGAGCTACGGGTGCACTCGTGACGCGTTTTTGAGTCGCGTTTGGATATGCCGGGTTTCTTAAACCAGCTTTCCTGTCTCTTCAATCCGTAAAATGTCGCCGGCGACAATGATATTGCCGATGAATCGGTATGGTTAAAAATCATCTATTACTTCTTGCACGCTTTGCTTGTGTCTAATTCTTACGGGCTGGAATTTGTACTTCATCTTTCGCCGGTTGCATGATGAGTGGCTAGTTAACGAGAACGTGCATGATGATTTTTCGCGCTCGAGTTTGATAAGAGCGAGATTAGTGGTTTGTTTACAATATATTGGTTGTAAGAACCAATATTTATGCGATGCTAATAGTAGGAAATGCTTATCGTTTCTACCATGGAAGATTTCATCCGTACGAACCCTAGACCTATGGATTAATTACTATTAAACATTGTTCTAATAAACATATGCCGCTAATGACCTCTCAAGCGGATGAATCACAGGAGGCCGGGATGACTTTGAATATGGCTTTTGAGCAAGGTCGCGCGAAGGGTAAATACTCGGAAGCCGATGAGCCGTCGCTCGGGCATTCCAAGCTCTCGAAGCTCGATGTCGATTACTCCATTCTTTCCGAAGCTGTACTTTACAGGCTCCGGAGGGCACAACTCGCGGTGGTGGGGGACTTCAACGAGAGCCTTCTTGCCTACGGTCTTCGTCCGGCTGATTTCTCCGTGCTGATCGTTGTGGCGAACAATACCGATCTGAAGCAGAGCGATGTTGCAGAGGCGCTTGGAATTCAGCGCGCCAACTTCGTGGCGATCATCGATGGTCTGGAAAACAAGGGGCTGCTCGCCCGCCGCAGATCGGCGACCGACCGCCGTGTCCACTATCTGGAGATGACAGAAGAGGGCAAAGCCACGCTCGACGAAATCCTGCAGATCTGGAAGGCCCATGAGGATAAGCTCGTTGGTCGACTGGGTGGCGAGAAGGCCCGCGATCAACTCGTCGGCCTGTTGCGCAAGATCGAGGATTGATCCTGGGCGATAATGCTCGGTGCTCTCCATTGAACACTTGAAGGCGGTGCAGTTTTGCGCCGCTTTTTTGTTGCGGACTAGGGGTGGCGCGTCTGCGATGAGCGGACTGACCCGTCATGGTGTTCGCCGTTGCAGCACGATCCTTGGACGAAACCTCTTGCTGCGCCATTCCCATTGTTGTGCAGTGGCTCCGGGGCGGGAGGTAGTGGGCTTCCTCATCCGTGTTTGCTATCGCTCGCCAGTCCACACGCAGAGCCGCTCGGGGTAAGTTCTCTGAGATCAAGGACAATGGTCTGGCTATTTCTCCAATACCGCCGGATGGGTGTGCCTGTCATCTGGCTGGATCCTGACCCTGGGGGCGAGCCTCTTGTTTTGGGGTCAAGCGTGTCGCCCTTCTCTAAACGCCGGCATATCCTGCCCACACCAGCGCAGTGGATTGGCCTTCAGTCGATCACAATCCGGTTGGATAGGCGATTCTCGCGCCTCTCTTTGGCCTGCGGTCTTGCATTGTTGCGTTTCTGAGGGGATATGCTCGGCAAAATGCTTGAAGCGCCGTGCGTCCTGTTGGACGCCCAAGGGATGCTTCACCTTTTTGAATCGACACATCGTGCTTTTCCGAAGATCGATTTTGATTTTCGGGCCGATGCAGTAAAGCCGGATGCTTGCGTGGATTTCGCATGAGAGGCTGGCGCAAGGGAGAGACCATGCTTTTGATCGATACGAACCATCCGATGTATCGCCCGCTCTGGGTGCGGCTGCTGATCGTTGGCGTCTGCGCTGGCTGGGCGGTGTTGGAGTTCGTTAACAACGAGCCCTTCTGGATGACCGTCGTCGGCGGCATCGCGCTTTATGCGGCCTATGTGCTGCTGTTTACCTTCAAGCCGGCCGAGCCGAAGCCGGACGAGCCAGCGGTTCGCTCCGAGCAGGACTGAGGCCTCACACGCGCTTTACCGAGCGCGTTTTCAGGTTCTGCCCATCAGCGGCAACAGCCGGATGGCCTGGTCGATAAGAAGATTGGCGGCCGTCATGCGCAAATGGGCGTTTTCGCGAAAGGCGGCGAGGACTGCGTCGGGGTGATTGAGCTTGGCGAAGGCCCGCCGCTTTTCGCTGAGGCTTTCCAACGTGTCCCTGTCGTTGATGGCAAGCTCGTCGCTGACATCTGCCAGAGAGGTCTTTTGAAGATAATCCGGCATCGGCGCCGGTTCAGGCTCCTCATCCCTCGGCTCAATGTCTAGGGTCGGCATATCCTCCAGCACATCGAGATAGGCAGAGAGCGGGCGATTGTCCGGCTCTGTGTCGGGTATGCCGGATGTCGCGATGGGGCCGGGGTCGAAGATGACGCGCGGGCTAAAGGGTGTGGCAATTTCCTCCTCAGGTCGATCTTCCGCCTCGCGCTCAAGGCGCGCGACGACAGACTGGAAAACCGACTGGCCGAAAAGCATGACACCCCATCTCTTTGCGACCGCGCTAAAGCAAGATGCGTAGATTCAAAAAGTAAAGCGCCCTTTGTGCGTCCAACAGGACGCGCGGCGCTTCAGCAGGTCTACTGCGGCGGTCGTTGCTTCCCGCAGAGAGAATCACTCTAATATTGCCTGAGCCTTGAGCGTTACGCGGCCTTGCGGCTTTCCTCCAGCACCAGATCATAAAGAAGCTGGGCGCTGGGCGGCAGCACTCGGTCCTTAACCGTCAGCAGGCTGAAGGGTTTGACACTGAGCTCAAACTCGGTCGGCAGAATGCGGATGTCGCCCATAGGGGAATGCTGGCCGGAGAGAAACTCGGCCATTTCCAGCGCAAGCGGCGCGATTGCGTGGGTGGTGCTGACAATGGCAAGGGTGAGGACGGTGGAGGGCGTGTTGATGATGTTACGCGGCAGCGAGACGCCCTGGGCAAGGAAGGCATCCTCGATCGTGCGCCTCAGCAGTGTGCCGGGCGGCTGGAACACCCAGTCGTAGTCGCAAATATCCTCCAGCCGGGCAGGCGGGGCATTCAGCAGCGGATGATTCTTGCCGACCAGAAGACAGGCGCGCTCGATGCCGATTTCATGGGCGTTGAACAAGGCCGGGTCGAGATCGTCTGGAATGCGGCCGATGACGAAATCATGCCGTGCTGCCAGAAGCTCGCGCGCGAGAATGTTGCTCGTTTCCACCTGCACGCTGATTTCGATGCCGGGATAGATATCCATTGCTTTACGAAGTGCGGGCACCACCATGCTGATGGCAGGCGCGGTGACTGCGCCGATATAGACCGAGCCGCCGCTGCCGGTTTTCATCTGTGCCAGTTCCCGGCTTGCCTCTCGCAGCTCCAAAAGGATCTTCTTGGCCCGTCTCGCCAAGGCTTCTCCAAACTTGGTTAAGACAACGCCGCGTGATGCGCGCTGACAGAGCGGGCTCTTCACGATGGCCTCCATCTCCGACAGAACGCGCGAGGCTGCAGGCTGCGTCATGTTGAGGGCTGCGGCCGCAGCGCTTACCTGGCCGTGTTCTTCCACCATCACAAGCATACGTAAATGGGTCATTTTCAGCCCGGCACGCAACAGGGGGTTGTCTTCGATGATCGAGGGAAACTCACTCAGATTCGTTTCATCGCGTTCCATTTTCGTCACCGTTTATGGCAGGAGAGCTTAGAATAAACATTTGTATCGATTTAATATATCAAAATTGATATAGGAAAAGAGAGATATTCTATTTGACAGTTATATAGATTCAGAACAGTTTGCACCTCGTGCCGGGGAGGAGCGATGAAAGACGGATTATGCTCAGGGAGCCCGTTCGAGTAAGCTCGATTCTTCACTACCGCGCATGAATTTGACGGCATTCTGTAAGGATACAGAAGCCTAAAAGGGTTCCAAGGGAGAGAGTTCATGAAATCCATCATTTCGTTGTTTGCTGCCTGCGCTATCGGCGCTGCGGCATTTGCGTCGCCCGTCTGGGCGCAGGACAAGGGCACGGTCGGTATCGCCATGCCAACCAAGTCCTCCGCGCGCTGGATCGACGACGGCAACAACATCGTCAAGCAGCTTCAGGACGCCGGCTACACGACCGACCTTCAGTACGCTGACGACGATATTCCGAACCAGCTTTCCCAGATCGAAAACATGGTCACGAAGGGCGTCAAGGTCCTCGTTATCGCTTCGATCGACGGCACGACTCTGTCGGACGTTCTCAAGCAGGCCGGCGAACAGGGCATCAAGGTTATCGCCTATGACCGCCTGATCCGTAACAGCGGCGACGTCAGCTACTACGCAACCTTCGACAACTTCCAGGTTGGCGTTCTGCAGGCAACCTCCATCGTCGACAAGCTCGGCCTGAAGGACGGCAAGGGTCCGTTCAACATCGAGCTCTTCGGCGGTTCGCCGGACGACAACAACGCCTTCTTCTTCTATGACGGCGCAATGTCTGTCCTGAAGCCTTACATCGACAGCGGCAAGCTCGTCGTGAAGTCCGGCCAGATGGGCATGGACAAGGTCGGCACGCTGCGTTGGGATCCGGCAACGGCCCAGGCTCGCATGGACAACCTGCTCTCCGCTTACTACACCGACGCCAAGGTTGACGCCGTTTTGTCTCCTTATGACGGTATCTCCATCGGTATCATCTCCTCGCTCAAGGGCGTAGGTTACGGCACCAAGGACCAGCCGCTGCCGGTCGTTTCCGGTCAGGACGCTGAAGTTCCTTCCGTCAAGTCCATCCTGGCTGGCGAACAGTACTCCACCGTCTTCAAGGACACACGCGAACTCGCCAAGGTGACCGTCAACATGGTCAACGCGCTGATGGAAGGCAAAGAGCCTGAAGTCAACGACACCAAGACCTACGAAAACGGCGTCAAGGTTGTTCCGTCCTACCTGCTGAAGCCGGTTGCCGTGACCAAGGACAATGTTGAAAAGGTTCTGGTTGAAAGCGGTTACTACAAGGCTGACCAGCTGAAGTAATTTCTTCATGATCGTGGCGGGGAGGGACGTGATCGTCGCTCCCCGTTTATCCAAATAAGAACGCCGGATTGTACGGCGCAGGATTGTGATATGGACAACACCATTCTCGAAATGCGCAACATCACCAAGACGTTTCCAGGCGTGAAGGCGCTTGAAAACGTGAACCTCAAGGTTCGCCAAGGTGAGATACATGCGCTCGTCGGCGAGAATGGCGCGGGAAAGTCGACCCTCATGAAGGTCCTTTCCGGCGTTTATCCCGCTGGCACATATGATGGAGAAATCCACTACGAAGGTGAGCTGCGCAATTTCCGCGCCATCAACGACAGTGAAGATATCGGCATCATCATCATTCACCAGGAGCTGGCGCTCGTGCCGCTTCTGTCGATTGCAGAAAACATTTTCCTCGGAAACGAAGTCGCGCAAAACGGCGTCATCAGCTGGCAGCAGACCTTCAATCGCACCCGCGAGTTGCTGAAGAAGGTTGGCCTGAAGGAATCGCCCGAAACACTCATCACCGATATCGGTGTCGGCAAGCAGCAGCTAGTGGAAATCGCCAAGGCGCTGTCGAAGAGCGTGAAGCTTCTGATCCTTGACGAGCCGACGGCTTCGCTCAACGAAAGCGATTCCGAAGCGCTGCTCAATCTCTTGATGGAGTTCCGCACCCAGGGGCTGACCTCGATCATCATCACCCACAAGCTGAACGAAGTGCGCAAGGTGGCCGACCAGATCACCGTGCTTCGCGACGGCATGACGGTGAAGACGCTCGACTGCCACAAGGAAGAGATCAGCGAAGACGTGATCATCCGTAACATGGTGGGTCGCGATCTGGAAGACCGCTATCCGCCGCGTGACGTGCCGATCGGCGAGACGATCCTCGAGGTCAAGAACTGGAACGCCTTTCACCAGCAGCACCGGGACCGTCAGGTCCTGCACGATATCAACATCAATGTCCGCAAGGGCGAGGTTGTCGGTATTGCGGGTCTGATGGGTGCGGGCCGCACCGAATTCGCCATGAGCGTGTTCGGCAAGTCCTATGGCCACAAGATCTCCGGCGAGGTTCTGCTTCACGGCAAGCCCGTGGATGTCAGCACCGTGCGCAAGGCGATCGATGCGGGTCTGGCTTACGTGACCGAAGACCGCAAGCATCTGGGTCTCGTGCTGAACGACAACATTCTGCACAACACCACGCTTGCCAATCTGGCCGGGGTGTCGTCTGGAACCGTCATCAATGACATTCAGGAAATGAAGGTGGCGACGGATTTCCGCAAGCGCTTGCGCATTCGCTCGTCCGGCATCTTCCAGGAAACGGTCAATCTGTCCGGCGGCAACCAGCAAAAGGTCGTGCTGTCCAAGTGGCTGTTCTCCAACCCGGACGTCCTCATTCTGGATGAACCGACGCGCGGTATCGACGTCGGCGCAAAATACGAAATCTACACCATTATCAACCAGCTTGCCGCCGACGGTAAGGGCGTTTTGATGATCTCATCGGAAATGCCCGAGCTGCTTGGCAATTGCGACCGCATCTACGTTATGAACGAAGGACGGATTGTCGCCGAATTGCCGAAGGGAGAGGCGAGCCAGGAAAGTATCATGCGCGCTATCATGCGCTCAGGGGAGAAGAACTGATGAGTTCGACCAACACATCCACCGAAGAGAACAACGTCATCTCGGTCGGCTCGTATATCCGGTCCAATATCCGTGAATACGGCATGCTGATCGCGCTCGTCGCCATCATGCTCTTTTTCCAGTTCTACACAGGCGGCATTCTCTTCCGTCCGGTCAACCTGACCAACCTCGTGTTGCAGAACTCCTTCATCGTCATCATGGCGCTCGGCATGCTGCTCGTCATCGTGGCAGGGCATATCGACCTTTCGGTCGGTTCGATCGTCGCCTTCGTCGGCGCGATAGCCGCCATATTGACGGTCCAATGGGGTATGAACCCGTTCCTGGCCGCGCTGATCTGCCTCGTCGTCGGCGGTGTCATCGGTGCCGCCCAGGGCTACTGGATTGCCTATCACCGCATTCCGTCCTTCATCGTGACGCTGGCGGGCATGCTGGTTTTCCGCGGACTGACGCTCTTTGTCCTCGGCGGTAAGAACATCGGTCCGTTCCCGTCCGACTTCCAGGTCATCAGCACCGGCTTCCTGCCGGATATTGGCGGCATCGAGGGCATCAACACCACCTCGCTGATCCTGACGATTTTGATTTCAGTCGTCCTTCTGGTTCTGGCTTTCCGTCGCCGTCAGGTGAATCAGAAGCATGGCATTGAGGTCGAGCCTTTCGGCTTCTTCCTGGTGCAGAACGTTCTGATTGCCGCTGCGATCCTCTTCCTCGGCTACAGCCTGTCGACCTATCGCGGCCTGCCGAACGTTCTCATCGTCATGCTGGTGCTGATTGCGATCTACAGCTTCGTGACCCGTCGCACCACGATCGGCCGTCGCATTTATGCGATGGGCGGTAACGAAAAGGCGACAAAGCTCTCGGGCATCAACACCGAACGCTTGAGCTTCCTGACCTTCGTCAACATGGGCGTTCTCGCCGGTCTTGCCGGCATGATTATCGCAACGCGCCTGAACTCGGCGACGCCGAAGGCCGGTGTGGGCTTCGAACTGGACGTGATTGCGGCCTGCTTCATCGGCGGCGCATCTGCTTCCGGCGGCGTTGGCAAGATCACCGGTGCGGTCATCGGCGCCTTCATCATGGGCGTGATGAACAACGGTATGTCGATCATCGGTCTCGGCATCGACTTCCAGCAGATGGTCAAGGGTCTCGTGCTTCTGGCCGCCGTGTTCTTCGATGTCTACAACAAAAACAAGGGCTGACCTTAGCGTTCGCCAACAGTTTTGAACGATAGCAAGTGGCCGGTTTCCGGCCACTTCCATGAGGAGGGGGCGTTTGAGGACGCCCAGGAAGGAACAACTATGCTCATTTCTCAAATCAAGGACGCCAGCGGCAAGATCATCGTCGCCGCGCGTGAAGATGGCGGCGAGGCCCGCGCCGTCAACAATGCCGAGTCGGTTTATGCGCTGGCGATGGAAGCTGCCAATGGCGGCAAGTCTCTTGCCGATGTGATTGCTGCCTATGGTTATGGCGATGCGGTCGATCTGGAGAAGGCCTATTCCGAAGGTCGCTTCCTGCCGCCGATCACTCATACCGATCCTGCCCATCTGCATCTGACCGGTACGGGCCTGACGCATCTGGGCTCTGCCGCCACGCGCGACAGCATGCACAAGAAGACCAGCGAAGCCTCGGATGACACGCTGACGGATTCGATGAAGATGTTCAAGATGGGTCTGGAGAACGGCAAGCCGAAGGCTGGCGAAAAGGGCGTTCAGCCCGAATGGTTCTACAAGGGCAACGGTCATGTCTCGGCAGCCCCGGGCGCAGCACTCGTTTCTCCCTCTTTCGCGCTCGATGGTGGCGAAGAGCCGGAAATGGCCGGTATCTATGTGATTTCGGACAAGGGCGAGCCCGTGCGCATCGGCTTTGCCGTTTCCAACGAGTTCTCCGATCACGTGACGGAGCGGATCAACTACCTCTATCTGGCGCATTCCAAGCTGCGTCCAGCAAGCTTCGGCCCGGAAATTCGCGTCGGCGCACCGCCATCCGATATTCGCGGCACGTCCCGTATCCTGCGTGACGGCAAGGTGATTTTCGAAAAGCCTTTCGTTTCCGGTGAGGACAACATGTCCCACACCTTCGCGAACCTCGAATATCACCATTTCAAATACGGCCTGTTCCGCGTTCCGGGCGAAGTGCATGTGCACATGTTCGGCACGGCGACGCTGTCCTTTGCCGATGGCATCAAGACCGAAGCTGGCGACGTCTTCGAAATCGAGGCCGGCGGCTTTGGCCTGCCGCTTCGCAACCCGCTGAAGGTTGCCGAAGAAGAGACGATTACGGTTCGTCAAATCTAACGGGCAGGGCGGTTCTCCTCAAAGGACTGCCGCCCCACAGACATGATGAAGAGGGCTCGGCGCATGGCGTTCGAGCCCTTTTTTTCTGTCGCAAGGGAATCGCAGATCGAAACGCCGTCCGTCCCTTTGGATGCACTAAGGACGGGCCTTACTCTGCAAATCTACGCATCGTGCTTTTCCGAAAATCGATCTCGATTTTCGGGGCATCCCGTAAGGCGTCTTACTTCAACTTGCCCACAGACCCACTTCCCCGATCTCGACGGAGTTGCCGGCCGGATCGCGGACGTAAACGGAATAGGCGCCGTTGTCCCAACGGAAATAGAGGTCGATCGCTACACCCTTGGCGACGAAGTGATCGCGCCATGCATCGACCTCTGCCTTGTTTTCAGCCCTAAAACACACATGCCCCGCTCCTGTGGTGCCATGACGGGGAAGCGGATTGCCGCCTTGTGCGACGCGTGAGGTCTCCGGATTGAAGATCAGCAGCATCTGCTCGCCGCAGCGCAGGAAAACGAATTGGTTCTTGAAGGTTTTCACGATCTCCAGCCCGACGACATCGCGATAGAAGCGCTCCGCGGCATCAAGATCGGTCGCATATATCACGGTTTCCAAAATGGCTTTTGGTGCTCTCATCTGGCGGCTCTTCGTTTGAGGTCGGTGTTTGTGGAATGTTAGCCGCTCGAACGTAGACGGGCGATCACGAATTCATCAATCTGCCACGCCCGAACCGATTTCGCTCCCATATCAGCCCAATGCCTATCCCGTGTGTGCCGCGTTCTGCTTGACCTGTTTACGGCGCGGCGCCGGAAGCGTCATCGATTCCTCCTCGGCATCCTGCGGGTCTCCCCAGAATGCTTCCAGGCTTGGCCGTTGGGCCAAAAATCGATCTTGGACAATGAACTGGACGATTTCGCGCAGCCATACACGCCTGCCCATCTTGGTATACCAGCGCATCGAATGGCGCTGCTCCGGGTCGGGATGAAAAAGGATGCGTGCCAATGCGCGCGGTCGCGCCTGGACGGCCAACTCGATTGCTTTGACGCAGGCAAACAACAACCACGGCCGGAAGTGTGCCATGGCCAGGACCTGATGCTTATAGTCCCACTTGCGTATATCTGCCTGAATGACTTGCCTGTCCTTTGCGATCCGGAAGAACGGTGTCCAGCGATGCGGCGTAACGTAAAGCGCCTGTATCTGGTCAGGATCGTAGGACAGAAGTTGGCGGAAACCACGCCATAGGTCCTTTGGGCGATCCTCCTCGAAGCCAACAACCCAGGTCGCCATGGACAGTATGCCGTGCTGGCGCAAAAGCTGGATCGCTTGGCGATCCGAAGACGTGCCGCCACCTTTTCGGATCAACGCCAATGTGGCCTCATCCGTATTCTCCATGCCGATAAGCCAACGGATGACGCCCGCCTTGCGATAAAGATGTAAGATATCTGCATCACGCACGATGTCATCGGCACGCGTGGAGCCCACGATCAGGACGGGAACATTCTCCGCAATCATCGCTTCCAGAAACGCCTTCCACGCCTTTTTTGACGAGGTCGGGTTCTCATCGGCGAGATTGACCAATTCTATGCCATGGTCGCGATGAAGCCTTGCGATTTCACGTGCGAACAGCACCGGATCTCGGTGCCGCCAGCGGGCCCAGAAGCCGCGCTGACCACAATAGTTACAGAGATGCGGGCAGCCTCGCGAAAACTGCATGACCACGGCTCTTTTGCCGCCCCAGTAGCTGTAACGTGCATGATCGATCAGTTCCCAGCCCACCCTGCAGCTATCGAGGTCGGCAATTGCCTGAGCAGGGGCGGTCGCCTTTGCGCTGCCGTCCTCTCCACGATAGGCTATGCCATTCACCATCGAAAGAGGCCGTCCTGTCTCCAAAGCGTCGATCACGAGCGTTATCGTCGCCTCTCCTTCGCCGCGAACGATCAAGTCGAAGGCGTTTGTTTCGGTCAGTATCTCTCGCCAGTGGTAGGTCGGAAACACGCCCCCATAGATGACGAGTATCGTGTCATCCTGGGCCTTCACTGCCTGCGCGATGGCAAGCGCAGTCGGATGCGCCGAGGTTGAACCGGAATGCCCGATGAGCACAGCGTGGGGGGCGCCAAGCACGATCTGCGACACGATCGCCGCAATCGACATTGGCCCGAACTCCGCATCGATGAGCGATACGTCATGCCCGGCGTCGATCAATGGGCCGCCGAGGGAGAGGAGACCTAGAGGTGGCAGGTGATCGTCCGGAACCCGACTCCCGATCGCCGTATGCGGTGGATTGACGATACAAATCTTCACGCGTGCAGTTCTCCCTGAAAGCTCAGTCGGTCGCGGGCTGATCGAAAGATTGACGCATCAGCCGCGGCAATCGGCACTATGCCGAATTTGAGGTCGCATGCGTACAGGAAATCTGCATCCTATAGCCTCGCATTTCACTCCCGTTGGACGGGGATAGACCTTGGCGGGGAACCGGCCAAGGTCGTTTGCATGCGCTTTCGGGGGCCGTGTGGTGGCGCCGTGGACGCATCGCGCCGACAGCCAATGGTCCTTTTTGTCCCACATCCATTTTCCACAATACAAAAGAACAAAGGGAGTATATGGATTTCTCATGGACAATCCCGAGCACCTGTATACCGAACATGAAATCAGCGAGCTGGTATCTGGTGCCGGCCCGTTTGCGGCGGCGATGCGGGCATCGCGGATGCCGATGGTGATCACCGATCCGCGAAAGGCGGATAACCCGATCATCTTTGTCAATGATGCTTTTGCCAGGTTGACGGGCTACAGCCGTGAGGAAACGCTTGGCAAGAACTGCCGGTTTCTTCAGGGGCCGGGTACGAATGCCAACGACGTTCGTCGCCTTAAGCAGGCGATCGCGGAGCGCCGTTCCGTCGAACTGGACCTGCTGAACTACAAGCGGGATGGGTCGATCTTTTGGAACAGGCTGCTGATTTCGCCGGTCTTCGAGGGCGAGGAACTGGTGTATTTCTTTGCCACACAATACGACGTCACACGCGAGCGTGCGGTCAAGGCCATCGAGCATCAGGAAGACTACCAGCTCGAACTGGAGCAACGGATCGCCGATCTGATTGCCAGCGAAGAGCGTTTGAATTTCACGCTCAAGACAGGCAGTTTGGGAACCTGGGCGCTCGACGTTCTAGCGCAGAAGCTGTCTTGTTCTGCTCTTTGCAAGAAGAACTTTGGCCGCAGCCCGACGGACAGGTTCGATTACGAGGAACTCAAGGCGTCCATCCATCCGGGCGACTTCAACCGGTGGCAGGATGCGGTGATGTCTGCTCTTTCCACTGATGGCAATCTCCAGGTCGAGTATCGTGTCGTCCGGCCGGACGGGACTTTGAGCTGGGTAGAAGTTCGGGCAGAAACGAAGTTCAGCGCCGACGGGCAGCCGATCCTGATGAACGGCATCTCGATGGACATCACCGCGCGCAAGACAGTTGAGGCAGAGAAAGCCGTCATTGCGCAAGAGATGGGTCATCGGATCAAGAATATGATGGCGACCGTCCAGTCGATCGTGAACCAGTCGATGCGCGGCGATTTTGACGTGGCGACAATGCGCAATAACATCACCAGCCGCCTCGATGCGCTTGGCCGGTCTCACGATGTGCTGCGGTCTAGGGACTTTCTTTCGGCCAACATCAGGGCAGTCATCGAACGCGCCATCGAGCCTTTCGATGCCGGCGAGCGTTTTGTCATCTCCGGTCCCGACTTTCTCCTGTCACACCAGGGCAGCAACACGCTGGCGCTTTCGGTGCACGAGCTTGCGACGAATGCTGCCAAATACGGCGCATTGTCTAAAAGCGGCGGCGAGGTCCGGATCGAGTGGCGGATCGAGGGCGAAGACTTCTATTTCAGCTGGGCCGAGAGCGGTGGACCGCCCGTGGTGACACCCCAGAAATCGGGCTTCGGGACACGTCTGATCAGAATGCTGGGCCTCGGCCTGAGTGGCAAAGCCGCGATCGACTACAACGAAACAGGCGTCGTCTTCACGGCATCGACCAGTCTCGCGTCGCTTTCCGAGATCTGATTCACAGATCGAGGCCCAACCGGGCCAAAAGCCAATTGGTTCTGGCGAGGAAGCGTTGATCGATGCAATCGTCGCGCCGGGCATTCCATAGGCGATGGGCGTTGATCGGACACGCGACGTGGAACGCCGCATTGGGCGTGTTCAAAGTGTTGCCGGTCTTGACGGAAGTGTCGAAATCAGCCGATTTGGCCATTGGTGGTCGTGCGCATTTCGTGCGACGCACCGCATTCCCATTCTCAGATGCACGGAGCCTGCTTGTGACGATCGATTTTAGACGTGGACGATGGTTGAACGAGCCGGTCAACGCGCAGGTCACGGAACACAGCCTGACGATGACGACGGATGCGAAGACGGATTTTTGGCGCGAGACCCATTATGGCTTCACCCGTGATACAGGCCATTTTCTGGGCATACCGACAGCGGACGGGTTCACGGCGGAAATCCGCGTGCAAGGCGAGTTTCGCACCTTGTACGATCAGGCCGGTTTGATGGTGCGGATCGATAAGACCCGTTGGGTCAAGACGGGTGTCGAGTTTACAGACGGAGAGGCATTCCTGAGCACGGTTGTCACCGACGGACGATCGGACTGGTCCGTCTCGCAGCCTTTCAAGCAGCTTGACGATTTCTACATGCGCGTGACGCTGTCGAATGGAGCGATGCGGATACAGGCGTCGCGAGATCGGAGCTATTGGCCCCTTCTTCGGCTGGCGTCTTTTCCAATTGCGGAAACCTACGAGGTTGGTCCGACGGCCTGTACGCCGGAACGCAGCGGACTGAGCGTCCATTTCTCCGAGTTCACGATTGGTCCGGCGACCACAAAGGATCTCCACGATCTAAGCTGAAAACGAGAGGGCTGATGAAGGGCGATCACTCGCTGCCATTGCCACCGGTTCGAACGAGGACAATGGTGAGATAGTTCCGGAGTTCAAAATCGATCTCGATCTCTCTCCGGAGCATCGTCAATTACGGGTTTTTGAAATCCAGTGGCTGTCGTGGTTGTCATGTTGGGACGAACAGTCCCCAGGCATTTCTGCCTCGTCCAGTTGCTGTAGTAGATGTGAGAAAAGCTCGTCCGTCTGTACCGATCGTCTCGATGCAGAGCGTGATGCTTGCTTTATGGCGTCGTGGCTCAAAAACCTAGCCAAGCGATAGTCTTGTCCTGTCACTGATCTGTCCCTGTTGTTCCCCACCCGGCAAACAGTTCCGGGTGGATTAGGTTCCGCGGGTGTGCGGCATCCATCGTGAAAAACAGGGGTGCGCCCATTAATGAGACAGTTATGGTTTCACAGCCGTTACATGCAGCCAGTCGGTGGGCTTGTTATCGTAGCCGCTGCCTTTGGCTTCATCGATGGTGATCTGGTCCCATGAGAGTTGCTGGTAGACGTCCAGGAGCCAATCGGGAGAAGGATAATTATAGAAGCGATCGAGTTCGTCGCGGCCTTCGGCCGTGCCGGCCTTATAGCTGGCATAGAAGACGCCCTCGTCTTTCAAGGCGGCATGAATGCGGGCGATGATCGACGGCAGGGTGGCGCGGGGCACGTGCAGCAGGCAGGCATTGGCCCAGATGCCGTCATAGGCGTTTTGCTCGGCAATGTCTTCGAATAGCAAGGTGCTGGTTGCGACGCCCAGACGTTCTGCTGCCGCACGCGCCATTTCGGGCGTGCCGTCGGTGGGATGGACGTCGAAGCCGAGGGCAAGCATGGCTTCGCTATCCTGGCCTGCGCCACAGCCGAGTTCGAGAATGCGGCCGCCGGGCGGAAGCGCTGCGAGAAAGGCCTTGAGGCGAGGGGAGGCGTCTACGCCTCGCGTGGTGTAGGCGGCAACTTCTCGGGCGTAGAAGCCGATCGTATGATCATCGCGGGCAGTCATGGATGCTCTCTCTCCTCAGTCACATTTCATTGAGGTAAAGCGCTTAGCAGTTTTGCGCGATCGTCTCCACCTCCGCCAGTTTAGTTTAATGCGCTTCTAGGCTTGATGCGGGGCCGTTAGTGCGCTGGCCACCACAAGTGTTTCTGAGCTTGACGATGTCAGAGCGGCACCACCATGATTGGGAGGACCCGCGGGACGGATCCGTTCGTTTGCGTCAGAAAGGTGTGATGATGACGGTTGATGTGAGTCTGACATCGTACCCGGGTCTCGATGATCGCATTACGGTTGTTCGGGCGGGTGATGAGGTCGATGCTGTGTTCGTCAGCACCGAGCGTTTCAATGTGCTGGTCGATACGCTGGGGACGCCGGCCCTGTGCCGGCGTGCGCTGGAGCTGCTTGCTGACCGCATGCGGGATCGACCGCTCATCGTCGTCAACTCGCATATGGACTGGGACCATTTCTGGGGCAATCGTGCCATCAGCGACGCGCCGATCATCGCCCATCAATCCGCGATCGATCGCTTGCGCGATCCGTCTGCGCTTCAAACGCTTGAGCAGAAGAGAAAGACCGAGCCCCGCTTTCACGAGGTCGAGCTTGTTTCACCGACATTGACCTTCAGCGGGGAGAGCATGACGCTGCATGGCGGCGATCTCAGCCTGCATCTTTTGCACACGCCTGGACACACGCCAGATCATCTTGCCGTTTGGATCCCCGAGATCGAGACGTGCCTGGCGGTGGATGCGGTCGAGCATCCCATTCCGGAAGTTTGGAGCAGCGCGCCTGACGATCTGCGCAGTCTCTGCTCCTCGTTGAACCGCATTCGCAGCCTGAAGCCGAAGCAGCTTGTTCTTGCGCATGGACAGACGAGTGACCCCGCCGTCTTGGATCGCAACATCGCCTATTTTGAAAACATTCAAGAGGCCGTGGCGCTCGTCCCTGCATCTGCCCTGATGAGCGCGGCTCTGGACCAACGCGAGAGAATGAGACTGGAAGACTTCGTCGATATTCCAGCGGGCATGTCTTTCGAGGCCCGGGAGTTTTACGAACGCTGCCACCGCTCCAACCTTGCGGCTACCGTTGCGGCGCGGGGAGCGTCTTGATCTGTCAGCTGGACGATGAAGCCGAGTATAGCGTGGTGAAAGATCCTGGAGACGCCTGTCGCGATTGATCGCAGAGTCCATTCAAACCGGCATGGACTTCGGTTCTACAGCATCGGCCCGAAAATCGGACTCGATTGTCGGAACGGCGCTTCAACTCTGCGACTGGCTTTGGCTCTGGGACTCATGCACGGTGACGGAGACGCTCAGGCTTTCGCCGGAAACGCCAACGCGCATGCCGGAGACGGGTGCGCAGTCGCGGTAGGATAGGCCCGTGGCGATGCGGACATAGCGCTCATCCGGGCAGATCTTGTTGGCCGCATCGAAGCCGACCCAGCCCAGGCCAGGAAGATGGGCTTCACCCCAGGCGTGGGTTGCCACCTGTTCTTCGACGCCTTCCATCATCAGGTAGCCTGAGACGTAGCGGGCAGGATGGCCGAGCAGGCGGGAGGCAGCAATGAAGATATGGGCATGGTCCTGGCAGACACCCTTGCCAGCTTCCAGCGCCTGTTCCGCCGTGGTTTCGGTGCCGGTGCTGCCGGTCTGGTATTCGACCTCCAGGTGGATCAGGGCCATCAGTTCGTGAAGGCGTTCCAGTTCGGTGCTGCCTGAACTCTGTCGAGCCATCTCGCGTATCAGTTTGCCGGGCTTGGTCAGCGGCGTATCGCGCATGAAGAGCCAAAGCGGCGCGTTGCCGATATGGGCGCCGAAGACGCCTGCCTTGTCCTTCGTTTCCACTTCACCGCTTGCCGTAACCTTCACGGCGCGGCTGGGACCTTCGCTTTCCACAAGCTCGATGCGGTTGCCGAAATGGTCGTCGTAGCGCACTTCCACTGTCGCGCCCTCGACGGAAACGTCCCAGTTCAGCACGGTTTGCATCGGGCCGCTGAGCGGTGTCAGGCGCAGGCGCTGAAGCGAGTATGGCACCAGCTCTTCGTACAGATATTCGGTCGTGTGATTGATCTTCAGACGCATTCGCCCCGTATCCCCGTCTTGTACCGCTTACTGATAGAAGCGGTAACCTTCCGTGATTTCCTGACCCAGCTGGCCGTTCCTGTTGATGAAGGCTTCCAGGAACTCGTGCAGGCCCCGATCCATCACGCGGTCGATGGTGGTTTCCTTCAGTGTCGACAAAATGGCGTCCGACGTTTCGTGTGCCTCGTGCCGCTCGCCATAATCCTTGGCGAGATAGCCGAGGTTGCTGACGATCTTCTCATAGCAATAGGCGAGCGAACGCGGCATGCGGGCGTTGAGAATGAGGAAGTCAGCAATGTTGGCGGGTTTGTATTCCGCGTCGTAGACCCAGCCATAGGAGCGGTGGGCCGACACTGAGCGCAGGATCGATTCCCATTGTGCATTGTCGAGCGAGGAGCCGACCTGCGCTGCCGCAGGCAGAAGCACGTAATATTTGACATCGAGAATGCGCGCGGTGTTGTCCGCCCGTTCGATGAAGGTGCCGATGCGCGAGAAATTGTAGAGATCGTTGCGCAGCATCGAACCGTGGAAGGCGCCGCGCACCAGGCCTGCCCGATGCTTGATGACATCGATGACATGCGGCATTTCCGCCGGTTTCAAGCGGCGTCCGAGCAGGCTCTTCAACTCGATCCAGAATTCGTTGGTCGCTTCCCAGGTCTCGCGCGTCAGTGCGGTGCGCACCATGCGGGCGTTGTTGCGGCCGGAGTCGATGCAGGACATCACGCTCGACGGGTTGCTCTTGTCGCGCAGGAGATAGTCGATCGCATCTGCCGACGTGACCTTTTCGTTGTCTTTGAGAAAGGCTTCGCGAACGCCCGCACTTTGCAGCACGCCGTCCCAATCCTCATCCGCGCTGCCGCTTCGCGTCAGCGAGACACGCAGGCCCGCATCGACGAGGCGCGCGATGTTTTCGGCGCGCTCGATATAGCGGAACATCCAATAGAGCCCGTTTGCAGTTCTTCCCAACATGGCTCAGTCCTCCAGTACCCAGGTGTCTTTGGTGCCGCCACCCTGGCTGGAATTGACGACGAGCGAGCCCTGCTTGAGGGCCACGCGGGTCAAGCCGCCTGGAATGATTTTGACCTTGTCGGACACAAGCACATAGGGACGAAGATCGACATGGCGTGGCGCGATGCCGTTCTTCACCATGATCGGGACAGTCGAGAGCGAAAGCGTCGGCTGGGCAATGTAATTGTTCGGACGCGCTCGCAGCTTCTCGGCAAACAAGGCGCGTTCCTTCTTTGAGGCGGTTGGGCCGACCAGCATGCCGTAACCGCCGGAGCCATGCACTTCCTTGACGACAAGATCGGCGAGATTGTCGAGCACGTATTTCAGGCTGTCCGGTTCCGAACAGCGCCATGTCGGCACGTTTTCCAGAAGCGGCTTGCGGCCGGTGTAGAACTCGACGATTTCCGGCATGTAGGAATAGATCGCCTTGTCATCGGAAATGCCGGTGCCGGGCGCATTGGCGATGGTGATGTTGCCCGCGCGGTAGACATCCATGATGCCGGGAATGCCAAGCGCCGAATCCGGGCGGAAGGTGAGGGGATCGAGGAAATCGTCGTCGACCCGCCGATAGAGCACGTCGATGGCTTCATAGCCCTGCGTGGTGCGCATCTTCACCTTGCCATCCATGACGCGCAGGTCCGAGCCTTCCACCAGCTCCACGCCCATCATGTCGGCCAGGAAGGAATGCTCGTAATAGGCGGAGTTGTGGATGCCGGGGGTCAACACCGCCACGCGTGGCTTGCCCTTGCAGCCGGGGGGCGCGAGCGACGCCAGCGACTGGCGCAGTTGATAGGGATAGTCCTCGACGCGCTGAACCCGGTTCTCATGGAAGAGTTCTGGGAACATCTGCATCATGGTTTCGCGGTTTTCCAGCATGTAGCTGACACCCGACGGCGTTCTGGCATTGTCTTCCAGCACGTAGAACTGGTCCTCGCCGGTGCGCACGATGTCGGTACCGACAATATGGGTGTAGACGCCGCCCGGCGGGCGGAAGCCGATCATCTGCGGCAGGAAGGCTTCGTTCTTCTCGATCAGCTCGCGGGGAATACGACCTGCCTTGATGATTTCCTGCTTGTGGTAGATGTCGTCCAGAAAGGCGTTGAGCGCGATGACGCGCTGTTCGATGCCCTGGGCAAGCTTGCGCCACTCCTTGCCGGAAATGATGCGCGGAATGATGTCAAAGGGGATGAGCTTTTCGGCGCTGTCGGCGTGGCCATAGACGGCAAAGGTAATGCCGGTTCTGCGGAAGATGTTTTCCGCGTCCTTGGATTTCTGGATCAGATGCGACCGGTCCTGTCGGCTATACCAGTCGTTGTAGTTTGCGTATGGGCTTCGCGGCGTGGTGTCCGCATTTATCATTTCATCAAATGCCAACTTTCAGATCCCCTTTTTGTACATTTGAATACAAGGTTGGAAGCAATGCAAGCCGCATGAGTGGTCGGCGATCCAGATTTTTTGGGCCGCCTCGGTCCCTCAAAGCGACTGAAAATAAAGCAATCTTTCCCTCTCAGCATCAAAATGCGGCAGCGCGTGGAAAGTTCATTCCGTGTTGGTAGAATTGCGGAGGTTTTTACGCCCGATGCAAAGGCTCAATGCCTATAAATTGAGCGCATTTTTATCGTGCGTCCTTCCCCCAGAATTGAGTGCCGGAGGAGAAGATGCGGTGCGGCCAGGGCAGAATAAGAATGGACTCGGCAGAGTGACGTAGTGTCCACTGGTCCTTAACCTCCGGCCAAGGATATTAGATATTTGTTAACCATAAAAATATACCTCTGGTTAAATCGAAAGATTCGTGACGGCAGGGGGTAATATGTCGATTTCGCGTCGTGGTTTCCTGTTCGGGTTGCCACTTTTCCTGGCAGGCTGTGCAAGTATCAATCCCGCGGGCCAGCGGCAGAACTATGCGGCTCTGCCGAATGAGCAGTTTCCCATGGCAGCCATGCCGCTTGAGAAGATCAAGCCGGAATTGCGCCGCCAGGAAGTGGCCTATGAAACCACCTATCCGGCCGGAACCGTGGTCGTCGACACGCCGGCGCGCCGCCTCTATTTCGTTCTCGGCGATGGCCGCGCCGTTCGCTACGGTGTGGGTGTCGGTCGACAGGGCCTGGCGCTGAAGGGCAATGCCTATGTGGGTCGCAAGGCCGAGTGGCCAAGCTGGACGCCGACCCCGAACATGATCCGCCGCGAGCCGGAACGGAACCTGAAATATGCCGGCGGCATGCCAGGCGGCCTTAACAACCCGTTGGGTGCGCGTGCGCTTTATCTTTATCGCAACGGCAATGACACGATGTTCCGCCTGCATGGCACCAACCAGCCGCAGTCGATCGGACACGCCATGTCGAGTGGTTGTATCCGTATGCTCAACCACGATATCATCGACCTTTACGAGCGCGTCCCGGTCGGCGCCCGCGTGGTCGTGATCCAGGCCTGAAGCATCTCATTAACGCCCTGATCGGGCGTTAGAGCGGCCTTGTTGAACAATGAGGCCGCCCCAATGGCCCGATCGGTGGGGCGCTTTCAACCTGATATGAAGGTATGCGCATGTGCCGTTTTCTTGCCTATTCCGGCTCACCTGTCTGGCTCGACACTCTGCTGATCGAGCCGGAGAGTTCGCTGATCAGCCAGTCGCTTGCCGCAAGGGAAGCCAAGACGGTGGTGAACGGCGATGGGTGCGGGATTGGCTGGTATGGCGAAAGACCCGAGCCGGGGATCTATCGCGGCATCCTGCCCGCATGGTCTGACAGGAACCTCACCTCGCTGTGTCATCAAATCCGCGCCGGCATGTTTCTGGCGCATGTGCGCTCCGCCACCACCGGCGGCGTTTCCATGGCCAACTGCCATCCCTTCGGTTTTGGGCGACACCTTTTCATGCATAACGGCCAGATCGGCGGCTATGAGAAGGTGAAGCGCGCCATCGAGGCGCATATTTCCGATGATGTTTACTGCTCGCGGTCCGGCAATGGCGATAGCGAGGCGATGTTCCTGATTGCCGCTGGCCTCGGTCTCGATAAGGACCCGGTCGATGCGCTTTCGCGCACCATCGAAATCTGCATGGATGTGGTGCTCGATGCAGGCGTAGACCAACCCATCCGTTTCAGCGCCATCCACGCCGATGGCGATACGCTGCACGCCTTTCGCTGGTCGAGCGACGCCCGCCCGCCGACCCTTTACTGGCGCAATATGGGGGAGGGCATCGCCATCGCCTCCGAACCCTTCGGCACGGGCGGCGAGATGTGGGAAATCATCCCTGCCAATACGGTGGCGACCGTGACCAAGGGCAAGATCGAGTTCAAGCCCTTCACGCCTTACTATCGCGATGCAGTTCTGATGACCGCCTGAGTGCGGTGTGCCGTCAACCGAAACCTAAAATATGTGGATTAATTTCTGGCGCCAATAGATGCTGCCGGTTGAATTCCGCTAGGCGAGGCGGGAAACGGGGCATTTTTTCAACTCAACGGAGAGTTGCGCCTGTGGCTGATAGATCCCCTTCTTTTTGATAGCGGAAATGTGATTATCGAGCGCTCGATTTCGCGCCTATCGACGAAGCGTCACCTCAAGCAAATGCGATGACCGTATTTCCATCGTATGAGCTTCAACCCTTTGTTTTTATGCATTTCTAGACACGAAGCTAAGCACCGCCGCTGGAAATGCGCCAATCAGGAACGCTTGAATGTCGGTATTTGAAAAATTGTCCCGTTATCAGCCTTACGCCCTTGCAGCACTGCGTATCATTGCCGCACTTCTCTTCATCGAACACGGCACGCAGAAGCTGTTCGGTTTTCCGCCAGCGCAGATGGAAGGCTCGCTCCCGCCGCTTCTTCTTGCGGCCGCTCTGCTCGAACTCGTCGGCGGCATTCTCATCCTCGTCGGCTTCTTCACCCGCCCGGCCGCCTTCATTCTGTCCGGCCAGATGGCGTTCGCCTATTTCATGGCACATGCGCCGAAAAGCTTCTTCCCCGCTATCAATGGCGGTGATGCTGCGATCCTATTCTGCTTCGTCTTCCTGTTCCTGGTGACCGCAGGTCCGGGCGCGTTCGCAGTCGACAAGCGCTAAGATGCCCTTGTTCGCCGCCATCCCTGGGCTCGACCCAAGGATGGCGGAGAGCGGGCTATCGGGGTTCAACCGCAACTCCCATCGGAGGCGCTTAAAGTCGGTGCCTTCTCAATTTTCGGAAAGCGCGATGCGTCGATTCAAAAAGGTAGAGCATCCTTCGTGGGTCCAATAGGACGCACGGCGCTTTAAAACGCTTCCAGCGCGCCCTTCGGTAGCCACTGGCTGATCTTGGCGCGTAGCAGTTCGGGGCTGATGGGTTTTGAGACATAGTCGTCCATGCCGGACGCCAAGCATAATTCGCTGTCCAGATCCAAAGCGTGCGCCGTGACACCGATGATCGGCACGCGGCCGAGGCGGCCGTCTTCGTCGTCCTCCATCCGGCGGATGGATTGGGTTGCGTGGTAGCCGCTCATGACCGGCATCGACACGTCCATCAAGATGAGCGCCGGGCTGTCATTGCGCCAGGCTTCCACGGCCTTCTTGCCATTGGCGACGATGCGGAAGCTGAGTCCCGTTTGCTGCAGGATCTGGCTGAAGACGATCTGGTTGACATCATTGTCTTCAGCCACCAGCACATCGATGCCGGAGCCGTTCTTGCGGGGCGGCTGCGGCAGGTGAAACGGCTGATCATCCTCGACAGGTGCGGTAATCGAAGGCGAGGGGATGTCTGTCAGAACAGGAGCGGGAATGAGCGCTTCCAGAGTTTCACGAAGCTTTCGCCCGCGCACCGGCTTGGCAAGGTAGGCGTGAGCGTTCTCGCAAGCGTCCCTCTCTCCAAGCGCGGTCAGCAGGATCACGGGGATGTCCTGCGTGCCGGGATGACGGCGGAGGTACGCGACCACGTCATTGGCACGCATATCGGGCATGGCCTCATCGACAAGGAGAGCTGCGGGGCGCAGACCGAGCGCTATGGCTTCCTCCAGAACGGCAAGCCCGGTCGTACCGTCTTCGGCGGCATAGGCGTCCAGCTTCCAGTCGCTGAGGTGTCTTGTCAGAATATCGCGGCTCATCGCATTGCCGTCGATCACCAGGATGCTTGCGTGGGCAGGCCATAGAGGTGTGACGGGTTGTGCCGAAATCACGCAAACCGGCAGTGTTACGGTAAAGACCGATCCACTGTTCTCTTCGCTTTTCGCCTCGATCCTGCCATCGAACAGAGACACGATCCTGAGGGTTTCAGCGAGCCCGGTTGCGGCTGGTACAGAACGACTGTTTTGACCAAGGATGGAGGCAAGTTGCTCCTGCGACATGCCGATGCCGGTATCTTCGACGATCAGCCGAAGTGAGACGCCGTCCGCAACGTTCTCAGCCTTCAGCCTGACAATGACGTGACCGGACCGGGTGAAGCGGATGGCGTTGCTGACGAGGTGGGTGACGATCTGACGTAAGCGCGCTGCGTCCGCTTCGATCGTGATCTCTGCCGATGCATCGATGTCGGTAAAGACAGTCAGCCCCTTCTCTTCCGCATGAAAGGCGAGCAGCGACGCAATCTCTTCCATCAGATCGGCGGGATCGAAGAGGCTTGTCTGCAAGGATGCCGAGGTGTCAGTCGCAGACGCGCTCAGCACAGCGTCCAGGCTTCGCAGCAACGCGTTGCCGGATTGGACGATTGTGTCCGCATAGATCCTTTGTCGGGTGTCGAGGTCGGTTCGGGCCAGCGCGTCTGCCATGCGAAGGATGCCGGTGAGCGGCGTCTTGATCTCGGAGAGCCAACGGGCGTCATTGCTGCGATGCCGACCATCTTCTTCTGCCCCCTGAGCGTCATTTTCCATGACACTGACCGGGTTTGGCCGTGGCGTGCTGTCGAAGTCCGGCATCTTTTCGAAGACTTCGTAGAGAAAGATCTGCCCGGCCTCGTCGATGAAGCGCTCGCATCGCAGGGTCTGCGCCTCAGGCAAGATCCCCCGGCAGGTGGCGACCTCGTCGGTGGCGAAGACGAGACAGCGGCGTTCCTTGTCCTCCCGCTCCACATCGTCCGCGGTGTTGAAGATGAGGCGGCTGGTTTGCCCGGCAAAGTCTTGTTGGTTCTTTCCGGCAAAACGGGCATAGGCTTGGTTGACGCAGATATAGCGCAACTCGCTGTTCTTCACGCAAGCCGGCAGGTGCAGGGACGAAACGCCCTGGCAAGCCTTTTCCAACAAGCTGCCCTCGATACTCAAGCCGTACTCCGCACCATCAATGGAATCAAAATATCTTTAATCTGATCGCAAGCTAGGAGAGGTGCGCATGAAAAACCATGGGCGACCAAGGCTTTTCACGCTTTTTTAACCATAAGCATCAGGTTGTGAGGGTGGTGCCTGCGAAAGAATTGCTTGACTTTTTTCGGCAAAACGACCACATGCCTGTCAAGCTTTCACCTTCCACAGCCGCGTGAGCTGTAGCGTCCACTTGAAAATTATACGCACGCATGAAGGAAAAGCGCAGGCAATACAGAATACGGCGACCCTTCGCCGGTGCTAAGCGCAGAAAGTCATTTCAACCACCAAGTTCCCAATTCACGCGGGGTTCTTGACGCCAAGACAACCGGACAGCATGGGCTGAACCGGCTGAAGCGTTTTGGCGCCCCGAAAGGTATTCTATTGACCAGTTTTAACGAACTCGGCCTCTCCGAAAAGCTCGTGGCTGCGGTCACCGCTCTCGGTTACACGACACCAACACCTATTCAGGCGAAAGCCATTCCCTTCCTCATGGAAGGTCGCGACGTCATTGGTCTGGCTCAGACCGGCACCGGCAAGACCGCTGCATTCGGCCTGCCGATGATCGAAATGCTGATGAAGCATGCAGAACGTCCTGCAAACCGCACCACCCGCTCCCTGATCCTTGCGCCGACACGCGAACTGGTCAACCAGATCGGTGAAAGCCTGCGCGCCTTCGTGAAGAAGACGCCGCTTCGCATCAACCAGGTTGTCGGCGGCGCATCGATCAACAAGCAGCAGCTGCAGCTGGAAAAGGGTACCGATATTCTGGTCGCCACGCCTGGCCGCCTGCTCGACCTGATCGCGCGCAACGCGATTTCGCTGTCCAAGGTCACGCATCTCGTTCTCGACGAAGCCGACCAGATGCTGGATCTCGGCTTCATTCACGATCTGCGCAAGATTTCCAAGATGGTGCCTGCCAAGCGGCAGACGCTTCTCTTTTCGGCGACCATGCCGAAGACGATTGCCGATCTTGCCGGTAGCTATCTGACTGATCCGGTCAAGGTGGAAGTCACACCTCCGGGCAAGGCTGCCGACAAGGTTGAGCAGTATGTTCACTTCGTCGCCGGCAAGAACGACAAGACGGACCTTCTGAAGAAGTCTTTGTCGGAAAACCCCGATGGCCGCGCCATCGTCTTCCTTCGTACCAAGCATGGTGCCGAAAAGCTCTACAAGCATCTTGAGCATATCGGCTTCAAGGTCGCGTCGATCCATGGCAACAAGAGCCAGGGCCAGCGCGAGCGCGCGTTGAAGGGCTTCAAGGATGGTGAAGTCAAGGTGCTGGTGGCGACGGACGTTGCTGCACGTGGCATCGACATTCCTGCCGTAACGCATGTCTTCAACTACGATCTGCCCGAAGTAGCAGATGCCTATGTGCACCGTATCGGCCGTACGGCCCGTGCCGGTCGCGATGGTATTGCGATTGCATTCTGCGCACCGGACGAAACCCGCCTGCTGCACGACATCGAAAAGCTGATGAAGATCGAAATTCCGGTCCTCTCTGGCGAGCGTCCAGAAGGTCTTGCCAGCCCGACCCGTGGCAGCGGCAACCGTGGCGGCCGTGGAAACGGCGCCGGCAATGGCGGTCGTCGTCAGGGTGGCGAGCGCGGCGAGCGTGCACATGGCGATCGTCCGGCCCGTGCTCATCGTGAGGGCGGTCACCGTGAAGGTGGTCATCGCGACGGTGGACGTCGCAATGGCGATTTCCGTGGACAGCGTGCGGGCGAGTTCGCTCCCGTCGAGCGCGACAACGATCTGGAAGTCACGTCCGACTTCAAGCGTACCAAGGTTGAAGGTGCCGAAGGCGCCAAGGCCGCTGGTCCGCGCAAGCATCGTGGCGGCCAGGGCCGTCCGGCCCGCAAGGCTGGCTCCTTTGCCGCTGCCGGTCAGGCTCGTCCTGCCGGGAACGCCGGTCGCGGTCGCAAGCGCGGCTGATCTGATCTGATGAATTCGAAAACGCCCGGACGATGATCCGGGCGTTTTTGTTTTGGGTATCTTGTCGATGGGACGGTGAGGCTACTCGGCCGATCTGCTATCGCAGCTGCTTGGTGCCGCAGAGCATTTCCCGCTTGCCGGCAAAGCCCTTTCGGCGCTCGACTGCAAAGCCTGCGGACTGCAAGTTCCGGCGAACAAATCCAGCGGCGGCATAGGTCGCAAAGGTTCCGCGCTCTTGCGTCTTGTCGTAGATCGCGCTCATGATCTCTACCGACCACATGTCCGGATTGCGCGACGGCGCAAAGCCATCGAGGTACCAGGCGTCGAAGACGAGGTCGCTTTGCTTGATACCCTGTAACGCCTCGCCGCAGACGACGGTGAGCTTCGTCTGCTCATCCAGTTGCAGCTCGACAATACCGTGGGGCTCTTCCGGCCAAAGCGAAACGAGGGCCTGACGTTCGGCATTCACCTCGGGCCAGCGCGACAGCGCCCGGTCGATCTCTGCGGCGCGCATTGGGTAAAGCTCGAAGGAGACGAAGTGCAATGTCTGGCCAGGCTTGCGCGCAAGCTTCCACTGCCGCCATGTCTCGGTGAGATTGAGCGCAGTGCCGAAGCCGAGTTCTCCGATCACGAAGGTCTCTTTCGGGTGATCTTCCCAGCGATCCGGCAGTCCGTTACCGTTGAGAGAGACATGCTCGCATTCCAGCCGCCCCTCGGTCTGGCAATAAAAATGATCGCCAAAGGCCAGGGAATAGGGCATATCGCCCTCTCGCCAATCCAGCATGTTGTTGCCGGTGCTGTCCGGTCTTGCATCTTCGGGATGTGTCATGGTCCAAGCCGATAGTCTTCCCGATCACCAAGGTCAATCGCCATTACCCTCCAGTGCCGCGCTGCTGATTGTCGGCGGCGGCATCATGGGCCTGTGGGCGGCGCTGAAGGCGGACCGTCTGGGGATCGATACGGTGCTGGTCGATGCCGGCCAAACGGGAAGCGGCGCAAGCGGTGGCCTGCTCGGCGCCCTGATGCCGCATATGCCGGATCGCTGGAACGACAAGAAGCAGTTTCAGTTCGATGCGCTTCTGACGCTTGAAGACGAGATTGCGCAGCTGGAAGCCGAAACCGGCATGTCGGCCGGTTACCGGCGATGCGGGCGCATCATCCCGCTGCCGAAGCCGCATCTGCGGCCCATCGCCGAACGCCACCGCCAGGAGGCGCTGACCAATTGGGATCAGCAGGGGCAGCGTTTTCACTGGCATGTGCTGGACGCGCCGCCGGTGGAAAACTGGGTTGATGCATCCGCGGGGCAGGCGGGCTTTGTGCATGATACCTTTGCCGCCAAGGTCTCGCCGCGGGCTTTGGTTGCAGCACTCACAGCGCGTCTCAAAGCTTCGCGGCATGTGCGTGTCGTGGAGGGCCAAAAGGTCGTGTCGCTGGGCAAAGAGCGTCTTGCGCATTTCGACGATGGCGCGCGACTGTCATTTTCCCATGCCATTGTCTCGGCGGGGCATACCTCCTTTCCGCTCTTGACGCAGGCATTTGCTCTTCCCGCTGAGCCAGCACTGGGGCAGGCGGTGAAGGGCCAGGCCGCCCTGTTGCGGGCGACGATCGATCCGGCCATGCCGGTGGTCTTCCTCAACGGGCTTTACATCGTGCCGCATGAGGACGGAACGGTTGCGATCGGCAGCACCAGCGAGGAAGATTTTGCCGATGCCTTCAGCACCGATGCGAAGCTGGACGCTTTGATGGATGCGGCAAGGGAGATTGTGCCGGCGCTTTCTACGGCTGAGGTGATCGAGCGTTGGGCCGGTCTTCGTCCAAAAGCAATTGGTCGTGATCCGATGGTGGGCGCGCATCCCGATCATCCTCAGATCGTGGCCCTGACAGGCGGCTTCAAGGTGAGCTTCGGTCTGGCGCATCGTCTTGCGAATGCTGCGCTTTGCGCCGTTCAGGGCCAGGATATGGATGTGCCCTCAAGCTTCCGCACCGAAACGCACCTGGCTCTCGCTCACGGAAATCTTTGATTCGTCTTCGTTTTGCGTCGTCAATCTGTCACGCAAATCACCTATCTGCTGTCGCCATGCACATACAGACGTAAATCCCAATTGAGCGGGGCGAGGTGACGACGCATGCGGTACGCCATTCATTACACGCCTTCCCCGAACGACCCGATGACCTTTGCTGCTGCATCGTGGCTTGGTCGCGACGTCTATTCCGGCCACAGCATCGAGCCACCACCACAGACCGGGCTTGGGATGCAAGAGCTCTCCTACTTTACCGCACTTCCGCGCCGATACGGTTTCCACGGTGCGATCAAGGCGCCGTTTTACCTTGCCGAAGGCATGACCGAAGCCGGGCTTCTTCGCGACCTGATGCGGTTTGCCGGCACGCACCAGCCTTTCACGCTGCCGCCGCTTGAAATCGCCAAGCTGGGCAACAGCTATGGGCTCGTCCCATCCTGGCCGTCGGAGACGCTGAATTTCCTCGCTGCAAGCGTGGTGCAGGATTTCGACCGCTACCGTGCGCCCCTTTCTGATGCCGACATCGACCGGGCCGATCCGCACCGGCTCTCTGCCACCCAACTGACCAATTTGCATCGCTGGGGACACCCTTACGTCATGGATGAGTTTCGTTTTCAGATGACGCTGACCGGCGCCATCGTGCCAGCCGATTGCGCTCGCCTGGAGCGGGCTTTGCGAAGCGTTTTCGCCGCCCTGCTGGAGCGACCGCTGGAGTTCGCCAATCTGGCGCTCTTCGTCGAAGAGGAGCCGGGCGCGCCGTTCAGGGTGCATTCGCTGCATCCGATGGGCCGCGTCTCGGCGCGCAAGATCGCCTGATTGCAAGGTGCGCTGGACGTTTCAGCCCAGCGTAAAAGCAGCGGGCGCTTTTGGTGAAATTGCGCTGAAACGCTCTCGACTTTCCGGTCTGCGATGCTACCGTTCACGAAATTTCGTGAAGGTGATTTGATGATTTCCGCAGACTATCCCCGCAATCTCATTGGTTATGGCCGCAACGCTCCCGATCCGAAATGGCCGGGGGATGCGCGCATCGCCGTGCAATTCGTCATCAATTATGAAGAGGGCGGGGAGAGCTGCATTCTCGACAATGACAAGGCGTCGGAATCGCTGCTCTCCGAAATCGTCGGGGCGCAGCCTTGGGCCGGTCAGCGCAACCTCAACATGGAATCGATCTACGAATATGGCTCGCGCGCCGGTTTCTGGCGTCTTTGGCGCATGTTCACGTCGCTCGGCGTAACCACCACTGTCTATGGCGTGACCTCCGCCATGGCGCGCAATCCGGAAGCGGTTGCGGCGATGAAGGAAGCGGGATGGGAGATTGCCAGCCACGGCTATCGCTGGCTGGAATATAAGGATTTCTCCGAAGAGGAAGAGCGCAAACACATTCTCGAAGCGGTGCGGCTGCACACGGAACTGACGGGCGAGCGGCCCTACGGCATGTATCAGGGCAAGCCGTCCGACCATACGCTGAAGCTGGTGATGGAGGAGGGTGGCTTCCTCTATTCCTCCGATTCCTACGCCGACGATCTGCCCTATTGGGTCAAGGGTTCGAAGAACGATCCGTTCCTGATCATCCCCTATACGCTTGAAACCAACGACATGCGCTTTGCCACGCCGCAGGGCTTCAATTCCGGCGATCAGTTCTACACCTATCTGAAGGATGCCTTTGATGTGCTCTATCAGGAGGGTGTGGAAGGCTCCGCCAAGATGATGAGCGTCGGTCTTCATTGCCGTCTGGTCGGTCGTCCGGGACGTGCGGCAGCGCTTCGCCGTTTCATCGAATATGTGCTCGGCCACGAGAAGGTCTGGATACCGCGGCGGATCGACATTGCGCGCCACTGGCACGAGCATCACAAGCCGGAGGCGCTTTGATGCTAGAGCGTGACGATTTCATCAGCCGTTTCGGCGGCGTCTTCGAGCATTCGCCCTTCATTGCCGAACGCGCCTATGATGCAGGTCTGGTGGTGGAGCCGCTGACGGCCAGAGGTGTTCACGAGGCGCTTTGCGTGCCGTTTCGTGCCGCCTCTTATGAGGAGCGTCTGAGTGTCTTGCGGGCGCACCCGGATCTTGCCGGTAAGCTCGCCATTGCCGGAGGGCTGACCGAGGACAGCAAAAAGGAGCAGGCCGGTGCCGGGCTCGATCGGCTGACGCCGGAAGAGCATGCGCGCTTCACCGCGCTCAATACGGCTTATGTCGAGAAGAACGGTTTTCCTTTCATCATCGCGGTGAAGGGGCTCAACAAGGACGATATTCTGCGTGCCTTCGAAGAGCGCATTCACAACGACGCCGAACAGGAGTTTGCCACCGCAACTGCACAGGTGGAGAAGATCGCTTACTTGCGCCTTTCCGCGCTGTTGCCCGAGACTGCTGCCTGATGCGGCAGCTTTCCACGCGGCCTTTCTCGCCCTATATTCCCCGCCAGCAAAGGATTTAGGCGATGAGACCGTCGGACGTGCTGGAGCAGAATCGGGAGGCGATCCGCGAAGCGACCAAGCGCTTCAACGCGGCCAATCCGCGAGTCTTCGGTTCGGTTGCGCGCGGCGAGGACCGGCCGGACAGCGACCTCGATATTCTGGTCGATGCCTTGCCAGGGACGACGCTCTTCGATCTCGGCGGGTTGCTGGAGGAGCTTTCGGACATGATGAGAGGGACCGATGTCCATCTTCTCACGATGGGCGATCTTCCTGAGCGCATTCGCTTTCGGGTCGCAGAAGAAGCAAGGCCGATATGAGATCGGACAGCCTGCTTCAGCATATCGAGACGATCGAGACGATCGCGTCGAGAGTTCAGAGCTTCGTGGGGGATATGGACGAAGCGTTGTTCCTCTCCGACACGCGGACCCAGATGGCGGTGATGCTATGCTTGGTTCTCATCGGCGAAGCCGTAATCAAGATTGACGGTGAGGCACCGGAATTCTTGGCGCAGCATCCCCATGTGCCTTGGGCACCGATCAGAGATATGCGAGACCTCATTCTGCTTGACTATGTCCAGATCGAGCTGCCTGCCATCTGGCAGGCGGTCACCGAAATTATCCCCGATCTGCAAGAGGGTGTTGCCACCATCCGAAACTGGCGCGCGCAAGGTGAATAAGCATTTGAGTGAATTTCTAGAAATCCGCCCTCTCGAGCGCGAAGCCTTTCGTGCCTTTGGTGATGTCATCGAAGCCGATCCATCGACGATGCGCCTCATCAATGGCGGCAATACCGAGCGGTATCATGCGCTCGCTCAAGCCGATGTGGTCGGTGAGGGCGCGCGCGTCGTGATCAATCTCTTTCGCGGCACGCCCCGACGCTTTCCCCATGCCATCGATATGATGGAGCGGCATCCGTTTGGCAGCCAGAGCTTTTCGCCGCTCTCAGCGCGACCGTTTCTGGTGGTGGTCGCGGAGGATGAGGGTGGCAAGCCCGGTCGGCCCCAGGCGTATCTTGCGGCGCCCGGCCAAGGAGTGAACTACCACCGCAATGTCTGGCACCATCCGCTGATGACGATTGGCGAGACGAGCGACTTTCTGGTGGTGGACCGCGATGGTCCAGGCATCAATCTGGAAGAGTATTTTTACGAGCAACCCTTTTTTATAGCGGAGCCACGTCCATGACCGGCCTGACGACCCATGTTCTCGATGCTGCCCACGGTACGCCTGCGCAAGGACTGAATATCGATCTCTACCGGCTGGATGGCGAGCGTCGCGAGAAGCTGAAGAGCGTAGAGACAAACAGCGATGGCCGGGTGGATGGTGGGCCGCTGCTGGTGGGGGAAGAGTTCCGCGCCGGGCAATATGAGCTGGTCTTCCATGCCGGCGATTATCTACGCCAGAAAGGCCTTGTGCTGCCGGAACCGGCTTTCCTCGATATCATTCCGATCCGCTTCGGCATCGCCGATGAGGCCGGGCATTACCACGTGCCGCTGCTGCTTTCGCCCTTCAGCTACTCCACTTATCGCGGGAGCTGATCGTCATGATCTTTGCTGCGATTGCCGACGTCCACGGAAACCATGCAGCACTTGAAGCGGTGCTGGCCGATATTGAAAAGCTTGGCATCACCGACATCGTCAATCTCGGCGATTGTTTCAGCGGTCCGCTGGAAGCGGGGCGCACCGCGAGACTGCTGATCGATCGAGGCATTCCGACGGTGCGCGGCAATCATGACCGCGCCTTGATCGAGGAGCAGCCCGATGAGATGGGGTCGTGGGAAAAGACGATCTACCCACAGCTTTCTCCAGGGGATCTCGAATGGCTGAAAGCGCTGCCATTCGACATGGCGTTCAAGGACGTGGCCTATTGCTGCCATGGTTCACCGGCTGGCGATCTGGACTATTGGCTGGAGCGCATCCTGCCGGAAGGCGTGCTGCATCTGCGTGCCCGCGCCGAGATCGAAGCGCTTGCCCGCAGCATCGATCAGCCGATCATGCTTTGCGGCCACACCCATCTTGCCCGCACAGTGCAGCTTTCCGACGGTCGCCTGATCGTCAATCCGGGTAGTGTGGGTTGTCCCGGCTGGAAGGATGACGAGCCGGTCTATCACCAGGTCGATGTCGGCCACGGGCTGGCGTCCTATGTGGTTCTCGAAGACACCGCGCATGGCTTTCAGGTCACCCATCGCAATATCCGCTACAATGCAGCACCCATGGCGGCATTGGCTCGCGAGAATGGCATGGACCGCGTCGGCAACGCGATCGAGAGCGGCTGGTTGGACTGAACTGGCCTGATCTGGGCTGAGCTCTGCTGTCAGAGCTCAGCCGTTGCTGGTCATCACCACGCAGGAATAGGAGCGTGCCTTCAGGTCCTTGCAGGCCGAAAGCGCCTCTGCCTGGGTGTCGAAGCCGGTGAAGCGGGCGCGGTAGAGCGTTGCGCCGCCGGTTCTGACCGCTTCGGTGTAGGGTGCCACACCGGCATGGCCGGAGGATAGCGAATCCTTGGCAGATTTCAGCATGGAGAGGGCGGCGGCTTCCGAGTCGGTTGCGGCGATCTGCACTTCCCAGCGGCTTCTGCCTGGAGGAACGGCGGATGGGGCTGCGACGGAAGTCTGCATCATATCGGCCATCACGCCATCTGCCGCCGCAATCTGATTGGCGATCGGGTCATGGCGCTCGGCAAACATCGGCAGCGGTACGACGGAGGGTGGCGTGTCGAAGGTGCGGCTGGTGCTGGCGCTGGCGACCAGCTGCTCGGTGTTGCGCGTGCGCGATGCTTTCGGAAGAGTGCGGTCAAGCAGCGCGACGACCTGATTGTCGCGGCGTTGGGCGCTCTGTCCACCCAGGACGACGGCGACGACGCTGCGGCCATTGTGATTGACGGCGCTGACGATGTTGAAACCGGAAGCGTTGGTGTAACCGGTCTTGATGCCGTCGACGCCCTTGTAGCGCGTCAGCAGGCGGTTATGGCCACGGATCGTCTTGCCGCGAAAGGTGAAGGATGTGGAGCTGAACATCTTGTATTCGCGGGGGAAATCCCGCTGCAATGCGAGGCCGAGTTTCGCCATGTCGCGTGCGGTGGTGACTTGCGATTTGTTCGGCAGGCCCGATGCATTGCGGAACACGGTTTTCGTCATGCCAAGCTGGCGCGCCTTGCGCGTCATCATGTCGGCAAAGCGGGCTTCGGAGCCGCCAAGATAATCGCCCATGCCTTCGGCGAGATCATTGGCGGATTTGACGATCATGCCATAGACGGCTTCGCGTACCGTGAAGGTGGTGCCAGCGCGGACATAGAGCTTGGAGGGAATGGTCGCCGCGCCATTCTTCGACATGGTGATGCGCTGATCCCAGGTGATGCGGCCCTTATGCAGCGCCTCGAAGGTCAGATAGAGGGTCATCATCTTGGTCAGCGATGCGGGATATTTCAGCTGATCGGCATTCTGCGAATCCAGCACCTTTCCAGAATTCGCATCGATGACGATATGCGCATAGCGTGCCTGCGCTGGTGCTGCCCCGAAAGTGAGGATCGCGCAGAAAAATGCCAAAGCGAAAAGCCACGCTTCAGCCGTTCCCCGTCTGATCTTACCCGACATGAAATTCCCCTTACTGCCCATCGAATGTGGGTTCGTCCCGAAGCTGCCCGTTCCGCATAAGGTAACGCCGCTTTCGGGCAACAAAACCGTTCAAAGTTTAAAGACTGCCTTCATGCTTAATTAAGTATGAAAATCGACCCCCACTGGTGGCGGGTCAGATTTGGGACTTGGCGGGTGGATGAAGGGTTTCTGCAGTGCTTCGGACGGGCATGTGAGGCGGCTCAACACGATAGCGATCACCCGGAAAGGTCACCTGCAAATGCTGAAATTTCGGGGTTTTTTAGATGGTCACAACATGAATGAGGTTGTCCGCACAGCAGGTGGCAGAAACGCTCGGCAGATCAACCGGCGTCCATCTTGATAGCCGCCTTCAGGCATTTCGCCCTCACGTCATTGTGAGGGCGTCGGAAGGTCGGGTCGGTGCGGTTGTGCGATGATCAGGCGTTCTGAACGAGGATGCTGCGATCGATATCGGTGATCAAACGCTTGCCGCAAAGCGCCATGGTGATGTCCATTTCCTTGCGAATGATCTCAAGCGCCGTCGTCACGCCAAGCTTTCCGTTGGCGCCGAGACCGTAGAGGAAGGGGCGGCCGATATAGGTGCCCTTGGCGCCGAGCGCGATGGCTTTCAGCACGTCCTGGCCGGAACGGATGCCGCCATCCATATGGACTTCGATCCGGTCACCCACAGCATCGACGATCTTCGGCAGCATGGCGATGGAGGAGAGTGCGCCGTCCAACTGCCGACCGCCATGGTTGGAGACGATGATGGCATCCGCTCCCGTGTCAGCCGCAGCACGGGCATCTTCCTCATCGAGAATGCCCTTGAGGATTAGCTTGCCGCCCCAGCGTTCCTTGATCCACTCGACATCTTTCCAGGAGAGCCGCGGGTCGAACTGCTCCGCCGTCCAGGACGAGAGGGAGGAAAGATCGGAAACGTTCTTGGCGTGGCCGACAATGTTGCCGAAGCTACGACGCTTGGTCTGCAGCATGTCGAGGCACCATTTCGGCCGCGTCGCCATTTGCCAGATGTGCTTGGGCGTGAATTTCGGCGGGGCAGAGAGGCCGTTGCGCAGGTCCTTGTGGCGCTGGCCGAGGATCTGAAGGTCGAGCGTCAGGACCAGCGCCGAGCACTTGGCGGCCTTTGCCCGGTCGATGAGATTGTTGATGAAGTCGCGGTCCTTCATCACGTAAAGTTGGAACCAGAAGGGGCGCGAGGTGACGGAGGCGACATCCTCGATCGAGCAGATGCTCATGGTCGAGAGGGTGAAGGGAACGCCGAACTCTTCGGCGGCTTTGGCCGCCAGCATCTCACCATCGGCATGCTGCATGCCGGTGAGGCCCGTTGGGGAGAGTGCGACCGGCATCGAGACCTTCTCGCCAATCATCTCCGTTTCCAGCGAACGATTGGTCATGTCCACCAGCACGCGCTGACGCAGCTTTATTTTTTGAAAATCATCCTCATTGGCGCGGTAAGTGCCTTCGGTCCATGCGCCGCTATCGGCATAGTCGAAGAACATTTTCGGCACGCGACGTTGCGCCTGTTTCTTCAGGTCTGCGATGGTGAGGATTTTGCTCATGGATAAAGCCTTCAAATTTGAATGACAGTTGGCCATAGCACGGATTTCGGCACCATGTCACCGGAATCGTTGCGCAAGCGGGCAGGAAAGGGTGCTCACCTCGCGTGTTACGCCGCAAGGGCAAAGCAGCATTCATCCGTTCGCGGAATGAAGCTCCAGTTCGACCGCCTTGCCCGCCAGCCGTGCAATTTCCAGCAGGCGCGCGAGGCTCACTCCGTTGCGGGCCATGGCAGAAAGGCCGGCCATGCTTGAGCAAACGAAGTCGGCCAGCCGATCCGCCTTGTCGGGAAATTTTTGGGCGATGTGAGACCGGATGACCTTGCCTGCCGCCGCATAGAACGCCCTTGCGGCGTTTCGGGCGTCCTCATCGTCGCAGCGGGTGCTTTCGATGACCAAGCAGCCCCTGGCCTCGGGGTCTGCCGCATATCGCCGCGCGGCATCCTCCATCACCGCCGTCAGGCTTTCGCCGATGGGCCTATCCGACTGCAACAGATCTGGCAGCGGGATAGCGTCGGTCCTGTTGTACTGATCGAGGACCCGCTGGTAGAGACCGAGCTTGCTGCCAAAGGCGGCGTAAAAGCTTGGCGGGTTGATTCCAAGTGTCGCCGTGATCTCCGCGACACCCAGCGCATCGAAGCCGCGCGCGTGGAAGAGATGCTTTGCCGTAGCAACGGCCTCGTCAGGATCGAAGCGGCGCGGGCGGCCTCGGGGCCGAATGTTTTTTGTATCGTTCACTACATAATACCTTGACCGGGATAGTCTTTGGGTATTTATGTATCGATCATTACGTTAATCTTCAAGGAAGCACAGACCATGTTCGAAGGAAAATCCATTCTGGTGCTCGGCGCCAGCCGTGGCATCGGTGCTGCCATCGTGCGCCGTTTCGCAGCCGATGGCGCAAAGGTCACATTCACCTATGGCGCCTCCAAAGATGCGGCGGAGAGCCTCGCCGGCGAAACGGGAAGCACCGCGATCCAGGCCGATAGCGCTAACAGAGATGCGGTTATCAAGGTTGTGCGCGAGAGCGGCCCTCTGGATATCCTCATCGTCAATTCCGGCATCGCCATTTTCGGGGATGCCCTCGAACAGGACCCGGATGCAATCGATCGTCTTTTCCAGATCAACATCCAGACGCCCTATCACGCATCGGTCGAGGCGGCGCGGCAGATGCCGGACGGTGGGCGCATCATCGTCATCGGCTCGGTGAATGGCGACCGGATGCCGGTGCCTGGCATGGCGTCCTATGCGGTCAGCAAGTCGGCGCTGCAGGGACTGGCAAGAGGGCTTGCGCGTGACTTCGGACCCCGAGGCATCACCATCAATGTCGTGCAGCCTGGCCCGATCGATACAGACGCCAATCCTGAAAGCGGGCCGATGAAGGATCTGATGCACAGCTTCATGGCGATCAAGCGCCATGGCCGTCCGGAGGAAGTGGCTGGCATGGTGGCCTGGCTTTCCGGCCCGGAAGCGGGCTTCGTGACCGGCGCGATGCACACGATCGACGGCGCCTTTGGCGCCTGATGTGAACAGGGTGGAGGGAGCCGTTGGCTTCCTTCGCCTTTCCTACGGATAGAGCCGGCCGCGTTCGGCTTATGCGGTCGGCTGGAATTTCACCACGTCGATAAAGGCGCGCAGCGGTGGCGGAACCGATCGATGGCCGGGATAATAGAGCGCCATTCTCTCAGGCGCATGCATCCAGGACGTGAGCACCGGTTTCAATTTGCCGGCAGCGATCGCGGGTTCGGCAATCCAACTGACAACATAGGCGATCCCCAGACCACTTGCGGCAGCCTCGATCATCAGATCCTCGTCATCCAGGACCACGGTTCCGCCTGTCTCGACGCTGAGTTCCTGCCCAGCGCGCTCGAACTCCCATTTGTAAAGCTTGCCGCTCGGCAGGCGGTGGCCGATGCAGCGATGTTGAGTGAGATCGTGCGGCGTGAGCGGTTCTCCGGCGCGCTCGAGATAGGCGGGTGAGGCGACGCAGAGAAAGTGCACGGGCTTGCCGAAAGGGACGGCGACCATGTCCTTCGGGATGGCCTCCATCAGGCGAACACCGGCATCGAAGCCGGCGGACACGATATCGATCAACCGGCCATCTGCCACGAGATCGACCTCGACATCCGGATACCGCTCCGTCATCAGCGGCAGGATTTCCCGCACAAGATAGGCGATGGTGACACGCGGCGCGTTGATCCTTACTCGCCCCGCCACATTGCCGCGAAAGGCAGCCGTGGCATCGAGCGCCTCATCCAATGAATTCATCACCTTGTGCAGCCGATTGAGCAGTGAAAGTCCCGCTTCCGTGGGCGAGACGCTACGGGTCGTCCGGTTGAGCAACCGCACGCCAAGGCGTTCCTCGAGCGCGCGCACGGTGTGGCTCAAGGTGGACGGTGCCGTTCCAAGCTCGTCCGCCGCACGCCGAAAGCTGCGATGGGTGGCGACGGCCATGAAGGCGGTGAGTTCGGTCAAGGATGGGCGCATGATTGATGGGAATTTTGCATGAGTGCATCCCAACTTCAACGTCTAATCGCATCTATGCGTCATTGCTATCTCTCCAACAGCCGAGGTGAACGATCCCGGCTGTTTAAAGAAGGAGAAGCACATGACAAAGCCCGAAGCAGTTTTCCCGGCCCGTCGTCAGGCACTTTACGACATGCACCGCTATTCCGCCGCCATCCGATCCGGTGATCTTCTGTTCATTTCCGGACAGGTTGGCGCGCGCGAGGATGGATCGCCCGAGCCGGATTTCGAACAGCAGGTTGAACTGGCCTTCACCAATCTGAAAGCGGTGTTGGAGGCCGCCGGCGGCACGTTTGAGGACATCATTGACGTGACGACGTTCCATACCGATCCGGAACAGCAATTCGAGGCGGTGCTTGCCGTCAAAGACAAGATCTTTGCGGAGGCGCCCTATCCGAACTGGACTGCGGTCGGCGTAAACTGGCTTGCCGGTTTCGACTTCGAAATCAAGGTGATCGCGCGTCTTCCTTGAGACCCAGTTGGGCCTCAATTGCAGTCTTGTCGATCACGGACCAGACAGAGACGATCTGCAGATCGCGGAACTCGTAGAAGACGTTTTCGGCGAAGGAAATGCGCCGTCCATTGATGGGAAGTCCGAGGAACATGGATTTCGGCGAGCAGTCGAATTCCAGCCTTGCCGCAACGTAGGGCGGATCGCAGGCGAGGAGTTCGATCTTGAAGGAAAGATCCGGAATCGTCTCGAAGTCGTTGATCAGCATGCTCCTGTAGCCATCGAGCCCGAAGCTCCGGCCATTATGCGTTACGTCGGAGGCAACGAACGTCCCGAGATCATCCCAGCGTTGATCGTTGAGGCAGGCAATGTAGGCGCGATAGTGATCGGCGAGCTGTGTCATTCAAACCTGTCCCTGCTCATGAACGCGAGTGCCCCTCATTTGAAGTCGGATTCGCTACAGAAGTTCCGTTTTCTCGCTAAATTAGGAATAGCAGAAATATCGGATAAGCTCCGGACTTCAAGCGGATGGTATTCCCGATCCCGATAGAGCTGCCGTCAAGAAAACCACGGTGGCAAAAGCAGAACAGGCGGCTCAAGGCCGCCTGTTCGCGTATGTTTCGCTGGAGGCGTTTGTCTTAAAACTCTTCCCAGCTGGCGGAAGCGGCTGTTGCGGCTGCCGCAGCAGCACCACCGCCAAACGCGCTGGCGACCTTACGACCAAGGGCATGTGCAGGGGAGGCGGCAGGCCTGGAGGCGCTTGTGGCGGCTTTGGGTGTGCCTGCAACGGGTGCTGATGTGTTACGGCTCCGGCCATCCGTTTCGCCGAGATTGAAGCGCGACAGCAGCTGGTTCAGCGATGCCGCTTCCTTGGCAAGACTGTGGCTGGCTGCGGTCGTCTGCTCGACCATCGCCGCGTTCTGCTGCGTTCCCTGGTCCATCGAGTTGACGGCCGTGTTGATCTCCTGGAGACCGGTCGACTGTTCGCGCGAGGATTCGACGATCGCATTGACGTGGCGGTTGATCTCCTGGACTTCACCGACGATGACTTCAAGCGCGCGGCCAGTTTCGTCGACGAGTTCCACGCCTGAGCGGACATGCGTCCCGGAGTTGGTGATGAGTTCCTTGATTTCCTTCGCGGCCTTTGCCGAGCGTTGCGCCAGTTCACGCACTTCCTGTGCAACGACCGCGAAGCCCTTGCCGGCTTCACCCGCGCGTGCCGCCTCGACGCCTGCATTCAGGGCCAGAAGGTTGGTCTGGAAGGCGATCTCGTCGATGACGGAGATGATGTTGGTAATCTCTCCCGACGAGCGTTCGATCTCCTGCATGGCGGTGACGGCCTTGCGGACGACATCGCCGGATCTTTCCGCGCCGTGACGCGCCTTGTCCACCAGCTTGCCGACTTCTTCCGCACGTCTGCTGGAGTCTTTCACCGTTGTGGTGATTTCTTCCAAGGCGGCGGCGGTCTCTTCGACGGACGCTGCCTGCTGTTCGGTACGCTTGGAAAGATCGTCTGCTGCGGCACGGATTTCATTGGCGCCGGCATCGATGCCCCGGGCGTTTTGTCCGACGGCCCGCAGCGCATCGTTCAGGTTGCCGACAGAGCTGTTGAAGTTGGTGCGCAGCGTATCGAGATGAGAGACGAACGGCGTATCGATCCGGTTGGCAACGTCGCCTGCTGCCAGCTTGTTCAGCGCGGTTGCCAGTTGATCGACGGCGAACTGAATGTCTGCCACGTCTTTGGCCTTCTGCGCCTCGCGTTCTGCGCGTTCCTTTTCCGTCAGGCTGAGATTGGCTGCGGCTTCCTTCTCCATCCGCATCTTGTCGAGCGCGTTGTCGCGGAAGACGGAAACGGCCTTGGCCATCTGGCCGACTTCGTCGTGGCGCTCCTGGCCCTCCACGGGGGCTTGCGTTTCACCATCGGCCAGCGAAATCATGCGCTGGCGCAGATTTGCGATCGGGGTCGTGATGCCTTTTGAGGCAACAATCAGCGATGCGATGATGCCGATGGCGAATGCTAAGCCGGCAAGGGAAAGGGACCAGAAGATCGTGGCATCCGTCTCTGCGCTAAGAGCTTTGCTTCTCGTTGCTACCTCATTCAGTTCCTGTGTCAGGAATTTAGATGCCTCGTCAGCCAGCGGGATGAGCAAGTCATCAGCTTTCGCCAGCTCTGCTTTTGCTTGCGCATCTTGATCCGCGGCACCCAGTTTGACCGCCTGGTCCGTAATGGCAACGACGGCTTTCGCCTGAGCAGTGATTGCATCAATGGCAGCCTGCTCCCCTGGCAGCCCTTCGCGCGCGGCTGCGAGCCGGTCGAATATTTTCGTTTTGCTCTCATTGTAGAAAGCAATGGCCTTCTGCATGCCAGCACTATCCCGATCGTAAACGAGAATCTGGTAGGCGGCATAGGCAGTGGCCGTCAGGTTTCTGTTCGCACGGGCCATCGCGGTTGCCCCTGTGGTGTCCTTCGAAATAAAGGTTGAGTAGGTGTTGTCGGCGAGCTTGTAATTGTAGGACATGTAGAGCGTGGCGCTCATTCCAACAGCGCACAGAGGCAGCACAAGAGACAACACTTTTGTGCGAATGCTGGCATTCTTCAGAAATGACATAGATCTTCCGTTCCGATCAAAAATGCCTGTACGACGCAGGGGCAGCACTTTTGGAACCGGGAACCGGTGCCACTGCAGGGATTAAGGCAGATAGACTCTCCACATGACAAAGGGTCCTAGCCATCATGGCGACCATTCTTTGTCTGTTACAACGTAAGACAATATAGTTTAAATGAAGTGAATAATTATAAGCATTGATTAATATTAATGAATAATTATGCAACTATTAGTATTATGTCTGTTTTTTACTTACTGCGCAGCTTTTGACGCGCTGCCTGCCACATAGGTCTCAACGACAGTTCTGTCGTCACCCATCGTCAACATCAGGAACAGTTCTTCCGTCAGCGACGTGACCACTTCCATCTTCAGTGCCATGGCGGGTGTGGAGGAGGCGTTCAGGACGGTGATGTCAGCATCGGTCCCGGTATCGAGCGTGCCGATCCTGTCCACCATGGACAGGGCTTCAGCATTGCCGCGGGTCATCAGATACCAGCTTTCCAGAGGATTCAGCCGCTCACCGAGCAATTGCTGGATCTTATAGGCCTCATCCATCGTGCGCAGCATGGAGTAGCTGGAGCCGCCGCCAATATCGGTCGCGACCGCGATGCGCACAGGCTTTTCACGCCGTTGCAGCTTCTTCATCGGGAAAAGACCGGAGCCGATAAAGAGGTTGGAGGTTGGGCAGTGAACAGCGACAGCACCCGTCTCCGACAGAACGTCCGCTTCGCGATCGGACAGATGAATGGCGTGGCCAAGCAACGTCTTGTTGCCCATCAGGCCGTAGCGCACGTAAATGTCAGTGTAGTCGATCGCTTCCGGGTAGAGTTCGCACGTATATTTGATCTCGTCGAGATTTTCCGAAAGATGCGTCTGGATGAAGAGATCGGGAAACTCCTGCGCCAAGGCCTGGGCAGCTTCCATCTGCTTCGGCGTGGAGGTGATGGCAAAACGCGGAGTTATGGCAACATGGTTGCGACCCTTGCCATGCCAGTCGGCAATCACCTGGCGCGTCTCGTCATAGCCGAGTTCCGGCGTATCCAGGAGCCCTTGCGGCGCGTTTCGGTCCATCATCACCTTGCCGCCGACCATCAGCATGTTGCGCTTCAGGGCTTCGGCAAAGAAGGCATCGGCAGACGTCTTGTGGACGGAACAATAGGCGACCGCCGTGGTGGTGCCGTGGCGGATCAGCTCATCGTAGAAATGCGTTGCGATACGCTGAGCATGCGCGCTTTCGACAAAACGGCACTCTTCCGGGAACGTATAGGTGTTCAGCCATTCCAGAAGGTTTGCGGCATAGGAGCCGATCACTTGCATTTGCGGGAAATGCAGATGCATGTCGATGAGACCGGGCACGATCAGGTGAGGGCGGTGATCATTCTCCGTCACACCTTCGGGCGCCTGGGCACGAATATCGGTATACTCACCGATCGCTGCGATCTTTCCTTCGGAGACCAGCAATCCGCCATCCTCGATATAGAGATAGCTTGCGGTGTCGTTGATGGAGAAGGGGGCGCGCTTGAAGCTCAAAAGGCGTCCGCGCAGCAGCAGCATGCTCATTCAGTCTTTCCTTCAGAAACGGCGCTTTCATACCATGCGGTCAGCACCTTGCGTTCCTGTGGCGTGATCGCCGTAATGTTGCCGGGGGGCATGGCATGGGAGCGGCCCGCCTGTAAATAGATTTCCCGCGCATGGGCGGCAATTTGGGCATCGGTCTCAAGCTTCACCGCCTTCGGCGTGAAGGGAACGCCCTCCCACACCGGTTCGGCGGCATGGCACATGGAACAGCGTCCTTGGACCACGTCACGGGCGCTGGCGAAATGCGCGTCTGTGAGGAAGATTTGCTGGGCAGGCGATAGTTTTGCTGCAGCGGCCTCCTGTTCGCCTGTCAGTACTTTCGGGACGGTGGAGAGCCACATGATGAGGATGAAAATGATGGCCGTGACAAGCCACGTCCATGTCGGCTTGCCCTTGCGGGCATGGGTGGTGTTGAACCAGTGACGGATCGTCACGCCCATGAGGAAGACCAGCGCTGCAATGACCCAGTTGAACTGCGTGGCGAAGGCCAGCGGATAGTGGTTCGACAGCATGAAGAAGATGACGGGCAGCGTCAGATAGTTGTTATGGAGCGACCGCTGCTTGGCGATGCGGCCATATTTCGGGTCCGGCGTGCGACCTGCGATGAGATCTGCGACAACAATCTTCTGGTTGGGGATGATGATGAAGAAGACGTTGGCCGACATGATGGTGGCGGTGAAAGCGCCAAGGTGCAGGAAGGCGGCGCGACCGGTAAAGACCTGCGTATAGCCCCAGGCCATCGCGACCAGCGCTACATAGAGCACGATCATCAGGCCCCAGGTGTTGTTGCCGAGTGGGGATTTGCAGAGGAAATCGTAAAACAGCCAGCCGACGGCAAGTGAGGCGAGCGACAGGCTGATCGCCTGCAGCTGTGTGAGTTCCAGCACGGAATGATCGATGAGGAAGAGATCGGCACCGCCGTAATAGACAATACAGAGCATGGCAAAGCCGGAGAGCCAGGTGGCGTAGCTTTCCCATTTGAACCAGGTGAGATGTTCCGGCATCTGCGCGGGCGCGACCAGATATTTCTGGATGTGATAGAAGCCGCCGCCATGCACCTGCCACTCCTCGCCATAGGCGCCCGGTGGCATGTTCGGGCGTTTGACCAGCCCGAGATCGAGCGCGATGAAGTAGAAGGAAGAGCCGATCCAGGCAATAGCGGTGATCACGTGCAGCCAGCGAACGGCAAAGGCCATCCATTCCCACGCAATGGCGTATTCGTACATTCTGTTCCCCTGTCTTTGCATCGCACAATGCGAAAAATCGTTGTGCGATGGAAGAGGCAATGCGGTGTTTTGCGCAGGAATGTCGTGCGGTTTAGGCAGGTCGTCTCATCCCTCAAACAGCGTCGGCAAATTCCGAGAGGATCCAATCCCTGAAGATCTTGATCTTCGGCACATTGCGGCGGCTTTCCGGATAGACCAGCCAGTAGTCGTGCCCGTCATTGCAGACGAGGTCGAAGGGCTGGATCAGTCGCCCGGCGGCCATATCCTCGGCAAAATGGGTGGGGTTGACGATGGCGACGCCGTGTCCTGCCATGGCCGCCGCGGCTTCAAGATACTGAAAGCCGAAACTGCTGCCGGTACGGCTGTCGAGATCGGTGTCCGGCACGCCGGCTTCACGGAACCAGTGCTTCCACCACCGGTCCTGCGGGCTGATGATGGTGAGCTTCAGGAGGTCGGCTGGCTCTTTCAAGCCACCCATCTTTTCCACAAGAATAGGGCTGACGACGGGCGCGAAGTCCAGGCGCATGATGCGGTGGCCGATCAATCCCGGCCAGCTACCCTTGCCCCAGCGAATGCCGACATCGATGTTTTCACGCAAGAGATCGACGATCTCGTTGCTGAGCGCAAGGTGAACGGCCGTCTTGGGATTGGCCTCCTGAAAACTGCCGAGCCGCCGCGCGAGCCATTGCTGAGCAAAGGTCGGCGTGGCGGAGATGGTCAGCACGTCGGAGACGCTTTTGCGAGTATCGGCAACGGCTGTTTCCAGCATGGTCAGAGCTTCGGAGGTCTGCCGCGCCAGCTTCTCCGCCGCCGAAGTGAGCGTGACCTGCCGCGGGCGGCGCACGAAGAGCGTGGCGCCCACATAGTCCTCCAAGAGCTTGATCTGGTAGCTCACGGCTGTCTGCGTCATGCCAAGCTCGTCGCCCGCCTTGGTGAAGCTCAAATGCCGCGCCGCGCTTTCGAACACGCGCAGCGCGTTTAATGGGACGTTTCTCGACATCTTCATGGATAAGCTCTCTTCATCTGTACCCCCTGACGTTTCATTGGCTATCAGCGATAAAATCAAGCAAATTCTCCTCACAGCATCAAAACATCTGAGGAGACACAGCAATGGGTGCCATGGCGTTAAACGCCTGGCTGCGCATATTCGCGTGGCTATGGAACACAGATTGGTTCGGCGAAGGATATAAGCCGTCGGACACGCTTCACGATGAAGAGTTGAGCGACCATCTGAAGCGGGATCTCGGCTTCATCGAGGGGCGGAACCGGATTGGGCCGGAGCCCGTGCAACAAAGCGATGAATTGCGTGAAGCACTTCGGACGTCACCAAGGCCGCTATGATGGCGGGGCGTTTGTCTTTGACGAGCGTGCCGCCGATGGGCAGCACGAGATTGTCGAGCGTGCCGACATGCCCCTCGCGGGCGAGCCAGTTAGCGAAGGTGGCGCGCTTGGTCTTCGATCCGATCATGCCGACATAGGCAAGATCGTCCCGGCCAAGCGCTTCCTTGGCAATCAGAAAATCCAGCGCATGGTCATGGGTGACGATGATCGTCGCGCCGCCTGCGGGTATGTTGCTCACCATCGCTTCCGGTACCGCCGTCAGATGCGTCGAGACGGTGCCGGGGAGACCGATCAGCTCCTCACGGCGGGTTTCGATCACCGAGACGGACAGCGGTAGAAGCGACAGGCTGTTTACCAGTGCCTTGCCCACATGGCCGGCGCCGAAGATGAAAACGGCGGGTTGCTGATCCTCCGCGTCTTGCATTCGCTTGCTCAGCGCGACCGCGACCGCTTCCGTCACCTTGGTAAAGCGCAGAAGGGTTCGTCCGCCGCAGCATTGGCCAATTTCCGGGCCGAGCGGAATGTCCAGGACGTCTATCTCCGTCCTGCCATCCAGCATGGCACGGGCGTGATCGATCGCCATATATTCGAACTGCCCGCCGCCGATCGTTTCCCAGATGCGGGTGGTCGACACCAGCATGAAGGTGCCAGCTTCGCGTGGTGACGAGCCCTTGACGGCTTCGATCTCTACGAGGATCGCAGGTCCTTCGGAGAGGAACACGGTCAGTGTTTGGCTCACGGCTCTCGCCTCACACCTTCTTCAACCGCTCCACCGCCATCAGCACGCGCTCCGGCGTTGCCGGGGCATCGAGGCGTGGGCAGACCTTGTAATCAGCAACCGACGCAACCGCCATGGAGAGCGCTTCCAGAACCGAGTTGGCGAGCATGAAGGGCGGTTCGCCGACAGCCTTGGAGCGGCCGATCGTGGGTTCGGCGTTTTCGGACCATTCCGCCAGCTTGACGTTGAAGATCTTCGGACGGTCCGAGGCGAGCGGGATCTTATAGGTGGAGGGTGCGTGGGTGCGCAGCCGCCCCTTGCCATCCCACCACAGTTCCTCCGTCGTCAGCCAGCCCATGCCCTGAACGAAGCCGCCTTCGATCTGGCCGATGTCGATCGCCGGGTTCAGCGACTTGCCGACATCGTGGAGAATATCGGTGCGCTCCATCATGTACTCGCCGGTCAGCGTATCGATGGTGACTTCCGAGCAGGAGGCGCCGTAGGCGAAGTAGTAGAATGGCGTGCCGCGTCCGGCGGCGCGATCCCAATGGATTTTCGGGGTCTTGTAGAAGCCTGCGGCAGAGAGCTGCACGCGGGCAAAATAGGCCTGTCGAACGAGATCGTTGAAGGCGATTTCTTCTGCGCCGATACGAATGCGGTTCGGCAGGAAGGCGATATCCTGTTCCGTGACATTCCATTTTTCGGCGGCGAACTTGATCAGCCGTTCCTTGATCTGTCGGGCGGCATCAAGTGCTGCCATGCCGTTGAGATCGGTGCCGGAGGAGGCGGCAGTCGCCGAGGTGTTCGGCACCTTGCCGGTGGTGGTGGCGGTGATCTTGACCCGGCTGATATCGACCTGGAACGTATCGGCAATGACCTGCGCGACCTTGGTGTAAAGACCCTGGCCCATTTCCGTGCCGCCATGGTTCAGGTGGATGGAGCCGTCATTATAGACATGCACCAGCGCACCCGCCTGGTTGAAGGCGGTCATGGTGAAGGAGATGCCGAATTTCACCGGTGTCAGAGCAATGCCCTTGCGCAGGATCGGACTTGTGCGGTTGAACGCGACGATCGCCTCACGGCGCGCGCGGTAGTCGCTGGAGGTCTCCAACTCCTCCACCACGCGGGCAATGATGTTGTCTTCCACTTCCTGGTGATAGGGCGTGGTGGTGCGGCCAGAACCGGTCTCGCCATAGAAGTTCAGCTTGCGGATATCGAGCGGGTCCTTGCCGACCGCATAGGCGATTTCCTCGATGAAGCGCTCGGCACCCAGCATGCCCTGCGGGCCACCGAAACCGCGAAAGGCGGTGTTGGACACCGTGTGGGTTTTCAACGGCTTGGAGGCAAGCTTTACATGCGGGTAGAAGTAGCTCGAATCCGCATGAAAAAGTGCGCGATCGGTGACGGGGCCGGAGAGATCAGATGAGAAGCCGCAACGGGCGGCATAGGTCGCATCGACTGCGTGAATGCGCCCTTCGTCATCGAAGCCCAGTTCGTAATCGACGCGGAAATCGTGACGCTTGCCGGTGGCGACCATGTCTTCGTCGCGGTCCGGGCGGATTTTGACAGCACGCTTCAGCTTCTTGGCTGCGATGGCGCAGAGTGCGGCAAACTGGTTGCCCTGCGTCTCCTTGCCGCCGAAGCCGCCGCCCATGCGCCGGACCTGCACGGTGACGGCATTGGAGGGCACCTGCAGAATATGGCTGACGATATGCTGGATTTCGCTTGGGTGCTGGGTGGAACTCCACACCGTCACCTCGTCATCCTCTCCGGGCACCGCCATGGCGATATGGCCTTCGAGATAGAAATGCTCCTGCCCGCCGATGCGCATGGTGCCGGTCAGGCGACGCGGTGCGACATCCATCTCCACATCCGCATCGCCGCGTTGCAGCACCATGCCGGGGGTAACGAGCGGCTCGCCATTTTCAAGCGAGGCGTCGATATCGGTGAAGTGCGGCAGATCCTTGTAGGTGATCTTCGCCTTGCGCGCCGCATGGCGGGCAATCTCGCGGGTCTCGGCAAAGACGGCAAATATCGGCTGGCCGTGGAATTGCACCAGTTTCTCCGCCAGCAGCGGCTCGTCATGGCGCCCGCCGGAGGAGACGTCGTTCTCGCCCGGCACGTCCTTGCCGGTCATCACCCAGATGACGCCGGGGGTGGCTTCGACCTCGGAGAGATCCATGGATACGATTTCGGCATGGGCGCGGTCCGAAAGGCCAAGCGCGCCGTGGATCAGACCTGCGGGTTCTGGAATGTCGTCGATATATTCGGCACTTCCGGTGACGTGCTTATGCGCTGAATCATGGCGCAGCGACCCATGCATCTTGCCATCGACGTCAGTCTTGGCGCGTTCGAATGTGGTGGTGTCCATGTGTCAGACCTCCTCAAGCGCAAAGCGCTTGATCTCCTGCGGCGTGCCCGATGTCTCCAGGAAGAAACGGGTCAGCAGGTTCTTTGCCGTCAGCTGACGATACTGCGCGGTGGCGCGCCAGTCGGTCAGCGGCTGGAAATCCGCGTCGATCGTATCGCGCGCGGCATCGATGGTGTCTTGCGTCCAGGCCTTGCCCTTCAGAGCGTCTTCCAGGGCCTTCGCCCGCTTCGGCGTGCCGGCCATGCCGCCAAAGGCGATGCGGACGTCCTGCACGGTGCCGTCTTCGCCAAGGGTCAGATGATAGGCGGCGCAGAGTGCCGAGATATCCTCGTCACGGCGCTTGGAAATCTTGTAGATGGCGAAGTGGCTGTCGTTGGTTGGCAAGGGCACCTCGATCTTCTCGACGAATTCGCCGGGAAGCCTGTCCTGCTTACCGTACTCGATGAAGAAGGTTTCGAGCGGCATCGTGCGGCTGCCGGAGGAAGAGCGCAGCGTCAGCGTCGTACCCAGCGCAATGAGCGGCGGGGGCGTGTCGCCGATGGGCGAGCCGTTGGCGATGTTGCCGCCGATCGTTCCCATGTTACGCACCTGCTGTCCGCCGAGGCGATCGATCAGCCGTCCGAATGCCGGGATGTTGTCTGCAAGCGTGTCAAAGGCCTGGGCGTAGGTCACGCCGGCACCGATCGAAATCCTACCGTCGGCAACCGAGATCGACTGCAGCTCGCTCAGGTGATTGATGAAGATGACGGTCTTAAGCTCCCGCATCTGCTTTGTGACCCAAAGGCCGACATCCGTCGAACCTGCAACGAGGGTCGCCTTGGGTTCTGCGGCATAGGCATTGGCAAGCTCGGTGAGATTGCCCGGAATGATGGTGCGATGGCCGTCCTTGGTAACCGTGATCGTGTCGTTCTGCTGAATGCCCCAGAGGCGCGACATGATGGTGGCGCGGTCGCTTTCGATCGGGTCGAACAGCGTGCTTGGCCTGGCAGCGGTCACGCTTTCGGCGGCCTTGACGATGGGCTCATAGCCGGTGCATCGACAGAGATTGCCTTGCAGCGCCTTTTCGATATCGGCGCGCGAGGGCTTGTCGCTGGACAGCCAGAGACCGTAAAGCGACATGACGAAGCCCGGCGTGCAAAAGCCGCATTGCGAGCCATGATAATCCACCATGGCCTGCTGAACCGGGTGGAGCGTACCATCCTTGCCGGCCAGATGCTCTACCGTGACGATATGCGTGCCATGCAGCGAGCCGAGGAAACGGATGCAGGCATTGACGCTTTCATAGCGTAGCGAGCCTTCCAGGAGCCTGCCGATCAGCACGGTGCAGGCGCCACAGTCGCCCTCGGCACAGCCTTCCTTCGTGCCCGTCAGGCGTTTGCGCAGCCTCAGATAGTCGAGCAGGGTTTCCGTCGGCGCGAAGTCCGACAGAGTAATCGTCTCGTTATTGAGGATGAAGCTGATTGCGTCTTTCATGCACTGCCTTCGTCTTTGTTCCGGTTTCGGGTTCGGCCCGAATGAATTGTGGTGTTCGATCTACTGCGCGGTCCAGCCGCCGTCGATGGAAATATGCGTGCCGGTGATCTGCTTTGCCGCGTCGCTTGCGAGAAAGAGTGCCGTTGCCGCCACATCTTCCACAGCCACGAATTCCTTGGTGGCCTGCAGGCGCAAGAGCACGTCGTTCTTGACCGCCTCTTCACTGATGCCGCGGGCCTTGGCTGTATCCGGTATCTGCTTTTCCACCAGCGATGTCAGCACATAGCCGGGGCAGATGGCATTCACGGTGATGCCGGTTTCGGCCAGTTCCAGTGCCGCGGATTTCGTCAGGCCCATGATACCATGTTTTGCCGCAACATAGGCAGATTTGAATGGCGAGGCGACAAGTCCGTGGGCCGACGCGATGTTGATGATACGGCCTTTGCCGGCGGTCTTCATCAGCGGGATGACGGCGCGCATAGTGTGAAAGGCGCTTGTCAGATTGATGGCGATGATGCGGTCCCACTCTTCCGGCGGAAACTCGTCTACTGGTGCCACATGCTGGACGCCCGCATTGTTGACCAGCACATCCACCGAGCCGAGCTTCTCCTGCGTAGTCTTGACGAGATCGAAAATCTCCTCCGGCTTCGTCATGTCGGCGGAGTGATAGAGCACGCGCGTGCCGCTTTCCGCCTCCATCAAAAGCCTGTTGCTTTCGATGTCGTCGGGGTCGCCGAAGCCGTTCAGCATGACGTTGCAGCCATTATTGGCGAAGGCTTGCGCGATGCCCAAGCCAATTCCGCTGGTCGAGCCCGTAACGATCACTGTCCTTAGCATGCGTTCCCCTTTTTTCGACGTCGATGCAAGACTTTACAGCACGTTATGCTCAAACCGGGGGAACTGGCAATTGGATTCGAAACCGACGCCGCTTGTGGCTTGACTTTGTCTGTTGAGCATATTGTGGTGCGCGCGACTGATTTCAGGGAGGAATGAATGGGCGGATACGTTATCGCCATTGACCAGGGCACCACGTCCACGCGCGCGATCATCTTCGACGGATCGATGAAGGTGGTTGGAACGGGCCAGAAGGAGTTTCGGCAGATCTTCCCGAATTCCGGTTGGGTGGAGCACGATCCGGAGGAAATCTGGGAAACGGTCGTCTGGTCGATCAAGCAGGCGCTGGACAAAGCCAGTCTCAAGGGCTCCGACATCGCCGCCATCGGCATCACCAACCAGCGTGAGACGACGCTGATCTGGGATCGCGAAACCGGCAAGCCGCTGCACAATGCCATTGTCTGGCAAGATCGACGTACGAGCAAGCTTTGCGACAAGCTGAAGAAGGCCGGGCATGAGAAGGTTTTCGCCAAGCGCACCGGTCTGCTGCTCGACCCTTACTTCTCTGGCACCAAGCTTTCCTGGCTGCTCTCCAATGTGAAGGGCGCGCGCAAGAGGGCGGAGAAGGGCGAGCTTTGCTTCGGCACGGTCGATACCTTCCTCATCTGGCGGCTGACGGGCGGCAAGTCCTTCGTGACCGACGCCACCAATGCCTCGCGCACGCTGATGTTCAACATCGAGAAGAATGTCTGGGACAAGGAACTTCTCGACATTCTCGACGTGCCGAAATCCGTCCTGCCGGAAGTTCTGGATTGCGCCGCGGACTTCGGCATTGCCGATGCTGACCTGTTCGGCGCGGAAATTCCGATCCTGGGTGTCGCCGGAGATCAGCACGCTGCCGTCATCGGCCAGGCCTGCTTCTCTCCCGGCATGCTGAAATCCACTTATGGAACGGGCTGCTTTGCGCTTTTGAACACGGGCGAGGACATCGTTCGCTCCAAGAACCGGCTGCTGACAACGATCGCCTATCGCCTGGATGGCAAGTCCTATTACGCGCTGGAAGGCTCGATCTTTGTTGCCGGTGCTGCGGTTCAGTGGCTGCGCGATGGGCTGAAGATGATCGGCTCCGCACCGGAAACCGGGGCGCTTGCGGACAAGGCAGACGATGCGCAGGAAGTCTATCTCGTGCCCGCCTTCGTCGGTCTCGGCGCCCCCTGGTGGGATGCCGAAGCACGCGGCGCAATGTTCGGCCTGACGCGCGGCACCGGCCCTGCGGAATTTGCCCGCGCGGCACTGGAAGCCGTCTGCTACCAGACCGGTGACCTGCTGGATGCCATGCATAAGGACTGGAAGAACGACGATTGCGATATCGTCCTTCGCGTCGATGGCGGCATGGTTGCCTCCGACTGGACGATGCAGCGCTTGTCCGACCTGATCGATGCGCCTGTCGACCGTCCGGTGATCCTCGAAACCACCGCACTTGGTGCCGCATGGCTTGCGGGCAGCCGGGCAGGGGTGTGGCCGGACATGAAGGCCTTTGCCGAAACCTGGGCGCGCGACCGCCGCTTCGAGCCGAAGATGGATGACGAGGTGCGCACGCGGAAACTCAAAGGCTGGAAGAATGCGGTGCGCCGAACGCTCAGCAACGTTTGAGCGCACGACGCATCTGATTTCCTGGCCGCATGACACCAGCTCAAACGTCTTGGACCAAGAGGTAGAACAGCCCTGTAACCAAGGGCAACAACCTCTCAGGTGTCATCCTCGCCCTTGAGGCGAGGATCCATAAGCCATTGACGCTATTGGAAAACGAGGATGACGGTAAGGAGCGGTTCACCCTCATCGCACCGTCGTGCGGAAGAGGCATCCCTACCTGAGATGACAGAGCACACGGACGATGATCAGTGCGTCGTGTAGCAAGCCACCCATCGAGAAATTCGAAGCGTCCGGTTCAGATTTTGAATTTGCGCCGGTGCCTTTCGCTCTCTATCTCAGAAGTTCAATTGAGCGAGGAGCGCGCGCATGGAACTTGGCCTTTACACCTTTGCCGATGTCAATCCGAACCCGGCTGATGGTCGTGGCCCGGAAGGTGCGCGTCGCCTGAAGAACCTTTTGGAAGAGATCGAGCTTGCCGATCAGGTGGGGCTCGATGTCTTCGGCCTGGGGGAGCATCATCGTCCCGATTACGTTGTGTCATCGCCTTCGACCGTGCTCGCGGCTGCAGCGGTCAAGACCAAGACCATCCGCCTTTCCAGTGCCGTTTCGGTTCTGAGCTCCGATGATCCGATCCGCGTCTTCCAGCAGTTCGCCACCGTCGATCTGTTGTCGAATGGGCGCGCCGAGATCATGGCGGGGCGCGGCTCCTTCATCGAGTCCTACCCGCTCTTCGGCTACAATCTCGAGGACTATGACGATCTCTTCGCCGAGAAGCTCGATCTGCTTCTGGCAGTGAGAGACCGCGAAATCGTCACTTGGTCTGGTGAAAAGCGTGCGCCGATCAACGGGCGCGGTATCTATCCCCGTCCGTTGCAAGAGGCTCTGCCCGTCTGGATCGCGGTTGGCGGTACGCCGCAATCGGTGGCGCGAGCCGGTGCCATGGGTCTGCCGGTGGCGCTTGCCATCATCGGTGGCGAATATCGCCGCTTTGCTCCGCTCTTCGATCTCTACCGGGAAGCCGCGCGCCGAGCAGGTCAGCCGCTCGAAAAACAGAAGACCAGCATCAATGTTCACGGCTTCATCGCCGACACCACCGACAAGGCGGCCGACCAGTTCTATGGCCCGCAGGCGGAGGTGATGAACCGGATTGGCCGCGAGCGCGGCTGGGGTCCGACCAACCGGGCGCATTACGATATGGCGCGAAGTGCGGAGGGCAATCTCTTCCTCGGCGAGCCGGAACTGGTGGCGGAAAAGATCATCAAGGCGCATGGCGTCTTCAAGAATGATCGCTTCCTGTTGCAGATGGCAATCGGTCTGATGCCGCATGATCAGATCATGCGCGGGATCGAGCTTTACGGCACGAAAGTCGCCCCAATCGTCAGAAAAGAATTGACTGGCAGTGCGGATAGGGCGAAAGCCACGGCATGATCGGGCGCCTTTTGGCGCCCTTTGCCGAAGACATTGCGCAGGATATGGACGCAGAATGGTTATCTCGACGGAAGAAGAGCTCGAAAAGCTGAAGGATGTTGGCCGGATTTGCGCCCTTGCGATGCAGACGATGGCCGACGCGCTTGAGCCGGGGATCACCACCGCCGAACTCGACGCCATCGGTCGCAATATCCTGGAAAGCAATGGTGCGCAGTCGGCACCGGAATTCTGCTACCAGTTTCCGGGCGCCACCTGCATCAGCGTCAACGAGGAAGTGGCCCACGGCATTCCAGGCCCGCGCATCATCAAGGCGGGTGACCTCGTCAATATCGATGTGTCGGCGGTGAAGGACGGCTTCTTTGGCGATACCGGCTCTTCCTATGCCGTGCCTCCGGTCAAGAAGGACATCGAACGCCTTTGCCGCGATGGCAAACGCGCTCTTTGGACCGGGTTGCAGCAGGTGAAAGCGGGCAGGCCGCTTGCCGATATCGGCAACTCCATCGGCGCTTTTGCCAAGAAGAACCGCTACACGCTGATCACCAATCTCGCCAGTCACGGCATTGGCCGGTCGCTGCACGAGGAGCCGAAGGAGCTTGCCACCTGGCCGGACAAGGACGAAACCCGGATCATGACCGACGGGCTGGTCTTCACCGTGGAACCGTTTCTCTCTACGGGCGCCTATTGGGCCGAAGATGGCGATGACGACCCTTGGACGCTGTTCAGCGACCCGAGCGCGCCGACCGTGCAGTTCGAGCACACCGTGATCGCCACCAAAAACGGACCGCTGATCCTGACGCTTGCCGAGTAAGGCGGGCGCTCTTGCACGGCTTCGCTGTAATGCGGCTGTCATGTTGCAGCCGCGATATCCAGTTTTGGCTTACATCTTCGTAACTTAGCGTTTGCTGCATTGCGTCGGCGAGGTGTCTGGCCTAATTTCTCCCAAAATCTGCTTCGCCAATAATGGCTGATCTCAAGCTCGCGAGAGTTCGAACGTGTTTCATTCATTCTTTCCCAAACCCAAGTTGTTTTTTACCTCTGCCATTGTTTGGTCCTTGCTCATGATAGGCCTCTGGTACGCAGGCGGGAGAAACTGGGGTGCGGCACTCGGCATGCGTCCAGCAACACCAGGAGAGCCGCCGATCACGGGCGTATCGATTTTCTGGTCCCCGCCATTCCTTTGGTTTTACATCTATTACACCGCTGCCGTGCTTGTATTTGCGGGCTTCTGGTTCACCTACAGCCCACACCGCTGGCAGATGTGGTCCGTTCTCGGCTCTGCCCTCATTGTCTTTGCGACCTATTTCTCCGTGCAAGTCAGCGTGGCGATGAACGCATGGTACGGCCCATATTATGACCTCATCCAGCAAGCGCTTGCCAAGACAGCGCCGGTGACTGCCGAGCAGCTTTATCTCGGCCTTGTCGGCGTTTCAGGCATTCTGTTTTTTGCGATCACTGTCGGCGTGCTCAATCTCTTCTTCGTCAGCCACTATATCTTCCGTTGGCGCACGGCGATGAACGACTTCTATATGGCAAACTGGGATAGGCTTCGTCACATCGAAGGCGCTTCGCAGCGTGTTCAGGAAGACACGATGCGCTTCTCCTCGACCGTCGAGGGGTTGGGTGTCGGTTTCGTCAGGGCCATCATGACCCTGATCGCGTTCCTCCCCGTCCTCTTCACCTTCTCCGAAACCATCAACGAGTTGCCGATTATCGGTTACGTCCCGCATGCTCTGGTGTGGGCGGCGATCTTGTGGTCGCTCTTCGGAACGGGCTTTCTTGCACTTGTGGGTATCAAGCTACCCGGCCTCGAATTTCGCAATCAGCGCGTGGAAGCGGCCTATCGTAAGGAGCTGGTCTATGGTGAAGACCACGCAGATCGTGCTCAGCCGCCGACCGTGCAGGAGCTGTTTTCGAACGTCCGGAAGAACTATTTCCGGCTCTATTTTCATTACATGTATTTCAACGTTGCCCGCATTTTCTATCTGCAGGCTGACAACATCTACAGCTTGATCGTTCTCATTCCATCAATCGCAGCAGGCAAGGTGACGCTTGGCGTGTTCACGCAGATCGGCAACGTGTTCGATCAGGTGCGCGGATCGTTCCAGTATCTCATCAATTCCTGGACGACGATCGTCGAATTGATGTCGATCTACAAACGTCTGAAAGCGTTTGAGGCTGCTATCTACGACCAACCGCTACCGGAGATCGATCAGCGCTATTTGAAGCGTGAAGCGGAAGAGGGCGAGTTGGCGGCGGACAAGCCGTAAAGCTCGAAGCGTTCAACTCTGACACCCACCCCCGCATTAAGCCGGGGTCCAGCCGGAGGATTCGTGCTGGCCCGCTTCCGGCTGGGGCCGGAATGATGGTCAATTGAAAGCCGTTGACTGAAAATGAGACTGCGTCGCTGCGCCTGCAGCACTTGCTCTCTCACCCTTGCGACTTTTCCTTCCGCCGCGCGTCGATCATCGGCATCGCCTCTTCATAGCTGACGCAGGCGACATCGTCCTTCTTGCAGACTTCGCGCAGCAGGCGCTCATAGGCGTTCCAATAGGCGCCGCCATTCATCTTGACGAAATGGAAGCCGAGTTGGAGGGGGATGCGTTCGCCCTCATATTGCTTGTCGAAGGCGGCGCGGAAGGCCTTGTAGGCGCGTTCTTCGAATTCGGCGGACTTTGCGGGCGTCTCGATTGCCATGGAGTGGCGGACGAAGAGATTGTAATCCATGGCAATGATCGGCCGGTCGCCCGGCCCTTCCGGGATCAGCGGCAGGCCGAAATGTTCGATGCCATCCTTGCGCACGGGCCATGCCGGCCCTTTCGTGATGCTGGTGGCGTCGAAGACGAAGCCATGTTTTTTCTGTGCGGCGGTGAGCGCATCGCCTTGCGACAGGTAGGGCGCACGGAAGCCATTGATGCCGCGCACGAAATCATGCCAGCCCTGCGGCTCCTCATCCTTCTTGCCGATTGCCGCCCAGGCGTTTCCAAGCGTGCTGGTGAAGGTGGTAAACTCTGCGTCCCATTGATCCGCCGTCCAGTTGCCGCCATCGAAGTGGCCGCAGGTGTGGTTGGCGATTTCGTGGCCTTCCTGGCGGGCGTCCCAGATGTGGTGCAGGCGCGTTGCCACTTCTTCCACCGACTGGCCGAAACCGACATTGGAGCGGCCGAGTTTCTGGCCCGGCCCCTGATAGCTCTTGGCGCTGGTCTTGCGGTCCATCACCAGCGTGCAGGCAAGAAAATAGGTGAAATGCGCGCCAACTTCCTTGGCGGTGGCGCGGCTTCTGGCCCACAGCGCATTGTCGCCTGCGCCATCGAAGGACACCAGCACGAGCTGCTTTGGCTTTGCCGTACCTTCGACAGCCTGCGCATAGGCTTGCGGCGCGCAGGCGAGAGAGAGGGTAATGAGGGCAAGCGAACGCAACATGAGGGAACCACGCGGAGTTTTCAAAAGCGGCCTTTTGAGCTTGGAATAAGGCGAAGCTTTGATTTGACTGGCTTTTTCCAGGGGTTATACCAAAGATCACCGATGCTGATCCCTTCGATAGCCCGGAAATCGGCCGCCGGGGGCGTCGAAATCCTCGACCGATGAAAAAGCATCGCTCTGCGGTTTCTCCTACCCGGGCGACCGTTTCCAGGCTATCCAAGGGGTCAGCATCAGTGATCTTTGGTATTCGCCATAACTCATTGTCAAAAGATTATCTTCCCCCGCGCAAGGACGCCACCATGCTTCTGCTCGTCGTCTCTCTCATCCTGTTCTTCGCCACCCATTCTCTCAGGCTTTTTGCGCCGGGGCTTCGTGCGCGTCTGATCGATACCATGGGCGAAAAGCCCTTCAAGGGCGTCTATTCGCTCGTCAGCATTCTCACCATCGCCTTCATTGCCTATGCCTTCAATGAAGCGCGGCAGGTGACGGGCATGCTTTACTATCCGCCGGTCTGGATGGCTCATATCGCGGTCACGCTGATGCTCATTGCGATGATCTGTCTTGTGGCAAGTGCCCTGCCGGCCGGGCACATCGCGACGAAGACCAAGCATCCGCTGATCCTTTCGGTGAAGATCTGGGCTTTCTCGCATCTGCTTGCCAATGGCGAGACCTCCTCCGTCATCCTCTTCGCCTCCTTCCTCGCCTGGGGCGTGGTGATGCGGATTGTCCTCAAGCGCCGTGCACGCGCAGGTGAAAATCTCATTCGCCCCTTCGTTTCGGCGCGTTACGATGCGATCGCCGTTCTTCTTGGCGTGGTGCTGTGGGCAGCATTCATCTGGAAGCTGCACGAATGGTTGATCGGCGTCCAACCGATTGCGATGTAGGAAACTGACGTTTCCCCCTTACATCTCAGGGAAAATAGGCTAGAAGGCCCACCAATAAATGTGGTTGGCCTTTTTGCGGCTTGCCGCAACCAAATTGCCTTGGCATGTCCGCAGACCGATCGGCTTTTCGCCTTTCGGTGCGGGTAACGGAGAATTCGATGGCGAACGAGAATGACAGCTTCATCCGCGAAGTGAACGAGCAGATCCGCTCAGAAAAATTGAGCAACTTCTGGGGTCGTTACGGCGCGGTCGTGATTGGCGCTGCCGTTTTGATCGTGCTCGCTTCTGCGGGCGCCGGCATTTACGAATATTGGAGCAACAGCCGGGCTTCGGCGTCTGGCGACCAGTTCTCCAACGCATTGAAGCTTGCCTCCGAGGGCAAGAATGACGAAGCGTTGAAGGCACTGACGGAACTGGAAAGTGCCGGCCACGGCGAGTACCCGATCCTCGCCAAGTTCCGCGCTGCAACGCTTCTGGCGCAGAAGGGCGATGCCGCTGGCGCTATCGCAGCCTTTACCGCGATTGGCAGCGACTCCAGCGCGCCGCAGATTTTCCGGGACATGGCAAAGGTGCGCGCGGCGTTCCTTCTGATTGACAACGGCACATATGAGCAGGTCTCGGCAGAGGTAGAAGCGCTGTCCAGCGATGGCCAGCCGCTACGCAACTCCGCCCGCGAAGCGCTTGGTCTTGCCGCTTACAAGGCTGGCAATCTTGCCCAGGCAAAGCAGTGGTTCGAACTCATCACCGGTGATTCCCAAGCGCCGCGCAATGTGGCGAACCGGGCGCAGGTCCTGCTCGATAATATTGCCGCATCCGGCAAGGCAGCGTAAATTCTCATTTCCTGCAGCGACGGGCGGTCATAAGGATCGCCGCGAACTGCATCGGTTTTCTGTTGAAGGCGTCGGACCGGAGCCCGTTGGGTTTCCGGTCCGACGCTATAGAAGTTAGGGCACTATCATGACCTTCACCGTCGCCATCGTCGGACGTCCGAATGTCGGCAAATCCACGCTTTTCAACCGTCTGGTTGGCAAGAAGCTGGCGCTTGTGGATGACACGCCAGGCGTGACCCGCGACCGTCGTCCGGGCGACGCCAAGCTCGTGGATCTGCGTTTCACCATCATCGATACCGCGGGTCTCGAGCAATCCGCACCGGAGACGCTGCAGGGTCGCATGTGGGCGCAGACGGAAGAGGCGATCGAGGAAGCCGATCTGACGCTTTTCGTCGTCGACGCCAAATACGGCCTGACACCGGCCGACCAGACGCTCGGCGAAATGCTGCGCCGTCGCGGCAAGCCGGTCGTCCTTGTTGCCAACAAGTCAGAAGCCCGTGGCTCCGATGGCGGTTTCTACGACGCCTATACGCTCGGTCTTGGCGAGCCATGCCCGATCTCTGCCGAGCACGGGCAGGGCATGATCGATCTGCGCGATGCCATCGTTGCCGCGATCGGTGAAGATGTCGCCTTCCCGCCGGAAGACGATTTCGAAGAGGCTGAAACCGACGTCGTGCTCTCCGGTGAAGAGGAAGAAGACGAGGATTACGAGCCCGCCTATGACGACACCAAGCCGTTGCGCGTTGCGATCATCGGTCGCCCGAATGCCGGCAAGTCGACGCTGATCAACCGCTTTCTCGGTGAAGACCGTCTTCTGACCGGTCCGGAAGCCGGTATTACCCGCGACAGTATCTCGGTCGAATGGGATTGGCGCGGCCGCACCATCAAGATGTTCGACACCGCTGGCATGCGTCGCAAGGCGAAGGTGACCGAGAAGCTGGAGAAGCTTTCGGTGGCGGATTCGCTGCGCTCCATCCGTTTCGCCGAAACCGTCGTCATCGTCTTCGATTCCACCATTCCTTTCGAGAAGCAGGATCTGCAACTCGTCGATCTGGTCATCCGTGAGGGCCGCGCTGCGGTGCTCGCCTTCAACAAGTGGGATCTGGTCGAGGATGCGCAGGCGTTTCTCGCCGATTTGCGTGAAAAGACCGAGCGCCTTCTGCCGCAGGCGCGCGGCATTCGTGCCGTTCCAATTTCCGGCCAGACGGGCTATGGCCTCGACCGGCTGATGCAGAGCATCATCGACACCGACAAGGTGTGGAACCGCCGTATCTCCACCGCCAAGCTCAATCGCTGGCTGGATATGCAGGTTACACAGCATCCGCCACCGGCCGTGTCGGGCCGTCGTCTGCGCCTGAAATACATGACGCAGGTCAAGGCCCGCCCACCAGCCTTTATGATCTCCTGCACACGGCCCGAGGCCATTCCGGAATCCTACACACGCTATCTGGTGAACGGTCTGCGCAAGGATTTCGACATGCCGGGCGTGCCGATCCGGGTGCATTATCGCGGGTCGGACAATCCCTTCGAGCATAAGGCGAAGAAGCGGTAGTCAGGGGTTTGGCTCGCTGAGGGCCGCCTCACACTCCGTGATCCTTGGGCTTGACCTGAGGATCATGTTTTCAAGCGCTTACGGGTGGGGCTATGGATCCTCGGGTCGAGCCCGAGGATGACGGCAGGGGACTTGGGAGAGGGTATCTCCCGTCCCTGTGCCGATATGATGGCGTGATGCCCGCGCTCGTCTCGTGAATTTCAAATGTCAGGTCAAACATCATGCTGATCAAGCAGAGCGACTATCATCGCATCTATCGCGTCATCAACAGCCTGCTTCTTAACGAGAACGCCGATCCCGCCACGGCATCGATGTATTTCAGCACATTTGGTGCCTTCATTCTGGAGCACCACTACAAGGTGAAGGCGAAGCCGAAGGGTGGGCTGGCGGCTTATAATCTTGGCGGCACGATGCTGCTGTTTGCCGATCATCGCGAAGACGGCCACGTGACGGGTGCTGGCGAGAACTTTCACTGCTGGGTGGAGGCAGATGGCTGGGCGATCGATTTCATGGCGCCTGCATTTCCGCAAGCGGCACACGGCCTCTCGGTTCCGCCGAAGATGTTCCAGAAGCCTTTGTCATCCATGGCTTCTTCCATCAACGACTTGGCCCAGTCGGGCGACTTCTTCTTCAAGCATGAGGCAGAGGCGATGGCGCAGCGCTTCGCCGACTGGCGGAAGCATGGAATGATCGGCGATCTCGCCTCCATCGCAGCCGGCTGGTTTCGCAAGTCTCCCAAGCAGATGCGAAGCGAGATTTCCGTCAACGACAGCAATGGCAAGAGCCGCACGATCCCGCTCGCAGGCAATATGCTGAACGGCGCTTGGTGATCTAAAGCATGCGCGCAGACGTGTACCGCGGTTTTGCGATAAGGGGACGGCCTGCGTAACCTCGCGGCAGCCGCCTGACGTCAATCAGCAGCCCGACCCCGTTCTAAAGATAACGGCAGTCGCGTCCTGACGCCTTCTGCCAGCAATGGGCTCGTGCGTCCACTGAAAATGCAGGCAATTTGCCTGTAATCCGCTCACATCGCATGGGCGGCGCAGAAGCCGGGGAGGCCGCTGGTGGCAGCAGAGGTCACGTTGTCGAGAAACTGGCGGGACGCCTTTTCCCATGAATAGTTGCGGGAAACGGCAAGGGCTGCCTCCGGGGAGCAATCGAGTGCGGCAAGGCAGGCCTTGCGCAAATCCGAGCTGAGCGCACCCGCCTTCGGATGGCCGCCAAGAATATCAAGCGGGCCGGTCACCGGGAAGGCTGCGACCGGTACGCCGCTCGAGAGTGCTTCGAGAATGGTGTTGCCGAAGGTGTCGGTCTTGGACGGAAAGACAAAGACGTCGGCCTGCGCATAGGCCTTTGCCAGGTCCTCGCCGGTCTTCACGCCGGTGAAGAGCACATCGGGATGTTTCTGCTGAAGCTCGGCGCGGGCAGGGCCGTCACCGACAACGACCTTTGAGCCCGGCAGATCGAGATCGAGAAACTCCGGCAGGTTCTTTTCCACCGAAACGCGGCCAATGGTCATGAAGATCGGGCGAGGGAGGCCGAAGGGACGCTCCTCCTTCTGTCTGGGACGGAAGAGCTTGGCGTCGATGCCGCGGCTCCAGCGTTTGAGGTTCTTCACGCCTTTGGATTGGAGCTCCGTTTCGAGGCTCGGCGTTGCCACCATGCAGGCGCTACCGCCATTGTGGAACCAGCGCACGAAGCCGTAGAGCCAGCTTTCCGGCACGGGGAAGCGGGCCGCCACATATTCTGGAAAACGCGTGTGGTAGCTGGTGGAAAAGCCCATGCCGTGCTTGATGCACCAGCGGCGCGCCATGAAGCCGAGCGGACCTTCCGTCGCAATATGCACATAGGATGGCTGGCTCTTCTCGATTTCCTTCGAAACCCGGCGATAGCTCGCGACGGAAAGGCGAATTTCCGGATAGGTGGGGCAGGGAATGGAGTGGAAGCTCTGCGGCGTCACCATGCGAACCTCGACGCCCATGCGTTCAAGCTCGACATTGGTGTTCTCGATGGAGCGCACCACGCCGTTGACCTGGGGATGCCATGCATCCGTGACGATGGTAATTCTGGTCATGCCGTGCCGACCCTCGCCGCTTGCGACTCTCCGGTGATCCACCGGCCTTCGGGTATATGCGACAGGCGTGTTACAGCATCATGTCAGCGGATTCAAAGCGGATGGCGAAGTTTGATATTCGCTCATCACGCTTCAAATCCTGGTCTTTTCGGATGTCGTTATCGCAAAACCGCTGCATGCGTTTGCGCGACGTCCTTCAGGCTTTCGGCAGCAGGTCCGGGCTGATCAGCGCGCCGTGGTGGCCGATGACGGTGGCGGCAGCCTTGGCGGCGAAAGTGGCCGCTTCTTCGGGTGTGCTGCCGGTGACGAAGCGGGACAGGAAGGCGCCGTTGAAGCTGTCTCCGGCACTCGTCGTATCCACCACCTTTACGGCCTGCTCGGCAGGCGCGTGGCTGCGCTCACCGCCGAAATCGAGCGTTGCGCCCTTTGCGCCATCTTTCACCACAATGTTGGCGACGCCGAGCGCGCGATAGCGCGCGATGGTCGCCTCCACATCCGTGTCACCAAAGTTACCAGCCTCGTCATCGAAGCTTGGCATGACGAGCGTGGCAGCGCGCGCACCATTGGTGATCGTCTCCAGCATGATCTCGCGGTTGGCCCAAAGCCGCGGGCGGATATTGGGATCGAACACGACCTGCTTGCCGGACGCCTTGGCGCGGCGCAGTTCGGAGAGGAATGTGTCGACCGCAATCGGTGTGGCGAGAATGGCAAGGGTAATGCCGGAGAAATAGACGATGTCGGCCGCGTCGATAGTCTCGCGCAGATGATCGGCATCAGCCGCCAGCTGGCGGGCGGCAGAGGTGCTGCGCCAATAGCTGAAGGTGCGCTCACCGTCTTTCAGGTTGATGAGGTAGAGGCCAGGCGTGCCGCCCGCAATTCGGGAGATATACTGCGTGCCGATGCCGGCACCCTCGATGAAGGACAGCATCTCCTGCGACAGGGGATCGTCACCCAGCGCGGTGAAATAATCCACCGACCAGTCCTGCTGCAGGCAGGCGCGTGCATACCAGGCGGTGTTCAGCGTGTCGCCGGCAAAGCCCTTGCGCAGCAGGCCGTCACCGGCTTGCGAAAGCTCCACCATGCATTCGCCGATCGAAAGAAACCGTCCACCCACTGCACTCTCCTCCTGTCGTGACGCTTCGCCATTACGACGCCGTGGGCCGGCTTGCAAGGGCGGCGAAAGCCGATTGCGGGTCTCTTCTCACATTCGACAAGCATTGGCCGTTTACGGATCAATCCGGGCTTTATATGGTTGGGCAGCTTCACTTTGGAGATCGTTCATGCCGCAAGCCACGTCTACCACCGGACACAGAGTTCACGATGCAGACTGGTGGAGGGGAGCGGTCATATATCAGGTCTACCCGCGCTCGTTTCAGGATACGACGGGGGATGGTTTCGGTGACCTGGCGGGGATTACCAAGCATCTGCCCTATATCCATGCGCTTGGTGTGGATGGCATCTGGCTCTCGCCCTTCTTTACTTCGCCCATGGCGGATATGGGCTACGACGTTTCCGATTACTGCAATGTCGATCCGCTGTTCGGGACGCTTGCGGATTTCGATGAACTGATCACCGAGGCGCACAAGCTTGGCCTGAAAGTCATCATCGACCAGGTGATCTCGCACACATCCGATCAGCATCCCTGGTTCAAGGAAAGCCGGACCAGCCGCACCAATGCGAAAGCGGACTGGTATGTCTGGGCAAACCCGAAGCCGGATGGAACGGCGCCCACCAATTGGCTCTCGGTCTTTGGCGGTCCGGCCTGGGAATGGGATGGCGTGCGCAAGCAATATTACATGCACAACTTCCTCGGCTCGCAACCGGATCTCAATTTTCACAATCCGGACGTTCAGGACGCGCTTCTGGACACCGTCAGGTTCTGGCTGGAGCGGGGTGTCGACGGCTTCCGGCTGGATACGGTCAACTACTACTTCCACGACAAGTTGTTGCGCGATAACCCGCCGCATGAGCCGGATAGCGACGATGCCGGTCTCGACGCGCCGGACGTCAATCCCTACGGCATGCAGAGCCATCTCTATGACAAGACGCAGGTGGAGAACCTCGCCTTCCTCAAGCGCTTCCGCGCTCTGCTGGACGAGTATGAGGGACGGATGACGGTCGGCGAGGTGGGCGATGGTGCGCGCTCACTCAAAACCGTCGCCGCCTATACGGCGGATAACGACAAGCTCAACATGTGCTACACGTTCGATCTGTTGGGGCCGGATTTCACCGCCAGCCATATTCGCGGTGCCGTCGATGGCTTCCAGAAAGCCGTAACCGATGGCTGGGTCTGCTGGGCTTTTTCCAACCACGACGTTGTCCGTCATCTCAGCCGCTTTGCCGAAAGTGTGGAAGAGCAGATCCGCGTGGCAAAGCTTTCCGTCTGCGTGCTGGCATCCCTGCGCGGCTCCATCTGCCTTTATCAGGGTGAAGAGCTGGCGCTAACGGAGGCGGATCTTGCCTTTGAGGATCTGCGCGATCCTTACGGCATTCGCTTCTGGCCGGCTTTCAAGGGCCGCGATGGGTGCCGCACGCCGATGGTGTGGGAGACGGGCAAGCCGCATGCCGGTTTCACTGCCGCCGAAAAGCCGTGGCTGCCGGTTCCTTACGCTCATGCCATGCTGGCGGCGGACGGGCAGGAGCGGAAATCGGACTCGGTTCTCAATCATTACAAGGCGATGCTGGCCTTCCGTCGCAGCCATGCGGGCCTTCGCGATGGCGACATGACGTTTCTCGATACGAATCAGGATCTGCTCGTGTTCACGCGTGAAAAAAACGGCGAGAGCCTGCTCTTCGTCTTCAACCTTACGCGTCAGCCGGTCGATTTTCGCCTTCCGCCGGAGTTTTGCGTCGTCGAGCATCTGGCAATGCCCGGGTTTGAGCCGGCCTTCGATGTCGATACGGTGAAGCTGGAGCCGCTGGATGCGTTCTGTGCGCGGATCGAGCGGTCGTAATTCGGTAGATCACGGACATGTGGCCTCAGAGGAGGCCCTTCGTCATTTCGGTGTCGAGGCTGAGGATAAAGCGACGCAGCAATGTCCTGTCGAACTGGCCCTCGCGATCCATCATCCAGGACAGAGCCTGCTGTGAGGACCAGCCCTTCTTATAGGAACGGGCGGATGTGAGGGCATCGAACACATCGCAGATCGTGCTCATGCGCACCTCCGGGCTGATCTGCGCGCCGGAGAGGCCTTGCGGATAGCCTCTGCCATCGATCCGCTCATGATGGTATCGACAGATATCCAGAACCAGTTCCGGCATATCCGATTGTTTTAGCAAGATCTTGTAGCCAAGCTCGGGATGTTGCTCGACATGTAATCGTTCTTCGGCGGTGAGCGGCCCCTGCTTGTGCAGAACCTCCCGCGGGATGGAAAGCTTGCCGACATCGTGCAGGATACCGGCAACGCAGAGCTGCTGAACCACGGCTTCATCCATTTCCAGCGACCGGGCAAAATGCGTGAGCAACGCCGCGACGGACAGCGAATGGACGAAGGTTGCGGTATCGCGTGACCGAAGGCGTGAGATCCCGATGTAAAGACCGGGGTTCTCGTCCATTGCCCGGCCGATATCGTCCGCAAGCGGCGCAAATGCATCGATGGCGATATCGCGACCGTCAAACACACCCTCTATGAGGCTTTTCGCTTCATCGGCCTGCGCACTTATCTTTTGTGCGACGCGGCTCTTGTCTTCCTTGCTGGCAGTCCTGATCGTTTTCGGCACCGCATCGTCAACACCAGTGTCCGGGGCATTCGTGCCGAGCGCAGTGTTGATAAAAACACCGCTGATCTCACCATTCACGATGGCGGAGAGTTGCTTGGCGTTCTTCACCGTGAAACGGCGGCCAACAGCAGGGTCATCCTGCCAGGGGCCTTCTATGCCCTCGACAAACATGCCGATCTTGACTTGCTTTTTGTCGATGCGTTTGATGACCAAAGATTTCCTCCAGGTCGCCGGTCATTGAACGATCATCATATATACTTCCTCAGGCCTTAATTTACTATGATTTTGGCGCGCGCGGGAAATAGAATTAGACTATTTACTTATAATTGTCTCCGCGAGCGGGCACGTGTTCATCCTTCAGCCGTGATGAGCTTGAAAAGATCGACATCCACCAGGCCCTTATCGGAGATCTTCAGGTGAGGTATGACGGGAAGAGGCAGAAACGCCACCTGAAGGAAGGGTTCTTCCAATGTCGTGCCCAGCGCATAGGCCGCTTGGCGCAGCGTGTGCAGCGTGTCGCGCACGCTCTCGTAGGGCTCCAGGCTCATCAGGCCGGCAACGGGGAGGGCGATCTCACCGGTGATCCTGCCGTTTTCCGCCACGACAAAGCCGCCCTTGATCTCTCCGAGACGATTGGCAGCGAGCGCCATGTCATCTTCGCTGACGCCCACGACGCAGATATTATGGCTGTCATGGCCGACGGTGGAGGCGATGGCGCCCTTCTTCAGGCCAAAACCCTGAACGAAGCCGTTGGCGTGATTGCCGTTCTTGCCGTGTCGCTCGATGACCGCCACCTTGATGATGTCGTTGTCGAGATCGACGCTCGTCTGGTTGCCGTCGCTTGGCAACTTGTAGCGGCGATGTTCGGTGATGATTTTGCCCGGCAATACGCCGAGAACGGACGTCTTGCCTTCCGTTACCGGCACGCCAAAATGGGCGGCGAGCACCCGCCTTGCCTTGACGCTGTCGAGGCCGACCGGAGCAACCGACTTGCGGGTGGCGAAAAGCGCGTCCGTGACGCGTCTGCCGGCGGAGAAGACCATGGAGGCCTTGCAGTTCTGCAGCGTGTCGATCACCACCAGATCGGCGCGCCAACCGGGCGCGACGAGACCACGATCGCGCAAGCCAAAGGCTTTCGCTGCCGAAATCGATGCGGCGCGGTAGACGGCCAGCGGCTGAACGCCGTTGGCGATGGCAGTGCGGATCATATAGTCCAGATGACCCTGTTCGGCGATATCGAGGGGATTGCGGTCATCGGTGCAGAGCGCCAGATAGGGCGACAGGCGCTCGGTGATGATCGGCATCAGCGCGTGCAGGTCTTTCGATACCGACCCTTCACGGACCAGAATATGCACGCCCTTGCGGATCTTTTCGAGCGCTTCCTTGGCGCTGGTGCATTCATGCTCGGTGCGGATACCGGTCGACAGATAGCCGTTAAGCCCGGTGCCGGACAGAAGCGGCGCGTGGCCGTCGATATGCTGGCCCTGAAACGCCTCGAGTTTCGCCATGCAGATCGGATCCTTATGGATCACGCCGGGGAAATTCATGAATTCCGCAAGACCGATGACCTGTGGATGATCGCGGAAGGGCAGGAGCTTTTCGATCGGCAGATCCGCGCCAGCGGTTTCCAGATGGGTGGCGGGCACGCAGGAGGAAAGCTGCACGCGGATATCCATGATGGTCTCGAGCGAGGAATCCAGGAAGAACTGGATACCCTCCGCGCCGAGCACATTGGCGATTTCATGCGGATCGCAGATCACGGTCGTCACGCCGTAAGGCAGGACGCAACGGTCGAATTCGTGCGGCGTGACCAGCGAAGATTCGATGTGAAGATGGGTGTCGATGAAGCCCGGCACGACGATCTTGCCGGAGATGTCGATCTCCTCGACGCCGTGATAGGTCTCGCAAGTGCCAACGATCGCATCGCCGCAGATCGCAATATCGGACGCGACGAGTTCACCCGTGACCAGATCGAAGAAGCGTCCGCCCTTCAGAACGATATCCGCCTTCTCACGTCCCGTTCCCTGGTCGATCTTGCGTTCGAGTTTCGATACCACGCGTCACCTCATTTCGATTCTGTGCCTTGCGACAATTAAGCCTGGAAAGCGCTATTCATGCAAAAAGAAAACCGGGCGCGTTGAGAGCGCCCGGTTCGATCAACTTGTCTTTCGGTTGCGGTCACCATCCTCGCGCTCGATCAGCGGAGGAGAGGCGGCACCTTACTCGGCCGAAACGATCTTGCCGCCCTGCCACTTGTAGAGCGAGAAGGCCTGCGAGGTCAGGTCGCCTGTTTCGCCATAGGTCAGCTTGCCGATGGCTGTCGGGATCGGCTCGCCGCCCTTAAGCGCCGTGGCAACCGCTTCGGAATCCTCGGCAGAGCCAGCCTTTTCGATACCGGCTTTGAGAACTTCCACGGCGGCATAGGCATTCAGGGTGAAGGCTTCGGCCGGAATGTTGGCGGCCTTCAACGCGTCAGCGGCTGCCTTGGAGTCCGCGCTCTTCGTTGCGTCGGCAGCATTGGTGAAGATGGTGCCATCTGCCGCAGTGCCGCCGATATTGGCGAACTCGGAGTTGGAAAGGCCATCACCGGCAATCACGGTCGCCTTCGCGCCGATGTCGTGCAGCTGGCGTACCAGAAGACCGGCTTCCGGATGGTATCCGCCGAAATAGACGACGTCCACGCCCTCGGACTTCAGACGGGCGGTGAGCGCGCTCAGATCCTTTTCGCCCGGTGTCAGCGCGTCATACATGACTTCCGTCACGCCGCCGGCATTCAATGTCTTCTTGAAGGCGTCGGCAAGGCCCTTACCGTAAGCGCCCTTGTCGTGAATGATGGCGATCTGACGGTCCTTCAGCTGCGCCAGAACGAACTTCGCAGCCACTTCAGCCTGCTGGTCGTCACGACCGCAGGTGCGGAAGATGTTTGTCAGGCCGCGATTGGTGAGGTCCGGTGCCGTTGCTGTCGGTGTGACCATGACGACGCCGTTTTCAGCGAAAACGTCGGAGGCCGGAATGGCAACGCCGGACGTGACCGGGCCGACGACGAATTTGATGCCGTCTGCAACCAGCTGGTTGGCGGCGGAAACGCCCTGCTTGGGTTCGCCGGCATCATCGGCGAGCTTCAGCACGACCTTCTCGCCGAGAATGCCGCCATTCTTGTTGATGACATCGACGGCAGTCTGCGCGCCGTTCTTCACCTGGTCGCCATAAGCGGCAACCGGACCCGTGAGCGGGGCTACGAGACCGATGACGATCTCGGCATGCGCTGCGGGTGCAAAGGCCACGGAGGCGGCAAGCGCCAGGCCGGTCAAAATCTTGATTTTCATTCATTTCTCCTTGGGTTGGGCGTATCGCCCGATTCGGCCCGATACCGGCAACGTGCTCGCTGATACGAGGCGCCGTTCGTCAGGCAAAGGAGTGCCGTTTCACATTTGAATTCCGTACCCCAGTCTTGCTTTGTGACAAGGCGATGGCGATTTAGCAAGTCGTGTTTGATCTGGAAGCGGCGCCTGGACGTAAAAGCCCTTGTAAAAGCTATGTGATCGCCGCCACAGTAGAGAGGCGAGGTTTGGTCTATGACAGCGCGATAAAGACTGGCTTTTCCATCAGGCGGGGAGGATATTATGACGATGCTATCGTCCGATGAAGAATTTCTGTCCCATCTGCCTGTCTTTCGACATTTCGAAGATGTCGCTGAGCCGGAACTCTATCGTCCGCTTCCCGATGGCTGGGCGCTGGCGCTTGCCGACATCGTCGATTCCACCGATGCCATTGCGCAAGGCCGGTACAAGTCCGTCAATATGGCGGGTGCTGGCGTCATCTCCGGCATCCTCAACGCCTTGGACCGCCATGACCTACCCTTTGTTTTCGGCGGCGACGGTGCGGCTGTCGCCGTGCCGCCGCAGGCGATCGAAGCATCGCGCGCGGCGCTCTCGAAAGTCCGGCGTTGGGTGAGCGAGGATCTTGGCCTGACGCTGCGTGCAGCACTCGTCCCATTGACGGAAATCAGGGCCAATGGGCTGGATGTGCGCGTGGCGCGGTTTCAGGCGAGCGATGACGTGTCCTATGCCATGTTCTCCGGTGGCGGCAACAACTGGGCGGACATGCAGATGAAGGGTGGGCACTATCTTGTAGACGAGGCCGGGGCAGGCGACAGGCCTGATCTTTCCGGCCTGTCGTGCCGATGGAATCCCATACAGGCGCGCTATGGTGCGGTGGTGTCGATCATCGCCACCCCACGTCCGGGCGGAGACATGGCGGCCTTTCGTCGGCTGGTTGCCGATATCGTCACACTTGCGAATGAGGACGGTCGCGAAGGCCACCCCGTGCCTGTCGAGGGGCCGGCGCTCGGTTTTATCCGTGAGGGGCTGGTGATGGAGGCCAAAGCGCTGTCCGGTCTCGGCGATCGTGTGTCGCAGTTTCGCAAAGGCTGTTGGGTGGCGTTCCAGACCGTTCTGATTACGGTGCTCTACTGGTTAAGAAAGCCGGTGGGGCGCTTCGACCCTGTTCAGTACAAGACGACTGTCGCGAGCAATACGGACTTTCGTAAGTTCGACGACGGGCTGAAGATGACGATCGATGTAGATGCAGACCGGCTTTCCCGCATCAAGGCACGGCTGGAAGGTGCGGAGCGTGACGGTGTCTGCTTTTATGGATTGCATGAGCAGGATGCGGCCCTGATGACCTGCGTCGTTCCGTCACCACTGTCACGCGACCACATGCATTTTGTCGATGGGGCTGCCGGTGGCTATGCGCGTGCAGCGCAGATGCTGAAAGAGCGTTCGGCATCATCGGTCTGAACGGTCGAGGTGCCTGCGTGGCTTGAGCCCTAAAGACTCGTCTGGAGCGGCGCGCACCCCGTTTTCGGGCTTCTAAAGCGCGTCGCGATCTTTCAGATTCGCTCCTTGCGCTTTAGGTTTTGGTTTTGTCGCGGGTCGGTATCGCAAAACCGCTGAACAGTTTGCTTGGACCATGCTTCAAAGCGCCGCGCGGCCTATTGGGCGCACAAAGAACGCTTTACCTTTTTGATCGTGCTTTGCGAAGATCGAGCCCGATGTTCGGGCCGATGCTGTCGATCAGGCCGCGGACTTGCTGTCGTTCTGCGCGCAGTAGATCTCTTCAAGCGATGCCAGGATCTTCTTCACCGAGTCCGACGTGCTGGAATAGTAGATCGTCTGTGCATCGCGGCGCGTCTTGACGAGGCGTTGTGCACGAAGCTTGGAGAGATGCTGAGACAAAGCCGATTGGCTGAGGCCAACCTGGGTAGCCAGAACGCCGACCGGAACTTCACCCTCAACCAAGCTGCAAAGAATCATCAGCCTTTTGGGGTTAGCCATTGCCGACAGAAGCCCTGCCGCTGCATTAGCCTGTTCTGATAAGGTCTGCTCTGTCATTTCCAGTCTCCTAATTCGAAGCCGCCCCTAGGCCTTCTTGTCCGGCAACGAATTGCCCCATGCGTCAAGTTTTACCAACATGGTCGCGAGACTGTATATACCTAAATCTAAGGTAAAGGCCACGCTTTATTAGAAGTGTCGTAATTTAGACACTCATTATCTCGCAAGGCTGTTTTGGAGTATTATTTTCTGCTAAAAATCGTAAGTAACGCGAACGAAGAAATGATTAATGTCAAATTCGGTCAAAAATAATATTTTTTTATTCTTCTTAATTTTGACAGCTGTAGTCATATTTTAATCTCAAATCTCGGCATGTCCCAAATCTAGTAGTGTGTGCGTTGCGGGGTGAGGGAAAAGAAAGCAGCGCAGGCCTGTCGGGCCTACGCTGCTTCGGATGCCGTGGTATTGAAAAGACCCCATTCTTTGGGATCAGCCCGCCCTCGGCTAGTTGTCCTCCAACCAGGCAGAATCTAGACGTTGCGGTGACGCGTCAGTCCCCGGACGATGTCTTCCGAGGTGATGGTGCCAATGACGGCACCCTGTTCGACGACGCCGATCGTACCGGGCTGTCTCGCCATGGCATCGAGAATGTCGATCAAGGGCAAGGAAGGGCGAGCTGTTGCCACGACCGGGTTGTTGCCGTGATCGACTGCAACGCCGCGCCGCATCACGTCGGCGGCCGTCAGCATGGAAATCGGGTTCATGTTCTGCACGAAATCCGCAACATACTGGGTGGCGGGGTTACGCACGATCTCCTGCGGCGTGCCGCACTGGATGATGCGTCCCCCCTCCATCATGGCGATGCGATTGCCGATGCGGAAGGCCTCGTCCAGATCGTGGCTGACGAAGAGGATCGTTTTCTTCAGCCTGCTTTGAAACTCCAGCAGCTCTTCCTGAAGTCGGCTGCGGATCAGCGGGTCGAGGGCTGAGAACGGCTCGTCCATCAAAAGGATCGGCGCGCCGGTCGCAAAGGCGCGGGCAAGACCCACACGCTGCTGCATGCCGCCGGAAAGCTCGCCCACCTTGCGCTCGGCCCAGTCGGAGAGATTGACGAGTTCGAGCTGTTCGGCAACGCGCTTCTTGCGCTCGGCCTCCCGCACGCCGGAAAGCTCCAGCCCGAAGCCGACATTATCGGCAACATTGCGCCAGGGCAGGAGTCCGAACTGCTGAAAGACCATGGAGACGGTGCGGGAGCGAAGGTCGCGCAGCACCTTGGACGATGCCCGATAGGGATCGACATATCCCGTATCGGTCTTGACGCTGACACTGCCGCGCACCACCGGGGCAAGGCGGTTGACGGCGCGCAGCAGCGTGGATTTGCCGGAGCCCGACAGTCCCATGAGGACGAGGATTTCGCCCTCCTTGACCGAGAGCGAGGCATTGGCAACGCCAAGCACCAGACCGGTCTCTTTGTTGATTTCGCTGCGGGTCCGCTCCGCATCGATCAGCGGAAGCGCAAGGTGAGGATTGTCGCCGAAGACGATATCGACGTTTCCGAAGATGATCGCGTCACTCATACTTCATCCTCCGAGCCTGGCAGGCGAAAGAGCCGGTCAAGAATGATCGCCACGATGACGATGCAAAGTCCCGCTTCAAAGCCCATGGCAATGTTGACCGTATTCAGCGCGCGAACCACCGGCACGCCAAGGCCGTTGGCGCCGACAAGTGCGGAGATCACCACCATGGAAAGCGATAGCATGATGGTTTGTGTCAGCCCCGCCATGATCTGCGGCATGGCAAAGGGGAGTTCCACCTTGCGCAGCACCTGGGAGGGCGTGGCGCCGAAGGCGACGGCGGCCTCCACCAGCGCCGGCGGCGTGGAAATGATGCCAAGTCGCGTGAGACGGATAGGAGCGGGGACGGAGAAGATCACTGTTGCGATCAGGCCCGGTACCATGCCGAGACCGAAGAGCACCAGTGCCGGGATCAGATAGACAAAGGTCGGGATCGTCTGCATCAAATCCAGAACGGGACGCATGAAGCTGTAGACCCATTTGCGCCGTGCCGCGAGAATGCCGAGCGGGACGCCGATCAGCATACAGACGGAGCTTGCCGCGATCACGAGCGCCAGCGTTTCGGTGGTCGCTTTCCAATATCCGAGATTGATGATGAGAAGCAGGCCAAGGGCTGTGAAGAGCGGCATTCCGATGGAGCGTCGCATCCAGGCGGAGAGCGCGGTCAAAAGCGCCACGATGATAAGAGGGTGGGGCGCCTGTAGCAGGTAGAGGATAGCGTCGATAACGCTTCCGAAAATAAAGGCTAACCAATCAAAAAAGAAAGAAAGATTTGTGGTCAGCCAGTCAACTGCCTCTTTGGCGTAACGACCGACCGGTAAACGATTTTGGGGTGCACTGAGCCATTCCACGGTAAGATTATGCCTTTCGTGAACGGGTTCATCTGTTCGGCTTCCGACGCTTGAAGGGTCGGAAGCCGGGCGTAGCAGGCAGGTAACCGGCCTTTACAGGCCGATATTCTTCTTGGCTGCAGCCAGCGCGTCGCCGCTGCCGTCCTTGGTCTTGACGCCTGCGAGCCATGGCTCGATGGCGCTCGGGTTCGCCTTCAGCCATGCGGTGGCTGCGGCTTCGCCTTCCATGCCGTCATTCAAGATCTTGCCCATGATCTCGTTTTCCATGGGAAGCGAGAATTGCAGGTTCTTGATGAAGGTGCCGACATTCGGGCATTCGTCCAGATAGCCCTTGCGCACGTTCGTGTAGATCGTCGCGCCGCCAAGGTTCGGACCGAAGACGTCGTCGCCGCCTGTCAGATAGGTGAGCTTGAAATTGGAGTTCATCGGGTGGGGCTCCCAACCGAGAAACACGATGGGCTCGCCAGCCTTATCGGCACGCGCCACCTGCGCCAGCATGCCCTGTTCGGAGGATTCCACCACCTGGAAGTCCTTCAGGCCGAAGGTGTCCTTCTCGACCATGCCGAGAATCAGGCGGTTGCCGTCATTGCCGGGCTCGATGCCGTAAATCTTGCCGCCAAGCTGGTCGCTGTGGGCTGCGATATCCTTGAAGTCCTTGATGCCGAGTTCGGCACCCTTGGCATTGGTGGCAAGCGTATATTTTGCACCCGTTAGGTTTTCGCGCACCGTCTCGACCGACTTGTCTTCGCGGTAAGGCTTGATATCGCCTTCCATCGTCGGCATCCAGTTGCCGAGGAAGACGTCGATGTCCTTGTTCTTCAACGACGTATAGGTCACCGGAACGGAGAGGATTTTCACGTCGGTGTCGTAGCCGAGGCTTTTCAGAATGACGGAAGCCGTGGCGGTCGTCGCGGTGATATCGGTCCAGCCGACGTCGGAGAAGCGGACGGTTCCGCAGCTTGCCGGTTCGGCAGCCTGAGCGCTGGTGGAAAAGACGGCGATTGCGGAAATTGCCGCGGCAAGAGCCAGACAGCGACGTTGATGTGCAAGCATTGCTTACTCCCTTTTTTGTTCCCTTATCATTATCAATATCCGCCAATCACAATCAACTCATGCGCATTTGCGTGAGCGGCGGTGTTGTTTGCGACATTGTACACTATCAGCCGCGACGAACAGAACTTCTATTCGAATCGGGTTTTGACCCTAAAGCTGTGACTTTCGTTCGGGCACCCTTCCTTCTGTGGGTCTTGCGGGGCAAAAGAGCCTGAAACCTGATTCTTTTGTTGTCGTTTGTCTTTTCGGGATAACGGGTTTCCACTTATCCCTGACAGACTTTAGAGGGCATGATGGCCAAGCTCTATTTCAATTACTCCGCGATGAATGCCGGAAAATCCACCATGCTCCTGCAGGCGTCCTACAATTATCAGGAGCGCGGAATGCGGACCCTGATCTTCACAGCCGCCTTCGACAACCGGGCCGGTGTGGGCAAAGTTGCCTCGCGCATCGGCCTGTCGTCGGATGCGATGATCTTTGAAGACAACACGGATATTTTCGCCGAGGTGGCGCGCCTGCATGGCGAGGAGCCGGTCGCCTGCGTCTTCATCGACGAGGCGAATTTTCTCTCCGAACACCATGTCTGGCAGCTCGCCATGATTGCCGACAAGCTGAACATTCCGGTGATGACCTATGGTCTGCGGACGGATTTTCAGGGCAAGCTTTTTCCCGCTTCCAAGGAGCTTCTCGCGATTGCCGACGAGCTTCGGGAAATCCGCACCATCTGCCATTGCGGACGCAAGGCAACGATGGTGGCGCGCTTCGATGAAAGCGGCAAGGTGGTGAAGGAGGGCGCGCAGATCGATGTGGGCGGCAACGAAAAATACGTCTCCTTCTGCCGCCGTCACTGGGTGGAGGCCGTTCAAGACGCCTGAGCCGCGCGTTCCGCTGCGTTTGATTTTGGTCAAAGAAGGCAGGTGCGTGGGGGAGTAGGACCTGGCGTGGAAAGACCGCATCCGGCGGTTCCACTTCAGGAGTAAGCGCAATGCAAAGTCACGTTCTTCGTCTTCTTACAGCCGCCGCCATTGCCGGCTTCTTCACCTTTCCGGCCGCTGCCGCCGAAATCGAGATCAAGATGCTGAACAAGGGCGCTGATGGCCAGGCCATGGTGTTCGAGCCCGCAGCGGTGAAAGCAAATGTGGGCGATGTCATCACCTTCGTTCCGGTCGACAAGGGTCACGATGCCGCTTCGATCAAGGAGCTGGTGCCGGAGGGTGTGGCGGAAGCCAAGGGCAAGATGAACGAGACGCTGAAGGTGACGGTCGACAGGCAGGGCGCCTACGTCTTCAAGTGCACGCCGCATTTCGGCATGGGCATGGTCGCGCTTGTGGTCGTTGGCGATCAGCCTGCGAACCTCGACGCGGTTAAGGCCGGAAAGATGCCGAAGAAGGCGCGTGAGAGACTGGATGCGGAACTGGCAAAGCTCAATCTGTAAGCGCCCCTTCCTTCGAGCTCTTGCATTGAGATCAGGCCGTTCGTGGATATATGAAACGAGCGGCCTTATGCGTGTCGCGATCTTTCGGATTTTCTCCCCGCTTCGGCTCTTGTTTTGTCGCATGTCGTTATCGCAAAACCGCTGCACAGTTTTGCGCGACATGCTTAAGTGCCCCATCGATTCGGGAGAGAGAACCTGCCATGGCGAAGACGCCGCCCCTTGAGAGCGAGATTGAAAAGGCCAAGGCGGCGATCAGCGACACACGCGCAGCCGAGGTCAGCCTGTTCCAACAATTCTCGGCACTCTTTGGCGCAGATGGGGCGGATGACAAGGCGCAGCTCAGTCATGAGCGCGATCGTCAGGCGCTCGATTCCCTCCTTGCACGCTATGATGAGGTTGAGAAGACTCTCGCCAATCTCACGCTCTATCTTTCCGCCGACATCGAGAAATGCTTCGAACGTTTTGACGCCGCCAGCGAACGGACGCGTTACGAGAATTTCGTCGCCTTCTTCTCGCGCAACAGGGCGACGAAGCTTCAGGCCGAACGGGTGAAGACGTTCGCGATTGCCGGGACCTTGAAGCGGCTGCTGTTTCTTTCGGATGGTGTGGCCGTGCTTCTGGCGAACGAGAAAGCTGCCGCTTCGGGGCTTTACGAGAGATGCGAAGCGCCGCTGACTGCGATGATGGAAAAGCGCCGCCTGTCGGCAGCCGAGATCGAGGCTGGGCGTCAGCGGCTGAAGGAGATCAACGCGTCGCTCGCAACCGTGCAATGGAAGCTTGGCAGTGTGACGGATGACAAGCGCCGCGCTTCACTGGAAGCCGAACGGGAAAGCCTGTCGCTTGAACTGGAAGAGCAGGAAAAATCCTATCAGGTTTTGAGAACCCGCCACCAGCGTCTGGAAGACCAGATCCAGCTGCAGGAATCGCTGTCGCAAAGCGCAACCCAGCGGCTTTCTGCACATGCCATGCTCTACAACATGCTGTCGCTTGCGATGGAACGCGCCATCCAACTCTATGGCGCCGTGACCATGACGCTTGACGGGCTGATGCGGGACATTGAAAAAGACACGTCGCCACATCCCCATCTTCTCGATCTTCTCAGGATCCACGCGCACAACGCCATCACGCTCGATGATATCGACAAGCGCAAGGCCCCCGTCAGCGAGGCCTTTGTCCGTCGCTACAGAATAGAACGATCCCGTATCGTGGCGATTGAAGGTGCTGCGCGGTAAAAAGATACCTTTGCTGCGTTGTATCCATCGCGCGCGCACCTATCTGAGAACGAAGCTGTACTCGCAGAGGAGTGGGCCGTTGACTGACAATCGAGAGAGGTGAGTATGCTTGATTCCGTTTCGGCGTTCTTCAGACGTGTTTTCAGCGCGCTTGGACGAGGCCTGTCGGTTCTTGGCGCGGCGCTGATCTGGCCGTTCCGCGCGAGGCAAGGATCTGCCGGCCCGCGGGCATGGATGGTACAGGCACCGCTTGCCGTCGGCCTCGTGCTCATCTTCGGTCTCTACGGCTACTTCATCTGGCAAACCCAGGTCTGGACGAACTTCAATCCGGATTACGTCAACGACTACAAGCTTTCGACCCGCACCGTCGGAGCAGGGCAGGAGCTGCCTGCCACGCCAGCGACAGTGCCTCAAGCGCAAACAGAGGCGCAGCCAACGACCGAGGGAGCCGCAACCGCGCCGGCCCCAGTTGCCGCAGCTCCCGCTGCACGCAGTTGCCAGCCATCCGCCACCGTCGATGTCGCGGCGGGCCTGATCGATTTCAATGTCGATCAGAATGCCTGGATTTCCTCCATGCTGCTCTACAAGCTCGGCCTTTTCGGCGTCGATTGGGACAGTACGCCGTTTTTGGACAACAAGGCCTCCTTCCAGCGCGGCGTGAACCAGGCCGTTCGCCGTACCGCGGTGGAGCTTGTCGATACGCTCGGTCGTGTGCGCGGAACGTCCGGCATCAATAACGACCTGCAAAATGCCCGTGGCAATCTGCAATATGACGAGTATTCGTGGTATTTCGGTCTGAGCCCCTTCGGCCCGAAGACGCCGACGCCAAGCTACTACCGTTCGGCCGCAGACAGTCTGCGCAAGTTCAACACCAGTCTTGCTCAATGCGCCTCTGTCTTCGATACGCGTGCGGATAACCTCATCCAGTTCATCGATCGCATCGCCAACGATATTGGCGGCACCTCCGCAATCCTTCGCGAGCGTTCCGAGAATTATAATGGCGGCTGGTTCGACACGCGCGCCGACGATCGCTTCTGGTTCGCTTATGGCCAGCTTTACGGTTACTACGGCATCCTCTCAGCCGCTGGCGCGGATTTCCAGCAGGTCATTCGCGAGCGCAATGTGACCAGCTTGTGGAACGATACATTGGCGCAGACGCGGGCAGCCCTTCGCATTCAGCCCTTCATCATCTCCAATGGCGACGAAAGCGGGTGGATCATGCCATCGCATCTGGCGACCATGGGCTTCTATGTGCTGAGAGTCCGCTCCAACCTTGTGGAGTTGCGTTCCGTGCTGGACCGCTAAGCTCAGGAGCTTGGCCAGCGCTCCGACTGGATAGCGGAGCGCTTGAGCCGGCCCTGAAACTACTGAGCGGTTGTGCGGCTGGCACGCTCCGTCAAGCGAGGACGTAAAGCGTCAGGAGCGAACCGCCACATCGCGCAGCGCTTCGATCATGATCAGCTGATCACTTTCAGGCGAATGGCCTTGGCGACGAGCTGGGTCCGGTTGACGCAATCCAGCTTTTTGATCGCATTGTTCAAATAGGCGTTGATCGTGTGGTCGGACAGCGAAAGGATTTGTCCGATCTCGGAGGATGTCTTTCCGTGAGATGTCCAACGGATGACTTCGATCTCGCGCTTCGTCAGCGTTTTCGGCGCCACCAGTTCCGCCTTGCGAATACGATCGTAAACGTCGAAGGCATGGATGGCGACAATGCCCAGCTCATTAAGCACATTTTGACTGGGCTTTGGCGAATCTCCTTCGAAACGCAGAACGTATCGACGACCGTTGAGACAGTTGATGGGCGCGATCACGCCACTGACGAGACCGTATTGCACCATCAAATTCTTCAACTCCGCGCTATAGGGCGGCACGGGAATGTCGTCTTCGAAGCACCAATATTGCGGCATCGATGAATTGGCAATTTTTGCCAGAATAGGGCAATCCGGCAGTTTGCGATGCTGATCGACGCTGCGAATGAAGTTGACCGGGACAGTCGTTTCCAGCACCACCGGAGCCAGAAGGTCGTCGCCTTGCGTCGGCACCTTCATCAAGGTGGTGTGGGTGAAGCCGAATGTTTTGGTGAGACGGGAGACGGTCTGCAGCCACTCAGGACGACTTTGGGAGGCCACTATCTCCTGACTGAATACAGACTGCCGTTCCAGTGTTGTCATGGTGATTACATTCGATAAGGTTTATATGTTAACATCAAGAAATATACGAACGGCAACAAATTTCCACCCCTAATTTCCAATAGTCCCAACTTTGGTTAGCACGGTGTTTTTCTAATCGTTTGAATATCTTGATTATTGGAGCGGTTGAGCTCACGACTTTCAAAGTCGCGGGGTTTGCTCGACCACCGGCTTCTCGCCTTGTGCCTGTCTAAGCGTGCCCGCGTGTCGCGCAAAACTGCTGCACACTTTTGGGCGACACGCTTTGGATCGAAGAGATCAAAGATCGAGATCGGCCTTGCCGGGCTTCGGCTTGTTCATCAGCTTTTCCAGGAAACCCAACATCACGGCAGAGATGACGAAGGCGAGGTGGATGATGGTGAACCACATCAGCTTGCTGTCGGAATACTGGTTGGCGTTCAAGAAGATCTGCAACAAATGGATCGACGAGATGGCCACGATGGAGGAGGCGACCTTGATCTTGAGACTGCCGGCGTCGAGCTTTCCGAGGAACGACACCTCATCGTCCGCTTCATCAAAGCGGCTGACGAAGTTCTCATAGCCGGAGATCATCACCATCACGATCAGGCTCGCCACCAGCGCCGCGTCAATCAAGGCCAGCATGGCGAGAATCATGTCCGCATCGGTGTAGACGAAGACGTTCTGGGCGATCTTCAGAAACTTCAGTGCAAAGGAAAAAGCGTAGACGGCCAGTGCTGCCACGAGTCCGAAATAGAAGACGACGAGGATCCAGCGGCTCGAGAGAATGATTCGTTCGATAATGAGTTCAAGTGATTTCATGTCAGCGGGGCGCCCTTGGCTCGCGTTGAGATAATGTGCGTATTCGTAAAGCGGTGATTTAAGCGGACGAAACCGATCTTCAAGACCATAGCATGCTGCACATTCTGTTTATCACGGGATGTTTTACGGTGGACCGAGCATGAGGTTGCCGCACGTTCGGCGTCACAATTTTGCAACAATATGGTCCTCGCTAAATGATGACTGTTATAATCATATTTATTATGTTGACTCACGTAATCATGTTTTCTAATTCTCCCCCAGCGGCTCAGCCGTCACATTTCAGCACATATCCGTCGAGCGAGCCTTGAGGCTGTAGCGCGCACCGTCGCGCTTGCCTCCTGCTGTTCGACATCAGGGGGTCATCATGCTTATCCGCGGTTCTCAATCCGCTTTGTTTGTCTGCACGGCGCTCGCGCTTGTGCTCAATAGCGTCGGCGCGCAGGCGCAGACCGTGTCTCCGCAGGACGGACAAGAGCCCACTGTGCTGAAACGCATTACCATCAAGGGCGCGCGCGTTGCGTCGGGTAACCCGGCGGCGAACGCAGCGTCCGATACGCCGCTTGCCAGCGTGACGACGGCAGACGAAATCCGCAAAAAGGACATCAGCAATCTGCGCGATCTCGGCAATACGACGGAGCCTGGGGTGGATTTCACCGAGAGCAAGCCAGGCAAGGTAGGCGGGTTGTTCATCCGCGGTCTCGGTGGTCCACGCATCGTCACGCTGCTTGACGGAATCCCGGTTTCCTCCTTCGGCAACCTCGTGCGTGCGGGTGCGTCATCGCCAACGACGGGATTGAGTGACGGCGCAAACACGTTCGACTTTGCAGCGCTCTCGACTGTCGATGTCGTGCGCGGCGCGGATTCGAGCCGCATCGGTCCAGGTGCCATGGGCGGCGCGCTGGTGCTGAGAACGCTTGAACCGGAAGACCTGATAGACCCAGAAAAGGGCTGGGGCGGCGTGGCAAAGCTTGGCTATGACAGCTCCGACAAGAGCCTGGGCGGTTCGCTGGCGGTTGCGAAAAAGATCGAGAACACCTCGGTGTTGTTCCAAGGCGCTTACAAGAAGGGTCATGAGCGCGACAACCTCGGCAAGCAAGACATTGACGGCTTCCAGCGGACCGCGCCAAACCCTGCCGATTTCGATCAGAAGAATGTCATGGCCAAGGTCCGTCAGGATCTTGCTGGTGGGCATCGCATCGGTGTGACCGCAGAGCGCTATGATCTCGATACCGATTTCGACCTGAGAACGATGCAGAGCCCCACAGTCGTCATATCCGGCGGGCGTCCTGCTACGACCTATCTGCCCGGTCAGGGCTGGGGTGAGGAAAACACCCACCGCGACCGCGTATCTTTCGATTATAGCTACGAGGCGGAGAGCGAAGACTCCGTTATCGACGCGGCCAATGCAACGATCTTCTGGCAAAAGCTGACCAAAGAAGCTGGATCGGATGGCCTGCGCACCAACGATTCCGCTCGGTACATGAGACACAACAGGGTGGAGGAAAACTCCTACGGTCTGACGGGCAACGCCATCTCGCGTTTCGATGCCGGCTCTCTCGACCACGAAATTCGCTTTGGCGGCACGCTGCAGTTTTTCCAGACCGAACAATATCTGGCAGGTCTGCCCGCAAGCGCTGCCGTCAACAAGCCAGATATGCCGGACGTTGATGGCAAGAAGCTTGGCATCTATCTCGATGATCGTATCGGTTTTGGCGATAGCGGTTTTGCTTTGACCCCGGGCGTGCGCTTCGATTGGTATGATTATGATCCGCAAACGACGGCCGGTTACAACGGCGCATTGACACCGAAAAGCGGTACGCGCCTCTCGCCGAAAGTGTTGGCGACATATCAAGTCACGCCTGAAACCGAGCTCTTCGCGCAATGGTCGATGACATATCGGCCACCAACGATCGATGAGTATTACATCTACTTCCCGAACATCGGCTACGAGGTTCGCGGCAATCCGGACCTGAAGCCAGAGACTGGGCAAGGGTTCGAGGTCGGCGCGAATTATGAGAGCGGCGATCTTTCTGGAAAAGTCACCGTATTCCATAACCGCTACTCGAACTTCATCGAGGACTACACCGTCTCACAGGCGCCGCTCGTCATGTCATGGCGCAATGTCGATAAGGCGCAGATTTCCGGTATCGAGCTAAAAACCCGAAAGGAGTTTGCAAACGGGCTTTTCCTCAACGGCTCTATTGCCTACGCCTATGGACGAAACAGCACTGATAAATCCTATCTACGATCCGTTGCGCCGTTCAAGGCGGTGGCAGGCGTCGGCTATGATCAGGATATTTGGGGCGTCGAATTGTCCGGCATCTTCTCAGCACCAATGCCCAACGATAACAATCCCAACACGTTTGATGCGCCGGGCTACGGCATCGCCAACCTGACGGGCTGGTGGGAGCCGGACCAGTTGAACGGCCTTCGCATCCAGGCTGGCGTCTACAATATTTTCGATAAGAAATATTGGAACGCCGTTGCCGCCCGCGACGTCAACCCGACGGCACAATCCAGCGGCAATCAGCCGGTCGATTTCTACACCGAGGCGGGAAGGTCGTTTAAGGTCTCTCTGACCAAAACGTTCTGATCAGGGTCTTCTAGATCGATATGGTGGCGCGGAAGCGCCACCGTTTCAATTGAACTACGCCGCGGTTTTCACCGGCAGTACAAATACCCACCCTTCCGCTCCAGCACATCCAGATGCAGATGGTCCTGGTGGGTGGCGTCGCTCCCGGGCGACAGGACGGTGCGGAAGAAGAGGCAGGCGGCGGTGGTGATGGTGCGTTGGAAGGCGCCTTCCATGGTGCCGTCCTCGGTGCGCGGTTTCATCACGAGGGGCTCGCCCTTGTCGAAGGTCATGGTCGCAATGTCGACGGCGTTGCCCTTGGCATGTTCCGACATCTTGCCTGTCGCCGCGCTGTTGCGATTGCGGCAGATATAGGTGGAGGCATTGCCAAAGGCCGTGACCTGACGGTCGGGCATGGCGATCTTGGCGGAGGGGATGACCACGTCCTTTGTCCAGCGGGAAAGCGCAAGGGCTGCCTCGCAGCGCATCGTTCCCTTCGGCTCCAGCTTGATGCCGGGCAGAACCGCGGAGACCTCAAGGGGTGAAGCGATGCCGCAGCCGTCTTCTTCGCCCTTGATCGACTCGATCTCGCGAAACTCGGCGCCGAGCTCTTTCAGTTGCGACAGGCAGGCTTTCAGCTCATCCGGGTTCTCTTGCATGACGGGTTCGGGCGCGGGCTCGTCAGCTTTCTTCTCTTCAGCGGGCTTTTCCTCGGCCGGCTTTGCATCGCCGGGCTTGCCTTGCTCGGCTTTGTCGGCGTCCGGCTTTTCATCCGCAGACTTCTTCTGCTCCGACGTGTTGTTTTCGCTCGGTGACGCATCTTGGGGCTCTGGCGTCTGAGGTTTTTCCTGCGGCTTTGGCACCGTGTTTTCGGCTGGCGGCGAGGCCTGCTCGGGAGCCTTCTCGTTCTTCTCCGGCGAGGTCGCCTGTTGCGGAGTTTCCTGCTGTGGCTTTGCTTCCGGAACGGGAACCTGTTTTGGCGGTTCGGATGCGGCAATCAGCAGCGATGCCGCTGCCAGAATGAAGAAACGGTGAAGCATGTCGGTCTGTCGCCCCCTGTCGCGCAGATGGTTGCGCGAAAGCGAGAACGCGCCAATGGGCGATCCGGTTCAGGAACAGCCCGCAAATCCGCTTGCCAAGCGGGTTTATTGCCGCTAACAATTTCGCCCATGAACACAACATCGAAGAACATTGCGATCTGGTGGTGGGGCAGCTGAGGCGGCCTTGACCAGTCATGTTCACACGACACGTCCAAGCCGCCCGAAATTTCAGGCGGCTTTTTTGTTATTCTGCCGCCGGTCATCATCGGGTCTAAAAAACGGGAACTGCAGGTAAAATGGTTACAATCACTCAGGATGACGGTTCGGAAATTTACGAGACCAAAGGCGGCATCAAGGTGTCGCGCAAGCGTCGCGCGGCCGATTATGCCAGCGCGATCGACAGCTATGTTGATGGTCTCGACTCCCGTCGCGGCGCGGTCTTCTCGTCTAATTATGAATATCCAGGCCGCTATACGCGCTGGGACACCGCCATCATCGATCCGCCGCTTGGCATTTCCTCCTTCGGCCGCAAGATGTGGATCGAAGCCTATAATGGCCGCGGCGAAGTCCTGCTTTCCTTCATTGCAGAGAAGCTGAAAGCAACGCCGGATCTGACGCTTGGTGCATTGACCGCCCGCCGTCTCGATCTGACGGTCAACGAGCCGGACCGCGTCTTTACCGAGGAAGAGCGCTCCAAGATCCCGACCGTTTTCACGCCGCTTCGTGCCATTGTCGACCTGTTCTATTCCAGCGCGGACTCGGCCATCGGGCTTTTCGGTGCCTTCGGCTACGATCTTGCCTTCCAGTTCGATGCCATCAAGCTCTCGCTGCAACGCCCGGAAGACCAGCGCGACATGGTGCTCTTCCTGCCGGATGAAATTCTGGTGGTGGACCACTATTCCGCCAAGGCCTGGATCGACCGCTACGACTTCGAGAAGGCCGGGCTGACGACCGAAGGCAAATCAGAAGAGACCACTGCCGAGCCATTCAAGACCACCGATACGATCCCGCCGCGCGGCGATCATCATCCTGGCGAATATTCCGAACTGGTGATCAAGGCGAAAGAGAGCTTCCGTCGTGGCGACCTCTTCGAAGTGGTGCCCGGCCAGAAGTTCATGGAGCGTTGCGACAGCAATCCATCGGCGATTTCCCGTCGTTTGAAGGCGATCAACCCGTCGCCCTATTCCTTCTTCATCAATCTTGGCCATCAGGAATATCTGGTCGGCGCGTCGCCGGAAATGTTCGTGCGCGTTTCCGGTCGCCGCATCGAGACCTGCCCGATCTCGGGCACCATCAAGCGCGGTGACGATCCGATTGCCGATAGCGAGCAGATCCTCAAGCTGTTGAATTCGAAGAAGGACGAGTCCGAACTCACCATGTGCTCGGATGTCGACCGCAACGACAAGAGCCGTGTGTGCGAGCCGGGCTCCGTCAAGGTCATCGGCCGTCGCCAGATCGAGATGTATTCGCGCCTCATCCACACGGTGGACCATATCGAGGGACGCCTGCGCGATGACATGGATGCATTTGACGGCTTCCTGAGCCACGCCTGGGCCGTAACGGTGACGGGTGCGCCAAAGCTTTGGGCGATGCGCTTCATCGAAAACCATGAAAAGAGCCCGCGTGCATGGTATGGTGGCGCCATCGGCATGGTTGGCTTCAACGGCGACATGAATACGGGACTGACGCTGCGCACCATCCGCATCAAGGATGGCATTGCGGAAGTGCGGGCAGGGGCAACGCTGCTGAACGATTCCATTCCACAGGAAGAAGAAGCGGAAACCGAACTGAAGGCATCGGCCATGATTGCAGCCATTCGCGATGCAAAAGCCCAGAATTCGACCGTCGGCAAGCGCGATGCGGCCAAGGTCGGAACGGGCGTGAAGATCCTGCTGGTCGATCACGAAGACAGCTTCGTGCATACGCTGGCGAATTACTTCCGGCAAACAGGTGCGACGGTCTCGACCGTTCGCACACCGGTTCCGGCGGAAATCTTCGATCGCTTCCAGCCGGATCTCGTGGTTCTGTCTCCCGGACCGGGCAACCCCGGCGATTTCGATTGCAAGGCGACGATCAAGGCTGCCCGTGCGCGCGAGTTGCCGATCTTCGGCGTCTGCCTCGGGCTCCAGGCGCTGGCCGAAGCTTATGGCGGCGAGCTTCGCCAACTGGCGATCCCGATGCATGGCAAGCCCTCGCGCATCCGCGTTCTGGAGCCGGGTCTCGTCTTTTCCGGTCTGGGCCGCGAAGTCACCGTCGGTCGTTACCACTCGATCTTTGCCGATCCGGCCACGCTTCACCGCGATTTCATGATCACGGCGGAGAGCGAAGACGGCACGATCATGGGCATCGAGCACACGAAGGAGCCAGTGGCAGCGGTGCAGTTCCACCCGGAATCGATCATGACGCTTGGCGGCGATGCCGGTATGCGGATGATCGAGAATGTGGTGACGCATCTGGTGCGCAAGGCGAAGACCAAGGCGGCCTGACGCAAACCCCTGGCGGCGACTTTGGACGCCGCCATTTCTCCTGATCGCGTGAGCGCTGGTGAAAATCCTCAAATACATATTTATTGTTCTGGCTCTTGCCGTTACGGGCATCGCTCTTGGCGTGGCTGTGCCAAGGCAGCCAGCCGTCTCCGATGACGCGTCACCCGCTCAAGCGTCCCGTCGCATTTTGGTGCTCAGCAATCCGATCCATACCGACATTGCGGTGCCGGTGGACGCGGACTTGCTAGCGCGTTTTGCCTTCCTGCGGGATGGCCAGCTTGAGATCGATCACCCCGGCCTTCGCTATCTCGTCTTCGGCTGGGGCGGTCGGGCGTTCTACACGCAAACGCCGACATGGGCGGATCTTAAACCCATGCCTGTGTTGAAGAGCTTCACCGTCGACCAGTCGGTGATGCATGTGGCGCTTGCCGGCGATATCCCGCTGTCAGAACCGAGTGTCATGGCGGTTGATCTCTCAGCCGCGGGATATGCGAGACTGCTCGATTTTATTGTTGCGAGCTTTTCTCGACCGGAGGGGAGGGAGGTTCCGCTCATTGGCCAGTCTTATGGTGCAGACGATGCGTTTTTCGAAGCGGAAGGCGCTTTCAACGTGCTGGTCGGCTGCAACATCTGGACGGCGGCGGCCCTTCGGCAGGCGGGGATCGGCACGGGGTGGTGGACGCCGTTGCCCTGGCTTTTAACGACGTCCTTGCGTTTGCATAATGATGCGGGCGTGTTCTCAGGTGGGCCGCGGCGGGTCGGCGGGTTAGGGTGAGCGACGGTCGAGCCGGTTGGCACTGTTGCTGTACCCCTTACGTTCAACGCTTCGGCGCGCCCCGAATTGACACGACACTGCCAGTCGGATGACATGGCACCTGAAGCCTTGCCCGAAGAAAGCCAGCCATAATGCTCGACCTCCACCAACTTCTGATCGTCTACGCCGCCTATATCATTGCGACCGCAAGCCCGGGCCCGAGCAACATGACGATCATGGGCGTCGCCATGAGCCAGGGCAGGGCGCCGGCTGTGGTGCTTGCACTTGGGGTCATGACCGGGTCTCTGACCTGGGCTGCGATCGCCGCAACCGGCCTCTCCGCCGTGCTGGCTTCCTTCGCCAATGCGCTGTTCGTCATCAAGATATTGGGTGGGATCTATCTGCTCTATCTCGCCTACAAGTCTGCGCGTTCCGCTTTCATCAACGCGCCACAAGCAGGGATTGGTGCAGGGAATCGCGGCAAGGCGGATTACGGCAAGCTCTATCGCCGTGGGCTTCTGCTGCATCTGACCAACCCGAAGGCGGTTCTCGGTTGGATGGCGGTCATGTCGCTTGGCCTCAAGCCCGGTGCTGGTCCCGCCACGCTCGCCGCGATCGTCGGCGGCTGCGGGCTGCTCGGACTGGTGGTTTTCTGTGGCTATGCGTTGCTGTTCTCCACCACACCCGCCATCCGCATGTATCAAAAGGCCAAGCGCTCGATCGAGGCAACGCTTGCGCTCTTCTTCGGCTTTGCGGGTATCAAGCTGCTGCTCAGCAGGGTTTGATGGACTGCGCCAGTCAGACGGGAATTCACATGTCGAACGAAACGCATACCACCCGCTTCACCCGTGTCTGCCCCATCCTGCGTATTTTCGATGAGGCCAAGGCGCGGGAGTTCTATGTCGACTTCCTCGGCTTCTCGGTGGATTGGGAGCATCGCTTCGGGGAAAATTTTCCGCTCTATGTGCAGATTTCGCGCGCAGGATTGGTTCTTCACCTCTCCGGACATCATGGCGATGCGACGCCTGGTTCGACTGTGTTTGTCGAAACCCTTGGCGTAGAAGCCTATCAGCGCGAGCTTGCGGCGAAGGACTACACTTACATGAAGCCGGGCGTCGAGCCGCTGCCCTGGGGTATGCAGATGGAAGTGACCGATCCCTTCGGCAATCGTATCCGCTTCTGCGAGCGGCTCGAGACGGAAAGCGCTTGACCCTTCTGAAAGATTAAATCATAGAACGCGCCAACAGCGAACCGCCTGCACGAACCCTCGTGCGGGCGGTTCGTGCGTTTTAGGGTTCATTTCTGCAATTCGTTTGCATCTGCACGGGGTTTCGCCATGAATGATGAAGGTAACGCTCTCGTCCGAAAGCTGGCTTTCTGGGGCATTCCGTTTTCGTTTCTCGTCCTTGGACTGAAACTCTCGGCATGGAGGGTCACGGGCTCCGTCGCGCTGCTGTCCGACGGTCTGGAATCGACCGTCAATGTGGTTGCGGCGTTCATTGCTTACTTCGTCATTCGCTATGCGCAGAAGCCCGCCGATGACGATCACCAGTTCGGTCACCACAAGGCAGAATATATATCTGCCGTTGTAGAGGGTGTGCTGATCGTCGTGGCGGCGCTGTTGATCGTCAAGGAAGCCTGGGGCGGGTTGTTCGAGCCACGCCTGCCGGAAGCACCGGTGCTGGGTCTGGCAATCAATGCGTTTGCCGGCGGTCTCAATGCGGTCTGGGCGACCATTCTCATTCGCGTCGGTCGCAAGCATGCTTCGCCTGCGCTGACGGCCGATGGCCATCACATCATGTCGGATGTCGTGACCTCGGTTGGCGTTCTGATCGGCCTCGTGCTGGCGATCGTCACCGGCTACGCGATCCTCGATCCGCTGCTCGCCATTCTGGTTGCCATCAATATTCTCATCCAAGGCTCGAAGGTCATTCTACACTCGTTGAGCGGATTGATGGATAAGGCGGTGGAGCCGGAGGAGGACGAGGCAATCAAGAAGGCCATTGCAGAGCATTCCGCTGGCGTTCTCAATGTGCATGACTTGAAGACGCGCCGGGCAGGGTCTGCCGCTTTCATCGATTTTCACGTCGTCGTGCCCGCCAGCATGTCGGTGGGCGCGGCGCATGAGATTTGCGATCGCCTTGAAGATGCCATAAGGGGCGTGATACCCGGGGCCACACTCGCAATCCACGTCGAGCCTGAAAGCGAACAGGCGCATGGCGTCAGGGTCAATGTTTTAGAACCAGGAGTTTAAGCCATGTCAGTGACGGATGTTTCCGGCCTGTCCCAGTTGGGCGCGCAGGTCGCAGCCCCTGAAAATCCAGAAAGTGCCGTTCTGGAGCGCGTGCCGAACGGAAATGCCGGCACGGATTACGTCGTGCGCTTCACAGCGCCGGAGTTCACCTCGCTTTGCCCGATGACGGGACAGCCGGATTTCGCCCATATCGTCATCGACTACATTCCCGGTGACTTTCTGGTGGAATCGAAGTCGCTGAAACTCTTCCTGCATTCCTTCCGCAACCACGGTGCCTTCCACGAGGATTGCTCGATCTATATCGCCAAGCGGCTGGTCGATCTGCTGGCGCCCAAGTGGCTGCGTATCGGCGCTTACTGGTATCCGCGCGGCGGCATTCCCATCGATGTGTTCTGGCAGACCGGGCCAGCGCCCGAAGGCGTCTGGCTACCGGATCAGGGAGTGGCGACCTATCGTGGTCGCGGCTGACAGCCTATCCAGGAATCTCCGTTGGTCGCCTGCAAATGGCAATGTCTGCGCTTCCAGTGCTCACACCAACGGAAGTTCCTGATCAAACTGATCGAGGCTCAGACGAAGGAGCTATCGTCGCCCGAGTCGTAGTCCGTGTCATTGCTGCTGTCGTCATAACTCGGGTCATTGTCATCAGGCGTGTAGTCGGCCTGCTGCACGTCGTTGCCGTTGTTATCGGCGTTGGCCTGCTGCTGATCGTCGCCATAATAATTGTTGATGACGGTTTCCTCGACCGGCGCGTTGCCAAGTGCATTGCCGCCGGAGAAGGGCGAACCCCAACCGGATGACGCCATGTGGTTGGAGAAGATGCCGCTTAGCGAATTGGCAAGCAGCATGCCGCCTGCGACACCCGCGGCGGTTCCAAGCGCACCCTGAAGGAAACTGCCGCCACCGCCACCGGAACGTCCGAAGCCGGATGTCTGCTGACTCCACGGGCCACTTGGCTGCTGTGGCTCAGGGCTTCTGCCCCAAGGTCCAGATGTCTGGCCGGACATATCGTTGCGATAGATAGACTGCGGCTGTGGGGGCTGCGGGGTTGGGGCAGGAGCGGGCGCCTGCGGCTGATTGGTGCCGAAAATGGAGCTGAGAAAGCCGCCCTGGGTTCCGCGCTGTTGATCGCCCGCACCGGTTTCCAGCTGGTGGATGCGTTCTTCAAGCTGCTTGATGTGGGCGGCGGCGGCTTCCAATCCCTTTTCCTGCACGATGACGGCCTGTGCGAGGTAATAGGGTGCATGCGGCTGATCCCGGACCGACTGGTCGATCAGCGCTTCGGCTTCCGGGTCACGGGCGGTGGACGATGCGGTCCTGATCCTGTCGAACAGGCCCTTAAGCAGTTGGGTTTCTTCTGGTGACATCTCTTGCCTCCTTGGCATGTCGAGAAACGCATACCAAGGAAGTAGAGTTCAAATCGGATTTTTCAAAGCCCCGATTTCTTACATTTCTGTAATCCGATACCTCATCCGCCGAAGGCGAGCGAGAGACCTGCAAGCGCTGTCAGGCCACCGGCGATGCGGGCTGCGATGGGACCGAAGCGCGAGACGCCCACACCAAGGGCCACTCCGGCAAGATGCAGAAGTGCCGTGGCGATCATAAAGCCGATGCCGAACTGCAGCGCGCCAGCCGTTCCAAGTTCCCCGCCATGGGCATGACCGTGGAAGAGTGCGAAAACGCCGACAACAGCGGCTGCCGCAACGGTCGGCAGCTTGGCAGCGATGGCGACCAGAAGGCCAAGGCCGATGACGGACGCAAGGATCGCAGGTTCGACGAAGGGCAGCTCGATGCCGTAGACCGCCATGAAGAAGCCGATCGCCATGGTGCCGACAAAGGCTGCCGGGACGGCCCATAATGCGTTTTTGCGGCCCTCGGTCGTGGCGATCTGCGATGCCCAAAGGCCAACGGCCACCATGGCAAGGATATGGTCTGCGCCAAACAGCGGGTGTGAAACGCCGGCCATGAAGGAGCCGTGCTCTTCCGGATTGAGATGGGCGAAAGCGGGCAAGGTGGTGGCGCCAAGGCTGGCTGCGGCAAGGATAAGTCTTTTCAACATCGTTCCCTCTTCGAATGTCTGGTCGGGTGCCTGCCGTTCTTGGGATAACGGCCACACCTTATCGCAGCCAACGATATGTCGATTCAGAAGAGCCTGTCCATGCGGCATTTGCCGGTGGTCCATGGATTGAGCGCTTTTATTAAGCAGTTCCGCGCCTTGTCTTTTTCGCTCATTGTTTTACGACACAAATCACACTATGTCCGATAGGCACTGAATTATGTTGGAGACCGTCCGTATGAACGAAGAAGAAGACGACAAGAGCAAGGAACTGCCGATCGGTAAAGAAACGGAAGCGAATCTTTTCAAGTCGCGTTCGATCTTCATTTATGGCGGTATTACCCAGGAACTGGCGCAGAAGGTCTGCACGCAGCTTGTCGCCCTCGCTGCTGCGAGCGACGACGACATCCGCGTCTATGTCAATTCGCCAGGCGGCCACGTCGAGTCCGGCGACAGCATTCACGACATGATCAAGTTCATCAAGCCGAAGGTCTACATCATCGGCACGGGCTGGGTCGCATCTGCCGGCGCGCTGATCTACGTATCGGTGCCGAAGGAACGTCGTCTTTGCCTGCCCAACACCCGCTTCCTGCTGCACCAACCCTCGGGTGGCACGCGCGGCATGGCGTCCGACATCGAAATCCAGGCGCGTGAAATCATCAAGATGAACCAGCGCCTGATCAGGATCTTCTCCAAGGCCACCGGCCAGACGGAAGAAAAGATCGCCAAGGACATCGACCGCGATTACTGGCTCGGCGCAGACGATGCCGTGTCCTATGGTCTGGTCGGCAAGATCGTCGAGCACCAGTCGGAAGTCTGACGGTCTGTCCGATAATCGCCGTTGGTGGACTGCAAATGGCAATTTCTGCGCTTCCGGTGCTCACGTACCTTAAGTACGCTGCGCTCCAGTTCTCGAAATCACCATTTTCGTCTCACCATCGACAATTCTTGAACAGACTGTGAGACGTTTCGATCTGAATTCAAAGCCCGTGCCGGTGAAAGCCGGTGCGGGCTTTTTGCTTTGGGTCTGAACCTTGGCCATCTCCCACCGCAACCTCACGCAATGCGAGGCTTGCAAGGCAAGCGAAAGAGCGGGTCGGCACCCGGAACGGCTGTAATGGCCTTGCACGACTCTGTGTTTTTTGGTCAGCCTCTACTCGATCCATTATCAGAGTAGACCATGTTCAAAGATTTCTCCCTCCAGGCCCTGTTCATGGGCTGCCTCACGGCTTTCGTCGGTTTTGCCAGCTCCTTTGCCGTGGTGTTGCAAGGGTTGAAGGCGGTTGGCGCGACGGATTTCGAGGCAGCGTCCGGCTTGATGGCGTTGTCGGTTTCGATGGGGCTTTGCGCCATCGTGCTGTCGGTGACGACGAGGCTGCCGGTCAGCATCGCGTGGTCCACGCCCGGAGCAGCACTGTTGGCGACGACGGGCGTGATCGAGGGCGGGTTTCCTGCAGCGGTCGGCGCTTTCATCATCTGCGCGGCCTTCATTATCATCGCAGGGCTGTTCCGCCCGCTTGGGCGCGCGGTGGCCTCCATTCCGGCGCCGCTTGCCAATGCCATGCTTTCGGGCGTCATCATCGGGCTCTGCTTTGCGCCGATCAAGGCGATTGGCTTCAATCCGGCGCTCGGCCTGCCGATCATTCTGGCCTGGATCGTGGTTGGGGCCTTCAAGCGGCTGTTTGCCGTGCCTGCCGCACTCGCAGCTTTCGTGCTGGTGATGATCTTCGGTGTGGACATCCCCGCTGGTGCCTTCGATGCGCTGGCGCAATCTTTGACGCCGCCGATGGAATGGGTGACACCGAGTTTCAGCCTGCATGCGGTGATTTCCATCGCATTGCCGCTCTTCATCGTCACCATGGCCTCGCAGAATATTCCCGGCATCGCGGTGCTGAAGGTCAATCATTACGATCCGCAGCCCGGGCCACTCTTTGCCACGACCGGTTTCTTTTCGCTTCTTTCCGCACCCTTCGGCGGCCATGCGGTCAACCTCGCCGCCATTACCGCAGCCATGTGTGCCGGTGAGGATGCCCATCCCGATCCCAAGCGCCGCTATTGGGCCGCGATCATTGGCGGCGTGGGATACATCATCTTCGGCCTGCTGGCCGGTGTCGTGACCGCCTTCGTCGCATTGGCCCCGCCCATTCTCATTCAAGCGGTGGCAGGACTGGCGCTGGTCGGCGCCTTTTCAGGTTCGGCGGTTGCGGCCTTCAGGGAGCCGGAGACACGGGAAGCGGCGGCGATCACGTTTCTCGTCACGGCGTCCGGACTGTCTTTCGGTGGAATTTCCGGCGCATTCTGGGGATTGCTCGGGGGAGGGCTGATGCTGGCGCTGCAGCGGGCGGTTATGGCAGTGCGCGCACGCTCGCTAAAATGATGAGTGACGGCAGAAGATTACTTGTCAGATCAAAAACCGCTGTTTATAGAAAAACCATGACCAGTTGCACCAAGACCTTTTCCGGCATGAGCGCGCAGATTTCTGCGAAGGCTTCGCCGTGCGGTGCACTCTCGCTTCTTAGCCTCGACCTTACACGCGGTTGCCGGGTCCAGTGAGGAGCGCCCGGCGGCCGAAAGCCCGCTGGTGCCAATGCTCCTCATCTCGAAATCTCATTTCATTCTGGATTTAGGCCCGACAACGGGTGAAGCATCCGCCAGCGGCTTTTCAAGCGCCTGGATGCTCAAGGAGCAAGACGATGGACGCGAAGACAAACAGCATTTCCAAGGGCATGCCGGAAGCAGGCGTAAAATATCGCCCCTATCCCGCTATCAACATTCCCGACCGCACATGGCCCGGCAAGACCATCGACAAGGCGCCGATCTGGTGTTCGGTGGACTTGCGTGACGGCAACCAGTCGCTGGTCAATCCGATGGGTCATGATCGCAAGGCGCGCATGTTCAAGCTGCTGTTGGACATGGGTTTCAAGGAAATCGAAATCGGTTTTCCATCCGCCTCGCAGACGGATTTCGACTTTGCCCGCTGGTGCGTGGAAGAGGGGAATGTGCCGGATGACGTATCGCTGCAGGTGCTGGTGCAGTGCCGTCCTGAACTGATCACCCGCACCTTCGAGGCGCTGGAGGGTGCCAAGAACCCGATCATCCATTTCTACAACTCCACCAGCGAATTGCAGCGCCGCGTGGTCTTCGGCAAGGACGTGCACGGCATCAAGCAGATCGCCGTCGATGCGGCGAAGATGATCACCGACATGGCGGCAAAGGCTGGCGGCGGTTATCGCTTCGAATATTCGCCGGAAAGCTTTACCGGCACGGAGCTGGAAGTGGCGCTGGACATCTGCAATGCCGTCATCGATGTGGTGAAACCGACCGCCGATAACAAGCTGATCCTCAATCTGCCCTCCACCGTGGAAATGGCGACGCCGAATATCTATGCCGACCAGATCGAATGGATGTGCCGCAATATCGACAACCGCGAAAACGTCATCATCTCGCTGCATCCGCATAACGACCGCGGCACGGGCATTGCCGCCAGCGAACTCGGCCTGATGGCCGGTGCCGACCGCGTCGAAGGCACGCTGTTTGGCAATGGCGAACGCACCGGAAATGTGGACGTGGTGACGCTGGCGCTGAACATGTATACTCAGGGCGTGGACCCGGAACTGGATTGCACCGATATCGAGCGCATCAAGGCCGTCTACGAATACTCCAACGAAATGACGATCCCCGAGCGTCACCCTTACGTCGGCGAACTGGTCTACACCGCCTTCTCCGGCTCGCATCAGGATGCGATCAACAAGGGCATGAAGGCGATCAAGGTTGCCAATCACCCGGTCTGGGAAGTGCCCTATCTGCCGATCGATCCTAAGGATGTCGGCCGCTCCTACGAGGCGATCATCCGCATCAACTCGCAGTCCGGCAAGGGTGGCATCGCCTATATCCTGCAAGAAGATTACGGCCTGAACCTGCCGCGTAATCTGCAGGTGGAGTTTCGCGAGGACATTCAGCGCATCACCGACGAGGAAGGCGTGGAACTGCCCGCCAAACGCATCTATGAGCGCTTCATGGAACGCTACGTGACGCAGTCCAATGCGCGTCTGAAATTCGTCGATCACCACACCTATCCGGCTGGCGATTTCAAGGGCGTGCGCGTCGTTGCTGCCGAGATCATGGACAAGGGCGAAGTGAAGCGGATCGAGGGCAAGGGTACCGGTCCGATCGACGGCTTCATCAATGCGCTGTCGACCTATCTCGGCATCGATCTGTCGGTGAATGACTATTCCGAACACTCGCTACAGCACGGCTCCAACGCATCGGCCATCGCCTATGTCGAGATGGAGCATCCGGGCGGCAAGCTCTTCGGTGCCGGCATCAACACCAACATCGTTGCGGCTTCGCTGGAAGCGATCGTTTCTGCGGCCAACCGCGTGCTGGAAGAGCGGGCGAAGTAAGTGGAGCGTATCTGGTCAGCCCGAGTTTCGGGCTGACATCCTCTTCGTTGCGCAGACGCGCAACGGCTGGATCCCTGTGACAGGCACAGGGATGAGGGGAGAGTGAGGAGCCTTCGAGAGATCATAAACCGTGCAGGTAATGGGAGAGGTCCTGCCAATCAGGATTCTCCGCCTCTATGAGGTTCAGTTTCCATTGACGCGGCCATTTCTTGATCGTCTTTTCACGCGTAATCGCGGTCGTCAGCAGATCGTACTCTTCAAACCAGACCAGGGTTTTGACGTTGTACCTGGATGTGAAACCCGGCGTTAGCTCGTTTTGATGTTCAAAAAGCCTGTTGGGCAAGTCCTTCGTGACACCGGTGTAAAGTGTACCGTTCCGCTTAGAGGCAAGGATGTAGACATAACCCTTCATAGTCTGACTGTCCCTAGAGAAACATGACGATGCAAGATGCTTGCGTCCGGAGGCAGTTTGACTGAGACCACGAGGGTATTTGAGTGGCAGGACGGTTTACATACCCTTCCTCATCCCTGTGCTCGTCACAGGGATCCAGCGTGATCAAGTCTTTGATCACGATAGACTCTTCTCTAAAACAGCGGTTAATCCTCCGGTGCCTGTTCCACCGGGTTGCTGAAGCCGAGGGGGCGGCCGTTGTGGTAGAAAACGCGGATGTCTTCGAGTTCTATGCCGGTTGCCTTCTCGTTGAGGCTGAAGCGTTCGCAGGTCACCTCCCATGTGCCGGGGCCGCCGGAGATGTTGAAGAGATTGTAGCCGGCGCGGGGTTTTTCACCGCCCGGTCCCTGGCTTGCGGAAGCAATGCCGACGACAGGGATGTGGTCCTGGCCGCGATGGGTGCTCAGCCAGTAGACGGTGTTGAGGTGGGTGTGGCCGTGGAGCACGAGTTCCGCGCCACCGGTGCCGAGTGCTGCAGCGAAGCGGCGGATGCCGATCATGCGCTTGTGGGTGGCGGCAGCGCCGCGCACAGGTGGGTGGTGGATCATCACAACGCGGAACAGACCTTGTTCACCGGCCTTTTTCAGCAGATCCGCGGTTGCACGCGCCTGGCGGCGGCCGAAATATCCTGTGGCTGAGAAGGGCGGGGTGGCGATCGAGGTGGAGCAGCCGATCAGTGCGACTGGGCCGCGCACGCGCATATAGGGAAAGATCTTGCGGTCTTCATTCCAGTCTTGCGCATCGCCATCGCCTCGAACGTAAGGATACCAGGCCGCCATCGCCTTGTCGTGTGCGCCAGGCACATAGGCGTCGTGGTTGCCGGGCACGACGGACACCTTCAGCGGGTCGCCCACCTCCTCCAGCCAGTCGGCGGCAGCGCGGATTTCGATGCCGGTCGCCAGATTGACGAGGTCTCCGGTGATCGCGATGTGATCCGGCGCCTTGGTTTCCATATCGTCCACCAACCGCTCCAGCGTGTCGGTGAAAAGATGCTTGCGGCGGTTGAGCCGCCAGTTCACAAAGCCGGTGATGCGCTTGGACGCCAATTCGCGAAAGGTGAGCTTGGGCAATGGGCCGAGGTGAACGTCGGAAATATGGGCGAGCTTGAACATGGGGTCAGACATATCGTATCCGTGTTGAGGCGTCCAATGCGAAGCCTCGGCATTTCAAGGGGATAAGTGCTTCAATCGGGCGGAAACCCATCAGGTGACGGAGAGTTGAACGTTGGTTGAGAACCGCAAGCTCGATGAAGGGTTCCGGCAACTCTTTCGGAATATTGCCAAAAGGATTGTACACCGGTTCTTTTTTCTGCGGCGCGGCATGACGCTTGGGGTGCGGGCGGCGTGTTTCGATGATGAGGGACGCATCTTTCTCGTGCGCCACACCTATGTCTCCGGCTGGCATATGCCTGGTGGCGGCGTGGAGCGACAGGAAACGGGATTGCAGGCGCTGCACAAGGAAATCCGCGAAGAGGGCAATCTGGTTGCGACGTCTGTGCCCAAACTCGTCCACGTCTATTTCAACAACCGCACGAGCGATCGCGACCATGTCCTGTTCTATCGCCTCAGCGTTAGACAGACCGCGGTGAAGGTACCGGATCGCGAGATTGCCGAGAGCGGATTTTTCCCGCTCGATGCTCTGCCCGATGGGACGACACCAGCGACGCGGCGTCGTCTCGCGGACCTCACGGGTGACGCTTTGCCGGACGATTACTGGTAGCCTCCCGCCAACCTTGCGCGATCATGGGCCTTTTCGAGCTCCAATTCCGGTCCAACCGGAACGATGCCCGTCGGGTTGATCGTCTTGTGGCTGCGGTAATAATGCTCCTTGATATGGCGCATATCGACCGTCTCCGGCACGCCGGGCGTCTGGAAGAGATCGCGCAGATAGCCGGTGAGATTCGGGTAGTCGTGAATGCGGCGGATGTTGCATTTGAAGTGGCCGACATAGACTGGATCGAAACGCACCAGCGTGGTGAACAGCCGCCAATCGGCCTCCGTCTGCTCAGCCCCTAGAAGAAAGCGCTGGTTTGAGAGGCGTTCCTCAAGGATGTTGAGGGTCTTAAATACCTTGATAGCACTTTCCTGATAGGCGTCCTGCGTGGTGGCAAAGCCCGCCTTGTAGACGCCGTTGTTGACGGTGTCGTAAATCAGGTCGTTGAGCTGGTCGATTTCACTGCGCCTTTGTTCCGGATAGAAATCGAGTTCAGATCCGGTCAACGCATCGAAGGCGCTGTTGAACATGCGGATGATCTCCGCCGACTCATTAGAGACGATGGTGTTCTGCTGCTTGTCCCAAAGAACGGGCACGGTGACGCGGCCGGAATAGTGCGGATCGGCCTTGGTGTAGACCTGCCAGAGAAACGACGAACCGAAGAGATGATCCTCCGTCGCGCCCGGCGTGCGCTCCTCCTGAGGCTTGAACTCCCAGCCGTTTTCCAGCATCAGCGGATCGACGACGGAAACCGAAATATAGTCGTCGAGCTTCTTCAGCTTGCGGAAGATGAGGGTGCGATGCGCCCAGGGACAAGCGAGCGAGACGTAGAGGTGATAGCGATCCTTCTCCGCCTTGAAGCCGCCCTTGCCGGAGGGGCCGGGCTCGCCATCGGCGGTGATCCAGTTGCGGAACTGCGAAGCGCTGCGCTTAAAATGGCCCTTGGTTTCCTTGGTGTCGTACCACACATCCTGCCAAACGCCCTCGACCAGCCTGCCCATCTGCATTCTCCCTTTGTTTCTTCTCTCACCCTAAGGCGCTCAGCGGTTAAAGCGAACCCTCGCATCAATGAACAATGCGTTCTCCCTTCGTGAATGCAACCGCAGGGCCATTTGTTCTGGACCGTCTCATAATTTCCTGATATCTGCGATTTTCATAATCTTGAGGAAATTCTCCCCTATGACCGAACCACGGACGCTCCGACGACGCTGACGCTCTTCTTGCCCTGTCAGGCAATGTCAGGTGCACCGTCACATATCGTCATGTCCGTATTCAACGTTCCGGTCTCTTCATGTCCAAGCACGAACTGGTCTACCTCACCGAGAACGCGTCTCACGACGCCGTTATCGAACTTATCAATGCAGAAGCTTTCGGCCCAGGCCGGCACACACGCGCTGCCGCGCGTATCCGCGAGCAGGGGCCTCATGACCGCTCGCTCTCCTTTATCTGCGCCGATGATGGCGAGACCATCGCTTCGGTGCGGATGACGCCGGTTCGCGCAGGTCAGGTGAACGGCCATATGCTGGGTCCGCTGGCGGTTCGGCCCTCGCACAAGAACAGGGGCATCGGGCGTGAACTGGTGCGCATTGCGATTGCAGCTGCCAAGCGCAAGGGCTCCGAGGCGGTAATCCTGATCGGCGATCCACCCTATTACATGCCGCTCGGCTTCGAGAAGGTCGCCTATGGTGCGCTCGATTTTCCAGGACCTGTCGACATGAACCGGGTGCTCGTCGTGCCCTTGGCGGATGATGTTCATGCTCGACTGAAAGGCACGATTGGCTGGCGGAATGACGAAGCCAAAGCGGTGGATGCGCAGGACGAGGTTGTGTTTAATCCGCCTCTTCGTGCCATGGGGTGACGCAACCGCAGCTGTAACGCCTTGACAGTCTCTACCAGCGGACCGTAGCACTTTGCTCCAGGGTTACGACTTTGGTCGCAAGGGGGCGATGATGACGTCAATTACGATGAACGATGCGCTGGATCGTGCAGGAGCCGGTGCCTATCAGCGCCGGTTAATGGGTATCTTCGGGCTGGTCTGGGCGGCGGATGCCATGCAGGTGCTGGCGGTGGGCTTCACCGCCGCCTCGATTGCTGCGACATTCGGGCTTACCATCCCGCAGGCACTGCAGACGGGGACCGCCTTCTTCCTCGGCATGCTGCTTGGCGCCATCGGCTTTGGTCGGATGGCGGATCGTTACGGTCGCCGTCGGGTTTTGATCGTCACCGTGGCCTGTGATGCCGTCTTCGGCATTCTCTCGATCTTTGCGCCGGATTTCACCATTCTTCTGGTTCTGCGCTTCCTCACGGGTGCAGCTGTCGGCGGTACGCTGCCGGTGGATTATGCGATGATGGCGGAATTTCTGCCGGCAAAAAACCGCGGCCGCTGGCTCGTTCTGCTGGAAGGCTTCTGGGCCGTCGGGACGCTCGTGGTGGCAATTGCCGCATGGATTGCGAGCCTTTACCAACTCCAGGATGCGTGGCGCTACATCTTTGCCGTCACCGCGTTCCCTGCGCTGATCGGCATCGGCCTGCGTTTCCTCGTGCCGGAATCGCCGCTCTATCTGTTGAAGAGCGGTCGTTCTGAAGAAGCGAAAGTCGTGGTCAATGCCATGCTGAAGACCAATGGTCGCGCGCAACTGGATGCAGGCACCGGCATCGCCCAGTCCAAGGCTGTGAAGGGGCAGGGCCTGTTTTCGCCGGCTCTTCGTCAGCGCAGCATCATGATCCTTGCCATCTGGTTTCTGGTCTCGGTCTCCTATTATGGCGTCTTCACCTGGATGCCCGCCCGACTTGCGGGTGAAGGCTTCGGCTTTGTCCGCGGCTATGGCTTCCTGGTCCTCGTCGCACTCGCCCAGATCCCCGGCTATGCGCTTGCTGCCTACGGTGTGGAGAAATGGGGCCGCAAGCCAACGCTGATCGGCTTCTGCCTGCTGTCAGCCCTCGGCTGCCTGCTCTTCACACTCGCGACGACCGGTACGATCATCGCCGCATCTCTGCTTTTGATGAGCTTTGCGCTGCTCGGCACCTGGGGCGCGCTCTATGCCTATACGCCAGAGCTCTACCCGACCGAATCTCGCGCCACCGGTATGGGGGCAGCCGGTGCCATGGCCCGCCTCGGCGGGTTGCTGGCACCCTCCGTGCTTGGCTATGCCGTTGCTCAGGGGTTTGGGTTTGCGGTTGGCATATTCGCAGGTCTCCTGGTCCTGGCGGCAATCGCAGCAACCATGATCAATGCCGAGACGCGGCAGGTTAGCCTGTCTTGAACGGACCTCAAGTTAGATCGTCGAGGTCCACCTTGAGGACTTCGGCGATCTTCTTCATGACAGAGAGGCTTCCTTCCTTCTTGCCGCCTTCAATCTCTGAAAGATAAGGCGCGCTGATGCCCGCCTCGGCCGCAAGGTCTTTCGCCGATAGTCCTCGGTGAGAACGCCACACCTTCACGGCACTCTCCCCAGAAAGAAGGCGGGTTACGATTTCCGCTGGCACAAGTTCGTCACGTTTGGCCGAGATGTCTGCCTTGATCCTGTTTGCCGCGGCAATGTCTGCCTGGTCGATCAAGCTCTCATACTCCGCTAGAGGTAGGATGACGAGTGTTTCGCCGTTGGGTGTCTTTATCGTTTGCATATGCAACTCCTACTGATAGACGCTGCCACGCGGGCCGATTTGAATGATCTCCAAGATATGCCCGTCGTCGTCCATTATGACGCGCCAATCGCCCACTCGAAGCCTGATGTATGGTGATCCCACAAGCGCCTTGACATTATTGGTCAGAGAGGTCGGATCATCCGCATATTGTTCGATCTTAGCGACAATCCGCTTTGCTTCGGTTGCCGACAGGCGACGAAGAGTTCTGATCGACGCTTTGCTGTAGGCAATTTTCTTCATGACTTAAAATAGCTAAATGCGAAAATTTTTCAAGAAAATTCGCTTTCAGCTAACTTTCGCGTCTTGAAGCAATTTCTTCAAGTACGTCATGGCGTAATTCGGGCCGAACTCTGCGATCTGGCCGAAGATCTCGTAGCCGCATTTTTGGTAGAGCGTCAGCGCGTCAGCACTCATCGTGTCGATATAGGCGCCGGTGCAGCCGCGTTTGCGGGCTTCGTCTTCTGCCATTTGAAGAAGCTTTGGCCCAAGACCTTGTCCGCGCAGGTCTTCGGGAATGAAGAGAAGGGCGGTGTAAAGCCAGCCGCGGGCGGTGTGGCCGGAGAGACCGCCGATCACTTTGCCGTCGTCGTTTTTCAGCGCGATGACCAACTCTTTCCAATCGGCAGGGCCGAAGCGATGGAGATTGTAGTCTTTCAGGCCGGCGAGAATGGCGGCCGTGGCGCTCTCATCCGCGCCATCGCTGAGTTCGATCTCGTAGTGCATCTTATCTGCCTTCGCGCCACCACAGAGCAGAGAAGGCCAGCAGCAGGGCGGCGAGGCCGGCGAAGCCTGCAAAGAGCGGCAGGGTGTTGACGCCCTTCAGCACGGTTTCATCCGTCATGCGGATCAGCATGCGGTCATTGTCTGCAACGCGGACTTCGCCGCGAACCGGAAGAATGTCCGGCAGGACCACACGATTGGCATCGTCCACCACGCGATGGACGCTGCCTCTTGTCGCATCGGCCAGAGGCTTCAGCGTATCCGTGGTGGAGATCATCGCCTTGAATTCCGGCGCATCGACCGCGCCGACGTGGACCAGCGTTGTGAAGTCACCATTGGAGACTTCGTAGAGACCCGTCTCGTTCATGCGGCGCTCGATCTTGTAGAGACCGGGGTCCGTTTGGGTGAAGTTCATGGTTTCGGTCTTGCCGGATGGGAATTTGACCGTGGCGTCGCCCGGATTGTCGCCGATGGTCTGGCGGGTGATCTCGAGCATGCGGCCATTGGCGCGCGCTGTCAGTGCCTCTTCCTCAAGCTCCGGCTCCTTCATCAGCCAGTGGGCGATGCGGCGATAGAGCGCCACATGCGGACCACCGCCTTCAAAGCCGCGCGCCCAGAGCCAGCCCTGGTCGGATAGCAGCATGGCGACGCGGCCTTCGCCCTGGCGGTTCAGCACCAGCAATGGGTCCTGGCCGGCGCCGAGCATGACTGTCTGGCCCTGGGGTTGTTCCACGCCGACCGTGCGGAACCAGCGACCCCAATGGGGTGGCTCGTCGCCAGAGCCTTCCAAGCCGCGTGTGACCGGGTGCTTCTTTCCGGCTTCGGAAAGTCGGGGGAAGAAGGCGCCCTGATTGACCTGGCCGGTCGGCTGGGCAGGCAGTACCGATTCCAGCGGCGTCATCGCAATCGAATCCTGGCCCGCATGTTCGGGGCCTGCGGCAATCAGGAGCGCGCCGCCCTTTTCCACATATTGAGCGATGTAATCATAATAGAGGATCGGCAGCACGCCGCGATGCTGGTAGCGGTCGAAAATGATCAGATCGAAATCGTTGATCTTTTCGACGAAGAGTTCACGCGTCGGGAAAGCGATCAGCGACAATTCGTTGATCGGCGTCCCATCCTGCTTTTCCGGCGGACGCAGAATGGTGAAGTGAACGAGGTCTACGGAGGTGTCGGACTTCAACAGGTTGCGCCAGGCGCGCTCGCCGGCATGGGGCTCACCGGAGACGAGCAGCACACGCAGATTCTGGCGAATGCCCTCGATGACATGGACGGCGCGGTTGTTGGCGGTGGTGACTTCCCCCGGCAGCTCAGCGACGGAGAACTCCATCACGTTGTTGCCGCCGCGCGGAACCTTGAAGGTGAAGGGAATGGGGCGTCCCGGCACGGCTTGCAGATTGCCGATTTCCTGACCGTTCATCTTGATGGTGACATTCGCCGTGCCGCTCTGGGTGCGACCCTCGTCGAAGACGCGCAATGTGAGCTGCTGCTCTTCATTGACGATGCCGAAACGCGGAGCGCGGACGACCTCGATGCGACGATCGAATTCGTCAGCGCGGCCGGTGATCAGGCCATGAATCGGCGCCTTGAAGCCAAGCGTCTGTTCGACATCCGGCGTAGCGTTGGGGATGTCGTGGATTTGACCGTCGCTGAGGAAGATCGCGCCACCGACGCGGGAGGGCGAGACATCCGAGACAGAGGCCGAGAGCGCCGAGAAGAGGTTCGTCGCGGGCGAATCGCTGTTCTCGTCGTTGCGAACTTCGACGATGCGCGGCTCGATGCGGGGAAAGCGGGCAAGACGCTCACGAAGGTTTGCCAGCGCCTGATCGGTCTGCGCGGTGCGCTGCTGCACGTCCTGGCTCTGCGACCGGTCGACGATCACGGGCACGATGGTGGAGAGCGGCTCACGCTCCTCATTGGTCAGCAGCGGATTGGCGATGGCAAGCAGAAGGGCTGCAAGCGCAAGTCCGCGCAGCCATGCGCCGCGCACGCCGCGCAGCAGACCGGCGACAGCCAGAACGAGAGCGGCTGCGGCCAGAATGGCGATGACGGTCCAGGGAAGGAAGGGGGCGAATGATAGCGTCATGCGTTACTGCCCCAGTCTCTGGAGAATATCGGGCACATGCACCTGATCGGCCTTATAGTTTCCGGTCAGCATATACATCATGATGTTGACGCCGGCGCGGTAGGCATATTCGCGCTGCATCTCGTCTGGCGGCACAGTTGGCAGCACCGGCGCGCCATTGTCATCCACCGCCCAGGCACCGGCGAAGTCGTTGCCGGTAATGATGATCGGCGACACGCCATCGCCCGAAGAAGAAATGCCGGAGGTGGTTTTGGCCGCATCCTGGCGCGACTCGACCCAAAGCGGGCTGCCGGTGTAGCGACCGGGAAAGTTCTTCAGCAGATAGAAGGAGCGTGTGACGACGTGGTCCTGCGGCACGGGTTCCAGCGGCGGGATATCGACATTGGCGAGGATTTCCTGGAGCCGCTGGCCGTTGGCGCTGGTACCACTGTTCAACGACGAAAACTGGTCGCGCGTATCGAAGAGCACCGTGCCACCGGCGCGCATATAGGCATCGATGCGGGAAATGGCCGCCGTTGACGGCATGGGTGCTGTGGCGGAAATCGGCCAGTAGATGATCGGATAAAAGGAGAGCTCGTCCTTGGCGATATCGAGCCCGACCGGCGCACCCGGTTCCAGCGTCGTGCGCCAGGTCATGAACTCGGTCAGGCCCTGCAGGCCCTGTTGGGAAACGCGATCGACATCATCCTCACCGGTCTTCACATAGGCAAGATGGGTGGTGTCGAGACGGTTGAGGATTTCTTCGTCACCCGGCTTGGCGTCATTGGCATGAACCGGATTTGGCGTCAGCAGAGCGAAGGCGGAGAATGCTGCAATGAGGATTGCGGCTGCAGATGAGCGCGCGCGCGGCATCTTGGAAAATGCGCCATTCATGAAAAGGATGATCAGGCTATCGGCAAAGAGCATGAGAAGAGCCGCGATGAAGAGAGCAGGGCGCAGCGACGTTGCCGCTTCGCCGACAAGACCTTCGGTGGCGACCGGCGTGCCGGCAAGTGACGTGTCGATCGGGCGAAGCGTCGCCCCAGGTGGCAGCAGGTTCAAGGCAACGAAGCCGGTTTCCGTGCCGTAGAGGCCGGGCGGATTGTCGAAACTTGCGCGCGGCGGTTGACCGGGGCGCGCTTCCAGCGGCCGGGCGGCACCAATATCGGGCGAGAGCGATCCGGTAGCGGTCAACACGCGATAAGGCGGCAAGGCTGCGGCCGGCGCATTCGCAGACGCGGAAGAGCCGCCGACCTGCGACTGCTGAACGATCCGGCGCAGCATCTCGACAAAGTGGCCGGAGATGGGCAGGTCAGACCAGCTTGCTTCGGCACTGACATGGAAGAGCACGATGCGACCGGCATCGACCGTGCGCGTAGTCACCAGAGGCGTGCCATCGGCAAGGCTTGCCCAGGTGCGCTCGGCAAGATCGGGCGTCGGTTCGGCCAGAACTTGGCGCTTGATGTGAACGCCTTCGGCGCGTGGCATGCCGGCAAAGGGACCAAAATTGGGGAAGTCCGCCAGCGGCTGCGGCTCGGCCCAGGACAAAGCGCCGCCGAGCGCGCGTTCGCCTTGGCGCAAGGTCACCGGCACCAGCGGATCGTCAGCCGGTGCGGCGGCAAGGCGTGGACCGGCAAAGCGGATCAGCGTGCCGCCGCGCGAGAGCCAGCGTTCCAGCGGCGCATAGGTTTCCTGCGGCAAGCGGCCGATATCGGCCATGACGATGACGGAAGGGTTGGTCTGCAGCAATTCTGGAATGGCGACGGCCAGATCGGGCTGCTGCTGCGGCACCAGATCCACATAGGGCTGGAGGGCGCGGCTGATATAATAGAGCGGCTGGAGCAGTGGCTGGAAATCATTGCCGGTCTCACCGGCAAGAAGCGCCACGCGACGGCGGCGGAAACCATCATCCAGAAGATGGACCGCACCAGCGGTGGACAGCCGGTCGATAGAGAGACGGGCGAAATCATTGCGCAGCTCGAATGGCGCATTGATCTTCGCTGTGGTTTCAGCGGCACCGGGCGCAAAGCTTGCGCCGTCGCTGGCGAGAATACGTCCTTGTGAATCCTGCGCATTGATCGTGTAGTTCGCCGCCCCACTTGTGCTGAGGCGAGAGAGGGACACCGTCATGGTGTCGGCGCCGTTCTCCGCGCCGGTAATCGCGGCAACCTGCTGACCATCGCCTTCGATCACACGGAACTCGGAGGCCTGCAGGCTGGCAAGGCTGCTGAGTGCAGCGCGGTCTTCCGGCGTGGCGACGCCATCGGTGATATAGGCAAGCGTACCCGGCGCGGTGCCGTTCATCGCCTCGATGACGGACTCGGCAGCACGAACACGGTCCGGGACCAGCGGTTGTGGCTTGGCGGCGGCGAGCTTTTCCAATGCGGCTGCCGTCGTGCCGGGCTCGGCGTCATGTTCGCGGTCCGCGGTGAAGGTGATAGACACGGGGCGCTCGGCGCGCTCCGCATCGCCGATCAAGGCTTCTGCGGTTCTGACGCGGCGTTCCCAATCCGGGGCAGCAGCCCAGCTGTTGTCGACGATCAGCACCAGCGGGCCGCTTCCCGCCAGCGTGTTGTTGCGCGGATTGATGACCGGATCGGCAAGCGCAAAGATGACGGCTGCGGCAAGCAGCATGCGCAACAGTGTCAGCCACCAGGGGCTCTTCGACGGTGTTTCCTCGCGCTTCAGAACCGTTGCGAGAATACGCAGGGGCGGAAAGACTTCCGCCTTCGGTCGCGGCGGCGTGAGACGCAGCAACCACCAGATGGCGGGCAAAGCGAGCAGGCCGAAAAGAATATAGGGGCTGGTGAAGACGAAGGGGAGCGCGCTCATGGGCGATCTCCGTTTCGCCCGCCAACTGGTGAGCCGGAGAGATACATGTGCATGGCGACCAGCGCTTCGGATGCCAGATGGTCGGTGCGGTGGAAGATGAAATTCCAGCCAAGCCGGCGCAGCGACGAGGAAAGCGCCTCGCGACGGGCAAAATAGGCGCGGGTATAGTCCTCGCGGATCGTTTCCGCCCGACCGGACGTCAGCTTCTCACCGGTTTCGGGATCGGAGAATTCCGTGCGCCCGCTATAGGGGAAAACCTCTTCCGCCGGATCGGCAATCTCTACCACGTGACCGCCAAGACCACGGCGTGCCAGCGGCGAGAGCCGCTCCATGATCGTGGTCGCATCATCGAGAAAATCGCCGATCAGCACGATGTCGCTGGCGCCACGGATCATGCTGGTATCGGGAAGGCCGGTGGTGGCGGGTGCGTGCATGATGGCATTAGCCAGCCGCTCGGCGGCGTTGCGGGCGGAGACCGGTTCCATGATGCCGGGGCAGCCGATGCGCTCACCGGAACGGGCGAGGATCTCCGCCAGTGCCAGCAGCAGGACAAGCGCGCGGCTTTCCTTGGAGACGGTGCCCAGCGTCGACTTATACATCATGGAGGGCGACAGATCCGCCCAGAGCCAGATCGTGTGAGCGGCTTCCCATTCGCGATCGCGCACATAGGTATGATCGTCGCGGGCGGAACGCCGCCAATCGATGCGCGACAGGCTTTCACCATCGGCATAGGGCCTGAACTGCCAGAAGTTTTCACCGATGCCGCGCTTGCGGCGGCCGTGCCAGCCGGCGGTCACGGTGTTGGCGATGCGCCGGGCTTCGACCATGCAATCCGGCACCAGAGCGGCGCGTTGGCGCGCACGGGCCAGCACGTCGCTGCCCGATGTCTGCTCTACGATCTGGCCGATGGATGCCACATGCGCTCCTGTCTGTTTCTAAAGACCGTCGTCTTTTTCGGTGACGGCTTAGTTCTTGGCGTGCTCTACGAGGCCGGCAATCACGTCACGCACCGACATTCCCTCCGCGCGTGCGGCAAAGGTCAGGGCCATGCGGTGTTCCAGCACGGGTTCTGCCAGCGCATAGATATCGTCGAGCGAGGGCGCGAGACGGCCTTCGTAAAGCGCACGCGCGCGGGCCGTCAGCATCAGGGATTGTCCGGCACGCGGGCCTGGACCCCATGCGACATTCTTGTCGGTCAGCTTGTTGCCCTGGCCTGGGCGGGCCGAGCGGACGAGCGAGAGGATCGCATCCACCACCTTGTCGCTGACCGGCATCTGGCGAATCAGGGTCTGGATTTCGATCAGCCGCTCGGACTCGATCATCCGGCGTGCTTCGGCCGATGCCGTTCCGGTGGTGTCGAGAAGGATCTGGCGTTCGGCGGCAAGTTCCGGATAATCCACATCCACCTGCAGCAGGAAGCGGTCGAGCTGCGCTTCGGGCAGCGGATAGGTGCCTTCCTGTTCCAATGGGTTCTGGGTTGCCAGCACGTGAAAGGGCTTCGGCAGATCGTAACGCTGGCCGGCCACCGTGATGTGATATTCCTGCATGGACTGCAGAAGAGCCGACTGGGTGCGCGGGCTGGCACGGTTGATTTCGTCGGCCATCAGCAACTGGCCGAAGATCGGTCCCTTGATGAAGCGGAAGGAGCGACGGCCGCTCTCATCCTGATCCATGACTTCGGAACCGAGAATATCGGAGGGCATCAGGTCGGGGGTAAACTGGATGCGGTTGGCATCAAGCCCCAGCACCGTGCCAAGCGTGGTGACAAGCTTGGTCTTTGCCAGACCCGGAACGCCGACGAGTAGCGCGTGGCCGCCTGACAGAATGGCGAGAAGCGTGTTCTGCACCACTTTTTCCTGACCGAAAATGACCTTGGAGACTTCGCCGCGAATGGCGGCAATATCGGCCAGCGCCTTTTCCGCAGCGGCGACGATCGCCTTTTCGTCGAGGGTTTCGGTGGTGTTCATAACGCCCATATGGCTCTCCTCAAAACCCCGCCGCAGCGGTTCCTAGAATCGATTCTTTGTTGCCGTTTGTCTCTTCGGGATAACCGGTTTCCACTTATCCCTGACAAACTCTGACGTTCAACCTTCCTATTGGAATACAGGAGGGATTTGGCGCTGCCTATAGCTTATTGCCACGCAAACCGCTGACAAGCATCCTTTAAGTGACTATCTCGTTACCCATGTTCCTTTATTGCATAATTGGCAAAGCAGGGCTCGAATATGGCAGATGACAGGATTAATGCGGCGACGGATGCGGCAGGGCTTGCGGCATTGATTTCGCGTGCCAGCGAGCAGACGGGTGACAAGCCCCGAGGACCGGCCCCCGTGGAGAAATGGAACCCGCCTTTCTGTGGCGATCTCGACATGGAAATCCGCGCCGATGGGACATGGTTCTATATGGGAACGCCAATCGGCAGAGCCCCGCTTGTGCGTTTGTTTTCAACGGTTTTGCGCAAGGATGAGGATGGCAAGACCTACCTCGTCACCCCAGTGGAAAAGGTCGGCATCCGGGTTGTCGACGCACCTTTCATCGCCGTCGAAATGAGCGTCGGTGAGAGGGACGGCGCCCCGCTTTTGACCTTCCGAACAAATGTTGGTGATGTGGTCGAAGCCGGGCCGGAGCATCCCCTTCGTTTCACCACGGACGGCGAGAACAATGAGCTGAAGCCCTATATCCTCATGCGTGGGCGGCTGGAGGCTTTGGTGTCGCGGGCGGTCATGTATGATCTGGTGGAGCTCGGGGAGGCGATCGATATCGACGGTCGAGCCATGTTCTCCGTGCGCTCCGGCGGAGAGGTGTTTCCGATCATGCCTGCGGACGAGCTGGAAGCGCTTGCCCGATGAGAGCTGAACTGATGGCATTTTCCGCTGCCGACTTCCGGCGGCGGGTCCTGGAGGATGGCGAGGGTGTTGCCGAGCGGGAGGATCGCGACGCGCGGGATATCGGCGATCATATCCTCAATCCTAGTGTGCGACTTTCCGGCGATGGTATTCGGCTGAAGGATGCGGCGGTGCTAGTTCCGGTCATCGATGACGGCGACGAGGCGAGGGTGATCTTTACCCAGCGGACCAAGACGTTGCGCAATCATTCCGGCCAGATATCCTTTCCCGGTGGCGGCATCGATGCGCAGGATCGCTCGCCGGAAGAGGCGGCATTGCGCGAGACGGAAGAAGAGATCGGCATGTCGCGCCGTTTCATCGAGACGGTCGGGCGCATGCCTGATTACATTTCCGGCACGGGGTTTCGCATCAAGCCGGTTTTGGCTGTCGTCAGGCCTGGATTCACGCTGACGCCGAACCCGGCGGAGGTGGATGAGGTGTTCGAGGTACCATTGTCCTTTCTGATGAACCCTGCCAACCACAGCCGGGGCAGCCGGATGTTTCAGGGGAGAGAGCGGTTTTTCTACGAAATGCCCTATGGCGAGCGCTACATTTGGGGCATTACGGCGGGCATCGTGCGCAGCATTTACGAGAGGTTCTATTCATGAGCGGCATTGCCGGGCAGAGCTGGTTTTCCAAACCCGGCCTTCAGCGGATTTTTTCGCTTCTGAACGCCGATGGCGGCGAGGCGCGCGTGGTGGGTGGCGCTGTGCGCAACGCGCTGATGGGACTGCCGGTCGGCGATATCGACATGGCGACGACGCTTCCGCCGCAGGATGTTGTGGAGCGGGCGAAAGACGCCGGTATCAAGGCGGTGCCGACGGGTATCGACCACGGTACCGTGACGCTGGTCGTGGATGGTGAAGGTTATGAGGTGACGACGCTTCGTCGCGATGTGACCACCGATGGCCGCCATGCGGAAGTGGCTTTCGGCACCGACTGGAAAGAAGACGCCGAACGGCGCGACCTGACGATCAATGCGCTTTATGCCGATGCCTCCGGCGAGGTCATCGATCTGATCGGTGGACTTGCCGATATCGAAACCAAGACCGTTCGCTTCATCGGCGATGCGGCAACACGAATTGCCGAAGATCATCTGCGCATCCTGCGCTTCTTCCGCTTCTTTGCCTATTATGGCTCTGGTCGCCCGGATGCGGACGGCCTGCGGGCGAGTGCGCGCGCCAAGGACAAGCTTTCGACCCTGTCGGCCGAACGGGTCTGGAGCGAAATGAAGAAGCTGCTTAGCGCCGACGACCCGTCGCGGGCACTGCTTTGGATGCGGCAGGCCGGCGTTTTGGCGCAAATCCTCCCCGAGACGGAAAAGTGGGGCATTGACTCGATCCACGGTATGGTCGCAACCGAGCAGGCGCTGGGCTGGAAGCCCGACCCGATGCTAAGGCTTGCCTCCATCATCCCGCCTGATGCAGAGCGGGTGACCGCTCTTTCCAGCCGGTTGCGCATGTCCAAGAACGAAGCGGCGCGTCTCGATCAATGGGCGAAAGCCCCGGCAGTCGATCCGTCTCTCGCGGAGACCGCACTCGATCGTCTCCTTTATCGACAAGGCGTCGAGGGCGTGAAGACGCGGCTGAAGCTGGCTCTTTCCTCTGCAAGAGCGGACATGTCTGCGGGGGAGGCCGCAATGCAGAAGATTGCCAAGCTTTCCACCTTGCTTGCGCGTGCCGAGAAGTTCGACAAGCCTTCTTTCCCACTCAGCGGTGCGGATGTGCTGGCGGCCGGTCTTCCTCCCGGTCCGCAGGTGGGCGAGGTTCTCTCTGAACTCGAAGCGGCGTGGGTGGATGGCAACTTCGCGGCTGACCGTGAGACGTTGCTTTCGCGACTGGCGACGAAACTGCAGCAGCGCTCATAATGTATCCCACCCCGGACAACGTCCGGGGTGATACGTAATCGGGCGCGTCGAAGCTCAGGCTTCGACCTGGTTTTCATCGCGAATACGGGCCTTGATGTTTTCGACCATATTTTCGCGGATGATGGTTTCGCCATGGGCCTGGCGCATGTGCTCGACGCTGCGGCGTACAACCTCTGCGTCTTCGTCGGCGCGGGTGTGCCATTCGCAACCAGGCACCAATGTTCCACATTCGAAAAGTCTCATAACAGCCTCCCTATATGGATTGTCGGCCAGGGTCACTGTTGCAACCGGCCTGAGGTTCAAACGGTCGCGACAGGGTTATGTTCCTGGCGTTGTCGGCTGAGGCGCCGTGCGTCCGATTGATCCCATGCTTTATCGGCTCAAGCGATCTGTCGTTCAGAGACTGCCAACGTCTCCTCGATGGGACGAGGTTTTCCAAGGAGGTAGCCTTGACCGATATCGCATCCGAGGTCTTGAAGCCGCCGGAGCTGTGATGCGTCTTCGATGCCCTCTGCGGTGATTTTGACCCCGAGCCCGATCCCAAGCGCAATGATTGCCCGGACGACCTTTTCCTGCCGGTCGCTTTCCTCGAATGTTGCTACAAACTTTCTGTCGATCTTGATTTTATTGAACTGATAGTTTGATAGCTGCGAAAGACTGGAATAGCCCGTCCCAAAGTCATCCAGAGCGATTTTGATGCCGGATTTGACAAGATCGTCAAGAACGTGGCGCGCCGTTTCGGCGTCGTTGATGAGAGCACTCTCAGTGACCTCAAGTTCCAGGCGATGCACAGGAAGGCCGACCTCGCCAAGAACCTTGAGGAGACGCAGTCCAAGCAGTTGGTCGCTGAGCTGGACTGGCGAGATATTGAACGACAGAACCGTGTGAGGGGGCCACGATAACGCATCCTGGCAGGCAATGCGGAATAACTGGTCGGTCAGTTCGACAATCAGTCCAGCGTTTTCAGCCAAAGGAATGAATTCGCAGGGAGGAACGAATTTGCCAGGCTCTCTTTCCCAACGGGCAAGTGCCTCGTAGCCAACAACCTCTTGTGTCTTCAGATCCACCAGTGGCTGATAGTATGGGCGGATTTTCCCCAGCTTCATGGCAAGCTTCAGGTCCGCTTCCATCTGGATTTTCTTGATCAACTCTTCCTGCATTTCCGGCGCGAAGGCCTTGACGATGTTGCGGCCGATTTTCTTGGCCGCATACATCGCGCAATCGGAGTATTGGATGGCTTCTGCCGGGAAAGCGCTGTCTTCCGGGATACGAGCAAATCCAATGCTCGCACCAATCTCAACAGTCGCGCCATTGATGGCTATGGGTTTACTGATCGCAACAACCATGCGTTTTCCCAGGGCAGACAGATCCTGATTGCCCTTTCTCTCGACCACCACCACAAATTCATCGCCACCCAGCCGATAGACATTGTCTTCTGGGAACATCGAACAGAGCCGTTTTGCCACGACCTTCAGCACCTGGTCTCCATGCTCGTGGCCGAGAAGATCATTCACCTTTTTGAACCCGTCCAGGTCGAGACTGAAGATCGCACTTCGTTGCCTGTGAGATAGGGTTAGAAGCTTTAAGAGGGCGATCTCCAGCAACCTCCTGTTCGGCAGCTCCGTCAGCGGATCATGGCAGGCAATCCAGTCTACGTTTTTCTCAGCCGTTACGCGCAGTTGGATTTCCCTGGACATGTCCTTGATGCGAAGCACCGAGTAAATCAGACCGAGCCCGCCAGCTATATTGAGCGCAGTGAATATCTCGTCAAGATTGTAGTCCTCATAAGCGCGGAACAACGCGTCAAGAACTTCGTGGCCGTTGAAAAACATAGCAGCGCCATAGATGGTCGCAAATGCGAGAAGCCAGACGATCGCTTCCCATTCGGCACGGTTTGGATGCATGGACGGCATGACGTTTCTGCCTCGCGCTGAGAAATGGCATCATGCCGGTCGTATGGGAATGCATCTTCCCAATGTTTATGTATATTGCCGAATATGCGTTGCGGACGTGTTAAGGCATTCTGCCTGGGCACGTGCGGTGACGCGTCAAGCTGCCAGCGCATCACTCGATGCAAACATGGCGTGGAGATCGAGAAAACATATCATGCCCGATATGTGGGTAATGATGCCTGCGCACCAGGACCTATCGAAGGAGCTGGCGACGGACGGTGTCGGCTGCAATTGATCGGAGGTAACAGACAGCATGTCGGTCACCTGATCGACCACCAATCCTAAAGGCATGCCGCTCACCTCTACCACGACGATGGCGCTCCTTTCCGTTGTCTCGCCTGAGCGCATACCGAGTTTGCGCGACAGATCGATCGTCGGGATGACCGTGCCCCGGAGATTGATGATCCCGAGAACTTCCGGCGAGGCATGCGGTAGCGGTGTCGAGGAAGCCCATCCACGGATCTCGCGAACAGAGGTCGTTTCGATGCAGAAGGTCTGCTCCCCAAGCTGGAAGGCGATGATATCGAGTGTCGTCAGACCGTTCATGTTTTGCCTAAGGTTGGACATCAGAACTCCTCCCAACTGTCGGTTTTGATCGCGGCATTGCCTTGAAACGCGTTTGATATCCTTGCCACCATCTGCCGGGGCTGGGATGCCACGGGACGCGCAGCGACTGATACAGGCACCGGCATCGAACGGCGCGCGGGTGCGTTTGAGCCGATCTTGAACTGAGACAACAGCTGGAAGAGCGCCTCCGCTTCTTTTGCAAGGCTATGGGCCGCAGCCGATGTTTCTTCGACCATGGCAGCATTTTGCTGGGTGCCCTGATCAATCGTATTCACGGCCGTGTTGATTTCCTTAAGCCCTGTCGCCTGTTCCCTTGAGGCCTCGACGATCGCGACAACATTCGCATCGACGTGGACGACCTGTCCGACGATCTCCTCCAGTACCTTTCCTGTTTCGCCGACAAGAGCCACGCCGCTCTTGACGTGTCCATTCGAGGCGCTGATCAGACCTTTGATTTCCTTGGCGGCCTTCGCCGAGCGTTGCGCAAGTTCACGAACTTCCTGCGCGACAACGGCAAAACCCTTGCCTGCGTCTCCGGCGCGTGCCGCTTCAACGCCGGCATTCAATGCCAGGAGGTTGGTTTGAAAGGCAATTTCATCGATGACGCCAATAATATTGGCAATTTCGGACGCAGAGGATTCAATCTTGCCCATTGCATCGACGGCCTGGCGAACCACGAGACCGGAGCGCTCGGCATTGTCCTTTGTCTTGCGGACAAGCTGCCCTGCTTCCTGCGCGCGCTGGCTGGAATCCGAACCGGTCGTCGTTATTTCCTCAAGAGCCGCCGCCGTTTCTTCGACGGACGCGGCCTGCTGCTCCGTCCGGCGGGACAAATCGTCAGAGGCAGATCGGATTTCCTGCGATGCGGCCGCTATGGCGCTTGCGTTCTCCGACACCGCTTCCATTGCTGAGCAGAGTTTTGACGCCGCAATGTTGAAATCCGTGCGGAGTTTCTCAAGCGCCGGCAGGAAGGGTGTTGAAAGCTGCTGTGTCAGATCGCCTTCCGCGACGCTCTGTAGCGCCGCCGCAAGCAAGTCCACGTTGTCTACGCGAGCCGTGACATCGGTCGCGAACTTGACCACCTTGAAGACGTTACCGTTCATGTCCAAGATCGGATTATAGGACGCTTGGATATGAACCTTTCTGCCACCCTTGCCGATGCGCAGAAACTCGTCTGCGACAAATTCTCCTGCCGATAAGCGCGCCCAGAAATTCTGGTAGTCGTTGCTGCCGACATAGGCCTTGTCGCAGAACATGGAGTGGTGTTTGCCCTTAATCTCGGCCAGTTGATAGCCGAGGACCGTCAGGAAGTTCTGGTTGGCTGTCAGAATTTCCCCTGTCGGTGTAAACTCGATCACGGCCTGCGAGCGGGAAAGAGCATCGAGCTTGCCTGCGTCCTCGGCAGACTTCAATTTCTGCTCGGTGATGTCGGTTGCGAATTTGACCACCTTGTAGAATTTGCCGCCGCGCGACACCGGATTGTAGGATGCCTCGATCCAGACTTCCTTTCCGCCTTTGGCGATCCGTTTGTACTGGCGGCGATCGAACCTGCCGGCGGCGAGTTCGCTCCAGAATTGCCTGTAATCTGCGCTGGCGGCTTCAGCCGGATCGACGAAGATGCGGTGGTGTTGGCCAACGATTTCGCTCAGCTCATAGCCGAGCGCTTTACAAAAATTCTCATTCGCCGTCAGGATTTTGCCGGTCATATCGAATTCGATAATCGCTTGCGATTTACTCATTGCAGCCAAAACGGCTTTGGCGTCGTTCGAGAAACTCAAAGACATCATTCTCAAGACACTCCCTATTTGCCGGAGGCTCGGGTGCCTGATCCCTATCGATCTCGGTCAGTTTGGCCACGGCTGTTAAACGCAATACAGGCAGGGCGACCAATTGTTTTGAGAGCTACTTTCGTCCTGTCGCCCCCAGTTTTAGGGGTCAATTGTTGCCAAAGGCTTAATGCCAATATCCGCAATTGAGCTTCTGCTCATAAATTATGCGGTTTGCCCAATAAGTGACTCATAGAGCGCTGTGCTTTCTATTGAACGCACAAAGGATGCCCTCTCTTTTTTGATCTACGCATCTGTGCTTTCCGGAAATCGATTTCGGTTTTCGGGCCGCTGCTGTCGTTTGACGCAGGGACATAAAATAGGCGGCGCAGAACTGTGGAGGCGCGAAAAGGCCGTCCGATCAAGCCGGAACTGAAGTCAGGGCGAGCGAGCCTGACAGATCGCGACCGCCCCTAATGGATAAGACCGCGGCGGATGGCTTCGGCAATTGCGTGAACACGATTGTCCGCGCCAAGCTTGCGAATAGCCGTCTTGATATAGCTGTTCACCGTATCGGGCGTATAGCCGCTCGATTTCGCGATATCATCCGTCGTTTTGCCAAGGCTGGCATATCGTAGACAGACGATTTCGCCCTCGCTCAGTTTCAGGGTCTGAGCCGAGAACTTTTCCATGATCGGACGCGTGATCACACGATGCGTGACTTCCGCCTGATCCTTGAGGAAGCTGATTTCATCCTGATCGAACGGCGTCGCTCTCGAGAAGGTTATTGCGCCGAAGACAACGTCGCCACGCCGTATCGGAAACAACGTCCGGTTCAGAACGCCGAAGGTGCGTGCAAGATAGATCAGCCGCTGCGGTGGAGCTGCCTGCTCGTAAACCTTCTCGTCGATGATGACATCTGTTGCCGTTACGGAGGCTTGAACGAATGGGTCGGCTTTCAGAAGATCGTCGCCGTAATAGGCATCAAGAAATGCCGGCGGCACGTCCGTGTCGATCGAGAACCCGCTACCGAAGCGATATCCGTCCAAATCGAGTCCCGCTACAGCAAAGAAGTCAAACGGCACGGCCTTGCGCAGCCTCTCCATGAAAGGATGTTGTGCCACATGACGCCGGGTCGGCACCGACCTCAGATCAACGGCCTCGTTTAACAACTCCTGCGGGGCAAGCGCGCGTGAATATGGCAAATCGCAACTCCTAGAAACAGAAATCCAGTTTCTGGGGTGCGGATGTTAATTTTCTATGAAATTTTAAGCTGAAACTATGAGGGGTGTTATCCTGACGCGCCGCACCTGCGAGCGAGGCGCGCCAGAAATATCGGTCATCTTCAACCCTGCTCGGGCAAAGCCCAGCAAGCAAAGACTGAGGACGTTGCAACGGCAGGGCCAGTCTTCTCATTCACCTTGTCGTCATTGGCGGCGTTTTCATTGGCCAGCTTGCGCTTCACCTGCTCGACATAGAACGACAGCGGCAGTTCGCGATCTCCCGTCTCGCGCATTTCCGTGGCCAGCCGGTCGATCAGTTCTGATGTGGGGATGATGCGCGGCTGTTTGCCGTCAACCGTAGAAATGGGCATGCTGTTCGAAGTAATCATGACGATAGCTCCTCCAGTCCATCTAGCCCTCAAAGACTATCACCGCCCGATTTTTGCGATAGGGTCAATTTTTCAAAAAACCGCCACTTCACGCGAAGGACGATCAAAATTTTCGTGATTGCTTGATTTTTTTAAGGCCAGCGCACGACAGGCGGGAGGGACGACAGGATCGACTCCACATTGCCCCCGGTCTTCAGGCCGAAAATTGTGCCGCGATCGTGGAGAAGATTGAATTCCACGTAGCGACCACGGCGAATCAGCTGTTCGTCACGGTCTTCTTCGGTCCATGGCTGATTGAAATTGCCGCGTACGATCTTGGGGTAGGCGAGGTTGAAGGCGCGCCCGACATCCTGCACGAAGGCGAAATTGGCGTTCCAGCCGCCCTTGTCCTCATCCGCGTGCAACCAGTCGAAAAAGATGCCGCCGATGCCGCGCGGCTCGTTGCGATGCTTGAGGAAGAAATATTCGTCGCACCATTGCTTGTAGCGCGGATAGTCGGCGACCGCGTGTCGGTTGCAGGTGATCTCGAAGACGCGGTGAAAGAGCTGCGTATCCTGATCATCCTGGGTGCGGCGACGGTTGAGGACCGGCGTCAGATCGGCGCCGCCACCGAACCAGTGGCTGGTCGTCACCACCATGCGTGTGTTCATGTGCACTGCTGGCACATTGGGATTGACCGGATGGGCGATCAGCGAAATGCCGGACGCCCAGAAGCTTGGGTCCTCGTCGGCACCCGGCATCTGCTTGCGGAATTCCTCCGAGAACTCGCCATGAACGGTAGAGGTGTGGACGCCGACTTTCTCGAACACCCGGCCTTCCATCATCGACATGATGCCGCCGCCGCCTTGGCCTTCATCGCGCAGCCATTTCTTCTGAACGAAGCGTCCCGGCGGCTGATCGGAGAGCGGACCCTGAAGCTCATCCTCGATGGTCTCGAAGGAGGCAACGATCGTGTCTCGCAGGCTCTCGAACCAGGCTTTGGCGATCGCCTTCTTGTCCTCGATGTCGTCCGGCAGGCCCTTTGGCAAAACGGGGCGTTCCATATCCGGTCTCCTTCATGCGATTCGATTTTGTTCTGACGATTTAGAGCATTTCCATCAGAAGTGTGTAGCGGTTTTGCGCAGGGAAATGACGTCCCAACAAAAGGTGATCGCCATGGGTTGCGGATGCGATTTCGACTCGCCAAGCGCGCAGTCGCGCACTATCTTTTGAGGATCAGAGGTATTGGCATGACGAAATTTACCGGACCGCCACCGCTTGAAGGCTTGAAACGCAGGATCGCCGCGCACCGCCGCGACCGCGATGGCGGCGTGCCCAAAAATCAGAAAAGCGGCATGTTCGTGCGCCAGACATTCTGCATGACGCGGGCAGAAGCCCGCGCCAAGGCGAAAGAATGGTTCGAGGAATATCCAAAGGCCGCTTACTGGACGGAAGTGGAAAGCTGGCGGCAGCTGGAAGGCGACCAGATCGAGTTCACCATGCGGCGTTTGCCGTCTGCCGATTGAGGGGCGGGCGCTGTTTTGCCGGGACTGTCCACACTCACTGCCGTCATCCTCGGGCTTGACCCGAGGATTCACACCCTCCTGAAATCGTTGGATAAAGATGGATCCTCGCGTCAAGCCCGAGGATGACGATGATGGGTAGCGCGGATGGCAGAGCCCGCCAAGAACCTCGCCGGTAAACCCTTACGCCCGCGTCTCGGCGGTGCGTAGACGGCTCTCGCCCAGAATGCCGCTTTCATCCAGAATGGGATGCGCGACCGAGACGATATGGGCGTTGATACGCTTCAGGTCTCGCAGCATGTCGAGATGCAGCGAGCTGGTCTGCAGGCTCTCCATCAAGCCGTCGCGCAGGCGTTCCAGATGACGGCCTGAGGAGCGCTTTTCGAGGCGGCGGATATCGATCTTGATCTCCATCAGTCGCCGGGCAAGCGACAGGTCGCCGGTCACGAAGATGCTTTGGGCGGCGCGCAGGTTCTCGATGGTCATGTCGAAGAGCGTCTTCAACTCGTCATAGCCTTCATCGGAGAACTTGAAGCCGTTCAGGATCTTCTTGCGGATCTGCTCGCACAAACCTTTCTCGATGATGTCGCCCATATGTTCGAGATTGATGGCGTAGTCGATGACCGTGATCGAACGGCGGGCATCGTTTTCGTCCAGTCCCTTGCGGCCAAGCTGCGAGAGGTAGATCTTCACCTCCTGCTGTAGCTGGTCTACCTTCTTTTCCAGCATTGCGATTTCGGCAAGCGGTGCGAGATCGTTGTGCTTGAAGGCGTTTTCAGCGCGGATCAGCATACGCTCTATCGTATCGCCGATGACCAGAACTTCGCGCGTGGCATTGGCCAGTGCGACGACCGGCGTATCGAGCGCATCCTTATCAAGAAAGCGTGGGCCATCGTCGCTCTGCACGTCGCTCGGCACCACCTTTGCCATCAAGTCGGACACGAAGCCTGAGAGCGGCCATGCAACGATCGTCAGCAGAATGTTGAAGATCAGATGCGCATCCACCGGCAGCATGCTTTCAGACAGCGGCAGTTGTTGCAGCGCGATCGCGCCATAAGAGGCAAGCGGCATGGCGATGGCGCAGCCGATGGCGCGGATAACGAGATTGCCGAGGGTGATGCGCCGCGCCGCAGCAGGGCCGCTCATCGTGGCAATGACCGGCGGGATCGCGCCGCCGAGATTGGCGCCAAGAACGAGAACGATGATGAGCCCCGTCGACAGAATGCCGGCCGAAGCCAGCGACAGGATCAGCACGACCATCGCAAGGCTGGAAGAGGAGAAGAACGCCATGGCTGCCGACAGAAGCAGCGCCACCGGCCAGGCATCGTCGAGCAGGCCGATGAAGGCGCCGAGCGCGGGTGATGCGCGCATCGGCTCGGTGGCGTTGCTCAGAAGATGCAGCGAGAGCAGCATTAGGCCGACACCGACGAGGGCCGTGCCGCCGCCCTGGCGGGCGTTGGAGTTGCCCTTGCGCAGCACGATGCCGGACAGAATGAGGAGCGGCGACAGCCATGCCACACCGGTTGCGAAAATCCAGGCGGTGACGGCGGTGCCGACATTGGCGCCGAGAAGAACGATCTGCGCCATGCGCGGGCGGATCAGATCACGCTCGGCAAAGGAGGCGACGGTGAGTGCTGTCGCGGTCGAACTCTGGAGCGCGATGGTCGCGAAGAAGCCCGAGACGAAGGAGCGGGGCCCGTTGCGGGTGCTGGTGGCGAGAATGGTTCTGAGCTTCAGCCCGAAGGCACGCGTGACGCCATCCTTGACCTGCGTCAGACCGAACAGCAGCAGCGCGACCGCTCCGAGCAAATTGACGATAACGATGGTGGATTCCATGAGCGGCCACTCCTTTCCGTCTATTCGGTCATGATCGAAGAATAGCCTTGCACGAGGTCTTCGTCGCCGAGCGGATGCGGCGGGCAGGAAGAAATCGAGCGGGAAATCTTTCGTTGGCTAACCAACATAGGGACGAAAAGTTCAGTGGTACAGAGGTTTCTGAAACAATCTTTTCAGAATTTCCAGAAATTTATGGCCAAAATGTTTGACGAAGAACTTCGCCGGTGATCATTGCCGCCGACATGGCGACGTTGATCGAACGTTGGCCTTCGACCATCGGGATCAGAACCCGCTCATCCGCCTTGTCATGCACGTGGTCTGGTACCCCGGCGCTCTCCCGACCAAAGAGCAGGATATCGTCCGGTCGGTACTCCACCTTCGTATAGGGCAGGGCAGCCTTTGTGGACGCCAGGACCAGGCGCCGTCCGGTTGTGGCGCGCCACTCCTCGAACCGCTCCCAGTTGACATGGCGAACGAGTGCGGCTGAGGCGACGTAATCCATGCCCGCGCGCTTCAGGTTGCGGTCGGATATATCGAAGCCCGCTGGCTCGATGATGTCGACGCCGGCGCCAAGACAGGCGGCAAGCCGCAGGATCGTGCCGGTATTGCCCGGAATATCCGGCTGATAAAGGGCGATCCTGATGTTGGACATGATGGTGTTCCTGTTTTCGACGAGGTCGAGGCGGTTAGCATGGAGGGCTCTTGATGACCAGTCAAAGGGCGACCTTGATGTCACTCAAACACCACAACCTGGCGATTGCACGACACAATCTTGGATGTGCAGCTGTTTACATCTGGTCAATGATTATATTTTGAGCTACAAGGCCTCATCTTCAACACCAGCCACAGGAGGTTCAGATGGATCAGCACAATCGATATCGCCTCCCGGCCTTTGTAGTGCCGCTTCAGGCCTAGGTGTGTCTTTGCGGGTCTCCCGCATTTTTCCGATTTAAAATTTCGTCATGTGGCTGTTACGGCCGCGTTCCATGTGTTTTCCCGTTCTGGCAGTGGCGCTTCATGTCCATTGCGCATGTTCCTTCGGGGTATTCTATTCGGAGCTTAGCCTCATGTTTGGCTGGTTTGAAAAACGACTCGATCCATTTCCTTCGTCCACGCCGTCGACACCGCCGAAGACGCTGATTGCCTTCATGTGGCACTACGTGAAGCCGGCATGGCCATGGCTTCTTCTGCTTGGTCTGATGTCCATGGGCATCGCGATTGCAGAAGCCATGCTCTACAAGTTTCTTGGAAGCATCGTCGATTGGCTCTCCACCGCCAACCGCGAGACCTTCTTTGCGGATGAGGGCTGGCATCTTGTCGGCATGGGTGCGCTGGTTCTGATCGGCTTGCCATTGATGGGCTCGATCCACACCATGACCATGCACCAGACGCTGGCCGGCAATTTCGGCATGATCGCGCGCTGGCGGATGCACCGGTATCTGCTGCGCCACTCCATGACCTTCTTCGCCAATGAGTTTGCAGGGCGCGTTTCGACAAAGGTCATGCAGACGGCGCTCGCCATCCGCGAAGTGGCGTTGAAGATCATCGATGTTTTCGTCTACGCGATCAGCTTCGTCATTTCGATGCTATTCATGGTGGCGGCCGCCGACTGGCGCCTGGTCATTCCCTTGCTCGCGTGGCTCGGCATCTATCTGTGTATCCTGACCTATTTCGTGCCAAAGCTTGGCCGGTTGGCGCAGGAACAGGCGGATGCGCGTTCGATGATGACGGGCCGTATCGTGGATAGCTACACGAACATCTCCACCATCAAGCTGTTCTCGCATGCGGGGCGCGAGGAGGTTTATGCGCGTGAGGGCATGGGCGTGTTCCTTGGAACCGTTCACCGCCAGATGCGCAAGATTTCCGGCTTCAACATGCTGATCGACATCAACAATGCGATCGTCATGTTCTCGACGGCGAGCCTTGGTCTTTACTTCTGGATGCAGGGCTCGGTCACCGCTGGTTCGGTCGCCATTGCCATCAGCCTTGCCATGCGCGTCAACGGCATGTCGCAGTGGATCATGTGGGAAGTGACCGCGCTGTTTGAAAACATCGGCACCGTTTATGACGGCATGTCGATGATGACCAAGCCGCACGATATCGTCGATGCCGCAGACGCACCGAGCTTAAGCGCACACAAGGGTGCGATCCTGTTCGACGACATTCGTTTCCACTATGGAAAGAACAAGGGTGTCATCGATGGTCTGACCATGGATATCAAGGCGGGTGAAAAGGTCGGTCTCGTCGGGCGCTCCGGTGCCGGCAAGACGACGCTGATGAACCTTCTGTTGCGCTTCTACGATCTGGAGGGCGGCAGGATCACCATTGACGGGCAGGACATCTCGCACGTGTCGCAGGACAGTCTTCGCAGCCTGATCGGCGTGGTGACGCAGGATACCTCGCTTTTGCACCGCTCCATTCGCGACAACATCGCCTATGGTCATCCGGGTGCAAGCGACGAGGAGATCATCGCTGCGGCCAAGCGTGCCAATGCCTGGGACTTCATCGAAACGCTGGTGGACATGCATGGCCGCCACGCGCTCGATGCGCAGGTTGGCGAGCGCGGCGTCAAGCTTTCCGGTGGTCAGCGTCAGCGTATCGCGATTGCGCGTGTGTTCCTGAAGAATGCGCCAATCCTCATTCTCGACGAGGCGACCTCGGCGCTGGACTCGGAAGTCGAGCAGGCCATCCAGGAAAACCTGTTTGCGCTGATGGAAGGCAAGACGGTGATTGCGATCGCGCATCGGCTTTCGACACTGACCGAGATGGATCGATTGATCATTCTCGACAAGGGCAAGATCGTCGAGGCCGGAACGCATTCCGAACTGGTGGCCCATGGCGGCATCTATGCCGATCTGTGGCAGCGCCAGTCCGGTGGCTTTATTGCCGACGAGGAGCCGGAGATGAAAGCAGCGGGCGAATAGGAAGTCTCTATAACTTGAGTCCGGCATAATCAGTATACTGAAGTATCGGGTCCCCGCATCATCATGTGGGGACCTTATTTTTTGAAGTGTCTTCTCGTTTCTTGATACTTATCAATAACATTATCTTTAAGAATCACTCGTAATAGTAGTTGAAACGGTTCGTTTTCGGATATCTATTCTACTATTGGGGGTGCCATGCGCTTGTTCAAAATGAAAATTAAACTTCTTTTGCCTGCACTCTTCACGCTGTTGATTGTCTTGGGGGCGATCCAGGGCGGGCTGGCAATCTATTCCATGAGCATCATGAAAGAGGAGGGCACACAGCTGGCGAACCGGCTTGAGCGCACACTTCTCATCGGCGATATGGACCGAAGCTTCGGCGACGTTCGCCGGGAATATGTCGTTCTTCTCAGTGCCAAAACGCCTGACGATGTCCAAAAGGCCTCCGTACCGCTTCAGGCCGCGATCGTAGCGCGGCAGGCGTCCTTCGACGCTTATGGTTCGACAGTGGCCGTTCCCGAGATAAAGCACGTCTTCGAGGCGCTTTCAGCGGCTGTCGGCGATTACGAGAAGGCGGGCAGCGAATTCGTCAGCCTCCTTGCCGCCTCTAAAGTGGATGACGCGATGGCGCTCAGGACCGCGCGGATGACTCCGGCGGCGGATGCGTCGACCAAGGCCATCAATGCGCTGATTGCCGCGAACAAGGTTCTGACGGCTCAGTCCCATCAGCATCTGAAAGATGCCTCGGACTTTGCTCTGGAAGCCACGATGACGGCTCTCATTGCGGTGAGCATCATTGCGATTGGCGCGGCGCTTCTGTCGCTCTTCCGGATTGCGAGGCCGATCACCGACATTACCGGGGCGATGAATGCGCTTGCGGCGGGCGATACCACAAGGGACATTCCCCACGGACAGCGCAGCGACGAGATCGGTGAAATGGCTGCCGCCGTCTGCGTCTTCCGCGCCAATGCGCTGGAGCGTGAGCGACTTGAGCGGGAAGCGGAAGCCAATCGCAGTCTCAGCGAACAGGAGCGGGTGGCGCGCGAGAAGCAGAAGGCGAAGGAGGCGGCGGACGTGACCTTTGCGGTGGACGGTCTTGCCGATGGTCTGAAGCACCTTGCCGATGGCGACATGACCTTCCGGCTCGAAACGCCCTTCGTCAACCAGTTGGATGGCGTGCGGCTGAACTTCAACGACTCGGTCGAAAAGCTGCAGGCAGCACTTCGCTCGGTCGGTGAAAATGCGCGAATGATCGATGCTGGCGCCAATGAGATCCGCTCGGCAACCGACGATCTTTCCAGACGCACCGAACAGCAGGCCGCATCGGTCGAGGAAACCGCCGCAGCGCTTGAACAGGTGACGACGGCGGTCAGGGATTCCGCCGTCAAGGCGGGTGATGCCGGTGAACTGGTGGCGAAGACCAGGGCCGGTGCCGAACGATCCGGCGAGGTCGTGCGTAAAGCCGTGACCGCCATGACCGAAATCCAGAACTCGTCGAATGCGATCAGCAACATTATCGGCGTGATCGACGACATTGCATTCCAGACCAATCTGCTGGCGCTTAACGCAGGCGTGGAGGCAGCACGTGCGGGCGAGGCGGGCAAGGGCTTTGCCGTCGTTGCTCAGGAAGTGCGCGAGCTCGCCCAGCGCTCGGCAAGTGCGGCGAAGGAAATCAAGACCTTGATCACCAAATCCGGCGAGCAGGTGCGTGACGGCGTGACGCTGGTTGGCGAAACGGGACAGGCGCTTGAAGCGATCGTGGCGGAGGTTCAGGAGATCAACCGGAACGTGGCAGCCGTCGTTGCCTCTGCCCGCGAACAGTCCACAGGGCTTTCTGAGATCAACTCGGCCGTCAACCAGATGGATCAGGGCACGCAGCAGAATGCGTCTATGGTGGAACAGTCGAGTGCTGCGACCTATGGCCTTGCAACGCAGGCGGCTTCGCTGATGGCGCTTCTCTCGCAGTTCAAGCTGGAAGAGGGGGCTGTGGCCCGGCCCGTCTCCCAGCCGGTCCAGGCATCCAACCAGCAGACACAACGCTCGCCTGCCCGCGCGATGGGCCAGCGACTTGCCTCAGCCTTCACGGGGAGGGGTTCTGCGGCGGTGGCGGTTGCGGAGGACAACTGGACGGAGTTCTGACCCTGTCGCGTGCCGATCAATCCTAAGGGCGGGAACATCTCCCGCCTTTTTTCATTACAGATGGTGCCTTCTGGCCCAACAACCGATCGATCTTGTTGGGCCGCATTACCGAAATATAATCTGCCCTGTTCTTTGCCCCTCTCAAGAATCCGCCTATACAATCGATATGATCATCACCCGTGTTTTCCAATATTTCGAAAACTGGATCGAGCCCTTCGCCCGTAAGGACGATCTGAGGCCGCCGGAAAGCACATTCGCTTTCATCTGGTTCTATCTCCGTCAGGCCAAGGCGCCGTTCTTCGCCATGCTTGTGCTCGGTGGATTGACGGCGGCGATCGAAGCGGCGCTCTTCTGGTTCGTCGGGCGGCTTGTCGACATTCTCTCGACCGTTAAGCCGGGGGATGGCTGGTCTGGCCTACTGGCGAGCCACGGCTATGAACTGATCGGAATGCTGTTCCTGATCGCTGTGGTGCGCTTCGTCGTCACCATGCTGACGGCGCTCGTCGATCAGCAGATCATCACGCCGGGTTTCTACAACCTCGTGCGCTGGCAGTCCTATATGCATGTCGCGCGGCAATCGCTGAGCTTCTTCCAGAACGATTTCTCCGGCCGTATCGTCACCAAGGTCTGGTCGGGCGGGCAGGCGGCGGGCGATCTCGTTACCTCGCTGATGGAAAGCGTCTGGTTTGTCGGCATCTATTCGGTATCGATGCTCTTCCTGATCGGCGGGCTGGACTGGCGGCTTGGACTGGTTGTGGTGCTTTGGGTCGGCATCTTCTCCATGCTGGCGCGCTATTTCGTGCCGCGCATTCGCTTCCATTCGCGCGAGACCGCAGAAGCCGCCTCCATGCTGAACGGGCGCATGGTGGATGCCTATAGCAATATCCAGACGCTGCGCCTCTTTGGCCGCGCTGATGCCAATGACCGCTATATGCGCCAGGGCTTTGATACCTTCCAGCGCACCACCATGACCTTTACCCGCTTCATCACGGGAGTCCGGGCGTCCATGGCGCTGCTATCGGGCATCATGATCACGTCGATGGCCGCCCTTTGCATCGATCTCTGGCTATCCGGCAAGATCAGCTCCGGTGCTGTGGCCTTTACACTTGCCTTGGTGCTGCGGCTCAACTTCCTCCTCGGCCGGCTGATGACGCAGTTCAATGGCATCATGCGCAATTTCGGAACGGTGCAGAACGCCGCCGAACTGATCTCGCAGCCGATCGGCCTTGTCGATGCGGCGGATGCAAAGCCGCTCGAGGTGACGACTCCGAGCGTCCAGTTCGATGATGTCAGCTTCCACTATGGACGCGGCAAGGGTGTCATCGATCACCTCAACCTTACCATCGCGCCGGGCGAAAAGGTCGGTATCGTGGGGCGCTCAGGCGCCGGCAAGTCGACACTCGTCAATCTGCTTTTGCGCTTCTATGACGTGGAGCAGGGGCGCATCCTGATCGATGGGCAGGATATTGCCCATGTGACGCAGGAGACGTTGCGCGCCCATATCGGCATGGTGACGCAGGATACCTCGCTCCTGCACCGCTCTATTCGCGACAACATTATGTTCGGCCGCACGGACGCGACCGAGGAGGAGTTGCTGGAAGCCGCACGTCGGGCGCATGCCGACGACTTCATCGAGCGGCTTGAAGACCAGCGGGGCCGCAAGGGCTTCGATGCCCATGTGGGCGAACGCGGCGTCAAGCTTTCTGGTGGTCAGCGTCAGCGCATCGCGATTGCGCGTGTGATGCTGAAAGACGCGCCGATCCTCATTCTGGACGAGGCGACGTCAGCGCTCGACTCCGAAGTGGAGGCGGCGATCCAGAGCAATCTCGATGCGTTGATGAAGGGCAAGACGGTGCTGGCAATCGCGCATCGTCTGTCAACGATCGCCGCGCTCGACAGGCTGGTGGTGATGGATGCCGGGCGGATCGTCGAGCAGGGCACGCATAGCGAACTGGTCGCGAGCGGCGGGCTCTACGCGGACCTCTGGGCGCGTCAGTCCGGCGGTTTCTTGGATGCGGAAGAGCTTTAGGATCTTCCACCCGGTAGAGAAGAGACGTACTTCAACTCTTTGTTTCTATTTGCTGTGCCGACTTATTCTGCTGCAATCATGAAATCCGCAGTTAGCCCGTAGTGGTTGGATCCCAGATTGTTGGGCATGCGCTGGACGCTGATGAGGGTCGCGGGCTTTCGAGCGAAGACATGATCGATAGCGATACCGAACCGTCCGGCCTTGATTGGCCATGTCGCGGGTTCCCAGCTGACTTTCTCCAGCTCCACATTTTCCATGAAGCGGCGCATATCCGGAACGACGCTGGCGGAATTGAAATCCCCGCCAAGAATGACAGGGCCTTGCATGTTTCTCAGCACGTGTGAAAGGTTGAGCAGTTCCTCACCGTGGTTCTCGTCGAAATAGGGCTTTGTCAGATGCACCTGCGCGAGATTGAGCGTGACACCATCAAGGTCAATCTGGACAAAACCGGCGCGCTCCGGGCTGACATAGCTGAGTGTCCCGATCCTGGCATCGCGCAAGGGTCGCTTGGACAGCATCAAGAGATCGCAGGATGCTGTGCCGGCACCACAGCCGAGGCGATAGGGGTAGGTCTGCTGCAGACGCGGCAAAACGCTGCTGAGGGCTGCGGCCTCCATGATGTAAACGACATCGGCTTGAGAGGAGACGATGTCGTCTGCGATTGATTCGGCGCTTCGTCGATTTTCGCGCAGCACATTGAAAGACATGAGGCGGAAAGGTTTGGCGCCCGCCGGATATTGCCTGTCAGTCCCGAAATCATACTGCATGGAAACAGCGTGCGCGGCGAGAACGAGCGACCATGCCAGAAGTGCTACGAAGAGGCGCGAGCGCAGGACAACGAAGCAGATGATGCAGGCAAGCGCGGCCAGCACCGCGATATGCAGCTGGAAACTGTTGACGAAGGCCAGAAGCCAAAAATCTTTTATATATCTGATGCTTATCGAAAAAAGAGCTGCAATGATCGCAGTCGAGGCGATGCAGGTGAGCCGTGCTTTCACGCTTAAATTCCCGTCTTCTCGCGCTCCCGGATGTCGCTTAGCACGGCCCATGCCCGCACACAATGTTGCTGGATGGACAGCCGGCTGACAAAAACGGACGAAAAAGATGCGGCTCAAGGTGAAATTACGGCAGCTTTGTGTGCTTTCCTCTTGCCAAGGTCGGGCATATTTTGCGATCACACATATAAGCGCGATTTTATCTTCGCGCATGCATGACCAAGACGCTGGGGATGGAGTTTGTCTTGGATCAAATCGGAGCGGGAGGACTCATGCGATTTTCAACGAAATTAGCGCAGAGGATGGTGTAGCGGTGAGCGAGCACGTAAATGACCATGACGCGTCGGGTGAGCCCACCCGTCGCGATTTTCTTTACCTTGTGACGGGTATGGCCGGTGCCGTTGGCGCCGCCGCCGTTGCATGGCCTTTCATCGACCAGATGCGTCCCGATGCATCCACGCTCGCACTCGCTTCCATCGAAGTTAATGTTGCCAGCGTCGAGCCTGGCATGTCGCTGACCGTCAAGTGGCGCGGCAAGCCGATCTTCATCCGCAACCGCACCGAGAAGGAAATTCAGGAAGCCAATGCCGTTCAACTGGCTCAGCTGAAGGATCCGGTTGCCCGCAACGCCAACCTTGCGCCCGATGCACAGGCCACCGACATCGACCGCTCGGCCGGTCAGGGTAAGGAAAACTGGATCGTCATGATCGGCTCCTGTACCCACCTCGGCTGCGTTCCGCTTGGTCAGGCGGGCGATTTCGGCGGATGGTTCTGTCCCTGCCATGGCTCGCACTACGATACGGCGGGCCGCATTCGCAAAGGTCCGGCGCCGGAAAACCTGCATATTCCGACCTTCGCATTCACATCCGATACCGTGATCAGAATCGGATAAGGGGACAGATGAAATGAGTGGTCATTCCAGTTACCAGCCATCGACCGGCATCGAGAGATGGGTCGATTCCCGCCTTCCGCTGCCGCGTATGATCTATGACAGCTTCGTGGCCTATCCGGTTCCGCGCAATCTGAACTATGCCTATACCTTCGGTGCCATGCTCGCCGTCATGCTGATCGTGCAGATCCTGACGGGCGTGGTGCTTGCCATGCATTATGCTGCTGATACGACGGTCGCCTTCACCTCCGTCGAGAAGATCATGCGCGACGTGAACCATGGCTGGCTGTTGCGCTACATGCACGCTAATGGCGCGTCCTTCTTCTTCATCGCGGTCTATCTGCACATTGCCCGCGGCCTCTATTACGGCTCCTACAAGGCGCCACGTGAAATTCTCTGGATCCTCGGCTGCGTCATCTTCCTTCTGATGATGGCAACCGGCTTCATGGGTTACGTTCTGCCTTGGGGCCAGATGTCCTTCTGGGGTGCGACCGTTATCACAGGCTTCTTCACCGCCTTCCCGCTGGTGGGTGAGTGGATCCAGCAATTCCTGCTCGGTGGCTTCGCTGTCGATCAGCCGACGCTGAACCGCTTCTTCGCGCTGCACTACCTGCTGCCCTTCATGATTGCCGGCGTCGTCATCCTGCATATCTGGGCGCTGCACGTGACCGGCCAGACAAACCCCACGGGCGTCGAGGTCAAGAGCAAGACGGACACGGTTCCCTTCACGCCCTATGCGACGCTGAAGGATGCGCTTGGCGTGTCGATTTTCCTGATCGCTTACGCCTGGTTCGTCTTCTACATGCCGAACTTCCTCGGCCATCCCGACAACTACATCATGGCGGACGCACTGAAGACGCCGGCCCACATCGTGCCGGAATGGTACTTCCTTCCCTTCTACGCCATGCTGCGCGCCATCACCTTCAATGTCGGCCCGATCGACTCCAAGCTCGGTGGCGTTCTGGTGATGTTCGGTGCGATCGTGGTGCTGTTCTTCCTGCCATGGCTCGATACATCCAAGGTTCGCTCTGCGGTCTATCGTCCCTGGTACAAGCTGTTCTTCTGGATCTTCGTCGCCAACGCCATCATGCTCGGCTGGCTCGGCTCGCGCCCCGCAGAAGGCCTTTATGTGACGATGTCGCAGCTGGGTACGCTCTACTACTTCGGCTTCTTCCTCCTCATCATGCCTCTTCTCGGCCTGTTCGAGACGCCAAGGCGAATCCCGAATTCGATCACCGAGGCCGTTCTTGAAAAGAACGCCAAGGCGACCACAGACGCGCCTGCCGGCGTGAAGATCTGAGTGCGGGAGAGAATGATGACAATGAAGAAGCTTGTAACGGGCATCGCGCTCATGGCCGCTCTCGGCGGGTTTACCGCCGCCATGGCAGCAGAAGAAGGCCATGATGATCTCGCGTCGAAGGCGACCCATGCGATTGCAGGCGGGCACTTCCCCATCCTGAAGCCGCATGAGGAGACGTGGTCCTTTGCTGGTCCCTTCGGCAAATATGACAAGGGTCAGTTGCAGCGCGGCCTGAAGATCTACAAGGAAGTCTGTTCCGCCTGCCACTCCATGAGCCTGGTTTCCTTCCGTACGCTTGAGGGCCTCGGCTACTCGGAAGATCAGGTCAAGGCTTTCGCTGCGGAATATGAAGTGCAGGACGGTCCGAATGCCGACGGTGAAATGTTCACCCGCAAGGCCGTACCATCCGATCACTTCCCGTCGCCATATCCGAACAAGGAAGCGGCTGCTGCCTCCAATGGCGGCGCTGCCCCTCCGGACATGTCGCTGCTTGCCAAGGCACGCGGTGTTGAACGCGGTTTCCCGCAGTTCATCATCGACATGATCCCGATCGTCGGCGGTTATCAGGAAGGTGGCCCGGATTACATCCACGCGCTGCTGACGGGCTATCAGGAGCCGCCAGCCGGCATCAAGAACCCGGATGGTACGGACTACAAGGTTCCGGAAGGCACCCACTTCAACCCCTATTTCGGCAGCGCTACATCGTTGAAAATGGCTCCGCCCATCAGCAACGATCAGGTGACTTACGATGATGGTACGCCGCAGACGCTGGAGCAATATTCCAGAGACATCTCGGCCTTCCTCATGTGGGCTGCCGAGCCGCATCTGGAACAGCGTAAGCGCACGGGCTTTATGGTGATGATATTCCTGTTCATCTTCACGGTGCTGATCTACCTCACGAAGAAGTCGGTTTATTCACGAAAAGAGCACTGATAGTTTTCGCATGATCTGCGTAAGAGCCCCGCGGTTACCCGCGGGGCTTTTTTTGTAACCTTCGGGAGCGCTTGATGACGAAAATCCGAACAGGCGGCTGTTTGTGTGGCTCGATTCGCTTTGAAACCAGAGCCGTGCCGCGCAATGCTCACACGTGCTCCTGCGAGATCTGCCAGCGGCACTCCGGTGCGACCAGCCTCACCTGGGTGGAGTTCAACGCGGACGATGTTCTCTGGACCGGCCCCGGAGGTGCACCATCGACCTATCGTTCCTCCGATTATTCCAGCCGCGCCTTCTGCGCCGCTTGCGGCAGCACGCTTGGCGCAATCGATGATGAGCCTGCTGTTGCGCTTGTCTGGGCAAGTTTTGACGATCGTGAGGATGAGGCGTTACGGCCTCACGCCCATTCCTTCGAAGATGTCTGCCCGGTATGGGCCAAATGCCGAGCATGACGACCGGCGAATAAGGGCCGTGCCTTTTTCGTTTGTTCGCCGACATCAACTTGATAAGGTGCGGCAACTTTCCAATCTGCCACATCAACTGGACATATCATGACCGCTATTGCCTCGGAACTTGCTGCCGCCATTCGCTCGATCAATGACTACCCGAAGCCCGGCATCATCTTTCGCGACATCACCACGCTTCTCGGCAATCCGCGTGCCTTCCGCCGCGCCGTGGACGAACTCGTCAATCCCTATGCGGGCACCAAGGTCGACAAGATCGCCGGCATCGAAGCGCGTGGCTTCATTCTGGGCGGCGCCATGGCGCATCAGCTTTCCACAGGCTTCGTGCCGATCCGCAAGAAGGGCAAGCTGCCGCACACAACGGTGCGTGTTGCCTATAGCCTCGAATATGGCGTCGACGCGATGGAGATGCATGTGGATGCGGTCCAGCCGGGCGAGAAAGTCATTCTGGTCGACGACCTGATTGCAACCGGCGGAACGGCCGAGGGTGCCGTGAAGCTATTGCGGCAAATGGGCGCCGAGATCGTCTCAGCCTGCTTCGTCATCGACCTTCCCGATCTCGGCGGTCGCAAGAAGCTGGAAGACCTCGGCGTCGAGGTGCGGACGCTCGTGGAGTTCTCCGGGCACTGATCCTGAAGAGGCGACTGCTTAGGTTTTGGTATGGATTTTTTTCAGGACGATCCAGGTCCAAGTAACACCTGAAGCTCGATTGCCTGCTTGAATCGAATCGGTTTCCAAGGCCCTGATTAGGCCAAGCCCTGCCTTCTCCGCCTGGGCGATGGCTTCGTCAGGACGGATTGGGTAGGATGGGCGTCCTGCCGGCGACGGACCATGCCGTAGAGACATAATCAGCAGCCCGCCTTCTTCCATCATGCGCGTCAGGACTTCCAAGGCGCGCTGGCGTTGTTCGATTTCGATATGGTGCCACACTCCGCACAGCGTGATGAGATTGAAGGGCGCGTAGGCGAGGGTTTTATCGAGGGCTGGCAAGCTGTCACTAAGCCATCTGATTCTCTCGGAAGCATGCAGGTGCATGCCGGGCTCGCGAAGTTCACTGACAGGCTCCACCGCCAATACTTCGTGGCCTTGGCTCGCGAACCAGGCGGCATCGCGACCGGTTCCGGCACCGATATCAGCAATGCGGACAGGACGGATGGGCAGCAAATCCAAAACGGGCGCGTAGACCTCGCGGCAGTCCAGATTATCGAAGCGAGATATGAGTTCAGGGGTCGCGGCCTCTGCGTAGCCTTTCAGAACATCTGTCATCCGCCGGTGATCCTGCCTGCTGCGTTACCTTCACTCGAACTCCAGCACCTTGCTTTCAAACGTGACTACGAGCTCGCCATCTTGGTTGACGCCTTCGTTCAGCGTCGTGTTGAGCAGCAGGCCGGGCCGCGAGGCGAGGGGGCGGGCAGCGAGAAGGGTGGCGAAATAGGTGACGTCGTCACCGGCATAGACCGGATGCAACCATTTGAGGTTGGCGATGCCTGGGGAGGGACCGAGCTTTGGCGGCTCGATACCTTCGCTCGTCAGCCGCTTCACTTCCTTCGTCCAGTAATTCAGGAAGCACTTCATCCAGGACGCGCTTGTCTGCCAGCCGGAGGCACACAGACCGTCGAAGACGGAGTTCTTTGCCCCTTCTTCACTCAGGTGGAATGGCTGCGGATCGAATTTTTCGGCATAGCGGATGATCGACTCGGCCGAGAAGTGGACCGTGCCAAGTTCGAGTTTGTGGCCCACGGGGTAAAGTTCGGTGAACTTCATGGCGTCGCCTCCGCCGATGTTGCCAGCATGGCATTCAATTCGACAATGCAGACAGTGTCGCCGTGTTGATTTTGCAGTTCATGACGGAGCTTCACGACGCCCCGGTCTGGCCGGGATTTCGACACGCGGCGTTCGACAACCGTCGAGGAGCCTGTCAACGTGTCGCCTGCCAGAACCGGCTTTTTCCATTCGACAAAATCGACGCCAAGTCCGGCGTGGGCGCTAGATTGACCGATGTAGCTGTCCACCGTCATGCGCATCAGCATGCCGCATGTGTGCCAGCCGGAGGCGGCGAGGCCGCCCAGAATGCTGGCCTTGCCGGCTTCTTCTGAAAGATGCATGGGCTGCGGATCGAATTCCATTGCGAATTCAATGATCTCTTCCGCCGTCACCGTTTTTGGCCCAAGCGGAAAGCTGCGCCCGGGCGCAAAATCGTCGAAACTGTATTTCACGAGCTTACTCCTCCGTCCCGTGATGCTCAGAGCCGGTCTGGACACTCCGACAGGTCGATTTCGCGATGCATGTCGCGCACCTCTGCGTCAGGTTTCCAAACACGTTCCGACTGCAAGCTAACGCAAATATTCCCTTTACGTAAAGGTCAGATCGGTCACGGGCTGATGAAAATAGGTGGTGGGTGAGAGGCGCGGAGGTGCTCGGCATGTGAAGCTGCAAATGATGCTTCCTCTCACGGGGAAGCGCACTTATGTCGAACGCCCCCTACAGGCGTCACTCAGAGCGCGGGTGACGCAGAGGACGGCAGGAACTTTTGCGGCCGTCCGAGCGCCGCAGGTGTTTCGCCACCTGCGGCGAGACTCGATCAGGTGTTGAAGCGGAAGTGGATGACGTCGCCGTCCTGAACGACATATTCCTTGCCTTCATCGCGGCCCTTGCCAGCTTCCTTGGCGCCGACTTCGCCCTTGTAGGCGACGTAGTCGTCATAGCCGATGGTGAAGGCGCGGATGAAGCCGCGCTCGAAATCGGTGTGGATGACGCCCGCGGCCTGCGGGGCCTTGGTGCCGCGAACGATGGTCCAGGCGCGGCATTCCTTCGGGCCTACGGTGAAGTAGGTGATGAGATCGAGGAGGTGGTAACCGGCGCGGATCAACCGGTCGAGGCCAGCCTCTTCGAGGCCGAGGGCCGACAGGAATTCCTTGGATTCGTCTTCCGGCAGCTGTGCGACTTCGGATTCGATTGCTGCGGAAATGATGACGCATTCGGCACCTTGCGCCTTTGCCATTTCGGCAACGGCCTTGGTGTGTTCGTTGCCATCGACGGCATCGGCTTCCGCCACGTTGCAGACGTAAAGGACCGGGTGCGAGGTCAGAAGGTTCAGGCCCTTGAGGACTTCGATCTCATCGGCTGCCAGCGTCTTCAGCAGAAGGCGAGCGGGCTTGCCTTCGTTGAGGAGCTTGATGACCGCTTCCATGACCGGCAACTGCGCGAGCGATTCCTTGTCCTTGGACGTGGCGCGCTTGCGGGTCTGTTCGACGCGGCGCTCCAGGCTTTCCAGATCGGCAAGCATCAGCTCGGTTTCGATCGTGTCGGCATCGCCGACCGGGTTGATGCGGCCTTCGACATGGGTAATGTCGTCATCTTCAAAGCAGCGCAGCACGTGAACGACGGCGTCCACTTCGCGGATGTTGGCCAGGAACTTGTTGCCGAGGCCTTCGCCCTTCGATGCGCCGCGCACGAGACCGGCGATATCGACGAATGAGATGCGGGTCGGGATGATTTCCTTCGAGCCGGCAATGTCGGCCAGAACGCGCATGCGGGCATCCGGCACGGCGACTTCACCGGTGTTCGGCTCAATGGTGCAGAAGGGATAATTTGCCGCCTGTGCTGCTGCCGTTTTCGTCAGCGCGTTGAAGAGGGTGGACTTGCCGACATTCGGCAGGCCGACGATACCGCATTTGAAGCCCATGGCTTAAACCTGTCTTTGACTTTTGAATTTCCGATTGCGAGCCTTTTGCGGAAACGCCGGAGCAAGGTCAAGTCTTGTTGCAGCAAAGGGCGAGAAATCCGCCCTTTTGCGACTAGGCTTAAGGCTGTCCGAAGCCGAACCAGGCGGATATCAGCGCCCAGCCACCATAGACGATGCCGATGGAGAAGAGCACCGAGACGATGGCCAGAACCAGTCCGCCGAGAAGCGCAAGGTCATCGCGTTGTGCCAGTGCCAGGGCGATGATCAGCACCGTGATGCCGGGGAGCGTATTGCCGAACGGGATCGGGAGCGCAATGATCACGGCCATCAGGAAGATGACGATGCCGATGAATGCCGGTCCGGCAAAGCGTGCCAGCATGTGGCCGCGTGGTTTCAGCAGCGCTTCCAGCTTCTCCAGCCGGGGTGCTGCCTTGTCTGCCGTGAGCTCGATGATCGAGCGCGAGACGGAGAGACGACCGAGCACACCAGGCAGAACAAGCCTGCGTGCTCGAAACATCATCTGCAGCGACAGGATCGCCAGTGCGGTGCCGAAGATCATGCCAGCCGGAATACCCGGAGTCGGGATAATGGCCGGAATGGCAAAGACCAGCAGCACGAAGGCAATCGCCTTGTCGCCCAGCCGGTCCAGCAGACAGTCGAGCGTGACACGTTCGGGGAGGTCATGCGGCAGGCGCTTCAGCGCTGCCGCCATGCTTTGATGTGGCGCTTCCTTATCCATGGCGCGCCCAATTCGGGAATGTCACAATCAAATGGCCGATATTGGTCATGCGCAAAGAGATGGGGAGGTCGCGCTATGTTTCAAGTCGCCATATCCCCAATCCTGCGTAGCCTGTCGTCTGATCAGGCTAAAGCCGGTGACGACTTTTGTCGTCAGTCCTTGTTGCCGAACATCCTCTTCAGCATCTCGGCCATGGGGCCGGTCTCCGGCAGCTTTTTCGGCTGGGCGTGGTTTCGCGCCTGATGGATGTGCGACTGCGCTGCCGGTTTTGCGGCTTTGGCGGGCTTTTCGACTTCGGCCTTCGCGCCGGTCGCAAGGGCCAATTTATTCATAAGCTGGGAGTCTTCACCCTTCACCAGCATGGCGGCGTTGTCGGCGATGGCGTCGAGCAGCGGGTCGAGCCATGCCTTGTCGGCCTTGGCGAAATCGCCGAGCACGTGGCCATGCACGCGGTCCTTGTCTCCCGGGTGGCCGATGCCGAGGCGCAGGCGGCGATATTCCTTGCCGCAATGGGCATCGAGGGATTTCAAACCATTGTGGCCACCATGTCCGCCCCCGGTCTTGATGCGCGCGCGGCCGGCGGGCAGGTCCAGCTCATCGTGAATGGCGATGATGTCGCCGGGGGCCAGCTTGTAGAAGCGCATGGCTTCGCCGACTGATTCACCCGACAGGTTCATGAAGGTGAGCGGTTTCATTAGCAGGATCTTCTCGCCGGCGATCTCACCTTCTGAGATCTCCGCCTTAAACTTTCTTGACCACGGCGTGAAGGAGGGCAGGCGTTGCAGGGCATCGACAGCCATGAAGCCGATGTTGTGACGGTTGCCCGCATATTGATTGCCGGGGTTGCCGAGGCCTGCAATGATGATCATGGACGAAATTCCGCTTCACTCAAAATCGATACACTTCACCAACGCGAAACGCGGCGGGTGTCAACTTTTTTGTGAGGGCGCCAGCTGTTAGTCGCTGATGATCAGACCGTATTTTTCGTAAATGCGTCTCTGGGTACCGTCGGCAATCAGATCGTCCAGCACCTTCTGCATCTTCTCGATCAGACTGTCCGGCACACTTTTGTTGCAGGCCATACCAAGCCTCTGCCGGCTGAAGGTGATGACCTCCTCAAAGTCTTTCTGGGGAAGATTCTTTAGCGCGCTCTCCGACATGGGCATTAGGTCGATGCGGCCCGCGGCGAGCTTTGAGAGCGTGTTGTTAAAATCGGCGCTGATGTCGATCCGCGGGAAATTCATCGAGCGGAGCAGGCCTTCGGTGTAGTCGTTGCGCTGTGTTCCGACGGTGTATTCCTTGGCATCCTCCAGCGTCTTGATGTTCATGACGTGGCCCTGACGTGCAACCAGAACATTGCGATCCGTGTGGATGGGGGAAACCCATTTGAAGCGGGGCTCGCGCTCGGCGGTGCGGGCCGCGGCAAAGACGCAGTGCATGGGTGCGGTCTCAGCCAGCTTGATGGCGCGCGCCCAAGGCATCACCGTTGCCTCATACTGCGTGTCAGTGCGCTCCAGAATGATCTTCAACTGATCCCAGTAGACGCCGCTTGGCTGTCCATCGGCGTCGCGAAGATTGTAGGGCGGATAATATTCCGTCGATAAAAACAGTTTTTCGGCACTGGCCGATGTCGCGGCCAGCAAGCAGGTCGACAGACCGATCGATAAGAGAATTGCTCGTAACACTGCTACCCCTCCCACAGCGTTTATTGCGCGGCTTTCAGCCTCTTTCCATCCTCCAGCGGAACCTGATAGGTTTCGATCAGAGACTGTATCGCGCGCGGTCTGGAAAACAAATAGCCCTGCCCGCAATCCACGCCGATCTCTTGCAGCATCGTCTTTTGCTCTTCCGTCTCGATGCCTTCGGCAATGACGAGGCAGTTCATCTTGTGAGAGATCGCGCTGATGCCCTCCACCAGCATCCGGCTTTTCTTGCTGATGTCGGGCGCATCCTTGCTGATGGAGCGCGTAAAGGACTGGTCGATCTTGACGATATCGACGGGGAAGCGGTTGAGGTAGCTCAGCGATGAATAGCCCGTGCCGAAATCGTCGAGCGCAATGCGGCATCCAAGCAGGCTGATGGCATTCAGGACGGCGCGCACCTGCGGGTCGTCATGCATCATCACGGCTTCGGTGATCTCTACTACGAGCCGCTGCGGAACGATGCCGTGGTGATGCAGCAGGCCGGCAATGCGCGTCGGTAGACCGGCCTCAAACTGCTGGGCGGAGAAGTTGACAGCGACATAGGCCTTTTCGAGACCTGGAACGGCCGAGATTTCCGCGAGGTTGCGGATGGAATGCTCCAGAACGCGGCTGCCGAGGCGCTTGATGCTGCCATTTTCTTCAGCCACGCCGATGATCGGGCCGGGTGGCAGAATGCCCTTGCGCGGATGGTTCAAGCGCATCAGGGCTTCGAAGCCGCAGGTCGCGCCGGTCTGCAAGTTGAGAATGGGCTGGAAGTGTGCCTCAAGCCAGTCTTCCTCGATGGCCTGCTCGATTTCCTGCTCGATCTCTGCCCGCTGGCGCGCTTCGTTCATGATCGCGGCGTCGAAGATCTGGGCGCCATTCTTTCCGGCCCGCTTCTTGGTATACATGGCAAGATCGGAGTGTTGCAGCAGTTCCGAGGCGCTGCGGGCATGTTCGGGATAGATGGCAAGACCGATGCTGGCGCTGAGACGAATGCTTTGACCATGGAAAATGAAGGGGTCGTTGAACATCGCGCCGATCTTCTCGCAGATTTTCAGCGATCGCTCTTCCGCGTCCGACCCCGCAAGCAATAGGGCAAACTCATCGCCACCAAGCCGCGACGCGGAGTCGAGCGGATTGAGAACGCCTTTCAGGCGACCAACGAATTGCTTGAGAACCGCATCGCCTGCGGCATGGCCGAAATTGTCGTTGATGCCCTTGAAGCGATCAAGATCGATGAACAGGCAGGCAAGCTTCGTCTGAGCCGCATCGGCATGCAGTATCTTCTGGTCCAGCATGGCTTCAAAACCCTGGCGGTTCAAAAGCCCGGTCAGGTGGTCGGAAATGGCCTGGAGGCCGTTGCGCTGTTCCGACTGACGAAGCTCCGTGACGTCCGTCATCACGCTCAGTACATCTGCGCTGGTCTCCTCGATGCCGGTTTGCAGCGTCTTTTCGGCAATCAGCACATCCATCGAACGCCCATCGGCGCAGATGAAGCGGACGGTGAGCTCAGCCGCGTAGGATTCATCGGTATGGTCGGATGGGCGGTTTTGATGGCGCTGGCGGAAACTTTCGCGATCGTCCGGATGGAGGAAGGCTTCAAAGGCGCAGCCAAGGGAATCCTCACGACTATAGCCGGTTGCCTTCACCCAATAATCGCTCACCGCTGCGACACGATTTTCGGGGTCGAGTGAAAACAGCATGGCCGGGGTGCGGTTGTAGATTTCCGTCGTGCGCCGATGGGCGCGCTTGAGCTCGTGCTCTTCCCGTTCGAGCTGCGTCTGCATTTCGTTGAAGCTGAGAGCCAGCCGTCCCATTTCGTCGCGTGAGCGCCAGTCGACATGGTGGCGCGAGCCAAGCCTGCGGGTTGCCTCGATTGCGGCTGTCAGCCGCAGAAGCGGGCGCATGATCATCATTCGGTTGCCGACGATGGCGGCGCCAAACACCGTCAGGATCGCCAGGACGAAGATCGACAGGAAGGATAGCTCGATGCCGTTCAGCGATGAGAAGACGCCGACATCACGGAAGATGATCTTGATCGTCCCGACCTTGGTTTCGCCGTCGAGGTTCTTGTAGTAAATGTCACGGCTAAGCGACGACATGTCGTCGCTTCTGGGGGCGCTTGATGTCTGAGTGACGTCGAGCTGGCCGAAACTGTCCTTGACCCGGACCATGTAGATCGCAGGATCGTTAATGAGCGTGCCGGTAATCTGGTTGATGCTTTCGTCATCCAGATCCCAAAGGGGGCGGCCGAGAGCCTGCGCGTTGGCGACGATGAGAATTTCGAGCCGGTCGGCCTGGCTGGAGATCGCGGCATTGTAGGATAGGCTGAGCAAAATCGTAAAAAGCGGCGCGACGATAGCCAGCAACGCGCCGGATATGATCACCAGAAATCGCCTTTCTACCGAATGGGTCATCTGCCCTCTCTTGATCCCCAAAAACTCCCGTCCATGCGGTAAAGGCCCAAGCGCCGTGAGGGCGTTTTCGATTGCTCGAGAGCCTTTTCCAGCTGCGGTTGTAGAACCAAAGCTTTGAGGTATCGTTTCGCAGAATGCTTAATCATTCTTGAATTGAGTGCTTGCACTTGAAGCCCGTCAGATGGCGCGGGCAGCGTCGTCGCGCGGATGAACCCACACGCAAAAAGGCCCCGCATCTTTCGATACGGGGCCTCTTCAAGAAAAACCAAACAGGTCTTATTCGGACTTGTTTTCGCCTTCTGCTTCTTCAGCAGCAGGTGCTTCGTCTTCAACAACGTCGACAACCGGCGGAACGATCGTTGCAACGGTGAAGTCGCGATCGGTGATCGTCGGAACCACGCTCTTCGGCAGCTTGATCTGCGAGATGTGAACGCTGTCACCGACCTTCAGACCTTCGAGGTCGACGGTGATGGCGTCAGGGATCTGGTCCGCAGGAACGTTGGCTTCGATGGTGTGGCGAACGATGTTCAGAACGCCACCGGTCTTGATCTCGGACTTCTCTTCATTGATGAAGTGAACCGGGATTTCGACGGTTACGTTCGAGTTGGCCGAAACGCGCAGGAAGTCCACGTGCATCGTGAAGTCACGAACCGGGTCAAGCTGGTAGTCCTTCGGCAGAACCTTGTACTTCTGGCCGTTGACGTCGATCGTGGCGATCGTCGTCATGAAGCCGCCGCCGTGGATGCGCTTGGTGATTTCGTTGGTCGAAATCGCGATAGAAATCGGGGCCTGCTTGTCACCGTAGATGACAGCGGGAATCAAACCGTTGCGGCGAAGTTCACGAGAGGACCCCTTACCAACTCGTTCGCGCGCCTCGGCCTTGAGCTCATAAGTTTCTTTGCTCATGGCATTTCCTTTTCGAGGTTATATGGAGAGTTCAAACCGGCGTGGCCGGACGAGAACTGGGGCGGCGCTTGCGCCAACCCGACCGCGTTGCCTCCAAGGGTGTCTACACGGATGCGCGCGCTATAGTATAAAGCGGCCTTGAACGCAAGACCGCGGGGTTTTTACATTGGATCACACCCGCTCCACGCGTCGTGATCCTCAAGCGGCGTCGCATGCGACTATTTTACCGTTGAAAGATCGCCACAACCGGCGCACCATAACAGAAGCTTTGGGAGGAGCCTATGTCGAACGATGCTGCACATGCCAATCATGTCTATGAGAGCGCCAACCGTTCATCGGCTGCCGCAAGTTCCCCCATCGTCGCATCCTGGCGACGCTGCATGACGATGCATCATCTAGCGCCGGAGGAAAACCGCAAGCCGATCTTCCTGTCGGAGGCGGAATTTCGCAGGGCGCGCGACGAGGCTTCCGATCTTCTGGCCGAAAGCACAGATGAAATCGACCGCATCTTTTCCACCGTCGGCAGGGCCGGGTGCTGCCTGCTGCTGACCGATGCCAAGGGCGTTGCCCTGGAACGGCGCGGTGCTGCGGGCGATGATGACGATTTTCGAAAGGCGGGGCTCTGGTCCGGCGCACTGTGGAGCGAGGCGAGTGTCGGCACCAATGGCATCGGCACCGCACTTGCCGATGAGCGGCCGGCGGTGGTCTATCGCGACCAGCATTTCTTCAGCTCCAACATCAATCTCTCCTGCACCACAGCGCCGATCCGCGACCACCGGGGGCAGGTGACGGGCGCGCTCGACATTTCCACCTGCCGGGACGACATCAACGAACTGACCTTTTCCATGGTGACGCAGACCGTGCGCGATGCCGCACAGCGCATCGAGGGCAATCTGTTCCGCCGCGCGTTCCCGGGCGCCCGCATCCTGATCGTGCCGCCTGGCCAATCGACGATGCTGTCGCTGCTGGCCGTCGATCAGGACGATATCATTCTGGGGGCGACCCGCGCTGCACGGCTGGCGCTGCGGCTCGATGACGCGCGGATAGCGCAAGGAATCCCCGCATCGGATGCACTCAAAGAAGAGCGGCATGACAAAGGCAGCGACCTGATGGAAGCCGAGCGCGCAGCTCTGCGACGGGTCCTGGCGCGCACCAATGGCAACGTGACGCAGGCGTCCGAATTGCTGGGGATCAGCCGCGCGACGCTTCACCGCAAGATGAAGAAGCTCTCCGTGCATTGAAGCGAAGGCGCAGGCCTTGATTGGCCTGGCCGTTGTCGCAGATGTGAAACACTGTGCACTGCGGAACGGCCTGCCGCCTCTTTGATTTGCCCGATTGTAGGCACAACCTCTCTCCACGCGATCAACCAATGATCGTTGTTCATCAGGGAGGATGAAAACATGAACATCCAGGTTCAGCACAAAGCGGGAGAAACTCCGTTCAAACTGAAATACGGCAACTATGTCGGCGGCCAATGGGTGGAGCCGAAGTCCGGCCGCTACATGGACAATATCTCCCCCGTTACCGGGCAGAAGATCTGCGAAGTGCCGCGATCCGATGCCAGCGATATCGAAGCAGCCCTCGATGCCGCGCATAAGGCGCGTGCAGCCTGGGGCCGCACCAGCGTCACCGAACGCTCCAATATTCTTCTCAAAATCGCTCAGCGTATCGAGGACAATCTCGATCTGATCGCCCGGGCAGAAACCTGGGATAACGGCAAGCCGCTTCGTGAAACCACCAATGCCGATATTCCGCTGACCATCGATCACTTCCGCTATTTCGCAGGCTGCATTCGCGCGCAGGAAGGGTCGATCGGCCAGATCGACAATGATACCGTCGCCTATCATTTCCATGAGCCGCTCGGCGTCGTCGGCCAGATCATCCCCTGGAATTTCCCGATCCTGATGGCGGCGTGGAAGCTCGCGCCGGCACTTGCCGCCGGCAACTGCGTGGTGCTGAAGCCGGCCGAGCAGACGCCCGCTTCCATCCTGCTCGTCATGGAATTGATCGAGGATCTTCTGCCGCCGGGCGTGCTCAACATCGTCAACGGTCTTGGCATGGAAGCCGGCAAGCCGCTTGCGCAGAGCAACCGCATCGCCAAGATCGCCTTCACCGGTTCGACCTCGGTCGGCAAGGAAATCATGCGCTATGCGGCGGATAACGTCACCAACATCACGCTGGAACTCGGCGGCAAGTCGCCGAACGTGTTCTTTGCCGATGTGATGAACGAGGATGATGCCTTTCTCGACAAGGCACTCGAAGGCTTTGCCATGTTCGCGCTGAACCAGGGCGAAGTCTGCACATGCCCATCCCGAGCACTGGTGCATGAATCGATCTATGACCGCTTCATGGAAAAAGCCCTGAAGCGGGTGCAGGCGATCAGCCAGGACGATCCGCTGAATGCCTCCACCATGATCGGCGCGCAGGCATCTCAGGAACAGTTCGACAAGATAATGAGCTATCTCGAGATCGGCAAGAAGGAAGGCGCGAAGGTGCTGACGGGCGGCGACAAGAAATCGCTCTCCGGCAATCTCAAGGACGGCTTCTACATCCAGCCGACAGTGTTTGAAGGCAACAACAAGATGCGGGTCTTCCAGGAGGAAATCTTCGGCCCCGTCGTTTCCGTCACCACCTTCAAGACGGTGGAAGAGGCGATCGAAATCGCCAATGACACGGTCTATGGCCTCGGTGCAGGCGTCTGGAGCCGCGACACCAATCTGGCCTATCGCGCAGGTCGCGGCATCGAAGCCGGTCGCGTATGGACCAACTGCTACCATGCCTATCCGGCAGGTGCTGCTTTCGGTGGCTACAAGCAGTCGGGCATTGGTCGCGAGACCCACAAGATGATGCTCGATCACTACCAGCAGACCAAGAACCTGCTGGTCTCCTACAGCCCGAACAAGCTCGGCTTCTTCTGATACCGCGTGAACCCGGTGCCGGCGGTATTTCCGCCGGTGCCAACTCCGGCCATGGCTGGCACAGGTCTTCAAAAAGCGCCGATGTCATTTGTATCAAGGCGATCTGAGTTGACGTAATAGTGTCATCAATCGGGCGCATATCCTCCTCGATATTGTTGCGTGGATCGATATGCGCCCTTTCTTTTTTAATTTTTTTCATTCCGCTCGCGCCGCCCATTGGTGCCAATCATGAGCGGTATTGCCGGACAATTTCACGGCACGGAACGCATCGGCAGGCTAGAAACGGAGCGTTCGCGCTGGGTTGCCATTGCTGTCTTCTCGGTCCTTGGCGTTACCCTGTTCCGCATCATCTGTCTTGCCTTCGACAGGACAGACCTCTTCGTCGATGAGGCGCAATACTGGCTGTGGAGCCGGGAGATGGCCTTCGGGGCCTATTCCAAGCCGCCACTGATTGGCTGGATCATTCGCTTGACCACCTGGATTATGGGCGGCGAGGGGACTTTCGACGTCCGTTTGGCGGCGCCCATCCTGCATGCCATGACGGCGGGTGCGATGTTCTATCTGGGGCGGATGATCTACGATGCACGGATCGGCGCGCTGGCGGCGATCATCTACATCACGCTGCCGGGCGTCTCGCTTTCCAGCCTTTTGATTTCGACCGATACGCCGATGCTGCTTTTCATCGTCGTCTCGCTGATCCTGTGGCGTAAACTCTCTGCCATAAGGACCGAAGGCGGGCCGCTGGCCTTGATGCTGGCGATCGGTCTTGGCTTTGCTGTTGGCCTTGGATTTCTGTCGAAATACGCCATGGCCTTTCTGTTTCCCTTCGTGCCGCTGGCGGCCTATCTGGACAGGGATTGGCGGGTTCGGTGGTCGCATGCTCTGCTCGCGGGAGCGGTCGCCACGCTCGTCGTCGCGCCCAATCTGTGGTGGAACTACGCGCATGACTTTGCCACTGCTCGTCACACGGTTTCGATTGCCCACTGGAATGCTGCCGGCCTGAACTTCGGCTCGGCCCTGGGTTTCTTTGGCGCGCAAGCCGGTGTCGTCGGCCCCTTCGTTTTCATCGCCATGCTGATGGCCCTGCGTGACATGAGAACGCCGACAGTGCGGTCTCTGTGCGCACTCAGCATTCCACTTCTCCTTTTGATGACAGCGCAGGCTCTGATCTCACGCGCTCTCGCCAACTGGGCCGTCGGCGCCTATGCAGCAGGCCTACTGCTTGCAACGCCGTGGCTTGCGGCACGGCCGCATTGGCTGCGGGCGTCGCTCATTCTCAACACTGTCGTTGCCATCATCCTGCCGCTGCTGACCATCTTCGGTACGGAGTTGCGTCTTCCCAATGGTGATCTGGCGCTGAAGCGCTATCTCGGACGGTCTGCTCTGGTATCGACAGCGATTGCAGATGCGAGAAGGCTGGACGCTCACGTTCTCGTTGCGTCCGACCGGTCCTTCCTGGCGGAGATGTTCTATCAGTTGAGAGACGACCACCACATTGTGCCACGGGCATGGAACGAGGGTGCTGAGCCTCCCTCCAGTCATTATGCGCTGCTCTATCCGCTGCAGCCGAACGAGACGGTGAACGCGCTTCTCCTATCGCGTGCCGACTCGCTTCCCGCCTGCATGAAGGATGAGCCGCCGCAGGCCGAGTGGGCGGCAACCGCCGGCTTCATGGAACGCGCCACGGTGGGTCTTTGGAAGATCCCAGCCTCCTGCCTTGAGGGGGCGAACCATGGACCATGACATCCTTCATATGCGGCTCACCATCTGGCTGACGATCGCAACGCTTTGCGCCGTCATCGTCTTTGCGGCTTTCCCCTTCCTGGACCTCAGAATTTCCTCCCTGTTCTTCAACGGGCAGGCTGGTGACTGGATGGGCCGCAGCCCGGACTTCATGTTCTGGAGAGATGTGCTGCGTCACGGCGGGGAGGCGTTTGCTGTCGTCACATTCCTCATCTTCCTGGGCAACATCCTGATCGGAACCACGCAACAGACCGGCTGGCGGGTCTGGGCGTTCATCTGGGGCAACACGCTGGCCTGCGCTGGGCTGCTGGTCAATGGTATCCTGAAGACATGGCTTGGCCGCGCCAGGCCTGACGGCGTGATCGAATTCGGCGGGGTCCAGACATTTACGCCGGCGTTTCAGCTGAGCAATCAGTGCTTCAAGAACTGTTCCTTTTCATCCGGCGAGGCGGCGCTGATTGCAAGCGTCGTCCTGCCGGTGTGCGTCTTGCTCTGGCCGCAGCTGTCACGCAGCGGCAAGGTCTTCTGCACCGCGATCGCTGCTGTCCTGATCATCGCAACGGCCGCCATGCGCATGGCTGCGGGACGCCATTTCCTTAGCGACACAACGATGTCGATCCTTTTTGCCGCGCTGACGTCCCTTATCCTCTATCGCCTTCTCAAGATTGGGCAGCATAGGCAAGTCTTCACAGTCCGCCCGGTGGTGACGGACGTGCGCGCCATTTTGAACTACTCCCGAATCTACGCGAGACGGTGGCTGGTTATGCTGGTCAGGAAAGGTGTGAAGACGGTGATCGATCTGCGGGCATGGGTGGCGAAGGCAAAGATGTGGCCCTCGCAGCGACATTCAAACGTGGCAGTCGACTAACGCTGCTTCAATCTTTGTTGGCTTGGCGAAATTCTTGTCCTTTGCCAAGAATCCGAAGGACGATGACACTCTCGTCTTCGACGATGAAAGCGACGCTGGCGTTTCGCTCAACCGCGACCTTCGCGCTTCGCGATGCGGGATCGGACGTTTGCTAAGCCTTCCTCGAGTGTGACCGTGCGTGTCGGATCTGATTTGTGAGCATCGTATGCCTCCACGACTTCATCCCGAAGCCAACGGTCCACTGCCGCGTCTTGCGCGGCGAGCGATCTCAAGCCATCGCGGATCACTTCGCTTTCGCTCGCATACTCACCAGACGCTACCTTGGCTTTGACCATTTCCGCCATGTCCAATGGTAGGGTAATGCTGAGGGACTGTGTTGTGCGCATGGTCATCACCTTCATATCGCCATCGGAGAATACACCAAGATAGGATTGAGTCCTACTCGTTTCCAACGGCGGATGTAGAAGGCGAAGGAGCAGCTAGATCAATCGAAGAGACCCGAAACCGACTGTTCCATCGCCGTGCGGTTGATCGCTTCGCCCAGCAGAGTGGCGGTGGTGATCACGCGGATGTTGTGCGCGGACTGGACGCCGGTGGTCGGCTGGATGCTGTCGGTGATGACGAGTTCGCGCAACTTGGAGGATGCCACGCGGGCGACGGCGCCGCCGGAGAGAACGCCGTGGGTGATGTAGGCGGTGACGCTGGTTGCGCCGTTCTTGAGCAGCGCTTCGGCGGCGTTACAGAGCGTGCCACCGGAATCGACGATGTCGTCGATCAGAATGCAGTCTTTGCCGGAGACGTCACCGATGACGTTCATGACTTCCGATTCGCCTGGGCGATCGCGACGCTTGTCGACGATCGCGAGCAGACAGTCGAGACGCTTGGCAAGCGCGCGGGCGCGAACAACACCGCCGACGTCCGGCGAAACGACCATGACGTTATTGGTGTCGTAGTGTTCCTTGACGTCGCGCGCCAGAATTGGTGCGGCGAAAAGGTTGTCCGTCGGGATGTCGAAGAAGCCCTGGATCTGGCCGGCGTGAAGGTCGAGTGTCAGGACGCGATCGGCGCCGGCTTCGGTAATGAGATTGGCAACGAGCTTTGCCGAGATCGGTGTTCTTGGACCGGCCTTGCGGTCCTGACGGGCGTAGCCGAAATAGGGGAGAACGGCGGTGATGCGCTTTGCCGAGGAACGACGCATCGCGTCGATCATGATCAGCAGTTCCATCAGGTGGTCGTTGGCGGGAAAGGATGTGGACTGGACGAGGAAAACGTCCTCGCCGCGTACATTTTCACCGATTTCTACAAAGATTTCCTGGTCCGCAAACCGTTTTACTGTGGCATTTCCCAGGGGAACATTGAGATACTTGCAGATCGCTTCGGCCAGATGCCGGTTCGAATTGCCTGCGAAAACCTTCATGGGTGCCGCCTGTTTTCCATGCCATCGCTTGAGCCCGGGATTTTTAAAGTCTGTCCGCGGCCACTGCGTCGTTCAACGGGAAGGAATACCCGGCCCAGAAGGGCGCCGGACATGCCGTTTTGCCATGGGCGCCTTAATAGCGCTGTTGCCTGTGAATGCAATAGCCGGAACCGCGTTACCCATGATTTTCGTGAAAACTTTGTGACTCGGCTGTTTTCAATGTCGCTTCAATCGATTGGATCGGCGCAAGCGCCTTCGACCGACTGACCTATCCACGCCCGCTCTGCCGCCATGCCTGGTAATCATCCAGCGTCTTGGCTGCGATCTTCTGCATCACGCCATCGGTGACGGCCGACCATGGGTCGCTTCCGCGCGAGGCCACTGATTCCTGTCCCTGGAGGCGATGAAGCCGCGCCCCGTTGGCATCGAGAATATCCCAGACATAGACGATCGTAACCTTGCTGCCATCTTCGAAAGCGGACAGGTACCCCTTCAGGATGTTGTTGGCCGAGGTATCGGCGGAAGGCAGGATCGTCAGGCCCTTGGCGCGGGCTTCGGCACCCAATTGCCTGGAGAGCGGCGTGACGGCCTGGACCGGCGCGCCGATGATCGGCAGGAAGCGAATGCTGGCGCCACCCGACGGCGCAAGCGCTGCGGTCTGCTGCTGCGGTTGGGACGGTGGCTGCTGAGGCTGGCGGCTGACGGGCTGCCCATACTGAACGCCGCTCGTCATCGCCTGGGCTTGCGCCTGCAGCGTGTTCTGTGGCGCATAGGCCGGCACTTGCGAAGCGACGCCAGAGCCGGAGCGATCAGCGGCTGCCGCCATCTGGTCGAGATCGCCCTGATTGACAGGGGTCGATGGCGTCTGGTTGTGCCCGACATTGACTTGCGGGGTAAGCGCATCGCTGGTGTTGCATGCAGAAAGAGCCATCACGAGGCCCGGAACTGCAAGGAGCGCACCGAGCCTCTTCATGCCTTGTCTCTCTTCATCATTGGCTCCGTCCTCCCCAGGATTGCTGTGATTTAAGGGTGGTTTGGGTTTGGAGTCAAATCAGGCGGTCAGCATATCGAGGCTGTGACGGGACAGCGATTGTGGGGCGCCCTCGGTCGTCACATAGGTCTGACCCAGCGTCATGGCGATGCCGGCATCGCTATCCATGATGATCATATGGACGAAGAGTGTCATGTTCGGCAGGATTTCCTGGGTGTTGCCGGCATAGAACATCTGATGCTCCATCCAGGAGGGAGAGAAGCGCGCGCCAAGCGAGTAGCCGCAGGCGTTGAGGCGATGGCGGGTCAAGCCGCGCTCATCCATGATCTTGGCGTGCACGTCGAACACATCGCCGAAGGTATAGCCGGGGCGAAGGACCTCTTCGATGGCCCGGATGTTTTCTGCACAGGCGTTGTAGAGTTCCTTGTGGCGGAACTCCGGTTCGCCGATGACGACGGTGCGCATCATAGCCGCGTGGTAATGGGCGCTGGCACCTGCCCATTCGAGCGTGATCTGGTCCTTGGCATCGAGCTTGCGGCGGCCGGCCTTGTAGCGGCACAAAAGCGCATCAGGGCCGGAGCCGATGATGAATTCGTTGGCGGGATAATCGCCGCCACCGGAAAAGACCGCGCCCTGCATGGCGGACAGAATGTCGGCTTCATCCGCGCCTGGCTTGATCAGGGCGATGGCCGCATCGAGCGCATCATCGGCAAGCTCTCCGGCGCGTTTGGCATAGGCAATCTCGGCTGGGCTTTTTACCAGGCGAAGCGTGCTGACGAGGTAGGAGGCATCGACGATCTGGCAGAAGCTTGCCAACTGGTTGTCCAGCAGGCGCGCCACCCGGCCGGTCATGCCATGGGTATCGAACTCGATGCCGACGCGGCAACCGAGCAAATCCATTTCGCTCATCAGGTTCTTGAGATCGAGCGTCGGATCGGCATTGAGACGATCCACCCAGATGACGATGTTCTCGATATTCGACGTATGGCGGGCCTGACGCAGATCTGCGGAACGTGTCAAAAGCGACACCGAGCCGTCGGCCTTGACGATCAGCGTCTGAAAGAAGCAATAGCCGAAGGTGTCGTAGCCGGTCAGCCAGTACATGCTCTCCTGGGCAAAGAGCAGCACCGCATCCAGCTTTTCCTCTGCCATCTTCTCGATCAGGCGGGCACGACGGGCCTCGAATTCGGCGGGTTCGAAGTGTAGAGCCATCTTACGTCTCCAAAATTGCTATTGCTGAGATCTGCCGCCCGTAATCCGGTTCGGACAGATGCGTGGTCCTGCGGAAGGAAAAGAAACGCTTGTCATCCGGATAGGTGCAGAGATTGAGATTTTCGGCCTGGATGCCTGCCTTGGCGAGGCGATCCATGGTCAGTTGCTTCAGGTCGAAATAGGCATGGCCCTCGTTCTTCGAAGGGGCGAAGTATTGTTGGTAGGTGGGGTCGAGCCGCTTGAGGTCTTCGACACGCTCCGGTCCCACTTCGTAATTCTCCTGTGCGATGGAGGGGCCGAGTGCGGCAACGATGTTTTCGCGACGTGCGCCAAGCGCGATCATGCTGTCGATGGTATTTTCCAACACGCCATGAACCGCGCCCTTCCACCCCGCATGGGCCGCACCGACGACACCGGCCTGGCTGTCGGCAAAAAGGATCGGCCCGCAATCGGCGCTCAACACGCCAATGATGACGCCGGGCGTCGCCGTCACCATGGCGTCGGCCTGGGGCCTGTCGCCGTCATAGGCTTCATCGATCACGACGACATTGGGGGAGTGGATCTGGTGGACGGTTGCAAGCCGCTCTTCTGGAAGACCGAACCATTTGGCGACGCGGCTGCGATTTTCCAGTACCGACTGGCGCTCGTCTTGCGAGCCGAGACCAACATTCAAACCGCGATAGATGCCCTTCGAAACGCCGCCTGCACGGGTGAAGAAACCATGGCGTATGCCGTTTTCAGATGCCGCCTCAAGCAATGTGCTCTGAACGGGAAGCGGCAGCGTGTCGTCCTGCATGGGGTGTTCAATCCTTTGCGGTGTCGCCGATTTTTCAGTGATGATTCTGAGCGAGTGTTTCCGATGGGCGCATCTCAAAAAGATGCCGTGCGGCAGATGTGCTCTGCTTCGAATTGACCCAATGTTGGCCCAAGCGGACTGCCCGTGTCAATCTCCTCTCAGGCGTCCGTCACGTTTCCACTCGTCAGCGGGTTCAATCCAGCGCGCGAAATGGCAGCAAATGAAGGGCAGGGCTGGATACCGCAAGCACCTTGAAAAGCTCGCCCATCTTGCCGGCACCTTCGCCTGCGAGACGGTTGATGGCTTCGGCAATCGCGAGCGTCTGATCCGGCGTCGCGGTGGCTGCCAAAGCCTGTCCGCGTTCCTTGAGCCCGAGGCCGTAGAGGAAATCGCCCTGGTGCAGGCAGCCGTTGACATGAACGCCATTTGCCGTTGCCGTCTTCACCAGGCTTTCGAAATCCACATGGCTGGTCAGATCGGCCTCGCCTGGATGGGCAAGCACGGGATCATATTCATGCATTCTGAGCGCCTGCATGGTGTCGCCATAGCCGGACACCATGTGGCCGTAGTCGATGATCAGCGCGGTGCCGCTGTTGGCTTGCAGCCTCTCACAGAGTGCGGCCATGACGGCCTCGCGCGCAGGCGAATATTCGAAGATCGTGCCGAGCGCCTGACGCTCCGGCTGTGGAGGAAGAAGGTCCGGATCGATGCCAGCGACGCCTGCGGTGAAGATCAGTTCGTCATCCTCGTCAAGGCTGACGACCCGTTCTCTGAAGCCCTGGGGCGTCTTGACAAACTGGCGGATAGGAATGGCATCGAAGAGCTCGTTGGCGGCAATCAGCAGGAAGCCCGCCGGCACGTCGTCGAAGCTCTCGTGCCAACTGATCTTGCCCTCGTGCGCGGCAAGCGTCTTCTGCTGCGTTTCGGTCAGAAGCGGGCTCGTTTCGATGAGATGCACGCTCATGGCGTCATAGAGGGTGGCGGCGATACGCTGGATGACCCGCAGCATATCCGCCATCATCGTGCCACGGCCAGGGCCGATCTCGACAAGCCGGACATTGGCGGGCAGGCCATGACGCTGCCAGGCATGGACCATGAAGACGCCGAGCATTTCACCGAAAAGCTGGCTGACTTCCGGTGCGGTGACGAAGTCGCCCGTCCGTCCAAAGGGCTGGCGTGTCTTGTAATAGCCGTGCTCGGGATCTGCCAGGCACAGCGAAAAGTAATCGGTGACGCTTAAAGGGCCATTGAGCCGAATAAGAGACTTGATGCGACGGGCAAGGGGCGTTGGCATGTCACTTATCCGTTCTGGCGGGCACGCGCAGCAGAGCGTGCCCGCAGGATTGCCCAGACGCCGAGCGCGAACATGGGCGCGGAGAGAACCATTCCCATGGTCAGCCAGTTCCCTGCCAGATAGCCAATCTGCGCGTCGGGTTCGCGGAAGAACTCCACGAAAATACGCGAAAGCGCATATCCGGCAACGAAGGTGCCCGTCACGGTGCCGGGTGTCTTCAGCGCCTTGAAGGCCCAGATGAGTACGGAGAGAATGATCAGCAGCACGATGCCTTCCAGCCCGGCTTCGTAAAGCTGGCTTGGATGGCGGGCGAAGGGTCCGCCGGTCGGGAAGACGACGGCCCATGGAACATCCGTCAGACGGCCCCACAATTCGCCATTGATGAAGTTGGCAATGCGGCCAAAGAACAGGCCGACGGGTGCGACGGCGGCGATGATGTCGAACATGCTCCAGACGGGAATGGCGTTGCGGCGGGCAAAGAGGATCATCGCGATCGTCGTGCCCAGGAGGCCGCCATGGAAGGACATGCCGCCATTCCAGATTTCGAAGGCGCGGACGGGGTTCGCCATGACCGCAGGCAGATCATAAAAAAGCACGTAGCCGATACGCCCGCCCAGCACGATGCCGGCTGCCGCCCAGATGATGAAGTCATCCAAATGGACCGGTGTCACGGGCGATTTGTCGGCCGGCCACAGCCGGTCCGTCATGCTCAGTTTACGTGCGTAATACCAGCCAAGAAGAATGCCGACGACATAAGCGATGCCGTACCAATGAATCGAGATCGGGCCGATGGAAAAGGCGATCGGATCGATATTTGGAAACGGCATGATCGAAAGCGAGGCAAGCGGTGAAAACAAGTCGCGTATTCCATTCTCTTGTTGTTGTCGAAAACACCGGGTTTTCGCACGGCAGGCAGTATTGGCGCGATCTTTCCCGCCGGGCGAAAATGGCGGGTGAAAAGGGAGCGGTCAAGGCGATTCTTTGGCGCTTTCACGACTGTCACAAGTAAGGTTACTGCCCGTCATAATCCCGTTTTTGCTTGCAACGCGCCGAGGGAGTGCCTACCTGAAATGCATGAGCCGGATAGAGCAATATGTTTCTCCGGATGAAGACAAGGACACCGCGCCATGAGCACAACCGGAACGAACCGCATTTTCGATGAATTCGCGAAGCTGATGACTGATGCCGCAGGGGCGGCGCAGGGCGTACGCAAGGAAGTGGAACAGGCGTTTCATGCGCAGGCCGATCGTTGGCTGAACAGCCTCGACGTGGTGAAGCGCGAGGAGTTCGATGCCGTGCGCGAAATGGCGATCAAGGCGCGCGATGAGAATGACGCTCTGCGTGCCAGGATCGAAGCGCTTGAGGCAAAGCTTTCCGGAAACGCTTCCTAAGCCAAATCCGATCTTCGATTTCGGACTTCTGTCAGACAGGCCGTGCCCTCAAAAAGGGCGCGGCCTTTTCAATTCGCGTGCTACCAACCGCCAACCTACGCGAGTGCGGATTCGTATCCAAAGAGCAAGCGTTTTCATCAGCATTTTTTTTCACTCTGTGGACACATCCAAAAAGCGCAATCGGCAGAGTCGGTTATGACTCCCAACTGATCCGACGCGCCAAGAGATATCCACGGTTCTCCCCGGAAAATGGGACGACGGGGGGTGGCGCTCGGACTCGCTCGTTATAGACTGATTTTAAATGATGATTCGAAACGAACTCGGTAAGCTCCAGACAGGTTCACTGCGTTAATCTGGCGGCGTCGGGCAATCGTCCTAAATTGATGTACCGGCATTTGTATGTGCGTTTTTGTGCTTTCGTGTGCGAAACAGAACATTCATCTCCGGCTGAAAAGGTGCCGTATGAGCCTAATAGAATTCGAAGTTGAACGTCTCTCCAACCCGGTCGATATGATCGAGTTCGTGGCGGCCGCCAACGATTGGTCTTTCGAGCGCTCGGGCGAGGACGAAATTGCCATGACGGTGGAAGGCCGATGGGCCGACTATCATATTTCGTTTTCCTGGATGGAACAGTTCGAAGCGCTGCATCTCGCCTGCGCCTTCGATATCCGGGTGCCCGACCATCGCGTCAATGAAGTGATCCGGCTTCTCTCGCATGTCAACGGCCAAACGCTGATGGGGCATTTCGACCTGTGGCGCCAGGAGGATGTCATCATCTTCCGCCAGTCGTTGCTTCTAGCGGGCGGGGCCGAGCCGACGAACCAGCAGGTCGAGGTTCTGCTGTCCAGTGCGCTTGAAGCCTGCGAGCAATATTACCAGGCGTTCCAGTTCGTCGTCTGGTCGGGAATGGATGCCAAGGCTGCGATGGATGCAGCCCTGTTCGAGACAGTGGGCGAGGCCTGATACGCGTGCTGTCCTTCGGTTCTAACCCTATCGTTCTCGTCGGCGCCGGCAACATGGGCGGCGCCATGCTTTCTGGCTGGCTGAAGAAGGGCGTTTCCGGCTCTTCGGTGATCGTCATAGATCCGCGCCCTTCCGACGCCATGTCCTCGACACTGAGCCAGGCTGGCGCTCGCCACTGCGAGAGCGCACCGGATGGCGTGACGGCCAGCATTCTGTTTCTGGCGGTCAAGCCGCAATTGATGGATGCGGTATTGCCGGGCTTGAAAGGTCTGGTCGGTGAAGAGACAGTCATCGTTTCGATCGCCGCGGGCAAGACGCTGTCGTCTATCGAGAGCCATCTCGGTGAGGCGGCGACCGTGCGTGCCATGCCCAACACACCCGCCATGGTGGGGCGCGGCGTGACCGGTGCCTATGCCAATGAGCGCGTTTCGTCCGACCAGCGTCAGCTTGTGGAAGAGCTTCTGAAAGTCAGCGGCCCGGTGGAATGGGTTGCGGCCGAAGGTGATATCGATGCCGTCACTGCCGTTTCCGGTAGTGGCCCCGCTTATGTTTTCTATCTCGTGGAATGCATGGCAGAGGCAGGTCGCAAAGCCGGCCTGCAGGCGGACCTTGCCATGCGTCTCGCGCGAGAAACCGTCGCGGGGGCTGGTGAGCTTCTTTACCAGTCCTCCGACGATGCTTCCAGGCTGCGCCAGAACGTGACGTCTCCCGGCGGCACGACGGCAGCCGCGCTTTCGGTGCTGATGGCCGAAGACGGCATGCAGCCCTTGTTCGACAAGGCGATTGCCGCAGCCAAGACGCGGGCAGAAGAACTGGCGAACTAAAGCATGTCGCGCAAGAGTGGTCACCGGTTTTGCGATAACGACATGCGACAAAACAAGGACTTAAAGCGTAAGGAGTGAATCTGAAAGATCGCGACACGCTTTAAAAGAGGGACGCGGATGAGCGCTGAGATCACCTATGCGGATTTCGAAAAGGTCGATATCCGTGTCGGCACCATTGTCGAAACGGAAGCCTTTCCCGAAGCGCGCAAACCGGCCTTCAAGCTGAAGATCGATTTCGGTGCCGAGATCGGGATCAAGAAGTCGTCCGCCCAGATCACCGTTCACTACACGCTGGACAATCTGATCGGTCGACAGGTGCTTGCCGTCGTCAATTTCCCGCCGCGACAGATCGGGCCGTTTCGTTCGGAAGTTCTCACGCTCGGTTTTGCCGATGCCAATGGCGATATCGTGCTCGCTGCCGTCGAGCGCGATGTGCCGAACGGTGAGAAGATGTGCTGAGCGCGCATCGCCGCTAAGATCATTCCGACCCGGTCAGGCTGGAATTTTCACGATCACCCGTAGCCCACCCAGCGGGCTATCGTCCAGCGTCACATCGCCGCCATGGCTTCTGGCGATATCTCTCACGATCGAAAGACCAAGCCCGGTGCCGGATGCATTGAGGTTGCGCGCTTCATCCAGCCGGAAGAAGGGCTTGAAAACATCCTCTCGAGATTCTGGCGGAATACCGGGGCCGTCATCATCGAAAACCAGGCTGACAGATCGGGGTGCGCGCCGCAGCTCAATGGACAGTGTGTTGGCATAACGCTGGGCATTGGCGGACAGATTGCCGATCAGCCGCGAAAAGGCGTTGGGACGAACGGAAAGATGTGAGACGCCGTTGAGCTGGAATGTCATCGTCTTGCCGACCATGTGGAAATCACTCTGCAGTTTCTGCAGCAATGGCTCCACTTCCAGTGTGCCGACATCCTCTTCCGCATCATCGCGGGCGAAGGCGAGATAGGCTTCCAGCATCGACTGCATGTCATCGACGTCCTTGTCGAGGCCTTCCAGATCCGGATTGTCGCTCGCAAGTGCGAGTTGAAGCTTGAAGCGGGTGAGGATGGTGCGCAGATCGTGGCTCACACCGTTCAGCATTGCGGTGCGCTGCTCCATCTGTCGCTCGATGCGTTCTCGCATGAGAATGAAGGCGAGGCCCGCGCGCCTGACCTCATCGGCCCCCTTGGGCGAATAGGCGGTGATCTTCTGGCCGCGTCCGAAGCTTTCAGCGGCTTTGGCCAGTGCCAGGATCGGTCGGATCTGGCCGCGCAGGAAGAGGATGGAAATGCCCAGCAGAACGAGCGATGCGCCGACCATCCACACAAGGAAAATATGGGTGTTGGACGCATAGGTCTGGTTGCGGCGCGTGAAGATGCGCAGCGTCTTATCGTTCAACTGGATGCGGATTTCGACCAGCGATCCATTGCCATAGGTATCGATCCAGAAGGGCCTGCCGATCTGGGCTTTGATCTGATCGGCCAGGATGGAATCGAGGATGGAAAAGAAGGGTTGCGGCCGAGCAGGCGGCAGTTCCGTCTTCGGCTCGATATAGACGCTGAGATCCAGCTTCTCGCGAGCAATATTGATGACCCGCTGATAGTCGTCCTTTTCAGGATCCGTTTCGATGAGTTCGATGATGGCGGCAATATCGCGCGTGACGGCAGCAGAGAGACGCTCCGTCACCAACTGCCAGTGTCTTTCCATGAAGACGGCCGCAACGACCGCCTGCAACAGAACCATGGGCAGAATGATGATCAGCAGCGAGCGGGTATAAAGCCCGGTGGGCAGCCAGTGCCGCAACCAACGCACGAAGAAGCGCCACCCTCGTGCCGGGGCGCTGTTTCGGGCGAAACTCATGAAATCGAGGCTTGCCATAGATCACCTGTCCATCCGGCTCTTTTCCGGACGCGCCAGTAGGGTGTGGTTCAATCCACGCTCAGACGGTAGCCGATGCCGCGCACCGTCTGCAAATAGACCGGATTGGCCGGATCGTCCTCGATCTTGCGCCGAAGGCGATTGATCTGCACGTCGATGGTGCGCTCCCCGACATCCGCGTCCGCATCCACCAGTTCATGTCTCGGAATGGTATCGCCGGCGCGCAACGCAAAGAGCATCATGATATCCAGTTCGCGGTCGGTGAGCCGGATCATCTCTGCGCCGCGTCGAAGCTCCTTCTTGTGGAGGGAGAAGTTGAACGGCCCAAAGATGATCTGGTCGATTTTTGGCGTGTCCGGCGAGGTGTTGCGTCGCAGGATATTGTTGATGCGCAGCACGAGTTCGCGCGGATCGAAAGGCTTGGCGAGATAGTCGTCGGCGCCCGCCTCAAGTCCGGCAATCCGCGAATCCGCTTCCGAGCGAGCAGTCAGAAGAATGACCGGCACGGTCTTGTTTTCGTTGAGGGATTTTGTCAACGACAGGCCGTTTTCACCCGGCATCATCACGTCGAGGATGAGAAGATCGAACTGGATGCCCTGCATCTTGCGGCGTGCTTCGGCGGCGTCTGCCGCAGCGGTTATGCGGTAGCCCTTATCGCTCAAGAAGCGCTGCAGAAGATCGCGGATACGCGCATCGTCATCAACGATGAGAAGATGGGGGGCGTCGTCATCCGCTGGCTGTTTTGGTGTGGCTGTGGCCATCGTCATTCTGCTCCCGTCTTTTCGGCGTCGCGCATTCTGGCGAGAAATTCAAGAACGCAGGTCCTTGCCTCCGTCGACATGCCCTCCAAGGCCCGAGCGATGCGGCGCGACTGCGGATCGCTCAAGGCAAGCGCCAGTTCGCGACCTGTCAACGTTGGGTAGAGCCTGCGCTGGCGACGGTCTTCGGGTCCCGCCATCTGGCGGATATAACCGTCGTCGATGAGCTGCTTCAGCACCCGTGCAAGGCTCTGCTTGGTGATCTGCAGCGTGTCGAGAAGATCGGCGACCGTCATTCCGGGGTTGCGGCAGACGAAATAGACCACACGGTGGTGGGCGCGCCCATAGCCAAGCTTCTCCAGAATGGCGTCCGGATCGGAGACGAAGTCCCGGTAGGCGAAGAAGAAGGCCTCAATCGTGTCGAAGTCGATCTTTGCGTCATCGACATGGGGCAGGGCCGGAGCCTGTTTGACGGCAGCCTTTTTCAGCGATTGGGCAGGCACTGTTCTTCCTTCACATTACCGAATGTGGACCATCATTATCATGAGATTGGCCCAAATGGTGTCCGACCCGGGCGTCTCTCGATCATTTTCTGTTGCGTTCGATAATATGCCGCAGGTTGAACATCAATGCCGAAGCTCGGCCAAGGCATAGGCAATTGCATGCAAGCAAAAGAGCGCGGGCATGCCGCGCTCTTCGCTACTCATATACGGTGGTACTCTACGCGACTTTACTCGTACACATACACCACGCGGCGCGTGCTTGGTTCAACCAGAACGCGGCGATCGTTGACGCGGACGTAGCTGTACTCGTAGTCAGGAATGGCGACGAGTTCCGCGTTGGCAGGAACGGTCGTGCCGATGGCGACATCGCCCTCAACGCGCACGACGTTGCCCGGATGCTGATCGATATAGGTGATGACCTGCTCCGGCGGGTTTACCTCACCGACGCGACCGAGGTTCGGATCGCCTGGGTTCGGCTCTTCCTGCTGAACGCTGGCCGTCTTCTCGTAGGTCACGACCGGAACTTCGATGTCGGCGCGACGCTCGTGCAGAATGACCGGCGAGCCTTCATACATGACGTTCAGGTAATCGGCATTGGCCCAGCCGCGAACGCCGTTGACTTCAATACGGCACCAGGCGCTGCCTTCGAGGCATCCGTCAAGAACCGCATTGCTGCCGCGCGTAGCAAGACCCACTTCCGGGTAATCTTCGCCCGGGCCAGATCGCACGGAAATGTCAGATGCCGTGGTCGCAACCATGGCCGCATTCGCATAACCGGCGATCAAAGCGAAAGCGCCGCCAGCAATCATCAGTTTCAGCTTCTTGTCCATCTGTCTCTCTCCTTTGAAGACTGGGGCAAGAACGCAGCTTTTGCTTTTCCGTTCCCGGAATCGTGAACACTATGTTTGAAAAAGCACTATACAGTCTGTTTTAAGATCCTGATTTACCTACTCTTTTAACATTGTCGACAATGCTTTCGAAGCTTTGCTTTTTTTCACATTTCATTGTGCTGTCGCGCATGGGAGTCTATAGGGAGGGCGGTTTTTTGAAAGCAGGAGGTCATCATGGGAAAGTTGCAGGCAGGGATCATTCCGGTCACGCCATTCGAGCAGAACTGCACCATTCTCTTCGATGAAGACACGAAGGAGGGCGTCGTTGTCGATCCGGGCGGAGATGTGGATGTCATCGTTCAGACCGTTGCCGAAAACGGCATCACGCTGAAGGAAATCTGGCTGACCCACGGTCATCTGGATCACGCGGGTGGCGCAAAGGAATTAAAGGAACGTCTGTCGTTGACGATCACCGGTCCGCATGAGGATGATCGTCCGCTGCTCGAGCGGATTGAAACGCAGGCACAGAAATACGGGATCACTGGTCTCCAGAACGTGCTTCCCGATCGCTGGCTGAAGGATGGGGATGTGGTGTCCTTCGGCGACCACAGCTTCGAAGTCTATCATTGCCCAGGCCATGCGCCGGGCCACGTCATCTACTACAATCGCGCGCAGAGCTTTGCCCATGTCGGCGACGTGCTGTTCAATGGCTCTGTCGGTCGCACGGACCTGCCCGGCGGAAACCACGAGCAGTTGCTCGCCTCCATCCGTGACAAGGTATTGCCTCTTGGCGACGATGTGGGGTTCATCTGCGGCCATGGTCCCGGCGGGCGTTTCGGTGAAGAGCGGCGCTCGAACCCTTATCTGCAAAATCTCGGACCGATCGGGGAGGCGCCCTGCGGCTCCAAGCGGGATTGAGAAAAGTACAAACTGATTGAGGCGAGGGCACCGCTTCTCAGTCAGATCCATAAAAAAACCCGGCATTCCTGCCGGGCTTCAACTAGAAGAGAAAGTCGTTGTGGCTCAGCCAGCAATCTGAAGATTGACGGCCTTGGGGCCCTTGCCGCGACGATCCGGTTCCGTGTCGAAGCTCACTTTCTGGTTTTCTGAAAGACCGGACAGGCCGGAAGCCTGTACAGCAGAGATGTGAACAAAGATATCAGCGCCACCATTGTCTGGCTTGATGAAGCCGAAGCCCTTGTCGGTATTGAAGAATTTAACGGTGCCAGTCTCGGCCATGCATCAGGTCCTTTTCGCTCTGCCCGTGTTCAGCTCCAGGCAGCATTACAGTTTTGCCCGCTAGGGCGTACGGCAGGCAGTTCTTGATGTTTGAGAGATTGAACCATCGCCGTGGAAGTCTTGACGTTCTGATCAACGTTTTGTTGTTCCCACCGCTCGAAGTATTGTCTCCGATGCATCTATTTCTAGGTCTTCCCACGCTCGCAAATTGCCCGAACGGCGACAGAGTGATGTGTTTATTTAAAATTGGCAAGCAAAAGTTTTTAGGCGCCAACCACGATCAATCGGGGGCGTTTTGACGCGTATAACGCGTGGCGCGGAATTTTTTCCCGTCAGGGCGTGGTTAAGAAAACAAAACCATCGTTAGCATTGGAATTTCCGGCAATTTTCGCTCACAGTGATGAAGACTTCATCAACACATGGCTGAGTTCAAGCCATTTCGCCAAGTTTTCGTTGGCGTCTTTTCGTAAGTTCCGGCACCAGTTCCACTAGCAAAATGGCGGCAAAAATGATGGCGCAGCCAATGTAACCCGCCGTCGGGATGATCTCTCCCAGAAACAGGGATGCAAAGAGGGCACCGAACAGAGCCTCGGAGGACAGGAAGATCGCCGCTTGTGGCGCGGTGGTATAGCGCTGGCCGATGACCTGGAGAACGAAGGCAAGACCGGACGAGACGAGCCCGACATAGAGGATCTCGCGGATCGACGCGGCAATCGCCTGGGTATTGATCGGCTCGAAGGCAGCGCCGATGACCATGCTGAGAATGGCGCAGACGGAAAACTGGGCGCAGGAGAGGGCAAGCGGTCGATTGCTGGCCATGACGGCACGCCCGGCAAGTGTGATCTGCACAGCCCAGAAGAAGGCGCAGGTGATGCTGAGGAAATCCCCTGTGGTCAGACCGCTGAAGGCGCCGCCCGAGAGCAGGAAGATGCCGATCAGCATCATCGTGGCGCCCGGCCAGACCACCCAGTGCGGATAACGCCGATAGATCAGAACGGCGATGACCGGCACGAAGATGACGTAGAGCGCCGTCAGAAAACTGGAATTGGTGACGGAGGTGGTTAGCAATCCTACCTGCTGGGTGGTTGCACCCATGAACAGTGCCAACCCCACCAGACCGAAGGCGCGGTATTCCGCCTTGCTGGGTTTTGAGCCCATACGGCGTGTTTCCATGAGCGCAAAAGGCAGGACCGCAAGGGCCGCAACGGCGAAGCGCAAGCCGACGAACCAGAACGGACCGATGGATTCCATGGCTGTGGACTGGGCGACAAAACCGCCGCCCCAGATCGCGGCAGCAAGAAGCAGTACGAGGTTTGCCTGAATGCGCGTCATTCTTCACCATCAAAGAAGCAACGGTCCGTTGCTTCATCGTCTTGTCGAAAAGGCGATCCGTTACCCCTGAGGCCCGACGAGCAGAGGTGCTCGGTAAAACCGGCGGTGTTGCATGGAGTAGCAGATCTTGACCCTGAAGATGGCGGAGATATCGCTACGTGTCGTAGCAGGTGCCTCGGACAGCCATTTCATCGGTGCTCTATCAGCAAGGGCGGAGTTCGGCAAGGCACGGGCAGGCGCGCTCAGTCGCGGTTGCGGCGCAGACGGCTTTCGCGAATGCTGCTGAGCGTCAGGAGCACGCCGCCAACCGCCATGGTGCCAAAGCCGAGCACCACGAGGCCGGTGACGAAGATGCGATCCGATGCTTTCGAAATCGGTGCGCTGGCAATGGCAGATGTCGTCATGGGATCGACCGCTTCCGAAGCGTCGGAAGAGGTTGCTAGACCTGCTGCCATGGTGAGAATGACCATGATGGCCGCAAGCGCCATCCAAAGAGAGAACAGCATCTTTTGTATCTTCAGCCGATCTGCCAAATTCCGGTCATTCATAAGCATCGCCGTGGTCCTTGTCTCTTCTGCCCGCGTTCCAAAAAGAGGCTTGGAAGTGGACCCCTTGGAGACCGAATTTCGTCAGTCCGGCGTATTTATTGTGGCGAAAAAAAGACACCAGTTAACGAGAGATTAAGGCTGGTAAATCTGCCGATTTTTTCGGCGTCTGCCCGTTTGTGGCGTGATGACCGGGCTCGCGTTGACACGATATCTTTCAGGCACGGCCGCGGTTTCATGTGGGCAGGGCCAATCGCCCATTCTGCAACAAAGTAAATACGACTCATCTTATCTTTTGATGGGTTTTGACCTTGAAAGACTTTCGGTCTTTCGACATACCACTTGCCGCAGAGGGCGGCGTTCCGCCTGCAACTTCTGTCGATGTCAACTTCAATAGGACCGATAAAAATGGCCTTCCTTGCCGACATTCTCTCCCGCGTAAAGCCATCCGCCACCATAGCCGTTTCGCAGAAAGCTCGCGAACTTCAGGCACAGGGTCGCGATGTGATTGGCCTTGGCGCCGGCGAGCCGGATTTCGATACGCCCGACAATATCAAGGAAGCAGCCATTGCCGCTATCAAAGCGGGCAAGACGAAATACACGCCTGTCTCCGGTATTCCGGAACTGCGCAAGGCGATTGCCGAGAAGTTCAAGCGCGAGAACGGCCTGGACTACAAGCCCGAGCAGACGATTGTCGGCACCGGTGGAAAGCAGATTCTTTTCAACGCCTTCATGGCAACCCTTAACCCGGGCGACGAAGTCGTTATTCCAGCACCTTACTGGGTGAGCTATCCGGAAATGGTGGCGATCTGCGGCGGCACGCCGGTTTTCGTCAACACCACGCTGGAAGACAACTTCAAACTGAAGCCGGAAGCGCTTGAAAAGGCGATTACGCCAAAGACCAAGTGGTTCATCTTTAACTCGCCATCCAACCCGTCGGGCGCGGCTTACAGCCACGACGAGCTGAAGGCGTTGACCGACGTTCTCGTCAAGCATCCGCATGTGTGGATCCTGACCGACGACATGTATGAGCACCTGACCTATGGCGACTTCAAGTTCGTGACGCCGGTGGAAGTGGAGCCTTCGCTCTATGACCGCACGCTGACGATGAACGGCGTTTCCAAGGCCTATGCCATGACCGGATGGCGTATCGGCTATGCAGCCGGTCCGCTGCAACTGATCAAGGCGATGGACATGATCCAGGGCCAGCAAACTTCGGGTGCCACGTCGATTGCCCAGTGGGCAGCCGTCGAGGCTCTGAACGGTAGCCAGGAGTTCATCCCGGCCAACAAGAAAATCTTTGAAGGCCGTCGTGACCTCGTCGTCTCCATGCTGAACCAGGCCAAGGGCATCAATTGCCCGGTTCCGGAAGGCGCGTTCTACGTTTACCCGTCCTGCGCCGGCCTGATTGGCAAGACGGCGCCCTCCGGCAAGGTGATCGAGACCGACGAAGATTTCGTCACTGAGCTTCTGGAAACGGAAGGTGTCGCGGTCGTTCACGGCTCTGCTTTCGGTCTTGGCCCGAATTTCCGCATTTCCTACGCGACGTCGGAGAAGCTTCTGGAAGAGGCCTGCAACCGCATTCAGCGTTTCTGCGCCAATTGCCGCTAAGCCTTGATGGCATTGATAAATAGAAACCCGGCAGCGATGCCGGGTTTTTTCATGCCCTTACTTCCAGCAGATCGGGGCGAGCGAGCCCCGACGTTGGAAACGGTTAGTTCGGTTGAACCTTTGGGATCTCGCCCGGTTGAGAACGCACCAGCCCCAAAGCCCCCGCCATTAGAGACTCGTCAAAGTCCTATTCCGCATCAATCGTAAGCAGCCAGATCACTGACGCGCTTGACAAACCTTATGGTGTCCGTCAATTGTACCGATCGGTAAACTAATTACCGATCGGTACAATCAATATTCATAGGAGATCATTATGTCACGTCCTCCACTTCCTCCTTTCACCCGCGAGACAGCTATCGAAAAAGTTCGCTTGGCCGAAGACGGCTGGAACACGAGAGATGCGGCGAAAGTCGCTTTGGCTTATACGTTCGATACGCGTTGGCGAAACCGCGTCGAGTTCGCGAGTAATCGCGAAGAAGCTCAGGCGTTTCTGACACGTAAGTGGAACAAGGAACACGAATACCGCCTGATTAAGGAGCTCTGGGCTTTCACCGGTAGCCGCATCGCAGTACGTTATGCCTATGAGTATCGCGACGATGGTGGCCAATGGTACCGCGCTTATGGCAACGAGAACTGGGAATTTGCAGAGGACGGCCTGATGGCGCATAGACACGCGAGCATCAATGAAATGCCGATTTCGGAAGGCGATCGCTTGTTCCACTGGCCCCTTGGCCGTCGACCGGATGACCACCCCGGCCTCAGCGACTTGGGCCTTTAAGCATGGCCCGAACGGTGACCGAAAGAGCGGATACGATTGGGCCATTGGCAGAAGTTTTCCGCGAATATGGTTATGAAGGCGCAAGCCTTGCCCTGATCGGCAAGGCTACCGGTCTTGGAAAAGGCAGCCTCTACCACTTCTTCCCGAATGGAAAAGAGGAGATGGTGCAGGCTGTTCTCGATGAGATCAGTCAATGGTTCGAGAACGCCGTATATTTACCGCTGCGTGACGAGACCGACGTCAATGGTGCGATCTCTGCAATGCTGACCGCAACGGACCAGTATTTCAGCACCGGCAGGCGCGTGTGCCTTGTCGGAGCCTTGGCGTTGGCCAATACGCGGGACCGTTTTGCGCAGGCCATCCGAGCGTATTTCGTTGGTTGGGTAGACGCGTTGCAGTCAGCGCTTCTTCGGCAAGGCCGTGACCGCGACCAGTCGCGCGCTCTCGCGGAGGAAGTAGTTCTGTCTATTCAAGGAGCAATCATTCTTTCTCGCGCACTCGACGATCCGGCCGTTTTTCAACGGGCGGTCAACCAACTACGGAACCGATTAGTGATGGAAAACGGCACCTTCAAAAAGGAAGGTACAGTCCGGGGTGAGCCTCAACAGCTCTCAGAGTAGCACATGCGTCGGCAGGGGCCGTGGCGCAGAAGCCCGTGCAGTTTCGGAACTGGTCCGTTCAGGATATTAACGCGTCGATGTCGTCCCAGGCATAGACGATATTGTCCGAGCGCCAGATCGGCCCGGGGTCGCGAAACTCTGCGATCTTGCGCGCATGGAGCGCTTCGTAAAATCTGCAGGCCGGCTCATTGCCCTTGACGACACTGAGGGCAACGGCGCCATAGCCCATCGTTTTGGCGTGAAGTGCCAGCTCCTTTAGAAGACGCTTGCCGATCCCCTGCCGTTGGAAGCTGGGCAGGATGTAGAGGTTCTTGATCTCTGCGCGGGATCCGAAGACCGGGTCCGATGGCTGGCCGATCGCGCCGATGCCGACAACCTCGCCGTTTACCTCGGCCATCAGAACCAGTTGGTGCGGCTCTGCCTCGGACAGTTTCTTCGTCCAGTAGCGAAGCCGGTGCTCCTCATTGAGCGCTGCGATGACGGAAGGGCAGGCCAACTCCCGCATCGTCTCACTCCAGACGTCGACATGGACGCGCGCGATGGTCTGCGCATCGCTCAATTGGGCCCTTCTGACGTCGAACAACCTACGCCCTCACAGCCCAAGAAACAGCAGCATGATGAAGGTGGCAAAGAGGATCAGATGCGTCATGCCTTCGATGGCATTGGTTTCCCCGTCATTGAGATTGATGGCAGCAACGATGAGGGTGATGAAGACCATGACCGTCTGGACCGGCGTCATCGCCATGATGAAGGGTTGGCCGGAATAGAGCGCGATCGCTTCCATGACCGGAACGGTGAGGATGACGGTCGAGAGCGAGGCGCCCATGGCGATGTTGACGACGGGCTGCATGCGGTTGCGCAAGGCGGCACGCATAGCGGTGAGGATTTCCGGTGCTGCCGAAATGGTGGCAACGACAACAGCCATCAGGCCCTCCGGCGCGCCGCTTCCTTCCAGCCCATGGGTGAGGAAGGTAGCCATGAATTCCGCCAGAACGCCGATCAGCACCACGCCGACGAGAATGACGCCGATCGAATAGGCGGCCGAATTGTCCTCTTCACTGTCGCCATGCGCATCGCCTTCCGGGGCGGCTTTCTTGCGATCTGCGCGCGGGTAGCTGTAACTGAAGAAATAGCTGTGTGGGCCGACCTGCATTTTGAGGAAGAGGCCGTAGAGCGCGATCATCGCGACAATGGTGAAGGCGGAATAGAGGTGCCACTTCGCTTCCGGTACGAATTCCGGGACGATCATCGAAATGCCCATGGCCGTCAGGATCATCACGCCATAGGTGCGGCCCGAATCGTCATTGTAGGGCTGCTCGCCGTGACGAAGCCCGCCCAGCAGTGCGGCCAGACCGAGGATGCCGTTGATGTCGATCATCACCGCCGAGTAGATCGTATCGCGCACCAGGGTAGGGGAACTCGACTCGCTCATGATGATGGCGAGGATCAGCACCTCAACCGCGACGGCTGACAGGGTGAGGATCATCGTGCCGTAGGGGTCTCCGACCTTTGCCGCGAGGATTTCCGCGTGATGGGCAACCCGCATGGACACCGCGACGATCACGGCAATCAGCGCCGCCGCAACGACGAAGGAGAGTGCCTTGCTTGCTTCCAGCACGCTATGTTCTGCCAGATAGGCGACAATCGCGACTGGAACGGCCAGCAACAGCATGCGCTCCTGCTTCAAAGTGGTGGCGACGGACATCTTTTCTCCAGATCTCAGAGCCGTTCGGGCGAATACCGGCTCCGCTGCTGCAACTTTTCGGTCCTGCGCATTTTCACGCCCAACTGTGAGCAGGCGAAAATGCTTCGGGCCGATGATCTTTTCAGTGACAGGTCGAGAGGCGGGTTTGCACTCTTGGCCATTTGGTAGGATAGTGAGCGCGAGGACATGATAACGAAACCGCGATCTCAGTCCTGAAATGCCTGTTTGCGGTATTGGTTGTCAATCTTCTCCAAGCATAACAGGAGGACATGCGCATGACCAAGGTGTGTTATGAAATCGTCGAGCACGATGGCGGCTGGGCGTACCGAATGAACGGTGCCTATTCCGAAGCCTTCCCCACGCACTCCGACGCCGTCCAGGCCGCGAAGATCGCCGCTGCCGAACAGCAGGTTGGGGGTGAGGACGAGGAAATCAGCTACCAGGACGAACGCGGACGCTGGCACGAAGAGTTCAGTCAGGGCGGCGACAGGCCGGAAGCTGAGGTCGTCGATACCTATGCCCAACGACAGGCTGGCACCCCAGGTTGACTTCATTGGGCGACTTAAAGCGTGTCGCGATCTTTCAGATTCGCTCCATGCGCTTCAAGCCCTTGTTTTGTCGCATGTCGTTATCGCAAAACCGGTGACCACTTTTGCGCGAACCATGCGTTAGCGCTTGGATGATGGCGCTTCGGGATCAGTCGCTTTCAGATGTGCTTTCAGCCCATCCACCAACGCAGTGAAGACCGCACGGCAGCGTGGCGAGGTTCGAAGATTTTCGTGCATGGCAACCCAGGTGTGAAGTGCCACTTCGAATTCCGGCAGGATGTGCTTTAGCCTCTCATCGCGTTTGGCCAGTCCGATCTGGCACATGCCGATACCCGCGCCCGCGCGCACCAGCGCAAGTTGGGCCAGATTGCTATCGGCGCGCGTGGCGAAAGGAATTTGATCGGCGTCGGGGATTGCCGGATTTTCTTTCTTCATGTTCTGAAGGATGGCTCTGATAAAGGGCGTCTTGCGATCGAAGCCGACCAGCCGGTGCTCCTCCAGATCCTCCTTCTTCATCGGCGTTCCCATTTTCTGCAGGTAACTGCTTGTCGCGTGGAAGCCGACGCGAAAATTGCCCACGTACCGCATGACGATCGCATCCTGGACCGGCTCGGTCATGCGAATGGCGATGTCCGCTTCCCGCCGCAGCAGATCCTCGATGGTGTCGGAGAGCGAAAGCTCTATCTCGAGCCTTGGATAGGTGTCCTGCATCGCGGCGATGATGGGTGGCAGGACCTCCACCCCAATCACATCCGAGGCGCTGATGCGCACGGCACCTTCGATCTTGCCGACCTCGCCGGAGGCGGCACGCACGAGGGCCGCCGCAGTGGCAGACAGATTTTCCGCATAGGGCTTCAAGGCAATCGCCGCATCTGTGGGAACAAGGCCGTGGGGCGAGCGGATGAAGAGCTGATAGCCGATCGCTTCTTCAAGAGCACCAATATGGCGGCCAACGGTTGGTTGTGTGATGCCGAGCTCTCTTGCCGCCGCTGACAGCGAGCCGTCGCGCAGCACGCTGAGAAAGGTGCGATAGTAATCCCAACTGATTTCGCGATCGACGATCATAATTTTTGTATGGCCGGTAAACGTGTTTAGCTAATTCTTTATAGCAATCTTTTCGTCCATGCTCCAGTCCAGATAAAAATTGCTCAAAAGGATTGGAGTTCATCATGGCCGAGGAAAAAGAGCGCGAGCAGCAAACAGCATTGGTTCTTGGCGCCCGCGGTGGCATTGGCGGGCACATTACCGAAGCTCTGCTTGGACGGGGCTGGAAGGTGCGGGCGCTCGTCAGGGATAAGGCGCCAACCTCTCACCACGCGATGATGGAATGGTGCGTCGGTGACGCGATGATGGCGAAAGATGTATTGCGGGCCGCGCAAGGCGTCTCGCTCATCGTTCATGCGGTCAACCCACCCGGTTATCGAAACTGGGAGACGCTTGTTCTCCCCATGCTCGATAATACCATCAATGCGGCGGAGACAGTCGGTGCGCGCATATTGCTGCCCGGCACCGTCTATAATTTCGGCCCCGACGCGTTTCCCTTGCTGAAGGAGGACAGCCCGCAGAGGCCGACGACGCGCAAGGGAAAGATCCGCGTGGAGATGGAAGACCGCTTGCGCGCGGCATCAAGGCGTGGCGTGCCGGTGCTGATCGTTCGCGCCGGAGATTTCTTTGGACCGAAGGCCCGCAATAACTGGTTTAGCCAGGGTCTCATTCAGCCCGGAAAGACTGTGCGCGCCATCTCCAATCCGGGAAGACCCGGGACAGGCCACCAATGGGACTATCTTCCGGATGTGGCGGAAACGATGATGCGTCTGCTTGAGCGTGCCGATGAGCTGCCACCTTTCGCTGTCTTTCACATGGAAGGCTTCTGGGATGCGAATGGGCGCCACTTGCCTGCCGCTATCGAGCGCGTTGTCGGGCACCACGTTAAGATGAAGCGCGTTCCATGGTGGTTGTTTCGCATCTGCGCACCCTTCGTGCCGCTGTTCAAGGAAATCCTGGAGATGCGTTATCTCTGGCAAAAGGAAGTGCGGATGAGCAACGAGAAGCTTGTGGCGTTTCTTGGCGACGAGCCGCGCACGCCGATCGATGCGGCCGTCTTTGCGACGCTTAAGGATTTGGATTGCCTTGAGCCACACCCTGCCGGCTCAGGGATGAACCCAGCCCGCAACGAAAGCCGCGCACCCATCTGAGGTGCGCGGCGTCCAATCTCTGATCAGGCAAGCGCCGGATAGTCGGTGTAGCCTTCCGCGCCACCGCCGTAGAAGGTTTGCTGGTTCGGTTCGTTCAGCGGCGCATTATCCTTCAGGCGCTGAACGAGATCTGGATTGGCGATGAAGGCCTTGCCAAAGGCAATGGCATCGGCCTTGCCGCTTTCCACGGCTTCGATGGCGGATGCGCGGTCATAGCCATTGTTGGCGATCCACAGTCCCTTGCCGCCAGCTTCAACGTAAGCGGCTTTCAGGGCAGCGTAATCGAAAGGCTTGTCGCCCTGCTTGAAATCACGCGGGCCACCGGTTGCGCCTTCGATGACGTGGATGAAAGCAAGGCCTCGGGAGCCAAGCTCTTTTACGACGTAGTTGAAGAGTGGCTGCGGGTCGGTCTCGACAATGTCGTTGGCAGGCGTGACGGGAGACAGGCGAATGCCGGTGCGGCCCGCACCAATCTCCTTGGCAACGATGTCCACCACTTCCAGCAGGAAGCGTGCACGGTTCTCGATCGAGCCGCCATAGTTATCGGTGCGCTGGTTGGTGCCGGACTTCAGGAACTGGTCGATCAGGTAGCCATTGGCGGCATGGATCTCGACGCCGTCGAAACCTGCCTCGATGGCAGCGCGTGCGCCCTTACGAAAATCTTCCAGTATGACCGGAATTTCAGCGGTACCAAGTTCGCGCGGCTCGGATGTTTCGGCGAAGGACCCGGTGCCGTCATCGTTGATGATGTAGGTCTTGGACTTTGCCTTGATGGCGGAGGGGGCGACAGGTTGGCCGCCATGCGGCTGCAGCGAGGTGTGCGAGATACGCCCAACATGCCAGATCTGCGCGACGATCTTGCCGCCCACTTTGTGAACGCCATCGGTGACCTTCTGCCAGCCTTCGATTGCTTCCTGCTTGTAGAGGCCAGGAACATCGGCATAGCCCTGACCCTGCTGCGAGACGGGTGTGCCTTCGGTGATGATCAGGCCTGCGGTTGCCCGCTGCTCGTAATAGGTGGCGTTGAGGTTGTTCGGGATCGCACCCGGGGACCGATTGCGGGTAAGCGGCGCCATCACGATGCGGTTTGCCAGGGCGATATCGCCAGCCTGCGCGGGTTCGAACAGTTTGGTCATGGTGCTTTCTCTTCCTGTTGATAGGGAGCGCAGCGATTGCGCCAATACGTCAAAGGGTTTCGTTCAGATAGGCCAGAAACTTGGCGATGTTCTCTTCGTTACGTTCATAGAAATTCCACTGGCCAACTTTGCGCGAGCGGACGAGACCAGCCGCCTGCAAGGCTGCGAGATGGGACGAGACCGTGGACTGCGACAGACCACTGATTTCGAATTGATGTGCACATACGCCCATGCTGAAAGGGTGCGCCTGGTTGAAGTGGTTCTCCGGCTTTTTCAGCCAGTTGAGAAACTTCAGCCGCACCGGATGGGCGATGGCTTTCAATGCGTCTTCGGGGTTCATCTCATTCCTGCATATCTAAACATCATGATATTTATATCGAGAATATTCGATATCAAGGAAGGGGGGGGAATTTATCTCAAAAAAAAGGCCGCTGGATTTCTCCGCGGCCGACAGTTTTGAAGGTAAAAACCTCCAGAGGGGAACAGCACCGGACAACTGGAAAGCGTCGGGTGCTGATCAAGATATGGAGGCGGAATACGCGGGAAACAAGGGCAATTTCCCTTAATAACGCATTCAAATCCAGAAAATTATTGCGGGTAAAAAAAGAGGGCCGCCGGATTGCTCCAGGGCCCTTGTAATTGTGAAGGTCAAAAAACCTCCAGAGGGGAACAGCTGATGCGGCGGAACTGGGAGGAAAAGCCGCCGTGTGCATCAGCTATGTGCGATATGATGCTTTTATGGGCAGGCTTCAACTCTTTTTTGTGCAGGACAGGCATGCGTGCCGTGCATTGCTTGCCTGTTTTGTCATATTTCCCTCGCAAGGCTGCCACTTCGCAGAGATGAAATTCGGCACTATGGTACCGCTCATCGCCTTGTATTGGTTCATCTTTCAGAAGCGGAGTGACGCGTCAGAAGTTCCAGTTGCGAGCCTTTGCCACGATGAAGTCGCGGAAGGCTTTCAGCTTGGCGGCGTTCTTCATCTCGTCTGGGTAGCAGAAATAGGTATCGAAGGATGGGATATCGGCCGGAAGCGACAGCTGAATGAGGCCTGGATCGCGTCCCACAATATAATCGGGAAGGCAGGCAATGCCGATTCCCAGCAGACAGGCGCGCTTGATCGAGGTCTGGCTGTTGATCTGCAGGTGGGCAAGCCGGGTGTTGTCGGATGAGCGCCCAGCATTTTCCAGCCAGTTCACGTCCAGCAGGTAGTTGGGTGCAGGCTCGCCAAACGAGATGATCTTGTGGTTGTCGAGATCCTCGATCGACTGCGGCTCTCCATATCGGTTGATATAGGAGGGTGCGGCATAGACGTGCATGTGCACGGTGAAGAGCTTGCGCTGAATGAGATCCGACTGCTGTGGCTGGCGCAGGCGGATGGCGCAATCCGCATGGCGCATGTTCACATCCAGCTCTTCATTGTCGAGGATGAGCTGGATCGCCATTTCCGGATAAAGCTGCAGAAACTCCTGCACCTTGTCCGTCAGCCAGCCTTGGCCGAGGCCGACGGTGGTGGTGACACGCAGTTTGCCGCTTGGCTTTTCGGTCGTCTCCGTCAGTTGCATCTTGACGGTTTCGAGCTTCAGCAGCACGTCATGCGCAGTTCGATAGAGCAACTCGCCCTGTTCGGTGAGGATCAGCCCGCGCGCGTGGCGGTGAAAGAGCTTGACGCCGACATCCTGCTCCAGCGCGCTGACCTGGCGGCTGATAGCGGACTGGGACAGATGCAGCTTGTCGGCTGCATGGGTGAAGGATCCAGCTTCGGCAGCCGCATGAAATATGCGCAGTTTGTCCCAGTCCAATGGCATAGGCATGCGGTTTGGTGCCCTTCTTTATTCGGCTGCAACAGCCAGCGGCGCCTGTGCCGCGAGATAACGTTCGGCTTCAAGAGCCGCCATGCAGCCCATTCCGGCCGCGGTGATGGCTTGGCGATAGGTATCGTCGGTGACGTCGCCTGCGGCGAAAATGCCTTCGACATCCGTTGCCGTCGAATCCGGTGCCGTCCACATATAGCCGTTCGGCTTCAGCTTCAGCTTGTCCTTGAACAGTTCGACCGCCGGGGCATGACCGATCGCCACGAAGACGCCGTGGATCGGCATTTCAGTGATCTCGCCGCTCTTGGTGTTGCGCAGACGTGCACCAGTGACAGACGGTGGCATGGGTGGCTTGGCCGGCGTGCCGGTGATTTCGGCAACTTCGGTGTTCCACAGGATCTTCACATTCTCCTTGGCGAAGAGGCGCTCCTGCAAAATCTTTTCCGAGCGGAAGCTGTCGCGACGATGCACGACGGTGACCGACTTGGCGATATTGGCGAGATAAAGCGCTTCTTCCACGGCGGAGTTACCGCCGCCGACCACTATCACGTCCCTGTTGCGATAGAAGAAGCCATCGCAGGTGGCGCAGGCGGAAACGCCAAAGCCCTGAAAGTGCTGTTCGCTTTCGATGCCCAGCCACTTCGCCTTGGCGCCGGTGGAAATGATCAGCGTGTCGGCTGTCCAGACCGCGCCGGAGTCGGTCTTGACGGTGAAGGGGCGGACAGTCGTCTCGACCTCAGTGACCAGATCGTTGACGATCTCCGCACCGACATGCTGCGCCTGCTTCAGCATCTGATCCATCAGGAATGGCCCCTGGATCGGGTCGGCATAACCTGGATAGTTTTCCACATCCGTGGTGATCATCAACTGGCCGCCCTGTTCCATGCCGGCAATCAGCACAGGCTCCAGCATGGCGCGGGCAGCATAGATGGCGGCGGTGTAACCGGCTGGGCCGGAGCCGATGATCAAAACCTTTGTGTGGCGGGCGGACATGGGACGGTTCCTTTCAACAGGGTGCAGGCAGCCGGATTTGGAGGTGGCGCCAGGATAGATACCCTTCTTGCGCAGCATTTAAGGGTGTCCAGTGCCGATATTCAAGGGCAGCCTTGCATTACCAACAAGGCAGTTGCAACAGAACACGTAATTTTGTGTCGCGAGCACGACGGATTATTGCGAATCCCGTCGCGTGGAGTAGAAGGAAGCACTTAACCGCTGACGAAGGAATGCATGCGTGGCCAGCGTCGAACTCGATGCCATCGATCTCAAAATCTTGCGTGAACTGCAGCGCGACGGCCGCATGACCAATGTCGAGCTTGCCGACCGCGTCGGCATCTCCGCGCCACCTTGTCTGCGCCGCGTGCGCAAGCTGGAAGAGGCCGGCATCATCGAAGGCTACCACGCGATGCTGAACGCCCCCAAGCTCGGCTTCGATCTCGTGGCCTTCTGCATGGTGGGCCTGAAGCGCCAATCCGAAGCCAACCTCAAAGCCTTCGCCGCCGCCACAGACGGCTGGCCACTGGTACGCCAGGCCTGGATGGTTTCCGGAGACAGCGACTTCCTGCTTCATTGTGTGGCCGAAAACCTCACGCAGTTTCAGGATTTCGTCATCGAGGTGCTGACCGCCGACGAGCATGTGGAGACGGTGCGGACGATGTTGACCATTAGGCAGGTGAAGCGGTTGGGACTGGTTGAGGTTTGAGGGGAGGCGGTCAGCCTTCCTTTTCCCAGTTGGAAACGCCATCAACATAGGTCTTGGTCAACTTCCGCTCATCGCGCCATTCGCGACCGATATCCGTGATGATAAAGCGCTTTTTCGCTCCGAGCATGTAGTTCTTGTAGGGACGCACGAAGTCCTCCATGGCCGGATTGATACCGTCATAGAACTGCTTTTCGGGATCGTAGCGATCATCCATGAGTGATGCCGCGGTTCTGGCAAAATCGGTTCTCAAGAAGGATGGCGAGGTTGCGAATAGCGGGAATGGCTTGCCGACCTTGAAACGGATGCCGAGGATGGTCTTTCTGTCCCAGCGGCGATGGAAATGCCCGTATCTGAAATTCCAGTGCTTGTGGTAATGGTTCAAGGATAATTGCGCCACGTCCTTATCGGAAAAGATGCGAAAGACTTCAGCTGGATCGAGTTGCTCATCAAGCAGCCAATCATCTTCGAGATGAAACAGGATTTCGGATTGCGCCTGCTGCCAGAGGTATTTCACCGCCTTGCAGAAGCCTGGTTGCTCCGGCGTGTGGATGTGAGCGTTCGGGAAGAAGGAGCGAATGACCGCTATCGTGGCGGCTTCATCATTGGTGTCACCAAAAATCGGATCGATATTGGCGTAGAAATTGGCGATTTCAAATCGATCGAACATCGACGCCTGAAAGCTCTTCAGCGTTCTCTCAAGGAGCTCTGGCCTGCGGCCGGCGACAAGGCAGATATCGATTGGCGGCATTGGGCAAAGTCCTCAAAAAGGCTGCAGGCAATTGTTCAGGCGGGCTGAGGTTTAATGACTTCCGTATGTCGTTTCAACGACGGATTGGTCTCGAGGTACGCATGAGCCACTTCATGTCCGACACAAAACCAACTCCTTTGCGATAGGTGGCAAGGAATATCCATTTTACCTCTGACCGCTATGTGTTAGGGGACGGAACCTTTGTTTCGGGACTGGACATGAAACAGCTTGATATCGTTGTGGTCAATTTGGCTCGCTCGCACCAGCGGCGCGATGCGATGACTGCTTTGTTGGATCCGCTGGGTCTGCCCTACAGCTTTTTCGAAGCGGTGGATGGGCGCGCAGGACCACATCCTCTTTTCGCCAGATTCAATCCGCGAATGGCTGAAATGCGCCGTGGCTACACTTTGACCGGTGGCGAACTGGGTTGCTACGCCAGCCACTATCTTCTTTGGGAACGCTGTATCGCTGAAGATAAGCCGCTGCTGATTTTTGAAGATGATGTGGCACTCAATAAGAACTTCCTCACGGCGTATCAGGTGGCGGCTGATCGCATCGATAAGTATGGCGTCATACGGTTTTCTCGACACAAGAGACCACCTTGGGCAGTCGTGGAGACGCCGGCGGAAGGGCTCGATATCGTCAGGTTGAAGATCGGTCCGCACGGCACATCATGCTACGCCGTTTCGCCGGGAGCTGCCAAAAAGCTGGTGGAGACGGCGAAGGTGTGGTTCGAGCCTGTGGACTGCCATCTCGACCGGTTCTGGTTGCACGGCGTCAACTGCTACAGTTTTTCTCCGTCGCCTGTGACCCATGCCGCAGAAACCGCAGCGGAATCGGAAATCTGGCAAGGTAAAGAACGTGAAAAGAAGTCGCGAAGATTCAGGCACCGGCGCGCCTTCTACAGAACGTTTGACAAGGTTTCTCGGTTTATCCGCAACTTAGGATACGCGGGACGTTGGCGTAGCGAGCCGAACTAATCATCGTCAGTTGGTCAGTCGACTGGACAAATCAAGGATGAACTCGTGATTATTACTCGTATCGTTGGGGGCCTCGGCAACCAGATGTTCCAGTACGCGGTTGGACGAGCCGTTTCAGTTCAGAGCGGAAACCCTCTAAAGTTAGATTTAACCGAGTTGAAACGCGATCCTAGGCGACCATTTCAGTTAAACCAATTCAAAACAATTATTGAAGAAGCCTCACCGAGGGACATTCCCCTCCTTCCGCGTAAGAGTCTCTATGGGCAGCTCTTTGTCAGATTAAAAAATATCGGACGTGTCCCCCAGATAAGAGAAACATCATCTTCTTTTGACCCCAAGATCCTTCAGCTACGCGCTTCAGCTTATCTTTCAGGCTATTGGCAAAGCGAGAAGTATTTCGCTACTCATGCGGATATTATCCGCCAAGACTTCTCGTTAAGGGAAGCTATCGCTTATGAGCGCCAGAGAACTCTTAGCGAGATTCGTGAAGTGGGAGCAGCAGTATCTGTTCATGTGAGAAGAGGTGATTACGTCACAAACGCAAGCGCCAACGCGGTCCACGGAACGTGCGAACCAGGATGGTACGGAATGGCAATGCAAAAAATGGCTGAACGGGTTGCAAGACCCACCTTCTTTATTTTCTCTGATGACATTCAATGGGCGAGAGACAATCTGCCGAAAGTTGAGTGTATGGTCTTCGTTGAACCACAAGCTGATGGGCGAGATGGGGAAGATATGCATCTTATGGCGTCCTGTCACTCCCATATCATCGCTAATAGTACTTTCAGCTGGTGGGGTGCATGGTTGAACCCTCGGGGTGATAAACAGGTGCTAGCACCAGCGCGTTGGTTTCGTTCAGCCGCTCATGATGATAGGGACTTGATTTCTCCCTCTTGGGAACGGATTTAGTTCAATAATTTTGCGTACCGGAAGAAACGGACGCTACAGTTTTCTGAAATACTGCACTTGATAAAGATGCCGACAAGCTCCAGGAGGAAATAGTGGGTTTAAGGAAATTCCTTAAAGGAATAGGTTTTGATTACTCTCGGATGCGAAATCTGAAAAATCTGCCACGCTTTTATCGCGAGAAGCGACGTTGGATTGATATGGGCGGAACTGTTGCAGGGGAATTTAGAATTCTTGCCGATTATGAAGATGGGGCAGGAGTCGCAAGTGGCCATTACTTTCACCAGGATTTGCTCGTCGCCCAATACGTATTTTCCGATAATCCACAGCGGCATATCGATGTGGGATCCCGCATTGACGGGTTCGTGGCTCACGTCGCCAGTTTTCGGCAAATAGAAATATTTGACGTGAGGCCACTACCATCCTTCGGTCATCCAAATATCGTCTTCAAGCAAGCGGATTTAATGGACAACTGTCCTAGTGATGTCGCTGACTCCGTATCGTGCCTTCATGCGATAGAGCACTTCGGTCTAGGAAGATACGGTGACCCGATTGATCCTAACGGCTCTGAGAAAGGTATTAAAAACCTAGTGAAGATGCTGAAAACGGGGGGCACCTTGTACATAAGCTTCCCTATAGCCGCGGCCGATGCTGTTTATTTTAATGCTCACAGAGTGTTTCATCCTCTGAGTATTTTAAACAATTCGTCCGTAAGGAAGAGCCTCCAGCTGTTGAGTTTTGATTACGTAGGCGACGACGGTAACTTGTACCGTGGCGTTGATCCATCATCGCTAGACAGCAAAATCCGCTATGGCTGCGGCATTTACCGTTTTAGAAAACTAGACGTTTGAAATGTCCTGCCATTCACAAGATCGGAGCGCGATGGTGATCAAAGGTTTATCGAAGCGCTAGGACCGCACCTCTAATATGGTCGATCGTTAAACTGTTTGAATGGCTCCGAGCTTGACTTGCCTACGACCGAAACCGGTTGCAAAGGGTTAGGGCGCAGCATTATTGGAATCTAAAATTCACTTGGGAAATTCTCTATGTTCACGAAGTTCAACATTTTTAAATCCAGAATGGAACGACGCAAAGTTCGAAATATGTTGAAGTCTCTTCAAGCCTGGGAGTCGCGGGGTTTTTCCGACAATTCGCCTCCGTTCATTAAACAGGGAATGTTTATTAAGCATGGGGTCGAAGGTGCAAAATGGGTTGAGACGGGAACATATCTCGGTGAGACAACAGATTTTCTAGCGTCGCGCTTTTCATTTGTTCATTCCGTAGAGCCACAAGACGACCTAGCCGCGCGGGCGAAAGGAAAATTTGAAGGCCGAAACGTGTGTATTCACCACGGTACCAGCGAACAAGTCTTGCCGAAATTACTAAGTGAACTTTCCGGCGATATCAATTTTTGGCTTGATGGTCACTATTCTGCTGGGATTACTTACAGAGGTGAGCAGGATTGTCCAGTCGTTGACGAGCTGCGAGCTATTGAGAACAATTTGAAAAACTTCGGAGATATCCGTATTTTGATAGACGACATTCGCTATTTTCTAAGTGAGAATCGCCGCGAATTTAACTATCCAGACGTCATGGAGCTGATCAGTTGGGCTGACAAAAATCAGTTCTTTTGGCGAATTGAACACGATATTTTCGTTATGAAACGTATGCTGAGCTAACTCGTCAAGGTAGAAAAACATGAATTTGTACGTCATCGGTGACAGCCACGCTGCGTACTGCTTCGAGAACATCGTTGAGACAAAGATCTGTTGGCTTGGTCCAGTAACAATGAACCGACTTGCTCGAGACGGACTTCATTTTTTTGAAAAGGTTTTTAACGGCTTTTCTAGTGAAGACTGGATGTTGTTCGTGGTGGGCGAGATTGACGTGAGGTGCCACCTACTTTCGGTTTCAGTAAAGGAGGGGCGCGATTTAGAAGATATCGCTGGTGAGTTGGCGAGGAGTTTCGTGGGACGAGTGGCTGACTACTCTGTAAGTAAAGATTTTAAGGCAGCAGTTTGTCAACCTATGTTTCCAGCAAACCGCCGACCGAATCCAGAGTTGCCTTTTGTAGGAACTATCTCCGAGCGATTGCTGGCCCATAAGGTGCTCAGCGAAAAACTATGCATAGAGTGTGAAAGAAAAGGCATTCCGTTTCTACGACTACCGGAAAAATTCCGCGGGAAAGACGGATTGTTGAGGCGCAAGTACTCGGACGACGGGGTCCATATTGTGCCATGTGAGGCTTCTTCGCTAATTAAACCGCTGTACGCCGCTACTAACAAAAAACTGAGTTTTAGATATGATTTCCTCACAGTGTTGAATCGGAGGTTTAGATACTACGCCGGCCGCAGTTTGAAGCGCAAGGGCCTTCCAAAATCAAGGCCTTTGGACTTATTCAACTAAATTTCATCCTTCTGAACCCATCAAGTAATCTCCGGAACGGTTTTTTCGCTCGAGTGAAATGCGTTTCCGGTAATAAAACTTTGTTCTTGAGTGGACTCCCGTCGAGAAGCTCAAATTCTGTTGTCATTATATTGAATAGATTATGCTGTTCGAGGACTTTTTTTCTCGCCGTTTCGAGATGCTGCTGGCGCCTCTCAGCCACGTCTGATTCTATTAATTTTTTTATAGTCCTAATCGCGGCCGGGATGTCTCCGATGTCTATCGAAGTCATGGAATCAGACGGGAAATATTCTCCGATGTTGCTGCATCCAAAATATATCGGGTAGGTAAGTGCTAAATAAGTGTCAGAGAGTTTTTCGGTCCAGTAGTCATCGTGGCGGCTATTCTCAATAGCTACATGGTACCGATAATCAAGTAATACTTCAGTTTTGTCCCCAAACCCTCTGATATTTCTGCCAAAGACGTCAATTTCATCGCCAAAATATTCTTTGAGTTTTTCAGCGAACGACAAGCGTGCTCGATGACCGGGTGTGTATGCTTTGTTAGAGGCGACGACCGATATTGATTTTGTTTTCTTAGGATACAATGATTCGAAGGATCTGTAGTTTATAGGGTCAGGAAGTAATCGGCCGTCGTTGCTCCATGCTCCTATGTGCCATGGAAGCCCTAATTGGCTCAGCTTCCTGCCTGGATGTGAGGTGGACTCATCGGTCGTCAAAACGACGTCGAATTGCGACAAAAAAGCCCTGTCGTATTGCTTAATACTCTTAGGCTCAGATGCTACGAAAACGCTTGTTTTGGTGGCAATCTTAATTTCGGAGGGCAGATCGTCAAATACAAAAACAATGTCAGACTCTTTAGCGCTTCCGGAAAATATGAAGTCTACATCCCTCCATGTAGTTACTCCATCTGGAAACTGCCGGTCCCAGTGCCAGCCTTGCGATGAGGATAAAAACATTGCCTTTGACGTCACTTATTTATCCTATCCTGTCTCTATCGAATCTTTACTTATACCCTTAGAAAAGTCCGGTAGGTACCTCTTATGCCCGTTGCCAGCGACGTGGAAGCTTTCCATCCCAAGCCGTTCAACATCGCCGCGCTCATCAGTTTCCTCGGTGTCCCATCGGGCTTACTGAGATCGTGTTTGATATCACCTTCGAATCCCACGATCTTGCAAACGAGTTCCGCGAGTTCGAAGATGGAAATATCTTCTCCGCTTCCAACGTTGACGTGGCTGTCATCGGAGTAATTCTTCATCAAAAAAACGAGTGCATCTGCGCAATCTTCCGCATAGAGAAACTCGCGGCGTGGGGTGCCGGTACCCCAGATGGTGATCTCTTTCTCGCCGCGCATTTTTGCCTCATGGGCCTTACGAAGAAGGGCTGGTAAGACATGGCTGGAGTTGAGGTCGAAGTTATCGCCTGGGCCGTAGAGGTTTGTTGGCATGGCTGAGATGAAGTCACAGCCATATTGTTTACGGTAGGCTTGCGTCAGCTTGATGCCGGCGATCTTGGCGATCGCATACCATTCGTTGGTCGGTTCAAGTGAGCCGGTGAGGAGGGCTTCTTCTTTGATTGGTTGTTCCGCGTACTTCGGATAGATGCAGGATGATCCAAGGAAAAGCAGCTTTTCGACGCCAGCGCGGTAGGACGCGTCGATGATATTGCTTTCGATCATCAGGTTCTCATAGAGAAACTCTGCAGGGCGGGTGTCGTTGGCGAGAATGCCGCCGACTTTTGCTGCCGCCAGAAAGACCGCTTGTGGGCGGTTTTTCATTATCCAGTCGCTCGTTTGCGCTTGGTTCGCGAGATCGACGGTATCGCGACCGACGGTCAGGACCTCACAGTCTTCCTGTTCAAGCCGCCTGACGATAGCCGAGCCCACCATCCCTCGGTGGCCGGCAACCCAGACGCGTTTGCCCTTAAGGTTATAGATGCTCATAGGCTATACGCCTTTTGCGATGGTGTCGGACTGCATGAGCCGCAAGTCCTCGACAACCATCTCTCTTGCCAGTTCCCGAACACTCGTCTCATGCTTCCAACCCAGCTTCTCATGGGCCTTCGTCGGGTCGCCAATCAGGAGATCGACCTCCGTGGGGCGGAAGTAGCGGGGATCGACTTCGACCAAAACCTTGCCGGTTGCGGTATCGATGCCCTTTTCGTTGACGCCTTCGCCTTCCCATTTCAGGGTGAAGCCGGCGTCGGCGAAGGCCCAGTCCACGAAGGTGCGGACGGGGGTGGTTTCGCCGGTGGCGAGCACATAATCATCTGGCTTGTCCTGCTGCATCATCAGCCACATGCCGCGCACATACTCCTTCGCATGGCCCCAGTCGCGCTTGGCGTCGAGGTTTCCGAGGTAGAGCTTTTCCTGGCGGCCGAGCTTGATGGCGGCGGCTGCGCGGGTGATTTTGCGGGTGACGAAGGTCTCGCCGCGCAGCGGGCTTTCATGGTTGAAAAGGATGCCGTTTGAGGCATGCAGGCCATAGGCCTCACGATAGTTCACCACGATCCAGTAGGCGTAGAGCTTGGCTGCAGCGTATGGGCTGCGGGGATAGAAGGGCGTGGTTTCTCGCTGAGGCACTTCCTGCACGAGGCCGTAAAGCTCGGAGGTGGAGGCCTGGTAGAAGCGGGTCTTCTTTTCGAGACCGAGAATTCGAATCGCCTCCAGCAGGCGAAGCGTGCCTATGCCGTCGGCATTGGCGGTGTATTCCGGCGTTTCGAAGGAAACCTGAACGTGGCTCTGAGCGGCGAGATTGTAGATCTCGTCCGGCTGGGTTTCCTGCACGATGCGGATGAGGTTTGTTGCGTCCGTCATGTCGCCATAATGCAGGATGAAGCGTGGGTTTTCCTCGTGCGGATCCTGATAGATGTTTTCAATGCGACCGGTGTTGAAGGACGAGGAACGGCGCTTGATGCCATGGACGATGTAGCCCTTATCGAGCAGCAGTTGAGCCAAGTAAGCACCATCCTGGCCGGTGACGCCGGTAATGAGGGCTACTTTTGCTTTTTCGGACATCGGCTTGCTTTCATCTTTCCTGGCGCAGGCGCGTCGAGCAGAAGCAGGCGCGCGTTCACGCTGCGATACCGCAAGTCGTCGGCAAAATAAACCGGGAAGTTGATGCCGATGTCTTGAGAGTATCGAGACCGGACCTCGCCGGTGACGCATCTTGTGCTGTGATCGTTGAAAAGCCTATAGAGTCGCGGAGCTGCGAAGGCCTTGTTGGACTTCAAGAGTTGGAAGAGTGCGACATGAACCAGGCCATTCCCGTTTTCGTCATCAACCTAGCGCGTCGCGAGGACAGGCTGGAGCGCGTGTCGCATCATCTGGAAGAGCGTGGCGTGGCGTTTACCCGCGTCGATGCCTGCGATGCCACGAAGGTGGATGAGGCGTTGCTGGATGGCGTCATTACGCCTGCTGGTCCGCTGGGTGCGCTGGGCCTCGGCGATCGGTCCTGCACGGTGAGCCACACCTATGCCTGGGAAGCCTTTTTGCAGACTGGGGCGCGGTTCGGTTTGATGCTTGAAGACGATGTGTTTCTCTCAGGCGATGTCTCCAATCTCTTGCGGTCTGACGACTGGATTCCCCCTCATGTCGATGTGATCAAGCTGGAGAAATTCGGCTCCGGTATCTCCAAGGTTCTTTTGGGAGACGCCGAGATCAAGGTTCCGGGCACGGAGCGCGCTCTGCACCGTATGTATTCACGGCATGTCGGGGGCGGGGCATATATTCTGTCGCGCCGGGCCGCGCAGCTAGCGCTGTCCTATCGAGGACGGATGAGGGTTCCTATCGATCATTTTCTTTTCAACGACACGGTGTCGCCGGTCTTCCGGCAGTTGAAGCCCTTCATCGTCCAGCCGGCGATGGCGACGCAGCGGCACTATGAGTACAACTCCGATATTGCCAAGTTCGGGAAGGCCGCTCGCCCCACGGGCTGGCGGCTGAAACTGAGAAAGCTGCGTCGGGGCTGGAACGAGATCAGCCAGATTCACCGGCAGCTTATGGTTTTCCTAACCAAGCGCGGTGCCATCAGAGAGATTTTCTGGAAAGATTCCGCATCCTGACGGTCATTTGGTCTGTGTAAGCTTCAGTTTCTGGCTACCTTTATTGTGCGCAAGGCAGCCAAGCACGCTTTTGCCCTATAAGTCACGTGGACTATTATCGGACGCGGTTATATAGCGCTTAAGCATTGGCCGGGTGCGGAGCGATATTGGATGAGTGCCGAAAGAATTCTTCATATGCATTTCGGCAAGGAGGGCGGTGCCGAGCGCTTCTTCGTCAATCTGGCAACAGCTTTTGGCGATCGCGGCATCGAGCAGCGCTTTATCGTGCGTCCGGGTCGCATCTGGCGCGACGAGATTGCAGCCCTTGGTCCCACCATCGAAAGCGAATATCGCCGCATCTCGCCAAAGGCACTCTGGCTTCGCTGGCAGGTGAACAAAATCATGCGCGAATGGAAGCCGGATGTGGTCATGGCCTGGATGTCGCGCTCCTCGCGGCTTGTTCCAGCACATGGCAACAGCGTGCGGCTGACGCGGCTTGGCGACTATCCCCGTCATCTCAAGAATTTCCGTAACAACGATCTCATTGTCGCCAATGCGCCCGGCATTGCCGAGGCCTGCATGCAATTGGGATGGACGAAGCCGGTCAAGGTCGTCTCCAATTTCGTTCGTGAAACCACCATCAAGCCGGTATCGCGTGCCAGCATGGGTACACCGGAAGATGCCTTCCTCGTCGTGGGCACCGGACGGTTCATCCGGCGCAAGGGGTTCGATGTTCTGATCAAGGCCGTGGCGCAAATTCCCGATGCCTGGCTGTGGCTGATCGGCGAAGGCGACAAGCGGGCCGAGATGGAGCAACTGGTGCAGGAACTGGGCATGGCAGACCGCACGCGCTTCACTGGCTGGGTCGAAGAGCCGATGGATTACGTTGCCGCGGGCTCGATCTTTGTTATGCCATCGCGCCATGAGCCGCTTGGCAATGTGGTGCTCGAAGCTTGGCAGGCGGATGTGCCGGTGGTCTCCACTCGTTCCGAAGGGCCGTCCTGGTTTATCCGGGACGGGGAAGATGCGCTCATGTGTGACATCGACGATGTGGATGGCACCCTTGCGGCGATCAATCGTATCCGCACAGACGATCAACTGGCGGCGAAACTGCGAGAGCAGGGCAGGGTAAGGCTTGACGCCGATTTCCGCAAGGATGCGGTGGTGGATGCCTATCTCGATCTGTTCAAGCAGATGAAACGATAGGGCGTTTTTGATGGTCTCCAACTCAAATGACATCCCGGCAAATGCCGATTTCTGCTGCTACGTCATCAATCTGGATGGCAGCACGGAGCGTTTCTCACAAGTGTCGGTGGCGCTTGAGAAAGCCGGTGTTGCATTCGAGCGTCTCTCTGCTTTCGATGGGCGCAAGCTCGCTCTCGATACGGTCGCCGATTATGATGCCGCGGCTGCCAGACGCTATATGGGCCGCGAGTTGGTCGGTGGCGAAATCGGCTGCTATTTCAGTCACTTGAATGCGGCGAAGGCGTTTCTTCGGACGGACAAATCCTACTGCCTAGTGATCGAAGATGACGCCGCACCGCATGAAGCTCTGCAGGCGATCGTGACGGAAACGATCGGTTTTCTCAATGCGCATGATCCCGATTGGCGGATCGTCAATATGGGCAATGAGAAGCTGAAGATCTTCCGTCCACTGAAGACCATGAGCTTCGGGAAAAATATATTTACTCTTTGCTCCGCCCACTATTTTCCTATGACGACAGGCGCCATTTTGTGGTCGAGGAAAGGTGCGCAGGAGTTCGTCGATGGACACCGTGTGATCTTCGCGCCGGTCGATAACTTCTTCCGCTACTGGATCACCCGCGTTGGCGGGGGCTATTCTTTCTTTCCAAGGCCCGTGTCCACCACCGATGCGGTCAGCGATATTGCGCATCCCGGAAAGATATCGAGAAGCCGTAATGCCCGCAGCTTCCTTTATGGTCTGCGCAAACAGCGGCGGCTTATGGTGGACAAGCTGATCGCGACCAAGCGGAAGTATTTTTTGTGATTTCGAGCCGTTACAATCACCTTACAGTCCAAGCCCGAGGAAGTGCGTTACGATGAGCGTGAAGCGGATCTTTCATCTGCAGTTCGGCACGGATGGCGGCACCGAGCAATTCTTCCTACGCCTCACCCGCGCTTTTCACGAGCGTGGCATAGAGCAGCAATTCGCCATCCGGCCGGGCGTAACGTGGCGTCACGAGCTTGACGATCGGGGGACGGTCCATGAGGGTTATTATCTTCGCCGCTGGCCCAACTGGTGGCTGCGCACACAGTTGCTGAAGCGCTCGATGAAGCAGTGGCCGGCCGATGTGGTGATGGGGTGGCGTGCGCCGACATCGCGGCTGATGCCGGACGCGGGTCATGCCATACGCGTCGTGCGTCTTGGCGACTATCCGCATCACGTCCGCTATTTCGGTAACACCGATGCTATCGTCGGCAATGCGCCCAACGTCATCGAACATTGCCGTACACTCGGCTGGCAGGGTAAGACGACGATTATATCCAATTTTCCGGGTGAGGTTGGCACTTCCGTGGTCAAGAGGTCGGATTTTTCGACGCCGGATGATGTTCCTCTGGTTTGCGGTCTTGGCCGCTTCGTGCCGACCAAAGGCTTTGACACCTTGCTGCGCGCGGTCGCGACGACGCCTCACCTCTGGCTCTGGCTGGTCGGCGATGGCCCCGATAGAGCCGATCTGGAGCAGTTGGTGCAAGAGCTTGGGATTGCCGATCGTGTCCGCTTCATCGGATGGGTGTCGGAGCCGGCGGCCTATATCAAGGCGGCTGATATGTTCTGCGTGCCGAGCCGACAGGAGCCGCTTGGCAACGTGCTGCTTGAAGGCTGGAAGGCGGAAGTGGCTGTGGTGTCCACCAAAACCGAGGGACCATCCTGGGCAGCGACGCATGATGAAAGCGCTCTCTTCACCGAGATTGACGATGTTGAAGGTATGGCGCAGGCGCTCTTGCGTCTGGAAGGGTCGCCTGAGCTTCGAGCGAAGCTGGTTCAAGGTGGGCGAGAGCAATTGGCCGCACGCTTTTCCGCAAAGCGGATCGTCGATCAATATCTGGAATTTTTTGAGGAATTACGCAGCGGCAGGCGGTGAACCCATCGCGCTGGCTCAGCTTACGCCGCGATAGCACGGTCCGGTATTGCGATCGGAAAAGCGATACTCGGCTGTCTAAACGTGCGCATAGATGGCGCCGAGAGACCGGGCTTCACCTTCGAGCGCGAAATTTTCCACTGCAGTCTGGCGTGCAGCCGCACTTCTACGCTGAATCATCTCGGGATCGCTTAAGAAGCCAGAGGTCGCTTCAACCATTGCTTCGAGATTATCGCGGCCAATGACGGTGCCGGTTTCGCCTTCACGCACCAATTCCGGAAAGGCGCCGACATCCGTTGCGATCACGGGCACACCCGTCGACATCGCTTCCAGAGGGGTGAGGCCAAATCCTTCCCAGCGCTGGGGGGCGATGAACAGGTCAAGCGCGCGGTACCATTCGTTGATGTTGGTATGCTCTCCGACGAAGAGGATGCGGTCGGCAAGACCTGCGGCGCGCACTCTTTCCTTTAGGCCATTTTCGAAATCCACATGCGGACCTGTCGCGCGTCCGGCAACGATGGCCGACCATTGCGGGTGGTCTGGCAGAACGCGGATCATCGTGTCAACGAAGAGATCGGTACCCTTCTGATGCCGTATACGGCCGAAGCAGCCGGCATATTTGCGCTGAGGATCGAGGCCGCGTGCGACCTTTGCCTCAGCCTTATCGGCGGGCGGGGAGAAGCGATCGGTGTCGATGCCGTGCATGATGACCGTGCTCGGTACCTCCAGATAGGAGGCCGTCTGGCTATTGGTGGCAATCACGCCATCCATTCTGGAAATCAGAAATTTGGTCCAGCCGGTGTGCTTGCGCTGCGAGGCGGAGGTGAAGACGATCTTCAGCTTCATGCGCAGGATGTCGCGCATGATGATGGCCGGTAGCATTTCGATATTGCGGCGCGCATGCCAGACGCGCGGTCTGCCTGACGGGCCGTTTTGCCAGAGCCGCCAGAGATCGCGGAAACGCACATATGGCAGGCTTTCGGGCAAGCCGGGTCCGATCACGGCGATCTTCTGCCCGAGCCGGTTCTGCACCGGCACGAGCTGAATGATCGTGGATGTCACGCCCGAGAGCCTGCGCTTGAAGTTCGGCGCAAGGACGCGGACATCTCTCAGATCGACATGGGGCAAGTCTTGAAGTCTCGCAACAGGAGCGGGGGATTTCAGTTCCAGTTGACGGACAGGATCTCGTAGCCGCGCGAGCCGCCAGGCGCATTCACTTCAATGCTGTCACCGACTTCCTTGCCGATCAGGGCGCGGGCAATGGGAGAGGAGATCGAAATGCGACCTTCCTTCACGTCGGCTTCCTGATCGCCAACGATCTGGTAGGTCTTTTCTTCATCGGTGTCTTCATCAATGAGCTTGACGGTGGCGCCAAACTTGATCTTGGAACCGGACATCTTGGAGAGATCGATGATCTCGGCGCGCGCGGTCAGATCTTCCAGCTCGGAGATGCGGCCTTCATTGTGGCTCTGCGCTTCCTTGGCGGCGTGATACTCGGCATTTTCCGACAGGTCGCCATGGGCGCGCGCTTCAGCGATCGCCTCGATGATGCGCGGGCGCTCTTCCTGCTGACGCCAGCGAAGTTCTTCCTGCAACTTGACGTAACCGCCCTGGGTCATCGGTACTTTTTCTACCATCTTTTTATTCCTTCACATTCGCACCGCGGTAGTCGCAGACACAAAAAGAAACAGGTTCCGGAGCAAAACTTCGGAACCATGTCAAAATCACAATTTGTCGGACTATATCAGAAGAGCATCCTGAAATGCCAGCAAATTAAAAAGCCCGTTAAAAACAAGCATTTTCAACGTGCTCCGCTTGTGATTTGACTTTCGTCATTGGAACATATAGAGAACATACTATGAAGAAGTCAATCAAAGAGCGGCTTGCAGTTCTCTCCGATGCAGCGAAGTATGACGCCTCCTGCGCGTCCAGCGGGACCTCAAAACGCAACTCGGCGCAAAGCGGCGGGCTGGGGTCGACGGAGGGCTCTGGCATCTGCCATGCCTATGCGCCGGATGGTCGTTGTATCTCGCTTTTAAAGATTCTTCTGACCAATTTCTGCATCTATGATTGTGCCTATTGCATCAACCGTTCGTCGAGCAATGTCGAGCGCGCACGCTTTACCGTGGAAGAGGTCGTGTGGCTGACGCTGGAATTTTACCGGCGAAACTACATCGAGGGTCTGTTCCTCTCTTCCGGCATCATTCGCTCTTCGGACCACACGATGGAGGAACTGGTGCGCGTAGCAAAGGAGTTGCGCGTCACCCATGGCTTCCGGGGTTATATCCACCTGAAGTCCATCCCTGAAGCATCGCCGCATCTGATCGAAGAAGCGGGGCTTTATGCCGATCGTCTCTCAATCAATATCGAACTCCCGACCGATAGCGGAATTGGCAAGTTCGCGCCGGAAAAGCAGCCCGGCAATATTCGTCGCTCCATGGCGGATATCCGGCTGAAGATCGAGGAGGCGGGCGAGCCGACGCTGAAGACGAAGCGGGTCAAGACCTTTGCGCCGGCGGGGCAGAGCACGCAGATGATTGTCGGTGCCGATGGCGCTGATGACGGCACGATTCTCTCGACCAGTGCGCGGCTTTACGGAAGCTATGGCCTGCGGCGTGTCTATTACTCCGCCTTCAGCCCCATTCCCGACTCGTCTAAGAACCTGCCGCTCATCAAGCCGCCCTTGATGCGCGAGCACAGGCTGTATCAAGCCGATTGGCTTTACCGGTTCTACGGCTTCGACATCGGCGAGATTACCTCGACCCAGCAGAACGGCATGCTTGATCTCGATATCGATCCCAAGCTCGCCTGGGCACTCGGCAACCGCCAGAAGTTTCCTGTCGATGTCAATTCGGGTGAGAGAGAGATGCTGCTGCGCGTGCCTGGTTTCGGCGTGAAGACGGTAAACTCCATTCTGTCCTCCCGTCGCTTTCGGAGGCTGCGCTTGGAAGATCTGGCGCGCTTCGGCGTATCGCTGAAGAAGGTGAAGGCGTTTGTCGTCGCTGATGGCTGGACGCCGGGCAAGTTGACCGAGCGACCCGACCTGCGTGCCATGTTCACGCCGCCGCCGGAACAGTTGTCGTTGCTGTGATGTATGCGGTCGAACTGGAGGGCAGGGGCAATTTTGGCGAATGGCGCGATGCCGCGCGTTCGCTTCTTACGGCGAGTGTGGCACCGAGCGATGTGGACTGGCGGCTGAAGAGCGACCGCGGCACGCGTCTTGATTTCGAGCAGCAGGCCTCTCTACCGGTAGCGAAGACGCCAGCGCAGATCACGGTTCCGTCGGCCTTTCTGCCATTGGCGGAAGCCATCATCTGCCACAGCGATCCGGCGCGCTTTTCTTTGCTGTATTGTCTCCTGTGGCGGCTGCAGCAGGACCGGGCGCTGTTGCAGATCAAGGCCGATCCGGATGTTCAAGCGGCCCGGCAGATGGAGAAATCCGTCCGTCGCGACAGCCACAAGATGACCGCCTTCGTCCGTTTCAAGGAAGTGCCGGGCGAGGGCGCGCAAGCACGGCGCTGCTTCATTGCGTGGTTCGAGCCGGATCATTTCATTGTCGAGCGAAAGGCGCCGTTCTTCCAGCGGCGCTTCAACGACATGGATTGGCTGATCGCGACTCCGAAAGGGTCTGCGCGTTGGAATGGTCAGTTGCTTGAGACGTCGCGAGAGCCCGCGGAGCGCCCGGATATTTCCGACGAGACGGACGAGTTGTGGCGCACCTACTATGCCAATATCTTCAATCCGGCGCGGTTGAAGATCAAGGCCATGACGGCAGAGATGCCGAAGAAGTATTGGAAGAATCTGCCAGAGGCCGATCTCATCCCGGAACTTGTCATCGGCGCGGAGGCGCGCGTGCTCAGCATGGCGGCCAAGGCTGCGACGGAGCCGCAGATGTTTCACCATCGCATCCAGGCGGCGGCCGCAGCCAAGCCACAGGAAGTGCTGCCGGATGCAAACACGCTCGCTGGCGTGAAGCGTGAAGCTCAAAGCTGTCAGATGTGCCCGCTACATTGTGCCGCAACGCAAACCGTCTTCGGCGAGGGGCCTGAGAAGGCGCAGGTGATGGTCGTCGGTGAGCAGCCGGGAGATCATGAAGATCTTGCCGGGCGACCCTTTATCGGTCCGGCGGGTAGGGTGTTCGATCAGGTCCTGGGGGAAACGGGGATCGAGCGTCCATCGCTCTATGTGACGAACGCGGTCAAGCATTTCAAATACGAGGCGCGGGGCAAGAAACGCATTCACCAAAGACCCAATGCCGGTGAGGTTGAGCGTTGCCGTTGGTGGTTGACGCGGGAGATCGATCTCGTTCAGCCCAAGCTTATTGTCGCGATGGGCGCAACGGCGGTTTACGCTTTGACGGGGACGAAAGAGACGCTTTCGAGCGTTCGCAGCCGGCCGATCCCCATGGACAATTCACGCATCCTCTTTGCCACGGTGCATCCATCCTACCTGCTTAGAATTCCCGACCCGGCACGTCAGTCGCAGGAGAGGGCGCTCTTCGTCGAAGACCTGCGCGCCGTGCGGCGATTGTCCGAAGCGTGAGGTGAAGCGTCCCCGCTTTTGGTTCTTGCTGCCGCAGTAGAACAGTTCGCCCTTTTCGAAAATGCGCTGTTTCCAAACATTAAAAGCCGTTCATGAAGTAATTGTAATGCGACTATCTCCGTTTTTGGGAGTTTAATCAGCATCAACATCCAACGGTGGTTATGATGTTGTATGTGGAAGTTATAAAAGGATTTGTATCATGTCTATTCGTAATAATCTTGCTGTTATTCTTGTTGCCGGTACTATGCTCGGCGGAATTGCTTACACTGCCGAAGCTGCATCGGCAACTGCAGCGCAGACGGAAACCAAGGGCGCTGTTGTTCCGAATAAGGCCATCGACAAGGATGTTGGACGTCTCTCCCAGGACGGTGCACAGGCCTTGGCCGACATTCAGGCAACACGCCTGGCAATCTTCAACGCGAAGCCGGATGAGGCCAAGACCTTCATTAACAAGGCGAAGGACGAGCTGCAGAAGGCATCCAAGGACGAAGCAGTCTTCATGAAGGCTGAAGCGGATCTCACGAAACCGACCAAGGCACCCGTTGCCGGTGATGCGAAGGCGGATGCAAAGCCCGCATCTGCGACGCCCATCCAATGGCTGCCGGTCGACTCGCAGTTGACGCTCGGTGAAGACTTCAAGGCAACGCCTGAAAAGGTCGCAGCCATCACCGAAGCCAATAAGAGCCTGAAGACCTCCGATCGTCAGGGTGCGCTTGAAAAGCTCGCTGTCGCGGATGTCGATGTCGAGTTCATCACCGCCGCCCTACCGCTCAATCAGACGGTCACCGATGTTGGCAAGGCTGCCGACCTGATCAACCAGGGCAAGTTCTACGAAGCCAATGCGGTGCTGAAGGATGTGACGGATAACGCGATGCTTAACATCGTCGATATCTACGGTCAGCCTTACAAGGCAAAGGCAGAAAAGCCTGCCAATGCCGCAGCGGTCACGCCTTCGACAGACAAGACCGCTGCTCCAAAGGGCTAATTGCCCTTCCACATACTGAAACGAAAATGGCCTCCCCGTTCGGGGGAGGCCTTTGTTTTTGGAAAACTCTAAAGCGCATCGCGATCTTTTAGATTCGCTCCATACGCTTCAAGTCCTTGTTTTGTCGCATGTCGTTATCGCAAAACCCGGGACCACTTTTGCGCGACATGCTTATCTATCGACTCGGCGGGGCGCCTCAGAAGTAGCTCTGAAGCGGCTTCACTTCGAGGTTGCCGGCCTTCAGCGCCTTGATGGCAAGGGCTGCTGCTTCGGCACCGGCCATGGTGGTGTAGTAGGGCACCTTCTGCATCAGCGTTGCGCGACGTAGCGACTTGGAGTCGGAGATCGCCTTGTTGCTGTCGGTGGTGTTGATGACCAGCTGGACCTGACGGTTGCGAATGCCATCCTCAATGTGAGGGCGACCTTCCTGCACCTTGTTGATCTTCTCGGCTGCGATGCCTTGCTCCGCGAGGAAACGCTGCGTGCCGCCGGTTGCCAGAACCTTGAAGCCTGCTTCCACCAGAATGCGGATCGCCGGCAGAACGCCTTCCTTGTCCTGATCGCGGACCGAGACGAACACCGTGCCGGAGCGCGGCAGGTCGACGCCAGCGCCCAACTGCGACTTGGCAAATGCCAGCGCGAAATCGGTGTCGAGACCGATGACTTCGCCGGTGGAGCGCATTTCCGGTCCGAGCAGAATGTCGACGCCGGGGAAGCGGGCGAAGGGGAAGACGGCTTCCTTGACGGCGATGTGCTTGAGGTTGCGTGGATCGGGCTTCTCGCCGTAAGCGGCGATCGCCGCATCGAGCTTCTCACCCGCCATGACGCGGGCTGCGATCTTGGCAATCGGCGCGCCGATGGTCTTGGCGACGAAGGGCACGGTACGCGACGCGCGCGGGTTGACTTCCAGAACGTAGATGGTGCCGTCCTTGATGGCGTATTGCACGTTCATCAGGCCGCCGACCTTCAGCGCCTTGGCAAGTGCTGCCGTCTGGCGTTCCAGCTCATCCAGCGTTTCGGGCGAGAGCGAGCGGGCAGGCAGCGAGCAGGCGGAGTCGCCCGAGTGAATGCCGGCTTCCTCGATATGCTCCATGATGCCGGAGACGAAGACGCTTTCGCCGTCGCACAGCGCGTCCACGTCCACTTCGACAGCATTGGTCAGATAGCTATCGAAGAGCAGCGGGTTCTTGCCGAGCAGCGTGTTGATCTGGCCGGTCTTGTCGTTCGGGTAGCGCTGCTTGATGTCTTCCGGCACGAGGCCTGGAACGGTATCGAGCAGATAGGTCTGCAGCTGGCCTTCCGAATGGATGATCTGCATGGCGCGGCCACCCAGAACGTAGGAGGGGCGAACGACCAGCGGGAAGCCGATTTCGGAAGCGACGAGGCGAGCCTGTTCGACCGAGTAGGCGATGCCGTTGTTCGGCTGCGCCAGATCGAGCTTCATCAAGAGCTTCTGGAAGCGGTCGCGGTCTTCGGCAAGGTCGATCATGTCCGGCGCGGTGCCGAGGATCGGAATGCCGTTCTTTTCCAGCGCTTCGGCAAGCTTCAGCGGTGTCTGACCACCGAACTGCACGATGACGCCGACCAGTTCACCCTTTTCCTGTTCCGCGCGCATGATCTCGATCACGTCTTCAGCGGTCAGAGGCTCGAAATAGAGGCGGTCGGAGGTGTCGTAGTCGGTCGAAACCGTCTCCGGGTTGCAGTTGATCATGATCGCTTCGAAGCCCGCATCCTTCAGCGCGAAGGCGGCATGGCAGCAGCAATAGTCGAACTCGATGCCCTGGCCGATACGGTTCGGACCGCCGCCGAGAATCACGACCTTCTTGCGGTCGGAGACTTGTGCTTCGGAGCGCAGTGCGCCGACGAAAGGCATCTCATAGGTGGAGTACATATAGGCGGTTGGAGAGGCGAACTCGGCAGCGCAGGTATCGATGCGCTTGAAGACCGGGCGCACATTTAGGCTGTTACGCAGCTCGGCCACTTCCTTCGGGCGCTTGCCGGTCAGAGAGGCGAGGCGGGCATCGGAGAAGCCCATGGCCTTCAGCATGCGCAGGTTTTCGGCGTCGGTTGGCAGACCGTGTTCGCGCACACGCGCTTCCATATCGACGATCGCCTTGAACTGGGCGATGAACCATGGATCGATCTTGGAGTTCTCGTGCACTTCGGCTTCGGACATGCCCGTGCGCAGTGCCTGGGCAACCATGCGCAGGCGATCCGGCGTCGGCGTGCCGATGGCAGCGCGGATGGCGTTCTTGGAGCCTTCGCCTTCTTCGTAACCGGGGATTTCGATCTCATCGAGACCGGTGAGGCCGGTTTCCATGCCGCGCAGCGCCTTCTGCAGCGATTCGGCAAATGTACGGCCAATCGCCATCACTTCACCGACCGACTTCATGGCGGTGGTGAGGATCGGCGAAGCGCCGGGGAATTTTTCGAAGGCAAAGCGCGGGATCTTCGTCACGACATAGTCGATGGACGGTTCGAAGGAGGCAGGCGTTGCGCCTCCCGTGATGTCGTTGTCGAGTTCGTCCAGCGTATAGCCGATGGCAAGCTTGGCCGCGACCTTGGCGATCGGGAAGCCGGTTGCCTTGGAGGCAAGCGCAGACGAGCGCGAGACGCGCGGGTTCATTTCGATGACGACGAGGCGGCCATCCTTCGGGTTGACGGCGAACTGGACGTTCGAGCCGCCGGTTTCGACGCCGATCTCACGCAGAACCGCAATCGAGGCGTTGCGCATGATCTGGTATTCTTTGTCCGTCAGCGTCAGGGCCGGAGCAACGGTGATCGAGTCGCCGGTGTGAACGCCCATCGGGTCGATGTTTTCGATAGAGCAGATGATGATGCAGTTGTCCGCCTTGTCGCGGACGACTTCCATTTCATATTCCTTCCAGCCGAGAACCGATTCTTCGACCAGAACTTCCGTCGTTGGCGAGGCATCGAGGCCGCCAGAGACGATATCGAAGAATTCTGAGCGGTTATAGGCAATGCCGCCGCCTGTACCGCCAAGTGTGAAGGACGGGCGAATGATGGCTGGCAGACCGACGTGGTCGATCGCCTGGGCGGCGATTGCCATGGCATGCGCCATGTAGCGCTGCTTGCGGTCCGTCTCACCGAGGTTCCACTGGTTTTCCAACTCGTCCAGTGCCTTGTCGAGGTCGGCGCCGGAAAGCTTGCTCTTCACCTCTGCGCGGGCTGCCTCATGCTTCTTGCGGTCGGCATCCTTGATCTCGGTGGCGTTTGCCAGCATCGAGCGTGGGGTTTCGAGGCCGATCTTCGCCATGGCCTCGCGGAAGAGGGCGCGGTCTTCGGCCTTGTCGATCGCTTCCGGCTTGGCGCCGATCATCTCGACATTGTAGCGGTCGAGCACGCCCATGCGCTTCAAGGAGAGCGCGGTGTTGAGTGCCGTCTGACCGCCCATGGTGGGCAGCAGCGCATCGGGGCGTTCCTTGGCAATGATCTTGGCGACCACTTCCGGCGTGATCGGTTCGACGTAAGTCGCGTCCGCAAGGCCGGGGTCGGTCATGATGGTGGCGGGGTTGGAGTTGACCAGGATGACCCGGTAACCTTCTTCCTTCAGCGCCTTACAGGCCTGAGTGCCGGAATAGTCGAATTCGCATGCCTGACCGATGACGATCGGTCCCGCGCCAATGATGAGGATGGATTTGATATCTTGGCGCTTTGGCATGGCTCTCGTTCCGCTTTCGTGTTGCGCAAAAAACGGCCATGGTGAAACTTCACCGGCCGGGGCGCGCAATTCCAAATCTTTTCAGGCTAGAAGCGGCTTATAGGCAAATGTTTTGGCGAACGGAACCCCGAATCTTCGCTTTCCGACAGGAAAGTTCTCGCGCCGCAAAAGGATCATGCCGGGTGATCCTCCGCGCGTTGTCAAACGTAAGCTTCTTCAACCGCTTAAATCGTCGCCTCCAACCGGATGCAGGATAATCATGATCATCGTTCATTACCTGGAAAATTCCCGCGCGCACCGCATTCTCTGGCTGCTGGAGGAACTTGAGCTTCCCTATGAGGTAAAAACCTACAAGCGCGGGTCGGACATGCGCGCGCCGAAGAGCCTCAAACAGGTCCATCCGCTCGGCAAGTCTCCGGTGATCGAGGATCGGGGCACGGTCTATGCAGAGAGTGGCGCGATCATCGAATATCTGCTCGATACCTATGGCGAGGGCAGGTTCCGGCCGGAGAAAGGCACGGATGGCTATCGGCGCTATCTCTACTGGCTGCATTATGCCGAAGGATCGGCCATGCCGCTTCTGTTGCTCAAGCTTCTTTTCTCCCGCCTGCCGAGCCAGATGCCGTTTTTCTTAAGGCCCGTGGCGGCTATGATCTCCAAGGGCGTGGCGGCAAAGCTCATCGATCCGCAACTGATCGACCATGTGGCCTATTGGGAGGCCGAACTTTCCAGGCACGGCTATTTTGCCGGAGACATGCTGACTGGCGCGGATATTGCCATGAGCTTTCCGGTCGAGGCGGCCATGAGCCGAGCGGATGGCGTTGGCGAAACGAAGGCGATCAGGCGCTTTCTCGATGCCATACGCGCGCGGCCTGCCTACCAGCGCGCGCTTGAGAAAGGCGGAGCCTATATCTACGCGCGCAGCTGACACGAGTACTCCTCTTGCGGGAACGCTTTGCGGTAGTTAGCGTTTAGCGCAAGCATATTGAAGGGGAGATTGCCATGCAGTGGAGAGGGCGCCGCCAGTCGGACAACATCGAAGATAGACGCGGCATGTCGACCGGCGGCATGGGCGGCGGCGGTGGTTTTCGCTTACCGACCGGCGGTCGCGGAGGCGGTATCGGTATCGGCGGTCTCGTCGTTATTTTGCTGATCAGCTGGGCGCTTGGCATTAATCCGCTCGCCTTGCTCTCAGGCGATATGTCGACGGATAGCGGCAGTCAGCAACAACAGACCGGGACGCGCCCGCAAGGCCAATCCAGTGACGAGACGACGGCGTTCGTCCGCACCATTCTGGCAGAGACCGAAGACACCTGGGGCAAGATCTTCCAGGCATCCGGCGAAACCTATCAGAAGCCGACGCTGGTTCTGTTTTCCGGCCAGGTTCGCTCTGCCTGCGGTAACGCGACGTCGGCATCCGGCCCGTTCTACTGCCCGGTGGATCGCAAGGTCTATCTGGACACCGACTTTTTCCGCGAGCTTTCGCAGCGTTTCGGCGCCTCGGGCGATTTTGCCCAGGCCTATGTGATTGCGCATGAGGTGGGCCATCACGTCCAGAACCTCACCGGCGTGCTTCCGGAATTCAACCAGCGTCGCCAGTCCATGAGTGAGAGCCAGGCCAACGCGCTTTCGGTGAAGGTGGAACTGCAGGCCGATTGCTATGCCGGCATCTGGGGCAAGTCCACGCAGCAGAAGGGCATTCTCGAGGCCGGCGATCTGGAAGAGGCGCTGAACGCCGCCCACCAGATTGGCGACGACACGCTGCAGAAGAAAACGCAGGGCTATGTCGTTCCCGACAGCTTCAACCACGGCACTTCGGCGCAGCGCGTCGAATGGTTCCGCCGCGGGTTTGAGAGCGGGCGGGTTGAGGATTGCGATACGTTCTCGGCTGATATTTGAGGGGCGTCTCACGTTCTCCTCGTCATCCTCGCCCTTGAGGCGGGGATCCATGTCTTCCCGAGCAGTCAACGGCTTATGGATCCTCGGGTCGAGCCCGAGGATGACGGCAGTGGAGGTCTAGACCTCCCGCATTACGATGAACGTCGCGTTTCTTTTATGAGAAAACGCGGGCCCCCGTTGAGGCGCCGCGGCGTCCCTTTGAGAAACCGCAGCGCGTTGAACTTGGGGGAGCAACCAGATCGACGATTTAACTCGCCAGCCTCCGCGACGGAGCGTCCCTCTCTCCGCCGTCCATCTTCTCCCAAGTTCCACCGTTCCTGTAGCGCCATGCAAGCTGGCCTTGATCGTCGATCGTGATGAGCGCGAGCCAGCCATTGTCAAACAGCGCGCTCACATGCGGATGCCGACGCAGGATGTCGGCGATCGCCTCCTTCGGGGCCTCTACGGCGACCGTCAGGCGCAGCGGTTCATGGACCAGTTTTTCACCATCATGCACCGATTGCCAGGGTAGCCCGGCGCGCAGATTGCCGCCATTGCCTTCGACCACGCCGATGCCACCGACGACATTGTGAAGCAGCTTGTTACCCGCACCGAAGAGGGAGGGTGCGACCGCCGAGCCGAAATACTGCAGGCTGATCCAGCTTGCGACGACCACGGGTGCGGTCAGGATGAGTTCGAGGATTTTGAAGTCCTCATCCTTTTGCCAGATGTAGTCATGCAGAAAGGCCTGTCCCTCCAGCGATTTGCCCGCCGTGCGTGCCCGTGGAGCGGCGATGAAGGCGCGGCACCCGGCAAGGCCGAATTCAGGCCGGGTCTCCGACCAGTCGCGGCTGCGCGCATGCAGGTTGTCCCCTGTCGCCCGCGGGAGGTGGCGTGCACGCTCTGCTCTCGTCAGGCGGCCCGCATCCGCCAGCCATTTGCGCAGTTGCGCGAGATCTTTGGAGGCGATCTTGTGATCGAGATCGTCTTCGAAGAGCGTGACGGCATCCGTCGTCGTGTCGTGCAGGCCGGCAAGGAAGATGGTGTCGTCCGGAATGGTGATCCCTTGTGTGGTAAGGGCCTCACGCACCGCCCGATCGTTGATGAGATCGGCCAGCAGACGTGCATTGACATCACCCGCATGGCCGCCGCAGGCGCCGCAATGCAGCGCGCTGGCGTAAGGGTTGTTGACGACATTGGCGCCGTGACCGCAGATCAGCACGAAGCGGCCGAAGCCCTCGGTCAGCGACATGGCTTTCAGCACCCTTTCCGCCATGGCTGCCTTCGTTTCCAGGTCGAGGTTTTGGACAAACCGAGGCTTGGCCTTGTCGGGCTTTGCATACTTGGTGAATCGCAGGCCGTCGCGCAGAAGCTTGCCTGCATAGACCGGTCCCATCGCTTCGACGAAGGCGAAGGAGGAAACGGCGGCGAGCTTGAACCGGCCCCAGGCGCGGATGGCCCGCGCACCGAAGCGGGCCTTCTGGTCCGCCTTCTGATTGTCATCGACGGCGCTGCAGGTGAAGACGGATGGCTTCAGCAGCACCGGCAGCCTGTGTTCTGCGACATCGGAGGCAAAGCCGTGATGGCTGGCACCAAGGCCGAAGAAGCCGGCAAAGCCGATCGTGCGGATGGACGGGTCCATGCTTTCGAGCGACCGCCGGAAGACTTCGGAACGGACATCGATGCAGAAGGCTGCCTGCAGTATCGGCCGCTGGTCTGCCACGGTGGCCGTCGAAGGCGCGGCGAGAGCGGCTGCGAGCTTTCTCTGGGCCGCGTGTTCGGCCGCAGACTGCAGAAGGCTGTCGATCTGGATGTCGCGATTGGCGACAACAGGCGCCACATGGGCGGTGCGGGCCTTCCGCCACTCGGCTTCGATATCTGTTTTGTGCTTGAGGTACAGCGCTTCCTCAAACACCAGGCGGATTGCGAGAAGTTCAAGCGCTGTTGTGTCGACGCCGCCGTCGACTTCGGCCTTGAACTGGATGTGGCGGGCATATTGCGCCCAGCCGCCCAGCGTCAGCAGCAGCTGGTGGAAATAGCTGCCGGGCTCTGCGCCAAGCCCAAGCGAAACGGCAGCCCGTTCGATGGCAGCATGGGGCGTTTCGGGGGTGTCCGACACATGGATACCGAAGCCTTTGAGACCGAGGATTTCCGGGGTGAGGTCATGGGTGGCAAAGGCCCGCCAGGCGGCGTAGAGGCCGTTGCGTCTCGATGCCGCCCAAAGGGCCTGGCCCTGATCGAAAAAGCCCGCAGCGAAAGTGCCGATCCGATCCGAGATCAGGCCCGGCCAATCCTGATCCGTCGCCTTTGCCGCAAGATCCGCCACGGTCGGCAGAGCCTGGATCGGTGACGCTTCCTTCGAGAGGGCAGCCTTGATGGCGGCCAGATCGATGCTCGGGTCTGCTGCGTTCGTGTGGAGTGCCGCGAGGATGTCCTCGTCCGTCATGGCACCCGTGGCGATCTTGTCTGCAAAGTGCCTGCGGGGCAGAGCAAGCCGCACGCCTCCGACGCGGGCAAGCAGTGCCGCTGTCTGATCAAAGGTCTCGTTCGACTGTCCAAGGAAAGGGTTGACGGCAACGGTCGCCGTCAAGGGCCAGGCTGGTGGAATGGCCCGCACGGCCTGATCTGCAGCTTTTGCCAGAGCATCGCCGTGAAGTGTATCGACTGGGGTTATGGTGGTCATGAGACTTACTCCTTCACGGGAGCGGAGGTTGCGGAGGTGTAGGCGGGGAGTTTCCAGCCACCAAGCAGGCGATCGAACAGGGCATTGACGTAAAGCCCGTTGGCGAGGTGGACGCGCAGACCGGCTGCTGCCGGATGGTAGGCCCAGAGAGGAAACAGCGACTGGGCAACCGCGACGAGGCCGAAGGTGACGACGGCCAGCAGCATCAGCGTCCATTCCAGTGGGCCGGGCTGCGGCGGAGGCGGAAGCGTGCCGTGCATCAGCCCGTCAGCGATCTTCTGCAGGGCGAAATAGGCGGTGGCTGCCAGGACGGCGTAGAGTGATGTCCGCCAGGTGAGCGCCCACGGAGCGGCATCCGCCAGACCCTGGGCGATCAGGTAGGCCACGCCAAAGATCAGGATCGCGCCGAGTGCCAGTGCCTGCGGTGGCTTGTCGGCAAAGCCGAAGAGGAGACCGATTACCGCATAGATGGCAAGAGCGAGCAGGAAGGCGCGACCGACGGCCTTGGCATTGGGGATGGTGATCGGGCCCGGGCGGCGGATCGAGGCAACGGTTTCGATGGCCGAGCCGGACGCCAGGAAGGAATGAGCCTTGTAGAGCGAATGCGCGACGATGTGCAGCAGGGCGATGGGGAAAAGTGCCAGGCCGCATTGCAGGATCATGAAGCCCATCTGCGCCACTGTCGACCAGGCGAGCGAGGTCTTGACCGCAGATTGGGTCAGCATCACCACACTGCCAAAGATCGCGGTGAAGCCGCCGACCATGACCAGAGCTGCAAGGACGATGGGAGCCTGTAGCATGACATCGGCGAAGCGGATGAGGAGGAAGCCGCCGGCATTGACGACGCCCGCATGGAGAAGTGCAGAAACCGGTGTTGGCGTCTCCATGACTTCCGTCAGCCATCCATGGGTGGGGAATTGTGCAGACTTCAACAGGGCAGCGACAGCCAGAAGTGCTGCGGCGGCGATCGTCAGCGGCAGGCCTTCTCCCTTTTGTGCTTCGAGAAGGATGGTGGCGATGTCACCGGTCCTGAAGGCGACGGCAAGCAGGACAACGGCGCCGATCAGGGCGATATCGCCAAGCCGCGAGACGAAGAACTTCTTACGCGCAGCGCGCCTTGCAGCAATCCGCTCCGGATAGAAGATCAGCAACTGGTGAAGCAGAAGACTTGCCGCACACCAGCCGATGACGAGTTGCAGCAACGTGCCGGATTGAACGAGCAGGAGAACCGCGGCAAGCGTTGCCGTCATCCAGCCGGTAAAGGGTCCTTGCCGGGCTTCTCCATCGAGAAAGGTCCCGGCATAGCGCAGCACGACCCAGCCGATGAAGGAGACGAGCAGAAGCATCACCAGGCTGACGAGGTCGAGCCTCGAGGCGAGCGCCACGTAGCTGTAGCCGATCATCGGGCTCGTGCCGGGTCCGTAGAGAGCGAGGACGAGGCTTGAGAGAAGAGCGACGAGAATGGACGCGAGGGCGGCAAGTTCTGCGAGGCGGATTGCCGCGCGCGGACGAAGACCCGGTGCCTTGAAGGCACTATACGAGGCATAGGCGAGAAGAAGCGGCGCGAGGAGCGGTAGAGCGTAGATCACGAGAGTTCTCCGGTCTGTGGGCTGCTTGGGGAGGATGAGCAGCGGCGTATGACAAACGGATTATCAGGAACCGAAGCCCTATAAAAATTCATTGTTTCTCTTGAAACGTTCTATAAAATAGAACGATGTCCGATCTTAATTATCACCATCTTCGCTATTTCCGTGCTGTGGCTCATGACGGCAATCTGACTCGCACGGCAGAACGGCTGAACCTGTCGCAGTCGGCATTATCCATTCAGATCAAGCAGTTGGAGGAGCGGCTCGGTCATGCGCTCTTCGAGCGGCGAGGGCGGCAGCTTTACCTGACCGAGGCCGGTCGCATTGCGCTTGACCGCGCCGACACGATCTTCGCCGCTGGTGAGGAGCTGATCGAGACTTTGAAAGAGACGGGACGAAGCCGCCGCGCCATCCGCATTGGCGCGCTCGCCACGCTGTCACGCAACTTCCAGATCGAGTTTCTGCGGCCGATCCTCGGGCGTTCGGATGTCGATATGATTCTGCGCTCGGGCAGTACGAGCGAGCTTTTGGGCGCGCTGGAAACGCTGAACCTCGATATCGTTCTCCTGAACCAGCCGCCGATGGCGGATTCCGTCACACCCTTCATTGCCCAACATATCTATCAGCAGCGGGTCAGCCTTGTCGGCAGGCCGTCCTTCGGCAAGCCGGGAGCGACGCTCGCGGATCTTTTGGCCGAACATCCGGTCATCCTGCCGACGCTCGAAAGCAGCGTGCGTACTCAGTTCGAGGCTCTGACCGCGCGGCTTGGCCTCAGTCCTCAGATCGCAGCCGAAGTCGATGACATGGCGATGATGCGTCTTCTGGCACGAGAGGGGGCAGGGCTTGCGGTTCTGCCGCCGATCGTCGTCAAAGGGGAGCTGGAGGCAGGCACACTAGTAGAGTTCGACGCGCTGCCGGGCATGGTCGAATCCTTCTACGCCGTGACGATCAAGCGCCGTTTCCCCAACCCGCTGTTAAAGCCGCTTCTGCAGGGTGAGAGTTAGGCAATCAGCAGCGCAGTGACAAACATGCCAAGCGCGAAAATCGTATGAGCAACGAGGTTGAGCGCGCGCACCTTGTTGGGGTTCGGCGTCTTGGAGGCAGCCCAGCCGATGCCGAGGCCGGGTTGGAGCAGGAACCAGCCGGCACCCACGGTAACGATGCCGATGATGAAGGGTAGCAGGAAGGTCGGGGCCATAAACCAGCCCGGTGGCACGATCAACGCAAGGATAATGCCGTAAAGAATGCCGACCGCATAATGGGCGATCCAGCCGATCGCGACCTCATTGGTGTGCGGTTCGGCCTTGGCAATACTGTCGTGGAAGACTTTGCCCCTGGGCAGGTGCCAGAACCAACGGCCGACCGGGCCCCAATTGGCGGCCGATTGGCCGAAGGCGCGGTGCAGGATGATCGCCCAGATATCCATGAAGAGCGTACCGCCAATCCCCATTGCCGTACCGCGCCAGAGAATCTCCCACATCCGTTATCCCTCCCGAATCGTGATGTGGAGAAGATGGCTCGCGCCTGAGGGTGAGGCAAGGGCAGGCAGGCGCGCCGTGGTCTGGCGTAAAAGAAAAAGGCCCGAAAACCGCTCGCGGTTCTCGGGCCTCGTTTGTCTGGTCTAGGCTGACGATCAGGCAGCCTGGCCGTAGCTTCTATGTCGGCTTTCGTTCTGTGAGAGTTTGAACTGAGCGAGCAGCGTTTTCAGGGCCGCAGCTTCCGACGCGAGGCCGTGGCTCGCGGCAGTCTGTTCTTCCACCATCGCGGCATTCTGCTGCGTTCCCTGGTCGATCGTGTTGATTGCGGTGTTGATCTCCTGCAGACCGGTCGACTGTTCGCGGGTAGCAAGCACGATGGCGTCGATGTGCTTGTTGATCTCCTGTACTCCGCAACGATGGTTTCCAGCGCCTTGCCGGCATTGCCGACCAGCGTCACGCCGGATTCAACCTGCGTGGTAGACGTGCTGATCAAGGTCTTGATTTCCTTGGCGGCATTGGCAGAGCGCTGAGCGAGTTCGCGCACTTCCTGGGCAACGACAGCAAAGCCCTTGCCAGCTTCACCGGCACGGGCGGCTTCCACGCCCGCATTAAGGGCCAGCAGGTTGGTCTGGAAGGCAATCTCGTCGATGACGCCGATGATCTTGGAGATCTCGTTGGAGGAGTGCTCGATGCCCTCCATGGCCTTCACCGCATCGCCAACGACGACACCGGATTGTTCGGCGTTCTGACGCGCGCGCTCCACCAGGCGACCGACCTCTTCGGCCCGCTTGGCCGAATCCTTGACGGTGGTGGTGATTTCCTCAAGCGCTGCGGCGGTCTCTTCGACGGAGGCTGCCTGCTGCTCGGTGCGCTTGGAGAGATCGTCCGCCGAGTGACGGATTTCGCTCGCACCGGCATCGATGGCATTGGCATTGTGGCCGACATTGACGAGGGCCGCATTGAGCTTGGCGATGGAGGCGTTGAAGTCGGAACGCAGGCGATCGACGCGCGCGACGAAGGGCGTGTTGATGCGGTGGTTGAGGTTGCCATTGGAGAGATGGGTCAGGCCTTCGGCCAGCGCATCGACGGCGAACTGGATATCGGCGCTATCCTTGGCGGATTGGCGCTCGCGCTCGGCACGCTCCTGTTCCGTCATGGTGCGGTTGCGCTCGGCATCGCCCTCCAGACGCTGGCGCTCCAGCGCATTGGTACGGAAGACGGCAACGGCGCTGGCCATCGAGCCGATCTGGTCGGTGCGCTCCTGGCCGGGAATGGCGATGTTGAGGTTCCCGGCGGCAAGCTGCTCCATGGCGAACGTCATGCGCGTCACCGGCGTGATGACCACGCGGCTCAAAAGCAGAACCAGGCAGCCGATCATGCAGGCAACCGCGAGAGCCGTGGCGATGATCGCGGCAACACGGAAGGTCGAAACGGAGGCGAAAGCGGCCTTGCTGTCGACGACGAAGCCCAGGTGCCAGCTGACCGAGGGCAGACCCTGCACCGGAATGAAGCTGATGATCTTATCGGCACCGTTCAACTGCGTCTGGCTGAGCGCCGTGCTGATCTTCGGCGTGTCTGTCGGGAAGAGATCTGCAAGCGTCTTGGAGATCACGCCCGCATCCGGGTGGATCAGGATCGTCCCGTCATTATTGACGAGGAACGCGTAGCCATCCGGGCCGGCATCGATCTTCTTGATCATCTCGACAAGGCTCGTCAGCGTGAAGTCGCTTGCGGCGACGCCTGCGAGCTTGCCGTTGCGCTTCACCGGAATGGCGGCGCTGACGACCAGTTCGCTGGTGGAGGAATCGATATAGGGCTCTGTCAGGATCGGCGCGTTGACCGCAACAGCCGCCTGGTACCAGGGGCGCTTGCGTGGATCGTAACCTTCCGGCATCTTCTCGTTTGGCCAAGTGGTGAACACACCGGCCTCGTCGCCGAAATAGGTGGACTTGAATTCGCGCACCAGAACGTCGTTCTCGAGCGCCTTGTCGAGCGTGACCTGGTCGGCGCCCTTGCTCAGCGCCGAAGCAACCATCTCGGTCATGATGACGCGACCGTTCAGCCAGTTGGCAATGCTGAGTGCCGCTTCTTCACCGGTAGAGCTCACCTTGTCGGAGACAAAGCTGTTGGCGGCGCCGCGCTGGAGGCTATCGATATAGAGAGAGAAGCCGGCAAAGGCAGCGACGACAAGGCAGGATGCGGAAATGACGATCCGCGTCATCAAGTTCGATTTCGTGGACAAGATATGGTCCTCGGATGGCCCGGCATGAAGCCGGATTGACTGGAAACATGCCACTGGCAATTGCGGCGCGCGTCATGCACCCGAGAATTGATTTTCGTCAGTTAAGAAGCGTTAGAGTGAAAACTGTAAACATAAGCTTAAGCTGATGTTTTCCATGGGGCTTCGCGGATCGATCGACTTGATCTTCCGTAACGGCAACGGAAAGCTTGATTTTGAGGCAGTGCGCCTTTTTGTTGCGCAGTTCTGCCAAGTCTTTTATGCATGGCATCGACCGCTTCCAGCATACTCTGGAAGCGGTTTCAGTTTGAGGTGAGATCATGTCTTCGTCGGTAGCTGTCGGGAACGCGTCGCAGGGCGGCAGTTCATGGGCCGCGCATTTGCGCGCTACGCTTGCATTGGGTATTCCGCTCATCGGGGCGCAACTGGCGCAGCTCGGCATCCATACCACCGACATGATTATCGTCGGTCAGCTTGGTGCGGAAAAGCTTGCCGCCATGGTGCTGGCCGGTCAGTTCTTTTTCGTCGTTTTCATCTTCGGCTCCGGCTTTTCGGTCGCGGTCGTCCCCATGGTTGCCAATGCCTACGGGCAGGGGGATGCGATATCAGCCCGGCGCGCGCTTCGGATGGGCATGTGGGTCGCGATTGTCTATTGGCTGCTGGCGCTTGGCATTTTTCACAATGCGGAGCGCATTCTGGTGGCGCTTGGGCAAAATCCGAATGTGGCGAAGCTGACGGGCGATTATCTTGCCATTTCCAAGTTCGGCATGCTTCCGGGCCTGCTTTTCTATGTGATGCGCGGTTTGGTCAGCGCTATCGGGCGTGCGAGCATTGTTCTCTATGCGACGATCGCCATGCTGCTGATCAACGGCGTTCTGGCCTACGCCCTCGTTCTCGGCCATTTCGGCTTGCCCGCCATGGGCATGAATGGCGCTGCCGTGGTGGCCGTCATCGTCAATCTTTTCAGTCTCGTGTTCATCGTCGTCTATATTCAGACCCAGGAGGAAACACGCCAGTACGAGCTCTTCGTGCGCTTCTGGAAGCCGGACTGGAAGGCGCTTGGCGAAGTCTTGCGTCTCGGTCTTCCCATCAGCATTACCATTCTGGCGGAAGTTACGCTGTTTTCTGCCGCCTCCATTCTGATCGGCCAGATCGGCACGATCGAACTTGCGGCCCATGGTATTGCGCTGCAATTGGCATCGCTTGCCTTCATGATCCCGCTTGGGCTGTCGCAGGCCGCAACGGTGCGTGTTGGCGTTGCTCATGGCAGAGGCGATTACCCCAACCTGATCCGTGCGGCGATCACCGTCTATGCGGTTGCCTGCGTCATTGCGATTTGTGGCGGGATACTGTTCGCGGCGGTGCCTGAAAGGCTTGGCAGCCTGTTTCTCGATGAGCGGCTGCCAGAAGCGCCACAGGTGCTAGCCTATGCGTCAACGCTGATCATCATGGCAGGTCTGTTCCAGCTTGTGGACGGTATCCAGGCCGTCGCAGCCGGCCTGTTGCGCGGGTTGAAGGATGCACGCGTGCCAGCTCTTCTGGCTCTGATTTCCTATTGGCCGATCGGCTTTGGCCTTGCCTGGACCATGGCCTTTCCACTCGGCTTCGGGGGCGCGGGCGTCTGGTCCGGCTTTGTTGTGGGGCTGAGTGCTGCGGCGATCATGCTCACCACGCGCTTCTATCTGCTGGTGAAGCGGGAAATGAAAGCGGCAGGTAAAGCGTGAAACGAAAACGGCCCGCTTTGAGCGGGCCGAGCGTTATCTCAAATAAAGCCGAGTCTTATCAGCGCTCTGCGAGGGCCGGTTCGCCCTTCTTCTCACGCAGCAGGTTGACGAAGCGGCGGAAGAGGTAGTGGCTGTCCTGCGGGCCGGGCGATGCTTCCGGGTGGTGCTGCACCGAGAAGACCGGCTTGCCAGTGATGCGCAGGCCGCAATTGGTGCCGTCGAACAGTGACGTGTGAGTCTCTTCAACGCCTTCCGGCAGAGACTTCGCATCCACCGCAAAGCCATGGTTCATGGACACGATTTCCACCTTGCCGGTGGTAAAGTCCTTAACCGGGTGGTTTGCGCCATGGTGGCCCTGGTGCATCTTCTCGGTCTTGGCGCCAACGGCAAGGCCGAGCATCTGGTGGCCGAGGCAGATACCGAAGATCGGCAGGTCGGTCTTGATCAGGTTCTGGATGACCGGCACGGCATAGGTGCCGGTTGCAGCAGGGTCTCCCGGGCCGTTGGAGAGGAAGACGCCATCCGGCTTCAGCGCCATGATGTCTTCGGCAGAGGTCTGGGCCGGAACGACCGTGACCTTGCAATCCAGACCGGCGAAGAGACGCAGGATGTTGCGCTTCACGCCGAAGTCGACGCAGACGACATGGTACTTCGCATCCTGCTCACCGAGCGTGCCGTAACCTTCGCCCCAAACCCACGGCGTTTCGCTCCAGACGGAGGACTGACCGGAGGTGGCTTCAATGGCGAGGTCGAGACCGACGAGGCCGCTCCAGGCCTTGGCTTCAACCTTCAGCGCTTCGATGTCGAAAACGCCGTTCGGGTCATGGGCGATCACTGCGTTGGGTGCACCGTTTTCGCGGATCCAGGCGGTGAGCGCGCGGGTGTCGATGCCGCACAGACCGATGATGCCGCGGCTCTTCAGCCAGTCGTCGAGATGCTTGGCAGCGCGATAGTTGGACGGGTCGGTGATGTCGGCCTTGAAGATGACGCCAACCGCGCCGTGGCGTGCTGCCGGCGTCAGGTCTTCGATGTCTTCGTCGTTGGTGCCGATATTGCCGATATGCGGGAATGTGAAGGTGACGATCTGGCCGAGATAGGACGGGTCGGTCAGGATTTCTTCGTAACCCGTCAGCGCGGTATTGAAGCAGACTTCCGCCTGAACCTTGCCTGTCGCGCCGATGCCGGTTCCCTCGATCACGGTGCCATCTGCAAGAACGAGCATGGCGGTCGGTTTGCGTGTTGTCCAGGGAGCTGTCTCGGTCATCTCGTTTTCCGTTTCTGCCGGTCCGGCCCGCCTCTTGAAAGGCAGGACGAAAGCGGTCATGTTTTCTCGCGGAGCAAGGACGCGCGAAAGCCTTCGCGTCGTAACCTTCGTTAAATTCTCGTGCAGGTGCCGGAAAATAACGGAAGCGGTCCGTGCGGTCAACCGCGGGGCCGGTGAATCCGCAGGAATTAAAAGCAAGCTTCTTCAAAGACTTGAGCAAAGGGTTTGCCGATTGACGCCTGCTCGTTTATGTCACCCGCACAATTGTTAAGGAAAGTTTTGGGCTTGAAATATCTTCACGCCCGGCTTTCCAAGGAGAAACTGAGATGATCCGCGATACATTCGCAAGCGCCCTGAAAGAAGCCATGAAGGCCAAGGATGCCCTTCGCCTGTCGACGATCCGTCTGGTGCAGACGGCGATCAAGGATCGCGATATCGCCAATCGCGGCGTCGGCAAGGAGCCCGTTTCGGATGAGGAAATCCTGCAGATTCTCGCCAAGATGATCAAGCAGCGCGAAGAATCCTCTTCCATCTATGAGAAGGCAGGACGCGAAGAGCTTGCCAAGCAGGAGCGTGACGAAATCGCCATCATCAAGTCCTTCATGCCGGAAGAAATTCCAGAAGCGGAGGTTCGTGGCATCATTGAAGGCGTGATTGCCGAAACCGGCGCATCGGGCCTGCGGGACATGGGCAAGGTGATGGCTGTTCTGAAGGAACGCTATCCGGGCCGTATCGATTTTGGCAAGGCATCGGGACAGATCAAGGATTTGCTGAAGTAAATCCAGCCACTTTTGTAAGACGATGAAAATAAGAAAGGCAGGGCCTATGTGGGAGCCCTGCCTTTCTTTTATCGGAAGGTGCGCCTGCGGACTGGCGACCTCTTATCGGGCGAGCGGTGGGGGGATTTCGCCCGGGCCTTCCGATGGTACTCATCACTCGCGACCTCATGTCGATGATGAGAGATTGCCACGCGTGCCGCTCCTCTTCAAATTACAAATAGGTAATTTGGGGCGGTTGGTTTCTGCCGCAATTTCGCCCGAAGTTTCGATAGAGCCACTACTTTGCGTTCAATGACGGACACTGTGAATAACGGGTATGAGGACGCGTCAGGCTTGGTATTTGGCAGCCGACAGGCTTATATAGAAGATCGCCGGATGGCCGGCAGAGATTTCAGGTACAATGCGCTTTTCAAACTCCTTCCTCGACGAGATACGCGACCGGGTGAACATCTCCGATGTCATCGGCAAACGCGTGACGTGGGACCGGAAGAAGAGCAACGCCTCGAAGGGCGACTTTTGGGCCTGCTGCCCCTTCCATGGCGAAAAGAGCCCGAGCTTTCACTGCGAGGATCGCAAGGGTCGTTACCATTGCTTCGGCTGTGGTGTTTCCGGCGATCATTTTCGCTTCCTGACGGACCTCGACGGCATGGCCTTCCCGGAGGCCGTGCAGCAGATTGCCGATATGGCGGGCGTTGCCATGCCGCAGCCGGATGTGCAGGCCGAACGGCGAGAGCGTGAACGGGCGTCGCTTCAGGACGTCATGGAAATGGCGACCCTGTTTTTTCAGGATCAGTTGCAGACGGCGGCAGGGGCGCGAGCGCGTGCCTATCTGCGCGATCGAGGGCTTAGCGGACGCACCATCGAGACCTTCCGGCTGGGCTATGCGCCAGAAAGCCGCAATGCGCTGAAAGAGCATCTTGCGGCCAAGGGGATCACCAAGGAGCAGATGGAGGCCTGTGGCCTTGTCGTGCATGAGAACGTGCCGGTCTCCTATGACCGTTTTCGCGACCGCATCATGTTTCCTATCCTGTCGTCGCGCGAAAAGGTCATCGCCTTTGGCGGTCGTGCCATGGCGGCGGATGCGCTGGCGAAATATCTGAATTCGAACGAAACCGAACTCTTCCACAAGGGCAGCGTCCTTTACAATTTCGCCCGAGCGCGCCGCGCCACGCAATCTGCCGGCACTGTGGTTGCGGTGGAAGGTTATATGGATGTGATCGCGCTTTATCAGGCGGGCGTCGAAAATGTCGTGGCGCCACTTGGCACGGCGCTGACCGAAAACCAGCTTGAGCTTTTATGGAAGATGGCGTCGCAGCCGGTTCTCTGCTTTGATGGTGACGGCGCCGGTATTCGCGCGGCCAATCGCGCTGCTGACTTGGCGCTGCCTTATATCAAGCCCGGACGCTCGGTCAGCTTCGCGCTGCTTCCCGACGGCAAGGACCCGGACGATCTCGTGCGCCACGAGGGCAGGGCGCCTTTCGACCGCGTGCTTGCCGAGGCCAAGCCGCTGGCTGCGATGATCTGGAGCCGTGAGACGAGCTCGACCGCTTTCGATACGCCGGAAAAACGCGCCGAGCTGGAAAACCGTCTGCGCCAGATCGTGTCGGTGATTGGTGACGAAAGCGTGCGCCGCTTCTACCAGCAGGATATGCGCGACCGGCTGAATGCGTTCTTCCAGCCGCAGTTTCAGCGCGGCGGCAACAACATGCCGAACCGCAACTTCGGTCGCGGTGCGCAGCCCAATGGCAGGAATGGACAGCGCGGGCAGGGTGCAGCCTCTCCAGGCGGTGGTGGGCGGATTTCCGATCGGCTCAGCCAGTCCGGTCTGGTCAAAGGCTATCTGACGGCGCCGGCGCTTCGCGAGAGCGTTCTGGCACTGACCATCGTCAACCATCCGCAGTTGCTCCTGGAGGAGTATGACGAGATCGCCGCGATCGACTACGAAAACCGCGATCTTCAGCGGCTGTGGTCGCAGGTGCTGACCTATGCCGCGGAGAATGCGGCGGAGCTGTCTCGTACTGGCCTGATGGAGCGGTTGGAGGCACATGGCTTCGACGCGATGGTGAAGGCGATGAACCAGCAGGTGCGCAATGCGCGGCTCTGGACCGCGACCGAGCAGGCAGCACCGGAGGATGCGCGCGAGTGTTACATTCAGGCGCTCTCGCTGCACAAGCGTACCAAGGCTCTGCGCTGGCAGATGGTCGATCTCGAACGGGAAATTGCCGAGGCTATCGAGGCTGGAGATAGCGAACGCGTCACTCTGCTGATGCGCGCGCTTTCCGAGGTACAGCTTGAAATCGGCCGGATGGAAAACCAGGAGGCGATCATCGATGGCTTTGGTGTGATGTCGGGCAGGGTGAAGGGTCCGGCTTACGGGCATGGGTGACGCGTGTTTCGATGGTGGAGATCGGTCGCTCAGGCGCTAGCGTCTTGGGTTGTTGCCCGTCCTTACCGCAAAATCGCGTGACGCTTTCGTGCAGCGTGCATTCGTTGTTTCGACGCGCTCAGGCTTGCCTTTTGTAATTATTGCCCTAAATAGGGGATAAGTTGGTGAAGGCCCGCAAAATGTTGCCGCTATGACGGCTTTTTCGGTTTTTAACCCTAGGTCTGGCCGGAAAGGCTTGACGTAACGGGAAATAGCGGGAATCACCATTTCAGGAAAAGTAAGGTGGAATGGACCTTGGCGGATCGAAACTGCATGAGCATGTATTTCCGAATGCACTGTCTTAAGGTTCCTCCGGTAAGTGCTGCGTTTAATCGGCAGTTAAAGATCATTCCGTTAGGTGTTTGACGTGATTCGGGGCTGTCGCCGGAAACCTTTCCAAGGTGGACGGCGTTGGCCCAAGGCGGATGTGAGCGTCAGGGAAAGCGACGAGATAGATGGCAACCAAAGTCAAAGAAAACGAAGAAGCTGAAAACGAACGCGATGGCGCGACGGATGGGCCGCTTCTCGATCTTTCGGATGACGCGGTCAAGAAAATGATCAAGGCCGCCAAGAAGCGCGGCTACGTCACCATGGATGAACTCAACGAAGTTCTGCCATCCGATCAGGTCGATCCCGATCGCATCGAAGACATCATGGCGATGCTCAGCGAAATGGGCATCAACGTGGTCGAGGACGAAGACGCCGAGGAAGCTTCCCCCGAGGCTGACAGCGACGATTCCGACAGTGACGAGTCCGAAGGTGGCGAACTTGCGCCTTCGAGCGGCACGGCACTTGCGGCTGCCAAAAAGAAAGAGCCGACCGACCGCACCGACGACCCGGTGCGCATGTATCTGCGCGAAATGGGCTCGGTGGAGCTTCTGTCGCGCGAAGGCGAAATTGCGATCGCCAAGCGCATCGAGGCCGGCCGCGAGACGATGATCTCGGGCCTGTGCGAAAGCCCGCTGACCTTCCAGGCGCTGATCATCTGGCGCGACGAACTCAACGAAGGCACGACGCTGCTGCGCGAGATCATCGATCTCGAAACGACCTATTCCGGTCCGGAAGCCAAGGCTGCTCCGCAGTTCCAGAGCCCGGAAAAGATCGAGGCCGACCGCAAGGCTGCCGAAGAAAAGGAAAAGACCCGCCGCGCCCGTAACCCGGGTGGCGATGACGACGTGACCAATGTCGGCGGCGAAGGCCTGCCGCCGGAAGAGGAAGAAGAGGACGACGACGAGTCGAACCTGTCTCTTGCCGCCATGGAAGCGGAACTGCGTCCGCAGGTCATGGAAACGCTGGACACGATTGCCGATACCTACAAGAAGCTGCGCAAGCTTCAGGATCAGCAGGTCGAGGCGCGTCTTGCCTGCACCGGTACGCTGTCCACCGGCCAGGAGCGTCGCTACAAGGAACTGAAGGATCAGTTGATCACGGCGGTGAAGTCGCTGTCGCTGAACCAGAACCGTATCGACAGCCTTGTCGAGCAGCTCTACGACATTTCCAAGCGCTTGATGCAGAATGAAGGCCGTCTGTTGCGTCTTGCCGAATCCTACGGCGTGAAGCGCGACAGCTTCCTCGAGCAGTATCACGGTGCGGAGCTCGATCCGAACTGGATGAAGTCGATCGCCAACCTTGCAGCCAAGGGCTGGAAGGAATTTGCGCGCGAAGAAAACAACACGATCCGCGACATTCGTCAGGAAATTCAGAACCTGGCGCAGGAAACGGGTATTTCGATTGCCGAATTCCGCCGCATCGTTTCGATGGTGCAGAAGGGTGAGCGCGAAGCACGCATCGCCAAGAAGGAAATGGTGGAAGCCAACCTTCGTCTGGTGATCTCGATTGCCAAGAAGTACACCAACCGCGGCCTGCAATTCCTCGATCTCATTCAGGAAGGCAATATCGGCCTGATGAAGGCGGTCGACAAGTTCGAATACCGTCGTGGCTACAAGTTCTCGACCTATGCGACGTGGTGGATTCGTCAGGCGATCACCCGCTCGATTGCCGACCAGGCGCGCACGATCCGTATTCCGGTGCACATGATCGAAACGATCAACAAGATCGTTCGGACATCTCGCCAGATGCTGCACGAGATCGGTCGCGAACCGACCCCGGAAGAACTGGCTGAAAAGCTGGCGATGCCGCTCGAAAAGGTCCGCAAGGTTCTGAAGATCGCCAAGGAGCCGATCTCGCTTGAAACGCCCGTGGGTGACGAAGAAGATTCCCATCTCGGCGACTTCATCGAGGACAAGAACGCGCTTCTGCCGATCGATGCCGCCATTCAGGCGAACCTTCGCGAAACCACGACCCGCGTTCTCGCATCGCTGACGCCACGCGAAGAGCGGGTGCTGCGCATGCGCTTCGGTATCGGCATGAACACCGACCACACGCTGGAAGAAGTCGGCCAGCAGTTCTCGGTGACGCGCGAACGTATCCGCCAGATCGAGGCGAAGGCACTGCGCAAGCTGAAGCACCCGAGCCGTTCGCGCAAGCTGCGCTCGTTCCTCGACAGCTGATCGGCAGTCGCACAAGATTTAAAACCCGGTCAGACGATGGCCGGGTTTTTTGCTTTCATGCGGTCAAAGTTTTCACGCCGGGGCCGATTTTCGGTCGCTTGAGATGTCAACGCCTATGGAAACACCCCTGAAACAGAACATGCGGCGACCAAGAAACTGGATCATCCCAGCGTCTGTGCTGCTGCATGTTGTGCTCATCGGGGCACTGTATTTCTACGGCGACTATGAGGCTTCTATGCCCGTTGAGCCAGAGAGCGTGAGCGTGGAACTGGTGGACCCTCCGAAGGAGGAGCCGCCACCGCCACCAGAGGAGAAGAAGGCGGAAGAAGCGAAGAAGCCGGAACCACCACCGCCGCCGCCGCCGGATAATCAGCGCGCCGCGAGCCTTCCCAGCGTCGCCATTCGTCCCGACAAGACGCAGCTTGATGCGCGTGATGAGCCAGGGGAACAAACGGACGAAGGCGGTCAGGAACAGACACAGCCGGGTGAAGGAGCGGTTCCAGAAGCGCAGGAAGACGAGATGGTTGCCAAGCAGGAGCCGCCGGCAACTCCGGTCGCACCTTCACCATCAACGCCAGTGTCTTCCGAAGCTTCTGCAATCCCTGCCAATGCCGCAAATGGTGAGATCGCGGCCTCTCAGAACTCGCCTGTTCAGGATCAGATTGCCACTGTGGTGCCTGTGCCAAGGCCAGATCCGAAAGAACTCAAGCCCTCGCAAGCGGATGCCCCGGCCTCCGGTGAGGGTAATCCAGAGCTGAAGCCCGCAAAAAAGATACTGGCAAGCGGCAAGCGCCCGAAACCGATGCTTAGACAAATCATGGGGAAGTTGCCTCCGCAAGAGCGCGTCGCGCAACTATGTATTGCGGAGACGATGGCTCAAATCAGAGTAAACAAGGGTAGTTTCATCGGATTGCAGCCGCATACGGGCAAAGACTATCCAATCGCTGGCAACCTCATGAACGCCAAGGGTGCGTTCAATGTCGGCAACAATACATGGTTCGCTGTCGACTACCGGTGCGAAGTGGACATCGACAAATACATTGTAACGGATTTCCGTTTTCACATCGGTGGCCAGTTTGCACCAGAAGACGTCAAGCGCCTCAAGCTTCCAGAGGGTTGATAGCGTGCAAAGTACTGGTCGGAAGATTGTCAGCGACTTGTAAAGGATGCTGAGCGGCTTGAAGCGAGAATACAACCCTAAAAGTGCCCTATAGCACGGGCCCGAAAATCGGCATCGATTTCCGGAAAAGTGCGATACGCAGATTTTAACAGTGGGACGCGTCCTTCGTGCGTCCAATAGGACGCACGGCACTCTGCATTTTACGCCTCGACCTTTTTGCCAATGAGCTTGCCGATAGACGACAGCAAGGAATCCTCGTCATAGGGCTTGCGGATGATCGGCACGTGCGCCAGTTCGCCCGGTACCATGATGCCGTCGGCGTAGCCGGTGGCGAACATGAAGGGGATCTCGCGTCTCAGCAACTCGTAGGCCACCGGGATTGAGGTATCGCTGCCAAGATTGATGTCGAGAATGGCTATGTCCGGCTTGGCCGTCTTCAGCTTTTCCAGCGCCATTGCGGAAGATGTCGCGGTTTCGATGTCGGTAATGCCATGCTGTTCCAGCATGTACTCCACGTCCATGGCGATCAGCATCTGATCTTCAACGAGAAATACGTTCAACTTTTCCTCCGGGGAATAGGATGCGAAATCGACTTTTCCGCCGATCTGCGTGTCGTTGGTCGTTTCCACGACGCTGACCGAGGCGTGGCGCGCAGGGATGAGAATTTGTGCTTCCAAGCCATGGGGTAGATAATCGATGCGGCTTTTGCCGCCGAGGTCGTAGGGAACGCTGCGGCTGATGAGTGCCGTTCCGAAGCCGGTTTTTGCTGGCGGCGTTATTCTGGTGCGGGCTTTTTCCTGCCAGTCGAGCACGACGTCACGCCGCTCGTTGAGGCGCCAAGAAACAGACAACTCCCCGCCGGCATGGGCAAGCGCGCCGTATTTGGCAGCGTTGGTGGCCAGTTCATGCAGGACGAGTGCCATGACTGAAAATGCGCGCGAATCCAGCACCACGGCCGGTCCATCGAGCGTAATCACAGTTTCCGGCGAGCGATGAGGAGAAAGCTCTGCCTCCAGCAGATCCTTCAACATGCCACCACCTTCGCCGCGCACGACCTGATCATGGGCGAAGGAGAGCGCCTGGATGCGTCCCTTGAGCGCCGTCACATATTCCTGCAAGGTGCGGCCTTCCTGGGTGGGGTTGCCCACCAGAGATTTGATAATGGCCAGCACGTTCTTGACGCGGTGGTTCAGCTCTTCGTTCAGCATGCGCTGGCGCACTTCTGCCTGGGCTCTCTCGTCTGCCATCAACTCGCTATGGCGGAATGCCACTTCCACCAGCGCAACGCGCGCCGCTTCCGCAATCTGCCGGTCCTCATCCGTCCAGGGCTGGGCCTGTTTGTGAACGGTTTCCTTCCAGATGGCGAAGCTCTTGCGCGGTGTCAGACGGTCACCCATAGGGCCTGTCTGATAGGATTTTTCCGGATTGCCACCCCAGTTCAGCGTCTGGATCAACTCCTTGCGAAAGAACAGGAGATAATCGTTCTTCACCTGCGAGAGCGAAACGGCCATCAGGCCGGCCGTCACGCCGCTATACTCCTCGGCCTCGGGCAAGTGGTTGAAGAGCGCATGGGTTGCCCAAACCTTGCCCTCTGCCACGGAATGCAGGAGCCTGCCGATGTGCGAAATGGCGGTGTCCGGCGGCGTGCTGCCGACGCTATACCAATTGTCGTTCATCAACAGACCGACGCCATCGCAGGGCATCAGTGTCTTGAAGTCGTGCAGGTTGTCCGCCAGAAGCTCTTCGATGTTCGTCTGGTGGGTGGCAAGACGCAGGAATCGATCGAGTGCTGCGTGCGCGTCCTGCGCGGTCATCAGCTTTTTCTGCTGCTTGAGTGCCTGCAGGTGGAGGGAAAAAAACTCGCCGAACATTTCCGCCGCAATGCGCACGGGCATGGGCAGGATTCGCGGAGAATAATGGTGACAGGCAATCAGCCCCCACAGCTCGCCCTCGACAATGATGGAAATCGACATGGAGGCCGACACACCCATATTGCGAAGATATTCCAGGTGAATGGGCGAGACGCTGCGCAGATGGGCGTAGGAAAGATCCAGATGCTCTCCTGATGCGTCGAGACGCGGGATGACTGGGACCGTTTCACCCTCTGTGTTGGAAATGATGCGCAGCGTGTTCTTGAGATACAGCGCGCGCGCCTGCTGGGGAATGTCGCTTGCCGGAAAGTACTGGCCGAGGAAGCTCTCGAGCGCGGGCTGCTTTGCTTCCGATATGACCTTGCCGGCGCCATCCTGCTCGAAGCGGTAGATCATCACCCTGTCATAGCCAAGCATTGCCTTGATCAGACGAGATGTACGGGAAATCAGACTGTCGACATTGTCGGCTTCGCGAATGCGATCGATCATCAACTGAGCCGTGTGAAGAGGCTGCGCCTCATCGGTCGCTGTTTCCAGCTCTATGATCGTGACGGACTTATAGCGATGGATTGCAACATCATAGGCTCTGCCGTTGCCCATCCGGACATTGGGCAGAAGGGCGGCGCGGTTGCTGTTTGCCGTCACCGTCAAGGCATTGCGCAGATCGTGCACGGCCGTATTGCCGAAGATTTCTTCGGTCTGGCGCCCGGTCAGGTCGCCTGCAATACCGAGGAAGGCCTCGCAGTTCTCTGAATAGCGAAGGACGGTGCGCATTGCGTTATCGCACACGATCAAACATCCATGCGGCTGAATGCTGCCTGGAATGTGAATCGGTTCTCTATCGCAGTTTGTGAGATCGACCTTCTCGTCTAAAGGCATCATGGGTCAGTGTTCCAAGCGCAGTGTTATGCTGGACTGCAGGTGGGCCGCTCTTTGAAGGGAAGAGTTGGGCCAGTGGAAATCCCTTGTTATCTCTCTCCCTAAAGGAGAGGGTGCAAAGGTCCCAGAGCCGTTGTCTTGCATTTCGTCAAAAGTGCATATTCCAAGTTCTTCTGCGCTTGCAAGGCAATTCATAGATCGTCTCGTCCGTGAGGTGTGCGTCCAGTACGCACCGACTTTGCCCATAGTGAGCAATAACGGCCAACTTTTACTTTGGTTCCAGCAGTAGGAAAGAATAATTATGCCGCAAAAGACGATTGAACTGAGCACACGGGGACAGGGTCTTTACGAGTTTACCGATGAAGCTGCCGCGTTTGTCAGGAATGCCGGGGCGGAAGAGGGGCTTTTGACGGTGTTCGTGCGGCACACCTCCTGCTCGCTGATCATTCAGGAGAATGCCGACCCGGATGTGCAGCGTGATCTCAAGACATTCTTCTCGCGCCTCGTGCCGCCCTCCAGCGATCCGACGATGCGCTGGGTCGTCCATACGATGGAAGGACCGGATGATATGCCGGCACACATCAAGGCGGCGCTGACGCAGGTCTCGATCGGCATTCCCGTGTCCGCGGGCCGGATGATGCTTGGCACGTGGCAGGGCATCTATCTTTTCGAGCATCGGGATCGTCCGCACCGGCGCGATGTGGTGCTGCATCTTTCCGTTTGAGAGTTTTCCTTGCCTGAACGATGGGTGAATGGCCGGTTCTGATCATGTTCAGCAGCCCTTGATTAGTGTCTGCTCAATCGGTCCGGCGCAAATGCCAGGCCACAGTCTTTAGAAACGGAGCAAGACCCATGATTGGCAACTTTGTAAAAGCAGGTTTGGCAGCCCTTATCGCACTCGGCGGCGTTTCCGCCACAGCCACCAGCGCCTCTGCCGATGGTTTCCGGTACGGCATGTATGTTCAGGATGGCTATCGCCATGGCGGCCACGGTGCCCCGGGTTGGGGCCGTCCGGATCGCGGTCGTGATCGCTGCTCGCCTTGGCTTGCAGAAGAGAAAGCAAGCCGCATGGGCATTCGTCGCGCTCGCGTTGTCGATGTTTCGCCGCGCCGCGTCGTTGTCGCCGGCTTCGATCGCTACGGCCGTGACCGCGTCGTGTTCGCGAATGTTCGTGGCTGCCCGGTCATCCGCCGCTAATCGCTGATCGCTGATCCGATCAGAACAATGCCCCCGCCATGAGAATGGCGGGGGCATTTTTGTTTTGGCCAATATTTCAGCATCGAGATTGGGGAAGGGCGCGCTTGGGAGGCGCGCCCTTTCTGTTTATTGCTCGATGGCGAATGTCACATTGACATTGATGACGTAGGTGTTTTCGCCTGCAGCAATCGGCACGCTGTCTTCCTTTTGCATGGTGGCACGCATCATCGGTGCGGGAACCGGCAATGGGCGGGGGCTGTTCTCGCTGATCTCAAGAACGCGTCCGACCTTCACGCCGGCTGCTTCGGCCAGCGTCTTTGCCTTGGCAACGGCGTTCTCCACCGCCTTCTTGCGTGCATCGGTGAAGACCGCTTCCGGATTGTCGTTGGTGAAGGTGATATCGCCACCCTGGTTGATGCCGAGCTTCACCGACGTATCGAGGATCCCGCCGAGCTTGGTCAGGTCGCGCACCCGCACTGTCAGTCCGTTCGTCACCTGATATCCGGTAATTTCCGGCGGGATATAGACGCCGTCCTTCGGCTCGAACTGCTTATAGACGGGCTGCACCGAAAAATTGGAAGTCTGCAGATCGCGGTCGGCAATGCCGGCCTTCTTCAACGCTGCCTGAACTTCCGTCATCGCCTTGTTGTTTTCGCTCAAGGCCTCGGCGGCCGTTGGCGCCTGCTTCAGGACACTGAAGGAAAGAACGGCCATATCGGGAGCGGTAGAGGCGTTGCCTTCGCCCGAAACCGTAATCGTCGCTTCGCGCGGCTTGGCGTCTTGCGCAAGGGCTGCGAATGGCGCGAGCGCGGCAAGCGTGACGGAGCCAATAGCGATCGAACGAGCCAGTCTGGATACCATGAAAAAGTCCTCTGTTGATGTCCCTCTACATCCTATGGCTTTAGATTATGAGACTATTACGGCATAGATTGTGTCCGCTGATTTTCAACGGCTTGTCGCACCGGAAAAATTGCGTTAGAGCGAGACCCACGCACCGGCTGGACCATTGCAGCCTTGCGCATCGACGCGTCTTGCATCGAAGGGCCTGTAGCTCAATGGTTAGAGCCGGCGGCTCATAACCGCTTGGTTGGGGGTTCGAGTCCCTCCGGGCCCACCATTTTTCTTTTGCTTCAACAGGATAGCGCAAGCATCCTCTCAACGGATGAGAGCTTTGCCGTAGCCATTCTCGCAGCTTTACGGGTTGGGACTGCCTTGCTAAAGCTTGATCGGGGAAGCGGGGCATAGCAGCATGACGATCTGGTACTACACTGTGGGGCAGGAACGCGAAGGGCCTGTCAGCAAAGAGCAAGTCCGCGCGTTGATCGCAAGCGGCAAGATTGTCCGCGATGCCTATGTCTGGCGGGAGGGGATGGCGGACTGGGAGATTGTTGGGACGCATCCCGAGTTTGCAGACGCTTTTGTCACGCCGCCTCCGGTTCCAGTGGTAACACCTCCACCGGTTCCGTCGAAATCTCAGCCCTCGGGCTCAGAGCTCGCTGCCTCGGAGCCACTTCAGCCAAACATAGGTGCTGAACCTCGCTTGCGTCCGTGGCCCCGATTCTGGGCGCGAATATTTGATATGTTGCTGATTGGGCCGTTGCTGTCCGTCTGTATCGTCGTCGCTTCAGCCCTGTACGCGCCGCGTCTCTACATGACTATCTTCACCTATGATATGCTCTTCGGCTTCATCGTTCTCCCAATTGTCGGCGTCGTGCTGGCGATTTGTATGGCTCTGTTCGGGAACACGCCGGGTAAGGCCATTTTAGGTGTGCGGGTTCCGGTGACGCCGGAAGCCAATCGATTTTCGTTCTATCTCAAGCGCGAGTTCAAGGTGTGGTTCTGGGCCTTTGCCCTTGGCATTCCGGTTGTGTTTTTGGTCACCTTCATCGTCCAATATTGGCGCCTGGCCACGGGTCGTCCCGCTGTCTATGACAAGCACAATCTGCCAGTCGTCGCCAATCCGAGCAAACTGCGTCTAACCCTCGGCATTGCACTCGTCGCAGGTCTTTTAGCCGCGAACGTCGCAGGGTGGCGAATGGAGGACAAAGCAGAGGCCGATCTCACGGCTACTCACTATTGGGTCAATCCGGTTACGGGGAACACGGCCACGATCAAAAAACACTGGGAGCTTTTGCCTGACGATCCTGAAGTCCCGAATGCTTTTATCTTCGTTGCCCGCAGGCTGCTGATGGAGGGTCTTTTCAGCTATTTGGAGCTTCCTGCTGAAAACGTCGACCTTCGCGCATATGCTGCTTTTTACGTGGCGCGACTGAAAAACGTCACCTTGACGTCGGATTGGCAGCCGGTTGCGGTGAATCGTGTGCGGGGACTTCGGGCAAGTGGCGTCAGTACCAAGGATGCAAACCAACTGGTAGAGGTGACCGTTGTTGTGGACGGGCGCAATGCGTGGCGGTTATTGATATTCACCGAGGGCGGCTCGGACTTGCAAACAAGCGAGCGGGAAGCCTTTGTCCATGAGCTGTTCGGAACGGCTCGATAGCCCTTCCGATGTGCCGTCCAAGCCCTCAAATTCGACCGAATCTTGGCAAAAACCGTCGATCCGAGTTCCGTCATACAAAATTATCGTCCTGCTATGGTCTGCTAAAACGCAGCCGGGAAAACGAGGCGTGAAACGGTATGGCTGACTGGTATTACACCATCGGGCCGAAGCGCGGAGGCCCCGTCGACGAGGAGATTATTCGCAGGCTGATCGAGACTGGTCATGTCACCCGCGACGACTACCTCTGGCACGAACAGATGACGGACTGGGAGAAGGCCGGTCTCAATCGCGTTTTTGCCGATAGTTTTGCATCACTGGCCCTCGGGTCTGAGGAACAGCGTGTCGCGCCGAAACCGTTCTTTTTGCCCGCGCGTCCTTGGCGCCGCCTATGGGCAAGGCTTTTCGATCTATTGATGATGTCACCTTTGTTCACGATCGTCGGACACGACATCTTGGTTGCTGCTTACCTCTATTTCCATGGGAACCGACCCGGTCTTCTCCTCGCTGCACTCGTCCTGTATCTAATGCTGATCTCTCTCGCAGCTATGATACCCGCAATATGCATGGCTTTATTTGGCACCACGCCAGGCAAGGCCATATTCGGCGTATGGGTGTTTGCGCCTCACGAGAGTTTTTGGCCACGTTTCAGATTTTATTTCGGTCGCGAGTACAGGGTGTGGTTTTGGGGGTGTGTGATGGGCATCCCGCCGTTGTTCATTCTCACATTCCTTTTTCAGTACAGGCGACTGAAGGTCGATCTGAACGCGAGCTATGACAGGGAACGCTCGAGTGTGTTGGTGCTTCGGCCAAGCCGCATCGCAGCCTTGATCATGGTGCCGGTTATGCTGCTTCTCATCGGTTGCGCTATTGTAAATGTGAGCGACTATCGCTCCGACGAAAGGATCACTGCGAGCCATGGCGCTCTTCCCGTGCCATCTTACGAGAGTGTCCCCTTCGATCGGATGGTCGTACCGAATTTGACACCGACCGACTCAACCAAAACATGGGTGAATCCCAGGTCGGGCAGGGGCGCCAGGATCAGCAAAATCTGGGAGCACCCTTATAATGACTCCTCTAAAGACACCTTCGTCTTCCGGGCGCCGACGCTGGGGATGACAGCACTGGTTTCCCACGAGCTTATTGGGAATGACGGCGCCGATCCGACGGCTTATCTGAAGGATCTGGAAAGACGCGTCGGCCATATCATGAAAAGCACCTCCGATTGGGGGGCAGCCTATGTCAACGGAGTGCAGATCATGCGGGTATCCGGAATTGCCACGACTGCATCGGAAACACGCGCAGAACTCACGGTTTTCATGAGGGGTGGAAATGCTTGGCTGGCCTTGATAGTGACGCCAGGAAATTCCGAACTGCAGTCGATCGAAAGAAAGAATTTTTTGAGTGCGATATTCGGAACAGTCAATTGAGTGGACGTCCGTTCCCGTTGGCTCCTGGTCGCCCGATCCTGTATGACAAAGGATATCCGCCAGTTGTCGCGGATTCAGGCAAGTTGCGCCTCACCGTGGCGATCAAGGGCTTGATGGTCTTTTCGGTTCGGAGTGCTCTTGTCACGCCGACTTTACTGCGTCTGCCTGTGCGGCTTCGCGTTTAGGGCTATAAGGGGAGCTTCGTATGCGTTTTGTCGACGGCCTTGGGAGAAAAAACACTGACTGACATCATGTCGTATATCGCGGAGCGTCGTTCATGATCGTCGGCATCGTTCTGACGGTCGCCTTGCTGTTGTTTCTGATGGCTTTCCCGCGACATCTGAAACCTGTTGTGGCGGCACTTGCCGTGGTGTGGGCCTGCCTCGGAGGCTGGGTTTTGTTTGATTGGGTCCGCTCTGGCGAAAGGCTGGAGAAGATCATTGCTACGGCGGCCTATGATCCGACCTGTCGGGATGAGAATGCGCCGATCCGGGTGAGCTTTCAGAATACTAATGATGTGGCGGTCGAGCGGTTGACCTATACGCTGGAAGGTTTTGAGCCCGCCTTCCGTGCGCCGATTTCGCTCGAGGCCTATCAGCCAAACGAAAGGCGGTTGGGGCCGCATGAGAGCTATGCCGCCTGCCGGCCATTTCGGTTGCGCAGCAATGAGCAAGCCGATCCCGCGCGGCTGGAATGGCGTGTGACGGTCAACTCAGCAGATTTCGAGTGAGCTTCCTGATGGCGCGGCGATACAGCATCGGCCCGAAAATCGGACTCGATTTTTGGAAAGCACGATGCGTAGATTCAAAAAGGTAAAGCGTCCTTTGTGCGTCCAATAGGACGCACGGCGCTTTAGAGTCTCTGCGCTTCGCCGTGCCATTTGTCATGCTTCAATCAGAAGCGCGCTCCTTTTTCGGCGATCATCTTCGTCAGGCTGCCATCCGCCGGGAAAAGCGGGATGAGGCAGGCTTGAAGGGCGTGGTAGATGTCTCCCTTGCCGGGGAAGAGGGTGTTGGCCGGAACGAGGTCTTCCGTCAGTTCCTCATGCCAGCCACCGAATTGATGATCGAGGAAGGTGTTGGCAATCGTGCTCCAGATGCGGCGATAGCTGTCTTCGTAGAACTCGTCGGCGGGCAGATGCTCGTTGAGGAAGTGGGCCGCACCGGCGGCTTCGCACATCGGCCACCAGAGCTTTTCCGTCTTGGCAGGCGTGTTGTCCCAGTCGAGCGTATAGAAGAAACCGCCTTTTTCGCGGTCCCAGCCGAGCGCCATGGACTGGACGAAGAGTGACTTGGCGGCGGTCGGCATCCAGTCGTGCTTGCGCTCACCCAGGATCCAGAGCTGCAGGATGAGGCGAGACCATTCCAGCCAGTGTCCGGGCGTGGAGCCTGAGGGGCGGAACATCTCGTTGCCGCGATAATCCTTGTCCAGCACCCAGTTCTCATCGAAATGCTCCGGCACGCGGAAGTCAAGCGCGCCAGCGGCGCGGCGGATGATGAGGTCGGCAATGCGTTCTGCCTTGATGAGATAGGACGTGTCGCCCGTGGCCTCGAAGGCGGCCATCAGGGCTTCGGTCAGATGCATGTTGGAATTCTGGCCGCGATAGTTTTCGATCGGCGACCAGTCTCGGTGGAACTCTTCATTGATGGCGCCGTGCGTCTCTTCCCAGAATCGGGTTTCGAGAACCTCGGTCACATCGGCCAGCATCGCATCGGCCAGCGGATGACCGACGACCTTGGCGGAGGAGGCGGCGAGAAGCACGAAGGCGTGGCCGTACCCCTGCTTGGTGGCGTCGGCAGGGCCGTTGTCGTCCACCTGCCAGAAATAGCCGCCATGCTCCTGGTCGCGGTGCTTGTCCCAAAGATAGGTCATGCCATGGTCGACAATATCGCCGCAGCCGGGGCGACCGAGCAGGTGTCCGATGGAGAAGCAATGGACCATGCGGGCAGACGCGTGGATGCCGCGCACCGGATTGTCGTCGGAGAGGGGAGCGCCTTTCCGGTCGAGATCGAAGAAGCCGCCTTTGGGATTGACCGCGCGATACTGGAAGAAGTCGAAGAGGCCTTCCGCCTGCTTTACCAGCCATTGGCGATGCCAGGGCAGCGTGCTCCAATAGGCTTTCGTGCTTTCCGTCTCGGTCATCCGTTCCTCCTTTGATGCGCTGTTGGAGCATACCTATATCTTTGAGGCGCAAGGGTGTCATCCACGGTCGGAATTTCGTAGCTTCCTTTTTAGCCCAGAACCGCGAATGTCGGATGATATGTTGACATAAAGATATCTTTATGTGACTTGATATCTTGCTGATTTGCAAAGAATGAGGAGTGAGTGCCGATGTTGGACGATCTGTTTGGCCCCCTGGGCGGCAAACGCGACGGCGCGGAAATTCTCAAGGCGCTGAAACAGGCGGCTGAAGAGCGCATCCTCATTCTCGATGGCGCCATGGGCACGCAGATTCAGGGGCTTGGATTTGACGAAGACCACTTCCGCGGTGATCGTTTCATTGGGTGTGCCTGTCACCAGAAGGGCAATAACGATCTTCTGATCCTGACGCAGCCGGATGCGATCGAGGATATCCATTTCCGCTACGCCATGGCGGGGGCGGATATTCTGGAGACCAACACGTTTTCATCGACGCGCATCGCGCAGGCCGATTACGAGATGGAAGGCGCGGTCTATGACCTCAACCGCGAGGGCGCCTTCATTGTGCGCCGTGCCGCCCAACGTGCCGAGCGCGAGGATGGCCGCCGCCGTTTCGTCGCAGGTGCCATCGGCCCGACCAACCGCACCGCGTCGATCTCGCCGGATGTGAACAATCCCGGCTACCGCGCTGTCAGCTTCGACGATCTGCGTGCTGCCTATGGTGAGCAGATCGACGGTCTGATCGATGGCGGTGCCGACCTCATCCTTATTGAAACCATCTTCGACACGCTGAACGCCAAGGCCGCGATCTTCGCCTGCGAGGAGCGCTTTGCTGCCAAGGGCATTCATCTGCCGGTGATGATTTCCGGCACGATCACCGACCTTTCCGGCCGCACGCTGTCGGGCCAGACGCCGTCGGCCTTCTGGAACTCGGTGCGTCACGCCAACCCGTTTACCATCGGTCTCAACTGTGCGCTCGGTGCCAACGCCATGCGTCCGCATTTGCAGGAACTGTCGGATGTGGCCGATACCTTCATCTGCGCCTATCCGAATGCCGGCCTGCCGAACGAGTTCGGCCAGTATGACGAAACGCCGGAGATGATGGCGGCACAGGTTGCCGAGTTTGCCCGCGAAGGACTGGTCAATGTGGTGGGCGGTTGCTGCGGCTCGACGCCGGAGCATATTCGCGCCATTGCGGACGCCGTGAAGGGTTTTGAGCCGCGCAAGGTGCCGGAACACAAGTCCTTCATGTCGCTGTCCGGCCTTGAGCCCTTCGTGCTGACCAAGGACATTCCCTTCGTCAATGTCGGCGAGCGCACGAACGTGACGGGCTCTGCCAAGTTTCGCAAGCTGATCACCGCTGGCGACTATACAGCTGCACTTGCCGTCGCCCGCGATCAGGTGGAAAATGGCGCACAGATCATCGACATCAACATGGATGAGGGCCTGATCGACAGCCAGAAGGCCATGGTCGAGTTCCTCAATCTGATTGCCGCCGAGCCGGATATTGCCCGTGTGCCGGTGATGATCGACAGCTCCAAATGGGAAATCATCGAGGCTGGCCTGAAATGCGTTCAGGGCAAGTCGATCGTCAACTCCATCTCGCTGAAGGAAGGCGAGGAGAAGTTTCTCGAGCAGGCGCGTCTGGTGCGCAATTACGGCGCTGCCGTCGTCGTCATGGCGTTTGACGAAGTGGGGCAGGCCGATACCTATGAGCGCAAGGTCGAGATCTGCACGCGCGCCTACAAGCTCCTGACGGAGAAGGCCGGGATTCTGCCCGAAGACATCATCTTCGACCCGAATGTGTTTGCTGTCGCAACAGGCATCGAAGAGCACAATAATTATGGCGTGGACTTCATCCAGGCCACCAAGACCATCCGCGAAACCATGCCGCTCGTGCATATTTCCGGAGGTGTCTCGAACCTGTCCTTCTCCTTCCGCGGCAATGAGCCCGTGCGTGAGGCGATGCATGCTGTGTTCTTGTATCATGCGATCCAGGTCGGCATGGATATGGGCATCGTCAATGCGGGTCAGCTTGCGGTCTATGAGAGCATCGATGCGGAACTGCGCGAGGCTTGCGAAGATGTGGTGCTGAACCGCAACCCCAACGCGACCGAACGGCTGCTCGAAATTGCCGAACGTTACCGCGGTACGGGTGCCAAGGAAGGCAAGGTTCAGGATCTGTCGTGGCGTGAACTCCCCGTTGAGAAGCGGCTGGAGCATGCGCTGGTCAATGGCATCACCGAATATATCGATGCCGATACGGAAGAGGCGCGCCAGCAGGCGGCTCGTCCGCTGCATGTCATCGAAGGTCCGCTGATGGCGGGCATGAATGTGGTCGGCGATCTATTCGGTTCAGGCAAGATGTTCCTGCCGCAGGTGGTGAAATCCGCCCGTGTGATGAAGCAGGCGGTTGCCGTTCTTCTTCCCTATATGGAAGAGGAAAAGCGCCTGAATGGTGGCGATCAGCGCAAGTCGGCCGGCAAGGTGCTGATGGCGACGGTGAAGGGCGATGTCCACGATATCGGCAAGAACATCGTCGGCGTCGTTCTCGCCTGCAACAATTACGAGATCATCGATCTCGGCGTGATGGTGCCGACCACCAAGATTCTTGAGACCGCCGTGGCGGAGAAGGTCGATGTCATCGGTCTTTCCGGCCTTATCACGCCGTCGCTGGATGAAATGGTGCATGTGGCCTCCGAGATGGAGCGCATGGGGCTCGATCTGCCGCTTCTGATCGGTGGGGCGACGACCAGCCGCGTGCATACGGCGGTGAAGATCCATCCGCGTTACGAGAAGGGCCAGGCGATCTATGTGACGGACGCCTCGCGCGCGGTCGGCGTGGTGTCTGCACTTCTGTCGGAAGATCAGAAGCCAGCCTATATTGACGGCATTCGCGCCGAATATGCCAAGGTTGCCGATGCGCATGCGCGCAATGAACGCGAAAAGCAGCGCCTGCCGCTGTCGCGTGCACGCGAAAACGCGCAGAAGGTGGATTGGACAGGCTATCAGCCGGTCAAGCCGCAATTCATCGGTACCAAGACATTCGAGGGCTACGATCTCGAAGAGCTGTCGCGCTATATCGACTGGACGCCTTTCTTCCAGACCTGGGAATTGAAGGGTCGTTTCCCAGCCATTCTCGAGGATGAGAAGCAGGGTGAGGCAGCACGCCATCTTTATGCCGATGCGCAGGCCATGCTGAAGAAGATCATCGAGGAAAAGTGGTTCCGCCCGCGCGCGGTGATCGGCTTCTGGCCGGCCAATGCGGTGGGGGACGATATTCGTCTGTTCACCGATGAGAGCCGCACCTCGGAGCTTGAGACCTTCTACACGCTGCGTCAACAGCTTTCCAAGCGCGATGGACGGCCCAATGTCGCACTGTCGGATTTCGTCGCGCCGAAGGACAGTGGCATTGCCGACTATGTCGGCGGCTTCGTGGTGACGGCGGGTATCGAGGAAGTGGCCATTGCCGAACGCTTCGAACGGGCCAATGACGACTATTCATCCATTCTGGTGAAGGCGCTGGCCGACCGTTTCGCGGAAGCCTTTGCCGAGCGCATGCATGAACGGGTGCGCAAGGAGTTCTGGGGCTATGCGCCGGATGAGCGCTTCAGCAGTGAAGACCTTGTTGGAGAGGCCTATGCCGGTATTCGCCCGGCGCCCGGCTATCCGGCCCAGCCCGACCATACGGAGAAGGACACGCTCTTCCGCCTTCTGGATGCGACAAACCAGACGGGTGTGGTGCTGACGGAGAGCTATGCCATGTGGCCTGGATCGTCTGTCTCCGGTCTCTATATCGGCCATCCCGAGAGCTATTACTTTGGCGTTGCCAAGGTGGAGCGGGATCAGGTTGAGGATTATGCTCGGCGCAAGGGCATGCCCGTGAAGGATATTGAGCGCTGGCTTGGGCCAGTGCTGAATTATGTGCCGGTGGATGCGGCGAAGGATGTTGAGACGGCGGCTTGAGTCGGGGGCGGGCTGTCTGCGTGCTTCGTGTTCGCGGCGGCACCCCCCTCTGTCCTGCCGGACATCTCCCCCTCAAGGGGGGAGATCGGGTGGGGCGACCGCTCGGGCATCTCTAATGTTGCGGACGGATTGACGAGCTACCTCCTTGCTGATCTCCCCACTTGAGGGGGAGATGCCCGGCAGGGCAGAGGGGGGTAACGGTCCCGCAATCGCTTACATCGAAAAGAAAGAGGGGCCCCGCAGCCCCTCCAAAACCACAAACGGTAAAACCCTCACAGCCTTCCGCGCCAGCCATTCCTCACATCAATAGACGACGACGCCGCGGATGCTTTCGCCCTTGTGCATCAGGTCGAAGCCCTTGTTGATGTCTTCAAGCGGCATGGTGTGGGTAATCATCGGGTCGATCTGGATCTTGCCTTCCATGTACCAGTCAACGATCTTCGGAACGTCGGTGCGGCCGCGGGCGCCGCCGAAGGCCGTGCCCATCCAGTTGCGGCCGGTGACCAGCTGGAACGGGCGGGTGGAGATTTCCTGGCCAGCACCTGCGACGCCGATAATGACCGATTTGCCCCAGCCGCGATGCGAGGCCTCGAGCGCCTGGCGCATGACCTTGGTGTTGCCGGTGCAGTCGAAGGTGTAATCCGCGCCGCCGATCAGGTCGCCATTGCGCTTCGTCATGTTGACGAGATAGGGCACGATATCGTCGCCGACGTCCTTCGGGTTGACGAAATGTGTCATGCCGAATTTTTCGCCCCAGGCCTTGCGGTCATTGTTGATGTCGACGCCGATGATCATGTCCGCGCCGGCAAGGCGCAGGCCCTGAAGCACGTTGAGGCCGATGCCGCCGAGACCGAAGACGATTGCCGTCGAGCCGATCTCGACCTTGGCCGTATTGATGACCGCGCCGATGCCGGTCGTCACGCCGCAGCCGATGTAGCAGACCTTGTCGAATGGCGCGTCCGGGTTGATCTTGGCAACCGCAATTTCCGGCAAAACCGTGTAATTGGCGAAGGTGGAGCAGCCCATATAGTGATGGATCTTGTCCTTGCCGATGGAGAAGCGGCTGGTGCCGTCCGGCATCACGCCCTGGCCCTGGGTGGAGCGGATCGCGGTGCAGAGGTTGGTCTTTCGCGAGGTGCAGGAATAGCATTCGCGGCATTCCGGCGTGTAGAGCGGGATGACGTGGTCACCCTTCTTGACCGAAGTAACGCCGGGGCCGACATCGACGACGATACCGGCACCTTCATGGCCGAGGATCGCGGGGAAGAGACCTTCCGGATCGGCGCCGGAGAGGGTGAAATCGTCCGTATGGCAGATGCCGGTCGCCTTGACCTCGATCAGCACCTCGCCGGCGCGTGGGCCTTCCAGCTGAACGGTCATAACTTCCAATGGCTTGCCTGCCTGAACGGCGACTGCGGCGCGAACGTCCATCGTCTCGTCTCCTTCGTGTTTTTGTCATTCGTGGAAGCACTTTTTGCCCGACGCGGGCCTCATGAACAAGTGCAGTTGCGGCAATTCCTCAAACTTCCGCGACCTCTGTCATCTTGAGGCGGCGGGCGCTCAGCCTTTCGCGCCAGATGATGAAGAGGCCGGATGCCACGATGATGACGATGCCGAGCCATTTGGACGGCGTCGGAAAATCGGAAAACAGCAGGTATCCCAGAATGGTGGCGGAGATGATCTCGAAGTACTGAAAGGGGGCAAGCAGCGACACCGGCGCAAGCCGAAAGGCCTTGACCACGAGGAGATGCATATAGCCGGAGATCGAGCCGAGAAGGATCAGGAGAACGAGCCCATGATCCCAGCCCGGCAGGGACATTTCGAAATTGGCGTCTCCGAAGCCAGTGCCGATCAAAAGAGCTCCGCCCATGAAGATCGTTCCGGCGATGCCGGCCATCGTCTGCATCACCAACGGGCTGTCGCCATCGCCGATCGCGCGGTTGAGGAAGAGATAGAGGGTGAAGAGGAAAGCGCAGGCGACCGGCAGAAGCGAGGTGAGGCCGAAAAGCTCGAAACTCGGCTGGATGACGATCATTGCGCCGATGAACCCGACGGCAATGGCGCTCCAGCGCATCCAGCCAACCCGCTCGCCAAGAAACAGGGCCGACATGATGGTGAGCAGGAAGGGTTCGACGAAATAGATGGCGAAGACATCGGCAAGCGGCATGTATTTGACGGCGGCAAAAAATGTCAGGCTCGCGGCCGCATGCAGGACGCCGCGCAGCAGGTTGAGCCAAGGGCGCTTGGCATGGATCAGCGACTTCGGCGACATGAAGAGCAGCAGCGGCAGGGTGCAGACCAACTGGAAGAAGAAGCGGTAGAAGGTCACCTGGCCGGGGGACATGCCGGCATGGGCCATATATTTCGCAATCGCATCCATTACCGGCAGCACGATCATGCAGGCCGCCATGATGAGCATGCCGCGGACCGGCTGGCTGATGCTGTGCGAAGAGGACATGGGAGATTTCCGCATTTCGGGATGGGGTGGTCGCGGCAGATTAGAGGATTCTTTGGCGGTTGAAAGCGCGTTCTCGCCATTCACGGGCCTAACAACGCCGCCATCACGCCGCTTTTCAAGCCGTCACGCAATTTCCATGGTGTCTTTATCGTCGAGCGGTTATAGCGGGCAAAAGACATCCGATGCTTGGAATGGAGATATCAGTGGAACGCACCTGTCTTGCCGTCATTCTCGCCGCCGGTGAAAGCACACGCATGAAATCCTCCATGTCGAAGGTTTTGCATCCGGTTGCTGGTCGCCAGATGATTGCGCATGTGATGCAGGCGGTTTCCGGTGCGGGCGTGAGTGCCGCCGCTCTCGTCGTAGGTCGTGATGCGGACAAGGTGGCGTATGCCGCGCGGGTGGCGGGCGTTTCTGTCGAGCCTTATCTGCAGAAGGAACGTCTCGGCACGGGCAACGCCGTGCTTGCGGCGCGCGAAGCCATCGAGAAGGGCTTCGACGATATTCTGATCGCCTATGGCGACGTACCGTTGCTGACGGGGGAGACGCTGAACCGGGCGCGACAGGCGCTGACCGACAATGTCGATGTCGTCGTCATCGGGTTTCACACTGATAAACCAACGGGTTACGGACGTCTTCTTGTGCAGGATGGTGAGCTGGTCGCCATACGCGAGGAGAAGGATGCGAGCGACGACGAGCGCAAGGTCACATGGTGCAATAGCGGCCTGATGGCGATCAATGGTCGCCGGGCGCTGGATCTGCTCGACCGCATCGGCAACAACAATGTCAAGGGCGAATATTATCTGACCGACATCGTCGAGATCGCCCGCGCTCAGGGCGGCAGGGCTGTGGCTGTCGATGCGCCCGAAACGGAAATGACCGGCTGCAACAACCGCGCCGAGCTCGCCATCATCGAAAGGCTCTGGCAGGAGCGGGCGCGTCATCAGTTGATGATCGACGGCGTTTCGATGATTGCGCCGGAAACCGTTTTTCTGTCCTGGGATACCAAGATCGGTCAGGACGCTCTGATCGAGCCGAATGTGGTGATTGGTCCTGGCGTCACCATCGAATCGGGTGCCGTCATTCATGCCTTCTCGCATCTGGAAGGCGCGCATGTCAGCGCCGGGGCAACCGTTGGTCCGTATGCGCGGCTTCGTCCGGGCGCCAATCTGGCGGCGAAATCCAAGGTCGGCAATTTCTGCGAAATCAAGAAGGCTGAGATCGGCGAGGGTGCCAAGGTCAATCACCTGACCTATATCGGCGATGCCTTCGTCGGCGCGGGCAGCAATATCGGCGCGGGCACGATCACCTGTAACTACGACGGTATCAACAAGCACGAGACGCGGATCGGCAAAAATGCCTTCATCGGCTCCAACTCAGCGCTCGTGGCACCCGTAACCATTGGTGATGATGCTTACATCGCCTCCGGCAGTGTGATTACCGATGATGTTCCAGGCGATGCGCTGGCTTTCGGTCGAGCGCGCCAGGAGGTCAAGGAAGGTCGCGCCAGTGTGCTTCGCGCCCGCGCCCAGGCGATCAAGGATGCCAAGAAGAAACCGGCGTAACCTTCTGACAAAGGTAACGAATAGACATTGAAAGTGACCGCGGTTGCGATTGCGGTTTTTGCGGAAATCGCTACGACTTCCGCCATTGAAAAAGCATCCGTCAGGAGACCTGACTCGGTTTTCGGATCATCGGATGCTCACCAAAAAATCTTGGAGACCTGTATGTGCGGCATCGTCGGAATTGTTGGAACGCAACCGGTTGCGGAGCGCCTTGTGGATGCGCTGAAGCGGCTGGAATATCGGGGCTATGACTCCGCAGGCGTTGCAACGATCCATGACGGCGCAATGGACCGCCGCCGCGCCGAGGGCAAGCTCTTCAATCTGGAGAAGAAGCTCTCCGAAGAGCCGCTTCCCGGAATCACCGGCATTGCACACACCCGCTGGGCAACGCATGGCGTTCCGAACGAAACCAATGCCCATCCGCATTTCGTCGATGGCGTCGCCGTCGTTCACAACGGCATCATCGAGAATTTCTCCGAGCTGCGCGAGGAATTGAAGGCCGAGGGCGCGACCTTCACCACCCAGACCGATACGGAAGTGGTGGCGCAGCTGCTCGCCAAGTTCACCCGTGAAGGCCTGTCGCACCGCGATGCGATGCTGACGATGCTGAACCGGGTGACCGGCGCCTTTGCGTTGGTGGTGATGTTCCAGGACGAGCCGGGCACGCTGCTGTCCGCCCGTTCCGGTCCGCCGCTTGCCGTCGGCCATGGACGCGGTGAGATGTTCCTTGGGTCGGATGCGATCGCGCTTTCGCCCTTCACCAACGAGATCACCTATCTGGTGGATGGCGATTGCGCCATCATCACTGCAGCGGGTGCCGAGATCATCGATTTTTCCGGCAAGCCGGTGCAGCGCCAGCGGCAGATTTCCCAGGCGACGGCCTATGTGGTGGACAAGGGCAACCATCGCCACTTCATGGAAAAGGAAATCTACGAGCAGCCGGAAGTCATCTCCCATGCCCTCAGCCACTATGTGGATTTTGCCGACAAGCGGGTGAAGGATGTCGATCCGGCGATCGATTTCTCCAAGCTCACCGGCCTTGCGATTTCCGCCTGCGGAACGGCCTATCTGTCCGGTCTGATCGGCAAATACTGGTTCGAGCGTTATGCGCGTCTTCCGGTGGAGATCGATGTGGCATCCGAATTCCGCTACCGCGAAATGCCGTTGTTGCCGACGCAGGCCGCCCTCTTCATCTCCCAGTCGGGTGAGACGGCGGATACGCTCGCCTCTCTGCGCTACTGCAAGGAGAACGATCTGAAGATCGGCGCGGTCGTCAATGTGCGCGAATCGACCATTGCGCGTGAATCCGATGCGATCTTCCCCATTTTGGCCGGCCCTGAAATCGGCGTTGCCTCCACCAAGGCCTTCACCTGCCAGCTCGCCGTTCTGGCGTCGCTGGCGATCGCAGCCGGTAAGGCACGTGGCACGCTGACGGCAGAGCAGGAAACCGAGCTTGTCCGTCATCTGATCGAGATGCCGCGGGTGATGAGCGAAGTGCTGAACGCCATCCAGCCGCAGATCGAAACCCTGTCGCGCGATCTCTCGCGCTTCAAGGACGTGCTTTATCTTGGCCGCGGCACATCCTTCCCGCTGGCGCTGGAAGGCGCGCTAAAGCTCAAGGAAATTTCCTACATCCATGCGGAAGGCTATGCCGCTGGCGAGTTGAAGCATGGGCCGATTGCGCTGATCGACGAGAACATGCCGGTCATCGTCATTGCGCCGCACGACCGCTTCTTCGAGAAGACCGTATCGAACATGCAGGAGGTGGCAGCCCGCGGTGGGCGCATCATCTTCATCACCGATGCGAAGGGGGCCGCGGCCTCGTCGCTGGAAACAATGGCGACCATCGTGCTGCCGACCGTTGATGAACTCATTGCGCCGATGGTCTTCTCGCTGCCGATCCAGCTGCTTGCCTATCACACGGCCGTCTTCATGGGCACGGATGTGGACCAGCCACGCAATCTGGCGAAGTCGGTCACGGTGGAGTGATAATTCGCCCGGAACAGGTCGGCGATCTCGACGCGATCGGCGTCGTGACGCAGGCGGCGTTCCGGGATGTTCCCTATAGTGACCATAACGAGCACCTCGTCATCGAACGCTTGCGGCGGGCCGGTGCGCTCGCTGTTTCGCTTGTTGCGGAGGAGAATGGGGCGATCACTGGCCACATCGGCTTTTCGCCTGTCGGACTTTCTGGAAGCAGCGACATCTGGTTCGGACTTGGTCCGCTTTCCGTGTTGCCGGAACGGCAGGGGCGGGGTGTCGGTTCGGCGCTCGTTCATCGCGGCCTCGACGCATTGCGCGAATTGAATGCCAGCGGGTGCGTCGTCATGGGCGATCCGGCCTATTACCGTCGCTTCGGTTTTCGCCACGATGAGCGACTGAAGGCCGAAGGCATTGATGACGAATATTTCATGATCCTGCCCTTGCAGGGCGGAACGCCGTCCGGCATTGTCCGTTATCATCAGGCATTCTTCGGTGACATCGCCTAGAGCATTCCGGTGATAACGGGACCACCTTCAATGCTCTCGGTCTCTGTTTTACCGCATTGTCCGACGCCAAAGCGATCACGCTTCGGCTGGAGATGCTCCAACATTCAGTGAGTTGATGACGGATCACCCAATCAGAATTTCCTTCGCCACACGCCTGCGTAACAGCTTTCTGACTGGCGTTCTCATTCTGGCGCCCGTCACGATCACGATGTGGCTGGTCTGGACCTTCCTGCAATGGGCCGATAGCTGGGTGAAGCCGTATATTCCGACGCGGTACGACCCGGAAGAATATTTCAACGTCGCCATTCCCGGTTTCGGCCTGCTGATTGCCGTCATCGGCATCACCGTCATCGGCTTTCTCGGCAACAATCTGATCGGCAAATGGATCGTCGGTGTCGGCGAATCCATCCTCAACCGCATGCCGCTGGTGCGGCCGATCTACAAGAGCATCAAGCAGCTGTTTGAATCGGTGCTGAAGGAGCATTCCAATTCCTTCAAGCGCGTCGGCATGATCGAGTTTCCGTCGCCTGGCACCTGGGCCATGGTCTTCGTCGCATCCGAGGCCAAGGGCGAGCTTGCCTTCCGCTTCAATGAGTTAGGCCAGGAAATGGTGGCGGTGTTCCTGCCGCCAACGCCGGTTCCGACGGCGGGCTTTTTGCTGTTTGTGCCGAAGGACAAGATCATCATGCTCGACATGTCGCCGGAGGACGCCGCGAAGCTTTTGATTTCCGGCGGCCTCGTCGCCCCCGATTTCGAGCCGCCCAAGGCGCTTGCGCCCGTCTGAAACTGCCTGCATCCGTGGCTGGATCGAATCACGAATTTCCCTCAATGTTGCCTCGAACATTTGGGGGAACATATGCGCTTTATTCGAAACGGGGTCATTCCGGTCTTCTCGACGATCATCTTCGCCTTCTTCGGTCTCCTGCTGACCGGGTTGCCAGGATACAATATCGTGACGACGCTTGACGGATGGCCTATCGCCGGTGCCCCGACACCTGCGCAGGTCGATGCCATGATTTCGCAAGGAAAGAGGATGGACAGCCACGTCGATTTCTATGGCGTCGTGCTGCCCGGCGAGCCCCTGTTCTGGACGATCGGGATCATTCTGGTGGCAGCGTTCATCGGCTACAAGCTCGGCTCGGCTTTCAAGATTCCGGCGGCCGGATGATTGGTGGGGAAGGGCGCCACGCGCGCCGCTTCCCTTTTTTGTGTAGTTAGCGCGCCTTAAGCGTCGCCAGTTCTTCCACACCCACATGGCTTTCCACGGCGCTGCCGCGAAGGTGAAGATAAAGCCCGATGAAGAAGGCGAGCACTGCGATGAAGACCAGGTACCAGGCATGCGCCATGGGATTGATCGCAAGTGCTGAACTGACCGCAATTGGCGTCAAGCCGCCGAAGACGGCGTAGGAAACGTTATAGGCGAAGGAGAGGCCTGAGAAACGGACCGATGCCGGGAAGGCGCGGACCATTACATAGGGCACCGCACCCGCCATGCCGACGGAGAGACCCATCACCGCATAAAGCGCAAACATCGTGGTGAGCGACGTTCCGGCATAGCTGTAAAAGGTGAAGGTGGCGACGCCGAAGAAGATGCTGGCGCCCATGAAGAAGATGCCGCTGCCGATACGGTCGATCAGCGCGCCGGCGATGATCACACCGAAGATCAGGAATAGTGTGCCGAAGCTCGTGCCTGCCAGTGCCTGCGTTGGTGTGTAGCCGTAAAGCTTCTGCAGGAAGGTTGCCGTCATCAGCGTCGTGACGACGATGGCCGCGGACAGCACCCAGGTCAGCAGCGCCGAGACCACGACACCGCGCATATGGTTCTTCAGGACGAGGCCGAGCGGCAGCTTGTCCGAGAGCGATTTGGAGTTCTTCATCTGCGTGAAGATCGGCGTTTCTTCCAGCCAGCGGCGCAGATAGACGGCGATCAGGCCGAAGATACCGCCGATGAGGAAGGGGATACGCCAGGCATAGCCGGACACGTCTTCCGGCGTGAAGATGGTGTTGATGGCAAAGGCGATGAGCGAGCCGAGCATGATGCCGAAGGAGAGGCCAGAGGTCAGCAGACCACAGGCAAGGCCGACATAGCGGAAGGGAACGTGTTCAGACACGAAGGTCCAGGCACCGGGAACCTCGCCGCCGATGGCCGCACCCTGGAGCATGCGCAGCACGATGAGCAGGATCGGGGCCGCAACGCCGATCGTCGCATAGGTCGGCATCAACGCCATGCCGAGCGTGGAGAGCGCCATCAGCAGGATCGAGAAGGCGAAGACGCGCTTGCGGCCATAACGGTCGCCATAATGAGCCAGGATGATGCCGCCGATGGGACGCACGAGATAGCCAGCAGCGAAGATGCCGAAGGTCTGGATCATCACCAGCCAGTCGGGCATATCCGGCGGGAAGAAGAGGTGGCCGATCACGGTCGCGAAGAAGACGAAGATGATGAAGTCGTAGAATTCCAGTGCGCCGCCAAGCGCGGAGAGGCCAAGCGTTCTGTAATCCTGCGCATTCAGCGCGCGGGCGGGAACCGGGGTCGTGGTGGGAGACATGAGCGGTTTCTTCTTTCAGGGATCGTTCCCTGTGCCATGCGGTATAGCCGCCGCTAATTCAAGTCTTTTGTCGGCAGATGTCACAGGCTCTTTTAACGCGCGTCGCAATCTTCAAGATTCGCTCCTTGCGCTTTAGTTGGTCCTTTTACCGCATGTCGTTATCGCAAAACCGCTGCACACTTTGGCGTGGACCGTGCTTTAGTTGATCCTGCACAGGATGGCAGTCGTATCGTCCGATTGTTTAAGGCGCGGGTATCTCAGGCCTTCTGGATCGATCGCCCGCTCCAATTGGCGAAGCTCCTTGATCAAGCTTGGCAAGCCCGCGGTAACGGCGCGGCGGATGAGGGAGCCCGGCGTATATTGCCCGTAAAGGCTGACAAGATCGGCCAGCCCATCGGAGCAGATGATGGCCGTAGCGCCGCCGGCGATGTCGATCATCGTGGTGGCGATGTGGTCAGCCGTCTCGGGAACGAGGCTTAAGGACCAGACGGTGCCGTCCGCCGTATTCTGCCTTTCGCGGTTTCGCCGAAGATCGGTAAGCGTCTTTGGATCGCTGGTTGCCATGCCCGCTGCACCGATGCCACCCAGACGCGCGACATGGGCGCGAGCGGCGGCCTGCTCTCGCTCGAAGGCGTCGGGTAGCGCCATCAGACTTTCCTCGCGGCCATCATCGTGAAGAATATAGGCGACGCTATCGCCGAGGCCTGCAAATTGCAGCCCGTTTTGCGTGACGCGCAAGCCTGCGAGTGCCGCGACCGGCCAGGCGTAGCGCGGCTGATCGCCGGCCAAGGCCTCGAAGCTGATCCTGGCATCTTGCGAGATGCGGCGAATGATGTCTGCGAAATCAGCCTCAGGCGTAACCTCGCTCATCAGGCGCTTGGCCGCGAACTCGGCAATCCATGCGGCGTCGGAGCCGAAACCCGTCATGAACTGCTGGTCGCCGAGGCCGGTTGCGCCATCGACGACGAATGCGCTGGAGGCATTCCACGCCAGACGATCTTCGTTGGCGCGCTCTGGCTTGCCGGGATCGCTGATGCTGTCGATGACGTCAATCTGCATGGGTATCACTCGAAGCGGTTGATGATGCTGATGCCGCTATCCTTGAAGCTATCCATCGCGGGTAGCGCCGTGACGGCATCGGTGAGCGAAATGTGCTTGCCGATAAGCTTTTGCGGCGAAAGCTTGCCTGTGCGGATCATTGCCAGCATGTCGTCATAGCGCCAGGCCTGCATGCCGTGGCTGCCATAGATTTCCAACTCATGGGCGATCACACGGGCCATCGGGATCTGCGGCATGGAATGATCGGCGAGCATCAGGCCCACTTGAACGTGGCGACCTCGGCGGCGGAGATTGCTGATGGAGTTGCAGCAGGTTTGCGGATGTCCGAGCGCATCGACGGAGACATGCGCGCCGCCGCCGGTCGCATCGCGCACGGCTTCGGTCACATCGGCAACATTGCGGCTGTTGATGGTGACGGTGGCGCCGAGTTCCTTTGCCAGCGCCAGCTTGTCATCGGCAATATCGATCGCGACGATCTGCGCGCCAAGCCCGGCACCAATCATGATGGCGGAAAGGCCCACACCGCCGCAGCCGTGAACCGCGAGCCACTCGCCACCCTTCAGGCGACCCTGATCGACAACGGCGCGGAAGGAGGTGGCAAAACGGCAGCCGAGGCTTGCCGCGGTATCGAAGCTCATCTCATCCGGCATATGGACGAGATTCTGGTCGGCATAGTCGATCGCGACATATTCGGCGAAGGAGCCCCAATGGGTAAAGCCCGGCTGAAACTGCGTTTCGCAAACCTGCTGGTTGCCCGAGCGGCACTCCTGGCAGTGGCCGCAGCCGGAGACAAAGGGAACGGTGACGCGGTCACCGACCTTGAAGCGCATGACATTCTTGCCGACGGCGGAGATCACGCCTGCGAATTCGTGACCCGGCACATGGGGCAGGTGGATGTCGCTGTCGTGACCCATCCAGCCGTGCCAGTCGCTGCGGCACAGACCGGTTGCCTTGACTGAAATCACCACGCCGCCCGGCGTGGGTTCAGGGTCCGGCAGGCTCGCAATTTTCGGAGCTTCGCCAAACCGTTCGTAGAATAATGCGCGCATAGGTGCCTCCTGATCTGGCCCGGAGTTACCCGGTTTTTCGGCCCCGAAACAGTGCGCTACTCTGCTACAATCATCAAATCTTCTGATGCAAAGTGCAGCGTGATCCGCTCGCCAATGGCAGGTGGCGCCGTGCCGGGATCGTTGAACATGTCGAAGGAAAGCACGCTGCCGCCGACATCGATACGGGTTCGGATGACCGAGCCGAGGAAGTGGCTTGAGGTAACGACGCCGGAAATGGCGACATCGCCCTTGGCGCTTTCTGCAAGCGATCCTGCTTCCGGACGAAGCGCAACGGTGACCTTTTCGCCATTGGCTTTTGCAAGCGGTTTTTGCAGCGATACTTTCTGATCGCCGATCAGAATCGTGCTCGTCGTTGCATCGACAACGGTGGCATCGATCAGGTTCAGCGTGCCGACGAAGGAGGCGACGAAGCGGGTGGCTGGGTTGTTGTAGATCTCGAAGGGCGAGCCGATCTGGTCGGCGCGTCCGGCATTCATCACCACGATGCGGTCGGAAATCGACAGGGCTTCTTCCTGGTCATGGGTGACGAAGATGGTGGTGATGCCGAGTTTGCGCTGGATCTGACGGATTTCCTCGCGAAGCGACACGCGGATCTTGGCGTCGAGGGCGGAAAGCGGTTCATCGAGAAGCAGGACTTCCGGCTTCGGCGCCAGCGCGCGGGCCAGCGCAACGCGCTGCTGCTGGCCGCCGGACATCTGGAAGGGATAACGGTCTGCCAGATGTTCAAGATGGATGAGCGCCAGCATTTCCTTGACGCGCGCATCGATTTCCGACCTTGGCTTGCCCGCGACCTTGAGGCCGAAGGCGACGTTTTCGCGGACATTCATGTTGGGAAACAGCGCATATGCCTGGAACACCATACCGATATTGCGCTGATTGGGTCGAAGTGTCGTCTGGTCCTTGCCATTGATGACGATGGCGCCATCGCTTGGCGTCTCGAAGCCCGCGATCATGCGCAGGACCGTCGTCTTGCCGCAACCGGATGGGCCGAGGAAGGAAACGAATTCGCCCTTCTCGATGGCCATGTTGAAGTCATGCACGACCTGCACCGGACCAAAGGACTTCTTAATGTGCGTGAGTGTCAAAAAGCTCATGTAAAATCCTCAGGCCTTGGGAGGCGCGCCCTTCTGGTAGCGGGAGACGAGTTGGATGAGACCGAGGCAACCCCAGGTGATGCCGAATGAAATCACGGCAAGGGCAGCAGGCTCGTAAGCACGGTTCGCGCCGAGAAGCTGCATGTAGGGGCCGAAGGCCGGTCGGTTCAAAAGCGCCGCCATGGTAAACTCACCGATGACGATGGCAAAGGTCAGGAAGGCGCCAGATAGGACGGCGACAAGGACGTTCGGCAGGATGATGCGGGCAAGAATGGTCGTCCAGCCGGCGCCAAGGCTTTGCGCCGCTTCCGTCAGCGTGCCGATATCGATGGTACGCAGACCCGTATCGACGGCGCGGTACATATAAGGCAGCGCAAGCGTCGTGTAACCGAACATCAACAGCAGGTTGGTACCGGAGGTCGTACCCGTCAGAGGCAGCCAGCTCGAGGTGTTGTAAAGGCGGATATAGCCGAAGACGATGACGATGGCGGGGATGACGAGTGGCAACAGCGTGATGAATTCGATCACGGGGCGCAGCGTCGGCAGTTTCAGCCGCACCCAATAGGCGGTTGGCACCACAAGCAGCACGCCGAAGACGATGGTGACGAGCGCCATGATGACCGAGTAGGTGAAGGTCTCCTGAAAGCGCGGATCGCTCAATACCACGGCATAGGCATCGAAGGAGTATACGCCGCGCCGCATCTTCAACGAGAAGTTGGTCATGCCGATCAGCGGCAGGGCAAAATATAGGATGCCGAAGAGGAGGGCGCCCCAGGCAAAAATCCGCTTCATTTCAGCCACCTCTCACTGCGCGTGCGCATCCAGATGTACAGCGTGTTGGCGATACAGGTGACGATGATCATGCCGAAGGCCAGCGCATAGCCAAGATTGGGGTTGCCGAGAACGTCACCACGAATCTGGGCGAAGAGCAGGATCGGAACGATGTTGAGCGAGGAGCCGGTGAGCGCAATCGCGGTTGCGACGGCGCCGAAGGCGTTGGCGAAGAGGAGCGAGAAGGTGCCAAGGATCGATGGCAGCAGGATGGGAAACGCCACCATGCGCCAATATTGCCAGCCGCTGGCGCCGAGAATTTCGGCCGCCTCGCGCCATTCGCGCTTAAGACCGTCGAGGGCCGGCGTGATGATGAGGATCATCAGCGGGATCTGAAAGAACAGGTAGGTAATCGTCAGGCCCCAAAAGGACAGAATATTGAAGCCCATCACGCGCAGGTCGATGCCGAGCTGGGTCTTGAGGAACAGCGTCACGAGGCCGACCGGGCCGAGTGTGGCAATGAAGGCGAAGGCGAGCGGCACGCCAGCAAATTGCGAGGCAACACCAGAAAAGGTCAAAAGCGGCGCACGTATTTTCTGCGGCAAGCCGCCCAGCACGACGGCGGAGGCCACGGCAAAGCCAATCAGACAGCCGAGAGCTGCCGAGGCAACGCTGATCTTGATCGATATCCAGTAGGCCGCGAGAATGGAGGGCGTGAAAAGCCCGATGATGTTGTCAAAGGTGAAGCTGCCGTCCGGGCTCTGAAACGCGCCGATGACGATCTTCATCGTCGGCATGATCAGGAAAAGCAGGACAAAAATGGCGAAAGGCAAAATGCCGAGCCATTCGAGCTTCGGCCGATAGCGCCGTTTCACCGGCAGTGCTGTGCCAGTATCTGCTGATGACATGCTGTCCCCAATGCCGCGATCATCGCGGTCTCGTTCTTTATGTGCAGCAGGCCGCCCCGGAGTTTTCATGCCGGGGCAGCCATTGGTCTTTACGTCTTACTTGACGTTCGCGCCGACAACCTTGTCCCAGCCGCCGGTAACCGCTGCCTTGTTGGCATCGACATCTTCCAGCGTCGGGAAGGTGGCCTTTTCATAGGCTGCCGGAGGCGGCAGGGCGTCGAGAAGGTCCTTCGGGATCTTGTTCGCCTTGGCCATGGCATTGAAGCGGATCGGATGGCAGAAGCCCTTGAGCCAGCCGAGCTGACCGTCGTCGGAGTAGAGGTGCTCCATCCACAGCTTCGCAGCATTCGGATGCGGTGCATAGGCAGAGATGCCCTGCACGTAGACGCCAGCCAGAACGCCCTTTTCAGGAACGACGACTTCCGTCGGCGGGTTGCCGTTCAGCGTCTTTGCCCAGCCGAGAGCGTTGTAGTCCCAGGCAATCACGATTGGCGTCGCACCCTGTGCCAGCGTACCGGCCTTGCCGATGACGGGGACGAAGTTGCCAGCCTTGTTGAGGTCGGCGAAGTACTTCAGACCGGCTTCGCCAGCTTCCTTGCCGTCCTTGGCGCCCGTGGAGAGGCCAGCGGCGAGAACGCCGAGGATCGCCTGGTTGGAGGCGCGTGGGTCGCCAGCAAGCGCAACCTGGCCGGCATATTCTGGCTTCAGAAGATCAGACCAGTCCTTCGGCGAATTGCTGACGAGGTCCTTGTTCACGAAGAAGGACATGACGCCGTAATAGTCGCCGTACCAGTAGCCTTCGGCATCCTTGACGTTGTCTGGAATTTCGTCCCAGGTGGAGACCTTGTAAGGCTGCAGAAGGCCTTCCTTCTTTGCCTGCGGACCGAAGGCCAGACCAACGTCGATCACGTCAGGCGCCTGCGGGCCCTTGTTGTCCTTGTTGGCCTTGATGGCTTCGATTTCGTCGGCCGAGCCCGCGTCTGGGTTCAGCTCGTTTACCTGAATTTCCGGGTACTTAGCCTTGAAAGACGCGATGACGTCGCCGTATCCACACCAGTCGTGCGGCAGGGCGATGGTCGTCAGCATGCCTTCTTTCTTGGCAGCTGCGATGAGTTCTTCGCTTGGTGCTGCCGTGGCGATTGCCGTGGTGGCAAGCACGATTGCGGTGGTAAGCGAAAGCAGTCGGCGGCTGTGCGAGATCACTTTGGTTCTCCTCTTCGTGTCTCATGCGTCGGCGGACGCTGTACGTGGCTTGCATGAATGTGATGTGACGGTTGTAAGGGTGCTCATCGCGGTCACGCTAGCCCCGTTTGGGCCTCCTCGCCATCATTACGTCACTTTTTTGTCATGTTGCGGTGTGTGCGACATTTGTCGTTCTGCTTGCGTCTTCTCCCTTTTGTCCCTCAGTCGGTTTCGATCGTCCGGCTTGTCACCCTCGATCGGGTTTTCTGAACAGGCGTGTCTGTTCGAAAAGGCCCTCAAGCGCGTTCATGCGCTGGCGGGTCTCGTCCCATCCATTGCTCTGCACCGCCTCGATCAACGCTTCGACGACGAAGAGCGTGACGACGGAGCTGTCCCATGCGGATGGCGCTTCGATCTTCACTCGGAAGGTGTGTTTGGCAAAGCGGGAGACAGGCGATGTCCACTGGTCGGTGAACAGAAGAATGCTGACATCGTTGTCATGCGCCACCTGGGCCAGCGTCACCATATCCTGCTCGTAGCGACGGATATCGAAGATCACCAGCACGTCTCCGGCGCTCATGTTCAGCATATATTGCGGCCATGAGCTGGAGTTGGACGACATCAACGCCGTCTTCGGGCGAATGACCTGCATATGGGTGAAGAAATATTCCGCAATCGCGCCGGTGATGCGCCCGCCGACGAAATAGATGCCGCGCTTCCGGTCCGAAAGCAATGCGGCCGCATTGTCGAAATCGGCCGTGTCCAGATCGCTCAGCGTGTCGCGCAGATTGTTGGTGATGGCAGCGGCGAAGCGATTGAGGATATGCAAGCCCGGCGCGTTGCTTGCCCATCTGTCATGCTTGGCAATCGGGTTGGAAATGGTGGCTTCCAGCTCCTGGTGAAGGCTTGCCTGAAATTCAGGGTAACCCTTGTAGCCGAGCTTTTGCACCATGCGGGCAACGGTCGGGGTGGAGACGCCGGCATTTTCCGCAACGGTGGTGATACTGCCGAGACCGGATACGGGGTAGTTCGCGAGCAGGCTCTCCGCGAGCTGCCTTTCGGCGCGCGTCAAACCCTCATAGTGGGTCTGGATGACCTCCGACACCGTCGCAGACGACGTGTTGCTCAAATTCTTCCCCTTTTCCGGTTTTGTCACCGGGTTTTGCGCAAGATTAAGATACGCAGCTACGCCGGAGTCAATCGGAAAAATGAAGAGAAAATTTCAAAAATCCATTTGACACTTCGGGATATGTGAAGAATTCTCTTCGCGTCGTTGGGGAACGGCAAAACCAGATGGGGTACGACCATGACGGTTCGTTCGCAATTTTTCCACGCCGACGAAGGTGACGCAGTCGCGGTGGAAAACGAAACGGGGAAAAGCCGGGTGCTGCTCGTCTGCGAGCACGCCTCGAAAACGCTTCCCGCCCGTTATGGCGATCTCGGTCTGACCGAGGATGTCTTGTCGAGCCATATCGCCTGGGACCCCGGCGCGCTTGCGGTGGCGCGTCTTCTTTCCGAGAAGCTCGATGCGACGCTCGTCTTTCAACGTTTTTCACGACTGATCTATGACTGCAATCGTCCGCCGGAATCGGCCTCCGCCATGCCGGTCGTAAGCGAGATCTATGACATTCCGGGCAACGCAGACGTGGATGAGGCCGAACGGTTTCTCCGAACTGCTGCCCTTTACGTCCCGTTCCATGAAGCCGTGTCCAGCCTCGTGGAAAAGCGGAAGATCCTCGGCATCGAGAGCGTCATCGTGACCATTCACAGTTTTACGCCGGTCTATCACGGGCGGGTGCGCGAGGTGGAAATCGGCATCCTGCACGACAGGGACTCGCGTCTGGCCGATGCGATGCTCGCCGACCGGGAAGCGGCCTCTTTCAAGGTTGAGCGCAATGAGCCCTACGGGCCGGAAGACGGCGTAACCCACACGCTTCGTCTGCACGCGCTGCCGGAGGGTCTGTTGAATGTCATGATCGAAGTTCGCAACGATCTCATCGCGGACGAGGCGGGACAGCGTGCCGCCGCCGACTATTTGGGTGAAAGCCTCGAAAGAGCGCTTGCCAGCATAGGAGACTAGACTTGCATGTCGGCAGGTTACCCTGCCGAAGATAATGTGCCGTGTGGTCCAGAACGCCAAAAATGGTGCGCGCCAGACGGGATAGGGAACAGCAGATGCATGCGGCCGGTGGGAAGGTCCCGCCAGCCGAACTGGGGCAAAATCGGCCAATCCGGCTGACTGCCTGCTTTTTTCTTGATCAGGAGAGACAAGGCATGGACAGTTCATCATCCGGCGTCAGCTATAAAAAGGCAGACGCATCCTATTTCGAAAAGCGTGGACTATCGCGTTACGCGGGCGTCTGGTCGCTGTGGGCGCTCGGCGTCGGCGCCGTCATTTCCGGACATTTTTCCGGCTGGAATTTCGGCTTTGCGACCGGCGGTTGGGGCGGCATGCTGGTGGCGGGTATTATCATCGCCATCATGTATCTGGGCCTGACCTTTTCCATTGCGGAAATGAGCCCGGCGCTGCCGCACACCGGTGCGGCTTACTCTTTTGCGCGTACTGCGATGGGACCCTGGGGCGGCTTCATTACCGGGCTCTGCGAGAATGTCGAATATGTTCTGACCCCCGCCGTCATCGTCACTTTCATCACGGCCTATGTGAATTCCATCCTCGGGCTCGATCCAGCCTATTCGCCGCTTCTGTGGGTGTTGTTCTACATCATCTTCCTGGCGCTCAACGTCTTCGGGCTTGAGCTCTCCTTCAAGGTGACATTGGTCATCACGCTGATCTCGCTCGGCGTTCTGGTGTTTTTCTGGATCAGCGCCATTCCCAACATCGATTTCTCCCGCTGGGCGCTGAATATCGGCGTCGGACCGGATGGCAAGGCGGTCGAACTGCCGGAGGGCAATGGCTCCTTCTTCCCGTTCGGCATTTCCGGCGTTCTGGCGACACTTCCATTTGCCGTCTGGCTGTTCCTGGCGATCGAACAGTTGCCGCTGGCAGCCGAAGAGTCGGTCGATCCCAAGCGCGACATGCCGAAGGGCATCATTCTTGGCATCATCACGCTGATGGTGTCCGCCTTCATGATCGTGCTGCTTAATCCATCGCTTCCGGGCGTCGGCGCATTCCACCTCAGTTCGGCGCTGGAGCCGCTGCTGGATGGCTTCAAGGCCGTCTATGGCGATAGCGGCGTGGTGTTGCTGGGTCTGGTGGCTTTGACCGGCCTCATCGCCAGCTTCCATACCATCCTTTATGCACAGGGGCGGCAGATCTATTCACTCTCTCGCGCCGGCTATTTCCCGACAGCATTGTCCATCACCCACTCCAAGTTCAAGACACCGCATGTCGCCATGCTCACGGGTGCGATCGTCGGCTTGGGCGTCATGATGATCATCTGGTTCGCACTCGGTGCGGAGCAGGGAGGCAGCATCATCGGCAGCGTGTTGCTGAACATGGCCGTGTTCGGCGCGATGTTCTCCTACATCATGCAGGCGATCTCCTTCATTCTGCTGCGCAAAAACCTGCCGCATATCGAACGGCCGTTCCGTTCGCCACTTGGCGTGCCAGGGGCGGTGCTCACCATCATCATCGCCGTCGTGACACTGCTTTATCAGGTGCAGGACCCGAACTTCACCAAGGGCGTGTTGTGGGTGGCGATCTGGTTTGCCGTGGCGATCGCCTATTTCGCCATCATCGGTCGCCATCGCCTTATCCTCTCGCCGGAGGAGGAGTTTGCGATGGAGCACAAGCAAGCCGCACTCAAAGCGTCTGCCGCGAAAGCCTGACGATCAAAAAGAGAAGGGCGGCGCTATTAGGGCCGCCCTTTGACAAAAACCAACATAGGGAACAACGAGATCATGACGACCTACACATTCGACGAGTTGAAGAAGGATGTCGCCGAAGGGCGCATCGACACGGTTCTGGCGTGCCTCGTGGATATGCAGGGTCGCCTGATGGGCAAGCGGTTCCAGGGGCAATTCTTTGTCGAGAGTGCGTATGATGAAACGCATTGCTGTAACTATCTGCTCGCCACCGACATGGAGATGGAGACCGTTCCCGGTTATAGAGCCACGAGCTGGGAGAAAGGCTACGGTGACTACACGCTGAAGCCGGACATGGCGACGCTGCGTCGGGTGCCTTGGCTGGAAGGAACAGCGCTGGTTATCTGCGATGCCTATGATCATCACACCCATGCCGAAGTGCCGCATTCGCCGCGTGCGATGCTGAAAAGCCAGGTGGCCCGGCTCGAGGCCATGGGGCTGAAAGCCTATATGGCAAGCGAGCTTGAGTTTTTCCTCTTCGACCAGAGTTTCGAGTCGGTACGTGCCAGCGGCTATCGCAACCTCAATCCGGCCAGCGCCTACAATGAGGATTACCACATCTTCCAGACCACGAAGGAAGAAGAGGTGATGCGCGCCATCCGCAACGGTCTGCAAGGGGCTGGCATTCCGGTGGAAAACACCAAGGGAGAAGCTTCCGCCGGACAGGAAGAAATCAACGTGCGCTACGCCGACGCACTGACGATGGCTGACCGCCATGCCATCATCAAGAATGCCACCAAGGAGATCGCCTGGTCCAAAGGCAAGTCCGTGACCTTCCTTGCCAAGTGGAACTATAGCGCCGCTGGCAGTTCCTCGCACATTCACCAGTCTCTCTGGAGCCTGGATGGCAAGACATCGAAGTTCTTCGATAAGGACGCCGATCACGGCATGTCTGAGATGATGAAGCATTATGTGGCGGGGCTTCTGGCGCATGCCAGCGAGATCACCTATTTCCTTGCGCCGTATATCAACTCCTACAAGCGTTACATGGCCGGCACATTTGCGCCGACCAAGGCGGTCTGGAGCATGGACAACCGTACGGCCGGCTATCGTCTGTGCGGCGACGGCACCAAGGGCATCCGCATCGAGTGCCGTGTGGGCGGCTCCGATCTCAATCCGCATCTTGCCATGGCCGCACTGCTTGCGGCCGGCATTGACGGCATCGAGAAGAAGATGGAACTTGAGCCGCAATTCGTCGGCGACGCCTATGGCGGCAAGGAAGTTCGGGAGATCCCGAAAACGCTTCGCGACGCCACGGATCACCTGAACGGTTCCGCCATGCTGCGCGGGGCTTTCGGGGACGACGTGATCGACCACTATGTGCGTGCTGCAAAGTGGGAACAGGAAGAATATGATCGCCGCGTGACCGACTGGGAAGTCGCGCGCGGTTTCGAAAGAGCATAACAGGCTAGGAACATATCATGGTCATGATCCAGAATATCTCGCCGATCGACGGCTCGGTCTATGCCGAACGGGAGGCGATGTCGCTGGATGCGGCGCGCGGCGCCGTGTTGAAGGCGCGGGCTGCGCAAAAAGCGTGGGCACGCCGTCCTTTGGAAGAACGCGTTCAACTGGTTTTGAAGGGCGTGGCGCGCCTCAATGAGATGGTGGATGAGGTGGTGCCGGAACTGGCCCACATGATGGGCCGTCCGGTTCGCTATGGTGGGGAGTTCAAGGGCTTCAACGAACGTTCCAACTACGTCGCCTCGATTGCCGCCGACGCGCTCGCGCCGCTCGTTGTCGAGGATAGCGGCAATTTCGAACGCCGCATCGAGCGCGAAGCGCATGGTGTGGTCTTCGTCATCGCGCCGTGGAATTATCCCTATATGACGGCGATCAACACTGTGGCGCCAGCGCTTATGGCCGGCAACACCGTCGTCATCAAACATGCAGCGCAGACGCTTCTCGTCGGCGAGCGCATGGTGCGCGCTTTTGTCGAGGCGGGTGTTCCCGATGATGTGTTTGTGAATGTCTTCCTCGATCACCAGACAACGTCTGCACTGATCTCAGAAGGGCTGTTCAACTTCGTCAATTTCACCGGATCGGTGGAAGGCGGGCGCGCCATCGAGCGCGCGGCGGCTGGCACCTTTACCGGTCTTGGACTGGAGCTTGGCGGCAAGGACCCAGGCTATGTCATGGAAGATGCCGACCTCGATGCGGCGGTCGATACGCTGATGGATGGGGCGACCTATAATTCCGGCCAGTGCTGCTGCGGCATCGAGCGCATCTATGTCAACGAAGCGCTCTATGATGCCTTTGTCGAAAAGTCCGTGGCCTGGGTGTCCAACTACAAGCTTGGCAACCCGCTGGAGCAGGAAACGACGCTAGGCCCGATGGCCAACAAGCGTTTCGCCAAGGCGGTGCGCCAACAGGTGGCTGACGCTGTTGCGAAGGGCGCCAAGGCGCTCGTCGATCCGAAGCTCTTCGCCGCTGACGACGGCGAGAGTGCCTATGTTGCGCCGCAGGTGCTGATCGATGTCGATCACTCCATGGAGTTCATGACGGAAGAGACCTTTGGCCCAGCGGTCGGCATCATGAAGGTGAAGAATGACGAGGAAGCCATCCGGCTGATGAACGACAGCAGATACGGCCTGACCGCCTCGCTGTGGACCCAGGATGCCGGACGGGCAGGGCGCATCGGCCGCGAGATCGAAACGGGCACCGTCTTCATGAACCGTGCGGATTATCTCGATCCGGCGCTCTGCTGGACAGGCGTCAAGGAAACCGGACGCGGCGGTTCGCTCTCCGTCATCGGCTTCCAGAACCTGACTCGTCCAAAATCATACCATCTGAAGAAAGTCACGAAATGAACATCGTCGCAAACTGGAGCTATCCGACCCCCATCAAGCTCGGGCGTGGCCGCATCAAGGAACTGGCGGATGCCTGCAAGACGCTCGGCATCAAGAAGCCGCTTCTGGTGACGGATCGCGGTCTTGCCGGCATGGCGATCACCGGCCATGCGCTGGATATTCTTGACGAGGCTGGACTTGGCCGCGCGATCTTCTCCGACGTCGATCCGAACCCGAACGAGATCAATCTCGAGGCGGGTGTGAAGGCCTTCAAGGATGGCGGTCACGATGGCGTCGTGGCCTTCGGCGGCGGATCGGGTCTCGATCTCGGCAAGGCTGTCGCCTTCATGGCGGGGCAGACGCGGCCGGTCTGGGACTTTGAAGATGTCGGCGACTGGTGGACGCGTGCCAATTCCGATGGGATTGCACCGATCGTGGCGGTGCCGACGACGGCTGGAACGGGTTCTGAAGTGGGACGCGCCAGCGTCATTACCAACTCCAAGACCCATGTGAAGAAAATCATCTTCCATCCGAAATTCCTGCCGGGCGTCGTCATCTGCGATCCGGAACTGACCGTCGGCATGCCGAAGGTCATCACCGCGGGCACTGGAATGGATGCTTTTGCCCATTGCCTGGAAGCCTATTCGTCGCCTTTCTATCACCCGATGAGCCAGGGTATTGCCCTGGAAGGCATGCGGCTGATCAAGGAGTTCCTGCCTCGGGCTTACAAGGACGGCACGGATATCGAAGCGCGCACCAATATGATGACGGCAGCCGCCATGGGTGCTGTCTCCTTCCAAAAGGGTCTCGGCGCGATTCATTCGCTGTCGCATCCCATTGGTGCCGTCTACAACACCCATCACGGCATGACCAACGCTGTGGTGATGCCTGCCGTGCTGCGCTTCAACCGTCCGGCGATCGAAGACAAGATCGCGCGTGCGGCTGCCTATCTCGGGATCGAAAGTGGGTTCGATGGATTCTACGATTACGTGCTGGAGCTTCGCAAGGAGCTTGGCGTGCCTGAGAACCTCACGGCCATGGGCATCAAGCCGGATCGTATTGACGAGCTGACAGCTGAGGCGATCAAGGATCCAAGCTGCGGTGGTAACCCGGTCGAGATGACGCTGGAGAACACCAAGGCATTGTTCGAGGATTGTTTCTGATCGATGGAGGCGGCACGTCACGCGTCCCGCCTTGTCCATTTCCGGCCGATCCCAAAGTGCAGGCTCCATCCTCCAATATCGCCATATTCTTATAAACGCGCTATGATCCTTTCTCCACGGGAGGAAGGATCATGAGCAAGAATACGATCTGCATCTGGTACGACAAATACGCCGAGGCTGCGGCACGGTTCTATGCCGAGACTTTTCCGGACAGTTCGGTTGGCGCGGTTACGCGTGCGCCCGGCGATTATCCGAGTGGCAGCCAGGGTGACGTTCTGGTGGTGGAATTCACCGTCGCTGGCATCCCCTGCATCGGCCTGAATGGCGGCCCGACCTTCAAGCACAGCGAAGCGTTTTCCTTCCAAATATCAACCGAGGATCAGGCGGAGACCGACCGCTACTGGAACGCCATCGTTGGCAATGGCGGGCAGGAAAGCGAGTGCGGTTGGTGCAAGGACCGGTGGGGTATTTCCTGGCAGATCACGCCGCGCACGCTGCTCGAAGCGTTGGCTGCAGGCGGAGGGGAGGCCAAGCGTGCCTTCGCGGCGATGATGACGATGAAGAAAATCGATGTGGCGACGATCGAGGCTGCGCGCCGCGGCGACTGACCCTTGTCACCGGTATCGACCCAGGATGACGTCGTGCTGCTTCAGAGGTGTTTTCAATTTGTTAACCATATTGGTTAACACTCTATCAAGCACCATGCTTCGGTGCATTCCAGAGCATCGCATTACCAAGGCTCTGACATCTCGGGGTCACCATGACAGTCATCACATTCGCCAACACAAAGGGTGGGGCCGGCAAGACCACCGCGGTTCTTCTGCTCGCAACCGAACTGGCCCGCACAGGCCACCGCGTCACCGTTCTCGATGCCGACCCGCAGCTTTGGATTTCGCACTGGTTTGAAATCTCCGGCTCGATCAACAATCTCAGTGTCATATCAAACGTGACGATGGCCTCGCTGGAAGGCCATATTCGTGAGAACCGGTCCAACACCGACTGTTTCATCATCGATCTGCCTGGCACCAAAAGCCCGCTCTTGACGATGGCGCTCGGCATTTCAGATCATGTTCTGATCCCCGTGCAGGGTTCCGCCATGGACGCCCGCGGTGCAGCGGAGGTGCTTGACCATATGGCATTTCTCGACGCGAAGATGGGCCGAAAGATCGATCATTCCGTCGTGCTGACGCGCGTCAACGCCATGGTCAGCACGCGTGCGCTGCTTCAGGTGAAGATGCTGCTCGAAAGCCGCAACGTGCGTGTGCTCAACACACCGATTGCCGAACGTGCTGCCTTCCGCGACATCTTCGACCACGGCGGCACGATTGCCGCGCTGGACTGTCAGAAGGTCAGCAATGTCGACAAGGCGCTGGAGAATGTGCGCCTCTTCGCGGCCGAGGTGCTGGCTCTTCTCCCGGCACGTGTCGTTCGTTCTGGCCGGGATTTCAGGTTCGGCCGCAGGGCTGCATGATAGGCAACTGCGATGCAAGCTAGGGCGCTCACCGTCCTGGTTTGCCGTGCCCCTGTTATGATCGCTTCCACGACAACGGGGGTACTCTGACTTACGCCACGTCCCTTTGCTGGGCTGCGAGATGATAGGGCTTCACCAGACAATCTGCGGGAATGCCCCATTCCTTATGAAGCTTATAGATCATGTCTACGGTCAGGGCGCGCTTCTTGTTCAGCACTTCAGATGCGCGAGAGCGGGAGCCGAAAAGCGCGCCGAGATCCGACTGTGTCCGGCCGGTCATCTCCATATGCGACCTTATTAACTCCACCGGTTCAGGCGCATCGATCGGGTAGTGCGTATCTTCATAGGCTTCTATGAGAGCCGCCAGAATATCGAAGCGTTCCCCTTCAGGCGTTCCCCGTTCCGGCGGATTATCGAAGTAGGGTGAGACCTCGGCAATGGCCCATGCGAGGTCATGATTGTTCCTGATGGCGCGAATGTTATCCATTACACTGTCTCCGGGTTGATCTTGTCATATTCCTTGTGGGTGCCGATGAACTTTATCAGGACCCGTTTATACGCATACGCAACATGCACGATCAGTCGATATTTGTTTCCCGCGATGTCGAATATGATCCTGTTGTCCGAAACAAAATCGACCGGAACACCAAATGCGGCCTTTACGTCCGAGGGGCCAGTCCAGTCAGCTTTGCTGACAATCGCATGCCAAGTTCTCAGCGGCGTTTCAGCTTGAGATTGTTGCTCCCAAAAGGCCTTCAACGTTGATTTGGCGATGATCTGCATGCATCAACACGTAACACAAAGGGCACGCTCGGGCAAGAAAATTCCCAAATCGGGAACATTCTGTGGCCTTTTTGACAAGGGGAATTCTCTGTGAGGAGGCCATTCCATGACGAAGGCTGAAAACTTTTGCTTGATTTGGAAGCGACCATTTCCTATATTTCGATCCATGACAGAGATTGCGTCCTCAGCTTTACCCAATCGTCAGCGCGGCCGACCGCGCGAGTTCGATGTCGATACCGCCATCGACAGGGCAATTGGCGTATTTTCTGAGCGTGGTTTCCATGCGACCTCGGTGGGCGATCTGACGGAGGCGATGGAACTGACGCAGGGCAGTCTCTACAAGGCGTTCAAGGACAAGAAGGATATCTACATCGCTGCGGTCGAGCGCTATAAGCTGGTGCAGACGAAGCGGTTCGAGGCCAAGGTGCAGGCCGGTGAAAATGGGCGCGAAAGGCTGAGGGCGGCAATGGAGTTTTATGCCGGCAACTCGGCGGGCTCATCGGGTGAGCAGGGCTGCCTGATCGTCGGGGCTGCCGCCGATCTGGCGTCGCTGGATGCCGATGTGGCGCGCGTGGTGAGGAGCGCCATCGAGGCGCGCGAGAAGATACTGGCCCGCCTTGTGCGGGAAGGGCAGACGGATGGCTCTGTTACGGGTCGGGGCGATGCGGACGTTCTGGCCAAGACGGCACTCTGCCTGCTGTATGGAATGCGGGTAGTCGGCAAGACCGGCCCCTCACGGGAGGATATGTCTTCGGTCGTCGATGCCGCCATGCGCATTTTCGATTGATCTTTTGTTTAATTTGGAAATGATTGTTTCCTAATTTGGAGTGACGTTATGGCTTTAAAAGCTGTCGACACGAATGAAGCGGCGGCAGAGACGATGTCGTCCGCCATGATCTTCTTGCTGGCGAGTGCCTGTGGGCTCGTGGCAGCGAACATCTATTATGCGCAGCCCTTGGCAGGCGTGATCGGCCCTGAACTCGGCCTATCAGCGGCAGCGACTGGATTGATCGTGACGCTGACCCAAATCGGCTATGGTCTTGGCCTTCTGTTCGTCGTGCCGCTCGGCGATCTGGTGGAAAATCGCAAGCTGATCGTCGGCACCGTTGCGACTGCGGTTCTGGCTCTGATTGCCGCGGCGCTTGCGCCGCATGCCGGGCCCTTTCTGTTTGCAATGTTCCTCGTCGGCGTCAGTTCGGTGGCGGTACAGATGATCGTGCCGTTCGCCGCGCATATGACGCCGGCTGCGATCCGCGGACGGGTCGTCGGCAATGTCATGAGCGGCTTGATGGTCGGCATCATGCTGGCGCGCCCGGTCTCCAGTGTTCTCTCGGAGTTTGTTTCCTGGCGTGGCGTCTTCCTGGTCTCTGCTGTAGCGATGGGTATTCTGGCGATGGTGCTCTACCGGCAGCTGCCACGGCGCATGCCGGACGCGAAGCTGCCCTATCGCGCGCTTCTGGCATCCATGGCGGAGCTTGCGCGCACGACACCGATCCTGCAGCGGCGGTCAGCTTATCAGGCAGCGATGTTTGGCGCCTTCAGCCTGTTCTGGACGACCACGCCGCTTTATCTGAGCGGCCCGGCTTTCCAACTGACGCAGGGGCAAATTGCGCTCTTTGCCTTAGCGGGTGCGGCTGGTGCGATTGCGGCTCCCATCGCCGGACGCGTCGCGGATCGCGGCTGGACATGGGGGGCAACGCTCTTTGCGCTCATCACTGCTGCGACGTCTTTCCTCGTCACCCATATCGCACCGGAAGGATCAAATCTGTCTCTGGCGCTGCTCGTCGTCGCCGCCATCATCCTGGACTTTGCCGTCACCACCAATCTGGTGCTGAGCCAGCGTGCCATATTTGCGCTCGGCGCAGAGTTCCGCAGCCGCCTCAACGGCGTCTTCATGGCAACCTTCTTCATGGGTGGTGCGGTCGGATCGGCGCTTGGCGGCTGGGCCTATTCCCACGGACAGTGGACAGCGGCATCCTGGCTGGGTTTTGCCCTGCCGGTCATGGCTCTCGGCTTCTTTCTGACAGAGCGCAGAAGTGAACAGCGGGCAGTGAGAGTGGGCTGAGGCTTCGGCTGCTCTTGATCATCTGCTGAGTCAAACAAACCGCTCAAACGAAAAATCCCCGGCCATGACCTGGTCGGGGATTTCTGTTCAAAGGGAACGGATACTATTCGGCAAATTCGACCACGACACCGGGGCGGACCATCTTGGCAAGCTCCGTGGCGTCCCAGTTGGTCAGGCGGATACAGCCATGGCTGTTGGTCTTGCCGATCTTGGATGGTTCCGGCGTCCCATGGATGCCGTAGGTGGGTTTGGACAGCGCGATCCATACCGTCCCTACGGGGCCGTTCGGCCCTGGCGGGATCTGCAGGATCTGGGTGTTCTGCCCCTGCTGGAAGTTGATCTTCGGGTTATAGGTATAGCCCGGATTGAGCGCGATACGCTCCACCGTGTGGGTGCCGCTTGGGGACGGCGTGTCCGAAGACCCGATGGTCGCCGGGTAGGCGGCGATCAGCGTGCCCCCCTCGTCGTAAGCGAAAACCTGCTTGATGCCCTTATGCGCCACGATGCGCGCCACCTGGCCCTTCTTCGGCTCGCCTGGATTGGCGACCTTGATGATCGTGCCGGGAACGGTGAAATCAACACCGGGGTTGAGTTCCTTCAGATAGGTCTCGTCCATGTGGAATCGCTCGGCCAGCGCTTCTGTGGTGGACGTGTAGGACATGGCGGGAAGCTCAGCCTTGGCGGCATAGTCATCCGGGATAGAAGCGACATAAGGGCCTGCCGCATCGGCCGCGGTGATCGTGTAGTCGACGATCGCCATGCCGCCGCTGTTACGAAGACGCTCGAGAATGTCGTCGGTGTTGTTCGGATCCAGCCGCTCCCCGGTCATCTCCTGCCAGGCGGAAATGGCCTTGTTGACGTTGTCGCCCATCTTGCCATCGATGACGCCGGGCGAAATGCCCTCGCGGTCGAGAAAGACTTGAAGAGCGACGATTTCCTGGCGCGAGCGATTGACCGGTGCGGTGACTGGCTGGTTACGCTCGATCAGATGGTCCGGCTGTGGCACGGCGGCTGTCGTGCTTTCGCCCGGCATCGGCTGGCTCAGAGGGCCGCTTTCGACATCGCCGCGCTGGGGCTCGACAGAGCCGGTATAGACATCGTCGCCGATGCCATCATTGCGAAACTCGCGGTAGTCGCGGTACTGGCCGTTACCCTGTTGAGAGCGCTGATTCTCCTGATAGCCGTAGCTTCGGCGGGGCTGTTCAGGTTCGCGGTACCGGCCGGGCGGCGGCGGATAATAGGTGTCGGGTTCGCTGTAGTAGGGATCTCGCTGCGCCTGGTAAGGGTCGCGCGGAGCCTGCCGCTGCTGTTGAGCGCCGCCCGGCATCTGCGTGCCGACGAGGTTGCCATAGCGGTCGTAATAGACGGTGCGGCCCATGCGGTCACGGCTGATGACCACATCATTCGGGTTCGGCAGATAGTCGAGAACGGTGCCGTCTGGCGCAACCAGGACGCCCTGTTCCTGAGTGACATAGCGCTGCTGTGCGGAGGCGTGCGACGGTGCAAGCACCGGCGATGCTGCGACTGCCAGACAGAACACGGCGTTAAGAAAAAGTTTCACGTTCTTGCGATCCCTTGGGTTAGTCCCAATAAACACACGGTAATCTTGACCCTATTGTGAAAAAGGTGAATTCGCGGTTAATGCAATCTTAATTTCTGGCCCTTGCGATCGCTTTTGCGTGAACTTGCGTCAATAGCATCACAGTTATTACGTATTCGCGCGGGACAAGCCTCATTCGAAGGCGCCGTAGACATGCGTGGGAGAAGCCGCTGATGAAAGAGTTCAAAGCCGGAAAGTCGCCGTCCATTTTCCTTGACGAGACCTCCGTTCTCGATATCGGCCCCTGCATCGTCGATGGTGTGAACATCGCGCCCGAGCGCGCCATTCCGGACGATGGCGACCCGCGCATCGATCATTCGCTCGAAGGGTTTCTGTTCACCTGTGGTCCAGACCATATCCGTCATCCGCAGCTCATTCCGGGTGATGCGAGCGGGCGGAAGTTTCCCCTGCATGGCTCCTTCTCCTCTCATCCGGCCGAGATGACGCGCTGGTCCTTTTCGGATGGTAATGCCGAAGCAGCAGCACAGGTTCCTGTCTCGCTCGCTGACGGCGGGACAGCGCTCCTGGAGCGGGCCTGGCGAATCAATAGGGCAAGCGGTGAGGTGAGCCTTGAGGACCGGGTGACCAATACCAGCGATCATGCCCGTCCGACATTCCTCATGTATCACATGAACGTTGCCGCAAAGCTGTTCGACGGTGCGGTGCGGCTTGAGGGCGCGTCCTTTGACGGCGGTGGTTTCGGGTGGCGCTTCGGAGACGAGCCGGGCAGCGTCTTTTGTGTGCCGGCGCAAGGAGAAAATGGCTGGGCATCGCTGACGCTTGGGCCGATGGCATCCATTGGTGGGCGGCGCCTGAAAGTCTCGTTTCGTACTAACACATTGCCCTATCTACAGATGTGGCGAAACCAGAAGGCGCCGGCTAATGTGCTTGGCATAGAGCCGGCCTCACATCGCTGGGTGGACCGGTTCGAGTTGGAAAGAGCAGGCGAGTTCAACATACTGCAGCCAGGTGAGAGCCGCAGCTATGGTTTGCGCTTTTCTATTCTCTAAACGGCTGTTTAATTGAAAAAGCCTGTCATTGACGCATTCGGCCCAACCCCTTACATCGGATACGGATTTTGCGAAATGGCGGGGCTTTGGGTCCCGCAATGCCGTCACCTTCGGAGGATAGAAGATGGATATCAGACGCATCGATGACGATTACTCCGTAACCGGCCAGATCAGCGTGGCCGATCTCGATGAGGTGAAGGCGCTCGGTTTCAAATCCATCGTTTGTCACCGTCCTGATGACGAGGAAGAAGGCCAGCCGCGTTTTGCCGATATCGCCGAACGGGCTGAAGAGCTCGGCCTGACGATCATGCATGTGCCGGTCGGTCGCTTCGGCGTCGATCCGGATGCGGTTAGCGGCATGGTGGATGCGCTGGACGAATTGCAGCGCCCGATGCTCGGCTATTGCCGTTCCGGTGCGCGCTCCACCGCGATTTACGAAAAGACTCATCATCTGCGCGGTTGATTCTGCGCCGTTTATCTAAAGCCTACCAAACAGGAGTATTTCCATGAGCATCAAGCGTATCGAACCCGGCAAGCGCATGAGCGGCGCCGTCGTTCACGGCAACACCGTCTACCTCGCAGGCCAGGTCGGCGAAGGCACCTCCGTGACCGAACAGAGCAAGTCCGCGCTGGCTGAAGTCGATCGCCTGCTGGCTCTGGCAGGCTCCGACAAGTCGAAGATTCTGCAGACGATCATCTACCTCTCCGACATGTCCACATTCGGTGAGATGAACGCCGTCTGGGAAGGCTGGATCGACCCGGCCAACCCACCGGCGCGCGCCACCAGCGAAGCAGCCCTGGCAACGCCGGACTACAAGGTCGAATTCATCGTCACTGCCGCAATCTGATCGTCAGGCTATAGATGTTTTGAAAGCCGGTCCATTGGGCCGGCTTTTTGTTGCGGCGAATATGTGAAGCCGAAAAATCGTTTAAACCGAATCTCTTACCGCGATCACTTCGCAGATTGAGTCAGTGCCTTGGCAAGTTGATTCAAGTCGGTGACCCGCTCGGCAAACCACAGTCTTGCCAGATCCTGTGACGAGGCCAGATTGACGCCGTCAGGATCGATCGAGGTGACCTTCCATGCCCCGGGCTTCCTACCGGCCATGACGGCGAGCCGTGAGGCTTCGCCCTTGATCGCGTTGATGCGGGAAATCTCGTCGCCAACCGCAGCGATCAAACTGTCTGCGCCGGTCAGATCCGTGCGCAGGTCGTCGGCGGTGATGTTGCTGGCGTTGCGCGCAGGGCCGCCATTGATTTGCACGCCGTCGATCCTCATCCGGTAAAGCTGGGTGTCCGGCAAACCGAGGTAGAGCTTCGCCTTGGGATAGCGTGCGATATAGCGCGCCTTGGCGATTGGTGTTTCCGCGTCGCTCATCAGTTCCGCCCTGCCGACCAATGTCAGACGGGGCAAGGTAAGGGCGTCGCCCTTGTTGAAGGGAGCCAGCACCAGCGAGATGCGGGGATCGGCCTCGATGTTGCGCGCATGAAGTGCCAGACGGGCGGCGAAGAAGAAGGGCGTTCCATCCGGCTCGACGGCGATGTTGGTGGCGGTATTGTAGGGGTAGCCACTTGCGGGATCGAGAGTTGCCAGACCGCAGGTTCGTGATGTCAGCAGCACATCGCGTGCCACCCGGATGGCTTCGAAGGGAACACCGGCTGAAGCTTCGATCTTGGCATTGCGGGGTGTGATGACCGGGATTTTGCTGTTGTGCATGGCAGTCTGTCGTTCCTCATTCCTGCTCGTCAAAGAGATCAAGCCAGCCCGGGATACCGGACTGGCGGGTCTACTTTATCGCGCTCACGCGCTTCAGCCTGATTTCTGTCACGGAGACAGGACTGAGGGAAGAGAGGAATGTCTGCGACTTCAGCTCTTGTTCCTGATCTGCGTCAGAGTGCGGGCAGGGGTAATGGCTTCTGCGTCGAGCTTGATTTCGATGATGGCCGCTTTGCCGCTGGCGCGTGCGCGCTCGAAGGCAGGACCGAAGTCTTCGGTCTTCTCCACCAACTCCCCATGTCCGCCGAAGGCTTGGGCATAGGCGACGAAGTCCGGATTGACGAGATCGGTGGCGCTGACGCGGCCGGGATATTCCCGCTCCTGGTGCATACGGATCGTGCCATAGGTGCCGTTGTTGACGAGCACAGTGATGATCGGCAGGCCGTAGCGCACTGCGGTGATAAATTCCTGTCCGTGCATCATGAAGCAGCCATCACCCGCAAAGCAGATGACTTCGCGCTCCGGAAAGAGGTGTTTTGCCGCAACGGCTGCGGGCAGGCCATAGCCCATGGAGCCGGAGGTTGGGGCGGCTTGTGTGTTGAAGCGGCGGAAACGATGGAAGCGGTGGACCCATGTGGCGTAGTTGCCGGCGCCATTGGTGAAGATTGCATCTTCGGGGACATTGGTCTCGATCCAGTTCATGATCGGCCCCATCTGCACGTTGCCGGGACCGGTCTTGGGTGGTGTGGACCATTTCAGATAGGCCTCGTGCATGGCAGAGGTGCGTTCTGCCCAGGCTGGGTCTGCATCCATTTTGAGCTCTGCCAGAGCGTCAACGAAGTCCTCTGGCGCGGCGCAGATGGCGAGATCCGGGCGATAGATGCGGCCGAGCTCCTCGGCCTCTGGGAAGACATGCACCAGCGTCTGAGACGGGTAGGGGATGTCCAGCATGGTGTAGCCGGAGGACGGCATTTCTGACATGCGGGCGCCGACAAGCACGATGAGATCGGACTCCTTGATCTCCTTCGATAGCGCCGGATTGATGCCGATGCCGACATCGCCGGCGTAAGACGAACTCGTGTGATCGAAGAGCATCTGGCGGCGGAAGGAGCAGCCAACCGGCACGTTCAGGCTTTCGGCAAAGTGCTTGAAGGAGGCAACGGCCTCTTCCGACCAGCGCGTGCCGCCGAGGATGAAGATCGGACGCTTTGCGTTGGCCAGCAATTCGCCGAGCTTCGCCATCTGCCTGGGGCCGGGATGGTTTTCGACCGGCGTATAGGCTTTGGCTCCCGGGGCCTCGACCTCTTCCACCAGCATATCTTCCGGCAGCGTCAACACCACGGGGCCGGGGCGGCCGGATGTTGCCACCGCAAAGGCCCGCGTGACGAATTCGGGGATACGGCGGGCATCGTCGATCTCGCCGACCCATTTGGCAAATTCGGTGAAGGCGCGGCGATATTCGACTTCCTGGAAGGCTTCGCGTTCGCGTGCGTCGCGCTGCACCTGGCCGATGAAGAGGATCATCGGGATCGAATCCTGTCTTGCGACATGCAGGCCGGCGGACGCATTGGTGGCGCCTGGACCGCGTGTGACCATGCAGATGCCGGGTTCGCCGGTCAGGCGGCCCCAGGTGTCGGCCATCATTGCGGCGCCACCTTCCTGGCGGCAGACGACGGTCTCGATGCCGCTTTCATAGAGCGCGTCCAGAACCGCCAGATAGCTTTCGCCCGGCACGCAGGAGACGCGCGATACGCCATTGGCTTTCAGCGCCTCGACAATCAGCTGCCCGCCGGTTCTCTTTCCCAAAGTCGTCATTGCGCGATGTTCCTTTCGATATCGTCAAGTTCGGCCAGAACTTCGGCCTGATGTTCTCCAAGGCGCGGGCTTGGACGGGTGTAGCGCAGCGGCGTTTCCGAGAGCACGATCGGCGTGCGGACGCCGGGGATGACCGTGCCATCGGCGGCTTCCAGATCGATGCGAAGACCGCGTGCCTGAACATGCGGATCGGCAAACATTTCCTCGATCGAGTTGATCGGGCCTGCCGGAACCGCATTGCTCTCGCAGGCGGTCAGAAGATCCCGCTTCATCCATTTCAGCGTCTCGGTGGAAACGATCTGCCGGACGTCCAGCTTGTGCGCCACGCGCGCTTTGTTGGTGGCGTAGCGCTCGTCATCGGCAATCGCCTCGATGCCGAGGATCTTGCAGAGGCGCTTGAACTGACCGTCATTGCCGACGGCAAGAATGAGGAAGCCATCGGCTGTCGGCACCACCTCATAGGGGGAGATGTTCGGGTGCGCATTGCCGAGCCTGACGGGCGGCTTGCTCGAGATCAGGTAGTTCATGTTCTGATTGGCGAGCACGGCGGACTGCACGTCCAGCAGCGCCATATCGATGTGCTGACCCTGGCCGGTTCTGAGGGTGTGGATCAGGGCTGCCTGAATGGCGGTGACGGAATAGATGCCGGTGAAGATATCGGCAACGGCCACGCCCGCCTTCATCGGCTGGCCGTCCGGTTCGCCAGTGATCGACATGAAGCCGGACATGCCCTGGACGATGTAATCGTAACCGGCAAAATCCGCATATGGTCCCGTCTGGCCGAAACCGGTAATGGAGCAGTAGATCAGCTTCGGGTTCAGTGCGCGAAGGCTCTGGTAATCCAGGCCATATTTCTCCAACCCGCCGCGTTTGAAGTTCTCGATCACCACGTCGGCGGTCTTGACCAGGCGCCGCACGATCTGCCGACCTTCCTCTGTCTTAAGATCGACGGTGATGGAGCGTTTGCCGCGATTGGTCGAGTGATAATAGGCGGCCGAGAGGTTGTCGCCATCCTGGCCTTCGACGAAGGGCGGTCCCCATGCGCGCGTATCGTCGCCACCATCCGGGCTTTCCACCTTGATAACATCGGCACCCATATCGGCAAGCATCTGGCCCGCCCATGGGCCTGCCAGAACGCGGGCAAGTTCGATGACACGAATGCCCTTCAGGGGCGGCTCTTTCGAGGATGACGGTTCGACCATGAGTTACCTTGCGCTTTCCCAAGCCTTATAAACGGGCGGGTTGAGGCGCGCATGTGAATTTATCTCATGGCCTTATTCCGTTTGGGAAACGACGCTGTTCTTGCCCGTTGTCACTCTTGCAGCCCAAGCTGCAAAATCCGTAGCAGGCTTTTCCCAGCCGATCTCGTTCAGCGTCTCGTGGCGCATGCCTTTGTAGATCGTGTCTTCCACATCCGAGAAGCCGGCATTGCGGAATTTCTCCGCCAGCCAGCGAATTTCCCGGCCATTATTGGTCGCGGCGTCCTGGTCACCACTGACGAGCAGGATGGGAAGCTGCTTGGACAAGCGCTGGATCAGTTTCGGGCCGCGGTAGGACATGTCGAAGACATCCTGCCACAGCGAAACACTGGCCTCGAACTGGCAGAGCGGATCGCCCACATAGGCATCGACGGCCGTTTTGTCATGGCTCAGCCAGTCGGCTGTGGTGCGCTTTTCCGGCATGCGCGCATTCCAGATGCGGAAGGTGGCCTTTGGCAGAACGGCGGACGGCACGTCGGAGCCCTTCAGCATTTTTTCGATGCGCAGAACGGCTTGCGCAATGCGGCCCATCACGCCGGTGTTGAGGTTGGAGTTCCAGATGGAGAGAGCGTCGAAACGATCCGGGTGGCTGACGGCGGTGTTGAGTGCGATCAACCCGCCCATCGAGTGACCGAAGAGAATGACGGGGAGGCCTGGATGGCGTTGCTCGACCAGATCGCGCATGGCGATCACGTCTTCGGCGACCTTGTAGAGCCCATCCTTGGGAGCGAAGCGGCCAATCGGTGCGTCCGCCGAGCGTGTGCGCCCATGGCCGCGGTGGTCATGCGCATAGACCTCGAAGCCGTGATCGGCCATGAAATCGGCGAAGTGGCGATAACGCCCGGCATGATCGACAAGCCCGTGGCAGATCATCAGAACACCTTGCGGTTCGCCTCTGGCAGGTTCATGGCGATAGGCGAGCGTGGCGCCGGATGAGCTTTCCAGCCGCTCGATTTTGCCGAACATCAGATCGTCGCCCATGCGCTCTTCCACTTGCTTATTATTGGCCAAGAGGTTGCTCCTCAGCCCCGTTTACCTTACATAGCGGCAAATTTCCCAATCCGAATTTTCACATCCGACGCGGAGCATTCGCTACAATGGCACGCCAATTCATCTATCACATGTCCGGGCTGAACAAGTCCTATGGCGCGAAGAAGATTCTCGAGAACGTGAACCTCTCCTTCTACCCGGATGCCAAGATCGGTATTCTCGGGCCCAACGGTGCCGGTAAGTCCACCGTTCTGCGCATCATTGCCGGTCAGGACAAGGAATTCACGGGCGAAGCGTGGCTGGCCGAAGGCGCGACTGTCGGCTATCTGGAACAGGAGCCGAAGCTCGATCCCAACAAGAACGCCTTCGAAAACGTCATGGAAGGCGTTGCCGACAAGCAGGCCGTGCTCGACCGCTACAACGAATTGATGATGAACTATTCCGACGAGACCGCCGATGAAGGCGCCAAGCTCCAGGACATCATCGACAGCCAGAACCTGTGGGACCTTGAACAGCAGGTCGAAATGGCGATGGAAGCGCTGCGCTGCCCGCCCAAGGATTCCGACGTGACCGTTCTTTCGGGCGGTGAGCGTCGTCGTATCGCGCTTTGCCGTCTGCTGCTGTCGCAGCCAGACCTGCTGCTGCTCGACGAACCGACCAACCACCTCGACGCTGAAACGATCGCCTGGCTCGAAAAGCATCTGCGCGACTATCCGGGCGCCGTCATGATGATCACCCACGATCGCTACTTCCTCGACAACGTCACGGGCTGGATCCTCGAGCTCGACCGTGGCCGCGGCATTCCTTATGAAGGCAACTACTCCGCATATCTGATGGCCAAGGCCAAGCGCATGCAGCAGGAAGCGCGTGAAGAAGCCGGTCGCCAGAAGTCGCTGTCGCGCGAACAGGAGTGGATTGCATCCAGCCCGAAGGCCCGTCAGGCGAAGTCCAAGGCACGTATCAAGGCCTACGAACAGCTGGTCGATGCGGCTGAAAACATTCGTCCCGGCGATGCGCAGATCATTATCCCTGTTTCCGAACGTCTCGGTCAGGTCGTCGTCGAGCTCGAAGGCGTCAAGAAGGGCTTCGAAGGCCGCACGCTGATCAACGATCTGTCGATCAAGCTGCCGCCAGGTGGCATCGTCGGCATCATCGGCCCGAACGGTGCCGGTAAGTCGACGCTCTTCAAGATGATCACCGGCCAGGAAAAGCCGGATGCCGGTTCGATCCGCATCGGTGAAACGGTTCATCTCGGCTATGTCGACCAGAGCCGCGATGCTCTCGATGCCGACAAGACCGTCTGGGAAGAAATTTCCGGCGGTGCGGAAATCATCAAGCTCGGCAAGTTCGACATGAACAGCAGAGCTTATTGCGGCGCCTTCAACTTCAAGGGCGGCGATCAGCAGCAGAAGGTCGGCAATCTCTCCGGTGGTCAGCGCAACCGCGTTCACCTTGCCAAGATGCTGAAGGCCGGCGGCAACGTTCTTCTCCTCGACGAACCGACCAACGACCTCGATACCGAAACGCTCGGTGCGCTGGAAAGCGCGCTGGAAGCCTTCGCCGGCTGCGCCATCATCATCAGCCACGATCGCATGTTCCTCGACCGTCTGGCCACGCACATCCTCGCCTTCGAAGGCGACGGTCATGTGGAATGGTTCGAAGGCAACTTCGAAGACTACGAGCAGGACAAGATCCGTCGTCTTGGCCCGGATGCGCTGAACCCCGGCAGCCAGGCTTACAAGCGCCTGACGCGCTAAGCTCGATTGATGCTCAGCGATGAGGACAAGGCATCGGCGAAAGCCGGTGCCTTTTTTCTATTGATTTGCAACTCTTTGTTGCCGTCATCACGAAACTCGACCCGGGTTTACCAAATTTTATGCCGCACTCGCTTAGGTTGGGAAAGCACAGCATCAACCTTTCCCGCGCGGTCAAGATTTTCCAAATCGTGCGGCTCCGCTTTTTGAGGGACCCATGTTTTCTATCAGGAATATTCTTGTCGGTGCCTTTTTGCTTGTGAGCATCATGCTCTGCGGCATCGTCGGTTCTTTGACCTATTCGGCATACTCGCAATATAAGGTCAGCCAGTCGGTCAACGAGCTGGCAGACCTCGATCGCGCTCTATTCAATGTTCTGTTGAACTTTCGCAGCGAGCGCGGCGATAGTGCGACTGCTTTGACGATGTCACGCGCCGCGGGCGCCACATCCTACGAAGCCGTTCAAAAGGCGCGGGCTAAGGTCGATGCCGCGATCACTCAAGCATTGGCTGGTAGCGAAACGATGGCGACGCCAGAAATCGGTAGCGCCATGGCGACCACTCGCTCCATGTATGATCGGCTCGTTGCCCATCGAAAGAAGATCGACCAGGCCCTCACGCTTGAACTGGAGCAACGGGAAAAGGGCCTCGACAAGCTAACGCTCGATCTGGGTACGGAATTCCTCAATTCGCTTGAGGCCTCCTCGCTGGCAATCGAAGGTGAGATGCGCAATCTCGATCCAAGCTCGGTTGCGTTGATCCAGATCCGTGCCCAGGCGTGGGCCGCGCGTGCCCTGGGTGGTACCGGTACGGTCGTGATGAACAGCGCGATCGCTGCGAACCGTGGTTTGAACCCAGCCGAGGTGATCAGCGTCACGTCGGCGGATGCAGGTGTCGATTTCGCCTGGAAGTCCGTTCGCGTCCTGATCAATCATCCCGATGTCGCTCAGACCTTGAAGGATGAGTTGGTCAAGGCGGACAACGGATATTTCAAGGGTGATTTTGCTGGCTGGCGTTCGGCAATCGTCAGCAAGCTGAAGGCCGGTGAGCCTGGTGGCGTCTCCATCGACGAATGGCGCCCGAAGGTCACGGCTGCGCTGGGCACGATTGCCTCGGTCGCTTCGCTTGCCATGGACGAACTGAACCGCGTCGCGATGGCGCATGAAGCAGCGTATCTGCAGTCGCTTATCTTCTACTCGGTGCTTCTCGTTGCTGCCGTGGCGATCGGCGTCGCTGGTATCGTCATCGTCGTCAACCGTGTGACGAAGCCAGTCTCTGCCCTGACCCGCAGCATGCGCCAGCTTGCTGATGGCGATCTTTCCGTTACAATCGATGGTGCGAGCCGCAACGACGAGATCGGCGGCATGGCGAGCTCCGTGGCGGTCTTCCGCGAGGCTGCTATCCGTAACAAGCAGCTGGAAGCAGAGGCCGAAGCCAATCGTGTTCGTTCTGAGAACGAGCGCGTGGCGATGCAGCGGCAGGCGGAAGAAGAGGCCGAAGCACGACTGGTGCAGGCCACCGGCACCTTTGCCTCGGCCATGAAACGCCTCGCGGCGGGAGACATGCTGTGCGAAGTCAATGAGCCTCTCGCTGCACAGTTCGAGGGACTGCGCCACGATTTCAACACCTCGGTTCGCCAGTTGCGCGAAGCCCTGGTAAGCGTCGGGGGCTCTGTCGATACGGTCACCGGCGGCTCCAGGGAGATATCGGACGCGTCCGACGATCTTTCCAAGCGTACGGAACAGCAGGCTGCTTCTCTAGAGGAGACGGCTGCTGCGCTCGAAGAGATCACGGCGAATGTGACGGCGACATCCAGACGCACGAATGAAGCCCGCGACGTGGTGCTTGAGGCCCGCAAGAAGGCCGATCATTCCGGTGAGGTCGTCGGCAACGCCGTTGCTGCGATGGAGCGGATCGAAGGGTCTTCGAAGCAGATCGGCCAGATCATCAGCGTCATCGACGAGATCGCGTTCCAGACCAATCTTCTGGCGTTGAACGCTGGCGTTGAAGCGGCACGCGCCGGCGACGCGGGTAAGGGCTTTGCAGTCGTCGCGCAGGAAGTGCGCGAACTGGCGCAACGCTCCGCCAGTGCGGCCAAGGAGATCAAGCAGCTGATCAGCAACTCCGCCATCGCGGTCAGCGAAGGTGTGCGCCTCGTCAGCGATACCGGTTCAGGTCTTTCGCAAATTGCTGAGCTCGTACAGTCGGTCAATATCCACATGGACGCCATCGCCACTGCCGCGCAGGAGCAGTCTGTGGGGCTGGCCGAAGTCAATCACGCCGTCAACCACATGGATCAGGCTACCCAGCAGAACGCCGCGATGGTGGAGGAGATGAGTGCATCTGGCGCCGCACTTGCGCAGGAAAGCATCAAGCTCAAGGAGCTTCTCTCGCAGTTCGAGCTTGGCCACGCCGCAAGCCAATTGCGCGGCATGGGCGAAACGATGCGTCACGCAGCATCTTCGCGACCGGCGCCGCAGCCACAAGCCGCTCGCATGCGCTCGGCGCCGATGACGCATGGCAACGCAGCCGTCGCGGCAAATGAGTGGACCGAGTTCTGAAAGCGGCTCGCGTCCTAGGATAATGAGAGAGGTGGGAGATCATTCCGCCTCTTTTTTTTGTGGAGCGGTCTCTGCTTTAGGATTGGCCAGCGGCAATTTGCTTCCACTCGGAGAAGGTTAGCGTCCCTGGTATGTCTCTGCGGGGCTGGTCTGGCAGGAGCGCGATATACTCCAGTGAGTGGCCATCGGGATCATCAAAGTAGACGCTGGCAGCCGGCATCCAGGGGAAGATGATGGGCTCTTCGATCTCCGATCCCGCACCGTCGCGTGGAGTGATGTCCTTGGAGCGCAGATAGTCGGAAGACTTCAGCAATTGCTCAAGGCTTGTCTGGAAAGCGATGTGCAGCCGGTTTCGCAGTGGAGAACTGTGTATGGACCACAGGCCGAGCATGGAGGTTTCACGGCCTGCGACCCAGAAGAACGCAACATTCCTTTCGGGTATGACATGCGCCAGCTCCAATCCGACGACATCGCGGTAGAAATCGGTGGATCGATCGAGGTTCGAGACGGTCAAATGGGTTTCGTACAGACCTTTGAGGGAAATCATGAGCGTACTCCTGGTTATGCGCCTGCTTCGAGGCTGGCTTGTGAGTTGCTCGTGTTGGTACGACCTCAACCTTAGTTGAGGTCAAGGCATTATCTGAAGAAATTTCTCGTGGCGGAAAGCCGCTGATCTTGGTGGAAGCAATCCTTGGTGGCCGGCCGCGAGGTGTTCGGTCGCGGGAAGGACCATTTTGTGTGTTTGCTCCTCCACTGGTTTTCGCCTTCGGATACAAGTCCAGTCTTGCATCTCTCCGCTAATCGTATAAAGATATCTTTATATGTTGATTGGATGAGGTTTCGGCTTTGGCGCTCGGGTTGGATAATCTGGTGGATCTGTTGAAGGCAGCGGGGGAGCCGACGCGCTTTCGCTTGCTGGCGCTGCTGTCTGCCGGTGATTTGACGGTGACCGATCTCACCGAAATTCTCGGTCAGTCGCAGCCGCGCATCTCACGTCATCTCAAGCTTCTGGCCGAAGAAGATCTGATCGACCGCTATCAGGAAGGTGCCTGGGCTTACTTCCGCCTGAAGCAGGATGGCAAGTCTGCCGAACTCGTCAAGCAGTTGCTGTCGCTTGCGTCTTCTGCCGACGCCGTTTTGTCGCGGGACAATGAGCGACTTGCGGCCGTCAAGCGCGTGCGCGCAACGCGCGCGCAGGAATATTTCAGCCGTAACGCCTCTGCCTGGGACGAGCTTCGCCGCCTGCATGTCAGCGATGAGGCCGTCGATGCGGCACTTTTGAAGCTTATCGGTACGACACCGGTGGATTCGATGCTCGATCTCGGAACGGGTACGGGCCGTATCCTGCAATTGCTGAGCGGCATTTATCGTCGCGCCATCGGCATCGATGCCAGCCGCGACATGCTGGCTGTTGCGCGATCCAATCTGGACAAGGTGGGTGTGGCGCATGCCTCCGTGCGCCACGGCGATATTCTCAACCTGCCGCTCGAAGGCCAGGATTTCGATCTGGTCGTCGTCCACCAGGTTCTGCATTTTCTCGATCATCCGGAAATGGCGATTGCCGAGGCGGCGCGCATGCTGCGCCCCAATGGCCGTCTGGTGATCATCGATCTGGCGCCCCATTCGCTGGAATATCTGCGGGAAGAGCACGCGCATGTCCGCTTGGGATTTTCGAACCAGACCATGGAAGAGTGGCTGAAGAAGGCCGGTCTCTCGCCGGAAAAGTCGATGGACTTGCATTCCGGCAAGGCATCCGCCCAGTCGCTGGACGTCACCATCTGGGTTGCACGCGACCCGCGCCTGCTGATTGCCGGGGATCAATCCGCAGAGCCTCAATTCGTTTCCGCCGGGAGGGCATGACATGACCAAGACAGAGATCGACCGCAACCCTTCCAGCGACTTCAAGCTCTCCTTCGAGTTCTTCCCGCCGAAGAGTCCCGATATGGATGTGCAGCTTTGGGAGACGGTGGAAGACCTGTCGCGCTGGAACCCGGACTTCGTGTCCGTGACCTATGGGGCAGGGGGCACCACCAAGGCGCCGACGCTGGAAGCAGTGCGCCGGATGATCTCGGTGGCAGGCTTGTCGACGGCATCGCACCTGACCTGCGTGGATGCCAGCAAGCGCGAGACACACGAGGTCGTGGAAGAGCTGCGCAATGTGGGCGTCAAGCATTTCGTTGCGCTTCGCGGCGATCCTGCGACGGGAATCGGTACGGCCTACAAGCCGCACCCGGAAGGCTACGAGAACGCCGCTGCCCTGGTGCGCGGCCTGAAGGAACTGGGCGACTTCGAGATTTCCGTGTCCTCCTATCCGGAAAAGCATCCGGAGAGCGAAAGCAATGCCGTCGATATCGAGATGCTGAAGCTCAAGGCGGATAACGGCGCAACCCGGGCGCTGACACAATTCTTCTTCGACAATGATATCTTCGAGCGTTACATGGAGCGCGTCACCAAAGCCGGTATCAAAATACCGGTCGTGCCGGGCATCATGCCGATCCAGAACCTCACACAGTTGAAGCGTTTCGCCGGTCGCTGCGGCACCAGCATTCCAGCTTTCCTCGATGAACGTTTTGCCGGTTATGATGATGATCCGGTCGGTCGTGCCAAGGTTGCCGCCGATGTTGCTGCCGAGCAGATCTTCGACCTGCAGCGTCGCGGCGTTAACGAATTCCATCTCTACACGATGAACCGCGCACCACTGGTCAATGCTGTTCTTGAGAATGTCGGCTTCCGTCCGGCGCGCAAATCTGCCGCCTGATCGCGCCGCGATCAAATAGACATAAAAAAAGCGCAGGTAGAAAAACCTGCGCTTTTTTAATGGCTTATGAGGATCAACTTGCGGCCGGGCGTCCTAAACCCCAACGTCTCGTCAGATGAAAAGCATCAATCCGACAAACGCAAACGCCACGCCGACTGCCAAGGCATTAAGAGAATTTGTAAGTCCCATGCTCTGCCTCCTGTTCGTTGACAGTAAGCATTATGACCCTTTTGTGTCTTTTGAAAAGCGCTTTTTATGATGCGCTGCACACCAAGCAGGCCGCTTCTGGGTGAAATTGCGGCAGCAATCCATTGAAAAACAACTTATATTACACGGTGAAGATTTCGTTATCCCGGTCGTAAAAAAAGTAAATGGCCGAGGTTTCCCCCGGCCATTTTCATAGAATCCGATCGTCTCAGATTATTAAAGCTTGTCGAGGAGCTCGCGGGTCGGCCAGCCATCGGCGGGGAGGCCCAGACGCTGCTGTTCGCGCTGAACGGCGATGCGCGTCCCGGAGCCGAGAATGCCATCAATCTTGCCGACATCATGTGTCTTGGCATCCAGCTTCGTCTGCAGTTCCTTCATCTCGGCATCGTTGAGGCCGGGATCCGGGTTGCCCTTGTTATAGACCGGAGCGCCCATCAGGCGTGTGGCGAAATAGGCCGCAGAGGTCGTGTAGATGAAGGACTGGTTCCACTCGAGATAGATGTTGAAGTTCGGGTAGGTGAGGAAGGTCGGTCCCTTGCGGCCCTGCGGCATGATGAGCGCTGCCTGGAGATTGGCAAACTTCTTGTCGCCATCGCGCGGCGTAACGCCAAGGTTGAACCAGTCACCAGCGGTCATGGTGCCGCCAAGGCCGGATTTTTCCCACGGCAGGTTTTCCGGTACCGAGACCTCCTGGATCCAGGACTCGCCCTTCTTAAAGCCGAGGTGCTGGATGAACTTCGCGGCCGTCAGGATCGCGTCCGGTGAGCTACCCTTGACGTTGACGTGGCCATCGCCATCACCATCGACGCCGAATGCAATAATGTCCTTCGGCAGCATCTGCACCTGGCCGATTTCGCCGGCCCATGCACCGGTGTTGGTCGCAGGGTCGAGATCGCCATGCTGGACCATCTCGGTGAGTGCGATCAGTTGCGGACGGAAGAGCTCCGGACGGCGGCAATCATGCGACAGCGTGACCAGCGCATTGCGGGTGTTGAAATCGCCCTGTACGGCGCCGAAATCGGTTTCCATGGCCCAGAAGGCGGCGATGACGCCGGCGGGCACACCGAACTCGTCCTCGGCGCGCTTGAAGGTGGAGGAATATTCCTGAAGCTTCTTGCGACCCATGTCCAGACGGCCCTGGCTGACGGTGCGCTGTGAGAATTCGAGGAAGGTCTGGCGGAAGACGCCTTGGGCGCGGTCTCGCGAAAGAACCTTCTGGTCGATCTGGGCGCCGGCGAGCGCCTTGTCGACAGCCTCTGCCGATACGCCCTTGCCGACGGCTTCGTCCTTCACGCCCTTGAGGAAGGTCGAAAGATCGCCACCGCAAGGAACCTGCTTCGGATCATCGGGGGAGACGGTTGGGGTCACGGCGAGCGCGGAACCGCAGGACAAGGCAAAAAGAGTGGCAGCAAGAACCAGGCTGCGTTGCGAGAAGCTGAACATCAGAATTCCTCAAATGTGCGATTGGCCCACTGGTTTCCTTCCCTTTGTGGCGGAAGCATGGGCAAGATCGTGAAAGACAATCGCCGAGGTTTTGTTTCGTCGCCCCTGCGATTATTTCGTCGCACATCTGCCTGTATTGGCTCAAAAAGCAAGTCCAAAGCAGGTCGCGCAGAAGTAGTATACGCTTTTGTGCCAACTGAACCCGCTACCCACGGCGGTCTGGCGTTTCGTTCGTCGTCAGCTGCGGGCGTTGGAGGCAGACGCGACCCATGTGCGCCAGTTCTTCTCGCTTCCGGAGAAGACGTTGATGTCGGTCGGGGTGCTGATGCCCGGAATGACGCCCGTGCCGGTATATTGCCAGAAAGCCCATTGGCGCTGCGGATAGATTTCCGATGGATGAGCTGCGACCGAACGAACCCAGAAATGATAGTTCTTGAACTGGCCGACCAGATTGTCCCGGTGGAAATCGACGCTGGTATAGATGATCGGCCGCTTGCCGTAGTAGGTTTCGATGCGGGTGAGGAAGCGCTGGATTTCGGAGCGAACCACATCGGGTGACGGCCGCGTCTTGCAGGTCGGGGAGGCGGGGTTCCACTCCACATCGAGTACCGGCGGCAGCTTCATCGATTCCTTCGGAACGTTGCGGATGAACCAGTCGGCCTGCGCATCGGCGGGCGCGCAGAAGTAATAGAAATGATAAGGCGCGTGCGGCACACCGGCGGCGGCCGCGCCGCGCCAATATTCTTCGAATCGGGAATCGAGACGATCGGTACCTTCGGTCGCCTTGATGAAGGCGAAGGATACGCCGGACTTGCGCACGGTCGCCCACTCGATTTCGCCATTCCATTTGGAAACGTCGATGCCGTGGACCTCGTGCCTGTGTGGCGAATCGCGCCCGAAATCGTGCGGATCGTTATCCTTGAACTTCGGTCGTGCGACCGAGGCCGTCTCCAGGAAATCGTAACTGGTCGAGGTGCAGCCGCTAAGGACCAGCAAGGTGCCAAGAAGAGCCGGAATGAGCCGCCGCATGATGTTCCCAGTTGAATGAGTTCCCGCCGATTGCGCGCGCCGGCTCATTGGCCGGCGCGGCATATCGTTAATCCGCATTTACCATAACAGGGTAAACAAGCGGTTATGACAAGAGGACGGATGAGAATTCATTCCTGAGCGGTGAGGCTGCTTTCTCAAATTTTCGGCATTGTCAGAACGGCACGCCATGCATAGCCGCGGGCGAGCGGCTCGAACTCCAGGGATGCATTATGGCTTCCGGCAAGCGTCTCGAGCACGTAGCGCAGGTTTGCACGCGGCGTGACGTGGAACTTCGTCAGCCACGCCTGCAGCAGGCTGCGGAACCAGACGGGCAGGTGTTCCTGCTGGCCGAAATCGACGATGTGCAGTGATCCGCCCGGCGCCAGGGACAGGAGGGCACGTTCCACGGCCTTTTCCCATTCGGGAATCATCGAGATCGCATAGGAGATCATGATGCGATCGAACCCTTCGCTGCGACCGAACTCTCCTAGTCTGAAGGTGGTGGCGTCGGAAACGCGTAGCGTCGGACGCGCCACCTTGCCCGCGAAGTTCTCTGCCGCCGTGGTCAGCATCTCGGCGGAGATATCGAGACCATAGAGCCTGGCCAGCGGAAAATGACGGGCGGCGAGCAGTAGATTGCGGCCTGTGCCGCAGCCGACCTCCAGAAGGCTGCCGCCATGGGGAACATCCAGACGTTCAATCGTGCGGTCACGGCCGAGCAGATAGTATTTGCGGGTGATGTCGTAAATGTGCCGCTGATGGCGGTACATTCTGTCCATCATGGTCGCATGCTGGGCGTTTGCGAGGCCGACGCTGTCTCCGATGCTCTTCATGCCGATGCCCTCTGATAGATGTGGAAGCCGCCATAGATGGCTGACCGGTCCTTTGCATTGAGTTCAAGGGAGCGGTCTTCGAGATAGGACCATTGGGCACGGATATCGGCAGATAGGCGGCCTTCGATGACACTCTTTTCTGCCGCCGTGCGGAAGATCACGCGTGCGTCGGGTGTCGCGGTACGGCTGATCTGGGCCCATAGCTCGTTGATCTGCACGTCGCTCATCCAGTCCTGCGCATCGAGCAGAACATAGCGATCCACCGACGAGGCGGGTTTGGACGCAAGAAGCTCGGTGAAGGTGGCGTGATGGACGGTGACGCGATCGGCATTCTTGCGAATGGCGTCATAATATTCGGGTTTCAGATAATCCGGTAGCGTCCCTTCGCCGGCATCGGGGTAGCGGCGGGCAAAGGCCTGCCAGGCAAAGTAGTTGTCTTTCAGGGAGAAGTCGCAGGCGAGCTTTTCCAAGCGTCTGCGCAAGACGGGCGCGATGGTGTTGCCGTCCGAGAGGCTGGCAAGCTCGTCATATTGGCGCGGTGGAATGCCAAGGCCGAAGAGCGAGCTCTTGCGCTTGGTCAGCCAGCGGATCATCGGCTTGTCGAAGAGAGGCGCCACTTTCTCATCGAAGAACTGACGCTGCTCCTCCATCGAGCGGGTCTTTGCAATATCCTGGAGCTTGACGCCGTGCAGGCGCGCCAGGAGGTGTCCGGCGCCGATGAAGCGGCCGAGCAGTCCGGTACGGTAGATGTTGCGATCGAAAACGGAGATGCGACGGCGTCCCGCGATTGTGCGCTTCGACCAATAAGCGCGTGTCTGCGCGTCGAGGTTCGGGGCGATAAAGCGGTCATAGCCTTCGCTGTTGGAGCCGATATTGGCCTTGCCGAATTGGCGCACGACATCGCCATGGCTCGGCAGGTGGCGGAAGGCAGCGAGCTTCAGCCGATTGAGAGCAATGTGGTGGGGATTGAGATCGACGACGTCGATGCTTTTCGGGCTCTGCGACAGGTAGGCGAGCGCATTGCAGCCGCCCGAACCGATAGTCACGATGCTATGACCTTCGCAAAGCTCCATGGCCTGCATGTCGACATCCGGGTCTTCCCAGATTTGCGGATAGACGAGGCCGGAAAACAGCATGCCGAACAGCCGCTCCGACAGGCCGCTGGTCGAAAGCGCCTTGTGCTGGAGAAGGGCGGCCTTGAGCTTGGTATTCTTGCTGAAGCCGGTTTTGGGGGCAGCACTCGTCATATGATTCCACCTATCGTTCGGGTGACAGGCGTGTAGCGTCAGGACGCAACAGTTTAATGACGGGAGGAGCGGGAGGCAGTCGCAACGTTAGCCCGCGTTGATACAGACGGTGCCCGGAGCAATGCCGCAGACGCCAAAAGGCGTTCGACTGCCCTTTGTTCAAGGGCAGGTCAGATCATAGAGAGTTGAGGGATTAGAGCGTTCTGCTACTGACGCAGGACGTGGAGCATGTTCTTGCGCTTGGCGTCGTAATAATAGCCGCGGGCATAAAGACGCACAGCGCCGTCACGATCGTTCTCAGATACCTTCCACGCACCGCTCAGATATTTGACGGCATAGCGCAGATTTGTCTCTGCATCGAAAAGACCGGAGGCGGGGCCACTGAAACCCATGGAACGGGCGGTGGCATGCTTGATCTGCATCAGGCCAAAGTGGCCACGATTATAGGCGCCGGGATTGTAGCGGCTTTCGCGCATGACGACGCGGTGCACCAGATCTTCAGGCACGCTGTACATGGTGGCGTATTTGGAGATCAGACCGCTGAGCTTCTCGCGACCGACGGGCTGCGGCCCGGTGCTGAGCCCCTCGCGCGTGCTGATCGCAGCCAATGCTGCGTTCTGCGGGGCGGAAGCGTAGGCGAGAACGGTGCTGTCAGGCCTGGGCAGCGGCACGATCGTTTGCGCGCGCACCATGTCTTCCGTCAACTGCACAGGGGCCGCCGATGGCGTACCGGGTGGTGGCGGGGCCGGTGGGAAGGAGCCCTTGACGGCTACGACCTGCGGCAGGGATGCGGTGGCGGAGGTGTTTGCTGCGGCCTGAAGGCCGGCGGCGTGATTGGTCGTCATTGCCGTCGCGGCAACTGGCGTTGCGCCAAGCGATGCTGCCGTTGTAGCCGATGCCATTTGTGGCGTGCCGGTCGGCGATTGCATCTGTGCGAAGATTGCGGCTGCGGCTGCAATTTCTGCTGCCGGGGGAAGGGCGACACGACCGCCCTTTAGGGCCGGCGTGGAGGGCATAGGGGTTGTCGCGGAATTGGATGCGACCTGAACCGGGGAGGCCGCGTCGGCTGTCGGCGCGTTGGTCGCTGCCGCTGCTACGGTGCCGGGCTGATGGCCCTCGGTCGTCGTTTGCGTGCCGGGCGCTACCGTACCTGCCGCCGTTGCCGGCGCTGCGACGGGTGCGGCTGCAATCTTGGGGGAATGAACGTTGGAATTCGCTGAATATTCGACGCTGGTGCATCCTGCCAAGGCAAGCGTCAAGCCCATGGTGGACGACAAAAGTGACGCCGATTTACGGCGCAAATTGCCAGAAAATATCATGCTGCCGCCTCTACTTTGCCTGCCCGTCGATGCCCCCGTATCAAACGAAGCACGCAGTCTCCTGGGCGGATCATTAACCTATCGTAAGGATTCCGGCAAGACGGGAGGCGTCAGATGTGTTTCAGGCGGCGATGCGACGGTAGCCAGCAGAGACGGCGCGGCCGGTAATGAAGCGCGTTCCGCGGTTGTTTCGGACCTTTTTCGTCACCGATGCACGACGCACCATGGCGAGCGTCGAGCGGGCAAAAGTGGCCTGCAGAGTGAGGCAAAGAAGCGACAGGACCAGGGTCGCGGCCTGCATCTGCGTCAATGTTTCCACCACGTCGCGGGAGCGATTGATGAACTGCGACAGGAAGGCGATGAAGAAGGCGAAGTAGCGCAGGCGCAGCGCCGCCAAGACGAAGCAATCGACAAAGATGGCGCCGAGTGTTCTGGCGCGCAGATTGTCATTCTCCGCCTGTGATTCGCGCGCGGCAGGCGTTGCGATCGTCCACAGGCCAAACAGCATCAGCCAGCCGATTCCAGCCCATTGGATGACATCAAGAAAGGATGAGGGTACATAGGACGCGCCAGCTACCACGATGGCAGCCGCGGTAAATGTCGTCATGACGCCAAGCGTCGCGCCGCTGACCGAAGCGATCATGGTGCGCTTGCCGCGCACAGCTGCATAATTTGCAACCTTGAAAGCAATTGGCGATGGCAGCGCAAAAAGAATGGCACAGGCTGTGCAGAACACCAGCCAGACTTGTGCGGACATGACGACCTCCTTGCCCTTCACATCTTTTTACCAAGCGATGAGGCGATAATAAAGCCTTCGTCACGTGGAGTTTGGAACAATGCGGGCTTTCCCGCGCTGCGTTGTGCGAAAGCCACGCATTCCTCCAGGAGAAGACCATAGGGGAATAAATCATCGGCCCGGAAACCAAAACGGATTTCCGGGCCGATGGATGCATCACGTCAATCACGTCTTCCTAATTATTTAGGGAGACAGGAACTGTTACGCCGCTTTGAAGGGCTGGCCGATATGGTCCATCACCTCGGAGAACCAAGGCGTAGAGATATCGAAATGCTTGCCGCCCTTGATGCGCGGGAACTCGATGGTGCGCAGCTTGCCGCCCTGATCTTCGTCATGACCGGTGACGCCTGAGACCTTGTTCAGCGCGCTTTCGACTGCCAGATCCACCATGCTGTGGATCAAGCGCAGGTCTTCGCCATTGGCCGGGGCCGAACGCGCGTAGTAGCCGGACTTCTGTACCATGGTGCGCTCGGCGCCGATCAGGCTTGCAAACTGCTTCTGGAACCAGCCGCCGACATTGATCGTGTCGATCTTCACATGGCCGAAGGCGTCGCGCTTGACCGCTTCGCCGGCCGCTTCACGCTCCGCCACGATCGAATCGAGGCCTGCACCTTCGGAGACGAAGAGGGTGACGAAGCCGTTCTTCTCCATGATCTTCTTCAGGCGGTTCGCTTCCGCCTGAATGTCGAAGGCCATTTCCGGCAAATAAAGACCGTCGATGCGCTTCAACTCTTCTCCCATCAGAAGGCCCTCGACATAGTCGTTGCCCTTGACCTTCTGGATATAGGCGCGTGCGGTGGCAGCCGTGAGCCAGCCGCAGTGACGCCCCATGACTTCGTGGATGACGAAGGTCTTTGGTGCTGCACTCTGTTCATTGCTGACATTGTCGAAGAAATTTGCGCCGACTTCGGCAGCCGTCCAGGCGCCAAGCGACTGCTTGATCGGGACCACGTCATTATCAACCGTCTTGGGAAGACCGACGACGGTGAGGTTGTAGCCATTGGCGCCGAGATAGGCGGCAAGGTCGGCCGCGGTGGTGTTGGTGTCGTCGCCGCCAATCGTGTGAAGAATGGTGACGCCATCCTTGGCGAGACGATCGGCAGCAACCTGCAACGGGTTTTCGCCTTCCTTTACCAGTCCACGCTTGGCGCAGTCGGCCGCATTGGTCAGCTTCACGCGGCTGTTGCCGATCGGAGAGCCGCCATAGCGATGCAGCAGGGGAGCCTTCTCGCGCATCTCTTTGGTGATGGCGACGCTGTCGCCGAGAAGCACGCCCTGATAGCCGGAGCGGTAGGCCACGATGTCGATTTCGGGGGCGATGTCGGTGTAACGCTCGATCAATCCGCCCACGGCAGACGAGAGGCAGGGCGCCAGTCCGCCTGCGGTCAACATTGCGACTTTCTGTTTGGCCATTGGGGCTCTCCTTTGTCGGTTCTCAATGCGTGTTGGGGCAAATGGATGCGACAGCCTGTTTTGCATGTAAAGTGAATTTCTCAAGAAAAACGGGTATTTCGCGGTATTTTCGAATATCGGTGAACTGCTTGGCGAATATAATCGTTTCAATGCCAAGAAGTGTCGACGACCGCGGAACCGGCTTGTGAAAAAGCTGTTACGACGGTGTCAGACGATCAGCATAAAGCGAAGCTAAGATGACGAAAACTTAATGATCTGCGACCTTTATGCGTCTTGCATTCACACCATGGAGCCGTCATGCTGAGAGACATGATGTTCGATTTCGCCTGTTTGCACATTTCATCCCTCTGGGAGCGGCTGCTCGGCGCGATCGGCGAAGCGGCAGGAAACGTGCTGGGTCGAGTGATCGAAGCGGTTCGCACCGTTTTCGAAGGCGATCCTGAAACCCGCCGCAAGGTCTCCTTCTCCGTTGCGATCATTGCTCTTTCTGCCAAGATGGCGAAGGCCGACGGTGTCGTGAACGATGCCGAGGTGCGCGCCTTTCGCCAGATATTCGATTTTCCCGAAGAGGAAGCCAAGAACGTCGCAAGGCTCTATAACCTCGCGCGTCAGGACGTTGCCGGCTACGAAGCCTATGCCGAACGACTTGCGGGTCTCTGCGGTACGGGCCGTGAAAATTGCGAGATGCTGGAAAGCGTCGTCGATGGCCTGTTCCACATTGCCAAGGCCGATGGCCTGATTCACGAGCGTGAAATGGCCTTTCTCGGACGGATCGCGGAAATCTTCCGGATCACCGAGGATCATTTCGAGACGATCATGGCGCGCCATGTCCACATGGACGGTCGCGATCCCTACCGCGTCCTCGGCGTTTCGCCATCCGACGACTTCTCCGATATCCGCAAGCGCTACCGTCTGCTGGTGGCCGAGCATCATCCCGACAAGCTCATTGCCCGTGGCGTTCCGATGGAATTGCATGCGGCCGCGAATGAGCGTATGGCGGCACTCAATGCCGCCTATGCGGCCATCGAGAGAGAACGCCGCGTCGCATGAGTGACTTTCTGCCGGATTATGCCGGTGCCAGCGTCCAGCCCTCGCCAAACCATGGCGAGCGGGTGGGGGTAAGCGCACCCGACTCCATCATTCTTCACTATACGGGCATGGAAAGCGCCGAGCGCGCGCTGTCCTGGCTTTGCGAGCCGGAAAGTCAGGTTTCCAGCCACTATCTCGTTTTTGAAGACGGACATGTCATTCAGATGGTGCCGGAAAGCCGTCGCGCCTGGCATGCGGGCAAGAGCTTCTGGGCGGGCGAAATCGATCTGAACTCGCGTTCTATCGGCATCGAGATCGCCAATGGCGGCCACCCTGCCGGCCTTCCGGATTTCCCTAAAGCTCAGATCGACGCCGTTGCCGAATTATGTCGCGACTGTGGCGCGCGGTGGTCGATAGCTCCGGAGAGGGTGCTCGCGCACTCCGATATTGCCCCCGTTCGCAAGGTGGATCCGGGCGAGAAGTTCCCATGGGACATCCTGTCGCAGAAGGGTGTTGGCCATTGGGTCCAGCCCGCGCCAATCGGTGGCGGACGCTTCTTCCAGCGAGGCGACAGCGGACAACCGGTTGAGGCCTTGCAGTCCATGCTGTCGCTCTATGGCTACGGCGTTGAAATTTCGGGCAGTTATTGTGAAAAGACGGAAGGCGCAGTTGCAGCTTTCCAGCGTCATTTCCGGCCTGCGCTGGTGGATGGCATCGCCGATTTCTCCACCATCGACACGCTGCACCGGTTGATTTCGCAACTGCCCAAGTTCAAGCGCGCGTAGGCGTCGTTCTCGATAAAAGCGGCGTGATCGGCGCTGGTCCACATTGCGTTCCTAGGCCCTTGCCACAGTAAATCCTTATTGGCCGACTTTAAACGCCGCATCGAAATGCGGCTGGCTGGGTGTTGTCCTAGACGCCGTCAATATCAATGACGAAGATTTTCCGGAGGATCGTCCCCGTGACTTTCCTGATGCGCGCCCTCGCGCGTCCATTACTGGATGTCTTTGTGACTGGAGACTATTTCTACTGATGAGAAGAGTGATTGTTGCTGTCTCGGTCTGCATCTCGATGCTGGCCGCGCAGACCGGAATTGTTGTTGCCAAGGATGACGTGAAAACCAAGACCGTGACGCTGCAGACCTATTTCCGCAAACCCGGTTACCCCATCCCTGAGCGAACCCTTCCTGCGACGCTGAAGAACGATTACTCCGATCTCATCGTCAAATATGCCAAGCGGTACGGCGTGCCGACGAACCTCGCGCATGCGGTCGTTTCGGTGGAAAGCCGGTTCAATCCGAAGGCCCGCGGAAGTGCCGGCGAAGTCGGGCTCATGCAGATCAAGCCCGCCACCGCACGGATGATGGGCTATCGCGGCACGGTCAAAGCGCTATACGATCCGGAAACCAATATTCGCTGGGGTATGCAATATCTCGCCACGGCGCATCAACTGGGCGGCGGCGAAGTCTGCAGCACCATTCTGCGCTACAATGCAGGCCATGGGGCAACCCGCATGAACCCGGTGTCGAAGGCCTATTGCGGCAAGGTGCAGGCGCTGCTCCAGGGGTGATCGTATCGATGCGGTTTGGGCTTCTTTCTGCCGGCAGATTTTGTTAGTCGAGAACGGCGACAGCATCGGCCCGAAAATCGGATGCGATTTTCGGAAAACACGATGCGTCGATTCAAAAAGGTAAGGCGTCCTTTGTGCGTCCAATAGGACGCACGGCGCTCTACGAGGGAGCGCAGGATGACCGACTTCAGATATATCGTGATCGGCGCTGGAATGATGGGAGCCGCTGCGGCACGCCATCTTTCTTCGCAGACGGACGGCGTGGCGCTGATCGGTCCTGCTGAGCCGACAGACCGCAAGAATCACTACGGCGTCTTCTCCAGCCATTATGACGAGGCGCGGATCACGCGCGGTTTTGACGGCGACCCGGTATGGGCGGAACTCGCGAAGCGCTCGATCGAACGATATGCCGAGATCGAGCAAAAGAGCGGCATCCGGTTTTACCACGAGGTGGGCTGCCTCTTCACCGGCAATGGCAATGGGCTGGGCGGTGATTATGTCTCGGGCGCCATGAGCAGGAAAGACGCTCTGGGTCTGACAGTCGAGACCTACGAGCCGGACGCGCTTTCCTCTCGTTTTCCAATGTTCTCTCTGCCGGACGATCACCATGGCTGGTTCGAGCCGCACAATGCCGGTTACGTCAATCCACGCGCCTTGGTGAAGGCTCAAATCACGATTGCCGGGCAACAGGGTGCCTCGATCCTTCGTCAGACGGTGGTGAAGGTCTTCGATGGCGGTTCAGGCGTCGAAATAGAGACCTTGGAGGGCCATCGATACACGGCGGAGAAGGTAATCGTCGCAGCGGGCGGCTTCACCAATATGGCCGACATTCTGCCTGTTAAAGTGGACATGACGGCAACAGGCCGCACCATCGCCTTCTTCGAACTGAACGAGGAGAAGCAGGAAGCCTTTGCCGGCATGCCCTCCACCATCGTGCTGGCGGCGAGCGAAGACGACATTGTCTACATTCTGCCACCCGTTCGCTATCCGGATGGCAAGGTCTATTTGAAGATTGGCGGGGAGAGCGAAAAGGGCAGGCTGGAAACGCTCGATCAGGCGGTCCAATGGTTTCATTCCGACGGGACTGCAAGTGAGGTGGATTTCCTTGTCCGTCGCGCCATCGAGTTGATGCCCGCTCTTGTTGGATGCCCCGTCACCTCCGGCTCCTGCGTTGCCTCCATTACCCGCACTGGCTATCCGTATATCGGCTACACATCGTCTTCCAATATTGCGGTGCTGACCGGTGGCAATTTCGTTTCGGCCAAATCCTCGGATGAGATTGGCCGGCTTGGGGCGGTGCTTCTGCTTGAGGGGCAGTTGAGCGAGGATAATTTTGCGGCGCAGATGGCGCCGGTTTTTGTTTGACGGCCGTCTTCATCAAAACCTCAAATCCCTCTGGCAGTGAATCAGGAAGCCGCTACAAGTCTTTGACGCAGAATCTGAAATCGGTTGAGAGTAGTTATGGCAGCGCAGTTCAAATATATCGTCGTCGGTGCGGGCATGATGGGGGCTGCTGCTGCCCGGCATCTGTCTCTCGAATCGGATGGTGTGGCTCTGATCGGACCGCATGAGCCCGCCGACATCCAGAATCATCAGGGCGTGTTTGCCAGCCATTACGATGCGGCGCGGATCACGCGGACCATCGATGACGATGCGGATTGGGCGCGGCTCGCCAACCGTTCGATTGAGCGCTACCGGGAGATCGAGCGCGAGAGCGGGATAGGCTTTTACCACGAGGTCGGCTGCCTGATCGTCGGCAAGGCGCGTGGCACGGGTGTGCCTTATATCGAGAATGTCTGCTCTGCGGCCGAGACGCTTGGGGTGGATGCCGACGTTTTTGGGGATGCCGAGTTGATCCAGCGCTTCCCGTATTTTTCCTTCGAAATCGGTTGCGAAGGTGTCTTCGAGCGGCACAATGCCGGTCACATCAATCCACGCGAACTGGTGCGCGCGCAAATCCTGGCAGCGCAGAAGCGCGGCGCGATGCGCTATGACGATATTGTCGTTTCGGTCCGGGACGAGGGTGGTGTGGCGACCGTCACCACTGCCTCCGGCAAAAACTACACGGCGGAAAAGGTGCTCGTGGCTGCGGGCGGATTTTCGATTGCGGAAGGGCTGTTGCCGCAGGCACTTTCGATGAAAGTGTATGCTCGTACTGTTGCATTCTTCGAGGTCGATGATGCAGATCTTCGAGGCTTTTCAGAGATGCCGTCGCTGATCTATGAGCCGAGTGACCCGACCAAGCACATCTATCTTCTGCCGCCGGTCGTCTATCCCGATGGCAAGGCCTATCTGAAGATTGGCGGCGATCCGGAAAATATTCTGCTCGGTACGGATGCGGAGATCCGCGCCTGGTTCCGGACTGGCGGAAAGCCTGAGGTGCGGGATAATTTCGCAGCAATCATAGAGACGCTTGTTCCCAGCATCGATGTGGCAAGGCTCTCAATGGCAGGCTGTGTCACGTCCTACACGCCAAGCGGATATCCGGCGATCGGTTATTGCGGGTCTGAGCGGATTGCGGTTCTGACCGGCGGCTGTGGCGCAGCGGCAAAGAGTTCAGATGAGACCGGGCGGCTCGGCGCGGTGCTGTTGGCGCAAGGCCATATCGAGGACGAAGGTTACGAGACGGATTTCGCACCGGTCTTCGCCTCGTAAGTCTGGCGGCTCCCTTTAACCGCAGCCCAACTTGCGGCGATTTTCCGTTGGCTTTTCATCTTGAACCCGTCTAAGGAGCGCGTGCCAGTTGGCCGGGCAGCCGCGCTTTACCAATGTCGAAAGACGGTAAGGTGAGGAAAGTCCGGGCTCCACGGAAACACGGTGCCGGATAACGTCCGGCGGGGGCGACCCTAGGGAAAGTGCCGCAGAGAGTAGACCGCCACCTTTCAGGTGGTAAGGGTGAAAGGGTGGGGTAAAAGCCCACCGCGCCGCTGGTAACAGGGGTGGCATGGTAAACCCCACCGGGAGCAAGACCGAATAGGGATGACGTGGGGTGCCGCGAAAGCAGCGCCTACAGCCTGTTTCTGGGCGAGTCATCCGGGTGGGTTGCGCGAGGCGGCATGCAAATGTCGTCCCAGATGAATGGCTGCCACGTTCCGGGTCAAACCGGGGCCATACAGAACCCGGCTTACAGGCCAACTGGCGATTTCTCTCTTTTTCATTCCTCATGCGAAGCCGATTCCGGCGACCGCAATAGGTCATTGTTATCGTTCAATTATTTTTCATTAAAACTTCCGTTACGGAAGGCAGAGATGCCGCGTGAAACGGTTGCCGGTAAACCATTCGTTAAACTTAACGGGATATGAATATTCGAATCCGAAGTCGGTTCGCGCCGCCTTCTCCCATTGACGCCCATAGTGTCCCATGGTATCCCAAATGCACACCACAAGGGGTCGTGTTTTTGACCCGCAATCGCTGAAACGGAGACAAGGCCTTTCCAAGGCTGCAGGACTTTTTGTTCTGCCGGTCAGCGATTTGTCGTGCGTATCGGTGTCGCCTGAGCATGCGGCTTCAGGCGTTTCTGGCGAGTTGTCATATGGGGCGCTTTTTATCGAACGTGACGAACAGGATCGACGCCAAGGGGCGCGTTTCGGTTCCCTCGGCGTTTCGTTCGGTATTGGCGCAACGCGACATCCAGGAGCTTTATTGTCTTCAGGATTTCGCTTTTCCGGCCATCAGCATTGGCGGGCCGGACCTGTTGGATCGCTACGAGCGGCAGATCGCGTCGATGGATGCGTTTTCGCCGGAAGCCAATGCAATGTCGCTGCTGGTTCACGGTGGCGGCGTGTTCATGAAGCTCGACGGGGAAGGGCGGTTGATGGTCACGGATTTCATCCGGGACTTCACCGCTATCACCACCGAAGTGACCTTTGTCGGTCGGGCGGATCATTTTCAGTTGTGGCAGCCGGAAGCGTTTCACGAGGCGCAGACGGCGGCAAGAACGGGGCGCAGTTTTTCTGCTGTTCGTCCCGTATAAGGCGGGGACACGGAATGGCGGCGAATTCTGGCGGACGATCTTCTGATGCCGGTGGCGGACCTGTTCGCCACATTCCGGTTCTTCTTCGCGAAGTTCTAAGCGCGCTCGATCCCGCGGAAAGCAAGATCATTCTCGACGGAACTTTCGGCGCTGGCGGCTATACCCAGGCGATCCTCGAGCGCGGTGCGAATGTCATAGCTCTTGACCGTGATCCCACTGCCATCGCTGGCGGCCAGCCGATGGTTGCCGCCAATGGCGGGCGGCTCTCTCTTATTCAATCGCAGTTTTCCGACCTGGCAGCGCATGCGCCTGCACAAGGCCTTGATGGCGTCGTCTTGGATATCGGTGTCTCCTCCATGCAGATCGATGAGGCCGAGCGCGGCTTCTCCTTTCAGAAAAACGGACCGCTCGACATGCGCATGTCGGCGTCCGGCGTCTCCGCAGCCGATGTCGTCAACCGCTGCAAGGTCGGCGACCTGATCCGGATCTTCGGTTTTCTCGGTGAAGAAAAGCAGTCAGGACGCATTGCCCGTGCCATCGAAAAGAAGCGCGCGGAGGAGCCCTTCCGCACGACGCGCGACCTTGCCGGGCTGATCGAAATCGTCACGCCGCGCAAGGCGAAGGACAAGATCCATCCGGCAACCCGCGTTTTCCAGGCGCTGCGCGTCTTCGTCAATGACGAGTTGGGCGAGCTGGCAAAGGCCTTGTTTGCGGCCGAACAGGTGTTGAAGCCCGGCGGACGTCTCGTCGTCGTCACCTTCCACTCGCTGGAAGACCGTATCGTGAAGAAGTACTTCGCCGACCGTTCCGGTCGCGCGGCAGGGTCTCGCCACATGCCGATGGTGGAAGACAAGCCGGGGATCTTCGATTCGCTCGGCAAGCCGATGATTGCAGCGAGCGAGGAAGAGGCGGAGTTGAACCCGCGCGCCCGTTCCGCCAAGCTGCGTGCCGGCATCCGCACCACCGCTCCGGCACGTCCGGCAGACATTTCCATTTTCGAACTTCCCGATCTCGCCAGCCTTGAAAAGATGGGAGGCTGACATGCTGCGCACACTCGACCTCATTCTCGTCGGCGTGATGGTGTCAGCGGCCGTCGTCACCTATTCCATCAAGCATCAGGCCGATCTCAAGCTTGAATCCGTCAAGAAGCTTGAAGCCGAAATCAAACTCGAGCGCGATACGATCGATCTTCTACGCGCTGACTGGGCGCTTCTGACGCAGCCGAACCGATTGCATCGTCTGGTCAACGCCTATCAGGCCGATCTTCAATTGACGCCGACGCTGCCGACGCAACTCGCACAGCCGCAGGAGCTGCCCATGTTGCGTTCGCAACTGCCCCAGCCGCCAGAGCCGGAGGGCATGAGCGTCGAGGACGTGATTGCTGCTGCGGTCAACGGCTCCAAGCCGGGCGCCACACTTGGTGGTGCCAAGCCGAAATCGGCACCTGCCGGCCAGATCGTCGCCACGGGCGGCAAGCCTGTTCCGGCACCAGCGCCGCGCTCGCACGTGGCCCGTGTGCCCAAGCAGCCAATGCCTGCTGCGAAAGCGCCGATTGGCGACGAGTCCGGCGAAATGGATGAAACGATAACAGGATCGGTGGACTGATGTCTTTTCTCTCTCGCGTCATGGTTTTGAAGAGCAAGGCCCATTTTTCCGCCAGCACGATCGGTGGGGCGGACCATGCTGCCTTTGAGGGCGCACGCAAGAAGCGCGCTTCGCAGGCCAAGAGCCGCGTTGGCCTGTTGATCTTCGGCTTCGTCTGCTTCTATGGCGTCATCGGCGGTCGTCTGGTGCAATATGGCTTGGCCCAGCAGGAAACCGTTTCCAGTATTGCGCCCGCCGACAGGCTGATGGCCTCGCGTCCCGATCTTCTGGATCGCAATGGCGAAGTATTGGCCACCGATATCCGCACCGTGTCGCTGTTTGCCGAGCCGCATCGCATCGTTGACGTGGATGAGGCCATCGAGAAGCTGCGCACCGTTCTGCCCGATCTCGACACGCGCGGCACCTATCAGAAGCTGACGAACAATTCGCGCTTCCAGTGGTTGCGCCGTCAGTTGACGCCGAAGCAGCAGAGCCAGATCCTGGCCCTTGGCATTCCCGGCATCGGTTTCCGTCCTGAAAAGCGCCGCTTCTATCCGGGTGGTCCGACGGCGGCCCACGTTGTCGGTCACGTGAACATCGATAATCGCGGCGTTGCCGGCATGGAGCGCTATCTCGACAGCCAGGGGCTGGCCGATCTGACAGCGCTTGGCATGACCTCCGACCAGCCGCTTGAGCCGGTGAAGCTCTCCATCGATCTGCGCGTCCAGGCAATCGTGCGCGAAGTGGTGGTCAACGCCATTCAGAAGTTCCAGGCGATTGGCGCCGGTGCCGTCGTCATCAACGTGCATACGGGCGAAATCCTTGCCATGGCGTCGCTGCCGGACTACGATCCGAACAACCCGGCGGAAGGCGCCAAGGAAGGCTGGCTCAACCGCATGTCGAACGGTACGTTCGAAATGGGCTCGACCTTCAAGTCCTTCACCATCGCCATGGGTCTGGACGAAGGCGGTATCTCGCTCGGCTCCACCTTCGATGCGCGCTTCCCGATCCGCATCGGTGGCTTCACCATCAAGGATTTCCACGGCAAGGGACGCATCTTGTCGGTGCCGGAAATCTTCCAGTACTCGTCCAATATCGGTACGGCGAAAATTGCCGATACGGTTGGGACCGAAGGGCATAAGGAATTCCTGACGCGTCTTGGCCTGCTGTCCCGGATGCAGACGGAACTGCCGGAAGTGGCGATGCCCACACAGCCGCGCCAGTGGAAGAAGATCAACTCCATTACGATTTCCTTCGGTCACGGTGTATCGACCACGCCTCTGCAGACGGCAATTGCCGGTGCGGCCCTCGTCAATGGCGGCAAGCTGATCGAGCCGACCTTCTTGCCGCGCACCGTCGAACAGGCCGACCTTGTGGCCAAGCAAGTGATCAAGCCGACCACCAGCCGCGACATGCGCTTCCTGTTCGAATGGAACGGCGTCAATGGCTCCGGCCGTAACGCCCGCGTCGAAGGCTTCAACGTCGGCGGAAAGACCGGAACGGCCGACAAGGTGGTCAATGGCCGCTATGTCCACGACAAGAACTTCAACGCTTTCCTATCGGCCTTCCCGATGGATAAGCCCGAATATGTGGTCCTCTCCTTCATCGACGAACCGAAGACGGACAAGGGCAATGGTGCGGCACTTGCAGGTACGTCCGCGGCCCCGATGGTGCATGACATCATCACCCGCTCGGCTGCGATCCTTGGCGTCAAGCCGAAGTTCGGCAAGGATGGCTCGGCCTTGCTCGTGTCTTATTGATTGGTACAGCTTATGATGGACCGGCGATTCGCGTCGGGGGGACATGACGGACACATTAATGAATTTGCGAGATCTATCGGGACAGTCGTTTCCGGAACTGAATGAATTGCTTCGCGCAGATGCCGGAGCGCTGACCATCACCTCGATTACGGCGGACAGCCGCAAGGTCGAGCCGGGCGCGCTCTTTGTCGCCGTTTCGGGCAACAAAGCGGATGGCGCGACCTTCGTGCAGGACGCGGTTGCCAAGGGTGCTGCCGCGATCGTTTCGGGCCAGCCCGTTTCCGCAGATGTGCCGGTTCTCGTCGTTTCCGATCCAAGATTGTATCTCGCGCTTGCCGCTGCCCGCTTCTATGGGAAGCAGCCTGAGACGATGGTTGCCGTCACCGGCACGGCAGGCAAGACGTCGGTTGCGTCCTTCACCCGACAGATCTGGGCTTTCGCCGGTCATCCAGCCGCGCAGATCGGCACGACTGGCGTGATTGCGCCCGGCCGCGAAGAATATGGTTCGCTGACAACGCCCGACCCGGTTTCGCTGCATGCGCTTCTGGCCGAGTTGGCGTCCGAAGGTGTGACCCATGCGGCGATGGAAGCATCCAGCCACGGTCTTGATCAACGTCGTCTGGATGGCGTGAAACTCTCTGCTGCCGGTTTTACCAATCTCGGTCGCGACCATATGGATTACCATCCAACGGTCGAGGACTATATGGCCGCGAAGATGCGGCTGTTCGATACGCTGCTGCCGAAGGGCTCACCGGTTGTCATCTTTGCCGACGATCCATGGTCGGCTCAGGCGATAGAGGTGGCGACAAAGGCCGGTCACGATGTGCGCACGGTTGGCCGCAAGGGCGATTATCTGGCGTTGAAGCGCGTCGAGCACTTCCGCCACAAGCAGATGATCGAGGTGCATCACGAAGGCGCAATCCACGAGGTGGATATCCCGCTTGCGGGCGACTTCCAGGTTGCCAACGCGCTGGTCGCGGCGGGTCTTGCCATGTCGACCGGCGTGTCCGCACCGGTGGCGATGAAGGCGCTGGAAAAGCTGATCGGCGCTGCCGGTCGTCTCGAACTCGTCGGACAGACGAAGAATGGCGCGCTGGCTTATGTGGATTATGCCCATAAGCCCGATGCGCTGGAAAATGTCCTAACCTCCGTGCGTCCCTTCACCTCGGGCCGCATCATCACTGTGTTTGGCTGCGGCGGTGATCGCGACAAGGGCAAGCGTCCGATCATGGGCGAGGTGGCAACACGGCTTTCGGATGTGGTGATCGTCACGGACGACAATCCACGCTCCGAGGAGCCTGCCACCATTCGATCCGAAATCATGGCGGCGGCGCCCGGTGCAGTGGAAATCGCAGACCGCGCAGAGGCGATCCGCCATGCCGTGTCGATGCTGGGGAATGGAGACACATTGATCGTTGCGGGCAAGGGGCACGAGGAAGGTCAGATCATTGGTGGCGTGACGCTGCCGTTTTCGGACCATGAACAGGTGCGTTCGGCGCTGGAAGGATTGAGGATTTGAACTGGTTATGGACAGTTGCGGACATGATTGCCGTTACGTCGGGACGTCCGGTCGGCAATCTGCCGCAAGGTATCACGGGAATTTCCATCGACAGCCGCACGGTGCAGCAGGGCGAAGCCTTCTTCGCCATCAAGGGCGACCGGGTCGACGGCCATGATTATGCAAGTTTTGCCGTTGCCAATGGCGCGAGCCTGATGGTCGTCGCCGAGGCCAAGCTGCCGGCACTTGGACGGCTGACGGTGCCGATGATCGTCGTCGATGATGTTCTCTCCGCCCTCGTCAAGCTTGGTATTGCTGCGCGTGAAAGGACCTCGGCACGCATCATTGCGGTCACCGGTTCCGTTGGCAAGACCACCACCAAGGAAATGCTGCGGCAGGTGCTGGCCCCATCGGGCAAGGTGCATGCGGCGGTCTCGTCCTTCAACAATCACTGGGGCGTGCCGCTGACGCTGGCGCGTATGCCCGCCGATACCGAATTCGGCGTGTTCGAAGTGGGCATGAACCATCCGAACGAAATTCGTCCGCTGGTGAAGCAGGTGAAGCCGCATGTGGCCATCATCACCACCATTGCGGCGGCGCATCTCGGCAACTTCAACAGTCTCGAAGAGATCGCCGACGCAAAGGCTGAAATTTTCGAGGGCGTCTTGCCCGGCGGTGCGGTGATCCTCAACCGCGACAATGCGCAATTCGAGCGGCTTGAGGCGGCAGCACTTCATGTCGGCATCGAACATATTCTGACTTTCGGCCAGCACGCCAAGGCCGACTTCCGGCTGGCGGATTTCGAAAGCACGCCGAACGGCTCGACCATCTGGGCGATCATCAACGGCGAGACCAGCGAGTTGAATATTGGCACGCCGGGTCGCCATGTCGCAGAAAATGCCATGGCTGCTCTTGGCGTCGTCGCTGTGACCGGTGCCAACCTCGATCGCGCTTTCCATGCGCTCGGCGATCTTCGAGCCGTCAAGGGCAGGGGAGAGCGCCACCGCCTTTCGGTCGGCGATGGGTCGTTCCTTCTGATCGACGAGAGCTATAACGCCAACCCGGCCTCGATGCGCGCGGCGATTGCGCTTCTGGCGCAGGCGGAAGTGCGCGGCAACGGGCGTCGCATCGCGGTTCTCGGCGATATGCTCGAGATGGGCGAGTTTGCCGCGGAGGTGCATGAAGAGCTATCCGGTCCGATCCTTTCTGCCGGCATCGAACATGTGTGGCTTGCCGGAGAATCGATGGCGCATCTTCGCGATGCGCTTCCCGAAAGCGTCAATGTGTCCTGGTTCCCGACGACCGCTGAGCTGGCTGACTTCGTGTTGAAATGGGTGCAGCCGGGCGATGTGGTGATGATAAAATCGTCACTTGGCATCGGTTTTGGCAAGATTGTCTCGGCTCTTCTTGACAAGTATCCGGCATTCCCCGAGACGGAGCGCCAGAATTAGGAAGCCTGAAAGCCCGAAATCTTCGGCTTTCTGCGCTCGATACGGAAACAAGGACCTTGAAGCGGCGCTGGCCTTACCTCCCGCCCGCCGCTTCGACCGCCTTTCGAAAGGGCAAACATGCTGATCTGGCTCGTTGAACTGTCGGACAAAATTCAAATCTTCAACCTGTTCAGGTACATCACGTTCCGGGCGGGTGCAGCGCTCTTCACCTCCGCTCTCATCGTCTTCCTGTTTGGACCGGCCATCATCAATTCGCTGCGCATTCGCCAGGGCAAGGGTCAGCCGATCCGCGCCGATGGCCCGCAGACCCACTTCAAGAAGGCCGGTACGCCGACCATGGGCGGCTTGATGATCCTCGCAGGCATCCTCGGCGGCTCGCTGCTCTGGGGCGATCTGTCGAATGTCTACGTGGTTGCGGTTCTTCTCGTAACGCTCGGCTTTGGCGCCATCGGCTTTTACGACGACTACCTGAAGGTGACCAAGCAGAGCGACAAGGGTTTTTCCGGCAAGGCGCGTCTCGGCATCGAATTCGTTATCGCTGCCATCGCCACCTTCTTCATGATGAAGATTGCACTTGCGACGGCACCGCATGGCGGAACGCTTGGAAGCTCGGTCGCCTTTCCCTTCTTCAAGGAATTCGTGATCAATCTCGGCTACTTCTTCGTTCTCTTCGGCGCTTTCGTCATCGTCGCGGCCGGTAACGCGGTCAACCTGACCGATGGTCTCGATGGTCTTGCCATCGTGCCGGTGATGATTGCGGCTGCGACCTTCGGCGTGATTTCCTATCTCGTCGGTAATGCGATCTTTGCGAACTACCTTCAGATCAACTTCGTGCCCGGAACCGGTGAGCTTGCGGTGATCGTCGGTGCCGTGATCGGTGCCGGTCTCGGCTTCCTCTGGTTCAATGCGCCGCCCGCGGCCATCTTCATGGGCGACACCGGTTCTCTGGCGCTTGGCGGCCTGATCGGCTCCATCGCCGTCGCGGTCAAGCATGAGATCGTGATGGTGATCGTCGGGGGTCTGTTCGTCATGGAGACGCTCTCGGTCATTATCCAGGTCTTCTGGTTCAAGCGCACCGGACGGCGCGTGTTTTTGATGGCGCCGATCCACCACCATTTCGAAAAGAAGGGTTGGACGGAGAGCCAGGTGGTCATCCGCTTCTGGATCATCTCCGTCGGTCTCGCCATGCTCGGCCTCGCGACACTGAAGCTGAGGTAAGCGATGATCCCCGTCACCTCACTTGCGGACAAGAAGGTTGCTCTCTTTGGTCTTGGTGGCTCCGGCCTCGTGACCGCCAAGGCCCTGGTCGCCGGCGGCGCCGATGTCATTGCCTTTGATGACAATCCCGACAGTGTTGCGAAGGCGCAAAGCGAGGGTATCCCGACCGCTGACCTGCGCACGCTGGACTGGTCGAAGCTGGCCGTCTTCGTGCTGGCGCCGGGCGTGCCGTTGACACATCCGAAGCCGCACTGGTCTGTGGATCTCGCCAGGGCGGCGGGCGTCGAGGTGATCGGCGATATCGAGCTTTTCGTTCGCGAACGCCGCGCTCATGCGCCGGATTGCCCATTCATTGCCATTACCGGCACCAATGGCAAATCCACCACGACGGCATTGATTGCGCATATTCTGAAATCGGCAGGTCGCGACACACAGCTTGGCGGCAATATCGGCACGGCTGTTCTCAGCCTCGACCCGCCGAAAGCAGAACGCTTCTATGTCGTCGAGTGCTCGTCCTATCAGATCGATCTTGCTCCGACATTGAGCCCGACCGCTGGTATTTTGCTCAACCTGACGCCGGATCACCTCGATCGCCACGGCACGATGCAGCATTATGCCGATGTGAAGGAGCGTCTCGTTGCAGGAAGCGATACCGCCATCGTCGGCGTCGATGATAGCTACTGCACGCTGATTGCAGACCGCATCGAACGTGCTGGCGTGAACGTCACGCGGATATCCAAGCGCAATGTCGTGGCGGACGGGCTTTATGCCGAAGGCAGCCGGATCATGAAGGCCGAAGGGGGCACGTCCTCGCTGCTCGTCGATCTTGACGGCATCCAGACGCTGCGCGGCAGCCACAATGCCCAGAACGCGGCCGCTGCGATCGCGGCTTGCCTTGCGGTCGGCATCTCCGACGATGAGGTGAGGGCAGGGTTGACATCATTCCCGGGCCTGAAGCATCGCATGCAGCCCGTCGGGCGGCGTGGCAACGTCACCTTCATCAATGACAGCAAGGCGACCAATGCAGACGCTTCGGCGCCGGCGCTGTCGAGCTACGAGCGGATTTACTGGATTGCTGGCGGCTTGCCCAAGGCCGGCGGCATCACCAGCCTGTCACCGCTCTTTCCCCACATCGCCAAGGCCTATCTGATTGGCGAGGCGGCGGCGGAATTTGCTGCGACGCTGGGCGAAGCGGTGCCTTACGAGATCTCCGGCACGCTGGACAAGGCGGTACAGCATGCCGCGACCGATGCCCTTGCCGATGGTGCAAGCGGCAACGTCGTGATGCTCTCCCCGGCTTGCGCAAGTTTCGATCAATATAAGAATTTTGAAATACGTGGTGATTCGTTCGTTTCCCACGTCGCTGCACTAGATGGTGTGACGATGCTGGTGGAAGTGCAAAAGGAGCACTGAAGACATGGTAAGCCGTACTGACCGCGGTCCAGTCGCGGAGTGGTTCTGGACAATCGACCGCTTCTTCCTGGCGGCCTTCATTGCTCTCATCGGCATTGGCCTGATGTTGTCCTTTGCTGCGTCCCCCGCAGTTGCCGAGCGCATCGGTCTCAACAGCTTCTTCTTCGTCGAGCGCCAGGCGATGTTCATCGTCCCGTCGCTGGCGATCATGATCGGTCTGTCGTTTCTTTCGCCGCGCCAGGTGCGGCGCGTCGCCATCGTGCTGTTGATCGCCTCACTGCTGATGATGATCTTCGCGCTGTTCTTCGGCATCGAGGTCAAAGGTGCCCGCCGCTGGATTTCGATCGGCAGCTTCTCCATCCAGCCATCCGAATTCATGAAGCCGGCCTTCGTCATTGTCTGCGCCTGGCTTTTTGCCGAGCGGGCTCGTCATCCGGAAATTCCGGGCAATCTTTTCGCCATCATCACCTTCGGCATTGTTGCAGCCCTTCTGATTGCACAGCCGGACTTCGGGCAGACGATTCTGACATCCGTCGTCTGGGGCGGCATGTTCTTCATGGCCGGTGTGCCGTGGTTCTGGATCATCATGCTTGGCGGTCTTGGCGTCGGTGGTATCGTCACCGCGTATCTGATGCTGCCGCACGTTGCGGGTCGTATCGACCGTTTCTGGACGGGTGAGGGCGACACGTTCCAGGTGGACACGGCGCGTGAAGCGATCATTCGCGGCGACTGGTTCGGCCAGGGACCGGGTGAAGGCATCGTCAAGCGCATCATTCCCGATAGCCATACCGACTTCATCTTCTCCGTTGCTGCGGAAGAGTTCGGCATCGTCTTCTGCATGGCCCTGGTTGCGATCTTCGCCTTCATCGTGCTGCGCGGCTTAAGCCACGCCTTCAAGGAAAAGGACGATTTCGTCCGCTTTGCGGTGGCTGGTCTGGTTCTCCAGATCGGTATCCAGTCGATGATCAATATCGGCGTCAATCTCGAACTCATGCCGGCCAAGGGCATGACGCTGCCGCTGATTTCCTATGGCGGTTCTTCGATGATGGCTATATGCGTGACGGCTGGCTTCCTGCTGGCGCTGACACGACACAGGCCCGAGAAGCGCGCACAGGAGCGCAGCTTCTTCCGCGTCGGCGCGGGTCTTCCTGCGGAGTAAAAGAGTGATGAGCAAGGGTATCGTTTTGCTTGCCGCCGGCGGAACCGGCGGCCATGTTTTTCCGGCAGAGGCACTTGCCTATGAGTTGAAGGCGCGCGGTTACTCCGTGCATCTGGTGACCGACAGCCGTGCCGAGCGCTATGCGGGTAAATTTCCCGCAGACGAAATTCACGTCGTGCCGTCTGCGACGATCGGTTCGAAGAACCCGATCCGCGTGATCAAGGCGCTTGCCACGCTCTGGACCGGTCTTCGCTCTGCGCGCAAGCTGATGACGCGCTTGAAGCCGGTTGCCGTCGTCGGCTTCGGCGGCTATCCGACAGTGCCGCCGCTTCTCGCTTCGACCGGCATGGGTGTCCCTTCGCTGCTGCATGAACAGAATGCCGTCATGGGCCGCGCCAACAAGGCGCTGGCAAAGCGGGTTAAGGCGATCGCCGGTGGCTTCCTGCCGGAGAACCAGGGCGAGTTCGGTGACAAGATCGTCATGACGGGCAACCCTGTCCGCCCTGCGGTGCTGTCTGCTGCCGAAATTGCCTATACGCCATCTCAGGCGGGTGAAGATTTCAATCTCGTGGTGTTTGGCGGAAGCCAGGGCGCTCAGTTTTTCTCGGCTGCTGTTCCTGCTGCCATCTGCCTGTTGCCCAATGATCTGCGCAACCGCATCAAACTGACCCAGCAGGCTCGCGTCGAAGACAAGGACAGCGTTGTCGAATCTTACAAGAAGCTTGGCGTCAAGGCGGATATCTCGCCATTCTTCGGCGATATGGCCGAGCGGATCGCGCAGGCCGATCTGGTGATCAGCCGCTCCGGCGCTTCGACCGTCTCGGAGCTTTCCGTGATCGGCCGTCCGTCTGTTTTGGTTCCCTATCCGCACGCTCTCGATCACGATCAGGCGGCCAATGCGGCGGCTCTTTCTGCCGCTGGCGGCGCCAGCGTCATCAAGCAGCCCGAGCTTTCGCCGAAGGCACTTTCTGCCCTTCTGGCAGACGCGATGAACGACCCGGCGCGACTGGAAAAGACTGCCGTTGCCGCCAAGGCGACCGGCAAGCCGGATGCCGCCAAGCGCCTTGCCGATCTTGTGGAGGCGATCGCCGCAGGGACAAGCGTTCAGCAATTCAAATCGAAGAATGAAGGAGTGCATCCATGAAGATGCCGAAAGCCATCGGTCTTGTCCATTTCATCGGAATTGGCGGCATCGGCATGAGCGGCATTGCCGAAGTGCTGCACAATCTCGGCCATCGCGTTCAGGGTTCCGATCAGGCAGACAGCGCCAATGTGCAGCGTCTGCGCGACAAGGGCATCGAGGTTTTCGTCGGTCACAAGTCCGAGAACCTGGGTGACGCAGAAGTGGTCGTCGTGTCGACCGCTATCAAGAAGAACAATCCGGAACTGGTTGCCGCGCGCGAAAAGCACCTGCCGATCGTTCGCCGGGCGGAAATGCTGGCCGAACTGATGCGCTTTCGCAATGCGATCGCCATTGGCGGTACGCATGGCAAGACCACGACGACCTCCATGGTGGCGACGCTCTTGGAAGCCGGCAATCTCGATCCGACCGTGATCAATGGCGGCATCATCAACGCCTACGGCACCAATGCCCGCATGGGCGAGGGTGAGTGGATGGTGGTGGAGGCCGATGAGTCCGACGGCACCTTCCTGAAGCTTCCCGCCGATGTGGCGGTCGTGACCAATATCGACCCGGAGCATCTCGACCATTACGGCAATTTCGATGCCGTGCGTGAAGCCTTCCGCCAGTTCGTGGAAAACGTACCATTCTATGGCTTCGGCGTCATGTGCCTCGACCATCCTGAAGTGCAGACGCTTGTCGGCAAGATCGAGGACCGCAAGGTCATCACCTATGGTGAGAACCCGCAGGCCGATGTGCGCTTCTCCAATGTCCGCATCGACGGCACGAAGTCCATCTTCGACGTGGAGATCCGCCGTCGCCGCACGGGCAAGGTGTTTTCCTTCAAGGATCTCGTCCTGCCGATGCCCGGCCGTCACAATATCTCGAACGCCACGGCGGCGATCGCCGTTGCCAACCGCCTTGGCATTTCAGAGGCCGACATCAAGAAGGGGCTCGGCTCCTTCGGTGGGGTCAAGCGTCGCTTCACGTTGACGGGGGAGTCCAACGGCGTTCAGGTCTTCGACGATTACGGTCATCATCCGGTGGAAATCAAGGCGGTGTTGAAGGCCGCACGTGAGGCTTGCCAGGGCCGTATCATCGCCGTGCATCAGCCTCACCGCTTCACGCGCCTGTCGAGCCTTTTCGAGGATTTCGCCCATTGCTTCAACGATGCAGACACGATTCTTCTTGCTCCGGTTTATGCTGCGGGTGAAGATGCCATTGAGGGCGTGAACTCCGAGACGCTGGTTTCCGCAACCAGAGCTGCGGGACATCGCGATGCCCGATACCTCGCCTCGCGCGACGATCTGGCAAAGACGGTCGCAGCCATTGCGAATCCGGGTGATTTCGTGGTTCTCTTGGGGGCTGGTAATATTACGCAGTGGGCGGCGGCGCTGCCCTCGGAATTGGATAGCATTTCAGGAAAGTCTGCATGAGACAGGTGGATGGGGTAAAGTTGCTGGGAAGGCTCGGCGACGGAGTAAAGGAACTAAGAGGACGTGTGACGCCGGACTCGCCAATGGACCGCGTGACGTGGTTCAGGGCCGGTGGTCTTGCGGAACTGATGTTCCAGCCCCACGATACCGATGATCTCATCACCTTCCTCAAGCTTCTGCCGGACGATGTTCCGCTGACAGTTGTTGGCGTCGGTTCCAACCTGCTCGTGCGTGATGGGGGCATTCCAGGCGTGGTTGTGCGTCTCTCCGCCAAGGGCTTCGGTCAGGTGGAGCTTGCGGGCGAGAACCGCATCAAGGCCGGTGCGATCTGCCCGGACAAGCATATCGCTGCCATGGCGATGGACAACAGCATTGGCGGCTTCCATTTCTACTATGGCATTCCAGGCTCCATCGGCGGCGCGCTGCGCATGAATGCCGGCGCCAATGGTGGCGAGACCCGCGATCGCGTTGTCGAAGTCTACGCATTGGATCGCAAGGGCAACAGCCACGTCCTTTCCAATGCCGATATGCAGTATAGCTACCGTCACTCGGGTGCGGACAAGGATCTGATCTTTACCGGTGCGCTGTTTGAGGGGTATCCGGAAGACCGTGCAAAAATCCGCGCCGACATGGATGCTGTGCGTCATCACCGCGAGACGGTTCAGCCGATCCGCGAACAGACGGGCGGTTCGACCTTCAAGAACCCGGAAGGTCATTCCGCCTGGGAACTGATCGACGAGGCGGGTGGTCGCGGCATGGTGATCGGCGGCGCACAGATGTCGTCGCTGCATTGCAACTTCATGATCAATACCGGCCACGCGACGGGCTACGATCTCGAATATCTCGGTGAAGCCGTGCGCAAGCGGGTCTTCGAAAATTCGGGTATTCGTCTCGAATGGGAAATCAAGCGCCTTGGGCTTTTCATGCCAGGCCGGGAAGTCGAGCCGTTTCTCGGCGCATAAGCGCCGTCGTTAGCAGTCAAAGAAAAGCCCGCGAAGTCAGAAACTTCGCGGGCTTTTTTGTGAGCTTGATTCAGGGACAAGCGGCGCATCCTTGATGGTGCGCCGCTTGTCCGTGGTCCTTAGACTTCGTCCTTGCCGGAGGCCAGGATGCAGATCAGCGTGATGACAGCAGCAAGGCCGAGATAGTAGCCGACGGCTGCCATGCCGTAAGTCGTCTGCAGCCACGTCGCGATGTAGGGAGCGAGCGAGGCGCCGACGATGCCTGCGAAGTTGAAGGTCAGCGACGCGCCGGTGTAGCGCACGCTGGTGGGGAAGGGTGCTGCGAGTGCTGCACCGATCAGCGCATAGGTCATGCCCATCAGCGCCATCGCAGAAGCTGCGAAGATCGCAACGCCTGCTTCACCGCCGCCCAGCAGAACCGGAAGAAGGAAGGAGAAGGCGGCAATCAGGACCGTGATGACGATCAGGGACAGGCGACGACCGACCTTGTCACCGACGATGCCGGTCAGCGGAATGAAGATGCCGAAGACGACGGCGCTGAGGATCTGGATTTCCAGCGCGTCAAGGAAGGGGATCTTCAGGACCTTGACGTTGTAGGACAGCAGCCAGGCGGTTGCGATATAGAACAGCACGAAGGTGACGAGCGCTACGAAGGTGCCGAGGAACAGGCTGCGCTTGTACTTGGTGAAGATTTCCTTGGCAGGAACCGCGACGCGCTCATGCTTGTCGATGGCCTTCTGGAAGGCAGGCGTCTCTGAGATGGAGAAACGGACCCACAGACCAACCGCGATCAGCAGCGTGGAAGCGATGAATGGAATACGCCAGCCCCAGGAGATCAGCGCTTCATTCGACATGACATGCAGAAGCAGCCAGAAGATGCCGGAGGACAGGAAGAGGCCGACCGGCGCGCCAAGCTGCGGGAACATGGCGTACCAGTTGCGTTTGCCGGGAGGCGCGTTTTCCGTTGCCAGAAGAACGGCACCGCCCCATTCACCGCCAAGGCCAAAGCCCTGACCGAAACGGCATAGTGCCAGCAGCAGCGGAGCGAGAACGCCGGCGGTCTCATAGGACGGCAGAAGACCGATCACGACGGTGGAAATGCCCATTGTCAGGAGAGCCGCAACCAGCGTCGTCTTGCGTCCGACGCGGTCACCGTAGTGGCCGAACACCAGCGCGCCTAGCGGACGGGCAAAGAAGGCGATCGAGAAGGTGGCGAAGGATGCAAGAAGCGCCGTCATCGGATCGCTGTTGGGGAAGAACAGCGTCGGAAACACGAGCACGGCTGCGGTCGCATAAACGTAGAAATCGAAGAATTCGATGGTCGTGCCGACCAGGCTGGCAGTGAGAACTCGTGCAGGCGAATTTGTCTTTACATCGTTCGGCTTGTCAGCTGTCGGCGATACAGGCGATATCGCGTCAGTCATTATATTCGTTCCATTGTTAAGTAGGACTTATGACCTTCAAGAGGCTGCGGTTGCGTTAACGCAATTTTCGATCCTTTGAAACGCTTAAAGCGCAATAAGCAGCAAAAAATACGAGGGAAGGCAGGGCGTTTCCGTTCGCGGCGATTGCAACCGGCTTGCCGCTTGCCCGTGATAAGCGTGACGAATGGTGTCGCGAGGCGGTGTTAAAAACCCTGGGGACAAGCTGGCGATCTTAACGAATCGATCTTGCTTTCGATGCCGATGCTCAAACTCTGCGCAACGGATTTATTTGATCCGGTTGAAATTCTGAATCTTGCATCGACCGCAACACTCTGATTCCAAGGAAGGAATCCGTGCCTCATGTGATTCTTTAACAAAAATCGCATCGCGGGCCGTTTCGGTTAAGGAAAGTAAACGCTTCGTTAACCTTAATGACGTTTAAGTGTCTCGTACGGGTCGGGCGAGAGAATCGCGAACCATTCCGGTTCCGGTGCCTCGTCTGGAATTTCAGGTGTTAGAGGTTTTTATGAGCGGCAAGCACGTAGCTGTTCTTATGGGTGGGTTTTCTTCGGAGCGGCCGGTCAGCCTCTCGTCGGGAGAGGCTTGCGCGTCCGCGCTGGAAGGCGAGGGCTATAAGGTCACGCGTGTGGATGTTGACCGTAACATCGCTGCCGTTCTTGCGGATATCAGGCCCGATGTCGCCTTCAATGCGCTGCATGGTCCATTCGGTGAAGACGGTACGATCCAGGGCATCCTGGAATATCTTGAAATTCCCTATACGCATTCGGGCGTTGCCGCGTCTTCTCTGGCGATGAACAAGTCGCAGTCCAAGAAGATTGCTGCTGCCGCCGGCATTCCTGTTGCTGCTGAAAAGCTGATGAACCGTTTCGATATCGGTTCGGAGCATCCGATGGCGACGCCTTACGTCGTCAAGCCGGTTCGTGAAGGATCGAGCTTCGGCGTCGTCATCGTCAAGGAAGATCAATCCCATCCACCGCAAGTGCTTGGCTCCACCGAATGGCGTTATGGTGATTCGGTCATGGTCGAGCGCTATGTTCATGGCCGTGAAATGACCTGCGGCGTGATGAACGGCGAGGCTCTCGGCGTCACGGAAGTGGTGCCGCTCGGCCATAATTTTTACGATTACGACGCGAAATACGCCAATGGTGGCTCAAAGCATGTCATCCCGGCGGAAATTTCACCGAATATTTACCAAAAAATCCAATCATTGGCAGTCATGGCGCATCAGGTGATTGGCTGCCGTGGCGTGAGCCGTTCGGATTTTCGCTACGACGACCGTTTCTCAGAAGATGGCGAACTTATCTGGCTGGAGATCAATACCCAGCCGGGCATGACGCCAACCTCCCTCGTGCCCGAAATGGCGGCTTATCAGGGCCGTTCCTTTGGTGAGCTTGTCCGGTGGATGGTGGAGGACGCGTCGTGCTTGCGGTAAACGGCAAAAGATCGACAGCTAAAAAACGTGCGAACAACGCATCGGTCGGTGCGGACGATCGCCTCGTCCTTCCGCGTCCGCTGCGTCGTGTGTTCCGCTTCTGCGCCAGCCTTGCGACGGGGCGCATTCACATTCCAGCTCACACCGGTACGGCTTCGACACTGGTATTCTTCTCCGCCGTTGGTCTCTATGGCATGTCGCTTGGTGGCCACACGGAACTGGTCGCTCAGGCGACGACCTCTGCTGCCGGTTTTGCCGTCGAAGACGTGAAAGTCTCCGGCAATCTGCAGACCTCGGAGATCGAAGTCTTTCAGCTTCTTGGTCTCGATGGTGCGACCTCGCTGATCGCGCTCGACGTCAATGCAGCCCGCAAGAAGCTGACCGAGCTCCCCTGGGTCGAAGATGTCGAAGTGCGCAAGGTCTATCCGAAGACGATCGAAGTTCGTCTGAAGGAGCGCCAGGCTTTCGGCATCTGGCAGCACGGTTCGGAACTCTCGCTGATCGAAAAGAGCGGCAGCGTGATCGCACCGTTGCGGGACAATAAATATGCCGGCCTGCCGCTCTTCGTCGGTCGTGACGCCGAAACGGGCGCTGCAGGTTTCGTCGACGAGTTGGCCGACTGGCCGGAAATCCGCAACCGCGTTCGCGCATATGTCCGCGTTGCCGGTCGTCGCTGGGATCTGCATCTCGACAACGGGATCGTCGTCAAACTGCCGGAAGAAAATGTGCCGAAGGCGCTGCAGCTTCTTGCTCGCCTCGACATGGAGCAGAAAATCCTCTCGCGCGATGTCGCAGCCGTTGACCTGCGTCTTTCCGACCGCACCACGGTGCAGTTGACGGAAGGTGCGGCCGAGCGTCGCCAGACCGCCGTTGACGCCCGCAGCAAAGCCCTCAAGAAAGCGGAGAAGAGCACATGAGCTTATTCGGTTCTTCTCAGTTCGGTCTTCCGCGCCTGAAGCCCTTGTCGTCGAAGCGCAACCATGTGGTTTCCGTTCTCGATATCGGCTCCACCAAGGTGGTCTGCATGATCGGCCGCCTGACGCCGCGTCAGGAGAGCGAAGTTCTGCCCGGTCGCACCCATAAGGTGGATGTGATCGGCATTGGTCATCAGCGCTCGCGTGGCGTGAAATCCGGTGTGATCGCCGATCTCGATGCGCTGGAAGGCGTCATTCGTCTGGCCGTCGATGCGGCCGAGCGGATGGCAGGTCTCACGGTTGACAGCCTGATCGTCAATGTTTCGGCTGGCCGTCTGGCAAGCGATATCTACACCGCCTCCATCGATCTCGGCGGCCAGGAAGTGGAAGCCGGCGATCTGCGCAAGGTTCTGATTGCCGCAAGCCAGCAGTCGCTGCGTCAGGACCGTGCAATTCTCCACTCGCTTCCGACTGGCTATTCGCTGGATGGCGAGCGCGGCATTCGCGATCCGCTTTCCATGTATGGCGACCTGCTGGGCGTGGACATGCATGTGGTCACCGCTGAGCGCACGGCGCTGAAGAACCTCGAGCTCTGCATCAACCGCGCGCATCTGTCGGTCGAAGGCATTGTTGCCACCCCCTATGCCAGCGGTCTTGCGGCACTTGTGGATGACGAAGTTGAACTTGGATGTGCTGCCATCGACATGGGCGGCGGCACCACGACGATTTCGGTTTTTGCCGAAGGTCGCCTGGTTCACACGGATGCTATCGGTCTTGGCGGTCATCACGTCACCACCGACCTCGCACGTGGTCTTTCCACGCGCATCGAGGATGCCGAGCGTCTGAAGGTCGTTCACGGTTCCTCGCTTGCCAATGGTGGCGTGGACGATCGCGAGATGATCGCCGTTCCGCCGATCGGCGAGGACGATCGCGATCAGCCATCGCAGGTTTCGAAGGCACTGGTCAGTCGCATCATTCGCGCTCGTATCGAAGAGACGCTCGAACTGATCCGCGACCGTATCCAGAAGTCTGGTTTCAGCCCGATCGTGGGCAAGCGCGTGGTGCTGACGGGTGGCGCGAGCCAGCTCACCGGTCTGCCGGAAACGGCGCGTCGCATTCTGGCTCGCAATGTGCGCATCGGTCGTCCGATGGGCGTGGCGGGCCTGCCGGTTGCGGCCAAGGGCCCGGCCTTTTCCACGGCTTGCGGATTGATGATCTATCCGCAGATCGCGGACATTGAAATTCACGCGGCGCAGAGCGGAATGTTCTCGCCGTTTGGAATGGGCAGCGGGCGGATCGCCCGTGTGGGGCAGTGGCTGAAAGAAAGTTTCTGATCCTCTTCCTGCGTATCACGGAAGAGGAATGAGTGAAGTTCAAAGAAATTGGCCAGCGGGGCGTTGCCGGCCATCAAAAGAAGGAATGGTAAAATGACGATACAGCTGCAAAAGCCGGATATCACCGAGCTGAAGCCACGCATCACCGTTTTCGGTGTTGGCGGCGGTGGCGGTAACGCTGTCAATAACATGATCACGGCAGGTCTGCAGGGCGTCGATTTCGTCGTCGCCAACACTGACGCGCAGGCCCTGACAATGACGAAGGCCGATCGGGTAATCCAGCTCGGCGTCAACGTCACCGAAGGTCTCGGCGCCGGCTCGCAGCCGGAAGTCGGTCGCGCTGCTGCCGAAGAGTGCATCGATGAAATCATCGACCACCTGAACGGCACCCACATGTGCTTCGTCACCGCCGGCATGGGCGGCGGCACGGGCACTGGTGCGGCTCCGGTCGTTGCACAGGCTGCCCGCAACAAGGGCATCCTGACGGTCGGCGTTGTTACCAAGCCGTTCCATTTTGAAGGTGGACGCCGCATGCGTCTGGCCGAACAGGGCATCGAAGAGCTGCAGAAGTCTGTCGATACGCTGATCGTCATTCCGAACCAGAACCTCTTCCGCATTGCCAACGACAAGACGACCTTTGCCGATGCCTTCGCAATGGCCGACCAGGTTCTCTATTCCGGCGTCGCCTGCATCACCGACCTGATGGTGAAGGAAGGTCTCATCAACCTCGACTTCGCCGACGTTCGCTCGGTCATGCGCGAAATGGGCCGCGCAATGATGGGTACGGGTGAAGCGTCCGGCGAAGGCCGCGCAATGCAGGCTGCGGAAGCGGCTATTGCCAACCCGCTGCTCGACGAAACCTCGATGAAGGGCGCACAGGGCCTCCTGATCTCCATCACCGGTGGTCGCGACCTGACCCTCTTCGAAGTCGACGAAGCTGCAACGCGTATTCGCGAAGAAGTCGATCCGGATGCCAACATCATCCTCGGCGCGACTTTCGACGAAGCGCTCGAAGGCCTCATCCGCGTCTCTGTCGTTGCCACCGGCATCGACCGTGTACCGGGCCAGATGGAAAAGAACATCGCCGAAATGCGTGCAGCCGCCGCTGCAGCAGCAAAGCCCGTTATCCGTCCCTCCGCGGCCGTTGCATCCGCTCCGGCCGCAGTTCAGCCTGCCCCAGTTATGCAGGCACCAAAGTCCGTAGATCCGATTGCTCAGACCATCCGCGCTGCGGAAGTCGATATGGAGCGCGAACTCGCTCTGGCCGCTGCTGAACAGCAGTTGCGCCAGGCACAGGCAGAAGCCGAGTTCCGCCCACAGAGCAAGCTGTTCGCATCTGCTCCGGCCGAATCGCCGGTCGTTGCTCGCCCCGCAGCACCGGTTCAGGCTGCTCCGGCACCTGTATACCACGCTCCGGAGCAGGTCGCAGCGCCGGCTCCGCGCATGGCACAGCCACAGGCTCAGGTTTATCATGAACCAGCTCCTGTCGCGCGCCAGCCGGAGCCGGTTCGCATGCCAAAGGTCGAGGACTTTCCGCCAGTGGTGAAGGCTGAAATGGATCACCGTGCACAGGTTGCTCACGCAGCGCCTGAAGAGCGCGGCCCCATGGGTCTCTTGAAGCGAATCACAAATTCGCTCGGCCGTCGCGATGAAGAAGAAACTGTTCCTTCCGACATGATGGATGCTCCGAGCCTTGCTCCGCAGCAGCGCCGTCCGATGTCTCCGGAAGCGAGCATGTACGCACCGCGTCGCGGCAATCTGGATGACCACGGTCGCCAGTCGCCGGCTTCTTCCAGCCATCACGAAGACGATCAGCTCGAAATTCCGGCCTTCCTGCGCCGTCAGTCGAACTGATCGGATAGCCGGTCGGTGAACCGATCAGGCGATTCCGCGTTAAGCGAATACCCGGGTCTAAAAGGCCCGGGTATTTGTGTTTCACCGCCTCGGTGCGAGGGTGCTTCTCTCAATTCTTTCAAATGCTTGGGTCTGTAACAAAGCGAAATCAACAGTGATTTGTGATGGCGCTGCAGTGTGCGTATGTAAGAACATGGGAATGGGAAATAATGTCTCCGTGAGCGCTGCATTTCCCCTCTTTTGACTTCGGACCAAGCCGGCATCGCTGGCGGGGTCACATGAAAAGGCTTGATACGCATGACCATCGGATTGCTCGGTTTTCAGACAACTATCGCCAACCCTGTTCAACTCAAGGGTATCGGCGTGCATTCGGGCAACCCGGCTTCCATGACGTTTCAGCCGGCGGAAGCCGGAACGGGCATCGTCTTCAGCCGCACGCTGGAGAACGGTACCGTGGTGGAAGTGAAGGCGGTTTCTGCCAATGTCGGCAACACCGATCTTTGCACCGTGATCGGCCGTTCGCCCGCACAGTCCGTTGCAACCGTCGAGCATGTCATGGCCGGCATCTACGCCATGGGTATCGACAACCTGATCGTTGAAGTCGACGGTCCGGAAGTGCCGATCATGGATGGCAGCTCCGCGCCGTTCATCGAAGCGATCGAATCGGTTGGCATCGTCAATCTTGGCGTGAAGCGCCGCTACATCCGCGTCATCAAGCCGGTTCGTATTGATGCTGGCCCATCCTGGGCGGAGTTCCGTCCGTATGATGGTACGCGCTTCGAAGTCGAAATCGATTTCGATACGCCGCTGATCGGTCGCCAGACCTGGAAGGGCGACCTGACCGCTGAGACGTTCAAGAACGAGCTTTCGCGTGCTCGCACCTTTGGCTTCATGCGTGATGTGGAGCGCCTGTGGGCTGCCGGTTACGCGCTCGGCTCCTCGCTGGAAAATTCGGTCGTCATCTCCGACGACCATACGGTCATCAATATGGAAGGCCTGCGCTACGAGAAGGAAGAGTTCGTCCGTCACAAGACGCTCGACGCCGTTGGCGATCTGGCGCTCGCCGGCGCACAATTCATCGGCTGCTACCGTTCCTATCGCGGCGGTCACAAGGTCAATGCGAACGCACTGAAGGCGCTTTTGAGCGACCCGACCGCCTATGAGATCGTCGAGGCGCCTGCCGCTCGTCAGCCGGTCGTCCGTGCGCGTGAATTCGTGGCGATCAACCAGCCGGAATTTGCTCCCTGGTCTGCATAAGATCATCATTGCATTCGACTTTTCATAAAGGCTGTCCTCCAGGCAGCCTTTTTTCTTTTGTCCCTGCTGAGGCCTGATCGAGTGCAGTCGACGGGCGGTGGCTTTTGCCAGCTGGAAGGCTGGCAAAAGCGATGACAATCGTCAGAGAGTTTCTTGGGGTGAGGGTGGTTTGTCGGGGAATTGGTTGCCGCGGCAACGGTGATCGGCTTTTCTGTACCTGTGGGTACGCTCTTCGACGATCACCTTCGGCGCAAAGGAAATCTGCTCCGGCAGAACGCTTCCATTTAAAAAGGAAACGCTCTAATAGGAGTTGCAAGGGTGGAGGCCGGGATTATCGCGTTTCATGCGTGAGCCTGCCATAAAAATGCGTTAATGCGTCATCATTGCGTTGCCCTGCTGGTACTTTTGCGGCTAGAACCGCCTGCGAAAGCCTAAGCTCTGTAGTGACGCGGGAAGTGGGAACTGTCGAATGAAGCGTGTAGGGTCTGGTGCAATGAATGGAACGGTGCGGGTTGGGCTCGTATCGCTGATGCTGCTTGGCGCCGGAACGCTGGTCACTGCCTGCCAGTCCGATCCCGACATCGACATTACCAAGCTCGGCGTTGAAACCGATCCGCCGGATGTGCTTTACCGCCAGGCGCTTGCCAATATGAACAAGGGCAACATGACGGAAGCCGGTCGCAAGTTCACCGCGATCGACAAGCAGTACCCCTTCACCGAGTGGGGCCAGAAGGCTCTGGTGATGAACACCTTCATCGCCACGCGTCAGAACAAGAACGAAGCAGCGATCACATCCGGTCAGCGCTTCCTCAAGCAATATCCGCGCGCGAAAGACGCAGCCTACGTTCAGTACATGATCGGTCTTGCTTACTCCAAGCAGATCGCCGACGTGACGCAGGACCAGCGCGCCGCGCAGCGTACCATCGAAGCGATGAGCAAGGTGGTCAACGACTATCCGAATTCGGAATATGTCGCCGATGCGCAGGCGAAGATCCGCTTTGCACGCGACCAGCTTGCCGGTCGCGAAATGCAGGTCGGTCGCTACTATCTTGAGCGCAAGGAATATCTGGCTGCTGTGTCCCGCTTCCGCATTGTCGTGGAGCAGTACCAGAACACCAACCAGATCGAAGAGGCGCTCGCACGTCTCACCGAAGCCTATTACGCCATGGGCCTAGTGGATGAAGCCCAGACGGCAGCTGCCGTTCTCGGCAACAACTACCCGGACAGCCAATGGTATGCCGATTCCTACAAGCTCTTGAAGGGTCAGGGTCTGGAGCCGCGTGAAAACCGCGAATCCTGGATTTCCCGCGCCGGCAAGAAGCTGATCGGAGCGTAAGGCAAAGGCGTTCCCATGCTGGTCCAGCTTTCGATCCGCGACATCGTTCTGATCGAACGGCTCGACCTTGGGTTCGAGGCCGGTCTCTCCGTGCTGACCGGCGAAACCGGCGCCGGTAAATCCATTCTTCTCGATAGCCTGTCGCTTGCCCTCGGTGGGCGTGGCGATGGCGGTCTCGTGCGCCATGGCGAAGATAAGGGGCAGGTGACGGCCACCTTCGAAGTTGGCATGGATCATCCTGCACGTCTGCTGCTGCGCGAAAACGGTCTGGACGATGATGGCGATCTGATCTTTCGCCGCGTACAATCCGCCGATGGTCGCACCAAGGCCTATGTCAACGATCAGGCCGTTTCGGTGCAGATGATGCGCCAGCTTGGCCAGCATCTGGTGGAAATTCACGGGCAGCACGACGATCGGGCACTGGTGGACACCAATGCGCACCGTGCGCTTCTCGATGCCTTTGCAGGCCTCAGCGATGAGGTTATCTCCGTTCAAGGCCTCTACCGCACCTGGAAGGACGCCGAGCGCGGCTTGAAGGTGCACCGCGCCAAGGTGGAGGCGGCTGCCCGCGAGGCGGATTATCTGCGCTCGTCCGTGGAAGAGTTGGAAGCGCTTTCTCCTCGCGATGGCGAGGAGGAGGAACTGGCGGAACGCCGTTCTGTGATGCAGAAATCCGAACGCATTGCTGGCGATATCGCCGAGGCCAGCGAATTTCTGAATGGTAACGCGTCGCCTGTGCCGATCATCGCCTCGATGATGCGGCGGCTGGAGCGCAAGAGCCATGAGGCTCCGGGTCTGCTCGAAGACACCGTACAACTGCTCGACGCAGCACTCGACAATCTTTCCAATGCGCAGATGGAAGTGGAAGCGGCGCTTCGCCGGACAGAGTTCGACCCGCGCGAGCTGGAGCGCGTCGAAGAGCGTCTCTTTGCGCTTCGCGCTGCAGGCCGCAAATATTCCGTTCCCGTAAGCGATCTCCCAGCGCTGGCCGAGCGCATGGTGACGGATCTTGCCGACCTGGATGCAGGCGAAGAAAAGCTGGCGAAGCTCGAAGCGCAGCTTGGCGTCGTGAAGGCCGATTTCGACCGAGCGGCACTGTCGCTTTCCGACAAGCGGCGCAATGCGGCCGCGGCACTGTCCGAGGCGGTGATGGCGGAGCTTCCGGCCTTGAAGCTGGAGCGGGCGCGCTTTACCGTGGAAGTCACGAGCGATGCCTCGTCAGCGACAGCAGACGGTATCGATGTGGTCGAATTCCACGTTCAGACCAACCCCGGCACCCGACCTGGCCCGATCATGAAGGTGGCGTCCGGCGGCGAGCTTTCACGCTTCCTGCTGGCGCTGAAAGTGGCGCTTGCCGATCGCGGTTCGGCACCGACACTGGTCTTCGATGAAATCGACACGGGCGTGGGCGGTGCGGTGGCGGATGCCATTGGCCAGCGGCTGAAGCGGCTATCAAAGACAGTTCAGGTCTTGTCGGTGACCCATGCGCCACAGGTCGCAGCGCGTGCCTCAACCCATCTGCTGATCGCCAAGGGACCGGCAGGCGATGGCACCGAGCGGATCGCTACCCGCGTCGCGACCATGCAGCCGGAACATCGCACCGAAGAGATTGCGCGCATGCTGGCCGGTGCATCGGTGACGGATGAGGCGAGGGCGGCGGCTGCGCGACTGCTGGCCGCACAGGACTGAGCTCTCGATCGAAGCTTTCTTTAAGATTATGCGGCAGGCGCCAGCACATCCGCGATCGTGCTGGGCACGGTTATGGATTCGAAGGCGGGCTTTGCCAGAAGATATCCCTGCATCAGGTTGACGCCAAGGTCGCGGAGTGCTGAAAGTTCGTCAGCTGTTTCGACGCCCTCGCAAAGTGGTGTGATGTTCAGGTCGGCCAGCATGTTCAGCGTGTTGCGCAGGATCACGCGTCTAACCGGATCGCGATCAATGCCGCGGATCAGGTCCATGTCGAGCTTGACGATATCGGGCTGGAAATGGGTGAGAAGGTTGAGGCCGGAATAGCCTGCGCCAAAATCATCGATCGCTGTCATGAAACCGATGTCACGGTAGGTGCGCAGGATGTTCAGCACATGCACCGAGTCCAGCTTTTCGGTCTCGGTGAACTCGAAAATGATGCGGTTCAGCGGGAAGCCGGTCTTCATGGCGGTTGCCAGCGTCAGGCGGATGCAGGCGCGCGGCTCATAGACGGCGTTCGGCATGAAGTTGATCGAAAGCTTGGTGGTGTCCGTCGGATCGAACAGCCGCGCGGCAAGCTCGATCGCCTTGACGCGGCATTGCTGATCGAACGTATATCGGTTGCTCTCGTCGACCTTTGACAGAACCGTTCCCGCACCCTCGCCATTTGGGCCGCGCACCAGCGCTTCATTGGCAAAAACCACGCCGGTGTTGACGTCAAAGATAGGCTGAAATGCCATCGAGAATGGGAAGTCGAGTTCTTTGCCGTCGCGGCAACCTTCACATTTTGTCGACATGTCCGCCTTTTCTCCGTGATTTTTGCGGACAATCTAGCCGGGTAGTCTTAAGTATTCGTGTGAAGACGATGCTATATCTGCGTACAAAAACGTACGGTTCGAGGGCGCGCTCACCCCTCTTCTTCGTGAGACAGGATATTGATCAGCCGGCCAAAGGGGTCACGCAGATAGAAGCGCTTCACGCCCCATGGCTCACGGGCAGGGCCATATTCGAGCTTCAGGCCTGCCGCTTTCACACGCCGAAGCACTTCCTCAAGATCGTCAACCTCAATCGACAAATCCGGGACGGGGGTTCCTGATCCGCCTTGCGTCGCAATGCTCACTTGGGGTCGCGCCTCGATTATGGGCGCTGCGAAGGTGACGATCCAGCCATGGTCCATGACGAGGTCGAGGCCGATGATGTCGCCATAGAAGGCTTGGGCGGCTTTGACGTCTGTGGCGGCGATATTGGCGATGATCCTTCTAACAACTATGATTGCTTCGCTCGTTTCAGCGGCTGGCCGCAACGGCCACGCCGGAGCCGATCATCACTCCGCCCGCCACGCGGTTGACGCGGCGAACGATGCGTTCCGAGCGCAGCAGCTTTCGTGCTCTCACCGCAAGCAGCACGTGCCCGCCGATCACCACGACCTCGACGCAAAGAATGACGGCGGCGAGCGCTGCCAGATGATCCACGGTCAGCGATGCACCGACGATGTTTGGTAGGAGCGCGACATAAAAGAGCGGCATTTTCGGATTGCCGAGATTGAGAACGAAGCCGGTGACAAAGATGGAGAAGAGGCCACGTCTCTCACTCACGGGCTGAAGCTGCGGCACGACCGCCGGTGCCGTCCACATCTTCACTCCCATCCAGATCAGATAGGCCGCACCGCCATAGCGCAGAACCGTCATGGCGACGCCCATTTCCTGCGCAATCAGCGACAGGCCAAAGGCGGCCAGTGTGAGAAAGATCAGAATACCGGCAACGGTACCAAGCCCGTAGGCGATGCCGGAGGGCGCGCCATGAGTGATGGTTCGCGCAACGATGGTCATATTGTCGGGGCCGGGACTGGCTGCGAAGACGAAGAAGGCAGCGGCAAAGGCAATCAGGGTCGTCGTGTCCATGGGCAGCTCCAGAACAGAGGGATGATCCGGATGTTCAGAGTAATCGATTCCGTCCTGATGAAAAGGGGCCGTTTCGCCAGCTCCAATAATTGGATAAAAGCTCAGGCAGATTCCCGAATGAGGCCGCCATGTCGAACGACCAGACACCCGTCGAAAACCTGACCGAGCTTGAAGCGTCTTCCGAGCTTGCCTTTCTCGCGGCGGAAATTGCGCGGCACGATGCGCTCTATCACGGCAAGGATCAGCCGGAGGTTTCGGACGCAGAGTATGACGCGCTGAAACGGCGCAACGATGCGATCGAGGCGGCTTTTCCGGCACTGGTGCGCGCCGACAGCCCATCGAAAAAGGTGGGCTTTGCGCCGCTGCCGACTTTTGCGCCCATCGTCCACGCGCGCCCGATGCTCTCACTCGACAACACCTTTTCGGATGAGGATGTCGCCGACTTCGTCGCCTCGGTCTACCGCTTCCTCGGGCGGCTGCCGGATGATTCGATTGCCTTTACCGCCGAGCCGAAAATCGATGGGCTTTCCATGTCCATTCGCTATGAACGGGGCAGGCTGGTGACGGCGGCGACGCGTGGCGATGGCACGACGGGTGAGAATGTCACCGCCAATATCCGCACCATCAAGGAAATCCCAAACGAGCTTCCCGCCGGGGTTCCGGAAGTGGTGGAAGTGCGTGGCGAAGTCTATATGGCCAAGAGCGACTTTCTGGCGCTGAATGCGCAGATGGAGGCGGAGGGCAAGCAGACCTACGTCAATCCGCGCAACACGGCGTCCGGATCGTTGCGCCAGCTCGATCCGAATGTCACCGCACGGCGCAAGCTGAAGTTCTTCGCCTATGCGCTGGGTGAGGTCTCCAATGGCGGGCAGCCGACGCGCATTGCCGACACGCAGCACGGCATTGTCGAAAAATTTCGCGACTGGGGTTTTCCCGTCAATCCGTTGATGAAGAGATTCGCTTCCGCCTCGCAACTGCTTGAGCACTATCATGAAATCGGTATTGCGCGACCGGACCTCGATTACGATATCGACGGCGTCGTCTACAAGGTCGATGAGCTTGATGTGCAGGAACGTCTCGGCTTTCGCTCGCGCAGCCCCCGCTGGGCAACGGCGCATAAGTTTCCCGCCGAGCAGGCATTCACCACCGTCGAGGCGATCGACATTCAGGTCGGTCGCACAGGCGCGCTGACGCCCGTTGCGCGGCTGACGCCGATTACCGTTGGCGGTGTGGTGGTGACGAATGCGACGCTGCACAATGCCGATTACATCGAGGGGATCGGCAATCACGGCGAACGTATCCGGCCTGAGGAGCACGATATCCGGATCGGCGACACCGTCATCGTCCAGCGCGCTGGCGATGTTATTCCGCAGGTTCTGGATGTCGTTCTGGAACGGCGACCCGACAATCTGAAGCCTTACGAGTTTCCGAAGAAGTGCCCTGTCTGTGGCAGCCATGCGGTGCGCGAGCGCAATGAAAAGACCGGCAAGCTCGACTCCGTAACACGCTGCACCGGCGGCTTTGTCTGCCGGGCGCAGGCGGTGGAGCACCTTAAGCACTTCGTCTCGCGCAATGCCTTTGACATTGAGGGGCTCGGCACCAAGCAGATCGAGTTCTTCTTCGAGAGCGAAGATCCCGCGCTGTCGATCAAGACCGCTCCCGATATCTTCACGCTGAAAGAACGGCAGGAGAAGAGCCACCTCACCAGGCTTGAAAATATCGATGGCTTCGGCAAGGTCAGCGTCAAGAAGCTGTTCGATGCCATCGATGCCAGGCGCGAGATTGATCTGCACCGGCTCATTTTCGCGCTCGGCATTCGCCATGTGGGGGAAACGACCGCGAAGCTTCTCGCCCGCAGCTATGGCACCTATGCGCATTTCGAGGAGTCGATGAAGGCTGCCGCCGATTCTTCCGGCGACGCCTGGAACGAACTCAACAGCATTGATGGCATCGGTGAAGTGGTGGCGCGCGCCATTGTGGAGTTCTACAAGGAGCCCCGCAATCTCGATGTCATCGACCGGTTGATGAAGGAGCTTCGCCCGAAGGAGGCGGATAAGCCATCGACGGAAGGAAGTCCTGTTGCTGGAAAGACGGTGGTCTTCACCGGATCGCTGGAAAAATTCACCCGCGACGAGGCAAAGGCGCGGGCCGAAAGCCTTGGCGCCAAGGTCGCAGGCTCGGTGTCGAAGAAGACGGATATTGTCGTGGCGGGTCCGGGTGCCGGATCGAAGCTCGACAAGGCGCGCGAGCTTGGTGTGCAAACGATGGATGAGGATGAGTGGCTGGCTCTGATCGGCGGGTGACGATATCAAAATCGTTCTGTCGGTTTGATACAGTCATAGAGAGGGCCTCACGAGCGATCGGCTGGAGACGGTAGCGCGGCTGATTGCCGAGCAGTTTCCGCGATGGGCCGATTTGCAAGTTAGGCCCACGCGCCACAGCGGTTGGAAGAGAGTAACGGGGACGAAGCTGCGTGCTGTGGGAGACCATCATTGTGATTGCCGCACAGCACAGGTGAGATGAGAGGATGAGCGGATGGTCCCGGGAGGACCCTCCGCGACGGTGATGGCTTCAAGACGCGCTTTGCGCAATAATACCTCGACCTCTTTGATGGTATGGTCCACATAAGAACGACCGTAGATGTGAAACTGCGCCGGGAGCACACGTGAAATTCAGCCACTATGATGACGGTGTAGAGCTATCGCTCGGAAACGCCCCGCCTGTGTGGATACACGGCAGCATAATTATCCTGGTTACAGCCCTGACGTTCCCTATCTGGTACAAGTTCTCATCTCGCGGGTTTGCCACTGCCAGCGTTGTTGCCATCGGAATCGTGTTGTCGATTTTCATTCATGAGGCTGCACATGCATGGGCAGCCATAAAACTTGGCCACCGTGTCGTGCTAATCCGTCTTCATGTGAGAGGAGGAGAAACGCTTTGGGAGACCGACCGATACAGCAGAAGAGATGACTACCTCGTTACTTTCGCCGGGCCGTTGGCCAATCTCTGCGCGGGCATAATTGGGCTTGTATTGTATTACGTATTCCTTCCCGATCCCGTTTCTGTTGGGACGGATCAACTATGGCATCGGCCTCCGCCGACATCGCGACCTTTCATTTTTGCCGCAATCTTTTGGCTTTCCAATTTCAATCTGGTTCTAACCGTGATTAATTTGCTTCCAGCTTATCCCCTTGATGGAGGTCATATCCTTCATAACGTCCTGGAAACCCGGTACGGTATACACCGTGCTTTGTTTTGGACGGGCCTTGCCGGAACGATCCTCGCGGTTATATCCAAGTTGATCTTCGTGGTATCGATCATGGGCGGCGTGCTGATATGGTCCCCGCCAAATTTCCAGGTGAACTACAATGCGATGCAAGCTGGTCGGCAAAAATGGCCGCGACGCGTGACGTAGCCCAAACTCAGCAGGCGAAATTCAAAGTAAGCAGAGAAATCGTTGTGCTGACAAAAATTCTTCGCTCCGCTTTTGTTAAAGGGTTGATCCCACGTACGCGGCCTTACGTCGAGCGCAAATTTTCAATTCGCGAAACGTATTTATAAATGCAGTCGAAGCAGGGCTACCTCACCCGTGCCATCAGATAGCAGTCGGCATAGACGCCGTTTCGAAGAGCGTATTGGCGCATTGTTCCTTCCCTCTCGAAGCCAAACTTTTCATACAACCGGATGGCGGGAGCGTTGTCGGTGAAGACATTGAGCTCGATCCGTTTCAAGTCATGCCAGTTATCGGCTGCATCCAGCAATGTTTTGATGAAGAGCGTTCCGAGGCCCTTGCCGGTAAAATCATCGTGGATGCCGAGCCCTAACGAAGCGGCATGGCGCCTGCGACCCCGCTCCGCGTGGAGGCCAGCATTGCCGATCAGTCGACCGCGCCATTCAGCAACGATCATGATATCGGCTGGTGTAAGGGATTCCATATATCGGCGAGTATGAGCAACGCTCTGAAACGGCTGGCGAAGGGTACCGTAGCGGACGCCCGGCATGTTCAGGACTTCTGTCAGGGCTTCCGCATCATCCGGACGGAAACCACGGATGATGACGTCATCGAGGGAAAAATCGGCGGGTGAGGGTGGTTCCTGGGATTGCGACATGCTGTTTCCTTTCAATCGGAAGAGCAGGTGCATTGTGTTGCCCTGCTGCTTCGGCAGGGCTTCGGTGGAATGATCGCGAGACCTATCGCGAAAAGGCTCCACACAAGGCTCCACCGTCCACCGGCGCGCCGGTGGTACCCACGGTAAGCATCATTGTGTTGGTCTTTGCGATCATGGCTACAGGATGCGGTGGCCGGTCGGTGCTGTCAAGTCTTGAAGGACTTGCGCTGCAACAGCCGCCCGTCGATGGCGACGAGACCGGCGGCGATCATTGCCATGCCGATAAAGTGCTTCAGGGCAAGCTGTTCTCCCAGGACCAGCGAGCCGAGGACGATGGCACTGACCGGAATGAGAAAGGTAACGAGCGCAAGGTTTGTCGCGCCAGCTGAAGAGAGAATGCGGAAGAAGATGAGATAGGCGAGTGCGGTGGAAAGAAGCGCGATGCCGAAGAGGGCGGCCCATGTTTCGCCGCTCGGCATGGCAAGCGTCCAGGGCCTGTCGATAAGGAGTGCAACAGGAATGAGAACGAGGCTTGAAGCGGAAATCTGGCCTGTGGCGGTTACCAGAGGCGGCACGCCCATGGCCTTGAAACGCCGTCCGAAAATGCCGGCGAAGGCGTAGGAGATGGCAGCGCCGAGGATGGCAAGCTGGCCCCAGAGGCTCGAGCGCTCACCTGTGAGGGCCGCAGGGCCGATCATGGTCGCGACGCCGACAAAACCGATGATGACGCCGGCAAGTTTGTTGGCGCTGAGCTTCTCGTCCGTCGTCATCATATGGGCGACAAGCACGGTGAAGAGCGGCGTCGTGGCGTTGAGAATAGAGGCGACACCGCTGGCAATATGGGTCTGTCCCCAGACGATCAAGGAGAAGGGGATAATATTGTTGAGGAGTCCCATGATCAGGAAGGCGCGCAGCACCTCCGGCTTTCGTGGCAGGCTGTAGCCGAGGACACGGCACACGGTGAGAAGCGCGAGCGCGGCGATGGTGACCCGCAGCGTGACGATGGTGATCGGCGGCAGTTCCTTGACCGCGATGCCGACAAAGAAGAAGGAGCCGCCCCAGAGGATGGACAGCGCGACGAGCATTGCCCATTCCGTTGCATTCATTCGGCTGTGTACGCTCATCTCGATCATCCCCATCGCGTTATCGGGTTCTAAGCTGTTGAGGTTGTCGTTCCCACCCGTTTCTTGCCTGGTGGTTCATTTCCAAGCCATTTTGTTCTATGCCGTTTGCAACGCACCGGGAATCGCCTCTTGAAAACAATCGCCATCGATTTTGAAACCGCCAATGAAGAGCGTGGCAGCGCCTGTTCCGTCGGGCTGGCATGGATCGAGGATGGTGTGATCACGCGGGTGGAAGAGCGGCTGATTCGACCGAAGGAGATGCGCTTTTCCCACTTCAACATTGCGGTGCACGGCATTCGCCCGGCCGATGTGGAAGATGCGCCTGAATTTCCCGAGGTCATGGACGAGTTCGTCGACGATTTTCGAGAGGCGACGATGATTGCCCATAACGCGGCCTTTGATTTCAGCGTCATGCGCGCGAGCTTCGACAAGTACCGCCAGAGCTATCCGTCGCTCTCTTACTTCTGCAGCGTGAAGATGGCGCAGCGCGTCTGGCCTTCTCTGCCGTCGCATAAGCTCAACATCATCGCCCATCATTTGCAGCTTCGCTTCGTCCACCACAATGCGGCTGAGGATGCCGTGGTTTGCGCCTCTGCGGCCATTGCCGCTGCCAAGTCTCTCACCTTGCAGCATGTGCGCGATATTCCTGCGAAGATCGGCATGGTGGCGGGGCGCCTGCACGCGATGGGTTATGAGCCCTGCACGATGAGAAAACGCTAACACGCCGATCTTGTTACGCTGACGCGCCTTCCTATCTGTTGTCTCAGACATGGAGGTAAAGGCGATGACATCAAGAAAACTTCGGGCGATCCTGGTTGCGGGACTGGCACTTTTCCCACTTGGCGCATTGGCGCAGGTGGTGGGCAAGGTCGGTGTCGACTGGACCGGCAATGATATCGTCGTGGAAGCCATCTCCGATCCTAAGGTGAAGGGCGTCACCTGCCACATCACCTATTTCGAGCGCGGCGTGATTGATCGCCTGAAAAACGGCAATTGGTTCGAAGACCCTTCGAACAACGCCATTTCCTGCAGCCAGACAGGGCCGGTTGAAGTGGGCGATATCGATCTCTCAAAGGGCGGCGAAGAGGTCTTCCGCCAGGGCATGTCGCTGGTCTGGAAGAAGATGGTGGTCAACCGGATCTACGATAAGACAAACGACACGCTGGTCTATCTGGTCCATACGCGCGAGCTGACGGACGGTTCGGCGAAGATGGCGATCTCGACCGTGCCACTCTATGGGCAGACCGTGACGTGGAAAAACGGCAAGCCATAACAGTCTATCCAATAATCGCATTTGGTCGCCTGCAAATGGTAACTTCTGCGCTTCCGGTGCTCACGTACCGAAGTACGCTGCGCTCCGGTTCTCGAAATCACCCTGTTCGGCAGACCAACCACAATTCTTGAACAGACTGTAGGTACGGGTGGGTATACAGGAAGTCGCCCAACGAAAAACGGCGGACCAAAGGCCCGCCGTTCTAGGAAAATCCAAGGTGCCTGAGGTTATGCGGCTTCGCGCGACAATTCGTCGGCAATGACCGTGTCGAGGTTGAGGAAGCAAACCATGCTCTTTTCCAGCGCCACGATGCCGCGGCAGAAATTGCGCTGCTCTTCCGGGATAATTTCCGGGGCGGGCTGGAGGTCTTCGGAGCGGATGGTCATCATGTCAGAGACCTGTTCGACCAGAAGGCCGACCAGCTTGCCGCCGATGTCTGTAACGATGATCGCGGAACGCTCGGAGGGCTCGGTCATCTTCATGCCGAGGCGGCAGGCCATGTCGATAACCGGGATCACCGCACCGCGAAGGTTGATGAGGCCGAGAACGTAGGGCGGTGTGTGTGGCATCGGGGTCACCGGCGCCCAACCGCGGATTTCGCGGATCGCCATGATGTCGATGCAGAATTCCTGATCGCCGAGATGGAAGGAAACGATTTCGAGGTATGCGCCGGATTGTTTGATGGCGTTCGACATGGTCGTTGCTTGTCCTGGCGGCTCTCTGGCGGGCCGTGTGCTGGGAAGGATGAATGCGGCGTCCAGGTGAAATCCGGTGACATCATGTCGTGCGCTTGCGCGGACCGCTGGCGACGATGATGGCAAGAATCGTTTAAACTTTCACTAACGGATGTGAAAGCTTACAATCCAGGACGGTCCGCGCTTCTCCTTGGGGCCGCCGTGGAGTAAGGTAGGAAGATGAGCGCATTATTGTCCCACTCCGGCAAGCTTCTGCTTGCAGCTCTTGCCACGGGCGCTGTTCTTTTCGGCGTGATCGCCACCTTTGACAGCTGGCTTCGACACGGCACCGATATCTTTATTGCGTCTGTGCAGAATGGCATCGCCTGGTGCTTCTGACAGGCGGCTCTCAAGGCTGCGGCACATTAGGGTATTGAGACAAAAGAGCGCGGTTGCGCTTTCCAGCCGTTCTTGATTTGCGCAACCTCAATGGCTTGGCTATCACTCGCATAGGGCGCCTGCCGCCAATTATCGCATGGTGAGGAACAGCATGAAATCGATCCGTCTCGCGCTCTGGGGTGCCGTCGTCGTTCTCTTGGGCGTCATGGGCTGGTTGACGATGGAATTGACCAACAGCCGTGAGCAGATGGTGGAGGAGGCCTATGGCACGCCCTTCCAGCTTGTTGCACAGAACGGTCAGCCGATCACCGAGAAGGCGTTTCAGGGCAAGCCGACAGCGCTGTTCTTCGGCTTCACCCATTGCCCTGAAGTCTGCCCCACCACGCTGTTCGAACTGAATGGCTGGATGGAGAAGGTCGACCCGGCGGGCGACAAGCTGCAGGCCTATTTCGTTTCGGTCGATCCCGAACGCGATACGCCCGAGGTGATGAACCAGTATATCTCCAACGTCTCCAAGCGCATTACCGGTATTACCGGCGCACCGGACAAGATCGCCGAAACGCTGAAGGGTTATCGCATCTACGCCAAAAAGGTCCCGGTCGACGAGAAGGACCCGAATGGTGATTACACCATGGACCATACGGCCTCGGTGATCCTGCTTCGCCCGGACGGTTCCTTCGGCGGCACCATTGCTTACGGCGAAAATCCTGATGTCGCCGTTCAGAAGCTGCAAAATCTCGTCAAGTCCTGACACGTCGGCGTAAGAAACGCCTTCCGCTCCATTGGATTGCCGCGTGTTTTGTGGCAAAGGCTGACGCTTCAACCAGCTGAAGCGTGTGGCGATTGATCCTCACGCTTGAAGCCCTCGTTTCGTTGCATGTCATCATCGCAAGATCGCTTACCGGGATTGCGCAACATGCCTTAGGGAAAGCGTCTGTCGTGAGCGAAATCCGTCTCTATGTCACCACAACCGAAGTTCAGGCAGGCGACGTGCTTGATGTGATGTCGGAAGTCTTCGGCGAGGAAGATATTGCGATCGCGACCACCGAGGTCGATGAGAAGCGCGATATCTGGGAAGCATCGATCTATTTGCTTCTGGAGCAGGAAGACGAGATCACCGAGCGCTTTCAGACGCTGTTGCAGGCTTCTTTTCCGCATCTTACGATCGAGCGCGAAGTCATTCCCGATGTCGACTGGATCGCCAAGTCGCTGGAAGGACTAAAGCCCGTGCGGGCAGGGCGCTTCCTGGTGCATGGTTCGCATGACCGCGACAAGGTTCGTCCAAACGATCTTGCCATCGAAATCGAGGCCGGTCAGGCTTTCGGCACGGGGCATCACGGCACCACGTCAGGCTGCCTGGAGATGATCGAGGACGTGCTGCGTTCGCGCACAATCCGCAACGCGCTGGATCTCGGCACGGGCAGTGGTGTTTTGGCAATCGCGACGGCAAAGATGCGCAAGGTGCCGGTACTGGCCACCGATATCGATCCGATCGCGACGCGCGTCGCCAAGGAGAATGCTAAGCTGAACGGTATCGTCTCCGGCATCGCCTTCGAGACGGCGCCCGGTTTCCATTCGGATTCCTTCCGCCGTCATGGGCCATTTGACCTCATCATTGCCAATATCTTGGCGCGACCGTTGATCAAGATGGCGCCGCAGCTCGTGGCGCATCTGGCGCCCGGCGGCACAGTCATTCTATCGGGTATTCTCAGCAGCCAACGCTGGAAGGTTCTGTCGGCCTATAACGGCATGAAGCTCAGCCACATCCGCACCATCTGGCGCAACGGCTGGGTCACCATCCATCTCCGTCGCGACATGCTCTGACGACATGAAAAAGGCGACGCTTGCGCGCCGCCTTTTCAATCGGTCCTGCCGACCGAATCCGCGAGCCTTGGGAGGAGAGGCTCAAGCGGATAAACGTATTCCTTGTTCAGCGAGCCGGGAGGAAGATCGCCTCACGATCAGAATACGTAAGTGGATTTCGCTTTGCGACGCAGCTCTTCGCGCGTAGTGCCGAAAGCGGCAATGGTGGTGTCGTCCAGGTTCAGCATTGCGCTGCTGACATAACGGTCTGCCTGCCGCTGACGGGCTTCGACGACACGTTGAAATGCGGTGCGAAAGATCGACTTCGACATGTTGGACATCCTTGTTCTGCGGGGTTTTCGTTGCCCCTTCGATGCTTTGGAATTTAAGGCAGTGCAGCTCGGGACGCCATAGCCGCTTCGACATTCGTGCTATGCGTTATATGCAATCCTGAGCGTGATCGCCCCTCATATTTGTGCGATCTGCCTAACTATTGGGCGGATGGAGGTGCCGTGGGATGGCGCTCGCTTTGATCTGGACCTGCGAGAGGCTGCCGCGCTATGGTCTGTAAAAGATGCGTAGATTCCAAAAGACAGAGCGTCCTTTGTGCGTCCAATAAGACGCACGGCGCTCTGGACAATCCAGAAAGCATGCCATGTTCCAGTCCTTTGACAACAAGTCCACTCCGCAGTTCGGTGAGGCCCGCGTGGAGGCGTTGCGCTCGACCTTCGATGCGCTCGGCATAGACGGGTTTCTCATTCCCCGCGCCGATGAATACCAAGGTGAGTACGTACCGGAATGTGCCGAGCGGATGGCGTGGCTGACGGGCTTTACCGGTTCTGCCGGTGTGGTGCTGGTGACCCGGTCGCAAGCCATCGTGTTTGTCGATGAGCGCTATACGACCCAGCTTGCGTCACAGGTTGACCCGGCGGTGTTCACGGGCGGTGATCTTGTCGGCGCACCGCCAGCCAAGTGGCTGGGTGAACATGCGCCGAGCGGCTTCCGTCTCGGTATCGACCCCTGGCTGCATACGAGCGCGGAACTGCTCCGCCTGGAAAAGGCTCTTGCCGAGAAGGGTGGCTCCGTCGTGCTGCTGGCTGCCAACCCGCTCGATCCTCTGTGGGAAGGGCGCCCTGCGGAGCCTCTGGAGCCAGTCACGATTCAGCCGGAAGCCTTTAGTGGAACGCCCGCGCGGCAGAAGATCGACAACATTGCCGAGGATGTGAAAGGCCGCAAGGCGGATGCGGTTCTCGTGACCGATCCATCGTCGATCGCGTGGATCTTCAACATCCGCGGCAACGACGTGCCGCACACACCGCATCCGCTGGCTCGCGCGATCATCTATGCCGATGGCAAAGCCGATCTCTTTTTGGATGAGCGGAAATTAAACGGCGAGGTCAAAGCCTATCTCAAAGACCTCGTGAAGCGTCACGCGCCGACAGAAATCGAGCAGACTCTTCGCGGACTTGCTGAGAAGGGCGCGTCGATCCTGGTGGATGCCGACGTGGTGCCGGTGGCGCTGACGCGTGTCATCAAGGACAATGGCGGCACGGTTATCGAGGCGATCGACCCCGTCAAGCTGCCGCGTGCCTGTAAGAACGAAGCGGAGCTGGCCGGTTCCGCTGCCGCTCATGTTCAAGATGGCGCGGCGATGGTGGAATATCTGGCATGGCTCGATAGCCAGCAGCCCGGTACCGTCAGCGAAATCCAGGCGGTAACGAAGCTGGAGCAGGCACGGGCGCGCCTTGGCGAAGCGATGCAGAACCCGCTCAAGGACGTTTCCTTCGATACGATTTCCGGCTCCGGCCCGAACGCAGCGATCATCCATTACCGCGTGACCACCGATAGCGACCGCCGCCTGCAGGATGGCGAGATGTTTTTGGTGGATTCCGGTGCGCAATATGTGAACGGCACCACCGATATCACGCGCACCGTTGCCATCGGCAATGTGCCAGACGAGCAGAAGCGCTTCTTCACGCTGGTGCTGAAGGGCATTATCGCCATCAGCGACGCGAAGTTTCCGAAGGGAACGCGCGGTTGCGATCTCGATCCGCTGGCGCGCATTGCGCTTTGGAAGGCGGGGGCTGATTACGGCCACGGAACCGGTCACGGAGTCGGCTCCTATCTGTCAGTGCATGAAGGCCCGCAGCGCATTTCCCGCGTGTCGCAGCAGGAAATTCTGCCGGGGATGATCCTGTCCAACGAGCCTGGCTATTACCGTCCCGGCGCTTTCGGCATCCGCATCGAGAACCTGATCTATGTGCGAGAGGCCGAGGCAATCGAAGGCGGTGATCAGCCGATGCTTTCCTTCGAGACGCTGACCTGGTGCCCGATCGACCGCAGACTCGTTATCGTTGCGCTGCTGACGGGAGACGAGCGCATTTGGCTGAACGATTATCACGCCAAGACGCGCGAGAAGCTGATGCCGCTGATCAGCGATGAGAGTGTAAAGCAGTGGCTGGTGGCTGCGACCGAAGCCATCTGATGTGAGCCTGTGACGGCATTTTCAATTCATGAGAGCTGAAAATGCCGGAGCGCCACGACCAGCGCCCAGCCGGCGAAGAGCATGATCAGGCCGGGGAAGCGCAGACCGACGATTAGCGCCACGATCAAGCCGAGCTTCACATCATATCCGCCTTCGAAAAAGGCGGGTGCGACGAGCGTCGTCAGAACGGCGACGGGGACAGCATTCAACCCAGCTTCCACGCGCGGCGGGATGGATTTCATCCGCGTCATCAGCACGTAACCGCCGACGCGGGTGAGGTAGGTCGCAACAGCACCGGCAACGATGATGATGAGTGTCTGGAGGTGGAAGAACTCGCTCATGGGGTCTGCACCTCGGGCTCTTCGATGGTTTCACTTTTCGCGGGCGGCAGGATGACGGCGATGATGATGCCGGTCATCGCGCCGATGCTGACATGCCAGGGCGAGCCAACGAAGTGGAAGGAAGCGATCGCGCCGACGGCGCTTGCCAGCATGACAGGGTAGAAGCTGTTGCGCTTGCGAAAGCCGAGCACCATGCCCATGAAATAGATCGGCAGCAGCACGTCGAAGCCAAGCGCTTTTGGATCGCCGACGAGATTGCCGAGCGAGGCGCCGACGACGGTGGAGATCATCCACAGCGCATAGACGACGAAGGCGTAGCCCATATAGAGCGAATAGCGCACCTCGCCATGCATTTCCTTCTGCCGGACGGATTCGGCAAATTGCGGGTCGACCAGGAAGAAGAAGCCGATGGCTTTGCGGACAAAGGACCATTCCGGAACGATGCGGACCATGGCGGCGGAATAGAGCACATGCCGGAAGTTGACGGCAAAGATCGACAGCACCACGAGCCATGCCGGCAGATTTTGATTGAAAAGCTCGATGCCGACCAACTGGCTGGCCCCGGCATAGATGATGCCGCTCATCAGCGTCGCTTCATAAATGGTCATGCCATTGTCGATGGCGACGGCGCCAAATAGCGCGCCGAAGGGCAAGACGGCAAGAGCAACGGGGAGGCCAAGGCGGATGCCCGACCTGAAGGGTGACTGTGTCATGGGGTAGCCGGTCCTGTACCGGAGAACATGGGATGTTCGTCTCCTACAGTCTCGGGCGTATGCGCACAAACAAAAATAAGGAATAGCTTGATTGATTTATTTGAAGCTTGGCCTACCTTTCCACCTCTTGTTCTGCCGCATATCGTTGTCGCACAGTCGCTTTATGCTTTGCACGACCGGCGAGAGGAGGGCCGCATCTTGGAACTGAAAATCGACAAGCAGCAGAAAGCAGGGCTGGCCAAGGCATTCCAGGATTATCTGGTGAATGAGCTGGATGTCGATGTCAGCGGGCTGCAATGCGAGATGTTGCTGGACCACGTGGCGGAGGTGATCGGTCCGGCATTCTACAATCAGGGACTACGGGACGCGCAAGCAGTGATCTCACGTCGAATGGACGACGCAGCGGCTGATATCGACGTGCTGGAGCAGCCATTGAACGGCCGCTGAAGGGGGTAGAGCGTTTCCTTGCTAAATAGAAACGTTCTGCCGGAGCAGGTTTTCGTCAGGGCAAAGGCGATTGGCGAAGGGCATACCCAAAGGTACGGTCGAGCCGATCGCCTTTGAGCCTGGCGGAAAGATGCCCGGCCCTTTGGGTTGGTTGAAACGGGCCACCTGCTTGCCCGGACGGCTTGGCCGTATGATTTGGCTACGGCACGCGCCGCCCGGACAATCAGTCGATCCCGTTTGAACCAACAGAACTGCTTCTATTTAGCAAGGAAACGCTCTAAGCTTTCAGAATATCGCTGCTGTTGACCACCGCAATGCCCTTGGCGCGCATGGCGGCAATGGCGGCCTTGATGCCTTCCGGGTCGATGCCGCGGCTGGCATCTTCGATGAAGCGCACTTTCACATCCGGCAGCATGTCGCGCGCATCGAGTGCGGAGAAACTGACGCAGTAATCCGTTGCAAGCCCGCAGATGTCGAGAACGGTTACGCCCTGGCGATTGAGGTAATCGGCAAGGCCCGTTGTTGCCGACTGATCATTGTCGCGAAAGGCTGAGTAGCTATCGACGGCTGGGTTCTCTCCCTTTTGCTGGACGTGATCGAAGGCTTGAGTATTGAGATCCGGATGGAAGTCCGCATCCGGCGTTTCCTGAACGCAGTGATCCGGCCACATGATCTGCGGCTTGCCCGACAGTTCGCCCATCTCGAAGGGCTGCTTACCGGGGTGTTGAGATGCGAAGCTGCCATGATTGGCCGGGTGCCAATCCTGCGAGGCGACGATCAGGTCGTAGCCGCCATTTTCGATCAGCGCATTGGCAATCGGCACGATCTTGTCGCCATCGGCCACGGGAAGATTTCCGCCGGGGCAAAAGCCGTTCTGGATGTCGATCAGCAGCAGCGCCTTCATTTGTCGTTCCTTCAAGTCGATTGCTTGTGGCGGAGCTTAGAAGGTTTTCGTCAAAATGAAAACGACGGGATGACCGGGGTCGCCCTCATCGCCGCATTTTAGGCAAAGTCGAAAGATACAGGCTTTGCCCAGAAGAGGGGACCCCGACTCAGCCATATGTGTGCTGCACGGACAGCCTTGCTCTTCGGTTTCGACGCCCGGAAAACAATGGGGCGCGAACATCGGATCTTACCTGCATGAACATGGCTTGCGCTTTTAGGGACAGCGTTTTCAGGGGACTCGTAAAGACTTTGGTTACCATAATTCGGCATGCTTCGAACCTGTTCGCTTCGAGGATGGTGCGATTCGCATCTGACGATCGAGGCCAACGCCAAGTCGCCGGCGACAAGCCGGTTTTGCGTAAACGGTTCGAGTAACGAGTATCATGGCGTCATCAGTCGTGACCTATCAGGGCGTGCCCATGCGCGGTGCAGCCCATGCAAAAAAACGTGCTGGCCTGTCGTCAGGCGGCCTCTCCGCTCTTCTGGGCGGCGGGATCCTTGCCAGTGTCTGCGCTGTGGCGGCTTTCGCTTCGCTTCATGGTATGGCGCAAGCGTCGCATGGCACTCAACGTTTTGACAAGATGCTGCTGGCTCAGCTGGATCGGCCCGTGAGCGAGGCGCCCGATGACGTGCAGCCAACCATTCACGTCCATAAGTTCTCGCGCCTTTCGGCCAATCCCGAAGGCCACCAGAAGATGACGCGCTTGGCAGCAGAGCACCACCTCAATGCCAAGCTCTTTGCAGCGCGCTTCGGCACGGCAGCGGCCATCGACGCTCAGGGCCAGGCGACGGTCACGGAACTGGCAGCGCTTCGCCCGTCGGCAATCGTCGATTCAGCGCTTGGACGCGGGCCTGAGACCGCCATGCTGGAACCACAGGAAGCAAAAGAGCATCCTGCGTTTGAAGCCGCGCTCGGTCGCCCGCAGGCGAAGGCCGATGAAGAGATCGATCTTCTGCCGGAAACCGTCCCGCTCCCGAATTTCCGCCCTGAGATCGCAAAAGCTTTCGAGGTCGAGCCAACACCGCGTCCTGCCAGCCCATCTGTCGTAGAGAAGGAGATCGCTGCGCAAGCGACCGTTCCGACGCCCGCCAAATCACCGGTGCAGCAGCCTGCGACATCCACGATGGTTGCCTTCGCGCGGCCCGACAATCCGATGCGCGAAACGAAAATGGACGCCGTCGTTCCGTGGCCGGATCGCGGTAATGGCACCGCCATCTATGATATTTCTGCAGGTGTCGTGCATCTTCCAAGCGGCGAGAAGCTTGAGGCCCATTCGGGTATCGGCAAGATGCGTGACAATCCCGATTTCGTGCACGTCAAGATGCGCGGTGCGACGCCACCGTCAAGCTATCGCCTGACCATGCGCGAATCGCTCTTCCACGGCGTGGAAGCCATTCGCCTGACGCCGGAAAGCGGCGTCAATCCCCATGGCCGTAACGGACTTTTGGCGCATACCTATATGCTGGCGAAGCGCGGTGAATCGAATGGCTGCGTCGTCTTCAAGGAATATCCAAAGTTCCTGGCAGCCTTCAAGCGCGGTGAGGTCAAGCGTCTCATCGTCGTGCCGAAGCTGAACGGTCGTCCGTCCGCTGTTGCAGCCAGCAGCGGTGGAAAGAGCGGCGGCAAGACATTGTTCGGCAGCCTGTTCGGCAAGAGCTGAGGTCGCGGACCAGATTTAACGGCGGCGTTGGGTCAGTACCATGCCGCCGAGAATGAAGATCACGCCGAGCGCAGTCGCCCAGATTTTCGGCGGCTGGTCGCTAAAGAAATCCAGGACGACACCTGAGACCATCTGGCCGCTGATGACGAGGAGTGCCGTGTTGACGGCACCGATGCGCGCGATCAGCCAGCTGCCGGAGGCGATGAAGACAACGCCGATCGGCCCGCCGATAAAGGCGTACCATGGCGCATCGCCCGCACCTGGCGGGAAAAGACCACCAATCACCAGTCCCACCAGCGTCAGCACGACCAATCCGACAAAGTGATTCCAGAAGGATGCAGTCAGCGGTGACGTGGACAGGCTGAGGCGGCCATTGATCTGGCGGCTGAGCGAAACGAAGACGCCGCCGACAAAGGCCATTGCGATCCAGACGATCATGTCGCTCTCCCCACCAGAATGATGAGAGCGCTGCCGCCGAGGATGAGGGCGATTGCGAGAATGTCCTGTCCCTGTGGCCGGCGCTTGGGAAAGCCGAACAGGCCCCAGAAATCCGCCGCTAGGCTGAAAATCACCTGCCCAGCCAGTCCAAGGGCGATCGTGCCGGAAAGTGCAAGAGGCGAATTCACCGCCGTGGAGGTCAGCATGACAAGGACAGCGCCGATCATCCCGCCCATATAGGCCCAGAGGGGTGCCTTGGGTTTTGCCGGCTGTCCCGGCTCCGGTTTGCGGTAGAGCAGCCCCATGACGATGATTGCCGCGACCGTTCCTGTGGCGTGAGCCGTCCAGGAGGAAAACAGCGCATTGCCATAATGGGCGAGCATTCCGTTGAAATGCACCATCAAAGTCAAAAGACCGCCGCTGGCGAAAGCGGCCGCCAGGTGAAGCGGATTGGAACGTGTCGGCGTCATGGGAAACTTTGTCTGTTTGAGATGGCCCTGAAGAAGTCATCTGGCTTTAGAACCTTACGGCGCAAAAACAAAACGAAATGCGTTGATGGGTTCGGCCATTCGCAGTGATGGGTGAGGCATCACCACAGCGCCACGCGTCCATTTCTACACACAAGGGACGCTTCATCTCTTTTGAGACGACGCGTCGTGCTTCCGATGTTTTAGGGAACAAAATCAGCGCAAAGTTGTTGTTTGCGCATGAAGAAAACGACACGCAAACCACTGAGCCGGATGACGATCTTCGTCATCTCGATCTTTATCATCGCCGCTATTGTTGCCGCAGTTTACCTGATCGGGTTTACGCCGGGCGAGACGACCGCGTGAACCGGTGCCGGGTCGTAGGAGGCCGGGTGGGCCGGCACTGATGTGCCCGAAGAATCACTCTTCCTCTTTGCAGCTGGCAGTGCTCGCGGCGTGCGCATATTTCCCGCATAGCCCAAAAGGAGCCTCGCCCCTCTGAACACGAAGCGGGTCACCTCCAGGTATGCGCGGAAGGACAGGACGGTGAAGTACCGCCAGCGGGGCAGCTTGTAAGCGCGAGCGACGCTTTGAATAGAACTGGTGTTGTCTGCATCCTGAGAGGCGCAGAGAGGATATATGAAGGCTGACTTGAGGCCCGCCAGATATTCCAGATCGTAGGCGATATCGTATGCCAGCCGCATCGGGACCAGCTTCTCCGCGATCCACTTGGCCGCTTTGCGATTGACGATATAGGCACCCGAGCCTTTTTCGCGCGTCAGTGCGATGCTCAACGAGCGATCAGCCGTCAGCTTGCGGAAGGCATGTTTTTTCCCGTGGCTGACTGTCGATAGCCGCAGAATATCCCAATCGTTTCGATAATCGATTGCCGCCTCTATCGATTCCATGAAACCCTGCCTGAAGACCACGTCGTCCTCGAGGATCAGCGCAAACTCGGCATCGCTTCGCAGCAGTCGGCGTGCGCATTCCACGTGGCTCAGATAACAGCCAATTTCCGGCGGACAGGTCCGGCGGCCGTGCATGAGCTTGTAGGAAAGCTCGCTGAATGCCGGGATCGGAAATGTCAGGGCTCTGCCATCCACCGCTTCGACACGCTCTGCCGTGAGCCCGATGGCAGAGAGCTTGTCGACCATGGCCTGCTTGCGTTGCTGTGCATTGGCCATGTTGATGAGGTAAACTGCAAGTATTGAATTAGAATTCTCGAATATATGCAATTTAACCTCAGGAGGACGACTCTGCGAAACCATGTGGTTATTGCCGAGAATCGCCCCGAGGGAAATAGTCGAAGCCGTCAGTTACTCAAAAATACGAGGTGAAAACTTAGGGGCCAGCGCGCCTTTTTTGGGCGCATGAGGCACGCTTATCTTCTTTAAGCTGGCGAGGCTTCTTTATGTTTGGGAATCAGGCCTTTTCGACGAAGCCGTCGAGCACGCGTTTCTGGCCTGCTCGGTCGAAATCGATCGTCAGCTTGTTGCCTTCGACGGTCGCGACATTGCCGTTCCCGAACTTGATATGGAAGACGCGATCTCCGACCGCAAATTTCGAGGGCGCGTCGGCCACCGACTTCGCGACCAGTTCTCCATCGATGGTTCGGGCACGCGGACCGCTCTCACCATAACCGATCCGCTCTACCGCATGTCCTGACCGGCTGCCCCAGTTGTCGCGCGTCGCATCGGAGCGGTTGGCTTGAGCGCGCTTCCAGCCGGGCGTGGTGTAATTATTGGCAAAGGGTTCGGCCTTGTCGAAGCGGGACTGGCCGTAGCCGCCGCGACCGCCATAGCCACCATAACTGCTTTCTGATGCCGTGACTTCGACATGGGATGCCGGCAGCTCATCCAGGAAGCGTGAGGGCAGGGTGGATTGCCAGAGACCGTGTATACGGCGGTTGGAGACGAACCAGATGTGGCAGCGGCGCTTGGCGCGGGTAATGCCGACATAGGCAAGGCGTCGTTCTTCCTCCAGACCGGAGCGTCCGCCTTCGTCCAAAGAGCGCTGATGTGGGAACAGACCTTCTTCCCATCCGGGCAGGAAGACGGTTTCGAATTCCAGGCCCTTGGCGGAGTGCAGCGTCATGATCGAGACGGCATCGAGCTCTTCATTCTGCTCGGCATCCATGACGAGCGCCACATGCTCCAGGAAGCCGCGCATGCTCTCGAAGGAGTCCATCGAGCGAATGAGTTCCTTCAGGTTTTCCAGGCGTCCCGGCGCTTCTGCGGTCTTGTCGGCCTGCCACATGGCGGTGTAGCCGCTTTCATCCAGGATCTGTTCTGCAAGCACCGTGTGTTCGGTGTTTTCCAGTAGCCCTTGCCAACGGCGAAAATCCTGCACCACATCGAAGAGCGCCCTGCGCGCCTTGGGCTTCAGCTCGTCCGTCTCGATAATATCGGCGGCGGCCGCCAGCATGGGGATATCGCGGGCGCGGGCATAGTCATGCAGCGTGCGAATGGTCGTGTCGCCAAGCCCGCGCTTCGGCGTGTTGACGATGCGCTCGAAGGCCAGATCGTCGGCCGGTTGGCAGACGAGGCGGAAATAGGCCATGGCATCGCGGATTTCCATGCGCTCATAGAAGCGTGGGCCGCCGATGACGCGGTAGTTGAGACCTAGCGTGACGAAGCGATCTTCGAATTCGCGCATCTGGAACGAGGCACGCACGAGGATCGCCATGTCGTTGAGATTGTGCTTCGTGTTGCGTTGAAGCGCCTCGATCTCTTCGCCGACGGCACGGGCTTCCTCTTCGGAATCCCACGCAGCATGCACCACGACCTTTTCGTCGTTCGGGTCGACGCGATCGGTGAAGAGTGTTTTGCCCAAGCGACCTTCATTATGGGCGATCAGATGACCGGCGGCGCCCAGAATATGCTCGGTGGAGCGATAGTTGCGCTCGAGCTTGATGACCTTGGCACCGGGAAAATCCTTGTCGAAGCGCAGGATATTGTCCACTTCGGCACCGCGCCAGCCATAGATGGACTGATCGTCGTCGCCAACGCAGCAGACGTTCTGCGGCTCGCCCTTCGCGCGCTGCGCCAGAAGCCGTAGCCACATATATTGGCAGGTGTTGGTATCCTGATACTCGTCCACCAGAATGTAGCGGAAGCGCTGGTGATAATCCTTGAGGATATCGCCATGGCGGCGGAATATGGTGATTGGGTGCAGCAGAAGATCGCCGAAATCGCAGGCATTCAGCGTCTTCAGTCTTGCCTGATAGGCTGCATAAAGCTCGCGGCCCTTGCCATTGGCAAAGGCGCGGCTATCGCCTTCAGGAATATCGGGCGGTGTCAGGCCCTTGTTCTTCCAGTTGTCGATCATCCCGGCGAACTGCTTGGCCGGCCAGCGCTTGTCATCCAGACCTTCGGACTGGATCAACTGCTTGATGAGCCGCACCACGTCATCGGTATCGAGAATCGTGAAGTCCGATTTCAGCCCGACGAGTTCGGCGTGCCGACGCAGAAGCTTCACGCCGATGGAGTGGAAGGTGCCAAGCCATGGCATGCCTTCGACCGCGCCGCCGACGAGGACGCCGATACGTTCCTTCATTTCGCGCGCCGCCTTGTTGGTGAAGGTCACGGCGAGGATCTGGCTTGGATAGGCTTTGTTGGTTGCGAGAATGTGGGCGATACGTGTCGTCAGCACGCGGGTCTTGCCCGTGCCGGCACCGGCAAGAACCAGCACTGGACCATCCACCGTTTCGACCGCCTCCCGCTGCTCCGGATTGAGGCCGGAGAGATAATCGGGCGTGCCACGTGCCTGATCACGCGCCGCCATGGCGCGCGCGGCAATGCCCAGGCCACCGGGGGCGGGAGCTGCGTTTGGGGCCAGACGGCGCGGCTCGTTTGGTTCTTCGTCGAAGAACGGCATATCGTCGAAACTATTGCTCATGCGGCTCAATGTAGTGATTCGGGATATAAACGCTAGAACGTCGTTCTGCTTTTATTCCCGTATTCACGGTGATCGCGACCAATAGAAGGCGAAATGCCGGTTTTATGCATGCTCGCGACCTCGCGGGACAGGCGCGTCCGATGCTGAGCCGAGGACGGCTTCGAAGCGGAATTACAACTGCCGATAAAGTATATCGTCGATTTTTCGATGTCTTGCCGCAAAATTTTCGCAAATTACAATTCGGTAAGAAACGAAATGTTGCGTTGCGTTGTTAAGCAGCAGCAAAGATACTGCCCCAAATCATTCGCCTGCCCGTCCGCGCTGCGGCACGGCTGCGGTTGTGGATGGATCACACGGAGAATTGCATGCGGGTTTGGAAGCAGGTTGGTGTCAGTCTGGCGGTCGTCGGGGCTGGTTTCTTTTTGTGGGCGTTCAATTCGTCCACAGGGCAGAACCTGCTGGCGAAGGCTGGCATCGTCACGACGGGAGAGCCTGCCGCAAACAATGCCGCAAGTGCTTCGTCCAGACCTGCAGGCCAAGGTGGCGGGGGCGGGCGCAGCAATGCCACGCTCGTGATGACCGCGCCTGCCAAGACCGGCACAGTTAACGATCGCCTCAATGCCATCGGCAACGGTGAGGCGATCCAGACCGTCGTCGTGACACCTCAGGCGTCCGGATTGATTTCCGAGATCCTCGTGTCGTCCGGTCAGAAGGTGAAGAAGGGCGATGTGCTGGCGAGGCTTGATGATGACGAGCAACTGATCGAGCGCGACAAGGCGCAGGTCGCGCTCAAAAGTGCGGTCGAAAAATCGTCCTCCTATAAAAATCTTCAGTCGGTGGCCCGTCTCGATGTTCTCGACGCGCAGATTGCCGAAGAGTCGGCCAAGCTTGCGGTCAGCACGGCCGAACTCAATCTGAAACGGCGCAATATCGTCGCGCCGATCGACGGCATTGCCGGCATCGTCGCCATTAATGTCGGCGATAATGCAACGACACAGACCAGCATCGTCAGCATCGATGATCGCTCTAAGATCCTCGTCAACTTCTGGGCACCGGAACGATTTGCCACGGCGATCAAGGTCGGCATGCCGGTGGAAGCGACCTCGATTGCCCGCCCGGGTGAGACCTTTACAGGCGAGGTGGAGGCGGTCGACAATCGCGTGGACGAAGCAAGCCGCACCGTTCGTGTGCGCGCCGTTTTCGATAACGCCAAGGATGAGCTGCGCGCCGGCATGTCGTTCAGCGTCACCATGAAGTTCGAAGGCGAAACCTATCCATCGGTCGATCCGCTGGCCGTGCAGTGGGACGCCGACGGTTCGTATGTGTGGCGCGTGAAGGACAACAAGTCGAACAAGGTCCGCGTTCAGGTGGTGCAGCGCAACCCTGACGCTGTTCTGGTGAAGGCCGAGCTTTCACCCAATGACCCCCTGGTAACGGAAGGTCTGCAGCGCGTGCGTGAAGGCGGCGCTGTGCGCATCGGCAACGAACCGAAAGCACCGGAGGTCGCCAGCCAATGAGCGGTTCATCAACTGGACAGACGCCGCCCGCAGGGCAGGACTCGAAGCTTGCTTTTACCGCGCTCTTCGTAAGACGGCCGATCCTTGCCGCGGTGATCAACACGTTGCTCGTGGTCGCGGGTCTCGCGGCCCTTGTCGGCGTAGAGGTCCGTGAATTGCCGGATGTGGACCGTCCGGTCATCTCCGTGCGCACGACCTATGACGGTGCGTCGCCGCAGACGATCGACCAGGAGGTGACGCAGACGATCGAAGGTGCTGTCGCCCGTGTCAGCGGGGTCAAGTCCATCTCGTCGGCCTCGCAGTTCGGTACCAGCCGTGTAACGCTGGAGTTTGGCGACAATATCGATCTCGCGGTTGCCGCCAATGATGTGCGCGACGCGATCGGACGCGTCACCAATCAGATGCCGGAAGATGCCGATGAACCGCAGATCATCAAGGCCGATTCCGACAGCCAGCCGATCATGCGTCTTGCTGTCACATCCTCCACGCTCAGCATGGAAGACCTGACCAAGCTTGTCGAGGATGAGGTCGTCGACCGCCTGGCTGCCGTCGACGGCGTTGCCGATGTGGAGCTTTACGGCGACCAGGAGAAGGTGTTCCGGATCGATCTCGATCAGGCAGCACTTGCAAGCCGCGGTCTCACCGTAACCGATGTCTCCAATGCGCTGGCAACCGCAGCACTGGATGTTCCGGCGGGCTCGCTGAAAAGCTCCACGCAGGACATCGTGGTGCGCGCGACAGCCAATCTCACAACGCCTGCCGAATTTGAAAATCTGCTGATCAAGGACAAGGTGCGTCTTCGCGATGTGGCGAGCGTGCAGCTTGGTGCCGATGATGAAAGCACGTCCCTGCGTTCCAACGGCGTGCAGGGCGTTGGCCTTGGCGTGATCCGTCAGGCACAGTCCAACACGTTGAACATTTCGACCGGCGTCAAGGCAGCTGTCGATGCGATGACGCCGAACCTGCCAGAGGGCACACGGATCGTTGTCACCAGCGACGACGCTGTCTTCATCGAAGGCGCGCTTCACGAGGTGGAACTGGCGCTTGGTCTTTCTGCGCTGATCGTCGTTGTGGTTCTCTATCTCTTCCTGCGCGACTGGCGCGCTACGCTTATTCCAGCCATCACCATGCCGGTCGCGCTGATTGGCACGCTGGTTGCCATCTATATGGTTGGCTTTTCCATCAACATTCTGACGCTGCTTGCCATCGTGCTGGCGACGGGTCTTGTGGTGGATGATGCGATCGTGGTTCTGGAAAACATCGTGCGCCGCAGAGCCGAAGGGATGGGGCCGCGTGCCGCCGCCGTGCTTGGTACGCAAGAGGTGTTCTTCGCAGTTCTCGCGACAACCGCGACGCTCGCCGCTGTCTTCATTCCGCTGTCCTTCCTGCCCGGCCAGTTGGGCGGCCTGTTCCGTGAGTTTGGCTTCGTGCTGGCCTTTGCCGTTGGCTTGTCCTCGATTGTGGCGTTGACGCTCTGCCCTATGCTCGCGTCACGCATGTTGAAGAAGACTGTGGAGCATAAGACCGGCCCGCTTGCCTGGTTTGGCAATCTCTTTGCCAGCACCTACAAGAACACGCTGTCGAGCTGTCTTAACAATCCGCTGATCGTTATCGTCGTGTCGATCGCCTTTGCAGGCGTCTCCTGGGTCGCCTTCGGCATGGTGCAGAACGAATTGACGCCGCGCGAGGACCGCTCGTCGATCTTCCTGCGGGTGACTGCGCCGCAGGGCGTCAGCCTGGAATATACGCGCGACCAGCTGCAGCGGATCGAAGAGAATCTGATGCCGCTGCGCGAAAGCGGGGAAATCCGTAACGTCTATTCAATCACCGGGATGAATGGCTCGTCCAATACCGGCTTCATGGTGCTGACGCTGGCACCATGGGCGGATCGTGATCGCACGCAGAACCAGATCGCTCAGGATATCAATGCCGCCGCACAAAAGGTGCCGGCGCTTCGCGGCACGGCGCAGCAGCCGAACAGCCTGCGCATTCGCGGCGCAGGCAATGGTCTCAGCATGGCGATGGTCGGCTCCAACTATCAGGCGCTGACCGAGTCCACGCAGAAGCTGCTGTTGTCGATGGAAGAAACCGGCATGTTCGACACGCCGCGCTTCGATAATGAGCCGAACCAGGCGCAGCTTTCCGTCTCCATCGATCGCGAGCGGGCATCCGATCTCGGCATCGACATCACCGGCCTGTCGCGCGCCATGCAGTCGCTTCTCGAAGGCCGCTCCATCGTCGACGTCTTTGTGAATGGTGACGCGATCCCTGTCAGGCTTCTTGCCTCCACCCGGCCGATCAACGATCCGACGGATCTTGAGAACATTTTCTTGAAGACAGACGATGGCAAGATCGTGCCGATGTCGGTGATCGCGTCGCTGAAGGAAAATGCGGTCTCGCCGCAGCTGAACCGCGAGCAGCAGCTGCCATCGGTTGGCTTCTCCGCCAACCTGCGCGAAGGTGTTTCGCTCGGTGATGCGGTCGCCAAGGTCAATGAACTGGCGGGCCAGATCATGCCATCCGGTGCGCGGCTGATCCCGCTCGGTGAAGCCGCCACGCTTCAGGAAAATTCCAGCGGCATGTTGCTGACCTTCGGCTTTGCCATTGCGATCATCTTCCTAGTGCTGGCAGCGCAGTTCGAAAGTGTCCTGAGCTCGCTGATCATCATGACGACGGTGCCGCTCGGTCTTGCCTGCGCGGTGATCGCGCTGCTCGTTACCGGATCAAGCCTCAATGTCTATAGTCAGATCGGTCTTGTGCTTCTGGTCGGTGTGATGGCGAAGAACGGCATTCTGATCGTGGAATTCGCCAACCATCTGCGTGATCAGGGCGCGAGCGTACGCGAAGCCATCGAGAAGGCTTGCAGCATTCGCCTTCGCCCGGTGATGATGACGATGATCGCCACCATTCTCGGCGGTGTGCCGCTGGTGCTGGCACAGGGTGCGGGTGCTGAAGCCCGTATCGCGCTGGGTTGGGTCATCGTCGGTGGTCTCGGCTTTGCGACGCTGGTGACGCTCTACATCACCCCGGTTTCGTACCTGCTCCTGGCACGCTTCGCCAAGCCGCAGGCGGATGAGGAAATTCGTCTGCATCGCGAACTGGAGACCGCCATTCGCCGCCGCGCCCTGGAGGAGGAAAAGCCACTTCTCGCCGCGGAATGATTTGGCGTCAAACACCGGACAGTCGCAAAGCCCGCGCTGGACAAAGTGAGAGCCTTGTCACATACCACGCCGTGGCCCGCGCGCGACGCGGGCTAAAAACTTGCAGCGTGGTGGAGCATGTCATGGCTTTGAAGGATGTCGTATCGGGAACACGAAACGAGGCTGGCATTGCCGCTGTTCTGACGATGCTGAAGCGCGATCTCGGCGAAAAATTCCAGACGGGCCAGTCTTTCCGCGAACAGCACGCCCACACCACGACCTATCTGACGACCCAGCTTCCCGATGGTGTTGCCTTCGTTGAAACCGCCGATGACGTGAAGACGGTGGTGAAGGCCTGCGCGGAGCACAAGGTGCCGGTCATTCCCTTCGGCATAGGTTCTTCGCTGGAGGGCCAGGTCAACGCGCCATCCGGTGGCATTTCCATCGATTTCAGCCGGATGAACCGCATCATCGAGGTCAATGCCGAGGATTTGGACGTGACGGTGGAGCCCGGTGTCAACCGCGAGCAGCTGAACACCTATCTGCGCGATACCGGGCTTTTCTTTCCGATCGATCCGGGCGCCAATGCGTCGATTGGCGGAATGGCATCGACGCGCGCATCCGGCACGAACGCGGTGCGCTATGGGACGATGAAGGATAATGTTCTGGCCGTTACCGCTGTCACTGCCAATGGTGAGGAAATCCGTACCGGCAGGCGCGCGCGCAAATCCTCTGCCGGCTACGATCTGACTCGGCTTTTCGTCGGTGCGGAGGGCACACTCGGTGTGCTCACATCCGTTACGCTTCGTCTTCAGGGCATTCCGGAGAAGATCGCCGGCGGCGTCTGCACTTTCGAAACGATCAAGGCCGCCTGCGATGCGGTGATCATGACCATCCAGATCGGTATTCCGGTGGCTCGTATCGAGCTGCTGGACGAGGTCCAGATCCGTGCCTGCAACGCTTATTCCGGTCTGGGATATGAGGAGAAGCCGACGCTCTTCGTCGAATTTCACGGGACGGAAGAAACGACTGCGCTGCAATCGCAGCAATTCGCCGAAATCGTCGCCGAGTTTGGCAGCACGGATTTCAAATGGACCGGTGACGCGCAGGAGCGCAACAAGCTGTGGAAAGCCCGCCATGATGCCTATTGGGCATCGCGTGCGCTGGCGCCGCATCTCGACGGCCTTTCGACCGATGTTTGCGTTCCGATCTCCCGCCTTGCCGATTGCGTCGTGGAAACGCAGCGCGACATCATGGAAAACAACATGCTGGCGCCGATCGTCGGGCATGCGGGGGATGGCAACTTCCATGTTCTCGTGCTTTTCGACGGCAAGGATCCAGAGAGCGTGGCGAAAACCGAAGCCTTTGTGGCGCGCCTCAATCGTCGTGCGCTGTCCATGGATGGTACCTGCACCGGAGAGCACGGTGTGGGGCAGGGGAAGATGAGTTTTCTGGAAGAAGAGGCCGGTCCTGCACTCGATACGATGCGCGCCATCAAGCGGTCTCTTGATCCGGATAATATTTTCAATCCTGGCAAGCTCTTTCGTCTTTGATCTGGTTAGAGAGCAAAGGGCTTTCGACCAAATGATGCTTGCCCTAGGGCGAAAAACCGCTAGTTTTCAGCGGTGATTATGGGAGACGACGGGTCGTGCTCGGACGCATATTGGTTTTTCTGGGCGGACTGCTGGTTGTGGCGCTCTTCGCGGCGCTTCTGATTCCCTATTTCATCGACTGGACCGACTTTCGTCGCGACTTCGAAGATCAGGCAAGCCGCATTCTGGGCAAGAAGGTGGTGGTCCACGGACCGGTCGAAGCCCGGCTTCTGCCGTTTCCATCGGTGACGCTGCATGATGTGAGAGCAGGCACCGACGCCGATGGTTCGCCACTCATTCAGGTGGCACGTTTTTCCATGGATGCCGAACTCGCGCCGTTTCTTTCAGGAGAAGCGCGCATCTTCGACATGCGTATCGAAGAGCCAAAAGCGAAAATCCGGCTGCTGAAGGATGGCACGCTGGACTGGATGCGTGGCGGTCGCGTCGAGATCCCCGCCCGCACCGTGGTGCTCGAAAGCGTCAACATTGAAGATGGGCAGATCGAGTTCATCGACGAGCAATCTGGTCGTAACCGCACCATCACCGGGCTGAATGCGGCGATGTCGGCAAAATCACTGGCTGGACCATGGCGGGCGGAAGGCCGGGCCGCGATTGATGGCCACGCCGGATCGTTCTCGCTTTCAAGCGGCGAGCCGGACCCGACGGTCGGCCGCATGGGACTTCGCCTGCGGCTGCAGCCGGATGAGTATCCCGTCGAGATCGATCTCGATGGCGGCATTGGCGCGACGGCTGGTCGTCCTGTCTATAGCGGCTCCTTCGCCTTCAATTTCCGCCGTGACGACAATCAACAGCAAAAAGCGCAGCAGAAGCAGGATCAGTCGATCTTCTCGGCGCCGCGCACACGCGGCAGCTTTGAACTGACCAACGGGCGCCTGCGTATTCCCAGCTACCGTATGGAGCTGGGCGCTATCGACAATCCCTATATCGTCACCGGCGAAGCCACGCTCGATACGGGTGCGGCGCCCGAATTCCTGCTGACCGCCGACGGACAGCAGATCGATTTCAACCGCTTGACGCCGGTTCCGGTCCCGTCCAGCGGCAAGACATCCCGTGTACCGACAGTGTCGGTGCGCCAGCGTATCGAGGCTTTTGCCGATCTGATTGCACGCATTCCGGTGCCGCAGGTGCCGGGTAAGGCCAGTATCAGTCTGCCCGCACTCATCTCCGACGACACGACCATTCGCGATATTCGGCTTGATGTACGACCGGATGGGGCAGGGTGGCAGGTGGTGAACGCCGTTGCCGTGCTGCCAGGTCGCACACAGTTCGAGGCCAAGGGCTCGCTGACGCTGACGGACGGCCCCGCCTTTAACGGCGATCTTCTGGTGGCCTCCAACCAGCCGTCCGGCCTTGCCAATTGGCTGACGGGCAGCGTCGATCCGGCCATTCGCCAGCTCAACGCTGCCGGCTTCTCATCCAAGGTCTCGCTGACGACCAAGGCGCAGCGCTTCAACGATCTCGAACTTGCCATCGGTCGGGCATCTTTGCGCGGCAGCCTGCTGCGTCAGACGACGGATAAGGGGGCAAGCATCGATGTCGATCTTGCCGGCGACGAGATCGATCTCGACGCGCTGAAAGCGCTTGGGAGCCTTGTTCTTGGCGATCCGAATGGCGCATCCGTCTTCGATGAGCGCATCGCCGCGAAATTCAAGGCCGACCGCTTCAATATGGCGGGTGTGACGGCGAACAAGGTGGAGACCGCCTTTACGGTGTCGGACGGCGTTCTCTCCCTCGATACGATGACGGCTGGCGATATTGCCGGTGCCGAGGTGCATGCCAAGGGACAGTTGCAAGGCACTCTGCTGAAATATGGCGGCAAGGGCACCATCAATCTGCGCGCCGCAGACATGCAGCCGGTGCTTGAACTGATCCGGCAGAAACTGCCACACCATCCGCTGCTGGATCGTCTGGTGAGAAGCGCGCCCTGGTACGCCAATTCGGATGTTACCGTTGATCTTTCCGTCTATAGCAACAGTGGTGGCGCCAATGCCGCCGTCTCCGGCACGATCAATGGCAGCCGTCTGTCGGCAGTTGCCAAGTTGCCGGACTTCTTCTCGATCACGGACGATACCGCGCTGACGCTGGAAGCGGTTCTCAAGAACCAGTCGACTGCGATTCTCTTCGGCCAGGCGGGGCTTGATCCGCTGCCCTTTGATGCGGACGGCGAAGGTCTGCTTTCGGTCAAGCTCAATGGCAGCCTCGGCTCCGCGATGCAGACGGATTTCCGCTTCTCGACGGAACGCACCCATTTTACCGCCGGCGGCAGCTTTTCACTTGCGCCCGAGACCTTCGGTGAAGGCAGCGCCGATCTCGCGCTCGAAAGCGCGGATATCGAGCCTTACCTTATCATGAACGCCGTTGGCTTGCCGCAGCTCGGTGGCGGGATGTCGACCAAGGCAAATGCCAAGCTTTCCGTCGACAAGGAAAAGGCCACCTTTGCCAATCTGACTGGCCAGGCCGGCGGCAACGCCTTTTCCGGCAATGTCGCACTATCGCGCGCCGCACCCTACAAGGTGACGGGCGATGTCTCGCTTGCGAGCGTCGATATGGCGTGGCTGGGTGACGCCATGTATGGACCGGTCATTGATCCGGAAAGTGGCGGGCTGAACGCCAAGCCGGTCGCGCTTCCGTCCTTCCCGAAGATCGAGGCGGCACTGTCCGTCAAGGCGGCGAAATTCGAGGTCGGCCCTTTCGGCACCGTTACCGGATCGTCCTTCTCGATGACCCATGGAAACGGCACGCTGTCGCTCGATAACATCGCGGGCGACTGGATGGGCGGCAAACTGTCCGGAAGAATGGCGATGGCGACGGGCGAGGGGGCTGGAATCTTCCGCACCAAGCTTGCCATCTCCGGGGCCAATCCGGAAGGCATCATCTGGAAGAGCGGCAACAGCCCGGTGGCAACGGGTCGCTATGCGGCTGATCTGACGGCGGAAGCAACCGGCAAGAGTGTCCGCGAATTGCTGACATCCGCCAGCGGCTCAGGTGAAATCCGCACCAATGATCTGGTTCTGCGCGGCATCAACCCGAATGCCTTCCAGCCCTGGCTTCAGGCGGCTGCTAGCCTGCAGGGCAATATCGACGCGGCAAAAGTTCGTCCATTGGTGGATCAGCAACTCTGGCAGGGCGACGTTGCGCTGGGTCAGATCTCCATGCCTTTCACCATCAGCGATGGCAGCCTGAAGATGCAGAATGTCACGGCATCCACAGACCAGTTGTCCCTCAAAGGCGATCTGTCGCTGAACATTGCCGACGAAACACTGACCGGAGGTCTTGAGCTCGACTACAAGCCGGGCATCGAGGAGCTTGCCGGTGCCACGCCTTCCATCCGGCTGAACTATGTCGGTCCTCTGGCGCAGCCAGCTTTGACGACAGATGTTTCCGGTCTCACCGGCTATCTCTCTCTTCGCGCCTTCGAAAAGGAGCGCCGCCGTGTGGAAGCGCTACAGGCGAGCGTGCTGGAAAAACAGCGACTGCGACGCGAGGTTGCGCTTTATCGCTTCCAGGCGGCGGAGCGGCAGGCGGCAAAAGAACGGGCAGAGGCGGAAGAAAGAGCAAGAAAGGCGGAGGAGGAACGGCTGAGGGCTTTGGCGCAGGAGCGTCTGCAGGCAGAGAAGGAGCAGCAGGAGCGGTTGCAGCGCCAGCAGCAAACACCTGAGGCAACACCGACGCTCAGAGTTCCGCCGACGCAGGATGTGATCAGGCAGTTCTCCGATCCGTCGAACGCATCCCCACCTCAATAAGCGTTTAACGCTTGCTGCCATTTGTGTTGGGCAAAGTGGGTGGATCGACTACTTCTGACTCTTGAGCCAGATCAGCACATAGACCCTCAGCGCCGATGACAGGTTGCTGCTTTCCGATCTGTTGTCGTCTATCTCCGCCAACAGGGACGCGAAGCTCATCTTCCGCTTTTCCGCAATCGCGCGGAGTTCGTCCCAAAACGCATCCTCCAATGAGATGCTTGTGCGGTGACCATGAAGAGTCGTGGAGTGCTTGCGTATCAAGGTCGCTGCTTTCCAAGCCGATTCAAGAGGGTGCCAATCTGATTCATTTTCTGCCTGCAAGTCCATGAAATGTATAGGAGCTTGCGTTCGATAACGTTGTTATGTGTCCTCGGTTCCACCACTTCTCATCCAGGATGGGCGATATCGAAAGACAGGCCGAAAAAAAGTCCGATGCCGTCGACACGATCCGGAATGTCGGGTGGGATGCGTGCTTTGGTGTGTGGTGAGAAGCTCGGCCCCGTGCGCGCTCTAGCAGAAAGCACCAGAGCTTCGCGATCAAGAGGGCAGGCAGCATACTGCCTTCAATGAACCAGGTGCTTAAAGCGCCTTGCGTTTCTGCATCGACGCATCGTGCCTTCCGAAAATCGAATCCGATTTTCGGGCCGATGCTGTGAACCCGAGTTCGAGAACTGAATGCGGCAAAGCTTTTGGAGGGAGGTTGCCGTGAGGTGGTAGGCGATGATCTTGGCGGCTGGCCCTATTCGGACTCGCCATCCTGACGATCGAGCTTGCCCTGATCGAGCTGGCGCTCAGCCTTGTCATTCAAGGCTGTCGTCAGAGACTTTTCCGATTTCGTTCTGCCAAATGACAGGCGGTTTTGCTCCGCCTGTTTTTCCTTTTCGGAGCGCGCCTTTTGCTTGCGAAACTGGCGCAGGTTGACGACATCACCCGTCATGAGGCCCTCTCATTGGTCAGCACCGCGTTGAGGACAGCGCCAGACGCCTTACTTGTTCTTGCGGAAAGCATCCAGGGAGACGACCGAGCCGGCCTTCTTTTCTTCGTCCGTCTTCTTCTCTTCAGAAGGCTGAACCTTGGCTTCAGCGGGTGCAGGATAGGCGGTGATTTCCGCTTCCTGAACTTCTTCCTCTTCGGCCAAAGGCACGTCGAATTCGAGTTCGAAGTTCACCGACGGGTCGTAGAATCCACGGATGGCGTTGAAGGGGATGACGAGCTTTTCAGGCGTGTCGGAGAAGGACAGGCCGATCTCGAAAAGGGTCTCGGTCACCTTCAGATCCCAGAACTGATGCTGAATGACGATCGTCATCTGCTCGGCATATTTCGCCTTGAGATGCTGCGAAATCCGCACACCCGGCGCGCCGGTGAGGAACGTGATGAAGAAGTGGTGATCGCCCGGCAGCCGGCCAGTGGCCGCAACCTCGCTCAGAACCTTGCGGATAACGCCGCGAAGGGCATCCTGTGCGAGAATGTCGTAACGGATATGATCCTGCCCCATACGGTCCTGTCTTTCCTTATTCGAACGTCTTTTACCTGAGTATACGCAATGTCTTAGTGCGCAGCAACGAAAAAGCCTTCATCGCCTGCAGCATGTTTTAGCCTTCAACCGCGGCAAATATATGCGCGATCTCAAGCGTACCAGAAGCGAGTCAGGCGCACCATATAGCGAATTTCAAGAGAGGGGAGAAGGTGGAGGTTTCTGTTGCCAGGTACCTCCGAACCCCGCCTTACGGGGCTAACCGTAAGGACTTAGAGCGGAATTCCCGCACCGCCATTAGGCAGCGAGAGCGTATTCCTTAGCGTTGTTGTCATTTGCAACTACACTTGTGACCCGATAACGGCGGTATCATGCCGAGCAAAAGTTCGATCTTTACGCCCTTGTCGATCCTATTTCGCCCCCATCAAAAGCCGGCCTTTTCTCAAGAAGCCGCCGGTTTTTGGTGGAGGCGCCGGGTACCGCCCCCGGGTCCAATAGGTTTATTCCATCGACCGTTTATCGCCATAGCCGGATTTGCATCCGGCAAAGGTCATATAGGCATTTCCGCGCGCTGAGGAAAGAGGCCTTGTGACATTTCGGTAAAGGACTGACCTGCAGACGGTTGCATGAGATTCTTGACGCGGTTGCAGGCTTGGAACATCTTCTCCCTGAAGTGGCCGTGGATACGATCCGGCTGCTCAACATGGAGGATGAGGACATGACGGACTATCTTGCAGATGTGAAGAAGTACGATGCCGATGCCGATGAAGGTGTGGTGAACAAGATCGTCAAATATTTGGGTATTGCGCTTCGCAATCGCGACTCGGCGCTGGTGTCGTCGTCGGACCCGGAGGAGCTTGCGCGGGTCAAGAGCGGATGGTGCGCCAAGAAGCTCGGCGTCGATGGCGCGGAGGCGGATGCAGCGATCGACGCAACCGCCAAGGCGATGGCGGCAGACCGCAGCAAATCCCGTGTGACCTTCTACTACCTCGTGGCCAAGCATCTCGGAAAGCTTGATACGGTCTAGGCGCAAAAGTTGTGACGAACCGAGTCCATCGATTGGTTCCGCTGCCGGGAAGGGGTATAACAACCCCATAGAGACTCGGTGGCGGAACGACATGAAGCAATATCTCGATCTTCTTCGGCATGTGATGGAAACGGGCAGCGATCGTGGCGATCGCACCGGTACGGGCACCCGCTCTGTCTTCGGCTACCAGATGCGTTTCGATCTCTCAGAAGGCTTCCCGGTGCTGACCACCAAGAAGCTTCATCTCCGCTCCATCATCCATGAGCTGCTGTGGTTCCTCAAGGGCGACACCAACATTGCCTATCTCAAGGAACACGGCGTGACCATCTGGGACGAGTGGGCGGATGAGAAGGGCGATCTCGGGCCTGTCTACGGCGCGCAGTGGCGCTCATGGCCCGCACCGGATGGTCGCCATATCGACCAGATTCAGCTTTTGATCGAAGGCCTGAAGACCAATCCCAATTCGCGCCGTCACATCGTTTCGGCATGGAATCCGGCGCTGGTGGACGAGATGGCGCTTCCGCCATGCCACTGCCTGTTCCAGTTCTATGTTTCGGATGGCAAGCTCTCCTGCCAGCTCTACCAGCGCTCGGCCGATATCTTCCTTGGCGTGCCGTTCAACATTGCCTCCTACGCCCTGTTGACGCTGATGGTGGCGCAGGTCACGGGTTTGAAGCCTGGTGATTTTGTCCATACGCTGGGTGACGCGCATATCTATGCGAACCACTTCGAGCAGGCAAAGTTGCAGATGACGCGGACGCCGAAGGCCTTGCCGACCATGCGGCTCAATCCGGACGTGCGGGATCTGTTTGCCTTTAAGTTCGAAGACTTTACGCTGGAGAACTACGAAGCCGATTCAAGCATCAAGGCGCCGATTGCGGTATGAGTGAACCCCGCATCATTCTGATCGCTGCCGTGTCCTGCAACAATGTTATCGGGCGCGAGCTGGACATGCCCTGGAAGCTGTCTTCCGATCTCAAGCGCTTCAAGGCTGAGACCATGGGCAAGCCGATGATCATGGGGCGCAAGACGTTTCTCTCCGTCGGCGAGCGGCCGTTGCCCGGTCGTCCACATATCATCATCAGCCGCAACCCGGATTATCGCCCTGACGGCGTGGAGGTCGTTTCCTCGCTTGAGGAAGCGCTGTCTCGAGCAAAATCCAAAGCTCGAGAGCTTGGTGTGGAAGCGGTTTATGTGGCCGGTGGGGGCGAGATTTACCGCCAGGCCATGCCCTTCGCCGATCAACTTTCCGTCACCCATTTGGAGGTCGAACTGGATGGCGACACGTTTTTCCCGGAAATCGATCCAGCCGTTTTTGAGAAAACCGACGAAACTGCCCTGCCAGCCGGGGAAAAGGACGATTACGCCGTGCGTTTCGCAACCTATCAGCGGCGCGGTGCGGCAAAGTGAACTATTTGGGTCTATCTGGTACTAAGTTACCGCCCCTGCGTTGAAACAGACGCTTCGCCTTCTTATAACGAGGACGATATTCCCGCCGGCATCGCAAAAGCGCGTTGGAGAGGGAGCGGGAAAGTTTTTATAACAAAGAGGTATGAATGCCCTGGAGCAATCAGAATGGCGGCGGTGGCCCTTGGGGCGGCGGCGGCGGTAATAGTGGCGGCGGCGGAGGAAACAACCAGGGTGGACCTTGGGGACAAGGGCCAAACCGGCCACGCGGCGGTGGCGGAGGCGGCGGTAACGGCAATGGCGGCCCGCCCGATCTGGAAGAAATCATCCGTCGCAGTCAGGATCGTTTCAAGCGCATGCTGCCGGGCGGCTTCAATGGTGGCGTCGTGGCCATCCTTGTTCTCGTGGTTCTTGCCTTTATCGGCATTCAGTCCATCTACACCGTCCAGCCGGACGAGCGCGGCGTAGAACTTCGTTTCGGCAAGCCGAAGAACGAAGTGTCGATGCCGGGTCTGCACTATCACTTCTGGCCTATCGAGACTGTCGAGATCGTCAAGGTGACAGAGCAGCAACAGAATATCGGTGCACGTGCGACGTCTTCGTCGGCTGCCACCGGCGTGATGCTGACCGGCGACCAGAATATCGTCAACGTCCAGTTCTCGGTTCTCTACACGGTCTCCGATCCGAAATCATATCTCTTCAACGTCGATACGCCGGCTGAAACCCTTCAGCAGGTGTCTGAAAGCGCGATGCGCGAAGTCGTTGGTCGCCGTCCGGCGCAGGATATTTTCCGTGACAATCGTCAGGCGATTGCCGCCGATGTTCGCTCCATCATTCAGGCGACGATGGACAGCTACGGTGCCGGTATCTCCATCAATGCGGTTGCGATCGAGGATGCGGCACCGCCGCGCGAAGTCGCCGATGCTTTCGATGAAGTGCAGCGTGCCGAACAGGATGAAGATCGCTTCGTGCAGGAAGCCAACCAGTATGCCAACCAGAAGCTTGGTGCGGCACGCGGTCAGGCAGCCCAGATCGTCGAAGAGGCGAACGCTTACAAGAGCCGTGTCGTCAACGAATCTCAGGGTGAGGCTCAGCGCTTCATCTCGATCTACGACCAGTACCAAACGGCACCGGAAGTGACCCGCGAGCGCATGTTCATCGAAACGATGGAGCAGGTCCTCAAGGGTTCGAACAAGATCATCATCGATGAAAAGCAGGGCGTGGTGCCATATCTGCCTCTGAATGAAATGATGCGCGGCAATACCGGCGCAGCACAGCAGGGAGGCAACTGATATGAGCAATCGTCTTACGGCAATTCTCGTTGGCCTCGCGATCCTGTTCTTCCTCGTCTACTCCTCGGTCTTCGTCGTGAATGAGCGGCAGCAGGCAATCGTCGTCCGCTTCGGTCAGATCCAGGATGTGAAGACGCAGCCGGGCCTTTACTTCAAGCTGCCATTCGCCTTCATGGATGCCGATCGCGTTCAGTATATCGAAAACCGCGCGCTGCGCTTCGACCACGACAATATTCGTGTTCAGGTTTCGGGCGGCAAGTTCTACGAAGTCGATGCTTTCGTGGTCTATCGCATCACCGATGCACGTCGCTTCCGCGAAACCGTGTCGGGCGATCAGCTCTCGGCTGAAACGCGTCTGCGCACGCGTCTCGATGCATCGCTTCGCCGGGTCTACGGTCTGCGTGGCTTCGAATCCGCGCTGTCGGATGCCCGCGCATCGATGATGCAGGAAGTGCGTGACGATCTGCGTCCTGACGCCGAGTCGCTCGGTATCAGCATCGTCGACGTCCGCATCCGTCGTACGGACCTGACGCAGGAAGTCTCACAGCAGACCTTCGAGCGCATGAAGTCTGAGCGTCTGGCGGAAGCCGAACTGATCCGCGCCCGCGGTAACGAAGAGGGCCAGCGTCGCCGCGCTATCGCCGATCGTCAGGTCGTCGAGCTTGAATCCGATGCCCAGCGCCAGTCCGAAGTGCTGCGCGGTGAGGGTGATGCCGAACGCAACCGCATCTTCGGTGAAGCCTTCCAGCGTGACCCGGCCTTCTTCGAGTTCTATCGCTCGATGACAGCCTACACCAACGCGCTGACGGGTAACGGTACGACCCTGGTTCTTTCGCCAGATTCGACCTTCTTCCGCTATTTCAACAATATCAACGGCACGCAGCCGCAGGGTGCAGCACCCGCAGCTCCGCCAGCGCCGGCACAGGCGCCAGCGAACTGATTGTTGGATATGTGAGACTGAAAAGGCCGCCTCGAGCGGCCTTTTCTTATGGAAGAAAATAGGTGTGATCGTCGGGGCTTTACGATAGGCCTGCATTTGCAGTGGAAGGAGCGCGAAGATTCGCGTGCTCTTCACGAAAAGGTTTTTCACACTTCATCATTCCGCCTTATGCTTGGCTACTAAAGCTTGAGGCTACTATTTGCAGATGCGAGGACGCTTGATGCCCGTGACCCGATTTTCGCCCTTCCGCAGCAGCGTTGCCGGTCTGGCCGCCTTTGCCATCGTGACCGGTGGTGTGGCTGTGCCGGTAGGCGCGATGGCGCAGACCAATGGGCCAGCTTCCGTGGCCGATCTCGCGGCGCCGCTTCTTGATGCGGTGGTGAATATTTCGACATCGCAAAGCGTCAAGGCGGAGGGCAAGGGGCCGACGCCGCCGCGTATCCCGGATGGTTCACCCTTCCAGGAGTTCTTCAAGGACTATTTTGACAACCAGAAGCCGGAGAGCGGGGAGAAGGTCAATTCGCTCGGCTCCGGCTTCGTCATCGATCCGGCGGGTTACGTCGTCACCAACAATCACGTCATCGAAGGCGCTGACGATATCGAGGTGATCTTCCCCAATGGTACCAAGCTCAAAGCGAAGCTCGTGGGAACCGACACCAAGACGGACTTGTCCGTTCTGAAGGTCGAGCCGAAAGCGCCGCTGAAGGCGGTGAAGTTCGGGGATTCCCGCACCATGCGCATCGGCGACTGGGTTATGGCGATCGGCAATCCTTTCGGCCTCGGCGGCTCGCTGACCGTCGGCGTTGTTTCGGCCCGCGGCCGCAACATCAATGCCGGTCCCTATGACAACTTCATCCAGACGGATGCCGCCATCAACAAGGGCAACTCCGGTGGTCCGCTCTTCAACATGAAGGGTGAAGTCATCGGCATCAATACGGCGATCATTTCCCCAAGCGGTGGCTCGATCGGTATCGGCTTTGCCGTACCAACCGAGCTTGCGCAAAACATCGTGCAGCAGCTGATCGAGTTCGGCGAAACCCGGCGCGGCTGGCTTGGCGTGCGCGTTCAGCCGGTCACCGACGATATTGCCTCCAGCCTTGGCATGGACACCGCCAAGGGCGCGCTGATTTCCGGCGTTGTGAAGGGCGGTCCGGTTGAGAACGGGCCGATCAAGCCCGGTGATGTGGTGCTGAATTTCGATGGCAAGCCAATCCAGGAGATGCGCGACCTGCCGCGGATCGTGGCCGAAAGCCCGGTGGGCAAGGAAGTCGATGTCGTGGTGCTCCGCGACGGCAAGGAAGAGACGGTCAAGGTCAAGCTCGGTCAGTTGCAGGATAGTGCCGAAGATCAGCAGCCCGGTGCCGGCAGCGACGACGCCATGCCTGAAGATGGTGAGGGTGGCGAAATGACCGCGCCTGAGCAGAAGAACGGCGAGACCGAGCAGCAGGCGCCCGATACACGCGAGGCAGCACAGACGGTGCTCGGCATGAACCTCGTGACGCTGACCGACGAGTTGAAGACCGAGAAGGGCGTCGCCGAAAGCGTCGAGGGCGTCTATGTGGCAAGCGTTGCGCCGGGTTCCATTGCAGAGCAGAAGGGCGTCAAGGCGGGCGATGTAATCGTCGAAGTCGGACAGGATTTCATGGAAGTTCCCGGCGACGTGATGGTACGCGTCAATGGCCTGAAGTCTGCTGGACGCAAGAATGCGCATATGATGATTGCCGATGCGCAAGGTAATCTGCGTTTCGTCGCGATACCGCTGGAATAGTCTGCTCCACGCCAAGCGTTGTGCTTGGTGAGCTTGAATTGAACGGGCTGTCTTTTTTGTTGGCGGCTTACAAATTGAAGGCCGGAACATCGGATATGATGTTCCGGCCTTTTTTGTCTTGAGGTTGGCTGCCACGCCGTTGACACGGAGTTGCATGAGCTCCTCCACTGCCGAACATATTTTGCGCTCGTTCTGCCTCTGCGCTCAAGAACAGAAATATTTTTGCTCATGATGCGTAACAGAGCAATCTCCTTTCTATATAAAAATAGTAGACAATGTAGGGTTCTTCTCAAGCGGCACGTGGTGAACGGGTGCTGCAGCTGGATGGTCCGCTTCTCTGCCTGAAGGCAGATGCGGCAAAGCTTCAAAGCGAGGAACCAATGGCACGCAAGATCAGACTGGGCGCATTCCTGCCGGGCGGTGGACAGCATATCGCATCATGGCGTCATCCCGATCAGCCGGTGGATGGCGCGGTGAGCTTCGAGTTTCACAAGCAATTGGCGCAAACCGCCGAACGTGGATTGTTCGACGCCTATTTCCTGGCAGACAATCTGGCTGTCGGCTTTGGTGGCGCGCGGGAAGGTGGCAATGCCAGGGTGGCGGGTTTTGAACCGACGACGCTGTTCTCGGCGCTGGCGCCTTTCACCAAGAACCTTGGCTTCATCGCCACCTCGTCAACCACCTATGAAGAGCCTTATCTGACCGCGCGCAAGTTTGCGTCTCTGGATCTGATTTCCGGCGGCCGGGCAGGTTGGAACGTGGTGACGACCACTGGCGATTCCGCCGCACAGAACTTCAATCTGGACACCCAACTGCCCCATGCCAGCCGCTACAAGCGCGCTGCCGAGCATGTGGATGTCGTCAAGGCGCTGTGGGACAGTTTCGAGGATGATGCCTTTGTCCGCGATGTCGAAAGCGGCGTCTTCTATGACAAGGCCAAGCTGCACGAGACCAATCATCGCGGTGAGCATTTTCAGGTGCGCGGTCCGCTGAACGTGCCGCGCTCGCCGCAGGGTCACCCCGTCATCGTTCAGGCGGGGCAGTCCGAAGATGGCCGCGATCTGGCGGCCGCGACCGCCGAGGTGATCTTCACCGCGCACCAGCATATCGAGACGGCCCAGGAGTTTTATCGCGACATCAAGACACGCGCTCGCCGTCTTGGCCGAGATCCGAACCATATTCTCGTCATGCCGGGTGTGTCGCCCTTCGTTGGCAGAACCCTGGCGGAAGCGCAGGAGAAATATGAAAGGCTGACCTCGTTCATCCTCGAGGACGACGGCGTCGGTCTTCTGAACGGTCTGACGGGCGGCACGCTGGACCTTAAAGGCTACGATCTCGATGGACCGCTCCCTGTCGCGCCGCCGACGGAAGGGATGAAGAGCCGGCAGGCGCTGCTGCGTCAGATTGCCGACGAGAACAACTTCACCATCCGCCAACTCTATCAGTGGGTCGCTTCTGCCCGTGGCCACTACACGATCGTCGGTACGCCGGAAACCATCGTCGACACGCTGCAGGAGTGGTTCGAGAACGAGGCCGCCGACGGTTTCAACATCCTGCCGCCATGGCTTCCGACTGCGCTCGACGATTTCGTCGATCTCGTCATTCCCGAATTGCAGCGTCGCGGGCTCTTCAGGACGGAATATGAAGGGACGACTCTTCGCGAGAATCTCGGCCTGCCATATCCCGTCAATCGCTGGTCTGTAGAGCGGCCAGTTGCCCAGGCAGCGGAGTGAGGTGCGATCATGTCCTATGACGAAGTAAAGTCCACGCATTCAGGGGTTCTGGATTATCGGGGCGAGAAGCCAGCACCCGTCGCTCTACAGGTGGCGAACCGATACGTCGCGCCGTTCCTCTCCCGCTACGGGCTCGTGCTTGGTTTTCTGGCAGCCTGGCAAATTTCGAGCACGCAGGGGTGGATCAACCCGGCGGTCTTTCCGCGGCTCGACATCATCGTCGCCGCTCTGTGGAAGGGCATTGTCGGCGGGGCGCTGATCGATGACATCGCTATCAGCCTCCAGAGATCTGGCATTGCCTTTGCAGCGGCTGTCGCCATCGGCATTCCGCTCGGCCTTTTCATGGGGCAAGTGGCGGCCGTTGAGCGCGCGCTCGACCCGCTGCTGCAATTCTTCCGCCAGACCTCGGCGCTCGCCCTCTATCCTGTCTTCATTCTGATGCTGGGGCTGGGTGAAGCATCCAAGGTCTTCGTCATCTTCTGGGCAACGCTCTTTCCGATCCTGCTGTCCACCATTGGCGGCGTGAAGGAAGTGGATCGCAAGCTGATCGAAATGGCGCGCACCTATGGCGCAGGACCGATCGCGATCTTCCGCCGTGTGGTGTTGCCTGCTTCCGTGCTGGCGATTTTCGTCGGCTTGCGTCTTTCCGCCACCACCGCGCTCCTCCTGCTCATCGCTGCCGAGATGATCGGTGCGAATAAGGGTGTCGGCTTCCAGGTGATGAACGCCCAGTACAATTTCCAGATTCCGCTGATGTATGCGTCGATCCTTCTTCTGGCGCTTCTCGGGCTCGCGGCCAATGCCGGGCTCGTGCTGCTCCAGCGCAAGCTTTGCCGCTGGTCTGCGCCGTCCCATTGATCCCCGCATCGATCCCCGTTTTTTTCAAATTCAAAGGATAAGACCATGACGTTCCATTCCCGCAAGCTGCTGCTCTCGGCAGCCATCCTTTTCGGTCTGACCAACATCGCCTCGGCGGAAGAGGTGAAGCTGCGCTATCTCGCAAGCCAGGGCGGTCTTGCCGCCCATGAGCTTGCCGAAAAGCTCGGCTACTTCAAAGGTACCGGTGTGAGCTTTGAAAATGTCGGCTATGCCCAAGGTGGCCCGGCCTCACTCTTTGCTCTTGCTTCCGGTGATGTCGAAATCGGCAGCGCTGCGACATCCGCCGTGTTGAACTCGATTGCCGGCGGAAACGACTTCGTCGCCGCCTATCCGTCGAATGGCATCAACGATCAGGTCCAGTCGGTCTTCTACGTTCTGGATGACAGCCCGATCAAGTCGATCAAGGATATTGCCGGCAAGACGATTGCAGTGAATACGCTTGGCGCCCATCTGGACTACACGATCCGCGAGGCACTGCATTCGCAGGGACTGCCGGTCGATGCGGCAAAGCCGGTGGTCGTGCCGGGACCGCAGCTGGAGCAGGTGCTTCGCTCCAACCAAGTGGACATCGCCGCCTTCGGCTACTGGCAGACGACCTTCGAAGGGCTAGCGAAGACGCATGGCGGTATCCGGCCGGTTTTCGATGACACGGATGTTCTCGGCGATATTGCCGGCGGCTTCGTGGTCTTGCGCCGCGATTTCATCAAGGCGCATCCAGAAGCGGCCAAGACCTTCGTCGAACAGTCTCAACGCGCGCTTGATTACGCGCGCGAACATCCGGAGGAAACCAAGGCAATATTTGCCAAGGCCCTGGAAGAGCGCGGCGAAAATCCCGAACTGGCGAAGTATTTCCTCGGTTATGGCGTCCGCCCCGGCGGGAAGGCTGTCGATCGCGACCTGCAGTTCTGGATCGACGTGCTGACGCGCGAAGGCAAGGTAGAGCAGGGCCAGCTCTCGACGGAGAAGATCCTCTATTCGCCTGAAACCGCGACCGCCAGCAATTGAGGTGACGTGATGAGTGCCGTGCAATCGTTACGGGGAGAGGTGGCGATCCGCCACCTCTCCAAATCCTACCAGTTGAACGGCAAGCCGTTCCAGGTGCTGAAAGACTTGAACCTGACGATCCGATCCGGCGAGAGTCTGGCGATCGTCGGCGCCAGCGGTTCGGGCAAGACGACACTGCTGAGGGTGCTGGCTGGGCTTGAAGAGGCCGATCGTGGTGATGTGCTGATCGATGGAAACGCGGTGCGTGGCGTCGGTCGTGAGAGGGCGGTGATTTTTCAGGAGCCGCGGCTTCTGCCTTGGTTGACCGTGCTTGACAATGTTGCCTTCGGGCTCGAGACGCAAGGATTGAGCCGGGAAGAGGCACGCAGCCGCGCCCGTCGCTACATCAACCTCGTTGGCCTGCAGCAGTTCGAAAGTGCCTATCCGCGGCAGCTCTCCGGCGGCATGGCGCAGCGTGTGGGCATTGCCCGCGCTCTCGCCGTTCAGCCGGAAATCCTGCTTCTGGACGAGCCGCTCGGCGCGCTGGATGCGATGACAAAAATCGGCATGCAGCAGGAATTGGCAAGGATCTGGCGCGAGGAAGACGTGACCACGGTTCTCGTGACGCATGATCTCGAAGAGGCGATCTATCTCGCTGACCGGATTCTGATCCTGCCACGGGAAAAGGGCGCGACACCCCGTCTGATCGATGTCGATCTTCCGCGCCCTCGTGATCGCAGTTCAGCTGCCTTCGTTCGCCAGCGCGAGGAGCTGCTCAATCTCTTCGGTCTTCACTAAAGCGCGGCGCGACCTTTCAGATTCGCTGTCGCGCTTTGCATTCTTGTTGTTCGCATGTCGTCATCGCAACACCGCTGCACAGTCTTGCTTGCACCATGCGTTGGCGAGGAGGCGTGACGTTATCGCGCGCGCCACTCCTCCAGCGTCAGCGCGTAGGTCACGTGGGGCCTCAGATGCGGATGTGTCTCTTCCGGCACGCGCGGATGATCGAAATCGCGTGAGGGGTTACGTTTCAAACCAATGCGCTTCATCACCGCGGTGGAACGATGGTTATTGTGGACGGCGAAAGAGACGACCTCTGTAAGGCGCTTGTCGTCGAAAGCCATGGCCAGCAGCGCTTTGGCCGCCTCGGTCACATAGCCCTTTCCCCAGTATCGGGTAGCAAGTCGCCAGCCGATTTCCATGGTGCCGGGCGCAAAGACGTCGTCGACCGTGACGGGGGCGACGCCGCAAAATCCCATGGGTTCGCCGGTCTCGCGATTTTCCATGGCATAGAAACCGAAGCCGGTGGCGTGGATCATGGCATTGATCCGATCCATCATGGCGTCGGATTCTTCATCGCTCCGACGAACGGCAAAGAACTCCATAACCTCGGGATCGGCATTGATCTCGCGGAAGAGGGCGCGGTCGCTGTCCTTCCAGTCGCGCAGGATGAGGCGCGGTGTGCCGTGAATGATCATGCGGTAACGAAATCCGACTTGCGATAGCCCTGGAGATAAAGAAGGGCGGTCAGATCGCCGTGATCGATGCGGATCTTTGCTTCGGCTGCGACGGCAGGCTTGGCATGGAGTGCCACACCGCTACCAGCAAGGTGAAGCATGCCGAGATCGTTTGCGCCATCGCCAACGGCCAGCGCATCTTCCGGCGAGATACCGAGCGTGTCGGCAATGTCGATCAGGGCGTCGACCTTGGCCTGCTTGCCGAGGATGGGTTCGGCCACGGTGCCGTCCAGTTGTCCGTCCTGCTCACCCAGAATGTTGGCACGATTTTCCTGGAAGCCGATCATGTCCGCGACGCGTGTGGTGAACACGGTGAAGCCACCGGAAACGAGCGCGGTATAGTATCCCTTCGCCCTCATCGTCGCCACGAGTTCCTTGCCACCGGGGGTCAGCGTGATGCGCTTTTCAATGACCTCATCGATGACGGAGACAGGCAGGCCCTTCAGTAGCGCGACGCGCTCGCGCAGTGCAGGCTCGAAGGCGATCTCGCCATTCATTGCACGCGCGGTGATCGCCGAGACCTTGTCCTTCAATCCAACCTCGGCAGCCAGTTCATCAATGCATTCCTGGCCGATCATGGTGGAATCCATATCGGCGATCAGGATTTTCTTGCGGCGGGTGTCCTGATCCTGAATGACGATATCGATCGGCTGGCCGGCTATCGCGGAGGACAGGGTCTTGTGCGCCGCGTCCGTATCGGCGCCTTGCGGCAGCACGATATCGCAGGCAATGCCGTCTGCCAGCCAATAGAGCCCGGACGCGCCAACGGCCTGCGCCGCGGTTTCGCCAAGGGCTGGGCCGAGAACAGGATTTGACGGATTGGCGATAAGCGTGGCAACGAAAGCCATGATGAAAAACCTTGATGAACCATTCGATGCGATCCTGATAACCGGCCCGACGGCAAGCGGCAAGTCCGCGCTTGCGCTTCGTCTGGCGCGCGAACACGGCGGCGTCGTCATCAATGCAGACAGCATGCAGGTTTACGACACCCTACAGGTGCTGACGGCCCGGCCTTCGGTGGCGGAGATGGAGGGTGTGCCGCATTATCTTTACGGTCACGTCCCCGCCAACGCGCTCTATTCGACGGGTGAATGGCTGCGGGACATAACGTCACGTCTCGATGAGGTGAGGGGAAAGGGGCAGCTCCCTGTGATCGTGGGAGGCACGGGGCTCTACTTCAAGGCGCTGACCGGTGGGTTGTCGGACATGCCGGCGATTCCTGCGGAAATAAGGGAAGGGTATAGGCAGCGGCTGTTGGACGAGGGAAGCGCTGCTCTCTACCGCGAACTGGAAGCGCGAGATCCGGAGATGGCAGGGACGCTGATGCCGACGGATGGCCAACGGATCGTGCGAGCACTGGAGATTTTCGAGACGACCGGGCAATCGATCCGGTCATTTCAGACTGCAACGGGTCCGATGATCGTCAATCCCGATCGTGCGCGCAAGATCGTGGTTCTGCCGGAGCGCAGCGTTTTGCATGATCGCATCAACCGCCGTTTTGCCGGCATGATGCAAAGCGGGGCGGTTGAGGAGGTCAAGGCGCTTCTTGCTCTTGCGCTTCCCTCAGACTCGACTGCGATGAAGGCGATCGGCGTATCGCAGATTGCCGAGATGCTGGACGGTCGAATGACTGAGGCCGAGGTCATCGAGAAAGCCGCAGCGGCGACCCGTCAATATGCCAAGCGGCAAATGACCTGGTTTCGCAACCAGATGGGGCCGGACTGGCAGCGCATCATCCCGTGAGCCTCTTACCGCATCGGCCCGAAAGTCGGAATCGATTTTCGGAAAGCACGATGGGTTGATCAAGGAAGAGAGCGCGCGTCACGATCTCTCAGATTCGCTTCCTGCGCTATAGTCTTTGTTGTGTCGCATGTCGTTATCGCAAAACCGGTGCACAGTTTTGCGTGGACCATGCTTCAGTCCTTCTTGTAGAGGCTTCCCAGAGGTTTCTTCAGCAAGGTCTCGCGAATGGATGAGCGTGTCTCATTGGTGAAGAACGGGCGGGTGGTGTCCGGCGCTGGAGAGGCTGGTGGCTCCGGTTCCGGCTTCGATGCGGCGGCTTTGTTGATACGCGGAAGCATGTCGGGACGGTAGGGTTCGCAGTCTCCGCCGTTGGTCTCGGACGAGTCATAGGTCCAGCCCCCCATCTCGACCTCGCCGACATCCTTGGCAACCGTTGCCTCATAGCTCTGCCGGAAGCCGGAGATATCCGGGCCCGAGATTGCGCGCATCCTTTTTACGATGGAGCGCAGGTCCACATTGTCTGGCACATCTTCATGGTGGTGGCTGATGATGCCATTTGCCTTTGGCAGCATGTGCGGCGGCAGGCGGTTGAAGCGCATGCGCATCGGCACGTTGATCGCTTCGCCGAAGGCAATCGCTTCGCCATTGCCAAGCGAGGACAGGAAGCTGATCGTCGACGTCGATGAATTGGAAATCGCCGAGCGGATGATCTCCTGGTCGTTGTCGTTGGACAGGCGCATGGCAAAGACCGTGGAGCACTGCGACAGGATCGTCTGGTCGAGTTCACCGGGGCGCTGCGTGATGATGCCAAGCGAGACGCCGTATTTGCGGCCTTCCTTGGCGATGCGGGCGATGGCCTGGCGCGTTGGGAAGAAGCCGAGTCCCGGATTGGCCGGAACGTAGCGGTGCGCCTCTTCGCAGACCACCAGAGTATGGATCGAGCCTTGGCCCCAAAGCGCCAATTCGAAGGCCATGCGGCAGAGAACCGAGGCGACGGAGTTGACGACTTCAGACGGGATGCCGGCGAGCTGGAATACCGAAATCGGCTTGCCATCTCCCGGCACGCGGAAGATATGCGCCACCGTCTCCATGATCGTGTCACTGATGGTGCTGTTGGAGAACATGAAGTGGTAGCGCGGATCGTTGATCGCCGCCATGATGCGCAGCTTGAGGGTGCGAAGGACAGGCTTTTCTCCGCGCCCCTCCAGCCGTCCGATGCGCTCGTCGATAAGCGCCAGAAGATCGGCAATACGGTATGGGACCGGCGTGTCGGCGGTCAGTGCGGTTTTTTCCGAGGCACGACGCATGGTCGAGGCGTCGGTTCCGCGGAAAGCGCGCTTGGCTTCCGGGATGAGATCGCGCAGGACATCCAATTCGTCGGCAGGCGGCTCTTGCCCACGAAACAACACTTCGGTGAACTCTTCGAGCTTCATCAGCCAGAAGGGCAGATCCAGCGTATCGGTGTCGATGACGACGGAAGTGTTGGGAAAGGCCGCGGCAAATTCATTATGTGGATCGAGGACCAGCACCCGGAGCTTGGGGTCCTTCTCGATGGCCTTGTTAAGAAGCAGGGTGACCGCTGTCGTTTTGCCGACGCCGGTGGAGCCGACCACGGCAAAGTGCTTGGAGAGCATTTCCGGAATATTGACGATGGCATCGACGCTCTGATCCTGGCTCAGATGACCGATGATGCAGCTGCCTCTCGCGCTATTCTCATAGATGCGGACGAGGTCGCTGGAGCGGATGCGGTGCGCGATGGCGCCGAGATAGGGATAGCGGGTGATGCCGCTTGTAAATTGTTCGATGCCTTCTGGCGTGGAGTAGATTTCACCGAGCAGTTCGACATCGATGAGCAGCGTGTTCGGTTCGCGTTCGGACCAGAGCGGGCCATCGACATTCATGGCATAAGTGAGGGCCGCGACACGGGTTTCACCGAGATCAATGGAGATGAGGCGCCCGACGGACCACAACTGAGCAAAGCTTGGATTGGCGCTATCGGTGGTGACGGAGATTCTGGCTTTCGAGCCGCTGCAGAAGATCACGCGTCCGAGCATGCGGTTGCCCGCTGTCTGAGCGTCGCGGCGGTCGTGATTTCCAGCTTTCGCCGATGTCTGCAGATCTTCGTTAAGCACGTGTTGTCCCTGCCAGGTCGATGCCGATGTCTTCACAAGGCCGTCTTTTTCTTGTCGGCAGGTTATAGACCTCCTGGCTTTAACAAGTGGTGTAATGCTCGCGCATTTTTATTGCGTTGGCGGGCGGTCCGCGGCAATAAAGTTAAGAACCGGTGCATTTTCTCGGCATTTTGCGTTGACGCCAATCCGGTTTCTGTCTAACACTCCGCTCCATGAAAAATCTTAACGTACTTATCGTGGTGGGACGGCGCATGGGCAGGATGGTGTAACCATCCGGCGAAAGCACCCATGCGCTGAACGAGGCTCCTCTAGGGGCCTTTTTTTATGTCTCCACTTGGGCGGTCACGCTCAGCGATATCCAAGAGCCAAATCGGGATGGAACAGGCAATGACGGATAAGGATACTACGGACAACAGCAATCGCATGACCGGCGCGGAAATCGTTTTGCGCGCGCTCAAGGACAATGGCGTCGAGCATATTTTCGGCTATCCGGGCGGTGCAGTTCTCCCGATCTATGACGAGATTTTCCAGCAGGAAGAAATCCAGCACATCCTGGTTCGCCACGAACAGGGTGCCGGCCACGCTGCGGAAGGTTACGCGCGCTCCACCGGCAAGGTCGGCGTCATGCTCGTGACGTCCGGTCCAGGTGCGACGAACGCTGTTACGCCTTTGCAGGATGCGCTGATGGACAGCATTCCGCTCGTCTGCATCTCCGGCCAGGTTCCCACCACGCTGATCGGCTCCGATGCCTTCCAGGAATGCGATACCGTCGGCATTACGCGCCCCTGCACCAAGCACAATTGGCTCGTCAAGGACGTCAACGAGTTGGCGGGCATCATTCATGAAGCCTTCCGCATTGCTCAGACGGGTCGCCCGGGCCCGGTCGTCGTCGACGTTCCCAAAGACATCCAGTTCGCCACCGGCACCTATACGCCACCATCCGCTGCCATTCAGCAGAAGAGCTATACGCCGAAGGTTCAGGGCGATTTGAACGCCATCCACGCGGCAATCGAACTGATGTCGAAGGCGAGACGCCCGGTTTTCTATACCGGCGGCGGTGTCGTCAATTCCGGTCCGGAAGCCACCCGGCTGCTGCGCGAGTTGGTCGAGCTGACTGGTTTCCCGATCACCTCCACCCTGATGGGTCTCGGCTCTTATCCCGCCTCCGGGGACAAGTGGCTGGGCATGCTCGGCATGCATGGTTCTTACGAAGCCAACATGACCATGCATGATTGTGACGTCATGGTCTGTATCGGCGCGCGTTTCGACGACCGTATTACCGGCCGGCTGAATGCCTTTTCGCCCAATTCCAAGAAGATCCACATCGATATCGATCCGTCCTCGATCAACAAGAATGTTCGCGTCGACGTTCCGATCATCGGCGATGTCGGTCATGTTCTGGAAGATATGGTTCGTCTGTGGCGGGCACTGCCTGCCAAGCCTGAAAAGGCGCAGACAGCAGAGTGGCATAGCCAGATCGCTCGCTGGCGGGCGCGCAACTCGTTTGCCTACAAGAATTCCAACGACGTCATCATGCCGCAATATGCGCTGGAGCGTCTGTCGGAAGCGACTAAGGGGCACGATACCTACATCACCACCGAAGTCGGCCAGCACCAGATGTGGGCGGCACAGTTCCTCGGCTTCGAACAGCCGAACCGCTGGATGACCTCCGGTGGCCTCGGCACGATGGGTTACGGCTTTCCGGCCGCCATCGGCGTTCAGGTCGCTCATCCGGATGCGCTGGTCATCGACGTTGCCGGTGACGCCTCGATCCAGATGTGCATTCAGGAAATGTCCTGCGCCATCCAGTACAATCTGCCGGTCAAGATCTTCATTCTGAACAACCAGTATATGGGCATGGTCCGCCAGTGGCAGCAGCTGCTGCACGGCAACCGTCTGTCGAACTCCTATACCGAAGCGATGCCGGATTTCGTCAAGCTGGCGGAAGCCTACGGCGCTGTCGGCATGTATTGCGACGATCCGAAGGAGCTGGACGACAAGATTGCCGAGATGATTGCGGTGAAGAGACCGGTGATTTTCGATTGCCGCGTTGCCAATCTTGCCAATTGCTTCCCGATGATTCCGTCTGGTAAGGCACATAACGAGATGCTGCTGCCGGATGAAGCAACGGACGAAGCCGTCGCCAATGCCATCGATGCCAAGGGCCGCCAGCTCGTTTAAGCGTGGGAAGAGGATAAAGACATGAACGCACACCTACAGCCCACCGGCTCCGCATACTTCATCCAGACGGAAACGGCGATGGTGGAAAACCACACGCTTTCCGTTCTCGTCAACAACGAGCCGGGCGTCCTTGCCCGCGTGATCGGCCTGTTTTCCGGCCGTGGCTACAACATTGAAAGCCTGACGGTTTCGGAGACCGAGCACGAGGCGCATCTGTCGCGCATCACCATCGTGACGCGTGGTACGCCTGGTGTCCTGGAGCAGATCAAGGCGCAGCTTGAGCGGATCGTTCCTGTTCACCGCGTGGTGGATCTGACGGTGCGTGCCCGCCAGGCCGGGCAGGAGCGTCCAATCGAACGCGAAGTAGCGCTTATCAAGGTCGCAGGACGCGGCGAAGATCGCGCGGAGACATTGCGCCTTGCGGATGCCTTCCATGCCAAGGTGGTGGACGCGACGCTCGATCACTTCATTTTCGAGATCACCGGCAAGTCCTCCAAGATCGATCAGTTCGTTTCGATCATCAAGCCGCTCGGCCTGATCGAGATTTGCCGTACCGGCATTGCGGCGATGAACCGCGGTCCGGAGGGTATGTAAGCTCTTTTGATTGTCGATCGAATGCTGAGGAAGGTCCCACTTCGTGGGGCCTTCTTTTTTGCTTGTTGCCTCGCCAGTGGGAGCGTGATGCGCCTAAGTCCCTGTCTGTCACGTGGTGGGCATCGCTCGAGCACGACCTGTCGCTGTGCGCCCTTACATCTTCCGGTGTAAATATGGAGGGCAGAGCTCTGGTATGAATGCAGGGCAGGCGAGGGTCTGCTGCTGTTGCGCGGACGCTCCTCACGTTACGTAAACTTATGATGCATAACGGTTTTTCTTGAAATTTTTGGCGCAGGGCGGGTCGATTAAACTTTTATACATTTGTTCTTTCGCATAGTGGCGGCCGTTCTTCGCGCCATGACGGTGCGTTTCATCATGATAGACAAAGCAATGATCCGTGGCCTCGGAGGGGTATCGGTTGGCGGTCGCTATTGTCATCTGCAGCCTGATTTAAGCGAGGACAAATGTCGTTTTTCGAGAACGCAAAAATTCGCACCAAGATACTGAGCCTGATACTCCCGGTTTCCCTGGTTGGTCTGGGGGGGTGTGGGCGCTGTTGCTATCAACTACAAGAATGCCGACACCGCCTATTCCGACCTCATTTCAAAGAATAGCGCCGCCACGACTGAGCTATTTCGTGCAAATACATCTCTTGTGGCCCTAGGTTACGATACGACGCTTGGTTTATTGCAAGCGGAGCAAGGCCGTAAGCCAGCCGAAATCCAGGATGATTACAAGAAAGACGTTGGTGCGCTTTTTGCCAGGCTTGAGGCAGCGCCTAAGCTTCTTCCAGAAATTAGTTCATCTCTGTCTGGCATTACCGACCGGGCACGCGCCATCGTGAAGGCCACTGATGAAGTCTGGGTGATGATGAAGAACGGCGATTTCCTGACTGCGCGCCGTAAGCTGACTGACGTCAACGCGCAAATTGCCGATTGGCGAGCCGATATCCGGGCGTTGAATGAGAATTCTCTGAAGGAGGTCGTTGATCAGTCTGACACTCTGTCCGCCCTCACCAATTCCACCATACTTTACTCTCTTATCGCACTCGGGTTGCTGTTCTCATCCGCTGTAGCCATCTCATTGCTGGTATCGTCCCGTGGAATTACCGGCCCGATCGCTCGGCTTTCCACGCGCATGGTGTCGCTTGCAGGCGGTCAGACGCGCGAAGAGGTAGACGGCATTGGTCGCAAGGACGAGGTTGGTCAAATGGCGCAGGCCGTTGCCGTCTTCCGCGAGAATGCGCTTGAGCGCATCCGTCTGGAACAGGAAGCAGATGCCAATCGCAGCCTGTCGGAGAAAGAGCGCATTGCCCGCGACGAGCAGAAGGCCAAGGAAGCCGCGGACACGCAGTTTGCCGTCGACAATCTCGCCAACGGATTGTCACGCCTGTCGGATGGCGATGTCTCTTATCGCATCAGCCAGCCTTTCGTTGCCCATCTCGATACGGTTCGCGAGAACTTCAACGCCTCTGCCGAAAAGCTTCAATCCGCTCTGACCCGCGTGGCCGAGAATGCCCGTGGCATCGATGCCGGTGCAAACGAAATCCGTGCCGCGGCCGACGATCTTGCCAAGCGCACCGAACAGCAGGCAGCCTCGGTCGAAGAAACCGCAGCGGCACTGGAAGAAATCACCACCACGGTGAAGGACTCCACCCGTCGCGCCCAGGAAGCCGGTCATCTGGTTGCCAAGGCCCGCACCGGTGCCGAACAGTCGGGTGAGGTCGTTCGCAAGGCTGTCGTTGCCATGGAGCGGATCGAGAAGTCGTCGGGTGAGATTTCCAACATCATCAGCGTCATCGATGAGATCGCCTTCCAGACCAACCTTCTGGCGCTGAATGCCGGTGTCGAAGCTGCCCGTGCCGGTGAAGCAGGCAAGGGCTTTGCGGTCGTTGCCCAGGAAGTGCGTGAACTGGCACAGCGTTCTGCCAGTGCCGCCAAGGACATCAAGGGTCTGATCTCGACGTCCAACACCCAGGTTCAGGAAGGCGTTGAGCTTGTCGGCGAGACCGGCCGTGCGCTGGAAACCATCGTGGCCGAAGTGCAGGAAATCAACCGCCACGTCATGGCGATCGTGGAAGCGGCACAGGAACAGTCCTCCGGTCTGCAGCAGATCAATACGGCTGTGAACCAGATGGACCAGGACACGCAGAAGAATGCGGCGATGGTGGAAGAGACGACGGCTGCCAGCCATGGTCTTGCCCGCGAAGCCTCTTCGCTGAACCAGCTTCTCGGCCAGTTCAAGCTGTCTGCCACCTTCGAAGCACCGATCAGAACCGCAACGCCTGCGGAACGTCCGGCATCGTCACCCGCCCGCGCGCTTGGTCGCAAGCTTGCAACCGCCTTCTCCGGCAATGCAGCCGTCAAGCAGGACTGGGAAGAGTTCTGAGAACACCCAAACGACAAGTTCAAATGATGAGGCCGGGCGTGAAGAACGCCCGGCTTTTTTGTTTCGTCTTTATGCTGCGAGCCTCAGAAATAGAATCCGCAAACGGCGCTAAGCCGATGAAATGGAATCACAACATCGCCAGTGACGTCTTTCTGGTCGGTGGCGGAAAAGCAGCATCGAGCGATGCCCAGTCCTCATCGCTGATATCGAGATCGGTCGCGCCGCGATTTTCCTCGACCCGTTCCGGCTTGGCGCTCTTGGGGATGGCAAGCACGCCGTCACGTTCCAGAAGGAAGGCGAGTGCCACCTGGGCCGGCGTTGCCTGATACGCCTTGGCGATGCGGATCAGTTCATGATTGTTGAGAATTCGCCCCTGTTCGATGGGGGAATAGGCCATGAGTGGCAGGCCCTTCTCCTGGCACCAGGGCAGGAGGTCATATTCCACGCCGCGCCGGGACAGGTTGTAAAGCACCTGGTTGACCGCGCAGTGGCGACCGTTCTCAACCTCGAACAACTCCTCCATGTCGTCCGTATCGAAATTCGACACGCCCCAGTCCCGGATCTTGCCGGACTGCTTCAACGTTTCAAATGCCGCGACCGTTTCCTCCAATGGGTGGGAGCCTCGCCAGTGGAGAAGGTAGAGATCCAGGTGATCGACACCGAGACGTTTCAGGCTGCGTTCGCAAGCCTCGATCGTTCCCGTCGCGCTGGCGTTGAAGGGATAGACCTTGCTGACGAGGAACACCTCGTCGCGCAGATCCGCAATTGCCGTCCCAACGATCTCTTCCGATCGCCCGTCGGCATACATTTCCGCCGTATCGACAACCGTCATGCCGAGCTCGACCGCTTTGCGGATGCTTGCCACCTCCTGTGCCTCTTCGGCATGGCTCTCGCCCATGTTCCAGGTGCCGATGCCGAGAGCGGGAATGTCTCTTCCCGAGGGTAGGGTCAGCGTTGGGATATCGTCATACATGAAGGCCTCCTCTTATCTTTCTCAGACAATAAACCAGAAGCAGTCCCTCTCGATCCATCAAAACTTGTGCGACATGCCATTTGAGCCGACTGCTGGTTTTCTCCCTAGCTGGTGAATAGGATGGCGCTTCAAGGGGATATTCATGACGATCGAGACTTTCATCGCGCTTCTGGTGTTTGCATTCACCACATCGATCACGCCAGGGCCGAACAATATGATGCTGTTTGCGTCCGGTGTGAATTTCGGCTTTCGCCGGACTATTCCGCACATGCTTGGTATTGGCGTAGGTTTCCTATCGTTGCTGATCGGCGTCGGGCTTGGACTTGGCGCGCTGCTGCACTCGATCCCGGTGCTCTACACCGCTTTGAAATTTGCCGGCGGCGCCTATCTCGTCTGGATGGCCTGGAAGATTGGAACGTCTCGCAGCCTGGGTGACGGAAAGGTCGGTGCAAGGCCCATGACATTTTTCGGTGCGGCTGCGTTTCAGTGGGTCAATCCAAAAGCGTGGGTGATGGCGGTCGCTGCCATGGCGACCTACACGGATGAGAGCCAGTATATGCTGACGGTCCTGCTTGTCGGTCTTGCATTTGCGGCTGTGAACCTTCCGAGCGTTTCAACATGGGCGGGGTTCGGCTCTGTGCTGCGCGAATGGCTCTCCGTTCCGGCGCGGTTGAAATGGTTCAACATCACCATGGCGGTGCTGTTGGTGCTCAGCCTTTGGCCGATGTTGAAGTGAAGCTCAAGGGCCGGCCAAGCTTCTCGCGTCATCCAATTCCGAAAGGAAGATCCGGCTTCGTCAGCATCAGCCAAACGATCGCGATGACAGCGAAGAAGGCCGGGAAGCCGCAGGCAAACCAGATTCTGTACAGTTTGAACCACTGAGGCGGTAGAGCCGAACCGGCATCTGCCGAGGCCCTGGCAATATCGCGCAGCCTGATCTGAATCCAGACGACCGGAAGCCAGAAGAGACCGACGAAGACGTAGAGTAGGAGCGAGAGCCAGACCCACCCTTGCGTCAGCGGCCAGCCTATCAGGCGTGCCAGAAGATAGCCGGTGATCGGTTGAAGGATGGCGGCCGTTGCCGTGAAGATGGTATCGGCGATCACCACCGTTTCTGCAACATGGGCAATCAGAGTCGGGTTCTCGCTGCGACGGGCCATGACCATGAAGAGGCGATGCCCGCCCCGGTTCCGAGCAGCACCGTGGCGCCGATGACATGAGCGAGGCGGAGCATGTCTTCCAGCGTCATGCGGCTTACCGTTCTTCCAGCGTCGCCAGCGCCGCCAGAGTGAGAACGATCGATGGCAGCACCTTCACAAGTGGCCCGAGCGGATCGAGCCAGAGCGACGGTTCAAGGACCGTTGCACCAAGAAGATAGAGTACCGTCAACAACAGCATTCCCTGCATGGCTCTTCTGGAAAAGCGCTTGATGAGGACGGCAAGGCCGAGGCCGATGTCGAGTACACAGGTTGCAAGTGTGAGGGCGGTGGCCGCAGATGGTGGCAGTAAGGTTAGGAAGTGGCTTGCAGCACCCTCGAGATTTGCCAGCGGAACGAGGCCGGACAGCAGCCAGAAGAGCGACAGGCAGAGAATAACGATCGGTTTCAGCAGATAGAGGCGAGCGAACCAGAGGTCCTGCACGGCAGATGGATGACGCGCCAACGTCTCGGCGGCCGTTGCGACCGAGAGCGTGTTCGTCTGTGCCTGGGTCGACACGCCTTCCGACATCACCGCCATGGCCGTGGATCGAAGCGGCGAGCGCCAGCCGAGATAACCTGCGAGATCCGCCAACATGCTGACAGGCTTGGCTATGGCGGGTGAGAGGGAAAGAAACTTTGCAGGTGGAAGGCCGAGCCATTGGCGATGCAGCGCAACGAGGTCTTTCAGCGTCACGGTCTCATCGGCTGCCAGATGCAGGTCGCTTCCCGGCGCAATGTGTCCGCTGACGGCCCGCGATACGGCCGAGGCGACATCGTTGACCGAAACAACGCGAACGGGGCTCTCCGCATGCGTGAGAGGAACGACGCGGGGCAGACCGGCGAGTGCCCGGATGAGTGCTGTGCCGCCATGGGCGTTGCGACCGATGACGAGGGCAGGGCGGAAGATGACGTGCGGCAAACCACTCGCGGCAAGGGCTTCGTCGGCGCCGCGTTTGGTCGCCAGGAACGGCAAGTTTGCAGCGGTACCGGAGGTTTGCGCGGAAATTTGAACGATGAGCCTGCCGCGTGCCAGAATGCAGGCTTCATAGAGCGCCAGCATCGCGTCCAACTGCGTGGCGGAGAGATTGTCTGCCAGACCATCTTGAAGTGCACCTGCGCAATTGACGATGACCTCATGGTCCGCCACCAGTTCTGTCCAACTGTCGGCATCCTTCATCCGCGCAAGATCACCATCGATCCAGTTGGCGAGGGGGAATTTCCGGCGGGCCGTGACGGTATTGCGCGCCAGACCGGTGACGACATGGCCGTCATTGTGCAACCTGCGAAGAATGTCCGAGCCGATGAAGCCGCTTGCACCAAGAATCAATATCTTCATGCATCTATCTAATCAAATGTGACGTGGGATGCCATTGCCAGCGTCCGCCAGTTGCGTCTTCCCGTCGCGCTCGGGCGGAACATTCTTCTTTCGTTCTTTTTCTGTTGCGCTTACGGCTCGAATCCTGCGAAGAGGATGGATGCAATTTTCTCCGCAACAGGATGAAGCCCTCAAGGCTGTTTCGCGCTGGTTGAAGGAAGGCCGTTCGCCGGTATTCCGTCTCTTCGGCTATGCCGGCACGGGCAAGACCACGCTCGCCAAGCACTTTGCCGAGCATGTCGATGGCGAGGTACTGTTTGCCGCGTTCACCGGCAAGGCCGCGCAGGTTCTGCGTTCGCGTGGCGCTTCCAATGCCCGCACCATCCACTCGCTGATCTATCGGCCGCGTGGCGAAGAAGCCGTCGAGGACGAAGAAACCGGCAAGACATCGATTGCGCCGATGTTCACCATCAATCGCCAAAGCCCGCTTGCCAAGGCCGCGCTCATCATCATCGATGAATGCTCGATGGTGGATGAGCAGCTCGGCAAGGACCTGATGAGCTTCGGCACGCCTGTTCTGGTGCTGGGCGATCCCGGGCAGTTGCCGCCGGTTTCAGGCGGTGGTTACTTCACCGAGCAGGAGCCGGATTATCTGCTGTCGGAAATCCATCGTCAGGCGAAGGACAACCCGATTATCCAGCTTGCCATGGATGTGCGAGAGGGACGCGAGATCATGCGTGGCGACTACGGCACCGCGCAGGTGATTTCCAAGTCGGAGGTGACCCAGTCTCTGGTGCTGGACGCGGATCAGGTCCTGGTCGGGACAAACCGGACGCGCAAGCGCTACAATCAGCGGCTTCGCGAGTTGAAGGGCTTTTCGGCGGAATACCCGCAATCCGGCGACAAGCTGGTATGCCTGCGCAACGACCCGGCCAAGGGTCTGCTCAATGGGTCTCTCTGGCAGGTGATGAGTTCGTCTCGGGAGACGGTCAAGCCGGGCATCAATCTGATGATCAGGCCGGAAGACGACGATATGGATCGCGGTGCGGCGAAGATCAAATTGCTCAAAGCGGCCTTCGAGGAGACGGATACGGAAATTCCGTGGTCGACGCGCAAGCGCTATGACGAGTTCGACTACGGCTATGCACTGACGGTCCACAAGGCGCAGGGTTCGCAGTGGAACAATGTCGTGCTCTTCGATGAAAGCTACGCGTTTCGCGACACGCGCGAACGCTGGCTTTACACCGCAGTGACCCGCGCGGCGGAAACGCTGACCATCGTCCGGTAGGTTTTGTGGGTCTTGTCAGTGCGTCTCAGTGTTCGATGATGCCCATTGTCAGCGCTTTTGCGACCACCTGAAAGCGGTTGTTGACGCCGAACTTTCCAAGAAGGCCTTCTTCCAGCCCGCTCAGCTCATCTGCCGACATGCCGAGGCTGCGGCTGAGGCGTGTCGATGAATAGCCTTCCGCCATCAATTCGAGGCAGTACTTTTCCTGCTCCGTCAGATTGGAAACCGTGTCGTAGACAGGCTCGGGATAGGTCTCGTCAGACACGTCCATCAGGTTGCTGATCTGGTCGATCTGGCGATGAACGGTGGAAATCTCCAGCGTCAATTCGCGCTTGCGGGTTTCAAGCGCAGTCTGGAAAATGTCGTCTGCTGCCTCCTGGGAGGGGGCATGATCAAGCCTGCCCATAATCTCCTGAATGACCGCAACCGCGACGCCGATATCGCGCAGCAGGTTGATGACGGCCATACGGCGAACGTCGTGGTGCGAATAGATGCGCATCAGCCCCATGCGGCGGGAGGAGAGGATCTTCTTCTCTTCATAAAAATGCAGAGTTCTGTGCGTGACCCCGAACAGGTTTGCCATGTCTGCGATGACGACGGGCTCTGGCGGGAGGGAAGATGGAACCTTGACGTCCGGTAGGAAGCCCTTTGAGACCTTCGATCCCGGCGCTGCGGTTGTCTCGGTTACCTTTTTCATGGATTTTCTGCTCCATGACCCGGTGGTGAGAACGACCGTATCGCGGCCATCCTGGCCCGGCATGGTCATATCCCGGACATCCAGCTCCGGCATGGCGGCTGCGCCCATATCAGTAGCGAAAGCGGCGTCTAAACTCAAATCGATATGAGAGTCTTCTAATGAAAATGATTGCGTCATGTCGGTCCCCGATCCTTAGGGGCGAAAATGCGCGCGCGTGAAGATGGTTCCACAAAAATCTCGATTTTTTTTGGTGGCTTGCAAAATGATGCGATAAGGGGAGAGATGACGTCCGATCTGGGTCGTCATGCAGCGCCCTTCACCATGAACGCCGGGGAATGAAATGTCGACCAAACTGTCCGTCAATTTGAACGCGATTGCCATGCTGCGTAACCGGCGCGACTTGCCCTGGCCGGATGTGGCGTCATTCGGACGTATCGCGCTGCAGGCGGGGGCCAGCGGACTGACGGTTCATCCACGACCGGACCAGCGCCACATCCGCTTTCTGGACTTGCCACTGCTTAGGGCGTTGATCGATGACGAGTTTCCGCAAGCCGAATTCAACATGGAAGGCTATCCCACTGAGGACTTCCTTCTGCTCTGCGAAGAAAATGAGCCGGAGCAGGTGACGCTGGTACCGGACGATCCATCGCAGGCGACCTCCGATCATGGTTGGGATTTTCGCAAGCATGGTGATTTTCTCAAGCATGTCACCTCGCGTCTGAAAGCAGGCGGCATGCGGGTTTCGCTCTTCGCCGACGGCGATGCAGACCGTTCCGTCATGGAAATGGCAGCAGCCACGGGCGCCGCGCGGATCGAGCTTTACACCGGTCCCTATGGCGGCTGCTATGATGACCCGGAAGCGGCTGAACGTTGGATTGAAAAACTCGGACAGACGGCTGATTTTGCGAAGGAATTCGGACTTGACGTCAATGCCGGACACGATCTTACCGTGGACAATCTTCCGGCGCTGGTGAAGCGCATTCCTCATCTCGCTGAGGTATCGATCGGCCACGGCCTCACGGCAGATGCTCTCGAATATGGCATGGCCGAAACGGTTCGGCGTTTTTGCCGGGCCTGCGGTCAGGCTATTTCATAACTCACGTCAATTTTTGCCCCTACAATGAAACCGCGTACAACCTGCGCGGTTTGATTTTCTGATTGTAATGAGGGCAAGTCTTGTGCAGGAACATCATGTCGTCGTCGTTGGGGGAGGCTTCGGCGGGCTACAAACTGTCCATGGTCTGAAGGGTGTGCCGACACGGATCACCCTGATCGATCGCCGCAACCACCATCTTTTTCAGCCGCTTCTTTATCAGGTCGCAACGACGGCACTCTCGACATCGGAGATCGCATGGCCCATCCGCCATCTGTTTCGCGACAGACCCGAAGTCTCGACCTTGCTTGCCGAGGTATCCGGCATTGACCGGACGAACCGCACCGTTCATCTGACCCATGGCGAGACGGTCTCCTTCGATACGCTGGTGCTCGCGACCGGTGCGCGCCACGCCTATTTCGGCAATGACGCTTGGGAGAAACATGCCCCTGGTCTGAAGACCTTGGAGGACGCAACGACAATCCGCAGGCGGTTGCTTCTTGCCTTCGAGCGTGCCGAGCTGGAGAAGACGGAGGAGGTCAAGCAGGCCTATCTCACCTTCGTCGTCATCGGCGCGGGTCCCACTGGCGTCGAGATGGCGGGCATGATCGCCGATCTCGCCAAAAAGGTTCTGCCGCCGGAGTTTCGCAACATCGATACGCGCAAGACGCGCATCATCCTCGTCGAGGCAGGCAAGCGCGTACTGCCTGCCTTTACCGAGGAGCTGTCGGAGTACAGCAAACGCGCGCTGGAAAAACTCGGCGTGGAAGTCATGCTCGGGACGCCCGTCTCGGATTGCACCGAAGAAGGCGTCAAGGTCGGCGATCATTTCATTCCCGCACGGACCATCATCTGGGGTGCTGGCGTACAGGCCTCTCCCGCCGCCCAGTGGCTCGGCGTCAAGGCGGACCGCGCCGGGCGCACCGAGGTTGGCCCTCATCTCCACATTCCAGAGGACCCGAACATTTTCGTCATCGGCGATACGGCATCCGTTCAGCAGGCAGACGGCAAGCCCGTGCCTGGCATCGCGCCTGCAGCCAAGCAACAGGGAGACCATGTCGCGAAGGTCATCAAGGCGCGACTGACGGGGAAGGCGGAGCCCGCGCCGTTCAAATATGTGCATAAGGGGAACCTTGCCACCATCGGCAAGCGAGCTGCGGTCATCGATTTCGGCAAGATCAAGCTGAAGGGCGTCATCGCCTGGTGGATATGGGGCCTTGCCCATATCTACTTCCTCATCGGAACACGCTCGAGGCTCGCCGTCGCCTGGAGTTGGCTGTGGATCTACCTCAGCGGTCAGCACAGTGCGCGTTTGATTACCCAGCGTGACACGCTGAAGGATGAGGCGCAGCCTGTGGGAAAGACTCTCTAACGAAAAGAGGCGGGTCCTGATCAGGTCCCGCCTCGGTTTTGTCTACGTGTTGTGACGCTTGGATCAGGCGTCGAGTGTCGCCATGTCGATGACGAAGCGATAGCGCACGTCGCTCTTCAGCACGCGCTCATAGGCTTCGTTGACGTCCTTGATGTCGATCTTCTCGATCTCGGAGACAATGTTGTGTTGCCCACAGAAATCCAGCATTTCCTGGGTTTCCTTGATCGAACCGATCATCGAGCCGGAGAGGCTCTTGCGGCCTGGGATCAGCGAGAAGGCATGGACGGGAATCGCGTTTTCAGGCGCGCCGACCACCACCATGGAGCCATTGACCTTGAGCAGGCCGAGATAGGCGTTCCAGTCGATTTCTGCCGATACGGTGCAGATGATAAGATCGAAGGTGCCGGCGAGCTTCTCGAAGGTCGAGGCATCGCTTGTCGCGTAGTAATCCTTCGCACCGAGCTTCATGCCGTCTTCCTTCTTGGAAAGCGACTGAGACAGCACGGTGACATCCGCGCCCATGGCTGCACCGATCTTCACGCCCATATGGCCAAGACCACCCATGCCGACGATAGCGACCTTCTTGCCGGGACCTGCGTTCCAGTGCTTGAGCGGCGAATAGAGCGTGATGCCGGCGCAGAGAAGCGGGGCAGAGGCGTCGAGCGGCAGGTTGTCCGGAATGGACAGGACATAGCCTTCCTTGACGACGATGTGGTCGGAGTAACCGCCCTGGGTCGCCGTCTTGCCATCGCGTTCGACCGAGTTGTAGGTCTGGACGAGGCCCGGCATGTATTGCTCGTTGTCGACGTCACGGCTGGCGCAGCCAACGCAGCTGTCGACGAAGCAGCCGACACCGACATGATCGCCAACCTTGAAGCGGGTAACCTTGGAGCCGACGGCCGTCACGACACCAGCAATCTCGTGACCGGGGACGATGGGATAGACCGCATTCTTCCATTCGTTGCGAACGGTATGAATGTCCGAATGGCAGATGCCTGCATATTTGATGTCGATGACGACATCGTCCTCGTTTGGCTCGCGACGTTCGAAAGTGAACGGTGTAAGCGGCTTGGATGCGTCTGTTGCAGCATAACCTCTTGCAGTGGCCATCTGAAGTTCCTTTCAATTGGGAAATGGGATGGTCGATCATGCGCCTAGAACATGAAAGAGCGTTAGAGCGATCCTCCGAGCTTCTTGCATAATTCTACAAAATTGCGGTGCGCCCTCTTTGCGAAGAGGGGAAGGCATTTTAGATATGTCTCAACGGAATTGCCGTTTGCCCCAAGGTTTTCGCCCATGACGCTGCCTTTCAGCCCTTATCAGGAAATCGTCTCGATTGCCGCCCGCTATGCCAAGGCCGAGGGGGAAGTGACGACCGACATCGATGCCTTGCGGCTCAGCAAACGCTCAAGCCCGAGTGCGCCTTGCCACGGCAGCTATCATCCCTGTTTCGCCATGGTCATTCAGGGCGCCAAGAGCCTGCAACTCGGCACCGACACCATCAATTACGGGGCAGGGGATTACCTGCTGACCTCCTTCGATCTTCCGGTGGCGTGGCGTGTGGTGGAGGCAAGCTACGAGGTGCCGCATTTTTGCATTTCGATTGCGATCAACAGTGAGAAGCTTCTCGACGTGATGAGCCGGGCGCAGATCGCTCGCCCGCCAACGGCCGTCCTCAGCCAGCGTGGCATCGTGGTGAATGCCGCAACGCCCGAGCTTTTGGACGCGACGACGCGGCTTTTGCGCTTGCTCGATCGTCCAGCCGATATACCTGCCATGGCGCCTCTGATCGAGCAGGAGATTCTCTACCGCATTCTGACAGGCCCCGCAGGTGGACAGTTGATGAGCATTCTGGCGGCGGACAGCCATGGCAATCGGATTGCCCGGGCAATCGCGTGGCTTCGTGAGAATTACGCCCGCCCGATCCGTATCGAGGATGTCGCAGAACGGGTCGGCATGAGCGTCTCGTCCTTCCACCAGCATTTCAAGGCGGTGACGGCGATGACGCCTGTGCAGTATCAGAAGCAGTTGCGCCTCCATGAGGCGCGCCGCCTCATGCTGTTGGAACGGCTGGATGCGGGCACTGCCAGTCACCGGGTGGGCTACCAGAGCCCGTCGCAGTTCAGCAGGGAATATGCCCGCGTCTACGGCCTGTCGCCAGCGCGCGATGTGGAAGCGTCGCGTGAGAGCATGAGTACCGCTGCAGAGTGATCCGGCTTCCCATGCCCCGGCTCTAGGCCGGGGTATGGGAGGCAGACCATGTCAGCCGATCAGAGCGGCTTTGTGGGCCTTGAAGAACTCCGCGGAGGTCTGCGGCTTCTTGCCCGTCAGCGTTTCGTAGTCAGTGGTCAGGATTTCGAAGTTGCCGGCTGCGATATTGGCATCCGCCGAGGCCAGCATTGCAGCGACAAAACCGGGAAGGCCAGCACCTTCGATGCCCTTCTGAAGGTCTTCGGGTGAGACCTTGACCGCTGTGAGCGGCTTGCCGGTTGCCTCGGAGACGAGTGCGGCAATCTGGTCTGCATCGAGCAGTTCCGGTCCCGTCAGCGTGTAGGTCTTGTTTTCCGCCTTGCCCTTGGCGAGGGCGGCTCCGGCTGCGCGGGCGCAGTCATCCCGCGAGATATTGGAGACCTTGCCGTTGCCCGATGCGGTGAACCACTGACCACCTGCCAGATTATGCGGCATGCCGTGAAGGTAATTGTCGAGGTACCAGGCGTTTCGGATGATCGTGTAGGGAAGACCGCTTGCCTTGACCGCCTCTTCCGTTCCCAGATGGTCAGGGGCAAAGGTGACGAGCGATTTGTCCGGGTTCGGCATCGACGTGTAGGCAAGATGCTTGACGCCGGCCTTGGTCGCGGCGGCAACGGCTGCCTTGTGCTGCGTCAGGCGCTGGCCTGGAACAGCAAGAGCGTCGGTGGAAATGATGAGCAGCGTGTCGATCCCCTGGAATGCCGTCTCAAGAGAGGATGCATCATCGAAATCGGCAGCGCGTGTCTCCACACCCTTTGCGGCAAGACCGGCGAGCTTGCTCGTATCGCGGCTGGCCGCAACGATGTTGGCAGCCGGAACCTCATAGGTTTCCAGGAGATGACGGATGATAGCCTGGCCGAGATGACCAGAGGCGCCGGTCACGAGAATCTTGCTCATAATATCTGTCCTTTGTTGGTCTCAAAAAGAGAGTAGCTCTAAAATAAGAATTGACCCGGTGCTGTAAAGGAGGCATTTCTGACGCCCTACGTTACCAGAAGGGAACCACCGCCATGGGCGCGACAGTCTCACGGTTGAAGCCGACAGCAGCGAGTGCTTCCGCTCAGGCCTCAGCGCCTCTTCCAGATTTCGCCAATCTCGATTTCGACAATTGCCCCGTGCGCGATCTGCTCAATCATATCGGCGGTAAATGGTCGACGCTGCTGTTGCAGGCGCTCGCCGAGCGCCCCTATCGCTTCGGTGAATTGCGGCGCATGGTGCCCGATATCTCACAACGGATGCTGACCCAGACGCTGCGTGATCTGCAGCGTGATGGCTACATTCACCGCGAGGTGTTTCCGACCAAGCCGCCCAGCGTGGAATATAGCATGACGCCGCTCGGGCGGTCGCTCTATCTGCCTTTGTCGCAGGTCATCAATTGGGCGCTCGATCATCATGATGCGGTGAAGCAGGCGCGCGTGACGTTCGACGCCACGGCGTAACCCCTTGTTCCATCTCTAAATTTCAACCCGCCTTATATTGCGGCGCGTCAATTCGCACCATGGGTTCAAAAATCTTCTTGACCCTGAGAAGCGCTCCGCTTAAATGTCGCTCGAACCGTACCGTACGGTACATAATCGAGAGTGGAGTGGACAAGGTGGGGACCGATCCGATCACAGCGCAGGAATTTTCGCCGCGACAGAACGCCGTTCTGGAGCAGGCATTGCGTCTTCTGGTCGAGGGTGGAGAAAAGGCGCTGACGACCTCTGGTCTGGCACGCGCTGCCAATTGTTCCAAGGAAAGCCTCTACAAGTGGTTTGGCGACCGCGATGGTCTGCTGGCGGCGATGATCAGCTTCCAGCAGAGCAAGGTCCGCACCTTTGAAAAGGCGGGCGATCGCGTCACCGCGCCGCAGCTTGTCGATCACCTCGAAGTCTTTGCCCATGATCTGCTCGACGTTCTGGCTGGCGACGTGTCGCTGGCGCTCAACCGTCTGGCCATCGGGCAGGCGAGCCGCGATGGCTCGAAGCTCGGCAATCTTCTACTGGAACGTGGCCGCCGTCAGATCGACAAGCGTGCCCGTGGTCTGATCGAAGCCGGTCGCCGTTGCGGCTACCTGCGTTTTGACGATCTGGAAGATGCCTATCGTAGTTTTTACGGCCTGATCGTTTCCGACTTGCATGTGCGCATGCTGCTCGGTGAGGCGCAGACCAAGGATTTTTCTGCCCGGGCACGGAAGGCGGTTGCCGCCTTCCTGACGCTTTACGGGACGGAGAAGGTACATTCGGAAAAGGGCGGCAAAACCGCCTGAGCTCCGGTTCAATCATCTGGTTTTGAATAGGGAAGGACCAAGAAATGCGCGTTTATTACGATCGTGATGCCGATCTCAATCTCATCAAGGCGAAGAATGTCGCCATCGTCGGTTACGGTTCGCAGGGCCGCGCGCATGCGCTGAACCTGAAGGACAGCGGCTCCAATAACGTCGTCATCGCTTTGAAGGCCGGTTCGCCGACCATCAAGAAGGCAGAAGCCGACGGCTTCAAGGTCATGACCGTTGCCGAAGCTGCCAAGTGGGCCGACCTGTTGATGATGGCAACGCCTGACGAACTGCAGGCCGACATCTACAAGGCCGAGATTGCCGGCAACATCCGCGATGGCGCTGCGATTGCATTTGCCCACGGCCTCAACGTTCACTTCGGCCTCATCGAGCCGAAGGCTTCGGTCGACGTCGTCATGATCGCACCGAAGGGCCCAGGCCATACGGTTCGCGGCGAATACCAGAAGGGCGGCGGCGTTCCTTGCCTCGTTGCCGTTCACCAGAACGCTTCCGGCAACGCTCTTGAAGTTGCGCTCTCCTACGCCTGTGGCGTTGGCGGCGGTCGCTCCGGCATCATCGAAACCAACTTCAAGGAAGAGTGCGAAACCGACCTCTTCGGCGAACAGGTCGTTCTGTGCGGCGGTCTCGTCGAACTGATCCGCGCCGGTTTCGAAACGCTGGTCGAAGGCGGCTACGCGCCTGAAATGGCCTATTTCGAGTGCCTGCACGAAGTGAAGCTGATCGTCGACCTGATCTATGAAGGCGGTATCGCCAACATGAACTACTCGATCTCCAACACGGCCGAGTGGGGCGAATACGTCACTGGTCCGCGCATCATCACTGCCGAAACCAAGGCTGAAATGAAGCGCGTTTTGCACGATATCCAGACCGGCAAGTTCACCTCTGACTGGATGCAGGAATACCGTTCGGGTGCTGCCCGCTTCAAGGGTATCCGCCGCATGAACGACGTTCACCAGATCGAAGAAGTCGGCGCGAAGCTGCGCGGCATGATGCCTTGGATCGGCAAGAACAAGCTGGTCGACAAGGCTGTCAACTAAGACGGTTTGGAGCCTGCGCTGTCAGACCAAGCACACGGAAAATGCGAGGGCGCGGAGGGAAACTTCCGCGCCCTTTTTCTTGCTGATATCAGAGAAAGCTGGTTCCATGTGCGGGAATTGGGAAGGGCGATATCATGCATGAACACGACGCATCATTCTCTGTGCCTGATCAGGATGGCATGCGAAAGCTGGAAGGGGGGACGCCTGTTGGCGTCAATCTGGATGAAACATCCCACCTGTTGTCCAGTGAAGCCAATAGAAAAAGGCTGCGCGAGTCCATCGCGCAACTCGAGAACGGTGATCTGATTGAGCGAGAACTGCCCCAGGCCTAATGGTTCGCTAAGCCGGAATTTTCAGTTCACGCTGCGCTCGCGGTTAAATCATGCCGCTGGATAAATCACGCCCTTGGTCAGAATGAAGCAGCCGTAGAAGCGAAGCTCACCCGTGGTGATGACGCAATAAGCGTCCTTGGCCTTTTCGTAGAAAGCAAAGCGCTCAATGCCGTACATCGGTGCCGACTTGCCTTCGGCAGCGTCGATCTCAGCCTGGACTTCGCGTTGGACCGGCTCGATCTGATCCGGTGCGCCCATGACTTCCATGCGACCAACGGAGGGCTGCAGCGGCGTGTCGAGCGGGAAGACCGAGAGGATCGCCTTGATCGCCTGGGCCGAGGTGAGGTTTTCCATACGCAGCACCTGGCCGACGGCGGTGTGCTTGGCAATGCTGTCGGATGGGAAGTTGGTGTCGGTCACGACGAGCGTGTCAGCGTGGCCCATGGCGCGCAGCGCGTGCAGCACATCGGCGTTCAGCGCAGGGTGGATATTCTTGAGCATTTCGTCTCCTCCGGACAGCAAATCAATCGGTGCGCAATCCATCCTTAAATTTGCCGCCCGTCAATCCACTGCCGAGCAGATTGTGAAGTCGTCGAAGAGATTGTATGGGAAGTCCGCAACTTGGGAGAGGACGCAAAAAATCTCATAAACCGTACCGAAAACTGATAAGTCAGTATTGCTGACCTATCGATGTTTTTGTACATGTTTGCGTCATAAAACGAAATATGAGGAAACAGACCCATGCTCGATTGGGAACAAATCTTCGCCACCCGCTCGTCGCGGATGAAAGCGTCCGAAATCCGGGAGCTTCTCAAGCTTCTGGACCAACCCGACATCATTTCCTTTGCGGGCGGTATTCCCGATCCGGCGCTGTTTCCCGATGCGGAATTCAAGGAAGCCTATGCGGACATCTTCTCCGGTCCGCAGGTCAATTCAGCGCTGCAGTATTCGGTGAGCGAAGGCTACAAGCCGCTGCGCGAATGGATCGTCAAGGACATGGCGAAGATCGGCATTGAATGCTCGGTCGATAACGTCTTCATCACGTCCGGCTCGCAGCAGGCGCTGGATTATCTCGGCAAGCTGTTCCTGTCGCCGAACGATACGGCACTTGTCACATGGCCGACCTATCTCGGCGCGCTGTCTGCCTTCAACGCCTATGAGCCGAACTACGACCAGCTGAACCCGGGCGGCAATCGCACGCCTGACACCTATCGCGACAACGCGACCAAGGCCGGTGGCTCCGTCAAGTTCGCCTATCTTTCTGCCGATTTCTCCAACCCGACGGGTGAGACGGTCGATCTGGCAGGTCGCAAGAAACTGCTGGAACTCGCCGATGAGCTCGATATCGCGGTCATCGAAGATGGGGCCTATCAGAACCTGCGTTTCGACGGTCAGCCTGTCACGCCGATCATGGCGCTGGACATCGAGCGCAATGGCGGTATCGAAAAGACCCGTACCATCTATTCCGGCAGCTTCTCCAAGACGCTGGCGCCGGGCCTTCGCGTCGGCTTCGTCGTTGCCGCAATGCCGGTCATCCGCAAGCTGGTTCTGATGAAGCAGGCTGCCGACCTGCATTCCTCCACCATCAACCAGATGGCGATCGAGCATGTCGCATCCCGCGGTTTCGACGGTCAGGTCGCTAAGATCAAGGCTGCCTATAGCGCCCGCCGCGACGCCATGCTGACCGCGCTCGACAAATACATGCCGAAGACGGCACGCTGGACGAAGCCGGAAGGCGGCATGTTCGTCTGGGTGACGCTGCCGGAAGGTCTTGACGGTGCGGAGCTTCTGGCGCAATCGCTCTCCAGCGAGCGCGTGGCCTTCGTTCCAGGCAAGGCCTTCTTTGCCGATGGTTCGGGCAGCAACACGCTACGCATCAGTTTCTCCTGCGCCAATGAGCAGATGATCGATGAAGGCATCAAGCGGCTCGGCCGCCTGATCGCCAATGCCGAGACCACGACCAGAGCGACGATGCCGATCGTGTGAGGTCAGGGAAGGGCGGTGTCCCTTCTCACGATGACAGACTGATGCTGGCCGACTTTGAAAGCGGCCAGCATTCGAAGCGAGCCTTCGCTCCATCATCTAAAGGATCTTTGCGCTGGTGCCACGCATCGCGCAACACCTCCGCTTTCCATGTGAAGGATATGCGCCATGGCCAGAACCTACCCCTTCTATCAAGTCGATGTCTTTTCCGCCAAGCCCCTGAAGGGCAATCCGCTTGCCGTGGTCTGCGATGCCGATGACTGGTCGGATGAGGAGATGGCTGCATTTGCCAACTGGACCAATCTCAGCGAGACGACCTTTCTGATGAAGCCGACGGTTGAGGGTGCGGACTACCGTGTGCGGATTTTTACGCCGGTGGGCGAGTTGCCATTTGCCGGTCATCCCACACTCGGCACCTGCCATGTCTATCGCTCGCATTCCGGGCAGACAGGCAAAGACGAGATCATCCAGCAATGCGAGGCAGGTCTGATCAAGATCAGGATCACCGGCGAAAGGCTTGCTTTTGCGGCTCCGCCGTTGCGGAAGTTCGGCGCGGTCGATCCAACATCTATTTCGCAGGTGGCAGCGGCACTGGGGCTCACGCCTGAGGTGATCCTGGATGCAAGCTGGACGGATAATGGTCCGGGTTGGGTGTCGCTGCTTCTAAAGAGCCGCGCCGATGTTCTTGCCATCAAGCCGAATTTCTCTGCAATCGGTGGCTTCAAAGTCGGTGTCGTCGCGCGCTGCAAAGCGGAAGACGGGATCGATGCAGACTTCGAAGTCCGAGCTTTCTTTGAAGGTGGCGAAGATCCGGTGACCGGTAGCCTCAATGCTGGCCTTGCGCAGTGGCTGATCGGCGCTGGTGTGGCGCCTGATCGCTATATTGCCAGCCAAGGGACTGCTCTTGGTCGGGCAGGGCGCGTCAGCGTCGACAAGATCGGCGACGACATCTGGGTCGGCGGGCAGGTGACGACTTTGATCGAAGGAAAGGTCACGCTTTAACCGCGAATGTGACAGTCAAATCCTGTCTGTCACATACATGTTATGCAGGTGTGTTTTAGCGGTCCCAGCTTCAAACAGGGACCGCACTCATGAAAACGCTTCTTTCAGCCTTCACTGCCGTCGTGTCGCTCGGTCTTCTCATGGGCAGCGCAAATGCTGCCGATCTGGTACTCTACACCAGCCAGCCCAATGAGGATGCCCAGGCGACCGTAGATGGCTTCAAGGCCGCCAATCCCGGTATCGATGTCGAATGGGTGCGCGACGGAACGCCGAAGATCATGGCGAAGCTGATGGCCGAGATCGAGGCGGGCAATCCGGTTGCCGACGTTCTGCTGATCGCCGATACCGTGACGCTGGAACGCATGAAGCAGGCCGGCCAGTTGATGGCCTACAAGTCGCCGGAAGCGGCCCATTATGACGCCACGCTGTTCGACGCGGGTGGCTATTATTACTCCACCAAGCTCATCACCACCGGCATCATGTATAACACGCAGGCTGCGATGAAGCCGACGAGCTGGAAGGATCTTGAGAAGCCGGAAGCCAAGGGCCTCGTGACCATGCCGAGCCCGCTGACCTCCGGTGCGGCTCTGATCCATGCGCAGACGCTGGCGGCCGTGCCAGGCCTTGGCTGGGATTACTACAAGGCGCTGAAGGACAATGGCGCGATTGCTGCCGGTGGTAACGGCGCGGTTCTGAAATCCGTCGCTTCCGGCGAGAAGGCTTATGGCGTCGTTGTCGACTACATGCCGATCCGTGAAAAGGCCAAGGGCGCGCCGGTCGAGTTCGTGTTTCCGAGCGAAGGCGTGTCTGCCGTGACCGAGCCGGTTGGCATCCTTGCCCACACCAAGCATGCGGATGCGGCCAAGAAGTTCGTGGATTACGTGCTGTCGACCAAGGGACAGGAAGGCTTCGTCAAGCTGGGCTATATTCCTGCGCGCAACGATGTTGCCCTGCCAGCCGGCTTCCCCTCTCGCGACCAGATCAAGGTGCTGCCGCTGAACCCGGCAGAAGCGCTGAAGAATTCCGAAAAGGACCTCAAGACCTTCTCCGATATCTTCGGCGGCTCCAAGGGCTGATCCTTATCTATGCCAGCCTCTTCAACCCATGGAAGCAGCCAGCCACGCTGGCTGTTTCCTTTTGTCGTCACGGTCGTCTTTATGCTCAGCGCCTTGCCGCTGGGGCGACTGGCCTATACCGGCATCATCTCGTCACTCAAAGGTGACATGTGGCCGTTGCTGAGCGATCCGGCTTTGTGGCAAGCCGTTGTCAACACGCTCTCCACCTCGTTTTTTGGCATGCTGATCTCGCTTGCGATTGGCGGCGGTTTTGCGCTGGCGCTGACGCTTTGCAATATTCGCGGCAAGTCTCTGCTGAGCTTCCTCTTCATGCTGCCGATGATGATACCGCCGCAGGTGACGGCGCTGTCCTGGATCGGCATGACGGGACCTTCCAGCACGCTGTTGAAGGCAATCGGTCTTGCGCCGCCGCTCGGCTCTGCACAGCCGCTCTATTCGATCTTCGGCATTTCGCTGCTGCTCGGCGTCCAGCATGCGCCGCTCGTCTATCTCTCATTGCGGTCCGGGTTGCTGGCGTTGCCGCAGGATGGGATCGAGGCAGCGAAGCTCTCGGGTGCATCCTCCTGGCGGGTGCTCAAGGACATCATCCTGCCGCTCTCCATGCCGGGGCTGATCGCCGGTGCCGCAATCGCCTTTGTCTCCGGTGTCGGCAACTTCGGCATATCAGCCATTCTCGGCATACCGGCCTCCATCTTCACCCTGCCGACGCTGATCTACAGCCGCTTCTCCAGTTTCGGCAGCAGCACCTTTGGCGATATCGCCATGCTGTCCGGCATGATCGCGATCATCTCGGTTCTCGGCCTCGCCATCCAGGAACGGGCTATGAAAGGGCGCGATTATCGTGTCATAGGGCTTTCCGGCAAGGCGGCGACCTTCCAGCTTGGGACATGGCGTCTGGTCGTCGAGGCCCTTCTGTGGCTCTCCATACTCATCATCCTCGTCGCGCCTTTGACGGCGCTGGTCGCAAGTTCGCTCGCTCCGGCCTATGGTGTGCCGCTGACGCTGAAGACCGCGACGATCCATGCTTACGAGGAAATCCTGTTGCGGCAGGCCGTGACCCGCACGGCCTTCATCAATTCGCTGTTTCTGGCGACAGTCACCTCCTTGTGTCTCCTTCTGGTGACTGTGCTGACGGCCTATTTCCTTGTGCGGGGCAAAAGCCGTTTCATGTTCCTGCTGTCAGCGTTGGTGGATATTCCCTATGCGCTGCCCGGCGTGGTCATTTCCGTGTCCTACGTGCTGCTGTTCGCGGCCCCGATCCCGCTTGTCGGCATCACGCTTTACGGCACGCTGTGGATCATTCTGCTGGCCTATTTCTCCTCCTTCTTCGCCGTGAGCCTGAAGCCGATGGTCAGCGCTTTCACCCAGTTCGACCCGGTGCTGGAGGAGGCGGCGAGGCTTTCGGGGGCCGGTTTCTGGAGACGGATGAAGGATATCATCCTGCCGCTCGTCGGCCCCGCCGCTGGCGCCTCCGTCATTCTGGTCTTTCTGATTGCCTGCAACGAATTGACCGTCTCCGCGCTGCTCTGGTCGGCGGGAACGCAGACCCTTGGTGTGGTGATCTATAATCTCGACGATAGCGGCAGTTTCGATCTCGCCTCGGCACTCTCCGTGCTGGTGGTGGCGATGGTGATCGTGCTGATGCTGCTGCTCGAACTGCTCGGCCGCAAGCTGCCGAAGGGAGTTGTGCCTTGGCGAAACTGATCCTCAACCGCCTGTCGAAAAGCTTCGGCGGCGGCAAGCCTGCGGTCAATGATGTGTCGATGACGATCCGCGAAGGCGGCTTTCTGGCGCTGCTTGGTCCTTCCGGCTGTGGCAAGACGACGGTGCTGCGGATGATTGCAGGCTTCGAGCAGCCGAGCGACGGGGCGATCCTTCTGGGTGAGCGGGTGCTGGCGGATGCCGGCAGCATGGTGCCGCCGGAGCGGCGCAACATGGCGATGGTCTTTCAGTCCTACGCATTATGGCCGCATATGACGGTGGCGGAAAATACCGGCTATCCGCTGAAGGTGCGTGGCATTTCCGGTGAGCGTTACCGCCGCAAGGTGATGGATGCGCTGGCAACCGTGCGGCTCGATGCTTACGCCGAGCGTCGCCCATCGGAGCTTTCGGGCGGGCAGCGGCAGCGCGTCGCGCTTGCGCGCTGCCTTGTGACCGAGCCCGACGTCGTGCTTCTCGACGAGCCGCTTGCCAATCTCGACCGGCATCTTCGCCAGGAAATGGAAGAGACGTTTCGCGAGTTCCACGCCACCTCCGGCGCGACGATGGTCTATGTGACGCATGATCAGGCCGAAGCCATGGCGCTTGCGACAGATGTTGCAGTGATGTCGGAAGGCAGGCTGTTGCAGATGGCGCCTCCGGCAGAGCTCTATGCAAGACCTGAGGGACGGCTCGTCGGCTCGCTGGTGGGGCAGGGCGCCATTGTCTCGCTCAAGCTCCCGGAGGCTGCGCCGCGGGCGCTGGATTGGGAGATGCTGAAAACAGCCATGCAGGCTGAAAGGGGGGTATCTCCGACAAGTGACATTCTTGTCCGTCCCCAAGACGTGCTCCAAGACGCCGAGGGTATCGCCTGCCGGGTGAGCAGCATTCTATATGAGGGCGAGCGCTATGCGCTGCGCCTCACCTTGCCGGATGGGCAGGCACTGCGTGCCTATTCTCGGGAGCCCGCGGCACTCGGGGCGATCTATCCCGTCGCCATCCGCTCGGCCTGGCGATTATAACCTGGGTCACTTGGCTTCCAGTCAGAAGCGACTAAGTTGGGCATTCATTCGGGAATGATTCATGTCGCTGCGGCTTGCCACCTTCAATATCGAGAACCTGATGACCCGGTTCGATTTCACCGGGTTTCGCAACCAGACCCGTCGCGATCGCGCCATGCAGCTTTTCGATGTGCGCGACGAGGCGACGTATAATGCGCTGGAAAGTGCGAGGATGCTGGCTTCTACCGATGACACGCGCCAGCTTTCGGCGCTCGCCATTGCCGATGCCGACGCGGACATTCTTTGCCTGCAGGAAGTCGATAACATGGCGGCCTTGCAGGCCTTTGAATATGGCTATCTCTACCGCATGGTCGGCAATGGCTACCGCCACAAATATCTCGTGGAAGGCAATGACAGCCGCGGCATTGATGTGGCGGTGGTCATGCGTGACGAGACGCTGGATGGCGAGAAGATCGAGCTTGTCGATATTCGCAGCCATGCAGCACTCACCTATCGCAATCTCGACCTGTTCAACGAAGAACTGGCGCTGACCAATGCCATTGATGACAAGATCTTCAAGCGCGATTGCCTGGAGCTTGAGCTGAAGATCGGCGGCAAGCCTTTCTCTCTCTTCGTCACCCACCTGAAATCCATGAGCAATGCCCGCGAGTCCACCGATGCGCGGCTTGGCACCATGCCGATCCGCGAGGCGGAAGTGCGCGCGATCCGTCGCATCATCGAGAATCGCTTCGGTCTGGATCAGGTACGCCACAGCAATTTCGCCATCTGCGGCGACATGAACGATTATCAGGAGCGAGTCGTCATCGCCGGCAACCGCCGGACCGGCCACAGCTTCACGCCGGTGACGGAGGCGCGCAGCGCGCTCGATCTCCTGACCAGGGATGGCTTTGCCGTCAACCCCGTGCAGCGCCGCGACGTGATGGATCGCTGGACGTTGTATCATTCCAGAGGGCCGCAGGAGCAGCATCTTTGCCAGCTGGACTACATTTTACTGTCGCAAAGCCTTGCCGAGCGGAATGCGGCGCACGTGCCGGAAATCATTCGCGGCGGGCAGCCTTACCGCACCGTCTTCCCGCCAGGGCAGGAGGTGGAGCGCTATCCACGCACCGGCTGGGATCGGCCGAAGGCATCGGACCATTGCCCGGTGGTGATGACGCTGGATTTGGGGTGAGGCGATCCGCAGGCATTCGCCTTTGGATATTCAGCGATCGGTAAAAGCTCTAGTTGTCTGAAACACAATGGCCTCGGCCGAAGCCTAAGCGAGCCAATTTCTCGCGAAGCGCATCGTCCGTTGCCGTTTCAAGAGACAACAGCCCTGTATAGGGATCGCCGGATTGTTTCAGGGCCGACCAGAAAGCCGGCTCAGTCTTCATCCCCTGTTGTCGCAAAAGCTTGATCGCATCTTTGAAGCCCTGACCGCCGATGGCAAGAAGCCGCCTTTCGATCTCGAAGTGACGCCAGCCATTTTGGAGCGCAACCGGCTGAGGGCTTGCGAAGATCTCGAAGTCCCAGCCATGCGCATGAAAGGTTACGATGATTGGTCGGTCCTTGGATATCCACTGCCATATCCGCAGGTCGCTCATCGTGCCGTATGAGTTCTGAACATCCGTCAAAAACACGTTGGGGTCCGGCGCATGGCAGAGAATGTCGATATCGCTCTTCTCTGTCTCAACGCCAAGAGGCGGCGTCCCGGCGACCTTGGGGTCATAGGCTCTCAAGGCTTTCAGGACGCCAAGTTGCTGAACGGCGATTTCGAAATGAGGTCGCGTGATCTGCATCATCCCCGCAGCGAACATAACGGCTTTTGGATGTTCGGGCCAAACCCGATCATCGGGACGTCGAGGTTGCAGCCCGTGACGATCAAGCGTAAGGCGCTTTACACGCCTTCGAACTTCACCGTCACGCCGCGCTGGCGGAAATAGGCCTGCATCAACTTCCGCCCGGAGCGGTTGTTGTGCGAGAGCCTGGATGCGTCGAAGGTCGCTTCCTTCAAGCCCTCGTGCTTCAGCGCCGCCTTCAGGTTGGCGATGTGCAGATCGATATCGGCATTGTCTGCGCGCAGCGAGTCGTAAATGCGATCTGTCGCGTCCGCTACCGTCAATTCGCTCATCGTCATGCTCCTGTTCGTTCCGGCTGATGCTCAGCCTCAGTGCGGTTGTCAGAGCCACACTTTTTCCAGCAGCGCAAGCTTTTTGCCTGGCGAACCGATGGAAGCTCTTTTGGGTGAGAAGGTTGGTCTGGCCTCATCTATCAAACAGATCGCTTCCCTTTTTGGCCGGACGGACAAATTTCTTCTTTACATAGAGGGGGAATCTGATAATTCGGCGGCACTGGCTTGCCCTTGTAGCTCAGTTGGTAGAGCACCTGATTTGTAATCAGGGGGTCGCGGGTTCGAACCCTGCCGGGGGCACCAGTAAAATCAACGGCTTGGAGCCGTTTCCTCCCTAAAATATGTCGCATTGCGTTGCAAAGCTGTTCTCAACGTTTGCGGTGGACTGCCACATGCAACACGAAAATGGATCATCCTGCATTCATTTGCTGCCATTTTGCTGTCGTCCGCGCTCGGCATTAGGCACGCTGCAGAGCCACTATTACGGCACTGATAAGAGCAGCGCTTGCTTCGACACTTCGGCCTTCCTTATACCCATCGTCCCGGCGAGGGATCCTTTCATTGTCTCTTCGTATGCCCTATCGTCACTCATCTCATGAGGGCTGAGTGATGGGCGAATTTCTGGTTTTTCTTGCGGGTTTGCCAAGCATTGCATTGAGCGCAATTTTCGGCGCCCTCTTTGGACTGGTTGGTGGTCTGCTCGGTGTGATTCTGAAGCGATGGGGGTTTACGAATGCGTGGAGGTACGCGGCTGGGATTGCGGTTGCGGTTTCTGTCCCCGTGACCAGCAATCTGATCAAACCCGCGATTCAGGACGCCGCTTTAAACGATGGCCTGCCGCGAAAGCTTGATGATTTCACCATCCACGAGGCGACGAAAATCATACCCGGTGGTGTCGAGTACCGCTTCAGATTGGTGGGTGCCATCCCGCCCGACTTCAAAGTTTCCGCGGTGAAGCAAAAGAACCTGCAAGGGCTTTGCCAGATTTGGAAGCCGGATTTAGACGCGGGTCGAGCAACCAAGATTATATATTCTTACACATGGGATGGTGGCGCAGATGCCTATTCCGTTGTGCCAGGAGATTGCAAATAAGCGACAGAACCCGAGCCAGAAAGCCATATCCGGCTGACTCGGCATTTTCTCGCACGCCTCTGGCCGGATGTTTCAATCGCAGGCATAGAATAGGCCTCGCTGTCGTCGCCTGGAGGAAGAGAATGTTCGAAGCCGCTTTCGTGATCGTTTGGGGGCTGATTTACCTGGCCTGCTGGCTGCTGCCTTTTCAGCTGTCAAAGCGTATCGCGGTGCACCCCTATGCGGGATGGCTCCGTTTCCTCGTGATTCTCCTATGTTCCGTGCTGGCGATCGCCATCTGTTTTGTCAGCACCATCACCGTATTCGCCTACCATATTGCGCCCGCCGGGACCTTTATGGAAACGCTGTTCGTCGGGATCGGGCTTTCTATCTGGGCGACCATGCGAGGCAAAAAGCGCGTGCCTGTTGCTGTTTTCGAATGAGCGTCTGCAATTTGGTCCGTCAGACTTCATCTTTGCGTTGCCGTTCCCATTGCTCCTGATTTCTTTATTGCCGGGCTTTCCACAATTTTGTCCCTCCTTCGCCTATCATGGTCACGCGCCGGACAAATTTGCGGGTGATTGGCTTCGGCGCGCCGTTTCAGTTGCTGCGCGCTCTTCCGTGGTTTGGCGTTTTACGTTCAAAACCGCAGGCGAGGGGTGCCGTGGCTGGTGAAAATTGCGTATGATCCCGCCAGCCCTTGTGCGTGGTATCACCCGCAAAGGCGGATTTCGGTAATGCGAGTACAGGTGTTTCGGTGATCGATCCTTATGTTTTGCTGGGTGTTGAGCGCGAGGCCGATGAGGCTGCGATCAAGGCTGCCTATCGCAAGGCGGCGAAGAATGCCCATCCGGACAGCGGCGGGGATGCCGACCAGTTCGCCAAGCTGCAACTGGCCTATGATCTATTGAAGGACCCGGTGCGCCGCAAGGTGTTCGACGATACCGGCTATGATCCGCAACTGGCCGATCCGAAGGATCTGAAGGGTCTCTTGATGCTGGAAACGCTGGTCAACGAGTTCATTCTCGATGAGCGCGAGCCGGGCAGTTTCGATCCTGTTGCGGCCATGCGGCGCAAGCTGACCGACGATATTCTCAAGAGCCGCTTCCATATTCTCGAGCTTGAACGCCATCGCACCCGCGTGCGCAAGCATATGGACCGACTTGGCATGAAGCCGGAAACGGATGTGCTGGGCTCTATGCTGCGCGCGCGCAGCCAGTCACTTGCCGAAGCGATCCGCAATGCCGAGCATCAGATCGAGGTCATCGAACAGGCCTATACGATGCTGGAAGGCTATTCCTACGAGCTGGAACGGGCGATCTTGGCCGAGCCTGTGCTGAAAGGCGAGGCGGCGGAGTAACGTCGTTCGCCTAAGCGCAGTGGTGCCATGCCCGGCAATGTGGATGCCTGCGGTCTGCGATCCATGTTCAGATTTGAACCACGACCGGCCTCCGCCGGACGTTCCTCAGGGACCGTTGACCAGTGCGAGGATGAGCTGATGCACCGCACCGCCATTGGTGAGTTCGACCTTGTCGAAATCCCGCCCGCGCTGGCGCTGCTCGTCGGAAAGCTCCTTTAGCCGTTGCTGTAAGACGGCGCGCACCTTCTGGCATTTGGGATCGTCTTCCGCCCGCAGGCCGACGCTATAGGCTTCGATCTTTTTCACCATGTCGAGAATATGCTCGCCATGCACGCGTTCGTGCTTTTCCACGCCGGCAATGAAGCGCTGCCAGCTGGTGGCAACATCCGCTGGCAGTTTCGCCGGCGCCTTCGGCCATGTGTAGATGATCGTCAGGTTGGGTCGCGCGGTCGCCAGGATGCAGGCACCATCCGGCTGCGGGCGGTAATCGCGCCGCCACGTCAGCTTGAAGGTGGTGTGGGCAACGGCCTGGACACCGGCCTGTGGCCCACGCTCGCCGATGGATCGATAGAGCTCGATGCCGGAACTGCCGGATATGGCATAGGTCTTGATCTGTTCGGAGGGTTGCCAGTTCGCGGTTTGGGCTTGCGCCGCCATGGGTATCAGAGATGCCAGGAGGAAACACGCAAGGGCGGCGAGGGGGCGGGAACTGGGCAAGCGGAAAGTCCTGTTGATCATGCGGGGGACGATAAGCGAAGTGATGGTCAGCGGGCAAGCGGCTTGCGGATGCGGTTGATGCTAAAGCGCCGTGCGTCCTATTGGAGGCACAAAGAACGCGTTTCTTTTGCATCGACGCATCGTGTTTTCTGAAAATCGAGTCCGATTTTCGGGCCGATGCTGTACGTGGTTTGCCCGCGCACACCGCATGTGACTCTCGAGACGATCTCCCTCCACGGAAGCCCGAGACAACCGAGACGCGGCAATGACCGGGACGCGATCCTCGCTCAATACTCCAAGCCTCAAGCGCGCATGAAAAAGGCCCCTGCGCGTAGAGCGCAGGGGCCGTTGATCGATCGCCCGAGGGCGCGTGCGATCAATCAATCGTCGAGCTTGTCGTAGTCCAGCTTCGGCGCGTTCTGCAGCGCTTCCTTGGTGGTGTCGACGTGAGCCTTCCACGTGCCATTGTCGTTGTTAATGGCAACGGAGGTCGGGTCGAGAACGACATAGCTCTCATTGATGCCGAGGAAGCCGCCGACGCTGGCAACGATGCCGATGACAGCCTTGCCGTCGCCGATGACAACGTCTTCGATCTCGCCGATCTCTTCGTTCTGGGCATTGTAGATGTTCATGCCTTCGAGCTGATCAGCGGTCAGGTCGGTCTTCTGCACGTTGACAAACTTCAGCGGGCCGGCTGGCTTCGTGCCCATGGTAAAGCCTGGACCAGACATCATCGCATCAGCGCCTGCAGCGGCTGGTGCAGTTGCAGCCGGAGCGGCAGGTGCAGCAGTCTGGGCGAAAGCGACGGAGGAGGTCAGCGCTGCAACGGCAGCGAGTGCGAAAACCTTGTTTTTCATGGATGTTTCTTCCCTTTTGTATGCTGAACATTTTGTTCGGGGAAAGAACGGGCGGAGGTCGATTTGGTTCCGAAAAGATATGTAATGAGGCCTAATTAACAGATTTTCTCGACGTACGTCAGCTTGAAAACAACCTCGGATTTATTTACGTTTTGCTAAATATCTTGGGGGGAGATTCTGTGGTAATTACAACTACTGTGACAATTGCATCGTCGATGAATCAGTTCGGAAAAAGGGCAGGGGATACGGTGTATGACGCCTGTTCTGGAATTCTAAAAAAAGCGCTGAACTATACCAGGGTCGATATGCAGCTGGGGTTTGAATCTTATTTTGAGGTCAATAGATCTAAGTTTGGCAAGGTGAAGACTATCGTAAATAGGTTTCAGCCTGTTGAGCTTGTTGATATTTATGAAGACTCAGAATTCGAGATTGAGGAATCTTCGCAACGGGTAACTGAGAGCGAAATCTTCTATAGTGAAAAGTACGAAAAGACTATAATCACCGGAACCGCTGGATCCGGGAAGTCTTTCTTCATGAAGAGATCCTTTCTGCGCTTTTGTGAAGGCGAAGGAGAACGAATCCCTGTCTTCCTAGAGTTGAGAAAGATAAATAGCTCCGGTGAATCAATCTTTGAAAGTATTGTTGAACAGTTTACACCGCATATTTCTTTTTTCGATAGGGATTTTGTAAAAGAACTTTTTTCTCATGGCCGCGCGATAATTTTCTTAGATGGCTACGACGAGCTTTACGCAAACATGAAGCCTAAAGTATCAAAACAAATTGACGAACTAGCTTACAATTTTCCGAGGTTAAGGATCGTAGTTTCAGGTCGCCCGGACGAGCGGTTCGCTGCATGGAATGAATTCACTGAGCTGAATATTGCTCCCTTGAACAAAAAGCGTTGCTTGAGTCTGATCGCAAAATCTCAATTTCCGAATGATCTTCGTGACAGGTTTTATAAAAACGTTGAAGAAAGCATATATGAAAGTCATATATCGTATTTGCAAAACCCGCTTATGACTTACGTGATGTTGTTTACTTCTGATCAGTTCGTAGAATTCCCGAACGATATAGGGACATTCTACTATAAGGCGTTCGAGACTTTGTTTCGGGGTCACGACGTAATGAAGTCAGGCGAGTATCAACGTGAGGTGCTTTGTCCTATCAAGATGAAGGATCTAGAAGCTGTTGTCGGCTATTTCTGTGCGATATCGTTCTTGGAAGAGCGATATGACTACACTCCAGAGAAGGCAATTTTTTACTTAAAGAAAGCGATTAAACTTGCGGAGCTAAATGTATCTCCAGACGACTTATTGATCGACTTGGCAAAAAATTACTGCATGTTAGTTGTGGACGGCGGTAAATACAATTATATACATAGGACATTTCAGGAGTATTTTGCTGCTTCATGCCTTTCTTTGACGGAGATTATTGATTACTATGAATATAATGACTCAATTATCCAAAAAAATATCGATAGCGAACGGTATATAAAAATTCTTTCAGAAATAGGAGCGGAAAGGTTTTATAATAAATATTTAATTCCCAAGCTTAAGCAGTTCGTTGAAGAGTTCTATGTTATTCGTAATCGTAATCCCAAGAAACTGGTTACTTCGTTTGTGCAGGAATTCGGCGTAGACGAGCTTTATGAAGTTAGGATGATACGCGTTTCTGACGAAAGAAAATGGAGAAGGTTTGAATCTTCCGTATTAAATGTAGTGAACCGTGAAATGTTTCCATCGCTATTTGATATCAAGGAGGACCCTGATATTATAAACAATATCCCTCTGAAAAAATACCATGGTCTCACACTGCGTATAATGAGTTTTGAAAAGACTTCAGCTAGCCAGATAAGAAAAACTAAGATTTACGCTCACTACAAATCTTTGGTGGATTCTGCGAAGAAATATCTTGATTTCCTTACAAAACGTAATGCTAGGTTAAAAAGCATTGCTAATAAATGAAGAAATTTCCCTTAATATATATATTGGGGTAATGAATTCGGTTCACGATTAAGATACTAGATCATTATCAAGTTAAAACGATTACTGCTGGAGGCAACCCATTGGTATTCGTAAATCATAAGTTCTCTATACATAGTAGGAGGACGCGTTGTGCAATCGGAGGGAAACTACGTCGATTGCTCTATTTCACCTGTGATGCCGTCCTCCTAGCGATTACAAATTTTCGGACAAGTGCTAGTCACTCCCTCGACGCTGTATAGCCCCACTCCGCATCCACAAACTTTAACGCATCGACAATTGACACCTTCCACAACGACCAAACGTGATCGCCATCGGTAATGCGCAATTCCGATTTGCGGTTGTCGGCCTGTAGGGTTTCGTGCAGGGCGACTGCGCCGCGCCAGAGGTAGAAGCCGTCGTCGTCTCCGACGGTCAGGTAGGTGGCCGGGAGGTCCTGGGATCCGGCGATGTGCTGGGCGACGAGGGTAAAGACGTTTTTTTCGTTAAAGAGCCTTGCATCGAAGGGCGTGCCGAAGGCGCCGGAGAAGTGGTCGCCGGTGGAGGGCAGGACGATGCCGCTGGTGATGGTGGCGCGATCGACGCGATGGAAGAAGGCGCTGTCCTGGATGAGTTTCAATTCTGCCGGGGTCTTGTCGAGATCGGAGGCGGGGACGTTCTGCCAGATGGCGCCCGACAGGCTGGCGACGGCGGCGTAGAGATCTTCGTGCGCATAAGCCAGATGCAGCGCGCCGAAGCCGCCCATGGAGAGGCCTGCAATGGCGCGGCCTTGCCTGTCCTTACGGACCGGCTGTGTCTTTTCGACATGCACGCGCAGATCGCCGGTGATGGCGGTCTCGTAATCGCCCGGGCCATCGACGGCGGCGGAATTCACATACCAGCTGTTCTTCACGCCCGGCATGACGACGACCAGCGGGCGGATGGTGCCGGCGGCGATCATGCCGTCCAGCGTCTTTTCGATATTGCCGAGGTCGCGCCAGCTGTTTTGGTCGCCATCATGGCCGTGCAGCAGATAGAGCACCGGCCAGCCATTTTCCGGCGGTTCGCCATCCGGGCGATAGATGTTCACCGGGAGATCGGCGTTCAGCGCATTGCTGTGAAAGGTGGCGTCGGTCAGCGTGCCGGCGAAGGCAGGCGAGGCGAAGCAGGCGAGAGCCAGGGCCGAAAGAGCAAGGTGGTGCAGCCGCATGGCGCTTCTCCTTCCGTTTCATTGCGCGCAACGGGAATGAAGTCGCGCGCTTGAAAGTTCCCGCGTTCTGTCCGCGTGTGGACTATTGCCCCGGTCTGCCCGTCTTGCCCTTGGTGCGGCCCTTGCGCTTTTGTTCGCCGGGGTCTTCATAGGAGCCGACGCCGACCTTGCCGCGTTTGAGCGGGCGTGGATCGTCCTTGTCGCCGGTTGCGCGTTCCGGCTGACCTTCCAGAAGCGGCGAAAAGCGCTTGCCGGATTCGGTTGTCGGTTTTTCCGGCGTCGCGCCGCGGACGGGTTTTTCCGTGCGGCCGACGGTCATTTCATCCAGCGTGTTCTTGCGGAAGAGCGGCTTCACCATGTCTGTGCCAGGGCCCATGTCGTCCAGCGAGGGTTTGGCGAAGAGGGATTTTTCCGGCGTGCTCGGGCTGTCCTCACCTGTGCTGCCGGACATCTGCCCATCAACAGGGGAGATCGACCCGCGGCTGGCGCTCGATCCAGTTTTTCTGGACCTGCTTCCGCCCTCTTGTGATCGTGCCTCGTCTTTCGCAATGGGATCGTCCATGGCGGCGAGTTCGGCGGCTTTGAGGCGCTTGATTTCGTCGCGCAGGCGAGCGGCCTTCTCGAAGTCGAGATCGGCTGCAGCATCGCGCATCTGTTTTTCCATGGCGTTGAGATGCGCCTGGAGATTGTTGCCGACGAGATGGCCGCCATCGGCGAAGCCCTTGCCGGAAACGCCGGAAATATCGGCCCTTACGTGGTCGCGTTCATAAACTGAATCAAGAATATCGGAGATCTTCGCCTTGACCGATTCCGGCGTGATGCCGTGTTCTTCGTTATAGGCCATCTGCTTTTCACGGCGGCGGCTGGTTTCTTCCATCGCCCGCTTCATCGAACCGGTAATGTTGTCCGCATAGAGGATGACCTTACCATCGACGTTACGCGCGGCGCGACCGATCGTCTGGACGAGCGAGGTTTCGGACCGCAGGAAGCCTTCCTTGTCCGCATCCAGAATGGCAACGAAGGCGCATTCTGGAATGTCCAGACCTTCGCGCAGCAGGTTGATGCCGACCAGCACGTCGAAGGCGCCAAGACGCAGGTCGCGGATGATTTCGATGCGCTCGAGCGTGTCGATGTCGGAGTGCATGTAGCGCACACGCACGCCCTGTTCGTGCAGATATTCGGTCAGGTCTTCCGCCATGCGCTTGGTCAGCACGGTGCAGAGCGTGCGATAGCCCTTGGCGGCGGTCTCGCGGATTTCGCCGAGAACGTCGTCCACCTGTGTGCGGGCGGAGCGCACTTCCACCGGCGGATCGATAAGACCCGTCGGGCGGATGACCTGTTCGGCAAAGACGCCGCCGGATTGTTCCAGCTCCCAGCCGCCGGGCGTGGCGGATACGGAGACTGTCTGCGGGCGCATGGCGTCCCACTCCTCAAAGCGAAGCGGGCGGTTGTCCATGCAGGAGGGCAGGCGGAAACCGTATTCGGCCAGCGTCGCCTTGCGGCGGAAGTCGCCCCGATACATGCCGCCGATCTGCGGAATGGTGACGTGGGATTCGTCGATGAAGATCAGGGCATTGTCCGGAATATATTCAAACAGGGTCGGCGGCGGCTCGCCGGGGGTGCGGCCCGTCAGGTAGCGCGAATAGTTTTCGATGCCGTTGCAGGAGCCGGTGGCCTCCAGCATTTCGATATCGTAGCGGGTGCGCTGTTCCAGGCGCTGCGCTTCCAAAAGACGGCCCGCTTTTTCCAACTCGGCCAGGCGATGCTTCAGCTCTTCCTTGATCGACTTGATTGCGCCGTTCAGAGTCGGGCGCGGGGTCACATAGTGCGAGTTGGCGTAGATCTTCACCGATTGCAGATCGCCGGTCTTCTGGCCGGTCAGCGGATCGAATTCGGTGATGCTCTCGATCTCGTCTCCCCACATGGAAATGCGCCAGGCGGCATCTTCCAAGTGGGCAGGGAAAAGCTCGATCGTATCGCCGCGCACGCGGAAGGAGCCGCGCTGGAAATCCATGTCGCGCCGCTTGTATTGCTGTGCCACGAGGTCGGCCAGCAGCTGGCGCTGGTCCAGCTTGTCGCCCACCTGCATCTGGAAGGTCATGGCGGTGTAGGTTTCCACCGAGCCGATACCGTAAATGCAGGAGACGGAGGCAACGATGATGCAGTCGTCTCGCTCCAGAATCGCGCGGGTGGCGGCGTGGCGCATCCGGTCGATCTGTTCGTTGATCGAGGATTCCTTCTCGATATAGGTGTCCGAGCGCGGCACATAGGCTTCCGGTTGGTAGTAGTCGTAATAGGAGACGAAGTACTCGACCGCGTTGTTGGGGAAGAAGTTTTTGAACTCGGAATAGAGCTGGGCGGCCAGCGTCTTGTTGGGCGCCAGGATGACCGCCGGGCGCTGCGTCGCCTCGATGACCTTGGCCATGGTGAAGGTCTTGCCCGAGCCGGTGACGCCGAGCAGAACCTGCGAACGGTCGCCGGAATTGATGCCCTCCACCAGATCGGCGATCGCGGTGGGCTGGTCACCAGAGGGCTTGTACTCCGTGACCATTTCGATGGCGATGCCGCCTTCGGATTTCGGCGGGCGGACAGGACGGTGCGGCGTCCACAGCTTGCCATCCTTGAACAGGGGATTGCCGCTTTCGATCAACTTGGAGAGCGCATCCACCGTGGCCGTGACCGCACCGGGCGCCAGCGACTTGGCGTCTTCCAGAGAGACATCCATGCCGGCTACGGGGTTGAGGCCAGCGGCGGCGCGCGTTTTCGGATCGGATGAGCCACCGATGGAAACGCCGCGTGATGTCTTGGACGCCGTCGGCGTCTTGCTCGCCTTGGCGGCAGCCTTTTCCGCTTCCTTGCGCGCTTCGATTTCGATCTTCTTGCGATGCTTGCCTGCCTTGGAGGCGACTTCGCGCTGGGTCTCCACGGAGGTCGCTTCGGCTTCCGCTTCCAGCTGCTTCACCCAATCGGCAACAGAGCCGGAGAGGGGAGCGCCTTCGAAGGACGCCTGGGGCATCTCTTCAAAACCATTGGAGCGGGAGCTTTCGGAGGATTTTTTCGGTGATCTGGCCATGGGCAGAATATGGAGCGCTTAAACCCCAAAAGGAAGAGGTGCGCGTGAAAAAATGAGTACAAAAAGGCAACGATACCCTGTTGGAACAAGATGCTGGCTTCCGCGTTTTCTGCGGCTTTGAAGCACCTTTTTGAGGTGCGTCACATTTGTGTTCCGCTTTGTTCGAAGATGCACAAAGCAGACATATCAAATCGGAACAGGCGACCGCCACCAGGCAAGAAGGGTGGTACACCTTAAGAAAACCGCATTGGGACGTGTCGCCATCCGACTGCAAGCACCTCCCAATCCTGGCTTTTCCTTTTTCCTTTTACCAGCGCTTCATGCCATATGTCGGCTTGCGCACGAGCAATCCGTGCCTGCTCCGGCGGTCGTCCTCGGAACGCGCCCGCGCGCACAGGTCCATAAGCTTGCAGAAAAGAGGTAGTGCCATGATCACCCGTCCCGCAACGATAGATGATGCCGAGGGAATGGCGGCGGTGCAGAACGAGATTTTCGCGGCGGGGCTGCGCAAGACGCCGACGGATGTCGAGACTGTCGCGAACACCTATATTTCGGACCCCGACCGGATCGCCTGTACGGTCGCCGTCGATGAAGACGGGCGCATTCTTGGCTTCCAGTCGTTGAAGCTTACCACCGCTGCCGGCAATCCATACGGCGTGGCAGAAGGCTGGGGCATTATCGGCACGCATGTCAGCCCGTTCGCGGCGCGAAAGGGTGCGGGTAAGGCGCTGTTCAGGGCAACGCTCGAGGCTGCGGAGGCCTTCGGTCTGAAGGATATCGACGCCAGTATTGGCGCCGATAATGATATGGGGCAGGCCTATTACGAAGCCATCGGGTTTCGCACCTATCGCACGACGGACGATCGTGTCTGCAAGGCCTATAGACTCGGGTGACGCTTATCTCTCGTCACTCGAGCCAAGGATCGGTTCAGGATGTTGCGGCGGTCTTTCTTCGCTTTCCGAGCTTCTGCACCGCGAGATCCAGGAGAAGCATGACGATCAGGCTCGCACCGACCAGCGGAAAGATGATTCCGCCCACTGCGAGCATTGCGGCAAGCCCGTAAAGCGTGCCTTTGCTCTGCGGCATGGGTGGAACGCCGAGCGAGCCCTTGGGGCGGCGCTTCCACCACATGACGCCGCCGGACACGGCGAGCAGGATGATGGCGAGGCAGGCAAGCGCCAGCACGATCTGGTTCGCAAGGCCGAATTGCTGGCCCATATGCACGTTGATGCCCCATTCCAGCCCGCGACCGAGCGGACCGTAATCGGCGTAGCGCATGTCGATCAGTGGTTTGCCGGTATATTGATCCAGATGGATGACCCGCTGTTTGGAAAGGTCATCGGGGTAAACCGATCCGCTATAGACGCCTTCCGGCTTTGTCGGAAGCGCCACGGCATAACCGGCTGCGAGGCCGAGTTCATCGAAGCGCGCGACGGCCTTGTCGATGCCGATGGGGGCTAGCATCTGGTTGGCCTGATCGTGGTTCATGGCCGTGTGGTCCATGGGCATGGCGTTCGCGGGCTGCATGTGCTGACCATGGTCGTGACCTTCGGAGGTCGGTATCTTTGCCTGCTCCAGCGACCATGAGGTTTTCGACACATCGTTGAGCCTATTGCCCGACATCGGCACATCGACACGCACGCCTGCCGGATAACCGAAATTGTTGCCATTGGCCCATTCATTGACCTTCGCGCCCCAGACGCCGGACCACGGCATGCCGGTGACGGCAAGGAAGACGATGAAGGCGCCGACGAAGATGCCGGTAACGGCGTGCATATCCCGCCAGAAGACCCGCTTCTTCGGCGTGCCGCGAACCGACACCACGCCGCCGGTCTGGTTGCGCGGCCACCAGAGATAGATGCCGGTGGCCACCAGCAGGATCGACCAGCCTGCGGCGATCTCGATCAGATAGCGGGCATAGGTGCCGAAATATTTGAGGCTGTGGAGAGTGCGGATCGTCCACATGACGGTGCCGCGATCCGGCAGGGAGCCGAGGACTTCTCCCGTATAGCCATTCACATAAACGGCGCGCTTGCCCTCCGGCGTGCTGACGGTGACCTCTGTCGACGCACCGGGATCGGCGGGTTTGGTGAGTTTGACGGCGGTGCCGGGTACAGCCGCCACAGCGTTGGCAATGATCGTGGAGGGTAGGGCAGCGGTGGCGTTCTCCACCACGGTCACCCGCTTCAGGTTGGCATGGATGGCGTTATCCAACTCATCCTTGAAGAGGTAAAGCCCGCCGGTGACGGCGAGCGTGATCATGAATGGCAGGACGAAGAGACCGGCGTAAAAATGCCAGCGCCAGACGGCGCGATAAAGATTGAGCGATGAGGGCGCGCTCACGCGCTCACCCAAGGAGGTGCTGCTGATGGACATTCTTGGCTCCGCAAAACGGTGCAGGCAGTCGCATCTATCCTGTCGGCGACGTACCCGCTGGAGATTTCAACACAGAGGTCGGATCGCAAAAATCGCCGTGAGCATTTGAGGCAATTTCGGCACGATACGCCCGTGGCCAGCAAGGAGGCTGATTGTGCTCCGCGCCTTCCCTTGTTCGGGAAAAGCGCGCTGGATCATGCGTGAGACAAAGAGGGGGGGCCGCGTGGCTGCTGCTCGCGCGTTGGCGGCGCAGCGATCTTGTTTTCATTCCAGCGCCACAAGGTGACGTGAACATGCGGAACGATGCGCCCGGCAATCTCGGTCGGGCTTGCGAGCAGGGCGGTAAAAGATGTGGAGGCAAGGCGGCAGAGTGTGCCGCAGCAGCTATTGGCGAGCTTCTCCGCGGGCGATTGCTTCTGCGTCCCGGCATCCGGCATATGAGCGGCACAGATGATGTCATCGGCGGCAAGGACCGTGGCCGCCATGCTCCCATGGGCAACGCCATTCGCAAGGCCTTGCAGCAGAAAAAGCAGTAGGGCCAGCACTGCGACAGCGCCAGCCGAACCGCGATCCTGCATGATGCTGCGAATAAGCTTCATGGCGAATCCAGTGGCACAGTTTCGCCACGATGTCACTGCGACAAAGGCGGCGCAGGAAGACCTGCGCCACGATCGACGATCTAAACTTCACTGCTCATGCGGATGATCGGGAAGGGTAGACCCTCGTCATCCACAGAGTGGCGCGAGACGTCGTGAAAGCCGTGGTGATGATAGAAGCGGTGCGCGGCTTGATTATTGGCGTATACTGTCAAAGACAGGTTCCCCTTCAAGCCAAAGGCATGGGCGAGCAATGCTGCGCCGATACCCTTGCCCTGATAGGCCGTGGAGACGAAGAGCCCGCCAATGTAGTCATCGATCAGGCCGATGAAGCCGATGGGTGTGTCATCGACACAAGCTACCCATGTTTCTGCCTGGGGCAGGTAGGTGGCTTGGACGAGCGCTTGTTGTTGTGATAGCCGCTCTTCTCCGAGGAAGGCATGTGCCTGGACGGATGCCTCGTACCAGATTGACGAAAGCGGTGTGTTATCCGCAGGCCGGTAGCGGCGGATTTTGAATGGATCGTTTTTCATGATTGTTCCGTAGTGGATATACGCAGAGTCGAGCCGGCTCGCGATCGAACCAGCCATGAGACCGCCGGGGTGGTGCGGATTTAACCTCTGCGCATAAAACTCCTTCTACGTTTCGTTCGAGGGTAGGCCTCTGCATCGGCGAAGGCAAGCGTCCCGAGCGCGGATTACAAATTGTCCATGTCGGCAAAATGCCGCCGTTCTGCACGTTTTTTGCCGGAATTGACTGGGATTCTCCTGCTCTCGATAGTTGGCAGGAGTGGCAGGCATGGCTCCGTTTTCTCCAACGATGGCGGCGATCCGCTATGGTTACGGTCTTGCGCCGGACCAGATACTCAGCCGAAACACGGACGATCTGCTGGTGCAGCTCGTGGACGCGCCTTTGAAGGAAAGCTTCTTTCCCATTGGTGGTGCCTTCGATGCGCGGCAAAGGGCAGACGACCTCGCCAAGGGGTTCGAGGCGCTGAAGATCGCCAAGAAAGACAATGATGCCGAGACTGATCGCGCGGCGCGCCAGCAATTGCAGCGCAAGGCCGAGCAGAGCTTCCAGCGCGATAGTCTTGCCCGGGTGCTTCAGGCGGCCTTCTCACCCTATGGGTTTCACGAGCGGCTGGCCGCCTTCTGGTTCGACCATTTCTCCGTCAATGCGCACAAATCTTTCCCGATGCGAATGATCACGCCGCTCTATGAGGTCGAAGCCATTCGCCCGCATCTTGCGGGATCGTTTCGCGATCTGTTGCAGGCATCGGTTCTGCATCCGGCCATGCTGATTTATCTCGATCAGGCGCAATCGACTGGCCCGCAATCGGCAGCGGCGACAAATCGGAAGAAGGGCCTGAATGAAAATCTCGGTCGCGAGCTGATCGAGTTGCACACCATGGGTGCGGGCAGCGGTTATACGCAGACCGATGTGCGCTCCGCGGCGCTGGTGCTGACGGGCATGACCGTGGACGATCATTACGAGATGATGTTTCGCCCCCGCATGGCAGAACCGGGAGAGATCAAGGTGCTCGGCGTCAACTACGGTGGCGACCCCAGATCGGCGGATGACTGTCTCGTCATGCTGGACGATCTGGCAAGCCGACCGGAAACGGCGCAGCATATCTGCCGCAAACTCGTGGCCCACTTCATCGCCGACAATCCGCCGCCGGACGTGATTGCCGCGATGGTCGAAGAGTGGAAGGCGAGCGACGGCAATCTGGCGAAGGTCTATGCCGCCATGCTCAACCATCCGCGCGCCTGGCAGGAGCCCGGTGCCAAGATGAAGCTGCCTTTCGACTATGTCGTCTCCGGACTTCGCGCTTTCGGCATCACCAGGAAGAACTGGCGCGAGCGCATGTCTCCGGATGGTGATGATAGCTACACGCCCTTCGATACTCCGGTGGCGGCTGCAGCTCAGCAGGCATTGAAGAGCGCAAGCGATGACATGGCGCCCGCCATGCAAGGCGATGGCGCGCAGATGGCGATGGAGAAGCCGACTGCGGAAATGAAAACGGCGATGCCTTCCGATCCGGCGCAATTGCCAAAGCCGAAGGCAAGCCTTGCCCGGACGCTGACGGTGGCAGCCCTTCGCCGCATGGGCCAGCCGGTGTGGCAGCCCCCGAGCCCCGCGGGCTTCGAGGAGGGCGTTGCCTCGTGGCTTTCGCCCAGCCAGATGAGCGAGCGCATTCTGTGGGCGCGAAAGGCATCCGGCGCGCTCGGCAAGGATATGGAGCCGAAAAAGCTTCTTGAAGTGTCGTTGGCCGATCAGGCGCGCGACGACACGATCCGTGTGGTTGGGCAGGCGCCGAACAGGGTCAGCGGTTTGACGCTGGCGCTGTCTTCCCCCGAATTCAACAGGAGATAGGACATGGCCTTCTCTCAGGATATGATGTTGAGCCGCCGCGGCTTCTTGATGACCGCTTGCTGTGCGGCCGCCGTGCCCGCTTTCTCTCCGGTCAGCTTTGCCGCAATGCCGGGCGAAAACCGCTTCGTGACGATCGTTCTGCGTGGTGCGATGGACGGGCTCGATCTGGTGCAGCCCTATGGCGACCCCGCCTTTGCCCAATTTCGCCCGACATTGGCGCTGAAGCCCGATGACGGTCTGATCGATCTCGACGGGCATTTCGGCCTGAACCCTGCGGCAGAGGCGCTGATGCCGATGTGGCAGGCGAAGGAATTGGCCTTCGTCCATGCGGTGTCGACGCCCTATCGCGACCAGCGCAGCCATTTCGATGGGCAGGACATGCTCGAAAGCGGCGCGGAGGCGGTGCACGGCGAACGCACCGGATGGCTGAACCGGGCGCTGTCTGCCATCCCGCGATCCGAAGATCGCAAGGCAATCGATATCAACACATCGATGGAGCTCATTCTATCGGGGCCGAACGAGGCGGATGTCTGGGCCTCTAGCTCCAACATGACGATGGCGGCCGATGAAGTCGGTTTCTTCAAGCGGCTCTATGCCAATGACGCGGAGTTCAGCCGGGTGCTGGCCGAAGCGCTGCGCACCGATATGGCGGCCGAGCAATTGTTTCAGGATGAGAAGCGCGGGCAGGGCATTCGCGATATTGCCAAGCTTGCTGGCGGCATGCTGCGCGAGGACTATCGTATCGCCAGCTTTTCTGTTGATGGCTGGGACACGCATGCGGGGCAGAAGGCGCAGTTTGCGCGCACGGTGAAGGATCTGACCATTGCCTTGACGACGCTGAAAGATGCCCTTGGGCCCGATGTGTGGAAGAAGACTACGATCCTCGCAATGACGGAATTTGGCCGCACGGCGAGGGAGAACGGCACTGGTGGAACCGACCATGGCACGGGCGGCGTCGCCATTCTCGCAGGCGGCGGCATTCAGGGCGGTCGTGTTCTTGGCAAATGGCCGGGCCTCGGTGACGGCAAGTTGCTGGACGATCGCGACCTGATGCCGACCGGCGACGTGCGCGAAGTCGCTGCCGCCATGCTCTATCGTCAGTTCGATGTCGGTAGCGAAGCCCTGACCAATGGTATTTTTCCGGGACTGTCTTTCGACAGATCGTCGGCCTACCTCAAGATATGAGCGGCGTTCGATCGGATCGGGGGTCTCTACTCTTTTTCGAGAAAGCGTTGGAACGCCTTCAGCGTCTTTTCGCTGACATGGTGCTCAATTCCTTCGGCATCGGCCCGTGCCGTATCCGGATCGACGCCAAGACGGCATAGGAACGCTTCGACGATCTCGTGGCGCCGTCTCGTCTGCTCGGCCAATTGCTGGCCATCTTCGGTGAGGAAAATGCCGCGATAGCGCCGCTGCGTGATCAGTCCTTCTTCAGCGAGGCGCTTCAGCATCTTGGCGGCAGTTGGCTGCTTGACGCCGAGACGTTGCGCAATATCGATCTGACGTGCCTCACCGGAATGCTCGATCAGGTCAGCGATCAGCTCGACATAGTCTTCCATGAGTTCGCTGCGACGTGCCTCCCGGCTTTTCTGAAAAGCTTCGGCATGCGTTTCCACCTCGGTGGAAGACAGTCGGCTTTCATTGGGGATGGGCTGCTTCATCGGTCGAGACTCTTCACGCTTCCGTTCTTTGTTTTGTCGCGTGTCGTTATCGCAAAACCGGTGAGCACTTTTGCGCGACATGCTTTGAAGCGTGTCGCGATCCTTCAGATTCGCGCCTTACGCTTTCGTTCTTTGTTCTGTCGCATCTCGTCATCGCAAAACCGCTGCACACTTTTGCGCGAGATGCTTTATGATCATCTCATATAGCCTGTGAATTTCCAGAGTATTGATGAAATGCTCTCAGCCCAGGCCTGGGACCGGAACGCCGAAGGTCTGAAGCAGCAGCACCGCGTTGAGGCACAGGATGATGACGGTGCCTACGATCGCTGCGATGTCGAGCAACCGCTTGTTGGCGAAGCTGCCCATGATCGCGGGATTGCGGGTGAACATGACGAGCGCGATCATTGGAATCGGCAGGGCGAAGGACAGCACGACCTGGCTGTAGACCAGCGCATCGGTGGTGTTGACGCCCATCAGCACGACGACAAATGCCGGCAGCATGGTGACAAGGCGGCGCAGCCAGATCGGGATATGGAAACCGACGAAACCTTGCATGATCATCTGCCCCGCCATGGTGCCGACGGCGGAAGACGACATGCCCGAGGCCATCAGTGAAATGAGGAATACCATGGCCGCGGCGCCGCCCAGCAATGGCGTGAGCGTGTGATAGGCGGTTTCGATCTCGGCGACATCCGTATGGCCGGCATGGAAAGCCGCCGCCGCCATGATTACCATCGCCATGTTGACCATCCCTGCGACGGCAAGGGCGATGACGCATTCCCAGTTGGAAAAGCGCAGGAGTGTCTTTCGCTCGGCGTCGTTGCGGGCCGTGGCACGATGCTGTGTGAGGCCCGAATGGAGATAGAGCGCGTGGGGCATGACCGTCGCTCCGATAATGCCGACCGAGATCGTCAGCGCCGCCGCATCCGGCATGGAGGGTGTAATCACGCCGAGACCGGCTGCCGCCCAGTCAACCGGTGCGATGAACATCTCGATGACATAGCAAATGCCGATAACGGAGACCAAAGCCCCGATGATCAGCTCCATGGGGCGGAAACCGCGCCCATCGAAGAGAAGAATACCATAGGTGACGACGGCCGTGACCGCCATGCCGGCGAGCAGCGGCATGCCGAAGAGCAATGACAGACCGATCGCACCGCCAAGGAATTCTGCCAGATCGGTCGCCATGGCTGCGATTTCGCTGACAATCCACATGACGATTCTGACGGGTGTGGAGAACTGGTCGTGGCACATCTCCGCCAGATTGCGTCCGGTGACGATGCCGAGTTTGGCCGATAGAGCCTGGAACATCATGGCGATCAGATTCGCCATCAGCACGACCCATAGCAGCGAATAGCCATAGCCGGAGCCCGCTTGGATGTTGGTTGCGAAATTGCCAGGGTCCATATAGGCGATTGAGGCAACGACAGCCGGTCCAGCAAAGAGCAGCAGCGAGCCGACACCGCGTCGCTCTCCGGTCAGAACTTCTCGTATTTTTGCATCGGTTCGTTCCGACAGGGTCGGTCGCGTCACTGTGTCCGTCATCAGGCTCTCCACGTCGCTGCACTGCAACATAGCAAGGGCTAATTCTCTGTCAATGAGCTATGATTGGGAGATAAGGCAAAGTGAAAACATCGCCCCTTCGGACTCGATCGCGAGTCCGAAGGGGCGATGCTAGATCGGTAATGGACTGATGAGGCGTGCCGGGAAGCGAGATCAAGCTATCCCGTGGCTATCCCAACGTGGCCCGAGGGCGGCAGTGGGTCTCAGACCTCGATAGTTTCGACCGAATTCAGCGGCGGAAGCGGCGTTGGCGTACCGTTTTCATCCATGGCAACCATGATGAAGGTGCCAGCCGTGACCTTCTCCAGCTTGTCGTAGCGTGAGCGCTGCGCCCATGCCTCGACGCAAAGGGTGATCGAGGTGCGCCCGGTGCGGGTGATATCGGTATAGATGGACAGCGTGTCACCGATCTTGACGGGAAGCTCAAAGGCCATTTCCTTCACCGCCGCCGTCACCACGCGACAGCGCGCCCGTTCGGCAGCACGAATGCCGCTTGCCAAGTCCATCTGAGACATGACCCAGCCCCCAAAAATATCCCCTGCCGGGTTGGCATCGGCCGGCATGGCCAGCGTGCGAAGCGTCAGTTCACCGGTGGGCTTGGGGGCTTGGTTCATTGGGTTGTCTCTCCATGGCTGTTCGAAGTCGTGCGATTCTAAGGTCGAAGGAGCTTACAACATGTCGCGTGAAAAGGAGCACCGCTTTTGTTGTATCGATAACTGTGCATGGAAGGGAGCCAAGCTCTAAATCCAGACGTCGTTCTCTGCTGTTCTCTCATGCCTCTGCTCTCCGGTATTGAGGACGCCTCTGGGCTCGATCAGGAGTAGTTTGACTTCGTCCTCGGCGAAGGGCTTGTGCTCGACGCCCTTTTTCACCACGAACATCTCTCCGGCCTGCAGCGTGACCTCTCCGTCACGAAAATCAATGCGAAGTATGCCTTCCAGAACAATGAAGGTCTCGTCGGTGTCGGCGTGGTGATGCCATATGAAGTCGCCCTGCAGACGCGCGATCTTGAACTGGTAGTCGTTCATTTCCGCGACGACGCGGGGTTGCCAGCGTTCTGTCAACAGATCGAATTTTTCGGGGAAGCGAATGGGTGCGTAAGTCTTGGTCATGGTGGTCTTCCTTGTTGAAGGTCGACCCTAGCCACAGAGGCCCTGAACGTCTTGAACGATCTTGCAGCCCTACCGCGCCTCTCGTGTCAACGTGAGCCACCGTCCCGGCGATACGCCGAAGGCCTTTGAGAACTGGCGCGTCATATGGCTCTGGTCGGCAAAGCCCGCCGAAAACGCGGCATCCGCCAGGCCGGACCCGTCACGCAACAATGTCTTCACGGCACCCAGACGTCGCATCGTGAGGTAGCGATAGGGGCTCGTGCCGAAGAGAGCGCGAAAGTCGCGCGACAGGCTCCACCGGTCTTGACCACAGATGGTTTCAAGTTGTTCGAGCGTCACGGCCTCCGGTCTCTCGGCAAGGTATTGCCGGGCGATCTCTGCGGCGGCGTAGTTCACCAGCCTCCGCTGGCGGAGGGAGACCCGGTTGGCTGCAGCCTCAAGGGCGTTGGCAAGCTCGAAGAGAGCGTCTTCATATTCGAAGGGCTCGATCGGATCGTCTACGTCGCGCAGGATTCGGCTTGCCACTGAAAGCAGCCTGAGATCTGCCGATATGCCACCCTGGATGAAGGGAAGTGGACGCCCACCGAGCACGGCCTGGATCTCGGACGGTTCCACATAGGCGATGCGGTAATGAAATCCGTCATCCGTCCCCGCCTGCCCATCATGCGGCTCATCCGGGTGCAGTACGATCGTTCCGCCGGGAAGGCTGTTGCACACAGCGCCGCGATACCGAAAGCTCTGGACGCCGGACAGCGTACAGCCGATTGCATATGTGTCGTGACGATGCATGTCATAGCCGCGCCCGGCAAAGAAGGCCTCGATCCGTTCGGGACCAGCCGCGTCAGTGGCGCGGCTTATCCAACCTTGGCGATCGCGTATCCGGTGACGCAGCAGCGATCCATGCCCACCATCTTTGCTCGCTCCGCCGGGCAGTCTCTCACGCCTTCGTCAAAAACTGCCGCGTTGCATAAAGCGCGATGGCGGCCGCATTCGAGACGTTCAGCGACTTGATTTCACCGGGCATGTCGAGGCGCGCCAGATGCGTGACGGTTTCGCGCGTCTTCTGGCGCAGGCCTTTGCCTTCGGCACCGAGAACCAAGGCAATCTTGTCGCCGCTGAAGGTCTGCTCAATGGGGGCGGGGCCTTCGGAGTCGAGGCCGATGGAGGTGAAGCCGAGCTTGTGAAGTTCACCCAGCGCATCGGCGAGATTGGTGATCTGGATATAGGGGATCATTTCCAGCGCGCCGGAGGCGGATTTTGCCAGCACGCCGGATTCGGTCGGGCTGTGGCGCATTGTGGTGATCAGGGCACCGGCATTGAAGGCGACGGCCGAGCGCATGATGGCGCCGACATTGTGCGGATCGGTGACCTGATCGAGAACCAGGATCAGCGGGCTGTCCTTCAAGGCTGAAAGTTTGCGCACCGGCAGCGGCCGGGTTTCCAGCATCACGCCCTGGTGGATGGCGTCAGGGCCAAGAACCTTATCGATGTCCTGCGGTGCAACCATCTCGACCGGGAAGGGCTGGGCGGCGGCTTCGCCGATTTCCAGTCGTGCGAAAGCGTTTTGCGTCACGGACAGCTTGATGATCTGCCGTTCCTTATTGGCAAGGGCAGCGCGCACCGTGTGGAGGCCATAAAGATAGATCTGATCGGCGCCAAGCTGCGGCGGCTTCCAGTCATCTGCGCCCTTGTTGCGGCGCTTTTGCTGCGGCGGCGTGGGGATTTCTCCGCGCTCACGCTTACCGTCGCGCACCGCGCGTCGGAGGTTGGCATAGTGCGTGTCGCGGGTGGATTTGTCGTTGGGATCGTCTTTGCTCATGTCGCCTTATATCGCTGCCTGGTCATCCGCACCAGTCCCCACCGCATGAGCTGGCGCCATCCACAGGGCTTTGACACTGCTCGAATTTTTTCCTGAATTTTCGACACGCATCGTGTTGACAGAACGATGAAGGGCCGTCATATACGCGGCCACAGACGACGAACGGCGCAGCGCCGAACGGACATCTGGACTAAGCTTGGTCGCTTGATCCTCGCAGAATACTGGAGGGATGCCCGAGTGGTTAAAGGGGACGGACTGTAAATCCGTTGGCTCAGCCTACGTTGGTTCAAATCCAACTCCCTCCACCATTCTGCACGGATCGAAATCACCGCCGCGGGTATAGCTCAATGGTAGAGCAGCAGCCTTCCAAGCTGAATACGCGGGTTCGATTCCCGCTACCCGCTCCACACATGCATCCCATACATAGATTTTGTTCGATTGCAGATGACGTCGATGTTTTGCGCTGAGGCGTTCTGCGATTCGATTTTCAATCAGGAGACATTGTCTGCCTGATTCCCGCCGCAGCACTGAACGGATGATCTCAACCTTAGCAGCCTGTCGTCCATGTCTGACTTCGAAGAGGTCACGGTGGAGCGCCCCGAGTGGCGTCTATCCTCCTTGGAATTTCAGGTCTGAGGAAATGTGAGGAGAGTATGTGACTCGACGTCTCCCTACTACTTCGGCAGGTGTAGAGGCTTTGGGATTAGACGTGCTGTTCGGGTGCAGGAACTGCAGCACTGTCAGGATATAGAAGACTCTTTCGAGCGCTTGGACAAACGTACGTCTGGCTGGGATGGGCTGCGGTCTTGCCAAAGGCCGCAGCATTTTCTTCGGGGTTTAGCTCGCGGTGTAGTAGACGAACTGCGCAACCAACGCGGCCAACAGCATGAAGGTGAGTGCTGCGCCAATCTTTAACTGTCGAGAGCGCCGTGTACGGCCGCCGGACCAGTCATAGGCCATGGGTTCAGACATCCTTTTGGTTATTCGTTATGTCTAAAGTAGTGGTCTTCTATGCTTGCGTGAAGCTGACGGCAATCACCAGAAGGGACAGGCGAGTTCTTTGGCTTGTTTTAGAGCCGCTTTATGCGGCCGCGAAGAATCAATTTGGCGGATACAGTCCTGGTCTCCTTCGCTTTCGATGGAGATGAGAAGCCCGAGAGATTCGGTTTCGGGCTCCTTATTATTATTGAGAGAGCGGTCCTGCTCGGTTAGCTGAAGTAGGGCTGGACGTAAGGCCAGACTTCGACAGCGCCATGATAGAGCATGTTGAGCGCGACGTAGACGATGACGGCGAGGCCGACATAGGAAATCCAGCGATAGCGGTGGAGCAGCTTGGCAACGAAGTTTGCGGCAAGGCCCATCAGCGCGATCGACACGACGAGGCCGATGATGAGGACAGTCACGTGGTCCTGTGCGGCACCGGCAACGGCCAGAACATTGTCCAGCGACATGGAGACGTCGGCAATGACGATCTGGGTGGCGGCCTGGAAGAACGTCTTGTGACCCTTGGTCAGATCGGCTTCCGCATCGGTGACCGTGTCTCCTGCAGACGCGTTTTGTTCGCGAAGTTCGCTCCACATCTTCCAGCACACCCAGACGAGCAGGAGCCCGCCGAAAAGCTGGAGGCCGACGATTGCAAGCAACTGAACTGTGAGCGCCGCAAAGGCGATGCGCAGCACGGTTGCGGCGATGATGCCGACGAGGATCGCCTTGCGGCGCAGATGAGCAGGAAGGCCTGCGGCGGCCAGACCGATGACGATGGCGTTATCACCTGCGAGAACCAGGTCGATCGCGATCACCTGTAGAAAGGCGGTGAAGCCAGCTGCTGTAAAGATTTCCATTCTATATCCCGAAGCGTAGGCAAAGGGCCGCGCGAAAAGCGACGCCGAAGTGATGTGTGAAGAGCGCTAGAGCGTGTTTCAATCGCCGTTTCCCCCTGGCGATTTCGGCTGGCAATATGACAGGAATTGGATCGAGGTAAAGAGTAACGGACCTTCAGCCGCGTCACGGGCTCCTTAAAGTGGTTGATAACGCGGTGAAACATCCCCATATGCCGGCAATCGAGCTGCTTTTGGCTGCCGATTCCACGCGTCGACAATTAAGTCTTGCGCATTCGGTTACAAAGCCTTAAACGGCGACACCAAACCGGTTCGCCGGGAAAACTACTTCACGTTCACAGGAAGCAATTCACATGGCAAAGAGCAAGTTTGAGCGGAATAAGCCGCACGTCAACATCGGCACGATCGGTCACGTTGACCACGGCAAGACGTCTTTGACTGCCGCGATCACGAAGTACTTCGGCGAGTTCAAGGCGTACGACCAGATCGACGCGGCTCCTGAAGAGAAGGCTCGTGGTATCACGATTTCGACGGCACACGTTGAGTATGAGACGCCGAACCGTCACTACGCTCACGTTGACTGCCCCGGCCACGCCGACTACGTGAAGAACATGATCACCGGTGCTGCGCAGATGGACGGCGCGATCCTGGTTTGCTCTGCTGCTGACGGCCCGATGCCGCAGACGCGCGAGCACATTCTGCTTGCTCGCCAGGTTGGCGTTCCGGCGATCGTCGTGTTCCTCAACAAGGTCGACCAGGTTGACGACGCAGAACTTCTGGAGCTCGTCGAGCTTGAAGTTCGCGAACTTCTGTCGTCCTACGACTTCCCAGGCGACGACATTCCGATCGTCAAGGGTTCGGCACTTGCTGCTCTTGAAGATTCCGACAAGAAGATCGGCGAAGACGCCATCCGCGAGCTGATGGCTCAGGTTGACGCCTACATCCCGACGCCTGAGCGTCCGATCGACCAGCCGTTCCTGATGCCGATCGAAGACGTGTTCTCGATCTCTGGTCGTGGTACGGTTGTGACCGGCCGCGTTGAGCGTGGTATCGTCAAGGTTGGTGAAGAAGTCGAAATCGTCGGCATCCGTGCGACGTCGAAGACGACTGTTACCGGCGTTGAAATGTTCCGCAAGCTGCTCGATCAGGGCCAGGCTGGCGACAACATCGGTGCACTGGTTCGTGGCGTACAGCGCGATGGCGTTGAGCGTGGTCAGATCCTTTGCAAGCCAGGTTCGGTCAAGCCGCACAAGAAGTTCATGGCAGAAGCCTACATCCTGACGAAGGAAGAAGGCGGCCGTCATACGCCGTTCTTCACGAACTACCGTCCGCAGTTCTACTTCCGTACGACTGACGTAACCGGTATCGTTTCGCTTCCAGAAGGCACGGAAATGGTTATGCCTGGCGACAACGTCACGGTTGAAGTCGAGCTGATCGTTCCGATCGCGATGGAAGAAAAGCTGCGCTTCGCTATCCGCGAAGGCGGCCGTACCGTCGGCGCCGGCATCGTTGCCTCGATCATCGAGTAATTTTTTCCCGCAAGGGATTTGACAAAGCCCCGCTGGTGACAGCGGGGCTTTTGCTTTTTGGGGTACACGGGATCTTCTTATGTTCAAACGACAGATGACCAGATGCCGTATTCAGATCGTCGAAACAAAAACATCCGGTGAGCGACCCCACCGGATGTACTTTCAACGATCCATTCTTTCAGCACTGCCGATCCACTTCGTCGCGGACCGGCGTTGCTACTATCGTTTTCAGAACTCTTCCCACTGACCTGGAGCGGCAGCAACGGCTGTTCTTCCGCCAAACGCTTTGGTCAACCTGCCGCCCAGTGCGCGGGCGGGAGAAAGGACCGGCGTTGCATCGTGCGATGCGGCGCGCAGGGCAGGGGCCGTATCGTCCAGCTTGAAGCGGGTGATGAGGCGGGCGAGGTTGGATGCCTCATCGGCCAGACGATTGGAGGAGGCCGTCGACTCCTCCACCATGGCGGCATTCTGCTGCGTCATCTGGTCCATATGGTTGACGGCGGTGTTGACCTCGGACAGTCCAGTGGACTGCTCCCGAGCTGCGGTGGCGATCGAGTGGACGTGCTCGTTGATCTTGACCACATGGTTCTGGATCTGGCCGAGGGCTTCGCCCGTCGCCGTGACCAGCTTGACGCCAGACTGCACCTCATCGCCGGAGCGGGAGATCAGCGTCTTTATTTCCTTCGCAGCGTTGGCTGAGCGTTGCGCCAGCTCGCGGACCTCCTGGGCAACGACGGCAAAGCCCTTGCCGGCGTCCCCAGCGCGCGCTGCTTCGACGCCCGCGTTGAGCGCGAGCAGATTTGTCTGGAAGGCAATCTCATCGATTACGTTGATGATCTGGCCAATCTCACAAGACGCCTGTTCGATGCGGCCCATGGCGGAGACCGCATTCTGCACGACGGCGCTGGACTGTTCGGTCGAACGGCGTGCCTCGTCGACCATATGGCTGGCCTCGGTGGCGCGCTCGGTGGAGTTCTTCACCGCTGCGGTGATTTCTTCGAGCGCCGCAGAGGTCTCTTCGAGAGAGGCAGCCTGCTGCTCGGTGCGCTTGGACAACTCGCCGGACGCTGTGCGCATCTCGCCTGCGCCACCATTGATGGTTTCGATTGCGACGCGAACCTGGCCGAGCAGGTGACGAAGGTTTGCCATGGTGTGGTTGACGTTGTCTCGCAGTTCGGCAAAAGCACCCTGGAAGTCACCATGCATGCCAGCCGTCAGATCGCCGTCCGAAAGGGCGGAGATGACGCGGCGGGTTTCTGCAACACCGCGATCGACGGAGGCGACCAACTCGTTGACCTGAGCTGCGAACCGGTCGAGATCGACATTGTTGTAGTTCTTGGTAATGCGCTTGGTGAAGTCGCCGGCCACGGCTGCCGAGACCACCTCACCGATATTGGATTGCAGATCTGCGCTCTTTGCCTGCAGCGCTGCCTCCTGGGCGTTCATCTCGCGCACCTTGATGGCGTTTTGCTTGAAGACTTCGACAGCACGCGCCATCTCACCGAGTTCGTTCTTCAGTTCGGTGAAGGGGACATCCACGTCGAGATCGCCTTCGGCGAGCTTGCGCATAACAACCGTGGAGCTGCCAACGGGTTCGGCAATGCCCCGATAGAGAGCGAAGCCACCAAACAGAGCGAAACCCGTAAGGCCGATCAGACCGGCAAGGTTCACCCAGTCTGAATTGGTAACCGCCGCATCGCCCTCTGCGTTTCGTGTCGTCATCAGGGCTCGCTCAGTTTCCTGAATGGCCCCAATGGTGCTGCGGATATTGTCCATATAAGATTTGCCCGCACCTTGAGCCTCGAGCGCTCTTGCCTCCTCGGCGGTGGCCGCATTGCGCATAAGCGCAATCTCTTTCTCTGCAATGTTTGTGCGCCAAGCCCTGGCCTGGTCGTCAAGCGCAGCAAGTCTCTGCTGCTGGGCGGGGTTGTCCGCAGTCAATTCCTTTACCTTGGCTAGTCCAGCTTCGTAGTCCTTGATCCCGCCACGATAGGGATCGAGGAACTCGTCCTTGCCGGCGATGAGATAGCCGCGCAATCCCGTTTCCTGATTGACGATAGCAACGAGAATGCTGTTCGTCGCCCGGTAGACTTCATTGGTGTGTTGGATCCAGCCATTCGTCTTGTCGATGAAATGAATGCTGCGATAATTGAGAATGCTGACCGTTGCCGCGACAACGATGAGGATCGCGAAGGTGATCGTGATCTTGAGAGAGGTCTTCATATGTTGCAGTTGATTTATCATGTCTCTTAGCCGCAGATGAACGAGGAGCACTGATGCGACCGACCAGCATGACTGGACACCCGCACCGCCGGAAAGCGCGCGGGAAGCCATCATATCTTCCTGCAGCAGAATGAAGTCTGGAGCGCCGCTACAACTCATTCGAGCGGCGTTTGTCTCGCGGCCTGAAGACGGACGTAACAAGACGATGCCATAACGAGGCAATACTCGGTTTGGTTCACGCCGATATTCAAAAATTTCTATTTAAGCGCGTTTATATTTTGTAAATACTCTGTTAATATTTTAGTAAACCTAATTATACGCATGCGATAGCGTGTTTTCACACGTCTTCTTCCTGAGCCTGCCTGTGGATCGTGGGATCGAGGAAAAAAGCAAAAATACCCTTGCCAATCTTGGCGCATCGCCTTAAAGGAGGCGCACACCGCACGGGCGAGGCGTGAAGCTGAGTCTGGGCTGGTCTTAAAGGGGTATAGCTCAGTTGGTAGAGCGGCGGTCTCCAAAACCGCAGGTCGGGGGTTCGAGCCCCTCTGCCCCTGCCACTTCCTCACTCGCAAGCGCGCAACTTCGCTGCATGGCGGATGGGGTGCCGGTTATCCGGCGAATTCGCCGAATGTCGATTTCCTCTTGTTAAAATGGGAATCGGCGTTTATGTAGGGTCAAAACAGACACGCGGTGCGTGGGGCTGATTAGTATCGGCTTTACGCGCCGTAATTGCGTGGGCAGTCAATGGCATCCAAAACCAATCCGTTTACGTTTCTGCAGCAGGTGCGCGCCGAAGCGTCGAAGATCACATGGCCATCGCGCCGCGAGACCATGATTTCCACGGCAATGGTGCTGGTCATGGTCATTTTTGCGGCTCTGTTCTTCTTTGCGGCAGATCAGCTCATCGGCTGGTTGCTCAGCCTCGTGCTGAACGTCGGCCGCTAACGAATCGAACGGAGAACTATAATGGCAGCGCGTTGGTATATCGTTCAGGCCTACTCGAATTTCGAGAAGAAGGTTGCTGAATCGATCGAAGAAAAGGTTCGCCAGAAGGGTCTGGACCATTTGTTCGAGAGAATCCTCGTTCCGACTGAAAAGGTCGTCGAGGTGCGTCGCGGTCGCAAGGTCGATAGCGAGCGCAAGTTCTTTCCAGGTTACGTGCTCGTGCGCGCCAACCTGACGGATGAGGCTTATCACCTCATCAAGAATACGCCGAAAGTCACCGGCTTCCTCGGTTCCGACAACAAGCCGGTTCCGATCCCCGACTCCGAGGCCGACCGTATTCTCGGTCAGGTTCAGGAGGGCGTCGAGCGTCCGAAGTCTTCGGTCTCGTTCGAAATCGGCGAGCAGGTTCGCGTCTCCGACGGTCCGTTTGCATCGTTCAACGGTGTTGTTCAGGACGTCGATGAAGAGCGCTCGCGTCTTAAGGTCGAGGTCTCGATCTTCGGTCGCGCTACTCCGGTGGAGCTGGAGTACAATCAGGTCGAAAAGGTCTGATCAGGTTTCGAGGGGCTTTCGTGCCCTTCATCAAATACATCAGGATAGTCGAGCAAGTACTTGCTTTGAAAGCCTGATGGAATGCGGCCACGGTCGCAGAACGCGTGGAAGATCGTCTGGCTCTTAAGCCGGGGCAGGGGTCGAACCACGCAACCGCAGCCGCCGGATTTTCCGGCATATGGACCGGGCAACCGGTTCGATTTGAAAGGCAGAGAGAAATGGCTAAGAAAGTTGCAGGCCAGCTCAAGTTGCAGGTAAAGGCAGGATCGGCCAACCCGTCCCCGCCAATCGGACCTGCGCTTGGTCAGCGTGGCATTAACATCATGGAATTCTGCAAGGCGTTCAATGCCGCCACGCAGGAAATGGAAAAGGGTATGCCGATCCCGGTCGTCATCACCTATTACCAGGACAAGTCCTTCACCTTCGCAATGAAGCAGCCGCCGATGACCTATTGGCTGAAGAAGGAAGCTAAGATCACCTCCGGTTCCAAGACGCCTGGCAAGGGCGCCAAGGTCGGCTCCATCACCAAGGCTCAGGTCAAGACGATCGCAGAAGCCAAGATGAAGGATCTGAACGCAGCCGATATCGAAGGCGCAATGGCAATGGTTGAGGGCTCCGCCCGCGCCATGGGCCTGGAAGTGGTAGGTTGATCATGGCTAAGCTTGCAAAGCGCGTACAGAAGATCCGTGAAGGTGTTGACCCGAACAAGCTCTACGGCCTGACCGATGCCATTTCGATGGTTAAGGAACGGGCTGTCGCCAAGTTCGACGAGACCATCGAAGTTGCAATGAACCTCGGCGTTGACCCGCGTCACGCCGACCAGATGGTTCGTGGCGTTGTCAACCTGCCGAACGGCACAGGCCGCGACGTTCGCGTTGCTGTCTTTGCCCGTGGCGCCAAGGCTGACGAAGCCAAGGCTGCTGGTGCGGACATCGTTGGTGCCGAAGACCTGCTGGAAACGGTTCAGGGCGGCAAGATCGATTTCGACCGCGTTATCGCGACCCCTGACATGATGCCGCTCGTCGGTCGTCTCGGCAAGGTTCTCGGCCCGCGCGGCATGATGCCGAACCCGAAGGTCGGTACGGTTACGATGGATGTCGCTGGTGCCGTCAAGGCTTCCAAGGGCGGCGCTGTCGAATTCCGCGTCGAAAAGGCCGGTATCGTTCACGCTGGCGTTGGCAAGGCTTCGTTCGATGCCAAGGCGCTGGAAGAAAACATCAAGGCTTTTGCTGACGCCGTCATCAAGGCCAAGCCTACGGGTGCAAAGGGCAACTACGTCAAGCGCGTAGCCATCTCCTCCACCATGGGCCCGGGCTTCAAGATCGACCCTTCGTCGGTTACGGCCTAATCCATTCGCCGCGCTTCACATAAGGCGCGGCAACACAGATTTCCGGCTCGCAAGGGCCGGAAATTTCCGGGGCAACCCGGAATTCCTGTCCGAGATTGCAGGTGGTCGGTATCTCTCGGGATATTGGCCTTAATCATTCAACCTGCATGAGACGGGTAAGAGCCCGGATTTTCGCATCGAGACGATGCTAAATAATCCGGTTCGAACCTGATGTGCCTGTGCCTGAAGCCGTTTGCGGCGACAGAGCGGGGGACAGGATCCTCAAGCGTCGCTTGGGATTTCGGCAACGAAATTCCTTGAGGCAAAGGCAAACCCGATGGGTGCACATTCAATGTGTAGTCATCTACTGGAGACAGACAGTGGAAAGAGCGGAAAAACGCGAATTCGTCACGGAGCTGAACGAAGTCTTCAAGGCTTCCGGTTCAGTTGTCGTGGCCCACTATGCTGGTGTCACAGTTGCGCAGATGAACGATTTTCGTTCGAAAATGCGTGCTGCTGGCGGCACCGTCAAGGTCGCGAAGAACCGCCTGGCCAAGATCGCTCTTCAGGGTACGGAGTCGGAAGGGATGTCAGATCTCTTCAAGGGACAGACGCTGATTGCATACAGCACTGACCCTATGATTGCTCCGAAAGTCGTCATGGACTTCGCCAAGACCAACGACAAGGTCGTTGTACTGGGCGGCGCCATGGGCGCAACCACGCTGACAGCAGATGCAGTCAAGTCGCTTGCGACCCTGCCTTCGCTGGACGAGCTGCGTGCAAAGCTGCTGGGCCTTCTCAATGCCCCGGCAACGCGCATCGCAACGGTTGTGGCAGCACCGGCAAGCCAGCTTGCTCGTGTGTTCTCGGCTTACTCCAAGAAGGACGAAGCCGCTTAAGGCGGTTTTTCGCTGTAAATATTCAAACCGGTTCGAACCGAATTAAAGGAACTGAAAAATGGCTGATCTCGCAAAGATCGTAGAAGACCTCTCCTCGCTGACCGTTCTGGAAGCTGCTGAGCTTTCCAAGCTGCTCGAAGAGAAGTGGGGCGTTTCGGCTGCTGCTCCTGTAGCAGTTGCTGCTGCTGGCGGCGGTGCTGCTGCTGCTGCTCCTGAAGAAGAAAAGACCGAGTTCGACGTTATCCTGGTTGACGCTGGCGCCAACAAGATCAACGTCATCAAGGAAGTCCGCGCTATCACCGGCCTCGGCCTGAAGGAAGCTAAGGACCTCGTTGAAGGCGCTCCGAAGCCTGTCAAGGAAGCTGTTTCCAAGGCTGAAGCTGCTGACCTCAAGAAGAAGCTCGAAGACGCCGGCGCTAAGGTCGACGTTAAGTAATCTTGCGATTGCTGGCGGGAGAAGGAAAATCCTTCTCCCGTTGTCGCTCTGTTTGAAACCGATTACCCAAGAACCGCCTGAAAACGGTTCTTGGGTAATGGGTTCTTCAAGAGAATGGTTCCGAACCGGCTCATCAGGCAATCCGGCCTGATCGATCCGGGAAGTGGAACGAGATTGATTTTACCCATTATTCGACGGGGTCGACTGGCCATCGGTTCCCGTCCGTTGCAGGCCCGGATGCAATTTTAAAGGAGCGACGATGGCTCAGACCCTTTCGTTTAACGGTCGTAGGCGCGTACGCAAGTTTTTCGGCAGAATTCCAGAAGTAGCGGAAATGCCGAACCTCATCGAGGTTCAGAAGGCTTCGTATGACCAATTCCTCATGGTTGACGAGCCCAAGGGCGGACGTCCCGACGAGGGATTGAATGCCGTATTCAAATCCGTATTCCCGATCACCGACTTCTCCGGCGCGTCCATGCTGGAATTCGTATCTTACGAATTCGAGGCACCGAAGTTCGACGTCGAGGAATGCCGTCAGCGCGATCTGACCTACGCAGCGCCGCTCAAGGTGACGCTGCGCCTCATCGTGTTCGATATCGACGAGGATACAGGCGCGAAGTCCATCAAGGACATCAAGGAACAGTCCGTCTACATGGGCGACATGCCGCTCATGACCAATAACGGCACGTTCATCGTCAACGGTACCGAGCGCGTCATCGTGTCTCAGATGCACCGTTCGCCAGGCGTTTTCTTCGACCACGACAAGGGCAAGAGCCATTCTTCCGGCAAGTTGCTTTTTGCTGCGCGCGTCATCCCTTATCGCGGTTCCTGGCTCGATATCGAATTCGACGCCAAGGATGTCGTTTTCGCTCGTATCGACCGTCGCCGCAAGCTTCCCGTCACGTCGCTGCTCATGGCGCTTGGCATGGATGGCGAAGAAATCCTGTCGACGTTCTACACCAAGGCGACCTATACTCGCGAAGCTGACGGCTGGCGCATTCCTTTCCAGCCGGAGACGCTGAAGAACGCCAAGGTCATCACCGACATGATCGACGCCGATACCGGCGAAGTCGTTGTCGAAGGTGGCAAGAAGCTGACCCCGCGCCTGCTGCGTCAGCTGACGGACAAGGGCCTGAAGGCTCTCAAGGCCAGCGACGAAGACCTGTACGGCAACTTCCTTGCCGAAGACATCGTCAACTACGAGACGGGTGAAATCTATCTCGAAGCCGGCGACGAAATCGACGACAAGTCGCTGACCGTCATTCTCGGCCATGGCTTCGACGAGATCTCCGTCCTCAACATCGACCACGTCAATGTTGGCGCCTATATCCGCAACACGCTTGCTGCAGACAAGAACGAGAACCGTCAGGACGCTCTGTTCGACATCTACCGCGTCATGCGTCCAGGTGAACCGCCGACCATGGATTCTGCGGAAGCCATGTTCAACTCGCTGTTCTTCGACTCCGAGCGTTACGACCTTTCTGCCGTTGGTCGCGTCAAGATGAACATGCGTCTCGATCTCGACGTGGAAGACACCGTGCGCACGCTGCGCAAGGACGACATCCTGGCCGTGGTCAAGATGCTGGTCGAGCTGCGTGACGGCAAGGGCGAAATCGACGACATCGACAACCTCGGCAACCGCCGTGTTCGTTCCGTCGGTGAGTTGATGGAGAACCAGTATCGTCTGGGTCTTCTGCGCATGGAACGTGCGATCAAGGAACGTATGTCCTCGATCGAAATCGACACCGTGATGCCGCAGGATCTGATCAATGCGAAGCCGGCAGCTGCTGCCGTTCGTGAATTCTTCGGTTCCTCGCAGCTGTCGCAGTTCATGGACCAGGTGAACCCGCTTTCGGAAATCACCCACAAGCGCCGTCTTTCGGCTCTTGGACCGGGCGGTCTGACCCGCGAGCGCGCAGGCTTCGAAGTCCGCGACGTTCACCCGACCCACTACGGCCGTATTTGCCCGATCGAAACGCCGGAAGGCCCGAACATCGGTCTGATCAACAGCCTGGCGACCTTCGCCCGCGTCAACAAGTACGGCTTCATCGAAAGCCCGTACCGCAAGATCGTGGACGGCAAGGTCACCACCGACGTGATCTACCTCTCCGCTATGGAAGAGGCGAAGTATTACGTTGCGCAGGCCAATGCCGAGCTCGACGCTGAAGGCGCATTCACGGAAGAATTCGTGGTTTGCCGTCATGCGGGCGAAGTTATGCTGGCTCCGCGTGACAACATCAACCTGATGGACGTTTCGCCGAAGCAGCTGGTTTCGGTCGCCGCGGCTCTCATTCCGTTCCTGGAAAACGACGACGCCAACCGCGCTCTCATGGGCTCGAACATGCAGCGTCAGGCCGTTCCGCTCCTGCGTGCCGAGGCACCGTTCGTCGGTACTGGCATGGAGCCGATCGTTGCCCGTGACTCCGGCGCTGCTATTGCAGCCCGTCGTGGCGGCGTGGTCGACCAGGTGGATGCGACACGTATCGTTATCCGCGCAACGGAAGATCTCGATGCTGGCAAGTCCGGCGTTGATATCTACCGCCTGCAGAAGTTCCAGCGTTCCAACCAGAACACCTGCGTCAACCAGCGTCCGCTGGTTTCCGTCGGCGACGTTCTGAACAAGGGCGACATCATCGCGGACGGTCCTTCGACCGATCTCGGTGACCTGGCACTTGGCCGCAACGCGCTCGTCGCGTTCATGCCATGGAACGGCTACAACTACGAAGACTCGATCCTGATGTCCGAGCGCATCGTCTCCGACGACGTGTTCACCTCCATTCACATCGAAGAATTCGAAGTGATGGCCCGCGACACCAAGCTTGGTCCGGAAGAAATCACGCGCGACATTCCGAACGTTTCGGAAGAAGCGCTGAAGAACCTCGACGAAGCCGGTATCGTCTACATCGGTGCGGAAGTTCAGCCTGGCGATATCCTCGTCGGCAAGATCACGCCGAAGGGTGAAAGCCCGATGACGCCGGAAGAAAAGCTTCTGCGCGCCATCTTCGGTGAAAAGGCTTCCGACGTTCGCGACACCTCTATGCGCATGCCTCCAGGCACGTTCGGTACGGTCGTCGAAGTTCGCGTGTTCAACCGTCACGGCGTCGAAAAGGACGAGCGTGCGATGGCTATCGAGCGCGAGGAAATCGAGCGCCTGGCAAAGGACCGTGACGACGAACAGGCCATCCTGGACCGCAACGTCTATGGCCGTCTGGTCGACATGCTGCGCGGTCAGGTTTCGATTGCCGGTCCGAAGGGCTTCAAGAAGGGTGTTGAACTTTCCAACGCCGTCGTCTCCGAATATCCCCGCTCGCAGTGGTGGATGTTCGCGGTCGAGGATGAGAAGGTTCAGTCCGAGATCGAAGCTCTGCGTGGTCAGTACGACGAGTCCAAGTCGCGCCTTGAACAGCGCTTCATGGACAAGGTCGAGAAGGTCCAGCGCGGCGACGAAATGCCTCCGGGCGTCATGAAGATGGTCAAGGTCTTTGTTGCTGTGAAGCGCAAGATCCAGCCGGGTGACAAGATGGCCGGCCGTCACGGTAACAAGGGCGTTGTCTCGCGTATCGTGCCTGTCGAAGACATGCCGTTCCTGGAAGACGGTACGCATGTCGACATCTGCTTGAACCCGCTGGGCGTGCCTTCGCGCATGAACGTCGGTCAGATTCTCGAAACGCACCTCGCATGGGCTTGCGCCGGTATGGGCAAGAAGATCGGCGATCTGCTCGACGAGTATCGCAAGACGATGGACATCACCGACCTGAAGAAGGAACTGACGGAAGTCTACGCCTCCGAAGCGAAGGATGAAGTATCTTCCTTTGACGACGATGCGCTGCTGCGCCTGGCAGAACAGTCCCGCAAGGGCGTCTCCATCGCAACGCCCGTCTTCGACGGAGCGCATGAGCCTGACGTTGCTTCCATGCTGAAGCGCGCCGGTCTGAATGAGTCGGGTCAGTCGGTTCTCTATGACGGACGTACGGGTGAGGCTTTCGACCGCAAGGTGACCGTCGGCTACATGTACATGATCAAGCTGAACCACCTTGTCGACGACAAGATCCACGCTCGCTCGATCGGTCCTTACTCGCTCGTTACCCAGCAGCCACTGGGCGGCAAGGCGCAGTTCGGCGGTCAGCGCTTCGGGGAAATGGAAGTCTGGGCTCTGGAAGCTTACGGCGCCGCCTACACGCTGCAGGAAATGCTCACCGTCAAGTCGGACGACGTGGCGGGCCGCACCAAGGTTTACGAAGCGATCGTCCGTGGCGACGACACCTTCGAAGCCGGTATTCCGGAGAGCTTCAACGTTCTCGTCAAGGAAATGCGGTCTCTGGGTCTCTCCGTCGAGCTGGAAAACTCCAAGCTCGAAGAGCAGCAGGCTGCCGATCAGCTGCCTGACGCGGCGGAATAAGATCAGAAAAGGCAGGCGCTTCGAAATGAGCGCCTGCCAGCTTCGCTCACGGATGCGTGTTCGTGGGCGGACACTTTCGCCGCATTTTGCGGATAGATCCATGTTTGAAGCACTGGCCGGTCAGCCCGGGAAAGATCGCGCCAGATGCAAGCAAGGGGCTCCATCCCCTTAAGGAGACAAGGCATGAACCAAGAGGTCATGAATCTTTTCAACCCGCAGGTGCCCGCGCAGCATTTCGATTCCATCCGGATTTCGATCGCTTCGCCGGAGAAAATCCTGTCGTGGTCTTACGGCGAGATCAAGAAGCCGGAAACCATCAACTACCGTACGTTCAAGCCTGAGCGTGATGGCCTGTTCTGCGCGCGCATTTTCGGACCGATCAAGGACTATGAGTGCCTGTGCGGTAAGTACAAGCGCATGAAGTACAAGGGCATCATCTGCGAAAAGTGCGGCGTTGAAGTGACGCTGTCGCGCGTTCGTCGTGAGCGCATGGGCCATATCGAGCTTGCTGCTCCCGTTGCCCATATCTGGTTCCTTAAGTCGCTGCCTTCGCGTATCTCGACGTTGCTCGATATGACGCTGAAGGATGTAGAGCGCGTTCTCTACTTCGAAAACTACATCGTGACCGAGCCTGGCCTGACTTCGATGAAGCAGAACCAGCTTCTGTCCGAAGAAGAGTACATGATTGCCGTCGATGAATTCGGTGAAGACCAGTTCACCGCCATGATCGGTGCTGAAGCGATCTATGAAATGCTCGCCTCGATGAACCTCGAAAAGATCGCCGGCGATCTGCGTTCGGATCTTGCTGAGACCACCTCGGATCTCAAGCAGAAGAAGCTGATGAAGCGCCTGAAGATCGTCGAGAACTTCATGGAATCCGGCAACCGTCCGGAATGGATGATCATGAAGGTCGTTCCGGTGATCCCGCCGGACCTGCGTCCGCTGGTTCCGCTGGATGGCGGTCGCTTTGCGACGTCTGACCTCAACGATCTCTATCGTCGCGTCATCAACCGTAACAACCGTCTGAAGCGCCTGATCGAGCTTCGTGCACCGGGCATCATCATCCGCAACGAAAAGCGTATGTTGCAGGAATCCGTTGACGCGCTGTTCGACAACGGCCGTCGCGGCCGTGTCATCACGGGTGCCAACAAGCGTCCGCTGAAGTCGCTCTCCGACATGCTCAAGGGCAAGCAGGGCCGCTTCCGCCAGAACCTTCTCGGCAAGCGCGTCGACTATTCCGGCCGTTCGGTCATCGTGACCGGTCCGGAACTGAAGCTGCATCAGTGCGGCCTGCCGAAGAAGATGGCGCTCGAGCTGTTCAAGCCGTTCATCTATGCCCGCCTTGACGCCAAGGGTTACTCCTCCACCGTCAAGCAGGCCAAGAAGCTGGTTGAAAAGGAAAAGCCTGAAGTCTGGGATATCCTCGACGAGGTCATCCGCGAGCATCCGGTTCTTCTGAACCGCGCACCGACGCTGCACCGTCTGGGCATCCAGGCTTTCGAACCCACGCTGGTCGAAGGCAAGGCTATCCAGCTGCATCCGCTCGTCTGCACGGCGTTCAATGCCGACTTCGACGGTGACCAGATGGCCGTGCACGTTCCGCTGTCGCTTGAAGCGCAGCTGGAAGCACGCGTGCTGATGATGTCCACCAACAACATTCTGCACCCGGCAAACGGCGCACCGATCATCGTTCCTTCGCAGGACATGGTTCTCGGCCTTTACTACCTCTCGATCATGAACGAGCGCGAGCCCGGCGAAGGCATGGCCTTCTCCGACATGGGCGAACTGCATCATGCTCTGGAAAACAAGGTCGTGACGCTGCACGCGAAAATCCGTGGCCGCTTCAAGACGATGGATGCCGACGGCAAGTTGGTGTCCAAGATCTACGAAACGACGCCTGGACGCATGATCATCGGCGAACTTCTGCCGAAGAACGTGAACGTGCCTTTCGAGACCTGCAACCAGGAAATGACCAAGAAGAACATCTCCAAGATGATCGACACGGTCTATCGTCATTGCGGCCAGAAGGACACGGTCATTTTCTGTGACCGCATCATGCAGCTCGGCTTCACCCATGCTTGCCGCGCCGGCATTTCGTTCGGCAAGGACGACATGATCATTCCGGACACCAAGGCAAAGATCGTTGGCGACACCGAATCCCTGGTGAAGGAATACGAGCAGCAGTACAATGACGGCCTCATCACCCAGGGCGAAAAGTACAACAAGGTTGTCGACGCCTGGGGCAAGGCGACTGAAAAGGTCGCCGAAGAAATGATGGCCCGCATTAAGGCTGTTGAGTTCGACGAGGAAACCGGTCGTCAAAAGCCGATGAACTCCATCTACATGATGAGCCACTCGGGTGCGCGTGGTTCACCGAACCAGATGCGTCAGCTTGGTGGTATGCGCGGCCTCATGGCCAAGCCATCGGGCGAGATCATCGAAACGCCGATCATCTCGAACTTCAAAGAAGGCCTGACCGTTAACGAGTACTTCAACTCGACCCACGGTGCCCGTAAGGGTCTTGCAGACACCGCCTTGAAGACGGCGAACTCCGGTTACCTGACACGTCGTCTCGTCGACGTTGCGCAGGACTGCATCGTCAACTCTCGTGATTGCGGCACCGACAAGGGCCTCACCATGACTGCCATCGTCGATGCCGGTCAGGTCGTTGCTTCGCTCGGCGCCCGTATTCTCGGTCGTACATCGCTCGACGACATCGACAACCCGGTGACTGGCGAGAACATCGTCAAGGCCGGCACGCTGATCGATGAAGCCGACGTTGCCGTGATCGAAAAGGCTGGCATCCAGTCCGTTCGCATCCGTTCGGCTCTGACCTGCGAAATCCAGGTTGGCGTCTGCGGCGTCTGCTACGGTCGTGACCTTGCACGCGGTACGCCTGTCAACATGGGCGAAGCTGTGGGCGTTATCGCCGCTCAGTCGATCGGTGAGCCAGGCACGCAGTTGACCATGCGTACGTTCCACCTTGGTGGTACGGCCAACGTGGTTGACCAGTCGTTCCTGGAAGCGTCCTACGAAGGCACGATTCAGATCAAGAACCGCAACATCCTCCGCTCGTCGGAAGGTGTCCTCATCGCCATGGGCCGCAACATGTCGGTTACCATTCTCGATGAGCGTGGCGTCGAGCGTTCTTCGCAGCGCGTCGCCTACGGTTCGAAGCTGTTCGTGGATGATGGCGACAAGGTCAAGCGCGGTCAGCGTCTGGCAGAGTGGGACCCTTACACCCGTCCAATGATGACGGAAGTGGAAGGTACGGTTCACTTCGAAGATCTGGTCGATGGTCTCTCCGTTCTCGAAGCGACCGACGAATCCACCGGTATCACCAAGCGTCAGGTTATCGACTGGCGTTCGACACCACGTGGTTCGGATCTGAAGCCTTCGATCGTGATCAAGGATGCGTCTGGCGCAGTTGCCAAGCTGTCTCGTGGCGGCGAAGCCCGCTTCCAGCTCTCCGTGGATGCAATTCTGTCGGTCGAGCCTGGTCAGAAGGTCTTCCAGGGTGACGTGCTTGCACGTTCGCCGCTGGAAAGCGCCAAGACCAAGGACATCACCGGTGGTCTGCCGCGCGTTGCCGAACTCTTCGAAGCGCGTCGTCCGAAGGATCACGCTATCATCGCTGAAATCGATGGTACGATCCGTCTCGGCCGCGACTACAAGAACAAGCGCCGTGTTCAGATCGAGCCTGCGGAAGACGGCGTCGAGCCAGTCGAATACCTGATCCCGAAGGGCAAGCCCTTCCATCTTCAGGAAGGCGACTACATCGAGAAGGGCGAGTACATTCTCGACGGCAACCCGGCACCGCACGACATTCTGGCGATCAAGGGCGTGGAAGCACTCGCTTCCTACCTCGTGAACGAAATCCAGGAAGTCTATCGTCTGCAGGGCGTTGTCATCAACGACAAGCACATCGAAGTCATCGTTCGTCAGATGCTGCAGAAGGTTGAGATCACGGATGCCGGCGACAGCCAGTACATCGTGGGCGACAACGTCGACCGCATCGAGATGGAAGACAACAACGATCGTCTGATCGAAGAAGGCAAGAAGCCTGCTTATGGCGAACCGGTTCTTCTCGGTATCACCAAGGCATCGCTGCAGACGCCGTCCTTCATCTCGGCTGCTTCCTTCCAGGAAACCACAAAGGTTCTCACGGAAGCTGCAATTGCCGGCAAGACGGACACGCTGCAGGGCCTCAAGGAAAACGTCATCGTCGGCCGCCTCATCCCGGCTGGTACCGGCGGCACCATGACGCAGATCCGCCGCATCGCGACGACCCGCGACGACCTCATCATCGAGGAGCGCAAGAAGAGCACTGGCTCTGCTTCCGCAAACCAGATGCTGCAGGACATGACGGACAAGGCACCGGCTGCCGAGTAAGGCAGTCAGCGCAGGCACCTCGTGAGAGGTACTTGCTAATGTACATGGAAACGCCCGGAGCAATCCGGGCGTTTTTTGTTTTTGCACGGTGGCCGGAGATCGCCGGATTCCTCCTTGGACGGTGACGCAAATTGATGTGACTTGAACGATCGGGTTAACGGCCCTATCTTGAGGCCACTTCAATAGAGGAGACATGACGACGATGGATTTGACACTCGCAACCACTTTCCCTTTGGTTCTGCAGCGAGATGTTTTGTCCCATGGCTTCGTCGATTTCTCTTTCCGGTCTGTCCTGCATCAAGTCTGACGGCAAACCGCTTTTCACCAACATAGACTTCAGTTTTACCTGTGAGCGTATCGGGCTCGTCGGGCGCAACGGCGTGGGCAAAACAACGCTTTTGCACGTGATTGCCGGCGATATGATGCCCTATGCCGGTCGCGTCTCTGTGTCTGGCGCGGTTGCGCTGATGCGCCAGGACGGGATGACCCGGCCCGATGCGACGCTTGCGGATCTCTTCGGTTTGCGGGAGGCGCTGGCGCTGCTCGAACGTGCGGCCGCGGGGCAGGCGAGTGTCGACGAACTGGCCGAAGCGGACTGGACGGCTGGCGCCAGGATGGAAGCGGCGCTCGAGCATTATAGTCTTTGTGCGGCTCCAGATACGCCGCTTGCCACGCTTTCCGGCGGGCAGCGCGTGCGAGCTGCACTCGCGGCGATCACGATGGCCGAGCCGGATTTTCTTCTGCTTGACGAGCCAACCAATAATCTCGACCGGGCAGGGCGGGATATGGTGATCGAGCTTTTGCGTCACTGGCGGCGCGGCGCCATCGTCGTCAGCCATGATCGTGAATTGCTGGAAGAGATGGACGCCATTGCCGAACTGACAACGCTTGGCATGTCTCGTTATGGCGGGAATTACAGCGCGTATCGTGCGCTCAAGCAGTTGGAACTGGATGCGGCGACACATGACCTGTCGCATGCGGAAAGGGCAGGTCGTGAGGCGGCGCAACGCGCGCAGCAAGCGGCCGAGCGGAAGGCACGCAAGGACAGTGCCGGGGCAAAGAGCCGGAGCAGAGGCGATAAGCCGAAGATATTGATGGATGCGGCGAAGGGGCGGTCGGAAGCGTCTGGTGGAGCAGGCGCGCGCTTGCGCGACGCCCGACGTGAGGCGGCGGAGGCAGCGCTATCGTCCGCACGATCCCGAATAGAAGTGCTTCAGCCGATCCGGATGGACATCGCCTCAACCGGCCTGGTCGCGGGAAGGATTGTCTTGCGGCTCGACGGCGTCACAGGCGGATACAATCGATCGCGGCCTGTCATCCGCGATCTGTCCATGTCCATCACCGGGCCGGAACGCGTCGTGCTTACCGGACCAAACGGAAGCGGGAAGACCACACTGCTGAAGATGATTTCTGGCGAGATGGCACCATTCGAGGGCGTAGTGGACATGCGGGTGCCGTTCGCCGTTTTGGACCAGCATGTCCAGTGTGTTCGTGACGACCTGACCTTGCTCGAGAACTTCCGCCAGACCCATGCATCCGCGCTCGATGAAGAGGCTTATGCGGCTCTCGCCCGGTTCAAATTTCGCGCCGATGATGCGTTACGCAAGGCCGCCAGTTTGAGCGGCGGCGAACGCTTGCGGGTGGGGCTCGCCTGCACGCTTGGCGCCGTGACACCGCCCCAACTGCTGATCCTCGACGAGCCGACCAATCATCTCGATCTGGGCGGGATCGTAGCCCTTGAGGCGGCTCTGGCAGCCTATGACGGAGCCATCCTGGCCGTCAGTCACGACGAGGCGTTCGTGAGGGCGCTTTCGCCGGATAGGATCATCCAGTTGGATTGATAGAGCGCCGTGCGTCCTCTCGGATGCACAAGGATGTTTTATCTCCTAGACTCTACGCATCGTGCTTTGAGAAAATCGGCTCTGATTTTCCAGCCAGTGCTGTGGCGTCTTTGCGTTTCATGCGGACAGATGCTTGAACAGGTCTCGGACCAGCGGCGTCTGCTCTGCGTCCCTGGCGATGCAGACCACGAGATTGCGTCGCGCCCATGCGTCCGCTAACGGCGTGACGGACAAGGGGTAACTTCGTTTGCAGTGGTGAGCGATGGTGGATGGGACGATGGCGATGCCGAGGCCGGCGCTTGCGGCATGGCAGATGCTTTCGAAGGTGCGCAGGCTGATACGGTAGCGCAAACGCGCGCCGATCTTTTCCGCCTGGGCCTCGATATGGGCCTGCAAGGCTCCGTCCTTCAGCCCGATGAAATAGTCGTCGGTCAGGCTCTCAAAGCTCACCTGCTTTTCGTTTGCCAGCCTGTGAGACTTGGCGCTGACAATGGCGAGTTGACTGGTGGCGAAGGGTTTGAAAACAAGCGCCTCGTGTGCTGCCACGTCGGATAAGATGCCGACATCGGAAAAGCCTGCCGTGACACTGCGGGCAATCTCATGGCTTTGACGTTCGCGAAGATCGATATCGACCTGCGGATGGTCCGCTAGCCATGGTGTCATGCGCTGCGGCAGGGTGTCCACCATGGCCGCCGTGTTGACGGCCATACGGATTGTCGCCCGCAGGCCCCTGGCGAATTGCCCGAGATCGGCGCGCATCAGCGCAACGTGGCCGATGATCTGGCGGGCGTGATGGCAAAGCGTCTCACCAGCCTCTGTCAGGCGGATGCCGCGCCGACCTCTTTCCAGCAGCGAAACGCCGCCTGCAAGCTCCATCTCGCGCAGCCGGTCGCTTGCTGCAGCCAGAGAGAGTCCGACCTCCTGCGCGCCATGGGTGATGCTGCCAGCGTCGGCAACAGCAAGGAAAAGGCGAAGATCGTTGAGGTCAAAGCGCATAGAGAGAAGCTTACGGACAAACCAGCCTTCGGTCCAGCCGAAGGCTGGTTAAGGCAATGCCGCATTGTGGAACCTGGAGCCTGCGCTATGACGGAGCAATGAGCGACTACTCCCTTTCGATATTGTTTGTCATTGCAGCCACCTTCTTCTCTGCTGGTCTCGTCAAGGGCGTGACGGGGATGGGCCTGCCGACTGTTGCGATGGGAATCCTTGGCGGACTGCTGTCACCCCTGGTCGCTGCATCGCTGCTGATCGTTCCATCCTTGCTCACCAATGTGTGGCAGTTGATGGCCGGCATGAATGTGATGCCGATCTTGCGCCGTCTGTGGACGATGATGGCGGGGGTTCTGGTCGGCACGGTTGCCACGGCCTCGATGTTGACGGGTGAGGGCGCTGGATGGAGCACGCTTGCGCTCGGGGTGACGCTGACTTTCTATGGGATTTACACACTGCTGGCCACGCCCTATCGCGTCCAGCCTACGCTTGAGCGATGGCTTTCGCCTCTGGTGGGGATCCTGACGGGGCTGATTACCGGCGCGACGGGCGTGTTCGTCATTCCTGCCGTTCCGTATCTGCAATCGCTTGGCTTTGAGAAGGACGATCTGGTTCAGGCGCTCGGCCTGTCTTTCACGGTCTCCACGATTGCACTGACGATCGGGCTCATCTCGCACGGCGCATTTCAAGTGGGAGAGGCGGGGCTGTCGGCTCTGGCCGTCTTGCCGGCGCTGCTTGGCATGGTGGCTGGACAACGTCTCAGAAAGGCGTTTAACCCGGCAACCTTCAAGCGCTGCTTTCTGGTGATGCTGGTCTTGCTCGGTCTGGAGATGATAGTACGAAGCGTCGGTTGAGTGCAGGCTAAGAGAGGGCGCGCGAGATGTTGCACGCCCCGCTCAATTTTCAAGCAAAGCGGATAATGGAGACTTCGCCTTCCAGTGCGCCCTGATAGGCAGACGCATGCGGTTCTTCGTCCGGTACTTCGGTGATCATGCCGATCTGGTCTAGGTCGGCTTCGAGGAAGCCTTCTTCCGACAGCGCATTCAGAGCTTCGCGCACGGCGGTATCGTCGTCCGGCGCCTGGAGGATGACGTGAATGTCGATGCCGTCTTCGCCTTCGCGCTCATAGGCCTTGCCGATGATGACGAAGACCATAGCCTCGTCGCGTCCATTGTCGTTGTCGGGTTCGGTGATCATGACGCGATTCCTTTTGTCTTTGGTGGAGGAGGTGCCAGAGGCCAATCCATCTAACCTCCACGCCTGCCACATGTCGCAACCAGCAGGGCCCTGATCTTGGGACAGGCGGTGCTTCAGGGAATCAATAGACGGCTTTTGTGAAAAGCCAAAGGGCGGAAGGTGAAAAACAATGGTGAGGGCAGGGGCTTTGTGATAAAAGGCTTTCAATATCCCGTAATGCAAGGCGTTCACGCCTGCCGCGCGGGGACAAAATTCGGATTTACCCTTGACGACAGCGGGCTAAGACAGTAGTACGCCCGCCATCGGAGCCGATGTGAAGTCTGGCCATCTGGGACGACTCGTCCTGGAGATCACTTCAAACAGGGGTCCAAAACACGTACGAGACACGATTGTTGCACGCAAGACGTATGTCTTTACGTCCTCTGCTCTTGGTGGTCCATCCGTGGAAACCGGATCGGGCCACGTTTTGCGCATGACGATATGCGTGCTTCGTTGCCGGAAACGGCGTAGCCGCCACCCGAAAGGGTGGCTAAAGTAGTTTTTGCAAGGGATGGTTATATGCCTACCGTAAACCAGCTGATCCGTAAGCCGCGTCAGGCACAGGTAAAGCGCAATAAGGTTCCTGCTCTGCAGGAAAACCCACAGAAGCGTGGCGTTTGCACCCGCGTTTACACGACGACCCCAAAGAAGCCGAACTCGGCTCTTCGTAAGGTTGCCAAGATCCGCCTCACCAACGGCTTCGAAGTCATCGGTTACATTCCTGGTGAAGGTCACAACCTTCAGGAACACTCCGTTGTCATGATCCGTGGCGGCCGCGTCAAGGACTTGCCGGGCGTTCGTTACCACATCATCCGCGGTGTTCTCGATACCCAGGGCGTCAAGAACCGCAAGCAGCGCCGTTCGAAGTACGGTGCAAAGCGTCCGAAGTAATTCGGCAATAACAATTCGGCGCTGCGCGAGGTTCTCCGCGTGGTTTAGCGTCAATAACATATGAGAGACAAAGAGTATGTCCCGTCGCCATAGTGCAGAAAAGCGTGAGATCAATCCGGACCCGAAGTTCGGCGATCTGGTCGTCACCAAGTTCATGAATGCCATCATGCTTCACGGCAAGAAGTCTGTTGCCGAAAGCATCGTTTACGGCGCGTTCGACGCCGTGCAGGGCAAGACGAAGCAGGAGCCGCTCGGCGTGTTCCATTCCGCTCTCGACAACGTCGCCCCGCATGTTGAAGTCCGTTCTCGCCGCGTTGGTGGTGCGACATACCAGGTTCCGGTCGACGTTCGTCCGGAGCGCCGCCAGGCTCTCGCCATCCGTTGGCTGATCGCTGCTGCGCGCAAGCGCAACGAAACGACCATGGTCGATCGCCTCTCCGGCGAACTCATGGACGCTGCGAACAACCGCGGATCTGCTGTCAAGAAGCGTGAAGACACGCACAAGATGGCTGATGCTAACCGCGCATTCTCGCACTACCGCTGGTAATCTCAACGGTCGAAGATCGAAAGGCAGTCCATTATGGCTCGCGAATATAAAATCGAAGATTACCGTAACTTCGGTATCATGGCGCATATCGACGCCGGTAAGACGACCACCACCGAGCGTATTCTCTACTACACCGGTAAGTCGCATAAGATCGGTGAAGTTCACGATGGCGCAGCCACGATGGACTGGATGGAGCAGGAGCAGGAGCGTGGCATCACGATCACCTCTGCTGCTACCACGACCTTCTGGAAGGGTCGCGATGGCAAGATGCGTCGTTTCAACATCATCGACACCCCCGGCCACGTTGACTTCACCATCGAAGTCGAGCGTTCGCTGCGCGTTCTCGACGGCGCTATCGCGCTGCTCGACGCCAACGCCGGTGTTGAGCCGCAGACGGAAACCGTCTGGCGTCAGGCAGAGAAGTACAACGTTCCGCGTATGATCTTCTGCAACAAGATGGACAAGACGGGCGCTGACTTCTACCGCTCGGTAGAAATGATCAAGACCCGCCTCGGTGCCACTGCCGTCGTCATGCAGCTGCCGATCGGCGCTGAAACGGAATTCAAGGGCGTTATCGACCTGATCGAGATGAATGCTCTGATCTGGCGCGATGAATCGCTCGGCGCCCAGTGGGACGTCGTCGAAATTCCGGAAGACATGAAGGCCAAGGCTGAAGAATATCGCGAAAAGCTGATCGAGACTGTTGTCGAGATCGACGAAGAAGCGATGGAAGCCTACCTCGAAGGCAACTATCCGGACAACGAGAAGATCCGTTCGCTCGTTCGCCGCGGCACCATCGACGTGAAGTTCCACCCGATGTTCTGCGGTACCGCGTTCAAGAACAAGGGCGTTCAGCCGCTTCTCGACGCTGTTGTCGACTATCTGCCTTCTCCGCTGGACATTCCGGCGATCAAGGGCATCGACTTCAAGACGGAAGCCGAAATCGAGCGTCATGCTGACGATTCCGAGCCGCTTTCCATGCTCGCGTTCAAGATCATGAACGACCCCTTCGTCGGTTCGCTCACCTTCGCACGTATCTACTCGGGCAAGCTCGAGAAGGGCACATCTGTCATCAACACGGTTAAGGACAAGCGCGAGCGCGTCGGCCGTATGCTTCAGATGCACTCCAACAGCCGTGAAGACATCGAAGAAGCCTTTGCAGGCGACATCGTTGCTCTGGCTGGCCTCAAGGAAACCACGACGGGCGACACGCTTTGCGATCCGTTGAAGCCGGTTATCCTCGAGCGCATGGAATTCCCTGAGCCGGTCATCCAGATCGCGATCGAACCGAAGACCAAGGGCGACCAGGAAAAGATGGGCCTCGCGCTCAACCGCCTGGCTGCTGAAGATCCTTCGTTCCGCGTCAAGACAGACGAAGAATCCGGTCAGACGATCATTGCTGGCATGGGCGAACTTCACCTCGACATTCTCGTCGACCGTATGCGTCGCGAGTTCAAGGTTGAAGCCACCGTCGGTGCTCCGCAGGTTGCTTACCGCGAAACGATCACGAAGCTGCACGAAGAAGATTACACCCACAAGAAGCAGTCCGGTGGTACCGGTCAGTTCGCTCGTGTCAAGATCATCTTCGAACCGAACCCAGACGGCGAAGATTTCAAGTTCGAGTCCAAGATCGTTGGTGGTGCTGTTCCGAAGGAATACATCCCAGGCGTTCAGAAGGGTATCGAAAGCGTTCTGTCTTCCGGTCCTCTGGCTGGCTTCCCGATGCTGGGTGTCAAGGCAACTCTCATCGACGGTGCGTACCACGATGTTGACTCGTCTGTTCTGGCGTTCGAAATCGCATCGCGTGCCTGCTTCCGTGAAGCAGCAAAGAAGGCTGGCGCACAGCTTCTCGAGCCGATGATGAAGGTCGAAGTTGTGACACCTGAAGATTACGTCGGTGACGTGATCGGCGATCTGAACTCGCGTCGCGGTCAGATCCAGGGTCAGGAATCGCGTGGCATCACCATCGTGATCAGCGCTCACGTTCCGCTGGCCAACATGTTCAAGTACGTCGACAACCTTCGTTCGATGTCTCAGGGCCGTGCACAGTACTCGATGACCTTCGATCACTATGCGCCGGTTCCAAGCAACGTTGCTGCCGACATCCAGGCAAAGTACTCCGGTCAGAAGTGATCGGGGTACGCCCCAAACGAGATTTAGAGTTTATTCCCGCTTAGGGACAAGATGGAGAGCCACTAATGGCAAAGAGCAAGTTTGAGCGGAATAAGCCGCACGTCAACATCGGCACGATCGGTCACGTTGACCACGGCAAGACGTCTTTGACTGCCGCGATCACGAAGTACTTCGGCGAGTTCAAGGCGTATGACCAGATCGACGCGGCTCCTGAAGAGAAGGCTCGTGGTATCACGATTTCGACGGCGCACGTTGAGTATGAGACGCCGAACCGTCACTACGCTCACGTTGACTGCCCCGGCCACGCCGACTACGTGAAGAACATGATCACCGGTGCTGCGCAGATGGACGGCGCGATCCTGGTTTGCTCTGCTGCTGACGGCCCGATGCCGCAGACGCGCGAGCACATCCTGCTCGCTCGCCAGGTTGGCGTTCCGGCGATCGTCGTGTTCCTCAACAAGGTTGACCAGGTTGACGACGCAGAACTTCTGGAGCTCGTCGAGCTTGAAGTTCGCGAACTTCTGTCGTCCTACGACTTCCCAGGCGACGACATTCCGATCGTCAAGGGTTCGGCACTTGCTGCTCTTGAAGATTCCGACAAGAAGATCGGCGAAGACGCCATCCGCGAGCTGATGGCTCAGGTTGACGCCTACATCCCGACGCCTGAGCGTCCGATCGACCAGCCGTTCCTGATGCCGATCGAAGACGTGTTCTCGATCTCTGGTCGTGGTACGGTTGTGACCGGCCGCGTTGAGCGTGGTATCGTCAAGGTTGGTGAAGAAGTCGAAATCGTCGGCATCCGTGCGACGTCGAAGACGACTGTTACCGGCGTTGAAATGTTCCGCAAGCTGCTCGATCAGGGCCAGGCTGGCGACAACATCGGTGCACTGGTTCGTGGCGTACAGCGCGATGGCGTTGAGCGTGGTCAGATCCTTTGCAAGCCAGGTTCGGTCAAGCCGCACAAGAAGTTCATGGCAGAAGCCTACATCCTGACGAAGGAAGAAGGCGGCCGTCATACGCCGTTCTTCACGAACTACCGTCCGCAGTTCTACTTCCGTACGACTGACGTTACCGGTATTGTTTCGCTTCCAGAAGGCACGGAAATGGTTATGCCTGGCGACAACGTCACGGTTGAAGTCGAGCTGATCGTTCCGATCGCGATGGAAGAAAAGCTGCGCTTCGCTATCCGCGAAGGCGGCCGTACCGTGGGCGCCGGCATCGTCGCTTCGATCATCGAGTAATCTCGACGTTTGAAAGTTCTCTCTGACGGCGGTGCAAAACACCGCCGTCAGTTGTTTGATGAAAAAGCGTATCGGCGCTGCACTTTTAGTGCTTGAAAATTTCGGTGAAAGCGCGTAAACGCGCACTCACGTTCACCGCTGGATTCGCAATGCGTTGCGAAGCCGGGTGATTTCGCAATACAGACTACTGAAATGATTGGGTTGCGCCCTTCGCATTCCTCTCGATTTTTGAAAATCTGCGGCGCCACGATTAACTAGGTTCATGTATTTCCGCGTGCGGAAATCAATAATAAAGAACAAGGACAAGACGAATGAACGGCCAGAATATCCGTATCCGCCTCAAGGCGTTTGACCACCGGATCCTCGATGCCTCCACCCGTGAAATCGTGTCGACCGCCAAGCGCACCGGCGCCAGCGTTCGCGGCCCGGTTCCGCTGCCGACCCGCATTGAAAAATTTACTGTCAACCGCTCTCCCCACGTGGACAAGAAGAGCCGTGAGCAGTTCGAAATGCGGACGCACAAGCGTCTTCTCGACATCGTTGACCCCACCCCGCAGACTGTTGACGCGCTGATGAAGCTCGACCTCGCTGCTGGCGTTGACGTGGAAATCAAGCTCTAAGACCTCGGCCTGACCTTGCGAAAGTAAGGGCCGATATAACAAGGAAGGTACGTGGAGCAATCCAACGTCTTCCAATCCGGAGACCGGAAACATCGTGAGATGTCGAAGGGAACTCCCTAACAAAGGCCGAGCAAGGGTTTTCCCTTCAAGGCTCGCAAGAGGATTGAACCAATGCGTTCAGGTGTGATTGCACAGAAAGTGGGAATGACCCGCGTCTACAACGACGCTGGTGAGCATATTCCCGTAACGGTCCTGCGTATGGACAACGTACAAGTCGTTGCCCAGCGTACGGAAGACAAGAATGGCTATACCGCAGTTCAGCTCGGTGCAGGCCAGTCCAAGGTCAAGAACACGACAAAGGCGCTTCGCGGCCATTTTGCTGCTGCCAATGTCGAGCCGAAAGCAAAGCTCGTCGAATTCAAGGTCTCCAGCGAGAACCTGATCGACGTCGGTGCAACACTGACCGCAAATCATTTTCAAGCCGGCCAACTGGTCGACGTCACCGGAACAACGATCGGTAAGGGTTTTGCCGGTTCGATGAAGCGTCACAACTTCGGTGGTGGCCGCGCATCGCACGGTAACTCGATCTCTCACCGTGCGCACGGTTCGACAGGTTCCAACCAGGATCCTGGTCGCGTGTGGAAGGGTAAGCGCATGGCTGGTCATATGGGCCAGACCCGCGTCACCACCCAGAATCTGGAAGTGGTTTCGACCGATGAGGATCGCGGTTTGATCCTCGTGAAGGGCGCCGTTCCCGGTTCCAAGGGTTCCTGGATCATCGTCCGCGACGCCGTCAAGTCGGCTGCGAAGTAAGGGAGCCTTATCATGGAATTGAACGTCACAACCCTCGAGGGAAAAGACGCCGGCAAGGTAGCCCTGTCGGACGCAATCTTCGGCCTCGATCCACGCCAGGACATCCTGGCCCGCGTTGTGCGCTGGCAGCTTGCTAAGAAGCAGCAGGGCACGCACAAGACCAAGAACCGTTCGGAAGTTTCCCGCACGGGTGCAAAGATGTACAAGCAGAAGGGTACGGGCCGCGCTCGTCACCATTCGGCTCGCGCACCGCAGTTCCGCGGCGGCGGCAAGGCCCACGGCCCAGTCGTTCGCAGCCACGCTCACGACCTTCCCAAGAAGGTTCGCGCGCTCGGCCTGCGTCTCGCCCTGTCTGCAAAGGCAAAGGCTGAAGAACTGATCATCGTCGATCAGCTGATTGCATCGGACGCAAAGACAAAGGCTCTGCTGGGCAACTTCGCTTCGCTCGGCCTGACCAACGCTCTCGTTATCGGCGGCGCAGAACTTGATGGCAACTTCAAGCTCGCAGCTCAGAACATCCCGAATGTGGACGTTCTTCCGGTACAGGGCATCAATGTTTACGACATCCTGCGCCGTGGCAAGCTCGTGCTTTCCAAGGCTGCTGTAGAGGCTCTGGAGGAGCGGTTCAAATGACGGATCTTCGCCACTACGATGTGATCGTATCTCCCTCGATCACGGAAAAGTCGACGCTGGTATCCGAACAGAACCAGGTCGTATTCAACGTCGCCAAGGATGCTTCCAAGCCTGAAATCAAGGCTGCCGTGGAAGCTCTCTTCGGCGTCAAGGTCACGGGTGTGAACACGCTTATCCGCAAGGGTAAGACGCGCCGTTTCCGTGGATTCGCTGGCAAGCAGAAGGACGTCAAGAAGGCGATCGTGACACTTGCTGAAGGTCAATCCATCGACGTGTCCACCGGACTCTAAAGGTTAGGCCCAAGCGGGCAAAGACCCAAAAGGGAACAAATACAATGGCATTGAAAAGTTTCAATCCGACCACACCTAGCCAGCGTCAGCTGGTTATTGTGGACCGCGCTTCGCTCTACAAGGGCAAGCCGGTAAAGGCTCTTACACAGGGCCTCAGCTCGAAGGGTGGCCGTAACAACCAGGGCCGGATCACCGTTCGTTTCCAGGGCGGCGGTCACAAGCGGACCTACCGTCTGGTTGACTTCAAGCGTCGTAAGTTCGACGTTGAAGGTACGGTTGAACGTCTGGAATATGACCCTAACCGCACCGCATTCATCGCGCTCGTGACATACACGGACGGCGAACAGGCTTACATTCTCGCGCCACAGCGTCTCGCTGCTGGTGACAAGGTGATCGCCTCCGACAAGGCAGTGGACGTAAAGCCCGGCAACACCATGCCGCTGCAGTTCATTCCGGTCGGCTCGATCATCCACAACGTCGAGATGAAGCCGGGCAAGGGCGGTCAGATCGCTCGCTCCGCCGGTACCTATGCACAGCTCGTTGGCCGCGATGCCGGTATGGCGATCCTGCGTCTCAACTCCGGTGAACAGCGTTTGGTGCACGGCTCCTGCCTTGCATCGATCGGCGCTGTTTCCAACGCTGACCACGGCAACATCAACGACGGCAAGGCCGGTCGTTCGCGTTGGCGCGGCAAGCGTCCGCATGTTCGCGGCGTTGTCATGAACCCGGTCGACCACCCGCACGGTGGTGGTGAAGGTCGCACGTCCGGTGGTCGTCATCCTGTGACGCCATGGGGCAAGCCTACCAAGGGCAAGCGTACCCGCTCGAACAAGTCGACTGACAAGTTCATCATGCGTTCGCGCCATCAGCGCAAGAAGTAAGAGAGGAAGTCTCAAGTGGCTCGTTCAGTATGGAAAGGTCCGTTTGTTGACGGCTATCTTCTCGCTAAGGCTGAGAAGGTGCGCGCAGGCGGACGCAGTGAAGTAATCAAGATCTGGAGCCGTCGCTCCACGATCCTGCCGCAGTTCGTTGGTCTGACCTTCGGCGTTTACAACGGCAGCAAGCATGTGCCCGTCTCTGTCAACGAAGACATGGTCGGTCACAAGTTCGGTGAATTCTCTCCGACCCGGACCTATTACGGTCATGGCGCGGACAAGAAGGCAAAGAGGAAGTAATCATGGCGAAGGCTAAGACCGAACGCCGGCTGAAGGACAACGAGGCTCAGGCCGTTGCCCGTACGCTTCGCGTCAGCCCCCAGAAACTGAACCTGGTTGCCGCTCTTATCCGTGGCAAGAAGGTTGATCGCGCTCTCGCCGAGCTCGAGTTCTCGCGCAAGCGTATCGCTTCCACCGTCAAGAAGACGCTGGAATCGGCTATCGCGAACGCCGAAAACAACCATGACCTCGACGTCGACGCTCTCGTCGTCGCCGAGGCCTATGTTGGCAAGTCCATCACCATGAAGCGTTTCCACGCTCGTGGCCGTGGTCGTGCATCGCGCATCGAAAAGCCGTTCTCGCACCTCACGATCGTTGTTCGTGAAGCCGAGGAAAAAGGGGAGGCCGCATAATGGGTCAGAAAATCAATCCAATCGGCTTCCGCCTGGGCATCAACCGTACGTGGGACAGCCGTTGGTACGCTGACACTTCCGAGTACGGCAACCTCCTGCATGAAGACCTCGCTATCCGTGCCTACCTCGTGAAGGAACTGAAGCAGGCCGGTATTGCAAAGGTCGTTATCGAGCGCCCACACAAGAAGTGCCGCGTTACGATCCACTCCGCTCGTCCCGGCCTCATCATCGGCAAGAAGGGCGCTGACATCGAGAAGCTTCGCAAGAAGATCTCCGAGATGACCAGCTCCGAAACGCACCTCAACATCGTTGAAGTGCGCAAGCCGGAAGTCGACGCAACGCTCGTTGCACAGTCGATTGCCCAGCAGCTGGAACGCCGCGTGGCTTTCCGTCGCGCCATGAAGCGCGCCGTACAGTCCGCTCTGCGCCTTGGCGCAGAAGGCATCAAGATCACCTGCGCAGGCCGTCTCGGCGGCGCGGAAATCGCTCGTACCGAATGGTACCGCGAAGGCCGCGTTCCGCTTCACACGCTGCGTGCAGACATCGACTACGGTACGGCTGAAGCCGAAACCGCATTCGGCATCTGCGGCATCAAGGTCTGGATCTTCAAGGGCGAAATCCTTGAGCACGATCCTATGGCTTCCGAGCGTCGTGCGCTCGAAGGCGATGCTCAGGGTCCTGCAAGCCGTGAGCGTGGCGATCGCAACGATCGTCGTCGCGAAAACGCTTGATTGACGCTGGCGAAAGATAAGCTCGGAGAAGTAAGAAAATGTTGCAGCCAAAGCGTACAAAGTACCGCAAGCAGTTCAAGGGACGCATCAAGGGCGTTGCCAAGGGCGGCTTTGACCTGGCATTCGGTGAATTCGGCTTGAAGTCGCAGGAACCGAACCGCGTGAATGCACGCGAGATCGAAGCGGCCCGCCGCGCGATCACGCGTTACATGAAGCGCGCAGGTCGCGTTTGGATCCGTGTATTCCCCGATACTCCGGTTACGGCTAAGCCGACCGAAGTTCGTATGGGTAAGGGCAAGGGTTCGGTTGATTACTGGGCATGCAAGGTCAAGCCCGGTCGTATGATGTTCGAGATCGACGGTGTTTCCGAGGAGATCGCCCGCGAGGCGCTTCGTCTCGGCGCTGCCAAGCTCTCGGTCAAGACGCGCTTCGTACAGCGCATCGCAGAGTAAGGAGCAAGGCAAATGAAAGCCGAAGATATTCGCGGCCTCAGCGCCGACCAGCTCAAGGACAAGTTGGCTGACCTGAAGAAGGAACAGTTCAACCTGCGTTTCCAGAAGGCCACCGGCCAGCTGGAAAAGTCCTCGCGCATCAACGAAGTCCGTAAGGACATCGCCCGGATCAAAACCATTGCTGCCCAAAAGGCCGCAGAAGCCAAGGCCTAAGGAAGAATACTATGCCTAAACGCATTCTCCAGGGCGTCGTTGTATCCGACAAGAACGAGAAGACTGTCGTAGTCCGTGTTGAGCGCCGATTCGCTCACCCGTTGCTGCAGAAGACCGTTCGTCGTTCTAAGAAGTACAAGGCGCACGACGAAAACAACCAGTACAAGGTCGGCGATGTGGTTTCCATTGAGGAATGCGCACCGATCTCCAAGGATAAGCGCTGGACGGTTGTTGCCGCTCACGCTTAATTTCAACGGAATCGCGCCAGGTGTCTTGCACTTGGCGCGAAAATCTGTATGAAGCAGCGCAAGGACGCTCGTAACCCGAGCGTCTTTTGCTTTGATGCGCACGGAAGGTCCCTTTGGGAAACCACCCTGGCAAGATTTCTTCCGCGCAAAGACAGAGATTTCATAAGCTGGAACAGGGGGCAGCATCCATGATGTATGCCCAACCGGTCCGGTAACAACAAGAAGGCGACCTGACATGATTCAGATGCAAACAAACCTCGACGTGGCGGATAATTCCGGCGCACGTCGTGTCATGTGCATCAAGGTGCTGGGCGGCTCCAAGCGCAAGTACGCTTCCGTGGGCGACATTATCGTCGTTTCCATCAAGGAAGCTATTCCGCGCGGCCGCGTCAAGAAGGGCGACGTGATGAAGGCGGTTGTTGTGCGTACCGCCAAGGACATCCGCCGCGCCGACGGCAGCGTCATCCGTTTCGATAACAACGCAGCTGTTCTTATCGACAACAAGAAAGAGCCGATCGGCACCCGTATCTTCGGACCGGTTCCTCGCGAGCTTCGCGGCAAGAACCACATGAAGATCATCTCGCTGGCTCCAGAAGTACTGTAAGGAGCACGAGCGATGCAGAAGATTCGTAAAGGCGACAAGGTTGTCGTATTGACCGGTAAGGACAAGGGCCGTACCGGCGAAGTAATCCAGGTAATGCCGAAGGAAGACCGTGCTGTTGTGCGTGGCGTCAACATGGTGAAGCGTCACCAGCGCCAGACCCAGAGCCAGGAAGCCGGCATTATCAACAAGGAAGCATCCTTGCACATCTCCAACATTGCCATCGCCGATAAGGATGGCAAGCCGACTCGCGTTGGCTTCAAGGTTGTAGAAGGCAAGAAGGTCCGTGTGGCCAAGCGTTCGGGAGAAGTCATCGATGGCTGAGACCAAGTACGAACCGCGTCTCAAGACGGAATACGTAAACCGTATCCGCGGCGCCATGCAGGAGAAGTTCTCCTACGCTAACGTCATGATGATCCCGAAGCTGGACAAGATCGTGATCAACATGGGTGTGGGTGAGGCGACTGCCGACTCCAAGAAGCCCACGGTTGCTGCAGGCGATCTGGCTGCTATTGCAGGTCAGAAGCCGGTCGTAACCCGCGCCCGCAACTCGATTGCTGGCTTCAAGGTTCGCGAAGGCATGCCAATCGGTGCGAAGGTTACTCTTCGCGGCGCACGCATGTACGAATTCCTTGATCGTCTGGTCAACATCGCGCTTCCGCGCGTTCGCGACTTCCGGGGCCTGAACCCGAAGAGCTTTGACGGCCGTGGCAACTTCGCCATGGGCATCAAGGAGCACATTGTGTTCCCAGAAATCAACTACGACAAGGTTGATCAGATGTGGGGCATGGACATCATCGTTTGCACGACGGCGCCGACCGACGACGAAGCACGGGCTCTTTTGACAGAGTTCAACTTCCCGTTCCGTCAGTAACCGTAACGACGAGCGTAGAAAAGGAACTCCGATATGGCGAAAACAAGCGCAGTTGAAAAGAACAAGCGCCGCCGCAAGACAGTTGCCTCCCAGGCCGGCAAGCGTGCCGCCCTCAAGGCCATCGTCATGAACCAGTCCCTTCCGATTGAAGAGCGGTTCCAGGCAACTCTGAAGCTCGCTTCGCTGCCGCGTGACGGCTCGAAGACGCGTATCCGCAACCGCTGCGAAGTAACGGGCCGTCCGCGCGCGTTCTATCGCAAGCTCAAGATGTCGCGTATCGCGCTTCGTGAGCTGGGCAATTCCGGCAAGGTGCCGGGCATTGTCAAGTCGAGCTGGTAAGGAGACGGGCACATGACCATGACTGATCCTTTGGGTGATATGCTCACCCGCATCCGCAATGGTGCTTCCCGTCGCAAGTCTTCGGTTAGCACACCTGCTTCCAGCCTCCGCGCACGCGTTCTCGACGTGCTGCAGGCTGAAGGCTACATCCGCGGTTATTCCAAGGTCGATTTTGAAAACGGCAAGTCCGAATTCACCATCGAGCTGAAGTACTACGAAGGTGCGTCGGTGATCCGTGAGATCGGCCGCGTATCCAAGCCGGGCCGCCGAGTTTATGTCTCGGTTAAGTCCATTCCGCAGGTCGCGAACGGCCTCGGCATCACCATCCTTTCGACCCCGAAGGGTGTGATGGCCGATCACCAGGCTCGCGAACAGAACGTTGGTGGCGAGGTTCTCTGCTCGGTCTTCTAAGGCCGAGTAAGGATCTCCGTAACGGACAGACAGGATAGAAATATGTCTCGTATCGGTAAAAAGCCCGTTCAGGTTCCCGCAGGTGTGACGGCCAACGTTGAAGGCCAGAAGATTACTGCCAAGGGTCCGAAGGGCGAACTGTTCTTCGTCGCAAATGACGATATCCAGCTCAAGCTGGAAGACAACGGCGTTTCGGTACAGCCGTCCAACAACACCAAGGAAGCTCGTTCCAAGTGGGGCATGTCCCGCACGATGATCGAGAACATCTTCAAGGGTGTGAAGGATGGCTACGAGCGCAAGCTCGAAATCAACGGCGTCGGTTACCGTGCCGCCATGCAGGGCAAGAACCTGCAGCTGGCTCTCGGTTTCTCGCATGACGTTGTCTACGAGCCGCCGCAGGGTATCACCATCGCCGTGCCGAAGCCGACGGAAATCATCGTTTCCGGCATCAACAAGCAGCAGGTCGGTCAGGTTGCCGCGGAAATCCGCGAATACCGTGGTCCCGAGCCCTACAAGGGCAAAGGCGTTAAGTACGCTGAAGAACGGATCGTCCGCAAAGAAGGCAAGAAGAAGTAAGGAACTCGCGAAATGGCTAGCAGGAAAGAAGCACTTGCACGTCGTGCGAACCGTGTACGCCGCCAGCTCAAGGCGGTTGCTAACGGTCGCCCGCGCCTGTCGGTTCATCGCTCGTCGAAGAACATCTACGCTCAGATCATCGATGATGTTGCAGGCAAGACGCTCGCGTCTGCCTCCACGCTCGAAGCCGATCTGCGCTCGTCGCTGAAGACCGGCGCTGACGTTGCGGCTGCTGCCGTCGTTGGCAAGCTGGTTGCCGAGCGCGCTGGCAAGGCTGGCGTCAAGGATGTCGTATTCGACCGTGGCGCATTCATCTATCACGGCCGTGTAAAGGCCCTGGCAGATGCTGCCCGCGAAGGCGGTCTGAACTTCTAAGACTTTATCCACCCGGGCGCGTGTCGCACCGGGTGGATTTTCACCGGGCCAACCGGACTTCAGCAATGGAGCCGGAGGGCCTACTTTCGTTTGCCGTTCGATACCGGAAAAGAAAAAGGAAAAGGACAATGGCACAGGAAAAAAGAGGTTCTCGCGACGATCGCCAGAACCGCGAAGAGCGCGATAGCGAATTCGTCGACAAGCTGGTCGCGATCAACCGCGTTGCTAAGGTTGTTAAGGGTGGCCGTCGTTTTGGCTTCGCAGCTCTCGTCGTCGTCGGCGACCAGAAGGGCCGCGTTGGCTTTGGTCACGGCAAGGCTCGTGAAGTTCCAGAAGCAATCCGCAAGGCAACTGAAGCTGCCAAGCGCGATCTGATCTTCGTTCCGCTGCGCGATGGCCGCACGCTGCACCACGACGTTAACGGTCGCCATGGCGCCGGCAAGGTTCTGCTGCGCTCCGCCAAGGCTGGTACCGGTATCATCGCCGGTGGTCCGATGCGCGCTGTTTTCGAAACGCTCGGTGTTCACGACGTTGTTGCCAAGTCCACGGGCTCTTCGAACCCGTACAACATGGTCCGTGCAACGTTCGACGCTCTGAAGCATCAGGTTCATCCGAAGGACATCGCTGCTCAGCGCGGTCTCAAGTATGCAACCCTTCAGTCACGTCGCGTCGCATCCGGCGTCGCTTCTGAAGAGTAAGGATCTGGATCATGGCCAAGAACACTACTGAAGCCAAGAAGACTGTTACGGTCGAACAGATCGGCAGCCCAAATCGCCGCCCGGAGATCCAGCGTCAGACGCTGATCGGCCTGGGTCTTAACAAGATGCACCGTCAGCGCACGCTGGAAGATACGCCTTCTGTTCGTGGCATGATTCGTGCGGTCCAGCATCTCGTTCGCGTCGTAGACGAGAAGTGAGACGGAGGAACCTATCATGAAACTCAATGAAATCAGAGACAACGAAGGCGCCACCAAGGACCGTATCCGCGTAGGTCGCGGTATCGGCTCCGGCAAGGGCAAGACCGGTGGTCGCGGCGTCAAGGGTCAGAAGGCTCGTTCGGGCGTTGCCATCAACGGTTTCGAAGGCGGTCAGATGCCTATCTACCGTCGTCTGCCGAAGCGCGGTTTCACCAACATCTTCGCTTCCGAATACGTGACCGTTTCGCTCGGCCGCGTTCAGGCTGCTATCGATGCTGGCAAGCTCGACGCCAAGGCAACGGTTGATGCCGCTGCTCTCAAGGCTGCTGGCGTGATCCGTCGTCCGAAGGACGGCGTGCGCATCTTGGCCGACGGCGAGCTGACGGCAAAGGTGGCTTTCGAAGTCGCCGGCGCTTCCAAGCCTGCGCTTGAAAAAATCGAGAAGGCTGGTGGCTCCATCAAGCTTCTCGTTGTTGCGCCGGAAGCTTCCGAGTAATATATGATCTCTGAACGCCCGGGGTGTTTCGCCCCGGGCGTTTCTCTTTACGCTACGTAAGTCTTTGAAAATCTAATCGATTTGACGGAAATGCGCAGCGACTCATTGCGATCTCGCATGTCTCGCGCTCAAAATGCCGCAGCGTGCAGCGCAAGTGAGTGCCTCACAGTCCTTGAACTCCCTTTGACCTTGAACTCGGTAGGGGGAGGGGATAGGACATACGAAAACAAGGGTGAGGCATGATTGCGACGTTACAGTCGCTTTCCGTCCGAAGCCCGGTTTTTGAACCAGTATCTTTATGGACCCTGCCGGAGACGCCGTTCACCGTGCTGCTGGATAGGGTCATGCGGAGAATTTTATGGCTTCAGCAGCGGAACAACTGGCCTCAAACCTGAATTTTTCGACCTTCGCCAAGGCTGAAGATCTGAAAAAGCGCCTCTGGTTTACCCTTGCCGCACTTCTCGTCTATCGCCTCGGTACGCATATTCCGCTTCCCGGTCTGAACCCGGAAGCCTATGCCCAGGCATTTCGCGGTCAGGCGAACGGCATTCTCGGTCTCTTCAACATGTTTGCGGGCGGCGCTGTCGAGCGCATGGCGATCTTCGCGCTCGGCATCATGCCTTACATCTCCGCTTCGATCATCGTTCAGCTGATGACATCGGTCGTGCCGTCGCTGGAATCGTTGAAGAAGGAAGGCGAAGCAGGCCGCAAGATCATCAACCAGTACACCCGCTACGGCACGGTGCTGCTTGGTACGCTGCAGGCCTACGGTATTTCCGTTGGGCTCGAGAGCGGTGCTGGCCTCGTTGTCGATCCAGGCCTGTTCTTCCGCGTCTCCACCGTCCTGACGCTGCTTGGCGGCACGATGTTCCTGATGTGGCTTGGCGAGCAGATCACCTCGCGCGGTATCGGCAACGGTATTTCCCTGGTCATCTTTGCAGGTATCGCTGCTGGTCTGCCGAAGGCTCTGGCCGGTACGCTGGAGCTTGGTCGCACTGGCGCGCTGTCCACGACGCTGATTCTCACCGTCGTCATCGTCGCCATCCTGGTGATCGCGCTGATCGTCTTCGTCGAACGCGCCCAGCGCCGTCTTCTGATCCAGTATCCGAAGCGTCAGGTCGGCAACCGCATGTTCCAGGGCGACACCTCGCACCTGCCTCTGAAGCTGAATACGGCGGGTGTTATCCCTGCGATCTTCGCGTCCTCGCTGCTGCTCCTGCCGGCAACGGCTGCGGGCTTTACCAACAGCACCAACCTTCCTTCCTGGGCGACGACGATCATTGCGTCTCTCCAGCATGGCCAGCCGCTCTTCATGCTGTTCTACGGCCTGCTGATTGCGTTCTTTGCCTTCTTCTACACGGCGATCGTGTTCAATCCAAAGGACACGGCGGATAATCTGAAGAAGCATGGCGGCTTCATTCCCGGCATTCGCCCTGGCGAGCGCACCGCAGAGTACATCGACTATGTGTTGACACGCATCACGGTTGTCGGCGCCATTTATCTTGTCTTCGTCTGTATCCTTCCTGAGACACTTATTGCCCGTACAGGCATACCGTTAGCCCTTGGTGGTACTTCGCTTTTGATCGTAGTCAGTGTAACTCTGGATACTGTTGCGCAAATCCAGGGCCACCTGATTGCTCAGCAATATGAGGGGCTGATCAAGAAATCGAAACTGCGTGGAGGAAAGAGGGGACGATGAGACTGATATTTTTGGGACCGCCAGGTGCAGGCAAGGGAACACAGGCCAAGCGTCTGACGGACAAGTACGGCATTCCGCAGCTTTCCACCGGCGATATGCTGCGTGCGGCTGTGACTGCTGGAACGGACATCGGCAAGCGCGCCAAGGCGGTGATGGATGCCGGTGGTCTCGTGTCGGACGATATCGTCAACCAGATCGTGTCCGAAAGGATCGAGCAGGCTGACTGTGCGAACGGCTTCATTCTCGATGGCTACCCGCGGACCGTGCCGCAGGCCAAGGCTCTGAGTGAGAATCTTCAGCAGAAGAACATTCAGCTGGATGCGGTCATCGAGCTCAAGGTCGACGAAGAGGCGCTTGTGCGTCGAATCGAAAATCGTGTGGCTGAGACGATCGCTGCTGGCGGAACCGTTCGCTCGGACGACAATCCGGAAGCCTTCCGCAAGCGCCTCTCCGAGTATCGTGAGAAGACAGCGCCGCTTTCCGAATATTACCGTGAGCAGGGCGAGCTCGTCGTGCTGGACGGGATGGCCGATGTGGATGCGGTGACCGCCGCAATCGCTGGCGCCTTGGAAAAAGACAACAGCCCGGCGGCCTCTGCTGCGCGGATCTAAAGAATCTTGGCGGGGCCGGTTGCTTTTTTGAACCGATTCCGTTAAACACCGCGCCAACTCGCGACAACCCAAGCGACTGGCGCGGATTTTCCTTTAGGGAAGGAAAGTCCGGGTTCGGTCGTTTTGACTTGTGACGAACAGGAATTTGAACTGGCGGCAGCATCGTGCCGCTCAAATGGAAGCACCACTTGCCGGATGGCAACTGGAACGCAAGGAGAATAGACGTGGCACGTATCGCTGGCGTCAACATCCCGACGGCTAAGCGCGTTGTTATCGCTTTGACCTATATTCACGGGATCGGTCCGAAATTCGCGCAGGAAATCATGAACAAGGTTGGTCTCTCGGCCGACAAGCGCGTTCATCAGCTGACGGACGCTGAAGTCCTTCAGATCCGCGAAACCATCGACCGCGATTACCAGGTCGAAGGCGATCTTCGTCGCGAAACCGCGATGAACATCAAGCGCCTCATGGACCTTGGTTGCTACCGTGGCCTGCGCCACCGCCGTGGCCTTCCGGTTCGCGGTCAGCGCACGCACACCAACGCTCGTACCCGTAAGGGTCCAGCGAAGGCCATCGCGGGCAAGAAGAAGTAATTTTCCGTTTATGCGGAAGAGGAGGCTGGTGCGAACCGCGCCAGCCTTTCTGAGTTTGGCGCAATGCCCGCAAGCGGGTGGCGTGCCGGTGTAGCCGCTGGAGTTACGGCGGTGAAGAGATCAATGAAAGGACTATCATGGCCAAGGAAGCCGCACGCGTACGCCGTCGCGAACGCAAAAATATCACGTCGGGTGTAGCGCACGTCAACTCGACCTTCAACAACACGATGATCACCATCACCGACGCACAGGGCAACGCGATTGCCTGGTCGTCTGCTGGTGCCAAGGGCTTCAAGGGTTCGCGTAAGTCGACCCCGTTCGCTGCCCAGATCGCTGCTGAAGATTGCGCCAAGAAGGCTCAGGAACACGGCATGAAGTCGCTTGAGGTCGAGGTTTGCGGTCCGGGTTCGGGTCGTGAGTCCGCACTTCGCGCTCTGCAGGCTGCCGGTTTCCTCATCACTTCCATCCGCGACGTGACGCCGATCCCGCACAACGGTTGCCGCCCGCGCAAGAAGCGCCGCGTCTAACGCGTTCTGTCTGGAGGTTCCGCCTTTCCATCGGTCTGGCGGAATTTTCGCGTAATCGGCGTGTGGTTGCCGGCGTGGCCGGTGTGCTTACGCTTGAAACCCTCCGATGAACCTTTGCGGTTCCTCTCGGTGATCATGCTCGGTCCGCCACGATTGGATGGTGGCGGCGAACGGAAGGTTTAAAGATGATTCAAAAGAATTGGCAGGAACTGATCAAGCCGAACAAGGTCGAGTTCACGTCCTCCAGCCGCACCAAGGCAACGCTTGTTGCCGAGCCGCTGGAGCGTGGTTTCGGTCTGACGCTCGGCAACGCGCTACGTCGCGTGCTCCTGTCGTCTCTGCGTGGCGCCGCTGTGACTGCCGTGCAGATCGACGGCGTCCTGCACGAGTTCTCCTCCATCCCCGGCGTTCGGGAAGATGTGACGGATATCGTGCTCAACATCAAGGAAATCGCCATCAAGATGGACGGCGATGACTCCAAGCGCATGGTCGTGCGCAAGCAGGGCCCTGGTGCCGTTACCGCTGGCGATATTCAGACGGTTGGCGACATCGAGATCCTGAACCCCGACCATGTTATCTGCACGCTCGACGACGGCGCTGAAATCCGCATGGAATTCACCGTCAACAACGGCAAGGGCTATGTGCCTGCAGAGCGTAACCGCGCGGAAGATGCCCCGATCGGCCTCATCCCTGTGGACAGCCTTTATTCTCCGGTCAAGAAAGTGTCCTACAAGGTGGAAAACACCCGTGAAGGTCAGGTTCTCGACTATGACAAGCTGATCATGACGATCGAGACCAACGGTTCGGTTTCCGGCGAAGACGCCGTTGCCTTCGCCGCTCGTATTCTTCAGGACCAACTTGGCGTGTTCGTCAACTTCGACGAGCCGCAGAAGGAAGCAGAAGAAGAATCGGTTACGGAACTGGCGTTCAACCCGGCACTTCTCAAGAAGGTCGACGAGCTCGAGCTGTCCGTTCGTTCGGCAAACTGCCTGAAGAACGACAACATCGTCTATATCGGCGACCTGATCCAGAAGACCGAAGCCGAAATGCTTCGCACGCCGAACTTCGGTCGCAAGTCGCTCAACGAAATCAAGGAAGTTCTCGCTTCCATGGGTCTGCATCTCGGCATGGAAGTGCCCGCATGGCCACCAGAGAACATCGAAGATCTCGCTAAGCGTTACGAAGACCAGTACTAACAAAGAAAAGGCAGGCCCTCAAAGACTGCCTTTCCCCGTCAAACAGCAGACCAGTCGTCTGCATGTGCCAGGAAACGGCAGGACCGGATAGGGAACCTGCACTAAAGGAGAATAGCAATGCGCCACGGAAATTCAGGCCGCAAGCTCAATAGAACCGCCAGCCACCGCAAGGCAATGTTTGCCAACATGGCTGCTTCGCTCATCACCCATGAGCAGATCGTCACCACTCTGCCGAAGGCGAAGGAAATTCGCCCGATCGTAGAAAAGCTGGTCACGCTCGGCAAGCGCGGTGACCTGCACGCTCGTCGTCAGGCCATCTCGCAGATCAAGGACCAGGACGCTGTCCGTAAGCTCTTCGACGCGATTGCAGCTCGTTACGCAAACCGTAACGGCGGCTACATCCGCATCATGAAGGCTGGCTTCCGTCAGGGCGACAACGCGGCTATGGCTGTCGTTGAATTCGTCGAGCGCGACGTTGACGCCAAGGGCGCAGCCGACAAGGCTCGCGTTGCTGCTGAGACGGCTGCTGCCGAAGCTGCATAAGCTTCGCGCTTGAGCATCAAGACTTGAGAAGCCGGGTGAGCGATCACCCGGCTTTTTCCATTCGTAAGCGGTAGTTCTATTACTACACCTGGACGGGGTTGAGCTCACGGCGGGGCTTAGATCCGGGTTGGTGATACGCTCATCGCCTTCATGAGTTACATTGGCGCTGCATTGGCAGTCAGTAATTCCACATACGAATATAAATGATCGGCCGCATCTGGCGAACAAGCGCGATTCCTTCGTGTCCAATAAGTGGTTCACGCCATTTGCGGCATCGCCACAGTTGGTCTCCCGGCAGCATCTCAGCTAACAATGGAGCAAGTTGAGCCTCCGGATCATTCACGCCATCGATGACACTCTGAGGAAGGCCTTCAAGCCGCCCACCGAGCATTTGAATATTCCACTCGCGAAAGCTAGCCGGTGTCATCTCTGCGATAAGTTCTAAACCAATTGGATCGTAGACTAAGTCGTCCATTTACGTACTTAATAAGAAAGCTGCGGTGACTATTGATGGTGGAATGTACTCAGCCAATGACTTTGCGTCGATTTATGTGCCTAGCAATAGCTCACTGATGTAACCGCTATCCCTTGCACTTCGTCCCCGAGAGGAAACTGCTGAGGGAGCAAGTCGTCGACCCTGTTCTGCTGATGGCTACTAAAGATGGTCGTGAGCGTGGCTGTCAGATAAGCCTGGGATCGGCCGCACATGGTTTGCAAGTCTCAATCAATGCCGTGGTAGGGGCGCAGTTCTCTGCTCCCGCGTCGCACCTGTCGGAGAGGGCGGTCTTTTGGTTGAGGGCAATTGGCTGGATTGTCCCCTGACGCACCTTCGTGATGCGCCATTCACGCTACTGCGAGATTTTCCGGTATCCATCCATGTGAGACTTTGGTCGGCCTACTGCTTGTCTGGGAAACGAGCGTCGCAAAGCGTGACGAAGCGCTTCATGGAGTCGGGGTCTTTGGCAAAGATCGCGGACATCGTGTCGACGTGCTTCTGCAGGTAGGTCCGGGCTTCCGACTTCGACATTCTGTTCTCTTCGAAAGACGCTTCTGCCATCGCAGCAAGTTTGTTGAACCTGCTCTCGTAAGCCTGCGCTTGCGCTCTCGCCTTGGCGGATTTTGGACCATCCTGCAACGCGTGGGCGTTGATGATGAAGGTCGCTCCACACTGGAACATGTAATCCGTCTGGGAGGGGCCAGGCTTGGCGGTGGAGGCGGCTAAAGCCGGAGCGCTGGACAGGCTTGCCAGAAGAATGAAGATACCAATACGCAACGCCGGTTCCTTTCAAGAGAGGCAGAACGTTTCGTGGTCATCACGCAGATCTTCACGACGTCATGTCGGCGGCCGTTATCCGGCATAAGACTTGACGATAGGCCTCATCTGAAATTCTGTAAATTGTGGTTTCTCGTACGATTTTTGGGAGTGAAACCAAACCTTTAGGTGTGTTTATAGTCGGTCTCTACTCCGGGATGAAGATTCTGTGTTTGATATGCTTCAAATGGCAGACGATGGTGAAGGTCATGATGACGAGCAGCGACCATGAACTCCATTTGCCGAGGCTCACTGCGGACCATGCGCCGAGTTGGTTGGGGTAGCTCCAGATGGCAAAGAAGGTAGAGATGTTTTCTGCCAGCCAAACGAAGAAGCCGATGAGGATGAAGGAAAGAAGCAGTGGCATCTCCCGATCCCTGTCATAAGGGCGGTAGGTCACTGTGGTGCGGGCATAAAGGCCCAGCGCGCAGGCGGCGATGTACCAGCGATAGTCGCCAATATAGTGATGGGTGAAGAAGTTGGCGTAGATCGCAAGCGCGATCAGCGTTGCCATCCAGTAAGGCGGATGATGGCGAATTCTCAAATCGAATAGCCGCCACGCTTGAATGATGTAGCTGCCGACGGCCGCGTACATAAAGCCGGAAAACAGAGGCACACCAAAGACTTTGCTGTAAGCGAAGTCCTGGTAGGACCATGACTGGATGGTGCCGGATGTCTTGAACAATTCCAGCGCGAAGCCGACGATGTGAAACAGGAAGATCGCTTTCGCCTCATCGAGCGTCTCGAGCTTGCTCCAGATCATGAAAATCTGGATCGTCAACGCAATGACGAGGAGAACGTCGTAGCGCGGCAGGCCGAGGAGGCCGGCCCGCGGCACCAGAAAAATGGACAGGAAGAACAGCCCGGCAAATAGGCAGGCTCTGGCATTCTTGATACCGAAGTAGAGGAATTCAACGGCAAAGCGCCTGATGCCGCTCAAGCCTCCCCAGGGCTGCGCGTCGCAAAGATAATGATCAAGGAATGACAGACGGGTTGCCGGAAACATTGTATCGGATACCAAGATGTATGCTCCTGTTTACCGGCGTCGCGAAATGGGTGAGGAATCGACGTAAGGCAGGATGATGATGATCGATAGCGGCAAATTTTATGCGTCCCGATTGCTGATCCTGGCAGGCCTTATCCTCGTCATTCTGGCGGGACTGGCGCTGCGGCGTTACGGATACATGATCGGACTGTCATTCCTCATCGTCAAATATGGCGGTTCGGTGTTGTGGGGCGCGATGGTCTATCTCCTGGCGGCGCTGCTATTCGTGAACCGCAGGATGCAGCTTTTCATCATCGCCGTCACGTGCTGCTTCGCTATCGCTGTGGAGTTGTTGAGATTGGTGCATTTCCCGGCGCTGGATGCATTCCGCGACACAGCGACCGGCACCTTGCTGCTCGGCCGCGTGTTCTCGCCGTGGAATATCCTTTGCTATTTCGCCGGTATCGGAATGGCTGCCGCGATCATGCAGCAGTTCGCGAAGCGGTAGCGGCTCTGCGAGCTCTGCGCCGCGCCATGATGGTTGGCCGGATCAGGCGATAGCCGAGGAGCAGGATCGTGACGGTGATGTAGAAAGCCGGTTCCAGCGTCAGGCTTTTGCGCGCCAGAACGAAGTGAAGAACGGCGACGATGAGCACCGGATAGGCGAGCTTATGGAGCGTGTTCCATCGCGAGCCGAGCTTGCGGATCGACCAGGGGTTCGAGGTCAATGCCAGGGGCAGAAGCATCGCCAGTCCCGCCATGCCGAACATGATGTAGGGGCGTCTCAGAACATCGCCGATGATGGAGCTGAAGACCAAACCGCGATCGAGCGTCAAATAGACCGCAAAATGCGCCAGCACATAATAGAAGGCCAAGAGGCCGAGGGCACGTCGATAGGCAATCAGATTGATGTTGAACAGATCGCGCAGTGGGGTCACCAGCAGCCCGAGGCAGAGGAAGCGCAGAGCCCAGATGCCCAGCAGATGCTCGAAATCCTTGACGGGATTAAAGCCAAGCCCCCCTGTCGCGGCCAGGTAAAAATACCACAGGCCGGGACAGAGGCCGAGGATGTAGAGTGCCCAGATGGCGGCGGGCTGGTAGCGTTTGGGCAAAGAGGGCAGGGGCAGGGCGAATGCCATGTCAATAATTCGCCTTCAAGTCCAAGCCGGTATAGAGGCTCGCAACGTCTTCATAGCCGTTGAACATCAGCGTCGGCCGGTTCTTGACGCTGAAGAAGCCGCCTTCGCCGATGCGCTGCTCGGTTGCCTGGCTCCAGCGGGGATGATCGACGTTAGGATTCACGTTGGAATAGAAGCCGTATTCCCGCGCGTTGGAGTTTTTCCACGTGGTTTCGGGCTGTTTCTCGACCAGCGAAATGCGGACGATCGACTTGATGCCCTTGAAGCCGTATTTCCAGGGAACCACGAGGCGGATCGGCGCGCCGTTCTGGTTCGGCAACGTCTCGCCATAGAGGCCGACAGCCAGGATGGTCAGTGGATGACGGGCCTCGTCGAGGCGCAGGCCTTCGACATAGGGCCAGTTGAGCGGCTGGAAGAGCCCGCTCTGGCCCGGCATCTCATCGGGGCGAACGACGGTCTCGAAGGAAACGAATTTCGCACTGCCGAGCGGCTCTACCTTTTCAAGAAGGCTTGCCAGGGGGAAGCCGATCCACGGGATCGCCATCGACCAGCCCTCGACGCAGCGCATGCGGTAAGGACGTTCCTCGAGGTCGAACTTCATCAGCTCTTCCAGCCCGAACTCTTTTGGCTTGCCGACGAGGCCGTCGACCTTCACGGTCCAGGGCGTCGGTTTGAACTTGCCGGAGTTTTCTTTCGGGTCGGATTTGCCGACGCCGAATTCATAGAAGTTATTGTAGCTGGTGACGGCATCAAGCGGCGTCAGTTGTTCATCCAGCTTGTAGGCGCCCGGCTTCGCTGTCAGTGGCGCTGCGACCGCTTCGCGACCCGTCAGCCCGATGGCCGCGAGCCCCGCCGCCGTGCCGAGAAAGCGACGCCTGGAGAGATAAACATCGCGCGGCGTGATTTCGCTGGAGGCGATACGGGGAGGGCGATAGACGGGCATCGAAATCTCCTGAGAAACAGGTGCTGCACCGGACGTGCATGATGAGGCAGGTCCATATGATATGATCCTGGTTTACGGCAAACAACAGGCGTCGGTTCACTTAATCGCGCGAAAGTGAAAACGCGATGCGATATGTTCGTCTGCTATGACGAGCGAGCGCACTCCTTTGTAAAACAAGGTCTAGATTCTGGTCAGATAGGTGGACGAAGGATTGGTTCGCTGGGTACTGTAATGACCGAGATTTCGCCGATTTTTTTCCTCGGGCGTTGGACGAGATAGTGCATGACGCCGGGGGACTCGCCCTCGAAAAGATTGAAGGTTTCCTGGCCCCTAAAGGTGATACGCGCTTGACCTGTATGGAACGAGCAGGGCGACGCGCAGGCAACGGTCAGTGTGTTTGCGTCGATACCGTTTGCCTGACCTAACTCGATACCCACCGTAATGCCGAGCTTTGGTTCCGAAATGATGGCGCAGTTCCTGCCGCTTTCGCAGGCTGCTGTCGCGATGAGCGGCTCATTGGAGGCGTCAAGGAGAACTGCTACCTGAACCTGTTGGACTTTTACTTCGGCTGCCTGGGACATGCAGGTCAACGCCAACAACGATGCTGGTGCTATTCTGAGTGTCCGCAGCAGCATCACGATCATTGAAATCCCCAACCCTGGATCGTCCTCACAGACAGTCGCGTCAACTGGCGCCTGTGCGTGTGACGCAACGTATCACGCTGATTACAGGTGAGAAACAACTGAATTGGCGTACCGTACCGCACCGTACTGTTTTGCCGCAAGGTGACAGTGACAGGAGTTTGCGAATGGAGTAGAAGACGCGTCAGATTTTAAGCGGGCAGGGCGCGTTGATGTGCCTGGGAGATATGCCCGCGAGTTTGAGAGAACCGAGGAATAACGAGATGCCTGTCTATCGCTCCAGAACGACAACCCATGGCCGCAACATGGCGGGTGCGCGTGGCCTTTGGCGCGCCACCGGTATGAAGGATGGCGATTTCGGTAAGCCGATCATTGCGGTGGTGAACTCCTTCACGCAGTTCGTGCCCGGTCACGTTCACCTGAAGGATCTTGGTCAGCTCGTCGCACGCGAGATCGAGGCGGCTGGTGGTGTTGCCAAGGAATTCAATACGATCGCCGTGGATGATGGTATCGCCATGGGTCACGATGGCATGCTCTATTCGCTGCCGTCGCGCGAGATCATCGCGGACTCGGTCGAATATATGGTCAATGCGCATTGCGCCGATGCTATGGTTTGCATCTCCAACTGCGACAAGATCACGCCCGGCATGCTGAATGCCGCGATGCGTCTCAACATTCCTGCGGTGTTTGTTTCCGGCGGCCCGATGGAAGCCGGTAAGGTCGTTCTGCATGGCAAGACCGTCGCGCTCGATCTGGTCGATGCCATGGTCGCGGCTGCCGATGACAAGGTTTCCGATGAAGACGTGAAGATCATCGAGCGCTCCGCCTGTCCGACCTGCGGTTCGTGCTCGGGCATGTTCACGGCCAACTCGATGAACTGCTTGACGGAGGCGCTCGGCCTGTCTCTGCCCGGCAACGGCTCGACGCTCGCGACCCACTCCGATCGCAAGCGTCTCTTCGTTGAAGCCGGTCACCTGATCGTCGATCTGGCGCGTCGCTATTACGAGCAGGATGACGAGACTGTGCTGCCGCGCACCATCGCTTCCAAGGCTGCATTCGAGAACGCCATGTCGCTCGATATCGCCATGGGCGGCTCCACCAATACGGTTCTGCATATTCTAGCAGCGGCGCATGAAGGCGGCATCGAATTTACGATGGAAGACATCGACCGGCTTTCGCGCAAGGTTCCTTGCCTCTCCAAGGTCGCGCCTGCCAAGCAGGACGTGCACATGGAAGACGTGCACCGCGCCGGCGGCATCATGCGTATTCTGGGCGAACTCGACCGTGGCGGCCTCATCAATCGCGATTGCCATACTGTTCATGAGCCCACGCTGGGTGACGCCATCGACCGCTGGGATATCACCCGCACCAATTCCGAAACGGTGCGCGAGTTCTTCAAGGCGGCGCCTGGTGGCGTGCCGACCCAGGTTGCCTTCAGCCAGTCTTCGCGCTGGGATGATCTCGATACCGACAGCGAAAACGGCGTTATCCGCTCGGTGGAAAAGCCGTTCTCGAAGGACGGCGGTCTTGCCGTTCTTTACGGCAACATCGCGCTGGATGGCTGCATCGTAAAGACGGCGGGCGTGGACGAGAGCATCTTGAAGTTCAATGGCAGCGCTGTCGTCTATGAAAGCCAGGACGCTGCGGTGAAGGGCATTCTCTCCAACGAGGTCAAGGCTGGCGACGTCGTCGTCATCCGTTACGAAGGCCCGAAGGGCGGTCCTGGCATGCAGGAAATGCTCTATCCGACGAGCTATCTGAAATCCAAGGGTCTGGGCAAAGCCTGCGCCTTGATCACCGATGGTCGTTTCTCCGGCGGCACGTCGGGCCTTTCCATCGGTCACGCCTCTCCGGAAGCGGCCCAGGGCGGCGCCATCGGACTCGTACGTCAGGGCGATCTCATCGAGATCGACATTCCGAACCGCACGATTAACCTCAAGGTTTCGGACGCCGAACTTGCGGCCCGTCGCGCAGAGCAGGACCAGCTTGGCTGGAAGCCGGCCGAGTTCCGCAAGCGCAACGTCACCACCGCGCTGAAGGCCTATGCCGCCTTTGCATCCAGTGCGGATAAGGGTGCTGTTCGCATTCTGCCGGAGTGAGTTTTCTCCCGGTCTTCAGCATGATCTTGTTTAAATGGAAAACGCCCTGACACGGGCGTTTTTTATTTCCTTCAACGGATTGGGAGGTTTGGTTATGAAATTGAATCAGGTCCTGATCACCATGCGGATTCTGGATAAGGGCTGAGACTTCACCTTCATCTTCGGTCGCGGCTTTGAGCTTTTTCCCATGTCAGCCGCTCAAGCTTGTAACGGATAAGGGGCACGACCTTGCTACGCTGACAGCAAAAGGCTCTGGCGACGCCGTTCCTTTCAAACCCCAGCTTCTCCAGCAGATGACGAGATGCTTTGTTGTCCGCGATCGGGCTGGCATGAAGCGTGTCGATCTCAAGGCGCTCGAAAGCATGGTTGATGACAAGACGTGCTGCCTCAGAGGCAAAGCCTTTGCCCCAAGCGCTGCGGCCGAGCCAATAGCCGAATTCACCCGCAAGGCCGATCAGACCGACGAGTTGACCGGTGTCGATAGCCCAAACCGGGCTCTTCTTTCTTCGGGCTCGTAAGATCAGTTCTCTTGCATCGGCGGTGGTAAAAGGCATTGCGGTTTTAAGCAGATTGCGGGTGACGAGTGGATCGTTTGTCATCCGCGCGAGCCCTGCCGCGTCTGTAATGTTCAGCGGTCGCAGCAACAGCCGTCTCGACGTCAGCATGACAGGATAGGTGGCAACCTTGTTCATGGACCTCATCATGCGCGAGACGTTCGTCGACGCAACCCTTGTTTCAGCATCGGAACAACCCGGCGATCGGAAACGTTGCCGCATGAATTGCTAGGGAGAAAATCATGAAGCGGGCAGTTGTGACCGGCGGCGGTGGCTTGATCGGCACGGGAATTATCGAGGCTCTGTTGGACGACGGCTGGACCGTTGCGTGCTTCGACATCAAGGACACCAAGACAGCGGCGCGCAACATTCTGTGTGACGTAGGAAATGAGACCTCAGTGCTTGCCGCCTTCGATCAGCTTGGTTGGAAAGGGCTTGAACTGCTCGTCAACAACGCCGGTATTGCAAGCCCGGTGAATGGGCCGATCCATGAGCTGTCGCTTGCCGATTGGCGCAAGGTCACCGATAGCCATTTGACGGGAGCATTCCTGATGACAAGGTCCGCCGTGCCGCTGATGGGCGAGGGTGCGAGCATCGTCAATATGGTCTCGACGCGCGCTTTCATGTCCGAGCCGGAAACCGAGGCCTATGCCGCGTCCAAGGGTGGGCTTGTTGCCTTGACCCATGCGCTGGCTGTCAGTCTCGGGCCAAAGATACGCGTCAATGCGATCGCGCCGGGTTGGGTGACCGATGAAACCGATCTTCGCAAAAAGGACCATGCGCAGCATCCGGTAGGGCGCGTTGGCAGGCCAAAGGATATTGCCGACGGTGTGCTCTATCTGGCGGGTGCCGGCTTCATGACGGGTCAGGTTCTGGTGCTGGACGGTGGGATGACGCGGAAGATGATCTATGAGGAATAGCGTTCGTATTTCTTCAAAAAATGAATCAGGGGGTTGAGGTTTTGATTCAGGAAAGTGCTGAAACGCATTGTTTTGGGACTCCTTTTCGCGATCCAAGCCTTGCGAGTCACAAGGTGGTGATGCTGCTTCCTTTGATCGTGACAGCGCTTACCTAGGTAGACATGAAACGTCGCACAGCACTCGCACTCCTCGCCTCCTTGCCTTTTGCCACAGCGGTTCGCGCGCAATCGTCAGGCACAGGCGCCAAGTTCGATCCCATCCTGGAAGGGGCGGGTTCTCTTCAGACGCTGAAGGCGGTGATCGTCAGCCTCGATGGCGAGGAAGTCGCCTCGCGCGCCTATAATGGTTCATCGCTCAACGGATCGACCAATATCAAGTCCGCGTCCAAGTCGATCGTGTCGGCCCTCGTTGGTATGGCAATTGATCGCAAGATTTTAGAGGGTGCCGATCAGCCTATTGCCTCGGTGCTGAGAGCCGACTTTCCCGCGAACTCCGATCCGCGACTGGAACGCGTTACGATCGGCAATCTGCTTTCGATGCAGTCTGGTCTCGCACGCATGTCCGGTCCGAATTACGGGCGCTGGGTCGCGAGCCGCAACTGGGTGCGCACAGCCCTTGGCTCGGGCTTCGATGGCGAGCCGGGCGGTGGCATGCTCTATTCGACGGCCTCGACGCATCTCCTCTCGGCCATTTTGACGAAAGCCTCCGGCCGCCCGACGCTGGCGCTTGCCCGAGACTGGTTCAAGCCTCTCGATGGGTTTGCCATCGGTAGCTGGGAACGTGATCCCCAAGGCGTTTATCTGGGCGGTAACCAGATGGCGATGACGGCGCGTTCGCTCTTGGCTTTCGGAGAATTGTATCGGCGTGGTGGCGTTACCGCCGATGGTGAGCGCATCCTCTCGCAGTCATGGATCGACCAGTCCTGGACGCAGCGAACGAACTCGGTGTTCAATGGCGACGGTTATGGCTATTGCTGGTTCATCAAGGAGATGGCGAGAGAGAAGGTATTCTACGCCTGGGGCTATGGCGGGCAGATGCTCTATATCGTGCCGTCGAAAAAGCTCTCTGTGGTCATGACATCCCGGGAAGATGCGCCCTCGGCGCGCACCGGTTACCGGGATGCATTGCATGGCTTGATGACGAATATCATCGCGGCGAGTTAGAGTGGGCGGTTGATGCTCTGGAATGCTTCGCCAAGCTTGACCATGCGCTCGTCATAAGCCTTGGTCAGGCAGGCGACATCCGCTTCACAGGTCTGGCGACGCTTCAGCCATTCGCTCTGTTCGGTTTTCAGTGCATCACGAGACCCCATGGCCATGAGCTGCGTGAGAATGTCGAAGGTGGTGGCCATTTTCACGTCCTGATCATTCAGGGCGCGGTTCTCGCAGATGGTCTTCTCATCTGCCGCGAGATCAGTCTTGCTGCAATCGAAGCTCGCGGCTCCGACGGGCGATCCATGCGAATAGGAGGCGCAAACAATAAACAGGGCCAGAGCGTGTTTTCGAAACTGCATTTTTCTGTCTCATCTTTCATCATATCTTGGCGGTTCAATTCTCAGACATCGAAACCAGTTCCAAAGAAAGTAAAGCGCTCGCTTGTAAAGCCGTGCGTCATGATATTGCCGCCCTTTGATTTATAGGCTGAGACGCTATAACTGCATCCTATTGATGAAGATGAGGAATCACATGCAGCGCGTGTTGAAATTCATGGCCCACGGCTTTCTTGCGGCGTTGCTTCTTGCGCCCTTGGGTGCGCAGGCGCAGGACGCCAAAGCGGTGCCGGCCAGCCGCATGGAGATGCAGCTGTCCTTTGCTCCGCTGGTCAAGCGCACATCCGGTGCCGTGGTGAACGTCTATGCCGAGCGCATCGTCCAGCGCCGCGCCTCGCCCTTTGCCGGCGACCCGTTCTTTGAGCAGTTTTTCGGCCAGCAATTGCCGAACCGCACGGAAAAGCAATCTTCGCTGGGCTCCGGCGTTATCGTTTCGGCCAGTGGCCTGGTGGTGACGAACAACCACGTCATCGAAGGCGCCGACGACATCAAGGTCGCGCTGGCCGATGGCCGTGAGTTTTCCTCCAAGGTTCTCCTGAAGGACGACCGTGTCGATCTCGCCGTACTGCAGATCGATGCAAAGGAACAGTTCCCCGTGCTGCCGCTTGGCAATTCAGATGCCACGGAAGTCGGTGATCTGGTGCTTGCCATCGGTAACCCGTTCGGTGTGGGGCAGACCGTCACCAGCGGTATCGTTTCGGCCTTGGCGCGCAATCAGGTGACGCAAGGCGATTTTGGCTTCTTCATTCAGACGGATGCCTCCATCAACCCCGGCAACTCCGGTGGCGCGCTGATGAACATGAACGGCGAGCTGATCGGCATCAATACGGCGATCTTTTCGCGCGGCGGTGGCTCCAACGGTATCGGCTTTGCCATCCCTGCGAACCTGGTCAAGGTGTTCCTGGCCGCGGCTGAAAAGGGCGACAAGAGCTTTCAGCGGCCCTATGTCGGCGCAACATTCGATCCGGTTACCTCCGAAGTCGCGGAAGCTCTTGGGCTGAAGCGCGCGCGCGGCGCACTCGTCGTCAGCGTTGTGAAGGGTGGCCCTGCGGAGAAGGCGGGCGTCGAGCCTGGCCAGGTGGTCACTGCCGTAAACGGCATTGAGGTGGAGCATCCGGATGCGCTGGGTTATCGCCTGACGACGGCGGGTATCGGGAAATCCGCCAAGATCGCACTGATCGACAAGGGCAAGGAAAAGACCGTCACCATTGCGCTCGATACCGCGCCGGAAACGGCACCGCGTGACGAGCGCCTGCTGGAGGGTCGCAATCCATTTGCCGGCGCGACTGTCGCCAATCTTTCGCCCAAGCTTGCCGATGAGTTGCGTATGGTTGGAACACCGTCGGGTGTCGTGATCGTCGATGTCGCGCGCGGTTCGCCCGCTTCGCGCGTCGGCTTCCAGCCAAAGGATATCATCGTGTCGTTGAACGGCGCCGATATCACCTCCAGTTCCCAGATGGAGGAAGCGCTGCATGACGATCCCGGCTTCTGGCGCCTTGAGATCATTCGCGATGGTCAGCGCCTGCGGCAGTTCCTGCGATGAGCGGAGACCTCTTTGCACCTCAGATTCCAGCGGAGGTCGCCAACCGGCGGCCTCTGGCAGACAGGCTGCGGCCGACCACGATCGCACAGGTCACGGGTCAGCCGCATCTGACGGGCGAAGAGGGTGTTCTGCGCCGCATGATCGAAAGCGGCTCGCTGGGCTCGATGATCTTCTGGGGGCCGCCGGGCACGGGTAAAACGACCGTCGCGCGGCTGCTTTCGGGTGAAGCAGGTCTCGCCTTCGAGCAGATTTCTGCAATCTTCTCCGGCGTGGCCGACCTGAAGAAGGTGTTCGAGGCTGCGAGGACGCGGCGGATGAATGGGCGGCAAACGCTGCTCTTCGTCGACGAAATCCATCGCTTCAACCGGGCGCAGCAGGACAGCTTTTTGCCGGTGATGGAAGATGGGACCATCATCCTTGTCGGTGCAACGACCGAGAACCCTTCCTTCGAACTGAATGCCGCTTTGCTATCGCGTGCCCGCGTTCTGACCTTCAAGCCGCATGACGAAGAAAGTCTGATGGAGCTCCTGAAGCGTGCCGAGGAGGCGGAAGCCAAGCCGCTGCCACTCGACGAAGACGCGCGGCTCTCCCTGCTGCGCATGGCCGATGGTGACGGTCGCGCCGTGCTGACGCTCGCCGAGGAAGTCTGGCGTGCGGCGCGGGAAGGTGAGGTGTTCGATACGGAGGGGCTGACCCGCATCGTGCAGCGTCGGGCACCGGTCTACGACAAGGGCCAGGACGGGCACTACAATCTGATCTCTGCACTCCATAAGTCGGTGCGCGGCTCCGATCCCGATGCAGCGCTTTATTATCTGGCGCGGATGCTCGATGCGGGCGAAGATCCGCTTTATCTCGGCAGACGCCTGGTGCGTATGGCAGTCGAGGATATCGGGCTTGCCGACCCGCAGGCACTGGTCATCTGCAATGCGGCAAAAGATGCCTATGATTATCTCGGCTCGCCGGAAGGGGAACTGGCGCTGGCGCAGGCCTGCGTCTATCTGGCGACGGCGCCGAAATCCAATGCGGTCTACACGGCCTACAAGAGTGCGATGCGGGCCGCCAAGGAGAACGGATCGCTCCTGCCTCCCAAGCATATTCTCAATGCGCCGACCAAGCTGATGAAGGGCGAGGGCTATGGTGATGGCTATCGCTATGATCACGACGAGCCAGATGCCTTCTCAGGCCAGGATTACTTCCCGGAAAAGATGGGGCGCACCATCTTCTACGATCCGCCCGACCGGGGTTTTGAACGCGACATTCGCAAGCGCCTGGATTGGTGGTCGAAGCTGAGACGGGAACGCAACCCTCGCTGAAGCGCAAAACCAGCTTTCGGGCTGGCTGTCTGCGCTTCGCTTCTCATTCCTGCTGGATGGTTGATCAGGCGCTCTTGCGCTGGGCGGCTGCCGGGTTTGCCGGCAGCATCTTCACAGACGACTCCGCCAAGCCATTGTGACCTTCACCATCGACGATGACATGCCAATGGCCGGTTTCGGGGATCGCCAGACGCAGCGGTGATTTTCGAGCTACGCCGCCGACATATTTGAAATCCAGAAGCTCTGTGAATCTTTGGAAATTTCCGGCCGTCATCAATCGTACGTTGGCGACCGCGTTTAGAGATACTTCAATAATGGTACCAGTACGGATCTCCTTGAGATCGTAGTGGGTGTAGCGAAAATTAGGTTTTGGCATATCGATCTCGTCGTTTTATTCGGCGCAGAGATCATGATTCTGATTTCTTAATTCGAAATTACTTGACGTGTAGTCTGTGCGAACTTTTTTAGGTTCGTAGAAGACAAACTCCCAATGCTACTGCGAGCTACAAGCAGTAGGTTAATATCTCAGACGTGTTGTCTGAGCCGTTACCTTCCAAATTATATTTCCACCTACCACTGCGTGCACTTTATGTTTTTGTCAATTTTTTAAGATTACCAATAATTGATCACATTCGGGGGAATTTGACGTATGAAACATCTCACCATTTCCACGCGGCTTTATGCGCTGGTCGCATTGTTTCTGGCGATACTGGCGGCGGCGCTGACATCAAGCCTGTTCGGTGGCTATGGCGGAATGGAGAGAGAGCGCAAGGCTGGGCTGGAAGCGTTGACGCATTCGGCTGTCGGCATTCTCGATCAATATTATCGTCTGGAACAGAGCGGGACGCTGACTCGGGAGGTCGCTCAGCAACAGGCGAAGGCTTCGATTGCTGCGATGCGCTATGACAATGGCAATGGCTATTTCTGGATCAACGATATGGGTCCGAAAATGGTCATGCATCCGGTGAAGCCGGAGCTGAACGGTGCCGATCTGACAAAGAACAAGGATCCGAACGGCAAGTTCCTCTTTGTCGAATTCGTCAATACCGTGAAGGCGAGCGGGAAGGGCTTTGTCGATTATCAGTGGCCGAAGCCCGGCGCGCCTGATCCTGTGGGTAAGTTCTCTTATGTCGAAGGCTTTGCGCCCTGGGGCTGGATCGTCGGCACAGGTGTCTATGTTGACGATCTCAACGCCATGTTCTGGCGCGAGGCAACCCTCTATGTCGGCATTTGCCTGATCAGCGCTCTCGTCGTTCTTGCCGTCGCCACCGCGGTCGTGCGCAGCGTTTCAGGCCCGATCGGCAAGCTGAAGACGAGCATGTCCAGCATCGCGGATGGAAACGCCGAGGCCGAGGTGCCGTTCGTCGAACGTCGCAACGAGATCGGCGCCATGGCCAAGACGCTGCTCGTTCTTCGCAACTCCGTCAATGAACGCAGCCAGTTGCAGCTTCGCGAAGCCGAGCAACAGAAGGCGATCGAGAATACGCGCCGGGAAAGCGAGGATGTGCTTCGTTCCGCCTCCGAGCGCCAGGCCCAGGCCATGGATTCGCTCGGCCAGGCTATGGAAAACCTCGCGCGCGGCGATCTTACCGTTCAAGTGGGGCAGGTGGGTGCCGAATATGACAAGCTGCGCGCCGACTTCAACAGCGCTGTTGGTGTCCTTCGGGACGTGATCGCAACGATCTCGCGCAGCAGCGATGTCGTCAACGCCAGCGCCTCCGATATCAGCGAGGCGACGGGAAATCTTTCCCGCCGTACCGAACAGCAGGCTGCGGCGTTGGAAGAGACGGCAGCTGCACTCGACGAGATCACGGCAACGGTTCGCACAGCCTCCGAGCGCGCAAACGAGGCGCGGCAGATGGTGACGGAGACGAAGCAAAGTGCGGGTCGCTCCGGCGATATCGTTCGCAGCGCAGTGGAGGCCATGAACCGGATCGAGGAGTCCTCCCGCAAGATCGGTCAGATCATCGTCGTCATTGATGAGATCGCCTTCCAGACAAACCTGCTCGCCTTGAACGCTGGCGTCGAAGCCGCACGTGCCGGTGAGGCCGGTCGTGGCTTTGCCGTCGTGGCGCAGGAGGTTCGCGAACTTGCTCAACGCTCCGCCAATGCTGCAAAGGAAATCAAGACGCTGATCAACAGCTCGGCAGAGCAGGTGAGTGGCGGTGTAACGCTGGTTCGTTCCACCGGAGAGGCGCTGGAGGAGATCGTCTCGCTGGTCAACCGTGTCGACGGCCACGTGAACTCGATTGCCACGGCTGCGCGTGAGCAGGCGACGGGACTGCAGGAGATCAACACCTCCGTCAATCATATGGACCAGATGACCCAGCAGAATGCCGCTATGGTGGAGGAAACCACGGCGGCGAGCGAAACGCTGGCAGAAGAGAGCCGCAAGTTGCATTCGCTGCTGGCGCGGTTCCAGCTTGGAAGCTTTTCTGCTGGAGGCTCGATGTCGCGGGCGGCCTGACTTTCGCTTCCATACCGATAGAGGGGCGTCGCTTGCGGCGCCCTTTTCGTTTTCGCATATGGATGCAACGCTTCGGTCGCAGCTACGACGGTGCGGTTTTCGGGAGCCTGCTGTTTCGTTTCAGAACATACAAGCCTTCGTCGGTCAATTTCTTTGCGTCGACACAAAGGGTTCGTTTACCAGATTTCTTTAGAATTTGATCTGATCGCCGCGTGTTGCGGTCGCCGAAGGTACAGGTTCTGGTATGGCGTATGTTTCCCTTCCGCGTCGTCTTGCGGCGTTGATGACAATGTCGGCGGTGATCGTGTCGTGCTCAGCGGAGGGGCTAGTGCCCCCCGCTGAGGTCGATGGCGCGACACGGGTCAGTTCCATTCGCTCCTCCAGCCGGCAGAACTACAGTGCGCCGCCGGCCCCGATGAGCCAGGATCTTCCCTTCAACGACCAGTCGGCCCTGTCGCAGCCGCTGCCGGAGGCGCCGGTATCGCGTGATCCGCTGCTAAGCTCCGGCGGGCAGGGCTACTCGACGCTCGATGCGCAGGCGAGCCGCCTTGCGCCCGTTCAGCCGCAGTCAACCCACATGCCGTCGCAGATGGCGGAGGGTGACGAGGGCGTGAACATGGATGCAGGACTGGGCGTGGCGCCGGGACGGAGCCTTGCTGAGGAGCAGGATATGGAGGTGTCCTCTCCCGACAGTGCCGCTTCTCAGCCACCGCAAGCACCGCGTCGGCTTGCCAATCAATCCCGCCTTATTCCGCCGCCGCCAAGCGGTCAGCGTCAGGCGCAGCCCGTGGAAGAGGTGGCGATGCTGATGCCGGACAATCCGGCGCAGGAGCGGCGCATGTCGCAGCCGCCCGGCATGATGCCACCCTCCGAAGTGGCTTGTCGCACCGAGCTTCGCCGATTGGGTGTCGCCTTTCGCGATGTCGCGCGCATTGCCGATGGTCCGACCTGCGGTATCGATTATCCGATCGAGCTTAGCGGTCTCGATAGTGGCGTTGCGATCCGCCCAGCTGTGAAGCTGAACTGCCAGGTGACGCTTGCCTTCGCCAAATGGGTGAAGTTCGAACTCGTGCCGTCTTCTCGCTTCCGTTACTTCTCTGGTGTTGGCCGTATTACCCCGATGGGTGGTTACTCCTGCCGCAAGATGAATTCCAGGGCGAGCAACCCCTGGTCTGAGCATGCGCGCGGTAACGCCATCGACATTGGAACGATCACGCTGAAAAACGGCAAGGAGATCGACGTTCGCAAGAAGAGCTTCTTTGCCTTCCGTGAGAAGGGCTTGCTGAAGGCCGTTCGCTCCGACAGCTGCAAGTATTTCTCTACCGTGCTCGGACCGGGTAGCGACCCCAACCACTGGAACCACTTCCACTTCGATCTGCGCACACGCAAGTCCGGTTATCGCCACTGCGATTGATGGCCTTGCTCTTCGATCGGATGGTGGATGTCGACTGCCCAAAAACAGGGCCAAAAAAACAGGGCAGAGTGCGGGGGTAGCCTCTGCCCAAAATAATGTTTTTCAATATGACTGCCGTATGTCTCAAAATGTCGAGCGGTGCTGAAAACCGGACGGGCGCCCTGTGATGAACAGTCCGGTACCCGTCACGCCGGTTTCTACGACATCAGCATCACATCTTCATGACAGGGACGATAGGAAGATGACGCCGTTGGTGAAATTTGCGGAACTGCAACCGGCGTGTGGTGTTTCCGCTCTCTCCAGCTGACTTTTTGTCTTGATCCCTTTCCGGATGCAAAACGGACAACACTTTTGCTGGAAATGCTTTATATGAGCAGTTCAAGAACGTGCCGAAAGATCATTCATGACGCCTTCCCGCAAACCCATCGTTTCCATCCGCAATCTGACGAAATCTTACGCCAACGGCTTTCAGGCGCTGAAAGGCGTCACCCTTGATATCTACGAGGGCGAGATCCTCGCGCTGTTAGGCCCGAATGGTGCCGGCAAGACGACGTTGATTTCGATCATCTGTGGTCTCGTCAATCCGGGCGAGGGCAGCGTGCTCGTCGGCGGCAGTGATGTCGTCAAGGATTTTCGCAAGACACGCGCTTTGATCGGGCTCGTGCCACAGGAACTGACGACCGACCAGTTCGAGACGGTGTGGAACACGGTGTCGTTTTCCCGCGGATTGCATGGCTATCGTAAAGACCCTCAACTGATCGAGCGCGTTTTGAAGTCCCTGTCGCTGTGGGACAAGAAGGACAACATGCTGCGTGAGCTTTCCGGTGGCATGAAGCGCCGCGTGCTGATCGCCAAGGCGCTGGCGCATGAGCCGAAGGTTCTGTTTCTCGATGAGCCGACGGCCGGTGTCGATGTGGCGCTGCGGCGCGACATGTGGAAGGTTGTCGAGGAACTGCGGTCGGCTGGCGTCACCATCATTCTGACCACCCATTACATTGAAGAGGCAGAGGAAATCGCCGATCGCGTCGGGGTGATCAATGGCGGCGAACTTCTGTTGGTGGAGGAAAAGACTGCGCTGATGCGCAAGCTGGGCCGCAAGCAGCTTTCGCTGGAACTCACGACGCCGGTCACGACGCTTCCCGAAAGCCTGTCACCTTTCCATCTGCAACTCTCCGAAGAGGGTACCTGCCTGACCTATGAGTATGACGGCAATGGAGAGCAGGGGCGGATCGCCGAGCTTTTGTCAGCGCTTGCCGGTGAGGGCATTCATTTCAAGGATATCTCGACACGGCAGAGCTCGCTCGAGGATATTTTCGTCGCATTGGTAGGAGGACAGAAATGAATTTCGAAGCCATCAAGTCCATCTACCTCTTCGAAATGGCACGCACGCGCCGCACGCTTTTGCAAAGCGTGATCTCGCCGGTCATCTCGACATCGCTCTATTTCATCGTCTTCGGTACCGCGATCGGCTCGCGCATCCAGGAGGTCGAGGGCGTTTCCTATGGGGCCTTCATTACGCCTGGCCTCATCATGCTGACCCTGCTGACGCAGTGCGTCAGCAACGGCTCCTTCGGCATCTATTTCCCGAAATTCACCGGCACCGTTTATGAAATTCTCTCCGCCCCGATCTCGATGACGGAGATATTGGCAGGCTATGTCGGAGCAGCGGCGACCAAAGGTCTGATGATCGGTACCATCATCCTGATTACGGCGTCCTTCTTCGTCGATATCTCTATCGCCCATCCGTTCATGATGGTCCTGTTCTTCGTGCTGACGGCCGTCAGCTTCAGCCTGTTTGGCTTCATCATCGGTATGTGGGCGTCGAATTTCGAGCAGCTCAACCTCATTCCGATGCTGGTTGTTCCGCCCTTGACCTTCCTCGGTGGCAGCTTCTACTCGATCAACATGCTGCCGCCCTTCTGGCAGACGGTCAGCCATTTCAATCCGGTGCTTTATCTGATCAGTGGCTTTCGCTGGAGCTTTTACGAGATCGCCGACGTCAATCCGCTGATCAGCATCGTGATGATCATCGGGTTTTTGACCGTGTGCCTCGCCATCGTCAGCTGGATGTTCAGGACAGGCTACAAGCTGCGCAACTGACAGGTCTTACCGATCCCTGAGCGTCAGCTGGTCTGTCTGCATCTGCAGCGATCCGAGTGTCGAGAGGAAGGTCATGCCAAGCAGGCTTTGATCCAGCTGGCCCTTCTGCGCCACGAGGGCAGGCACATTGCGCCGAACAATCGGACCGACCGCGATCTCCGACAGACGCACGGGGGCTGCCGATGTCCGTCCATTGGCGGTCATCACCGAGACGGTATAATTAAGATTGTCCGGATTGATGCCGACTGCCTCGGCGTCGGCATTGGATAGCACGACGGAGCTTGCACCGGTATCCACCAGCATATGGACAGAGACGCCGTTGATCGTGGCATCGGCCTCGAAATGCCCACCCATGGATTTGCTGAGAATGACTTCCTGAATACCATCGGATGTCGTCGTCACCACGGCGCGACCGGGAATGAGGCCTGCCATCAGCCTGTCGCCGAAACGCTGCAGGTCTCCCCGGTAAAGATAGCCTGCGGCGAGCCCCAAGATGATGACGAGCCAGATGGCCAGTTGGCGAAGCACCGTGGGCAGGTTGCCGCGACTGCCCGCCAGAATGCCGGCCGCTAGCAGAACGGCAATCGGCGTCAGATAGAGCGCGCCGGCGAATCGATCATTGTCGACGCCGAAGGTCTGTCCGCTGCTGTTGTTGATCAAGAGAAGTGCAAGGCCGATGCCAAGGATGAGAAGAACCAAAGTCAGCCTGTTCATGCACTCTCCATTCCTGTCGCCTTCGCCGTCCTGCGTCTGGGTAACTCACTCATGATCCTGTGCCTTTCAGCGACGGTAAAGCCGCTCCAGCCGGTGATTTCAGCGATTGTCCGGTGGCAACCGGTGCAAAGCCCTTCAGGGCTGAGCTGGCAGACGTGAATGCAAGGTGTTTCCATCGTTTTCATATCTGTTCTTCAGGCGAGGAGAGCAAGAGCGACCAGCATCACGATCTCGGTGATTTGTTGTGTTGCGCCAATCGTATCGCCGGTGTGCCCCTCGATCTTGCGGAGGCACAGACGTTTGAAGAGGTGCGCGACCGCGAAAGAGGCGGCGACAGCGACGATTGCCGCAACTAAGGTGTAAGACAAAAACAGCACCACGCAGGCGATGCCGATGCCGTAGGCAAGAGCGTGGTTTCGATCGATTGGTCCTGGCTGCCCAATGGAGGCTGCGACGCCAGCTTGGCGGGCAGGTGGAAGACCATGCCAGTGCCACACCATCATGGCACGGCTGAAGCTTGCCACGGCGATCAGAGAGGCCGCACTTGCCAGCCCGGGGAGTTCGCGGATCAGGACGGCGATGGCCGTAACTCTGACCATGAAGGAAAGGATCAGCGCGATGGCTCCATAACTTCCGATGCGGCTGTCCTTCATGATGGTGAGGGACCGTTCCTTGTCCGCCCCGCCGCCAAAACCATCCGCGGCGTCTGCCAGCCCGTCCTCATGCAAGGCGCCTGTAAGAGCCGTGGCGACAGCCAAAGTCAATGCCGCTGTCAGCAACGGATCGGCGTGCGCGTGATGGAGAATGGCGACGAGAGTGGCCGATGGTAGGGCGATCAGCAGCCCGGCTATGGGGAAGACACCGGTAGCGGCCAGCATGTCTACCTTTCGACCTTGAAAGAAGCTGTCATGGACAGGGATGCGACTGAGAAAGCTGAGTGCGTGCATGACCCGCGTCAGAAAACCTTCCAGGATCAATCCGCTCTCCCGCATTTCGAAAGACCAATGTTGCGCTGTCGACGAGCGTCATAGTATCGCAAAACCGTGTCCTTGGTTTGCGCCACATGCTTTAGAGGTTGTCCCTCTGCCCGTCCCCGATTATGAGAGGCGCAACAAAGACCGATTTGCCGGAAAACACAAGTCTTCGGCATGAGAGAAAGATCGATACCATGAGCGTGAGCGGCCTGCCTTTCGACGATTTTCGTGTTCTTTTGCGTGATCTGCCGGGACCGGATACCTATGCGCTGGTTGCCGCCAAGGAGCGCAATGCGCAGCTGACCAAGCCCGCCGGTTCGCTGGGTCGTCTGGAAGAGATTGCCATGTGGCTTGCCGCCTGGTCGGGTCGCGCACCGGCCGTCAACCGTCCGCTCGTCGCGATCTTTGCCGGCAACCATGGTGTGACCCGCAACGGTGTGACGCCTTATCCGTCCTCCGTGACGCAGCAGATGGTGGAGAACTTCGCGGCAGGCGGTGCCGCGATCAACCAGATCTGCGTGACCCACGATCTCGGTCTCAAGATTTTCGACCTTGCCCTCGATTACCCGACCGGTGACATCACCTGCGAGGCAGCACTCTCCGAGCGGGACTGCGCAGCCACCATGGCCTTCGGTATGGAAGCGATCGCAGGCGGTACCGATCTTCTCTGCATCGGGGAGATGGGCATCGGTAACACGACGATTGCTGCCGCCATCAATCTGGCGCTTTATGGCGGTACGGCTGAAGAGTGGACCGGTCCAGGGACGGGCTCTCAAGGTGACGTCATGGAGCGGAAGATCGCCGCTGTGAAGGCGGCCGTGGAGTTCCACAAGGATCATCTATCCGACCCGCTGGAAATTATGCGCAGACTGGGCGGTCGCGAAATCGCCGCCATGGCCGGCGCGATCCTCGCAGCCCGTGTGGAAAAGATACCTGTCCTGATCGACGGCTATGTGGCAACCGCGGCTGCCGCTCTGCTGAAAGCCGCAAACCCTGCGGCCCTCGATCACTGCCTGATCGGCCATGTGTCCGGCGAACCAGGCCACATGGCGGCGGTGGAGCGGCTGGGCAAAACGCCACTTCTGGCGCTTGGCATGCGTCTTGGCGAGGGAACGGGTGCTGCACTTGCAGCCGGTATCGTCAAGGCTGCTGCTGCTTGCCACTCCGGCATGGCGACCTTTGCGCAGGCAGGCGTCGATACCGGTGCTGCTCACCATTGAGGCGATGATGGACAACCTTCCCAAGAGCCCAGTGTCAGAGCCAGTTTTCCGCAAGGAAACCGGCTTTCGCCATCTGCTTGCCGCCGCACGCTATTCGCTGCAAGGGCTTCAGCGCCTCTGGCAAGAGGCGGCGTTTCGTCATGAAGTGATTGCCTTGGGTGCAGGACTTGTTTTCCTGGCGGCCATCAACGCACCTCTGGTGCATGATCTGATCTTCATCCTGCTGATGCTGCTGCTTTTCTGTGTGGAAGCGCTGAATACGGCAATCGAGGAAATCGTCGATCGCGTTTCGCCGGAGTTTTCCAGCGCTGCCCGCAACGCCAAGGATCTTGGCTCCTTTGCGGTCTTCTGCCTTCTGCTCGCCAATGGCGGCTTTATTCTCTATTCGTTGATTTCAACGGTGTTCTTCAGCGTCAGCGCGATCTGATTCAGGCAAAAGACCGCTTGCGTGGCTGCACCGCCTGCACGTCTTCAACGGCGGGGACGGTTTGCAGGATGCGCTTGGCGGGCAGGATCGCGATTGTTTCGGTCCCCTCGCGCAGTTTCGATTTTAGCACGAACTGACCATCATGCTTGGAGAGGATGGCCTGGACGATCGGCAGGCCAAGACCTGTGCCTTGTTCTGCACTCTTGATGGCAATCGATCCCTGGCCGAAGGCAGAGAGCACCACTGGAATTTCTTCCTCCGGAATGCCGGGACCATTGTCCTTGATCGAGACATACTGGCCGCCACGTGCGGTCCAACCGGCCTTGATGGAAATCTCACCGCCCTGCGGGGTGAACTTCACGGCGTTGGACAAGAGATTGAGGATCACCTGGCGGAGCGCCTTTTCATCCGCCCAGACGCTCGGCAGGCTGCGCTCGAACTGCTGGACGATGCGAATATTCTTGCCGCGCGCGCGCAGCTGTATCATGCCGACGCAGTCTTCGGCGATCTCTAGGAGTGAGACGGCCTCTTCCTGCAACTCATAGCGGCCTGCCTCTATGCGGGAGAGATCGAGAATTTCGTTGATCAGGTCAAGCAGGTGCTGGCCGGAGCGGTGGATATCGCCCGAATATTCCTTGTAGAGCGGGTTGTTGAGCGGCCCGAGGATTTCCGATGCCATGACTTCGGAAAAACCGAGAATGGCGTTGAGCGGTGTGCGCAGCTCATGCGACATGGATGCCAGAAAGCGGGACTTTGCGAGATTGGCTTCCTCTGCCCGGCGCCTTGCCTCATCCGACATGGACTTTGCCACTTCCAGTTCGGCGATCAGGTCGTCCTTTTCCGACTGGAAAGACAGGAGCTTGATGCTGGAATTGTGCAGACGCCTGGTGATGTAATGGCAAAACAGCATGGCCATGAAGAACATCAGCGCCATGCCGATTGCCATCGGATCCTGCGAGGTGGCGGCATTAATGCCAAGCGCCATCAGCACTGGAAGAAAAGTCATCAAGATCGCCCGTCGCAACATGAAGTTGGACATGGCGGTGATGGAGAGCGCAATGAGCAGCGTGGCGCCTTTGTAGAACATCGGCAGGGCCGCGTCCTTGGCACCCATCGGGTAGCCGGCAAAAAGCGCCCAGATCAGGCCGATAATGATCTGCACGGCAAGAAACGTGCTGACCCAGCGGTTTACGTTTGCGGGCGTGATTGTCTGCTTTTGCGCCTTGCGGGCAAAGATCAGCGCAAGGGCGTGGCCGCTCAGCGCCAGAAGGGTCCAGCCAACAATCTCGATGTCGCGGGTGATATAGACGCCGATGCCGGTTGCCAGCAGGATGAAGAGCGGCATGATGGTTGCGCCGTACAACGTCTCTGCGATATGCATCTGCAGCATTTCGCATTCGAAGGCCACGGTGCCGACACCGCCATATTGCAGCCGCTCGCGCGTCGACTTCACGGCATCGAACACGGCTTTATTACGCCGCGTGCGAGACCGATCGACGATGTTCTTGTCGGCTATGTTGCTGGCGCTTTTACTCATCTACTGAACGAAACCGATGCGAGATGTTTGCACGTTACCGGTAAAGTCTTAAGAAGATGCTGCCGCGAAAGGATTTGTTTGCCATTTCTGCAAAGGGTTTGTTGGGATATGAGACGAAAGTCAGGCAGGAGATTTTCTCCGGTGAAGGACGGAATCATTCTGCTTTTGCTGATCGTTCTGGGTGCCTTGATCATGGCGAAGGTCGATGGTCTGAATGATCGGCAGTTCTCCGGTAGCTTCGTCGCGATTGACGGAGATACGCTTGCCCTCGGTGCTTCCCGTTATCGGTTGGTCGGGATCGATGCGCCTGAGCTTCGTCAGGATTGCGGAGCGGGTGATGGAACCTGGGCATGTGGACACGCGGCTAAGGATTTCGTCAGAGAGGTTCTGGAGACAGGCGAGGTCGAGTGTACCGGCGGTAGCAAAGATCGGTATTCGCGTTTTCTCGTCCGCTGTTCGATAAATGGTGCAGACTTGGGCAGCCTCATCGTCTCTGAAGGTCTGGCTGTGACCACGGAATATTTCCTCTACGCCAAGGAGGAGGATAATGCGCGACAAGAGAAGCTTGGCCTCTGGAGTGGAGCATTCGAAAACCCCAAGGACTGGCGACGGGAGCAGAAGACAATGGAAGCCGATGCGCCGCGGGCAGGGCCTTTGACGGTGCTGCGCCATGCCTTCGGCTGGTGACATGAGCGTGACTGTGGAGAAGCAGGGGGAGATCCAAGAGGCATTGATCGAGACACTGCGCGACAGTATTGCGCGATGTCGGATCTGTCGGGACACGCCGCTGAAGGGAGAAGGCGACCGGCTGCCGCATGAGCCGCGACCGGTCGCGGTCATCTCGGCCAAAGCTAAAATCTTGATTGCCGGGCAGGCACCTGGACTTCGTGTGCATGAAAGTGGTCTGCCGTTCAATGATGCCTCTGGCGACCGACTGCGCATGTGGCTGAATGTCGACCGGGACATGTTTTACGATGCCGATCGGTTCGCCATCGTGCCGATGGGCTTTTGCTTTCCCGGATATGACGAGCGTGGCAGCGACCTGCCGCCCCGGCGGGAATGCGCACCGCGCTGGCGCGATGAGGTGATGTCCGCCATGCCGCAGATCGAGCTTGTGCTCGCGATCGGTCAATATGCACAAGCCTATCATCTTGGCGGCCGCCGCAAGAAAAGCATGACGGAAACCGTGCAGAACTGGCGAAACTATCTGCAAACCAATACGGGCATTCCCGTGCTGCCTCTACCGCATCCGAGTTGGCGCAATACCTCCTGGTTGCGAAAGAACCCCTGGTTCGAGCAGGAGATACTGCCGACCCTCCGACAGCATGTGGAAATTCTCACGCGATGAAACAAATTTCTTTTTCTTCGTTTTTTTTAGTGTAAATAGAGGAAAATAATTCCGTAGGAGAGAAGATTGGACCGTCTCGACCGTAAAATTCTGCGTATTCTGCAAGAGGATTCCACACTGGCTGTTGCCGACCTTGCAAAGAAGGTCGGGCTTTCCACGACGCCCTGTTGGCGGCGTATCCAGAAGATGGAAGAGGATGGCGTCATCCGTCGTCGCGTGGCGATTTTGGATGCGGCGAAGGTCAATACCAAGGTCACGGTTTTCGTTTCCATCCGCACCGCGTCTCACTCCATCGAGTGGCTGAAGCGCTTTTCGGAGGTCGTTTCCGAGTTTCCGGAAGTGGTCGAATTCTACCGCATGAGCGGTGATGTGGATTATCTGTTGCGCGTCGTCGTACCGGACATCGCTGCTTATGATGCCTTCTACAAGCGGATGATCGCCAAGATCGAAATCCGCGATGTGTCATCGGTCTTCGCCATGGAGCAGATCAAGTACACGACCGAACTGCCGCTCGATTACATGATCCTGGACAATCCAAAGTCCGGCGAAGAGTGATCGGCCGTTTCAGCTGATAGCTCATTCCCGCGCTGATCGCGGCAATGAGTAAAGCCATGCTCAGCCCTTGAACTTCGCGATCACCAGATGGCCGGGTGTCGGCTCGCCATCCTGCATGCGCACGTTGATGTCGGTGACCTCCATCACATCAAAGCCCGTCGCGGCCAGACGCTCGCGCACATAGGTTTCCGCATGGGCAAAGCGCTGATGCGCGCCGACGATGTAGGGTCTGCCAGCCATGTTATCGTCGGGGAGGGTCTCCGACGAAAAGACGAAGATGCCGCCTTTCACCATGTTTTCTGCGGCACCGAAGAACAGCGGTTCCAGCGCGCCGAGATAGGGCAGCACGTCCGTCGCGGTGATCAGATCGAAAGCCTCGTCGTCATTGTCTTCGAGGAAATCCTCGACTTCGGCGACGTAGAGCGTCTCGTAGACATCCTTTTCATGGGCGATTTCAACCATGTTTTCGGAGATGTCTATGCCGGTGATATCGTCGGCCATGTCGCGAAGCGCTTCGCCCGTGAGACCGGTGCCGCAACCAAGATCCAGCATGCGCTTGAAGGGACCGAGTTCAAGCGTCTGCAATCGCTGACGCACCATCATCGGGACGGCATAGCCAAGCTGTTCGACGAGAATGTCTTCAAAGGCTTCCGCATGCTGATCGAAGAGCGTTTCGACATAGGCGTCCGGTGCCTTGGGCGGCGCTTCGCCTCTTCCCATCGATGCGATGCGCACGGCGGCACCGCCATGATCTTCGGGATCGATTGCAAGAACCTCTTCGTAAGCCTTCACCGCGGCGTCGATATCGCCGGCCTTTTCGAGCGCAAGCGCGCGGTTATAGGCTTCTGCAAGAGCCTCTTCATCGATCTTGGCGTTCTTGGTCATGGCGTTCATCAGGCTCCGCTTCGTTGGAAGCCTGATTAAGCCGCAACGCTTTTGCGCGCAATGCTTTGTTTCACGGTCCTGTTCGACGCCGAAGGCACATCCGTGCGGACATTTATGTCAGTGCAGGATGAATTCGCCCTTCAACGAGCGCCATTCCTGGGCCGATATCAGCTTGCGGTGGACGTAGCGCACCGAGTGCAGCGGGCCATCCAGCTTTTCCTGCCAGAATTTCAGGAAGCCGTGCATTTCCGGAAAGTCGGGTGCGAGATCATAGTTCTGCCAGAGATAGCTCTGAAGGACGGAAGGGTGATCCGGCATACGATAAAGGATTTCGGCTGTGGTGAGACCATAGCCTTTCAGCATCATTTCCATGTCTTGGTTCATGTGGCTGCTCCCATTCTATTGATCGCCGACACACCGAGGTGTCATCGACAATGGGAACATGACATGGTTAATCAAAGCTTGCCAAGAAACCGAGATGTCACAAATTATTTATATTTCTCAGTGTGTTAGCATCCTGCCTCTGTGAGTGCTGCCAATCTCTCATCGCTTCAGGTGGCGTGTCAACCGCGCTTCCACGCCTGCCCAGACATGGCGCAGGATTTCCACCATCGAAAGGTAGAAGATCGCTGCCCAGAGATAGGCCTGGAAGTCGAATGTGCGTGAATAGGCGTATCGGGTCTGACCCATCAGGTCGAAGACGGTGACGATGGAAACGACCGCCGAGCCTTTGATCATCAGAATGATTTCGTTGCCGTAGGGGCGAAGCGCCACGATCAATGCCTGCGGCAGAACGACCTTCCAGAATGTCACCGGCTTGGAAATGCCAAGCGATGCGGCGCCCTCGTGCTGGCCTCGTGGAACGCTTTGGACTGCGCCGCGGAGGATCTCGGCCTGATAGGCGGCGGTGTTCAGCGTCAGCGAAAGAAGCCCGCAATACCACGCGTCGCGGAAGAACCACCACAGGCCGACGGCCTCAAGCTCGGTACGAAAGCCACCGAGGCCGTAATAGATGAGGAAAAGCTGCGCCAGAAGTGGCGTGCTACGAAAGAGATAGACATAGGCGAACGCAATGGCGCTTACGATCCTATTCTTCGACATGCGGGCAAAAGCAATCGGAGCAGACAGGACAGCGCCAAGGATCAAAGCAAGGCCGACGAGGCTGACCGTCGTCCACAATCCATCGATATAGCGCCAGCCATAGCGCGCGATCTTATCCGGGTCCCAGTCCAGGATTAGCGAAAGCACCAGACCGACGAACAGCATGGCCCAGAGAGTGACGATGACATAGCCGGCGATCCGCGCAAATGAGAACCGCCGCGCAGGAGCGGGTGGTGCGGGTCTTGCCTCAATCAAATGGTCGATATGGCTCATCTCTGCACCTCCGAGCGGCGCGCCCAGCGGTCGATATAGCCAATACCGATCGAAGAAATGAGAGCGAGAATGAGGTAGAGCAGGCAGGCAATGCCGTAAAACAGAAACGCATCCTTGGTCACCCGCGCGGCGATACCGGTCTGGCGCACGATATCCGCCAACCCAATGATCGAGACGTAGGACGTGTCCTTCAACAGAATGACCCAGAGATTGGTCATGCCGGGAAGGGCAATACGCACGAGCTGCGGGATGATGATAAGAACCATGGTGCGGCTGCGCGACAGGCCAAGCGCATCACCGGCTTCATATTGCCCCTTGGGAATGGCGCGAAACGCAGACAGCAGCACTTCGGACGAGTAGGACGAGAAGACGACTGAAAGCGCAATCATGCCCGCAACGAAGGCGTTGATCTCGATGGGGCCGGTGAAGCCGAGATAACCGCCGATCGTCTGGAGCAAGATTTGCATGCCGTAATAGACGATGAAGAGGGTCAGCAGTTCCGGTAGACCACGGAAGATCGTGGTGTAGATGCCGACGGCGAGGCGGAGGGATTTCTCCTGCGATTGCGCGGCTAGCGCGATCAGGAAACCCAGGAACAGCCCGACGGGAAGCGTGGCGAGGGCCACGGAAATCGTCACTTTCACGCCGAAGGCAATTTCGTCGCCCCAGCCATCGCCGCAGGCGAGAAGGGTGCCGTTACCAAAGAGTGAGAAGATACCGACCGGACCACAGAACGGGTCGAACAGATATGTGAGATAGGTCCAGAACGAACCTATGGCGGAAAACACTCCGCTCATGCCAACTTCCCCCGCGGTCTGCGCCGCTTTCATATTTGTTTTATGAAGGTGTTCTCAAACAAAAATGGCGGAAGGGCAACCCTCCCGCCACGATATTTCAACATGAGAAACAGGCTTACTGGCCGTAGACGTCGAAATCGAAGTACTTGTCGTTGATCTCTTTGTACTTGCCATTGGCGCGGATGGCCTTGATCGCCGCGCTGAACTTGTCGGCGAGAGCCTTGTCGCCCTTGCGAACGGCAATGCCTGCGCCCTTGCCGTTGATCTGTTCATCGACAGGCATAGCCGTCAGGATCTTGCAGCATGCGCCAGCGTCCGACTTCACCCACTGCGACAGAACCACGATGTCGTCGATGACGCCATCGATGCGGCCATTGGTGATGTCGAGCTTGTACTCGTCAGCCGTTGGATAGAGCTTCAGCTCGGAATCAGCCAGGTGCTTTTCAGCATAGTTGGCGTGCGTGGTGGAGCCCTGCGCGCCGATTGTCTTGCCCTTCAGGTCCTCAACGGACTTGATCGGCGAGTCCTTCGGTACGGCGATCGCCGGAGGCGTGTTGTAGTACTTCTCGGAGAAGTCCACCTTTTCAAGGCGCTCAGGCGTGATCGACATGGAGGCAACAATGGCGTCGAATTTCTTCGCCTGAAGGGCTGGAATGATACCGTCCCAGTCATTGGTGACGAAGGTGCATTCGGCCTTCATCTGTTCGCAGAGCGCCTTGGCGATATCGATATCGAAGCCGGTCAGCTTTCCGTCAGCCTCCAGAACGTTGAATGGCGGGTAGGCGCCTTCCGTGCCGATGACGATCTTGTCCTGCGCCATGGCGGAGCCAGCAAACAGCGACAAGGCTGCAATGGAAGCTGCAGCAAACAGACGGGTGGGGTTCAGCATTTAGATCCTCTCTTTCGGCGATACGACGCACGCCTCATTTATGTTCTGCGTGCATGAAGATTTTGGCACTCCGCGCGCGATAGAGGCCGGTTGCGGATGCTTGCCGGGATACTCATCCCGTTGCAAAAAAAATGCAACATCATTGTTTTGCGCTGCGACAGCCTCCTCAATAAATCGATTTGAATCGCTGCCACCTGCTTAAAATTCAGGGAACAAAATATGGCGCTTATCCGTAGTAAGGAAGCCTTATAATTTCAGGCGACAATTCATTTTTTTCAGACGACGGTTCCCGATTGTCGGCCTCCGCCTCCACCTCCAGGAGGAATTTTCATGGGTATCACACACAGCATTCAGGCGCTGACACCTGCGCAGCGCAACACTGTTATCGCCAGCTTCCTCGGCTGGACTCTTGACGCCTTCGATTTCTTCATCCTTGTTTTTGTCATCAAGGATATCGCGAAGGAGTTCAATACAAGCATCCCGGCGGTCTCGATCGCAATTTTCCTGACGCTTGCCATGCGGCCGATCGGTGCGCTGATCTTTGGCCTTGCATCCGACCGTTACGGTCGCCGGATCACGCTCATGGTCGACGTCCTTCTTTATTCGGCCCTTGAGCTTCTCTCCGGCTTCTCGACCGGGCTTACGATGTTCATCGTCCTGCGTCTGCTCTATGGCATCGCGATGGGTGGCGAATGGGGTGTCGGCGCGTCACTGACCATGGAAACGGTGCCGCCGCAAGCGCGTGGCTTCGTCTCCGGCCTGCTTCAGGCGGGCTACCCGGCCGGCTATTTGCTGGCCTCGATCGTCTTCTTTCTGCTCTATCCGATCATCGGCTGGAGAGGCATGTTCTTCGTCGGCGCTCTGCCTGCGCTGATCGTTCTATACATCCGGCGCAGCGTCGAGGAATCCCCCGCATTCCTCCAACGCAAGAGTAGACCTCAGCAACCTTTCCTGACTGTCTTGAAGAAGAATATTCCACTCTTCATCTGGACTGTTATCCTGATGACGGCGTTCAATTTCCTCAGCCACGGCACGCAGGATATCTACCCAACCTTTCTGGAAACGCAGCGGGGTTATGACAGCCACACGACAGGCGCCATTGCGATCGTTTACAACATCGGGGCGATTTGCGGTGGTCTGTTCTTCGGCGCTCTTTCGCAACGAATTGGCCGCAGGAAGGCAATTGTGATTGCCTCGCTTCTGGCCATTCCGGCCGCCTGGTTCTGGGTTTATGCTCCCGGCGCCGTCCTGCTTGCCATCGGTGCTTTCGTTCTGCAGTTCTTCGTCCAGGGTGCGTGGGGCGTTATCCCCGTTCACCTGAACGAACTCTCACCGGACGAAGTGCGTGGCACATTCCCAGGCTTTGCCTACCAACTCGGCAATCTCTTGGCCTCAGGCAACGCAACCCTGCAAACGACATTGGCCGCCCACTGGCAGGGGGATTACGCGCTCGCGCTGTTCAGCGTTGCCGTTGTCGTCGCCTGCGCGGTCGCCCTGCTGGCGGGGCTCGGATATGAAAAGCGCAACGTGCAGTTTGGCGTTTCAGATGACCAACCGGTTGAATCGGCGCCGTCAGCGCGGGGAAGAACGGCTTGAAATTTGCGCTGGGACGACGGCGGGCTCATCCCCGCCGTCGTTGCGATGTGATGGGCATGGCGGCGGCTGCCATAAGCCAGTTCTTTCAATCATGGCAGTCCTCCCAGAAAATGCCTTTATTCGTTCATTCCCGGTACAGGCCGGCATCTTCATCATTGGAACAAGACCGCATGCCGGGCGTTGTTTAGCGCCACGATGTGCAGACTGTGCCCCAATGCCGCAGGGCAGACGCAAATGAAGACGGCAGATGAGGAAGCGCCATGCTGAATAAGAATAAATTGATGACCGGGGTCGTTTTTCCCCTGATGTCGATTGCCATTGCAGTCGAGCCGGCTCTTGTGGCCACCGTTGCGCATGCAGCGCCGATGGCGCAGGTTGAGCAACAGGGAACCCTTTCCAACGGCAACGGAGCCATCATTCTTGCGCAGGCCGAAGCGCCACCGAACCCAGAAGAAGAATTGTTGAAGCGCCGCCAGCGCGAGCAGCAGGGCGAGCCCCAGGCTGAGCCGAAGCGCGAGCCTGAGCAGAAGCGTGAGGAAGCCCCGCAGCGTCCGAAGCGCGAAGCAGCACCTGAACCGCAGGCCGAGCAGCCACAGGAGCGTCCACGCCGCGAAGCAGCGCCAGAAGGTGAAGCACGCCCAGAGCGCCCACGCCGTGAAGCCGCCCCAGAGGCAGCGCCGCAGGCCGAGCCTGAGCAGCAGCAGGAACGCCCGCGCCGCAAGCCGGCCGCAGAGGCTCAGCCTGAAGCCGAAGGCCAGCCACGTCCAGAGCGTCCGCGCCGCGACGCTGCTCCCGAAGCCGCGCCACAGGCCGAGCCTGAGCAGCAGCAGGAACGCCCGCGCCGCAAGCCCGCTGCCGAAGCGCAGCCTGAAGCCGAAGGCAAGCAGCCGCCGAAGCCGGAAGCGCCGGCAGCAAAGTCCGAAGCCCCGGCTGCCAAGCCTGCGAATGAACCCGCAGCCAATGAAGCTGCGCCGGAAAAGCCTGCCAAGCCCGCAAAGCGTCCGGCAGCTCCAGAACCTGCCGAGGGCGCCGCACCGGTGCCTGCAGAACCGCCGACACCTGGTCGCGCTCCTGCACCGACAGAGCAGCCGAACCCGGCCCCAGGCCAGCAGCCATCCGAGCAGCCACGTCCGCCGCGCGCGCAAAACGGCGAACCTGCACCGGCCCCTGTTCCGGGTGCGCCCGCAGCGCCACTTGACGGCGCCGCGACTGGCCAGGCACCAGCCGGTGAGCCGGTTCCAGCCCAGGTCGCAGCGCCTCAGACAGAAGCGCCTACGACGACCAAGGAACAGCTGGACAAGGCCCGCGCGATAGCCAAGGACCCGTCCAAGTCGGCTGATACCGTCGTGCTGCCCGTGGACAAGGGAGCTGCCGTTCTCGACAGCGACAAGGAAGTCTATCGCAGCGGCAACGAGCAGCTTCGCGAACAGCGTCGTCGTGAACGCGAGCAGGGCCAGGACTTCAAGGTCCCGACCTCGGATGCCGAAGCCCAGGCGGGTGGACGCCGTGACGGACAGCCCGCGCCGCAGATCAATATTCAGAACATCACTAATATCCAGGGTGAGCGTATCGACCGCCGTCCGCAGTTCGACCGTCCCGACGGTGTTCGCGAATGGCGTCCCCGCGACATGCCGCGCGACCGCGACATGGGCGACCGCGTGTTCCTGCAGTTCGGTGACCGCGTCGTGGTGCGTGGCAGTGATGACGACCGCTTCGTCAGCGAAGGCGCGAAGCCCTACTATGAGCGCCTTCCTGACGATCGCTACCGCGAAACGATCGAGCGATCCGACGGAACGCAGGTGGTGACGATCCGCAATCGCTATGGTGACGTCATTCAGCGTTCCCGTATCGACGCCCGCGGTCGCGAATATGTGCTGTTTTACGCACCGGAACTGGCGGATGAACCTGACCGCGAATACGTCTATCGCGATCCTGGTCTCGACCTGCCGCCCCTGCGTCTACGCATCCCCGTCAACGAGTATATCATCGATACGTCGTCTGACGATGACCGCGACTACTATCGCTTCCTGGAACAGCCTCCGGTAGAGCCCGTCCAGCGCGTTTACTCCATGGATGAGGTCCGCTACTCGGCTCGTGTGCGTGACATGGTGCGTCGTATCGACCTTGACACCATCACCTTTGCGACCGGCAGTGCCGAAATTCCCATGAGCCAGGCACGCTCGCTGCGCAAGGTTGCCGATGCGATGAACAAGGTGCTTGAAAAGAACCCGGCTGAAACCTTCCTGATCGAAGGCCATACCGATGCCGTCGGTTCGGATGAAAGCAACCTTGTTCTTTCTGACGAACGCGCAGAGTCTGTCGCCAAGGTCTTGACCGAAGTGTACGGCATCCCGCCGGAAAACCTGACGACGCAGGGCTATGGCGAGCGCTACCTGAAGGTCCAGACGCTTGGTCCGAACCAGGAGAACCGTCGCGTTACCATCCGCCGCATCACGCCGCTGGTGCGCCCGGTCGCGCAGAACTAAAATTCGTACCGATCAACAAGAAGGCCCGGAAGCCATCAGCTTCCGGGCCTTTTCTTGTCTCTTCGCAGTTTTTCAGACGAGTGCGACGGCGATCTCGGCTGCGAGGCGGGCATTGTTGCGCACCAGCGAGATATTGGTGTCGAGGCTGCGGCCTTCGGTGATCTCGAAAATCTTTGCCAGCAGATAGGGCGTGACCGCCTTGCCAGTGATGTTGTCTTCCTCGGCTGCGGAAAGCGCGCGCTCGATATAGATCTCCATCTCGTCGCGGCCGATTTCGTCTTCCTCCGGTACCGGGTTGGCGATCAGCATGCCGCCTTCGAGGCCGAACTGTTCGCGGGTCGTCTGGAAGTTGGCGATCGCTGCCGGGCTGTTGAGCGTCAGCGGGCTCTTGAGGCCCGACGCGCGCGACCAGAAGGCCGGGAATTCTTCCGAGCCATAGGTAACGACCGGAACGCCGTTGGTTTCCAGAACCTCAAGCGTCTTCGGCACATCGAGGATCGCCTTTGCGCCAGCGCAGACGACGATGACGCCGGTGCGTGAAAGCTCGGTCAGGTCGGCCGAGATGTCGAAGCTTTCTTCCGCTCCGCGATGTACGCCCCCGATCCCGCCGGTCGCGAAGACCTTGATACCGGCATGGTCAGCCGCAATCATGGTGGCGGCAACCGTGGTTGCACCTGTCCGACGCTCGGCAATCGCGAAAGCGATGTCGGCGCGTGAGACCTTCATCGCATCCTTGGTCTGTGCCAGCGCTTCCAACTGATCCTTCTCGAGACCGATATGCAGCGTGCCGTGAATGACGGCAATGGTGGCCGGAACCGCGCCATTGTCACGGATCAGTTTCTCCACGCCTTCAGCCATGCGGATATTGCCCGGATAAGGCATGCCGTGGGTGATGATCGTGGATTCAAGCGCAACGATCGGCGCGCCGCGCTGCTTGGCGGCGGCAACTTCTTCCGAATAGACGATCGGCAGGAGCGGGGAGGTGGTCTTGGTCATGGTCTCTTCCAGTTTAATTAAGCGATCTCTTCACACCATTTCAGCCTGCGGCACAAGCACCAGTGCGGCGGCAAGTGTCTCCGCATTCAATTCACTGGCCGTTGCAAAAGAAGACTGGACGGTAATGGCAGCTGCGGCGGCACCATGGCGCAAGGCTTCGGTGATGGGTTTGCCGCGGGCAATGGCCGACAGGTAGCCAGATGCCATGGCGTCGCCCGCACCGGTCACATCTTTCACATCCTCGATCAGCGGTGGCGTCAGCACGGCGGTCCCGTTCTGGTCGAAGGCGACGACGCGTTTGGCGCCACTGGTGATGACGCCGCCGCGTAGGCCAGCCTCTCTCAGCAAAGTCGGCCATTGTCTCACCTCGGTGACATTCTGACCCGTCAGCGCGCGCGCTTCTGCCTCGTTCATGAACAGCATGTCGATCTCGGCCAATGCGGGTCTCATACGCACGACTTTAGCTGGCGAAATGGCAATGGCCGCGAGACGCTTTTCGCAGGCGCGCGCTACCATGCCGATTGCGCTTAGAGTATCTTCAGGCAGGTTGGCATCGCAGAGAATGATATCGGTGGTCTTGATCGCGTCGCGTACGGCGCGCACTTTGAGACGACGCGGCGTGAAGAGCTTGTAGAGATCCATATCGGCAATGGCGATGACCAGATTGCCGTCGCGCTCCAGAATTGCCGTGTAACTCGGGGTGCTGCGGTCCAGGAAGGTGAAAGGGGTATCCTCGACCCCTGCATCCCGCGCTGCTGCGGCAACCGTCACACCATTGCCGTCACCGCCACGCGGCGCGATGAGCCTCACCTCGAATCCCAGCCGGGAAAGGTTGCGGGCCGCATTGAAACCGCCGCCGCCGGCTTCCTCCATCCAGGAACCGGGATTGCTTGCGCCTTGCACCGTTTCCGTCTCGATCATGCCGCGCCGGTCGATATGCGCGCCGCCCAGAACGAGTATTTTCTTCACGCTGGCCAATCCTTCTTCACGCGACAAACTGCCAAATCCGATTCGGTGTTTTTCGGCTCTTTCCAACTGACCCCTTGGCAGTGGAAAATCCTTCAACAAAGAAAAACAAAAGCAGAACGAACGGCTTATCGTTATTTGTTTTCAACGGGCTGATGCGCTGTTGTGGAGTGAGAACAAAAAGAGTACATACGGTTTACACACTGCTTCGTTGCCTGTGCGGCTTCAATAACCTAAAGGTGGTTCAGATGGCACAAAATTCTTTGCGTCTTGTAGAGGACAATTCGGTGGATAAAAGCAAGGCACTGGAAGCGGCGCTCTCCCAGATCGAACGTTCGTTCGGCAAGGGATCGATCATGAAGCTCGGTTCCAATGAAAACGTCATCGAGGTCGAGACCGTTTCAACGGGATCTCTCAGCCTTGATATTGCGCTCGGCATCGGCGGCCTGCCGAAGGGGCGTATCGTTGAAATTTACGGGCCGGAAAGCTCCGGTAAAACGACCCTGGCACTGCAGACCATTGCAGAAGCCCAGAAGAAGGGCGGCATCTGCGCCTTCGTGGACGCCGAGCACGCGCTCGATCCGGTCTATGCCCGCAAGCTTGGCGTCGATCTTCACAACCTTCTTATTTCGCAGCCCGACACGGGCGAGCAGGCGCTTGAAATTACCGATACGCTGGTGCGCTCCGGTGCCGTGGACGTACTGGTGGTCGACTCCGTTGCTGCTCTGACGCCACGTGCTGAAATCGAAGGTGAAATGGGCGACAGCCTGCCGGGTCTGCAGGCCCGTCTGATGAGCCAGGCGCTGCGCAAGCTGACCGCATCGATTTCCAAGTCGAAGACCATGGTGATCTTCATCAACCAGATCCGCATGAAGATCGGTGTGATGTTCGGTTCGCCGGAAACGACGACGGGCGGCAACGCGCTGAAGTTCTACGCCTCGGTTCGTCTCGACATCCGCCGTATCGGCTCGGTCAAGGAGCGTGAAGAGGTTGTTGGTAACCAGACGCGCGTCAAGGTCGTCAAGAACAAGATGGCCCCTCCCTTCAAGCAGGTCGAGTTCGACATCATGTATGGCGAAGGCGTTTCCAAGACGGGCGAACTTGTGGATCTCGGCGTAAAAGCCGGCATCGTCGAGAAGTCTGGTGCCTGGTTCTCCTATAACAGCCAGAGGCTGGGGCAGGGGCGTGAGAACGCCAAATCTTTCCTGCGCGACAATCCCGCTGTCGCCAACGAAATCGAAATGGCGCTTCGTCAGAATGCCGGCCTGATCGCCGACCGGTTCCTTGAGAACGGCGGACCCGAAGCCGATGCGGATGGTGTAGAGCCGGACGCGTGATGATCTGCTGCCGGGCTTTCTCCGGCATCGTTGCCCATCGTTGATTGATCCAAGGCCGTGCGATCCTTTTGCGCGGCCTTTGTCATTTTGCTGCCTCATTCTGGCAGAGCCCGGCGCTCTTTGGCTGGACAGGCCGGGTGGCGGACGATAAAAGCCTGTGACTTTTTTATTATCGCTGCGTGAGCGTGGCAATGAAGGACTTCGTATGAGCGGTGTGAATGAAATCCGGTCGACTTTCCTCGACTACTTCAAGAAGAACGGCCATGAAATTGTGCCATCCAGCCCGCTGGTGCCGCGCAACGACCCGACCCTGATGTTCACCAATGCGGGTATGGTCCAGTTCAAGAACGTCTTCACCGGTCTTGAGAGCCGTCCTTATTCCAAGGCCGCTTCGTCGCAAAAGTGCGTTCGCGCTGGTGGCAAGCATAACGACCTCGACAATGTCGGTTACACCGCGCGCCACCACACCTTCTTCGAAATGCTCGGCAACTTTTCTTTTGGTGACTATTTCAAGGAAGAGGCGATCACGCACGCCTGGAACCTGATCACCAAGGAATTCGGCATCGACAAAAACCGTCTTCTGGTGACGGTCTATCATACCGATGACGAAGCCTTCGACCTCTGGAAGAAGATTGCCGGTTTTTCCGATGATCGCATCATCCGCATTCCGACGAGCGATAACTTCTGGGCGATGGGCGATACCGGTCCTTGCGGTCCTTGCTCGGAAATCTTCTACGACCACGGCGATCATATCTGGGGCGGACCTCCTGGCTCCGCCGATGAGGATGGCGACCGGTTCATCGAAATCTGGAACCTCGTCTTCATGCAGTATGAGCAGGTGACGAAGGAAGAGCGCATCAACCTGCCGCGTCCATCCATCGATACCGGCATGGGCCTTGAGCGTATCTCCGCGCTGCTGCAGGGCAAGCATGACAATTACGATACCGACCTTTTCCGCGCGCTGATCTCGGCCTCCGTCGAAGCGACCGGCGTTCCTGCTGAAGGCGAGAAGCGCGCAAGCCACCGCGTGATTGCCGATCACCTGCGTTCTTCGGCATTCCTGATTGCCGATGGCGTTCTGCCGTCGAATGAAGGCCGTGGTTACGTTCTGCGCCGCATCATGCGCCGCGCCATGCGTCATGCCGAGCTTCTGGGTTCCAAGGAGCCGCTGATCTGGAAGCTTCTGCCGACGCTTGTTCAGCAGATGGGCCGCGCCTATCCGGAACTCGTGCGCGCCGAGGCGTTGATCTCCGAGACGCTGAAGCTTGAAGAAACCCGCTTCCGCAAGACACTGGAGCGTGGTCTTTCGCTTCTGTCCGAGGCGACGTCCGACCTTTCCAAGGGCGGCATGCTGGATGGCGAAACCGCCTTCAAGCTTTACGATACCTATGGCTTCCCGCTCGATCTGACGCAGGACGCACTGCGCGCCCGCGAAATCGGCGTGGACATTGCCGGCTTTACCGATGCCATGGAGCGCCAGAAGGCAGAAGCCCGCTCGCACTGGGCCGGTTCCGGCGACAAGGCAACCGAGACCGTCTGGTTCGAGCTCAAGGAAAAGTTCGGTGCGACCGAGTTCCTTGGTTACGACACCGAGACCGCCGAGGGTGTGGTTCAGGCAATCGTCAAGGATGGCAAGTCGGTCGACGCTGCGGCTGAAGGCGATACCGTCCAGATCGTGGTCAACCAGACGCCTTTCTACGGCGAGTCCGGCGGCCAGATGGGCGACACCGGTGTCATCTCCTCCGACAATGGCAGCGTCACGGTCACCGATACTCAGAAGAAGGGCGAGGGTCTCTTCGTCCATATCGGCAAGGTCGCCAACGGCGGTGTGAAGCTCGGCGATGCGGTTCAGTTGACCGTCGATCATGATCGTCGTTCGCGCCTTCGCGCCAACCACTCGGCAACCCATCTGCTGCATGAAGCGCTTCGCGAGGTTCTCGGAACCCATGTGGCGCAGAAGGGCTCGCTTGTGGCACCGGAACGTCTGCGCTTCGACGTGTCGCATCCAAAGCCGATGACGGCGGAAGAGCTCAAGGTCGTCGAGGAGATGGCGAACGAGATCATTCTCCAGAACTCGCCGGTCGTCACGCGCTTGATGAGCGTGGACGATGCGATTGCAGAAGGCGCGATGGCGCTGTTCGGTGAAAAATATGGCGATGAAGTGCGCGTTGTCTCCATGGGCACCGGTATCCACGGCGCCAAGGCCAACCGGCCTTACTCCGTCGAACTTTGTGGCGGCACGCATGTCTCCGCTACGGGACAGATCGGCCTCGTGCGTATTCTTGGCGAAAGTGCCGTTGGTGCGGGCGTGCGCCGCGTCGAAGCGGTCACGGGACCGGGTGCGCTTGCCTATCTTGCAGAGCAGGATGACCGCGTGAAAACACTTGCCTCGTCGCTTCGCGTGCAGCCAGGCGATGTTATCTCGCGCGTCGAGGGTCTGCTGGATGAGCGCAAGAAGCTCGAGCGCGAACTGGCCGATGCTCGCCGCAAGCTCGCCATGGGCGGCGGTTCGGCGGAAGGCTCGGCCGGCGATACCAGAGAGGTCGGTGGCGTGAAGTTCATGGCAAAGGCCATGTCCGGCATCGACGCCAAGGATCTGAAGGGTCTCGCAGACGATGCCAAGACCAATCTGGGCTCTGGCGTGGTGCTGCTGATTGCCGTATCCGAGGACGGAAAGGCCAGTGCCGTTGCAGCGGTCACCGAAGACCTGACATCGCGTTTCAGCGCCGTCGATCTGGTGCGTACGGCGTCGGCTGCTCTCGGCGGCAAGGGTGGCGGTGGACGTGCGGACATGGCGCAGGCTGGTGGCCCCGATGGATCGAAGGCTGATGAAGCCATCGAGGCAGTTGCAGCGTCGCTCGCGAGCTGATCTCGTTCAAGGTCGTGGGAAAGCAGCTGAGCTGCCCTGCGTTTGATTGCTGACATTCAAGGGCCGGAACTTCGAAGATGAGGTTCCGGCCCTTTCTATTCCAGTCATGGGTTCACGACCGGATCATGACAGCGTGATGGCGTACCGGTAGCCTTCCAGTGATTACGCGTCGTGCGTGGGGTGCAGGATGGTAGTCCACAGTTGCTTGTTTCGCTCTCACGGGCCGCTCCAGAGCGTCGAACCGATCCAACCGCATCCGCGTTGCAATCCGATGATCGCGCGCTGGGTGACGAAGCAGGGGAACTGGGTGTATCGATGACGGTTCGATGGCTTGGCAGCTGACAGGCTACCCGCATGATGCTGTCTTCTCCAACCTGACCCTCCCTCGCGGGAGGGTTTCTTTTTGGCTTGGAGCACCGTGCGTCCTATTGGAGGCACAAATGACGCTCTGTCTTCTTTGATCTAGGCATCGTGCTTTAGGAACCGGTGCGATGCCATCCGCATTGTGTTCATAACAAAGGAGACAACCATGGAAAATTATGCAGAACTTCGCGAGCAGATCGCGCAGGATCTCGATACGCTCAGCCGCATCGAAAGCCCGAAATCCATCTTTGAAATTGCCGATGATTATCTGCTGGGAAATCCGTCGCTGAAGCGCGAACTGGTCGAAGACATCATCAAGGAAGAGGCGGATAAAAGAAACATCCCTATCCATTGAACGGATCGCCGATCGTTCACACAGAGCTTCAGGGATTTCGCTTAGATAACTGAAGACAAAGAAAAACCCGCCGAAGCGGGTTTTTCTTTTGGTGCGGTCGAGAAGACTCGAACTTCCACGGGTTACCCCACAGCGACCTCAACGCTGCGCGTCTACCAATTCCGCCACGACCGCATCGTGGTAGGGTCGACTTGCGCCGACGGGGGTGCATGTAGCAAAAGGATTTTGGGTGCACAAGAGCGCCGTGACAGTTTTTTGAAATTAAAAACAGGCCTTTGCCTTCCTATATGGAAGAAGCCCGCAAACGCTGGGCTTGCAGCCTCAATTTCATTCTGCCAGAAGGCTGTGGAAAGGACATTTTCATGCTCACACGCACCGATCTCACCTCCACGATGTACCCAAGTGCCGGTTCTCCTGCCGTACGCTGGCGAATCTCTGACGGGCTGGTGCCCTACGAGCAGGCGATCGAGGAGATGGAGCGTGAGGTCGCAGCCATCGCTGCCGGCGAAGCGGACGAGCTTGTATGGCTCCTGGAGCATCCGCCGCTTTACACGGCCGGTACGAGTGCCGATTCGTCGGACCTGATCGAGCCGGACCGCTTTCCCGTCTTCGCAACCGGACGGGGCGGGGAGTACACCTATCACGGCCCAGGCCAGCGGGTGGTCTATGTGATGCTTGATCTCAAGCGCAGACGCCAGGATGTCCGCGCCTATGTGGCGGCACTGGAGGAGGTCATCATCCGCACGCTCGACAAGATGAACGTCAAAGGCGAGCGGCGTGAGGATCGGGTCGGCGTCTGGGTTCGCCGGCCGGAAAAGCCACTTCTGCCGGATGGCTCCATGTCGGAGGACAAGATTGCGGCGCTCGGTATTCGCTTGCGCAAGTGGGTGAGCTTTCATGGCCTGTCGATCAATGTCGATCCCGACCTGAGCCACTTCGGCGGCATCGTTCCCTGCGGTATTAGCCAATACGGCGTCACCAGCCTCGTTGATCTAGGCCTCTTGGTGATGATCAACGATGTGGATGTCTTCCTACGGGAGGCCTTCGAGGAGGTCTTTGGCGATACCGCGAATGAGGGCGCAGGGGCGGCGTCCTAATTCGGTTTTGCTACACCAATTGTGTTTCCGAGAACCAGCTCCTTATCATGTCGGATAACAGACAATCGTCCAGTCTTCGCCGGGTTTCAGCTGTCTGTCCCTGTCCTTCCAATAGTGACGTCAGGTAGGTCGAAAGGATCATGAATGGCCGTTCTTGGCAAAGGGAGAGGTCGTTCGATGATGCGCAAGCGGCCCGTCGCAAGGATTTGATCAAGTGACGCCGGCCGGCCGAGCAAGTAGCCCTGTGCTTCCCCGCATCCTTCCGATTCCAGGAGGGAAAGCTGTTCTCTTGTTTCCACCCCTTCCGCCAAAACCGGAATTTTAAGGCCCTTGCCGAGAGCCAATACGGTGCGGATGATGGTTAGCGCTTCCTGACTGCTGTGGCTTTCGTCGATGAAGGAGCGGTCGAGCTTGATCTTGCTGAAGGGGAAAGACCGCAGCGTATCTATCGAAGAATAGCCAATGCCGAAGTCGTCCAGCGCAATGGACACTCCATAGGATTTGATTTGGCGAAGCATGTGAAAGGCACGCTCGCGATCCTTCAGGATGGCGGTCTCGGTAAGTTCAAGCTCCAGTCGATGCGGGGGAAGACCCGTTTCGAGAAGAATGCTCATGACGAGCTTGGGCAGATCGCCTGCTGCAAACTGCACGGCAGAGAGGTTGACGGCAACCTTGCAGGCTGGCTCCCAGGAGGCCGCGGCTGCGCATGCGGTGCGTAGCACCCACTCCCCAAGTTGCAGAATAAGCCCGTTTTCCTCCGCCAGCGGAATGAAATCTGAGGGCGGGATGAAACCGCGTTCCGGATGGTGCCACCGCAGCAGTGCTTCGTAGCCCGTGATCTCGCCAGTCGAAACAGAGGTCTGTACCTGGTAGTGGATCGAGAGTTCATCGCGGGAGAGTGCTTTGCGCAAATCAGCCGCCATGCAACGCCTTGCTTTAACGGCCTTGTCCATGCCCGCCTCATAGAAGCAGACACGCTTTTCGGTGAGTTGCGACTTGGCGCGGTACATGGCGAGGTCCGCATTACTGACAAGCGTTTCCTTGGTGGTTGCGTCGTCAGGATAGAGTGCGACACCGAAGCTCGCGCCAGCGACAATTTGGGCTTCGTCGATATTGATCGGCGTGAACATCACCGTTTCAAGACGTTTCAGAAACCGGTTTATGCCGACCATTTCATCGTCCTGAATACGGAAAAGAGCGGCGAACTCGTCTCCGCCAACGCGGGCAACGAACTCGCCCTTGTCTTCCCGAACCAAATGCTTGAGCCGCAGACCAAGGTCGGTCAATACGTCGTCGCCGACATGGTGGCCACGGGTGTCGTTGATCTCCTTAAACCGGTTGAGATCGATGCCGATCATGGCTAGCCGGCTCTTTTGCGCATCGGCGAGCGCGAGCTCTTCCTCCAGCCTCTCGCTGAAGTTGGCGCGATTGGGAAGGCCGGTTAACGCGTCGTACAACGCCATGTGACGAAGATGCGCTATGGTCTCGGCGCGTGTGCCATTGTCTATGAGGTAGCTTACCAGACCGCAGGCAACGATGACGAAAGCCATGCCGGAAATGGCGATGGCCAGCGTCCAGAGAGAATCCGGATTGGAGAAGGATCCGTCGACATACATCGGTTCGACCTGGAACGCCGTCATCCCCGTGAAGTGCAAGACGGCGATTGCAAGCGTTAGGACCACGGCCATGACGTTGCTGCCTTTACGCATGCCAAAATGCAGTGCAGCCGACGAAAGACCCACGGAAAGAACGATCGAAGCGATAAGGTAAGTCCTGTCCCAGGATACGATCCCCTGAACGCGGTAGGCCATCATACCGGTATAGTGCATTGTGGAAATGGCGAGACCGACGATCGCGCCGCCCAAGGCGGGCATGATGGGATGACGGTTGCTGACTGCCACGGCAAAACCGATCGCATTGCCGAACAGGACGACCAAAAGCGAAGCAACCGTCAACGACAAATCGAAGCCGATGGGTACGCCTGCGTCATAGCCAAGCATGGCGACGAAATGCGTGCACCAGATCGCCACGCCAGCGGACAGCGCCGTCATCGCCTGCCAGCCGATGCGCTGCTTCCCGGTCGCGGTCGTCGTTTTACTGAAAAGCCGGGATGTCACCCACGAACCGGTGCCGCAGAGTAGCACTGCCACAAGCACGAGCCAGATGTTGTGTTCGTAGACGATGCATCCCAGCACAGTCATCATTACAGTCGCCCCTTGTAGGAAGGCACCGCGTTAGAGCAAACGCAGCAGCCGTTTACTGCGTTCGCAGGCCGGGTGAATGGCAATGTGATGGTTTACTACACAACGAGTTAATAATTTATATGGCCTACAACAAAATTCTACAACATTCACAATGGCTTAGATCAATCCTAGGTAGGTTTTGAGGGTTATCTGACGCATCTTTTGATAGAATGAGATGGGCCAAACACCGTGCGACGTCAGGCTGTCTGCATTTTCTTTATGATGGAATCGTCGATCTCCTGAGCGCGCAGGAAAGCCGGGCGCTGACCGAGGCGACCGAGATAATCGGCAAAGGCCTGACGCTTCTCGATCGAACCGAATTGCAGACCCCATCCAATATGCGAGCCCACATAGACGTCGGCGGCGGTGAAGCTGTCGCCAGCAATGAAAGCGTTCTGCGTTACGGCGTATTCGAGGGTGTCCATCAGGTCTTCGAAGCGTCCGCATCCGGCCATGCGATACTTGTCTTCCGGAATCACAAGACCCATTGCGCGGTTGCTGACGCCCATTTCCAGGGGGCCGGCCGCAAAGAAGAGCCAGCGATAGTAGAGGCCACGATGGTTGGTCGGAGGGGCAAGACCCTTTTCCGGGAAGGCGTCTGCCAGATAGGCGCAGATGGCCGCGCATTCCGTCACGACGACGTCGCCGTGTTTGATCGCGGGCACCTTGCCCATGGGATTGATGGCCTTGTACTCGCCAGCCTTCATGTCGCTGTCGAAGCCGATGATTCTGGTGTCGTAAGGTGCGCCCACTTCCTCTAGCATCCAGCGGATGATGCGTCCGCGTGACATGGGGTGGGTGTAGAATGTCAGATCGCTCATGTCTCTCTCCCTTGTTGAGCAGAGTTTGCTCCTGCAGCATGACCTAATCAAGACATCGATTGGGGGCAAAAGAAAACCCGGCGCGAAGGCCGGGTTTTCGAAGATCTCTAAAGGGTTGGATGCCGATCAGGCAGCCATGGCCTTCTTGAGGTTTTCGTCGATCTTGTCGAGGAAGGCGGTGGTGGAGAGCCAAGGCTGATCCGGACCGATGAGGAGCGCGAGGTCCTTGGTCATGTAGCCGGCTTCGACGGTGTCGACGCAGACGGTTTCCAGCGTCGTGGCAAACTTTGCCAGTTCCGCGTTGTCGTCCAGCTTGGCGCGGTGGGCGAGGCCACGGGTCCATGCGAAGATCGATGCGATGGAGTTGGTCGAGGTTTCCTGACCCTTCTGGTGCTGGCGGTAGTGGCGCGTCACTGTGCCGTGCGCCGCTTCTGCTTCGACCGTGCGGCCATCCGGAGACAGGAGAACCGAGGTCATCAGGCCGAGCGAGCCAAAGCCCTGTGCCACGGTATCCGACTGAACGTCGCCGTCATAGTTCTTGCAGGCCCAGATGTAGCCGCCGGACCACTTGAGCGCGGAAGCGACCATGTCGTCGATGAGGCGGTGCTCGTAGGTGATGCCGGCTTCGTCGAACTGCGCCTTGAATTCGCTCTGGTAGACTTCTTCGAAGATGTCCTTGAAGCGACCGTCATAGGCCTTCAGGATGGTGTTCTTCGTGGAGAGGTAAACCGGCCACTTGCGCATCAGGCCGTAGTTCATGGATGCACGGGCGAATTCGCGGATGGAATCGTCGAGGTTGTACATCGCAAGAGCCACGCCGGCGCTCGGAGCGTCGAACACGTCCTTCTCGATGACCTGGCCATCTTCGCCGACGAACTTGATCGTCAGCTTGCCCTTGCCGGGGAACTTGAAATCGGTTGCCTTGTACTGGTCGCCGAAAGCGTGACGGCCGACAACGATCGGCTGGGTCCAGCCTGGAACCAGGCGCGGAACGTTCTTGCAGATGATCGGCTCGCGGAAGATGACGCCGCCCAGAATGTTGCGGATCGTGCCGTTCGGGCTCTTCCACATCTGCTTGAGGTTGAATTCTTCCACGCGGGCTTCGTCCGGCGTGATGGTCGCGCACTTGATGCCGACGCCATGCTTCTTGATGGCGTGTGCCGCATCAACGGTTACCTGGTCGTTGGTAGCGTCGCGGTTTTCGACGGAAAGATCGTAATATTCGATATCGAGATCGAGGTATGGCAGGATCAGCTTGTCCTTGATGAGCTGCCAGATGATACGGGTCATTTCGTCGCCGTCGAGATCGACGACCGGATTGGCTACCTTGATCTTTGTCATGAATTCCTCACCTTCGAGAACGGTTGCGCCCAATCGAGCGCCATAAGGGTCAATATCCCGTGGCGCTATAGCATTGCGAGCGGCAGAGGCAAAGCCATCGGTCAGCTTTTTTGGCCTTTCTAAAAGCCTTGTTACCGGATTGCCAAAACACATTCGCGGATTAGATTCAGGCGAATCGCTTACGTTGGGTAAGCTGAAGTTTCAGGACGTCATCATGCAGAAAGTTCTGCTCGCCATTGCCGCACTATTCCTTTCCTCCAGCGCCTTCGCCGCCGATCCCACCGAGCCGGTGAAGAAGGTCATGGATATTACGGTGAAGAACTGGTCCGGCGAGGCCGATGACTGGAAGTATATTTTCGACGAAGATCTGCTGGCGACGCTCTTCAGCAAGGCGTTCATCGCCCAATATCGCGAAGCCTCGAAGAAGCCCGCTTATGAGGCAGAGGCAGGAGAGAAAGGCGATCCCTTCGGTTATGACGTGGTCACCAATTCGCAGGATGGCTGCCCGCTGCAGGACGTTAACATCTCGGCAGCGCCGCCCAAGGATGGCGTGAGCGACGTCACCGTCAAGTTCAAGCTCTGGGCCTGCATGGATGAGGCCGAAATGAAGGCGACCGTCGATCAGGTCAATTTCGATGTGATCGAAGAAGACGGCAAGCCGGTCATCAATGACATTCATCGTGTTGGCGATGAGGGCCGCGATTCCGTGCAGCAAGAGATGGCAAACATCATCAAGGGCGAATAAGCCGCGCGCAACACACGCCTTGCCTTTGATTTGCGCGGAAAACTGTGCCAGTGAAGCCTAAAAATTGGAAGGCGACTATGGCAGGTACAAACAGCGATCTCGAACTCATTGCCGAAGGCCCGGCGATCATTCTGGTCGAGCCTCAGCTTGGCGAAAATATCGGTATGGTGGCACGCGCCATGGCGAATTTCGGGCTGGCCGAGCTGCGTCTGGTCAATCCGCGCGATGGCTGGCCGAGCGAGAAAGCACGCGCGGCCGCCTCCAAGGCCGATCATGTCATCGATGCCACCAAGGTCTACGAAACGCTGGAGGATGCGGTTCGCGATCTGAACTTCGTCTATGCGACGACGGCACGCGAGCGTTACGGCTTCAAGCCGGTGCGCGCGCCTGTCACTGCGACCGAAACCCTGCGCGCCAAGTTCAAGGCAGGCGAAAGGACTGGCATCATGTTCGGTCGCGAGCGCTGGGGCCTGACGAATGAGGAAGTGGCGCTGGCCGACGAGATCGTGACGTTCCCCGTCAACCCGGCCTTCGCATCGCTCAACATCGCACAGGCTGTGCTGTTGATGTCTTATGAGTGGATGAAATCCGGCATGGAGGACCTTGCCGAGACCGCATTCCAGCCGGTGCAGCAACGGCCTTCCACCAAGGAACAGGTTTTCGGCCTGTTCGACCAGATCGAAGAGGCGCTGGATGCGCGTGGATATTTCCACCCGGCTGAAAAAAAGCCCAAAATGGTCGACAATCTGCGCGCTGTTCTGTCACGACGGGGATTTACGGAGCAGGAGATCAGCGTGTTTCGCGGCGTGATCAAGTCGCTGGACGCGTTTCCGCGCCGCTGGCCGAAACGGACAGAGAAAAGCGCCGAAGGCGAGGGGACACCAACGAATGGCTCTGGCGACAACGACTGATCTTCCCGTCTCAAAGCCGGTTCTCGTCTTCGATTCCGGCATCGGCGGGTTGACGGTTTTGCGCGAGGCGCGGGTTTTGATGCCCGAGCGTGGCTTCATCTATGTCGCAGACGATGCGGGTTTCCCTTATGGCGGATGGGAAGAGGACGGGTTGCGCCAGCGCATACTGTCGCTGTTTGCCCAATTGCTCGACACCTATCAGCCGGAAATCTGCATCATTGCCTGCAATACTGCTTTCACGCTTGCCGGTGCAGACCTGCGGGCCGCTTTTCCCGACATGACCTTTGTCGGAACGGTGCCCGCCATCAAGCCCGCGGCGGAACGCACGCGTTCCGGCCTTGTGTCTGTGCTGGCGACGCCCGGTACGGTGAAGCGCGCCTATACGCGAGACCTCATCCAGTCTTTCGCCTCGCAATGTCACGTGCGTCTGGTCGGTTCGGAAAATCTGGCACGCATGGCGGAAAGCTGGATCAGAGGAGAGAGCGTCTCGGATGATGCCGTGCTGGCCGAAATTTCGCCGTGCTTCATTGAGGATCAGGGCCGGCGCACCGACATCGTGGTGCTTGCCTGTACGCATTATCCGTTCATGGCGAATGTGTTCCGCAGAGTTGCGCCCTGGCCGGTAGACTGGCTGGATCCGGCAGAAGCGATTGCCCGGCAGGCACGCCGCAAGGTCGAGGTGTTACAGGGTGCCGAGCATCCTGAGGGTTTTGATTTCGCCATCTTTACGTCAGGTCAGCCGGATTTCACCACGAGAAGACTGATGCAGGGCTTTGGTTTGAAGATCGAGAAACACTGAGCGCCAAGCGCTTGTCAGGAAGTAGGACGCGTCGATCAAAGAAGATAACGCGTCCTTTGTGCGCCCGGTTAAACGCACGGCGTTCTAAGTTCATTGTGACATTTTTGCACTGATGAAAGCTCATTGATGCAATTCGAGATTGAACCTCTTGCAGGCGAATCGAAGATGTGTCAAAAAAATCGGGCCCGCAACTCAAGAAACAGGAGGCGTTAGATGACTACATTTAAGCATTTTTGCCTCTCTGGTATGGTTATGTCCGTAGCTCCGGCGACGTCCGGAATGATGCTTCGCGCATACCGACGTGGAATGGCTATCTAAGCTTTTCCCTGCCTTTCCAGGCGTTTTCACTATACATCACGGTGTGTCGATAGTCTTTTGACCTCGCAGTCTGTTGCTGCGCAGAACGTTTCCGCACGCCTTTTTTCCATCACAAGAGGACCTGGTTGCTATCTTGCGCCGGGACGGATGACCTATGTCTAAACAACAATCTTTGAGTGTAAGTGATCTTTCCAGGACCGTTGACGAGTTGGTTCGCCGCTTTGGTGCCTGGGCCACGCTGAAGGCGGCAGTTCTGGGTGCAATGAAGCATCGGCAGACGAGAAACCTTGCCACGCATCTTAGCGATCGGCTTCGGCGTGATGCCGGCCTTCCGGTGCGCGAACCGATGCCTGGCCAGCCGCTGGTGCCGCCCTGGTTCCCTCGGTTCTAAGTCATGGTCCACGCAAGCGGTTTTGCGATAACGACGTGCGAGAAAACAAAGAGCGAAAGCGTAATAAGCGAATCCTAAAGATTGCGACACGCTCTCGAGACCAAGCGTATCCACCGCTGCGCCATGCCTCATCGGTTTGCCGCAGCGGTTTTATTCCTGTTGAGGCTGTGCCCCTTTCAAGGCAGGATTTTTCAGGTCGATGCGGCTTGTCTCTTCCGGCAGAAACTGCGGGCCGACGATGCGCACCTTGCTGTCCTTCGGATCATATTCCCTTTCTTGGACGGGGGATGCCTTGGCCTCGAACTGCGGTGCGGGTTCGGGCGACGCCGGTGTGGGGCTTTCCGTCTTCGGGGCAGGGATCCGGGTGATGCCGGAATAGGACTGATCAGGAGAGGATTGTGGCGCGCTCGCTTGCTCTTCCTGCTTCCTCATCTCCTGATGATAGGCCGCCATGTTGCAGGAACATGATGGAGAGCGCGTCGAGGGTGAGCCGTTGCGATAGGCAAAAGCCGTTGGCATCGTCTTGTAAGGTTGACCGGTCTTGGCCGAGACCATATCGGAACTCTCTTGCCCCACCATGGAATGGTAGAAGAGTTCCGTCTCGGTGCCAGGGCACATCCGCTCGCACTGGGCAGCCTGAGCACTAAAATCCATCGGCGTCGCGTTGGAGGATATGGGGAAGAAGGCTCCGTCGCAGGTGCGCACGCAAAGCGTTCTCAAGCCGCCCTCGGTCGGCATGTCTGGCGTCGGGCCGTAGTTGCCAATGTCCCTTTGATCGTCGTTGAAGGGGTCAGTATAGCCGCGGGGTTGGGCATCCAGGCCTGGGTCCGTCGATGCGTAATCGGGTGGCCGACGATCAAGGCAGCCCTCAGCATCGAGCGCTGCCATGATCCGATCCCAACGATCGGCGGCTTCGGTGCGACGGCTTGCAAGCATACGATTGCGGTCTTGCGCGATCATGTCCCGTTCGGCTTCCGCTTGCGCCAGTGCATCCGCAATATCACCGCAGATTTGCGCATTTGGGTTTCCATAGACAATCACGCTACCGGATGAGCAGCCATAGCTCCGTAGATCATTCTTGATACGGCGGATCACGAGGTTCTGCTGTGCCAGCGCATTTGCAAATTGCCGGACCTGCGCTGTGGTACCGATAACTTGCGTGGACTCTGCCGGTTGTCTCAGCTGTGCTTCGAGCGTTTCGCAGATGTCCTGCGCCTGCACGGCAACGGGTGCGACGACGAGGGTGGCCAACAGGGTACCGATGAGACGGTTGCGGCGCGGCGCCGGGCGCCCATTCGTTTTCTGCAGGCCCGTCAGCATTCAGTCGGCATCCCTTTCAACATCAATCACCAACGCTCGCGGCAGGATTAAGTTCAGGATAGCATAGGGCTGTGCCGCAATGCGGCAACAGCAGTTTCAAAATTGCGTTAATTCGAAGTGACGCAATAACGTCAGGCCTGAAGCGTGTCGCGATCGTTCAGATTCGCTCCTTACGCTTTAGGTCCTTGTTTCGCCGCGTGGTGTCATCGCAAAACCGCTGCACAATTCTGCTTGAACCATGCTTTAAACCCAGGCCATCACATCGAAGGATGCGATGCCTGGACGGCGGCAAGCGCTGCCATGTTGACCACGCCGCGCGAGGTGACGGTGGGCGAGAGGATATGTGCGGGCAGGGCCGTGCCAAGCAGGATCGGCCCGACATGCAGACCTTCCGTCATGGTGCGCACGACGCCAAGCGAAATATTGGCCGAGTCCAGGTTCGGGAAGACCAGGAGGTTCGCCTCACCGGACAAGGCGCTGTTGGGCATCGCGCGCTTGCGCAACATTTCCGACAGTGCCGAGCCACCCTGCATTTCGCCATCGATTTCCAAATGAGGCGCCCTGTCGCGAACGAGTTGAAGGGCTGCGCGCATCTTTCGGGCGCTGACAGAATCGCGCGAACCGAAGTTCGAATGGCTGGCAAGCGCAATCTTCGGGGTGATGCCGAAACGCTTGATTTCCTTGGCCGCCAGGATCGCCATTTCTGCGACGTCTTCAGAGCTCGGGTCGTAATTGACGAAGGTATCGGTCATGAAGAGCGCGCCACGCTGGGTGATCAGCAGGCTGAGGCCGCCAAAAGACTGAACGCCTTCGCGCTTGCCGATGATCTGATTGACATCGCGCAGGTGACGGTCAAACCGGCCTTCCAGACCGCAGATCAGGGCATCGGCCTCGCCGCGCTTGACGGAGAGAGCGCCAATGACGGTGGTGTTGGTACGAACGATCGTGCGTGCGGCTTCCGGGTTGATGCCGGCACGGCCGACCAGCGCGAAATAGTCATCGACATAGTCGCGGTAGCGTGGATCGTCTTCCGGGTTGACCACGGCGAAATCGGTATTCGGGCGGATGCGCAGGCCAAAGCGCTTCAGGCGCGTTTCGATGATCTGCGGACGACCGATCAGGATCGGGATGCCCGTACCTTCTTCCAAAAGTACCTGAGCGGCGCGCAGCACGCGCTCGTCTTCGCCTTCGGCAAAGATGATACGCTTCTTTTCCGCGCTCTTGGCACTGTTGAAGATCGGCTTCATGATAAAGCCGGAACGCCAGACGAAGCGGTTCAACTGATCGAGATAGGCATCGAAATCGGTGATGGGTCGCGATGCGACGCCACTTGCGGCGGCAGCGCGCGCGACGGCGGGGGCGATGCGCAGGATGAGGCGTGGGTCGAAAGGCGAGGGGATCAGGTAGTTCGGGCCAAACACCGGCGTCTCTTCGCTATAGGCCTTGGCAGCGACTTCGGAGACTTCCTCGCGGGCCAGTTCGGCAATCGCACGAACCGCCGCCATCTTCATCTCTTCATTGATGCTGGTTGCGCCGCAATCGAGCGCGCCGCGGAAGATGTAAGGGAAGCAGAGAACGTTGTTGACCTGGTTCGGGAAGTCCGAACGACCGGTGCAGATCATTGCATCCGGGCGTGCGGCGCGCGCTTCTTCCGGCATGATTTCAGGCTTTGGGTTCGCCAATGCCAGGATCAATGGCTTTTCAGCCATCTTCGCCAGAAGCTCGGGCTTCAGAACGCCTGCGGCCGAGAGACCGAGGAACACGTCTGCGCCCTCGATGGATTCGGCGAGCACGCGCTTGTCGGTCTTCTGCGCGTAGATTTCCTTCCATTCGTCCATCAACGTGTTGCGGCCGTCATAGACGAGGCCTTCAATGTCGTGGACCCAGATATTTTCGCGCTTGGCGCCCATCTCCACCAGCAGGTTGAGGCAGGCGAGAGCCGCTGCACCGGCACCGGATGCGACGATCTTGACGTCCGACAAGGCCTTGCCGGCGAGTTCCAGCGCATTGGTGACGGCTGCGGCAACGATGATTGCTGTTCCGTGCTGATCGTCGTGGAAGACCGGGATGTTCATCTTGGCGCGCAGCTGGCGCTCGACTTCGAAACATTCAGGCGCCTTGATGTCTTCGAGATTGATGCCGCCGAAGGTGGGCTCGAGTGCCGAAATGGTGGAGACCATATCGTTGATGCCGGGCGCGTCGATTTCGATATCGAAGACGTCGATATTGGCAAATTTCTTGAAGAGGACGGCCTTGCCTTCCATGACCGGCTTCGACGCCAACGGGCCGATATTGCCGAGACCGAGAACGGCGGTGCCGTTGGAAATCACAGCCACAAGGTTGGCGCGTGCAGTATATTGCGCCGCCGTTTCCGGATTTTCATGAATGGCAAGGCAGGGGGCAGCGACGCCCGGTGAATAGGCGAGCGCCAGGTCGCGCTGGTTGCCGAGCGGCTTGGACGCCTGGATCTCAAGTTTACCAGGGCGAGGATAGCGATGGTAGAAGAGCGCCTGCTCATCCAGATCCGCATTGCTGCTCTTGTTTTGCGTCGTGCCCTTGTCCTGAGAACTCATCTTTTTCACCGCTTTATTTCAATTGTCACGAAGGTCTTTGCATACAGCAAACAGTTCGACCGTACAGCCGTTTATTTGGCGGGTGGCATGCAAAAGCGAGAAAGGCGATATTCGCAAAAAGACCAGCGTCGGACCATGGAAGCGCCGCTTTGTCATCTTGCTGAAACACGAGTCTGGTTTTCCCAAGAGTGAAAGATTTCCAAACGCCTTTCATGAGACGAGGGGACGAGACCATGGCCACGCAGACCGAAACCAGACACTTCAGGACGCTTTTCATTTCCGACGTGCATCTTGGCTCGAAAGCGGCCAAGACGGATTTTCTGCTGGACTTTCTGAAGTATCACGAGGCGGACACGATCGTGCTCGTTGGTGATATCATCGATGGTTGGCGCCTTCGCCGAAGCTGGTACTGGCCGCAGGGCTGCAACGACGTGGTGCAGAAGCTTTTGCGCAAGGCGCGCAAGGGCGCGCGCATCGTCTACATCCCCGGAAATCACGACGAATTCTTACGCGAATTCCCCGGCACCCATTTCGGCGGCATCGAAGTGGCCGAGCGCATGATCCATGAGGCAGCGGACGGCAAGAAATATCTTGTGCTGCATGGCGACGAGTTCGATGTCGTCGTGCGCAATGCACGCCTTCTCGCCTACCTTGGTGACTGGGCCTACGATGCGGCGATTGCCGTCAACGTCGCGATTGCGGCGGTTCGCCGCCGTATCGGCCTTCCTTACTGGTCTTTCTCCGCCTGGGCGAAACTCCAGGTGAAGCATGCCGTCAACTTCATCGGCGAGTTCCAGCGTGTGGTGGCCGATGAGGCCCGGCGCAACAAGGTGGATGGGGTCATCTGCGGCCATATTCACCATGCGGTGATGGAGGATATCGACGGTATCCGCTACATCAATACCGGCGACTGGGTGGAAAGCTGCACGGCCATTGTCGAGAACCTTGACGGCTCGTTCGAGCTGATCACCTGGATGCAGACCAGCGACAGCGCGGAAGAGCCAACGGTGCGCCAGCTGGAGCCGGTGATGTTTCCCAAGCTCGTTGATACAAAAGCGGCCTGAGGATGTCTTTATCCCCACAGCTCCGGCTGTGGCGGATGAACGAGAGAACCATCATAGACAAGACCAGGCTCTCTATCGCGCGCCAAAAGCAGAGGGCCGTCAAGATCGGCAAAGGCCACGTCTTGCGCCAGTAGCACAGCGGGTGCCATGGCAAGCGACGTTCCCAGCATGCAGCCCACCATGATCTGATAGCCGAGACGCTCGGCCTCCTGCTTCATCACCAGAGCTTCAGTAAGACCGCCTGTCTTGTCGAGCTTGATGTTGATCGCATCGTAACGATCGCGAAGGGATGCGAGGTCTCTCGTCAGGTGGACGCTCTCATCCGCGCAGATTGCCACGGGTCGCTTTATCGTCGCCAGAAACGCATCGTTGCCGGCTGGGAGAGGTTGCTCGATCAAGGAAATCCCGAGCTCCGCGGCAACGGCCATGTGGTGCTCTATATTGTCTTCACGCCATCCCTCGTTGGCATCGACGATGATTGCGGCATCTGGTGCTGCCGCACGAACGGCGCGTAGGCGCTCTTCGTCGTCCTCTGTTCCCGTCTTTATCTTCAAGAGCGGACGATGGGCGTTTTCTTTTGTCTTCGCCGCCATCGTCTGCGCGTCGGCGAGCGAAATCGTATAGGCCGTCATCAAGGGTTTGGGAGCAGACGGCAGAAAATGAGCAAAGGCGGGTCTCCCTGAGAGCTTCGCTTCCAGATCCCACAAAGCGCAGTCGACGGCGTTGCGCGCAGCACCCGGCTTCATGGCCTGCTGAAGATGCTCCCGGTCGAGCCCCGAAGCGATTGCCTTCGCGGCTGCGTCAATATCTGCCAGGACGCCTTCGATCGTTTCGCCATAGCGCGCGTAGGGGACGCACTCTCCCTGACCTTGGACGCCGTTGTCGGAAATGGTGCAGGTGACCACATGGATTTCCGTGCGGCTTCCCCGCGAAATGGTGAAGCTTCCTGCAACCGGGAAGATTTGCGCTGTGGCTTCGAGGTAACGGCTCATCAAAATTGCCTTATAGTTGGGGGTAAAACCATGGAACCTGCAAAATATGTATCCATTTACGGTGCACCGCTGTGGCTTGCTGGTCCGGCAAAAGATATGAATCGTTAAGAGAATCTTTCAGTAAGCTGCATTCACGCGGAGAAATATGCAAGAACAGGAACCAGGCAAGCGGGTGGAACAGGCTGCAATCTCGGCGGATGAGAACGCGGGGCGCGGCGGCGCGCGCTACGTGCTCTCCGGTTCCTGGCGCAACGCGAACATCTCTCCCGTTCTGCCCGAACTCGACAAGATCGAAAAATCAGGTGCATCCGGGCCCATCACGATCGACCTGTCGGGTATCGACCATATCGATACGACCGGTGCATGGATCCTCCATAGCCTGCGGAGCCGTCTGGAGAAGTCCGGCTCGAATGTCAGCTTCGAGGGCAATGAGAAGGTCGAGGAGATCATCACCTCGCTTCCCGATGAAGCGCCGCTGCCGCCGAAGGATACGCAAAAGCAGGGTATTTTAAGCCGCATCTTCGAGCCCGTGGGACGCAATGTCGTCCAGGCAGGGTCCGACTTTATGGCCGGCATGTTTATTCTGGGCTCAGCCGTTCGTGGCGCGCAGATGAAGCTCGGTCGAGGGCGCGGCGTGTCGCCTGCTGCCATCGTCAACCAGGTCGATCACATGGGCGTGCGTGCGGTGCCCATCATAACGCTGATGTCGTTCCTGATCGGTGCGATCATCGCCCAGCAGGGCGCGTTCCAGCTCAGATATTTCGGCGCGGAAGTTTTTGTGGTCGACCTCGTCGGCATTCTCCAATTGCGTGAGATCGGCGTTCTTCTTACCGCTATCATGATCGCCGGCCGGTCCGGCAGCGCGATTACCGCTGAAATCGGTTCGATGAAGATGCGCGAGGAGATCGACGCGCTGAAGGTCATCGGCCTCAACCCCGTCGGCGTCCTGGTCTTCCCGCGTCTGGTGGCGCTCACGATCGCCTTGCCGCTTCTCACCATCATCGCCAATTTCTCGGCATTGTTCGGCGCTGCAATCGTCTCGCTTATTTATTCGGGTATCACGTTTGAAGTGTTTCTTTCGCGTCTTCATAGCGCCGTTGAGGGTTCGACGATCGCGTCCGGCATGATCAAGGCGCCATTCATGGCCCTGATCATCGGCATTGTGGCATCCGTGGAAGGAATGAAGGTTGGCGGGAGCGCGGAATCGCTCGGTCAACACGTCACGGCCTCGGTGGTCAAATCGATCTTTGTCGTGATCCTCGTCGATGCGCTTTTCGCCATCTTCTATTCAGCCATCGATTTTTAAGGAGAGGGCTGTGGATCAAGGACAAGCAGTCGAGGACAGGAAAGACAGCAAGACCGATCGCGAAGTCGTGCTTTCGGTGGAGGGCGTGACCGTCGGCTTTGGCGACAAGCTCGTGCTCGACAATCTCGACCTCGATGTCTATCGCGGTGAAATTCTGGGCTTTATCGGTCCGTCCGGTGCCGGTAAATCGGTGCTGATGCGCACGGTGCTGCGGCTCTTGCCGCGCCAGGGCGGTTCGATCAAGATCCTTGGGACTGACTATGACAAGGCCTCGGACGAAGAACGCATGGCGCTCGACACGCGTCTTGGTGTCCTCTTCCAGCAGGGCGCGCTCTTCTCCGGTCTGACTGTGAAAGAGAATATTCAGCTGCCGATGCGCGAATATCTCGATCTGCCGCAAAAGCTGATGGATGAGCTTGCGGCCCTGAAAATCGAAATGGTGGGTTTGAAGCCGGATGCCGGCGACAAGTTCCCATCCGAACTTTCAGGCGGCATGATCAAGCGCGCAGCATTGGCGCGCGCTCTGGCGCTCGATCCGGACCTCGTCTTCCTGGACGAGCCGACATCGGGTCTCGATCCGATCGGGGCTGCAGAGTTTGATATGCTGATTGCGCGCTTGCGCGATTCGATGGGTCTGACGGTTTACATGGTGACCCACGATCTCGACAGCCTGTTTTCAGTCTGCGACCGCATTGCCGTTCTCGGCAACAAGAAAGTGGCAGTCGAAGGTACACTCGAGGATATGTTCAATAACGACGATCCCTGGGTCCAATCATATTTCCGCGGAAAGCGGGCTCGCGCCGTCGTCCTTCCGGATGGCACGCAACAGATTCCGGGGAGTAACGGATAGGCATGGAAACCAAGGCGAATTACACCATTGTCGGTATTTTTACGCTCATCGTGGTCGCGGCGGCATTCGGCTTCGTTTACTGGATGGCCGAATTCGGACGCGGCGGGCCAGTGGCGCAGCTGACGATCCGTATTCCGGGATCGGCCAATGGTCTGTCCGTCGGTTCGCCGGTGCGGTTCAACGGCATACCTGTCGGTACGGTTCGTGGTCTTTCGATCGACCAGCAGGATCCTGCTTACTCGATTGCCTATACGGAAGTGCAGGCGGATGCGCCGGTCTTTCCGTCCACTCGCGCGGTTCTGGAAATCCAGGGCCTGACGGGCGCTGCCTATGTCGAGCTTTCGGGTGGGCGCAGCAATGAGGAACGCATTCTCCAGAAGTCCTTCGAAACCGGCGTGCCAGCAGAGCTGACGGCTGATCTGTCCAGTGTGACGAACCTGCTTGCGACCGCCGACAAGATTCTGAAGCGTGCGGATGGTGCGATCGGAGAGCTTCAGGGCTTCGTGCAGGATGCGCGCGGACCGCTGACGGAAACCGTTCGCAATGCCGAGAAATTCTCTGCAGCGCTTGCCTCCAACTCCGATGGCATCGAAAACTTCCTAGAGAGCCTGAGCTCATTGTCGACGACCGTTCAGTCGGTCTCGGTTCGTCTCGATGGAACGCTGACGGCCGTTGAAGATCTGGTCAAGGCGGTGGATTCACAGAAGATCGACTCGATTCTCACCAATGTTGACAAGGTCACGTCCGACGTGGCGGCCTCTTCCAGCGGCATTCAAGCGGTTATGGAGAACGTACAACGCACTTCACGTAACTTCGAACAGGCAAGTTCGGACGCTCAGAACGTGTTGAAGCGCGCCGATGAGCTTCTGGCTTCGGTCGATACCGCGAAGGTGAGCAATACGGTTGAGGATGTGTCGGCTGCGACCGCCGACGCTCGCCAGGCGATCTCCACCTTCCGCCAGATCGCCGATGACGTTGGAACGCGCCGTCAGGATATCGATCAAGCAATTGCCGACTTCACCGACATGTCTCGCAAGCTGAACATGGCATCGAGCCGCGTCGACGGCATTCTCGCGAAAGTGGACGGCATGCTGGGAACCGATGACGCGGATTCGCTTTTTGCCAAGGCACGTGAGACTCTTAACTCCTTCAAGGCGGTTGCTGACAATCTCAACGGACGTATTGGCCCGATTGCCGACAACCTCACTCGCTTCTCGAATTCGGGCCTGAGGGATCTTCAGGCGCTGATCAGCAGCACCCGTGATACGGTCAACAATCTCAACAATACGATCACCAATTTCGATCGCGATCCGCAGCGCCTGATCTTCGGCGGCGAAAATGTAAAACAATATGATGGCCGGACACGGCGTTGATGGAGGTTCCTGGTTTCATGATTTTGCAGATACCACGGCGGAAAATATCCGCGGTCTCCACGAAGTTTGCTGTGATAATGCCCTTGCTTGGTGCGATCCTGGCAGGCTGCGGCGGTGGCGCTAAGAACGATACGTTCGATCTTTCCGTCTCACCCGCGCCGGTGACGCAGGCGCGATCCCTCAAGGGACGCCAGCTTCTGGTGGCTGAGCCAACCGCGCTTAAGGCGCTCGATAGCGAGAACATCGTGGTACGGCTTTCCAACTCGGAAGTGCAGTATCTTGCGAACTCGCAGTGGAGCGACCGCCTGCCACGCATGGTGCAGTCGAAGCTGGTCGAAGCCTTCCAGGATACGGGCCGCCTCGGCGGTGTTGGACGTCCGGGGCAGGGTCTGGCGATCGACTATCAGGTCGTCACCGATATTCGCGCCTTCGAGGTCGACACCAAGAACAATGTCGCCAACATCGAGATTTCGGTACAGTTGCTGAACGATCGCAACGGCACCGTTCGGGCACAGGACGTGTTCCGTGCAAGCGCGCGCGTCAGCGGTACGGGCAACGCGAACTTTGTCAAGGCGCTCGACTCGGCGTTTGCCGCTGCCTCTCGCGAGATTGTGGCCTGGACGTTGAAGGCGCTCTGATCGCCATCCACGATGTAAAATTAAGCGCCGCGACATCATTCGATGCGCGGCGTTTTTCTTTGCGATTACCTGTGGGTTTAATCTGGTAGCCTTACTCGGCTGCTGCTTCCTTCTGCCATTCCGGCAGCGGGAAGATCGCGTCATAGGCCCAATTGAAGACGAAGGCGTAGACGACGTAGAAGAGCGCGAACGAGATATCCATGATCAGTGCGTGGATCAGGCCGATGCCGAGATACCAGGCAATGAACGGCATCAGGACGATCAGAAGTCCAAGCTCGAACAGAACCGCGTGCGCCACACGGATCGCCGGTGTCTTGAGCGTGGTGCCCCGCAGACGCTGCAGGGTGTGGTCGAAGCCAAGATTGTAGAGATAATTCCACGCCGTCGCGACGGTGGCGCTGACGACGCCGACAATGCCGATGTCGCTCATCGGCATGGCGAAGACGACGGTGCCGAGTGGAATGACCAAAGCGAGGCCAATAATTTCAAAGCTGAGAGCGTGGCGGATACGATCGCCTATGCTGCGCATGGAAAACTCCCGAGATAACCAAATCGGGCCGTCCCGAATGCTGTCGCCGCCATGGCCGAGGTCGTCCTCGCAAGGACGATATAAGCGGAAGCGGCTTTTGCTTCAAGTCTTCGGGTATCGCGAGGATGGATCGCCGAAAAAACTGCGCAAAAAAAGCGCCTCGAAAGAGACGCTTTTTTGTCTGGATGTCTCGACCGCGGATTAGCGCTTGGAAACTGGAACGTAGTCGCGCTTTGCGGCGCCGGTGTAGAGCTGGCGCGGACGACCGATACGCTGCTGCGGATCTTCGATCATTTCGTTCCACTGGGCGATCCAGCCGACGGTGCGGGCAAGAGCGAAGAGAACGGTGAACATGGTCGTGGGGAAGCCAAGCGCCTTCAGCGTGATGCCGGAGTAGAAGTCGACATTCGGGTAGAGCTTCTTCTCGACGAAGTAAGGGTCCGAAAGAGCGATCTTTTCCAGTTCGAGCGCAACCTGCATGATCGGATCGTCGGAATTGCCGGTCGCTTCCAGCACTTCGTACATCGTCTTCTGCATGATCTTGGCGCGCGGGTCGTAGTTCTTGTAGACGCGGTGGCCAAAGCCCATCAGGCGGAACGGATCGTTCTTGTCCTTGGCGCGTGCGATGTATTCAGGAATACGATCGACCGTTCCGATCTCGTTCAGCATGTTGAGCGCTGCTTCGTTGGCGCCGCCGTGAGCGGGGCCCCACAGGCAGGCGATGCCGGCTGCGATACATGCGAACGGGTTTGCGCCCGAGGAACCGGCCAGACGAACGGTCGACGTGGACGCGTTCTGCTCATGGTCGGCGTGGAGAATGAAGATGCGATCCATGGCGCGGGCCAGAACCGGGTCCACCTTGTACTCTTCGCACGGAACGGCAAAGCACATGTGCAGGAAGTTCGATGCGTAATCGAGATCGTTCTTCGGATAAACGAAGGGCTGGCCGATATGGTACTTGTAGGCCATGGCCGCGATGGTCGGCATCTTGGCGATCATGCGCAGAGACGCGACCATGCGCTGGTGCGGATCGGTGATGTCGGTCGAGTCGTGGTAGAAGGCGGAGAGGGCGCCGACCGTACCGCACATGACAGCCATTGGGTGGGCGTCGCGACGATAGCCGGTGAAGAAGCGGCTCATCTGTTCATGCACCATGGTGTGACGCGTCACACGGGTGTCGAAGTCCTTCTTCTGCGCGGTCGTCGGCAGTTCGCCGTAAAGCAGCAGGTAGCACGTCTCGAGGAAGTCGCCCTGTTCGGCAAGCTGCTCGATCGGATAACCGCGGTGCAGCAGAACGCCTTCGTCACCATCGATATAGGTGATCTTGGATTCGCACGAAGCGGTCGAGGTGAAACCGGGGTCGTAGGTGAAGGAGCCGGTGTGTTTGTACAGGGTGCCGATATCGACGACGCGCGGGCCAATCGTACCTTCTCGTACAGGAAGATCGACCGTCTTGTCGCCGAGGGTCACTGTAGCGCTTTTTTCCGTCATACCATACCTCCGAATATGCAGGCGATGCGGGTTGACGCATCGGCCAATTAAGCGTCACGGATTTAGCTATATGATCCGCGCGACGATGCCAAGCTATCCAAAAGGCAAATTGTGCATCGCAGAATTGGAATAAGCCGTTCTGATCGGTTTTGCCACTTTACTGTTTCGTTTTAAGTCAATGCTTCCTTAATCTGCACACTGGATTGCAATCCGAATCGCAAGGCTGCAAATTGGTCCTAAGGGACCGAGGGGCGGCGCTTGAACGACTACGGGGAACGGCAGCAGTTCCGCTTGCTGGAGACGGGCACGCCTGTGAAGGTGGAGCTCGACGGCATCAATGCGCCCGCTGCTCTTGCGAATACGGATATCGTACTCTTTGCTCCGCCGCGTCCTGCGCCTCAAGGCTTTGCGCAGCGATTGCAATCGACCTTATCGCGTTGCGTCACCGAGGAGCTTCAGTACCGGCAGGACTTCCTTTTCATCCCCGTGCTGGTCGGCGCGGGCGCGGCGCTGTGGTTTTCGCTCTCCTCTCCGCCATCCGATGTCGTTCTGCTTGTGAGTGGCCTTTGCGTCATCCCGATCGCCATCATCATGCGGCACCGGCAGACCGCACTGTCCTTTGTGCTGGCAACGCTTGCACTTCTGCTGCTCGGCATGCTTCTGGCGAACTGGGAGACGCGCCGCGTTGGGACCACAGTCCTTGACACTGCCGTGACGACGACAATCACCGGCAAAGTGGAGCGGCGGGAGGTAGATGCCAGGGGCTACTGGCGCTACACGATCGCCCTGACTTCGACGAGTGGACCTTCTCTGACGCGCCTGCCAAACCGGATATCCGTTCTCTCGCGCAGTCGCGAAAAACCGATCGCTGTCGGTGCAGGCATCACCGGCAAGGCGCGCCTTTCACCACCATCCGGGCCGGCATTGCCGGGCCTCAACGACTTTGCCTTTTCCGCGTACTTCGATGGGATCGGTGCGACAGGCTTTTTCTATAGCGCGCCAAAGGCTCTACCGACGCAGGCCGAAACGACAGACGGCGTGGGCTGGCTGCAAACAGCGGGTTCGGGGCTCTACGCGCTGCGTTCCGCTATTGCCGAACGAATCCGCAGCGTCATCGGCGGCGATGCAGGTGCTTTTGCGGCTTCGATCATCACGGATGAACGGCGCGCGATCTCCAGCGAGACGATGGAAGCTTTGCGCGTGTCGGGGCTCGCCCATATCGTTGCCATTTCCGGGCTCAACATGGCACTGGCATCAGGCATCTTCTTCGTCGGTATGCGTATGGTGTTCAGCCTGTGTCCAGGGTTTTCGCAGCGCTATCCCGTCAAGAAGATCTCCGCCTTTGCCGCGCTGTTGATGACATTCGCCTATTATCTGATTTCAGGCTTTGCCGTCTCTGCCGAGCGGGCATGGTTGATGATGTCGATCATGCTGGCAGCGGTTCTCGTCAACCGGCCGTCGATCAGTCTGCGCAATGTCGCCCTTGCCGCAATCGTCATCATCGCGGTTTCGCCACATGAAATCATGGGTCCGAGTTTCCAGATGTCCTTTGCCGCAACGCTGGCACTGGTTGCTGCCTATTCCTTCTGGAGCAGATGGCAGGGCAGTCGCGAGCGCCTCTTTATCGCGCGCCCGCCTTTGTGGATGGTGGCCTCGTCGAAAGCGAGTGCCGTGATCGGCGGTGTCGTCATCACCTCGTTGATTGGGGGTGTCTCGACTGCGATCTACTCCATCGAGCATTTCCACCGTATCACCACCTACGGACTGGCCGCCAATCTTGCCGCCATGCCGGTCATGTCGATCATCGTCATGCCGTCTGCACTGATTGCCATGCTGCTCATGCCTTTCGGCCTGGATGCACCCTTCCTGAAGCTGATGGGTTACGGCATGGCCATGGTGATCGACATTGCCAACACCGTCTCCAGTTGGGGCGGAGATGCCACGATCGGGCGGCAACATCCCTGGTTTCTGGCCGTCTCGACGGTCGGATTTCTTCTTCTGACCTTGCTGCGGACCCACCTCGCGCTCTTGGGGCTTCCCCTGATGCTGGCCGGTCTCGTTCTGGTGCCGCTTGAGCAGAACAAGGCAAAGCCGGATTTATTGATCTACGAGGATGGTGTTCTGGTCGCGTTTCGCGTGGATCAATTCGTTGCGACGACCAAGCGCCAGGCGAAGGGGTTCGTCTTTGATCAGTGGGCGAGGGCGGTGCCGCTTCCGGATAAACATGTGGCCCCTGTCATGGTGGACGACAACAAGGCGGGTGAACGAGAGGAAACGGCAGAGCCAACGCCACGCCGGCCGGCTGTTCTCACCGATCAGCTGAAGCAAGAGGTTCGCGACAAGATGATTCTGGCTTTCGAGCGGACGAATGGCTTCTCGTGTCAGAAAAACGCCTGGTGTGCTGGACGTCATGAGAGCGGCGTCACAGTCGTGGTCATTTCGAACACGGCGTTGACCGGAACAGCCTGTGATGTGGCGGACATCGTCGTGACGTCGCGTTTCGTGCCGTTTTCAAATTGTCGCTCGGGCGCGCTGTTGATCAGCGCCACAACATTGCGGAAGACGGGCTCGCTGGAACTCTGGCTGAATGAGGCCGGAGCGCCCGTCGCAACTGCGCGCGCGGCGATGCAAGACGTTGCCAGACCCTGGTCGATCCACCGCGCCTATGACTGGCGCAGCAAGACCTCTGACGGCGCGGTGCCGCCGCATATCGAGGCGATGCTGGCGGCCGGGCAGTAAGTCTCTTGCTTCAACCCGCTGCGGAGCGGCGGTCTTCGATGATCTCGCCGGACGCCCGCGCTTCTTCTTCGTGCTCGGCGTCACGCCAGGGTTCCCGGATCGCTGCCTCCTCCCACTCCTTCATCGCCGGCGAGTTCAAGAGGCGGGTCTTGTAAGCCTCTGCCGCTGGCGAGAGTGCTGTGCCGTAGGTCTGGAAGCGAAAGGCCACGGGGCAGAAGAAGGCGTCGACGGCGGTGAAATTCGTACCGGCCAGAAACGGCCCTCCGAAGCTGTCGAGGCCCTGTTGCCATAGCGCATCTATACGCGCGATATCCCTACGGAGCGCCTCGGTTGCAGGAACTGGCCGGATTCGCAAGCCTACGCTCATCGGGTGCAGATTGCGGAGCGATTGGAAGCCGGAATGCATCTCCGCGGATGCCGAGCGCGACCAAGCCCGCGCTTTGGCATCCTCAGCCCAAACACCATCATGCCGTTCCGCCAGATATTCGATGATCGCAAGCGAGTCCCAGATGGTGACATCGCCATCCACAAGGCAAGGCACCTTGCCGGTGGGGGAGAAGTGATTGAAGCCATTCTTGGGATCGGGATCATTGAAGGGGACGAGATGCTCGTTGAAGGAAATCTCCAATGTGCGCATCAGAACCCACGGCCGGAGAGACCAGGAGGAGTAGTTCTTGTTGGCGATGTAGAGATCGTACATGTTGTCTCCTTCTGGTGATACGCCGCTTGAATCGCATGCAATCAGCAAAAGCGTCCATGCGTGTAGGTGCGTATGTTTCTCTGTCCATCCTCCTAACGCATGACCGAGAGGACATACAGGCCGAGTCTGTCATGTCAGATATCATATGAATTGATGCGTTCGCCGTTCTCACGTGTCCGGAAACAGAAGCAGAATGAACTTCACCGGTTCGTCGCGGTTTGATGGGAAGGCGTCAAGCAAATGGAGCGATCGAGATGAACATGAAATCTGGCGGTTGTGCCTGCGGCAGCGTGAGGCTTTCGATGGTCGGCGCGCCCTACCGTATCGGGATTTGTCACTGCATGGACTGTCGCAAACACCACGGCGCGCTCTTCCACGCATCCGCCATCTTCCCGCAGGATGCCGTTACCATCGAGGGAGAAACACGCAGCTATAATGGCCGTTTCTTCTGTCCCAACTGCGGATCGCCGGTCTTCGGAAAAAGCGACGACGAAATCGAGGTCAATCTCGGTTCCCTGGATTCACCAGATCAGTTCGAGCCGACCTACGAGCTTTGGACGGTCCGCCGTGAGGCGTGGCTGCCGGATTTCCCGGCATTGCGCCAATATGAGCGGGACCGGGAATCGACAGGCAGAACGGAAAAGGGGCGGTGAGACTGTCCACCTTGTCGGATGGTAGCTGCAACATGGATTAGCTGCGTCTGTGAGTCCTGCACTTAGAAGCGACGGGCGAGGGCGCTTGTCGGTGGCACTGAAAGATTGCCGCCGTTCGAAGGCCATGATCGGCATGCACCCGACCATCCGCCAATCTTTTCCTCACCCTCGGATCGAGAATGAGGATAACGAGAAAGACAAAGGCGAAGAGAACCAGCGTCGAAACCTCGGTGCGATCAGAGGCAGCCCAACATCGCCGCATCTGCCAACTATGTCAGCGCGTCTTGCCTCTGCAAGAGCACGGGCAGCCAGTCTGAGCCGACTGTCGTCCGCTCAGTGATAGCGACGAATGAGGCCGACCAGCTTGCCCTGAATCTTGACCCGATCCGGTCCGAAGATACGGGTTTCATAGGCTGGGTTCGCGGCCTCCAGGGCGATGGAAGCACCCTTGCGGCGGAAGCGCTTCAAGGTGGCTTCTTCATCATCTACCAGTGCGACGATGATATCGCCGGGGTTGGCGGTGCTGCCGTTGCGAATGATGACGGTATCGCCATCGAAGATGCCAGCCTCGATCATCGAGTCACCCTTGACCTCCAGCGCGTAATGCTCGCCCGTGCCCAACATATCGACGGGTACGGCAACATCGTGGGTGTTGTTCTGAATAGCGGAGATCGGCACACCGGCGGCGATGCGCCCCATTACAGGAACGGTGACAGCGGAGGAGATCTGATCGTTTGCTGGCTTCGGGGCAGGAGCCGACTCAGGCGGTTTGGCTTTTCCGAGGCTGCCCTCGATCACGCTTGGCGAGAAGCCGCGCGGCGGCTTCTGTGCGGGTGCGGAATAGGCTTCCGGAAGCTTGATGACTTCCAGGGCTCTTGCCCTGTTCGGCAAGCGGCGGATGAAGCCACGTTCTTCCAGAGCGGTAATCAGCCGATGGATGCCGGATTTCGAGGCAAGGTCGAGGGCATCTTTCATCTCATCGAAAGATGGCGGCACGCCGGACTCTTTCATTCGCTCATGAATGAAAAGAAGCAGTTCCTGCTGTTTGCGCGTGAGCATGAAGAAAACCCTTGGAATACGTGGCGAAGATTCGCGAAACAAATACAGAACGAACACTATATGTTCCATATGTGTTCTGCAATCCCTTAAAATTCCGCAAACGTCTCCGCCTCATCAATTCGCAGTCCTGTTATCCGCGCAATGGTAGAAGTTTATAGCTTCTTTACGGTGTTGCGCGTCTTTTTCCTCTCCAGGTTGATGATTTCATTTTTGCGGGTATCTACAAGCTGCTTCGAGGATCACATGATCCGGTCATCCTGTGGGATGAAGGCCAAGCCATTCGAAGCATTATCAACAAAGTTATCATAGCTCTACGGCGCTGCCTTGCAGCGTCTTCTCGGGGCAGGGACATTTTTATGAAGCTCGTTAGATTTACCCTTATCGGAATGCTGGTTGCGCTGGCCGGTTGCCAGACCCTCGATCCCAATTCACCGGAAGCTTTAAAGCGCAAGGAGTACGACCGGCTGCTGCTGAACACGACGATGGCCAATTGCAAGCTCATCGTTCAGCTCAATCAGAAGCGCGTTTCGCAGAACAAGGAGCCGACGCGCGACAATAACTGTGCACGGATCCTGAAGAACCACGCGCTTGGCGGCGTTCATCCGGCGAGCTTCATCCCCGATCTTGCGGTGAACGGTATTCCCATTCCGATCGGCGGACTGATCAAGCTTGCCATCGTCGTCGATCGAAACCAGCGCGAGAAGAAGGCCTGGGAGACATCGCTACCGACTTGGGTTTCCGCCGGTGGTGAGAACAGCGAGAACGTCTATCGCATGTTACTGACTCAAGGCTTCAAGCCTGAAGAACTGGAAGGGCTGAAGGGAAGTGCTGGATTTTCCGACGCCGTGCGCGCAGTCGGGCCGTTCGTGCAATTTTCCGAGGCCAATCCCGATGTCGTGCGGAAGGCGAATGCCGGCTAAAGGGCAAGCGGTCGGTGCTCCGGCCGCAGCATCCCTCATCTCGTGACACATGGCGCGCTTGCTGCTAATGCCTGTGCAACATCGCAAGTTAAGCGGTTGCCGGCGATGTCCGGCGCATGTGTCGTGAGGAATGAGATGACTGTGAAGAACAATTTGAAAGTGGTCGCTGGCGAAGGCAAAGGCGCTGTCGCCTTCTCCAACACGGAGCGGTTTTCGCTGATTGCCGGTCCGTGCCAGATGGAAAGCCGCGACCACGCTTTCATGATTGCCGGCACGCTTCATGAGCTTTGCGGCAAGCTCGGCATCGGGCTTGTCTATAAGTCATCCTTCGACAAGGCCAATCGCACATCGCTTTCCGGCCAGCGCGGCATCGGTCTCGACAAGGCCATGGAGATCTTTGCCGATCTCAAGAAGGAATATGGCTTCCCGGTCCTGACCGATATCCATACCGAAGAGCAGTGCGCCATTGTCGCCGAAACCGTTGATGTTCTGCAGATCCCGGCCTTTCTCAGTCGCCAGACCGATCTTCTGATCGCCGCCGCGAAGACCGGCCGCGTGATCAATGTGAAGAAGGGACAGTTCCTGGCGCCCTGGGACATGAAGAACGTGCTGGCGAAGTTGAATGAGAGCGGCAATCCGAATGTTCTCCTCTGCGAACGCGGCGCATCGTTCGGCTATAACACGCTTGTCTCCGACATGCGCTCGTTGCCGATCATGGCCTCGCTCGGTGCGCCGGTGGTCTTCGATGCGACGCATTCCGTGCAGCAGCCAGGCGGGCAGGGTGGGTCGACCGGTGGTCAGCGCGAATTCGTCGAGACATTGTCGCGTGCGGCGGTGGCTGTCGGCATTGCCGGCCTGTTTGTCGAAACCCATGAGGATCCGGACAATGCCCCATCCGACGGTCCGAACATGGTTCACCTGAAGGATATGCCGAAGCTTCTGGAGAAGCTTCTGGCGTTTGACGCTATCGCCAAGGCTGCCTGATTTTGGCCTAATCGATTTTTATAGGTTGGGCGACGCCTGATGCTGGGCGTCGTCATTGTAATTTCTCACGCTTCGTCTACAGCGAAGTTGCAATGACCTTTCACACTTTTCAGAATCGCTTATCCGCCGTCCGGCTCGAAAACGGCTTCACAGTTTTGCCGATGCGCTCTAAGACAAGCGACTTAAATTCATCTGTTCCAGTCCCAAGGGAGAGACCATGACAGCCATTACCGACATCATCGCACGCGAAATCCTCGATAGCCGTGGCAACCCCACGGTCGAGGTCGACGTGTACCTCGAAGACGGCTCCTTCGGTCGCGCTGCCGTTCCATCGGGCGCATCCACCGGCGCTCACGAGGCAGTCGAGCTGCGCGATGGCGGACAGCGCTATGGCGGCAAGGGTGTTGAAAAGGCCGTTGAGGCCGTCAACACCGAGATCTTTGATGCGCTTGGCGGCTTCGATGCCGAAAGCCAGATCCACATCGACCAGACGCTGATTGCGCTCGATGGTACGCCGAACAAGTCTCGCCTCGGCGCAAACGCCATCCTCGGCGTGTCGCTCGCCGTTGCCAAGGCCGCTGCCGAAACGACCGGCCTGCCACTCTATCGCTATGTCGGTGGCCCGAACGCCCACCTGCTGCCCGTTCCGATGATGAACATCATCAATGGTGGCGCACATGCCGACAACCCGATCGACTTCCAGGAATTCATGATCATGCCGGTCGGCGCGGAAAGCATCCGTGACGCGGTGCGCATCGGCGCGGAAATCTTCCATGTTCTGAAGAAGGAATTGGCAGCGCAGGGTCACAACACCAATGTCGGCGACGAAGGCGGTTTTGCCCCTGGCCTGAAGAGCGCGCCGGAAGCGCTGGACTTCATCATGAAGTCGGTTGAAAAGGCAGGCTACAAGCCGGGCGACGACGTCGCTCTTGCTCTCGACTGCGCCTCGACCGAGTTCTTCAAGAACGGCAAATACGAGATGGAAGGCGAAGGCCGCACGCTCGAGCCGGAAGCCATGGCTGATTATCTCGCAGAACTCGCGGGCAAGTACCCGATCATTTCCATCGAAGACGGCATGGCCGAAGACGATTGGGAAGGCTGGAAGTACCTGACCGACAAGATCGGCTCTAAGGTACAGCTGGTCGGCGACGACCTCTTCGTTACCAACTCCGCGCGCCTGCGCGACGGCATCAAGATGGGCGTTGCCAACTCCATCCTCGTCAAGGTCAACCAGATCGGTTCTCTGACCGAGACGCTCGACGCTGTCGAAACGGCGCACAAGGCACGCTACACGGCGGTCATGTCTCACCGTTCGGGTGAAACGGAAGACTCCACGATTGCCGATCTCGCGGTTGCCACCAACTGCGGTCAGATCAAGACCGGCTCGCTGTCGCGCTCCGACCGTTTGGCGAAGTACAACCAGCTGATCCGTATCGAAGAGATGCTGGGTCCGCAGGCTGCTTACGCTGGCCGCTCCATTCTTCGCAGCTGATTTGAGCTCTGATAATTTGAGGGCTTTCCATAGGCCCCGATAATAGAAAACCCGCCGATGGCCTCGGCGGGTTTTTGTGTCAGCGATGCGGTGTTTGTTCTCGACGGTCCACGGCCGGGAGCGCGCCTTACAGCGCCTGTTTGATCTTCTCTGCGTGGGCCTTCAGCATCTCCACATCCGCCATCGCGCCGCTATGGGGCTTCAAAGGCTCTCCGTCCTTGCGCGGTACGATGTGGAAGTGCAGGTGGAAGACCGTCTGGCCAGCGGCGGGCTCGTTGAACTGCGCTACATAGATGCCATCAGCATCGAAGGCTTCCTTGGCGGCGACGGCGAGCTTCTGTACGATGGGGATTGTCTTTGTCAGCACGTCAGGATCGGCATCGAGAATATTGCGCGAGCCGGTCTTCGGGATCACCAGCAGGTGACCCGGGGCCTGGGGCATCACGTCCATGAAGGCCAGTGTATGGTCGTCTTCGTAGACCTTGACGCACGGGATTTCACCCCGGAGGATTTTTGCGAAGATGTTGTTGTCATCGTAGGCTGTCACGGGCTGCTCCCTCAAAACTCTTTAGTCGTCGTCTTCCTGCCGTTCGCCTTTGCGAAACGGGCTGTGGTCTTCAAGATAGTCGTTGATCTGTTCGACTTCGCTGCGTTCCCGCTCCAGATAATCGGCGATGGCGTGGCGAAGGCCGGGATGGGCAATGTAGTGGGCGGAATGGGTGGTCACCGGCGTGTAGCCGCGTGCCAGCTTATGCTCGCCCTGAGCGCCGGCTTCCACACGCTTCAAGCCCTTGGAAAGCGCAAAATCGATCGCCTGATGGTAGCAGACTTCGAAATGCAGGAAAGGATGATCCTCGATGCAGCCCCAGTGGCGGCCGTAGAGTGCGTCGCCGCCGATGAAGTTGATGGCGCCAGCAATATATGTACCCTCACGCTTGGCCATTACCAGCAGGATATCGTCTGCCATGCGCTCGCCGATCAGGGAGTAGAAGGAGCGGGTGAGGTAAGGTTTGCCCCATTTGCGGCTGCCGGTATCCATGTAGAAGGTGAAGAACTGATCCCAGATATCTTCGGTCAGATCGCTGCCGGTGAGCCAGTCGATTTCGATGCCGTTTTCCAGCGCCGAGCGCCGCTCTTTCTTCAGGGTCTTGCGCTTGCGTGATGACAGGGCGTCGAGGAAATCGCTGTGATCACGATAGCCCTCATTGATGAAATGAAACTGCTGATCGGTACGATGCAGAAAACCCTCATCCTCCAGGGCTTCAATCTCGTCTTCATTTGCAAAGGTCACGTGTGCTGAAGAGATGCCGAGCTTCTCAGTCACCTGCTGGAGACCTGAGGCGAGGACCTGCTGGAAGGCCGCAGCGTCCAGTCCCGTCGTCAACAGGCGTGGACCGGTTGCAGGCGTGAATGGGACCGAGCATTGGAGCTTGGGATAATAGCGACCACCTGCACGTTCGAACGCGTCCGCCCATCCCTGGTCGAAGACATATTCGCCGCGGCTGTGGTTCTTGAGGTAGCCAGGAACTGCCCCCATCAATCTCCCGTCGCTGCGCTCCAGCAAGAGATGCTGGCCAAGCCAGCCGGTCTTTGCCGTGGCCGATCCGGATTCTTCCAGCGCGGACAGAAAGGCGTGCGAAGTGAAGGGATTGTACGGCGTGGCCGACGGTAGTCTGGATGCTCCGGAAAGGCTGTTCCAGCTTTCCGGAGCGATGTCCTTGAAGGACTGTGCAACGCGAATGGTGTATTCGTCGCTCATGCGGTGGCTGACTGGTCCTTGCTGTTGGGGACAAACCCCTCGAACGTTATCTGGTCAGCATATGTATAGGACTTCTCCAAGGCATTTTCATCCCGCACGGTCCAGGTAATCACCGGGACGCTGAGTTTTCTCTGCGCATCGATGAAGCTGTTGGGCAGGTGACCCCAGAAGTAGGAGATGAAATCGAGCCCGATCTGCATCGCTTCATCGTGCTTGAAGAAATCTTCCGGATTGGCACCTTCAGCGGTCAGACCCAACGGCCAGGGAGAGCGTGCCGCCTTCAAATCCTTTAGGAGATGATGATCGAAGCTCATCAGTGCCACATGGCCCTGATAGCCCTCCAGCTCTTCCAGAACCGCTTCGGCAAAGCCGTCATCGACGCCTTCGCCCTCACGGCCCTTCAGTTCAATGACGAGCGGCACCTTGCCGGCGCAGAGCTTCAACAGTTGCTTTAATGTGGGAACGCGATCCTTGGTCTGCCCGATGGACAGCATCCCAAGTTCGGCAGATGTGCGCTCGCGCACATCGCCTTTGATGCCGGTGAGGCGTGTCATTTCGTCGTCGTGAAAGACCACGGGAACGCTATCGGCCGCCAGCTGCACATCGCATTCGATAGCGTAGCCGGCTTCGATGGCGCGGGTAAAAGCCGAGAGCGTGTTTTCCCAAACCGCCTTATTGAGATCGTGATAGCCACGATGGGCGACGGGTTGGGCCGTCAGCCAGGATAGTTTCAATGTCATGCGTCGATTTCCACAATAGCATCGATTTCGACGGCGGCATTGAACGGCAGCGACGCCATGCCGACGGCGGCACGTGCATGCTTTCCGGCATCACCCAGGACATTGGCAATGAGGTTCGATGCACCGTTGATGACGAGGTGCTGCTCGGTGAATTCCGGGACGGAGGCGACGAAGCCATTGAGCTTCAACACGCGGCGCACCTTGGAGAGATCGCCGTTCAAGGCTGCCTTGACCTGCGCCAGAATGTTGACGGCGCAAAGCTCGGCCGCCTTTTGCGCGGTTGCGACATCGACATCGCGACCGACATGGCCCGTCACCGCAATCTTGCCGGATTCCATCGGCAGTTGTCCGGAAATATAAAGCAGATTGCCGCTGATCGTGAAGGGAACATAGTTGGCAGCAGGGGCTGCTGCGGCGGGAAGAGTGTATCCGAGTTCCTTGAGGCGAGCTTCGATGGCGTCTGACATTTTTCCGTTTCCGCTTTGGTTGTAAATCTTTCAAAAATCCGGCATTCAGGTCATGATGTCGAAAAGCCGGACGGTTGCTTGTACAGTATGAGCGATGAGTCCAACAGGAGTTATTGAATGATCGTCAGGAACCTCGCTCTCGTTCTTGCCGCTGGCGTGGGCCTCATGCCGTGCATCGCAAGTGCCGTGCCTGCCAGCGTTCCCAATCTGATCTCTCACCGCGCGGTCTACGATCTCGAACTCAAGGATGCGTCGGATCGCTCCGGCATCGAGGGCATGACCGGACGCATGGTCTATGAATTCACCGGCTCGTCCTGCAAGGGTTACAAGACCGACTTTCGCTTCGTCACGCAGATCAATACCGGCGACGCGGTGCGGATGACCGATCAACAGACCACGACATTCGAAGATGCCGTGTCGAAGAAATTCACCTTCGAGACCAAATCCTTCACCGACGACAAGCTCGACAAGGAAGTCATCGGCTCGGCCGCAGACGTCGATGGCAAGATGACGGTGGATTTGACGAAGCCCGATCCGCGGGAAATCGATCTCGTTCCTGGCGAATTTCCGACCGAGCACATGTATCAGGTCATCGAAAACGCCAAGCTCGGCAAGCGCATCTTTGAGTCGCGCGTGTTCGATGGCTCGGATGACGGCGATGAGAGCCTGATCACATCGACGCTGGTTGGCAAGCAGCAGGCACCGAAGGATGGCGATGCCGAAGCGAGTGTTGCCGGCGATTTCGCCAAGGCACCATTCTGGCCGGTGACCATTGCCTACTACAACGACAAGACCGGAACGGATTCGCTGCCGATCTATCGCATGTCGTTCAAGCTTTACGAGAATGGAATCACGCGTGATCTGACGATGGATTACGGCGACTTCGTTCTGACAGGCAAGCTGGCCAAGCTCGATGTTCTCAAGCCTGAGACGTGTGAAGCGCCGCCTGTACGCTGAAATGTGACGATACTGGCGTTTTTTGACGCCGCGTGCTTGCAATTTGGCGAAGGCCGCTGTATGCGGCACACCATTCCACACGCGAAGCTTGGGGTGTTCCGGGAGAAATCCGGTTCATTCCGCCCGGTGGTACCGGTCAAACGGTGCTGTTCGCTTCGCGGGGGTTCAACCGGAAAAGGAGTAACAAGGCATGGCATTGCCCGATTTTTCTATGCGCCAGCTTCTGGAAGCTGGTGTTCACTTCGGCCACCAGACACATCGCTGGAACCCGAAGATGAAGCCGTACATTTTCGGCGATCGTAACAACATCCACATCATCGACCTGGCTCAGACCGTTCCGATGCTGTCGCGCGCGCTTCAGGTCGTTTCCGACACCGTTGCTCGTGGTGGCCGCGTTCTGTTCGTTGGTACGAAGCGTCAGGCTTCCGAAATCATCGCAGACAGCGCAAAGCGCTCCGCTCAGTACTACGTCAACTCGCGTTGGCTCGGCGGCATGATGACCAACTGGAAGACGATTTCGAACTCGATCCAGCGTCTTCGCAAGGTCGACGAAATCCTGAACTCGGATGCTTCCGGCTACTCCAAGAAGGAGCGTCTGAACCTTGAGCGCGAACGCGAAAAGCTTGAAAAGGCTCTCGGCGGTATCCGCGATATGGGTGGCGTTCCGGACCTGATGTTCATCATCGACACCAACAAGGAAAAGATCGCGATCGAAGAAGCCAAGCGTCTTGGCATTCCGGTTGTCGCCATCATCGACTCCAACTGCGATCCGGACCACATCGATTTCCCGATCCCGGGTAACGACGACGCTTCGCGCGCCATTTCGCTTTACTGCGATCTGATTGCCCGCGCTGCCATCGACGGTATCGCACGTCAGCAGGGCGCTTCCGGCCGTGACCTCGGCGCTTCCGAAGAAGCTCCGGTCGAGCCTGCTCTCGAAGACGAAGCCAACGCCTGATATTGGCCTTTCGGCGGCGCGATCGCGCCGCCTTTTCCATCAGGATAAGACAAGGCCGTTCTGGACTGCACGTTCGACGGCCTTGTTCGTTTCAAGCCGCAGCACCCCGTTGATCGAGCAGCGATCGGCGCCAAAGGGAACAGCGGCTGGTTTCTCAAGTTTCGTGGCGGCTGTTTCATCAGCCTGTCACAGTTCCGGGTACATTCGTTCCCACAATCCGATTTCGGCCTGGCAAGACTGCCGTGACCGACCGAACCGACAAGAGGCACACAATGAGCGAAATCACCGCCGCAATGGTAAAGGAACTGCGCGAAAAGTCTGGCGCAGGCATGATGGATTGCAAAAAGGCGCTGGCTGAAACCAATGGCGACATGGAAGCGGCAATCGACTGGCTGCGCGCCAAGGGTATCGCCAAGGCTGACAAGAAGTCGGGCCGTACCGCTGCTGAAGGTCTCATCGGTATCGCGTCTGCCGGCCACAAGGCTGTCGTCGTCGAAATCAACTCCGAAACCGACTTCGTTGCCCGTAACGACGCCTTCCAGGACATCGTCCGTGGCGTTGCTTCCGTTGCGCTGACGACCAATGGTTCTGTCGACGCGATCGCTGCTGCCACCTATCCGGCAACCGGCAAGTCCGTTGCCGACACCATCAAGGACGCGATCGCCACGATCGGTGAAAACATGGCTCTGCGTCGCGCCGCTCTGCTCGAAGTCGAGCACGGCGTTGTTGCGACCTACGTCCACAACGCAGCTGGCGATGGCATCGGCAAGCTCGGTGTTCTGGTTGCCCTGAAGTCTGTAGGCGACAAGGCCGTTCTGACCTCGATCGGCCGCCAGGTTGCCATGCACGTTGCTGCGACCAACCCGCTTGCTATCCGCGCGGAAGAAGTCGACGCTGCTGTTGCAGAACGCGAACGCAACGTCTTCATCGAACAGGCTCGCGAATCCGGCAAGCCGGAAGCCATCATCGAAAAGATGGTTGATGGCCGCATGCGCAAGTTCTTCGAAGAAGTTGCTCTTCTGTCCCAGGCTTTCGTTATCAACCCCGACCTGACGGTTGAGGCTGCTATCAAGGAAGCTGAAAAGGAAGCCGGCGCCAAGATCGAAGTTGTCGGCATGGCTCGCCTGCTTCTCGGCGAAGGCATCGAGAAGGAAGAAAGCGATTTCGCTGCAGAAGTTGCAGCTGTCGCAAAGGGCTGATCCCTTTACCCAAATATTGGAAAACTCCGGGGCATCGCGTGACAACGCGGTGCCCTTCGTGTATCCGCGTTCCGGTTACAATTCGCATTGCCCGGAAAAAGTTTGCAGATGTTCTTGCAGCTCCGGACTTTTTATGTTTCGCCTGCCATTGCTGCAAAGCCGATCCCGGATCTTTGCGCGACCTGCTTAAAGGAGTCATGATGTCTTCCAAGCCGCTCTATAAACGTGTTCTGCTCAAGGCGTCCGGCGAAGCCCTCATGGGCGATCAGGGGTTCGGCATTGATGTCGCCGTCGCTGACCGTATCGCCTCCGATATTGCCGAAGCGCGGGCCATGGGCGTCGAAGTTGGTGTCGTTGTCGGCGGCGGGAATATCTTCCGCGGCGTGGCCGTTGCTTCCAAGGGTGGTGACCGCGTGACCGGCGACCACATGGGCATGCTGGCGACCGTCATCAATGCGCTGGCGCTCGCAACCTCTCTGCGCAAGCTGCAGATCGATACGGTTGTTCTCTCTGCGATCGCCATGCCGGAAATCTGTGAGAGCTTCTCGCAGCGCGCTGCCATCCATCATCTGTCGCAGGGCAGGGTAGTGATCTTCGCTGGTGGTACTGGCAACCCGTTCTTCACCACCGATTCCGCAGCAGCCCTTCGCGCCGCCGAAATGGGTGCGGAAGCCATCTTCAAGGGAACGCAGGTCGATGGCATCTATTCGGCTGATCCGAAGAAGGATCCGACCGCAACCCGCTTCGACGAATTGACCCATTCCGAAGTGCTGGCCAAGGGGCTTGCCGTGATGGACGTGGCAGCGGTTGCGCTTGCGCGCGAAAACCACATCCCGATCATCGTGTTCTCGATCCATGAGAAGGGCGGATTCGCCCAAATATTGACGGGCGGGGGTCTCAAGACCATCGTGCACGACGCATAATCACCGGCGGCTAGAAAAGCGCCGGTCAAGATAATGGGCCGCCAAGGCCAGAACGAAATGGAGTATCAAGATGAGTGGTGTTGACCTCAATGACATCAAGCGCCGCATGGACGGTGCCATCAACGCGTTCAAGAGCGACATTGCATCGCTGCGGACCGGACGTGCCTCTGCCAACATTCTCGATCCCGTTACGGTCGACGCCTACGGTTCTCGTGTGCCGCTTTCGCAGGTTGCCAACATCACCGTTCCCGAGCCGCGCATGCTTGGTGTGAACATCTGGGACAAATCCATGGTGGGCGCCGTGGACCGCGCTATTCGCGAGTCCAATCTCGGCCTCAACCCGATCGTGGATGGCCAAAACCTGCGTATTCCACTGCCTGAGCTCAACGAGGAGCGCCGAAAGTCGCTCGTCAAGGTTGCTCACGATTACGCCGAAAAGTCCAAGGTTGCCATTCGCCATGTTCGTCGTGACGGCATGGAAGGTCTAAAAAAGGCCGAAAAGGACGGTGACATCGGTCAGGACGAAAGCCGTGGCAAGTCTGACAAAGTTCAGAAGATGACGGACGACACGATTTCTGAAATTGATCGCTTGCTCGCTGAGAAAGAAAAGGAAATCATGCAGGTATAATTGGCGTATCGCCAAGCCTCGCATTGATTTAGCTTGTTGAACTCCGCACTGCCTGAATGGATTGAGATGTCGGAAACCGCACCTTCCCTGTTGCCTGAACATGTCGCCATCATCATGGATGGTAACGGTCGCTGGGCCAAGCAGCGCGGCTTGCCGCGCATCATGGGCCATCGGCGGGGCGTGGAGGCCGTGCGTGAGACCGTTCGGACTGCGGGCGAATGCGGGTTGAAATATCTCACGCTCTTTGCGTTTTCTTCGGAAAACTGGCGCCGGCCACAATCGGAGGTTTCGGATCTTCTCGGTCTCCTCAAGGCATTCATTCGCCGGGACCTGGCCGAGCTTCACAAGGAGAATGTGCGCGTTCGCGTGATCGGCGACAGGGTCGGGCTCAAGGATGATATCCGCGCTCTGCTGGAAGAGGCAGAGCAGACCACGCGCGACAACACTGCGCTCACACTCATCATCGCGTTCAACTACGGGGCGCGGGATGAAATTGCGCGCGCGGCCGCGTCGCTGGCCCGCGATGTTGCCGAGGGTCGGATCGATGCGTCTGCGATCACGCCAGAAGCGATTTCCGCGCGTCTGGACACGGCAGGCATTCCTGATCCTGACCTGATTATCCGCACAAGCGGTGAGGAGCGTCTGTCAAACTTCCTGTTGTGGCAGGCGGCCTATTCCGAATTCCTGTTCATTCCCGACTACTGGCCTGATTTCAATCGCCAGACGCTCGTGGCTGCGATCGATCAGTATATGACGAGAGATCGTCGCTTTGGTGGCCTGTCCACTCAAGTTGCGATGGCAGGCGCCTGATGAGCCGCGAATTAAAGCTGCGGATCATTTCGGGCATCGTGATGGCCGCAGTCATTCTGACTGCGACCTGGTATGGCGGGATCATGTTCCGCGCCATCGCCGGCCTTCTGTCGCTCCTCATTTATTATGAGTGGAGCACGATCACCAAGCTCTCTGACAACAATCCGACGGGTTATGCCTGGGGCTGGTTCTCAGTTGCCGTGATGAGCGGCAACACGATCTTTGGTGAGAGCTCGCTCGATCTCCCGCTGCTTTCCGGTTTTGCCATCACCGCAGCGCTGTTTCCGATTCTTCGCGGTCCAAACTGGTGGCTCGTTGGCGGGATCGTCTATTCGGCGCTGAGCGGCATTTCGCTTGCGGCCATTCGCGGCGAAGAATCAACCGGCCTTGTGGCCATGCTCTTTGTCTTCGCGATCGTCTGGGCAACGGATATTCTGGCTTATTTCGTCGGCCGCGCGATCGGTGGTCCAAAGCTTGCGCCTTCGATCTCGCCGGGCAAGACCTGGTCCGGCGCTGCCGGGGGTACGTTTTTCGGCCTGGTTGCGGGTGGCGCCGTCACGCTTGCCTATCATGGAAGCATCTCGCTGACTGTATTGTTGCTGGCGCTGGCGCTCTCCATTTTCAGCCAGATCGGCGACCTGTTCGAATCCTTCATCAAGCGCAGGTTCGGAGTGAAGGATTCCAGTAATCTCATCCCAGGCCATGGCGGGTTCATGGACCGGGTTGACGGTCTTGTTTTCGCCTGCTTTACCGTATTCCTGATTGCAGTGGTTCACGCGGCAGTAACCGGTGATGTGCCAGGATCGGGCGATGGTATCTTGCTCGGCTTCTGATCTGAGCAGATAGATAACGAGAGACGCGACATAGGGAATCGGGAATAATATGGACACTGTGATGGCTGCGGTTAATTTTCTGACCGGTTATATGGTGCCATTTATCCTCGTGATCTCGCTCCTGGTCTTCGTCCATGAGATGGGGCACTACCTCGTTGGGCGCTGGTGTGGCATTCGCTCCACTGCATTTTCCGTCGGCTTCGGCCCGGAATTGATCGGTTTTACCGACAAACGTGGGACGCGCTGGAAGATCTCGGCCGTGCCACTTGGCGGCTATGTCAAATTCTTCGGCGATGAGGATGTCTCCAGCAAGCCTGACAGCGATGGCCTTTCCGGGCTGACGCTGGAAGAGAGGTCGCACACGCTCGCTGGTGCCAAGCTCTGGAAACGGGCGGCGACCGTCGCTGCAGGCCCCATAGCCAACTTCATCCTGGCGATCCTGATCTTCACGGTGCTCTTCACGATCTATGGCCGGATGATTTCCGATCCTGTCGTGTCTGAGGTGCGCCCTGATAGCGCGGCCCAGACGGCAGGTATTTTGCCGGGCGACCGGCTGATCGCGATCGACGGCGAAAAGGTGCAGACGTTTGAAGACGTCCGTCGCTATGTCTCCATCCGCCCAGGCACACAAATCAATGTTACCGTGGAGAGAGATGGCCGCGATCTGTCGCTGCCCATGGTGCCGACACGCACGGAAACGACGGACCAGTTCGGCAACAAGATCGAGCTTGGAATCATCGGCATCACCACCGACCAGACGCGCGGCAATTTTCGCCATGTGAGCTACACGCCGGTGGAAGCGCTGGTCGAGGGTGTGCGGGAAACCGGCCATGTCATTACGGGCACGTTCAACTATATCGGCAACCTCGTCACGGGACGGATGAATGCCGATCAGCTTGGCGGACCGGTGCGTGTGGCGCAGGCATCGGGGCAGGTGGCGACACTTGGCGTCGGCGCGCTGATCCAGCTTGCCGCCGTTCTTTCAATTTCCATTGGACTACTGAACCTCATGCCCGTTCCCATTCTGGACGGCGGCCATCTGGTGTTTTATGCGATAGAGGCGGTGCGCGGCAGGCCGGTCGGGTCGGGTGCGCAGGAGGTTGCATTCCGCATCGGTCTGGCGATGATTTTCAGTCTGATGGTTTTTGCGACTTGGAACGATATCAGCAGCTTGATCGGCTAAAGGGGCGTTTTGAGCTGTTTTTTTAAGAGGGTGTTTACCTTGTTTTGAAGCCAAAGTGGCGATTGGGCCACGGTGGCTTGCGAAGTAAACAGAAATTAACGGTCGGGCTTGCTTGTAGAGGAAAAGCAGGTAAAACGACGCAGATGGCCGGAGTCGGGTTCCGCCCGCTGAGGGACAACGGGAAAAGGTAAGATTTGAAATGAAGGCTGGTTCAAAGTTTTTGAACGCGGTATCGGCGGTTGCGCTGTCTGCTGGTGTTTCTTCGATTGCAGCTTTGGGGGTGCTTGCTTCTGCCGGTGTTGCCAATGCAGCTGTCGTCAGCAGAATCGATGTTCGCGGTGCTGAACGCTCCGGTGCGGATGCTGTTCGTTCCAACATTACGATCGCTCCCGGTCGCAATTTTTCCAATTCCGATATCGATGAATCGGTAAAGCGTCTTTACGCAACGGGCTATTTCTCCAACGTCAGCATGCGCGTGGCAGGCAATGCCCTCGTGGTGACGGTGAGCGAGAACAACCTCGTCAACCAGGTGGTCTTCAACGGCAACCGCAAGATCAAGGACGACAAACTTCAGGCGGTCGTCCAGACGCAGTCTCTCGGTCCATATGATCAGACGATCGTGACGGCTGATATCGCCCGCATCAAGGAAGCCTACGCAAATATCGGCCGCAGCGACGTGCAGGTTACGACCCAGGTCGTGCCGGTTGGTCAGGGTCGCGTCAACCTTGCTTTCCAGATCAATGAAGGTGAGCGTACCAAGATCGCGCGCATCGACTTCGTTGGCAATAATGCCTATAGCGATGGGCGTCTGGCTGCCGTCATCAACACCAAGAAGTCCAACATGCTGTCGTTCCTGACACGCAAGGACGTCTACAATGAAGACAAGCTGCGCGCTGACGAAGAGTCGCTGCGCCAGTTCTACTACAACCGTGGCTACGCCGATTTCCGCGTCGTGTCCTCTAATGCTGTCCTCGACGAGGCGACCAACGAGTACACCGTCACCATTACGGTGGACGAAGGCCAGCGTTACGACTTCGGCAATGTGGCCGTTGAATCCACGGTGCCTGGCATTGATGGTTCGCAGCTTCAGGGCCTTGTCTACACGAAGTCCGGCTCTTACTATAGCGCCAAGGAAGTGCAGCAGAGCATGGAAGCGATTTCCAAGCGCGTTGCGGCGGAAGGCTATCCTTTTGCCCGTGTGACGCCGCGCGGTGACCGCGACCTGGCTGGCAACACGATTGGCTTGACCTACATCGTCGATCAGGGCGAGCGCGCTTACGTCGAACGTATCGAAATCCGTGGCAACACGCGCACACGTGACTACGTCATTCGTCGCGAGTTCGACATCAGCGAAGGCGACGCGTTCAACCAGACGGTGATTAGCGCTGCTAAGCGTCGTCTCGAAGCGCTTGGTTACTTCTCCAAGGTCAACATCAGCACCTCGCAGGGCAGCGCTCCTGACCGCGTCGTGATCGTTGTGGATGTCGAAGACCAGCCGACAGGCTCCTTCGGTATCGGCGCGGGTTACTCGCAGAACGACGGCGCGCTGCTGGAAGCCTCGATCGAAGAAAAGAACTTCCTCGGTCGTGGTCAGTACATTCGCGTTGCTGCTGGTGCCGGTCAGGATGATGCGCGCAGCTACACGCTGTCCTTCACCGAGCCATACTTCCTCGGCTATCGTCTTGCGGCTGGTTTTGACATCTTCAAGAGCCAGAGCAGCAAGGAAGAGTTCTACAATTACGACGAACAAGGTTTCTCGCTCCGCGTAACCGCGCCAATTACGGAAAACCTCGGTACAACGTTCAAATACACCTATAAGCAGTTCAGCTATGACGGTAAGGGCGCCTGGGATACCCCGGGTAACCTCGCGGCTCCTTATCGTGACCTGATTGCAGGTGGTGATTGGAGTCAGTCGATTATTTCGAACACGCTGAACTACAACACGCTGGACGACCGCAACATGCCACGCGAAGGCTGGCAGGCTGCATTGACCAACGAGTTTGCAGGTCTTGGCGGCGATTCCGAATACTACAAGATCTACGGTAAGGTCCGTTACTACCATTCGCTGTCGGATGAATATGACATCATTGGCTCGCTGACAGGCCAGGCCGGTTACGTCGTTCCAACGGGTGACAATCTCTACGTCTTCGATCAGTTCAAGATCGGTGGCCGTGTGATCCGTGGCTTCAAGAACGATGGCATCGGTCCGCGCATCGGCTCCGACGCGATCGGCGGCACAACTTACTTTGCGGCTTCGGCTGAAGTCACCGCACCTATGCCGCTCGTTCCGGAAGATGTCGGCCTGCGTCTTGCTGGCTTCGTCGATGCCGGCACGCTTTATGGCAATAAGGTTGCGAATTCGGCTGGCGTTCAGGACGATAGCTCGATCCGTGCATCTGCCGGTATCGGCATCATGTGGGCGTCTCCGTTCGGTCCGCTGCGTGTCGACTACGCTGTTCCGATTGCCAAGGAAAGCTACGACGAGGAACAGCGTTTCCGGTTTGGCATGTCCAACACTTTCTGATATCGGCAGTCCAGAACTGCGAGTTTGAATGTTCTGGAGTATCCGTTTGATGGACTACAATGCTTTTTTTCCGCCCCACGAAGGCCTGCGATTGAAAGAGATCGCGGTCCGTCTTGGGGCGGAACTGTCTGGTGAGGCCTTTGGCGATCGATTGGTGAGGTCGATTGCGCCCGTGTCGCGCGCCAAGCAGGACCAGCTCTGCTATATCCTGTCTCGCAAGAATCGGGATGAGTTGCTGACATGCGATGCGGCTGCCGTCATCTGTGACGAGTCGCTGAAAAGTATCGTGCCGGATCATATTCCTGCTCTCATCTGCAAGAACCCACACACGATCTTTGCGCAGGCCGGTGAGCTTCTGCACCCCTCAGCCATGCGGCCTTCCGCCGTCACGCCTGAAGAGACGGGCATATCGACTTCGGCGCATGTTGATCCCTCCGCAAAGCTCGAATCCGGCGTCATCGTCGAGCCATTCGCCGTTATAGGAGCGAACGTTCACGTCGGTTCCGGCACGCGGATCGGACCCGGAGCTATCATTGGTGCTGAGGTTCAGATCGGGCGTGACTGTACGATTGCCGGCGGCGCGAGCGTTCTCTCGGCTCTTATCGGAAATGGCGTCATTATCCACAACGGTGTGCGTATCGGCCAGGATGGTTTCGGTTATGCACCTGGACCGCGCGGCATGATCAAGATCGTCCAGATCGGCCGTGTGATCATTCAAGATCATGTCGAGATCGGCGCGAATACCACGGTCGATCGCGGGACGATGGATGATACCGTGATCGGTGAAGGCACGAAGATCGATAATCAGGTCCAGATCGGCCATAATGTTCGCATCGGTCGTCATTGCGGTATCGTCAGCAAGGTCGGCATCGCCGGAAGCACGCGCATTGGCGACGGCGTGATGATTGGCGGCGCGGCTGGGATCAACGGCCATATCACCATTGGTGACGGTGCACAGATCGCGGCCATGAGCGGTGTGGTGTCAGACGTGCCGGCAGGCGCAAAGGTCGGTGGAACGCCGGCGCGCCCGATAAAACATTTCCTGCGTGATATGGCCGATATTCTCGCCCGCGCAGAAGAACGCGATAGGAAAACAGGAGACAAGAATGTCTGAAGAGACGAAAACGACGCTTGGCGCGGCTGACATCCTTGAGGTGATGAAGCTGCTGCCGCATCGTTATCCCTTTTTGCTGATCGACAAGATCATCGACATTGACGGCGATAATTCTGCGATCGGCATCAAGAATGTGACGGTCAACGAGCCACATTTCACCGGTCATTTTCCTGACCGTCCGATCATGCCTGGCGTTCTGATCGTAGAGGCGATGGCGCAGACGGCAGGTGCGATCTGCGCTCGCAACAAGGATGGCGGTGGGTATCTTGTCTATTTCATGACGATCGACAATGCGCGCTTCCGCAAGCCTGTCGTGCCGGGCGACCGACTGGAAATCCATGTCGTCAAGCAGCGTCAGCGCGGCAATGTCTGGAAGTTCCACTGTGAGGCCAAGGTCGATGGCGCTCTCGTTGCCGAGGCGGATGTCGGCGCGATGATGATCCCAGAGGATCAGCAATGAGCGCGGTTGCGGCCTCAGCCAAGATCCATCCCATGGCCGTCGTGGAGGATGGCGCGATTATCGGCGAGAATGTCGAGATCGGCGCGTTCGCTCATGTCGGCGCGAAGGTGAGTTTGCGCGATGGCGTCAAGCTGTTGAACCATGCAGTGGTGACCGGTCGTACGGTGGTGGGTGAGGCGACCGTCATCCACCCCATGGCGGTTATCGGCGGTCAGCCGCAGGCGATCCGTCACGACGGTTCCGAAACGACACTCGATATCGGCGCGCGTTGCACGATCCGTGAAGGCGTGACGATCAATACGGGTAGCTCGGATGGCGGCGGCAGAACGGTTGTTGGCGATGACAACCTCTTTCTCGCCAATTCGCATGTGGCGCATGATTGCATTCTTGGCAGCGAGATCATCCTGTCGAACAATGTGATGCTTGCCGGCCATGTGCGTATCGAGGACAAGGCTATTCTCGGCGGTGGCTGCGCGGTTCACCAGTTCACCCGCATCGGTCGCCAGGCCTTCATTGGCGGCCTTTCGGCTGTCAGCTACGATGTCATCCCCTATGGAATGCTGAATGGCAATCCCGGCATCTTGAGTGGGCTTAACGTAGTCGGCATGACGCGTGCGGGCATCGAGCGGGCCGATATCCACACCGTCCGCCGGGCCTACAAGCAGATCTTCGAGAGCGAAGGCAATGTGCGCGCCAATGCGGCTGCCATTCGCGAAGACTATCTGGAATGCCCACAAGCGCTCGAGATCATCGATTTCATTGCGGCGGCCAATGACCGGGCGATCTCTTCGCCGAACCGCGGCAAGTAACGCGGTGGCGATGAGCGACCAGCGTCTGGCGATCATCGCCGGCAGTGGTTCTCTTCCCCTTTATGTGGCGCTTGCCGCACGATCGGCGGGAGAGGACCCGCTGATCATCCGCTTGAAGAACGAAGCCGATCTCGATTGGTCAGAGTTCGAAAATGCCTCTATCAGTGTTGGCGATGTCAAAGGCCTGGGCCTGCTTCTCAGTGCGCATGGCATCGACCGCGTGGTTCTTTCCGGGGGCGTGGCACGCCGCCCCGAATGGAGGGAAATCCGTCCGAACCTGAAGATGATCGCCAAAATGCCGTCGATCATCCGCACGCTTTTGTCTGGCGGGGACGACACCGTACTGCAAATGGTGATTGGCCTGATCGAAGCGCAGGGCGCTCGCGTCATCGGCGCCCATGAGATTGCGCCTGGACTTCTTGCAACCACCGGCCCGCTCGGCAAGATCAAGCCGAGTGACGAGGATCGTAGAGACATCGCAAAAGCGGCTCAAGCGGCGTTGGCGCTTGGCGTGCTGGATGTCGGGCAGGGGGCAGTTTCCGTTGGTGGACGCATAGTCGCCCTGGAAGGCGTTGAGGGGACTGATGGCATGCTGGAGCGGGTTGCTTCCCTTCGTGCTGCCGGACGCATCTCGGAGCGCCGCAGGGGCGTTCTCGTCAAGCTCTGCAAACCGCAACAGGATATTCGCGCCGATCTTCCCACCATAGGCCCTTCCACCGTCGAGAACGCGGCGAAGGCCGGTCTTGCCGGAATAGCCATTGAGGCGGGCAGGGCGTTTATTCTCGATCGTGAGGCGATGTTGAAAGCCGCCGATGCGGCGGGCCTGTTTGTTTGCGGAATCGACACCGCGCTTGAGGGAGACATGATGTGACGGAAGGCGTGCTGAAACTTGCTGTCGTGGCCGGTGAAGTCTCCGGCGATCTGTTGGGCGCTGACCTTGTTCGTGCGCTCAAGACACAATATCCGGGGCAGGTGGAGCTCTTTGGTGTTGGCGGTGAACAGCTGACGGCTGAGGGCCTGAACTCTCTGTTCGACTACTCTGAATTGTCGATCATGGGCTTCACCCAGGTTCTGAAGAAACTGCCGCAACTGATTTCCCGCATCAAGGAAACGGCGAATGCGATCATCGCCTACAAGCCGGATGCACTGCTGATCATCGACAGTCCCGACTTCACCCACCGTGTTGCAAAGCGCGTGCGAAAGGCGCTGCCAGACCTGCCGGTGGTGAACTACGTTTGCCCCAGCGTCTGGGCGTGGAAAGAGTACCGCGCGACGGCGATGCTTTCCTATGTCGATCATGTGCTGGCGCTGTTGCCTTTCGAACCGGAGGCAATGCAGCGCCTTGGCGGTCCGGCAACAACATTTGTCGGACACCGCCTCAGTGTCGATCCGGACGTTCTGGCGGTGCGCGCGCAACGTGCTTTGCGTCCCGTGCCAGCTGCCAGTGACACACGGACAATCCTTCTTCTGCCGGGCTCGCGCTCGACAGAAACGACCCGCCTGATGGAGCCGTTCCAGCAGGCTGCAAGCGCATTCGTGGAGCGGAACGGGCCGACGCGGTTCGTACTGCCGACAGTGCCGCGACAGGAGCAGCGAATCAGGGAACTTGCCGCCGCCTGGCCTGAGGCGATCCGACCGGAGATTGGGACCGACACGGCGTTCAAGTTGCGTTGTTTTGCCGAGGCGGATGCGGCGATCGCGGCTTCCGGTACCGTGATCCTGGAACTTGCGCTTTGCCATGTCCCGGTCGTGTCTGTGTACAAAACGGACTGGATTTTCACGATGCTGAGCAAGCGGGTGAAGACTTGGACCGGCGCCTTACCCAATCTGATCGCCGATTACGCCGTGGTGCCGGAATACTTCAATGAAGTCGTCCGTTCAGGCTCCATGCTACGATGGGCAGAGAGATTGTCTTTCGATACCATTCAGCGCCGCGCCATGCTGGAGGGGTTTGAGCTGGTGCAGAAAAGGCTACAGACGGAAATCCCGCCAGGGGAGCAGGGTGCTGCGATCTTGCTGCAAACGATCAGGATGAAGACGGGCAAACTATAGGCCGGGTGCTTTGCCACAGCTTCGCGCGGTTTCCATCGTCCAACTTCTTGGTGATCATCGAACTTTTCCATGTTCGGACAGAAAATCCAAGACGACCCTGATGCGCGTAGGGAGCGGGCCTCCTTCCCCAATATAGACGGCGTAAAAGACCTCTGTGTCTCCCGTGTTGCAGTGAGACAGGACCGGCGCAAGTCGTCCGGCAGCGACGTCGTCGCGGACGGTGAAGTCAGCCAGCATAGCCAGGCCTGCACCTGCGACAGCGAGCCTTCGAACGCCTTCTCCATCGCTGATCTGGACACGTCCGGCGACGGGCACCACGACGGAGTGATTATCTTCGCTGAGCGTCCAGCCCGGCTCTGACCGGACATAGCTGAAACCCAGCAAGTTGTGGCTTTTCAGGTCCGCCACATGACGTGGTTGGCCATATTGTTCGAGATAAGATGGCGCGGCCACGATAGTCCGAGCCGTTTCTCCGAGCTTGCGAGCAATCAGGCTGGATGTTTTCAAAGGCCCTGTTCGAATGGCTACGTCGGTGCGCTCCGCCAATAGATCAACCAATGCATCGGTAAGCGAGATGTCCAGAGTGACAGCAGGATAGAAAGCCATAAATTGTGGCACGATGGGTGCCAGCACGTGATGGAAGTATGAAGCACTGGTGCTGATGCGAACACGCCCTGCCGGTCTCTCACCCTGACTAGCTCTCTGTTCCGCTTCGCTCAGGTCCGCGAGTATGCGCTTTGCCGCCTCGTAGAATGTGCATCCTTCAGGCGTCAGCTGAAATTGTCGGGTGGAGCGATTGAATAGTCTGGTTTCCAGCCTCGCCTCAAGGCGTGCGATCAATTTGCTAATGGCGGACGGCGTTAAACGCACCTGCCTCGCTGCAGCGGAAAAACCGCCCGTCTCAATGACGGTTACGAAAACTTCCATCTCCGTAAAGCGATTGATCTCGTGTCGGGCCATGATGAATTCACGTCACAAGTGAGGTTCCTTTTGGTGATCTATTTCATTTTATCAGGACTGTCTATGAATTGCGTAGTTCTCAAAGAGGAAGACCAATATGGACTATCGATCACTTGGAAGGTCCGGGCTCAAAGTGCCTGCGTTGAGCTTTGGCGCAGGCACGTTTGGTGGATCTGGGCCGCTGTTCAGCAATTGGGGCAACTCGGATGCAATCGAGGCTCGACGTCTTGTCGATATCTGTCTTGATGCAGGCGTCAATCTTTTCGATACGGCTGATGTTTACTCCAACGGCGCATCGGAGGAGGTCCTCGGTGAGGCGATCAAGGGACGCAGGGACGAGGTTCTTATCTCGACCAAAACCAGCCTTCCAATGGGAGATGGCCCAAACGACGCCGGATCGTCCCGATTCAGATTGTTGCGCTCGGTCGACGATGCGCTGAAACGGCTTCAAACCGATCACATCGACTTGCTTCAACTTCATGCCTTCGATGCTGCGACGCCGATAGAGGAGGTCCTGTCAACGCTGGACATGCTGGTCCGCTCGGGAAAGGTTCGATACGTCGGTGTCTCGAATTTTTCTGGCTGGCAAATCATGAAGTCGCTTGCAGTGGCCGACCGTTACGGATGGCCGAGATACGTCGCCAATCAGGTCTATTACTCGCTCATCGGTCGGGATTACGAGTGGGATCTCATGCCGCTCGGACAAGATCAGGGCCTGGGCGCAATTGTCTGGAGTCCACTCGGATGGGGTCGATTGACCGGGAAAATAAGGCGGGGCGTGCCGTTGCCTGAAACAAGTCGTTTGCATGCCACGGCGAGTTTCGGTCCACCGGTTGAGGACAACTATATGTACCGTGTTATTGATGTGCTTGAAACGATCGCGAACGAGACGGCGAAGACAGTGCCGCAAGTCGCACTCAATTGGCTGCTCAGTCGCCCAACCGTATCGTCTGTGATCATTGGTGCTAGAAACGAAGCTCAACTCAAGGACAATCTCGGCGCGGTCGGTTGGAGCCTGACACGTGAGCAGATTGCAGCCCTTGACCAAGCCAGTGCCGTGTCCGCTCCCTATCCCCACTTTCCCTATCGGCAACAGGCAGGCTTTGCGCGGCTTGATCCACCTCTTGTCGGCTAAAGGATCAAGGTGTGCCGGCCTTGAGTCTTTTCGAAAACAGAGGACAGAGTTTTCAAGCGTTCGGTAGAATTCCAAAGGCCCGGGATTTTACCGCTACGATGATAGTGCCTCAGATCTGGCGGATCACCGCTCCGATCGTGTTGACGAGAATGCGGGACGCTGTGAGGGCCGATTGGCCGTCAATGTCGGCGGGCGGATAAAACTCGACGAGGTTAAACCCGGCGATTTTCGCCTTGCCGGCAACACCAGAAATCAGATCGATAATCTGGGTGTAGGTGAGACCGCCCGGCGTTCTTGCGGCGACGCCCGGCATGATACTCGGATCGAGGCTGTCGCAGTCAAGCGTGATGACGACTTGAGCATCCTCCGGAATAGCACGAAGAGTTGCAGCCACGCCGTCAGCGTGAATTTCTCTCGCCGTCACAAAGTGACTGCCGTAGGCTTGTGCCGCATCGACATCGGCTTTTCTCGCGCTCCCGACACTTCGAAGTCCGACCTGCACCATGCCGACCACATGCGCCATCTCGCTCGCTCGGCGCATGGAGCTTGAATATCCGTAGCGTTCTCCCTGAACCTCGTCACGCCAGTCGATATGCGCGTCGATCTGCAAGACCCAGACAGGTCTCAAGGTCTCGAACGCAGCAAGAAACGGATAGGTCACGGAGCAGTCGCCGCCGATGAGGATGGGAACAGCACTGGAGGCCAGGATCTCGCGCGTCTTAACTTCTATGCGCTGTCGATTGCCTTCATTGTCACGCACCACGGTTTTGATGTTGCCAACATCGATGCAGTTTATCGGACCGCCGTTGAAGAGTAGGCCACCGAGATCGAAATCCCAGTGGGCGATCAACGGAGCATCTTCCTGGCTTGCCGCTCTGATCTGATCGGCCGCCATTTCATGGCCACCGCTGTCTTGATCCGGATAGGCGCTGCCATGTGCCACGCCGAAGATCACAATGCGTGCGGGATTGCCGTCGGCGAGTTTTGAAGGGAGCCCAAGAAACGAATTTGCAGCGCTCATTGTGTGACCAATCCTGCTCAAGTTGTCGCCAATTCGGCGATGATGTCTCGCGACGAATACGGTGTCAAACCGTGGGAGCCAATCTGGATGATCGCGACACGCGCCCACCATTATCTTCGAACAGAAAACGAAAACCCCGAGACTGGACATCCAATCTCGGGGTCTTGATTCTCACAGCTGTGGTTCAGGGCTTAGAAGAAACCCTTGCGCTGCCACCAGCCGCCCTTGCGGGGCTTTGGCTCTTCGCCATCGGGGCTGTCGTTCTTGCCGGAGGAGGTAACGACCGGTTCGGACGATGAGACGTTATCGCCGCGGTTGGCGCGGGTCGGCTTTGCAGCATCGTCCGCTTCCTCTTGCGTCGTCTCAATAGCAGCTTCAGCAGCCTGCGGAGCGGGTGCTGGCGCAGCAGGCGCTACGTCAGCGGTCGCTTCTTCCTGCGGAGCAGGGGCGGCGTCCGCAACTGGTGCCGCGGCGGCCGGTGCTTCTGCTTCAACCGTTGCCTCGACAACCGTTTCAGCCTTCTCCTTGGCCTTGCGGGTGCGACGAGGCTTCTTCGGCTTTTCGGCCTCTTCAACCTGCGGCGTTTCAGCCTCGACAGCATCGACAGCATCGACAGCGGCCGTCGGCTCTACGCCTTCGGCTGCATCCGCTACGTCGCCATCGTCAACGCCGTCATCGGCATCGCCCTGATCGCCATCGCCATTCTCGGCGTCCAGCAGGTTGCCATTCTCATCACGGTTGCGACGGCCGCCACGCTTGCCACGACGACGGCGTTTGCGCTTGCCTTCGTCCTGACCGGCATTGTCGCCTTCGGCGCGTGGCTCTGTGGCGTCAGCCTGATCGTCGGTGGCGTCGTCGCCATCTTCGTCATCGCCTTCACCGGATGCGTCGTCGTTGGCATCTGCCTGAACGTCGCCGTTCTGGCCGTTGCCCTTGCCACGACGGCGACGACGACGCTTGCGCTTGCGCTTGCCGTCTTCACCGGTTTCAGCCTGGGGCTGGCGTGGCTCGCTGCTTTGCGCCTTCGCTACGACTTCTTCTTCGTCTTCTTCCTCCTCCTCGGCTTCGATGACGATATCGTCTTCGTCTTCCTCGAAGGTTGGGAGAGCTTGCAGAAGGTTTTCGATCTTCACCGGATTTTCGACGGCTTCACCACGGTCGATGGCGAAGTGCTGAGCACCGACGCTGGCATCTGCAGCGATGATGATCGAAACGCCGAAGCGTTCTTCGTAATCAACGATGGTGCCACGCTTGTGGTTGAGCAGGTAGAGCGCCGTTTCAGGCGTCGTGCGCACCGTGATGTTGTGCGTCGTGTTGCGCAGCAGGTATTCTTCGACACCACGCAGAACGTGCAGCGCGATGGAGGATTCCGAGCGCACATGGCCTGTGCCACCGCAATGCGAGCAGATCTGAGTGGTGGATTCGAGAACCGAAGCGCGGATACGCTGGCGCGACATTTCCAGAAGGCCGAAATGCGAGATGCGGCCCACCTGGATGCGAGCGCGGTCGTTCTTGAGGCAATCCTTCAGCTTCTTTTCGACAGAGCGGTTGTTCCGCTTTTCTTCCATGTCGATGAAGTCGATGACGACCAGACCGGCAAGGTCACGCAGGCGAAGCTGACGGGCAACTTCTTCCGCAGCCTCGAGATTGGTTGCGAGCGCCGTCTCTTCGATCGAATGTTCGCGGGTCGAGCGACCGGAGTTCACGTCGATCGAAACCAGGGCTTCAGTCTGATTGATGATCAGATAGCCACCGGATTTCAGCGTGACCTGCGGCTGAAGCATGCGGTCGAGCTGCGCTTCGATGCCGGAGCGCGAGAAGATCGGATGAATATCGCGGTATGGCTGAACCACCTTGGCGTGGCTCGGCATCAGCATCTTCATGAAGTCTTTCGCTTCACGATAGCCTTCTTCACCGGACACGATGATCTCGCTGATGTCCTTGTTGTAGAGATCGCGGATCGAACGCTTGATCAGCGAGCCTTCCTCATAGACGAGGCAAGGTGCTGTGGAGTTCAGCGTCAGCGTGCGAACGTTCTCCCACAGACGCATCAGATATTCGAAGTCGCGCTTGATTTCGACGCGGGTGCGGTTGGCACCGGCGGTGCGCAGAATAACGCCCATGCCGTTCGGCACTTCGAGATCGCGGGCAATCTCCTTCAGGCGCTTGCGGTCTGCAGGCTGGGTAATTTTACGGGAAATACCGCCGCCACGTGCCGTGTTCGGCATCAGAACGGAGTAACGTCCGGCGAGCGACAGATAGGTCGTCAGGGCCGCGCCCTTGTTGCCACGTTCTTCCTTGGCAACCTGAACCAGCAGGATCTGGCGACGCTTGATGACTTCCTGGATGCGGTACTGCTTGCGCGGCTTGCGCATGGCCCGGTCTGGAACTTCTTCCATCGCGTCTTCGGCGCCGACCGACTCGATGACTTCCTTCTCGTGATGATCGTCGTCGTCATCATCATCGTCATCGCCGACACGCTCGACGTCTTCGGAAATAGAGTCGGTGTCGACCATGGCTGCCATTTCGCCGCCCTTGGAGCCATCCTCATCGGCGGCTTCATCGGCAGACGCTTCGGCCGTAGCCTCTTCAGCCTCGGTCTTCTTCTTTGCGCGGGGACGGCGCGTGCGCTTCTTCGGCTTTTCTTCTTCCGCAGGCTGCTCTTCGGCAACCGCTTCGTCCGCAATGACGACGGCTTCCTCGGAGGCTACGGCTTCATTGGAAGCTGCTGTTTCTTCAGCCTTTTCCTCAGATGTCGGAACTATGCCGATATCCGGCTGGTCGGCCTTGGAAAGATCGACTGTGGGTTCGTTAGGGGCGTCAGCCGGTTCGAAGTCATCGCCACGGCGATGCTCTTCGGCTTCCGCCTTTAGAAGCGCCTGCCTGTCGGCCAGCGGAATCTGGTAATAGTCGGGGTGAATTTCGGCAAAGGCCAAAAATCCATGGCGGTTGCCGCCGTAATCCACGAAGGCTGCCTGAAGCGACGGTTCGACGCGCGTCACCTTTGCCAGATAGATATTGCCGCGTATCTGTTTTTTATGTTCGGACTCGAAATCGAATTCTTCAATGCGATTTCCACGAACAACGACTACGCGCGTCTCCTCTTCGTGGGAGGCGTCGATAAGCATTTTGTCTGCCATGTAAGCTGTGCTCCTCGGCGCAGCCTTGTCATATACGAGAATAGGCCTGCCGCAGGGACAGGCCTTTCATCTTTTTCCAAGGGTGTGCCGGAAATGAAGTGTTCCGCCCGACGCATGTAAACTGGCAGCATCCGGACAACGTGCAAGGCAACTTGCCTGCTCCCTGTATCCGGTTCGTATGAAAGCTGCTGCAACGACATCATTGGCCAAGCGAGAACGACTATAATAAATAGACTCCTGAGAGTCCGATGAAAATGCTCTCCTCAGAGCGAGCGGTGGCATGCCACCGGGTATGTCTCCGGCCACAGCCGGATTGATCCAGTTTCAGGATAAAAATGAAGCGACGGCAGATGATTGCCCGAAATTCAGCGCCAGAGTCATTCTCGATTGGCAGCCGGCGGGAATCTATCCCGTCAACATTTTTAACCCTCAATCGTGTTGTATGGTTTCTCCGTCATAATAGCAATAGGCAGGCTAAATATGTCATATCATTGATGGAATTTCGCGGTTAAGAAATGCTTCATCAAGGCTTGCGATTGTTGCAGCCAAGCGCGAATAAGGCCATCTTCATCAGGGGAAGACGGCAATTTTGGCTGAGAAGCCGATGATTTTCGCATAGAACGACATAAAACCTAAAAGATATTGGCGACGATGAAAACTCAGGCGCGGGCGGCAGGGACATCAACTAGGCGAGCTTTGTTTTCGCGAATCACTCGTTATGCGCGAGTCGCTTTCCCTGTCCTGTTCCTTGCTTTTGTCGCAGGCGAACAGGTTCATGCGGCGCCTCAGCTCGTTGCGAACGCCGCTCGTATCATCGGCGACGAGGCGCGCACACGTGTCGTGCTCGATTTCAACGCAGAGCCTGAATTTGAGGTGCACTATCTCGATTCGCCAGCGCGGATCGTGGTGGACTTGCCCGCTGTCAGCTTTGCCTTTCCCACAAACGATCTGAAGGCGACCGGGCTTTTCAGCGACATCCGCTTCGGTAGCATGGGCGAGGGGAGCGCGCGTCTGGTGTTGACCGCAAAGAAGCCTGTTCAGGTGGCCATCGCCAAGGTTGAGCCTGAGGAGGGCGGCAAAGTCTTCCGCTTCGTTCTCGACACCGAAATCGCGTCCAAACAGAAATTCGCCGATCTGTTGAAGAACCAGGATTGGCAGGCGCTCGCACCGGCGACCACCGCATCCGTTACACCCGATATCATCCAGACATCGCCGCGCCAGTCCGATTTCGTCATTGCCGTGGATGCCGGCCATGGCGGTATCGATGCGGGCGCAAAGGGCGGCGTCAGCGGCACGGATGAAAAGGTCATCACGCTTTCTTTCGCCAAACAGCTCACAGATCGTCTCAACCGTCTGCCTGGAATCAAGGCCTTTCTCACGCGCGATGACGACACGTTCCTGGCGCTTTCCGAGCGCGTAACGATTGCGCGCCAGCACAGCGCCAATCTTTTCATTTCCGTTCATGCGGACACGCTGAGCCAGAAAGGCATCCGGGGCGCGACGGTCTATACGATCTCAGACCGCGCATCGGACCGCATGGCACAGAACCTTGCGGAGCGTGAAAACCTCTCCGACCAGATCGCCGGTGTGACGGTCTCCAATGCGCAGCCGGAAGTCGCCGATATCCTGCTCGATTTGACGCGACGGGAGACGCAGGCTTTCTCCGTGACGCTTGCGGAAAACATCGTTTCTTCCTTCGAAGGGCAGGTGGGGCTGATCAACAATCCGCACCGTTATGCCGGTTTCCAGGTGCTGCGCGCCCATGATGTGCCGTCGGTGCTCTTGGAACTCGGTTTTCTCTCCAATCCGGAGGACGAAAAGCTGCTTCTCGATGAAAGCTGGCGCGACAAGGTGGCTGAACGTCTGGCCGAGGCGGTGACGAAGTATCGTGCCCAGGCTCTTGCCAATGGCGGCTGAGCTATAGGTGCTGTGATGCTTTTGCGACGGTCATGAAAAAGCGGAGCAACTTGATCGCTTCGCATTCGCATTTGATGGGCAAAGCCCTATTTTACTCACATTCAACGCGTTACTCGGCATCAGGATTCGGCAGCAGAGCGGGACTCGCTTGCGATTGCGCGAACACTATCTCTCGATAACATGAGCGGGAATGCTTAATCCCCGACTTGTCATCGGTTAAGCGGTGTGCAAAACGGCACGCTACATGTAAAATTGCGCGCCTACGGGCAGGCGCAAAGTGCGATTCGAAGTATCGGTAGCCTCATATGATCAGACTGATTGGATATTTCTTCGGCTTGGCGAGCACGCTTTTTCTCGTGGTCGCGGCTGGCGTTGCCCTTTACCTGGTAACGATCACGAAGGATCTGCCCGATTATGCAGTTCTGAACAGCTACGAGCCGCCGGTGACGACCCGCGTTCACGCCGGCAATGGCGCGCTGATGACGGAATACGCCGAACAGCGCCGCCTGTTCCTGCCGATCCAGGCTATCCCGGATCGCGTCAAGGCCGCATTCCTTTCGGCGGAAGACAAGAACTTCTATCAGCATCCCGGCATCGACGTGACCGGCTTTGCGCGTGCGGCCCTTGCTTATGTGACGGGCGGCCCGACGCAGGGCGGCTCGACCATCACCCAGCAGGTGGCAAAGAACTTCCTGCTGACGAATGAGCAGACGATGGAGCGCAAGGCGAAGGAAGCCATTCTTTCATTCCGCATCGAGCAGGCATACAGCAAGGACAAGATCCTTGAGCTTTATCTCAACGAAATCTTCTTCGGGCTGAATTCCTACGGTATTGCCAGCGCCTCGCTCACCTATTTCAACAAGTCCGTTACCGAACTGACCATTGCCGAGACGGCCTATCTCGCAGCGCTGCCGAAGGGTCCGGCGAACTACCATCCGTTCCGTCGCGAGAAGGCCGCTGTCGAACGCCGCAACTGGGTGATCGATCGCATGGCCGAGAACGGCTACATCACCAAGGCGGATGCTGAAGAGGCCAAGCAACAGCCACTGGGTGTGAACGTTCGCCGCGGTGGTCCGCAGCTTGCAGGTTCGGATTATTTCGCCGAAGAAGTGCGCCGCCAGATCGTCGATCAGTTTGGCGCAGACAAGCTGCTCAAGGGCGGTCTTTCGGTGCGCACGTCGTTCGATCCGGAAATCCAGATGGAAGCGCGCAAGGCGCTACAGGATGGTCTCATCGATTATGATGAGCGCCGCGGTTTCCATGGCCCAATCGATCAGATCGACATCAATGGCGACTGGGCAGCGGCGCTTTCCAAGCTGAAGCCTTTGCGTGATGTGCCCGAATGGCGCATGGCCGTGGTGCTGGCCGCGACGGCAGATGGCGTCGATGTCGGTCTTCGTCCGGACGCGGATAGCGATGCTGCCGATAAAAATGCGCGCGGCCGGATCAAGCCGGACGATATGAAGTGGGCTTATCGCGACTCCAAGGGGCAGCGCAGCACGGCCAAGTCTCCGGCTGGCGTGCTGAAGGCCGGCGATGTCGTCTATGTCGAGCAAATCTCTGGCCAGGGCAATTCCTACCGTCTTCGCCAGCCGCCGAAAGTGCAGGGCGGCATGGTGGTGATGGATCCGCATACCGGTCGTGTTCTCGCGATCGTCGGCGGCTTCTCCTACGCGCAGTCGGAATTCAACCGCGCGACACAGGCAATGCGTCAGCCCGGTTCGTCCTTCAAGCCGTTCATCTACGCAGCAGCACTCGACAATGGCTATACGCCGGCTTCGGTCGTCATGGATGCACCGCTTGAAGTTGTTTCCGGTGGTGAAGTCTGGCGGCCGCAGAACTACGGTGGCGAGGTCGCAGGTCCGTCCACGCTTCGTCTCGGCATCGAAAAATCCCGTAACCTGATGACGGTGCGTCTGGCACAGGACATGGGTATGAACCTGGTGGCGGAATATGCCGACAGCTTCGGTATCTACGACAAGATGCCGCCGCTGCTTGCCATGTCGCTCGGTTCGGGCGAAACCACCGTCATGCGCATGGTCTCGGCCTATTCCGTGATCGCCAATGGCGGCAAGCAGATCAAGCCGACCGTGATCGACCGTATTCAGGACCGCTACGGCAAGACGATTTTCCGTCACGAGGACCGCGCCTGCGAAGGCTGTAATGCGACGGTGTGGCAAAACCAGAACGAGCCGACCATCGTCGACAAGCGCGAGCAGGTTCTCGACCCGATGACCGCCTATCAGGTGACCTCCATGATGGAAGGCGTCGTTCAGCGCGGTACGGCTGCCGGCAAGATCAAGGTTGATCTGCCTGTTGCGGGCAAGACCGGTACCACCAATGATGAAAAGGATGCCTGGTTCGTCGGTTACACGCCGGATCTCGTGGCAGGGCTTTACATCGGTTTCGATAGCCCGGCACCCCTCGGCCGTGGCGGCACCGGCGGTTCGCTCGCAGCACCGATCTTCGGCGAGTTCATTTCCCAGGCAGCAAAGCATTTGCCGCACAGCAAGTTCATCGTACCGAACGGCATGAATTTCGTTGCCGTCAACCGCAAGACGGGCATGGCGGCGATGGAGGGCGAGCCTGACACGATCATGGAAGCCTTCAAGCCCGGTACCGGTCCTGCATCGAGCTTCAATGTCATCGGCATGGATGGCAACATGTCCCAGGAAGACATTTTGCGGGAGTCCCCGCAGGCGCAGCAGGCCATCACTGGCGGCGGCGGCGGCCTCTACTAAATCAAATCAACACAAGGCGAGGGGCGCGGGTCTTTACATCCGCGCCCCTCGCATTTATTCACCCAAGCAGTTTTTCAAGAAGGCGAAGAATCTGCGAAATGCGCAATGAAATCGTAAACGTAGTCGACGAAATCAAGCAGGCCATAAGCCTGCTGAGGAGGCATCTTTGACTGGGACCAGGCGATAAGACGACTGGACTGGTTGAACAACAAGGCAGAGGATCCGAACCTCTGGAACGATGCCGGCGAAGCGCAGAAGCTGATGCGCGAACGCCAGCAGCTGGATGAATCCATCAATGGTGTCCGATCGCTCGAGCAGCAGGTCAACGACAATATCGAATTGATCGAGATGGGTGAGGCCGAGGGCGACGAGGACATCGTGCGCGAGGCTGAAGAGGCGCTGAAGGCGCTGCGCAGCGAAGCAAACCGCCGTCAGGTGGAAGCGATGCTTTCGGGCGAAGCCGATTCCAACGACACCTATGTCGAAGTGCATTCAGGCGCCGGCGGTACGGAAAGCCAGGACTGGGCGAGCATGCTTTTGCGCATGTATACCCGCTGGGCCGAGCGTCAGGGCTTCAAGGTGGAAGTGCTGGAAGTGCATGATGGCGAAGAGGCCGGCATCAAGTCTGCGACCATTCTGGTAAAGGGTCACAATGCCTTCGGCTGGATGAAGACCGAATCCGGTGTTCACCGCCTGGTGCGCATCTCGCCCTATGACAGCAATGCGCGTCGTCATACGTCGTTCTCGTCCATCTGGGTTTATCCCGTCGTGGACGACTCGATCCAGATCGACATCAACGAAAGCGATTGCCGCATCGATACCTATCGCTCGTCCGGTGCGGGTGGTCAGCACGTCAACACGACCGACTCCGCGGTGCGTATCACGCACATTCCGACCGGTATTGCGGTTGCCTGCCAGCAGGAGCGCTCTCAGCACAAGAACCGCGCCAAGGCGTGGGAAATGCTGCGCTCGCGCCTCTATGAGCTGGAGTTGCAGAAGCGGGAAGAGGCTGCAAACGCGCAGGCCGCATCGAAGACGGATATCGGATGGGGTCATCAGATCCGCTCTTACGTTCTGCAGCCCTATCAGCTGGTCAAGGACCTGCGCACTGGCGTGGAAAGCACCTCGCCAAGCAGCGTCCTGGATGGCGATCTGAACGAATTTATGGAGGCAGCCCTTGCTCACCGCATTAGCGGCGGGGCCGGCGTGGAAGTCTCCGACATCGATTGATGGCGGCTGCGCCAATTTCGATAACAGAACCTCCCGTGGCGCTTGCTGCGGGAGGTTTTTCATTTACAGCATCGGCCCGAAAATCGGACTCGATTTTCGGAAAGCACGATGTGTCGATTCAAAAAGCTTTAGTGCCATTCGAGGCTTGAGGAGATTGTGGTGAAACAGGCTCTCTATATTGTCGATGTGCAACCGAGCTTCAATCCGCCGTCACGCCTTGTCGAGGAGATCGCAACACTCGCCCTCAGGATGCCGAGCATAGCGAGCGTCGAGCGGCATGATGAGAGCATCACGCCTTTCGAACGGCAACTGGGCTGGACGCCCGGCAAGAATGACGAGTCGCTTGTGGCCGCGGACCGCGTCTTCATCAAATATGGCTATGCACCGCCTAGAGAAGCTGTCGATTATCTTCTGTCGCTGCAGCTCGATCGGGTCCTCGTTTGTGGGATACAGGCGGATACCTGTGTCCTCGCCGCCGGCTTTACCTTCTTCGATGCGGGGCTCTCTCCCACGCTGCTGCCTTGGCTGACGGTGGGATCCAGTCTCGACCGAACGGGCGCGCTCGGTGCTCGTCTCTGGAAGCATCACTTTGGCGCGGTGCTGAACGGGCCAGACGAGATTTGAGGCACGCCGGAGAGGGTGGGGGGCGAGAATAGCTACCGTGCTGTGCTGATGCTCTTGCCAGCCTGTTTAAGGAAGACAGGCACGCCGCCTTAGGTCAGTTCGACGCTTTCTCGATTTTCATGTCGCCCAACTCATCGATGAGAATGGTCCACGCGTCCGGCTCCTTTTGAGCGGGATCGGTCTTCAGATGAACGGTGACGAACAGACCGGGAAGACTGGACGCGCCGGCCGAGCTTTCAGGGCGGATGTCGGTTACATAGGCCTTCATCTGCGTGAATTCTTCCAGCTCGAGGGTCTCGACGAGGGAAGGGCCATCTGCGGTGTAGGCAATCTGCTGGAGATAGATTTTCGCTGTGCCATCTGGCTGGCGCATGGCGACGACCTTGTAGTAGCCGCGTGTGGGCTCTGGACGCGTCGACGCGCCCGTATCCGTCGTCTGTGAGGACTTTGCTGTGTCATCCACGGCCTCGCGTTCCCACATGCCGTTGCTGGTAACAAAGATGGTCGACACGGGCAGCGCATCAATGCCCGGCATCTGCGAGAAGGCCTGACTGACGCTACCAAGCAATAGGGCTGCGGCAAGGAGGGCTTTCATGGTCATGTCCTTCATCAGTTGGTGAACTGTTCGGCGAGAATCCGGTCCGACCAGGAGCGATCCGGATCAGAGAGAATTCTGGCCGTCCGATCCTGCGAAAGCGCGATCTTGACGCTGCGCACGGATTTCACCTCGCGGTGATCGGCAACGGCGTTTACCGGGCGCTTTTCGCCTTCTTGAACGTGGATGTCGACGGTCACCTTATTGGGCAGGAGTGCGCCGCGCCAGCGCCGCGGGCGGAAGGGGCTGACAGGTGTCAGAGCAAGAAGAGGAGATTCCAGTGGCAGGATCGGGCCATGGGCTGAAAAGTTGTAAGCCGTGGAGCCGGCGGGGGTTGCCACCATCACTCCGTCGCAGATCAATTCCTCCAGCCGCGTCTTGCCGTCGATGTCGACACGAAGCTTTGCTGCCTGGTGAGACTGGCGGAAGAGGCTGACCTCGTTCATCGCCAGGGCGGAGACTTCGTTGCCGTCCTCGTCCACCGTCGTCATTCTGAGCGGATGGAAATCATTGCCGGTGGCCACCGCAATGCGTTCGTGCAGCCGTCCCAGCCTGTAATCGTTCATCAGGAAGCCGACGGAGCCGCGGTTCATGCCGTAGACACGCTTCCCGAGATTCATCGTCTCATTCAAGACCTGGAGCATGAAACCATCGCCACCGAGCGCAACGATCACATCCGCTTCGTCGAACGAGGCATTGCCATATTCGCGGATCAGTTCTTCTCTCGCGGCCTGCGCGTGGTCTGCGGACGAAGCGACGAAGGAAATTTTATGCACTGAACGCGACATGCGGCCATCCCGATTGATGATCTCTGGTACATGAAGAGACACCTGATGGACAAGCTCTTTCGAGGCGCAAGCGGTTACCTGCCGCTTTCCGAGGTGCCCTTCGCGCTACGGCCCAGGCCACCACAGGAAGCCCGATTCGCATTCGCGCCATAATTATTAACAACCGACCCGCGAAGGCCGGAACAAAAGCAAACTCTCCCCGTTCTTTCAGCACAATGGAGATTGTAACATGACCTCGCAAGGTACTTCTGGTCGCCGAAGAATTCTTGAGGCCGCGAACAAGGCCTCCATTACTACATACAAACCCATTATCGTCCCTCTTACAGGTACCTATGTGGCAATGATCTTCCGCAGAGGCCTTAAGAGTGCGTCTAAACTGGCAAAGACTTAGTCGAAACCTGGCGTGACTTGACGCTGCCGATGACCGGTAGCCGGAACGCCACAGAGATAGCGAAGGGGAATGACATGAAGAAAGTTCTCATCATCGCCGCTGCCATGGTCGTTTCCGCAGGCGCAGCGTTCGCAGAATGTGCAAAGGGCATCGAAACAACGGCCGCCTCCCCGGGCGTCGACCGGGAGTTCAAGACGGCAAGCATCGCGCCGCCAACGGAGCCCGCTCAGAAACCCGTTCTGGTTTTGAGAAAAATGGACAGGCTGCCAGGCAATGTAGAAACCGCCGTTGTTGCCTCCCCTGAGAGCGCATTGGCGCGGATGCAGTGATACGCCTGATGAGAGCGCCGTGCGTCCTGCAGGACGCCCAAAGGACGCTCTGTCTTCTTTGATCTACGCATCGTGCTTCACAGATCCCGCGTCCGAAAATATCCAGCGCGGGATTTTTATGCGCAGGGTTATTAATTGGCTACAGCTCTCGGCGCACAGCACATCAAACTGCGATCGCTTGCGTCTCTCTCAAGACAAGATATCGCTGCCTATCCGACGCACAACCTTTCACGACCCACGCGTCTCCGAGCGTCTCCTAGGAGTCGAGCTTCAGAGAAAGCTGCCGACCGCCATTCTTTTTCAGAATGTACAGAGGCTTGGCGATCATCTCCGTCTTGCGGCGCAAATCGCGGCGACGCGCTTCAGCGCGTTCTCTCAAATCTCTGGATTGAGCAACAAGAGCGAGTGCCTGCTCAATGGATCTCTCTGACGTCGTCATCGTGAACTCCTGTTTGTTCTCTTTATGTTCTCATTTCGAGCCAGGATTGTCAAGGGATTCCGATTCGTGGACGCGTATGCCCAAATTGAGGTCGGGATCAATGTGAGAATCAGGATATCGTTTGCGAAGCGGCGACCACAAGTAAAGGTCGCGACTTCGAAACGGACGGTTCGAGGTGAAAAAGAAAAAGGCCCGGCGTGGCCGGACCTTTCACCTCTCACACTGCAACTTTCCATTTCAGGAGAGGGCGCGGTCTTCCAAGAAACTGTCTTCGGACAGGCGACCGCTTGCTAGTGCAACAATAGCAAGAGCTGCGTGTTGACGATCCCAGCCCGCACTTTCGGCGACCTCAAGCAGTCCATTGATGGAAGGCTCGAGAGCGAACTGGCATTCAGCCTGGTAATCCATAGTGTCGATCTTGAGCGACGGTGGATTGATCAAAGCGCGCATTCAGCACTCCATTCTGGCGCATATCCCACTCCCCGATGTAGGGACATGCGTGAAATTCACAAGCTTTTGAAGCTCAACGTCGTAACGACGTCAAGCGATATCAAGCCACGAATCCCCCAGCGCGAGGGAGAGTCTTTTATATTAGAGATTCTGTCAACCTCGGGCAGCAGGTTATGCGTCGCCCCTGCTTTGTCGAAAGGGGCGCTTTCGCCAAATGAGAAGGGCCATCACATAGAGCGCGAAGGTGACGAACCAGACGAGCGGAAAAGCAAGAAATACAGCGGCATATCCACATCCGCCATCAAAGCAGGTGCCGAAGGTGGCGGTCTGCACGACGGTCCTTGCCACAAAGAAGGAGACGAAGCCGGTTCCCGCAACGCCCGCAAGCAACAACACGATATTGGTAAACAGTCTCATGTTGGCGGAGTATGGATAAGAATAAGACGTCTTTGCGAACATCAGACAAGAAGCTGGTGTGGCTCGAATATTTTCTTGCTGAGTGTGTCTTATTTCTCGGCGCAGTGGCGGACGCCAGCCTACGTAACGCGCTGACGGTGCGAGTGGCAGCCTCACTGGCTGAAGAATAGCTGCTAGTTATCGGTCGGTCGGCGACTGCGGTCTTTTGACCTGTACGGACAGCAATTTTGGGAGAGCCGGGAAACGTGTCCAGTCGTGGTAACCTTAAATCCTGTTATTCGAATATTCGCTGTCAGCTTAGGCTATAGGTGGGTCGTTAAGTCAATTTCCAGAAGAAGTTTATGGAGCAACCGTCTTGGTCACGCCAGCAAGCGGTTTCTCAGGGGGCAATTTTGAAGAGATATATTCGATTTCTGATCTATGTTGTCAGAAACTTTGTTATTGCGAACAGGAGATTTGTTCGCCTATCACCTTTTGAACGGGGAAAGATTCCGTTCTACGATAAGCATACCAAACGGTTCTTGCACGTGTCGGTTCGAGATCACATCGACTCGATCACCGCGGACCAGGTTTTCACCGACAGTGACTACGAATTGCGCTTTCTGAGCCGCTACGACGAATTGGTGGGGTTCTATGAGCGAACCCTCTCCCAGAACAAAACCCCTTTGATCATCGACTGCGGCGCCAATATCGGTTGCTCCGCCTTATTTTTTGCTCGAGAGTTTTCAGCCGCAAAGCTCGTGGCTGTGGAGCCCGAGCGTAATAATGTCGAGATGATTAGAAAAAACTGCGCGTCGCTGAACAACGTCATCGCGGTTAACAAGGCGGTTGGCTCGGCCGATGGCCTGGTGACGATTGCTGATCCGAACTGCGATAACAATGCATTCAGAATGACTCGCGAGCCGGATGGCACAGGTGACATCCCCGTTACATCGATAGAGAGCCTCCTATCCGATTACGATCAGTATGTGCCCTTCATCATCAAAATCGACATTGAAGGTTTCGAAGATGACCTGTTTTCGGCAAATACCGGCTGGCTCGAAAAATTTCCCTTGATGATCATCGAAACGCATGACTGGTTGCTCCCGCGCCAGGCAAATTCCAGCAACTTTCTCAAAGTCATCAGCGCAACGGGACGGGATTTCGTGCACAGAAGTGCCAATGTCTTTTCCATCTCCAACGCGATTTGAGATGTGAAGCCTGTCGCGACCTTTCAGATTCGCTCCTTGCGGTTCATATCCATGTTATCGCAAGCGCGACTTGCGTTGAGTCACGGCGGTTCTTCGCTGATGTTCAAGGCGCAGCACCTTCCACGGCTCTGACTTTATCACGGCGCATCGAAAGCCGCTCGCAGTGCGACATTGGGTCGTTGGGTCATCATATCGAACCGAACGCTGCCTGCCTTCGAGCAAGTTCTGACTTACTCTATCGTATGATCACGATAGTGGCGGGAGGAAGAGTGCAAGAACGAACAGCGCGAACAGAAGCTGTCTGCAACGCGCCTGAAACTTCGTCTTATTTATCGAAAGGTTTTGCAAAATTGTCTGAAACGTCAGACACTTGCGAAGAGAAAATGGTGGGTGATGTAGGGCTCGAACCTACGACCCGCTGATTAAGAGTCAGCTGCTCTACCAACTGAGCTAATCACCCGACCGGCACCGTGTGGCGGTGTGAGGGGGCGTATAAAGGGGTTCATTTCCCTTGTCTAGCGCCAATGATGAAATATTCCGATTTTTCTTTCGAGTGGTATATCATTTTCAGAAAAAAGCCCGGAAATCCGGGCTTCTTCCGTTAGAGATTTTTTTGGCGACCTAGCGTCTTATTGCTCGCGCCACGGCGATCAGGATGCAAGCGCCGATGAAGCCGGCGATCAAATATCCAATCCAGCCGCCCAAAACGATTCCGAACACCGACAGGATGGCGTTGGCGATCACTGCGCCCACGATCCCGAGAATGATGTTCATCAAAACACCCATATTGCTCTTCATGAACTGCTCTGCGAGCCAACCGGCGATGCCACCGATAATGATTGCTGCGAGCCAACCGATACCTGCTGATTCCATGATTACCCTCCATCTATGGACACTATTTGCTTGTGCGCACTTTAATGGTTGAGACGAAAAGAAGTTCCACGGGTTGAGTATGATGCTGCTGTTGAATTGCCTTATACGGCGATTATGTAGGCCAGAAGATTCGGCAGAAGCAAAAGGGTAGGTTTAATGACGTTTTCTATGAGTGAGAACAAATGGCTGCGTTCTCTGCTTCTGCTTCCGCTAATCTGCATGCTGCTGTCCTCCTTCGCTTTTGCGCAGCAGGACCCTGCCCAGGCGCCGGCTGCTGCAACCATGCCGGTTGTGGAGCGGTCGACGAAGGAACTTGATAAGTACAAGGCCGCGCTTTCCGATATCACCCGTCAATTGGAGGATGGAGGCAGAGACGATACAAGGCTCGTCGATCTCAAGGGTAAGGCGGATGATCTATCGACATCCGTCAACAGCGTCGTGTCTACTCTGCGTGGACGGCTGGATGAGATCAACGGTCGCATCACCTCCCTCGGCGAGCCGCCCAAGGAAGGTGCGCCGCCGGAAGCCAGCGTGGTGACTGACGAGCGCAACAGGCTGAATTCGGAAAAGTCGCAGATCAACGCCGTGCTGGGCGATGCCGAGGCCGTTGCCGGGCGCGCCACATCCCTGTCGAACAACATCACCTCCATTCGCCGCGCACTGTTTGCCGCCACGCTGTTCAAACGCACGGAGATTTCTCTGCCCGTGCTCGCCGAAGCGGGCCGGGAGTTTATCGACGAGGTCTCGACGCTCAGCAGCTCGCTGACTGGCTGGTCGGTCTTTGTCTGGAATTACAAGCGGCTTTCCATGTTCGGTGCCGTTTCGCTTTCGGTTCTGGCTGCCCTTCTGTTCTTGGTCGGCGGATATCGCCTCCTTGGACACCGCATGGAGCGGCGCGCCTTTTCAGGTGAGCCATCCTATCTGCGTCGCTTGTCCGTCGCCTTCTGGTCGACGACGGTGCAATCCATGTCGGTCTTCCTGTTCATGGTCACCTCGGGCTTCTTTCTGGATAATTTCGGCGTGTTGCGGCCGGATATTGCGCCGATCGTCTATGTCGCGATGTCGGTCATCGCGTTTGTCTATTTCGTCTCGCGCCTGACCTACGCGATCTTTGCGCCGACGCAGCCGGAGTGGCGCCTCCTGCATGTCTCCAATAGCGGCGCGCATACCATCTCGTCCGCCATGTTGATCATGGCGATCGTCAACGGTCTGGATTACCTGTTCAGCACCATCAGCGAGACGCTGAATTCCCCTCTGATCTTGACCGTGGCAAAGAGCTTTGTGGCCTCGATTATCATCGGCGTCATCTTACTTGCCCTGTCGTTCCTCAAGCCGGTCATAGGCGAGGGCGAAGACGCCGAGAGCGGCCACAAGCGCATGCCGCGCTGGCTTGCCATTCTGCTGCGTGTTGGTGGCCTGTTGCTCATCGGTGCTTGCCTCACGGGCTATGTGGGGCTTGCGCGCTTCCTCGCGACACAGGTCATTGCAACGGGCGCTGTGGTGGCCACAGTCTATATCGGTATTCTGTCCGGCAAAGCGATCTCGCGTCAGGGCGCTTTCGGCGAAACGCTGGCCGGTCGTTATCTCGGACGGCGCTTTGGGCTTGGACCGGTGGCGCTCGATCAGGCCGGTCTTGCCGCTGGTCTCGGCATCTACGCCATCGCGCTTGCCTTTGGCATACCGCTGGTTCTCTTCTCCTGGGGCTTTCAGCCAGGCGACATCGAGAATTGGGCATACAGCCTGCTGACGGGTTTCAAGGTCGGCAATACGTCGATTTCGCTCATCAGCATCTTTAGCGGCATCCTGGTCTTCATCGTCGGTTATGCGGTGACGCGCTGGTTTCAGAAGTGGCTCGATCGCAACGTTATGGCGCGCGGTCAGGTGGATGCGGGCGTTCGAAACTCGGTCGGTACAGGTATCGGCTATCTCGGCATCGTCGTTGCTGCGATCTTCGGTATCTCCTCGGCCGGTCTTGATCTTTCCAGCCTGGCACTCGTGGCTTCGGCCCTGTCGGTCGGTATCGGTTTTGGCTTGCAGAACATCGTCTCGAACTTTGTGTCCGGCCTGATCCTGCTCGTTGAGCGCCCATTCAAGGTCGGTGACTGGGTGGTGACTGGCGCAGTCGAGGGTACCGTCAAACGGCTTTCGGTGCGCGCGACCGAGATCGAGACCTTCCGCGGGCAATCGATCATCGTGCCGAATTCGGAATTCATCAACTCGTCCGTCGGCAACTGGACGCACCGAAACCGCATCCAGCGTGCCGAAATTCCGGTGTCGGTCGCCTATGAAACCGATCCGCAGAAGGTGATGGATATCCTGCTGGAACTGGTGAAGAAGCAGACGCCGGTGTTGAGGAACCCTGAGCCGCATGTGGAATTCCTGCGCTTCGGTGATTTCTCGCTCGATTTCGAACTCCGCTTCCACCTTGCCGATCTCTCCCATGGGCTGACCGTCAAGAACAATCTGCGGATGGAGATTTTGAAGCGTTTCCGTGAAGAAGGCATCAGCATCCCGATGCCGCAGCGCAATCTGAACATTCACATGGAAGGCGAGACGAACCCGCAAATCCTTGCGGCGCTTCTTTCGGAGGAGGGCGACAAGGCCGTCGTCTCGCATACCGGCGCCGCGGCTACGCCAAAACACGATGCGGCGAAGTCCGAGGTTTCCAAGCCGCAAGGCGAGGAAGAAAAACTCTCAGAAGTAAAGGCGGAGGGGCCGAAAGCACCAGCCGCAAAGCAACGAAGATGAGCATTCGCGCTGCTTGAAAATCGTCAAAAGGCTTGCCGTCGCGGCGAGCCTTTTGCATGTCGTAATCAGGCGTTTGGGCGACGATGCGACATTGCATAGTCTGCGCCATAGGTTCGGAAAAAGCCGCGTTCATGCGGATGACATGCCTCAAGGGGAACTATGACTATGAAGACACATGCGCGGGCAGTGGTTATCGGTGGCGGCGTTGTCGGCGTTTCGACGCTCTACCATCTCGCCAAGAAGGGCTGGACCGATTCTGTTCTGATCGAGCGCAAGGAGCTGACATCCGGCTCTACGTGGCACGCCGCTGGCCTGCTTCCGCTGTTCAACATGAGCTATTCGGTTGGTCAGATCCATAAATACTCGGTCAAGTTCTACGAAGAGCTGCAGCAGGAAACCGGCATGAATGTCGGCTTCTCCAAGGTTTCCAATATTCGTCTCGCCCGCACCAAGGATCGCTGGGACGAATATATGTATTACACCGGTATTGCCGAAACCATCGGCGTCAACGTCAAGCTTCTAACGCCGGAAGAGGTGAAGGAAGTCTGGCCGCTTTGCGAGACCGACGGTCTGCTGGGCGCAATCCAGCATCCAGACGATGGCTATATCCAGCCGGCGGATCTGACCCAGGCGCTGGCAAAGGGTGCGCGCGACAAGGGTGCGACGATCTACAGAAACACCACCGTCACCGCGATCGAGCAGACGGAAGACGGTCACTGGAAGGTGACGACCGACAAGGGCGAAATCATCGCCGAGCACGTCATTTCCTGTACGGGTTCGTTTGCGCGCAAGACGGGCGAAATGGTCGGCATCAATATTCCGGTCATTCCTGTCGAGCACCAGTATATCGTGACCGAGCCGCATCCGGACATTCTGGAGCGTCGCAAGCAGGGTCTGCCTGAAATGGGCGTTCTGCGCGAGTCGGACAGCGCATGGTATATGCGCGAGGAGGCCGGTGGTCTGATCCTCGGCCCCTATGAGGTCGGCGCGCCTGTCTGTTATGTCGACGGTCCTTCGGCCGACAGCGAATATGAACTCTTCCAGGAAGAGCTCGACCGTCTGATGCCACATATCGAAAGCGCCATCGCGCGCGTGCCGGCCTTCGGCGAAGTCGGCATCAAGAAGGTCTATAACGGCGCGATCGCCTACACGCCGGATGGCAACCCGATCGTTGGACCGGCTCCAGGCCTCAGGAATTTCTGGCTGAACGAAGGTCACTCCTTCGGCATCACCGCGGCCGGCGGTGCCGGCTGGCAGCTGGCGGAATGGATTGTCGATGGCGAGCCGACGCTCGATCTCACCGGCGTCGATCCGCGCCGCTTCGGCCCTTACGCGACCGAAGGCTATCTGATCGCCAAAAACGAAGAGGCCTATGCCAACGTCTTCACCATGCACTACCCGGATGAGGAGCGCTCCGCTGCCCGTCCGCTGAAGACGACGCCGATCTACGATCGCTTGAAGAAGCTCGGCGGTGTCTTCGGCTCCGTCTATGGCTGGGAGCGTGCCAACTGGTATGCGCCGGAAGGCTATGCGCTGAAGGAGGAAGAGCTGGGCGTTGGTGCCGACGTCATCACCAACCACAATCATGCGCCAGCGCTAGAAGACGGCCGCATTGTTGAAAAGTGGTCGTTCCGCCGCTCCAACTATTTCGAGCATGTCGGCAACGAGGTGAAGAACGTCAACCAGAATGTCGGCGTTCTCGATATGTCGGCCTTCGCAAAGATGGAAGTCTCCGGCCCTGGCGCGCGCGCCTGGCTCGAATCCATCCTTGCCAATGCCATTCCGAAGAAGCGTGGCCGTATTGCGCTGACGCACCTTCTGACGCCGAATGGCGGCGTGAAGGCGGAGTTCACCGTTTATGAATGGGCACCGGGCCGATTCTACTTGGTGTCTGCCGGTGGCCTGGAATCTGTCGATCACGACACGCTTCGCCGCCTTGCGCCAACGGATGGCTCCGTCACTCTCCAGCCGATCACGCAGAAATACGGCGTTCTGGCTCTTGCCGGTCCGAAGTCGCGTGACGTGCTGAAGAAGCTGACGCGCACCAGCCTCGAAAACAAGGACTTCCCATGGCTGACCGCCAAGGAAATCTCGGTCGGCGTGGCGACCGCGCATGCGCTGCGCGTCAACTTCGTCGGCGAACTGGGATGGGAACTGCATCACCCGATCGAAATGCAGAACTACATCTTTGATCGTCTGATGGAAGCCGGTGCCGAATTCGGGATCAAGCCATTCGGCATTCGCGCCATGGTGTCCATGTCTCTTGAGAAATCCTACCGCAACATGGGCCGTGAACTCTCCGTTGAGTACAACGCCTATTCGTCGGGTCTCGATCGCTTCATCAAACCAGAGAAGCAGTTCATAGGCCGCGATGCGGTTGTGGCTGGCAAGGAGAAGGGTCTGCCCTGGATCTTCTCGACGCTGATCGTCAGCGGTAACACCACCGTCGACGCACGTGGTTCGGAAGCTATTCTGAACGACGCAGGTGAAGTCGCTGGCCGCGCAACGAGCGGCGGCTTCGGCTGGCGTATCGGCAAGTCCGTAGCACTTGCGATGCTTGCGCCTAACTACGCGACGATCGGCACCAAGCTGAAGATCAAGATCCTTGGCGATCTCTATGATGCGGAAGTCGTCGGCGAAAGCCCGTTCGACCCTGACAATGCGGTGCTGCGCGCCTAAGGCGTGGTGCTGACGTGAGATAACACGAGGGGCTCTGTTCGCGCGGAGCCCTTCGACGTTTAGGCTATATCGACTTTTCCTACTGGACCCGGAGTTCAGCCAGGCATCCACAATGTCTTATGAATGGGGTCCTTGGCTCAAGTCGACGTCGACGTCGGAGAGATTTGAGGACACCTCGTCGAGAGCGACGCGGAGCGCTCACGCTTTTGGTAAAGCCGGTGGTCAGTCTCTCAGTCGGATGGCCTTGCACTCTGCGCCAGCGGGCAGTTCAGGCGCATGGGGCGGGCGGATGATGAGGCAGTCGGATTTTGCCATGATCTTCATCATCGACGAGTCCTGCTTCGTGAAGGCCTCCACAATCGGCTTCCCATCTTCCGCACCGACAAAGCGGGCGCGGAGATAATCCTGGCGCACGTCATTGGCTTTGAGGGCTGTGGCCGTCCTGACGGTGATCTCGCGGGCACGCGGCGCTTGGTGGCCAAGCTTGTGGATCAGTGGTTCCAGGAACAGCAGGCTGCAGACAAGGCTCGCGACCGGGTTTCCAGGCAGACCCAGCACTTGCATTAGACCGATATTCCCCACCATGAGCGGCTTGCCGGGTCTCATGGCGATGCGCCAGAAGTCCAGCGCCATGCCTTCTGCCTTCAGCGCCGCCTGGACGAGGTCGTGATCGCCAACCGATGCGCCTCCGAGCGTCACGAGAACATCGGCTTCGGCAGCGATGGCCTTGCCGATTGCCCCACGGATCAGTCTATCGTCATCCTGAACGATGCCGAGATCCAGAATATCCGCACCAGCCAGGCGAGCGAGGGCGGCGACACCGAACGTGTTCGACGCGATGATTTGCGCGACCTGCGGTTCTCCGCCGGGTGGGACGAGTTCATCGCCGGTGGCCAGGATCGCGACCAGCGGCTTGCGATAGACCGCAAGCTCGGCATGATTCATCGCGGCCGCGACGGTCAGATCGGCGAAACTCAAGCGTGTACCGGCATCGAGCACGGTTTCATCGCGCATGAAATCTTGCCCGCGCGGTCGAATGTGTCGCCCCTGAGTGACATTGAAGGCGGTGCGGATGCGGTTGTCCTCTAAAACCTCTGCGTCTTCCTGGATGAGCAAGCTATCCGCGCCTTCCGGCACGGGCGCCCCGGTGAAGATGCGGACTGCCTCACGCGCTCCGACCTCGCCCTCAAAGGCATGTCCGGCAGAGGCTGTGCCGATCACCGTCAATTCAGAGCCGATTGCTGGCGCGTCAGCGGCGCGCAGCGCGTAGCCGTCCATGGCCGAGGCATTGAACGGCGGCTGTGTGATCTGCGCCGTAAGGTCGGAGGCGAGGACCCTGTCAGCTGCGGCAGCGAGGCCAATGCGTTCGACCGTGGAAACCGGCTGCGCGGCATCCAGCAAGCGTTGAAGGGCGTCGACGACGGGGAGAAGGGGTTTCATGTTCGTCCTCTTCGGTGACTCGGATAAAGACCTTGCTGCTTATCCATGACGATCACGGAGAACGCCGCCTACAGTCTCACGCCTTGTAGTCGCCAGATTTGCCGCCGCTTTTTTCCAGGAGCCTGATCGAGCCGATCTCCATGCCCTTGTCGGCGGCCTTCGCCATGTCGTAGATCGTCAGGCAAGCGATGGAGACGGCAGTCAGCGCTTCCATCTCAACGCCGGTCTTGCCGGAAAGCTTTACGGTTGCCTGAACTCTCAAGCCGGGCAGTGCGACGTCCTCGGAGATATCGACCGACACTTTGGTCAGCATCAGCGGGTGGCAAAGCGGGATGAGGTTGGACGTCTGCTTGGCGGCCATGATGCCTGCGAGACGCGCGGTGCCGATCACGTCACCCTTCTTGGCGTTGCCCTCGCGGATCAATGCCAGCGTCTCCGGCTTCATTCTCACGAAGCCTTCGGCAATCGCGGTTCTGATCGTGTCGACTTTGTCCCCGACATCGACCATGTGGGCTTCGCCGGAGGCACCGATATGAGTGAGTTTCTGCGTGCTCATTCCGCAGCCAGAACGCCGCTCTGGCCTGTGAGAAGCGCGCGCGTCGCAGCCGTGACGTCGTCTTTGCGCATCAGGCTTTCGCCCACCAGGAAGGTGCCGATGTTGCATGTCTTTAGCCGCAGGCAATCCTCATGGGTGAAGATGCCGCTTTCGCCGACCAAAAGCTTGTCGGATGGGACGAGCTTTGCCAGGCGCTCACTGTTTTCGAGGCTGACCTCGAAGGTGCGCAGGTTGCGGTTGTTCACGCCGAGCATGGGTGAGGCGAGCTTCAGCGCACGCTCTGTTTCCTCTTCGTCATGCACTTCGACCAGAACGTCCATACCAAGCGCAAAGGCCTCGTCCTCAAGACGTTTTGCCTCGTCGTCGGAAAGGGATGCCATGATCAGCAGGATGCAGTCTGCGCCCCAGGCGCGCGCTTCATGCACCTGATAGGTTTCAAACATGAAATCCTTGCGCAGAGCGGGCAGGGCGCAGGCATTGCGGGCGGCGGTCAGGAATTCGGGCGCGCCCTGGAAGCTCGGCGTATCTGTCAGGACAGATAGGCAGGCCGCACCGCCGGCTTCATAGGCTTTCGCCAGCGCCGGTGGATCGAAATCAGGACGGATAAGACCCTTGGAGGGGCTTGCCTTCTTGATCTCGGCGATCAGGCCAAAGACGCCTTCGGATTGCTTGCGCTTCAGCGCGTTATAGAAGCCGCGAGGGGCGGTCTGATCTGCCGCCATGGCCTTCAGATCGGCAAGAGAAACCTTTGCCTTTGCGGCTGCGATTTCCTCACGCTTATAGGCTTCGATCTTTCTGAGAATATCGCTCATCTTCGCCTTACTCTTCGTTGGAGACTGCAACCAGCCTGTCGAGCGCTGCCGCAGCCTTGCCTTCATCCAGCGAGGCGCTGGCAATCTTCATGCCCTCGCTCAGCGTTTCAGCTTTGCCGGCAACGACGAGTGCTGCTGCCGCATTGCAAAGAGAGACATCGCGATAGGCATTTTTATGACCGGAGAGAACACCGCGAAGCGCCTTGGCATTGAAGATGCCGTCTCCGCCCTTCAAGTCGTCAATGGTCGCGGAAGAAACTCCAAAATCCTTTGGCGTCAGGTCGAATGTGCGGATCTTGCCATTTTCGAGCGCCGCGACATGGGTGACACCCGTCGTGGTGATCTCATCCATGCCGTCGCCGTGGACGACCCAGATCGATTCCGAGCCGAGATCGCGCAGTACTTCGGCAATCGGCTGCAGCCACCGCGGTGAAAAGACGCCGAGCAACTGACGTTTCGCGCCTGCGGGGTTCGAGAGAGGGCCAAGCAGGTTGAAAATCGTCCGGGTGCCGAGTTCGACCCGGGTCGGGCCGACATGGCGCATGGCGGAGTGGTGCAGTTGCGCGAACATGAAGCCAAGCCCAGCTTCATTGATGCAGCGACTGATTAGTTCGGGCCCGATGTCGAGTTTCACGCCAAGGGCTGAAAGGGCGTCCGCGGTACCGGATTTCGAGCTGAGCGCCTTGTTGCCATGCTTTGCCACTGGAAGGCCTGTGCCTGCAACGATGATCGCGGCGAGAGTCGAAATGTTATAGGTGCCAAGACCATCGCCGCCTGTTCCGACGATATCCACAGCATGCTCAGGAGCGGATACGGGTAGCATGCGCGCGCGCATCGAAGAAACCGCGCCGACGATTTCATCGACGGTTTCGCCGCGCACGCGCAGCGCCATGAGAAAACCGCCAATCTGGGACGGCGTGGCCTCGCCGGACATCAGAATGTCGAAGGCCTGGCGGGCCTCCTCCCGGTTCAGACTTTCGCCATCCGCCACCTTGGCAATCAGCGGCTTCAGTTCGGCCATGTCCCGTCCCCTAGTCTATCAGTATGCAGTCATCGCCTGATCTGCGAGAGCCTGATTGATGCTGACACCGTAATCATTCTGAAGACGAGTGACCATCTGATCGAGCATGTCGTCGCCAGCGGCCTTTGCCATGGCGGTGATCTGACGATCGTCATTGTTCAGCGCATCGGCAGGCGCATTGGTGTTGACTTCGGTCACCTTGAACAGGATGCGGGCCGAGCCATCGGCGTTGACGGCCGTGCCGACAAGGCCCTCAGCTCCAGCAAACACTGCCGAAACCGCCTGTTGGCCAAAGAGAGCGTCATCGCTGTTGCGGCGAAGTCCCATCTTGGTTTCTACGGCAAGACCCATTTCACCGGCGATCGTTTGCAGAGGTTCGCCCTTTTCGACGCGGTTCTTCAGCTCTTCGGCCTTGGCGGTCAAAGCATTGCGCTGTTGTTCCGCAGTCCAGTCGGCAACAACGCGGTCGCGAACTTCATCCAGCGTGCGATCACGCGGAGGGATGATCTGATCGACGTCGAACCATACATAGCCTTCACGACCGATATTGACGGCGGGTGCTTCAGTGCCGGGCTCCGTCTTGAAAACTTCCGTCAACAGAGCAGGCGTGGGCAGACTCTCGATCGGGTTGCCCTTCTCATCTTCACCATTGGCATCGATGGCGTTGATCGTCACTGGTTTCAGGTTCAGCTGGGTTGCGGCATCGGCAAGCGAGGACCCACCTCCACGCAGATCTTCATAGCGGTCGTGCACGCTGTTCAATTGTTCCGCAGCATTGGCTGTGGCGAGTTCCGTACGAATCTCTTCCTTGGCCTCATCCAGCGTCTTCAGGCTGTCGCCCTTGATGCCGGTGACGCGCAGGATGACGGGGCCGAAGGCGCCGTCGATCACTGGTGAAATACCACCGTCTTTCTGAACGGCAAACACGGCATCAGCGATGGATGGATCGGGCATGGTTTCCTTGGTGAACTCACCGAGAAGCACGTCGGCTGGCTGCTTGCCCTGGTCCTTGACGACCTGATCGTAAGTGGTGGTACCGGCGCGAATCTGCGTTGCGGCGGCTTCGGCCATTTCCTTGTTTGGGAAGACCAGTTGCTCGACGGTGCGACGGCCGGCAGTGCGGAATTTGTCCTTGTTCTTCTCGTAGTAGTCAGCAACCTGGGCGTCGGTTATGGCGTTCTGATTGGCGATATCGGAAGGCTCGAGCTTCACATAGGTGAACTTGCGATACTCGGGAGCGCGATACTGCGCCTTATGGCTTTCGAACCAGGCGGCCAGTACGTCGTCGGCGGGTGCCTTGACCGGATCGATATTGGCGTTGGACAGCAGCAGATAGTCGATTGAGCGCTGCTCGTTGCGATACTGCTTCAACGCATCGACCAGAACCTGGGGCGGCGTGAAGCCGTCAGAGATGGCGTCGACGATCTGGCTGCGGACAGCGACCTTGCTGCGTTCCTTGACATAATCGTCTTCGTTGAAGCCGGCGCCGCGCAGACGCTGGCTGAAGAGCTGGCGGTCAAACTGGCCCCCAGGAGACTTGAAAGAGGGATCTTCGGCAATGAGATTGACGAGGCGATCCTCGGAAAGGCCGAGTTTCATGTTTTCAGCCAGTTGATCGAGAGAGGCTCCGGCTGCAAGCTGACTGAAGACCTGACGATCGATCCCGAAGGCTCTCGCCTGTTCCGTGGTCAGGCGTGTGCCGAACTGCTGGCCGATCTCTGCCATTTGACGCTGATAGGCGAAGCGAAACTGGTTGGGCGTCACCGTCTGATCGCCCACGGTCATCACGGCGTGGGAATTGCTCGAGACGAGTGATGCCGACACACCCCAGATGCCGAACGAAACGACAAGAAGAAGAAGGAGCAGCTTTGCCGCCAGGGTTCTGGAAGCGTTTCTCAGGGAATCGAGCATCGTTATGCAAACCTCACACTATGCGCCCGTTATGCCGGGTCTATCGGGGTTCCTTAGAGCGTTTTATTGGTAAATGGAAGCAATTCTGTTGGTGCGGACGAGTCAACTGATTGTGCGAATTGAACGATGCCACCCAAAGGCTTCAGCCTGACTGCCTCTTGACTAGGACGGGGCGCTTTCGCCGTTAACAAGTGGGCCAACCAAGAGTGCGCAGTGGTTTTGCGATAACGACATGCGACAAAACAAGGACCCAAAGCGTATGGGCGAATCTGAGATCGCGACGTGGTTTGGGCCGCAGACAGGCGCTTATAGTCACGCTGTCACGACCGATTCGGTCACGGTGCGCTTGCGTGCAGACATTAAAAAAGCCGCCTCGTATGAGACGGCTTTCCATGACAGTTACAAGTGATTGGTCGCCGATCAGAACGCCTTGCTGCGTTCCACCACTTCCTTGAACTCCTCGTCCTCTTTCCGAAGTTCGGAGACAACCGAGACCACCGATGCGACGAACATGACGCTTATCAAAGCGGATAGGACTGTCAAAACGGTGATCATCATTTCTTACTCCGGTCTGTTCGAGCTTCCTCGATGGATCAATAGTAGTTCGTATACTGGTAGCGAGATGTCAGCTGAGGGAAGCTTGCTTCCTGCTGCTGTGGCTTCTGCGCATAGAGGCTGAACGTTGTTGCAACCATCGCGATGAGAAGCATTGTCCAGGCAGTGCTGATGACGCCGATCTTCGCTGAGGTAGACCGATTTTCTTTTGCAAACATGTGATTGTTCCTTTGCCTGCGAACTGAACGCCTGACATCGAGTCGGGTTCCGAAATAGTGTTAAAAATCGATTAGCATTGCGCCTCTGAAGCTTCCTTGAATGTCGCGTTCATCTGGCGTTCAGAAAATCGGCAGTCCACGTCAATCCATAAAGAGCTGCTCGACCACAAAGGACGTGGCGACTGTTAGGATCACCATGAATGCCAGCATTTCCATCTCCACTTGGGCCTCAGGCCCGGTGCGCTATCGATGCTTGACGTTATAGAGCATCGCTTTGAAGCTGCGCTGAATGCTGTATTCATCCGCTATTCACCTGACGTTTGACTGCATCAGTCTTGCAGATGCGATGCTGACGTGACAAAAGGCCCACAAAGACGGAAGTATCGAGAGCGGTATGACGATTGCCTTTTATCCCGGATCTTTCGATCCGATGACCAACGGACATCTGGATGTTCTCATCCAGTCATTGAATGTTGCGTCTGACGTGATCGTTGCCATCGGTGTTCACCCGGGCAAGGTGCCGATGTTCAGCTTTGATGAACGGGCCGATCTGATCCGCCAATCCCTGAACGATGTGCTGCCTGCAGCGAAAGACCGGCTGAAGGTTGTGTCCTTCAGCAATCTCGTTGTTGATGCGGCCAGGGAGCATGGCGCGACACTTCTCGTTCGAGGCCTGAGAGACGGAACCGATCTGGATTACGAAATGCAGATGGCAGGCATGAACCGGCAAATGGCGTCGGATATCCAGACGGTGTTCTTACCCGCGGGAACCGCATCCCGGCCCATTACCGCCACATTGGTCCGTCAGATCGCAGCCATGGGCGGCAATGTCGAGGCCTTCGTGCCCAAAGCCGTGCTTGAAGCCCTTAACACAAAGCTGAAACGCTAGTTTCGGCACATAGGTGGAGCCAGTCCGAATGAAATTGCTGAAGTTTGCCTTTGCAGGCGCCATGTTCGTCAGCGCGATTGCCGCAAGCACGATCGCGTCTGCTGCCGATCTTCTGACCATCCAGCTGAAAGACGGCCCGGTCGTCATCCAGCTTATGCCGGACGTCGCGCCGAAGCATGTGGCGCAGATCGAGGCTCTCGCCAAGAAGGGCGCCTATGATGGCGTTGCTTTCCACCGTGTCATCGATGGCTTCATGGCGCAGACCGGTGACGTGCAGTATGGCAACATGAACAAGGGCTTCGATGCGCGCCGCGCAGGCACCGGCGGTTCCGACCTGCCGGATATCCCAGCCGAATTTTCGAAGGTTCCCTTCGAGCGTGGCACGGTCGGCATGGCCCGTTCGCAAAATCCCAACTCCGCAAATTCGCAGTTCTTCATCATGTTCGACCAGGGACCCTTCCTCAACGGCCAGTATACAGTGGTCGGCAAGGTCGTTTCGGGCATGGAATTCGTCGACAAGATCAAGCGTGGCGCCGGTGGAAATGGTGAAGTCTCCGAGCCTGACCGTATGGTCAAGGTGACGGTGACGAAGAAGTAACGTCGGGAAGATCACGTCAAACGGGCGTTCTGCCCCCTCAAGCCTACCCTAGCAAGGAGAGATAACATGGCCGAGATCAAGGATCCGGAAAACACCCTCATCATGGAAACGACGACCGGTAAGGTTGTCATCCAGCTTCTGCCGGACGTCGCTCCTGGCCACGTGGCTCGCATCAAGGAACTGGTGTCCGAGCAGGCTTATGACGGCGTTGTTTTTCACCGCGTGATCGCCGACTTCATGGCGCAGACCGGTGACGTGAAGTTCGGCAAGAAGAGTTCTGCCGATTTCAACCCAGCGCGTGCCGGCATGGGCGGCTCCGAGAAGCCAGACCTGAAGGCTGAATTCTCAGCCATTCCGCATGTCCGCGGCACCTGCTCCATGGCGCGCTCGCAGAGCCCGAATTCCGCCAACTCGCAGTTCTTCATCTGCTTTACGGATTCTCCGTGGCTCAACAAGCAGTACACCGTTTGGGGCCAGGTGATCGAGGGCATGGACGCCATCGACAAGATCAAGAAGGGCGAGCCCGTCAAGGATCCCGATTCGATCGTCTCGATCCGTCTGGCATCTGCCGCCTGATCAAAGTGAAGTCTCCCGCCTTGCTGACTGGCAGGGCGGGATGACGTTTGCCGAGTGCAGCACGGCTATCTTTTGCCAACCATGACCCGCCGGCAGTCTCTGCGAGGCGGGTTTTGATATTCTGCTCGTTTCGCTGCCGATATGGCAGGGCAATGCGAGCCGATCGAGACACTTGATAAGAGCCTTCAAATGCGCGTTGACCTGTTCGATTTCGATCTCCCCGAGGAGAATATTGCGCTGCGCCCAGCCAATCCGCGCGATAGCGCACGCCTGCTTGTCGTGGATCCCAATACGGATCGTATGACCGATCATCAGGTTTTCGATCTTCCGAGCTTCCTGAAGCCCGGCGATGCCTTGGTCTTCAACGATACGCGGGTCATTCCTGCCCAACTCGAAGGTGTGCGGTTGCGCGATGGCGCGCAGGAGACCCCGGTTTCGGCAACGCTTCACATGCGTGCCGACGCCAGCCGATGGAAGGCCTTTGCGCGGCCGGGCAAGCGCATCAAGGCAGGCGATCGCATCCGCTTCGGTTATGAGCGCGACAATGGCTGCGGTCTCGCTTTCCTGGAAGCGACGGTCGAGGAAAAGGGCGACGAGGGCGAAATCACACTGCTCTTCGACGTCTCCGGACCGGTGCTGGATGAGGCCATTGCTTCTGTCGGCCATATCCCGCTGCCGCCTTACATCGCCGCGAAACGCGCCGAAGATGCGCAGGACCAGACGGACTACCAGACCATCTATGCCCGCGAAAAAGGCGCCGTTGCCGCACCGACTGCGGGTTTGCATTTCACCCCGGCACTCTTTGACGCGCTGGATAAGGCTGGGGTCGAGCGCCATTTCGTCACGCTGCATGTCGGGGCGGGGACGTTCTTGCCGGTCAAGGCAGACGATACCAATGATCACAAGATGCATCTCGAGATCGGTTACGTCTCGGATGAGACAGCGCAGAAGCTGAACGCGGTGAAGGCAAGGGGCGGGCGCATCGTCTGTGTTGGCACGACATCGCTGCGGCTGATCGAAAGTGCGGCTGGTGATGACGGGCAGATACGTCCATGGTCCGGCGCCACCGGTATCTTCATCACGCCCGGCTACCGCTTCAAAGCGGTCGATATTCTGATGACCAATTTTCACCTGCCGAAGTCCACGCTCTTCATGCTGGTTTCGGCCTTCTGCGGGCTGGGGACGATGAGGGCTGCCTATGCTCATGCCATCGAAACCGGCTACCGCTTCTATTCCTATGGCGATTCCAGCCTGCTGTTCCGGAAAGTCTGATGCACGAGAACTTCACCTTCACCCTTAGAGCAACCAGCGGCGGCGCGCGTCTCGGCGAAGTGGCGATGCCGCGCGGCGTCATCCGCACGCCCGCCTTCATGCCGGTTGGCACCGTCGGTACCGTCAAGGCGATGTACCTCGATCAGGTCCGGGAGCTTGGCGCCGATATCATTCTCGGCAACACCTATCACCTGATGCTGCGCCCCGGCCCGGAGCGTGTGGCGCGTCTGGGTGGTCTGCATGAGCTGATTCGCTGGCCGCATCCGATCCTGACAGACAGTGGCGGCTTCCAGGTGATGTCGCTGTCTGGCCTGCGCAAGCTGGATGAGAAGGGCGTGACCTTCAAGAGCCATGTCGATGGCTCGCTTCATCACATGTCGCCGGAACGCTCCATCGAGATCCAGGGGTTGCTCGATTCGGACATCCAGATGCAGCTCGATGAATGCGTGGCACTTCCTGCCGAGCGCAAGGAAATCGAACGCGCGATGGAAATGTCCTTGCGCTGGGCGGAACGCTGCCGGGTTGCATTCGGCGAGCAGCCGGGTAAGGCGATGTTCGGCATCGTCCAAGGTGGCGACCAGCCTGACCTGCGTATTCGCTCCGCCGAAGGGCTGAAACAACTCGATCTCAAGGGCTATGCCGTGGGCGGTCTTGCGGTGGGCGAGCCGCAGGACGTGATGCTTGCCATGCTCGATACGACGCTGCCGGTTCTGCCGACCGAAAAGCCACGCTACCTGATGGGCGTCGGCACGCCGGACGATATCTTGAAATCCGTGGCACGCGGCATCGACATGTTCGATTGCGTGATGCCGACCCGCTCCGGTCGTCATGGCCTTGCCTTTACCCGCCGAGGCAGGGTGAATATCCGCAACGCCCGCCACGCGGAAGACATGCGTCCGTTGGATGAGCAGTCCAACTGCCCGGCATCGCGCGATTATTCGCGGGCTTACCTCCATCACCTGGTACGTTCCAATGAAGCGCTCGGTGGCATGCTTCTGTCTTGGCACAATCTCGCCTATTATCAGGAGTTGATGCAGGGGATTCGCAAATCGATCGAAGAAGGTCGCTTTCCGGATTTCTACGCGGAGACCATTGAAATGTGGGCGAAAGGCGATATCGATCCGGTGTGACAACCATCATCGGATAGCTGAATGCTAGATGCGCCTTACGTTCTTTTTCGTGACGATACGACCGGCACCGTGACGCTGTTTACGGAGCCGGAGGAGATTATCGTTGCGCATGAGGCCAGCGACGTGTTTCCTGCGCTTGAAAAAATGCAGGCCGCCAGAACCAGCGGAAAATATTTAGCCGGCTATATGTCCTATGAGGCAGGATACCTTTTCGAGCCCAAGCTGAGGCCTCTGGCAGAGCAAGATCGGGCTTGCCCGCTATTGTGCTTTGGTGTGTTTTCGTCACCATCCGGTGATACACATGCGGCATCCAAGCCATTGAAACTTATGGTGCCTGACGATTTTTTGAGCGATCTCACGGCGTCATGGACCTTTGCTGATTACGAGAAACAGTTCAATCGACTGCATCAGCATCTCCGCCAAGGAGATTGTTACCAGGCTAACCTTACCATGCCTGTCACTGGTCGGTGGCATGGCGATCCGCTTCTCGCCTTCTGGTCTCTGGTCGAGCGACAGCCAGTCAAATATGGTGCGCTGGTTCATCTGGACGGCCCCATCATCCTGTCACGCTCGCCGGAACTCTTCTTCTCCATTAATGCGGATGGCTGGATCGAGACCCATCCGATGAAGGGTACGGTCAAGCGCGGAGCGTCGGCTGATGAGGACGCGGCGATCATTTCCGCTATGGGCAAGGACGAGAAGACGCTCGCCGAAAACCGCATGATCGTCGATCTTCTGCGCAACGACATTTCGCGGATCACAGAAGTCGGTACTCTGGATGTGCCAAAGCTCTTCGAGATCGAGACCTATCCGACCGTGCACCAGATGGTCAGCCATGTGCGCGCAGAGCTCCTGCCGGACATGACGATCGCCGATATTTTTGCAGCACTGTTTCCGTGCGGCTCGGTAACGGGAGCACCGAAGATGCGGGCGATGGAGATATTGCATGACCTGGAGGTCGGACCGCGCGACGTCTATTGCGGCGCGATCGGCATGATTTCACCAAAGGGTGACATGCGGTTCTCGGTCGCGATCCGCACCATCACCCTTTTCGACGATGGGCGCGCGACCTTCAATGTCGGTGGCGGGATTGTCTTCGATTCCACCGCGCAGTCCGAATATGACGAATGCCTTCTCAAGGCAAAGTTTGCGGCCGGCGACCGAAAGCTCGTCTAAGCCTGCCAACGGCATAAATCTCAGCCGTCATGCAAGTGTCATGGATCGATCTTAGAGACGGATGCCAGGGAGCAGGCTTCTTCACGAACCGGAACATGGTGCGCCCGCGCTACATGCTGTGTCGAAGACTTCGTCTTTCTTTGTTTTCTCAAGGATACCGTTCCATGACATCACTCCGTTTCTCTGCCTCTCGCCGGCTTGCTGCCGCCCTGGCGGCATCGATCTTCATGTTTCCTGCTGCCGTGATGGCTGAAACCACCGCCGCTGCAAACGGCGTCAGATACGCGAGCAAGGGCTTGGTCGCCGTTGGTCGTATTCCCGCCAGCCAGCGCGACAAGTTCGGCGAAACCTTTGGCTCCGGCTCGGGTATGGCGATCGATGGCACCAGCTGGAAGAGGGAAGGCGATGGCTATCGCGGTTCCCTATGGTTGCTGCCGGACCGTGGCTACAATGTCGAAGGAACGACGGATTACAATGCCCGAATCAACAAGATCGACGTGACGCTGATGCCCGCAACGGGCGGCGACGTGGCTGCGGACAAGCAGCAGACGGGTGTTCAGGCGACGCTTGCCGATACGCTGCTTTTGACCGATGAGCAGGGCAAGAACATGACAGGCCTCGACCCTGAGGCCGGTACCCGTCCGGCGAGTGGCACGACGCCAGTGCTGCCTTTTGCGTCTACAGGCAAAGTCTCTCTCGATGCCGAGGCGGTGGTGCGTCTGGCGGACGGCTCGTTCCTCATCAGCGACGAGTACGGCCCCTATATCTATCACTTCTCTACCGACGGTAAGATGATCTCGGCCACGCAGCCGCCAAAGGCGCTGCTGCCGATGCGCAAGGGTGAGATCAACTTCTCGTCCAACAATGTGGGCGAAGGTGGCAAGAAGCCCGATCCGAAGGACCCCGAAACCGGGCGCCAGAACAATCAGGGTCTGGAAGGCATGTCGCTGACCCCGGATGGCAAATATCTTATCGCCGTTCTGCAATCGGCAACCCGTCAGGATGGCGGCGATTCCTCGTCGACCCGCGATCACACCCGCGCACTGGTCTATGATGCGACCGATGTCGATCACCTGAAGCTCGTGCATGAATATGTCGTGCCGCTGCCGAAGTTCGAGGGCAAGGACAAGAAGCTCGTCGCAGCACAGAGCGAGATCCTGGCTTTGTCGGACAAGGCATTCCTGATGCTGGCGCGCGACAGCAACAATGGTCAGGGTATGAAGGGCGATACGTCGGTCTACCGCAGAATAGAACTTGTAGATCTCTCCGGCGCGACGGACATCGCCGGTGGCGAATTCGACGATGTGAAGCCGGTTGCGCCCAAGGGTGTCCTGGATAGCGCCATCAAGCCAGCCGCTTTGCATGACTTCATCGATCTGAACGACAGCAAGGAGCTTGCCCGCGTCGGCCTGCACAATGGCGCCCCGAACGACAAGAACAACCTGTCGGAGAAGTGGGAGGCTATGTCGATTGCAAGCGTCCTCGATGCTTCCGCACCGGATGATTATTTCCTCTTCGTCGCCAATGACAACGACTTCCTGACGCAGGACGGTTTCCAGGTTGGGAAGTCGTACAAGGCGGAAGGTGATGCGGATGTGGACACCATGTTCCAGGTGTTCCGCGTGACACTGCCGGGCGTTGCCAAGCGCTAAAAACAGAGCGCTTCGTGAGAGCCGCGCCGAAAACATTCGGCGCGGCTTTTTTACGCATATCAATCGTCGTCGATCCCTTCGATTTCCTGCGTGCCGGACGTGGTGGAATGAAACACCGGCACGAAGAGGCGCATATATACGAGCCTGACGCTCCAGCCCTGTTCCAGAGCGTCTGCCCAGGCCTGCTTGCGACCGGGCTTTTTGAAGCCTTTTGCGATCGCCTTCTTCTCGCTCTTGGCGAAGGTCTTCGGTTGAAGAATGTTTTCAGGCGAACACAGGGCAAAGCCCTTCTGGAAGGCCGGTGGCGGGTTGGGTGTGATTGTCATGAGTGTATCAGCCTGCGTGGAGGAAGCGGATGGCTTCGTCCCTGCGATGGAGATAAAGCAGGGTTCTGAGGTTCTTGCCGCGCTCGCTCACAAGCTCGGCGTCTTTTTCTATCATATAGGCTGCATCCTTGCGGGCGATCTCCAGCAAATCGGCATGCGCCTCGAGGCTCGCTATGCGAAAGCCAGGCGTGCCGGATTGGCGGGTGCCGAGGAGTTCTCCTTCGCCGCGTAGCTTCAGATCCTCTTCGGCAATCAGGAAGCCGTCTTCGCTATCGCGCAGGATGGAGAGACGGGCCTTGCCGTTCTCACTCAACGGACCCTTGTACAGCAATATGCAGGTGGAGGCCTCGTCGCCACGTCCGACACGACCGCGCAGCTGATGAAGCTGGGCAAGGCCGAAGCGTTCGGCGTGCTCGATGACCATGATCGTGGCATCCGGCACATCCACGCCCACTTCGACGACAGTGGTTGCCACAAGCAAGCGTGTTTCGCCGCTTTTGAAGGCGAGCATCGCCGCATCCTTTTCAGGCCCGCTCATCCGCCCGTGGATGAGGCCGATATTGGCGCCCAAGGATTGTGACAGCACCGCATGCCGTTCCTCTGCCGACATGAGATCCGATTCCTCTGATTCTTCAACCAGAGGGCAAATCCAGTAGGCCTTCTTGCCCTCCGCCAAAGCGCTGCGCAGCCGGTCGACGATGTCACCGATCCGCTCATTGGGAATGGTCACCGTCTGGATAGGCTTTCGGCCTGCGGGCTTTTCCGTCAGCTTGGAGACATCCATATCGCCGAAGGCGGCGAGAACCAGCGTGCGGGGAATGGGTGTTGCCGTCATGACCAGCATATGCGGCGTGATGCCCTTGGCGGTGAGACGGAGGCGTTGATGCACGCCGAAGCGATGCTGTTCATCCACGACGGCGAGGACGAGGTTCTTATAGGACACGCTGTCCTGAAACAGGGCGTGCGTGCCAATAACGATCTGTGCTTCGCCGGATGCGATGCGCTCCTCGATTTCGCGGCGCTCCTTGCCTTTGGTTCTGCCCGTCAGAACCTCGCAGGAGATGCCAGCGGCTGCAGCGTACTTCGTAATCGTCGCAAAATGCTGGCGCGCCAGAATTTCCGTCGGCGCCATCAGCACGGCCTGTCCACCGGCCTCCACGGCCGTTGCCATCGCCATCAGCGCAACCAGCGTCTTGCCCGCGCCGACATCGCCCTGTAGCAGGCGGAGCATGCGGTCTTCGCCCGCCATGTCGGTCAGAATATCCTTCACCGCAGCGCTCTGGCTTGCAGTCAGCGAGAAGGGCAGGCCCGCGAGAATGCGCGCTGCATAATCTCCCTTGGCGCGGATCGGCTGACCAGCGACCTTGCGCAGTCTCTGGCGAACCAGCGCCAGCGAAAGCTGCCCGGCCAGGAACTCGTCATAGGCAAGCCTGCGGCGGGCAGGGGCCTGCGGATCGATATCGACAGTGTCGCGTGGATCGTGCAACTCGCGGAAGGCATCGGCCACATGCGGGAAGCTCTGGCGTGAGGCAAGCGTCTCGTCGATCCATTCGGGAAAGACCGGCAGGCGTTGCAACGCGGTATCGATGGACCGCTTCAATATCTTGGGCGAAAGACCGGCCGTCATCGGATAGACGGCTTCGACCAGCGGCAGATTGTCGGCCTCCGAGACCTTCACCATGAAATCCGGATGAACCATGGAGGCGCGACCGTTGAACCAGTCGATCTTGCCGCTGACCATCACCTCTTCATCGACAGGAAGCGCCTTTGATAGCCAGTCGCCGCGTGCGCGGAAGAAGGTCAGCGCCAGTTCGCCTGTCTCGTCGTGCAGGAAGACGCGATAGGGCGCGGAGCGATTGCCGAGCGGCGCAGGCTGGTGCCGGTCGATACGTCCCTGAATGGTGACAATGGCGCCCTGCGGTGCAAGCGCGATGCCCGGGCGGTTACGCCGGTCGATGATATTGGACGGCGCATGAAACAGCAGATCTATGACGCGTGTGTCTTCGGCATTTTCGCGGCCCAGAAGTTTCGCCAACAGATCGGCAAGCTTCGGCCCGACGCCGGCAAGCGAAGAGACTGTGGCAAAGAGGGGATCGAGTATGGCGGGACGCATGGGCTGCAAAATCGGGGAAGGCTGTCCCCATTGCAATAGCGCGACACCGATAAAGCGCGTTTATCACCGGCAGTTTTTATGCCCTGTGCCGTATATTTGCACAAATAGCGGTTCCCAAGCGTTCCTGTCCTGTTCTATAGGAGAACGAAAATCAACAATTTGTTGAATTTCCAACAAACAGGTGACTGCGATGACTGGACTGGTGCGCACGAGTGCAGACCTCGAACCGAGACGCCGGCGGATTCTCTATCGCTGTTGGCACCGCGGCATTCGCGAAATGGATCTGGTTCTGGGCCAGTTCGCCGAAGACAATATCGGCGATCTGTCAGATGCAGAACTCGACGAGCTGGAAGTGATCATGGCTGAGGAGGATAACGACCTCGTCAAGATGGTCACGGGCGCTCTGCCGATCCCTGAAAAATTCCAGACGCTTCTCTTCATGAAAATCGCCTCTTATCGCCCGGACTTCGATCCGGTCACATCCGAGACAACGAAAGCCTGATTTATGATCGCCGGGATTGATGTGAAGCTGGTGGCATCGGCCGATACGCCGCTGACCATTGGAAATGTGCCGTCCGGAGTGGAGGCGCTTCTCCTGGCGGATATGGCGCGCGGCGGAACATCCGTTGCCTATGTCGTGTCGGACGGACACCGTGTTGCGGATCTCGAGCAGATCCTTGGGTTTGTGGCCCCGGACATTCCGGTTCTGACGCTGCCCGCGTGGGACTGCCTTCCCTACGACCGTGTGTCCCCGAGTGCGGACACTTCCGCGCGCCGGCTGGCAGCGCTTTCCGGTCTCATCCAGCATCAAAAGAAGCCGCATCCGGCCATCGTGCTCGTCACCGTCAATGCGATGCTGCAGAAGATGGCGCCGCGCGATGTCATCGAGAGTCTGGCTTTTTCCGCCAAGCCGGGCAACCAGATCCGCATGGAAGAGATCGCCGCGCGTCTGGAGCGTAACGGTTTCGACCGTGTTGCGACGGTTCGCGAGGTCGGCGAATTTGCCGTGCGCGGCGGTATTCTCGATGTCTTCGTTCCCGGCACGGAAGAGCCGGTGCGTCTCGATTTCTTCGGCGATACGCTGGAGAGCATCCGTACCTTCGATCCCGCCAGCCAGCGCACCATTGGCCAGGCCCGCTCTCTCGATCTGAGCCCCATGAGCGAAGTGACGCTGACACCGGATACGATCAGCCGCTTTCGCAAGAATTACCTTTCACTCTTCGGCGCTGCCACCAGGGACGATTCACTTTATCAGGCTGTCTCGGAAGGCCGACGTTATGCCGGCATGGAGCACTGGCTGCCGCTCTTCTACGAGAAGCTGGAAACCGCATTCGACTATCTGCAAGGCTTCCGCATCGTCACCGATCACAACGCGCGCGAAGCCGCAGTCGAGCGCTCCAAACTCGTGCATGATTACTTCGAGGCGCGGCGCAATTCCGGCCAGACAAAAGGTGCCACGCAGGGCGCGCCATACAAGCCTGTTTCACCCAGCCAGCTCTATCTCGGCGGCAAGAGCTTCGATGAGGCGCTGAACGCCGTCAATGCCGTGCGCCTGACGCCCTTCAATGAACAGGACTCTAACGACAGGCCAGTGGCCACCCTCGATGCGCATGTGGGCCCCCGCTGGGCAAAGCCTCCGGCGGAAGGCGGCAGCGAAGACCGCGTCAATGTCTTTGATCTGGCAGTCAAGCACATTGCCGAGCGTCGGTCCAAGGGCTGGAAGGTTCTGATCACCGGTTGGTCGGAAGGGTCGCTGGACCGTCTGCTGCAGGTTTTGAACGAGCACGGGCTTGAGAAAATCAAGCCGATCTCGTCATTGAAAGAGATCGAGAAACTCGCAAAGGGCGAGGCGGCATCGGCGGTTCTCAGCCTCGAAGCCGGTTTTGAGACGACCCTCGGTACGAGCAATCTCGCCATTATCGGCGAACAGGACATCCTCGGCGACCGTATGGTGCGTCGATCCAAGCGCCGCAAGCGCGGTGCCGACTTCATCTCCGAAGTCGCGGGACTCGATGAAGGGTCACTCGTCGTTCATGCCGAGCATGGTATCGGTCGCTTCGTCGGGCTCCGCACGATCGAGGCAGCTGGCGCACCGCGTGACTGCCTGGAACTGCATTACGCCGATGACGCCAAGCTGTTCCTACCTGTCGAGAACATCGATCTTCTGTCCCGCTATGGCTCGGATGCGGCGGAAGCCCAGCTTGACAAGCTTGGCGGCGGCGCATGGCAGATGCGCAAGGCGAAGCTCAAGAAGCGCCTGTTGGATATGGCGGGCGATCTTATCCGGATTGCTGCTGCCCGCCTTGTGCGCCACGCGCCGGTGTTGACGGCACCCGATGGCCTCTACGACGAATTTGCTGCGCGTTTCCCCTATGAGGAAACCGAAGACCAGATGAATGCCATCGACTCGATCCGCGACGATCTTGGCGCCGGCCGTCCGATGGACCGCCTGATCTGCGGTGATGTGGGCTTCGGCAAGACGGAAGTGGCGCTGCGCGCGGCCTTCCTTGCGGCCATGAATGGTGTTCAGGTCGCCGTCGTCGTGCCGACAACGCTTCTGGCACGTCAGCATTTCCGCACCTTCTCAGAGCGTTTCCGTGGGCTTCCGATCCGCGTGCAGCAGGCGTCGCGTTTGGTCGGCGCCAAGGAGCTCAATCTCGCCAAGAAGGAAGTGGCGGAAGGCAAGACCGATATCGTTGTCGGCACGCATGCGCTTCTGGGGCAGGGGATCACCTTTGCCAATCTCGGCCTTTTGATCATCGATGAAGAGCAGCATTTTGGCGTCAAGCATAAGGAGCGGCTGAAGGAGCTAAAGAGCGACGTTCACGTTCTGACACTGTCCGCAACGCCGATCCCCCGCACCTTGCAATTGGCGATGACGGGTGTGCGCGAACTGTCGCTGATCACCACGCCGCCGGTCGACCGCATGGCGGTGCGCACCTTTATTTCGCCTTTCGATCCGCTTGTCATCCGCGAAACATTGATGCGCGAGCATTATCGCGGCGGGCAGAGCTTCTATGTCTGCCCGCGTCTGGCCGATCTTGCGGACATCCACGCCTTCCTGCAGTCCGACGTGCCGGAGTTGAAGGTTGCGGTTGCCCATGGGCAGATGCCGGCGAGCGAATTGGAAGACATCATGAATGCTTTCTATGACGGCAAATATGATGTTCTCCTCTCAACCACCATCGTCGAATCCGGCCTTGATGTACCGACTGCCAACACGCTGATCGTCCACCGCGCGGATATGTTCGGTCTTGCACAGCTCTATCAGCTACGTGGTCGTGTCGGGCGTTCCAAGGTTCGCGCCTTTGCGCTCTTCACGCTGCCGGTCAACAAGGTACTGACAACGATGGCCGAGCGGCGGTTGAAGGTGCTGCAGTCACTGGACACGCTCGGTGCCGGCTTCCAGCTTGCCAGCCACGATCTCGATATTCGCGGTGCGGGCAATCTGCTTGGCGAAGAGCAATCCGGCCATATCAAGGAAGTCGGTTTCGAGCTTTACCAGCAAATGCTGGAAGAAGCGGTTGCCGAGGTGAAGGGCGAGGACGACGTTATCGACACCGGCTGGTCGCCACAAATCTCCGTCGGTACCTCCGTGATGATTCCGGAAAGCTATGTGCCTGATCTCCACCTGCGCATGGGTCTCTACCGTCGCCTGGGCGAATTGACGGACCTCAACGAGATCGACGGCTTCGGGGCGGAAATGATCGATCGTTTCGGACCGCTGCCGAAGGAAGTGCAGCATCTGTTGAAGATCGTTTACGTCAAGTCGCTCTGCCGTACCGCCAATGTCGAGAAGCTGGATGCCGGCCCGAAGGGTGTCGTCGTGCAGTTCCGCAACAAGGAGTTTCCGAACCCGGCGGCACTCGTTGGCTACATCGCCAAGCAGGGCTCGATGGCGAAGATCAGGCCCGACCACAGCGTGTTCCTCACCCGCGATCTTCCGACGCCCGAAAAGCGCTTGGCCGGCGCGGCGATGATCATGAACCAGCTTGCGGAACTGGCGAAATCCTGACGCGAGTAAGAAAAATCGCGTCCTTGAGATTCCTTACAAGGAATTAATCAAACGGACATGTATCGGTAGTCTTCCGGGGCGTAGTCTCATCCTCATCAGCACAGGACGATGTGCTGACAGATTTTAAGGAGCAGGACTATGTGGACATTGAAGAACAGATTTGTCACCGCTGGTCTGGTTGCTTTGACAATTGCGGGCACCACAATTGCCACCACCAGCCAAGCTGAAGCACGCAACAATTTCGGCCGCGGCCTTGCCGCCGGTATTGCTGGTACACTCGTAGGCGGCGCATTGCTGTCTGCTGCACATGACAGGCCGGTTTACGGCACGCCTGTTTATGCCGAACCCACCTATTACGGCCCGCCCCCTGTCGTCTACGAGCCCGTTTACCCCCGCTGCCATGTTGCATGGCGTCAGGACGGATTTGGCGACATGTATCGCGTCCGTGTCTGCGATTGATGTGAAATGATATTGCTATTGATGTGAGCTGATATTGTAAGACGAAAACAAATAAAATTTTTCAATGACGTGTTTTTAAACGGGGCGGGCCGACTATCGGCCCGCCTCCGTTTTTTCATCCGGCAACATAACGGCCGTCACATTTTGATCCGATGCTGCGACAGAGTTTGGCAGTGGCACGTTCCGCTGCTTTTCGCGCATCAGCGTCAGTAGGCCAGAGCCCACGATCAGTGCGATGCCGACGAGCATCCAGCCGTCTATCCTGTCGCCGAAGATCAGGTATCCGAAGAGGATGGCCCAGAGCATTTGGCTGTACTGCGTCGGGCCGATCACCGCTGCGGGCGCATATTGCGCGGCATACATGATGAGGACATTGGCAAGCGCCGCCAACAGGCCGTAGCCAGCCAGCATCAGCCACTGTTCGGCGCTCGGAAGCGTGAAGGAAGGAATCATCAACACGCCGCAGACCGCAAGACAGCCAAGCAGGCCCGCGCCATAAAGCGAGATGTTCTTTTCCCGTGGTCCGATCGCGCGGAAGATGACGATGGAGATCGCCCCGCCCATGCCGCCAATAATAGCGCCAAGGTGACCGATGGAAAGTTCGCGGAAGCCCGGTCTCAGGATGATGAGAACGCCGGCGAAGCCGATGATGACCGCTGACCATCGCTTGATACCGACCTGCTCCTTCAGAAAGATGACCGACATGATGGTGACGAAGGAGGGCAGGAGGAAGATCAGGGCAAAGGCTTCCGCCATGGCAAGGTGCGTGAACGCGACGACGCTGCCGATGGTGCTGGCACCGGTGGCAAAGAACCGCAAAAGCCACAGAGACCGGTTCGTCGTGCGGACGATATCTGTCCAGGCATCGTTACGCTTGCGGATGAAGGGGAGCGCGAGCAGCCCGAAGAACGCTCCGAAGAAGCCCGATTCGACGGGTGGAAGTTGCCCGTCGATAAGTTTTACGCTTGCATCGCTGAAAGCATAGGCCGCGAAGGCGGCAAAGGCGAGCAATATGCCCTTCAACCTGCTGTCTGGCACGAAATCACCGCTGAATTACTGGGTCGAAAACCGCAGCGGCGACGAGGCGCTACTCACGCCATTTCGGGCGCTGCGATCAGTTCATTGCCCTATGCTCTTCCGCTTTCATTTTGGCAATATCCCGCAGTGCATTAATAAGCACGTCCGGCGTTTGTGCGCCGCTGACGGCGTATTTCTGATCCAGGATAAAGAACGGGACCCCAGAAACGCCCATTTGCTGCGCCGCATCAATCTCGGCCTTGATCGTATCCTTATCGGCGTCTGATGCCAGCAGGCGGGATACGAGTTCGCGGTCCATACCGCATTCACCGGCAACGTCAATCAGCACGGCGTGATCGCCGATATTGCGACCTTCCTCGAAGTTGGCCTTGAACAATGCCGTGACGATTCTGTCCTGAAGCGCACGGTCCTCGGCATGCGCCCAGAGCGAAAGCCGGTGCGCATCAAGCGTGTTCGGACCGATTTTGATCGCGTCGAAGTCATAGGCAATACCCACTTCACGACCGAGTTCGGTGAGCATCTTGTGGGCCTGTTCGACGCGATCCTTGCCGCCGAGTTTCTTTTCCAACTCGACCTTCTGATCGACGCCTTCCGGCGGATAATCCGGGTTCAGCTGGTATGGACGCCAGTTGATGTCGACGCTGACCTCGTCCTGAACTTCAGCCAGGGCCAGATCGAGACGCGCCTTTCCGAGATAGCACCAGGGACACACCATGTCCGAGACGATGTCGATGACAATGCGTTGCATGGTGCTGTTCCTTCCTGTGTTTGAATAACGCCTCATCTAGATAGTCTGTGCTTGCGGCACAAGGCGTTACCAAAAGGGAACTAACTGTCACGGGTGGGGCAGCGCAAGCCTTCTACTGCGCGCGCGCGTCCCACCATGTCTGCTTCTGGTTTCCGGTGAGCGGGGTTTTCTCCGGGCGGTCAATGTATTTCCAGCGGGCAACCCATTGTGCGCCGATATAGTAGAGCGGAATCACATAGTGGCCGGCCGTCAGAAGGCGATCGTAGGCGCGCACGGCAACCTCGAAATCTTCCGTCTCACGGGCCTGCAGCAAGGCCTCGATCATCCGGTCGACATCCGGGTCCGCAACTCCTGCATAATTGAAACTGCCATTGGCATTTTTCGAGACCGAGCCCCAGCGATTGATCTGTTCTGCACCCGGTGACAAGGATGACGGGAAGGACCGGATGATCATGTCATAATCGAAGCTGTTGGAGCGGGATTGATACTGCCCGTCATCCACGGAGCGTATCGCCATATCGACGCCTATCAGCTTCAGCGAACGCTGATAGGCGAGCGCAATACGCTCCTGCGCCGGGTTTTGCGTCATGAGCTCGAAGCTCAGCGGCTTGCCGTCCTTATCCACCATCTTGCCGTTCTTGATAGTCAAGCCAGCCTCGCCGAGCTTGGAGACGGCTTTCTTCAGGACGGCGCGATCTGCGCCCGTTCCGTCGGTCGTTGGCATTTCGTAGGTGCCTGCCAGGATCTCCGGCGGCAGACGCTTTGCAGCGTCGCCGAGCAGCGCCAATTCCTTTTCGTTGGCCGGGTTTCCATAGGCACCTAGCTTGGAGTTCTGCCAGTAGCTTTGGGTTCGCTTGAAGGCGCCACCGAGAATGTTTCGGTTCATCCACTCGAAATCGAGCACGTAGGACAGTCCCTCACGCACCTTCTCGTCGGCAAACATCGGTCGACGGGTGTTGAAGACCAGACCGAACATGCCAGACGGTAGGCCCGGTTCGAAAACATCTTTCGAGATGTCGCCGCGCTGAACAGCCGGGAAGTTATAAGCCTGGCCCCAGTGGGAGGTGTCGGAGGTGCCGTTGATCGCATCGCCTTCCGGATAGATATCGATATCGCCCTTTTTGAAGGCTTCGAACATGGTCGTCACCTGCAGGAAGTAGGTGACGCTGATCTCGTCGTAATTGTCGAAACCGATCTTGGAGGGAATGTCCTTGCCCCAATAATTCTTGTCCCGTTCCCAGACGATCTGTTCGCCAGGTCGCAAGGTTTTGATTCGATAGGGACCGGAGCCGATCACCGGCCCGAGGCCTGCCTGCTCGAAGGTTTTGGCATCGATGGCGTGGGCGGGCAGGATCGGCGTGGAGGACGCCAGGATGAGAGGTGTCTCGCGATTGGCTTTTTCATTGAAGGTAAAGCGGACGCTGCGCTCGCCCACTTTTTCCATCTTGGCGACACCATTCAGGCGGCTGTCGAAAGGCGGGCGACCTTTTTCCTTCAAAAGATTGAAGCTGAAGATCACATCTTCCGGCGTGACAGGCTTGCCATCCTGCCAGTGGGCTTTCGGATTGAGGTTGAACTGGATGTAGGTTCGCTCATCGTCCCATTCGGCGCTTTCCGCCAGCAGGCCATATAGGGTGAAGGGCTCGTCATGGGAGCGCTGCATCAGCGGTTCATAGAGGAGATTGCCGAATTCCGGGTCCCAAACTCCGCGCGCGGTGGTGCGCATACCCTTCAAAACGAAGGGATTGAGCGCATCGAATGTGCCGACGACGCCATAGGAGACGCGTCCGCCCTTCTTGACGTCCGGATTGACATAAGGAAGGTTCTTGAAGTCCGCCGGCAGGGCGGGTTTGCCATGCATCGAAATGCCGTGAAGCGGTTCAGCCATCGCCATGCCGGAGATAAGAAGGGCTGGAATGAGCGCCAAAAGGCTTCGCATGTCACTATCCTGTCGCATTCGGGCGATTGATTCCAAGGTCGTGGGACCTGAACTCAAATCGCCTGTCTTGTTTGATTCCCGCGCAAATCTATCACAGCGGACAGGGGCATCCGATCACGGAAATCTTGTCGGATACAAGGAAAAAGTAAAAGAAATGCTGGATATCAGGTCGATCGGGATGTAACAGGAGTCCCGAAACACTCGGGTCACGCATTTGCCTCATTTAAACGACAGTGGAACGGGCAGACGGATACCGGCGATGTTGAGCGGTGCTCACATGAAGCGCTGCTTCGCATAAATTCAGGAGACGGAACTCTTATGATGCAAACTGCAAACACATTCACCCGGGCGGCCCTGTCTGCTCTCGTTCTTTCTCTGGGCGCCGTGTCTGCACCGGCTGTTTCTCAGGCTCAGCAGGCTGCCACTCCGGCCGGCGCTCCGCCTTTGGGCTGGTTCAAGACTTGCAGCAAGCAGGAAGACAATGATGTTTGCGTCGTGCAGAATATCGTTCTTGCCCAGAACGGCCAGATGATCACCGCCGTTGGCCTGATCAGCGTCGAAGGCAAGGTCAACCGTAAGATCCTTCAGGTGTCCGTCCCGACAGCACGTCTTCTGCCTCCGGGCGTCGTCATGCAGATCGATGGCGGCAAGGGCCAGAAGCTCGATTACGCCGTCTGCCTTCCAGACAAGTGCACCGCTGAAGTGCAGCTGACGGATGCGATGATTGCGAGCCTGAAGAAGGGCAACGAAGTCGTCTTCACCTCGATCAACTTCCGTCGCGCGCCGAACCCGATCAAGATTGCGCTGAACGGCTTCACCGGTGCTTATGACGGCCAGCCGATCAGCCAGTCTCAGCTTGCCGAAAGCCAGCGTTCGCTGCAGGAAGGCATGCAGAAGAAGGCTGAAGAAGCCCGCAAGAAGCTGGAAGCAGCACAGGACGCTGCCAAGGCCAAGCCTGCAAACTAATCTGATCTGCAGAGATCAAAAAAAGAACCGGCTTCGTTTGAGGCCGGTTTTTTCGTGTCTGGGTTTTGGGGCTTGCTGGCTCAATGCGTCATGGCCGACTTTGGCCTGAGTTCACCATTGGGAGTGGTGTCGAATATCCGGGTGATATTCGGATTGCGCAAAGGCTGCTCGCTCTCGTCATGCACAAGGTTCTGCTCAGAGACATAGGCGACATATTCTGTCTCGTCGTTTTCCGCCAGCAGGTGGTAGAAGGGCTGGTCACGGTCGGGGCGTATCTCAGCCGGGATCGCGTTCCACCATTCCTCGGTATTTGCGTATTCGGGGTCAACGTCGAATATCACACCGCGGAACGGAAACACCTTGTGGCGAACGACCTCGCCGATGGTAAATTTTGCGTTTCGTTGTTTCATGGCATGTCATCCTTTCCCCGTATAATTTGGGGTATGATGCAGAAATATCAAGATGTAGCGGTCTCAAGCGCCTATCAGCGGATTTTTCCCAAAGGTGCCGTTGCGAGAACCACGCCTCCTGTCACAAGTATAATGCCTACCGCATGATATGGTTCGAATGTCTCGCCAAGAAACAACACGGCCATGACGATGGATACTGGCGGCATCATGTAAAGCGTAATGCCCGCTGTGACCGGTCCGAAGACGCGGACCGTGTGCGTGAAGCAGTAGAAGGCCGCGATTGAAGCAAAGAGAATGATGCCACCAATCTTTGCCCAGGCCGTCGGCGTCGAGGGTAAAAGGCCGCCGTTGAAGAGTTCCATGCCAGCGAGTGGCGCAAGAACAAGAGCGCCGGAAAAGGCGATCGTTCCGAAGAGGCTCAGCGATGCGAGATCGCGCGCGGCGGGATCACGCAGCAGCAGGGAGTAGATTGCGAAGGCGATGGCGCCGCTCAAGATTGCGAGATCGCCAATGTTGAAATTCAATTCCCATAGTTGCGAAACATCTCCCTTTAGAACGATCTCCGCCACGCCGGCAAAGGCAATGAGCATACCAATGAGTTCAAGCCGTCTGATAGGTCGTGCCTGGAAGATGCGCTGAAAGATGATGATGAAGAGCGAGGATGTGGTGTAAATCAGCGTGCCGTTGGCGGCCGAGGTTTTTGTCAGCCCCCAATAGACCACGCCACCACACACCGCCATGCCAAGCGCGCCGAGCACAAACCAGAGCATTGTCTTCTTGCGGATGAAGGTGACGCAGGCGCGCCGGTCGCCCAGAATGAAGGGCAGCACAAAGAGGGTCGATAGCGACCAACGCAGAAAGGCGGTGGTGAAGGGTGAGACTTCGCCGCTGATGCCGCGCCCGAATATTACGTTGCTGGAGAAGAAGAAGGGAACGGCCAGAAAGATCAGCCAGTCACGCAGGCGAGGGGACGGGGCGGGGCTCATGGGCATTTCCAGTTTTCGCATGTGAGCAGACTACTCATCGGCGACCTGTTCGTTGGAAAGAGAAAGGCGCCCCGCAGGGCGCCTAAAGTCGTTCGATGGGCATATATCCCGCCAGGATGGCATAAGGTCTGAGAAAGGCGCTCCCAAGAGCGCCTCACGCGAACCTTTAAGCCGAGTAGTACATGTCGAATTCGACCGGGTGCGGGGTCATTTCGAAACGCATGACTTCCTGCATCTTCAGTTCGATGAAGGCATCGATCTGGTCGTCGTCGAACACGCCACCAGCGGTCAGGAACTTGCGGTCCCTGTCGAGGCTTTCGAGCGCTTCGCGCAGGCTGCCGCAGACCGTAGGGATCTTCTTCAGTTCCTTTGGCGGCAGGTCGTAAAGATCCTTGTCCATCGGCTTGCCGGGATGGATCTTGTTCTTGATGCCGTCGAGACCTGCCATCAGCATGGCAGCGAAGCCGAGATAGGGGTTCTGGGTCGGGTCCGGGAAGCGGACTTCGACGCGCTTTGCCTTCGGGTTGGAGCCGAACGGAATGCGGCACGATGCCGAGCGGTTGCGTGCCGAATAAGCGAGCAGAACCGGTGCCTCATAGCCCGGGACCAGACGCTTGTAGGAGTTGGTCGTCGGGTTGGTGAAGGCGTTGATCGCCTTGGCGTGCTTAATAATGCCGCCGATGTAATAGAGGCAGGTCTCGGAGAGGCCGGCATATTCATCGCCTGCGAAGGTTGGCTTGCCGCCCTTCCAGATGGACTGGTGAACATGCATGCCCGAACCATTGTCGCCATAGATCGGCTTCGGCATGAAGGTTGCCGTCTTGCCGTAGGCGTTTGCGACCTGGTGGACCACATACTTGTAGATCTGCATCTTGTCTGCGCTGGAGACCAGCGTGTCGAACTTGACGCCGAGTTCGTGCTGCGCAGAGGCGACTTCGTGGTGGTGCTTTTCAACGACCACGCCCATTTCGCCAAGAACCGTCAGCATCTCGGAACGCATGTCCTGGAGGCTGTCGACCGGCGGTACTGGGAAGTAGCCACCCTTGACGCGCGGACGGTGACCGAGGTTGCCGGTCTCGTAATCCGTATCGTCGTTGGACGGCAGTTCGGACGAGTCGAGCTTGAAGCCGGTATTGTAGGGATCGGCCTTGTACTTCACGTCGTCGAAGACGAAGAATTCAGGCTCGGGACCAACGAAAACCGTGTCACCGATACCCGACGCCTTGAGGTAGGCTTCAGCCTTCTTGGCCGTGCCGCGCGGGTCGCGGTTGTAGGATTCGCCGGAGATCGGATCGAGAATATCGCAGATGATGACCATGGTGGACTGCGCGAAGAACGGGTCCATATGAACGGTGGCCGGATCCGGCATCAGCACCATGTCGGACTCGTTGATGGCTTTCCATCCTCCGATGGAGGAGCCGTCGAACATGACGCCGTCGGCAAACATGTCCTCGTCCACACAGGCCACGTCCATGGTGACGTGCTGCAGCTTGCCCTTTGGGTCTGTAAAGCGCAGGTCGACGAATTTTACATCGTTGTCCTTGATCTGCTTCAAGATATCATTGGCGGTGGTCATAGCAATTTTCCTTGAGTGGTAATGTTCAACCCGGTGAAGCATGAGCCTTTTTCGGCTCGTCTTTTTTTAAATGGCGTCAACACCCGTTTCACCCGTACGAATACGGATAACTTCTTCCACATTCGAGACGAAAATCTTTCCGTCGCCGATGCGCCCTGTCTGAGCAGCATTGCGAATCGCTTCGATCACAGCGTCCGCATTTTCATCTGCAAGCACCACCTCGACCTTCACCTTCGGCAGAAAGTCGACGACATATTCTGCGCCGCGATAAAGTTCAGTATGGCCTTTTTGACGACCAAAGCCCTTGGCTTCCGTAACCGTTATTCCCTGGAGTCCGACTTCCTGAAGGGCTTCCTTCACTTCATCGAGCTTGAAAGGCTTAATGATCGCTTCGATCTTTTTCATGAGAAAATATCTCTCCGCTTCTCCCGTTAAAGCGGTCTGTCCGCTCAGCCACAAGAATGCACGTATCGTGCCAGATCGGAAGCCGCTTTGGATAAAAAATCTTCCAAATCTGACCTTGAAGGGAACAATTCCGCGCGGTCTGAGCATCTTGAGTCCACATCATGCTCACCAACCGCGCCAAATATGGCAAAGTTCCTCGGAAGCGGCCACAATTACAACTCGTTAGCCTACACGCCCCAACGTCGTGTGTTTGCTAAAAAAATGATCATTTGACTTATTTTTAGTCTTTTTTGCTTGCCTTAAAAAGCGCCGGTTGCGTTTCGCCGCATTTTCCGATGAGGTGCGAATTATGACTCAGTCCGTTCAATATCGTCTCGTCGATCCGGTTGCTATGAGCCGCATTGATGCCGCCGCTGAAGCCAGCGGGCTTTCCATCATCTCGTTGATGGAGCGCGCGGGGCAAGCGGTCGCCGCTTGCGCATTGCGGCACTATCCTGACGCGCGCCGATACGCTGTGCTTTGTGGAGCAGGCAACAATGGCGGCGACGGTTTTGTTGCCGCCCGCGCTCTTCGTGAGGCGGGAGCGGACGTCGCGGTGTTCGTGTTCGGCGATGTGGTCAAGCTCAAAGGTGCTGCCAGGCAGGCTCATGAGGCGTGGATCGAAGTTTCGGGAGATATCGGAAATCAATCGCTCGCCGCATTCACCCCGCGTGATGGCGACGTGGTCATCGACGGGATTTTCGGGGCAGGGCTTTCGCGCGATGTTCCGCCGGAAGTTGCTGAGGTTATTCGCGCTGTCGAGCAGGCAGGAACACCGGTCGTTGCGATCGATCTTCCCTCTGGGCTCTGCGGCCGCCGGGGTGTTGCCCTCGGCTCTGCATTCAAGGCTGCCCGGACAGTAACCTTCGTGGCAAAGAAGCCGGGCCATGTGCTGATACCGGGACGAGAGTTTTGCGGTGCGCTGGAGGTGTTCGATATCGGCATTCCTCGACGCATCGTCGAAGCGAATGTTGGAGCTCTATGGGAAAACTCCCCCGACCTTTGGAAGAGTTATCTTGTCCATGATGATGTGGAGACGCATAAGTTCAAACGCGGCCATCTGACGGTTTTCGCAGGTCCGTCCCATTCGACCGGTGCTGCTCGAATGACGGCGATGTCCGGCTTGCGGGCGGGCGCCGGGATCGTGACGATCGCGGCTCCACAAGAGGCGATCCCCGTTCTTTCGGCGACACTCACGGCGGTGATGGTGACACCGATCGACGATGGAGACGCTCTCGGGGAATGGGCTGAAGACGCACGTCATGGTGCATATGTTCTCGGGCCTGGTTTTGGCGATCTGGAAAAAGCAAGAGAGTTCGTAGCGCTCCTCAAGGATCGCGCGCTCGTGCTTGATGCCGATGGGATTACGGCCTTCAAGGATGATACTCTCAAGCTCTTCTCGCTCTTCGCCGAAGACGCACCGAGGATCATGACGCCGCATGAGGGCGAGTTTGCACGACTGTTCCCGGATATTCATGCGGATGACACACTGAGCAAAATCGAGAAGGCGCAAGCCGCTGCCAAATGCAGCAATGCCGTCATCATCTACAAGGGCGCCGATACGGTGATTGCAGCTCCCGACGGTCGGGCAAGCGTCAACACCAACGCACCCTCGTCGCTGGCAACCGCAGGATCTGGCGATGTGCTGGCCGGTATCTGCGGCGCACTTTTGGCGCAGCAGGTGCCGGCATTCGAAGCCGCCGCTGCGGCCGTTTGGTTGCATGGGGAGATGGGGCAGAGGCTTGGGCCGGGCTTGATAGCCGAAGATCTGGCATCCGCGGTACGGCCATTCGAGGCGAGGGCCAGGACGGGCTGACGAGCGTGTTACAGCTTGGGCGTATGGCTGGACCAGACGGGCTTGCTGATCGTCTGAAGTTCCGAGGTCGGCCTGCCTTCGATGCGTGCCAGGACGGCACGGGCAAGTTCGCGACCCGCCAGCTTGATATCCTCGTTCATCGTGTGGATTTCCGGTCGGAGCCAGTTGAGGAAGTCGGCGGACTGTTTCGACACGATATCCACATCCGTTCCGATCTTCTTGCCACTCGCTTCGATCCCGGCCACGATCGCAATCGTCGAACTGCCACTGATCGACACGATGCCATCCGGCACATCGCTGCCGCTCATCAACCGTGCCGTTTCCTGCTTCAGCTCTTCCAAGGGGGTATCGTTGTTGATGTTGGGCAGGGCGAACTCAGTGATCCCAAAGTCTTTCAATCCACGCTCAAATCCGCGACGGGCAAAGTCGTGGTAGGAGAACTGGCTTTGCGGCAGCAGCACGGCCACGCGTTTCCTGCCGCAATGGGCTAAGCGCTTCATCGCCTCGTAGACATAGGCTTCGTTATCGAAGTCATGAAAGGGGTGGTCGATGCCCATGCTGCTTCTGCCATGGGTGGCAAAGGGCATGTTGCGCTCGGTCATCAGGCGCACGCGCGGATCTTCCGGGCGGACCTTGGAAATGATAACGCCGTCTGCCGATCCCGTCTCCAGAATGTAGCGGATCGGGGTCATCGTGTCCTTGGCATGGGTGTGGGGTGTCACCACCAGATGGTAGGGTGTGTTGGTCAAAACCTCGGTGATGCCGAAGACCATCTGCGAGGTAAAACCCATCAACTCTTCGTCGACGCTCAGAACCAGCGCAATGACATTGGTCTTGCCCGTGCGAAGGCGAACGCCAGCACGGTTTGGCTGATAGCCGATCTGACGGGCGACACGCCGCACGCGCTCCTTGGTATCCGCCCCGATATCGGGTGCGTCTTTCAAGGCGCGGGAGACTGTGGTGATACCGAGACCCGTCATATAGGCAATGGTCTTCAGCGTCGGGCGTTCATTGGACGAAAGCGCTTGGCCGCCTGCTTCTATGTTCGTGCTATCGTTCATTTGCCGCCGCCTCCCATAACCGGACGGGCATCGTAGTGCGGTTTTATTCCATTGCAAAGCTCAAGGTGGCGTTACTGGTACGGCTTGTAACTTGGAGTGTCTGAAACGATGCAGGTTGGATGACGCGAGAGAGGTTGAAACGTGGGTATAGGGAAGCGCGATAGTTAGACATATGGACGCCAGCGCCGGCTTGATTGGTTCCTGAAATACCTTAAAAAATGCTTATAATTATATGATATGTATAACATATGTTGATCTCTCCTGTATGATGTCGGCAGACGTCAATCCGGATGTGTGTTGATCGAACTTTTCGGGCGTGACGGTCATAGTTTTTTACGATAACGTTTCTGCCCGGAGGAATTCTCGATCTGATTTTTCATGGCTGCGGAAAGAGCGACGACTCGTTTTTACCGCATTGCTGACAGTGGATGGAGTCGCAACGCCATGGCCGTTGCGTAATAAGCAGGGCAGTGAAAATGGCATCAACTTACGCAAGCGATCTCGTTATCGATCTTTCGGGCCAATGGCGTCTGGCATCGGCCGAGGGTGATCATGCAACTACCATGACGATCCCAGGCGACGTCCATACGGCGCTCCATGAGTCATCGATCATTCCCGATCCCTACTTTGGCCGCAACGAGAACGACGTGCAGTGGGTGGCGCATCGCGACTGGATCATCGAGCGCCGTTTTACGGTCGATGAGGTCGATGCCGACTGGTATCTCGATATCGACAATCTCGACACGGTGGCCGTCGTCTTCGTCAATGATGTGCCGGTGCTTGCAGCCGACAATTGTTTCCGTCGCTACCGACCGGACGTGTCCTCGGCTCTCCAGCCGGGTGAAAACGTCATCCGCATCCATTTCCATTCCAGCATCAAGGCAGGCGCCGACCGCCAGACGGCTCAGCCTTTTTATGTACCGTATCACCCGGGCAACTCACCCATCCCCAATGGCAATCTTCTGCGTAAACCGCAGTGCCATTTCGGCTGGGATTGGAACATCGCGATCGCGCCACTCGGCCTTTATGGAAACATCATGCTGCGCCGGCTTGAGACTGCGCGCATTGAGCATGTCACGACCACACAGCATCACAAGGATGGCGGTGTTGAACTGCATGTCGAGGTCACACTTCATGCTGCTCAGCCTGCCAGCCTGCCTGTGCATCTGTCGCTCGGCGATGAAAGGCTGCGGTTGGATTGCGGTATCACTGCCGGTGAAACGGTCATCCGCCACGTGTTCTTCGTCGAGAATCCTAAGCTCTGGTGGCCGGCAGGCAGCGGCGAGCAGGCGCTCTATACGCTGAGTGTCGAATTGCCCGACGAGACGATGACCCGCCAGATCGGCTTGCGCACAGTTGAGCTTCTGACCGACAAGGATGAGGCCGGCAGCCGTTTTGCACTTCGCGTCAATGGCCGCGAGATCTTCTGCCGTGGCGCGAACTGGATCCCGTCGGACGCGCTTTTTTCGCTCTCAAGTGCAGAGAAGACCGAAGACCTGCTTCTGTCCGCTGTTGAAGCCAATATGAACATGATCCGCGTCTGGGGCGGTGGCTTCTACGAGCCGGATTGGTTCTATGATCTTTGTGACCGGTTGGGCCTGATGGTCTGGCAGGATTTCATGTTTGCCTGCAATCTTTACCCTTGCACCGAAGACTTCCTCGACAACGTCGAGCTCGAGGTCGATTACCAGGTAAAGCGGTTGGCCTCGCATCCATCGATCGCGCTCTGGTGCGGCGACAATGAACTCGTGGGCGCGCTGAACTGGTTCGAAGAATCGCGCAACAATCGCGACCGTTATCTTGTCGCCTATGATCGCCTCAACCGTACCATCGAGCGTGCCCTGAAGAAGGCGGCACCGTCGTCTATCTGGTGGCCGTCAAGCCCGGCCTCCGGTTATCTGGACTATGGCGATGCGTGGCATGCCGACGGTTCGGGCGACATGCATTACTGGTCCGTCTGGCACGAGAACAAATCCTTCGATGATTACCGGACGGTGCGTCCGCGGTTCTGCTCGGAGTTCGGTTTCCAGTCCTATACGTCCATGCCGATTATCCGCACCTATGCGGACAACAAGGACATGAACATCGCGTCGCCTGTGATCGAGCTCCATCAGAAGAATGCGGGCGGCAATGAGCGCATTGCCGGTACGATGTTCCGCTATTTCCGCTTCCCGAGGGACTTCGAGAACTTTGTCTATGTCAGCCAGGTGCAACAGGCGCTCGCGATCAAGACGGCCGTCGAATATTGGCGTTCGCTCAAACCTCATTGCATGGGCACGCTCTATTGGCAGCTCAACGACACCTGGCCGGTCGCCTCGTGGTCGAGCCTCGACTATGGCGGTAGCTGGAAAGCACTGCATTATGCGGCAAGGCGCTTCTTCCAGCCGGTCGCCGTGTCAGCCGTTCCGTCTGAAGACGGTAAGTCCGTTCGCTTCTCCATGGTCAACGATACGTTGGACGACGTCGAAATCGACATGAACATCTTCGCGCTGGCGCTCGATGGCGTTCGGATTCCGCTGAAATCCGCCAATGGCACCTGCGGACCGGATGCCGCATCGGTTCTGACCGAGATCGACCTGGATCAAATTCCAACCGGCGCGCTGCTCTCCTGGAATTTTATCGCCTCCAACGGCATGTTGGGCGAGGGGCATCACGTGCGAGATACCTACAAGGCGCTTGATCTGCGGCCATCGGGTCTCAGCCATCAGGTGACGGCGCTGGACAATGGGGCCTTCGAGCTGGAGGTTCAGGCGCAAGGCCTTGCGCTCTTCGTCATGGTGGAAGCCGATATCGCCGGGCGCTATTCTGACAACCTCTTCGATCTGGCTGCCGGAGAAAGCCGTCGCATCGTCTTTTCGCCAAGCGACAAATCAAGGACGGGCAAGCCGTCGTTTAAGCTGTTCGATCTTTACACATCGCAGTCGCAGGCTTGAAAGCCGACTTTGATCTTCTAATCTAACTGCACCACGATCCGCCGCCTCCGCGGCGGATCGGCAATTCCATACAAGGGAGGAAAACCATGGCCTGGCAACCGGCTGAAAACCGCTACGCATCCATGAAGTACAATCATTGCGGCCGCACCGGCCTCAAGCTTCCGGCCATATCGCTCGGCCTCTGGCACAATTTCGGCAACGATTTCTCCCACAAGACGAAGCAGGAGATTTGCCGCAAAGCCTTCGATCTCGGCATCACCCATTTCGATCTTGCGAACAATTACGGACCGCCTCCAGGCAGCGCCGAGAGCGCCTTTGGCGAAATCCTCAAAACCGATTTTGCCGGTTATCGCGATGAGCTTATCATCTCCTCCAAGGCGGGCTACAATATGTGGCCCGGCCCTTATGGCGAATGGGGTAGCCGCAAATATCTGATCTCGTCCTGCGACCAGAGCCTGAAGCGCATGGGTCTCGACTATGTCGATATCTTCTATTCCCACCGCTTCGATCCGGACACGCCACTGGAAGAGACCTGCGGTGCGCTCGATCACATCGTGCGGTCGGGCAGGGCGCTCTATGTCGGCATCTCGTCGTATAATTCGCAGCGCACCCGTGAGGCTGCGGCGATCCTGAAAGATCTCGGCACGCCCTGCATCATCCATCAGCCGAGCTATTCGATGATCAACCGCTGGATCGAGGAGGACGGCCTTGTCGATACGCTGGAAGAACTCGGCATCGGCTCCATCGTCTTTTCTCCGCTGGCACAGGGCATGCTGACGACGAAGTATCTGAACGGCGTGCCGGATGCGAGCCGCGCCAGCCAGAACAAGTCGCTCAACCCTGCCTTCCTCAATGATCGCAACATCGAGAATATACGCGGGTTGAATGCCATCGCCGAACGGCGTGGACAGACGCTGGCGCAGATGGCGATTGCGTGGGTGCTACGCGGCGGTCACATCACCTCTGCACTGATCGGCGCAAGCCGGCCTGAACAGGTGGAAGATTGCGTGAAGGCTCTTGAGAAGCCGGACTTCACCGCGGACGAACTGGCCGAAATCGATCGCTATGCACGCGATGCGGACATCAACCTCTGGGCCAAATCTGCCGAACTGAAAAAGTAAGGCAAGAGCACCGCTCGGGCATTCTAGTCCGAGCGGCCACCGTCGACTTGCTCGTCACATTAGAGATCGTGAACTTTAATTTCTTCCTCTAAGTTATAGTCAACATTACGATATTGTAATTTCATGCTTCAGTTTCCATTCATCCTCGGCGCGGTAGGGTCATCCCATCAGAACAGGAAAGGAAACACCCATGAAAAAGCTCGTCACCGTTTTTCTGGCTGCGACAATTCTCGCAGCGCCGATGGCCCAGGCGCAGGGTCGCCATGACTACGGGCATGACCGCCGTGGGGTTCACGAACGGACTGTCACGACCAAGAAGGTGATCATCAAGAAGCACCGCTGGGACCGCGGTCAGCGTTTGACGCCTGCCGAGCGACGTCACTTCGTCGACCGTCGTGAATATCGCCGCTATCACCTCAGAGAACCGCGCCGCAATGAGCGCTGGGTGCGCGTCGACAACCAGTTCCTGTTGATCAATGCCGTCAGCGGCCTGATCATCGGCCTCGCCGCAGCGCGGTAAGCAATGAACAAGAAAGCGGGCGCAGCGAGCGCCCGCTTTCTTTTGCAGTGTCAGGCTGCCTGTCTGTTCCAATCGGGGAATGGATCGTTCAGGGTCTGCCAGGCATCCGGCGTAAAGCTTTTGGTGTCTACAAGGCAGGCATCGAGTTCATGGCGAAGTGCTGCCTCGCTCATGGGGTCTGCGCCGATGAAGACGATCTCTTGTCGCCTGTCTCCCCAGATAGTGTCCATGTAAGGTGCCAGCATTTTCTCGAAGCTCGGATCATCCGGCCAACGTGTTTTTGGCACGGAGGACCACCAGAGCCCCATCTTGCCGGTTTTCACCAAGGCGCCCGCCTGGCTGATTTCGCCGACATGGTTGGGTCGCGTGGCCAGCCAGAAGAAGCCCTTGGCGCGGATGACACCCGGCCAGTCGCGGTTGATGAAGGCATGGAAGCGAGCGGGGTCGAAGGGCCGCTTTGCCCGATAAACGAAGGAGCGGATACCGTATTCTTCCGTTTCCGGTATATGGCCCTTGAAGCCATGCAACTCCTTGAACCAGAGCGGATGCGTTTCGGCCTTGGCAAAATCGAAAAGGCCAGTGCCGAGTATCACCGCTGAATCGACTTGTCCGAAATCGGCCTCAACAAGACGGGCGTCGGGATTGAGACCGACGACGATCTTGCGGGCAGCATCAAGCTCTGCGGGGCTCGCGGCCGAGACCTTGTTCAGCACCACGACATTGGCAAATTCGATTTGCTCGACCAGAAGATCGACGAGCGTGCGGTTGTCACCTTCTCCCGCCGTTTCGCCGCGATCCGCCAGAAAATCCGCCGAGCCGTAGTCCTTCAGCAGATTGGCGCAATCGACAACTGTGACCATGGTATCAAGCTGCGCGACGTCCGACAGGCTGTCACCCTTGTCGTCGCGGAAGTCGAATGTGGCCGCAACCGGCAGCGGTTCGGCAATGCCGGTGGACTCGATCAGCAGGTAATCGAAACGATCCTGCTCTGCCAATTGCCTGACCTCGTTCAACAGGTCGTCTCTCAGCGTGCAACAGATGCAGCCATTGGTCATCTCGACCAGCTGCTCCTGTGTTCGCGACAGGTTCGCGCCGCCATCGCGAATAAGAGCCGCATCGATGTTGACCTCGCTCATATCGTTGACGATCACCGCAACCCGCAGTCCCTCGCGATTACCGAGAATATGATTGAGAAGGGTGGTTTTTCCAGCTCCGAGAAAGCCGGAAAGAACTGTGACAGGCAACTTCTTTTTCATATCATAACCTCATTTGTTATAACATTACATTGGTGGTCCGAAAGAAGGGCGGTCCGTGCCGCCCTTTGTTCTCCCGTCAGATCAGGACAGGCAGTTCTTCAGCGAATTGGCGATGCCGCGCATCAGCTTGAAATAGAGATCGGGTCCCGCTTCCAGCGTGCCGGCCTCCGGGTCCAGCGTACCAGATTTGGCGTTGGTGCCTTCGATCACGACGTTGACCAGCTTCGGCTCGAATTGCGGTTCGGCAAATACGCAGGTTGCGTTGAGTTCCTTGACCTTGGCCTGGATCTGCTTGATGCGGTCGGCACCCGGCATGTTTTCAGGGCTGACGGTGATGGAGCCTGCCGTCTTCACACCGTAACGGTGTTCGAAATACTGGTAGGCATCATGGAAAACGATGAAGGGCTTGTCCTTGATCGGCGCGACGGTTGCCGCAAGCTCCTTGTCGAGCGCGTCGAGATTATCGACCAGCTTCTTGGTGTTTTCCTGGTAGGTCTTGGCATTGGCGGGATCGGCGGTCATCAGCGTCTTTTCGATTTCCGTCGCCATGGCCCTTGCATTGGCAGGATCCAGCCAAAGATGCATGTCGTATTCGCCGTGGTCGTGTCCGTCCTCATGGGCATGGGCGTGCTCACCTTCATGCGCGTGGTCGTGACCCTTTTCGCCTTCATGCGCATGGTCATGACCCTCATGATCATGCCCTGCATGGTCGTGCTTATCGTCGCCCTCATGGGCATGGTTGTGGCCTTCGGCCTCCGCATGGTCATGACCTTCATGGTCGCCATGGTCATGGGCTTCGAAAGGGCCACCTTCGCGGAAACTCAGCTTTTCGATGCCGGGCGCATCGTCCAGTTCGACGACTGTCGCCTTTCCGGCCAGCGATTCCAGCGGCTTTTCGAGAAACTTCTCCAGTCCGTCACCGACCCAAAACACAACATCTGCATTTTCGAGCGCCTTGGCATTGGACGGCTTGAGGCTGTAGGTGTGGGGTGATGCACCGCCATCGACGATGACCTGCGGCACTGCGACACCCTCCATGATGGCTGCCACCAGCGAGTGGATCGGCTTGATCGACACGACGACATTCGGCGCGGCCATGGCATTGGAGGCGCCGATCATGGCGGCAGAGGCGAGGAGAAGGGCGGCGAGTGACTTCATAGGGTATGCTCCACTTGTATCGAAGTGTAATGTTATTACATAAGTTGCGTAACGCTATAACGTATGCCATAGCCATGTGCAACAGCCGCAATCGGAAAATCCCATGCTTCATTCTCCGGCCAAAAACGACGGAAACCTCGTCTCCCTGTCCAGTGCAGGTGTGAGACGCAGCGGGCGTTGGTTGGTGCGCGGCGTCGACTTTTCCGTCCGTCGCGGCGAGATCGTGACGCTGATTGGACCGAATGGATCGGGCAAGTCCACGAGTGCCAAGATGGCGATTGGCGTGATGAAGCCGGATGAAGGAAAGGTCGAGCGTTTGGCTGGCCTCAAGGTCGGCTATGTGCCGCAGAAGCTTTCCGTAGACTGGACGATGCCTTTGACCGTCTGGCGGCTGATGACGCTGACCGGAGCCCTGCCGCCACGGGAAATCGACGCGGCCTTGAATGCCACCGGCATTGCGCATCTCGCCAAGGCCGAGGTCCAGCATCTGTCGGGTGGAGAGTTCCAGCGTGCGCTTCTGGCGCGTGCGATTGCCCGCAAGCCCGATCTGCTCGTTCTGGATGAGCCGGTGCAGGGTGTGGATTTTTCCGGCGAGATTGCGCTTTACGATCTTATCAAGACCATTCGAAATTCCACGGGCTGCGGCATTCTCCTGATCTCGCACGATCTGCACGTGGTGATGGCGGAGACCGATACGGTCATTTGCCTGAATGGCCATGTCTGCTGCCGCGGCACGCCGCAGGCCGTGAGCCAGAGCCCGGAATATATGCGCCTCTTTGGCGGGGCGGCTGCCAAGGGACTGGCAGTCTATAGCCACCACCATGATCATACCCATCTGCCGGATGGACGCGTCATGCATTCCGACGGCTCGGTGACGGACCATTGCCATCCCGATGACGGGCACCATCACGAGCATGATCACGCCGATGATCATGTCCACGCTCATGATCATACTCATGACCAACATGAGGATGCCTGCGGCTGCGGTCATCATCATGATCATCGCTCCGATGACACCACCCATGCGCCCGGAGTGAAACATGTTTGACGACTTCTTCATCCGCGCCATCTTTGCAGGCGTCGGCGTCGCGCTGACCGCCGGGCCGCTTGGCTGCTTCGTGGTCTGGCGGCGCATGGCCTATTTCGGCGATACTATGGCCCATTCCGCGCTGCTCGGTGTGGCTCTCTCGCTGCTGTTTCAGTTGAACCTGATCGTCAGCGTCTTTCTCGTTGCCGCCGCGGTGTCTCTGCTGTTGCTTTTGCTGCAACGGCGTCAGGCTCTGTCAGCAGATGCGCTGCTGGGTATCCTGTCGCATTCTGCACTTGCCTTCGGTCTCGTCATCGTTGCCTTCATGACATGGGTGCGGATCGATCTCGTCGCCTTTTTGTTCGGCGATATCCTCGCGGTATCGGTCACCGATATTCAGATGGTTTGGGGCGGGGGCATTCTTGTGCTCCTGGCGATCGTCTATCTTTGGAAGCCGCTTCTGGCCTCGACGGTCAATGCCGAGCTGGCTGAGGCGGAAGGGCTGCGGCCCGAACGTTCGAAGCTTCTCTTCATGCTGCTGATGGCGCTCGTCATTGCCATCGCCATGAAGATCGTCGGCATCATGCTGATCACATCGCTGCTGATCATTCCAGCAGCAACGGCCAGACGCTTCTCGTCGACACCGGAAATCATGGCGGTGCTGGCGTCGCTCATCGGTGCCGTCGCCGTCATCGGCGGACTGATGGGATCGCTGCAATATGACACGCCGTCCGGCCCGTCGATTGTCGTTGCCGCCGTCTTGCTTTTCGTCTTGAGTCTTTTGCCTGTGCCGGGACGGTCGCGCAGTGCCGAGCAGGGAGTGAACTGATGAACATGAATACGAATGCGAAGAGCCTCACCCGCAACCAGTCGCTGGTCTACGACGCGCTGTCCCGCTCGCAGGCGCCGCTCAGTGCCTATGTGATCCTCGACAAACTGAGGGACAGCGGCTTCCGCGCGCCCTTGCAGGTTTATCGCGCGCTGGAAAAGCTGATAGAGTTCGGGCTCGTCCACCGGTTGGAGAGCCTGAACGCGTTCGTAGCCTGCTCCCATACGAGCGCGGATTGCTGCACCCATCATCATGGCACGGTGGCCTTCACCATCTGCAACGCCTGCGGCCAGGTGACGGAGTTTCACGATCACGAGATCGATCACCGCCTTGGCGACTGGGTCAAGGGACAGAAGTTCAAGGCCGAAAAGACGACGATCGAGATCCGTGGTTTATGCGAGGCCTGCGCGGCCTAGGCTCAAAAGCACGAGGCTGGAAGGTATGCGGGCAGACTAGACAGGCTTCAGTTCTTCGGCAAAGCGCTTCCAGTTGGCCACATATTTTTCTGCCGATTTTTTGATGCCCTCGGCGGCCTTTTCATCCAGTGTGCGGACGACGCGGGCAGGTGATCCGACGATCAGGGAATTGTCGGGGAACTCCTTGCCCTCGGTGACGAGCGCATTGGCGCCGACGAGGCAGTTTTTGCCGATCTTCGCACCGTTCAGGATGGTTGCGCCCATGCCGATCAGGGTGTTGTCGCCGATCGTGCAGCCGTGGATGATGGCGTGGTGGCCGATGGTGCAGTCCTCGCCGATCATTGCGGGAAAACCCGGATCGCTGTGCACCATGACGCCTTCCTGAATGTTCGTGCCGCGGCCAACCGTCATCGGCTCGTTATCGCCGCGCAACGTCGCGCCGAACCAGATGCCGACATCGTCACCCAGTGTGACGGAGCCGATGACATTGGCATCCGGCGCGATCCAGTATCGATCCGCTGCTGGCAGGTTGGGCACTCTCGTTCCGAGGCGATAGACTGGCATGGCGAATCTCCGATTTCTGTTCGGGTGTCAGACGACCTTGACCGTCAAAGTGCCGACGCCATCCACGCCGCACTCCATGATGTCGCCCTTGACGACTGGGCCGACGCCAGCCGGCGTGCCAGTCATGATCACATCGCCAGCGGCCAGTGTGAAAACCTTCGACAGTTCGGCGATGATTTCCGCTGTCTTCCAGATCATCTGGTCGAGATCGCCGGATTGCTTGCGCGCGCCGTTCACATCGAGCCACACCGCACCCTTGTCCGGATGTCCGATCGTCGAGGCTGGAACGAGTGGCGAGATGGGTGCGGAGAATTCAAAGGCTTTGGCGCCTTCCCAGGAGCGGCCCATCTTCTTTAATCCGTCCTGCATGTCGCGCCGGGTCATGTCGATACCGACACCATAGCCCCAGACGTGATCGAGCGCGTTCTCCACCGAGATGTTCGAGCCGCCGCTTTTCAGTGCGACAACACATTCGACTTCGTAATGAACGTTGGAAGAGAGGGGCGGGTAGGGAAAGTCTTGGCCGGCGGGCAGCAGGTTGTCCGGGTTCTTCTGGAAGAAGAAGGGAGGCTCGCGGGATGGATCATGGCCCATCTCGATGGCGTGGTCCGCGTAGTTACGCCCAACGCAATAAACCCGCCGCACGGGGAAGGTTTCGTTCGTGCCTTCGACGGGCAGGAGAACGGGTTGGGGGGCGGGGATTACTGTTGCGGACATAATGGCACTCCTTCTTGGGAGTGGTGTTGTCCCGCAATTTTAAGGTGATTTCCAGTCCAAACTTTTTGGGTTGTTCGTCTTCAGGACAGGAGCCACACGACACAGCCCCCTACGAGAATGAGGGCGACGATGACCGCGAGCAACCTGCCAACACCCGCATTGGTGTTGCTGTCGGCGCCAACGATGCTCCAGTAGAGAGACTTCTCGTCGCTCTTCTCACTCATCATGATCTCCCCAGAATGTAGTGACACCGTGTTTCACACACCCTCTCGATCATTGAGGGTTCCGCTTCGTGCATCGCGGATTTGAAAAGACGCGGGTAGATCGCTCAGCCATTCCGCCTTATATGAACCCGAAACGCCGTTCGTCTGAGCCTTCGATACGTCGATGTCACGCGAAGGAGACGAGGCGGCAATCAAGGATTGGCCGACGATTATGACGATGACTTCTCAACGCAAGGATGGCGCGTCGCATTACGCGCGTGGAAAGGTCTTCGCCGTCGCGCCGATGATCGACTGGACCGATACGCGTTGCCGCTTCCTACATCGCCAGCTTTCGCAGCATGCGCTTCTCTATACGGAGATGATCGTGGCCGATGCCATCATCCATGGCAAGCGTGACAAGCTGCTTGAGTATCACCCTCAAGAACATCCCGTGGCGCTGCAACTTGGCGGCTCCGATCCTGGAAAGCTCGCCGAGGCCGTCAAAATTGCCTCGGACTATGGATATGACGAGATCAATCTCAATGTCGGCTGTCCCTCCGACCGCGTTCAGTCCGGCACTTTCGGCGCGTGCCTGATGCGCGAGCCTGAGACCGTTGCGGCTTGCGTCGAGGCGATGAAGGCCGTGGCGCGTGTGCCTGTCACCGTGAAGTGCCGCATCGGCGTGGATGACCAGGAACCGGACGCTGTTCTTCCAGACTTCATCGCACGTATGGTTGCCGCAGGGGCGGATGCCGTCTGGATCCACGCCCGCAAGGCATGGCTTCAGGGATTGTCACCCAAGGAAAACCGCGAAGTGCCGCCGCTGGACTATCAGTTGGCTTATCGCATGAAGCAAGAGTTTCCCGATCTCTTCATCGGCATCAATGGTGGGATCACCGATCTGGATCAGGCGGACGAGCATTTGAAGCATATGGATGGGGTCATGCTGGGGCGTGCTGCCTATCATAACAGCTCGATCCTTGCGGAGGTGGATCACCGCATCTATGGCGCGCCGTCTCGCGATCTCGATCCAGGCGCCTTGCGCGACGCGATGATGGCCTATGCGGAAGATTACATTGCCAAGGGCGGACGCTTGAACCACGTCACCCGACATATGGTCGGTCTTTTTCAGGGATTGCCCGGCGCACGGCGCTTCCGGCAAATCCTTTCCAGCGATGCGACAAAGCCCGGCGCCGGATGCGAAGTCATTGCCGCCGCCTTCGACGCCATCGACTTCGAACGGGTACCGACAGCAATCGACGCATAATCAGGGCAGGTTCAGACGAGGGTCTGCAGCAGCTGCGCTCCGTTCGGCGCATTGACCTTGCCGCCGGTGATGAAGAAGGCGAAAACATCGCGCGGCGTCTTCTCGGCTTTTCGGTCGGGCGCGATCATTGTAAGATCGTCTGGCGCGCCGCCAGCTGCATAGGTCTTCAGGCGCTCGCTCCACGCCTTCACATCCTTCTCAGGATAGCAGGTCTCGATATCGTCCTCGCCCTTTTGCAGACGGCAATAGACGAAATCCGCCGTCACATCCGGCAGCATCGGATAGTCGTGATGATCGGCGCAGACCACAGCGACATTGTGCTTGGCCAATAGCTCGATGAATTCCGGTACCTGGAAGCTGTCGTTGCGCACTTCGACGACATGCTGCAATTTCAACCCGTCCTGCTTTTCCGGCAACAAGGCCAGGAAGGCGGCAAAGTCGTCCGGCTCGAATTTCTTCGTCGGCGCGAACTGCCAGAGGATCGGGCCGAGATGCTCGCCAAGCTCGGTCAGCCCCTGCGTCAGGAACTTCGTCATCGATTCCTCTGCTTCGGCCAGAACCTTGCGGTTGGTGACGAAACGGCTGGCCTTCAGCGAGAAAATGAAACCATCCGGCACTTCGGACGCCCACTTGGCGAAGGTCGCAGGTTTCTGGCTGCCATAATAGGTGCCGTTCACCTCGATCGCCTTCAGCTTGGAGCTTGCATATTCCAGCTGGCGCTTTTTGGTGAGCTTCTCAGGATAAAACGTGCCTTCCCAAGGCTCGAAGGTCCAGCCGCCGATACCGGCGCGGATCATTCCCGATTTGCTCATCCGTCTCTCCCATCAACGCGAAATTGCCATGTGAAGGGGGCGGATCACTCCGCCGCCTGAATATTCTTTTCCGGATGGCGCTCCAGCAGTTCCTTCAGGAACTGGCCGGTGTAGGAGCGCTTCTCCTTGACGATCTGCTCCGGCGTTCCGGCAGCCACGACCTCACCACCGCCGGTGCCGCCTTCGGGACCGATATCGATGATGTAGTCGGCCGTCTTGATGACCTCGAGATTGTGCTCGATGACGACGACAGAGTTGCCCTGATTGACCAGTTCATGCAGCATTTCCAGAAGCTTCTTCACATCGTGGAAATGCAGGCCGGTCGTCGGTTCATCGAGGATATAGAGTGTCCGGCCGGTCGAGCGTTTGGACAGCTCCTTGGCAAGCTTGACGCGCTGCGCTTCGCCGCCTGACAGCGTATTCGCCTGCTGGCCGACCTTGATGTAGCCGAGCCCAACATCGAAAAGCGATTGCAGCTTGTCGCGCACCGCAGGCACGGCGGCAAAGAACTCGACGCCTTCTTCCACTGTCATGTCCAGCACGTCGGCAATCGACTTGCTCTTGAAGGTCACGTCCAGCGTCTCGCGATTGTAGCGCTTGCCGTGGCAGACATCGCAGGTGACATAGACATCCGGCAGGAAGTGCATCTCGATCTTGATCACGCCATCGCCCTGGCAGGCTTCGCAACGCCCGCCCTTGACGTTGAACGAGAAACGGCCCGGTGCGTATCCACGGGCCTTCGCCTCCGGCAGACCGGCAAACCAGTCACGGATCGGCGTGAAGGCGCCGGTATAGGTGGCCGGGTTGGAGCGTGGTGTACGCCCGATCGGCGACTGGTCGATGTCGATGACCTTGTCGATAAACTCGAAGCCATCGATACGATCGTGTTCCGCCGGAATCTCGCGCGCGCCCATGACGCGGCGTGCGGCGGACTTGTACAGCGTTTCAATGAGGAAGGTGGACTTGCCACCGCCCGACACGCCGGTAACAGCTGTGAAGACGCCGAGCGGTACGGAGGCTGTGACGTTCTTCAGATTGTTGCCACGCGCGCCAACGACCTTTATCTCCTTGCCCTTCTTTGGCTTGCGCCGTTCGGCTGGAACAGGAACGCCCATTTCGCCGGAAAGGTACTTGCCCGTCAGCGAGTTCGGGTTGGCCATCACCTCCTGCGGCGTGCCCTCGGCAATGACCTGGCCGCCATGGATGCCGGCAGCGGGGCCAATATCGACCACGTAGTCGGCCGTGAGAATGGCATCCTCGTCATGCTCGACGACGATGACGGTATTGCCGATATCGCGAAGATGCTTCAGCGTTTCCAGCAGCCGAGCATTATCGCGCTGGTGCAGGCCGATTGAGGGCTCGTCCAATACGTAAAGAACGCCGGTCAGGCCGGAGCCGATCTGCGACGCAAGCCTGATACGCTGGCTCTCACCGCCAGACAGCGTGCCGGAATTGCGTGACAGGCTGAGGTAATCGAGACCGACGTCATTCAGGAAGCGCAGACGTTCGCGGATTTCTTTCAGAATACGAACGGCGATTTCATTCTGCTTGGCGTTCAGCTTCTCCGGCAGGCCTTCGAACCAGTCGCGAGCGACCTTGATCGACATCTGCGTGACTTCGCCGATATGCAGCGTGTTGATTTTGACCGCGAGCGCTTCGGGCTTCAGGCGATAACCGGCGCAGGCCGGGCAGGGGGCTGCCGACATGTAACGCTCGATCTCTTCCCGCGCCCAGGCGCTGTCCGTTTCCTTCCAGCGGCGTTCGAGGTTGGGCACGATGCCTTCGAAATTCTTCACTGTCTTGTAGGAGCGGGCACCGTCCTGATACTGGAACTCGATCTTCTCGTCGGTGCCTTTCAGGATCGCTTTCTTGGCGGAATCCGTCAGGTCGCTCCAGCGGCTGGAGAGCTTGAAGCCGAAGGCTTTGCCGAGCGCTTCCAGCGTTTGGTTGTAATAGGGCGAGGAGGACTTGGCCCACGGCGCAATAGCGCCATCCTTCAGCGTGCGTGCAGGCTCCGGCACGATCAGTGCCTCATCCACTTTCTGCTGCGAGCCCAGACCATCGCAGGTCGGGCAGGCACCGAAAGGGTTGTTGAAGGAGAAAAGGCGCGGCTCGATCTCCGGAATGGTGAAGCCGGAAACGGGGCAGGCGAATTTTTCCGAAAACAGCACCCGCTCATGCGTTTCGTTGAGCGACTTGTTGGCGGAACCGCCGGCGGACGTTTCTTCCGCAGGCAGCGGCTTGTCGGCAAATTCGGCAACGGCCAGACCGTCGGCCAGCTTTAGGCAGGTCTCAAGGCTGTCGGCCAAGCGCGCGGCCATGTCTGGTCGCACTACGGCGCGATCCACCACCACATCAATATCGTGCTTGTACTTCTTGTCGAGGGCAGGAACGTCGGCGATCTCGTAGAACTGGCCATCCACCTTGACGCGCTGGAAGCCCTTCTTCATCAGTTCGGCGAGTTCCTTCTTGTACTCGCCCTTACGACCACGCACGATCGGCGCAAGAATGTAGAGGCGCGTGCCCTCCTCGAAGGCAAGGATGCGGTCGACCATCTGGCTCACGGTCTGGCTCTCGATCGGCAGACCGGTCACGGGCGAATAGGGAACGCCGACGCGCGCGAAGAGAAGGCGCATATAGTCGTAGATTTCCGTTACCGTACCGACGGTTGAGCGCGGGTTGCGCGAGGTCGTTTTCTGCTCGATGGAGATCGCCGGTGACAGACCTTCGATCTGGTCGACATCCGGCTTCTGCATCATCTCCAGAAACTGGCGTGCGTAGGCCGAAAGGCTCTCCACATAGCGCCGCTGTCCCTCGGCATAAATGGTATCGAAAGCCAGCGACGACTTGCCGGAACCGGAAAGGCCCGTCATGACGATCAGCTTATTGCGCGGCAAATCAAGGTCGATGCCCTTGAGATTGTGCTCACGCGCACCGCGGATGGAAATCGTCTTCAATTCACTCATGACAAGGCTCTGGATTTCAGCTGTTTGGACGGATCGGTTCTTATGTCATCATCTGGAACGGCGTGTCGAGACGATTGACGTTCCGGTATGGTCTTGCCCGGCGCGTTCTCGCCTGGGAATGCTTCTGGATATGCTTGACTCACTCATCACGCCTTAATAGAACAAAAAAGGAACATGTTGCAACTATGCCCGTTGGCAAGAACATTCCTTGTGGATTGTCGTTCCACTCGCTGCCCATCGCGGCGGGGGATGGTCTATGGTGCGCGGGACTTTTGAACAGGAAAAATGCCGTTCATGACGTTCGGCAGACAGGAAGATAAATATGGCTGGCAGCGTAAACAAGGTTATTCTGGTCGGAAATGTCGGCGCTGATCCGGAAATTCGCCGCACGCAGGATGGCCGACCAATCGCCAACCTGCGCATTGCGACGTCGGAAAGCTGGCGTGACCGCAATTCGGGCGAGCGCAAGGAAAAGACCGAATGGCACACGGTCGTGGTCTTCAATGAAGGCCTCTGCAAAGTCGTTGAGCAATACGTCAAGAAGGGCGCCAAGCTCTACATCGAAGGCGCGCTGCAGACCCGCAAATGGCAGGACCAGAACGGCAATGACCGTTACTCGACGGAAATCGTTCTCCAGGGCTTCAACTCGACGCTGACCATGCTTGACGGTCGCGGCGAAGGCGGCGGCGGTGGCCGTGGCGGAGACTTTGGTGGCGGTGGCGATTACGCCGGCGGCGGCTCCTATGGTGGGGGCAGCGGTGGCGGTTACGACCAGCAGCCCGCGCGTGGCGGCGGTGCGTCGCGCGGCGGCCAGCCCTCCGGCGGCAACTTCTCCAACGATCTGGACGACGATATCCCGTTCTGATGACGGCGGTTGAGGCACGGGTGTTTCGCGTGCACATGCCGATTGATAAGACAATATGAAGGGGTGGCGGTTACGCTGCCCCTTATTTCTTTAGTCATTGAAGGATACGCATATGCCAGACCAGACATCACCTTCCCCGCAACCCGCCACATGGCGGATCGTCCTGGCCTTCCTCCTCGATTTCTTCACGGCATTCTGGGTGCTGGGCTTCCTCGTCGCGTCGATCCTGGGCGGCCGCACGGAAAACGGCTTCGAGCTGAATGGCCTATCGGCCATCGTCTTCTTCGCCTCCATCGTCGCCTATTTTGTTGTATTCAACAAATATCTCGGTGGCACGATCTGGAAGCGTTTGCTGAAGGCGAAGCGGTGAGCGACAGGGCTGTCTGTCACCCCGAACCAAGTGATCGATAAGAACGAGCGCGTGCGGCCCGGGCTTGATGCGACGTTGGCGGACATGGCATCTTAGGCTCACTATCTTTGGAGCAAATCCAGGCGGGCAGTGGCATGGGCAAAAGAGCCTTCATACTGGGCGGAACGGGCCAGATCGGTCGGTCCGTAGGGTTGCGGCTTTTGAGAGAGGGTTGGACGGTCACCTATGCGAGCCGCCGAGGAAACCTCCCTGACAACGCTCGCAGCTTCGACGCGAACGCCGTTTCTCTAGATCGTGATCAAAACGGTGCTCTGGCACGCGCCATCGGCGATGGTGCCGACGCGGTGATTGACGCAGTGGCGTTTGACGGGAAGCATGCAGACCAATTGCTCGAAATCGAGCATAACGTCGGCCAGTTCGTCATTGTCTCGTCATCAAGCGTCTATCGCGATCATCTCGGTCGAACCCTTGATGAAGCCCGTGAAAACGGTTTTCCAGATTTTCCTGAATACATGACTGAAGATCAGCCCACGGTTGAGCTAGGTCCTGAAACATACTCTACGCGCAAGGTGGCGCTTGAGAGAAGGCTGCTTGATCACGCCAACCGCCCGGTGACAATTTTGCGTCCAGGCGCCATTCACGGCACTCACTCGACGCATCCGCGTGAGTGGTGGTTTGTGAAGCGGATGCTCGATGGGCGGGAAGCCATACCACTCTGCTTTAATGGCAGAAGCAGGTTTCACACGACCGCGGTGTCGAACATTGCGGAGGTCACTGCCCGCGCGCTCGAAAGACCGGAGACGCGCATTCTGAATGTTGCAGATCCATCCGCGCTGCCTGTTCTCGAGATCGGCGCGTTGATCGCGAAGACCATGGAATGGGAAGGAAGACTCATCCCAATTGATATGGGTGACCCTCGTTTCGGATCGCCTGTCGGCTGGACGCCTTGGTCCGTGCCTGCGCCATTCACGTTGAGCACCGAGGCGGCCCAGCGTATCGGCTATACTGCGTCCATGGATTACTCGCAGTCTGTCAAAGAGATATGCGCGTGGCTTAAACAATCTGCCGGCGCAGATTGGAGAATGCAATTTCCTGTTTTGGCACAGTATAACTTTCCTCTTTTCGATTACGATGCCGAGGACCAATTCTTTCGTGCGTGAACCACCCAATTGGTTTTCGGGGGGATTAGAAGGCGGTTGAGATTAGCCAAGACGCCGCCTAATGCGCAGTCCGCTATTTCGGTCAAGCTATTGCTGTCGCGTTCCGTTGAACGACGGAGCGGCATCAGGGATGCATCTTTGCACCCTTGCAAATCTTGTCGACGATCTTCTTATCGGACCGCAACGCGAGACCAACGAGCTTGGCATTGTCCGGAGTGAACCTGGCAAAGACCTCTCGATTGGCCGCATCGTGACCCGTTGCGAACATCTCTTCGATGTAAGCTGATGCCGTGACATTTCGCTCCAGCGTTCGCCGGTGAATGGTTCTCAGTGTCTCTTGGTCAGCGGTCAGAACCACGATTGGCTGGATGGACATCGGATTGTAGACGTTATCCGCGGCATCCCGATATGCTTCGCCGATGATCGCCGGCGCTTGAGCGATGATACCGCTTGTCAGAAAAGCGGTGACGTTTAGCTTTTGCCACGTAGCAAGGTCATCGCGAATGATGATCGCGATTTTGGTGTCGAACATGTCTTACTCCTTTGAAGGTATCGAGGACATCGAGCAACTAGCGGTGCAGCGGGCGCTGGGTCTTGAACGTTCGTGCGTGGAATTTCAGCCCGGCGTGCGCGTGGTGGCGGAAAGTCGAGGGATTGAGCGCACCGAGGTGCGGTTCCACGGCAACGGGTTTACACCGCATCGACACGACACCTACGCATTGGGGCTGACCTTGCACGGCGTGCAAACCTTTCGCTATCGCGGCGTCGAGCGGTTCAGCATGCCCGGAAACGTCATCGTGCTGCATCCAGATGAGGTTCACGATGGGGCTGCTGGAACGGATGCAGGGCTGATCTATCGCATGGTCTACATGCCGCCCGAGTTGATCGGCGCCATCGATGGTTACTCTCGCTCCTTGCCATTCGTGCCGGATCCCGTGGTCGCCAATGCCGAGTTGTCCAATACGCTTGCCTACATTCTGTCGGATCTTGATCACGAACCGGATGATCTTGCCAAGGATGATGCGGTCCAGCGGATCGGGACGATTCTCTCTCGTGAAGCAGGAGCACCTCGCAAGCGGGTTACCAAGGTCGCGCAATCGGCCGTCTTGCAGGCGCGGGATTTTCTTCTCAGCCATAGTGATGAGCCGGTGCGATCCGCGACGCTCGAAGACATCACAGGGCTGGACCGTTATGCCTTGGCGCGACATTTCAGGCAGTTGCTTGGCACCAGTCCGCACCGCTATCTCGTGATGCGCCGACTTGGCCAAGCAAAACAATTGCTGTTGGCGGGAAGCAGTCTGGCAGGCGCGGCAGTCGAATCAGGCTTTGCGGATCAAGCTCATCTCACGCGACACTTTCGCGATGCCTTCGGGATTACGCCGGGACGGTGGTTGGCATTGCAGGATCGCAAAGACTGAAAAGCGTTAACTTGCTTGCCCTGATGCGAGTGTCGAAAACACGGTCAACGGATGGTTAAGCAAATGCGGCTATTGTGATTCCAGTAGCGCGTTTGAAGGCTGTTTTCAGAGTATGTGGACGAAGCATCATAAGAAAAGACGGTTTGGCCGTCTTGTTGTTCCAGCGATCACGGTCGCCTTTCTTTCCTATTTCGGCTATCATTCCATTCATGGCGATTTCGGGCTGGAAGCCATGGAGCGCCTGGAGCGCCAGCGTATTGCCAGAACGGCCGAGCGAGACAAGATTGTCAAGACCCGCGTGGCGCTGGAGCGTCAGGTGGAGTTGATGAGCGATGGGTCGCTCGAGCGGGACATGATCGACGAGATTTCGCGTTATCAGTTGAACATGTCGAAACCGGACGAAATCGTCATCATGAACGGATATATGTGATTAACCTAATTTCGGTTAATCATGGAATTTATTTTTAAATACAGTCGTTTACTTAGAATATGTGCCATGCGTTTATGGCATTGCTGTGGCGACCTTTCTTGCATATGTTACGCGCCGATCCAACCATTCTAATTCAACTAGGGAGGGATGAATGGCGCCGCGCAAAAACGCGTCTGTATCCGGCCGCAAGACAACGGCAAAGACGCCTGCCAAGGAATTCACCGGCAAGAACGCCCCGGATTTCGGTAAGGACGAAGAACTCCACGCGTATCGCGAGATGCTGCTCATCCGCCGCTTCGAGGAAAAGGCCGGCCAGCTTTATGGCATGGGCTTCATCGGCGGTTTCTGTCACCTCTACATCGGCCAGGAAGCCGTTGTCGTTGGTATGCAGATGTCGCAGAAGGAAGGCGATCAGGTGATCACCGCCTATCGTGACCACGGCCATATGCTGGCTGCCGGCATGAGCCCGCGCGGTGTTATGGCGGAACTGACCGGACGTCGCGGCGGCCTTTCCAAGGGTAAGGGCGGCTCGATGCATATGTTCTCCAAGGAGAAGCATTTTTACGGCGGCCACGGCATCGTCGGTGCGCAGGTTTCGCTCGGTACGGGTCTCGCCTTCGCAAACAAGTATCGCGGCAACGACAATGTGTCGGTGACGTATTTCGGTGATGGTGCGGCCAACCAGGGTCAGGTCTATGAGAGCTTCAACATGGCTGCTCTCTGGAAACTGCCCATCATCTACATCGTCGAAAACAACCGTTACGCCATGGGCACCTCGACCAGCCGTGCTACGGCGCAGTCGAACTATTCGCTTCGCGGTTCCGGCTTCGGCATCCCTGGCGTTCAGGTGGACGGCATGGACGTTCGCGCCGTCAAGGCTGCTGCGGACGAAGCTCTCGAGCATTGCCGCTCCGGCAAGGGTCCGATCATTCTGGAAATGCTGACCTACCGCTATCGTGGTCACTCCATGTCCGACCCGGCCAAGTATCGTTCCAAGGACGAAGTGCAGAAGATGCGCTCCGAGCATGACCCGATCGAGCAGGTCAAGGCGCGGCTCATGGAGCAGGGCTGGGCGAGCGAAGACGAGTTGAAGGCGATCGACAAGGATGTCCGTGACATCGTGGCCGACAGCGCCGACTTTGCCCAGAACGATCCAGAGCCGGATGTATCCGAGCTTTACACCGACATTCTGCTCTGATCGGGAAAGGGAAAACAATGCCAGTAGAAATTCTTATGCCCGCCCTTTCCCCCACCATGGAGGAAGGCACGCTTTCCAAGTGGTTGAAGAAAGAGGGTGACAAGGTCACCTCCGGCGACGTGATCGCGGAAATCGAAACCGACAAGGCGACGATGGAAGTGGAAGCCGTGGACGAGGGCGTCATCGGCAAGATCCTGATCGATGCCGGTACCGAAAACGTCAAGGTGAATACGGCAATTGCCGTTCTCCTTCAGGAAGGCGAAAGCGCAGACGACCTGTCGTCTTCCGCCGCACCGAAGAAGGAAGAGCCGAAGGCCGAAGCCGCAGGCTCGGGTTCTGACGCCGCCGGCGGCAAGGCTCGCGAAGCTAGCGAAGAGCCTTCCGCTTCCAAGGAAACGGCAAAGGCACCGGCTGCACCGAAGATCGAAGTTGCCGCTGATCCGGATATTCCGGAAGGTACCGAGTTCGTCAGCCAGACCGTGCGCGAAGCGCTTCGCGATGCCATGGCTGAAGAAATGCGCTCCGACGAAAAAGTCTTCGTCATGGGCGAAGAAGTTGCCGAGTACCAGGGTGCCTACAAGATCACCCAGGGTCTCCTGCAGGAATTCGGCGCGAAGCGCGTGATCGATACGCCGATCACTGAGCACGGCTTTGCCGGTATCGGTGTTGGCGCTGCCATGACCGGCCTGAAGCCGATCGTCGAATTCATGACCTTCAACTTTGCCATGCAGGCGATCGACCAGATCGTCAACTCTGCCGCGAAGACGCTCTATATGTCTGGCGGTCAGATGGGCGCACCGATGGTGTTCCGCGGTCCGTCGGGAGCTGCTGCCCGCGTGGCTGCTCAGCACTCGCAGTGCTATGCAGCATGGTACAGCCACATCCCAGGCCTCAAGGTCGTCATGCCCTACACGGCAGCCGACGCCAAGGGTCTTTTGAAGGCTGCTATCCGCGATCCGAACCCGGTTATCTTCCTCGAAAACGAAATCCTTTACGGTCAGAGCTTCGACGTGCCGAAGCTGGATGATTTCGTCCTGCCGATTGGCAAGGCGCGCATTCACCGCAAGGGCAAGGATGCAACCATCGTTTCCTTCGGTATCGGCATGACCTATGCGGTCAAGGCTGTCGCCGAACTGGAAAAGGAAGGCATCGATGTCGAGCTGATCGACCTTCGCACCATCCGCCCGATGGATCTTCCGACGGTGATCGAATCCGTCAAGAAGACCGGCCGCCTGGTCACTGTCGAAGAAGGCTTCCCGCAGTCATCGGTCGGTGACTTCATCTCCAACCAGGTTCAGCGCGCTGCTTTCGATTATCTCGATGCACCGATCCTGACCATTGCCGGTAAAGACGTTCCAATGCCTTACGCCGCAAACCTGGAGAAGCTGGCTCTGCCAAACGTTGACGAAGTCATCCAGGCTGTCAAAGCCGTCTGCTACAAGTAAGGGGAGGGCGTTTCGATGCCTATCAACATCACCATGCCTGCCCTTTCTCCGACGATGGAAGAGGGCAATCTGGCCAAGTGGCTGGTCAAGGAAGGCGACAAGGTTGCTCCCGGCGACGTGATTGCCGAAATCGAGACCGACAAGGCGACCATGGAAGTGGAAGCCGTGGACGAGGGCACGGTCGCCAAGATCGTGGTTCCGGCCGGCACCGAAGCGGTCAAGGTGAATGCCTTGATCGCCATCCTCGCAGGCGAAGGCGAAGACGTGGCTGAAGCGGCAAAGGGTGGCGATGCTGCTCCTGCCAAATCAGAGGCGAAAGCTGAAGCTCCCAAGCAGGACGCCAAGGCCGAGGCCCCGAAGGAAGAGAAGTCTGAAGCGGCACCCAAGGCTGACAAGCCGGTTGCAGATCAGGCTGCTGCGCCTTCTACGCCAGCACCTGTGTCCAAGTCCGGCGAGCGCCTTTTTGCCTCGCCATTGGCACGCCGCATGGCAAAGGATGCCGGTCTTGATCTTTCCGCTGTGTCCGGCTCCGGCCCGCATGGCCGTATCGTCAAGTCTGACGTCGAAAAGGCAGTTGCTTCCGGTGGCGCGAAGGCTGCGCCTGCCGCGGCACAGGCACCTTCATCGTCTGCTGCTCCGGCTCCGGCCGCTGCCAAGGGTCCGTCGGATGACAGCGTCCTCAAGCTGTTTGCCGAAGGCTCCTACGAGCTTCTGCCGCATGACGGTATGCGTAAGACGATTGCCTCGCGCCTGACCGAGTCGACCCAGACGGTTCCGTCCTACACGGTGTCGATGGAATGCGAACTCGATGCGATGCTGAAGCTTCGTGCGGAGATCAATGCATCCGCACCGGTGAAGAAGACCGAGAAGGGCGAGGTTCCGGCCTTCAAGCTCTCCGTCAACGACTTCATCATCAAGGCTATGGCGCTTGCACTGCGCGATGTTCCGATGGCGAATGCTTCCTGGACGTCAACTGCCCGTGTTCTTCACAAGCACGCCGATGTCGGCGTTGCCGTGTCGATCCCGGATGGCCTGATCACGCCGATCGTCCGCAAGGCCGAGGAGAAGTCGCTTTCGGCTATCTCCAACGAGGTGAAGGATCTCGCCAAGCGCGCCCGCGACAAGAAGCTGAAGCCGGAAGAATACCAGGGCGGCACGACATCCGTGTCGAACCTCGGCATGTTCGGCGTTTCGTCCTTCACGTCGATCGTCAACCTGCCGCAGGCTTCGATCGTCTCGATCGGCGCTGGCGTCGAGAAGCCCGTCGTTCGCGGCGGCAAGATCGAAGTCGGTACGGTGATGACGGCGACCTTCGCCTTCGACCACCGCGTTATCGATGGTGCGCTCGGTGCGGAGCTTGCTTCCGCCTTCAAGCGCTACATCGAAAGCCCGATGTCGATGTTGGTCTGATAAAATGGTCGAGCCGGATGCTGGTGTCAGCCTTCGGCTCTTCTCCTTCTGGAGGCGGATGTGACGAAGACCGTTCTTTGCTATGGCGACAGCCTGACATGGGGATATGACGCCGAGAATCTCGGGCGTCACGCCTTTGACGATCGCTGGCCGAGCGTGCTGCAGAAGGCCCTGGGCAGTGAGGTCAATGTCATTGCCGAGGGATTGAACGGGCGCACCACCGCCTATGACGATCATCTGGCGGATTGCGACCGCAATGGTGCGACGCTGCTTCCGACGATCCTTCACAGCCATGCACCGCTTGATCTCGTGATCATCATGCTCGGTACCAACGACCTGAAGCGCGGTATCGGTGCAGGCTCTGCGGTTGGTGCGGTCAAGGGCGTGGAGCGGCTGGTTAGTCTCATCCGTCATCATGCGTGGTCTTTCGAGGATCATGACGAGCCGGAGATCCTGATCGTTTCGCCGCCGCATATTTGCGAAACGGCAAACGATATGTTTGCGGCCATGTATGCGGGTGCCATCGAGCAGTCGAAGATGATGGGTTCGCTCTATCGCGATCTGGCAGACGAAAAGGGTTGCGCCTTCTTCGATGCGGCCTCCGTTGCGGTGACGACACCGCTCGATGGCGTTCACCTGGACGCTGAAAACACGCGTGCGCTGGGACGTGGGCTTGAGCCCGTGGTGCGCATGCTGCTTGGAATTTGATGTGAATTCGATTGACGCAGCGGCGCAGAAGTCGCCGTCAAAAAGATAAAGGCAGGATATAGAATGGCTCAATCCTACGACGTTATCGTCATTGGCTCCGGTCCAGGTGGTTATATTGCCGCCATTCGCGCAGCTCAGCTGGGCATGAAGGTTGCCGTCGTCGAGCGTGAACATCTCGCGGGCATCTGCTCCAACTGGGGCTGCATCCCCACCAAGGCGTTGCTGCGTACGGCCGATGTGATGCACACGGCCACCCATGCGAAGGATTACGGCCTGACGCTGGAAGGCTCGATCAAGCCGGACGTCAAGGCGATCGTCGCGCGCTCTCGCGGCATCGCTGCCCGCATGAATAATGGCGTCGGCTTCCTGTTCAAGAAGAATAAGGTCGATATTATCTGGGGCGAAGCCAAGATCACCAAGCCGGGTGAGATCGTCGTCGGCAAGTCGACCAAGCCTGTGGTTCAGCCGCAGGGTCCCGTGCCGAAGAACACGCTGGGCGAGGGAACCTACACTGCCAAGCATATCATCGTGGCCACCGGTGCCCGTCCGCGCGCGCTGCCCGGCATCGAGCCAGATGGCAAGCTGATCTGGACCTATTTTGAAGCAATGAAGCCGGAAGAGCTGCCGAAGTCGCTGCTGGTCATGGGTTCGGGCGCGATCGGTATTGAGTTCGCCAGCTTCTATCGCACCATGGGCGTCGAGGTTACCGTTGTGGAAATCATGAGCCAGGTGATGCCGGTCGAGGATGCGGAAATTTCCGCCTTCGCGAAAAAGCAGCTGGAAAAGCAGGGCATCAAGATCCACCTCGAGGCAAAGGTAGCAAAGGTCGAAAAGGGTGCAAACTCGGTTACGGCGACCGTCGAGATGAAGGACGGATCGTCGCAGAAGATCACAGCGGATCGGATGATTTCCGCCGTTGGCGTCCAGGCCAATATCGAGAATATCGGCCTTGAGGCTGCTGGCGTTAAGACCGAGCGCGGCTTCATCGTCATCGATGGCTATGGCAAGACCAATGTTCCTGGCATCTACGCCATTGGTGATGTTGCCGGAGGTCCGCTTCTGGCTCATAAGGCCGAGCACGAAGCCGTCATCTGCGTTGAGAAGATTGCCGGGGTTCCGAATGTTCACCCCATGGACAAGAGCAAGATCCCGGGCTGCACCTATTGCAATCCGCAGGTTGCGTCCGTCGGTCTGACGGAAGCCAAGGCGAAAGAGCAGGGCCGCGAGATCCGCGTGGGTCGTTTCTCGTTTGCTGCCAATGGCAAGGCTGTGGCGCTCGGTGAAGATCAGGGCATGGTCAAAACCATCTTCGACAAGAAGACGGGCGAACTGATCGGTGCACATATGGTAGGTGCGGAAGTGACCGAGCTCATTCAGGGCTTCGTTGTCGCCATGAACCTCGAGACGACCGAAGAAGAACTGATGCACACCATCTTCCCGCATCCGACCCTGTCAGAGTCGATGAAAGAGAGCGTGCTGGACGCTTATGGACGTGTCCTGAACGCTTGATAATTGGCTTGATCGCTCCCACTCTTGAAGGGAGCGACGTCAAAGGAGAGCCGTCATGTCTATTGCAACAGAAGCCTGGATTGTTTTTCTGCTGATCGGTCTGGTGGCCGGTTTCCTCGCCAGCCTCATCGTTGGTGGCGGCGGGTTGATCGGATGCCTTCTGAGCGGTGTGATCGGCGCATTTGTCGGTGGCTATCTGTTCAATGCTCTCGGCATTTCGCTTGGTATTGAAAATGCGCTGGTGGTGCAGATCATCCATGCGACGGTGGGTGCGATCATCGTGACGCTGATTGCCAGGTTGATCGCTTAGCCGACACCGGGTTAAGCGGCGGGTTAAAGAAAGGGATCACGGATGGAAAGTGTAGGCTGGATTGCGGCCATCATCATCGGCGGCCTTGCTGGCTGGCTCGCGGGCAAGCTCATGGATATGCGCTTTGGCATCTTCATGAACATCGTTCTCGGCATTGTCGGCTCGGTGGTGGCAGTGGCTCTGTTGCGTACATTTGATGTCTTTGTGCAAGACAGCCGCCTTGGCTACTTCGTCACGTCTTTCCTGGGCGCAAGCCTTCTGTTATTCCTCGCCAAGCTCGTCAGGCGTTAGAGCCGCTTATAAGCGGTAGAAGCAGGTTTCTTATGGTCACTATTCTCGACAGGATGTCCCAGCCGGAAGAGAAGCGCATTCGCCATCCGGAGAAGGCACACAAGCCGGATACGGAAGTGGCGCGCAAGCCGGAATGGATCCGCGTCAAGGCGCCCACGTCCAAGGGCTACCACGAGACGCGGGAACTGGTACGCAGCCACAAGCTGGTGACAGTGTGCGAAGAGGCTGGCTGTCCAAATATCGGCGAATGCTGGGAAAAGAAGCACGCCACCTTCATGATCATGGGCGAGATCTGCACGCGCGCCTGCGCCTTCTGCAACGTCTCGACCGGCAAGCCCAATCCGCTTGATCTCAATGAGCCGGAAAACGTTGCCAAGGCCGTCAAGCAGATGGGCCTCAGCCACGTCGTCATTACCTCGGTGGACCGCGACGATCTCGCTGACGGTGGTGCCGAGCATTTTGAAAAGGTGATCTGGGCAATCCGCGCTGCGTCTCCCAACACGACCATCGAAATCCTGACGCCAGACTTCCTCAAGAAGCCGGGTGCTCTGGAGCGTGTCGTTGCGGCCAAGCCCGATGTGTTCAACCACAACATGGAAACGGTTCCCGGCAACTATCTGACCGTTCGTCCCGGTGCACGCTACTTCCACTCCGTCCGCCTGCTGCAGCGGGTGAAGGAACTGGACCCCACCATGTTCACCAAGTCCGGTATCATGGTCGGTCTCGGGGAAGAGCGTAACGAAGTGCTGCAGTTGATGGACGATCTTCGCAGCGCCGATGTCGACTTCCTGACCATCGGCCAGTATCTGCAGCCGACGCGCAAGCACCACAAGGTGGAACGCTTCGTAACCCCGGAAGAGTTCAAGTCCTATGAGACGGTTGCCTATACCAAAGGCTTCCTCATGGTCTCTTCCAGCCCGCTGACGCGCTCTTCGCACCATGCCGGCGACGATTTCGAACGTCTTCGCGCCAATCGTGAGAAGAAGCTTCTGGCTGCTGCTGAGTGATTGGTTGGCGCGCTGAAGCGCTTGACCATGAGCTTCGTGAGTTTGCCCCGAAGCTCAATTCGATTTTGACAGTTAAAGCCCGTGCGTCTTATTGGACGCACGGGCTTCACCTTTTTGAAGGTACGCATCGTGATTTCCGAAAATCGAGTCTGATTTTCGGACCGATTCTGTAGCCCCTACACCAATCAGATATCCAGGTTTTCCGCAAAGGCGGCTCTGTCCTGGATGAAGCGGAAACGGGCGTCTGCCTTGGTTCCCATAAGATTGTCGACCGCCTCGCGCGTGCCTTCGAAATCCACGTCGTCGATTTCCACGCGCAGCAATGTGCGCTTGGAGGGATCCATCGTGGTTTCCTTCAGCTGGGCTGGAAGCATTTCGCCAAGACCCTTGAAGCGGCTGATTTCGATCTTGCCACGGCCCTTGAACTCGGTCTCCATCAACTCAGCGCGATGGACGTCGTCACGCGCATAGGCAGACTTCGACCCTTGCGTGATCTTGTAGAGTGGCGGAACGGCAAGATAGAGGTGGCTGCCCCGGATCAGTTCAGGCATTTCCTGATAGAAGAAGGTGATCAGCAGCGAGGCGATATGGGCGCCGTCGACGTCGGCATCGGTCATGATGATGATGCGTTCGTAACGGAGATCCTCGTCACGGTATTTGGTGCGTGTGCCGCAGCCAAGCGCCTGGATAAGATCGGCGATCTGCTGGTTGGCAGAGAGCTTTTCGCGGCTGGCGCTACCGACGTTCAGGATCTTACCGCGTAGCGGCAGGATGGCCTGGTTGGCGCGGTTACGCGCCTGCTTGGCGGAACCACCAGCCGAGTCACCCTCGACGATGAAAAGCTCGGCGCCTTCGGCGGTGTTCTGAGAACAATCGGCCAGCTTGCCCGGCAGGCGAAGCTTGCGCACCGCAGTCTTGCGGTTGACCTCTTTTTCCTTGCGACGGCGCAGACGCTCCTCGCAGCGCTCGATCACCCATTCCAGAAGCTTTGCCGCTTCTGCGGGGTTGCCGGTGAGATAATGATCGAACGGATCGCGCAGCGCGTTTTCGACGATGCGTTGAGCTTCGACGGTCGCGAGTTTGTCCTTGGTCTGGCCGACGAATTCCGGCTCGCGAATGAAGACGGAGAGCATGCCGACGGCCGAGATCATCACGTCATCGGTGGTGATCTCGCGTGCGCGCTTGTTCTGCGTCAGCTCGGCGTAGTTCTTCAAGCCCTTGGTCAAGGCGATGCGAAGACCAGCTTCGTGTGTGCCGCCTTCGGGCGTCGGAATGGTGTTACAATAGGAATGAACCTGGCTGTCGCCGCCATACCACGTGACCGCCCATTCGAGCGCACCGTGTCCGCCGGTCTTTTCCGTTCTCCCTGCGAAGATTTCGCGGGTGACGGTGAAGTCCTTGCCAAGCGTGGCCGAGAGGTAATCCTTCAAGCCGCCGGGAAAATGGAAGACAGCCTTTTCAGGGATTTCGCCGCCTGCGGGCACGAGGCCCGGATCGCAGCTCCAGCGGATTTCAACGCCGCCAAACAGATAGGCCTTGGAGCGCGCCATGCGGAAAATGCGCGCGGCGTCGAATTTGGCATGGTCGCCGAAGATCTGCGCATCCGGATGGAAGCGCACTCGGGTTCCGCGACGGTTATGAACATCGCCCAACTCTTCCAGCGGACCTTGCGGAATGCCGCGCGAGAAGCGCTGGCGGTAGAGCTTGCGATTACGGGCGACTTCCACTTCCAGCACGTCGGACAGCGCGTTGACGACGGACACGCCCACACCATGCAGACCGCCTGAGGTCTCGTAAGCCTTGCCGTCGAACTTTCCGCCCGCATGCAGCTTGGTCATGATGACTTCAAGCGTGGACTTGCCCGGTACCTGTGGATGGTTTTCGACAGGAATACCGCGACCGTTATCGCTCACCGTCAGGAAACCTTCGGTATCGAGATGCACTTCGATGAAGTTGGCATGGCCTGCGACGGCTTCGTCCATCGAGTTATCGATGACTTCGGCGAAGAGGTGGTGCAGGGCTTTCTCGTCGGTACCGCCAATATACATGCCGGGACGCATGCGCACCGGCTCCAGACCTTCCAGAACACGGATAGACGAAGCGCCGTATTCATCGCCCGACGACGTGACGGGTGCGGAAGGGGCTTTCGGCTGCACGGCCGCCTTGGCAACTGGTTCTACAACAGGTGCGGTTTCTCGCGGTTCTGCTTCAGCGCGAGTGGCTGCGGGAAGGCCGGAAAAAAGATCGTTGCTATCGTCCATAGGTCCAGTTCAATCAGATTTTGCCCGGATTTTGTCCATGCGAGCAGACAGGATTCAGACATCGATACCGGTGTCAGGCTACTCTAGCAGGGTACAAAGGGCTTGATGCTTTACCGCGAAGGATTGCGTTGCAGCAGCCCGGATGGCAAGACTTGTGGCGCAAATCAAACGGTTCCTCAAGGCATGTCCACAGCTCTTTTCACCTTTTGTACTCTTTTCTGCCTGTCTGTTGCAGCGATGCCCGCTCACGCTCAGACCAACGGCGGACCACTGAAGCCCTTCAAGGATGATCTGTTCTCAAGTCAGACAGTGCTTTCCACCGGGGATGGCGGTGCCTCGCAGGTGATCGACTACCAGGAAATGCGCGACATCAACGGGCGCGATGAGATTCCTGAGCAGCGGGTGAAACGGCAATATGTCGATCTCGCGCCGAAACGTGTGCAGGAGATGGAGACCATGTCCGTCGGCGGACGGTCCATCGATGTGGGGCGCGTCGGTCCAGCGAACGGGCAGGCCTTCACCGTGATCTTCATCCATGGACGAGGTGGGGACCGCCGGCTTGGAATGAAAGATTATACATTCGGCGGCAACTTCAATCGGCTGAAAAACCTCGCTGTGGAAAACGGCGGGACGTATTATGCGCCCAGCGTGAAAAGTTTTGATCAAAACGGCGTTGCGGATATTGCCGCGCTGATCGCGGACGCCAAGGTGAAATCCGGTGGCAAGCCTGTCATTCTAACCTGTGCGTCCATGGGCAGCTTCATCTGTTACGGCATAAGCCGCGATGCCGCTGCGGTCGCCAATCTCAAGGGGATGGCCATTCTCGGTGGTGCGGTCGATCCCGATTTTCCAAAGAGTGCATTTATCAAGGCTAAGAAGCCCGTCTATTTTACCCATGGAAGTGTGGATAAGGTCTACGCGGCCGATCAGCAGGCCGCGACATTCCGACGGCTTTTGAAGGCCGGTGTTCCCGCCCGCTTCACGCTCTTTGAAACCGGCACGCACGGGACGCCGGTTCGCATGACCGACTGGCGCGCGGTTCTCAATTGGATTTTGACCCGCTAGCTCGGAAAACCATGTCATTCACGAGAGGTCTTGTACGAAATTCACCAAATTTCGAACCAAAACCTTGCTTTTTCGTCCGAATTCCTGTCGCTGTCTCTTTGAGAAGACACTGCCAATAATAAAGAGGAATGATCGCTCAATGACCCCTGATATTCGCCCGCTCGTCGCTGGAAACTGGAAGATGAACGGAACGCGCGCCTCGCTCGATCAGATCAAGGCGATGGCTGAGGGGGTCAAGGGACCGCTTGCAGAAAAGGTCGAGTCGCTGATCTGCCCGCCTTCGACGCTTCTCTATGTTGCGACCGCGCTTTGCGACGACAGCCCGCTCAAGATCGGCGCGCAGGATTGCCACCAGAATGCATCGGGCGCGCATACGGGCGATATTTCCGCCGAGATGATTGCCGACTGCTTCGGCACGCATGTGATTGTCGGACACTCCGAGCGCCGCACCGACCATGCGGAAACGGATCACCTTGTGCGGGCAAAGGCGAGTGCTGCCTATGCGGCCGATCTCATCGCCATCATCTGCATCGGCGAGACGGCGGAGCAGCGCAAGTCCGGCCAGACGCTTGACGTGCTCAAGCGCCAGCTCGATGGATCCTTGCCAGACGAGGCGACCGCCGCCAACACGGTTATCGCTTATGAGCCCGTATGGGCGATCGGCACGGGCCTGACACCGACCGTTGAGGACGTGCGGGAAGCCCATGCCTTCATGCGCGAAGAGCTGGTCAAGCGATTTGGCGGCGAGGGCAGGGGCATGCGCATTCTTTATGGTGGCTCGGTCAAGCCGTCCAACGCCACAGAGCTCATGGCGATCGAGAATGTCGACGGTGCCCTCATCGGCGGCGCGAGCTTGAAAGCCTCCGACTTCCTGTCCATCTATGCAGCTTACGAGAAATTGACGGCCTGATTTTTTAGGAAAAGCAGCCGGGCTTTCGATCCTTGGGGGCTTGGAATACGCTTTCGCCTCATGTAAAGAGCCGCAAACTTCTTCATTGTGCTCCTGATGGGGCATGGAATGGATTGTCATGCAGAACGTACTGATTGTTATTCACCTCATGATCGTGCTGGCGCTTGTCGGCGTGGTCCTGATCCAGCGTTCCGAAGGCGGCGGCCTCGGTATTGGCGGCGGCTCTGGCTTCATGTCCGCGCGCGGCACCGCAAATGCTCTGACCCGCACGACGGCGATCCTTGCGGCTCTGTTCTTCGCGACTTCCCTTGGCCTTGGCCTCCTGACCCGTTACGAATCGCGTCCAACGGACATCCTGGACCGCATTCCGGCACAGCAGGGTCAGGGTAACGGCATCCTCGATACGCTCGGCCCGTCGTCGACGACGCCATCGGCGCCTTCGCAGGCTCCGGCGAATAATGGCGTTCCGTCCACCACGAATGGTGCGAACAACCAGGCGCCTGCGACGACGACCCCAGCCGCACCGGCTGAAGGTGGCGCAGCCTCTCCGGCACCGGCGCAGCAACAGGCTCCCACGAGCGATGGCGTCCCGACCGGCGGTTAATGCCGGTTGACGACTGACACTTCGGCAGGCATGCGCATAGGCTTTTGTTGAAAGACAAGGACTATGCGCTGTCTTATAGCTTTTCAGCGCGTTTCCATGGCTTTCGGCCGTCGCGCCAGAATGCCTGCCGATTTTCTTTTGTTTACATTCCGTCCGTGCTTCCACGCGTCATCAACAGATGATTTCGCGATCAATGAATTTGGGGCTGGCGGAATCATCTATTAAAAGGTAAGCGGTGACTCCCATGGCGCGATATGTATTCATCACAGGCGGCGTGGTATCCTCCCTTGGGAAGGGCATTGCGGCCGCGGCACTCGGAGCGTTGTTGCAATCCCGTGGATATCGGGTGCGGCTTCGCAAACTTGACCCCTACCTCAATGTCGATCCCGGCACCATGAGCCCCACCCAGCACGGTGAGGTTTTCGTGACCGATGACGGAGCAGAGACGGATCTCGATCTTGGCCACTACGAACGCTTTACCGGGCGTTCCGCAACCAAGACCGACAACATCACCACGGGTCGTATCTATAAGAACATCATCGATAAGGAACGCCGCGGCGATTATCTCGGTGCGACGGTTCAGGTCATTCCGCATGTGACCAACGAGATCAAGGATTTCGTTACCGAAGGCAATGACGACTATGATTTCGTCATCTGCGAAATTGGCGGCACGGTTGGCGACATCGAGGCAATGCCTTTTATGGAAGCCATCCGCCAGCTCGGCAACGACCTGCCACGCGGCACGGCGATCTATCTCCACCTGACGCTGATGCCTTACATCCCGGCGGCTGGCGAGCTGAAGACGAAGCCCACACAGCATTCCGTCAAGGAGCTTCAGGCGCTTGGTATCCACCCGGATATCCTGCTGGTTCGTGCGGATCGCGAGATTCCGGAAGCGGAACGCCGCAAGCTCTCGCTGTTCTGCAATGTGCGCCAGTCTGCCGTTATTCAGGCGCTGGATGTTGCGAACATCTATGACGTGCCGACGGCCTACCACAAGGAAGGCCTCGACAATGAAGTGCTGGCCGCCTTTGGCATCGAGCCTGCTCCCAAGCCTCGTCTTGAGCAGTGGGAAGAAGTTTGCAACCGTATTCACACGCCGGAAGGCGAAGTCACGATTGCCATCGTTGGCAAGTATACCGGCCTCAAGGATGCCTACAAGTCGCTCATCGAAGCGCTGCATCACGGCGGTATTGCCAACCGGGTGAAGGTGAAGCTCGAATGGATCGAGTCCGAAGTCTTCGAGAAGGAAGATCCGGCTCCCTATCTCGAGAAGGTCAATGCGATCCTCGTTCCAGGCGGTTTTGGTGAGCGCGGTTCTGAAGGCAAGATCCGTGCAGCTCAGTTTGCTCGCGAACGTCAGGTTCCGTATTTTGGTATCTGCTTCGGCATGCAGATGGCTGTCGTGGAAGCGGCGCGTCATCTGGCTGGTATCGAGAAGGCATCCTCCACCGAATTCGGTCCCACACAGGAGCCCGTCGTTGGTCTCATGACCGAGTGGGTCAAGGGCAACGAGCTTGAGAAGCGCAATTCCAAGGGTGATCTCGGCGGTACCATGCGTCTTGGCGCCTATAAGGCGGCGCTGAAGAAGGGTACCAAGATCGCCGATATCTATGGCTCAACGGACATTTCTGAGCGTCACCGCCACCGCTACGAGGTGAACGTGGAGTATAAGGATCGTCTGGAAAGCTGCGGTCTGGTGTTCTCCGGCATGTCTCCGGATGGCCTTCTGCCGGAAACGGTGGAGTATCCGGATCATCCGTGGTTCATCGGCGTGCAGTATCACCCGGAACTGAAGAGCCGCCCGCTCGATCCGCATCCGCTGTTTGCAAGCTTCATCGAAGCGGCATTGGTTCGGAGCCGTCTGGTTTGATCGGCTGGCTACCACAGGAATAGAGATTGAAAGGCCGCAGCAATGCGGCCTTTTGCTTTTCAAGTGATGGAGTGCGTGATGTTGAAACTGGATCACCTGGCGATTATTGCGCCGTCGCTTGAGGTTGGCGCCGACTATGTGCGCGACGCGCTCGGCATCGACATGCCGAAGGGCGGCAAGCATCCGCAGATGGGAACGCACAATCTGCTGCTGCGGCTTGGTGCGGATGTCTTTCTGGAAGTGATCGCCATCGATACAGAGGCAGAGCGGCCTGAGAGACGACGCTGGTTCGGGCTCGATGATCCGGAGGCCGTTCAGGCGGCGTGGGACGAGGGGCGGCGGCTGCGCACCTGGGTGGCGCGGACCAGCGATTTTGCCAGCGTGCTCGCCCGGCATGGCGATCTGCTGGGACGTCAAGAGAAGGTGTCACGTGGAGATCGTGAATGGCTGTTCGCGGTCGCCGACGATGGATCTCTGCCGTTCGGCGGCATTGCACCTTCGGTGATGGACTGGGGAGCGCGCGGTACTCCCGCGCCATCCATGCCGGATTTTGGTTTTCGGCTGAAGAGTTTCCAGATCGAACATCCCGAGGCGGATCGCGTTCGAGAATTCTATGCTGATCTCGAGATTATCGATCCTCCGACTGTGATCAAGGCCAAGAATTTCCGCTACATCGCGGAGATCGAAACGCCCCGTGGCGTCGTGCTTATCAGTTAGGATCGAGGCCTGTCGCTTTATTTTAGTGGTCAATAATGCGCAAAGCCGGAAAAGTAGTTCCTAATATTAGTATCACATCAGAACAAAAATTCGTGATCCGAGTTTACTGCTGAATTTGAACTCCAGCGCGCGAGATCAGCAGCATGGTCGTCAGAGCCTTCCCTTTTTATGTGCTCCCTTTAATTTACCTGGGGGGCGCAGCGTTGGCGTTGCAGCCCGACATCGTCCGCGCCCAAGACGCGCCTGCCGTTCCCGTCACGGTCTATAAGGCGAAGGTCGAAGAGATCGACAAGGTGATCAACGGTATCGGTACCGTGGACCCATTACAGAGCGTCACGGTCAGACCGCGGATCGACGGGCAAGTGACCGATATCCGGTTCACTGAAGGTCAGATGATTGAAAAAGGAAGCGTCTTGCTGACGCTGGATGACCGTGAGCTTTCATCCGCGCTCACCTCCGCCAAGGCTAAGAAGGCGCAGGACGAGGCACAGTATAATAGTGCCAAGACCGAAGCGCAGCGCTATGCGTCGCTCGCCGAAAAGGGTGTGGCATCCGCCTCGACACTTGAACAGAAGAATGCGTTGAGCGAGCAATATGCCGCGGCAGTCCAGTATGATGATGCCATGATCAAGAGTGCGGAAACGCAGCTCGGCTTCGCAACCGTGATTGCCCCGATCTCCGGACGCACGGGTTTCAAGCAGGTCGACGTGGGTAGCGTGGTCAGCGCAAGCTCGACAGATGGCATCGTGACAATCACCCAGATGGATCCAATTGCCGTGTCCTTTGTCGCGCCTGGCGACAGGTTCGGCGAGATCCGCCAAGCGCTCAGCGAGAAGATTGCGGCGGTCACCCTGATCACGACCGATGGAAGCCGCGTCCTGGCTAAGGGCCAGTTGACGACAATGGACAACTCGGTCGATGCCTCCAACGGCTCCATTCATCTCAAGGCGCTCTTCGACAATGGCAACGGCGCTCTTTGGCCCGGCCTGCCGGTCGCAACCACACTGACAGTCGAGCACAAGAGCGGGGTGGTCGTTCCCGACAAGGCTTTGGCGAGAGGGCGTAACGGGCTTTACGCCTATGTGGTTTCTAAAGACAACAAGGTGGAACAGCGGAACGTGAAGACCGCCTTCGTGACCGGCGCAAGAGCGCTGGTGACGGAGGGGATACAAGAGGGCGAAGACGTCGTCATGGACGGCCAGTCGCGGATCGGCAATGGCGCGACCGTGACCGCTACTCCTTGGACAGGGTCGCCGACGGGCGAACTCGCCGAGAAGGCGAACTGACCATGAAAAACGATCAGGACCAAAACCGTAAGTCCAGTTTCTTCGATTTCTTTATCCTGCATCCGGTGGCGACCGGGCTGCTGATGACCGGCATCTTTCTGGTCGGCGCGATCTGCTATCCATTCATGCCGGTTTCGGCCCTTCCGCAAATCGATTTTCCGACGATCCAAATCGCGGCCAATCTCCCCGGTGCTTCGCCGGAGACGATGGCCTCCAGCGTCGCGCAACCCATTGAGCAGGCGCTCTCACGCGTCAGCGGCATTACCGAAATGACATCGAACAGTTCGCTCGGCACCACATCGATCACTGTGCAGTTCGATCTCGACAAGAATATCGAGACTGCTGCAAGCGATGTGCAGACGGCAATCAGCGAAGCGGCGGGTGAGCTTCCGAAGGATATGACCTCGCTTCCAACGGTACATAAGGCGAACCCCGCCGATGCGCCGATCATGCAGCTTTCGGCGACCTCCGATACGCTGACATTGCCGCAACTCGATGAGTATATCGAACGCAACGTCGCTTCGAAAATCGGTCAGGTCTCAGGCGTGGCCTTCGTCAACATTGGCGGGAAGCAGAAACCGGCCATACGCATCGCCGTCGATCCAGGTCGCCTGGCCCAGGCCGACGTGACGATGGAGGACGTGCGCACTGCCATCGGCAATCTTAGTCTCAGCGCGCCGAAGGGAAACATCGACGACCCGACACGCACCTTTCCGATCTATACGAACGACCAGATTTCCAGCAGCGCCGAATGGAACGACGCCGTCATCGCCTATCGAAACGGCGGGCCGGTGCGCATTCGCGATATAGGGCAGGCGACGGATGGTGCGGAAGACAGCAAGATGGCGCACTGGACCAATGGAGAGCGAGGGATCGCGCTCGACGTTTTTCGTCAACCCGGCGCCAATGTGATTGCGGTGGTCAATGCGGTGAAAGAGCAATTGCCCGCACTTCAGGCCTCGCTGCCGCGTTCGGTCAAGCTGGAACTCGTCACCGACCGGACGACGACGATCAGAGCGTCGGTGACGGATATTCAGTTTACCCTGATGCTGACCATCGGCCTCGTCGTTGTCGTGATCTTCCTTTTCCTGCGAAACCTGCGCGCGACACTCATCCCCGTCGTGACGCTTCCGATTGCTCTGGCCGGATCGCTGGCACCCATGTGGCTCTTGGGCTTCAGTCTGGACAATCTGTCGCTCATGGCGCTGGTGGTCGCGGTTGGCTTCGTGGTGGACGATGCCATCGTCATGTTGGAGAACATCACCCGCCATATCGAAGACGGGGTCGAGCCGAGGCAGGCGGCGCTTCAAGGCACGCGAGAGATCGGTTTCACGATCGTTTCCATCAGTCTCTCGCTGATTGCAGTCCTGATCCCGATCCTGTTGATGGGTGGCATCATCGGGCGCCTGTTTCGGGAATTTGCCGTGACGCTGACTGTCGCGATCGTCATTTCCGCCATCGTGTCGCTGACGTTGACGCCGATGCTGGCATCGAAATTCATCCGCCCCATCGAGAAGGATCAGCGCAGCCGTTTCTATCTGGCGGGAGAGGCATTCTTCGACGGATTGACGGCACTCTATATCCGCAGCCTCAAGCCCGTCATCCGGCACCGCTTTTTGACGCTCTTCGTTTTCCTCGCGACCATTGCGGCAACCGGCTACCTGTTCGTCGTCGCGCCCAAGGGCTTTTTTCCCGAGCAGGATACCGGTTTCATTGCTGGTCTTTCGCAGGCTTCTCCCGACATATCCTTTACCGAGATGGCGAAGCTTCAGGAACGCGTCAGCGAGATCATCATGAAAGATCCCGCCGTCTATAGCGTCTTCATGGATATCGGCGGCGGTAACGGCGGCAATGCGCTCAATCAGGGCCATGTCAACATCACGCTGAAACCTCTGGAGGAACGTGATGTCAGTGCCAAGCAGGTGATCGACCGGTTGGGCACGGCACTCAATGCGCAGCAGGGCATCAAGCTCTTCATGCAGTCGGCACAGGATATCAATATCGGTGCGCGGCCGGCGAAAACGCAATATCAGTTCACACTTCAGGATGCCGATATCGCGGAACTTAGCGACTGGTCGGATAAGATCACCAGCAAGCTTTCCGGGCTGCCGGAACTGCGCGATGTCGGGAGCGATCAGCAAGCTGAAGCGCCCAATCTGACGATCAAGATCGACCGCGCCGCAGCGACGCTCTATGGCGTCCTTCCTTCCACCATCGACGAGACGCTTTACGACGCCTTTGGTCAGCGTCAGGTAGCCTCCTTCTCCAGTCAGACCGACACTTTCCGTGTCATTCTTGAGGTGTTGCCGGATCTACAGCGAGACATCGCCACGCTTGACCGTCTCTCGGTCAGAGCAAGCAATGGAACGCTTGTCCCGCTTTCGGTCGTGGCGAAGTGGACGACGGATGGCACCTCGCCGGTATCGATTGCGCATCAGGGCCAATCGCCGGCTGTGACCATCTCGTTCAACCTGGCGCCCAATGTCGCTCTGGGGAACGCCACTGCCGTCATCGAAAATGCCGTGTCCAACATGCATCCTCCGGGGTCGCTGCAGACATCGTTTTCCGGCAGCGCGAAGGCGTTCAAGGACTCGCTTGGAACCATCCCTCTGCTCATCCTGGCATCGCTCGTCGTCGTCTACATCATTCTCGGCGTGCTCTACGAAAGCCTTATCCATCCGCTGACGATCCTGTCGACCTTGCCTTCGGCGGGCCTTGGCGCGCTTCTGGCTCTGCAGGTGGCCGGCTTCGACTTCGGGCTTGTGGCAATGATCGGGGTCATTCTGTTGATCGGTATTGTCAAAAAGAATGGCATCATGCTCGTCGATTTCGCCATCCAGGCAGAGCGGGAGGAGGGATTGTCGAGCGAAGAGGCGATCGTCAAAGCCGCCCAGATGCGCTTCAGACCGATCCTGATGACGACGATGGCCGCTCTCTTGGGTGGAATACCACTGGCGCTTGGTCACGGGTCCGGTGCTGAACTGCGTCAACCTTTGGGCTATGCGATCGTCGGCGGACTTATGGTCAGCCAGGTCCTGACACTCTATACGACCCCCGTCATCTACCTTTTGCTCGACAGGCTTCGACGCGGAAAGGATATGCCCGCTCGGGGTGAGGTAGCGGCTGCATGACGACCAAGACTGTAAGCAGGTGCAAACCTCAATACATTTTGTGCCGGTCGAAGAATGAGGCGCAATCAGTAGCCACAAGGACGTCAGGAAGGGCGATGAAGATGGATACGCCCGCCGCGACACGATAGCTCTGAGGCTTCCTGTGTCGCGCGGGCGTTGCTTTAAATCGTCACTATCGGTCGCGGGTGACCGACATCTCACCGAAGATGCGAGCCATTTCCTTTTGGACGTCTCGTTCAGCATCCGCAGGGGCTTCCGAAAACTTTGGATCGGGTTGCGGGTCAGGCGTCGTTGTGTCCAGGTTCACCGGCGGCGCCACGGCAAGCGGGCGGGGCAGATCGGTTGTGGCATTAGCGCTCTTGGCAATCTCGGCTTCCAGAAAGCTTTCGAAATCACTGGTCAACTGGTCGCCGAAGACGGGACCATTGTCACTTGGAGCAAGCGGTTCCGGTTTTGCGACAAGCGGCGCCACAGGCGTTGCGGATGCGGTGGTAACGGACGGTGTAGTGCTGTAGGCGGGAAGCACGCGGTCGCGGGCAGCGTCGAGAAAATCGACTGCATTTCGCTCCGCTGTCGCTGGCTCGCTCTGCCCAACCGGCTCTGACTTTTCTTCCAACGTAGGCTCTGCCGTGAGCTTAGGCTCTGCGAATCTTCGGTCATAGGTCGTGGATACGACCGGTGCGACAACCGGAGGAACGCTAGTGGTCTGTGAAGGAAGAGGCGATTGTGGAGCGACAGGCGCTTCGGAGGCCACGGGAGCTTGAGAAGCCGGTGCAGCAGACCGGTTCATGTCCTCATCCTGCTGCATGATGGCGGCGGCAACCAGTGGCGGAACGACTGGAATGGACGGAGCGACGGGCTCGCGGGCCAACGTTCTGGGTGCTGATGGTACGACCGCTTCAGGCGCCTCCCGGCTTGGAGCCGACGCCGAGGGTGCGACAGTCGAAACGGGAGGTGTCGCCGGCGTGGGCTGTGGCTTTCGGGTTGCGGGCTGCGGGGGAACTGGTGGCGCAGCAGGAATGGGTCTGGACGCAACGGCGGGCGCTGGCGAAGGTGAGGCGGCTGGCTGAGGCTTCCCGGGCGCGGTGCTCGCGGTTTGCTTCCTGGGTTCCTCGGGAGCCTCGCTCTTCAGTTCGGGAGCGGTGAATGCGCCTGCAGGGCGAACATCCTCTTGTGGTGCCTGCGCGAGTGTGCGCTGTCGCTCTGCGGATACACTGCGGTCAGCATCACGTGCGATCAGGGCGTCTTCCTGCGGATCGCGCACATCCTTCATGAACGGGATGGCGCCAATACCGCTTTCGATCACGATGTCCGTTGGCCCGCCAATCATCACCAGATGCTCGACATTGTCACGGCGCACGAGAACGAGACGTCGCCTTGCATCGACGGCTGTCGCGTCCAGCACTTGCAGGCGCGGCTGGCGGTTTCGGCCGCCACGGATGAACGGGGCAGAGCCACTGCGTCTGCGAATGAACCACAGGACGATGGCAAGCAGCAGGAGTGCCGCACCCACGCCAACCACTGCAATGATCAGGCGATTGCCATATGTGCCAATGAAATCTTCCATAACGGAGCCGGTCCCTTCAGCCATTTCGTGCAGCGGAAATGTACCCGCATTACATTTGTTCACAGAACGTGACGGGAAAAGACGATTTTTTTTCGCCCTGCACAAGAATTTATCCTGTTCGTCCACGAATTTGCTGCAAGTTTGACGAAAGGGCCCGACTATAGAGCTTGTCTCAAAGCGCACAGGTGGCCGAAATCGTTATTGGTTGTGCATGGGTGGTGCTTATAGATGGACGGAGCTTTTTGATATTTATGCAAATTGCTACAAGGAAATAGAAGCGATTCCGTTCGGCGCGGCTGTTTTCGGCATGTCGCAACAGCTAGTGGTCTGATTTTGACATTTGCTACCGCTGGCAGAAGACTCGAGAGCAAATGTCAAAATCTTCAAGACCACTAGTAAGTTTTTGTTTCTAGTGGAATTTACGAATTTGACATTTGATTCTCGAGATCTCCGCATGCGGGTATCAAATGTCAAAGTCATTCCACTAGCAGAACTGCAAGGGTAAAACCTCGATGACCAAGGTGCGTCAATCCACTGATAACGACTTCCCCTTGGTGGACAGGCGTGGGCGCTCCGCCACCGTGCTTCGTATTCTATTGCTGGCGCTTGTGCTCGTCGCCGCTGCCATTGCTTTCGTGTACTTCAAGGACTCTCTTGAAAACGAGATCGTGCTCGGGATCCTCGGCGTTCTCGCCATGCTTGGGATTTTCTTCCTCGTCTCGTCCGTGATCGGTTTCATCGAGGTCATGCCGCAGTCTCAATCCGACGGGATGGCACGGCGGTTTCTCTCGTCCCATCCTGAAGGGACGTTGATCACCGACACCAAGGGGCGGCTGGTTTATGCCAACGCTACCTATTGCCAGATGACCGGCGCGACCCGTGCGACTGAGATCCAAAGCCTCGAACAGCTTCTGTCGCGAGACCGGGAATCGACCGAGGCACTCTATCGCCTGATCAACGGACTGCGCGAAGGACGGGACGGTTACGAGGAGTTTCGTCTTCTCAAACCTCTGAGCCAGTCGGCCGTCACTCAGCCCGGTCCACGCTGGTTCAGACTTAAGGCACGTTTGCTGAAGGAGGTGAACGGGCAGGATCTGCACGTCTTCCAGATCGCCGACATTACCGCCGAGCGCGAGGACCAGGAGCGTTTCTTCCGCGAATTGCAGAACGCTATCGATTATCTGGACCACGCCCCTGCCGGCTTCTTTGCCGCAGGACGCAAGGGCGATATCGTTTATCTCAACGCCACACTGTCGGAATGGCTGGGCATCGATCTCGCGCAGTTTTCTCCGGGCTCCCTGAATGTTTCCGATATTGTCGCAGGCGAGGGTATGGCGCTGATTGAATCGGTTCAGCCGCAGGCGGGCAGCAACCGAACGGAAATGCTCGATCTCGACATGCGCCGGGTCAACGGCCAGAGCATGCCGGCCCGCCTCGTTCATCAGGTAACAGTGGCGCGCGACGGTGCGCCCGGTGAAACGCGGACGCTGGTTCTCATGCGTCCTAAGGGGCAGGAAAACGCGGAATCCTCGTCCGCAATGCGGTTCACCCGCTTCTTCAATAATACGCCGATGGCGATCGCATCGCTGGATGGCGAGGGACGCATCCTGCGCACCAATGCGCCGTTCCTGAAGCTGTTTTCTGGTGTCGTCAGCCGCGATGACATCGACAGCGCCGTCGCGTTCGAAACCGTGCTGCACGACAATGAGAAGGCCAAGCTCGCGCAGGCGATGAGCGCCGCCAAGGATCGCCAGGGCGATATTCCGCCTTTCGATTCTCGCCATCCGAAGGACGAGACGCGCCACTTCCGTTTCTACGTCAATGCCGTCATCGACCAGAACGACGAGGCACCTGAAGAGGTGGCGATCGTCTATGCGATCGAGGTGACCGAGCAGAAGGCGCTCGAAACCCAGATGGCGCAAACGCAGAAGATGAATGCCGTCGGCACGCTTGCAGGCGGCATCGCGCATGACTTCAACAATGTGCTCACCGCTATTCTGCTGTCGTCAGACCATCTGCTGCTGCAGGCGCGGCCGGCGGATGCAAGCTTTGCAGACCTGATGGAAATCAAGCGCAACGCGAACCGTGCCGCTGTTCTTGTGCGACAGTTGCTGGCGTTCTCCCGCAAGCAGACGATGCGTCCTGCCGTTCTTAATCTGACCGACGTGATCGGCGATCTGCGCATGCTGGTCGACCGGCTGATTTCCGGCACCAACGTCAAGTTGGAAGTGGACTATGGCCGCGATCTCTGGCCGGTGAAAACCGACCTGTCCCAGTTCGAGCAGGTGATGATCAATCTCTGCGTCAACGCTCGCGATGCCATGCCGCAGGGCGGCAAGATCAAGGTGACGACCCGCAACTTGCCATCTGCCGAGGTCGCGGCATTTGGCAAGTCGGAGCTTCCGGCCGAAGACATGGTGATGGTCGAAGTCGCCGATAACGGTACGGGCATTCCACCGGAGATCATGGACAAGATCTTCGAACCCTTCTTCACCACCAAGGAGGTGGGCAAGGGCACGGGACTTGGCCTTTCCATGGTCTATGGCATCGTCAAACAGTCCGGTGGCTTCATCTATCCGGAATCGGAGGTGGGCAAGGGAACGGCGTTCCGCATTCTGTTGCCGCGCCATATCGTCGAGCCGGTACAGCCTGTGCCCGTCGTTCCTGGCGAAGAGGGTCAGACTACGGCTGCAGCAGCCGTTGCTGCCAAACCTGAAGCCAAGGACGAGCCGCTTGATCTGACCGGTAAGTCTGCTGTGGTGCTGCTGGTAGAAGACGAAGAGGCGGTGCGGCGCGGCGGCAAGCGCATGCTGGAAACGCGCGGCTATACTGTCTACGAAGCCGGCTCCGGCACGGAAGCCCTGGAGGTGATGGAAGAGCTGGAAGGAAAGGTCGATATCGTCGTCTCCGACGTCGTCATGCCTGAAATGGACGGCCCGTCCTTGCTGCGTGAATTGCGCAAGTCCTATCCCGATCTCAAATTCATCTTCGTGTCCGGTTATGCCGAAGATGCTTTCGCCAAGAACCTGCCGGCGGAGGCTAAATTCGGCTTCCTGCCCAAGCCATTTTCGCTGAAGCAACTGGCTGTTGCCGTGCGCGAAATGCTCGATAGTGAGGATTGAAGCGCCGCTCTTGCGGCCTTCAATCTGCGGCTTAAACCATCTTCTTGTGACCGCGCGGCGACAAAAGGTCGCGTAACTTTCGCACAACTTCCCCGCTGTAGCGTGAAACATGGGAGAAAGGCTCAGCTTTGAGCCCTACGCCTTCTGTCGTCCTTCTACTTTTCGCCGGACGCCAACAGATTATTGATTGCAGTGCAGCGCGAGGGGCTTAAAATCGACTGAGACAGACCTAAATAAGAAGAGGCGAAATTCTTGCTCGCACCCTTCATTGCTTGCGAGTTTGATTTTGGAGAATGATGAGAAATGATCGTTAAGTCGATCTACATGCAAGGCGACAGCGAAGGGGAGGACGGCGGAACGAACCGCGGCACGTCTGTTATCACCCGCACCAAGCCTAAGACAAAACGACCGAATTTGTACCGTGTTCTTCTCCTGAACGACGATTACACTCCCATGGAGTTCGTCATTCACATTCTGGAGCGTTTTTTCCAGAAGGACAGGGACGCCGCCACTCGCATCATGCTGCATGTCCATCAGCATGGTGTCGGTGAATGCGGGGTCTTTACTTATGAGGTCGCAGAGACAAAAGTAAGCCAGGTCATGGATTTCGCCCGACAGCACCAGCATCCGCTACAGTGCGTCATGGAAAAGAAATGAGGATCGCAACGTGCCAACTTTTTCCCCAAGTCTCGAGAAGGCGCTGCACCAGGCACTGACCTTTGCCAATGAGCGTCACCACGAATATGCGACGCTCGAACATCTGCTTCTCGCTCTGCTCGACGACGTTGATGCAGCGGCCGTCATGGGCGCGTGCAATGTCGATCTCGACACGTTGCGCAAGACGGTGATCGACTATGTCGACAACGAACTTTCCAATCTCGTGACAGGATATGACGAGGATTCCAAGCCAACTTCCGGCTTTCAGCGCGTCATTCAGCGCGCCGTCATTCATGTCCAGTCTTCCGGCCGCGAAGAGGTGACCGGTGCCAACGTGCTGGTTGCGATCTTCGCCGAGCGCGAGAGCCATGCCGCCTACTTCCTGCAGGAGCAGGAAATGACGCGTTACGACGCGGTGAACTACATTTCTCATGGTATCGGCAAACGTCCTGGCTCCTCCCAGACCCGCACGCCGCGTGGTGCTGACGAAGGCGACAATGAACCCAAAGCTGCCCGCAATGGTGGCGCTGAAGAGGATGCGGCTGGCGCCAAGAAGCAGCCGGACGCGCTTAAAGCCTATTGCGTCAACCTTAACGACAAGGCCAGAACCGGTCGTATCGATCCGCTGATCGGTCGTCATGAAGAGGTCAACCGTACCATTCAGGTTCTTTGCCGCCGCTCGAAGAACAACCCGCTTTATGTGGGCGATCCAGGCGTCGGCAAGACGGCGATTGCCGAAGGTTTGGCAAAGCGCATCGTTGAGGGCAAGGTGCCCGAAGCGCTGATCAACGACACGATCTTCTCGCTCGACATGGGCACGCTGCTGGCCGGTACGCGCTATCGCGGTGACTTTGAAGAACGCCTGAAGCAGGTCGTCAAGGAACTGGAAGAATATCCGGGTGCCGTGCTGTTCATCGACGAAATTCACACGGTGATCGGCGCGGGAGCAACGTCCGGCGGCGCCATGGATGCGTCCAACCTTCTGAAGCCTGCTTTGTCTTCCGGCGCCATCCGTTGCATCGGATCGACAACCTATAAGGAATACCGGCAGTTCTTCGAGAAGGACCGCGCGCTTGTTCGTCGCTTCCAGAAGATCGACGTAAACGAGCCATCCATCGATGATGCTATCGAGATCATGAAGGGCCTCAAGCCCTATTTCGAAGAGTATCATCACCTTCGCTACACCAACGACGCCATCAAGGCTGCCGTGGAACTTTCGGCACGCTACATTTCCGACCGCAAGCTTCCCGATAAGGCGATCGACGTGATCGACGAGACCGGTGCTGCTCAGATGCTTCTTCCGGCATCGAAGCGCCGCAAACTGATCACTGAGAAGGAAATCGAAGTCACGATCGCGACCATGGCACGCATTCCGCCGAAAACGGTCTCGAAGGACGACGAGATGGTTCTTGCCAATCTCGAGCAGGAACTGCGCTCTGTGGTCTACGGACAGGACACGGCAATCGAAGCGCTCTCCACGGCCATCAAACTGGCGCGTGCGGGTCTTCGCGAACCCAACAAGCCCATCGGTTCTTATGTCTTCTCCGGTCCAACCGGCGTCGGCAAGACCGAGGTCGCCAAGCAGCTTGCGTCGTCTCTCGGCGTGGAAATGCTGCGCTTCGATATGTCCGAGTATATGGAGCGTCATACGGTCTCGCGCCTGCTCGGTGCACCTCCCGGCTATGTCGGTTTCGACCAGGGCGGTCTTCTGACAGACGGTGTCGATCAGCATCCGCATTCCGTGGTTCTGCTGGATGAAATCGAAAAGGCCCATCCGGACATCTACAACATTCTGTTGCAGGTCATGGACCATGGTTCGCTGACCGACCATAACGGCAAGAAGATTGACTTCCGCAACGTCATTTTGATTATGACGACCAATGCGGGCGCTTCTGAAATGGCGAAGTCTGCGATTGGCTTTGGATCGTCCAAGCGCTCGGGCGAGGATGAAGAGGCATTGAACCGCCTGTTCACTCCGGAATTCCGCAACCGTCTGGATGCGATCATTCCGTTCTCGCCACTGCCGACTGCGGTCATCCACAAGGTGGTTCAGAAGTTCGTCATGCAGCTTGAGACACAGCTATCCGAGCGTAACGTGACCTTCGATCTGCACGACGATGCGGTCGCTTGGCTGGCTGAGAAGGGCTATGATGAAAAGATGGGTGCGCGTCCGCTTGGTCGTGTCATTCAGGAACACATCAAGAAGCCACTGGCGAACGAAATCCTCTTCGGCAAGCTGAAGAAGGGTGGCGTTGTCAGCGTCAGCCTCGACAAGAAGGAAGACGGCACGGATGGCCTCAAGCTCGACGTGTTGCCTGAGACGGCGCCCGTCAAGCCAAAGCCGGAGGCCGAACTGAAGGCCGCGAAGTCTCCTGGCAAATCGAAAGCCAAGACTTCAAAGGCTGAAGAACAGGCTGAGGTTTTGGTGGCAGAGACCGATAAAAAGGACGAGGACGCCAAGCCACGTCGCAAGGGCAACACCGTTCCGAAGGTCCCGAAGAAAAAGTAAAAGGTGTTCGCTGGGACACCTGGATACATGGCGGCGGAGATCACTCTTCGCCGCCTTTTCTTTTGTCCACCTCTGCGTGTCCAAGCGCTTGATTGCGAGGATGTATCGATTTGACTTTTGGGCCGGTGCTCTAAGCGTGTCGTGATCATAAAGCGGCTGCACGCTTTTGCGCGGTATCGCTTTGCGTCATTTTAGACGCGCAGATTTCGAAAAGCGTGCTAGACAAGCGTCGGCTTGTGCCGAAGCGTCTGGTACTTCGGTCAGGCCCCAGCGATTTGTCTATTCTTCCGGAACGACCGATGTCTGCACATGGTGACACCCATTCTCTTCCTCTCTGGTTTGCCAGGGGAATGATGGGAATATTCTCGCTTCCTTCTCTCATTCTCATGACATCCTTTGTCGGGTTCAGTGCCTTTGCTTTGGAATCCGGCGTCACGCGCGGCGAGGCCGTGTTCATGACGCTGACCATCTGGGCCTTGCCGGCCAAGATGATATTAATCGGCTCCATGGTGAGCGGGGCAGGGATGGCCGCCTGTTTTCTGGCGGTGACATTGTCATCGATCCGAATGATGCCGATGGTGGCATCTATCGTGCCGGATATGCGGACAGCGAAGACCCCCACATGGCTGCTGCTGTTTCTCTCCCACTTTGTAGCGATAACGGCCTGGGTCTACGCAACCCAGAACCTGACGAAAGTGCCTCGCGAAGCGCGTGTCGCATGGTTTGCGGGTTTCGGCATCACTCTCACGCTTATCAATACAGCAATCGTCGCAATCTGCTACGGCGTGGTTGCCGCCTTTCCTCCGCTTGTCGCTGGCGTCCTGTTCTTCCTGACGCCGGTTTACTTCATCTCTTCCATATGGGCCTCTGCGCGACACTCGGTCGTCAAGGTGGCCTTCATCATCGGTGTGATCGGCGGACCCTTGTTCGCCTTGATTGAGCCCGAGTTCGATATTCTCTATGCCGGGATCGGTGGAGGAACACTCGCCTATTTGATCGACCGCTTCTGGTTTCGTCGCAAAATTGTCCCATCGTCGACGGAGGGCGAGCCATGACCGATGCCTGGTGGGCACCTTATCTTTTCATCGCGCTTGCTGGCTGGATCGCTACCGATATCTGGCGATGGCTGGGTGTTGTGGCAGGAAACAAGCTGAAGGAAGAATCGGAGGCATTGCATTGGGTGAGGGCAGTTGCCACAGCGCTGGTGATGGCAGTGACAGCGAAACTGATCGTCTTCCCGACGGGGGCACTGTCGCACTCGCCAATGGAGCTTAGAATCGGTGCTGCTGTCATCGGTTTCATTGCGTTTCTGGCAAGCGGTCAACGCGTCATTGTCGGGGTGATTGTTCCGATCGCTGTCCTGGCAAGCGGTCTCCTCATCCTTGGCCTATAGAGGATATTAAGTCTGCCGCCCTAATATCTTGCTCGGTATCTCCAGCAAGGATCTTTCGCTTGTATTTCTTAAGGGCAGAACGCTTTGTCTTCTTCATCATATGCGCGCTGTTTGCCGTCGATCTCGTTTTAGTTGCGGTGAAAGGCATCGGCGTCGATATTGCCGGCTACTGCCTGTCACTGGCAATTGGCGGTGGACTGCTCTGTCTTGGCCAAATCTATCGATGGAGGAAGCGAGAGGAGAGGATGGCTGCCGCATTGATCTCGGCAGGTTTGTTCATCCTGTTTTCCATCTGCGGCTCCGTTTTCAATTACATGTTTCTGCCGATCCAATATCCAACGATCGACCATGCTCTAATTCATATCGACAGCGTGTTTGGATATGAATGGCGCAGAGCTGTAGAACTGGTGGCGCACTTCCCGTTCATCGGGACGGTCCTCTTCATCGTATACGCGACGTCTCTCCCGCAGCTTTTGCTGACGATCATCATCCTGGGCTTCCAGGGAGACTATCGACGGCTCCACCACTTCCTGCTGACGGGCGTGCTCGGCGCTCTCACAGCCATCATGTTCTGGATATTTTTTCCGACTTTCGGTCCAAGTGCCTATCAAGATTTACCCAGATGGGTTCTTGAGGCTATTCCTCTCGCCGTTACGCCCGACTACGGCAAGGAGTTGATCCAACTCGGCGGTGAAGGCCCAACTTATCTCAGTCCAGCCTCCGCCCTCGGCTTGATCGGATTTCCATCGTTTCACATTTTCATGGCGGCCATGTCGGTGTGGTTCGTTCCCCGTTATCGCTTCCTGATAGCGGTTTCCATTACCGTCAATCTGATTATGATTCCGGCTGTGCTGATCCAAGGCGGTCACCACCTGTGTGATGTTTTCGGCGGAGCGCTCGCCTTCGCACTGATCTGCCCGTTTGCTCGTTGGCTCCTTGATCGAATGGAAGCCAATGGCCATGGCCGCGAGCGTCTGTCGTTGGGCGTTGAGACGCAAGTGCCAAACTAAAAAGGGAGCGTTTAAGGCGCTCCCTCAAATTGGATGTCTGCCTGCCATTCTTTAGTGAACGGTCAAGACATGCGCGTGGCTGCTCGCGAGCATAAAGGCTTCTCTGGCCGCTTCCAGGTCGCAACGTCCTGCGACCGCGTCCAGGCATTGTTTTTTGGCTGCTTCGTATTCCGGACCGTGCTCCTCGGGCCAGCGATATGTGAGCATCTCCAGCGCCACGAGCGGGCTATATATTTCCACGGCCGGGCACATGGGTAGATGGACTGCGACAGGCTTGCACCACTGTGCGTGATGGCAAGGTTCTGAGTTGTGAATAAGCATCGCATTCTCCTTTCTCACCGCGCACGAATAACCCCAGCCTCACGCTTCGGTTCCTGATCACGAAAAAAGTGAACACATTAGGGGTATCTTTTCTGTAAGATGAATGGAAAATGAACAAACACATGAACCGGAGATGAACAAACAATCTGTTCGCGCGTTAACACTGCTCTAAATGAAGGAGGCCCGATTATGTTCAATCTGTCTGGAATTCAGGAAAGCTTTTTCGGCGACCGCATGGCTGGCGTTTGCCAGGCCATTACATCTGCTCTGGCCTTCGAATCGGGCCTCGAGAAATCCAACATCTCAGCAACGGCTGAAAACGACGTGATCTATTTGCAGGGGACTGCTGATTCCGTCGAGGCGATCGAAACAGCAATCAGTCTGGCGTCGTCAATTTCGAACTGCCGTATTCTTAGCCATGTAGAGCCAGTCTACTGAGAATCAAGAGCCGGGCCTCAAGCGCCCGGCTTGATCCTGCCGATGTCTGCTCACGCCGGCTGATTGCATGTTCTCGGCCAATTTAGCTTGTCTACTGTGAGTAACAACGCTCAGCGCGATGATCCGAGGGATCTATTTTATCTGCGCTGCCTTCACCGTGTCGCCGACGGCCAATCCCAGCTTTTTCGCAGTGCCGCCATTCAGTTCCAGGACGTAGCGTACCTCTCCGTTTGAACTGATGATGTCTTCAGAATGAGGCACCGCATTCGGGTGGATGTGCGTGATTTTTCCAGCCTTGGAAATGAAGAGCATATCGAGAGGGATGAAGGTATTCTTCATCCACATCATCACATCTCTGTCCTCTTTAAAATCGAACAGCATCCCTCGGTCGTCGCCCATGGATTTGCGAAACATCAGACCCTGCTGGCGTTGACCGTCGCTGCTTGCCACTTCCACAGTGAATGCGTGTGTTTTGCCCGAGGTGCTAACGATTTCGAGCTTCTCGCTGGGAAACGTCTCCTGGGCCACAGCGCCTGCGTAAGACGCCACAAAAAAGAGAAGCGCCACGAAGGCGCTTGCGATGGTACGAATGTCAATACGGTTCATCAGTGCGCCATTCCAATTCTGGCTGGATTGTCGGGATGCACCTCAGCGGCCATCAGGCCCTTGTCGCCATCACCGTAGCGAACCAGAACGACCTGACCCGGGCGGAGTTCCGCAAGGCCGAAGCGGCGCAGCGTTTCCATGTGAATGAAGATGTCTTCCGTGCCTTCGCCGCGCGTCAGGAAGCCGAAGCCCTTGGTGCGGTTGAACCACTTGACGATGGCGCGCTCCAAGCCACTGTGAGGCGTTACCTGAACATGGGTACGCACCGGCGGCATCTGCGAAGGATGAACGGCTGTCGACTGATCCATCGACAGAATGCGGAAGGCCTGATAGCCCCGGTCGCGACGCTGGATGAGTGCAACGATCCGCGTGCCTTCCAGGATGGTCTGGTAGCCGTCGCGGCGCAGGCAGGAGACGTGCAGAAGAACGTCCTGCATGCCGTTATCCGGCACAATGAAACCGAAACCTTTTGCCACGTCGAACCATTTAACGATGCCGGTGATCTCGATCAGGTCAACGGCATCGCCAGAAAAATCTTCGAATTCGGCGATGCTCTTCGACGACATTCTATCAGCCATTTTGCCCAGCCCCTCAATACGCACCACTACCGGTCAACTGATTCCCTACTAAGAGATTAACATTGCAGTAACGGTTGTACGCAAGTCTTAGTTTTCAGTTTCCAGACCGGTTTTTAATGATCAGGGCTTGCTCAAGGCTGACTGGCATCGTCTAAAACGTTTCCGTCTTCGAGCCAAAGGCTTTAGTGTCTGCGCTCAAGCCGAATGCTACACATGAGAGGAATACATAATGCGTTATCTGCACACCATGGTTCGGGTCAAAGACCTGAAGGCGTCGCTCGAATTCTACTCTGATATCTTCGGCTTGCAGGAGATTCGCCGCATCGAAAACGAGAAGGGGCGGTTTACGCTCGTGTTCCTCGCTGCGCGCGACGACGTCAAGGCGGCGACGGAAAACAAGGCGCCTGCTCTTGAGCTGACCTATAACTGGGATACCGAAGATTACACGGGCGGACGCAACTTCGGCCATCTGGCTTATGAGGTGGACGATATCTACGAGATCTGCGCCAAGCTGCAGGCCGCTGGCGTGACCATCAACCGTCCGCCGCGTGACGGGCGTATGGCGTTCGTTCGCTCGCCCGATGGCATCTCCATCGAGATATTGCAGAAGGGCGCAAGCCTGGCACCAGCCGAGCCGTGGATATCTATGGAAAATACCGGCTCCTGGTAAGGCCTGAGGCTTATGCGCATTCTCCGCGCTTCGTCTTGATCGTCCTATGAGCCGCTCATGCTTCGGGCTCGGCGCTGTGCTTTGCTCGAACTCACGGTTTCTGGTGCAGTCGAGGCGCAAGACGCGGAGGTTTTTTCTTTTGAAGATGGAGATGGGTCAGCAGCGACGACGATCGCGCGACGCAGCAGCGGCCGCGTCATCAATCGTTTTTGCGCTTCTGATGCTTTCTGGCTGCGTTTCAGCAAAGCCCGAGGGCAAGGATGTGGCAGCCGTTCTCGATCCCGCAGCGCTCGCGGATGGGGAGGGCGCCGATGGGGCTAAAACCCAGGCCGCGGCGCCTAATGGCGTGCAACCCGCTCAGCCGGGCTATGTCGATCCGAGAATGGTGTCGGCGGCTAACGGCAAGTCGGCAGCCAACACCATGCCAAGCGGGGCGCCACAGGCCCCGCAAGTGACGGCAGCCGGGAACGGTGCGGACCAACCGAATGGCGGCTACGCCATGCAGGCGACCGGGGTTGCCGCCGGATCTCACAGCATTTTCTCCAGCGGCACGACGTCAACGGGCCAAGCGGATATGGACAGTGTCCCGGCATATGCTCCCACGCGGCGGATCGTGCCCGCGTTGAAGAGTGTCTATTCTACGCAAGGCCACGCGCCTGCGGAACCCGTGCCGCAGCCCTCCCAAGATCAATCGTCCAACGCGGTGCCAGGAGCTTACAGTCCTGCGCCCACAAACGCGCTTGCAAGTGGCAAGTCATCAACCAACGAAGAGCCGTCGCAGGGCCCGCAAAACATCCCGATGGCCGCAGCCTTGTTTGCCGGCGTTCCCAAAAAACGTGGGGCGAGCGGACAGGATGCTGCAGCGGCTCTGGGTGGCATGGCACAACCCGCTGTGGCCTCCCTCGGAAAGGCGGCGCCGTCTTTTGATGAAAGTCATCTGGACGACGAGGACGATAAACCGACGGGCTTGATGAAACTTGTATCCATGCCGGGATTGACGCGCATCGCGCCCAATGGGCTCGTCTTGCAGACGAACCAGGTGAACGTAGGCTGCCTGAAGCCCGAGTTGGTACATCGCATCAAGGAGCTTGAATCCCATTATCGCAAGCCGGCAATCATCACCTCCGGCTACCGCCCGCCCAAGGGCGTGACGCATGGCTCCAAGCATTTCACCTGCGAGGCCGTGGACATACAGATCAAGGGCGTATCCAAGTGGGATCTTGCAGACTATCTGCGATCTCTGCCCGGAAGAGGCGGCGTCGGCACCTATTGCCATACGGAATCGGTTCATATGGATATTGGTGAGAGCCGCGACTGGAACTGGCCGTGCCGCAAGACGGGTACCAGCAGCTGACCCTTTCAACGAATTGTGTCAGGGGCACCGGTATCACTGTTCGACGCTACCTTGTCGGCCAGCATTCCCACCAGCACATCTGATTGCGAAATAATCCCCGTCAGCTTCTGATTGGCATCTACGACCGGTAAGTAGTGCAGACCCTGCTCGGCGAAGATGATGATGGCATCCTCGATTGCCGTCGTCGGCAAGATCGTCTGCACCGGGGACGTCATGATATCTTTGACCGTATCGTTGGGTGCCTGTTTGCCTGTTGCAATCAGACGCAGCCTTTGGAGGAAGCCGATGCGCGGATGGCCATGGGTCCAAGTGGCCTTGTCGAGAAAGTCCGTCTGCGTGACGATGCCCACGACTTCCGCCACATCATTCGTCACCGGCAACGCTTTGATATGATGGTTGCGCATCAGGCTATAGGCGTTCTTCAGCGAATCGTCCGGCGCTACACCGATGACGTCGCGCGACATGATATGGGCGCAGTTGAGATGGGTGGCGCGCCGACGATAGGAGCGAAGTTCAGTGCGGCGCAGAATCGTTTCGAGATCGTCACGGTCGATGTCGAGAACCTGGTCAAATTCCTTCAGCACGTCATCCAGGTCCGCAGAGGAAAAGCCAATCCGATCGACGGGCGCTGGATCCTTTGTTCCATGACCTGCCGCTTGCGGACGGATGGCATGGGGGTAGGGCCGCCCAGTGAAATTGTTATAGAGCACCGCAAGCGCCAGGAGCGCCACCGAATTGCCCAGCACTGGCCAGACAATGAACCCATAGCCGAGGTCGTGGATCGCTGGACCACCCAGAACGGCGGTGAGCGCGACGGCCCCGCTCGGCGGGTGGAGGCATCGCAGGGTGATCATCGCACCGATGGAAACGGCAATTGCCAAAGCGGCGGCAAGGAAAGGCTGTGGCACGAGAAGGCCGATGGTGACGCCGATGACTGCGGCAACGGTGTTTCCGCCAAGGATCGACCAGGGCTGCGCAAGTGGGCTGGAGGGAACGGCGAAGAGCAAGACGGCGGAGGCGCCCATGGGCGCGATCAGGGCGGGCAGCGCCAGACCCGCGCCGATGGCGATGTATCCGATCAGGCCTGTGACCAGAATGCCGATCCATGCGCCTGCGGCTGCGCGTAAGCGCTCCTTGTAGCTGACGGGCGTTGCCTCTGGCACGACGAACCGCAACAGGTTTTTCATAGTCTTTCCAAATACAGATGTCCTTTAGAGGCGGCTTCTATGCGGGAATGAAAATCCTGTCATGGGTCGATGTGTTCAGGACTCACATGTTCATGACAGATTTTATTCCGTCGACCACGAACTGCACGGAGAGCGCTGCGAGCAGCACGCCAAGCAGGCGTGTGAGAATGGCGCGGCCGGTATTGCCCAGGAAGCGGTCCAGCCGATCGGCTGCAAGCAGTGCTGCGAAGACGATCAGCATGCTGAAGGCGAGCAGCAATATGAAGAGGGCTTTATCGAAGCCCGTCTCCATCGTGCCGGAGATCAGCACAGTCGCAGAAATCGCGCCTGGCCCGGCGATGAGAGGCAATGCCAATGGAAACACAGCAATGTTCTGGATGTGATCCTGGGTGACAGCGACTTCGGACGTCTTCTCCTTGCGCTCCTGACGCTTCTCGAAAATCATCTCGAAGGAAATCCAGAAAAGTAGCAGGCCACCGGATATTCGGAACGCGCCAAGCGATATGCCGAGCAGTTCGAGGATAGACGCGCCGAAGAGCGCGAACATGGCGAGAATGCCGAAACCAATCAGCGAGCCGCGCAAGGCGACCTGTCCGCGCTGAGCGCGGGTCATGCCGATGGTCAGCGCCAGAAAGACCGGCGCCAGTCCAGGAGGGTCGAGCGTGACGAGCATCGTCGTCAGGGCATTGATAAAGATTTCTGCGCTTGCCATACCGTCCCCGTTCTTATGCCGCCCCCGTTGGTGGCGTTCACAGGTATCTGGCGACCTGTTTTGCGATGATGTTAGGCAAGAGGCAGCGCTATTGGAACCCCGTGCTCCGGCTTTTGCCCTGACGCCTGCAGAAAACTGTGTATCGTCTTGTAAATGACGTAAAAGACTGTTCAAAACCGGCGCAGAAATTGGCGTGCGGACGCCGTTTCCGCTATAAAAATCCATCCGATTCTTAACAGAGAATGTGATCCGTTTTGACTGACCAGAGCCCCCCAGGCGGCGGAAAGCTTCCGCCAGGCATTGAACCAATTTCCATCATGGAGGAAATGCAGCGGTCGTATCTCGATTACGCCATGAGCGTTATCGTTTCGCGAGCGCTGCCGGATGTCCGTGACGGGTTGAAGCCAGTTCATCGCCGTATTCTTTATGGCATGTCCGAACTCGGCATCGACTGGAATAAAAAATACGTCAAATGCGCCCGTGTCACCGGTGACGTGATGGGTAAATACCATCCGCACGGTAACGCTGCGATTTATGATGCCTTGGCCCGTATGGCGCAGGATTGGTCTTTGCGCCTGCCGCTGATCGACGGTCAGGGTAACTTCGGCTCGATCGATGGCGATCCGCCGGCAGCCGAACGCTACACCGAATGCCGCCTGCAGAAGGCCGCGCATTCCCTGCTCGACGATCTGGACAAGGAAACCGTCGATTTCCGCGAGAACTATGACGGCACCTTGCATGAGCCAGTCGTGGTGCCTGCGAAGTTCCCGAACCTTCTGGTCAACGGGGCAGGCGGCATTGCTGTCGGCATGGCGACGAACATCCCACCACATAACCTTTCCGAGGTGATCGAGGGCTGCATCGCGCTGATCGACAGGCCGGAAATCGAGCTGCCGGAACTGATGCAGATCATTCCAGGCCCGGACTTCCCAACCGGCGCGTTTATCATGGGCCGCTCCGGTATCCGCTCGGCCTATGAGACCGGTCGTGGCTCCGTCATCATGCGCGGACGCGCCACCATCGAGCCGATGCGTGGCGACCGCGAGCAGATCATCATCACCGAAGTTCCCTTCCAGGTGAACAAGGCCTCGATGATCGAGAAGATGGCTGAGCTCGTCAAGGAAAAGCGCATCGAAGGCATTTCCGACCTGCGCGACGAATCCGACCGCCAGGGCTATCGCGTCGTCGTTGAGCTGAAGCGGGATGCCAATGCGGAAGTGATCCTCAACCAGCTTTATCGCTATACGCCGCTGCAGACCTCCTTTGGCTGCAACATGGTGGCGCTGAACGGTGGTAAGCCGGAGCAAATGACGCTGCTCGACATGCTGCGCGCCTTCGTCTCCTTCCGTGAAGATGTCGTCAGCCGCCGCACCAAGTACCTGCTTCGCAAGGCGCGCGATCGTGCGCATGTGTTGGTGGGTCTCGCCATCGCCGTCGCCAACATCGATGAAGTCATTCGCGTTATCCGTCAGGCGCCGGACCCGGCCTCTGCCCGTGAAGAGCTGATGACGCGTCGTTGGCCTGCGACCGAAGTGGAAAGCCTGATCCTGCTGATCGACGATCCGCGTCACCGCATCAACGAGGACGGCACTTATAATCTGTCGGAAGAGCAGGCCCGCGCCATCCTGGAACTGCGTCTGGCACGCCTGACTGCTCTCGGACGCGATGAAATCGGTGACGAGCTGAACAAGATCGGTGCCGAGATCAGCGAATATCTCGATATCCTGTCCTCGCGCATCCGCATCCAGCAGATCGTCAAGGACGAGCTTGCTGCCATCCGTGAGGAATTCGGCACGCCGCGCCGCTCGGAGATCATCGAGGGCGGCCCGGACATGGATGATGAAGACCTCATCGCCCGTGAAGACATGGTCGTGACCGTGTCGCATCTCGGCTACATCAAGCGCGTGCCGCTGACGACCTACAAGGCGCAGCGTCGCGGCGGCAAGGGGCGCTCTGGCATGGCAACGCGTGACGAGGACTTCGTCAATCGTCTCTTCGTTGCCAATACCCACACGCCGGTCCTGTTCTTCTCCTCACGTGGCATCGTCTACAAGGAGAAGGTCTGGCGTCTGCCGATCGGCACGCCGCAGTCCAAGGGCAAGGCGCTGATCAACATGCTGCCGCTGGAAGCCGGTGAGCGCATCACCACGATCATGCCGCTGCCCGAAGACGAGACGACGTGGGAAAAGCTCGACGTGATGTTCTCCACCACACGTGGAACGGTTCGTCGCAACAAGCTTTCCGACTTCGTTCAGGTCAACCGCAACGGCAAGATCGCGATGAAGCTGGACGAGGAGGGCGACGAAATCCTCTCCGTCGAGACCTGTACCGACCGTGACGACGTGCTGCTGACGACGGCGCTTGGCCAGTGCATCCGCTTCCCGGTCGATGACGTGCGCGTCTTTGCAGGCCGCAACTCCGTCGGCGTGCGTGGCATCAATATGGGTGAGGGCGACCGGATCATTTCGATGACCATTGTCGGCAGCAGTGATGCCGAGCCTTGGGAGCGCGCAGCCTATCTCAAGCGGTCCGCAGCAGAGCGCCGTGCCGCCGGTGTCGATGAAGAAGACATCGCACTTGTGGGCGAAGAAGTAACGGAAGAGGGCGAACTGAGCGAAGCCCGCTATCAGGAACTCAAGAGCCGCGAGCAGTTCGTTCTGACTGTCTCCGAGAAGGGTTACGGCAAGCGTTCGTCATCCTACGATTTCCGCACCTCGGGACGTGGGGGCAAGGGTATCCGCGCCACCGATACGTCGAAGACCACGGAAATCGGCGCACTCGTTGCGGCCTTCCCCGTCGAGGATACCGACCAGATCATGCTGGTATCCGATGGTGGTCAGCTGATCCGCGTGCCCGTCAACGGTATCCGTATCGCCAGCCGCGCGACCAAGGGCGTCACCATCTTCTCAACCGCCAAGGATGAGAAGGTTGTCTCCGTCGAGCGCATCAACGAGCCGGAAGGTGAAGATGAGGTTGAGGCGCTGATCGAAGGCGCTGAGGATCTGACCAGTGGCGACGCGGCTCCTGCGTCCGACACGGACGGTTCTGCCGAGTAAGCTGTGGGGTGTGGCGCCAGCCGCCACATCCTTTTTCAAACGGTCGCTCTAGGATCGAACCCGTAAATGGAAAAAACCCTGCGAAACGAAGGTTTCGCAGGGTTTCTTTTTGAGCCGCCGTTTCTCAACGAAGACGGAGATGCACAGGCGCCCGGCCGGATGGTCCATCGATATGAAGATGGATCTTGGCCTCAGGCTGGTTGCTGCGCCAGGCACGTGCGCCATGGCAAAGCAGAAGATTGACCAGGTCGCGGGTCTTATGCCGGGATCTGTTGAGTCCAATGTCGGCAATTTTCATTGCCGCTTCGTGGATGGGATGAAGCACCGACGCCGACTGGCTTCTGCCTTTGGGGGCGATGTCCAAGTAGTTTTCATTGATTGCCATCTGTAAAGCCTCGTTACTCAATACAATTCGAGGAGTGGGCAGGCCGTGTTTTACAAAACGCCACGGCCTGTCCTGGAACAGTCTGTTGGCCTACTGGAGCGAAGCCCAGCAGCTGACACCTTTCTTCTTCAGAGCATTGCATGCATTGACTGCATCATTCTGACCGTTGAAGCCGCCAAAACGGGCGCGGTACATCTGGGCGCCGTCCTTGGTGAACGCGACCGTAAATGGCTTGGCGGTACGCAGTGCATTGCCGCCCTTATCCTGCGCAGCCTGAAGCAGGTTGCGTGCGGAATTCTCGTCCGGGGATGCGCCGATCTGGATCACCCAACCCGCGCCGCCAGACGGTGCGGCTGCGCTGGACGGCGACGTGGAGGCGGTCACGATGTTATCAACCTTCGTGGAGTTGGTCACCACGGAACGATCTGGCTTCATGCTGACGGGAGGGACAAGCTTTACCGGAGCGCGAGGACGTGTTGCGACATCCATGGCAGCAACAGCTGCATTGGCCTGCGCTGGCGCGAATGCGGAGACCGGGGCCTCGTCGCCGTAACGCTGCTGCGGAACAGGACCGGCATTTGGAAGACCGGAGGTGGGTGCGGTAGCGGCGACGACAGCGACGGGTTCTTCGATCGGAGCCGAAGGCGTTGCTGCAATCAGGTTGCTATTTCCGCCACGCGAAGCTTTCGGCAGATATTCCGCAACCAGCTTGCGCATGGTGGCGTCACGAGCGGCGCTCGAACGGCCACCGAGAACGACAGCAACGATAGAACGGCCATCGAGCTGCGCTGATGTTGCGAGGTTGCTACCGGCAGCGCGGGTGTAACCGGTCTTGATGCCGTCAACGCCGCGAACCGTACCGACGAGACGATTGTGGTTGCCGATCACCTGCTTACCGAAGGTGAAGGTGCGGGTATTGAAGTAACCATAATATTGCGGGAAGTGCTGGCGCAGCGCGACGCCAAGACGAGCCTGATCGCGCGCCGTCGTCATCTGCGCGGTATTGGGAAGGCCGTTGGCATTGCGATAGGTGGTGCGTGTCATGCCAAGCGCACGAGCCTTTGCCGTCATCATACGTGCGAAACGCTCTTCCGAACCGCCCAGATGCTCGCCGAGTGCCGTTGCCATATCGTTGGCGGAACGGGTGACGAGGGCGAGAATGGCCTGTTCGACAGTGACCGAACCACCGGCGCGCACGCCAAGCTTGGACGGAGGCTCCTTGGCGGCGTTTGCCGAAACCGGAACCTTGGAGTCGAGGGTGATGCGCCCGGCGCTCAACGCTTCGAAAGTGAGGTAAAGCGTCATCATCTTCGTCAACGAAGCGGGATAGCGCAGACCATCAGGATCTTCACCGTAGAGCACCTTACCCGTTTTGGCATCGATGACGATGCCAGCATATTTCGGGTCCGCCTTCGCCACCTGCGTAGCGGAAACAGTGGTTGTCGCCACGGCCGCTGCAAACAGCAGAGCCTTCACAAAAGAGGTCGCGCCTACTGCGCGACCAAGCGCCTCAGATAGTTTTTTCAACACTGTTGAACTCTTCAATCGCATGCCACAGATCCGTCCGACACGCCCCGCCAGACAATTTCACGTTTCGAAATTTAGGTGAATGACGTTACCAAGTGGTTTATGAATCGTATTCGCAAACCATAAAATGCGGCATTTCCGGCATTCGCCTTTTTCAAACAGAGTGAATCTTTTCAGAATCTTAGCGCGACGTGCGATCGCTCGCGAGAGCCAAGGGAAATCTCAGGCGTGTGCGTCACTATTGAATCGCCCGCGTGCCGCTGCTACCTGATGCTGAAATCAAAGGACGAAGAATGGCCTCTCGCGATCGATACTCCCGGAAACTCGAATGCTCGCGCTGCGGGCACAGCGGATTTGCCGAAGCGTCTGAGATAGATGAAAAAGATTCTGCTCACGTGGATTTTCGTATTGATGAGATGCCACGTGGTTTCAGAGCGGAGCGTCCTTCAACGAACCCGGCGGATTACATGATCCGTTGTGCTCAGTGCGGCAATATTTTTCGCTTTCAGCAGAAGACAGCTTACGCGCCCGGCGGCGAGCCTCGCAACAAGCGGGCCTGAGTTGATCTTCATCCTTATAGAGGACCTTGCCCAAGGAGTTCGATGTGAGTCTCGACGCGCAGAGTGATAAAAGGGAGCCGCCGCGCAAGCCGCTCTGGCCATGGCTTCTACTGCTCGTGCTGACGCTGCTTGCCATCTATGGGTATCATTGGTTTACCCAGATGGTTGATGATCTGATCGTCAACATGCCGACGGCCATTGTCGAACTGCTGGACCAGCTTCTTGGCGAGGAGTCCCGTCGCGATCGTCCTTTACCGAACCAAAACTGGCGGGCCGTCGCACCGTCCCCCTAATGCGGGTACAAAAAAGCCCCGCAAATTGGCGGGGCAGGTTGTTCGCTCGGGGAAAGTTGGGCAATGCCCGGGAGCGATGGTGGAAAGCTAACGCTGAAAGAGGGCGCCTGCGAGGTCATATCGCGGCTCATCGGTACGCTTGCCCAAAAAATGTCAGTAAGCGCGACCTATTTCCCAAAAAGAAACCCGCACGAGGCGGGTTGTCAGTCGAGAGGGGAACTAGAGACTGGGAGTCTCAGCCAAATAACGGAGTGCCGCCCGAAAAGTTGCGATGGAAAACAGATTTTCATTCAAACAATCACGTCGCACAGAAGGTGGCGCGCTTCCATCCGGGCAGGCGCCTCGCTTAAAGCAGCGAAGAAAAAAGCCCCACCTTCTAGGCGGGGCGAGGTGTTACCTGATTGGCTCTCAGGACTTGGGAGCTCCCCTGAAATAAGAGGAACGATGACTGGATTAGCGCGGCGACAGTCGCTGCGAAAGGTCAATGCGCCGGAGATCGGTACGCTGCCTCAAAAGAATTGACCGGACATGTTTTGTCCGTGTCGGTCGAGGTCTTGCTATGGGCTTCAGCATTCATCGCGTGTTCAGAGCTTCTATGCCAGATTGATCCTGCGTTGACTGGCAAGCTTCTGTGCCAGTTCACCTGGAGATTTCTGCCATGAAGAAAGTTATGCTTTCGATCCTTGCTGCTGTGCTGACGACTGGCACTCTGTTCGCCAGCGTTCAGACGGCTTCCGCGCAATATTACGACGGGCCTTATCGCTACGAACGCCGCGGCCCTCCGCCTCCGCCATATCGCGACCCTCCACGCAGGCATCGCCATAACGACACGGGCGCCGTCATTGCCGGCGGCATTGCAGCCGGTCTTCTCGGTGGCATCATCAGCGGCGCTATCGCCAATGACAGTGGTCCGCGCTACGTCGAGCCTCCGCCACCACCGCCACCCCGCTGCTGGTTGGAAGATCGCCGGGTACCAAACTCTTATGATGGTGGTTGGCATATGGAGAGTTTCCGGGTCTGCCAGTGACCTGAGGCATGGTCCATGCAAAACTGTGCTGCGGTTTTTTGATAATGACCTGCGATAAAGCAACGAGCTAAGCGCAGGAAGCAAATCTGAAAGACCGCGACATGCTTTGAATTTATCAACGAAAAAGCCGGCTGAAATGCCGGCTTTTTTGCATCGATCTGACAGGAGGAGAACGGTTTACGCGCTTGCTCGAACTTCTTCAGAACTCTTTGGATCAGCGCGGTCCGACAGTTTTTCCAACTCGTTCAACAGTTTTCCAGGCAGGCATGGTTTCTGGCAAAAAGCAGAAGCCTCGTAACGTTGCGCCAATTGCCGACCGTCAGCATGGCCGGAATGGAAAACGAAAGGGATATTGCGTTCGGACAAGACGTCTGCGACGGGGAACACTTCGCCATCGATCAAGCGTACATCGAGGACTGCGCAGGTTGGCGTGTGATCCTTGAGATAGAGCGATGATTGCTCGATGCTGGCAAAAGGCCCTGCGACGTCCCATCCAGCCTCTTCAAAGGTCATTTGGAGGTCCAGGGCAACGAAGATTTCGTCTTCAACGATGAGTACCGATTTGCGTGTCATTTAATACCGAACGTGGCAGAGTCAGAATATGGTGGAGTTCGGAGCCTTCGAGCTTGGTGTCAATCGCGCCTCCCAATTGCCGTGCGGCGCTTGACAGCAGAAGAGTCCCAAATCCTTTTTCCCCGAATGCTACAACGGGCTTTCCTATTGTTTCGTTCCATAGCAGATAAATATTTTCGTTATCTTCGTTCCAGCTCACATTCAGCTTGCCCTGGCTTTGGCCGAGGGCTCCGTATTTCAGCGCGTTCGTCGACCATTCATGCAGGATGAGAGTCAACGGCGTGATGCATTTTGCAGGAATCGGTAGGGATCCTTGCGAGATTTTTATGCCGCCCTTCTGCTCATAGGGTGCAAGGATTGTCTTGACCAGTTCGGCAATCTCGACCGGACCTGTGCGCTTCTGGTTCGATGCAAGCGAATGGGCGTTGCCCAGCGCCAGAATGCGGCCTTCGACATCTGCAACCAGGCTCTGCACCGTGTCATGCTTGCGTGCTGCCATGCGCAGGATGCCGCCGATCATGGCGAAGAGGTTCTTCACCCGGTGGTTCATCTCGTTCAGCATCAACTCGCGCGTTTCGGCAAGCCGATACTCGGCCGTCACATCGACGGTGACACCGATGATCCGCGGGGAATCCGTATCGCCAACGTAACGTCCGAACACCTTGATCCAGCGAGACCCTTGCGCGGAGGCAAGTTCGGTCGTCAGGTCGAAACCGCCATGGTCCTTCTCGGCCTGCTGGAGGGCTTCGAGCACCTGGATCCGATCATCTTGCCGGATTTTCGCAAGGAAATCTTGCTTGCTGAGGTGGTCGCTCTGTGCCTGTAGCAACTCCCTTGTGGACCCACCGAGAAGAAACTCCTGCCGTTCCGGCAGATACTCCCACACGCCGATGCCTGCTGCTTCGACGGCAAGCTCGTGCCGGTTCTGCTCTCGCTGCAACTGGGTTTCTACACTGACCGCATGCGAGATGTCGGTCATGACAATGGTTGCGCCGGTGATGGTGCCATCCGTGGTTTTGTAGGGCAGGATTCTGAGGGTAAATGTCTTTCGCGTTTCTTCGTGCCAGACGGTATCCTGGTAATCCACGCCTTCGTCCATGACATGACGGACATGATCGAGATAGTCCGGGGTCAAGAGGCGCGTGGTGACATCCGAAATCGGGCGACCGCGATCAGATGCCTGCAGCGGGAAGATTTCGGTGGCCGCGCGTGTGAAGGACCGCACACGCAGGTTTCGGTCCAAAACGATGATGGCGAGGTTGGTGGAATCGAAGAAGTTACGAAGATCGGTATTGGCGATCGTCAGCTGCTCGATCTTGTTTTTCAGCTCGTCATTGACCGTGGTGAGCTCTTCGTTCGTCGACTGAAGCTCTTCGTTCATCGACATCATTTCTTCGTTGGAGCTCTTCAGCTCCTCATTCGCTGTCTCAAGCTCTTCGGTTGCGGAGCGAAGGCGATGCTTGGCCGAGCGCAATTCGCGCTCGAGGGCTTCGACATGCCCGTTGCTTGGTTCAAGGCTGATAAGGTCGCTTTCCTCCAGCGGCGTGAACTGCCCGGCATCCTGAAACACCAGGAGGAACCTGTCGTCGTCCACCGGATCGCAGATGATGTCTGTCGTCAGCGAGCCAAATTCGGTGATGACCTCAACCTTGCTGGATATGACACGCTTCTTCGCTGAATGGGCTTGACGCAGCAGAGGTCCGATCTGCTCCTTGACTCCGGGACGGGCAAGCGAGGCAGCGCTGGTCTCGTTGGAGCGGGACACCGGAAAATCGAAAAAGCGGCTCAGCTTGCCGAAGGCTGCCATGATCTGACCTTCCTGGTCCAGAAGCATGCTGGCAGGCACGTATCTTTCAAGCAGACGCGACACGACGGTTTCGTCGTCGCTTCTGGCTGCATCATGCTGAACATCGGAGCCGCCCGGTCGGCGACCCTGATCCTGGCGTCCTCCGGGAAGCGGAATGGGGTAAGTCGGAAGACCCGGCAGTCTTTCGAAAAGCCGCGCCTTCTGGTCGATGCTGGCGAAAACCGTCTCGAACCGACCAACGCTTTCGGAGGGACCAAGGAAGAGAAACCCGCCCGGTCGCAACGCATAGTGGAAGAGCGGCATGATCGTCTTCTGCAGCTTGTCATCAAAATAAATGAGCAGGTTGCGGCAGGAGATCAGGTCGATCTTCGAAAAGGGCGGATCCTTCACAAGGCTGTGGCCGGAGAAACGGATCATGTCCCGGATCTGGCCGACGAAGTTGAACCGGTCCTTGTGCGGAATAATATAGCGCTCGTGCAACGCGGCTGGAATGTCGGCCAGTGCGGCATTCGGATAAGAGCCCGACCGGGCGATCTGCAGCATGCTCTCATCGATATCGGTCGCGAAGATTTGGACATCGCATAGAATCTGTAACTCGCGGGCTGCTTCGGCAAACAGCATGGCGATGGAATAAGCCTCCTCGCCACTCGAACAGCCGGGCACCCAGACGCGCACGCCTCCGTCGCGTGCTTCCTGGCTCTGGAGGAGGGGCCGGATCGCCCGATCGCGCAGAACGTCGAAAAACTCCCGGTCGCGGAAAAATCGCGTGACGTTGATCAGCAGATCGCGAAACAGCGCTTCGCATTCATCCTGATCGCGTTGCAGCCGGTGCAGGTATTCCCTCGCGCGTTCGATGCCGAGAACATGCATTCTGCGTTCGATACGGCGAACGAAGGTGGTCTTCTTGTAGCCGGAAAAATCGTGACCGACTGAGCTTCTCAGCGTCTTGCACAACTCGTCTATATGATCCTCGACCAGCGAAGGCTGCTCATCGGCAAGCACCTTTGTGCGCCGGAAGAAGAAGCCGGCGATGCAGGCAAGAATCTTGTCGGGCGGCTGGATGAAATCCACGAGGCCGGTGCCAGCGGCAGCAAGCGGCATGCCGTCATATTTTGCCGTTTCCGGCTCCTGGGCGACGCACAGGCCGCCATTTTCCTTGACGGCGCGAAGACCTGTGGAACCGTCCGCGCCCGTGCCGGACAGAATAACGCAGGCGGCATTGCCGTTCTGGTCATTGGCGAGCGAGACGAAAAAGTCGTCGATCGGGCGACGCAATCCGCGGGGCTGAGCGAAGTTCGTCAGCTCGAGCGTTCCATTGGAAATGGACAGACCGTGTCCCGGCGGAATGATAAAGACGGTGTCCGGCTGGATACGCTCTCCGCCCTGACATTGTTTCACGGAAAGTGCGGTGTGCCTGCCGATCAATTCTGCCAGCATGCTTTCATGGTGCGGATCGAGATGCTGCACGACGACGAAAGCGAGGCCGGTCGGGACTTCAGCAGAGCTGAACATCTCGCGAAGAGCCTCCAGTCCTCCTGCAGATGATCCGATGCCGACGACGGGCACATCCTGGGCTTCTGCACGTTGGTCCAAACTCAATCCCTCAGGGTCCGACCAGACTGGCTCTGGTCGCTTTTATCAAGCTCGGCCAAGGTCACTTTTGCCTGCGCAATCGTGGTGGCGGAGCTTGCAATCGTTGCCAGGCTGCCTTCGATAATGACATTATGGCCCTCAAGCATGGGCTGAATACGCGTGAGGGTCGTGCCTAGATCAGTGTTGTATTTGTCGAGCAGGTCGGGTCTCGTCCGGCTGATATCGAACTGCGATGCGAATATGTATTGGACGTCGCCGGATGAGGAACTCAGCTTCGACATGAACAGCAAGTTGACGAACGGGCGGCCATCCTTGCGGAAATTGACGATTGGTGTGCGTATCACCGACGAGGTTGGCCGAGACAGGAAGGAGTGAATCTTCGATCGCGCCTCTTCGTTCGAAGCGCGCTCACCGCCTGCGCCTTGCTGTAGCATCCGGCAATTCTTGCCCAGAACATCGGCGTCGTCATAGCCGGTCAGGGTTTTGAAGTGCTGATTGACGAGGACAAGTGCGTTGTCTCCTTTCGCTTCGGCGAGCGCCAGAGCAACTGTTGCGTTATCGAAAAACTCCCTAAGGGGAGGCAGAACAAGTGACTTCGGCATTATCTCATCAACTCAATGTATTGCTTATCTAATTAAGGTAGATTTCTTGTTTTGATAAGGGCAAGGCGCGAGAAAGATCACTCGCATAACGAAAACTTGCCCTCAATCATGCCTTGATGTCGATCACGACCGACGCAATTCTAATGGCTTAGACCAGACGTGCCGCGTGCCACTTCAGGTGATCGTCCATGAAGGTGGAGATGAAATAGTAAGAGTGATCGTAACGGTCGTGAAGGCGTAGCGTGAGGCCGATATCGGTTCCTTTGATGGCCTCCTCGAACAGCCATGGGCGCAAGCCGCTTTCCAGAAAACTGTCTGCTTTTCCCTGGTCGATCAGAAACTCAGGAAAGCGCGCACCATCTTCCACCAGGGCGCAGGCATCGTAGGCACGCCATGCGGCTTGATCTTCGCCGAGATATTTTTCGAGAGCCGGGCGCGACCAGTCCGCAGACGAGGGCGCGACGATCGGCGCGAAGGCGGAGCAGCTCTTGAAGCAGTCCGCATTTTTCAGCGCAATTGTCATCGCGCCATGACCGCCCATCGAGTGGCCGAAAATGCCCTGTCGGCTCATATCGGCGCGGAAATGCTCACCGATCAGCGCCGGGAGTTCTTCGGTGATGTAGCTATACATCTGATAATGCTCGGCCCAGGGCGCCTCTGTGGCATCGAGGTAGAAGCCGGCGCCTTTGCCCATCTGCCAGTTGGTCAATTCGTCGGCGACGTCATTGCCGCGCGGGCTGGTATCCGGGCAGACGATGATGAGGCCGAGCTCTGCGGCGAGCCTTCGATACTCACCCTTTTCCATGACGTTGGCATGGGTGCACGTCAGTCCGGAAAGGTACCAAAGAACGGGGCAGGGCTCGTTGATCGCCTTTGGCGGCACGAAAACGGCGAAGGTCATTTCGCATTTGCATGTTTCGGACTCATGCGCATAGACACCCTGCATGCCGCCAAAAGCCGTGTTCTGAGAAATTACCTTCATGTTCTGCATCCTTTATAAAAGCGGTATCAACCTGCCAGCGACACCGCGGCGTTGACCGCCGCTGCCACCAGCACAGTGTTGAAGAAGAACGACACGATCGAGTGGACGAGCGTGACCTTGCGCATGGCCGTTGTGGTGACGGCAACGTCGGAGGTCTGCGCCGTCATACCGATGACGACGGAGAAATAGAGGAATTCGTAAATACCGGGCGAGGCGGTATCGGGAAAGTCCATGCCGCCCTTCGGCTCCCGCTTTCCGCCATCAGCAGATGGGCGCCAGAACAGGTGGGCATAATGGACCGCGGCCATGGTGTGGATCGTGAGCCACCCCAGAATGACCGATAGAAAGGAAAGTGTCAGAGACAGCGCGGTTTCGCCGGAATGATTGAGCGCCATGAACAGCGACACCACAGCGACGACGACGGCAAACAGCGTGATGAAGATGATGGCGATCGCTGGAAGATCGTCGCGATCGGCATGAGCCTTGAGATGGGCTGCTGTCAGATAGGGAAGCCGGAGGGCGAGCAGGAAGAGGTAGGTCAGAAAAAACGCAACGGCGGCAGATTCGATGGCGAGCTTCGGTATGAGCATGAGCATTGCTGCCAACACCGCGCCCCCTAAGACGGCAGCAATTAGAAATGGCCGATGACGTGCGTAGAGACTGATCTTTGTCTGTTCTTTTGTCTTGGGTGCGATCGCCATGCTCGATTACTTCTTTATCCGGCGGCAAAGCCGGTCAAGGGTTTCCAGGAATTGCGAACGGTCACGTGGGGAGAAGGCGGCATTGTAGCCCTTGCTTTCACCCGTTTCACGCAAATGCGCGCCAAGGTCGCGCATGGCGGTGGCCATGCCGATATTGGCTTGATCGAAAACGCGGCCAGTCGGACCCGTGACCATGGCGCCATTCGCCACGCAGCGACCGGCCAGGGGAACATCCGCGGTAATGACGATATCGCCTTCGCCGGCACGCTCCGCAATCCAGTCGTCAGCCGCGTCGAAACCGTTTGAGACGATGACGTTTTTCACCTTGGGATCGCGGGAGGGTCGCAGCCCTGAATTGGCGACGAAGGTAACGTCGAGATCATGCCGTTCTGCGACTTTCAGTATTTCCGGCTTTACCGGGCACGCATCGGCATCGACATAAATCTGCGGCATTGAAAAGGCTCGTCCTTTTGGATCGTTCGTCGTGCAATCGCTTGGGTGCCCATTTGAGCTTTTTTCCGCCCCTGCGCAACATGTTTGCGCTTGCCCGCGTTTCACCGGACTATCGTCTTCGATCCATTTCACATCATTCATAAACGAAAGAGATTGCCCCTCATGAGCGACATCGAGCAGTCCCCGAAGATCAACCGTCTCGTTCTGCAGCACGTCATTGCGGGCTTGAGTGACGGTCTCATTCTGGTGGAGCCGGATGGCACAATCTCCTGGGCGAACAAATCCGCGCTTGAGATGCACCGGGTCGAGACGCTCGAGGAGCTCGGCACGGACATCGCGGCTTACCGGAAGAACTTCACGCTTCGCTATCGCAACAATCATCTGCTCGACGAGGGGCAGTATCCCCTGGAGCGGCTGGTGGCCGGCGAGGAGGTTGACGATGTGACCGTTGAAATCTCTCCGGCATCCGACCTCGACTTGACGTGGGTTCACACCATCCGGGGTTTGACGATCGAGGATTCGGGTGCGAAGCCGGACGTCACTGTTCTGATCATCCGTGACGAGACGCCGCTTTACGAGGCGGAAGAGCGCTTTGAGAGAGCCTTCAACGCCAACCCGGCGCCGGGCCTGATCTGCCGCATGGAGGACAAGCGCTTCATTCGCGTCAATCAGGGTTTTATGGAGATGACGGGGTTTACCCGAGAAGAGATCATCGGCCGCAGTGTTGAAGAGCTTGGTCTCTTCTCCAATTGCGAAACCGGACAGGACGCGCTTGATCGGCTTGAGGACGGACGCATCATTCGCCACCGGGAGGCGCTGATCCCCATTACGGAGGGTGACCGACTGGTGATCGTTGCTGGCGAGGTGATCGCTGTCGGTGAAGAGCCCTGCATGCTTTTCACATTCGCCGATCTCGACGGGCGCAGAAAAGCGCAGAATGCCTTGCGCCAAAGCGAGGAGCGCTTCTTCAAGTCCTTCCGCCTTTCTCCGGCTCCGACGGCGATTTCGCGGCTCGAAGACTTTGTCTTTACCGAAGTCAACGACGCGTTTCTGGAGCTGTGCGGTCGCAAGGAACAGGAAGTCATCGGCAAGACAGCGAGCGAGTTGAAACTGTGGGATGACGTGAATGCACGCAGAGACGTGGAACGCCGCCTGAAGGGCAATGTGCCGATCCGCGAAGAGCCACTCAGGATGAACCTGAAGGATGGTGGCAGCGCTGAATGCGTTGTCTCTGCTGAACGCGTCGAGATCAACGACCAGCAATGCGTCATCTGGGCGCTTCAGGATGTGACGGAACGTCGCCGCTCCGAGGACGAGTTGATCGAAGCGATCGAAACCGTCATGGCGGATACGTCGTGGTTCAGCCGCACCGTTGTCGAGAGGCTGGCGGGCCTGCGCCAGACATCGAGAGGAACGGCATCAACGGCGTCGCTCAGCGATCTCACCGAGCGCGAGGAAGATATTCTGACGCTGATCTGCGAAGGTTGCAGCGACAAAGAGATGAGCGACCGGCTTAATCTCTCCAAACACACCATCCGCAACCACATTGCCTCTCTCTATGGCAAGATCGGGGTGAACCGCCGTGCAGCCGCGGTCATCTGGGCGCGCGAGCGAGGCTTCAGCGGGCGCAAACTGCGCAAAGTTTGAATTTCCCTGCTGATTTTATTGAAAAAAGGCCAGTTTGTACCAGTAGGACTAGTAGTTTTCTCTCTGATGCGGAGGCCTTCCTCGCTCTATCTTTTCACCATGGCGCCAATGACGGCGACATCATGATGAGAAGGAAGGAGTTCTAAAATGGATAACAACCGCATCGAAGGCGCAGTTCGCCAAGTCAAGGGCTCGATCAAGGAAGCCGTCGGCAAGATTGCCGGCAACACGCACATGCAGGCTGAAGGCCGCGCCGAAAAGGTCGCAGGCGAAGTGCAAAGCAAATACGGCGAGTCCAAGGACACCGTTCGCAAGACCTTCAAGTAAAGCCTTCGGCCAGGAGTTGATCGAGATGATGATTTCTTCCGACGAGGCACTTGCGCCCGCCGCCAACCCCCAGGACTGCAGCCTCTGCGCCGCACTTCAGGCAATCATCGCCTATGCGGATGGGCAGGAAGGCAGCCGTATCACGGTATCCATGGAGAATGGCAGGGTCATGCTGACGGGTGAAGTGGAAACGCTTGCCTCACTCGAATGCGCGGTCTTCATCGCGGAGTGCTTTGCCTCGCGCCCGATCATCGCCGATCTCTCGATCAAACCGACCATTCAATACCTGGCGCCTCCGCGCCTGACCAAACCAAACCTCTATATCAACGACAACAGGAGTCCACTATGAAGAAGATCGTTCTTGCCACCGCAATTGCCGCTCTTGCCGTTGCACCCGTCGCCCATGCCGAAGCAAAGCGCTCGCACAAGCAGATGGAAACCGCACAGAAAGAGCGTGTCGGCACGCTGTCTTGTGAAATCGAAGGCGGCATCGGTCTGGTGATCGGTTCCAGCAAGGCGGTGTCCTGCGAATTCCGTCAACGCTCGGGCGACGTCGAACGCTACACCGGCACTATCGGCAAGATTGGCCTCGACGTAGGCGTGACCGGCAAGCAGTATTTGAGCTGGATCGTCTTCAACACGGCTGAATCCCGCGTCGGCGATGGCGCGCTGAGCGGTAACTACGTCGGTGCTTCCGCCTCTGCCGCGGTTGGAGTTGGTCTCGGCGCCAATGCCCTGATTGGCGGTAACGCCAAGAACTTCGCGCTGCAGCCCTTGAGCGCCCAGGCTGGTACAGGCGTCAACCTTGCCGCCGGTATCGCTAATCTGCAGTTGAAGTCTGCCGGTTAATCCGGTTTGCCAGAACGCCAAAGAAAGCGTTAGCCCATCATAGAATCGCGGGGCGGTGGAATTTCCACCGCCCCGTTTCTCGTTGACGGAATGGTTTCAGGTCACATGGTCCTTTGCAAGCCGCCTGTGCCAGGCTGCCGCTGCCTCTCCTGCAAGGTTGCGCATCTCACGCAGAGCCGACTGGTCACCTTCGTTCAGTCGATGGCGGCGGTATCGCAAGCCGCTGAGGTCGTGCAGCGCAACTTCGACATCGATACTCGCCAGGCCTGCGGCGCGTTGTGCGGTACGGACATCCAGCACAGGTCTTCCGGCTGTGACGCTTTCCAGATAGGCGCGATTTTCTTCCCGGCCTTTCACGATCAACGTGTGGAGCGGCGGTCCGAAATCCGGCCAGAGAACCAGCACGGCCAGCAGTGCTGCGATGCTGCCAAGCAGGTTGTCCACCACACGCGCTGCTGCAACACCGCTCCCCGGATGCATCATATCGGTGACGATGATGAAGAGCATGGTCAGGACCACGACGAAGATGGAATAATTGACCGCCCGCAGCGAAATCGTGACGCTGGCAAGCAGGATTGCCAGCACGCACAAGATGACGGGGTGCTGCGTGACAGAGAGCAGCGCCAGAGCCAGAAAGCCACCGAGCAGGGAACCGAAAATGCGTTCGAGCGATCGCGCCCATGTCACGCGAGCGCCGCCCTGAAGGCAGACGATCAGCGCCATTGTTGCCCAGTAGGGATAACCCAGCTGAAAGATGATGGCGATGTAGTAGACGCCAATGACACCCGCAGCCTGGCGTAAGCCCAGCCGCAGCGCACCCCTCATGCGGTCCTTCCAGTTTGGAGCGATCTGATGTGGCGGTGCTGCCAAGGCCTCGTTGGATTGCTCCGGTTTTTCAAGCACGCGCAACGCGTTCTTAAGCGCCAGCACGCAGCCGATCATGAGATCGTCTGTCAGATGTTTGGCTGTCCTGTCCAGCCGCTCGATGCCGCGGCGAAGGAGGTTTTTCTGACGGACATCGCCTCGCAGAGAAAGGCGGACTCCGAGCAGGGCGGTGGCGAACGCGCGCGCTGTTGCCGCGCGCTCCGTTGTCGGCCCCAATCTGTGGATATAGGCGTGGTCCAAGGCGACGAGGGCGCCGAAGATGATCTCTGTTGCCCGGAGCGCATTGTGGTATTGACGCGCGTCTGCCGGGTGCCGAGCCAGCACCGTTCTCAATCGCTCCATCGCCATGCGCACGGCGCGTCTGTGCTCGGCATGTTCACTGTGCCACTGCGCATCACGATGGTCGTGATCGCCGATCGCGGCCAGATCTGCTGCCATATCGAACAGCCGTGCAATGACCGCGCCCGCGTTGCGGTCGAGCGATGCCGTTGGATCGATCCGCCAGAACAGATTGATGAGGAGAAAGGCCCAGCTTCCCCCGGCCAGAAATGTCAGCGACTGTGCTGCGGCGGCGGGAGCCGGGTGCGGAAAGCCAACGGCAACAACGGCGACCACTGCGAGTAGGGTCCCGAGCAAACCGTCGAGGGAGAAGGCAGCACCAGCCAGTATGGCGACGAAGACGAGGGCAGGGCCGACGGCGAGAGCAGCTTCCATCCCCGCTGATGCGCCCCAGGATCCGGCAAAGGCGAGGATGGTGCCGATCAGGACGAAAAGTCCAAGGGTGCGGCGGCGCATGGCATGAGGACCTGGTCCGTCGCAAAGGCATGTCCAGAACGCAGCGAAGACCGCCCAGCCGAGTGCGGGCTGACCGGTTGTCAGCGCGATGATCAACGGCGCTCCGACAGCGAGTGCGGCGCGCGCACCTTCTTCGCCGCTGAATTGCTCGGGGAGCAGGCCGACGGCACGCAATTCCAGCCGGCGGGCGGCCCGTCGAAGATGAGGTAGCGCCCATCTGCCTTTCAACCGGATATTACCACGGCGTCTTTGCTGTTCAGCGTCGGCCATAACGCATCCAGATAATCTGTTCCGCGATGGCATGTAGCGCTGCACCGACAGCGCTCCCCAGCAAAACTTCTGCGCCTCGATACATGCCAACTTCCCAAAGCGGCGTCTCAGCCGTGGTTGTCAGGAAAACGATGGGACAGGTCCACATACAAACCTTCAAGGATGGATAGCGTCGCACGATGACGGCTGCGAGCGCGACGGCAATGGCAATTTCCGCTACAGGACCGATGCCAAAGCCTTGCGCCGCCGTTCCGATGACAACGGCGATGATCACGCCGAGCAGGGTGCCGGCAAACCGCCCGATGGTGGCCTGGCGCGTATCGCCAAGCTTTTCCTGACCGACGATGATGCCGGACATCGCGGCCCAGACGGGATGAGGAAGCCCGGCCGCCTCCGCCAGAATATAGGACAGCGTCGCGGCCCCCGAGCAGCGCAGGACAAAAGCCAGGTCGCGGACGCGTGTCTCGTTCACGGTCGTCTCCCTTACCTCAGCAGATTGGTACGTGCGAGTTCGACCACCTCATCGCCGCGGCAGCTGATGATGGCCTTTAGCATATAGAGGCTGAAGCCCTTGGCCTGTTCGGCCTTGATCTTCGGCGGCATGACGAGTTCCTGTTTTGCGGTCACGACATCCACCAGCACGGGTCCTGGATGGGCAAAGGCGGAACTCAAAGCCCAGTCGACATCGACGGATTCTTCGACGCGTATGCCTTTGATGCCCATGGCGTTGGCCATGGCGGCAAAATTCGGGTTTTCGAGGTCTGTGCCGGTATCGATATAGCCGGCCGCTTTCATTTCCATCGCCACGAAGCCGAGCGAGCCATTGTTGAAGACGACGATTTTGACCGGCAGATTGAGTTGCGCCAGCGTGATGAAGTCGCCCATCATCATGGTGAAGCCGCCGTCACCTGAGAGTGACACGACCTGCCGGTCGGGGGCTGCAGCCTGGGCGCCGATGGCCTGCAGCATGGCATTTGCCATCGAGCCGTGGTTGAAGGAGCCCAGCAGACGCCGCTTGCCATTCATCGCCAGATAGCGTGCCGCCCAGACAGTGGGGGTACCAACATCGGCGGTAAAGATCGCGTCTTCTGCCGCAAGTTCGCTGATCCTTTGCGCCAGATATTGCGGATGGATCGGTTGGCCGGCCCCAGAGGGTTTCGCCAGATCGTCCAATCCTTCGCGCGCCTTGAGATAATTGGCGCGGGCAGCTTCGAGAAAATGCGCGTCGTTGCGAGGCTTCAAGTGCGGCAGTAGAGCGGAGATCGTTTCGCCAACGTCGCCGACCAGACCTTGCGTCAGCGTCGCGCGCTTTCCCAGCGCGCCCGCATCGCGGTCGATCTGAATGATCCGCGCCTTGGTCGGGTAGAAAGCGCGATAGGGGAAATCGGTGCCGAGCATCACCAGCGTGTCGGCATTTTCCATGGCGTGATAACCGGACGAGAAGCCGATCAGACCGGTCATGCCGACATCGAAGGGATTGTCCCATTCGACGTGTTCCTTGCCGCGCAGCGCATGAACCACCGGGGCTTTCAGCGCATTCGCAAGCGCCACAACGGCATCGTGATGGCCAGCGCAGCCGCTGCCCGCGAGAATGGTGATGGCCTTGCCCTCATTCAGCAGATTGGCAAGGCGGCTGATCTCCTCTCCGCGTGGAAGGATGCGGGGCAGGGCCGGAACGGCCTGAGGTGGGACTGTCGAGACGGGCGCATCGGCGAGAGCGACATCGCCCGGAATGACAAGCACGGCAACCCCGTTCTGGCCGATCGCCGTATTTAGCGCGCGATTAAGGACGCCCGGCATCTGTGCAGGATTGGAGACGAGCTCGACAAAATCCGCGCATTCGCGAAACAGTTCCTGCGGATGGGTTTCCTGAAAATAGCCGAGACCAATTTCGGAGGAGGGGATGTGAGCCGCGATCGCCAGCACCGGAACGTGGTTGCGCTTGCAGTCAAACAGGCCATTGATCAAATGCAGGTTGCCCGGGCCGCAACTGCCGGCGCAGACGGCGAGCTTGCCCGTGACTGCCGCTTCGGCGCCCGCTGCAAAGGCAGCGGTCTCTTCATGACGCACATGCATCCATTCTATTTTTCCAAGCCGCCTCAGGCTGTCGTTCAGCCCGTTGAGGCTATCGCCAGTGACGCCCCAGATGCGTTCGACACCGATATCGGCGAGGGTTTCTGCCAGTAGATCAGCGACGGTCATGGTCATGGATATCTCCTTCTCTGCTTTGCATCGGTGTCTGTCTTGAAAGCTGGGAGCATTTCGATCTAATTTCCAATATATAAACAGAGGCTTTTTCATATATGATATTGGATGACATCGATATTCGGCGGCTTCGCTATTTCCTTGTCGTGGCGGAGCAGAAGCACTTTACCCGCGCGGCAGATAAGATCGGCATTCGCCAGCCGCCGCTCAGCATGCAGATTCGTCAGCTTGAGGAAACGGTGGGCGCACAGCTTTTCACCCGACACGCCAAGGGCGTGGAGTTGACGGCAGCGGGGAGGGTGTTTCAGGAGACTGCGCTGGATATCGTCGCGCGCTTCGAGGACGCACTCACTCAGGTGCGGCGCCACGCGGCGGGCCAAACGGGACGCCTCCGTCTAGGCTTTGCAGGTGCCACCTATTTTCATCCGGCAATTCCGCTCATCATTCGCGCCTATCGTTCAGCCTATCCAGATGTTGTGCTGTCGCCGGAGCAGAGCAATACGCCCGCTCTTCTTGCGGGCCTGCGGGAAGGGAGGCTGGATGTGGCCTTCATCCGCCCGCCGGTCCTTGAGGATGGGTTGCTCTCCGTTCGCGCCTGTCTGGATGAAGACATGGTGATCGCGCTGCCCGCCGATCATGCCTTGCGTGACCATGACGCGGTGCCGCTCGACGCCATTGCCGGTGAGAATCTGATTCTTTTCCCCCGAGACATCGGACCTGGCCTCTATGACAGCATTGTCTCCGCCTGCAACGAGGCAGGCGTCAGCCCCAAGCTCGGCCAGGAGGCGTCGCAGATCGTTTCCATTATCCCGCTGGTTGCCGCAGGCTTTGGCGTTTCGATCGTGCCGCGCTCGGTTGGTTCGATCAAAAGCGATGGCGCCGTCTACCGCCCGATCGCCGGGCAATCACCGCGCGCACCGATCGCCATAGCGACCAGAACCGATGACCGTGCGAAACTTGTCACGTCTTTTATGGTGAGCGCAATTCAGACCGCGCGGCGCACTGCCCCGACCGATTCCGCCAGCGCATCCGGATAAGGTGAGACCGGTCAAGTGGCTTGTCGCGGTTGTTTAGTCATCTCTGATAAACTATTGATGCCGCGCTTGTGATCAGAAACTGCGCAAAGGCCATCATGACAATCCCCGACATCAAGCTTCCTCCGCGCCCTTTAAAACTAAAGCGTGGCGTGTTGTCCGTACCATTCGCCTACTACTTCTCTCCGCTGATTCTACTGGCACTCGCCGTCTTCATGCTGTGGGCTGAAGGACCTGGAATCATCCGGGACTACAAGATCAGCCAGAACCCGGTGGAGATCGAGGACGGCGATCTCAACGGTAGTTGCAAAACCCGAAAGGCTGTCTTCACCACCTGCAACGCCAAGCTCGCCTACGACTATGAGGGCAAGCACTACAACAGTGACGTGGAGGTGATGTTCGTCGATATGCACTCCGGCGACTATGAGGCAGGTCTTTTCATCTCGGGCTCCGATCCGCAGCTTGCGACTATTTCGCTCGGTCTCGACATGCTGTGGAACAGGATTATCACCCTGGCGATCCTTTTTGTTCTTCTCGGCTTCGGCGGGATCGCCCTGCTTTTTGCACTCGTTCGATTTTTCCGGGCAAAGGCCAAGCTCGGCGAAGCTCAGCCACTGACGCTGTTGCCGGTCGCGCTCACGAATGTCACGAAAAAACGCGGTGGCCTTTTCCTCACCTATTCGGACACGATCCGCGACGACAAAACCAAACGGCAGTCCTTTTCGCTGATGGGTAGGGACGAGGTTCCGTTCATCATCGGACAATCCGAAAAACACGATATCGCGCTTGCCGCCTGGCAGGAGAACAGTCCGCTGCCAGTCCTTCTGGACGATCGGTTGGAGCGGATCGAATTGACCGATGCGGAAAGGGCACAGGCGCTGTCAGCTGTCGCTGCCAATACACCCGTGTCGGAAGGCGCGCGGGCGACAGGAACCCAGCCTCAAAAATCCGCTGGCGCTTCCACCCTGCAGGGACTCAAGGCATTCGGCATCATCATCCTGCTGATGATCGTCGGACTCGGGGGCTATTGGCTTTGGTACGTTACCGCCGCGCCGTCACAATTCACGTCACCGGCGATGGACATCAACAACCTCATGCCGGGTCCAATCAACAAGTGGGGATGCGCCCAATTGCAAAAACGCTTCGGCGATCAAAACGCACCATTTGGTTGCACGGCTGGAGATTATCGAAGCTGGAAGTGACCCACCTCGATGAGCCTGAACTGTCATCCGGTTTCGGCTCATTTTGCCGCTCATCCTTGGCGGCGGACGTCGAGGTGCGACGGATGAACAACCTAAATCTGGGGGCGAATTGCGGGTAGGCTCCAAGCTTGTGGGGCACGACCGGAGATGTGGTCCATGCCATGGCTTGAGGGTGCTGCAGATGCCGCCGACTGCTTAGTCTGATCGCCTCACGAAAGGACTGAACGACTCAAAATTGCAGAATAGAGATCGTGTGTGGAAAGCATCAGCCTGGTGCTGTTAAAGCCCTTTGGATAATGGCAAATGGCCGGGGAGGCGATTGATCAGATCGCATCTCCGGCCATCTAGCGTTTGCTACTCCGCGAAGCGCGCTATCAGCGCCGATGTCTAAAGGCTTGTATTCTGCTGAGACGTCTGAAACTGCAACAGTCCGTACAGTTTACCTGACTATAACGCCGTATTCTTGGGTGCCGCCATAAACCGGTGGGCGGTAGCGGTAGTCACGGCGCGGGCCGCGGCGATCACGCCACTCGCGGCGGTCGTAGTTGCGGTAGTATCGATCCCTTTCATAGGATCGGTCGTAAACGCCCGCCGAATAGTAGCCGCCGCTGCGGTAACCGCGGTCATCCACGCATCCACTCAGAATTCCGACAGAAACGAGGCAGATCGCTGCGCTTAAAAGTTTCATGATTTCTCTCCCAATGCCGGACATTAACATATGCCGATGCACAAGGTTCCACCGCGCTTGAAGGCGGTCATTCGAGACCACGAAGAAGAGCAGTTCGGATCACCAACTTCCAACACAAGCCAAGGCGTCGCTACGCCAGCATGTGGAGCCTAGCCGCTGTGAAAGCACTGATCAGAAGACTGCAGACGCTAAACACCTTGGGTGATACAGCAAGTATTTGATTTTTTTGAAAGTGGCGGATGGGGTGGGATTCGAACCCACGGTACGGTCTCCCGCACGCCGGTTTTCAAGACCGGTTCCTTAAACCACTCGGACACCCATCCTCGCCTGCCGCGGGTTTATAAACATTTGGGCCAGCGCGTCAATTGCCTCAAAAGCCTTATTTATCAGTCGCTCTCGCCAGATCAGATTTAACCATTGCTTAACCACGTTGATTACAATTTTAGCTTTCCGGATCATATCGTTCGCATTTTCGCCATGTTGCGGGCAAGATTAGGCATCCGTTAAGTGCTTCGATGTGATGGGCGTGATCATCGAGGTGTGAGAGGGGCCGTACACAGGCGCGGTCTAAAGCAGCACGGGGCAAGAATTTGAAGTCTACCGTTACGAAGCTTGGCGTCAGCGTCAAATGGGTCGGCATTGCCGTTCTCTGCGCCGCGACCGCATCATGTTCGACGACGTCGGAAACAAAAACGAAGCCGAAGCGCAGCAAGGAATATTTCGCCGAGTCGGAATATGGCGTGAAGGCAAGTCCGCGGATCGCAGAAGGTGCCAACGTCCCCAAGGGCGGTGGCCGGTTCCTCGTCGGCAATGCCTATACCGTCAAGGGCCGTCGGTACTTCCCGAAGGAAGATCCGGGCTACGACAAGTCAGGCCTGGCATCCTGGTATGGTTCCGCCTTTCACGGCCGCATGACGGCCAATGGTGAAGCCTACGACAAAGAACATCTTTCTGCCGCCCATCCCACATTCCCGCTTCCAAGCTACGCCCGCGTGACCAACCTCGAAAACGGCTCCTCTGTCGTCGTGCGCGTCAACGATCGCGGCCCGTTCCATGAGGGTCGCCTGATCGACGTCTCCAGTAAGACAGCCGATCTGCTCGACATGAAGGGTACGGGCACTGCCAAGGTTCGTGTGCAGTATGTCGGTCGCGCACCGCTTGACGGTCACGACATGCCATTCCTCATGGCGTCCTACATTCCAAAAGGCTCGCGCTCTCCGGGCGTCAATCCTGAAGGTCAGATTGCAAGCGGCGTGATGGTTGCCTCTGCATCGAAAAGCAATATTCCGATCCCGTCCAACCCCGCTTACGGTGGCTCGGCGCAGACCGCACTGGTTGGCACGAAGAAGAACAATGCGCTACAGGCCATGCCGTTGGTCGAAGGTGCTGCTCCGGCTTCCTTTGGAGGGCAGGGCAACGTTCAGTTCATCGCGCTTCCAGAGATTGGTCCGTTTATCAACGAGCGTCCGGAAGGCAACTTCCTGCGCGTTCCAGGCCCATCGCCGCGCTACGCTTCTGCCTATTCCGAAGCAGCGCCAGCATCCAAGGCTGCTCACGTTTTCGACGCCGTTCTTGTCGAGCGCGGCGAGCTGACGGAACAGTCCATTCTGAATTACGTAAAGAACAAGCAGAACAAGGCGCGTTGAGCTTTGCCTCGGCGGCCTTGTGGCCCATAATCGCTGTGTCTGAGGACGATTCCAATTTACGGATCGTCCGGCGGGCGTGGAGCAGCAAAACAGACGGCGGGCCGGCTTTTCATGGTGACTTTGATACCAAAAATCTTCCGGCGTCTCAGCCTCGTTGCGCTGGCGCTTGTCTGCTGCATCGGGACTGCATCTGCCCAATCCGGTGGTCTCGCCGTCAAGGCGCAGCAGGCCTATATGATCGACGCCGAAACGGGCACGGTTCTGCTATCGCTGAATGAAAACACCCAATTTCCACCTGCCTCTCTTGCGAAGCTGATGACGGTGGAAACCGTTCTGGATGCGCTGAAGAGTGGGCGCGTGACGCCGGAGACGGCTTATCCTGTCTCGGAATATGCCTGGCGAACGGGTGGTGCTCCGTCCCGAACGTCTACCATGTTTGCAGCACTGAAATCCTCCGTCGGGATCAATGATCTTCTGACAGGCATCGTGGTTCAAAATGCCAATGATGGCTGCATCATTCTGGCGGAAGGTATGACTGGCTCCGACGCGGCCTTCGCCAAGACGATGACGGAGCGGGCGAAAGCGCTTGGTCTGACGGGAAGCGTCTTTGCCAATTCCACCGGTCTTCCCGACCCGGCCAACAAGACGACCGCCAAGGACATGGTGACGCTGGCCAAGTATATTCGCGATACCTATCCGGATCGCTATAGCCTGTTCACCAAGCCGGATTTCGAGTGGAACCGCATCTTTCAGCGCAACAAGAATACGCTTCTTGCCGCTGATCTCGGCATCGATGGTCTTGGGCTGGGCTTTGCCGAGGGCCATGGCTATTCCGCTGTCATCTCCGCCGAACGAGACGGTCGCCGTATCTACCTGACGCTTGCCGGGATGGAGGACGACAAGACGCGGCAAGAGGAAGCCCGTCGCGTCGTCGAGTGGGGACTGACGGCGTTTCAAAAGCGCGAGCTGTTTCAAAAGAACGAGACCGTCGGCACTGTCAGCGTCTATGGCGGTGCTGCTTCGGCCATCGATCTTGCCGTGCATGAGACGGTAAGCGTGCTCGTGCCGCTCAACAACCCCGATCGGCTGTCGGGGCGGATCGTCTACAACTGGCCGCTCAACGCGCCGCTTGAGCCGGGTTTCAACGCTGCCACCCTTCGAATCTTCTCTGGTGAACGATTGTTGCGGGAAGTCCCACTCTATACGACGGCGGCCGTTGTGCCCGGCACGCTGACCCAGAATGCGGCAGGTGCCCTGAAAGAACTGCTGTTTTTCTGGCTCTGAAAAAGCGGGCAGCACGCCTGAAAAGGATGCGCAGCGTCGCCGAAGCGGTTTCGCGCCTTAGCGATATCGTCTAATAAGAAGCAAAAGCTGAGACCATCAGGAAGAGACATTGCCCCAAAAAGGACTGTTCATAAGCTTTGAAGGCGGCGAGGGCGCTGGCAAGTCCACGCAGATCCGTATTCTGGCGGACACCCTGCGCAGCCGTGGGCTGGAAGTTGTCGTCACACGCGAGCCTGGCGGTTCGCCGGGGGCTGAAGCCATTCGCCACGTGCTGCTCTCCGGGGCTGCGGAGGCGTTTGGCGTGCGCATGGAAGCAATGCTGTTTGCCGCAGCACGAAACGATCATGTCGAAGAGGTTATCCGTCCGGCACTCGAGAGCGGGGCGGTGGTTCTGTGCGACCGTTTTCTCGATTCGTCACGGGTTTATCAGGGAACGACTGGAAACCTGGAGACGGATTTTATCGAGACGCTGCAGCGTATCGCGGTGGACGGCACCATGCCTGATCTCACGCTGATCTTCGACATTCCAGCGGTGGATGGTCTTGCGCGGGCACGCAAGCGCGCCGATGATGGCGCGGCACCTGATCGGTTTGAGAAGGAAGAGCTGGAAACGCATGAAAAGCGGCGCGAAGCCTATCTCGATATTGCGCTGAACGAGCCCCGGCGTTGCCGGATCGTGGATGCCAAGCAGCCGCAAGAGAGGGTGACGGAAGACGTTCTGTCCATGGTCGAGCCGTTGCTGGAGCGTTTTGACCATCTTCCGGATGTGGCAAAATGAGTGAGACGCCCGGCGTTCTTGATGGTGCCATTGCCCCTCAGGATAATACGCGCCTTTTCGGTCATGAAGAGGCAGAGCAATTTCTGGCGCAGTCCTATCGCTCTGGCAAAGGGCACCATGCCGTTCTGATCGAAGGGCCGGAAGGGATTGGCAAGGCGACGCTCGCCTTTCGCTTTGCCAATCATGTTCTCACCCATCCCGATCCGGCGGAGGCGCCCGACCAGATTGTCGATCCTGAGCCATCCTCTTTCGTCAGCCGGCAGATTTCATCGGGTGCATCGCACAATCTCCTGCACCTGACTCGGCCAGTCGACGAAAAGACCGGAAAGACGAAGTCTGCCATCACCGTAGATGAGGTGAGGCGGGCAGGGCACTTTTTCTCGCAGACGTCGGGCACTGGCAACTGGCGGATCGTCATCATCGACCCGGCGGATGATCTCAACCGCAACGCTGCCAACGCGATCCTGAAAATCCTGGAAGAGCCGCCGAAACGGGCAATGTTTCTGGTGCTGTCCCATGCGCCCGGCAAACTTCTGCCGACCATACGATCGCGCTGCATGCCCCTGCGTCTCCAGCCTTTGGCTGACAGCGCCATGGAGCGTGCACTTGATAATCTCGGGCTGAGTGTCGCAGGCGACGAGCGCGAGGCGTTGCTACAAGCCTCCAAAGGCAGCGTCGCGCAAGCGCTGAAGCTCGTAAATTATGGCGGCTCCGATATCGTCGATGTCTTCAACGCCGTGATGAGGGCGGAAGGGCCTTCGGCGCGCAAGCAGATGCACAAGCTGGCCGATGCTTTGGCGCAGAAGGATGGCGACATCATTCTCGGATTTTTCATGGAACACGCGACCGAAGAGCTGATGCACCGCGCCAAAGCCGCGGCCATCGCCGGTGATCTGAGGGGCGCCGAGCGCCAGGCGCGCCTGTCGTCCTCGCTCTCCGAGCGTATTACGATTGCGCAGGCCTACAATCTCGACAAGAAGCAGATGGTGCTTTCCATTCTGGAAGATATGCGCTCGGTTTGATAATTTGTTCTCGTTTGGTGCGACAGAGGTGCGCATGGAGAAAGTCTGTCCGGTCGTCTGCCGTGAAACCTCAAGCGGTTGGCAAGTGCTCGGTTTCATCCATCCATCGGCGGGCAAGCAATTCGTCAAGGGAACGGTGGAGCAGGGCGAGACCTTGGAGGACGCTGCCAAGCGCGAGCTTGAGGAGGAAAGCGGCCTTATCGTCGGTTCTCCTATGATCTTTTTGGGTACGAGCCTTATCGGTCCGGGCAGCGTTTCTTGGCACTTTTTTGGCCATCTGGAAAGGTCGCTGCCAGATTCGTGGAATCATGTGACCGCTGATGATCACGGTCATACGTTTTCTTACTTCTGGCATCCGCTTGAGCAGCCGTTGGGCAGCGATTGGCATGTTACTTTCCACGAGGCATTCGCATTTTTTGGTCCACGGCTTCGTGAGTTAGGTTGGGGTCTCTAAGCCGCCAGTGATAGTCCGCTACGCTTTTGCTTTCGCTTGTGCGAACAATAGGCTAAAGCGGTCTAACTCAAAAATCAGACCGTAAAGCCGATCGAGCGTCATGACAGACAAGACCCCTTTTTACATCACCACCGCGATTTCCTACCCAAACGGCAAGCCTCATATCGGCCATGCCTATGAGCTGATCGCGACGGATGCCATGGCGCGGTTTCAGCGTCTGGATGGGCGGGATGTGTTCTTTCTGACGGGCACCGACGAGCACGGGCAGAAGATGCAGCAGACGGCGCGTGCGGAAGGCATTTCGCCGGAAGAACTGGCGAAGCGCAATTCCGATCAGTTTCGCGAGATGGGCAAGCTGCTGAATGCCTCCAATGACGATTTCATCCGTACCACGGAAGAGCGTCACCACGAGACGTCGCGCAACATCTGGAACCTGATGTCAAATGCCGGTGACATCTACAAGGATAGCTACGCGGGATGGTACTCGGTCCGCGACGAGGCCTATTACGCCGAGGACGAAACCGAGGTGCGCGCCGATGGCGTTCGCTACGGGCCGCAAGGCACGCCGGTGGAGTGGGTCGAGGAGGAAAGCTACTTCTTCAAGCTCTCCGAGTACCAGGATAAGCTCCTGAAGCACTATGAGGAGAATCCCGATTTCATTGGTCCGGCCGAGCGCCGAAATGAAATCATCTCCTTCGTCAAATCGGGTCTGAAGGATCTTTCCGTTTCGCGCACGACCTTCGACTGGGGCATCAAGGTGCCGAACGATCCGAAGCATGTGATGTATGTGTGGGTGGATGCGCTGACCAACTACATTACCGCGACCGGCTATATTGAAGACAAAAATGGCCCGCGGGCAAAATACTGGCCGGCTGATGTGCACATCATCGGCAAGGACATTATCCGCTTCCATGCCGTCTACTGGCCAGCTTTCCTGATGAGCGCGGGGCTGCCGCTGCCAAAGCGGGTCTACGCGCATGGCTTCCTGCTCAACAAGGGCGAGAAGATGTCGAAGTCGCTCGGCAATGTGGTCGACCCGGTCAATCTGGTAAACCATTTCGGCCTTGATCAGGTACGCTATTTCTTCCTGCGCGAAGTCTCGTTCGGCCAGGATGGCAGCTACAGCGAGGAGGGTATTGCGACCCGCATCAATGCCGATTTGGCAAATGGTATTGGCAACCTCGCCAGCCGTTCGCTCTCCATGATCGTCAAGAACTGCGATGGGCAGATCCCCACACCAGGCGCTTTCACGGATGAAGATAAGGCCATGCTTGCTGCGGCCGACGCGCTTCTGGCAAGCTGCCGCGACGAGATGAACAAGCAGATGATCCACAAGGCCTTGGCCTCGATTATCGCTGTTGTTTCCGAGACGGACCGCTATTTCGCCAGCCAGGAACCTTGGGCGCTAAAGAAGACCGATCCGGAGCGGATGGGCACCGTGCTTTATGTGACGGCGGAAGTCGTGCGCCAGATCGGCATTTTGCTGCAGCCCTTCATGCCGGCTTCGTGCGAGAAGCTTCTCGATCTCGTGGCTTCACCTGCCGACAAGCGGGATTTCGCGGCGCTTGGAGAAGCTGGCCGTCTGGTGCCCGGTACGCCGCTTGAGGCGCCAAAGCCGGTCTTCCCGCGTTATGTGGCGCCGGAGGCGTGAAGCACAGCATGCTGATCGATACCCATTGCCATTTGGACTTTGCCGATTTTGATGCCGAGCGCGACGACATCATCGCGCGCGCGCATGCGTTGGGCGTTGCCCAGATGGTGACGATCTCGACCCGTGTTCGGCGCTTACCCGACCTGTTGAAGATCGTAGAGGCATATCCGTCCGTTTTCTGTTCGGTCGGTACGCATCCGAACAATGCCGACGAAGAGTTGGATATTTTAACGGACGACCTCGTGCGGCTTGCCAACAGCCATGACAAGATCGTGGCGATCGGCGAGGCGGGTCTGGATTACTTCTATGATACGCAGAAGCCGGAAGACCAGAAAACCGGCCTGCGGCGCCACATCGAAGCGGCGCGTATCACCAAGCTCCCGCTCGTCATTCACAGCCGCAGCGCCGATGATGACATGATCGCAATCCTGCGCGAGGAAAGCGGGAAGGGGGCCTTCCCCTTCATTCTCCATTGCTTCTCTGCAGGTCCCGATCTTGCAAAGACTGGTGTCGAGCTTGGCGGCTACGTGTCCTTCTCCGGCATTCTGACCTTTCCGAAGTCGCAGGACATCCGCGATATCGCCGCGACCGTTCCGCTGGACCGGCTGCTGGTGGAGACGGATGCGCCGTATCTTGCGCCGAAGCGCTGGCGTGGGAAGCGCAACGAGCCATCCTACGTCGTCAACACGGCTGAGGTACTGGCCGAGGTTCACGGCCTCTCCTACGAGAAAATGGCCGAGATCACCACGGACAACGCGTTTCGCTGTTTTTCGAAAATGACAAAGGTCTGATCCTTGGCATTATACCGGCGTCGCTTCACCATTCTTGGCTGCTCGTCTTCTCCTGGCGTTCCGCGCATCAATGGAGACTGGGGTGCCTGCGACCCGACCAACCCGAAAAACAGACGCACCCGTGCCGCGTTCCTGATCGAGCAGATCGCGCCAGACGGCGGTGTAACGACGGTCGTTGTCGATACCGGTCCGGATTTTCGCGAGCAAATGATTGCTGCCGGGGTCAAGACGATCGATGCCGTGATTTACACCCATCATCATGCGGATCATCTGCACGGGATCGATGACATGCGCGGCTACTTTATCACCTCCGGAAGCCGGATACCGATCTATGCCGAGCCGGACACGATGCAACGCATTCGCGACGGCTTTCCTTACTGTCTTGAGACGCCCGTCGGCAGCAACTATCCGCCGATCATTGAACCCCATCTGATCGAGGATCTGGATCAGGACATCGTCATCGACGGCGAGGGTGGTCGTCTGCGGATCACGCCGCACCTGCAGCAACATGGCGATATCATCTCGCTTGGATTTCGCATCGGGGATGTGGCCTACTGCACCGATGTCAGTGATTTTCCACCAGAATCCGTAGCGAAACTTCAAAATCTCGACACGATTGTCATCGACACGTTGCAGTATCGCTATCACCCCAGCCATCTTTCGCTTGAGCAGTCGCTCGCCTGGATCGAAATGCTTGGCGCCAAGCACGCGATATTGACGCATATGCACACGCCACTGGATTATGAAACCGTCTTGCGGGAAACGCCGGACCACGTCGAACCCGGCTATGATCAGATGCGTTTCGAAGTGGAATCGGCGGACGAGCGCCTGTAGCTGCAACAGAGGAATGCAATGTCGACCAAGCCCTTCCGCGCCCCCAGCATGGCGAGCTTTTTCGACAATATCCGCAGCGGTCGACTGCGTGCTCTGTTCCGTCGTGGCGAACTTGCGCTCGTCATTCTCGCAATCCTCGTGGGTGCCGCCGCAGGTCTTCTCGTTGCGTTGATTGGCGCGCTGAGCACGGCGCTTCACGTTTTCGTTTTTGGGGTCGAGAGGCTGAGCAGCAGCAATCTCACCGGTTGGATCGTGCTGGCCGGGCCAGTGGTTGGCGGTGTCGTTCTCGGCTTGATTCTCTTCATTCTCTCCCGAACCCGCAAGAAGCCGATGGTCGACCCGATCGAGGCCAATGCGCTGCATGGCGGGCGTCTGTCCTTGACCGACAGTATCATCGTCTGCGTGCAGAACATCGTCTCCAACGGCTTTGGCGCCTCTGTCGGCCTTGAGGCCGGCTATACGCAGGTCGCCAGTGGCGTCGCGTCGAAGCTCGGTCTTAATTTGAAGCTGAGGCGAGGGGACATGCGCATCCTTGTTGGATGCGGCGCCGCCGGCGCCATTGCTGCCGCCTTCAACGCGCCGTTGACGGGTACGTTCTACGCCATCGAGTTGATCATCGGCACCTATACGATCGTCACGCTTGCACCGCTGATCGTCTCAGCGCTGGTGGCGAATATCGTGGCAGGTCTCGTTTCACATCATGGGATCAATATCGATGTTGTTGGCTCCAGTACGGTGACGCCGACGGATTATGTGCCGGCCATCTTCCTCGGCGTTGTGTGCGCAGGCATCGGCATCGTTCTGATGCAGGCCGTATCCTTCATCGAGGAGACCGCACGCAAAAGCGCCATTCCACTTTGGCTTCGCCCAACACTCGGTGGTCTCGTGGTTGGCGCATTGGCATTGATTTCACCGCAGGTGCTGTCCAGTGGCCATGGCGCGCTGCATCTCAATCTCGATGCGAACATCACACTGTTTGGTCTTGTGGGGCTGTTTCTGCTCAAGGCGACGGCCAGTGCGGTCTCCATCGGATCGAGCTTCCGTGGCGGCCTGTTTTTCGCGTCGCTGTTCATGGGCTCGCTGCTGGGCAAGATTTTTGCGATCTGCGCACCATATATCGGCTATGGCGCCACGCAACCGGTCGTCTACGCCGTTATCGGCATGAGCGCCTTTGCTGCCGCTATCATCGGTGGCCCTTTGACGATGACGTTTCTTGCCCTGGAGTTGACCGGTGATTTCCAGATCACTGCGCTTGTGCTGGCCGCCGTGATCACCACATCGCTCGTGGTGCGAACCACCTTCGGCTACTCCTTCGCCACATGGCGTTTTCACCTGCGCGGAGAAAGCATTCGTAGCGCGCATGACATCGGCTGGATCCGCGACCTGACCGTTGGCAAGATGATGCGTGCCGATATCCGCAAAGCCAACCTCAGCATGGGCCTTGAAGCCTTCAAGGAAAAGTTTCCGCTCGGCTCGACCCAACGCGTCATCATGACTCACGACGACGGTCGCTATGCAGGCATGATTCTGGTGCCGGAAATCTACGCCGACCCGATGGAGCGCGACGCATCGAAGATCGAACTTGAAACATACCTGCATTACAAGAACGACGTTCTTCTGCCGACCATGAACGCGCGCCAGGCCGCGGCCGCTTTCGACAACACCGAAAGCGAAGCACTGGCCGTCGTCAACGACAAGGTGGAGAACCGGCCGGTGGGACTGCTGACGGAAAGCCACACGTTGCGCCGCTACAGCGAAGAACTGGAGATGCGACGCCGCGAGGCTTCGGGTGAGATTTGAGGAGCAATTTCGTCAATTGGGCAAAAGCTTGCGCTTGCCGGCCATCATATCAAAATAGTTCCATAATCTATATTATGCGATCTTTGTGCTTAAGGCTATTTGGGTTTGAGACCTTGGGACCGGACAGGAATGCAATACTCCCCCCTCACTCACGTCGACCAACTCTTCTCTTTCTGCGATCGGGGCTCAATTTCGGTGATTGGTGACAGCGTAGGATTTTGCGTCAGATATTCGCTAAGTTCTGGGTCTTCCACGTACCGGATTTGCTCGTCACGTATCTCGTATTGATTGCCGAGTTCAACGCGCAGGATCGCGAGTAAACGGTCCACGTCATCATTAAATCGGTCACAAAGCGCTTGGCTCCACAAGCTTGGATCAGGCGGATATATAGGGTTGAGGTAGCGGGAGTGCTGGAAGTCCAACCGATCCCGAAGAGTTTGAGCGACTTCCGAAAGCCCTAGCGGCGGACGTACACTAACTCTTCCTTCGAGGTCGAAAGTGAATGCATCAACTGGCCCTACATCTAGACGAGCAAGTGTCGCTTCATCACCAGCCCACAGGCAGCCACTGGCACCATAGTCGAAGAAGAACCGTAGCACGCCTTTAGACATAGATTTCCTATCGTGAGCTTTATCGATGCTCAGGAACAAGGTGAGTCCACTTAGCTTCTGTTGGAACATCACCGGGTCTGTTGTGGTTTAAAACTGAGATTGAGCGGCAATCACGGGATCTAACGTAGCCTCGGGCTTCGGTCTCGAGATCAATTCCTAGTCTTACAATTTGCTCTTCAGTTACCCTGCTCCTCACATTTCGCCCCTCGCCTCGCCCTGGCACTCGATGGCGTTTCACCAAACGCCAGCTTGAACGACTTGGTGAAATGCGACGGATTGACGTATCCGACGTCGAAGGCGACTTCAGTGATTTCGCGGTCTGTGTTCGTCAGAAGCTCAAAGGCTCGCTCGAGGCGCAGTTGGCGGTAAGCGGCGGCTGGGGGCATTCCTATCGTTATTTCAAAGAGACGTTCCAATTGTCTGCGGGAGAGACCGACCGACTTGGCGAGCCGTTCGGTGTTTATATCGCCGGAGAGGTGTTGCTCCATCGTAATCAGCGAGGCGAGGACACGCGGCTCCTTGACCTGCATCTTCAGGGGTTGGCGGGATTGCGGCGCGTTTGAGCTTCGCACCCTATCCATCTGCAGAACCTCCAGCGCATTGCGGGCGGCGTCGCGGCCGATGTGACGCTCGACGATGACATTTGCCAGATCTGCGGAACTGCTGCCGCCAGCACAAGACCCTCTTCGACCTTCAAGATGAAACAAGCGATCGGGTCGCACGACGAGATGCGGGAAACGCTCCTGAAAGGCTTGGTAATGGAGCCAACTGACGCAGACTTCGTGGCCGTCAAGCAGCCCTGCTTCGGCCAGAATGAAAGAGCCGGTGCAAACACCGATCATTCTCACGCCCTTGGCTGCTGCAGATTTCAGGAAGGTCACGGTGGCGTGATCGACGGGTTCGGGCACGCGTAGCAAGCCGCCCACCACGACGATGTAATCAAAGTTGGACGGGTCGATGAAGTCACTTGTCGGTGCGATCTGGACACCGCAGCTTGAGGTGATGAGATGCCTAGTACTCCCGAGCACGTGCCAGTCGGCAAATACGCGGCCTGAATGGTCCGTTTCGTCACTTGCCAGCCGCAACGTGTCGATGAACAAGGCAAATGGTGAAAGCGTGAAGGATTTGGCCAGAACAAAGCCAACCTTCAACCGCTTCGCTGGCAAACTATCTTGACGATTTGGGAGGTGTTTCATCTTTGATCCTCCGAAATCTTGTCACATGATCTGAAAGGCCCGTGCAAGCAAATAGTGGTGCTGCGCAAGGCGCGGGGCTGCCAACGGGACAGAGTTGCTCTGGCGCCGCATGCCGTGGCGCACGATGCCAGAACGGGCTGTCATTCGGCAATCTTGACCAGCAGCTTACCAAAGTTGCCGCCGGAAAGCATGGCGATGAAGGCCTCGGGAGCCTTTTCCAGTCCCTCCACAATGTCTTCTCGGTAATGGATGTCGCCAGCGGCCACACGAGGACCGATCTCAGCCAGAAACTCGTCGAAATGGTCTTTCGCGAATTCGATCTGAATGAAGCCACGCACGAGGATGCTCTGGCGAAGGATGGTCGACATTGTCGCCGGGAGGCGATCCTTATCGCCAGCGCCGGCGCCATTATAGTGTGCGACGAGCCCGCAGACGGGGACGCGCGCAAACTGGTTGAGAAGCGGAAGTACGCCATCCCACACGCGACCGCCGACATTTTCGAAGTAGACATCGATGCCATCGGGGCAAGCGGTTTTCAGGTCCGCTTCGAAGTTCTCCGAGCGGTGATCGACAACAGCGTCAAACCCAAGCTCGTTTTTCACGAATGCGCATTTCTCCTTGCCGCCAGCGATACCGACGGCGCGGGCACCGGCAAGCTTTGCCAGTTGTCCGACCATCGAGCCCACCGGTCCCGACGCTGCGGCAACGGCGACCGTTTCACTCGGCTTGGGCTGGCCAATGAACTTCAGTCCGGCCCATGCGGCGAAGCCTGGCATGCCAAGCGCGCCCAGCGATGTGGTGATCGGCGCGCCGTGGGTTTCGACGCGGCGGAGTTGGTCGCCATTGATGACCGCGTGACTGCTCCAGCCTGTCCTGCCGCGGACGATGTCTCCCGGTGAAAAGTCGTTGTGTCTGGATTTGACGACCTCGGAGATCGCCTCTCCTTCCATGACGCCGCCGACGGGAACCGGTGCTGCATAGGATTTCGCGTCGCTCATGCGACCACGCATATAGGGATCGAGGGAGAGATAGAGAGCCTTGACGGTGACGTCGCCCTCGCCTGCCTCGGGAAGTTCGAACGCCTCGGTGCGGAAATTATCAGATCCTGGTTGCCCAGCGGGTCTGCTTGCGAGAACGATACGGCGTGCAGAAGTCATCTGATGTTCCTCTTGTTCAGCATCAGACTTATCTAGGAAGCCCGGCAGCGTTTCCAAGTCGAGTCATCGCGAGCGAGCCCGCGATTGCTCAAGATCGGCGTAGCGCACGCCAGATGGTTCTGCAGAGTGGGATCGCCAAGAGGACGCCGATCGTCGCCATAACACCTGCGAGGACCATCGCAAACTTTGCGTCGTAACAGTCGTTTCCATCGGGGCACTGAGATTGCGCCGCAGAGTATGCGGCAAGGCCAACAACGCCAAACAAGCACAGCAATGACACGCCCGCCAATGCAGCAATAATGACAATTAAACTTGGCATGGGTCCCGCGGCACAAAAATCTTCAGACTATATCGACGACCATATCGTGTGCCGCCCAGTTCGCCCATAGTAAAATGGGCGGAATCGGATCGAACTCAAGCGCCAACATACGAGACGAAAGCGGTTACTCCGGGACTGTAAGAACGATCTTGCCGCGGGTGCGACCGGCCTCCGATATTGCAAATGCGTCTCGAACGTCCGCAAAAGGCAAGACCGCATCAATATATGGCGTGACTTTCCCTTCCTCGACCAAGCGGGCAATTTCTTTCAGACTTAGAGCGTTTGGAACGGTGAAGGATCGTTTAGCACTGACGCTGTATTGCTCGGCCTCGTCCTGAGGAAATGCCACGACCGTGATCATCTTGCCGCCCTTCCTCAGGGTTTGTAATGCCCGATGGTAAACCTTACCGCCCATCGTATCGAGAACGACATCCATGTCAGTGGCAATGTCTTCGAAGTCCTGGCGGGTATAGTCGATGAAGTGATCGGCGCCCAAGTCACGCACGAATTTTTCGTTGCGACCAGATGCGACTGCGGTCACCTGAGCGCCGCGGGCCTTGGCAAATTGAATGGCCAGAGAGCCGACGCCACCGGAGCTGTTGGTGATCAGCAGCCGTTGGCCTGCCGAGAGTTTCGCCTCGTCGAACAGTGCTTGCCAGGCGGTTGTCCCGGCCAGCGGGATCGCTGCGGCTTCGACGACGCTCAAGTTTTTCGGTTTGAGCACCAGATGATCTGCGTTGATGACAGCGTATTGCGAAAATGCGCCAGATGGTACCATGCCGAATACTGCATCACCTTTTTGAAATTGACTGACGCCGGCACCGCAGGTTTCTATCGTGCCAACGACTTCGCTGCCTAGCCGTATGGGTAGCGTCATTCCCATCCGTTCACCGGCGCCACCGCGGATTTTCCAGTCGATCGGATTGACGCCCGCAGCGTGCACCTTGACCAGCACTTCACCAGCCGCCGGTTCTGGCCGGAGAACGTCTGTGACCTCTACGACATCGTTGGAGCCGTATTCCCGGATCAGGACAGTTTTCATTTCCATCTATCAAACCTTGCCTTGATTGCCTTGTATTCCTCATGTTAGCCAACTTCTTCTTCGATGTGGCGCCAAATGGCATCGCGCAAAGGCCAAACCGACGTGCAGCAGCTCTTCACGATTCACCGTGCTTCAAAGCCAAGAGGCGCTGGCTTGCCGCTTCATACGCATGACGAAGCGCAACTGATCTTTGCTGCCTCCGGCATGGTGCAGGTGCATACGGAACGGGGTGTTTGGTTGGTGCCGCCGCAGCTTGTCGGGTGGATCCCTGGAGGCGTGTCTCATCGGCTCGACATCCTCAGCGATGCAGAGCTTTGGTTGGTGCTATTGCATAAGCAGGCATTGCAGGATTGGGCGCCCTCGTCTTTCCCTGATCGCGCCTTCGTTTCGCGGATCGCACCTTTGCTTCGCGCCCTGCTTGATGAGGCCATCGCTATCGACCCGGCGTCGGAAAAGGCTGAGCTCGTCGTCAGGCTGATATTGTATGAACTGACCGCAACGCAGGATGCCCCAACTTTCTTGCCTCTTCCACAAAGCGTTCTGGGTCGGCGGCTGGCTGAGATTGCAATCGCGGATCATCGCAACGCTCTTGATCTGAGCGACCTGGCATCGCGCGCTGCGACGTCTGTGCGCTCCGCCAGCAGGCTCTTTCCAACGGAAACGGGGATGACGCTCAAGGCGTGGCGACAACGGGTCCGGATCGTCTGGGCGATGGAGCAGCTTTCTCGTGGTGAGTCGATTGCGCGCGTGGCAACACAGGCCGGCTTTGCCAGCACTGCGGCATTTTCGGCCGCCTTCCGGCAGGTCACATCGATGACGCCGACGGCCTTTATCGGAGATCCGACGTCCGCTTCGTGATCGGCCCCTGCGAAACATTCCCGCAGGTCAAAAGCGACTTTTGTTGCTTCTACCGTCGCTTAAGTCCGCCAAACAATTCTCCGGGATAGTGGCGTTGCGCCTCTGGCCAGGCACGCTATGGTGGCCTCCCATTCCCTTATGGAACTCCACTCGATCCGATGACATTCCGCAGCCGCCTGATTCTCTACGCCTTGCTGACCTCCCTCACCTCGCTCAGCATCGATGCTTTGCTGCCGGGGCTGAGGCAGATCGGACTGGAGCTGGGCGTGGCGCCGCCACTCTCCACCCATCACGTGATCTCGCTGTTCATCTTCGGCATGGCCTTTGGCGAACTTGTCATCGGCCCTCTCTCGGATGCGTTCGGGCGCAAACAAGCACTCCTTGGCGGACTTTGCGTCTATCTCATCGGAACAGTCGTCGCACTTTTTGCCCAGTCTCTGGAAATGGTGCTCATAGGCCGGTTCCTGCAAGGTGTGGGCGTCTCGGGTCCGAAGATTGCGACCCGCGCCATGATCCGTGACCAGTTCGAGGGCGATGCCATGGCGCGTGTGATGTCGTTTATGTTCACGCTGTTTATCCTGGTCCCAATGCTGGCTCCCGCTCTGGCGCAGGCGCTTATCGCCATAGCCGGCTGGCGCAGTGTGTTTGTTGCCTATTTCGTCATCGCCGTGCTGCTCGGCGCGTGGGTTGCTGCTCGTCATCCCGAAACGCTGCCAGTGGCACGGCGTATTCCATTTCGGCCACGCCTGCTGTTCCTGAACGCGCGGCGCATTCTCTCCAGCCCTCGCGTGACGCTGCTGATCATCGCCACCGGACTGGTTTTCGGGGCGCAGCTCCTCTATCTCAGCACGGCTGCGGATCTTTTCTTCGAGGCCTACGGCGTGAACGAGGGCTTCCCGCTGTACTTCGCGGCTCTGGCTCTTGCGATGGGCCTTGCCTCCTTCACCAATGCGAGGCTGGTCCAGCGCCTTGGCGTGGTCACGATGGCGCGTGCCGGTTTTATTGGTCTAACAGCGGTGTCTCTCTTGATGGTGATTGCGACTTTCTGCGCAGAGGGTGTGTTGGCCTTCGAGGTATTCTTGACGCTGCTGTCCCTCGCCTTCTTTGCGATCGGTATCCTGTTCGGCAATCTCAACGCCCTCGCCATGCAGACACTAGGAAACGTTGCGGGGTTTGGGGCATCCTTGATCGCGTCGGGGTCAAGCCTCGTTGCCACACTGTTTGCAGTTGGTTTCGGCGGCTTTTACAGCGGCGACACCACTTACCTCGCAGTCGGATTCTTTGCAGCGGGACTGTCTTCACTCGTTCTTGCCGAGATCGCCATCAGAAGAAACGAGTTGCCGGTCGTTGGCGTCGCCCTATGACGCGCGTGGTGGCGGGCTTACCGGCTCCCGGGAAACAGGGCGGTCGCGAGCGTCGATGGTGCGGTTCGATTCAGCTTAAACTCGGATATCACCCGCTCCGCCACGCCGAAGGCCAGATCACGCTCTATCGACGAGGCATCGATACCGATTGCCGTGACGGTAAATTTCGCCTCCGCGATGACCTCGCCTGTCTGCACCGCCGCTGCGCGCACTACGGCCTTCACCGAGGCACGTTGGCCTAGAAGCAAGGAGCCTCTGGTATAGGATTCGAGCCGGATGGTCAGCACGACGCGGGGTCGCGCACGCACCCTCACTGTGTCGTTGATGGCATTGGCGACCTGATAATGGATCGACTGCATAAGCTCCGGCGAGACGTCCGGCCGGGCGGCAACGAAAGCGCCCCGCACGTCATAGATCAGCCGGTCTCGCTCGCCCGTTTCAGGTCCAAGCCTGAAAGACATGAGTGCGAGCGACGCCAGCAAAACCATGCCGAAACGCTTCAGTTGCCGATACAAGAAAGACGCCTCCCCTAAGGTAACCCTCAGGGTGCATCTTCATCCATCGTGGTTAAAAATGCTCTAAGTCGTGACGACGACCTTTACCGCGCTGCAGCAAGAACACGCGCGGCTGCGCGCATGTCGGTAAAGCGCACGGCGCGGCGCTGCTGCGCCTCTTCGTCCTCGCCCCACTGTTCGGCAGTCCAGTCTTCGTCGAGATGAGCGAGTGCCCAGACCTCTTCGAGGGATTTCTCCCCTTCAGCTAGGGCGAGCGCAAGAAGCGCCGATCCGGTGAGCGTGGTCATGGTGTGGAGAGCCGCAAGCTCGATCGGCGTATCGTATTTGCGCAGAGTGACGGCAAAGGCCGCCACGGCTTCCCGCGGTTGTTCCTGGTGCATCACGCCTTCGATCAGGATGAAGCGTGCTCCAAGCGTGTTCGCAGCCCAGTCGATGACTTGGTCCCATTGCTCGCTCTGTCGCTCGACAAGGGCTTCCGGCTCGCCCGCGCGGTAACACAAGAGGTCGCCGGAAGAGAAGCGAAGGATATCTTCGAAGACTGCCTGCGGATCATTGGCAATGCCATCAATCGCCGTATTGATGTGACGGGAGACCGGCATGGTCGCCGGGTCTATCACCTCCGCCTGCAAATCCCACTCATCGCGCATCAAGACGGCAAGTGCTTTCGTCGGTACGGAAAGTGCATGTTTCGCTGGGGTGCGCAGCGTCTTGCCGTCTAGACGGATTGTAAACGCTCCGTCGTCCAGTTCCTCAACGGTGACATCCTTGTAGAAACGCTTGGGTAGCGGCTTCTGCATCTGGATCTGCGCCCGGCGGATCGGGTCTGGATGGCTCAAGCCCTCCGAAAGATCGTTCAGCAAATCACGCATCTTCTGTCCTTATCAGCCCGGTATGTGGCCGGGAATTTCGCTTGGATGGTTGACGATCGCATCTGCACCTGCAGCCCAGAGCGCGTCGACGGAGGCATAGCCCCAGGCAACGCCGATTGCCTTGGCACCGGCGGCTTTTGCCATCTGCATATCGTAGATCGCATCGCCGATGACGATCGTATCGGCCGGAACCATCCCGGTCTCGTTGCAGCATTCGCTGACCATGGCCGGATGGGGCTTCGAGGGGCAGTCATCGGCCGTGCGCGACACGATGAAATGGTTGCGAAAGCCGTGCGTGTCCATGATGAGGTTGAGGCCGCGCCGGGATTTGCCGGTCACAGCACCCATCAAGAGTTCTTCCCGCTCGGAGAGCTTCGCAATCATCGCCATGATACCGTCGAAGACCGGTTCCTGAAAGCCAGCTTCAGCGCGCGTCTCCGCAAAGATCGCCTTATAATGCGCCGTCATGGCCGTCGCCTCGTCATCCACATGCGTCTTGCCCTGCATGCGGGCAATCGCGATGTCGAGCGTCAGTCCAATGATGGACTTCGTCAGCGACACCTCAGGCCGTGGATATCCAAAATGCACAAAGGTGCGCGCCATGACTTCATGGATGAGACCAACGCTATCGACCAGCGTGCCATCGCAATCAAAAAGAACAAGCTTCATTGATCGTCCCTGTCACCATCGGCAACGTCGAGGCCGAGAAGATTCCACGTCTGCACCATATGCGGCGGCAAAGGTGCGCTGACCCGGAGGCGCCCGCCTGAGGGATGGGGAATGTCGATGTGGCGCGCGTGCAGATGCAGGCGTTTCTGGATGCCGCCGGGGAAATCCCAGTTCGGGTCTTCGATATAGTATTTGGGATCGCCGATAATCGGATGGCCCATATGCAGCGCGTGGACGCGCAACTGGTGGGTACGGCCGGTATAGGGCTCCATCTCCAGCCAGGCGAGGTTCTGCGCTGCGGTATCGATCACCCGGTAGTAGGAGATGGCGTGGTCGGCACCCTCCTCGCCGTGTTTGGCAATGCGCATGCGGTCGCCGTCCGGCGTCTGCTCTTTCACCAGCCAGCTTGAGATCTTGTCCTGGTGTTTGCGCGGCACGCCTTTGACCAACGACCAATAGGTCTTCTTGGTATCGCGCTCACGAAAGGCCGCAGTCAGCTTCTGTGCTGCGCCGCGTGTGCGCGCGACGACGAGAACGCCCGACGTATCGCGGTCGAGGCGATGCACGAGACGGGGCTTTTCGCCCTTCTGGCTCGTCCAGGCTTCCAGAAGACCGTCGATGTGGCGGTTTACGCCCGAGCCGCCCTGCACTGCGATGCCGGCTGGCTTGTTGAAGACAAAGACCTTGTCGTCTTCATGCAGCAACATGCGCTTGAGAAGATCACCGTCTTCCGAATGCTTCAAATCCTTGGAGCCGATGGGACCGCTCTTGACCTTGGCGTCGACATCGAGCGGCGGCACGCGGACCATCTGCCCCGGTTGAACCCGAGCATCGGTCTTGACCCGTCCACCATCCACACGAACCTGGCCGGATCGCATCAGCTTCTGCAGCTGGCCAAACCCCAGTCCCGGATAGTGGATCTTGAACCAGCGGTCGAGACGCATTCCGGCCTCGTCGGCCTCTACCTTGATGTGCTCGATACCTGCCATGGCAATTCCAGTCTTTCTTTTCTGATCTGCCGCCTCGTTCCTGTGCGGCCTTTGCCTTGCCTTTAAAACAAAGCGCGGCCCAAGGCCAGCCCGGCGAAGATCGCAGCAAAAGAAACCAGCAGGCTGGCCAGCAGATAGAGCGCTGACAGGCCGACTTCACCACGTTCGAACAGCACCATCGTGTCCAGCGTGAAGGACGACCATGTGGTGAAGCCTCCGAGAATACCGGTAACGATGAAGGCTCGCATCTCATTGGAGGCGTCGAAACGGCGCGCGACCATTTCGACCAGAAGGCCGATCGCAAATGCGCCAACGACGTTCACAGTCAGCGTGCCCCAAGGGAAATTCGGCCCGGCAAGACGCGTCGCCCAAAGCCCGACGAGATAGCGGCCGACTGAGCCGATGGCGCCGCCGATGGCGACGAGAAGAATGTTCGACATGCAAAGACGCTCCGGTCCTAATGCTAGACGCTGATGACCCGTCAGCTTTAAGTCATGGCGATGGATTTAGAAATATGCTGGCGATAGTGGTCCGGCCCCGGTGGTGATTAAAATGCACATCAAATTCAACCTGAAGGTTTAGCCGAAGCTAAATCTCGCCTTGTTACATTGCTGTCCATTATTACTATCGAGGTCTGGCAATGTGGCAGGTTTGGTCGGTTTCCGCGAATATCGCGGCGTATGCGTCTGAGGGCGCAAAATCTCCGCAGCGCGCTTCGCGCAAAGCGGAGGTCGAAAAGGCTGCCAAGGAATTGAAGCAGATCACGCGCAACGATGGGTCGGAACATACATTGATGAACCTGACAGCCGCGGCGCCGTCCCTTTCCCTCTTCACATCCGGGCGACAAAACCCTCAGGCGACATTGGAGCAGGCTCGGCATGCTTATGAGGAAGATTGGGACACGTCCGACTAAGGCCTATCGCGATCTTTCAGATTCGGTCATATGCTTCAGGACCATGCTTTAAGCTTCGGCCTTCATAACGACGTTCAGATTCCTGTCAGGCAAATCACCCAACTTCTTTTCGTAATCACTGAAACAGAGGTTGATCATGAAGACCCTAGCAAAATTGACGATGGCAGCGGTCGCTGCCTTTACCCTCGCAGCTCCGGCATTCGCCGCAACCGCCATCATGGTTCATGAAGGCGGCGAAGGCGGGCAGCCGATGACGCTGACACTCGATAAGCCCAGCGTCAAAGCGGGAGAAGCCGTCTTCATGGTTCACAACGACGCCGTCTCGGAAGATCACGAGATGGTTCTCGTCAAGCTGAAGTCACCCGACGAGGCGATTCCCTTCGACGGGGCAAAACATCGCATCGATGAAAAGAAGCTGAAGAGCCTTGGCGAAGTGGCGGATTTGAAACCCGGCAAGGACGGCCAGTTGAAAGCCAAGCTGACGCCCGGCACCTACCTGCTTTTTTGCAACATCAAGGGTCACTACGAGGCCGGAATGCAGGCGAAGCTCACGGTCACGAAGTAAGAACGATTTGCGCGTCGATGGCCGTCGAGATGCCGATGCATCCCGGCGGCCATCGTTTGAGAGCCGTCAATTGTGATTGTGCTTCGCCTCACCCGGATTGGCGGGACCAACCGGAAGCTCGATCGAGACCTCTCCGGCCTTTTTGAAAGTCAGGGTCACGGGAACCTTGTCGCCTTCGGCGAACGGCTTCTTGACGTTGAAGAACATGAAATGGAGACCGCCCGGCGAAAGCTCCACCGTCTGACCGGCCGGCACGACGATACCGTCATTCAGCTTGCGCATCTTCATGACGTCATTGGCCATGGCCATTTCGTGAATTTCGGCGCGACCCGCCAGGGGTGACGAGACCGAAACCAGCCGATCGTCAGAGGTACCCGTGTTGCGGATGGTGACAAAGCCGCCGCCGACCGGCTGTCCGGGCAACATGGCTTTGGTGGATGCTTGAGACAGTTCCAGATCCCCCGCTTTGACCACGCCAGCGGAAGCGCTCGTACCCGCCATAGCGCCGTGATCATGGTGAGCGTGCCCCTCGCCTTCACCATTCTGCGTGGCCGTGATGCGGATGACCGGTGCGGGATTGTCCAGTGAATGAGGGTCCTGGCCCTCTGCCGCGATCTGATCCCAGCTAGCGGTGCCCTTGTCGCCGCAAAGCTGCTTTACCTTGAAGGGAAGCGTCTTGCCTGGCGCAACACCTGCGATCTTCCCCTGGATGTTGAAGGTGTCATAAAAATCATCCGGCAGGTTGCCGCCCTTCCAGCGAATTTCGACTGGTCCGCTCTTCACGTCTTTTCCGTGGTTCCTGTAGGTCTTCTGGTAGTCGCCCTTGATGATCTCCAGCTCCCAGCCGGCTTTCGGCTGCGGTTTGGCGGAGATGAAGCCCTCGGGCAAAACGACCTGAACCTCTGTCGTCGCAAGACCGCCTTCGCAGCCATGCGGCACCTGAAGGGCCGCGACGATGGTGCTGTCTTCTTCCGCCGTGCCGTTGACGAAGCTCGTATGGGCGAAGGCGGAGGTGGTCGAGAGGGCGGCTGCAAAAGCTGCGAATGTGGCGTGCTTGATGGTTGTCATCTTTCGATCCTTGCGGCTGCTTATCTGGCAGTCCGTTATCTAGAAGTGCCGCGCTGCGGCGTTGTTTGCGAAGGGATCAGAAAGCTGAGGATGGCGGTCCGCGGGCACGGTTGGTGCGCAGTTCTGAAAGCGTGAGCGCTTCTTGCTGTTGCGGAAGCGTATTTTCGAGCGACGCCGGATTGGGATTGAGGCCATCATCTGCAAATGGTGTTGGCAGAAGGATGGAGGATGCCAGCAGGCAAGCCTCGCAAAAGAGGATCGCACCGCCTTCGTGCTTGCCATGCTGCGATTGATTTTGCGGCAGATGCTCGGAGCAGATCTCGGCAAAGGTGCCATCCGGCAACCGATAGGCTTCATCAAGTGCAACGACGGGAGCAGCCTGAACCGGCTTATGCGCAAAGCCGAGAGACAGCATCAGTACGGCGCAGACCATGCGCAGCACAGACTCGATTGTCTTTGCCCTGTTGCTTTCGAACACCCTCATGGTCATTCCGATACCGCGCTTTGATCCAAAATCAAAGGGCCACTCGGCGTGTCGCGGAACAGCTCCCCATGGCTGGCGTTTTATCTGCAGGACGCAACGCATCACCGAGGAGTTGAACATGCCAGCAAAATCCAAAGCCCAGCAGAAAGCCGCAGGCGCCGCTCTCGCCGCAAAGCGCGGTGACATGCCGAAATCCCGTTTACAAGGTGCTTCAAAAAGCATGGCTAAGTCAATGACAGAAAAAGAACTTGAAGATATGGCCTCCACGAAGCGCAAGAAACTTCCGGAGAAAAAGGACGCTTAAGTTTCGGCGCGCTTTGGGAAACGCCGTGGTTGACCGGATGACAAGCAAATGACGCAGGTTGAACAAAAAACTGTTCACCTGCGTCATTTCGTCCTTGCCAATCTGAGAGCTTCACAGATAATGAGCTTCCATACCGTTGGGAGAAACCGCTTGGATGCGGTGCCGAAGGAGCAACCGCCCCGGAAACTCTCAGGCAAAAGGACCAACGGTCGAACGGAACTCTGGAGAGAAGCCTCCTTGCACTTATAAGGGCAGGCTCGCCGAAGGGATAACAATCTCAGGCGACAAGGACAGAGGGGGCTCTTGAACCCGACGCTCGCAGAGTGTCACGAACATGAGCCCGCGCGAATGCGCTACCCCGGAGGCGTCCTTGGCCGATACAGCCGAGCTGAAAGTCACCCCACTCCATTCCCTGCATCTGTCGCTTGGTGCCCGCATGGTGCCCTTTGCGGGCTACGATATGCCTGTGCAATATCCGGCGGGCGTTCTGAAGGAACATCTTCATACCCGTGCGTCGGCCGGTCTCTTCGATGTCTCCCACATGGGCCAGGTCATCGTGAAGGCTAAGTCTGGCAAGGTCGAAGATGCCGCCCTTGCTTTGGAAAAGCTGGTGCCGGTCGATATCCTCAGCCTCAAGGCTGGTCGCCAGCGCTACGGCTTCTTCACCGATGAGAATGGCTGCATCCTTGACGACCTGATGATCACCAATCTCGGCGACCATCTGTTCGTTGTCGTCAATGCTTCCTGCAAGGATGCCGATCTCGCGCATATGAAGGCGCATCTTTCTGACAGCTGCGAGATCACGTTGCTTGACGATCGGGCGCTAATCGCGCTTCAGGGTCCGCGTGCAGAGGCTGTTCTCGCGGAACTCTGGGCGGGCGTCTCCGACATGAAGTTCATGGATGTGCGCGAAATTCCGCTGCATGACGTTCCCTGCATCGTGTCGCGCTCCGGTTACTCGGGTGAGGACGGTTTCGAAATCTCCGTTCCTGCTGACAAGGCCGAGGAGATTGCCAAAGCCCTGCTCGAACATCCCGACTGTGAGGCCATCGGCCTTGGTGCGCGCGACAGTCTTCGGCTCGAAGCCGGTCTCTGCCTATATGGCAACGATATCGACACCACAACGTCACCGATCGAAGCATCGTTGGAATGGGCCATCCAGAAGGCGCGTCGTGCCGGCGGTGACCGCGAAGGCGGCTTTCCAGGTGCCGATCGCATTCTTGGCGAACTTGGCAATGGCACGAGCCGTCGCCGCGTCGGTCTGAAGCCCGAAGGCAAGGCGCCGGTGCGCGGTCATTCCAAGCTGTTTGCCGATGCCGAAGGCAAGACCGAGATCGGTGAGGTTACCTCTGGCGGCTTCGGCCCCACTCTGGAAGGCCCCGTTGCCATGGGTTACGTGCCCACCGACTATACGACACCTGGAACGGCGATCTTCGCCGAGGTGCGCGGCAAGTACCTGCCGGTCACTGTCGCTGCCCTGCCCTTCATCACACCCACCTACAAGCGCTAATCTGCGGAGAAACCCATGCTGAAATTTACCCAGGAACACGAGTGGCTGAAGATCGAAGGCGATGTCGCCACCGTCGGGATTACCACGCACGCCGCAGAACAACTCGGCGATCTGGTTTTCGTTGAACTGCCCGAAGTCGGCGCGACATTCTCCAAGAACGGCGAAGCCGCAACCGTCGAGAGCGTCAAGGCCGCGTCGGATGTCTATTGTCCGCTGGACGGCGAGATCGTCGAGATCAACCAGGCGATCGTTGACGATCCGTCGCTCGTCAACTCCGACCCGCAGGGTGCCGGCTGGTTCTTCAAGCTGAAGCTTTCCAACTCCGCCGATGCCGATGCGCTGCTGGATGAAGCCGCCTATAAGGAGTTGGTCGCGTAATGAACACGCCCACTGAATTTCATTTCACCGACTACCAGCCCTATGACTTCGCCAATCGCCGTCATATCGGTCCGTCGCCGGCGGAAATGGAGGAGATGCTCAAGGTCGTTGGTTACAAGAGCCTCGATGCGCTCATCGACGCGACGGTGCCCTCCTCCATCCGTCAGAAGGACCCGCTTGCCTGGGGTGCTGCGCTGACCGAACGCGAAGCACTCGACCGCATGCGCGAGACGGCGAACAAGAACAAGGTTCTGACCTCCCTGATCGGCCAGGGCTACTACGGCACGATCACGCCGCCAGTCATCCAGCGCAACATTCTGGAAAACCCCGCTTGGTACACGGCCTACACGCCCTATCAGCCGGAAATCTCGCAGGGCCGTCTCGAAGCGCTTCTCAACTTCCAGACGATGATCTCCGACCTGACCGGCCTCGACGTTGCCAACGCCTCGCTTCTCGATGAAGCCACCGCTGCTGCCGAAGCCATGTCCATGTGCCAGCGCGTGGCGAAATCCAAGGCGAACGCCTTCTTCGTCGACTCCAATTGCCACCCGCAGACCATCGCGCTGATCGAAACGCGCGCCGCGCCGCTTGGCTGGAAAGTCGTCATCGGCAATCCGTTCACCGATCTCGATCCGGTCGATGTCTTCGGCGCGATCTTCCAGTATCCCGGCACGCATGGCCATGTGAGCGATTTCTCAGGCCTTATCTCCCGCCTGCACCAGACAGGTGCGATCGCCGCCGTTGCCTGCGACCTGCTGGCGCTGACGCTTCTGAAGTCTCCGGGTGAGATGGGCGCGGATATTGCGATCGGCTCTTCGCAGCGGTTCGGCGTTCCGGTTGGTTACGGTGGCCCGCATGCAGCCTTCATGGCGGTCAAGGATGCCCACAAGCGCTCCATGCCTGGTCGCCTCGTCGGCGTGTCTGTCGACGCCCGAGGCAACCGTGCCTATCGCCTGTCGCTGCAAACCCGTGAGCAGCACATCCGCCGCGAGAAGGCGACCTCCAACATCTGCACCGCACAGGTGCTGCTTGCCGTCATGGCATCGATGTATGGCGTCTTCCACGGTCCGCAGGGCATCAAGGCAATCGCCCAGCAGACGCACCAGAAGGCGGTGCTGATGGCCAAGGGTCTGGAGAAGCTTGGCTACAAGATAGAGCCGGACACCTTCTTCGACACGATCACTGTCGAGGTCGGCCACATGCAGGCGCTGATCCTGCGGGCTGCAGTTGCCGAAGGTGTGAACCTTCGCAAGGTGGGCTCCACCAAGATCGGCATGAGCCTTGACGAGCGCACCCGCCCAGCAACGCTGGAAGCGGTCTGGCGCGCCTTTGGCGGCAACTTCTCGATTTCGGATTTCGAGCCGGATTACCGGCTTCCGAAAGATCTATTGCGTACAAGTGCTTACATGACGCACCCGATCTTCCACATGAACCGCGCCGAGAGCGAGATGACGCGCTACATCCGTCGTCTTTCGGACCGTGATCTGGCGCTCGACCGGGCGATGATCCCGCTCGGTTCCTGCACGATGAAGCTGAACGCAACCGCCGAAATGCTGCCGATCACCTGGCCGGAATTCTCTGACATCCATCCTTTCGTCCCGGCCGATCAGGCTTTGGGCTACAAGGAAATGATCGACGATCTCTCCGCCAAGCTCTGCGCTGTGACCGGATACGACGCCTTCTCCATGCAGCCGAATTCCGGCGCGCAGGGCGAGTATGCGGGTCTGCTGACGATCCGCAATTACCATCTGGCACGTGGCGACGCGCATCGCGATGTCTGCCTTATCCCAACGTCGGCACATGGCACCAACCCTGCCTCCGCACAGATGGTCGGCATGAAGGTCGTTCCGGTCAGGGCGAAGGAAAACGGCGACGTCGATATCGACGATTTCCGAGCAAAAGCAGAGCAGTATGCGGAAAACCTCTCGTGCTGCATGATCACCTATCCGTCCACTCACGGCGTGTTTGAAGAGACGGTTCGCGAAATCTGCGACATCGTGCACAAGCACGGCGGACAGGTCTATCTGGACGGCGCCAACATGAACGCCATGGTCGGACTTTCCCGTCCTGGTGATATCGGTTCCGATGTCAGCCACCTCAATCTGCACAAGACCTTCTGCATTCCGCATGGTGGTGGTGGCCCCGGCATGGGCCCAATCGGCGTCAAGGCCCACCTTGCCCCCTACCTTCCCGGTCACCCGGCAAGCGACGGTCGTTCTGGTGCAGTCTCTGCCGCACCTTTCGGCTCCCCGTCAATCCTGCCGATCTCCTGGAGCTACTGCCTGATGATGGGTGGCGAAGGGCTGACGCAGGCGACCAAGGTGGCCATTCTCAACGCCAACTATATCGCCGCACGCCTGAAGGGCGCCTATGACGTCCTCTACAAGTCAGAGGCTGGCCGCGTGGCGCATGAGTGCATCATCGATACGCGCCCGCTCAATGACAGCTGCGGTGTGACCGTGGATGATGTGGCAAAGCGCCTCATCGACTGCGGCTTCCACGCGCCGACCATGAGCTGGCCGGTGGCTGGTACGCTAATGATCGAGCCGACGGAGTCGGAGACCAAGGCTGAAATCGACCGCTTCTGCGACGCCATGCTGACGATCCGTCAGGAGGCCCGTGACATCGAGGAAGGCCGTGCGGACAAGCTCAACAACCCGTTGAAGAACGCCCCGCACACGGTCGAAGACCTCGTCGGCGAATGGGACCGCCCCTACAGCCGCGAACAGGGTTGCTTCCCGCCTGGCTCCTTCCGCGTGGACAAGTACTGGTCGCCGGTCAACCGTATCGACAACGTCTACGGCGACCGTAACCTCGTCTGCACCTGCCCACCAATGAGCGAGTATCAGGAAGCAGCGGAGTAAAATCGACTGACGAAGCCCGGAGCGATCCGGGCTTCCTTCGTTAGAGCCCGCCATGATTCACGATTTGATAGCCGTCGTTTCAACATGTCCGGCAGAGCCGTTGTGCGGATCACGCCATAGGCCGTATAGAAGCAGTCGACATCTGTTTCTTTAAAAATTTGGCTATGCTCTCTCCTATCGCAACATCGCTCAGCATTGTCTTCGTCAGCCTGTTCTTCGGTACAGCTCTGATCGTGGCATGGCGGCGTTTTGGGGTCCAATTCCACGCTGCGTTCTGGGCGTTGTCCTTCATGTTTTCGGCGGTCGGGCATGGGGTCCGGGTGTTTGGCGTCGTCTGGCCGGAGTATCAGAGCGTCATGGCGATGCTCGCCTGTCAGGCTTCCATCGGCAGTTTCGCGCTTCTGGCAATCGGGTTCCGTTCCCGAGCCAATCTCGATCATCGTTTGATCTCTCTGCTATGGGCATTGTCTGCTGTCGCCATTTTGGTGTTCTGGAGCGGGCAGCCATTCGAGTGGCGAATGGCATCGCGGATGATGACGTCAGCGGCCGATGCGCTCTTCGTTGGAATGATCGTCTTCCTGCCTAGAAACACAAAGGGCCTGTCATCACCGGTTCGCTTGGCGCTGGCATTCTTTGGGCTCTACATCCTATCTGTCGGCATTGCGGCTTGGATGGCCAGACCGAATGGTGAAATAGCCGAGGCGTCTTTCATCATCGTCCTGTCGCTCGGCACGCCGACGGGCATGATGGCGACGGGGATCTTGACGCTTTTCATCCTGGCGGCGGATCTCGCGGGAGAGCTGCAGAAGCAAGCGCAGTACGACTACCTGTCCGATCTACTCAACCGCCGGGGCTTTGAGGAGCGGCTCGCTTCCCAGCGCTTGGCATCGAATGAAACCGGCTTTATCGTCGCAACCGATCTCGATCGTTTCAAATCCATCAATGACAGGCTCGGTCATGCAGCCGGCGACGAGGTCATCCGTCGCTTTGCCCGCCATCTGCAGGACGCGGCAAGTGATCACGATCTTACTGGCAGAATGGGTGGTGAGGAGTTCGCGCTTTTCATTGCTTCCGGCGACGGGAGAGATGCGCTTGAGCGCGTTGAGCGCCTGCGCATGGGCGTGTCCTCTCTCTACCCAGACATTGATGTAGAGACCCCGGTGACGGCGAGCTTTGGTGTCGTGCGGCTGAAGCCAGAGGAAAGCTTTCATCAGGCTTATGCGCGCGCTGACGCAGCCCTCTACGCATCGAAAAGTGCTGGCAGAAACACGACGGTCGCGGATCTCGACGAAGCCGCCTGAGGCTCTCGCTATGCTGTAGTATGTTCGCGCCGTATTTTATCGCGTCAGCCTGATGTCCGCGGTGGTGACGGTCGGCCCATTAGCGCCGTCCTTATCCGTCGTGCGAAGCCTCAAGCCGTCGCGCCCAAGCTTGCTGATGGTCATGCCCGCCACGCGATCGCCGTTGATGTCACGGTTCCAGCGGACAGTCAGGTTGATGTTGTCGCCTCGACGGCTGCCGCTGAGGGCAGATGGGCGCCCCGACGGGCCGACATAGTTTCCGCTGTATCGCGTGCCACGGGCTGTCAAGTCGGCCGAGATTGATCGGCGTACGACGACGAAGCCACGGCAGGTGCCGTTCATCTGTAAAGATGGTCCGGATGCTGTCGTCTGGAAGGTGCAGTTGACATTGACCGGGCGAGAGCCGATGCGCGTCGTGACCGTGCCGCTGCCTTTCCAGCTTCCACCAAGCGAGGATAGAAACGCAGTTTCGTCCGCCGCGGCTGGTGTGGAGATCATTGCAGCAAAGGCAAAAAGGCAGGCTGTCTTCAGTTTCATGGTGATCGCTCCCTATCGAGGAATGCGAACGGTAAAGACATCCATAGAGTTCCTAATTTAGATCGTTATGGTCCATAGCAACCAATAACGTTTTCGTGCGTTCTGGGCTCGCTTCATCTCCATCTGGAAACGCGCCGATGACATCCCTCACCTCTTCTGTCCCGGAACGAGCCTCTCTTGGCCGATCCAGCGGTATCAGCGACCGTGCATTATTCGCCCTCGCCGTGTTGAATTTCTTCCTGGCAGATGCGCGCGACGGGTTAGGCCCGTTCCTCGACGCGTTTCTGGCAACCAATGGCTGGTCGCCGATGCAGTTGGGGATAATTGCAACCGTTGGCGGCCTTGTTGGCCTTGCCGCAACACCACTTTGCGGCGCGCTGGTCGATGGAACCACCTGGAAACGGGGGCTCATCGCCGGGCCGGTCATTCTCGTAACCGCAGGGGCGCTTTTGACATTGCTCTTCCCAACTGAGACCATCGTTTGGGGTGGTCAGATCATGACGGCGGTTGTCGGCGCAACTGTCGGTCCAGCACTCGCTGGTTTGACGCTCGGCCTTGTTGGAGAAAAGCTGTTCTCCAAGCAAATCTCACGCAATGAATTCTGGAACCATAGCGGCAATTTTGCCTCGTTGTTTGCCACCTATGTCGCTGTCTCCTATTTCGGCATTTCCGGCGTTATTGGCCTGATGGTCATTACCGCCATCGGAACGCTGATTGCGATCACGGCAATCGACCCCAACCAGATCGACCACAAGGTGGCGCGTGGTCTAGGTCACGATGAGGGTGAGCCCGGGCCTTCCGGATTTGGCGTGTTGTGGCACGAGCGAGGCCTGATCCTGCTTGCCATCATTTTGCTGATCTTCCATTTCGGCAATGCCCCGATGGGCCGATTGATCGCTCAGGATTTCGCCGTCGAGCTCAACTCGCCCTTCAAGACAACGGCGATCATCACGGGCGTTGCCCAGTTCGCCATGATCTTCGTGGCAGCGCTCGCCCCATGGCTGATCCGCCGCTTCGGTCTTTCTGCCGTGTTCCTGATCGCGCTCGCAGCCCTACCCGTACGCGGATTGCTGGCAGCGTCCTTCGAACAGTTCTGGGTCGTCTATCCGGTTCAGCTCCTGGATGGCATCGGTGCTGGTCTTCTTGGCATTGCGACACCGGTTGCTGTGGAGCGAATTCTGAAGGGCACCGGACGCTTCAATGTTGGCCTGGCAAGCGTGATGACTGTTCAGGGTATCGGTGCGTCGCTCAGCAACGGTGTGGCCGGATGGCTGACGACTGAGGGCGGGTTTGCGCTCTCGCATCTGGTCGGCGGTGGTGTCGCGGCAATTGCCATTCTGCTCTTTATTTTCTACCGGCGAGACATCGTCCCCGATAATGAGCCCGAGGACGCCTGAGTCCAGACAACGCTGAAGCCAAAAAAGGAGGCACGTGACCTCCTTTTTCTCAAGATATCAAAACGGTATCAGCCGACGAAGGCACGCTCGATGACGAATTCAGCGGGCTTGTTGTTCGCACCTTCGGTCAGGCCAGCCTTCTCCAGAAGCTCTTTGGTGTCTTTCAGCATGGCCGACGAGCCGCAGATCATTCCGCGGTCAATCGCCGGATCGAGAGCTGGAACACCAAGGTCGGCGAACATCTTGCCGTTGGCAATCAGATCGGTGATACGGCCCTTGAAGGGATATTCCTCACGCGTCACTGTCGCATAATGCTTCAGCTTGTCGCCAGCAATCTCACTGAGGAACTCATGGTTCTTGATCTCTTCCACAAGATCGAAGCCGTATTTCAGTTCGGCGACGTCGCGGCAGGTGTGGGTGAGGATAACCTCCTCGAATTTTTCGTAGGTCTCGGGATCACGAATGAGGCTTGCGAAAGGCGCAATGCCCGTACCGGTCGAAAACATATAGAGGCGCTTGCCAGGGGTCAGCGCGTCAAGGACCAGCGTCCCTGTCGGCTTCTTGCGCATCAGCACGGTATCGCCGGGCTTGATCGCCTGCAGGTGGGAGGTCAGCGGACCATCCGGCACCTTGATGGAGAAGAATTCAAGCTCTTCATCCCAGGCCGGGCTGGCGATCGAATAAGCGCGATAAATCGGCTTGTCGCCAACCATCAACCCGATCATCGCGAACTCTCCAGAGCGGAACCGGAAGCCAGCGGGGCGCGTCATACGGAAGCGGAACAGGTGGTCGGTGTAATGCTCAACCGAAAGAACCGTTTCGGCGTAGACGCCGTCCGGGATCTTGACCGCAAATTCTTCCGTTTTGGCAGGAGCGTTCATTCTTCTTCCGTCCATTTCACAAAAAGCCAGACATTCTTGAGGCGGGGAAATACACCATCCGCACTGCCTTTTGAAGGTACAGGAACGTCATTGGAGCTATGCAGGTGGAAATATGTATCATTAACTCATGTTTCGGCGCAAGACTTCAAACTGCAGCACGGCGCCGCCAGCTATAGGTCTCACCCTCCGCAGCAGGTTTGGCCGTCGGCTGGTAATAGACGTCGATGCCCGGCAAACGGTTTTCCGACAGGCGACGGATCGCCGTCTCGTTCGTGACTGCAAAGCTGGTAAAACCGGTTCTCAGCATCAATGGCACCTGGTCGATCAAGACGTCACCGACAGCCCGCAACTCGCCCTGGTAGTTCAAGCGCGTGCGCAGGAGCGACGCATGGCTGAAGCCTCGCCCGTCGTTGAAGGCGGGGAAGCTGACGGCAACAAGCGCGATTCGATCGATGAAGGGGGCCAGTTTCGTCACATCGTCCGCCGGCGTGATGAGAACGCCGAGACCGACATCGTTGCTCTCAGCTGCTCGCGTCAGAAAGGCATCGAGCGACAGGACCGCATTCTGCCCCTCGCCCGCCTTCACATCATCGCTCTCGATAATCCAAGGATCGTTCTCAACGAAGCCTTGTTCGCTCCAGATTTTCGTCATTTCGATAGTCCTCAAGCAGCTTCTGCGGCTGCAGGATAAAGGGCATCCTTGAAAGGCTGCGGTCCAACACGGCGGTAGGCTTCGAGGAAAGTTTCTTCCTTCGATAAGCGCAGGCCAAGATAGGTGTCGACAATCGTCTCCACCGCATCCGTCACCTTCTCCGGCTCGAAGCCGCGACCGATGATTTCGCCGATCGACGAATTCTCATCGCCCGAACCACCCAGCGTAATCTGGTAAAGTTCGGCACCCTTCTTCTCCACGCCCAGCAGGCCGATATGGCCGACATGGTGGTGACCGCAGGCGTTGATGCAGCCGGAAATCTTGATCTTCAGCTCACCGATTTCAGCCTGACGCTCTGGAGAACCGAAACGTCTGGAGATTTCCTGCGAGACAGGGATGGAGCGCGCATTGGCGAGCGCGCAGTAGTCCAAGCCAGGACAGGCAATGATATCGGTGATGAGACCGGCATTGGCGGTTGCCAGACCTGCGCCCTGGAGTGCTCGATAGACCGGCTCCAGATCGGCAAGTGCGACATGCGGCAGGATGATATTCTGCTCATGGCTGATGCGGATTTCATCGAAGGCATATTCTGCGGCGATATCCGCAACGACGTCCATCTGTCCGTCGGATGCGTCGCCCGGAATGCCGCCGATCGGCTTCAGTGAGATCGTCACCATGCCATAGTCGGGGTGTTTGTGTGGCTGAACATTCTGATCGACCCAGCGCGCAAAATCTGCGTCCGCCTTCTTCCAGCGCGCAAGGCTTTCCCAGCTTTCCGGGCGGTCCTTCAACTGCGGCGGAGCAAAGTAAGTGGTGATCGCAGCGATATCCGCGTCGGGAAGCTTCAGTTCGCCGTTCTTCAGGTGAACGAACTCCGCCTCGACCTGCCGCGCCAGTTCTTCCGGACCCGTTTCATGCACGAGGATCTTGATGCGCGCCTTGTACTTGTTGTCGCGACGACCATGAAGGTTGTACACGCGCATGATGGCGGTGGTGTAGGACAGAAGGTCCTCTTCGGGCAGGAAGTCGCGGATCTTCTTGGCGATCATAGGCGTTCTGCCCTGCCCGCCTCCGACATAAACCGCAAAGCCGATGTCGCCCTTGTCGTTCTTCTTTAGATGCAGACCGATATCGTGAACCTGAATTGCGGCGCGATCGCGCTCCGCGCCTGTTACGGCAATCTTGAACTTGCGTGGCAGGAAGGAGAATTCCGGATGCACAGACGACCATTGGCGCAGGATTTCCGCATAGGGGCGTGGATCAGCCACCTCGTCTGCCGCAGCACCTGCAAAGTGGTCGGCGGTGACGTTGCGAATGCAATTGCCCGAGGTCTGTAGCGCGTGCATCTCCACGCTCGCCAGTTCTTCCAGGATGGCGGGCGTATCGGCAAGGCGCGGCCAGTTGTACTGGATATTCTGACGGGTGGTGAAGTGGCCATAGCCGCGATCGTACTTGCGGGCAATGTGGGCCAGCATCCGCATCTGCTTGGAGTTCAGCGTTCCATAGGGGATTGCAACGCGCAGCATGTAGGCATGCAGCTGGAGATAAACGCCGTTCATTAGACGCAATGGCTTGAACGCATCTTCGGCCAGCTCACCGGACAGGCGGCGCTCCACCTGATCGCGAAACTGCTCCACGCGACCTTTTACGAAAGCGTGGTCGAACTCGTCATAACGGTACATGATCTTCCTCAGACTGCGATAAATGCTGCGTCAGCAGGCTTGTAGCCCGTGGCATATTCGATGGTGGGGCCCGCTGCACGGATGCGCTCACGAAGACGCGTCGGCCACAGGCGGCCGTCTTCTTCAGCCACGTCGATGATGTTGACGTCCACGACCTTGTTGGCGGAGAAATCTCGCTTGCCGATTTCTTCCAGCGACGCGACGGCTTCCGCATGACGCGCAACAAGCGAGGACTGCAGATCCTCGTTCCATTGTCCGTTTGCGTCGAGCCACACAGCGATGCCATCGCTCAGACGATTGGCGGTCAGTACCTTATCAACCATTTGCATACTCCTGTCCGATCGGGGCGCTGAGCGGCGAAACCGCCAGCGCTTCGGACCTTTCGAAATTCGCACCGGCGACCGCATCGCCGATGATCACCATAACCGGACCGGTCAACTCATCGCGATGCTCGAGATCCGGCAAATCCTTCAATGTACCGTGCATCAGGCGGCGATAGCTACGGCTGGCGTTCTCAATGACGGCAACCGTCGTGTCGGCGTTCAGGCCAGCACTCATCAGTCTTGTTGCCACCGACGCCGCGACGCTACGGCCCATATAGACGGCAATGGTCGCACCTGAGACCGCAAGACGAGCCCAGTCCGGCAAGATATCGCCCGCAAGATCATGGCCGGTGGTGAAGATCAGCGACGATGCAACACCGCGTAGTGTCAACGGTAACTCGAAGTCGGCCGCCGCAGCAAAGGCCGAGGTGATGCCAGGCACGATCTCGTACCCGATTCCCGCTTCACGCAGTGCCGCCATTTCTTCGGCCGCGCGGCCATAGACCAGTGGATCGCCAGATTTCAGACGAACGACGCGCTTGCCTTCCTGGCCGAGAGCCACCAACAGCTTGTTGATATCTTCCTGCGACTTGGAATGACAGCCCTTGCGCTTGCCGACCGAGAGACGCTCGGCGTCCCTACGGCCCATATTGACGATTTCCTGCGGCACAAGCGCGTCGTAGACGATCACATCTGCCTGCATCAGAACGCGTTGCGCCCGCAGCGTCAGCAGATCTTCCGCACCCGGCCCTGCACCCACCAACCAGACATAGCCTTCCGGGCTTTCAGGGGAGAGAAGAAGCTTTTCGGCTGCGGCGTGAGCGCCATCGACGTCGTTCAGTGCGACAGCATCTGCCACGCTGCCGGAGAAGAAGCGACGCCAGAAATTGCGGCGGAGCGCGCCTTTAGGAATGCTCGCCTCGGCAGCATCGCGATATTCAACAGCGAGCCGTGCTAGACGACCGAGCGACGGCGCCAGCATCTGATCGATGCGTGCACGAACGATCTGGCCGAGCACAGGTCCCGCGCCTTCCGTGCAAATCGCGACGGCAAGAGGTGCGCGCGATACGAGGCCCGGCGTGTAGAAATCGCAGTAACCCGGCTGGTCGACGGCATTGGCGGGAATGGACTTTGCGCGCGCCGCATCCACGATCTGACGGTCAAGCGCTTCATCGCCCGTGGCAGCAAAGACCAGCGTCATGCCCTCCACCTGATGCACTGCGAATGCTTCTGCGACCACCTTGATCTGCTCTTTAACGAGGAAGGCGGCGTAGTCGGACTGTGGATCGTCAGAGAAGGCAACGATCAGCGCATTGGTATTTGAAAGAAGCCGCGCCTTGGCGTAAGCCTCGTCGCCATTGCCGAAGACAGCAACGTGCTTGCCCTCAACCTTGAAGAAGGCGGGGAAGGTCGTCAGACGGTTTTCGGTGCGGGAAGCGGTTGTCTCAAACATGGTCGCAATATCGCCGATCGATTAAAAAGGTTGAAGGCACGAAAATTCCAACATCATAATGCCGTAGATTATTATTTCTCGGCAAGCGACGTTTTTGAGGAAAAGCAACCGTAGGGACCAAGCGGCCACACCGTCTCTAAAGGATGGTATTTTCTATCAAAATTCTATATTTCTCCGTGGTTTCTGGCTGTAATCAGCCATGAACCTGACTGCCACAGAATAAGGGTGCATATCTTGACAGAGCAATCTTTGGCCTCCCGCCTTCTCGACGTGATCGAACATGACATTTTGCCACTCACGAGCCGCGGTGTTGCGCTGGGAAACAAGGTGTTCGGAGCGGCCATTCTGCGCAAGTCCGATCTGTCGCTGGTGGTCGCCGAAACCAATAATGAGCTCGAGAATCCTTTGTGGCACGGCGAGGTTCACACCCTGAAACGTTTCTACGAACTGGGCGAAAAGCCGGACACGAAAGACCTGATCTTCCTTTCCACGCATGAACCCTGCACCATGTGCATGTCGGCGATCACCTGGGCGGGCTTCGACAATTTCTACTCCTTCTTCAGCCATGAAGATTCCCGCGACGCTTTCGCCATTCCGCATGATCTGAAGATCCTGAAGGAAGTCTTCGGTCTGGAGCCTGGCGGCTATCGGCGCAGCAACGCCTTCTGGCACTCATACTTCATTGCCGATCTGGTAGCAGCGGAGGACGAACCGTTGAAAACGAAGCTGCAGGAGCAGACGGCGCGGATCAAAGCGGTCTATAACAACCTCTCCAACAGCTACCAGTCGGGCAAGTCCGACAACAATATCCCCTTGAACTGACAGTCCGGAAAGCATCGCCATGGAAGCCTCGACAGATATCTCCCGTCTCATCGAGATCATGGAGGCGTTGCGAGCGCCTGAGACAGGATGTCCTTGGGATATCGTCCAGACGTTCGAGACGATCAAACCCTATACGATCGAGGAAGCCTATGAGGTGGCGGATGCGATCGAGCGCAACGACATGGACGATCTTTGCGAAGAGCTTGGAGATCTCCTGCTGCAGGTCGTCTTCCATTCGCGTATCGCCGAGGAGATGGGAGCATTCTCCTTTGGCGATGTCGTCCAAGCCGTGACCTCGAAGATGATCCGCCGTCATCCGCATGTCTTTGCTGTTTCCGACGCCGACACGCCGGAATCGGTGAAGCTGCAATGGGATCAGATCAAGGCTGCCGAGAAGCGGGAGCGGCTAGAAAGACGGGCCTCGCGTGGCGTGAGCAACGATCCGAAGGCAGGTTTTCTGGGCTCGATTCAGCGCAGCCAGCCGGCGCTGACAGAGGCGCTCAAGCTTCAGGAACAGGCGGCGCGCGTGGGTTTCGACTGGTCAGCGGCAGAGCCGATCCTCGACAAGATCGAAGAAGAGATCCGGGAACTGAGACAGGCGCTTGCCGAAGGCAGGTCCGAGAGTATCAGCGATGAGTTGGGCGATCTGATCTTCGCTATGGTCAATATCGGTCGGCATGTCAAAGTCGACGCCGAAAACGCACTGCGCGGCACCAACACCAAATTTCGCCGCCGGTTTCGTCACATTGAAACCTCGCTTGCCGACTCCGGGGAAACGCTTGAGGCAGCAAGCCTAGAGCGAATGGAGGAGTTGTGGCAGGCGGCGAAAGCGATCGAGCGACAGCTCGGATGAACGTCACACTGATGCTTCAGGTGTCGTTGTTTCTCCGCATAAACTGCTCATTGACGAAGTCTTCGGCGCGATAGAGCGTCAAACGGTTACGGCCGGCGGCTTTTGATGCGTAGAGCGCCATGTCTGCCTTCTTGAGAAGCGACATTGCGGTGCTCGTCTTCTCATCGCCCACCGCGATGCCCATGCTTAAAGTCGCCGTCACGGTTTGATCGTCCATCACGTGCGTGATCGAGCTTACGACCTTCTGGAGCGAATCAGCAAAGGCCAGCGCCTCTTCCTTGCCAATATCCGGCTGATAAAGGATGAACTCTTCGCCGCCAAAGCGGGCAAAGCTGTCCACCGGACGGATGCGGGTGAAGAGTTCTCTTGCCACACGCGCGAGGATCTCATCGCCGGCGAGATGGCCGAACGTATCATTGATCCGCTTGAAATGGTCGATGTCGATCATCACGATCGCATCGCCATAGCGAACGGTCTCTGGAAGCCGCGAACGGAAGGAGTGCCGGTTCGGCACGCCCGTCAGAACATCGAGCCCGACCAAGCCTCTCAACCGCTCTTCGGTGCGTTCCTTGACGAGCGCCATGACGAAGAACGCAATGGCGAAATGGCAAATGATGGAGGCGAAAAATGCGTTTCTTGCGATGTTCATCGCTTTCAGAGGAAAGGCGATCCCGACCGCTACGAGCAGTGTAAGAACAGCGGCGATGAGGATCGATATCGCCAGGGGCTTTCTGACGGGGAGCGGCTCTGTAAGGTTGTCGGCGCGAACCGTAAGTGCAGAGGCGAAAAGCAAGGCTGCGGCCGTAGTCTGGAACGCGATCGTTCTGCTATGTGGCAAATCGTACAGGCCTGCGGCGATTATCAACAGGCAGATGACGACCGGCAGAGCCAGAACCAGCCATTCACGATTTCTCTTCCTCTGCCTGCTGATGCGGCACATGCCAATCCAGAAGACGGCGTATCCGACAAGGCCCGCAAGCATCCCCGCCATTGCGAAAACATAAGCGCGCGCCTGCACAAGCGATCCAGCTCCAACAAGGATCGACGCCAGCGCAACAAGAAAGAAGCCCACCGCCAAAAGGCCAAGACCGACGCTTTCGCGGGATTGAGAGCGAACGTAGATGAAGCAAAGGCCGGCAACGACAAAGGAAAGCTTGTGGAGAATGAGGACAGTTGGAAGATCTAATTCCGGCAACATCAATATCCGCTCACATCATATTCGCCACGCGATTATCAGCTAATGGACATTCCCAACCTTAAGGCCTCGCAAGAGGCGACCGTGACTGAGGACATAGTTGATATGCGATGCTGCTATCGATTCTAAAACGTGCCGCGATCCTTCATGTTCACGTCCACGCTTCAAGTTGTTGTTTCGCCCTGCTCCCCCATCGCATAGTGGCGTCACACTTTATGGGACCGGTTTCGGCGAGATATCGCCGTCACCGTTCCCAGTCTTCCGACTGCGTCTTGGCACCGAGACCGAGCTTCCGCTCAAGGGCTGCCCCCTGCTCTCCCGAAAGCCGAATGTCGAGCGCAACCGAACCGTCTTCGCGGTCTTCGCGGCCATCGACGATGGCATTGTCGTAAACCCATGAGAGCAGCTGCAGCTGATCGACGCTCAACACGATTGTGGTTTCCGTCAGGACGCCCGACAGACGAACAGAAACATCGTCCATCAGCGCATCGACACCCTCGCCTGTCAGTGCGGAGACAGCACGGACATTCGCCCTTCCCTCTGCCTTCTGCATGATGGCGTCATGTGCTTCCGGCTCGAGCCGGTCCACCTTGTTCCAGACCTCGATGATCCGTTCCTCGGCAACCTTTTCGTCAATGCCAAGATCGCCAAGAATGCGCATGACATCGCCCGCCTGTGCGGCATTGTCGGGATCCGACATATCGCGCACATGCAAAACGAGATCGGCTTCGAGGACCTCTTCCAGCGTTGCGCGGAAGGCGGCGACCAGGTGGGTCGGCAGATCGGAGATGAAACCGACCGTGTCCGAGAGGATAACGGTGCGCCCATGCGGCAGCTTCATACGGCGAAGCGTGGGATCGAGCGTGGCAAACAGCATGTCTTCTGCCAGAACGCCCGCACCGGTAATGCGGTTGAACAGCGTCGATTTACCGGCGTTGGTGTAGCCAACCAGCGCTACGATCGGATAAGGCACCTTACGGCGTTTGGCGCGGTGCAGTTGGCGGGTCCGCACCACCTGCTCCAACTCGCGCTCGAGACGCACGATACGGTCTTGGAGAAGACGTCTATCCGCTTCGATCTGCGTTTCACCCGGACCACCCATGAAGCCCGCACCACCGCGCTGACGCTCAAGGTGGGTCCAGCTTCTGACGAGGCGGCCCTTCTGGTAATTGAGATGGGCAAGATCGACCTGCAGTGTGCCTTCCTTTGTGGAGGCGCGGCGTCCGAAGATCTCAAGGATAAGACCGGTCCGGTCGATGACCTTGGAGTTCCACTGCTTTTCGAGATTGCGTTGCTGAACCGGCGTCAAAGGGTGATCGACGATCACGAGACCCGCATCCGTTTCATCGAGCAGATGACCGATTTCTTCGATCTTACCGGTGCCGAACAGGGTCGCTGGACGCGGCTGGCTGACGGGGACGATCAGGCCTTGTGTGACGGTGAGGTCAATGGCGAGAGCCAGACCTTTGGCTTCTTCGAGCTTTGCCTCCATCGACCGCAGAGGTGCTGTCGCCGTCGCCTCGCGATGGTCACGCTGCTGCTTCAACTGCGGGACGAGGACGACGGCGCGCATGTCGTCGCGCCGCTTTTCGAGCTCGGGAATGATGGATTCGTTCGACGTATCGCGTGTAGAAATGTGCTGGCCCTTTCAATTGCTGGTGCCAGTTTAAAATATAGGCAGCTACACGACAAAAACAACGGAGCTCGATCGTGAGTTCCGTTGTCGATCGCTGCAGGACCGGGAGATTGGGTCCGTCTCAGAAGCGGTGAATCAGGCCGCGCCTTCTTCGGTCTCGAACATCTGCATGGGCTGGCCGGGCATGATGGTGGAGATCGCGTGCTTGTAGACGAGCTGCGAATGTCCATCGCGGCGCAGGAGCACGCAGAAGTTGTCGAAAGACGTGACGACACCGGTCAGCTTGACACCGTTGATGAGGAAAATCGTCAACGAAATCTTTTGCTTACGAACGGTGTTGAGAAAGAGATCCTGTAGGTTTTGAGAACGTTCCGCCATGGCGCCGCTTCTTTCTTTTTTGCCCGGATGGGAGACCGGGAAATCAAACTATCAATAATGCAATCCCGCTGGCCGTGCCCCCTGCCAATGGGTGAAACTCTGGTATCAAATCACGCTCTGTTCCGCAATGTCGAAAAACTCATGCTACTTTTTGGCGGCCTGCCGACATAGTGCGTTTGTCGATAAATTAGAAATATTGCAACGACACCCTGAAAAGTTGTTCCACATCGCGCACGGAATCCGCCGAGGCGAAGAGAATGACCCGGTCCTTCGCCTTGATCTTCATGTTGCCATCAGGTCGCAAAACGGTCTTGTCGCGATAGACCGCACCGATACGAATCCCCTCGGGAAGATCGATCTCGCGAAGCGCTTGCCCGACGAGTGGAGAGGTTTCCAACGCCTCGGCCTCGATGATTTCGCCATTGCCGCGCTGCACCGCATAGACGGAGCGAATGCGGCCCTTGCGTACATGCTGCAACACGCGTGAAATCGTCACGGCCCGCGGGTTGATATAGGCGTCCAGCGCCAGCGATTTTGCCGCATCGTGGAAGGACGTGGCATTCAGCAAAGCGAGGTTCGATTTGCAGCCCATCTGCTTTGCCATCACCGCGCCCAGAATATTGGTCTGGTCGTTGTTGGTCAGCGTCACAATCAGGTCAGCGTCCTGGATGTCGGCCTGGTGAAGGATTTTCTGGTCGAGAACCGACCCGTGCAGCACGATCGTGGAATTCAAATTCTCCGACGCCGCAATCGCCTTGTCGCGATCGAACTCGATGATCTTGACCCGGGTTTTCGGCTGCAGTTCCTCGATGGAACGCGCGACATACTGGCCGATATTGCCTCCACCGGCGATCACGATACGGCTCGCCTCTTTCTCCACGTGGCCGAAAAGTCCAAGCGTGCGGCGGGCGTGCTGACGTTGACAGATGACATAGGCGAGGTCGCCGGTGCGCAATTGTTCGGAGGAATCGACCGACTTGAGGTGGCCGTTGCGGAAGACACCGACCACAGTCGCCACCAGATCAGGAAAGAGCTGGCTCAACTGCTGCAGCGGCGTGTTGACGACCGGGCAGTCCTCCATGCATTCGATCGCCAGCATCGAGACATTGTCATCGGCAAAGCGCACCACATCGGTGGCGCCCGGGAAAGCAATGCGACGAAGCACCATCTTGCCGACCTCGATCTCTGGAGAGATCGTCACATCGATCGACATGTTCTCGCGGCTGAAGAGATCGCCATATTCGGGCGCCAGATAGCTTTGATCGCGGATGCGGGCGATCTTGGTCGGCACGCTGAACAGGGCATGCGCCACCTCACAGGCGACGATGTTGATCTCGTCATAGAGCGTGACGGCAATGATCATGTCGGCCTGGTCGGCGCCGGCCTTTGCCAGCACATCCGGGTGCGAGCCGTGGCCGACATAGCCGCGCACGTCGAGCGTTTCGGTGATTGCCGAAATCAGGGCTGCTGAGGTATCGATCACCGAAACCTCGTTGTCTTCGCGCGACAGTTGTTCGGCGATGCCGTAACCCACCTGCCCCGCGCCACAAATGATAACCCTCATGCGCCCTCTCCGAGCCTATTTCTAAACCCTGCCGAGCGCATGCCCATCAGACGCCGAGAGATTTGAGCTTGCGGTGGAGCGCGGAGCGTTCCATGCCGACGAATTCAGCCGTGCGGGAGATATTGCCGCCAAAGCGGTTGATCTGTGCCACGAGATAATCCCGCTCGAACATTTCGCGCGCCTCGCGAAGCGGAAGCGTCATGATGTGTTGATCACCCTGTGCGGCAATCTTCGGCAGCATGTCGCCAATATCGGAGGGCAGCATGTCGGCGGTAATAGACGTGTCGCCGCCTTCCGGACGGGTCAGGATCATCAGGCGTTCGATATTGTTGCGAAGCTGGCGGATGTTGCCCGGCCAATCATGCGTCTGCAGGACGGCCATGGCGTCATCGCCGATCTTGCGCGGACGAATGCCGGCCTGTTCCGAAATCTGGCGGATGAACATGTCCACCAGGAAGGGGATATCCTCGCGGCGCTCGGACAGTGCCGGAACCTTGACCGGGACAACGGCGAGACGGTGGTAGAGATCCTCGCGAAACAGCCCCTCGGAAATCAGGTTCTCAAGATTGAGAGCCGTGGAGGAGATGATGCGGACATCGACCTTAACCCGCTTGCCGCCGCCCACACGCTCGAACTGCTGGTCGACAAGTACGCGCAGGATCTTGTTCTGCGTCTCGCGCGGCATTTCGCCGACTTCATCGAGATAAAGAACGCCGCGATGCGCCTCTTCCAGCGCACCGACCTTGCGTGGTTGCCCCGGTAGCCCCTCGGTGCCGAAAAGCGCGATCTCCATGCGTTCCGGTGTAATCGTGGCCGCATTCAGCGCAACGAAAGGCCCAGTGGCACGCGACGACTTCTTGTGAATCATACGCGCCACAAGCTCCTTGCCGGAGCCGGAGGGGCCAAGGATCATGATGCGGCTATTGGTCGGTGCTACGCGATCAATCGTCTGACGAAGCTGCGAAACGGCGAGAGACGCGCCGATGAGTTCGACAGCATCGCCAGTCCGCTTCTTCAGCTCCTGAACCTCGCGCTTCAGCTTGGAGTTTTCCAGCGCACGTTCGGCGATCAGAATGAGACGGTCGGCCTTAAACGGCTTTTCGATGAAGTCGAAGGCGCCGCGCTTGATGGCATTGACCGCGGTCTCGATGTTGCCGTGACCGGAAATCATCACGACCGGCAAGTCAGGGTGACGGTTCTTGATTTCATCGAGAAGCGCCAGACCATCCAGCTTGCTTCCCTGCATCCAGATATCGAGAAAGATCAGCCGCGGCACGCGCTCCGAAATGGCAGCGAGCGCGCTGTCGCTGTCATGCGCCATGCGGGTCTCGTGCCCCTCATCAGACAGAATGCCCGCAACGATCTCACGGATGTCGGCCTCGTCGTCGACGACCAGAATATCAGATGCCATATGCAACTTCCTTGTCAGTTTCGCTGCCAACGACGTCAACACGCGGTAGCAGCACCCTGATCATGGCACCGTGGCCATGATCGAAATCGGCCGGTGCATCATGCAATTCGAGATGACCGCCGTGTTCTTCAATGATCTTCTTGACGATGGCGAGACCAAGCCCAGTGCCCTTGTCGCGCATCGTCATGTAGGGCTCGAGGATGCGGTGACGGTTTTCGACCGGCAGACCTCTGCCATTGTCGATGACGTCCACCACGAACCGGTTGTTTGATTCGTCAAAATCCGCACGGACCAGGATACGGCCATCGCGACCTTCGGCAGGATCGACGGACTCGATTGCCTCGGTGGCATTCTTGATAAGGTTGCCGAATGCCTGGCCGAGCATGCGGGCATCGAACATGCCTTCCAACGGCCTATCGCCGAGCTGGGTTTTGAAGCTCACATGGCTTGCACCCATCTCTCTGAGGAAGGTGGCATCTTTGAGGACGGTGCGCAGATCGGAGCGTTCTTTGGTCGGCTTCGGCATGCGGGCGAAGGCGGAAAACTCATCCACCATACGGCCAATATCGCCGACCTGACGAACGATCGTGTCGGTACACTGATCGAAAACCGCGCGATCACTGTCATCGATTTGCTTGCCGAAGCGGCGCTTGAGGCGCTCTGCCGAGAGCTGGATCGGGGTCAACGGGTTCTTGATCTCGTGCGCAATACGTCGCGCTACGTCAGACCATGCAGTGGAGCGCTGGGCAATAACGAGATCGGTGATATCGTCCAAAGTGATGACATGGGACTCGCGGCCATCGCGGGCATCCTCGCGCGTGACCTGAACGCTCAAGGTGCGCTCCTTGCCGCGGCGCATGATGTTGATCTGCTGACGAAAAGCTGCGCGACCGGATGCCGACGCCTCCGCCAGCACATGCTCGATCTCAGGTGCTGCCACGGAGAGCGGCGAACCGACGAGTTCGGAGGAAGGAAGAGCGAGAAACTCTTCTGCCGACGGATTGACGATGGTGATCACCCGGTTTTCATCGACGCCGATCACGGCGGCCGTGACGCCGGAGAGCACCGCTTCGATAAAGCGACGGCGATCATCGATATCGTCCTTCGCCTCGATGATCTCTTCCTGCTGGCTGCGGATCTCCGAAATCATCTTGTTAAAGGTTCGCGACAGACGGCCGACGTCACCATCAATGGCGCGCACTGGCACCAGGACATGCAGGTTGCCGGTTGCCACACTGTCAGCGGCGCTGATGAGCAGACGGATCGGGCGAACGATACGATCGGCGACCGCGATGGCCGTCCAGATTGCGGCGAGGAGCACAATCAGCGCAAAGCCGAGATAGAGAATGGCAAAGGCAATTTGAAGCGGCGCACGACCGGATTCCATTGCCTTGTATTCTGCGCGGTTCTCCTCCATCAGCCGCATGGCCGACATGACCTTGGGATCGACGGCGCGCACCGTATAGAGGAACGTTCCGCCGATCCCCTCCAATTTGATGATGGCGCCCACAAGGTTGGTCACACCCGGCGGAATGAGCGTTGGCTGGCCTGCTGCGGCCTTTTCAAGCGCATCTGCCGGGATTGCCGGTAGCGGGCGTTCAGTGGCGATATCGGCCTGCACGACCGCGTCACCATCTGCCTGGACAAGGAAGGCACCAAGCATGCCGCGACCTTTGGCCTGTCGCGTCATCAGATCGACGAAACCGGTGCGGTCGAGATAAAAAAGCGCACGGTTGCGGTCGAGGTCGGTCGCCATGGAAAGCGTCTGGCCCTGCAGATAACCGGCATTTTCCAGCATATAGGCCTGGGCGATATTGCTGGAGGAATCAACGATCGCCTGCGTACGAAGAGCGAACCAGCGGTCCAGTCCGACATTCAGCGTCAAACTGGCAAAAATCGCCACGAGCACAGCCGGCGTGATTGCGACGATGGAAAACAGCACGACAATGCGCACATGCAGGCGAGCCGCAGCCCTTCCCTTGCGGCGGGCCTTCAACAGCCGGCTGATTTCCCGGCCGATGAGATACATCAGGCCAATAACGAAGATGGAGTTGATGACAACTGAAGCGATGACGACGTTGGAGGTCGGCGCGATCGGCGTCAGCCCCAGCAGCACGATCAGCGTGACGATGGCGCAGATTAGCGCTACGCCGGCGAGAACGAGACCAGGCAGCGCAAAGGACATGCGGCGGTCGGCAATCAACATGCCCGCCGCTTGCTCGTCGGCTTTTCCTTCGACGACAGGTTTACGCATCGATCATCATTCCCAAGCCGCCATGATAGGCAGAGACGCCACAGCCAAACGTCGTTCGTCGCGGATCGCGAATCTATGACGTCACAGTGTTTTTCAAGCAACAGTTTGTGGCGAAAATGCAACGACGATCGTCGTATTGTCAATATCCTCAGGTGGTACGAGAGCTGCGATACACGGAAACGCCGAGTTCGCGGATCTTTTTCCTGAGCGTATTGCGATTGAGGCCGAGCAGATCTGCCGCCTTGATCTGATTGCCGCGCGTGGCGGTCAGTGCCGCAAGGATCAACGGATACTCCATTTCGTGAAGTACGCGATCATAAAGGCCGGGTGGCGGCAGGTTCTCGCCGAAGCTCGAGAAATACTCCCGCATATTCTCTTCCACCGCCTGCGAGATCGTCAGGTTACCGCTGCGAACGGTCGTGCGGTCGATCGGGCTGTCTGGAACATCCGACTGGAGTTCCTGCTCGATGATCTCGCGGGTAATGACTTCCTGTGGATAAAGCGCCATCAGGCGGCGGATCAGGTTCTCAAGTTCGCGGACGTTGCCAGGCCAGGCGTAGGCCTTCATCAGTTCCAGCGCCTCACCCTCGAAGCGCTTGCCCTCAAGACCTTCCTTCTCACCTGTCTGGATGAAGTGACGGACGAGATCGGGAATGTCTTCTGCTCGGTCACGAAGCGGAGGCAGGCGCAGTGGAACGACGTTCAAACGGTAGTAGAGGTCTTCGCGGAAAAGACCTTGGTTGATCGACTGCTTCAAATCCTTGTTCGTCGCAGCGACGATGCGGACATCGGTGCGGATCGGTGTGCGGCCGCCCACAGTCGTATATTCGCCCTGCTGCAGGACGCGCAGCAAACGGGTCTGTGCATCCATCGGCATGTCGCCAATTTCGTCAAGGAACAGCGTGCCGCCTTCTGCCTGTTCGAAACGGCCAGTTGAGCGGTTCTGTGCACCGGTGAAGGCGCCCTTCTCGTGGCCGAAGAGTTCCGATTCGATCAGATCACGCGGAATGGCGGCCATGTTGATGGCAACGAAGGGACCGTTGCGGCGCTTGCCATAGTCGTGCAGCGCACGCGCCACCAGTTCCTTGCCGGTACCGGACTCGCCGGTGATCATCAGCGTCAGGTCGGTCTGCATGAGACGCGCCAACACGCGGTAAATCTCCTGCATTGCGGCGGAACGGCCGACGAGCGGCATGCCATCCTGCATGTCGTCATCGAGCTTGGCAGGCTTGCGCTTCGGCTCCGACAGAGCGCGACCGATGATGGCGATCAATTCCGTCAGGTCGAAGGGTTTGGGCAGGTAGTCGTAAGCGCCCTTTTCCGACGCCTTGATGGCGGTCATGAAGGTGTTTTGCGCGCTCATCACGAGAACCGGAAGCTCGGGACGAGCCTTCTTGATGCGCGGCAGAAGATCGAAGGCGTTCTCATCCGGCATGACCACATCGGTTATGACGAGGTCACCCTCCCCAGCCGAGACCCAGCGCCACAGCGTTGCGGCATTGGACGTGATGCGCACATCGTAACCGGCGCGGCTCAGCGCCTGGTTCAGAACGGTGCGGATAGCCGCATCATCATCGGCCACGAGAATCGTTGCTGTCATGGATTGGACCCTGTGTTCGGTATAATGCTGTCGTCCGGTGCAACTTCAGGCGAAACCGGCATCAGGACGCGAAATGTTGTGCGATGGTTCTGGCTGTCGCACTCAACGATGCCGCCATGCGCGCCGATCAGCTTTGCCACCAGCGCCAGCCCCAGGCCGGACCCGTTGGTCTTGGTGGTGATGAAGGGATCGAAGAGATGCGGCAGAAGATCTGATGGCACGCCCGGGCCATTATCGTGGACGCAGAATTCGAGCGGCAGAGAGATGCGCTCGCGGCTGCCCGCCACCGATAGGCGAATGCCCGGACGATAGGCTGTGGTCAGAATAATCTCGCCGTCTGTCTGGTTGCCGACCGCTTCGGCCGCATTCTTCACCAGATTGAGGAAGACCTGCACCAACTGATCGCGGTTGGCATAGACCGGCGGCAGGGACGGATCGTAATTTTCAGTGATCTTGATGTTGCGGGCGAAACCGGCCTTGGCAACGGCTTTGACATGGTCGAGGACCGAGTGAATATTGACCGGAAAGCGGTCCACTGGACGCTCGTCGGAAAAAATCTCCATGCGGTCGACCAGAGAAACGATGCGATCGGTTTCGTCGCAGATCAGGCGGGTCAGCGCTCTGTCCTCATCCGGAACCGATGATTCAAGCAGTTGTGCCGCACCTCTAATGCCGGACAGCGGATTTTTGATTTCGTGCGCCAGCATCGACGCAAGGCCCGTGACGGAGCGAGCCGCCGCGCGATGGGTCAGTTGACGGTCGATCTTGTCCGCCATCGACCGTTCCTGGAACACAACGACGACCGAGCCCGGCTCGCTGACAACGGGAGCGACATACAGATCGACGAGCTTGTCCTGGCCAAGGCGTGGGGAGGACAGATCGACACGATACTCATTGACGGGAGCGCGGCGTTCCCGGACCTGATCGATCAATGCCAAAAGCGGGCTGCCAAAAGGGATGAAGGTAGAAATGCGATAGCGCGCCAGATGGGCGGCACTGGCACCGAAGAAGGCCTCAGCCTCCCAATTAGCGAAAGCAACGAAGCCTTCGGCATCCACCAGAATGACGGGGTTCTGGACGGCGTTCAGAACGGCCATGGCCAAGGCGTTGCCACCCGGCGCAGAGGAATTTCCAGCGCTCATGCGGCCTTCCTTGAAGCATCGTCCTGCGCGCCGCGTTCAAGTGCGCCGCGCAGCACAGCGATGACCTCGTTCGTGTTCTTTGATGTCATGATTTGCACCTTCTCCTCCACCGTGGTTGAGGGAGCGAAGCGATCGAGATACCAGCCGAGATGCTTGCGCGCATGACGTAAGCCTGCCTCCAGACTGTAGAATTCGAGCATCATCTCGTAATGTTCAACAGCGATATTGGCGATCTCCTGCCGCGCAGGTGCTGCGTGACCGGCAAGAACAGCCGGCAACCAGGGCTGCCCCTGCGCCCCACGTCCCACCATCACCGCATCGGCGCCCGAGCGGCGCAATATCTCGGCGACATCGCTTTGCGTTTCCACGTCACCATTGGCGATCAGCGGTATGGAAATGGCGGCGCGGACGGCGCGAATTGCGTCCCAATCTGCCTTGCCTTCGTAAAACTGCATGCGGGTGCGACCGTGGATGGTGATCAGCTTTACACCTGCGGCTTCGGCCCGCGCTGCGATGTCCGGAGCATTCAGGGAGTTTTCGTCCCAACCCAGCCGCATCTTTACCGTAACCGGAACATCGACCGCCTTCACGGTGGCTTCGATGAGGGTCAGAGCATGATCGGGATCGCGCATCAGCGCGGAGCCGGAATAGCCGCCAGTCACCTTCTTTGCGGGACACCCCATATTGATGTCGATGATATCGGCGCCGTTATCGGCGGCGATTTTTGCAGCCTCAGCCATCCAGTGGGCTTCGCGTCCGGCAAGCTGAACCATATGCGGCGTCATGCCGGCATTCTTGAGACGAGCCCAGGACTCGCCCTTGTTTGCGACAAGCTCACGGCTTGCGACCATCTCGGTCACGACGAGGCCTGCACCAAAGCGCCAGGCCAGCTGACGGAAAGGAAGGTCGGTTACCCCGGACATGGGGGCAAGCACTGCCCGGTTACGAACAGCCACACCACCGATCTGAAATGATTCTGACAGCGCCGGGAGATGCAATTGGCGATCTTTCATGCAGGTAGAAAAGTTGCATTATTTTTAGACAGCGTTTTCGCGCTTGCCAAGCACCCACGCTGCTTTTTTGCGTGTTTTTTCATGAAACTTCATTGCGTAAGAGCAAGCCATGTTCAAATGACGAAGCAATAGGCGAATTTCAGCTCGTAGCAGGCGCCAATCACGGCTGGTCATTCGGCTTTTGAAACGTTAGATCACGCATGTCAATCTGGAACAGCAGCAGATACGGCATAGGGGAAATGCGGAAATCCAATATGAAAATCGGTGTCGTCATTGTCGCAGCTGGTCGCGGGGAACGCGCAGGCTCACCGGAAGAGGGTCCGAAACAATATCGGTCGATCGGCGGCAAACCCGTTATCGAGCACACGCTGAGGACGTTCCTCGGCTGGCAGAAAGCCGCAAAGATAGCAGTCGTCATTCACCGCGAGGATTTTGCTCTCTATGAGCCGATCGCACCCCGTCTGTCTGCGCCTGAGCGGATGCTCGTCGTCACCGGCGGTACAACCCGCCAGCAATCGGTTCTTGCAGGGCTCGAAGCGCTTGGCGCAGATGACGTCACGCATGTGATGATCCATGACGCAGTCCGACCATTCATCGATGCCGATCTTTTGGAACGGGTAGCTGCGCGTCTCGAAAGTGGAGCCGATGCGGTGCTGCCTGCCCTTGCGGTCACAGACACGTTGAAGCGCGGTGACGCATCGCTGGTGCGGGAGACCGTATCCCGCAGCGGCCTGTTTGCCGCCCAGACCCCACAGGCCTTTCGATACAGCGCGATCCTTGCAGCGCACCGTGATGCGGCCTCATCGGGCCAAGACGATTTTACTGACGACGCCTCGATTGCGGAATGGGCCGGACTGCCAGTCAGCCTCGTCGAAGGATCTGTCGATAATGTCAAACTTACTTTGAAGCGGGATATTGCCATGGCTGACGAAAAACTTTCTGCCGCACTTCCGGATGTACGGACCGGCAATGGGTATGATGTCCATCAGTTGGAAGACGGCGATGGTGTGACGCTTTGCGGCATCTTCATTGCCCATGATCAAAAGCTCAAGGGCCATTCCGATGCGGATGTGGCGCTTCATGCGCTGACCGATGCCCTGCTCGCCACCTGTGGTGCCGGCGATATCGGCGATCATTTTCCACCATCGGACCCGCAATGGAAGGGTGCCGCCTCGCGGATTTTCCTCGAACACGCAGCAAATGTCGTGCGTGGCAATGGCGGCACGATCATGAATGCGGATGTGTCGCTGATTGCAGAAGCGCCACGCATCGGACCGCATCGCCAGGCCATGCGCGAGAACCTGGCAGAAATCCTCGGGATCTCGCTCGACCGTTGCTCAGTCAAGGCAACCACCAACGAGATGATCGGCTTTGTCGGGCGGCGTGAAGGCATTGCAGCGATCGCGACTGCGACGGTGGTTTATCAGCAGAGGCCGGTATGAGCATCTTCCCAACGGATATCTTGGAACAGGCCCGTCACATCATCGCAAGCTTCTCTGAGGCAGGACATATGGTGTCGACGGCGGAAAGCTGCACAGGCGGTTTGATTGCCGGCGCCCTCACCGAGATTTCCGGCTCCTCCGCCGTCGTCGACCGCGGCTTCGTCACTTACACGAACGAGGCGAAGATGGACATGCTGGGCGTCTTGGAGCCGACCTTGAAAGCCTATGGCGCGGTCTCCAGGGAAACTGCGCTCCAGATGGCGCATGGCGCGCTATTTCGCTCCCGTGCTCATGTCTGCGTCGCGGTCACGGGCATTGCCGGCCCCGGTGGCGGCTCCGCCGCAAAACCGGTCGGTCTGGTGCATCTGGCAGCAAAGAGCCGCGATGGCAGGCTCATTCATCGTGAAATGCGTTACGGCGATATCGGCCGCGATCAGGTCCGTCTTTCAACCGTCAGAACCGCTTTAGAGATGGTTTTGGAGCTATCTCATTCCGCATAGATACGGTCGGCACGGGCTTCGAAAGCTTCGGCGAACATGCGGAACGCCCGATCGAACATCGAGCCCATCAGAGCGCCGAGAAGGCGGTTCTTGAACTCGTAGTCGATGAAGAAATAGACCGAGCACCCGCCATTATCGGTCGGCTCGAAGCGCCAACGATTGTCCAGATAGCGGAACGGCCCGTCAAGGTATTTGACATCGATAGCACGCTCTTCCGGCTTCAAAAGAACCTGTGTGGTGAAGGTCTCGCGGATGGCCTTGTAGCCAACCGTCATATCCGCCACCAACAGCGTCTTGCCGTCGCGCTCTTTCTTGGAGCGCACGGTGAGCCCGTCACAGAGAGGCAGAAATTCCGGATATTTCTCCACATCGGCGACGAGATCGTACATCCGGTCGGGAGAATGTTTGACAAGGCGGCGTGTTTCAAATTGCGGCATGAGCCGGAATTAATGTGCACTCCGCATAAGATCAAGGAGGCGGTACGCCTCACGTCGAGATTTCACCTGAAATATCGGGACCTCTGGACCATAAAGATCGAAATTGCGTTCGAAAAGCGGTGCGTGACGTTTCTCGAATGTCCAGATATAGGTCAGGAATTCGAGATTGGGCAACGGTTCAGCGCAACCGTCAGCCATATCTTGTCGAACGCGCCCATAGTTGCGCATGACACGACGCCCAATACCGGCCAAACAGGTGAGGCGGGAAAGGCGCATCCAGATCACGACATCGGTCCTGGGCAAGCGAATATCGAAGGTGGAGGGATTGCTTCCGTCCAACACCCAGCGATCATGAGCAACGATATCTCGGATGATGCGATGCTGCTCTCCTTGTTCGCGTTGCGTCCAATTTGTTAGCCAGCGCACATCTCGGTCAATCGAGAAGTATTCGGCTTGAAGGTGATGCGCGACCTGCCGCGAGAGCGTTGTCTTTCCGCCACCGGACGAGCCGACCACCAGCACGCGGGAAGCACGTCCCAATAATCTCGCGGCCTCTACGATATCAGAAATATAATTCGGCATCCCTGCCCCCTGCTCTACCGCTTCAGTTCACCGCCAATCGCCGAGTCGAGATCACTGAGCAGGCGATTCGTATCCTGGTAGCTTGTGAGAATGATGACCGGTAAATCCCTCCGGGCAGCCTCGAGATGCTGAACGATCTCAGGTGACTCAGCCTTTTCGAAATTCCAGATATAGGAGAGAAATTTTGCATCGATCTTTTCCGGACACCCTTCGGCCATTTCCGGTCGCACTTTGCCACGGTAACGAAGCCAGCGCTTCACGACGCTGGTCAACGACATCCAGCGGGGAAAGCGCAGCCAGATGACCGCCTCCGTCCGCGGCAGGCGAAGAGGCAGTGTGCCTGGGCTGTTGCCATCGATAATCCAGCGGTCTTCGGCTGCAAAGGCGGTCATGCGCTCAACAATCTCCGGCCTCGGTCTCAGCTTCCAGCCCGGCAGCCAGAAAATGTCGCGGTCACATGATATGTGTGGCAGTCCGAGCCGTTCGGACAGCCGGTTGCTCAGCGTGCTTTTGCCGTTGCCGGAGCACCCCATGACAAGAATACGGCGGGAGCCCTTGATGATTTCAGCGGCTTCTTTAGTGTCATTGACGATGATCATCCTCATCACCCCTGCATAGCAGTTCTTAGAAAATCGCTATTGCAACCCTGCTGGGTGGATTGCTATTAAATTAGAAGATTGTTTGCAGCCATGAGATGCAACCGAGCCAAGATGATCATTTTTTGGCGCGGTTTCGTGTCTGGCGCATTTTTCAACCATAAACAGGACCTAGGGTCCAGCCGAGAGATACGATGGACGACTTTGCCAACATCATCAACCTTCTCGAATCCGCCAAGCAACTCGCCTCGATGAATAGTATGCCGGTATTGGCTTACCTTATCGATGTAGCAAAGTGTGAAGCGCGCGAGAACAAGCCGGTTCTGCGCAAGCGCAAGCGTGGCGAATCGACGGTGAAGCAGGAGACCGAGGCCTGAACTACTGTTCAGTCCTTCATGCTTCATGTTAGAAAGTGGCCGCAAGGCCACTTTTTTTGTTTGAGGGAAGGAGAACGCCATGCAAACCGCATCTGTCGATCTTCGTTCCTATTCAAAGGAATGGCCAGAGGAACGCCATGCCTTTGTCCAGATCGTCGTGCCACTGCAAGGCAGCATGGACATTGAGGTTGGCGGGTTGCAGCAGCGCCTCTCGACCTCCAAGGCCGTTCTGATTACCGGCAATATAAAGCACAGCATTGTCACATCGGACAACAACCGCTCCCTGATCGTCGATCTCGACGAGAGATACGTCCCAGAGGCGACGCTGGAGAGATTTTGCAACAGGCCATTCATCGACCTCACTAATCGATCGTCTTCTATCGCGCGCCATATGCGACGATCCATTCACGATGGCGAACACAACTCATCCTCAACGAGGTTGTGGGCAGAGCTTCTGGTCGGAAGCTTCACGGACGAAGGGGCCGACGTCGCATCTCGACTGATGACGCTCAAAGCATTGATCGAGATCGATCCGTTTCAACCTTGGACGGTGGAGCGCATGGCGTCCGAGGTGGAGATCAGCACCAGCCGCCTGCACGCGCTATCTCTCGATTACTTTGATGCCACGCCGCACGCTCTGCTCGCCGATGTCCGGATGAAGAAAATCTGCGCGCTTCTTTCAGGCTCGTCCTTGCCGATTGCAGAGATTGCAACACGGGCGGGCTTCTCCGATCAGACGGCCTTGACGCGCGCCATGAAGAAGGCGCTCGGCACCACGCCTGCCGCCTATCGGCGCAACGCCATTTCCTGAACCGTAAGAGTTTATGTCAAGACAGGCATTTCCTACGCATGGCACATAGAGCGCCGCGCGGCTTATTGGCCGCACCGAGGACGCTCTATCTTTTTGAATCTACGCATCGTGCTTTTCCGAAAATCGATGCCGATTTTCTGGCCGATGCTGTAGCCCGCCATAGACACAAGGACATGACATGAACAAGACCGGGTTGGGGCTATTTTACGGAATGCTGGCGGGCGCGCTGTGGGGCGGGATTTTTCTTGCACCGAAGCTCATCCCGGCAGGCTTCACACCGTTGCAACTCTCCACCGCCCGCTATCTGACCTTTGGCGTTATCGCGCTTGTGCTGATTGCGCCGAAGATCAAACGTGTCTCGGCGCAGTTCGGCCGTGCAGAGTGGATAGCCCTCCTGTGGCTTAGCCTTGTTGGCAACCTGCTCTACTATGTGTTCATCTCGACCGCCGTTCAATTGAGTGGGGTCGCCTTCACCTCCATCATCATCGGCTTTCTGCCGGTCGCCGTCACCATTATCGGCAGCATGGACCATGGCGCCGTCTCGTTGAAGCGGCTCTGGCCATCCCTGTTCTTTGGCGCCGTCGGTATCATCGGCATCTCATGGCAGTCGCTTATGCATGACGGGACACCAATGGATGCTCGCAAGCTCATAGGGCTTGCAGCCGCGATCGGCGCGCTGGCATCGTGGACGGCATTCGCGGTCGGCAACGCGCGCTGGCTCGTTCGCTTGCATGCTGTCAGTGCGGATGAATGGAACCTGATGACCGGTGTCGTCACCGGCGGCATCGCGCTTGTTCTTGCTGTCCCCGCTTTCGCCTTTGGCGGTGTTGCCCATCCCGCTTCGGACTGGATGCAGTTTACCATGGTTGCCGTTGGTCTTGGCATTTCGGCATCGATTTTCGGCAACGCGCTTTGGAACCGCATGAGCCGACTTCTGCCACTAACGATGGTCGGGCAGATGATCCTGTTCGAAACCCTGTTCGCCCTGCTCTATGGCTTCCTATGGGAAGGCCGTGGACCGACGCTGATCGAAAGCGTCGCGATCGTCTCCGTCGTTCTCAGCGTCTTGCTGTGCATGCAGGCGCATCGACCGCGTAAGGTGCATGGTTGAGGGCATAGCCCTCACCCAGTTCGAACTGTCACGCAATAAGGCCAGCGCCGAACTGTGCTTCATAAAGCCGGCTGTATGGTCCTTTCGCGGCAAGAAGCTCCTGATGGTTTCCGCTTTCGACGATGCCGTTGGCATCGACCACGACAATGCGCGACGCATCTCTGATGGTTGCCAGACGATGAGCGATGATGAGCGTCGTGCGGCCTTCGGCAAGTTCACCAAGCGATTGCTGAATGGCGCGTTCGGTTTCGGTGTCGAGTGCGGATGTCGCCTCATCGAGAATGAGGATTGGCGGGTTCTTCAGGAACATGCGGGCAATCGCGAGACGCTGCTTCTGGCCGCCGGAGAGCTTGACGCCACGCTCGCCAATGACTGTCTCCATGCCGTCTGGCATGGCTTCGATGACCTGATCGAGCCGCGCGCGCCGTGCAGCAATCCAGATATCCTCATCGCTTGCGCCAAGCCGTCCGTACTCGATGTTCTCGCGCACGGTGCCGCCAAACATGAAGACGTCTTGTTGCACGATGCCGATCTGACTGCGCAGCGATGCCAACGTCATGTTGCGAATATCGATGCCGTCGATGGTAATGGCGCCGTCGGTGACCTCGTAGAAACGCGGCAGCAGCGAGCAAAGGGTCGTCTTTCCGGCCCCTGAAGGCCCGACGAAGGCGACGGTTTCGCCGGCATCAATCGTCAGATCAATGTTGGACAGGACGTGCTTTCCATCGGCATAGCCGAAACTGACGTTCCTGTAAGCGATGTCTCCACGAAGAGACGGAGCAGTGATCGCATCCGGCGCGTCGGCGATATCCGGCTCGGTATCGATCAACTCGGTAAAACGACGGAACCCGGCGATGCCCTTGGGGTAGGTTTCGATCACGGAATTGATCTTCTCGATCGGGCGGAAGAAGACGTTGACCAGCAAGAGGAAGCTGACGAAGCCACCATTGGTCAGGTCGCCGTGCAGGACGAGCCAGGCGCCGCAGATCATGATGACCATCTGCGTCAGACGCATGCTCATATAGCTGAGCGACGTACTGGCAGTCATGATCTTGTAGGCGTCGAGCTTGGTGCGGCGATAGCGTTGATTGTCCTTTTCGAACAAAGCGCGTTCGTGATCCTCATTGGCGAAAGCCTGCACCACCCGCATGCCGCCAACATTCTCCTCGATGCGGGCATTGAAGGCGCCAACGCGATTGTAGAGTGAGCGGAAATTGTTTGTCATGCGCGTGCCATACCGGCTGGTAACCCATGCCGTCAGCGGCACAATCACAGCCGTGATCAGCGCCAATGGCACATTGACCCAAAGCATCAGCAGGAAAGCGCCGATGAAGGTCATGATCGCGATGAAAAGATCTTCCGGTCCGTGATGCGCAACCTCACCGATCTCTTCCAGATCCTTGGTCAGGCGGCCGACAAGATGGCCGGTCTTCTGATTATCGAAAAAGCGGAAGGAGAGTTTCTGCAAATGGTCGAAAGCGGCACGGCGCATATCGGTTTCGATATTGATGCCGAGCATGTGTCCCCAGTAGGTGACGGTCGCCATCAGGCCGGTATTGAAGACATAGATAACCAGCAGGCCGAAAGATGCCGCCATGATGACCGGCCAGTTCGATGACGGCAGAAGAACATCGACGAGAAGCTTCACCGCCATGGGAAAGCCGAGTTCGAGAAGACCCGAGAGCACGGCGCAGGAGAAGTCGAGAATGAAGAGCCCCCGATATGGGCGATAGTAAGCAAAGAATCGGCGCAGCATGATCAATAGCCCAGAACGGAGCAGGAAACCTCAGAGGTTGTAAAAGTGCCTGTTCATTCTCACATTCATGTCAGAAGTCCAAGCTTGTTGCTCAATTTTTACCAAATTCGTTCAATATGTTTTGCGACAACATAAAAGCGAAATAACGGGGGAATAGATTGCACCCCATATCTCACCTGTGACAGTGTGACCCGCTGCTCCGGGAATGCGAAAGAGACTAGAGTGAATAAAGCCGACAATCATCATCCGGATGGAGAACACCGGTGGCTGGGTGCTGCGACCCACGCCCGGATTGCCTTGGTCCCCTCTATTTCGGCGGCGCGCTGGCTTCTGCTTTTGATTGTCGCAGCCGGGATCTACTTCTTCTACGGCTTTCTCGTTCCGGTTCTTGCCGCTCTCGTCATCGGCTTTGCAAGCTGGCCGATCTATCGGCGCCTGCTGACCCGTGTGGGCGGCAACAATACGATCGGGGCGACGGTCGCAATCCTGCTGATTATCACCTTCCTCATCGTTCCGATCGTGATTGCTGCGTCCTATACGGCCGGTGAGATTCGCGAATGGTTCGGCTGGGCCGTGGAGGTCAACAAGACGGGCGCGCCCGTTCCACAATGGATTGCAGCGCTTCCAGGTGTCGGCGTCTGGATGAGCGAACAGTGGACACGCTATGTCGGCACACCTGGCGCGATCGGCGAAGTGATCCAGCTCGTCAGCGGCGCCAATATCGGCAATATCTATCGCGCGATCGTGGCGGCAGGTAACGGAGCTTTCCACCTTGTCCTGACGCTGCTCTTCATGCTGATCGCGCTGTTTTTCGTCTATCGCAACGGTGTGGGCTTTGCCCGCCAGGTCGATCTCGTCGGCGAACGCATCCTGCCAAACCGCTGGGAGCGCATCTCACGCGTCGTTCCTGCTACGATCAGCTCCACTGTGACAGGCATGACGCTGATCGCGATCGGCGAAGGCATCATTCTCGGTATCGCCTACTGGATCGCCGGCGTCCCCTCCCCGGTGACGCTTGGTGTGTTGACCGGCGTCATGGCGCTCATCCCAGGCGGTGCGCCGCTTTCCTTCACGCTGGTCTCGCTCTATCTCCTCGCAAGCGGCTCGCCCGCGGCTGGTATCGGCCTCTTCATCTGGGGCTCGGTCGAGCTCTTCATCGTCGACAAGACGATCCGTCCGCGCCTTGTTGGCGGCCCGATCAAGCTTCCTTTCCTGCCAACCTTCTTCGGCCTTGTCGGCGGCGTGAAGACCATGGGTTTCCTTGGTCTCTTCATCGGTCCCGTGCTGATGGCGCTGCTGGTTGCCGTCTGGCGCGAATGGGTGCGCGAAGCCGAAATATCGGCGGGCGAACCCGTGATCGTCCATGACGTTATTGAGGAGGAGATAGAGCTGGTGGAGGAACCTCCAAGGCCGCGAAAGGCCGCCAGCTCCGTTTAGGCACGCCGCTTAAAGACGAAGTTCCATGAACATGCTGAGCGGATCCGGCTTGTAAGGCGGGAATGGCTCGATCTCGACAAATCCGGCCTTGCGATAAAGGCCGATCGCCTCCGGCTGACTGATGCCGGTTTCGAGGCGAATGGCTGAAAGCTTTAGCGCCTGTGCGCGTTCAATCAGCGCCGCCATCATGCGTTTTCCGATCTGAAGGCCTCTCGCTTCGGGATCGACGAACATCCGTTTGATCTCCGCCGTGCCGTCTCCAGCCTCCACCAGCGCACAACAGCCGACAATGGCTCCGTCATTTCGCGCGACCAGGAATGAGACGGTGGGCTTTTCAAGCGCCTCGAGATCGACGAGGTGGTTGCTTTCGGCGGGATAGAGCGAGGCCATGTAGGCATTCGACAAATCCATGAGGCGGGCGATTTCTGGCTGACGGGGTGATTCCGGATTGATTTCAACTGGCATGCTATTTCCATAAAAATTGGGCGGCTTCAGCCGCAATAAGACTGCAATCATATTGAATGACACGCTGAGTAAACCAGCTCTTTCGTCCGGAGAAAAGTGAAATGCGAACCGCGCTCGTCTTGATGACAATCCTCGGCTGCGACGACACGGCATCAGACTGCCGCTACATCGCGACAATGCAGCAGCGGTGGACGAGCGTTGAACTCTGCGACGCGGAGTCGGAAAAGCAGCTCGGCCAATTCACCAATGTCTCTTATCCGGTCGTCGTTGCCGTGTGTCAGATGCCGGACGCGCCCGTCGAGCAGGCAACCACCGGGCAGGACGCTCCAAAGCAAACGCCGCAAACCGAGGAGCAGGAGGAGGAGAACCTTGCGCAGCGAGCAATTGGCCGCGTACGAAAAATCCTTCCCTCAACGGAAGGTGTGAGGGAGGTTCTGGGCAAACCGGTGCGCATGGTCGAAGACAGCTATTCCTGGATTGCCAGACGCCTATCCAAGTAAGGCTTGCCACGCGTCCGTCGGACTAAAGCATGTCGCACAAACGCGTGGCGCGGTTTTGCGATAACCACATGCGATGAAACGAGGACATAGAGCCAATGAGCGAATCCGAAAGATCGCGACACGCTTCAAGCGTGGTAGCTGCCTGTTCCGAAGATCAAGCGGCCTCGGCGATCAGTTCCTCGGCGAAGGAGCGTGCTCTCTGACGTTGGTCGACGATCAGAAGCTTTTCAATCATCGACATCATTTCGTAGACGCTTGCATCGCTCTCAGTATTTGAGAACGTCTCGAGGAGCCTTTCGGCGACCCGCTGCACCGCTCCACCATAGGGCATCTCGGCCGCCTGGCGCCACAGACGAGTCGCCTCGATAAAAACCTCAAGGGCGCGGCCGGACAGACCGGTCGACTGATAGAGCGCCTTGACCGCATGGTTTCTGCCGGTTGCAAGGATTGAGCGGACACGTCGCTCCTCAAGCCCGGAGAGGTTGGACATGGCCCCGGAGAAGAAGTCGAGCTTTCCGGTGCAAAGAAGCTGCAGAAGAAAGGAAGGCGTCAGTTGTCGGTGCTGGCGCAGATGCTCGACCAGATATGATCTTTCCTGACCGGATGCCTCGCCGGCAATCAGCGTAACAGCTGCGTCCGATGCATCCTGAACGATCTGGCGGGCGCGCGCCACGGTGATGACCTGACCCACGATTCCAGCAGAGGCCAGCGCCTCTCCGACCAGAAGGACGAGGGTGTGGCGCACGTCGGCTGGGAGATCGTTGCGATCCAGTAGGAGACTGCGGATTTCGGACTCTTCTCCGAAACGCTCAGAGACACGCCGCAGCGTGAAGGGTGTGATCTGGGCTGATAGGTTTTCCAGCATGATCATCACTTCACATTCGCTGCCGATTTCCGCCATAGCGGCGCAAACGCCAGCGCTCAGATCAGCACGTGCCGCAATCAGCGCTCTTGTGGTCGACGATCCTCGGCCGATCAGATCGACAAGATCCGATTCCCGAAGCACCGGGGAATTGATGATCACCGGACATGCAATCTCGGCCTGGTCTTCAGCCAGTGCGATAATGATAGGACGAGGAGCATCATCAGAGCAGGCAAGCGCGTCTGCAAGCGCCTGACGGACTTTGGGAGATGGATCGTCCAGAAGGTAGGACATCGCCATATAGGCGCCTGCCTGTTTGTCTTTGGGCAAGGATGAGGTGACATAGGCTGCCCCCAAGGCCTTCGCAGCCTTGGCTCTATCGCCAGCACGCGCCTTATCCGTCCAGCTGAGAAATGCCTCTACGACCACCCTGCACCCCAAGAAATGTTCTTATGACCCCGCGGAGGTTATCGCGACTCGCTACCGAGCCGGCGATCACCTCCCATGGGTGAAACCTAGGGGGAAAAGGTTTACGATTGGTTCACCATGCTCCTTAACCATGGCGTAAATGGAGGCTATTAGGCCTTCGGGCGGGCCAGCTGGAAGACATCCGCGCCGCCGTCGGCGTAGTCCATATAGCCCATCCGGGCGACGGGCCGCGCAAGGCCCATATCGATGCGACCATCGCGGATGATCGTCTCATCGATATGAATGCCCATCACCTGCCCGAAGACGACCCAGGAGTCGGCCGCCTCGCCTTCGATATCGTGCGGCTGCACGATCTGCGTGACGCGGCACTCCAGCGCGGCAAGAGCCTCCGCCACATAGGGCGCATCGACCACCTCGCCCGCACGTGCGGTCAGGCCAGCCAGTGCGAACTCGTTGACGGCGTAATCGACAGGTGCCGACGAGGCGTTCATCCGGTCCACGAGATGGCGGCTGACGAGGCTAGCGGTGAAGACACCGCTCTCGCGAACATTGCGCAGGCTGTCCTTCTGTCCGCTCGATGAGAACATCACCAGTTTGGGCTTGTCCGCGATGGCGTTGAAGAAGGAATAAGGGGCAAGGTTCAGCGTCCCATCGCTCCCCTTGGAACCGATCCAACCGATGGGTCGCGGCGCGACGATCGCCTTGAAGGGATCGTGCGCCATGCCATGCTGGTTCGTGTCTGTGGTGTAGAACATCACGCTTCACCGACCCAGGTCACAACGTCGGTCAGTTCCGGGCGCGGACGCTCGACAGGCGGGAACGTCGTCGATCCGATGTAGATAAGCCCCGCCACCTTCTCTCCATCCTTCACGCCCAACTCAGGCAGAAACTCAGGATCGTAGGACACCCATTCCGTCAGCCAGTTGGCGGCATAACCAAGCGCGTTCGATGCCATCAGCAGGTTGAGGCATACGGCGCCTGCCGACATCACCTGTTCCCATTCGGGGATTTTCACGTGAGGACCAGCCTTGCTGACCACGGCGATGACGACCGGTGCTCTGGTGAAGCGGGTTCTTTCGACCGATTGGAAGTCGGCGCTCAAATCAGGGTTCTTTTTCAGCGCGAGTGCCAATGCGGCGTCGCCCAATCTCACCCGCTCTTCGCCTCGGATCACGATGAAGCGCCAGGGTGCGATCTTGCCATGGTCTGGAACGCGGACCGTCAGGCGAAGAATCTCTTCGAGCTCCTCACGGCTCGGACCCGGCTCCGACAATTGCGGCGCGGGGGTCGAGCGTCGTACATTCAGATAGTCGATGAGCTTGATGTCAGTTGTCATGGTCGCACCGTTCCATTCGCATGCAATGTAAAGACAGGCCTTGAAATAGCCTTGCGGTTCGGATTGAAGTGGTCCCACAAAAACAAGAAGTCAATCCGGTCGAGAGAAATGACGTTTACCAAAATCGGAGCAGGTCTGTGCATCGCGCTCGTCTCGGCTAGCGCGCTACCCGGTATTGCCGTCTCGCAGGATGCCTTCAAGGAATTCAAGCAGCTTGGGGGCACGCCTAAAATGCCGAAGCTGAACGCTTTCTCCGTTCCCTCGCCCAGCGAGCCGGAGCCAGCCAAATCCCGTGATATCGTGCTGGAAGCAAAGCTGACCCAGCAGGGCGAGCCGATGATGGAGGGGCTGGCCTGGCGGGTCTTCAGCCCTATTCCGGGCGCCGATGGCAAGCTGCCGATGCTGGCAAGCTCTGAAGGCGGTTCAGCCGAGTTTCACCTTGAGCCGGGAGATTACTTCGTCAACGTCGCCTTCGGTCGCGCCGGTGTCACCAAGAAGCTCAGCGTTCCCGAAACCGGTAAGATCGAAAAGCAGGTCCTCATTCTCGATGCTGGCGGCTTCGTCCTCAATGCCGTTGCCGGCAACGACAAGACCATTTCCGCCAATCAGTTGAAGTTTTCCATCTACGCCTCTGAAGCCTCCGAAAACGGAGAGCGGAAGCTGGTGATGACCGATGTGAAGCCGAACACTATCGTCCGTCTCAATGCCGGAACCTACCATGTCGTATCGGAATACGGGTCGGTCAATGCGGTGGTTCGCGCCGATATCCAGGTCGAAGCCGGCAAGCTGACCGAAGCAACGCTGCAGCACCATGCGGCACAAGTGACGCTGAAGCTCGTCTCCGAGCATGGCGGCGAGGCGATCGCCGATACGGCCTGGTCTGTGCTGACGGGCGCTGGCGACGTGGTGAATGAAAGCGTCAGCGCCTTTTCCACCATGGTGCTCGCCGACGGCGAGTACACCGCAATTGCCCGTAACAAGGACAAGGTCTATCAGCGCAATTTCAGGGTGAAGGCCGGACAGGATTCCGATGTCGAAGTGCTGATGAAGGACCAGGCACCGGAAGACGCGACGGGCGATTTCGAATAGCCGACTCCCCACAGATCCGCGCCGCTGCGGACGTCCCTAACAAGCCCCACACCAGCATCTTATGAAAACGGCGCCCGAAGGCGCCGTTTTCTTTGGGATCAAGCAAGCTTGGCTTTCGCCTTTGCAGCGCGCTTGCGCTTGACGTCAGGCGGCGTCGCCTCGTCGACCAGATTGGCAATCGCCTCATCCAGAGCAAACGAGGTCTGGGCCTGGGAACCGAGGCGGCGGATGTTGACCGTGCGCTCTTCCGCTTCCTTTTTGCCGCAGACGATGATGACCGGAACCTTGGTGACCGAATGCTCGCGGATCTTGTAGTTGATCTTCTCGTTGCGGAAATCGGTTTCCACCGAGAGACCCGCTTCTCGAAGCGCCTCGGCGACCTCGCGACCATAATCGTCGGCATCCGAGGTGATCGTGGCGACGACAACCTGTAGCGGCGCAAACCACAACGGCATGTGGCCAGCGAAGTTCTCAATCAGAATGCCGAGAAAGCGTTCCATCGAACCACAGATCGCACGGTGGATCATCACAGGCTGACGCTTTTCAGACGCCTGGTCGATATAGAAGGCACCGAAACGTTCCGGCAGATTGAAGTCCACCTGGGTGGTGCCGCACTGCCATTCGCGACCGATCGCATCCTTCAGGGTGTATTCGAACTTTGGACCATAGAAGGCGCCCTCGCCCGGCAGAATGCCGGTCTTGATGCGCCCGCCGGATTGATCCTCGATGGTCTTCAAGACCTCGGTCATCACGCTCTCGGCGCGATCCCAAAGGTCGTCCGAACCGACGCGCTTTTCAGGACGCGTGGACAGCTTGACCACAATCTCGTCGAAGCCGAAATCCTGATAGACCGACAGGATCAGATCGTTGATGCGCAGGCATTCCGCGGCCATCTGCTCTTCGGTGCAAAAGACGTGAGCGTCATCCTGGGTAAAGCCACGAACGCGCATCAAGCCGTGAAGAGCACCTGACGCCTCATAGCGGTGCACAGTGCCGAACTCTGCAAGTCGAACAGGCAGTTCTCGGTAAGACTTCAACCCATGCTTGAAGATCTGAACGTGACCGGGGCAGTTCATCGGCTTCAGTGCGAAGACGCGATTGTCCGCTTCCTTGTCCTCCGGATGGGTGAAGGCATAGGCGGATTTTACCGCGAACATGTTTTCCTGGTACCAGCCCCAGTGACCGGAGGTCTCCCACAGCGAAGCATCCAGAACCTGCGGTGCGTTCACTTCCTGATAGGTGCCTTCCAGATGGCGGCGCATATAGGCGGTCAGCGTCTGGAACATGCGCCAGCCCTTGCCGTGCCAGAACACCACGCCCGGACCTTCTTCCTGGAAATGAAACAGGTCCATTTCGCGGCCAAGGCGGCGGTGGTCGCGCTTCTCGGCTTCCGCCAGGATGTGCAGATACTGATCCAGCTGTTCCTGCGTGGCCCAGGCCGTGCCGTAGATGCGCGTCAGCATGGGGTTATTGCTATCACCACGCCAATATGCACCGGCAACCTTCATCAGCTTGAAGGCCGTACCGATCTGCCCCGTATTGGCCATGTGCGGGCCGCGGCAAAGGTCGAACCAGTCGCCCTGATAATAGATCTTGAGATCCTGACCTTCAGGAATCGCGTCGACGAGTTCGACCTTGTAGTTCTCGCCCTTGGCGGCAAAGACTTGCTTGGCCTTCTCTCGCGACCAGATTTCGCGCGTAAAGGGCTTCGAGCGGCCGATGATCTCTTTCATCTTCTTTTCGATCTTGGGAAGATCGTCCGGGGTGAAAGGCTCGTTCTTGGCGAAGTCGTAATAGAAGCCGTTTTCGATCACAGGACCGATCGTCACCTGCGTGCCGGGCCACAGTTCCTGCACGGCTTCGGCCATGACGTGGGCGGCATCGTGGCGGATAAGCTCAAGCGCACGCTTGTCGTCGCGGGTGACGATCTCGATTGCGCCATTGGCAATTGTATCGGAAAGGTCGCGCAATTGACCGTCCAGCGCGATGGCGACGGCCTTCTTTGCAAGCGACTTGGAAATGGATTCGGCAACATCACGTCCGGTCGTACCCGCGGGATACTGACGAACGGAGCCATCTGGAAATGTAAGGGAAACGGCGTCTAACACTTTGAATTCTCCTGTCCAGTCCCGCCAACGAATGCGGGTGGGGTAACGGTCAGCCGAAAGGACTGACAATGCAGCGCGTGGATACTGAAATTTGCCTGTTCAGTAAAGTCTATTCAATTTCGGTCGAAAAACCCCAGAAAGAGAGCGCGTCAGATGAAACGGATTTGAGAAAGCTCTTCAACTTCTCCTCGTCCATGTGGAGACGCAACGCTTCCGTCACATCTTGGATAGCCGTGTCTGGTGAAAGATTATGGTCTCGCCTCAACGACATGACCTCCTCTTGCATCTTGGGCCTCGTGGCGAAAGGAACGACGGGCTCGTCCATCGTCCAGTCAGCGACGAAAAGTGCTCGCACGCCCACTTCCAGCAAACCGGCGAACGCCAGGCTTTGATCCGCCGTCAGACGCCGCCGGAAAACACGAAGCACCGCCTCAAGCGTCGTGAAGGCACGGTGCGTCGTGCTGACCAAGGCTATGTCGCGAATATCGACAAGGACGGCTTCGAAATCTCGCGATGCCTGAATGTATTCCTGGGGTACCGTCATAAACCAGCGTCACCCTTTGTGCTTGCCGACAGTCCAGAGTTTCCAGAGCTGCCAGGAACGGACCGATCGAAGACTTTCTGGCACGCCATCATATCCGCTCGTTCCACCTGGTCCGCAACGTGCGACGCGAAACAGGCTCAGCCAACCGCCAGACCACAGGCCGTGACGGGCAATCGCTTCATATCCATATTCCGAACAGGTCGGAATGTGACGGCAAGAATTTCCGATAAAGCCGGAAAGCGTCAGTTGATAGAGCCGAATAAGGCCCATGCCGAGTAGCCTGCCAGGGGTCTTTCGAAACGGGCCAGCCCAATTGCGGGAGCGGCTTACAGGCGTGTCCGATTTATGATGACAACCGGGTTGTCCGCACATGAGATCAACTCGCTGCGGACAGAGGCTGCTTCGCCTCCAACTGATCCAGGCAATCACAGACCGCCTCGAAGGTAAGCAGAGTGGAGGCGTGGCGTGCCTTGTAATCCTTGACCGGCTTTAGCACCCGCATATCCTCGAAGCGTCCCTTCGGTCCTTCACCGCCCGCAGTTAGCATGTCGATCATGTCCTGGCGAGCCTTGCGGATTTCTGCCCGGCTGGCACCCACCACGTGATGCGCCATGATCGAGGAGGATGCCTGACCGAGCGCACATGCGCGCACTTCGTGCGAGAAGTCGCAGACCTTGTCGCCATCCATCTTGATGTAGACCTTGACCTTGGAGCCGCAGAGCTTGGAGTGCTTCTCCGCTTGCGCATCGGCATCCGCCATGCCGCCAGCACGCGGAATATTGCCGGCGAATTCCAGGATGCGGTTATTATAGATGTCGTCCATGGTCGATATTCCAGGTAAAGGCGCGGGCGGAAGGTTTTAGCGCTGTCATCATTTTCTAAACGATGTGTCGCTCTGGGAAAAGCTTTCCTGCATTTGGCCACCGTAATATGTTAACTCATTAACCGTACATCAAGGTTTGATAAAATAATGGAGGCGAGACGCGCAAACTCTTGCCAAAATTCAGAAAAACAACCAGATAGCAGCAACGTGGCGCGCAAGCGTCGTTGCAGGGCGTGTTCAGGTGTGGCCTTGAACCATACCGGGAGATAAAAAATGGATGCAATCGTGAAGAATTTTCCTGGCGCAGGCGCGACGGACGATGTGACAAAGGCACGGCCAACGCAGGCTGAAGCCGAGGATGCCGTGCGCGTCCTTCTGAGTTGGGCTGGCGACGATCCAACCCGTGAAGGTCTGCTCGATACGCCGAAGCGCGTGGCCAAAGCCTATCGTGAACTCTTCTCCGGCTATGACCTTGATGCCAAGGACGTCCTCGGCACCTTCTTCGAAGAGGTCGGCGGCTATGACGACATCATTCTCGTGCGCGATATTCCGTTCTTCTCCCATTGCGAACACCATATGGTGCCGATCATCGGCAAGGCGCATGTCGCCTATCTGCCGAATGGACGCGTTCTCGGCCTGTCCAAGATCGCTCGCGTCGTCGAGATCTTCGGTCGTCGCCTGCAGACCCAGGAAACGATGACGGCGCAGATCGCCTCCGCTATCGAAACCACGTTGAAGCCACGCGGCGTCGCCGTGATGATCGACGCCGAACATATGTGCATGTCCATGCGCGGTGTGCAAAAGCAGGGCTCGACGACGTTGACGACGAGTTTCACCGGCGCGTTCAAGAAGGACCCTGCCGAGCAGGCCCGCTTCATGTCCATGGTGCGCAGCCGCTGAACCGGCTGCCTCCCTCTCACCCAGGGGATCTCATGTCCGCCATTTTCCCAGTCGCGCCATCCGATAAGACGGCGCTGGAAGCATCTGGACCGTTCACGCCTAAGTTCGACGCGAACGGTCTCGTGACTGCAGTCGTCACCGACATCAAAGACGGTGAATTGCTGATGGTGGCGCACATGAATTCGGAGGCCCTGAAGCTCACGCTTGAAACGGGCATTGCGCACTACTACAGCCGCTCGCGAGACAAAATCTGGAAGAAGGGGGAAACCTCCGGCAATCTCCAGACGGTTCGCGAGTTTCGCACCGATTGCGACCAGGATGCCGTGTGGCTCAAAGTCTCTGTCGCCGGACATGATGCCACCTGCCACACCGGCCGCCGTTCTTGCTTCTATCGCACCGTGACGATGGAAGACGGCAAAGCGGTCAATACCATCACCGACGACACGCGGCATTTCGACCCCGAAACCACCTATGGCTCATCCTCTTCGCCGTGATGAAGAGCTCAATCTTTTCGATTTCTTTGCCTTTTGCTACGATCATGTGACGAGGCCTTGAGGAGACTCAAGGGTCTCGGGAGATGCAAGTGGGAGACGTCGAATGCTTGGATGGGGAATGAACCGCGATAATCCATCGTCCGCGACGACACTCGGCACCCTGGAGAAAATCGCGCCCGCACCCAAACCGCAGCTCCCACCGAACCGCATCGCGCTGGCGCTTGGCGGAGGTGCGGCTCGTGGCTGGGCGCATATTGGGGTTTTACGAGCGCTTGATGAAGCCGGAGTGAAGATCGGCATGATTGCCGGAACGTCGATCGGCGCTCTCGTCGGCGGCTGCTATCTCGCAGGCAAGCTCAACGAGCTGGAAGAGTTTGCCCGCTCGCTGACGATGCGCCGCATTGCCGGACTTTTGGACCTGACGATTGGCGGTAGCGGCCTGTTCGGCGGCATGCGTCTCACCAAGCGCATGCAGGAGCATCTTGAAGGTCTCAACATCGAAGATCTCGAGCATCCGTTCATCGCGGTGGCGACCGAACTGCGCACCGGCCACGAGGTCTGGGTTCACCAGGGCAATCTGATCACTGCGCTGCGCTCTTCCTATGCCCTGCCCGGCATTTTCGAGCCCGTGCGCTGCAACGGCAGGACGCTGATCGATGGGGCTCTTGTCAATCCGGTACCGGTATCGGTTTGCCGCGCCTATGAGCAGGCTCTGGTCGTTGCGGTAAACCTCAACTACGATATTTTCGGTCGCTCGGCCGTGGTCAAGCACGGCGCGGGTGCCGGCAGCAAGAGCGAAGCCGAAACGCCGATCAAGGCCACATCGCGCATGGGGCTGCCAGGCGTGATGGTTCAGGCCTTCAACATCATTCAGGACCGAATTTCGCGCGCAAGACTGGCGGGCGATCCGCCGGATCTGACCCTGCATCCGCGCATCAGCCATATCGGCCTCTCGGAATTTCACCGGGCGGCCGAGGCGATCGACCAGGGCTATGAGGAAACACGGTCTCGAATTCCGGAATTGAAGCGCATGCAGCAGGTGTTTCAACCCTGATACCATGAAAGGCAGGCTGGGTGCCTGCCCTCCTTCTACCTGCTCAAGGCGGACGGCCGATCAGCCGGCAATATAGGCCTTGATGTGCTCGGCTTCCGTCTCGATCTCGCTGATCCGGGCCTTGACCACGTCACCGATGGAAATGATACCCGCAAGGCGCCCATTGGCCTCTACCGGCAAATGACGGAACCTGCCGCCGGTCATGATCTCCATGAGGTCGTCTGTCGTGGTTTCCTCGTTGCAGCGGGTCACACTCTTGGTCATCACGTCGGAGACCCTGGTCTCCAAGGCTGCGGATCCTTTGGCGGCCACGGCACGCACGAGATCGCGCTCTGTAAAGATGCCGAGGACTGCGCCCATATGGTCGGTCACGACAACAGCACCAATCCGATGCTCGTAGAGCGTCACGGCAGCATCGGCAATCGACATGCCGGGATCGACCGTCACGACCTCTCTACCCTTGATATCGAGAATTTCCTTTACAAAAATCGGCATGCGTACCTCCCTTATCCGTTGCAGCCCGGCTATCGCACCCAAGTCTCCTCCCTGAGAACGAAGCACCGTCTTCAAATTTTTGCGCTCCCTCGAAAGGGAAAGCAACAGGATTTGAGGTTCGATCAAACTTCAATCGATTGAGGTAGCCTTCTCTCCCGAGGCGACTTTGGGATCGAACAGGCCGAAGAAAAGGAAGCCGAAGAAGAAGCCAAAGATGTGAGCGTCCCACGCCACTTCCCCGCCGACATCACCGAATAGCGGGAAGCCCACGGCAATCAGCGCATTACCCGCAAGCCACGCGATCGTGAAAATCAAAACCGTTCTATTGGTCAGCGCCTGGACAATTCCCTGGCGCGGGAGAAGGTGGCCGAAGGAAGGATGATAACGCTGCCCGCGGGGCGGAAAGGCGAAGCGGCAAGCTGCACCCATCAGGGCTGAGACGACGCCGGACGCACCAATCAGAACCGTGATGCTGCTCCAATCAAGCGCCGCATGACCGAACGCGGAAATCGCCGACGAAATTATCCAGAAGAGAATAAATCGTGTCGTGCCGATGCGGCGCGCCACAGGCGCACCAAACGCCATCAGCCACAGCCCGTTGAACAGGATGTGCTCAACACCACCATGCAGGAAAGAATAGGTCACTGGCGTCCAGAGCCATTCCAGGCCTTGCTGCGCCAGGGGAATGGTATAGCGCGCGGGGATGAAGCCGAAGGTGAAGAGGAAGGCTTCATAAGTCGTATCCGACATCAGGTAGGCCGAACCGACCTGGATGGCGATCATGAAGCCAAGGACAGCGACGATGATAAAGGGAAGGTTGAACACCGGCTGCTTCTGCGGCGGGGGGCGATCGTCTCGCGGCTCTTGCAATTCACCGCCGTCATGATGCGTCATTTCATTTCCATTTCATATCGTTCGACCCAGTTTCAGCCATATAGGAAGGGTCGACCAAATAAAAGCAGCCGCGAGGTGCCAACACGGTCGATAAGACTCTTTTTCAAAATCGTCTGACCCGCCAACGAGACGATGAAAACCGACATATTTTCCGCCTACAACAGTTTTGCTTCACAATGAGACAGTGGAGCAGAAGCTTTCGCTGATATCGCGTAATTCTCCTCAAATATTGCTGTACGACAAAACAGTCTGTTAACCCGCGCGTAGTAAATAGGGCTTGTCCTTTTCTTCATGCAACATAGCGCAGGCCATGTTTTCATCACATCTCGCACACGCCCACGTTTCGAAGTCAGTCGACACCGCCGAACCGCCGGTTACCGTCGGTCTTTCCGGACGTCTTATGTTGCCGACTGAAGATGAGTTTGACTGTACTGCCACAGAAATGACGGCGGAAAGTGCGCGGCTGACGTGCTTTGCCAGACCGAACCGGAATGACCGGATCATCATCTATCTGCAGCATATCGGTCGCGTCGAAGGCAAGGTGACGCATCTCACTGGCGACGGTTTTTCGATCGCTATTGCAGCGACAGAACGCAAGCGCGAGAAACTCGCCGCTCAACTGGCGTGGATTGCAAAGCGCCAGGCGCTCGGCCTGCCTGAGGACCGGCGGCATGATCGTCTGACTCCGCGCAACCCAAATGCCTCGCTTCTCTTGAATGACGGCAATACGGTCGGCTGCCGCATCATCGACCTTTCACTCTCCGGTGCCGCTATCGAGATCGAACCTCGGCCAGCGCTTGGCACCACCGTCCGCCTCGGCAATATGGGTGGGCGCATCGTTCGCCATTTCATGGAAGGCGTTGCGATCGAGTTCGACAGTGTTCAGTCTAAGGACGCCCTGATCGAGTTTCTCTGACACTTCTTCACGATCGAATTTAAGGACCGGCGACGCTCAGCGTTTGCCGGTTTTTTCTTGCCTTTTGATCGTCAGTTTCCACTGCAGATCTTGCGCATAAGGTGCGACAGGCAGTCACCATCTTGAGCGCGCTCGTGAGTTTCGAGCCTTGTTTCAATGATTTATCGGTCCAACTCCCTTCATGCTGCATAAGTACGCTCGGCCAAAGGCCTCCCAAAGGCTGGGATCAACCTGCTCCAAAGCGGGATTCAAAAGAAATTTCAGAAAAAAGCACAGAAAAATACGGTTGAAGTACGATTTTTTCTGCAATCAGAACAGGAATTTTCGCCGCTTTCAGCCGTTTTGAGCGTGTTTTCGCCTCCAAAACAAAGTGAATGAATGGTTGAGTGTTGATCAACACTGGCTGAAATCAACGTGCCCGTTAACCCTGCTTCATTCACAGGGTGCCGGAATGTGGGCGGTTTGCAGCCTTCGGTCGACTGACGAGCTAATCGGATCGATAAAATTCTATTCAAATTCCATTCAAACACGAATCAAATAAGCTGTTGTTTTTGCTTAATTTAAGCTCGAATTTGAGCACGCTTTTTTGCGTGCGATCAAAGTGTCGCTGGCATTGTCCTCCTCACAACGGGGAGACAAGAAATGAAAAAACACAGCCGTTTGGGACTGATCATTGCAGCACTGGCAATTGGCGCATTCGCCCCGCAGGCAGAAGCATCGCCGGGAGCAGCAATGCGCATCATCGGAAAGGCCAATCCTCCGATCGGGCATTACGAATTCTGCCAAACCTATCAGAGCGAATGCCAGCCAACCTCGGCCGATATGGGCCCGCTTCGGTTGACGGAAGAAACCTGGAAGACGATGCTGGACGTGAACTACACGGTCAACACCACCATCACGCCAGCGACCGATATGGAGATTTACGGCGTCGAAGAGCGCTGGGCCTATCCGACGACAGCAGGCGACTGTGAAGACTTCGTGCTCTTGAAGCGTAAGATGCTGATGAACAAAGGCATCTCCGCCTCCAACCTGTTGATCACCGTCGTGCTGCAGCCAAACGGCTCGGGCCATGCGGTGCTGACGGTGCGGACCGACCGCGGCGACTTTATTCTCGACAACCTCCGCAACAAGGTCATGGACTGGTCGGATACCGAATACACCTATCTCAAGCGCCAGGATTCGAACAATCCAGGCCGCTGGGTCAAGGTTCAGGATGGCCGCAACGTCAGCGCCGTTGCCGGGATCAAGAACTGATTGCAAGGGACAGAGCGCCGGAACGCCTCCCCGCAGCCCGGCGCAGTTCAAGAAGCAAAAGTCGTGACGGCAAAGACGTTCGTCGCAAGTGCTTCCAAGGTTTAGGCAGGTCGCTCTACCCCGTGTCGATCCTGCCGCAGAACCGGTTCCGTTGCCCCCGGAGCCGGTTTTTCTATTTTGAAATGTGCTGGCGCTTAAGAACTGCGAGGGTCGCGCTAAAGAAGTCCGAGTTCCGCAAGTTCCCGTCGGAGATCGGAGGGCATGTCGTCCGCAAGGCCTGAGCCGCCCAGATCGCGCGGGGCCTCCTCGTCTTTAAGATAACGCCAGCCCTGGAAGGGACGCTTTGGTGCAGGCGAGGTCTCGATGACTTCCGGTCCCAAAACCAGATCACACCGCGTGATGCCATCGCCACCGGTGAAGGAACGGATATCGAGAAGCTTTTGGCGCGCCTGTACCTGTCCCTTGATCACCCAATAGAGAGAGCCACCATCGAGCAACTCTTCCATGCGCTTCGGGATCATGCGAGTAGTGTGGACGCTGTGCGGTTCCAGGCCAGCCGCCATAGCGGTTAGCGAACGTTGGGACACCCATTCGCGCAAATCCTCGATGGAATCCGCGCCGACGCAGAGCTTGATCAAATGTAGAGCCATGCCGCTATCAATGCCGTTTCGACGGGCGCGTCAAGCGCCCGTCAAACAATCGCGCCATCAAGTATCAACATTCCACGACATTGACGGCGAGGCCGCCGGTGGAGGTTTCCTTGTATTTCTCGCTCATGTCATTGCCGGTCTGGCGCATGGTTTCGATACAGGCGTCGAGCGGCACGAAATGTTCTCCATCCCCCTTCAACGCGAGCGAGGCAGCCGTCACGGCTTTCACCGCGCCAAGCGCGTTGCGTTCGATGCAGGGCACCTGCACCAGACCAGCAACCGGATCGCATGTCATACCTAGATGGTGCTCAAGCGCGATCTCCGCAGCATTTTCCACCTGTGCCGGCGAGCCGCCCATCACCGCAGCAAGACCCGCCGCCGCCATAGCCGCCGCGGAGCCCACCTCCCCCTGACAGCCCACTTCAGCGCCGGAAATCGACGCATTGTGCTTGATGATCCCTCCGATCGCCGCTGCCGTCAGCAGGAAGTCACGAACGTCGTCGACCGAGGCATCCTCATGGAAGTGGCGGAAATAGCGAACAGTGGCGGGCACGACACCTGCCGCTCCATTGGTCGGAGCGGTCACGACACGACCGCCGACTGCGTTCTCTTCATTCACCGCCATGGCGTAAACGCTCAGCCAGTCGTTGGCGAGAACCGGGTTCAGCCGGTTGCTGCGCCATTCGGCATTCAGTTTGTCGTGGATAGAACGCGCGCGACGGCGAACCTTAAGCCCGCCCGGCATGATTCCTTCGCCCTTCAGTCCGCGTTCGATACAGCCGTTCATGGCATCCCAGATCTGGTCAAGCCGGCTATTCAGCACGTCGCGGCTCATAACCGTCTCTTCATTGGCGCGCTTCATCTGGGCGATGGTGCGGCCAGAGCGCGCTGCCATGTCCAACATCTCCTTTGCGGTAGCAAAGGGATAAGGCACCTTGGGACCGTTATCGACCGTCTTTCCGCGCTGGCGCATGGCGTCGAGTTCGGTGTCAGTGACAACGAAGCCGCCACCGACGGAGTAATAGATGCGCTTCAAAAGCATCCTGCCCTGATTGTCATAGGCAGAGAAGCTCATGCCATTGGCGTGGCCGGGAAGCGGGTTCTTCTTGTCGAATACGAGATCTTCGTTCGGACGAAAGGCATAGGACGGATGACCTGCCGGCTTCACAAGGCCCGTGCGCTCCACCTCAGCGATAATCCCGTCCATGGCATCCGGATCGACCTGATCCGGCTTCTCGCCCGTCAGGCCCAAGACAACAGCCTTGCCCGATCCATGGCCGATGCCCGTGAAGGCCAGCGAGCCGTGCAGGCTGACCTTGATGGCAGATACTGCTGCGCCTGAAGGCCGGGGCCAGTCATCCGACAGGATCAGTTCAAGAAAGCGGTTGGCAGCCGACATGGGTCCCATTGTGTGGGAGCTGGAAGGTCCGATGCCGATTTTGAACACGTCGAAGACGGAAAGAAACATTCTGGGATGCCCTATGTATAGACCTATTGGCGCGACTCTATCGGAAGCACACGGCACGAACCATATCAAAAAGCGGCCAAAACTGTGTCGGTAGCGCTGTGGCAAGGACAGCAGCGACCCGAAATCGGGACCGATTTCGGGAAAGCGCGATGCGTGGATTCTGAAACGATGGAGCGTCCTCTGTGCGTCCAAAGGGACGCACGGCGCTCAAGCGGTATCGCCAGACGAAAACAACGCGGCTCTTGGGAGAGGCCGCGCTGTTTTGCGAAAAAACTTTTTAAAAAGTGAGATGCTTACGGTGTACCAAAAAGATAGGTCAATGCGAGAAAAGCAGCGAAGCCTGCAAGTGCCCGTAACGTAACACCCCAGCAGGATTTCTGAGCGGTTTCTTCCATGATGACTCCAGCGTGTTCACTCTTCGGGCGGCTCTTGCAGCACGCCCCGTTGCGCAACCATTTATTAAAAATGTATGACGAACGCAAATGCAAAAAGAGGCTAAACCAAGGCGAATCCTGTGACCTGCCATACGTCCAGCGCATAGGTATGTGAAAAAACAAGCGCTTAATTGACGATGGTCAGCGAGGTGCTGTCAGCTTTGTGACCTCAATTCGGACACGAGTGTAAATGCTACAAGACACGCCTTACTTTTGGTAGCTGATCTGTCGTTGAAGAGGTGCTCAGCTTGGCGCACTGCACGAGGCCGCAAAGACTGCTTGAAAAGCATCAATCTCTGCACTACCGGAAGGACACTCAAGCAGAGCGGGGAATCATGCAGAGCGCTTCATCAGCCTTTCCAGACCGGGATACCGTGGCCTCGAAGATTGCGACGCTGAGCGCAGACGACGAGGCCTGGTTGAGACTTCTCTTAGAAAATCCACAGCAAGACGAAGCGCTGCTGGAAGGCCTTCTCGTCTTTTTAGACAGAGAATCTCAGTCGCGTTTTCTGAATGCTCTGAAGCTGGAAAAATGCGGCAGATGGTTTGGTGACAATGCCCCTGCCCGCCTGCAGATCCGCCTTCACGAGGTGGCCAAGAGCAGCCAGCACCCCGCCTATAATGCGTTTAAAAGCGGGCTCGCCAAATCCGGCGGGCTTGAAAAAGCCTATCCCAAGTCACCTTTATAAGTCCGGTACCCGTTCCACGACAGCGATGATCGGGCCCATGGGGAAAAGACTATCGCGCCTGCCCGCCGCGGGAATATCGACGCTCGAGATCGTGCCATCCAGATAAAGAGCGTTGTCGGTCTTCAGTCTGTCGCGGAACAGCGTGGCGAAATCATAGAAGCGCACCGGGTCTTCCGAGATGACGAAATGGACGATGCCGTCGGATGAGACGCCGACGCCGTTTCGGCGTTTGAAACTGTCGCTGTCGGCAAGGAAGCGCGGATGGAGTTTTCCATCGATGACGAGCATCGGGCCTGATTGCGTGGCAAGATCGGGTTTGAGATTGGCATTCAGGTAAGCGCTGGTTTCGCGCACGCCTGCTTTCCCGTCGGCAATGAAGAAAACGCCATTCGGCTGCATGTGGAAATTGCCCCAGCCCCCGGCAGTGCTGATCGGTGTCTTCTCGATCTTGTTGTCTATGTAGAGCCCGACTGGCGAGAGATCGCGGTGGTACATGCCGCCATTCATGGCGAAGACGATGAATTGATGCTGCCGCCACAGGGCCGACGACAATGCAGCGAAGCCGCCATAGGAGGCGCCCGTGACGTCGTCACGGCTAAAAAGCCGGATATCGACTTTGCTCGGGTCAAAGCTGCAAACGGTATAGGCCGCGCCGGCGTGTTCCATTCTGAGACAGTAGGAAGGTAATTCACTACCGCGTGCTTGTGTTGCGAGAAGCAATGACAAAAAATATATTACAAAGCGGCGCATATTTTCCCTTGGCGGAAGCAAAGAATCATCGTTTCTATTGGGTGGGCGCCGGTGCGCCGCATAAGCGAGATTCAGAAGATCTGAGACGAGGCCACCTTCTTTCCAGACGGACTTTCCGCCTGAATTGAGGCCGTAGCACTACAATCAAATAAGAAAACACGTTCCGTTTTATGATGAAGCGGTTGTCGATTGCGGGCGATGATACGGCTCGAACACAAGATCAGGGGTTCAGACAGTGCCAGTCATTACATTTGCAAATACCAAAGGCGGAGCGGGAAAAACGACGGCTGCCGTCATCATTGCCAGCGAGCTTGCCCGACTGGGACACCGCGTCACGTTGCTGGATGCGGATCCGCAACAGTGGACGTCCAGATGGTACGGGCTGACGAAAGCCCAGAAAAACCTTTCCGTCATTTCGGACGTGAGCGATGATACCATCGAAGGCCATATCAAGAGCAGCAAGAAGCGCGGCGGTTATGTTATCGTCGATCTTCCCGGCGGGCGGTCACCGCTCATGGCGAAGGCCATCGGTTTTGCCAACCACGTGCTTATTCCTGTGCAGGGCTGCGCCATGGATGCTATGGGCGGCGCCGAAGTTCTCGGTCTTCTGAAGGACCTTGCCGAGCGTTGTGACATCCATATTCCGCATTCGGTCATTCTGACGCGCATCAGCCCAATCATCACCACCCGCTCCATGCAGGCTGTGAAGTCTTTGCTGGCGGAGAAGATGGTGCACGTGATGGGAACGCCTTTGGTAGAACGCGCTGCCTATCGCGATATGTTCGTGACCGGCGGTGCCCCGCATATGATGGATCCGGAGCGCGTCAGCAACCTGGACAAGGCGTGTGAGAATGCGCAGGCGCTTGCTCTCGACGTCCTAAGCCTCGTTCCTGCAAAGACCGCTGCGGCCAAATCCGCCAAGGCTGCGAGTGCAAAGGCCGTCGCTACGAAGCCGGCTAAAAAAGCGGCCTGAAGCAAGTCGCGCAAGAGTGCGAAGCGGTCTTGCGATAACGACATGCGACAATACAGGAATCGAAAGCGTGAGGAGCGAATCTGAAAGATCGCGACACGCTTGAAAAGCCAGCTTGGTACTTGTTGAAAACAGAAAAGCCGACGATTGCTCGTCGGCTTCATCATCTTCGTCAACCTAAGGCACGCGGCGGTGCCATGATCGTGTCAACGGCGCGCTGCGCGGTCCACGCTGCGTCCTGCATCCTGCGTTGCATCCACGGCATTCGCTGTGTCACGGCCGACGCCGCGAATTGTGTTGCCGCAAGAGCTAAGGCTAGCGACCGTAACGAGAATGGCAGCAACGGTTGCGAGTGCACGTGTCGTCATATTTCAAAACTCCCCTTGAGCCTGCACCTGCAGGCGTGATCCGTGACGCACGAAAAACGCCGCAAGCTTCTTGAGGTTCCACGCGTTTTCAAAAAAACGTGAGGGCGCAACCTATTTCACCCACGATCTGCGCCAACCTGCGCGACATCGCGAAACGCATTGCGAATACTGTCTGCAACGGCCTGGATCGGACGGGACACTTTGTCGTTCATGATCAGGCGGATATCGAAACTGCCAAGCGGCGGCAGTCCCTCCTTCTCTCCAAGAATGACCATGTCGTTATGGACATAGGAGCGCGGAAGCGGCGCAATCGCCAGATCGGCTTCGATTGCCGCTCTTTGTGCCATCGTGTGACCGCTGAGATAGGCAACCCGGTACGGACGATTGCGCTTATCCAGCGCGTTGATCGCCTCCGAGCGCCAGATGCAGCCATCCTCCCAGATCGAGATCGGCAATGGCTCGCGCAAATGCGCGGTGCCGCATTTTGCACCCGCCCAGACCAGCCGTTCCCGCATTAAGACTTCGCCGGTATCGCGCAAGGGATGGGAGGCGCAATTGACCAGCGCCAGATCAAGCCGCTGCTCATCGATGCGCTTGTAGAGTTGCGAACTGGAGTCGATCGTGACGTCCACCATGATTGCGGGAAAAGCTTCTGCAAAGCGCTTGAGGATGCCGGGCAGCAATCCGCGCTGACCGAGATCATCTGGCGCACCCAGCTTCACGACGCCGGACAGTTCCGGCATGACGAAGCGAGACACGGCCTCGTTCGACAGCGCGATCATTCGTCTGGCATAGGTCAGCAGGGTCTCGCCATGTGCGGTCAACGTTACCGAACGTGCATCTCGCAGGAAGAGCGTCGTCTTCAACTGCTCTTCGAGCTTCTTGATCTGCATGGACACTGCGGAGGGCGTTCGAAAAACCGCCTCGGCAGCCGTCGAAAAATTGCCCGTCTCGGCGATCGCGACGAAGGTGCGGAGGATATCGTTATCGAGCAAGGGAAGAGGCTGGCGAAATGAAACAGTCATGACTGTGTCCGTCAATTTTTCTGAATGATAGATCGATATCATTTCGTTTGATTGAATGTCAAGTGACGTCCATTCTTCCTCACATGCAGAAACGATCGCACCTGCAATCGGAATAAAGCAACACAAAATGTCATGGATGCCATCACTGTCATTCGATTGATTGATGATTTTGGCAAGCGCATAGGTGTCGTGTCGCATTCACGACAGACGCTGAAACAAAAAGGAAGGAGCGTTAAAAATGACTATGATAATCCTGCATGAGGAGACCGGTAGCTGGCTTCGGCTGCGCCCGCCATCCTGGCTGTCCCGCGCGGTCACCGCTGGGTTCGAGCTTCGTGCTTCCTGGCAACGCAGACGCAACCTGCGCATTCTCGAGAGCCTGCCCGCAGACACATTGAAGGACATTGGATGGCCTGCCAACGACACCATCCGCAAGTGACCAAATGCTGTCGACGCTGCGTCGAGATAAATGAGTAAAAGGCTCGCCAGGATATTCCGGCGGGCCATTTTTTTGCGCTGCGGAACAAACCACAGACAAGCCAGTTTCACTCGGTCACTTCATCAAGAGGAAACCAATGTCCAAGTTCGGCTCTAGCATTCAGCCCGGCGATTTCACGCGTCTGGGCGCCAATTTCGATGGCGACGGCGTAAATTTTGCAATCTTCAGCGCATGTGCACAACGGGTCGAACTTTGTCTTTTCGATGAGACGGGCAACACCGAAATCGAGCGCATCACACTGCCTGAGTTCACCAACGAAATCTGGCACGGCTATGTTCCGGGACTGAAGCCCGGCGCCCTTTACGGATATCGCGTCCATGGTCCCTATGATCCGGAAAATGGCCACCGCTTCAACCCCAACAAGCTGCTGGTCGACCCTTACGCGCGCGAACTGGTGGGCGACATCCAATGGGGCCAGGAGCAGTTCGGCTACGACCTGAACAGCGAGGAGAAGGATCTGTCCTTCAACGAGGCCGACAGCGCGTCCAAGATGCCCAAGTGCCGCGTGATCGATCCCAAGGATTACGACTGGAGCGGCGACAAGCGCCCGAACATTCCGTGGTCGAAGACCATCTTCTACGAAACGCACGTCAAGGGCTTCACAAAGCTGCACCCTGCTCTTCCCGAGGAGCTCAAGGGCACCTATGAAGGGCTCGGCCACAAGGATGTCGTTTCCTACATCAAAAGCCTCGGCATCACGTCGATCGAGCTTCTCCCGATCCACTACTTCCCCGACGATTCGCATCTGCTCGACAAGGGTCTGAAGAACTTCTGGGGATACAACTCCCTTGCCTTCTTTGCACCGGCATCGCGTTACTACGGCCCCCGTGCCATGGCAGGCTTCCGTGATATGGTGCGGGCCTTCCACGATGGCGGCATCGAAGTCATTCTCGACGTGGTCTATAACCACACGGCAGAAGGCAACGAGCTTGGGCCGACCCTCTCCTTCAAGGGGATCGACAATTTCTCCTATTACCGCACGCTGCCCGATCAGCCCCGCTATTACATCAACGACACGGGAACGGGAAACACCGTCAATACCTCTCACCCGCGCGTGCTGCAGATGGTGACGGACTCGCTGCGCTACTGGGCCGAAGATATGCATGTCGACGGCTTCCGCTTCGACCTTGGCACTATTCTGGGTCGCGAGCCGGAAGGGTTCGATCAGCGCAGCGGTTTCTTCGATGCTGTCGGCCAGGATCCGGTGCTGTCTCGCCTGAAGCTCGTGGGCGAGCCCTGGGACATCGGCCCTGGCGGTTATCAGGTCGGCGGCTTCCCGCCCGGCTGGGCAGAATGGAACGACAAGTATCGCGACACGGTGCGCGAATACTGGAAGGATGAGGATGGCACGGCCGGCGATTTTGCCGCGCGCGTTCTTGGTTCCGGCGACGTCTACGATCTTCGCGGCCGCAAGACCTGGGCAAGTGTGAACTTCATCACTGCGCATGACGGCTTCACCCTGAACGACCTCGTCTCCTACAACGAGAAGCACAACGAGGCGAACGGCGAAGACAACAAGGACGGTCACAGCGACAATCGTAGCTTCAACTACGGCGTTGAAGGCCCGACGGACGATGAAGGCATCACCGCCGTTCGTGATCGCCAGAAGCGCAATTTCCTCGCAACGCTTCTGCTTTCGCACGGCACGCCAATGATCCTTGCCGGCGACGAGTTCGGCCGCAGCCAGATGGGCAACAACAACGGCTATTGCCAGGATAGCGATCTAAGCTGGGTGCACTGGGAAGGTCTGCCGGAAAGCGCCGAGACGCTGCGCGAGTTCACCCGCCGCCTGATCGAGCTAAGGCAGACCCATTCCGTGCTTCGTCGCGACAGCTGGCATGACGGCACGCATGTGACCTGGCTGAACCCAGGCGGTGGAGAGCAGACGCCGGAACATTGGGCGGACGCGGGAAGCACATCGCTCGGGCTGCGCATGACCCGAGAGGGCGGCCCGGAAGGTGACGAATGGAATGATGTCCTCATTCTCTTCAATCCGCATGAGGGCGATGTCGAGTTCAAGCTTCCCGAAGTCGAGCATGGCTGGACGACGGAGCTGACCACAGCTGACCCAACCGTGACCGGCAACCAGATCGCCAACGCGCAGAACTATACGATGGAAGCCCGGAGCCTGGTCTTGCTGCGCGCCGCGTAGTCATCGATCACAAAGTCTGATGTGAGAATGAAAGCCGGAGTGACCCTCCGGCTTTTTCTTTACGGGCAAGACCGGTCGTCAGCCGAACGGTGCGCACCTCTCAGGGTCAGCGTGCCGCGGCGCCGACGAGGCGCAAACCGCGACGCTTCTTCAACAGCTTTGCCTTGGCGGCGATAGCGGAGCGCACGGCGAAGAGAATGTCGTCGAAATGATAGGGCTTGCTGAAGAAGCGGGCATCTGCCGGAAGGTCCAAGCTTTCAGATGCATGTCCCCCGGAGGTGACCACGACTGCAATGTGATGTTGAGACTTGTCTAGTGTCTCGACGAGATCGAGGCCGGACAAGCCGCCCGGCATATCGATATCCGTCACCACGGCAGCGATCTGCTCGTTCTTGCCGATCACACCCACGGCTTCGAGCACATTGGATGCTTCCAAAACGCGGTAGCCCTTCTCTTCCAAGGCATCCACAAGGGCAAATCGAATGATTGGTTCGTCTTCTACAACCAATACCGTCACGCCAGCTTCCTGCATACGCAATACTCCGCTTTAAGCCTGGACCGCCAGACACAAGACTTGGCGGTTCACGTGCTGTGGCACCCGATGGGTGGCGGTGGCTTCGACGTCCGCCATTCCATCTTTCCAACAGAACGCGCAATTCGGCGACATTGATGAGAGCATGCGGGACAAAATTGAAAACAATATTAATAAAATGCAAAATATCTCGAAACGGCATGTCGCAAATCAGATATTGCTGTTTGTCAAGCCGGTCTCACGGATTGTTTTTTTGACGTGGACGAACCCGCGTCGTATTTCTCCTTCAGGCCGTCGCATTCAGAACATACAGATGATAGTTTCCAAGCAAGAAATTGCTTTTCCGCAAAATGGGGCATGGTCGTCATGAGCAAAACTCCCAAGAAACGTTCAATCGTATTTTTTATGGTTCCTCAGTTCACCATGCTTCCGTTTACGGCAGCTGTGGAAACGTTGCGTATCGCCAACCGTATGCTCGGTTACGACGCCTATGAATGGCGCCTTGCTTCCATTGACGGCCTCAAGGTGACCTCCTCCAGCGGTATTGCGCTCGAGGCAACTACCTCTCTTGCTGAAGAGCGCAAATGCATCGGCGGCGAGAACCGCCCAAGCATGGTGCTGGTCTGTTCCGGGATAGACATCGATCAATATGTGAACAAGTCGGTCAATGCCTGGCTGCGTGAAGTCAACAATCGCGGCATCGCTGTCGGTAGTCTCTGTACGGGCGCACATGTGCTTGCCCAGGCGGGACTGCTGAATGGCAAGCGCTGTGCGATCCACTGGGAAAATCTCCCAGGTTTTTCCGAAGCTTTCCCCCAGGTCGAAGTCTATGCCGATCTCTACGAAGTGGACGGCAACATCTATACCTGTGCCGGCGGAACGGCTTCGCTCGACATGATGCTGAACCTGATCGGTCAGGATTTCGGCGAAAACCTGGTAAACCGCGTGTGCGAACAGCAGTTGACGGACCGTGTGCGCAATCCACACGATCGCCAACGCCTGCCGCTCCGCGCCCGTCTTGGCGTGCAGAACGACAAGGTTCTCTCGATCATCGAGTTGATGGAAAGCAATCTCTCCGAACCTCTTTCGCTTCTCGATATTGCCGAAGGTGCCGATCTTTCCCGCAGGCAGGTGGAGCGATTGTTCCGCCAGGAAATGGGCCGATCACCCGCGCGTTACTACCTCGAAATCAGGCTGGACCGGGCGCGTCACCTTCTGGTGCAATCGGCCATGCCGGTCGTGGAAGTCGCGGTCGCCTGTGGCTTCGTCTCGGCCTCGCACTTTTCCAAGTGTTATCGCGAAATCTACAACCGCACGCCGCAACAGGAGCGAGCAGAGCGCAAACTCGTGATCAGCGCGTCGAGAATGCTGGCAGCCAGCCAGGGCAAGGCCGCACATTGAATTTGCCGTTAGCACGCGCCGCGCTACCTCAGTGCAGCGCGTTGTCGGTCGCTTCCATAAAGTACGAGAGCCCAAATTTTCGACCGCGTGTCGGGACCGGCAATCCATTGAAAGCTCGATGGTCGGGTCAACCTCGGCAATTATGCCTGAGCCCACGTAGATCGTACATCGCCCCGAAAAAGAAAGGCCCGCCGAAGCGAGCCTTTGTTTATTACTTCGAGAAGATATCGAGGCCGCTGCCCCACGGGCCGTGCGGTTTGTCGACGCCGTCTGTCCGCTCAAAGCCATGCGCGCCGAAGAAGTCGCGCTGCGCCTGAATGAGGTTGGCCGTGCCACGGCCGCGGCGGTAGGCGTCGAAATAACCCAGTGCGGAGGCAAGAGCCGGAACCGGCAGGCCAGACAGGATGGCGTGCGAAACGACATGGCGCAGCGGTGCGTCCGTGTCCTGAACCATCTTGGAGAAGGCAGGCGTCACGATCAGGTTTGCCACATGCGGATCCTTGGTGAAGGCCGAGGTGATTTCATCGAGGAACTGCGAGCGGATGATGCAGCCAGCGCGCCAGATGCGGGCGATGGTGGGCATCGGCAGGTCCCAGTCGAACTCCTTGGAAGCCGCAGCCATCACGGCAAAGCCCTGCGCATAGGCCCCGATCTTTGCAGCAAGAAGTGCGTTTTCCAGATCGTCGATGAAGGCCTGCTTGTCCGCGGGAGCGGCAAGTGCCTTCGGAACGCCGAAGATTTTCTCAGCGGCTTCGCGCTCGTCCTTCTGAGATGAAAGAATACGGGCAGCGACGGCAGCTTCGATAGCCGTTGCCGCGACACCCATGTTCTGAGCCTCGATCACGGACCACTTGCCCGTACCCTTCTGACCTGCCTTGTCGAGGATCAGATCCACCATCGGCTTGCCGGTGACGGGATCGGCGGCGCGCAGCACCTTCTCGGTGATCTCGATCAGATAGGAATTCAGGCGGCCCTTGTTCCACTTGCCGAAGACATCGGCAATTTCGCCGGCGCTGAGCTTCAGACCATCGCGCAAGATGCCGTAAATTTCGGCGATCATCTGCATATCGGCATATTCGATGCCGTTATGGATGGTCTTGACGAAATGTCCCGCGCCATCATTGCCGAGCCAGGCAACGCAAGGGTCGTTATCATATTTGGCCGAGATCGATGTCAGCACCTTTTCAACGCGCTTCCAGCTCTCTTCGGTGCCGCCGACCATGATGGACGGACCATGGCGAGCGCCCTCTTCACCACCGGAAACACCCATGCCAATGAAGGTCAGGCCGCTGTCCTTCAGAGTGTCGAAACGACGGATCGTGTCGCGGAAGTTGGCGTTGCCCGCATCGATCATGATGTCGCCGTTTTCCAGATAGGGCTTGAGAATTTCCATCTGCTGATCGACGGGATCGCCGGCCTTGATCATGATGATGATCGGGCGCGGCGGGCGGATGGCTGCAACGAAGTCTTCAATGGTTTCGCAAGGGATGATCTGTCCCTGCAATTCGCCAGCGTCGGCGTAAAATTTCTTCGTCGCTTCCGGGGTTCGGTTGAAAACGGCAATCTTGTTGCCTTTTTCCGCGATGTTGAGCGCCAGGTTCGAGCCCATGACGCCAAGACCGATCAAACCGATTTCTGCCTGTTCCACGGATGTGTCTCCATTTTGCATTTGATGGCGCCTGTTTTGGCACTCCAGTCTTCAAACGGCAAGGTGAGACCCAATTGAAACGGTTAAATTTTGATGACAGCGGTCACCTTTGGTGCCGCCGACCCCCAAAGCCGTCAAGTGGAAGGTTTGTCATCGCCATCCTCCAACGCACGCCAAGCCGAGCCATCCATGTCCTCATACTGACCGCTTTTGAGCGACCAGAGGAAGGCGAACAAACCGAGCGCGCCGAGAAGCAACGCGACGGGTATCAGGAACACCAGCATGTTCATGCGATCTGTGCTCCAGTCACCACCTCAGTATCTGTATCTCGCTGCTCGAGTTTCCGTGTCGCTTTCCGTTCGAAGCCACTAAGGCGAAGCGCGTTAGTGACCACGATGATCGAGGACGTCGACATGGCAATGGCTGCAATCATGGGCGTGGCGAGACCTGCAAGTGCAATCGGAACAGCGATGACGTTATAGCCAATCGCCAGCGCAAAATTCTGCCGGATGAGCCGCCCTGCCCGTCGCGAGATATCGACAGCAAAGGCCACAGACCTTAGATCCTCGCGCACGAAGACGAAGTCTGCGGCCTGGCGGCCAATGTCGGCTGCCGATGCCGGAGCAATGGACACATGGGCTGCGGCCAGCGCCGGGGCGTCGTTGATCCCGTCGCCCACCATCAGCACTTTGCGACCTTCGCGCGCAAGCTCCTCACAGCGCCGCGCCTTATCCGCCGGGGCGAAGCCGCCGTGCCAGCTTGCAAGCCCGAGCTTGCCTGCCAACGCCTCGACGGCGGTTGGTCTGTCTCCGGAGACGATCTCTACGCTGAACCCGAAACTCTGCAAGGTTTTGATCGTCTCGCACGTGCCGGGCCTCGTCTGGTCCTCGAAGCGGAAGCAGGCAACTTCTTCACCCTCCAGTGACAGCACCGCCTCCGACGCCGTGTCTCCATCACTTCGTGGCGCCTCGGTCGGGCAACAAAAGCGCCTGTTGCCGAGCCGGTAGATGCCTTTGTCTGTCTTCGCCTCCACGCCGCATCCGGGTATCTCGCTGACAGCATCGAACACTGGGAGCGCGCCGCGAACCGAGCCGTAGAGCGCCTGGGAAAGAGGGTGACGAGAATTGGCGGCGAGGCCCGCGGCAAGCCGCAGGGCATCGTCCGGCATATCCGCCATATCGAGCAGACGGGGCTCGCCGAGCGTCAATGTACCGGTCTTGTCGAAGAGCGCGGTATTGGCCTCGGCAAGCCGCTCCATGGCCGAGCCATCCTTGACCATGACACCGTTCTTGAACAGTTCCCCCGCTGCAACAACCTGCACGACAGGAACCGCAAGGCCAAGGGCACACGGGCAGGTGATGATCAGAACGGCAATCGCAATCAGCATCGCCTGTTTCCAGTCGCCGCCAAACACGCCCCAAGCGATGAAAGATATGAGCGCCAAAAGGTGAACCACGGGCGAATAGTATTGCGCAGCGCGATCTGCCAGGCGCCGATAACGCGCCCTGCCCCCTTCGGCCGCTTCCATCAAGCCAATGATCTCCGCCAGGAAGGACTCACGCGCAAGCGCCGTTGCCCTGATGGTCAGTGGACCGGTGAGGTTCAGGGTACCCGCGTGAATACTCTCGCCTGGCTGGACAATGCGGGTGGCGCTCTCACCGTTGACGATGGACATGTCCAGGTCGCTGGTGCCCGCTAAGATCACGCCATCCACCGGCACCCTTTCGCCCGCTGCAACAAGGATGGTATCTCCCGGAACCAACTCGGCAATTGCCCGGTATTCGCGCGCTCCACCGTTGAGGAGAACCATGGCACCGCGCGGTGACAGTCTGGCAAGACCGGCAACGGCTGACCGGGCGCGGTCGCGCATGACGTGATCGAGCGTGCGGCCGATCAGCAGAAAGAACAGCAGCGAGACGGTCGCATCGAACCAGGCATGGCTGCCGCTATGCATCGTTTCCCAGACTGAGACGGCATAGGACAGCGTGATTGCAAGAGCGATCGGCACATCCATATTGGTCCGGCCATGCTTCAGAGCGCGATAGGCAGACTGATAGAAGAACCGGCCACCATAGATCAGCGCAGGTGCCGCGATCAGGGCGGATATCCAGTGAAACATGTCGCGCGTGGAAGCATCCGCGCCGGACCAGACCGACACGGACAGCAGCATGATGTTTGCGGCTGCAAAACCCGTCAGACCGACGGCCCGGATCAACTGGTTCCTGAGTTGGTCGGAGGCTTCTTCGGCACTGGTAAAGAGATGGGTTTCGTATCCCGTTGAGGCGACTGCCCTGGCAAGGATGCCCGGATCGGTGCGAACGTCGGCGACTTCCTCCCTCCAAACAATGGATACGCGTTTCGAGGACAGGTTGACGCGGGCGCGCTCAACCTCGGGCAGTCTTTTCAAACACGTTTCGATCGTGGTGATGCAGGTGCCACAATAGACGCCGGGCACCGAGAGATCGATCTGTCGTAAACCCTGCCCGAGATCACGACTGGCGAGCATCATCTCTTCCGACGACGGCAAAGCCTTTCTCAATCCCGCATGGTCGAGAGCACTTTCGGTGCCAGGCGCGCAGCAGCTCATCTGACGCCCCCGGCAATATCGATGCGGGTGCCTTCATGAACGATGATCTTGCCATCCTTCACGGCGACAGCCTCGACGATCCAGTCTCCTGGCGCCAACTGGTGATGGGCCGCAAATCCATTCACCGATTGTTTGTCCAGAACCAGAGAGAAATCCTGTTTCTCGCCAACCGGGCGGCGAAAATTGAGCGTCACGGCGTCGGTCTCGACAGGCCCCTGGATGGGGTGGGTCACCTCGTAAGCGATGGTATCGCCATCGAGTTTGAGCTTGCCGACGATGCCGCTTGCCGCACGCGCCTTGGCGGCTTCCGCCTTGCCGTTGAACTGCTGGCTGGCGACATAGGTGTTTTGCACCACAAGTCCACTCCAGCTCGAAACGGCGTTCCACGCCATGGTCACATTGACGGCAATCACCGTGCCGAAGAACAGCACCATGATAGTGAGCATGTGCCAGCCGGTGAAGACAAAGCCTGGCTTTTCCTGTTGCTCGATCGTCATTTCTTTGCTCCCGGCCCATTGAAGATGGCCTTGTAGTGCGCGGTCTCTGAGTTATCAGCGTCCGACGCGAGGAAGGTGAAATCGCTTGCTGTTTTGTTGGCACCGGCGGGCATGGTGACGAAGAGCTTGAGGCTTGTGACTTCGTCTGGCTTTACCTTGATGTCGAAGCTTCGCGCAGGCTCATCGGCCACACCGTTGATCTTCATCACCGCCCCAGGTAGCCCTTCCAGCGACAAGGTGATGGTGCGCGGCTGCGCGATCATGTTGAGAAGCCGGACGGTGTATCCGTTGCGGATCGAGCCATCCGATTCCAGCACATATTGCGGATTGCGATCGTGAATGACGTTGACGGCAAGGCGCTCGCGGGTGGCCAGCGTCACCAGCATGACGACACCGACAAGGCACCAGACTGTCATGTAAAAGATCGTGCGTGGACGCAAAATGATCCGCCAGTTGAAATGGCGTATGGCATTGACGAAGCGGCCATCTGGATTGCGGACAGCACTCGGCTGAATGGCATGCGCGCCATTGCCGGTCGCCAGCGCCATGTTCGCATCATATTCCTGAAGCGTGGCATAGGCGATCAGGCCGCGCGACTTACCGACCTTGTCCATGACGCCATCGCAGGCATCGATGCACAGCGCGCAGGTGATGCACTCCATCTGCTGCCCGTCGCGGATATCGATCCCCATCGGACAGACGGCAACACAGGCATTGCAATCGACGCAGTCGCCCACCGGCTCGCCTGCGGCAACCGCCTTTTTGGTGTGACGCGAGCGGGGTTCGCCGCGCCAGTCATTATAGGTCACCACCAACGAATGCTCGTCCAGCATCGCGCCCTGGATGCGTGGCCAGGGGCACATATAGGTGCACACCTGCTCGCGCATCAGACCACCAAAAACGTACGTCGTCGCCGTCAGGATCGCCACTGTGTAATAGGCGACGATCTGCGCCTCGCCCGTCATGAAATGCTTCAGCAGTGTCGGAGCATCGGCGAAGTAGAATATCCAGGCACCGCCCGTCATCACACCGATCGCCAGCCAGATGAGATGCTTGGAGACGCGTTTTCGCAACTTGTCGAAGCTCCACGGAGCGACGTCGAGCTTCATGCGCGCGTTTCGGTCGCCCTCGATGGCGCGCTCTACCACGAGGAAGAGATCGACCCACACCGTTTGAGGACAGGTATAGCCGCACCAGGCGCGGCCGATTGCCGACGTGATGAGGAAGAGGCCGAAACCTGCCATGACCAGAAGCCCGGCAACGTAGTAGAACTCCTGCGGCCAGATTTCGATGAAGAAGAAGTAGAAACGCCTGCTGGCAATATCGACGAGCACCGCCTGATCGGGCGCATAGGGACCACGGTCCCAGCGGATCCAGGGTGTCAGATAGTAGATGCCGAGCGTGATCAGCATCACGATCCATTTGAAACGACGAAACCGCCCCTCTGCCCGCTTCGGGAAAATCTTCTTGCGCGCCTCGTAAAGCGGCTTCCTGTTTTTCGCAGAATTGACCGGTTCGGCATTCAATCTCTCGACAGGCTCGGAGCCATTGCCGGGGTCGGGGGCGGTATAAAGGTTCATGATCGCAAGGTCCGTTTCTGTCCTTGCGTTTTGACATCTCGGGGGGCCATCATCCTTGACTTAGGTCAAGTCGGGACAATGTGGCGCAGGCGCTGCGGACGGGAGAAGAATGATGGCGACGATGATCTCACGGATCGTGCACCTGGCAATCGATCGGCCATGGCAGGAGGTCTATGCCCTTGCTTCAGATCCGAACAGGATGCCGCGCTGGGCGGCGGGTCTGGCCAGTGGATTGCGACAGGATGGTAAAGACTGGATCGCTTCAGGGCCGCTCGGAGACGTCCGCGTGCGCTTTGCTGAGCCGAATGATTTTGGCGTCGTCGACCACGTAGTGACGCTGCCCGATGGGATGCAAGTCTACAATGCGCTTCGGGTGACACCGAATGGTGACGGGGCGGAAATTGCCTTCACCGTTTTACGACTGCCGGGGATGACGGAAGAGGATCACGACCGGGATGCCGCCGCCGTGTTGGCGGATCTGAAGACTTTGAAAGGACTTCTGGAGCATCAATAAAAAGGGCCGCACGACGCGGCCCCAATTGCCTTTTAAGTCGCGCTATTCACCACCACCCAGCGAGTGGACGAAGAGCGCCAGTTGCTTGACCGTGGTATCTCCCAGACGCTCTCCCCAGGCGGGCATGACACCATGCTTGGGTGCCCGGATCTGGGCGACGACGCCCTCTTCGCCATGGGCCTTAAGCCAGATTGCGTCAGCGAGGTTTGGCGCGCCCATATCGCGGTTGCCCCTGGCATCGTCCCCGTGACACGAGGCGCAGTTGTCGGCGAAGATCTGCTTGCCAGGCTCAATCATGGCCGGATCATGCGGCGTTCCTGTCAGGCTGACGACATAGGCCGCGACGGCACGGATTTCATCGCTCTTCAGCACATCGGCAAAGGCCGGCATTTCCGACACGCGCGTTTCCGGATCCTCGGTGAAGCGTATGCCGTGGGTGATGGTCGTGTAAACATCCTCTGCCTTCCCACCCCACAGCCAGTCATCATCGTTAAGGTTGGGATACCCATTGCCGCCCTCAGCGCCAGAGCCGTGGCACTGGATGCAGTTGACCTTGAAGGCCGCTGCGCCACCGGCAACGGCAAACTGCATGAGTTCGCTGTCGGCCTGGATATCCTCCAGTGACGAGGATGCGATCTTGTCGAGGTAGGCGTTCTGGCCTGCCTTGGCATTGGCCATCTCGGTTGCCACAGTGGCGCGGCTGCTCCAGCCAAGAACGCCATGCTTCGCACCGCTGATCAGCGGCCAGGCGGGAAAGGCAATGGTGTAGCCGATGGCCCAGATGATGGTGGCGTAGAACGTCCACACCCACCAGCGGGGCATGGGGTTGTTCAGCTCTCGAATACCGTCCCACTCATGGCCGGTGGTTTCGACGCCGCTGATCTGGTCTATGTGTTTGTCCGACATGATATCAATCCTCCTTGAGAGGAATCTTGGCGGCGTCGCTGGCGGCCTTTCCGCCACCGGGACGCAAGGTGAAAAGGACGACGCAGAGGAAGAAGAGCGTCATGACGAGCAGGCCCCAGCTATCGGCGAAGTGGCGCATGGCGGTGTAGGTTTCCATCTCGTGCTCCTCCTATCGGTAGCCGGCGGCGTCGTCGTAGGTCGAAAAATCGACCAACGTGCCGAGCATCTGCAAATAGGCAACCAGCGCGTCCATTTCGGTCAGCTTCGCCGGATCACCGTCGAAATCTCCAATCTTTGCCTTGGGATACCGCGCCTCCAGGGCCGTCGTGTCGGCGTTCGGATCTGCCTGCGCCTTCATGTCGGCCTCGGCGTTCTGCAGCATGTCGTCGCTATAGGGCACGCCGACGGCCCGGTTGGCTTTTAGCTCCATCGCCACATTCGACACCTGCAGCGGTGTCGTCTTCAGGAAGGCGTAGCTCGGCATGACCGATTCCGGCACGACGGAGCGTGGCGCGCTCAAATGCTGGACATGCCATTCGTTCGAATAGCGATCCCCCACACGCGCCAGATCCGGTCCGGTTCTTTTCGAACCCCACTGAAACGGATGGTCGTACATGCTTTCTGCCGCAAGGCTGTAATGGCCGTATCGCTCCACCTCATCACGGAAGGGGCGGATCATCTGGCTATGGCAGACATAGCATCCTTCGCGGATGTAGATGTTACGCCCCATAAGCTCCAGCGGCGAGTAAGGCCGCATGCCCTCTACCTTTTCGATCGTGTTTTCGAGATAAAAGAGCGGCGCGATCTCCACGATGCCGCCGATCGAGACCACCGCCAGCGATCCGACGAGAAGCAAGGTGGCGTTGCGCTCGATAATGCCGTGTTTGTCCAGAATAGACATGATCGATCTCCTTACTCGGCCGGTTGCAGCTTGGGCGCTGCAGCCTTGCCGGTATTCTCTTCGCGCATATGGCCGAGAATGGTTCTGGTGATGTTGTAGGCCATGACGATTGCGCCACTGAGGAACAGCAGCCCGCCCATCGCGCGCAGCAGATAGTATGGGAACATGGCAGCGACGGTTTCGGCGAAGGAATAGACGAGGAAGCCCTGCGCATCATACTCACGCCACATCAGGCCCTGCTGGATGCCGGCAACCCACATGGAAGCGGCGTAGACGACGATACCGAGTGTGGCGAGCCAGAAGTGCCAGTTGACCAACACCAGGCTGTAGAGCCGTTCGCGATGCCACAGCTTCGGGACGAGGAAATAGACCGCGCCGAAGGTGATCATGCCGTTCCATCCAAGCGCACCTGAATGCACGTGGCCGATGGTCCAGTCCGTATAATGGCTGAGAGAATTGACGGCCTTGATCGACATCATCGGCCCTTCGAAGGTCGCCATGCCATAAAAGGCAACGGCCATGATCATCATGCGCAGGATCGGGTCGGTGCGCAGCTTGTCCCATGCCCCAGAAAGCGTCATCAGACCGTTGATCATGCCGCCCCATGAAGGCATCCAAAGCATGATCGAGAACACCATGCCGAGCGTCTGCGCCCAGTCGGGCAGCGCTGTGTAATGCAGGTGGTGCGGACCAGCCCAGATATACATAAAGATCAGCGCCCAGAAGTGAATGATCGACAGGCGGTAGGAATAGACCGGGCGGTTCACCTGCTTGGGAATGAAGTAGTACATCATCCCTAAGAAGCCAGCGGTCAGGAAGAAGCCGACGGCATTGTGGCCGTACCACCACTGCGTCAACGCGTCCTGGACGCCCGAGAAGACCGAATAGCTCTTCACGCCAAGGAACGACACTGGCACTGCCAGATTGTTGACGATGTGGAGCATCGCGATGGTAACGATGAAGGAAAGGTAGAACCAGTTCGCTACATAGATATGCGGCTCCTTGCGCACGAAGATAGTGCCAAGGAAGGTAATCAGATAGGCCACCCAGACGATGGTTAGCCAGATATCGACATACCATTCAGGCTCGGCATATTCCCTGCCCTGCGTGATGCCGAGCAGGTAACCGGTCGCTGCCATGACGATGAAGAGATTGTAGCCCCAGAAGACGAACCAGCCGAGGTCGCCGCCGAACAGTCTGGCGCGACAGGTGCGCTGCACCACGTAAAAGGAGGTTGCGATCAGCGCATTGCCACCAAAGGCAAAGATGACGGCGGAGGTATGTAGCGGACGGACGCGGCCGAAATTGAACCATGGCTGGATGTTCAGGTCCGGATAGGCAAGTTGAAGCGCAACGATCACGCCCACCAGAAAACCGACGACGCCCCAGAAGACCGTGGCGATCACCCCATAGCGGATCACGTCATCGAAATACTCGGTCTTCCTGCGTGCCTGGACTGCCGGATCGACAGGCGCGAAGGAGACGCGGCGCAGCATCACGACCGTGCCGACCAGGAGCACGAAGAACAGCACCCACATATGGGCGGCGAAAAGATTGTCGTGAGCGAAGGCCGCCCCGAGCAAAGCGAGGAAGGCACCCACGGCCACCATCGCTATTCCTAAAGTAGAGTTCATTGTTGGCTTCCCCCAACCTCACATCAGATATGACGCGGAGCGAAGGAACCGGAATCAAAGCGGCAAACATGCTTTCGCGTCGTTTGCAGCTTTGCCACCCGCAACGGGAAGCGACCTTGATCCAAATCAAGACCGCAGCCTCAAAGGACGGCGCGAGGTCACCCGATCAACGAGCGATGGCGGGCGGCTGGAAGCTCAGGAGCGCGGCCTTATAGTTCTCGATGACAAAGCTGATCGGGGTCCCATCCGGCTTCGTGAGAACGGCTTCATTGGTGATCAGAGTTTGAGGGATATCCAGTGCGGTGCTGTGGCCGGGCGGAACTGCCTGACCCATTTCCCAATGCTCTGGAAGAGGCTGCCAGATCAGCCGGGAGGACACGGTGTGGCGCTGGAAATGAAGTGGTAGCACGACCTTGCCGAAGGGCGTATCCGTGGTATCCAGCGTCTGGTTCATGTCCGTCGTCAACCGATCCGGCACATACCAGTTATCCGCTTCCGAAAGCACCAGATCGCCGCATTTCAGCAAAACGTGCCGGTAGCCGAGCGGGTCGGAGGCGGAAACGTTCAATTGGTGGCGCACCTCATCCGGTGCTGTCTTCGTCTCCTTGAGGCGGACGGCCGAGATTTTCGCGGGTTCGGCAAGCTTATGGTCGGCGCACCAGTGCTCCAGTGTCAATGTCGCGCTGTCCTGGCTGAGCAGCTGGACGCTCAGATCCTGCACGGTGGCCAGCGCCGCGAGACGGCCGACAGGCGTGTCCGGCCAACTTGCTTGCGCGGCAAGGGCTTGCCCGGAGATGGAGATGGCTAGGCTGCAGAGAAGGGCTTTGAAGGCGGAGGATGACATGTGCTGCTGGCTCCGGATCGATTTGATTGGATAAAATCGCATCAAGCAGTCGGCATCAAAACGATGCAGACGCAGCAAATCATGATGCCTCTGTGGCGGATTTGTGGGAGGCTGAGAGATACCACAGCATAGGCCCGAAAATAGAACTCGATTTTCGGATCAGCACAACGCGTAGATTGAAAGAGTTAGGGGCCGCGCTGCGAAGCAAGCCCGGGCGTGCGATGGGCGACCTACCCTTTCATCTTCAAAGGCAAACCGGCCGCGATGAAATAAACGTCCGAGGCCGCAGCAGCGATCCTCTGATGCAGCCGGCCAGCGTGATCGCGAAAGTCTCTCGCCATGCGATTCTCGGGCACGATGCCGAGGCCTACCTCGTTCGAAACGAAGACAATCTTCGCTTTGGCTTTCGCCACATGTTCAACGAGTGGCAGAAAAGCCACTTCAACGTCCCGCCCCTCTTCCATCATCAGGTTCGTGACCCAAAGGGTCAAGCAATCAACAAGGATGGTGTTGGACGCGTCATCCAGTCGTTCCAACGTCTCCACCAGATGCAACGGTTCCTCATGCGTGTTCCATTTATCCCCGCGCTGAAGACGATGGCTGGCGATGCGAGATTTCATTTCCTCATCCCAGGCGCGGCCTGTTGCCACATAATGAGCGATCCCCCCAGACGAGAGCACCAGCCATTCAGCAAAAGCGGACTTGCCAGAGCGTGCGCCGCCGAGCACCAGGACGGCACGAGATATGTCGCTCATCCAGAACCTGCAGGGAGAAGAATTAAGAGCGATCCGACCGCCAGTTCGGACTGTGCCGAAAGCCTTGAGGCGCCAGACATGAAAAGAGAACGATTCGTAGATATGGAGGCGTTCTCCCGGTCGATCATGCTGGATCGTCGCGGTAACCGTCATAAAAGACTAATGCCCGTCCGCACTGCGCGGTCAAGTCGACATCGGCTCTCATGGGGAAAGCGTCGGATCGCTAAAAAGAAGGTATGATGCGATGCGGCTCTTGTCAAACTTCTAGAGAGGAAAAAACCGCTGGAGACACGCTTTCCGCTCCTGGAATGAACGGAAATGAGAGGAAGAGGCCCGGTACTCAATACCCGCTCCGGAGCCCCGCCGATCTGTCTAATGGTATAAACTTACCGGATGGTTAGCGCGGGCTAAAATGGATTGGATTTTTCCGCCAGCATGTCTCGATTGCCTTGCAATCATTTCTTGGTATGACAACCTCCGAAACACGTCAGGTTATCGCCTGGCGGAACAGGCGAGAAGCGGGTTACTGGGCGGGACCGACATGACGACAATGGACTACATCGCGCTCGTCATATTCCTGGTTCTGTGGGTGTCCTACGCCTATATCACCACCGCACGATCGCCCTTTGGCAGAACGAGCCTTAATCAAGCCATGGCCGACCGGCGCAGACGGTGGATCTACAACTCTCTGTCGCGCGATCTGAAGATGATCGATACGCAGATCATGGCAGGCCTTCAAAACGGCACTGCCTTCTTCGCATCGACCTCTATCTTCGCGATCGGCGGGTGCTTCGCGCTCCTCGGCGCCACCGACCGGGTCGAATCGGTGTTTCGGGACATGCCATTCGTCTATTACGGCGGACGAACCGCTTTCGAGCTGAAGGTTATCGGGCTGACCTGTCTTTTCGGCTATGCCTTCTTCAAGTTTGGTTGGTCGTACCGGCTGTTCAACTATTGCACCATCCTCTTCGGTGGAATGCCGATGATGCATGAGGCAAATGCGGATAGAAAAGCGGCCGAGCGCGCGGCGGAAAACGTCATCCGCATGAATGTCATTGCGGCGAAGAATTTCAATGACGGCCTCAGGACCTTCTTCTTGTCGATCGGTTATCTTGGCTGGTTTATCAACGCCTATGTGTTCATCGTCATGACCATCATCATCATCGTCGCGCTGTTGAGACGCCAGTTCTACTCGGAAGCGCGTCTCGCCATCATGGACGATCATTAATCGCCTGTCATGAAATCGCCCCACTTTGCGGGCGAAGCGCAGGCAAAGCCCCCTCACCGTTGCGAAGGAAATCACAGAATGAATGAGGCAACCGCAACGGTTACCAAGTCCGGCCGTATCGGCTTTCTCGACACATGGCGCGGCATCGCGCTCATCGCCATGGCGAGTTACCACTTCACTTGGGATCTCGCGATGTTCGGCTATATCCCGCCGGAAACGCCGACCGAGGGTTTGTGGCGTCTTTATGCGCGGGCGATTGCCAGTTCGTTTCTGTTTCTCGCAGGTTTCAGCCTGTTTCTGGCGCATCGAAAGGGTATAAACTGGCCGGCCTTCGGCAAACGGTTTGCGATGGTCGCGGGTGCAGCGTTGCTGATCTCGGTTGCGACATTCTTTGCCGTTCCCGGTGGCTGGATCTTCTTCGGCATTCTGCACAATATCGCCGTCGCGAGCCTGATCGGTCTTATATTTCTGCGCTTGCCTGCGGTCGTGACGTTGGCCGTCGCTGTTCTGGCCTTTCTCGCGCCGATCTATTTCTCGTCGGATGCCTTCAACTCAATCTGGCTGTCCTGGATCGGATTTGCCACAGCACCTCCCCGCTCCAACGACTATGTGCCGGCGTTACCGTTTCTGGCGCCGTTTCTCGCCGGTCTTGGTGTCGCGCAAATCGCCGTGCCGCGCGGGTGGCTGGATCGGTATCGCAAGCCTAGCGGCAAGCGCAATCTGCTTGCCTTCTTCGGCCGCCACAGCCTGTCCTTCTACCTCATTCACCAGCCGGTGCTGATCGCGCTGGTCTATTTGGGATCGATCACTTTCCCGCCCCCGCCGGTGGATCAGGTGGAGGCTTACAAGAAGAGCTGCGAAGCGAGCTGCATGCAGACCCAAAACAATCTCGATCTCTGCCAAAGCTTTTGCGGCTGCACCTTGGAGAAACTGCACAGCGAGAATGTCTTCGACGCGATGATGGCGAATACAGCCAGTATCGAGCAGCAGAGCAAGATCAGGGATGTCGCAGCCCAGTGCTCGGCGGAGGTTCAATAATCCGGGGTGAGCTTGAGGTCACAGTCAGTCGCTGATCGCTTCAAGACGGTAATGCTGAGCAGTTTGACGCTCCGACATCCAACGGATAAGAGCGTCCGCAGCAATCGGCCTTGACAACCAGTAGCCCTGGAGTTCATCGCATCCCATGACGGTCAGCAGTTCGGCGTGCTCGCGTGTCTCCACACCTTCCGCCACGACCTCGTAACCGAGCGAGTGGCAGAGCGTGATCATGGACTGGACGAGGACGCGCTCTCGATTGCCTTCCTGCATATCGTTGATGAAGCTGCGATCAATCTTGACGGTTTTGACCGGCAGCTTTTGAAGATAGGACAGGCTGCTGTAACCAGTGCCGAAGTCGTCAATTGATAGCTGAATGCCCGATGCGGCAAGCGTTTCGAGCAGGTCCTGCGACCCTTTCGTCTCCATCATCATCGCCGTCTCGGTTATTTCGAATTCGATCTGATCGTGATCGACGCCGAAGCGAGCCAGATCGACGCTCAGCCGATCCCAGAAGTCGGCCTCCTGAAGATTGGTGGCTGACAGGTTGATGGAAAGCTTGATGGGAAAACCTGTGGAATTCCATTCGGAAAGTTGCTGGAGGGATGTCGCGATGACCCACATGGTCAATTCACGAGCATAGGCTGACGCTTCGATAACCGGGATGAATTCGGCAGGCGAAATTGGGCCAAGCTCCGGGTGGGTCCAGCGCAACAGAACTTCCGCACTCTTGAAAAGACCACTGGCGGCGTCCACCCGCGGCTGAAATACGAGCGACAGCTGCGCGTCGTCGACAATCGCCCGTGGAAACTCGCGCTGGATCATGAAGTTGCGCTGATGCTGCACATCAAGAGATGGGCAAAAAAAGGCGATTTTCGATGGATGAATACGCGCGTCCTGCACGGCACTTTGCAACGACCGTAAAATTTCCTCGGCACTGGTCTCGCCAGGGCGGAAAACCATTGAGCCGATGGACGGCGTCATGGTGATCTGGAACTCGACCTCGTTATAAAGCGCACGCATGATCTGCTCTAGAAACGGTCGATAGTCTTCGACCTTCGTACCCTTGGGGACAATGAATGCGAATTGCGTCGGGCCGATATGGTAGGCGAATGTTCCCCCATCCAGGTGCTCCCTTAGGATGCGCGCCACCTTGGTCATCAGACCATCGAGATAGGAAATGCCGACGACGCGCATCATTCGGTCGAACTGCGTTGTCTGTGCAAGGTCAATCAGGCTGATGATTTGCTCTGAACCTTTTTCGTGAAGAGCAAGGTCAGAGAGATCGCTCATCAACTGGTGACGGTTTGGCAATCCGCTCGACGGATCAATCCGTCCCATCGAATGGTGCAACTCAATCTGATCCATGACCATAGCTGCAAGATCTGAGAGGGTCGCCATCTGTTCATCGGTGACTTCGAAAGGCTCGATCCCCAAGACACAGAGTGCGCCAAGGCCGTGGCCATCCGGCGTTACAAGTGGAACGCCGCAATAGAAACGAATTCCGGCCTGACCTAGCGTGCTGTCGGCATAATAGTCGTCTTTCTGCAAATCCTTCACGACCACGGGACGCTTGTGTTCCGCTACCTGCGAACAAGGCGCTTTGTGCCGAGGTATCTCGTGGTGGTCGACGCCCACTTTCGACTTGAACCATTGGCGGTCCGTGTCCGTCAACGAGATGGCTGCAATCGGCAAACCAAAGTAATTTGCCACCAGTCGCGTGATACGATCGAAGTTCTCGCTCGGCATAGTATCGAGTAAGCGCATATTCTTAAGCGCGGAAATACGCGCATGCTCGTCCAACATAAATCTATATACCCATGCCACGCACGAGGATGGCGCGGCGTCGCCGTTGATCAGGGAAACATTTTTTATCAGCCCTGCGTCACACGAACCGACAGACACAGTCGGTTGCAGTCACCATTGCGAGCATCATGCCCGGGCTTGAAGATGTGATTTAAAACTAACGCTAGAAAACAGTTATATGACTTAACCGTTCCAAAGGGTCTTCAAGCGTGGTTAGCGAAGGATTAATTACGACGGTGGGGAGCATGAAGCTAGAATGAAGGTGGGCGCCAGATTGGCGCTACTGAAAGATTTCAGTGCCCAACTCTCAACAGCAAAAGGCGAAGCGGTCCGTCAGGTTCCGACGCCGATTTCTGCCAATCGTGTGAGGCAGGCTTCCTCAACATTGTCGAGCTCGGCAAGCGTCTCTTCAATGTCGCGGCGCTTCTGACGAAGGTCGGCGCGCTTCTCATCGACTTTCTTCATCAGAAGCTCGAGCTGGCCGGATTCACCCGGCGGTTCCTTGTAAACCTGGATGATTTCGCGAATTTCGGCGATCGTAAAGCCGATGCGGCGACCACGGAGGATTTCCTGAATGAGCCTGCGATCGGCGGCGCGGAACAAGCGCGTACGGCCACGGCGCTCCGGATGGATCAGGCCCTCATCCTCGTAAAAACGAAGAGTGCGGGTGGATACACCGAATTCGCGCGTCAGTTCCGTAATGCTATAATACTTATTCAAGGCTTTGTCCGATTCTGGCTGCCGGACATTATGTTTGACCTTCACGTAAAAGTCAATTTTCGATCATCATCCTGATATACCGAACCACCAGGTTGCCAGGCCGAGAAATGAGAAGAAGCCGACGATATCGGTCACTGCCGTGACGAAAACGGCGGAAGAAACGGCCGGATCGGCGCCAAACTTATCGAGGAACAGCGGAATAAGAATGCCGGCCAGAGCTGCTGCAAGCATGTTGATCAGCATGGCTGTTGCGATGATGCCGCCAATATTCACGTCGTGGAACCAGATGCCGGCAATAATGCCGATCGCGCAGCCGAAGAGCGCGCCGTTCAACAGGCCCACACCTGCCTCACGTCGGATGATGCGCGCCGCATTATGGATATCGAGGTTCTTGGTGGCGAGAGCGCGCACCGAAACGGTCATCGTCTGCGAGCCGGCATTTCCGCCCATGCCCGCGACGATCGGCATCAGGATCGCAAGTGCCACGACCTGCTGGATAGTGGCGTCGAAAAGTTCGATCACCGAGGCTGCCAGGAAAGCCGTCATAAGATTGATGCCGAGCCAGGGCACACGCGATTTGGACGTGCTGGCGATACTGTCGGACAATTCTTCATCGCCGACGCCGCCGAGGCGAAGCAAGTCTTCCTCCGCCTCTTCCTGGATCACGTCCACCACGTCATCGATGGTGAGCACGCCGACGAGGCGACCGTTGCTATCCACGACCGCCGCAGACAGAAGGTCATATTGCTCGAAGAGCTGGGCTGCCTCTTCCTGGTCCATCTCCGCTGGAATGGGATGGTTTGTTTCATGCATGATGGTTTCGATCTTCACCTGCCGCTTTGAGCGCAGCAGCCGATCGAGATCGAGCGCGCCGACGAGCTTGAAGGTGGGATCGACAACGAAAATCTGAGAGAAGGATTCAGGCAACTCCTCCTCTTCTCGCAGGTAATCGATCGTCTGGCCAACCGTCCAGAATGGCGGCACGGCGACGAACTCGGTCTGCATACGGCGACCGGCAGAGCTTTCCGGATAGTCCAGCGCCCGCATCAGCCTGACACGTTCGGTGAACGGCATCTGCGAGAGAATGTCTTCGCGGTCCTCGCGGTCGAGGTCTTCCAGAATGTAGACTGCGTCGTCCGAATCGAGTTCGCCGATACCGGCAGCAATCTGCTCGTTCGGCATCTGATCGACGATATCGAGGCGGATTGCTTCATCCACCTCGGTCAGTGCCGTCATGTCGAAGTCGGTACCCAGCAGGCGCACAAGTGCATGGCGCTGTTCCGGCTGGATCGATTCCAGCAGGTCGCCCAGTTCGGATTCATGCAGGCGGGCGACGTTTTCACGCAGGAACAGCACGTCGCGATCGGCGATCGCAGCGCCGACCATGGCGAGAAAGTCTGACCGGATCGAGCCGTCTTCGGCATAGATGTCGGCCATCACTTCCGGACGCTTGGCCTCTTCCGTTGCGGGATGATCGTGGTCGGCTTGTGTCAACTTGCGCCCCCTTCTCCGGTCATTGGCCTGCTTTGCAAACGGGCTGGAGATTGTCGTTTAGAACAACAATGTCAACAACCCGTTAGGCAAGAACTGGTTTCATCTTCTTCCTCGCCATCATCGCACCGCAGCGACGGGTGGCTCGATGTCGTCAACGCGCGGACAGGGTGTCGCTAATGGGAAAACGAAACGCGCATCCGTGCAACGCAGAGAATTGATATATGCTAGGTAAGCGCCTATCTGAACAGTTATGCTGCAGTGCAAACTATGGATCGGGTGAGTCTTTCTCGGGACCAATCGAGACGAAGCCTTCAAGGAGAGACGTTATAATGGGCAAGATGGATTTCATCGGCAAGCCCTCATCCGCGGCCGGCGGCTGGGGCGCGCTGAAAAGCGTTGGCAAGCGCCTGCTGGAATCCGGTGCCCCCCTCTCCAATGCGAAGGCGCTTCTCAAAACCAATCAACCCGATGGCTTCGATTGCCCCGGCTGCGCCTGGGGCGACCCGGAGCATGGCTCATCCTTCGAATTTTGCGAAAACGGTGTGAAGGCCGTTTCCTGGGAAGCCACGGAGGCACGCGTTGCGCCGGAGTTTTTCGCTGCGCATACGGTCTCCGCTCTGAGCCAATGGTCGGATTACGAACTTGAGAAACAAGGCCGCCTGACGAACCCTCTGCGTTACGATCGTTCGTCCGACCGATACGTGCCCGTGTCCTGGGACGATGCATTCCGCGAGATCGGCACCATCTTGAGCGGCCTCGACAGCCCGGATCGAGCCGAGTTCTACACATCCGGTCGGGCCTCCAATGAAGCTGCCTTCCTCTATCAGTTGATGGTCCGACTTTACGGCACCAACAATTTTCCCGACTGCTCCAACATGTGTCATGAAGCGAGCGGCGTTGGTCTGAAAGCCTCGATCGGTGTCGGCAAGGGGACCGTGCTTCTGGAGGATTTTGAGAAGGCCGATGCGATCTTCGTCATCGGCCAGAACCCCGGCACGAACCATCCCCGCATGCTGGGTGATCTGAGGCGAGCGGCACTTCGCGGCGCGCGCATTGCCGTCTTCAATCCTATCAAGGAAAAGGGTCTGCAGCGCTTCAGTGATCCGCAGGACAAGCTGGAGATGATTACCGGCAGTAACACAAAGATTGCGACCAATTACTATCAGCCACGCCAAGGCGGTGACATGGCCGCTATTCGCGGTATCAGCAAGGTGGTGTTCGCGGCCGATGAGGCGGCGCGTGCGGCGGGTCAACCAGCCATCATCGATTACGACTTCCTGACTGACCATGCCGTGGAGTTCGAGGCATACCGCGCTGCCGTGGATGCAACGAGCTGGGAAACCATTCTCGACCAGTCGGGTCTGACACGTGAGGCGATTGAGGAAGCGGCCTCCATCTACATGAATGCCAGTTCCGTCATCGCCACCTGGGCGATGGGCGTCACTCAGCACAAGCACTCCGTCGCTATCGTTCGCGAGATCACCAATCTGATGCTGCTGCGGGGCAATGTCGGGCGGCCCGGTGCCGGCCTCTGCCCTGTCCGCGGCCATTCGAACGTGCAGGGCGATCGCACCGTTGGCATCGACGAGAAGGCACCGCCTGCCCTGCTTGATGCGCTCGAAAAGGAACTCGGCGTGACGATGCCTCGCAACCGTGGGCACAACACGGTGGAGGCGATCAGCGCCATGCTGGATGGCAAGGCGCAGGCCTTCATCGCGCTCGGTGGCAACTTCCTGCGCGCCACGCCCGACAGCCCGCTGATCATTGAGGCGTTCAAAAAGCAGAAGCTGACCGTCAACATCGCGACCAAGCTCAACCATTCGCATCTTGTACCAGGAGAAACCTCGTTCATCCTGCCATGTCTTGGCCGCACCGAGATCGATCGCAATTCTGCAGGCCTGCCGCAGATCGTGACCGTCGAGGATTCCATGAGCATGGTCCATGGTTCTGGCGGCATAAACGAGCCGGCATCGCCCGAACTGCGTTCCGAAGTCGCCATCATTGCCGGTATCGCGGAAGCCACGCTTGGCGGTGACCGCGTCAACTGGAACGCCCTTGCCGATGATTACGATCTGATTCGAGACATGATCGAGCGGGTCATTCCAGGCTTCCACGAATTCAATGAGCGCGTGCGGGTGCCGCGCGGCTTCCATCTGCGCAACGCGGCAGCTGAGCGTGAATGGCACACGCCTGAAAAGAAAGCGGTCTTCTTTACCGGCCCTCTGCCGGAAATGACGGAGCATCAGGAGGCAGTGTCGAAAGACGGTTTGTTCGTGCTCCAGACCTTCCGCAGCCACGATCAATATAACACCACCATCTACGGCCTCGATGACCGCTACCGCGGCGTTTACGGCGAACGTCAGGTGATCTTTATGAACCCGAAGGATATGGACACGCTCGGCGCCCGCGCCAAACAGCGGGTCGATGTGATCGGCGAATATGGCGATGGCGTCGAACGGATCGCAAAGGATTTCCGTCTGGTGCCGTACGACATACCGCAGGGCAGCGTCGGCGGTTACTACCCAGAGCTCAACGTTCTCGTGCCGCTACACAGTTATGGCGAAGGCAGCTTCACCCCAACCTCCAAATCCGTGCTGGTGTCGGTGCGACTGCGGGGCGAGGCCGCGGCGGCATAATGGACGAGGAAGACACCGCAACGCGCTTCATGGCCGCGGTGGACGAACTGCTCCAGATCGCGCCCACCGGACTTCAACCGACAGGCGCTGCGCTCATTGTCGCGGTTCATATCGGTCTTGGCAGTGACAGTCGCAGCCTTTCAAACAAGCTTGGTATTGCCCATGCTTTGGTGCTACGGGAGATCAGCGCGCTTTCCGGCACACTGCTCCATATCGTTCGCCGCGAAGGCCGAACACAGAGGACCTTTGTAGAATTGACGGAAAAGGCGAAAGCGCTTGCGACCACCGCATCCAACGCCCTGAAGCCTTCATCTTTGAGTTCCAAGACGTCATGACCGTTCGTACCATCGTCCGATACCCAGCCCCTGCCCTTGCCACCCCATGCGAGCCGGTAACGACGTTTGGACCAGATCTCGTCACCCTACAACAGGACCTAGTCGAGACCATGCGTGCAGCACCCGGTGTCGGGATCACGGCGGCCCATATCGGCGTCTTTCAAAGGGTCTTCGTGCTGGAGCTTGAGCCCGGCAAGATTCTAACCTACGTCAATCCCGAGACCACCAAGAGTTCGACAGAGACGATGCGCCATATCGAGGGCAGCGTTTCCATGCTGGGCATCACCGAGGAACTGGAACGTCCCCGGCAGGTGACGTTACGGTTTCAGGATTTGACGGGCGCTGAACATGAAGAAATTGCGGATGGTTTTCACGCCGTCTGCATTCAGCATGAGATCGATCAACTCGATGGCATCTTCTGGATCAAGCGCCTATCGAAGCTCAAGCGCGACCGGCTGATCCGCAAATGGGAAAAGGCTCAGCGCTGATTGATCGCCATCACAGTTCGGAACGGGATCAGGCGATAGACAGATGAAAGTCCGCCTCGCTGCGCAGCGTATTGCTCACGGTGCAAATTCTCTCCGCTTCATGGGCAATTGCCTGCTTCGTCGCCTCGTCAAGATCACCGCTGATCGTCAGCCGCATGTCGAAGCGGAGAATGCGGGCGGGTTCACCCTCAGACTTTTCTCCCATCACCTTCGCCTCGACCGCCTCGAACCTGTTAAGCACGCCCATGCGGCTTGCGGCAATGCGCGCGCTCAAGGCCAAGCACGCGGCGAGCGAGGAATAGAGAAGGTCGAGCGGATTGAAGCCAGGCTCCGACGCGGCCGTCACCACGGAGAGATTTCCGCCGGTCGGTGTTGCAATTTGCGGATGGCCATTGCGTCCCAAAAGCGCTGTCGCACCGACGTCCCGCTTCTTAACCCGTAGCTCGCTCACACCATCCTCCTTATGCGGTGTTACGATCTTTCAGATTCGCTTCCACCGCTTCCATCTGTGTCCTGTCGCATGTTGGTATCGAAAGACCGCGCAGAACTTTTGCCCGACGTGCTCTCAATCTCCATTTCCCGCAAATTCATTTTGCACAATGGAACCAAATTCTAAATTGCGGCTTTTACTCACGCAACGGTGATCGGGCCGTTCATCGAAACGGAAATAGGAGCTGGGACATATGGTTACCTCGACGCTAGTCAGCATTCTGATCACCTTTCTGGTCATCGTACTGGTGCTGTGGCTTATCGCACGCCTGCCGGTTGGCGGCAGCGCAAAGCAGATCGCTCAGGTCATCGTGATCATCATCGGTATTATCTCGCTGCTGAAGTATCTCGCAGTCTTCTGATAACGATTTTGTCCGATCCGCAGCATCCATATGCGCGGTCAAGACTTGGAAAAGCCCGTCGCTCCATCGGCGGGCTTTTGCTTTTTCGGCATAAGCTTCGAGGATGACGCCGCAATAGGAAAGGGCGCACAAAACCGATTGCGCGCCCTTTCTCGTGTAAAAACTTTGGCTTACTGCGGCAGCTTGTCGTCTACGCCTTCTACGTAGAAGTTGAGACCGAGCAGAACGCCGTCTTCAGCCTTCTCGCCCGCCTTAAGCCACTCCGTTCCATCCTGCTTCTTCACAGGACCGGTGAAGGGGTGAAGTTCGCCGGACTTGATCTTCGCCTCGGTGTCCTCAGCCATCTTCTTCACGTCGTCCGGCATGTTGGTGTAGGGCGCCATCGTCAAGATGCCGTCTTTCAGACCATCCCAAACCGACTCCGACTTCCAGGTGCCATCAAGAAGCGCCTGTGTGCGCTTGATGTAATAGGCGCCCCAGGTGTCGACGATCGCGGTCAGCTGTGTCTTGGGGCCAGCCTTGATCATGTCGGAGGCCTGGCCGAACGCCTTGATACCACGCTCTGCAGCAACCTGCATCGGTGCCGTCGTGTCGGTGTGCTGCGTCAGGATATCGACGCCCTGGTCGATCAGAGCCTTGGCCGCATCGGCTTCCTTGCCGGGGTCGAACCAAGTGTTGGCCCAGACGACCTTGACCTTGAAGTCCGGGTTGACGGAACGTGCGCCGAGCAGGAAGGCGTCGATGCCCATCACCACTTCCGGGATCGGGAAGGAGGCGATGTAGCCGGCCACCCCCTTCTGCGACATCTTCGCAGCGATCTGGCCCTGAATGTAACGGCCTTCGTAGAAACGAGAGTTATAGGTCGCGAGGTTCGCCGCCGTCTTGAAGCCGGTTGCGTGTTCGAACTTCACCTTCGGGAACTTCTGAGCAACCTTGACCGTGGCATCCATGAAGCCAAACGACGTGGTGAAGATCAGGTCGCAGCCTGAACGGGCCATGCGTTCGATTGCGCGCTCGGCATCCGGACCTTCCGGAACGCTTTCCAGGAACGGCGTCTCGATCTTGTCGCCGAAATGCTTCTGCAATTCCTGACGGCCAATGTCATGCGCCTGCGTCCAGCCGCCATCCGTGCGCGTACCGACATAGACGAAGCAGACTTTTTTGGCGTCGGCAGCTTGCGCTGCGGGAACGACGCCGATGATGACCGCGGCGGACGCAGCCAATGCGATGATGAGTCTTTTCATTTTTACCCCTGCTTGGTTAGGCATGACTTTTGGATTCTTAGCGGTCCGGCACGAACGGTTTGCCGAGCGATGCCGGTGTATTGATCAGCGTCGTGCGCCGATTATGGGAGATGATAATCAACACCACAATAGTTGCTACATAAGGAAGCGCTGAAAGTAGCTGTGACGGCACACCAATGCCGAAGGCCTGCGCATGCAACTGGCCGATCGTCACTGCGCCGAAGAGATAGCCGCCCGCCAGCACCCGCCATGGCCGCCATGATGCGAAGACGACAAGCGCCAGCGCAATCCAACCACGACCGGCAGACATGTTTTCCACCCATTGCGGCGTGTAGACGAGCGAGAGCTGCGCGCCCGCAAGACCCGCACATGCGCCGCCGAACATCACGGCGAAATAGCGCGTGCGAATAACGTTGATGCCAAGCGCATGGGCTGACGAATGGCTGTCACCGATCGCGCGGATTTTTAGCCCGGTTCGGCTTTTGAACAGGAACCAGCTGATACCGAAGACGAGCGCAATCGAGATGTAGAAGATCAAATCCTGGCGGAAGAGGATCGGGCCGATAAATGGGATATCCGAGAGCACAGGAAAGACGATGTTCGGCAGCTTGACGCCGGGCACGCCAACGAAGCTTTCTCCCAACATGCCGGAGACGCCGAGACCGAGAATGGTGAGCGCGAGCCCGGTCGCCACCTGGTTGGTGACCAGCGTGAGCGTCAGGAAACCGAAGAGCAGCGAGAACACCGCACCCGCCGCAATCCCGGCGAGAATGCCGATATACGGCGAACCACTCAGATGCGCGGCGGCGAAGGCGCAGACCGCACCGATGACGATCATGCCTTCGACACCGAGGTTGAGGACGCCGGCGCGCTCAGTGACAAGTTCGCCAAGCGCTGCAATGACCAGCGGCGTTGCAGCGGTAATGACGGTGAGGAGGATCGCCTGAAACATATCCATCATGCGGCTCCTTCACGGGCAGCGCTGCGAGACCAGCGGATGCGGATTTTGTAGAGGATCAGCGTATCGCAGGACAAGACGAAGAAGAGCAGAAGCCCCTGGAAGACCCGCACGACCTTGTCTGAAATCTGCAGCGACATCTGCACCGCCTCACCACCGAGATAGGTCAGCGAGAGAACCAGCCCTGAGGCGATGATGCCGAGTGGGTTCAATCTGCCGAGAAAGGCAACGATAATGGCAGTGAAGCCGTAGCCCGGCGAAATCGAGGGCTGCAGATGACCGATGGAGCCGGAGACTTCCGAAATCCCGGCAAGGCCTGCCAGTGCGCCGGAGAGGAGCAGCGAAAACCAGACCATGCCGCGAGAGGAAAAGCCGGCAAAGCGCCCTGCCCGCGCCGATTGGCCGAGCACGGTGACCTCGAAGCCCTTCAGCATGTAGCGCATCATGAACCAGAGCGCGACGGCGGCGACGAGCGCAAAGACGACGCCCCAATGGGCACGCCCCGAATCCAGTAGTTCAGGCAGGACGGCGCTTTCGTTGAAAGGCTTGGTTTGCGGGAAGTTGTAGCCCTGCGGATCGCGCCAGGCGCCGCGCACCAGCCAGTCGAGAAAGAGCTGTGCGACATAGACCAGCATGAGGCTGGTCAGGATCTCGTTGGTGTTGAACCGCGTTTTCAAGAGCGCCGGAATACCGGCGTAGAGCGCTCCGCCTGCGGCCCCCATGACAAGCATCAGCGGCAGGATCATTGGCGACTGCCAATCGGGGTTCAGCACGGGCAGGATAGAGCCGGTGATTGCGCCGATGGTGAACTGACCTTCCGCGCCGATATTCCAGTTGTTCGACCGATAACAAATGGCAAGCCCGACCGCGATCAGGATCAGCGGCGCTGCCTTGACCGCGAGTTCATGCAGGGACCAGACTTCCAGCAACGGCTCGATGAAGAAGCTGTAAAGTGCGCCGACGGGCTCTTTGCCGAGCGCTGCAAAGATGATGGCACCAACGATAAGCGTCAGCACCAGAGCCAGGAGCGGCGAGAGAATTGCAAAGAGCTTGGAGACCCCTGCGCGTTTTTCCAGTTCAATGCGCATGAACGACCTGCTCCGTATGCCCTGCCTGCCCTGTGTTTCCTGTGTGTACGCCACCCATCAACAGGCCGATTTTCTCACGCGTCATTTCTTTTGCCGGATAGGCGCTGGAGAGCTGCCCGTCGGAAATAACGGCGATGCTTGATGCAACCTCGAAGATCTCGTCCAGATCCTGGCTGATCACGATGACGGCGGATCCAGCCTTCGCCATGTCCACGAGCGCCTGGCGAATACGGCTTGCCGCCCCCGCATCCACACCCCATGTCGGCTGATTGACGACGAGAACCGATGGCTGTCGATCGAGCTCCCGACCGACGATGAATTTCTGCAGATTGCCGCCGGAGAGCGAACCGGCGAGCGGGTCTTCGCCGCTCTTGCGCACATCCATGTGTTCGGAGATGCGTTTGGCGGCGTTCTTAATCACCGAATGACGGACAACTTTCAGGAAACCGCCGGTGAGGAATGCCTTCTTGTCGGATCGACAGCGCGCCAGGAGAAGATTGTCAGAGAGACTCATATTCGGCACGGCGGCATGGCCATGGCGCTCTTCCGGGACGAAGCCTGCCCCCAGCAACCGGCGGCCATTGATGCCCATGCGACCGACAGGCTTGCCACGCAGGAAAATCGCGTCGTCCTTTGAAACGGGATACTCACCGGACAGCGCATCGAACAATTCGCCCTGCCCGTTACCGGCAATACCTGCGATGGCCAGAACCTCGCCTGCGCGTACCTTCATGGCGATATTCTTCAGCGACACGGCAAAGGGCGTGCGTGCCGGGACAGAGAGACCTATGATTTCAACGGCGACATCGCCGATTGTGCATTCGTCGTCGCGCTGAATGCCAGCGACATCGGAGCCAACCATCATGCGCGCCAGAGAGGCGGGCGTTTCCTGGCGCGGGTCGCAGGCCCCCGTCACCTTGCCGTGGCGCAATACAGTGGCGCGATCGCAGATGCGCTGTACCTCTTCCAGACGGTGGCTGATGTAAAGCACCGAACGCCCTTCGGCTTTCAGCTTCTCCAGCGTCTCGAACAGCCGGTCCGCTTCCTGCGGCGTCAGCACAGAGGTCGGTTCATCCAGAATGATAAGCCTTGGGTTCTGCAAAAGAGCGCGAACGATCTCGATGCGCTGGCGCTCACCCACCGAAAGATCGGCAACATGGGCGTAAGGGTCGAGCGGCAGACCGTAGGCCTTGGAGAGTGTTTCAGCTTCCCGCGCAATCTCTTTCAGAGAAATCTTGGGATCGAGCGAGAGCGCGATGTTTTCAGCGACGGTCAGCGCTTCGAAGAGCGAGAAATGCTGGAAGACCATGCCGATGCCCAGCTTGCGGGCTTCTCCCGGCGAACCGATCCGAACAGAATTTCCGTTCCAGACGATCTCTCCGCTGGAGGGTTCCAGCACGCCGAAAAGCATTTTGACGAGGGTGGATTTTCCGGCACCGTTCTCACCGAGAAGAGCGTGAATCTCGCCAGGTGCAATATCGAGATCGATCGCATTGCATGCGGCGAATGTTCCAAACAGCTTGGTCAGCTGGCGCACGGACAAGAGGGGCGAAGCCCCAGACGCAACCGTTTCCGTCACCTGTTCCCCTTTTCACCGATCGCCGCACTTCTATGAGGCTTAACGAGCGGATCGACACCCTTGCACTAAAATTGAGCACTGCTCTTTATGCGTACTAAATCCTTTTTTGTGACGCTGTACAACTGAAAAACAACGATCCAGGGATGGTTTTAAACCACTGTTTTTCTCAGCGGGTTTTCGCCCCAAGAGACGGAGCGAACTGCATAATACCGCCAATGCAATAGAGGTAAATGCCCGTGATCACGACCCCGGCGACAAGCCAGTCGGGCGACTGAAAATGCAGCAGAAGCGAGTATCCGCTCAGCACGCACCAGAGCAGGAAAACCGCCATATTCAGCCACCGGAGCCGCTTCACTCTGACTGGATGGAGGAAGTTGATTGGTAGGAAAGTCAGGATCACCGACACCGTGACGATGATCATGGCGGTGGTGGCGCTGGCATCGATGACGAAGAGCGTGAATACCACCATATTCCAGACGACCGGGAAGCCCGAGAAGAAATATTCGTCGGTTTTCATGCCCATATCGGCATAATAGATCGCGCTGGAGACCACGATCATGCCGGCGGCGACGAAGGACCAGGGCTCCCCGATCATGCCACTCTGATAGAGAGCGAACGCAGGAAGCAACACATAGGTGACGTAGTCGATGATGTTATCCAGCGTGTCACCGGACCAGTTGGGCAAGACTTCCTTGACCTGCACCTTGCGGGCGATCGGCCCGTCGATGCCATCGACGAGAAGCGCGAGGCCGAGCCACCAAAACATGTCGACAAAACGATGTTCAGCGGCGGCGACGACACCAAGGAAGGCAAGAAAGGAACCGGAGGCTGTTAGGATGTGAACGGAGAAGGCCCGGATTTCGGCATAGGGTACGCGTCTGTAGTTGAAGATCTTCATGACAGCGTAACGGCCCCGCTCTTATTCATTCTCTCTATCCGATATGCGACCATTCACCGCTCTTTGCAACCATGCGGGAATGCTTATCCTCGAACTTAATCAGCATCCGCCCTCGCCGATATGGCAATCTCTGACCAGATGGCTTCTAGATTCGACGGCGCAAAGCCACTATGTGTTGAGCCTCGACTGCAGGAATGGAACAGGACGATGAAGAACTTCGAAGTTGCCGTTGTCGGCGCTGGACTTGCAGGACAAATCGCGGCTTTGGCCATTGCCCGTGCTGGCCGAAACGTCGCGCTCGTTGCGCCTCAGTCCGAGAGAACCGACCGCCGCACGACGGCTCTGATGGATCAGTCCATCCGCTTTCTTGACCGGCTTGGGGTTTGGTCCAAAATCGAACCATCCGCTGCGCGGCTCTCTACGATGCAGATCATCGATGGCACGGACCGTCTGCTGCGCGCGCCGACGGTCGCCTTCCGCTCGTCGGAGATCGGGCTTGCCGCCTTCGGCTGGAACATGCCGAATAGCGCATTGCTCAGCGTTCTTTCGCAAGCTGTTGCTAAGGAGAACAACATCACCCTCGTCGATGCGAGTGTCGATACGGTGGAAGTCGGATCTCATGACGTCTCACTCATGCTGACAAACGGAGAGACGGTTTCGAGCAGCTTTGTCATCGGCGCGGATGGTAGACATTCCAAGGTTCGCGAGGCTGCAGGGATCGGAGTTCGAAGCTGGTCCTATCCGCAGACTGCCCTCGTTCTCAATTTCTCGCACACCCGCCCGCACGGCAACATCTCAACAGAGTTCCATACCCCGACCGGACCCTTCACCCAGGTTCCGCTACCCGGCGATCGCTCCAGCCTTGTCTGGGTCGTCAAACCAGAGCAGGCAGCCGAACTTGCAGCCTTGCCGCTGGAAGCGTTAAGCGAGCGCGTCGAGGAGCGCATGCAGTCCATGCTTGGCACGGTTTCTGTCGAAGAGGGTGTACAGACCTGGCCGCTTTCCAGCATGACGGCCCGCGCCTTCGGCAAGGGACGCGTGGCGCTCATTGGCGAGGCTGGGCACGGCTTTCCGCCGATCGGCGCGCAAGGGCTCAATCTCAGCCTTCGCGACATCATCGTCTTGACCGAAATGCTCGGCACATTGACCGGTGGCGCGATCCCGGCAGACGCCGGCGCGACATTCGATCGCCGCCGCCGCGCAGACGTTTTCAGCCGCACGCTGAGTGTCGATCTTCTCAACCGGTCGCTTCTATCTGGCATGCTGCCAATGCAGATGGCCCGTGCGGCGGGACTGCATGTTCTCGGTAATGTCGGGCCGCTTAGAGGGCTCGTGATGCGCGAGGGCATTGAGCCGGGCCGCGGTATCAAGGCCCTGCCCTCGCTGATTATGGGAAGCCTCAGACGCTCGTTGCGCGAATGACATAAAGCACGAGCGAGACCGTGAAGACGGAGAGCACGGTGGAGATCAGAATGGTCGCTGATGCGCGTTCCTGCCACACCTGATAATGCTGGCCGATGACGAAGACATTCGTGGCCGTCGGCAGTGCTGCCAGAAGAACCGCCGTCGACACCCAGATGGGGTCAAAGTTGCCAAAGGATGACATCAGCAAGTAAGCCAGCAGCGGATGCAGGATCAGCTTGGCCGGCATGATATAGCTGATCTCCATCGGTACCCGCTTGAGCGGCCGGAGCGCCAACGTCACGCCCATGGCGAAGAGTGCGCAGGGTGCTGCCGATTGTGCAAGATAATCCACCAGTTGCTGCACCGGCTGAGGCGGCCGCCAGGAAAACAGGGCAGCGATGAAACCGACAATCACCGAAATGATGAAAGGGTGCGTCAGCACCTTGCGGGCGACATCGCCTGCAAGTTTCACGCGGGATCGCTTGTCGCCGCCGGCAATGGCCATCAGGGCCGGCGCGGCGATGAAATGCGCGGCGTTTTCGAGACAGACAATGAGCGCGACAGGAACAGCCGCGCGCTCTCCAAGTGCCAGCAAAGCAAGCCCCGGGCCCATATATCCGATATTGCCATAGGCGCCTGCGAAGCTCTGTATGGTGCAATCGGCAAAACTGTTGCGCCGTACATAGTAGCCGATGAGGAAGAGGCAGAGAAAGATCGTATAGGTGGCGGCAAGGCTCAGCACGACAAAATCCATCCGCGCCAGTTGATCGACCGGTGTGCGGGCAACAAGCTTGAAGAAGAGTGCCGGAAGTGCGGCATAAATGATGAAGGTGTTCAGCCAACCGAGTGCTTCGGCGGGCTGGCGCGTGACCCGCGCCGCCACATAGCCGATGAGGATCAGCCCGAAGAACGGAAACAGCAATCCGGCGATTTCAGCCATGGCCCCCTCGCCGTGCAGCTCGTCTCCTAACAGGGTCTAGCCGATTTTCATCAGGATTGGAAAGCTCTCCTGAAACCAGATCGCCACATTGGTTATGAAGCCGGACATGAAAGCGATACCGGTCAGGATCAGCAGGACGCCCATGACTTTTTCAACAAGCCCCAGATGGCGGCGAAAACGAGCGAGAAAGCGCATGAAACTGCCGGAAAAGGCAGCTGCTATCCAGAAGGGGATGGCAAGACCCGCGGAATAGACGGCAAGCAGCATCGCGCCTTCGCCGACCGTGTTGCGCGAGGCCGCGACACCCAGGATCGCGCCAAGTACCGGACCAATGCAGGGTGTCCAGCCAAAGGCAAAAGCCAATCCCATAACATAGGCGCCGGAAAGCGTGGCCGGTTTGCCGCCGCTTTGGAAACGCGCCTCGCGCGAGAACACGCCAATCCGGAAAACCCCGAGGAAGTTAAGGCCCATCAGGATAATGATGAGACCGCCGATTTTGGCGAGAATGTCGAGATTTTGGCGCAGCACCATTCCAATGGTGGACGCACCGGCACCGAGCGCCACGAAGACCGTGGCAAAACCCAAGGTAAAGAACAGCGCCGCCAGAAGCACCGCCTTGCGAACCTGCGGCTTTGCCTCGAAGCGTTCATCCCTGAACTGCTCCACCGAGATGCCCGCCATGTAGCAAAGATACGGCGGCACGAGCGGCAGCACGCATGGAGACAGGAACGACAACGCACCGGCGAAAAGCGCTGTGAGGAGGGAAATATCGGCGATGGACAATGCGGCACTCCGGACGGTTCACGATGCCTTGTAGCCCCACCAAACCCTTGCCACCAATCACCTTTTTGCGGTTGCGGCAAAAAAACGCGGAAAGATGAAATAATCCTGTTTTTTTGGGTTGACCGCAAACGTGCCTCTACCTATGTTCCGCCCACTTCCGAGGGGCGCTTCGCCCCCATTTGGGAGAGCGTAGCTCAGCCGGTAGAGCAACTGACTTTTAATCAGTAGGTCCAGGGTTCGAATCCCTGCGCTCTCACCAATAATCCTCCATAAAAATCAGCTACTTCAGAGACAATGACTGTCTTCTTTGGGCTTTTTCGGTATCGAGGAGTCATAATGGAAGTCGTCCATAGGTGAGGCTTAACGTCGGCCTTTTTGACCAACCAGCCATATATCAGGACACAGTGGAGCTTCGCTTTCAAGCCTGTCTGAAGCCGCATATTTGGTTGGCACTGAGAACATCCAGCAGATCTGACATCTGATCCTGGTCCCACTTTTCATCATCAGAATCCTCCACAATACTCGCAAAACGTGTTTCAGGTTGCGTATTTACAATCCCAAATTCTTAACTTTACATCAACCTCCCGTCCGTCCGCTGGAGACTCAATGATGAAAGCACGCCTCCTTAGTTTCGCTCTTCTTTTCTTCCCTGCCTCCGTCGCGTTGGCGGACTGTCCGGCGCCGGCAGATAGCAGCTTTGCAGCCGCCGCCAAGGCCAAGTTCGACTGTTCCAGCAGCCTGCCGCTGAAGGGGCATGAGACGGATCGCAAGTTTCAGATCCATTATGATTTTCCCAAGACATTGCCAGACAACAGCAAGCTACCCTGGTTGGCGGTGGATCCGTTCAAGAATCCTGCGGACTATATGCAGTCGATCCTCAACTACGTCACTAAGGTCAATGCGCGGCCGGATGTGGATTGGCGGATTGAGGACAATAAGGAAGAGCAGTGGTGTGATGCGCCTTGGTTCTTCATGTTGCGCGAGCCCATGCGCGGGATGACGACCGAGCGGTGGTCTCGGCCGAAGGAACTTCACGCGCTACAAATGGACTGGGAGCGCAATTTTGCGGTCGGCATCTATAATGATGTGGCCTGCTACGGCTTCGGTGAGATCTGGGGTGATCCCGCCTTCCCAAAAACCCGGGATTTTGCGTTTGCGGAAGGTGCGGTGTCGGCGAAAATGCTGTTCACCACTGCCACACCCTCCAGCGTTCCTTATCTTGCGGGCTCGAAGGAATGGGATGTCGCCGGGCAGAAGGATGGCGGGGTGATGACCATGCGCCTTCTCCAGCTGGACCTCTCGGTCAAGGACAAGCGCTCGCCGAACGGCTGGTTCTTCGGGACCTTCATGTACAACGCGATGCAGCCGGGCAATACGCCTTATGAGCGGTTGGTGCCTGTCGGACTGATCTGGGGTAGCGACCCAGGGCTCAACGCCAAGGCCTATCTGGAGCAGGCAGCGACACCGAAGGAAAGCTGGGTCAATCCGGATGTCGCCTCAATGTTCTACGCCCTTCCCCGCCAGAACCTTGGACTCTTCGGTCGGGCAAATGGCCCTGTCGATAATCCCACCTCGGCATGCATCACCTGCCACCAGCGTGCCAATGACTGGGGCACGGCGGTGCTGCCGGATACGCCTGAAGCGACCCAAGCGGCAGCACTTTTGCCTGATGTGCCCGCCAACCCTTACGACGACGCGGCCATTGCCGCCTACTTCCGCAACATCGGAACGAACTCGCCGGTCGCGAACACGCAGTCGCTCGACTACGTGCTGCAGGTCTCAAAGGGAATTGCTGCATTTCGCAACTGGGTAAAGACCGATTTCCCCGATCATGCTGCGTCGACGACCGATGTCACGCCCTACCCGTTCAAGCCGGCTGAAGCGCACCTGTTGGCACCAGCAGATGCCAACACCGCACGGCCGGACGAAAATGAGCAGGATCCAACGGGAAGGCTTTTCCTTCGCTAATATGACCTGATATGCATAGGTATGATTTGCCTTCGGAGGGCGCGCCTATGCTGTCGTTAAACGTCTTTGGTCGGTTCCGGATCGCTGATCCGGATGGGAATGACCGGGGTCCGCGATCGGCCAAGGCTCGCGGCCTTCTCGTTCTTCTGGCGACGGCGCCGCATTACTCCCGAAGCCGTGTATCGCTGCAGGACAAGTTGTGGAGCGATCGCGACGCCAAAAAGGGTTCGGACAGTCTGCGTCAAACGCTTGTCGAAATTCGAAAGGCGTTCGGGCCCTATCAAGACATCTTGCAGGCCGACCGCGAAAAGGTCGCGCTCGACTCGTCACGGTTCAAAGTCAGTTATCGCCTTGTCGAGTCACCGGGCGATTGGAGCGACGAGCAGGACGCCTTCGCCGATATCGACGTCCCTGATCCGGAGTTCGAGGAATGGATTCGCGATACGCGATCGTCACTTGCTGAAAAGGCCCAGGTCAGCGCTTTTGAGGCGCCGCGTCAATCAGCACCGCCGAAGCCAGCCATCTTCTTTCAGTTTCACTCCGACAATCAGTCGGCGAGCGAGTTGATTAACGCCCGCATGATGACGCTGACAACGGCGTCGCTTCATGACTTGGACGACTTTCAAATCTTTCCCAATATCCCGCATGCATCGCCGGCTGTTGCACGTCAGCCTGTCAGCGGTCTTGCCGTCTCCATCCGGACCGCGACGATGGGGCGGCATAGCCATATCACCTTCACGATCAGCCATGCGGAGACCGGCAGGCTCTACGCTTCCCGTACCGAGAAGCTCGTCAGTTCCTCGGAAGAGGCGTTGCACCATTGGTGCGGAACGTTGGTTCAGGCCATTCTCATCACCTTGCGCGAAAGGAAAGATGACCTCGCCATTTCGAACTGCGCAGCGCTTCTGGCAAGCAACGCTCGCAACCTCATCTTCCGCTTCGACCGCCAAAGCCTGTCTGAGGCGGACAGGCATCTGAGCTATGCCTATGAGCGGGACCCTCGTCCGCAATATGTCGCGTGGCGGGCTTTTCTGCGCAACATGGCGCAATTCCAGCATCGCAGCACGGCATTCCTGGGTGACGAAATCACCTCCACGGAACTCGTACAAGAGGCATTGCGCCAGGATGGCAATAGCCCGGGCATCCTCAGTATCGGTGCGCACCTGGAATATCTGGGTGGGGGATCTAGCCGCGGATCTCTGAAGCTTGCTGAGCGGGCCGCTGAGCTTGATCCGCTCAACCCGATCAACATGGCGATCCTGTCCAATGCCGAACTCGTACTCGACAAGTTAAAGACAAGCCGCAGGTCTGCAACAAAGGCGCTGGAATTGACCGGAGGTGGGGAACATCGGGCATTCGTCGAGTTCTTTTGCTGCATGTCAGCCGCTGCTGTCAGTGACTATGATGCAGCCATCGGCCATGCGGAGGCCGCGCTCATTCTGCGACCCGCCTTCCGCGCGCCTCTGCGCTACCTGATTGCCCTCTACATCCAAAAGGGGATGACGGCGCATGCGGCACGAGCGATCGAACAGTTGCGGTTGCTTGAGCCAGACTTTACGCCAGCTCGTTTTCTAGACAACGATTATCCTGTCACCACGATGCGGCGCATCCGATTGATCGACACTATTCCCGTGTAAGCTCACATACCCCTGACACCCTTGGTTGATTCACGCTGCAATCACGATGATGCGCTAATTTTAGTGCGTTAAGACATATGAGGGCAGACTATGAGTGACACCAATATCGTGATGGACCATTTGCGCGCAGCCTTGCTTGCCACGCCGAAGGAGAGCACGTTTCTCACCTATCTTATTCAGATGGCGCTGATCGAGGGAGGAACCCTCTCCCAGGGTCGTGTCGCAAACCAGAGCATCGCTTTGGATGATGAGGCAGACCCCAGCCGCGAAACATACCCGATTGCGTCGGACCCAAGCTATCGCGCTCCAGCCTACGCGTCGTAAGCAGACGGCGCCGCTGACGTGAATCAATCTTGGCGATCAAATTTCGCCAAAAGCTTTTTGATCGACATCTTCATAGCTGAGCGACAAGGCGCAGGCGTGCGCGCTTTTCTCATCCTCCGAAGCAACGTGTATGAAATAGAAAAAGCCCGGGGAGCACATGCACCCGGGCTTTTTATCAAAATGTCTGTGTTACCGACAAAACCTTAGCCGAGCCAAGGCGCTAAGCCTCACGTGCGCTCGATGCGGATCACCTGCGGTTCGCTGACCAGATACTTTTCGCTCTTGATCGCTTTGACCGCCTTGCGGATCGCATCTTCCATAGTCGCATGGGTGACGAGGATGATGGTCTGAGCCCCCTCCTCCGTCGGCACCTGAGAGCGCTGAACGATCGATTCGAGCGAGATATTGTTTTCCGCCATGCGGGTCGCGATGGAGGCAAACACGCCGGCCTTGTCCTTGACCGTCAGACGGATAAAGTAGCCGCCTTCGTGGCTCTTCATCTTGGCACGACGATAATCCGTCAGTGACTTGGCTGGTCGACCGAGAACCGGCACCTGCTGGGCACCTGGCCGGCTCTTGGCGATATCGGCGACATCACCCAGCACCGCAGACGCCGTCGCATTGCCGCCAGCCCCTGGACCAACCATCAGCAATTCACCGAGAATATCGGATTCCACAGCAACCGCATTGGTGACGCCATCAACCTGAGCGATGACAGAATCGAGCGGCACCATGGTCGGGTGGACGCGCTGCTCGATGCCGGACTCGGTCAATTGTGCGACACCGAGAAGCTTGATGCGATAGCCAAGATCGGCGGCGGCCTGAATATCCTCAATCGAGATATTGGTGATGCCTTCAAGATAGATATCGTCGGCGGCAATCTTGGAGCCGAAGGCGAGCGTCGTCAGGATCGCAAGCTTATGCGCCGTGTCGTTGCCTTCGATATCGAAAGCCGGGTCCGCCTCCGCGTAGCCAAGCCGCTGCGCTTCCTTCAGGCAGACTTCGAAGGACAGGCCTTCCTTCTCCATCTTGGTCAGGATGTAGTTACAGGTGCCGTTCATGATGCCGTAGATGCGCGATACGTGGTTGCCGGTCAGGGATTCACGCAGTGCCTTGATGATGGGGATACCACCGGCGACAGCCGCTTCGAAGTTGAGCAGAGCGCCTTTTTCTTCGGCCATCTTTGCCAGTTCCACGCCATGCTTTGCCAGCAGCGCCTTGTTTGCTGTCACCACATGGAGACCGCGCGAGAGAGCCGCCCGAACGGCTTTTTCCGCAGCACCTGAGGCGCCACCGACCAGCTCGACGAAGACATCGATATCGGCCTTCTCGGCCATGTCTTCCGGCGTATCGAACCAGGTAATACCCGAGATATCAATGCCGCGATCGCGCGAACGGTCGCGCGCGGAAACAGCAATAATCTCAATTGCGCGTCCGCAGGTAATCGCAAGTTCGTTGCTTCTCTGCTGGAGGATGCGCACGAGCGAAGAGCCGACAGTGCCGAGTCCCGCTATGCCGATTCTCAATGAATCTGCCATGGGTATATTCCTGATTTGCTTTAATGAAAGAGGTGGCCGGAACCGGCCACCTTGGCGGGTTGCCCTTATTATCTGTGGGCGTTGAGCGAGACGACGTTGTGCAACGTATCGTCCGCAGTCGACAGGAAGCGCTTGAGATTGCGCGCGGCCTGGCGAATTCTGTGCTCGTTCTCGACGAGTGCGAGGCGAACATAATCGTCACCCATCTCGCCGAAGCCGACACCCGGAGCAACCGCAATATCGGCCTTCTCGATCAACAGTTTGGAAAATTCAAGCGAACCGAGGTGACGGAATTTCTCCGGGATTTTCGCCCAGGCGAACATGGTGGCAGCCGGAGGCGGAACCTCGAAGCCGGCCTTGCCGAATGTATCGACCATGACGTCGCGACGGCGACGATAGACATTGCGCACTTCTGCAATATCAGAGCCATCGCCGTTCAGAGCGTGTGTGGCAGCAACCTGGATCGGTGTGAAGGCGCCGTAATCGAGGTAGGACTTTACGCGTGTCAGTGCAGCGATCAAACGTTCGTTGCCCACCGCAAAGCCCATGCGCCAGCCAGGCATGGAGAAGGTCTTCGACATGGAGGTGAATTCCACCGACACATCCATGGCACCCGGCACTTCCAGGACCGATGGCGGCGGGTTCTTTTCATCGAAATAGATTTCCGAATAGGCAAGGTCGGACAGCACGATCAGATCGTGCTTCTTCGCAAAAGCGATCACGTCCTTGTAGAAATCCAGAGACGCCACATGTGCCGTCGGGTTGGATGGGTAATTGATAATCAGTGCCAGGGGCTTCGGGATCGAATGGCGCACGGCACGCTCGAGAGGGCCGAAGAAGGTTTCATCCGGCTCGACATTCATCGAACGAATGACGCCGCCTGCCATCAGGAAGCCGAAGGCATGGATCGGATAGGTCGGGTTCGGACACAGGATCACGTCGCCTGGCGCGGTGATTGCCTGCGCCATATTGGCGAAGCCTTCCTTTGAACCGAGCGTGGCGACAACCTGTGTATCCGGGTTCAGCTTCACACCAAAACGGCGCGCATAGTAGGCGGCTTGGGCGCGGCGAAGGCCTGGGATGCCCTTGGAGGAGGAGTAGCGATGTGTGCGTGGGTCCTGGACGACTTCGCAAAGCTTGTCGACGATTGCCTTGGGTGTCGGCAGATCCGGATTGCCCATGCCAAGGTCAATGATATCCGCGCCACCCGCTCGCGCGCTCGCTTTCAAACGGTTGACCTGTTCGAAGACGTATTGCGGCAGACGCTTGACCTTGTGAAACTCTTCCATCTCTTTCCTCATGGAAATGGACCGGATCGTCCGGCCCACAGTAGCGTTCGTTTTTTGGTTTGAAACATAAGCCGACACGAACAAATCGGACCTGTGCTGTTTATTGTAGCGCAAGCGCCGGAAAACACGAATTGGTTTTCCCGAAACGCCACGCGATCACCGTGCTTCGCCGAAACATGTGTCGTGACGAGTCTGGCGCAGAACACGGCTTGCGCCAGTCGTGCTTGCATAACGCCAGATTCTGATAAAATGCAAGGCAAAGCCGCCGCGCGAACGGCGGCTCAATTCAATCAGCCACGTTCACCCCGCACAATTGCAGAGCGAATGACCGACAGCACACGATCCGGCTCGATCCTGGTGCAGACTTTCTGGCTTGGATAACCGTCCCATTTGCCCGGTGGGAAAGTGACGCCGTCGGGCTTCTGGATGGTCTGCCCGTCCGCAAGACCGCCACAAACAACACGGATTGCGCCGCTTCGTGTTTCGAACAGCTCAGGATTCGTCAGATAGACGCAGGCACAGGAATCGTGAACCACCATGCCGTCGCCGGTGCGCATGTTGTAGAAGTTGATATAGAACTGCGAGAGATCCGACAGAAGCTGCACGGCCGCGCCATTCTCCTTGACCATATCCGCCAGGAAACCGGAGGTCATCACGGTTTTCGTCGTGACGTCCAGGCCGATGACGGTGACGGGCCAGGCTGCGGTGAAGACGAGATCAGCCGCCTCCGGATCACCGTGAATATTCGCCTCTGCCGCAGGGCTGACATTGCCATTGATGTCGAAAGCGCCCCCCATGATGATAACCTCTTTCACCAGAGCAGCGAAATCGGGATCGGTCTTCAGGGCGAGCGCCAGATTGGTCATTCGACCGACCGCGATCAGCGTCACTTCACCGGGATTGGCCTTGACCGTGTCGATGATGAAATGATGGGCCGCGCGCGGATCGAGCGGCACATCGACCGTTTCAGGCACGCCGATATTGCCAAGCCCATCATCGCCGTGGATGAAGGTGGGGAAGTGGCCGTCCGGACGCGAGGGATCGAACGTCTTGCCGGCGCCCTGCGCTACGGGCGCATCAATCATCCATTGCTGTTTGAGGAACTGCGCATTGCGAGTGGTAATCTCGATCGGCGCGTTGCCGAAAACGGTCGTGACCCCAATGAGATCGATATCAGGGTGGCGGTGCAGAAAAAGCAGCGCCATTGCATCGTCAATACCCGGATCCGTGTCGAAAATTACTTTATGCATATGTGTCCTCATTCAAATGCGTCGGCATGCTTCGCGTTAGCGTTCGGCGCACAATAGCTTCCTGTGCGGCCTGCGCAATCTTTTCCATCCGACCAATAAAGCGCTGTGCGTCCTATTGGACGCACAGCGCTTTATATTTTTGAATCTAGGCATCGTGCTTTCCGAAAATCGAGCCGGATTTTCGGGCCGATGCTGTAGCCTTGCCTGCAAAAGCGGTTGCGGGGCAAGACATTCGGTGCCACAAGCGGCCAGCAAAACCCTCCGGATCCCTCCCCAGTGCAAGACGTCGCTCTCCAGCTTTTCATCATACTGTTCTTTGTTGCCGTCTTTGCCGGCTTCGTCGATTCTATTGCTGGCGGCGGAGGGTTGATCGTATTGCCGGCCATGCTGATCATGGGCGTACCGCCGCTGGAGGCGCTCGGGACCAATAAGCTGCAGGCTCAGTTCGGCTCCGCTTCGGCAACCATTGCATATGCGCGCAAGGGCCACGTCAATCTCAGAGAACAATTTCCGATGGCGCTGATGGCCCTCCTCGGGGGGATGGCTGGAGCATTTACCGCATCCTTTGTTCCGGCCGACGTTTTGAGGGCAATCATGCCCTTCCTGCTCGTCGCCATCGCCGTCTACTTCGCCTTCAAGCCAAACCTCAGCGACATCGACAGCCAGCGCCGTATCACGCCGTTCGTCTTCGGTCTGACGGTGGTTCCATTGATTGGTTTTTACGATGGCATTTTCGGTCCAGGAGCTGGTTCCTTCTATATGCTGTCATTCGTCGCGCTTGCCGGCTTCGGCATGCTGAAGGCGACTGCGCATACGAAGCTCTTGAACCTCGGCTCGAATTTCGGTGGCTTCCTGGTGTTCACGCTCAATGGTGCGATTCTTTGGAAGCTCGGGCTGGTCATGGGATTTGGGCAGTTCCTGGGAGCCCAGATCGGATCCAGACTGGCTATGAGGAATGGTGCAAAGATCATTCGCCCACTCCTGGTGATATCCTGTCTCGCCATGGCGGCCAGACTTATTCTGGATACGAATGCGCCCTACTCGCTCGGTTGGATCATCGGTAAGCTCAGCGGCGTGTAGCGACGACGCAGAGCGAGGGCTCAAGGCCCTCTCTCAACCACATTCCAGTGTCGCCATCTCATCGATATTCCTTAACACCACAACGGCACCCATGACGTGATTTTTGGGTCCGCGCAGCGGCGTCATCCTGCATCGGGTGGCAAATCTCTGTCCGTCCCGGTACGCATGATGAATGTATCCGATCTCCTCGCCGGCAAAGCAACGATCAAGGGCGGGCTTTGCCTGGAGGTAAAACCCATCCTCACCAATGAACTCGGTGACATGGCAACCGATCAACGATAAGCGGGTCCGGTTCTTCAATTTTGCGTAGGCATTATTGGTATAAAGATAGCGATAATCGTTTGTGACGACGATGATCTGATCATCCAGACTATCGAGGATTGCTTCGTTGAAAAGCGGCTGCTCATAATAGGCCGGTGCTGGAGCCCTGGCTGGTCGCGCGATTGCCGGAGACAAATCCACATCGGACGAATCCGAGTGATCACGGAAGTATCGGTCGATCAGCCCGGACATCATCACGCTTCGGCGCACAACCGCCAGCCGGTCGTCGGCTTCGTCACGAACCAGAGTGCAGAGAAACTGGAATTGTCTGTATAGCTCTTCGCGGCTAGACGCCTGGTAGGCCAGAATGTCGTTGACGATCGCCTGGAGCTCCCTGTCAAACAACTGAACCAGCTCATCCTCACTTTGGTTGATGGCGTATCGCAATTGACTGCTTTTGATCGCAAAAGCTTGAAAAAAATCCTGGAGCACAGTGTCCATCCACGCTTACTCCGAAAAACCGGAACTATCCCCGGCCAACCTCAGGCCGTACAACTACGGTACACCAGTACCGAGTGTTTCTCCGCCGTCAATATACGATTTATAGTAGTGCCGTGATAAAAAGCGCATTGTGGACTGCAATGCGGCGTTCGCGGCACATCGCGTGCGTTACGCAACCACGCGTGTACGACGATCTTCCAACTCCTTGACCACCACGATGGCGCCGACGAGTTTGTAGGATGGCGAATAGCACGGCGACATCTCGAAAGACTTTACCACCGTATGCCCAAGGGCATCCTCGGCATAGGTATACTTCTCAGCCTCTCCCTTGAAGCACGCATCGAGCTTCTCGCGAAATGCCTGCTGGAAGTGATGGATGCCGACAAACTCGGCAATATGCTTGCCGATGATCTCACTGCGATCCGAGTGGAGCGAGGCGGCATTGGCGGAGTTGGTATAGTTGATGCGGTAACCGGGAGACACGACGACGACGCGATCGTCCAGGTCTTCCAGCCGGTCTTCATCCAGAATGATATAGGGGCTCCACGGCGCGTCCTCGCCATCCGGAGTGCTGCCGTCGCGCGGAAGGCCAGCACCGATGTAGCGATCGACAAGCTTACGCAGGACGTCGGCGTTTCGCTGGACACAGCCGATGTCCTCTGCTTCCTCGTTCAGGAGGTCGATGGCGAAACGAAACTGTTCGAGAATTTCCGACGACGAAGCGTTCTTTCTGCCGATAATGCTATCGAGCAGAGTTTCGAGCTCTTTATCAAGAGCGGCAACCTTGGGCGCTTCATTGCGAATGACTGCGCTTTTCAGTTCCGCGTAGTTCTGCCAGAACAATTCGATTTTTCTTTTCAACCCAAACACTCCCGAGACGCAGGCATTCCAGTTGCCCAATCCTCCCCGGGCGCACGCGCGACTATCTGCACGATGTGCCCGTAAAGCATGATGTAAGGAGTTGCAAGATCACCACACCAGCACATTCACCCATATCACAATCGGCTATGTTATTACAAATCCGAGAAATAGTAAGGAAGAATAAGCACGGTATTGTCTCGCGACACGCCGACTAAATCATCACATCACGTCAACCGGCCGGTATTTTGTGGTTTAATAATACCCCACCGATCGATCAAAGTTATTAAAATTGACCGTTTAGTCTTCAACCGTCCGTCTTGACCTGATCCTTGATATGCCAACGGTCGTGGTACCACAACCACTGGCCGGGATATTCGCGCACCCAGCTCTCGACCTTGTCGTTCAAAAGCTGTGCGGTCTTTTGAATATCGACACTGCCTTTTTCATTGAGCGGTATCTCGACCTTGGGTTCGATTTCCAGGCGGTAGCGATTGTCCGGCAGGCGGATGCATCTTGCCGGATAGACGTCGCAGCCAAACTGGCGCACCAGCTTGGCCAGCAGAGGATTGGTCTGGACATTATGTCCGAAGAACTTGGTGAGGAGACCCTTACGGAACTTCTGATCGACCAGCACACCGACGCCCGCACCACGTTCCAACTGCCGCGCAAGCGCGAAAGACGAGCCCGCATGCGAGGGAACGAGCTTGCCCATGCGCTCCTTGCGGAAATTGTAGATCTTCTCTGCCACGTAAGGATTGTTCGGTGGGCGGAACAGCACCGTCACATCGAGGCCGAAGGCCGATCCCGCCACAGGCAGAAGCTCGAAGTTTCCGGTATGGGCCGTAAAGACGATGAATGGACGCGGATTGTCGCGCAACTCCAGAAAGTTGTCGATGCCGACGACTTCGATACGGCCGGGCTTCGTCTGCTCCGGGTCGTAATCGAACAGGCGGTCGAGGAAAACATATTCTGCGGCGAGACGCCCCATGTTTCCCCAGCTGTCGAGCGCGATTTCCAGGCGCTCTTCTTCGGTCTTTTCCGGATAGGCGCGAGCGAGGTTGAAAAGCATCAGCTTATGACGCGGCGTCTTGGGGCCGAGTTTACGCGCAAGGCGATCGGCAAAGTGAATTGCTGGATCGGCCGGCAACAATTTCAGCATGTTCAGAAAGCCGAACGCAATGGTCGCGTTCAGCCACTGGCGAAAGTTCTCAAGCGCCAGAACAATGCGCGTAATAAAAAGCTTCACTGATCAATCCATTCGCAGAACGATCTTACCGAAGACCTGACGGGTCTCCATGCGTTCCAGAGCCTTGTCGATATCGTCGAAGGTTACTTCGGTATCGATCACCGGATGTACAAGACCGCGCGCCATTTTCTGCATGGCATCGGCCATGTTCTGCATGCGGCAGCCAAAGGAGCCGAGCAACTTGAGCTGCTGCTGGAAAAGCATCATCAGGTTGATTTCGGTCGAGACACCGGAGGTCGAGCCGCAGGTGACGAGACGACCGCCGCGCTTCAGCGAGAACATGGAACCGGCCCAGGTATCCTTGCCGACATGCTCGAAAACGACATCGACACCCTTCTTCTTGGTAATCTTGCGCACAACGCCCTCGAAGCGGTCCACGCGGTAGTTGATGACGTGATCGGCACCCAACGCCTTGGCGCGTTCGATCTTGTCGTCGGACCCGACCGTGGTGATGACCGTGCAGCCCATCTTCTTCGCCAGCTGAATGGCGGCTGAGCCGATCCCGGAACCGCCGGCATGGACAAGGATCGTTTCACCGGGCTGAAGTTTGGCATTGTCGAACAGCATGTGTTCGACGGTGCCGAAGGTCACAGGTGCAAGGGCGGCTGCCACGGCATCGACGCCGGGCGGAGCCAGCACCAGCTGGCGGGCCGGAATGTTGATCTTTTCCTGAGCAAAGCCATCCAGGTGGAAACCATGAACGCCGCCGACATTCTCACAAAGGTTGTCTCGACCGGCGACACAGTGGTGGCAACGACCACAAATGCGCGCGCCGTAAATGGAAACAAGCTGACCGGGAAGAACGTTGGAGACACCAGGACCGATGGCTTCCACCACGCCCGAGGCTTCGGCACCAATCGTCAAAGGCATCTTGCGCTTGGCAAAGGCCATGCCGCGCCAGCCCCAAACGTCGATGTGGTTCAGCGCAACGGCTTTTACGCGCAAGGTGACCTCACCCGGCGCCGGCGCTTCTGGCTCCGGCAGATCCACTTTCTCGAGCTTACGGTCGTCGACGAGTTGAAGAGCGCGCATAATAGAAGTCCTTCGCCCGGAGGCGTTAAAGCGTTTTCGATTGAGAGCGCCGCTCATCCAACTGGGACACGCGAAAACGGCTCTCCTTCACTCAAATAGACATCGCCCACTTGCGGACAGATGCGTTGGGGAACCGCTTAAGCCGGTTCCCGCGTCATGACAAGGCTTGCGTTCTGGCCACCAAAGCCGAAGGAGTTCGACAGCACGGCGCTGACCTGGGCATCACGCTTCACATTCGGCACGACATCCAGCGCGATGGTCGGATCGGGATTGGTGTAGTTGATCGTTGGCGGAAGGGTGCCGGTCAGCATGGTCTGCAATGAGAACACAGCTTCGACCGCGCCTGCTGCTGTCAGCGTATGGCCGATCATCGACTTGTTCGAGGAAACCGGGATCGCCTTCAGACCTTCACCGAAGACCGCCAGCATGGAGCTGTACTCCATCTTGTCGTTTTCCGGCGTGGACGTGCCATGTGCGTTGACATAGCCGATATCGCTTTCGGAGAAGCCAGCATCGGCAAGCGCTGCGCGGATGGTGGCGATCGCTGGGCCGCCATCGGGCGACGAGCGCGTGCGGTGGAAGCTGTCTGCTTTTTCGCCAGCGCCCTTGATAATGCCGAGCACCTTCGCACCACGAGCAACCGCTGCTTCCAGCGATTCCAGAACCAGGGTCGCCGCACCTTCTGCAATCACGAAGCCATCGCGGTCCTTGCTGAAGGGCTTGGACGCCTTTTCGGGCGGATCGTTCTGTGTCGACAAGGCAGACAGAAGCGAGAAGCGGATCAGCGCTTCGGCGCTGACGGATCCGTCCGTCGCAACGGTCAGTGCGCGATCGGTGCGGCCCTGGCGGATGGCTTCAACACCAAGTTGGATGGCCGTCGCACCCGAAGCACAGGCCGTCGAAAGCGTGACCGGGAGGCCGCGTGTACCAAACTGATCGGATAGACGCTCCGAGATCGCACCAAAGAGCGCGGCCTCCTGAAAGGCTGGATCGGGGCGCTGACGAAGAGCGGCCATGAAGCGATCATAGGCGTCGCCTGGCTTTGCAGCAGGTGGAGACCGATCGGCAAGCTCGAAGCGGGCGCTCCATTCCGGCTCGATCGGCGGCGCAGCGAGAAACAGCGGACCGTTGAAATCGCCGGATAGTCCGGCTTGAGCCAAAGCTTCGATCGTGGTTTCGCGCGCAAATGCGAACGACCGCTCGACGGAATTGGGTGCAGGGATATCGATGAAATCGACCGTGCCGCAGATCTTGGTCGAGAGATTGTCGGTCGGGAAGCGGGTAATCTTGTGGATGCCGGACTTGCCGGAGGTCAAAGCCGCCCAGTTATCCGAGAGCCCCTGCCCGAGCGAGGTTATGATGCCCATACCGGTGACGGCAACGATGGGGCGTCCAAGGTGATCCTTGAAATTGCTGGATGCCATGGTCTGAACTCCTCAAGCGTCTTTGGAAAGAACGGCGACACCTTCGCCGCGCACATGGCCAACCGTGGTCACGACCGCCTCCGTTGCGGCAGCCGCCATCGGCTTTTCGACAGCGCTGTCAAAGGCCGGAACCGTCGCACCGCTTTCAAGCGCAAGAGCTGCAAGCGCAAGACCCAACGGAAACTGCGCTTCAAGTCCATGGCCGGTAACACCGCCAAAGCCGCGAATTGCAGCATGTGGCAAGGTCTTTTCGAGAATGTCCTTTTCGCGGGACGTCAGGCCGTCATAACCGCTGGCGCCGGAGAAGACGACGGTTTCAGCCGCATCCTTGGCAGGCGCGAGGAGGCGTTCGAGACGCGCCTCAAGCTTGCCATCGTTGCGGTTGCCACGATCGCCTTCGATCGCGTCGATACGCGCGTAAATCTTCGCGCCACGCGCTTCTGCGCGCTTGCGCGATTCCAGCACGAGGAAGGCGCCGACGGATCCGGTGATCATGCCACCGCCCTCGCCTTGCGTGCGCGACCAAAGCGGCTGCCAGCCACCTTGAGCATGCGCGCCAACCGCTTCGAAAAGCAGCGTCATGTCCGGGCGTTCGGCCGCAAATGCACCGCCCACAAGGGCATGGCTCGATTCGCCTGAGCGAATACGATAAAATGCGGTCTCGACGGCGGAGATACCGGCACCTTCTTCACCCATGAAGGTACGTGACGAGCCGGTGACCTTATGCACGATCGAAATATTGCCAGCCATCAAGTTGGAAAGCTGGGCGAGAAACAGCGTCGGGCGAAGCTCCGTCGTCAGTTTTTCATTGAGCATCACTTCGCGGTCGTTGCGCTTGAGGCCTTCGTCGACAATCAGCGTATCGACATTGATGTCGCGTTCGCCACCACCGGCAGCAACAATCATGTCCATCGTGCCACAGGCGTCCGCGTCTTCCTTCAAACCAGCATCGTCCAGCGCCAGACCGGCTGCAAATACGCCGAGGCGCTGCCAGTTTTCCATCTGACGCTGATCCTTGCGACCAATTTGCGCAGACCAGTCAATCTCCGGCAGCGGATGAATGGGATAAGGCGCAAACTTTTCCGTCTCAACGATCGCCTCTGGCGTCGTGGTGCTGGAAAGCAGCGCAATATGGGCATCTTTACCGACACCATGACAGGTCACGATACCGACCCCGGTAATCACCACATCATTGTCAGACTTCATCATCCGTGATCCTTCGTCGCTTTTTCGGAACGCAGTCCCGGGCCAGCTCTCAAAAGCGGCAGGGACGCCGCACTTGCCATGCGGAATAATGCGCGCGATGTGGCTTTGCAATGGCGAAAGCCTATCTGACCTTCCGCACCGCATGACTTTTCAGCATTTTAAACGCGAAGATAGCGCTTTTTCGATCAGGTGGAGGTATCGGCCGCGATTGCCGCCATAAGGCCTACTTCCTCGGCGCGCTTCTTCACGATCGGCGCAAGCGGAATTTCAGAGAAAGGCATGGTGCGAAGCTTCAGCTGCGCGTCGCAGACCTTCTTGCCGCCTGAGGTAATCTTTGCCTTGGTGACGGCAAAGCCCGATCCATCATGCTCGAGATAGGCCTCGATATCGAGCACGGCACTGGGCTCGACAAAGGTCCGCATCTTGGCGCTGTCGACCGACATCAGGAATGGCATGGCGGCAAAATCCGTCATGGCGAGAACCAGCATGCCGGACGTCTGCGCCATGGTTTCGATCAACAGCACGCCTGGCACCAGCGGCATACCCGGAAAATGCCCCTCGAAAACCGGGCTCTTGTCCGGCACGACCGATCGCGCCCTCAAGATGCGGGCTGATCTGTCGATAGACTCGATTCGGTCCACCATCTGGAAATATTCGAGAAGCATATCTTGTCCGTGAAATAGGCCAGGCTGTTTCGCCCCAAGACAGCGTCAGATGGGCAAACGTCCTCAGGCAAGTCCTGAGGATAGAGCTCTGTCAAAAGCAGCATGCAGGTCCCATTTTGCTGGAACCCGCAGAAGCGGAACGAAAAAGATCAGCCCTTGGCTGCCTTCAACTCGTCAATCTTGGCGCAGAGGTTCTTCAGAACGAAGTATTCTTCGGTCGAAACCTTGCCTTCGTTGACTTCCTGCGTCCACTGCTCGAGCGGGATCTTGATGCCGAATTCCTTGTCGATGGCGAAAACGATATCGAGGAAGTCGAGGCTGTCGATGCCGAGGTCGTCAATCGTATGGCTTTCCGGCGTAATGGTTTCGCGATCGATTTCGCTGGTATCAGCGATGATGTCGGCAACCTTATCGAATGTAGCTGTCACGCCCGTAATCCTTTGTGTTCTTAATTATAAAGGTCTCTTCAGACGCACCACATAGGGAAGTTGCACCAAAAAGCCAATGCTTTCGTGATGCTTCGCTCTATTTTGGGCGATGTGTGTTGCCTACACCCTACACTCAAACCGCCAGAGAATGACGCCCTCGCCCATTGGAGAGATAGGTATCAAAGGTTGCGGCAATGCTGCGAGCAAACGGCTTGCCCGTTTCCGTCAGGGCAAAACGACCGGCCTCGAGATGGACAAGCCCGTCGCGATCACCTTCTGCAAATTGCTGGGCTTCTTCAACGGCTGGGAGAGACGCGGGACCGAAGAGGGCGACGAGCGCCGAGAGATCGAGCGAGAAATCGCACATGATCCTTTCAATCACGAAGGCCCTCACCCGGTCTTCGACAGAAAGTGCAATGCCACGGGCGATGCAGAGACCATCGGCTTCAGCCATGCGTTCATACTCCCCCGTCGCAACCATGTTCTGGACGTAGCCTTGCGGCAACTTGCCAATGGACGAGGCACCAAGCCCTATCAGGGCGTCGGCGCTGTCATCGGTATAGCCCTGGAAATTGCGGCGAAGCTCTCCCTCTTCCATCGCTTTCGCCAGTGTGTCACCTGGCTTGGCGAAGTGATCGATGCCGACCGCCTCATAACCCGCCTGCACCAGCATTTCGCCTGCGGTTTTCATCTGCCTGTATCGCGCGATCGCATCCGGCAGCGCCTCTTGCGGGATCATCGTCTGGTGCTTTTTCATCCACGGCACATGGGCGTATCCAAAGAGAGCCACGCGATCCGGGTCCAAAGAGATGATCTTGTCGACGGTATCGCGAAGCGTCTCGAGCGTTTGATAAGGCAGGCCATAGAGCACGTCGCAATTGACAGAGTGCACTCCACGCTCCCTGACCGCATCCACCACCGATCTCGTCTGTTCAAAGGTCTGTATGCGGTTGATTGTCTTCTGCACTTTCCGGTCAAAATCCTGCACGCCAAGGCTTGCCCGCGTCATGCCGATTGCGGCCAGGGCATCGTAGCGCTCCTGATCGAGATCGTTCGGGTCCATCTCGACACTGATTTCGGCGCCGTCCGAAAATGAGAACGTCGAGCGCAGAGCATCCATCAGCGCAATCAGGTCCTGCGGCCTGACCATCGTTGGCGACCCGCCACCGAAATGCACGGCGGTAACGCGGATGTCTTTCGACACAAGCCGCCCGACCGCTTGAATTTCGCAGTGAAGCGCTTTGAGATAAGCGGCAACCGGCTCGTAACGAAGCGTGTGTTTGGTGTGGCAGGCACAGAACCAACAGAGCCGGTCGCAATAGGGAATATGGATGTAAAGCGAGAGGCGATGCCGCGAATCAAGGTCCCGCAGCCAAGAGGAATATTCGTCGGCTCCTATACCCAGATGGAAGTGAGGCGCCGTTGGATAACTCGTGTAGCGGGGAACGGCCGCGGAATATTTCTTCAACAAATGCTCAGCCATCGCGCTCGCTTCCTGACATGTATCAATTCTGCGACTTAGGGATACATGCTGCGACAGTTTGCAACTTTGACTTCGATCAAATTAGCTAATAAACAAAGGCATCAGAAGCGATGTGGGGACATGGGCTTCGGGGGCTTGATTTGACGGGGATTTTTGAGATCGCGCCTGCGGTCGGACCCGTTCGACTTGGACGTGACGCGATGGACACGCTGCAGAGAACTATCCACAATTCAGACATGCCCGTCGTGTGCCGTTCCTGTGAGGCGCGCCATGGCGGCCTTTGTGGAGTTCTTACGCCAGCGCAGCTTCTGGAGCTCAACCGTCAGTCTAGCCGCAAGAGGTTCGAGACCGGCAACGAACTGCTTGGCCAGGGCGAACTCGTGCCCTACTACGCCAATATTCTCAGTGGCGTCATCAAGTTGTCGAAGATGATGTCGGACGGCCGTCAGCAGATCGTCGGCCTCCAGTTCGCACCTGATTTTCTCGGGCGCCCTTTCAATGCCGAAAGCAGCATGACCGCCGAAGCCGCCACCGATGTGGAGATCTGCCTGTTTCCACGGCGTGTGGTAGACCGGATGATTGGCGAAGTGCCGAACATGGAGCGCAAGCTTCACGGCCAGTCACTGAAGGAACTGGACGAAGCGCGGGACTGGATGCTGACGCTCGGTCGCAAGTCCGCGCAGGAAAAGGTCGCGAGCTTTCTGCATCTCATCGCCACGCACATCGATCCTGAAAAGGGTGACGTGTCCTGCTTCGACCTGCCCCTGTCACGCGCCGATATTGCGGACTTCCTTGGCCTTACGATCGAGACCGTCAGCCGTCAGATGACCAAGCTGAAAAAAGAGGGCATCATTCAGATCGAAAACAACCGGCATATCACTGTGCCCGATCTCGACGCGCTTAACGACGCCGCCGGCAACGACTGACGGGCTTTACTTATCCCAGTGCAAATGTGTCAGCGAGGCGCCAAACATGTAAGGCGCCTTGGCTTCTGCTGGTGTAAACACCGTTGCGGTCAGGATCAAAACTACAAATAAGCACTTCATCATCACGCTCCCCAGCGCCTGCCATCAAGTGGCCTCCCTGGAAACAAGTTTTAGACGATAAGATACTCTTTTCGTTTAAGAAAATGGGTTATCGTCAGATTGGCGGGATGGGTCAAAAACAGCAGATCCGAGTAGGATTTCGTTAACGGACAGCCATGGTGCTTCAGGCGTTTCAGCAAAACGATGCCGGTTGCAGCACGTCCACATCTCGATTATAGAGCAGTTATCCACAAGGACCCGGTGAAAATCCGGGTGGCTCTTCTGGCCGCCGATCCGCCAGACAACACAGCAACGCAACCTGTTTCATCTTTTGAGGACCGAGTTTTGCTCGGCCCGTTGCATCAACTGTGGTAACTCATCCATGCGAACTTTTTCACACTACCGTCAGGAGTGGTTCTCCAATATTCGTGGAGACGTGCTCTCCGGCATCGTCGTCGCGCTTGCGCTGATTCCAGAAGCGATCGGTTTTTCCGTCATCGCCGGCGTCGATCCCAAAGTCGGGCTCTACGCCTCGTTTGCGATTGCCTGCGTCGCAGCTTTCGTCGGCGGACGTCCCGGCATGATCTCCGCGGCAACGGCTGCGACAGCCGTCGTCATGGTCTCGCTCGTCAAGGACCATGGGCTTCAGTATCTTTTCGCCGCAACAATCCTAATGGGCCTGATCCAGATCGTTGCAGGCTGGCTGAAAGTCGGACGCGTCATGCGCTTCGTCTCTCGCTCGGTCATTACCGGCTTCGTCAATGCACTCGCCATCCTGATCTTCATGGCGCAGTTGCCTGAACTGATCGGCGTTCCGGCATTGACCTATGTGATGATCGCGGCGGGCCTCGCCATCATCTATCTCTTTCCCTACGTCACGAAGGCGATCCCCTCGCCGCTCGTTGCCATTGCGGTACTGACTGCGATCGCATGGTGGACGGGAATGGAGCTTCGCACTGTCGGAGACCTCGGCGAGCTACCATCGACCTTTCCAGTCCTGATGATTCCGCAAGTTCCCCTGACATGGGAGACGCTGCAGATCATCTTTCCTTATTCCGTCACGCTCGCAGCCGTCGGTCTTCTTGAGTCTCTCCTTACGGCTCAAATCGTCGACGACATGACAGATACGCCCAGCAACAAGAGCCAGGAATGCGTCGGCCAGGGTGCGGGCAATATCGCCTCCGCCCTGATCGGCGGCATGGGTGGCTGCGCCATGATCGGCCAGTCGGTGATCAACGTCACGTCCGGGGGACGTGGGCGGCTCTCGACCTTCGTCGCCGGTGCCTTTTTGCTGTTCCTTATTGTCGTGCTGGACGACCTTGTTCGCATCATTCCGATGGCGGCTCTCGTCGCGGTAATGATCATGGTGTCGATCGGCACCTTTTCCTGGCGCTCTATCCTCGACCTGAGACGCAACCCGCTGCCCTCGTCTGTCGTCATGCTGGCAACGGTCGTCACCGTGGTGGCAACTCATGACCTTGCCAAGGGCGTTATCGTCGGCGTGCTGCTGTCGGGCATCTTCTTCGCAGGCAAGGTCTCGAAGCTCTTCCGTGTCACGCGAAGCGAGGATGTGGGCGCCAAGACGGTCACCTATGTCGTCGAGGGTCAGATCTTCTTTGCCTCAGCGGAAAACCTCATCGGTGCGTTCGATTTCGCCGAGCAGGCCGAGAAGATCGTCATCGACGTTTCGTCCGCGCATCTCTGGGATATCACCGCAGTGGGCGCTCTGGACAAGGTCATCCTCAAGTATCGCAAGGCAGGCGTCGAGGTCGAAGTCATGGGCTTCAACAAGGCGAGCGCCGACATGATCGACAAGTTTGCGCTCCACGACAGACAGGAACGTCTGGCGGCGAGTGCGTCGCTGCATTGATCGGTGATGGGGCCGTGGCAACGCAGCGGCCCCATCTCATCTCCGGTTAGAAGCGACGAAGAATGTTGATTTCGTTCGCTTACTGGGAGGCGGCGGGCGTTGCCGTCGGCTGCTGCTGCGCTGAAAGTGCGCGAAGCTCCGCAACGCGGCGCTTGTATTCCGCCTCGGTGATCTGACCACGGCGGCGGGCAGCGCCAAGTGCAGTCAGGTTCTGCTCCATGGTCGAGGCTTCGTTTTCTTCCATCTGCGGCATGGCAGCCGTCATCGGCTTGGCGAAGGTCGGAAAATTACCAGTGTCGCGCTTTTGCAGAGGCCCGCTAGTGACCGGCTGCGGGCCGACGATCTGCGCCTTCGGTCGCTCCATATGGGCCGGATTGACGAGAGGCTTGGGCGTGGTGCAGGCAGCCAAAGGAAGGACCAAGCCGCAAACCAACAGCATAGATGCTGTTTTTACGCTTCCCGAATGCTTGCCCATTTTCCTGCCCCACCTGTAAGGTATCTATCGCGTGTCGAACGCACTGTCCCGGCGCCCGTGTTGCTGGAACTTGTATTCGTTTTCGTACAGAATGTGCAAATACAAAAATCGCCGCGGAGGAGAACGTATGGCCGGCAGTCGAGGCGGACCCGACGATGCTGAGGACAAAGGGTTCAGTTTCGATCCCAAATCTGCCGATGCCTATATTCTCCGCGATCCGCAGGCCTTTGCCATGAACATTGCCAGGGCTGTGGAAAATCTCGGCAAGGCGGCTTCCGAGTGGCTTGCTCCCAGAGAGCGCGGCGAGATTCCGCAGACGAGCCCAACTCCAATAAGCGATGTCTTCCAGACATTGTCGGACGTGGCGGAATATTGGATGGCGGAGCCGCAGCGCTCCGTCGAGGCGCAGACCCACCTTTTGTCGAATTACTTCGCAATATGGCAAGAATCGGTAATGCGACTATCCGAGCAGCAGACCAAAGCTGGCGCGGAAAAACCACAGAGCGAAACCCGAAGCGCCCACAAACGGTTTGCCGATAGTGACTGGCAGGCGAACCCCTTTTTCGATTTTCTGCAGAAGGTCTATTTCGCCACCGCCGACTGGGCGGAAAAGATGGTCACGGAGGCCGAGGGGCTGGATGAGCGGACCCGCGAGAAGGCGCGCTTTTATATGCGGCAGGTGACGGAGGCGATCTCTCCAGCCAACTTCGCCTTCACCAATCCGCAAGTGTTTCGCGAGACGGTTGCGACCAGCGGGGCGAACCTCGTCAACGGCATGGCGCAGCTGGCGGAAGACATGGCGGCTGGCAATGGACACTTAAGGCTTCGCCACACCGACTACAGCCAGTTCGTCGTCGGCCAGAATATAGCGGTCTCTCCAGGCAAGGTGATTACCCGCAGCGCGCTCTGCGAGGTCATCCAATATGCCCCCTCAACGGACACGGTGTTCAAGCGCCCTCTTCTCATCATCCCGCCTTGGATCAACAAGTTCTATATTCTCGATCTCAACGCGCGAAAATCCTTTGTTAAATGGTGCGTCGATCAAGGCCACAGCGTCTTCATGATCTCCTGGGTCAATCCGGACGCTCGCCATGCGGAAAAAGGTTGGGACGACTACATTCGTGAGGGCATCGATTTTGCGCTTGGCGCAATCGAAGAAGCGACCGGAGAACAGGACGTCAATGCGGTGGGTTACTGCATTGGCGGTACCCTTCTCGCTGCCACCCTCGCCCTTCACGTCCAGGAAAAAAACGATCGCATCCGCAGTGCCACGCTGCTTGCGGCACAAACCGACTTCACCCATGCCGGCGATCTGAAGATCTTCATCGATGAGCCCCAGCTTGCTGCGCTCGATGTGCATATGAAAGCGGTCGGATACCTCGATGGCGCGATCATGGCGAGTGTCTTCAACATGCTGCGCGCGTCCGATCTGATCTGGCCCTATATGGTGGACAATTATCTGCGCGGTACCCAGCCTTCACCTTTCGATCTGCTCTACTGGAACTCCGATTCCACCCGCGTCGCCGCGGCCGTTCATTCCTTCTATCTGCGCAACTGCTATCTGGAAAACAATTTGGCCGAAGGGCGGATGGTGGTGGATGGCAAGGTGCTGAACCTCAGGGACGTCACTATTCCGATCTACGATCTCGCCACGCGCGACGACCATATTGCTCCGGCAAAATCGGTGTTCGAGGGCGCAAAGCCCTTCGGCGCGCCGGTGGAGTTCGTGCTCGGTGGTTCGGGGCACATTGCAGGTGTGGTGAACCCGCCTGACGCTGGCAAGTATCAATATCTGACCGGGGCATCACCTGCCGGTGACTTTGACGACTGGCAGCGGGAAAGCAGCGTTCATCCCGGCTCCTGGTGGCCGCATTGGCAGAACTGGCTTGAACGACAGAGCAAAGACATGGTCGGAGCGCGCATTCCAGGAGATTGTGGGCTCACCCCGCTTTGCGATGCACCAGGCACCTATGTGCTTGAATGACCCACGCCATGGGAAGACACTTGCGCCATGCGCTTTGATTCTCCGCTCGTGCCCGCCACGCTCGTCTCCCGCTACAAACGCTTCCTCTTCGACGCCATTCTGGATGACGGAACAGCGATCACCGGATCATGCCCCAATACGGGCTCCATGCGTGGATTGACGACCCCCGGGTCCAGGATTTGGCTCTCCGAGCATGACAGCCCTACGCGCAAATATCGTCACATGCTGGAAATGGTGGAAGCGGATCAAACGGTGGTGGGCATCAACACCGGGATGCCGAACCGGCTTGCGGAAGAGGCAATCCTTGCAAATCGAATTCCATCACTACGCGGCTACGACGTTCTGAAACGCGAGCAGCGGTATGGCATCAATTCTCGCATCGATTTCCTGCTCTCTGCGCCTGGAAGACCGGATGCCTATGTCGAGGTCAAGAACGTGCATTTCATGCGAAAGGCTGGGCTGGCAGAATTCCCCGATACCGCGACGAAGCGCGGCGCCAAGCATCTTGAAGAACTGGGTGATGCGGCAGAAGCCGGTTATCGCGCTATCATGCTCTATCTGATCCAGCGTCCCGATTGCAATCGGATGCGAATCTATTCCGATCTCGACCCGGTTTATGCTGTCGCGTTTCAACGCGCGATGCGGCGTGGTGTGGAGGCCTATGCCATAGCGTGCGAGGTTTCGCCGACGGAAATCGTCGCGAACCGGATGGTTGCAATAGACGACTGGCCCCCTGCTGCTTTATGAACGCAGGTGAAAGTCAGACAGAAAGCGATAGAATGGTCACCTATATCGAAGCGGCATCCGCCCCCATGAAGAACACGGGCGTCATCCGCCTCTATAATGCCGAAGACTTCGAGGGCATGCGAAAGGCTAGTCAGTTGACGGCACGTTGCCTCGATGCGCTTGCCGACATGGTAAAGCCAGGGATTGCGACCAACGCAATCGACCGCTTCGTCTTCGAGTTCGGGGCCGATCATGGCGCGCTCCCCGCGACGCTGAATTACCGCGGCTATACCAAATCCGTCTGCACCTCGATCAACCACGTGGTCTGCCACGGAATTCCAGACGACAAGCCGCTACGTGAAGGCGACATCGTCAATATCGACGTGACCTATTTGCTCGACGGCTGGTATGGCGATTCGAGCCGCATGTATCCTGTCGGACAGATCAAGCGGTCCGCCGAGCGCCTGCTCGAAGTGACCTATGAGTGCCTGATGCGCGGCATTGCAGCGGTGAGACCTGGCGTGCGGACCGGCGCCATCGGTGCTGCCATCCAAGCCTATGCTGAAGCGGAACGCTGCTCGGTGGTGACGGATTTCTGCGGCCACGGCGTCGGGCGCCTTTTCCACGATACGCCGAATATTTTGCACTATGGCAAGGAAAGCGATGGCCCGGAAATTCGCGAGGGCATGATCTTCACCATCGAGCCGATGATCAACCTCGGCAAGCCGCATGTGAAGGTTCTCTCGGATGGATGGACGGCGGTGACGCGTGACAGATCGCTGTCCGCCCAATATGAGCATGCCGTTGGCGTGACGGCGACAGGCTGCGAAGTCTTCACCTTGTCACCGGGCGGCTTCGACCGGCCCGGTCTACCACCGCTCTAACGGGAGAGTTATCGCCAGATGGCAAAAGGTCCCTCGCCCGACACCGGAAAAGCATCAGCATTTGGCGAAACCTCTGGGGCGGGTGACCTGTTTGGCACCTCGGTAGACCTTGGCCTTCCCAGCGAGACCTCTCCTGCCCCAAAGTCCGCCAAGACGAAGGCCAGAGGCGGTGAGGAGATCGCGCATTATCACGGTCACCGAGAACGACTACGAGCAAAATATCGCGATATTGGCGATGTGGCGCTCGCCGACTACGAACTCCTTGAGCTTCTGCTCTTCAGGCTCATTCCGCGCCGCGATACAAAGCCGATCGCCAAGGCGCTGATCACCCGGTTCGGCACGCTTGGCGGCGTTCTCGGCGCACCGCCAGCGCTTCTGCAGGAGGTCAGCGGCGTCGGAGAGGCTGTGGCACTGGATCTGAAACTCGTCGCGTCGGTCTCACAGAGAATGCTGAAGAGCGAAATCCGCAACAAGCAAGTGCTCGGTTCGTGGTCGTCGGTTATTGATTACTGCCACGCCGCTATGGCTTACGAAACGCGAGAGCAATTTCGCATTCTCTTTCTCGACAAGCGCAACGTGCTTATCGCCGATGAAGTGCAAGGCTATGGGACGGTGGACCACACGCCCGTCTATCCACGCGAGCTCGTGCGGCGTGCACTGGAGCTTTCCTCAACGGCGATTATCCTCGTTCACAATCATCCCAGTGGCGACCCGACACCGTCCAAGGCCGATATCGATATGACGAAGACCATCATCGATACAGCAAAGCCGCTTGGAATTGTCGTGCATGATCATATCATTATCGGCAAGGACGGGCATGTGAGTTTCAAAGGCCTGCGGCTGATCTGAAGACGACGACAGATGTCCGCCTGTTATGCCGGATAACCGTTACCCATCATCTTCGCTACTTATGAAGGCATATTGGGACCATCCCAAAGTGGCACACAACCCAAGGCTTTGCCATTAAGAAAAAAACAACCCGCTTGAATTAGCATATCCGAAAATAACGCAACAAGCGTATCGGAGGGTGCCGTGGGACTTATGGCAAGAATGCTTCGTAATCGTGCTGGCTCATCCGCCGTCGAATTTGCGATTATTGCCCCTATCTTTCTGCTGGTCCTGCTGACCATGATTGCCTATGGCATCTATCTGATGACCGCATATTCCGTGCAGCAGGTGGCAGCCGATGCCGCCAGAACCGCCATTGCCGGATTGAACAACAACGAACGCGAGGCGCTGGCAAAGGACTTCGTGTCCAGAAGCGCTCTCGGCTACGCCTTCATGGACAAGCGCTATTTCCATGTGACGGTCGGCAGCGATCTCAGCAACAGCAATCAGTTCACCGTGACCGTGGAGTATGATGCGACGGAGCTACCGATCTGGAGCCTCTACTCCTACGCCATTCCGGAAAAAACCATCAAGCGTTTCTCGACAATCCGGATCGGAGGGGTCTGACATGGACAAAGCAGGATTTCGGCAATCGCGTTTCTGGCAAAACACATCCGGCAACATTGCCATCATGGCCGGGCTCACCGCACCGCTCTTTGCCGGCATTCTGGCACTCGGCGTCGATTACGGGGCGCTGACGCTGCAAAAACGGGAGCTTCAACAGACGGCGGATCTTGCCGCTATTTCTGCTGCCGGCGCTCCAAATCCGGAACAGGCGGTGTTGCAGCACTTCAAGCTCAACGGCAAAAAGCTGGGCGTCAAAGTTCCGGCCGGCGTGCTGACGGATACGGGAATCGTGCCTCTCGATATCAACGGTGAAGTGCCTGGTATGGACGGCTACGCCGAGATTACCAAGGGTCGCTATGTGCCTGACCCGAATACTCAGGTCGGTCAGCGGTTTGTTGCAAATGCCACACCGCCCAATGCAGTGAAGGTCGAGATCGTTGAACGAGGGGCGCTCTTTTTTGCGTCGAGCTTCACCACGCCACCCAAGGTTTCGGCAGTCGGAACGGCGGCAGCACAGCGCGTAGCGGCCTTCTCCGTGGGGTCGCGTCTGCTGTCACTCAATGAAGGCATCCTCAATTCGCTTCTCAGTGGGCTCCTGGGTTCGTCCGTCAGTCTAAAGCTGATGGATTATCAGGCGCTCGTCAGCGCCGACGTCAATTTGTTGAAGGTCATCGACGTCCTTGCGGTCGACCTCGGCTTGCAGGCTGGCACCTATCGCGAGGTGCTCGCCACGGATGTGACCGTCAGCAAGTTTCTCAGCGCACTTGGGCGCACCAGCGGCCTGTCGCCCTCCGTCGCGGCCGCCATCAAGACCCTGGAGCGGACGGCAAACAAGAGCAGCATCAGCCTTCCTCTTGAAAAGATCGTCAATCTCGGTCCATTTCTGGACTCGATGGTCGGAAACAGCGAAAACCTCAAGGTCACGGCAGGTGTCTTCGACTTGATCTCCGCTGCAGCCGTTGCAGGCAACGGAAGCAAGCAGATTGCGATCAATGCGGGCGCGTCCGTTCCGGGGCTTGCGGGAACCAAGATCACGCTTGCCGTGGGCGAGCCTCCGGTCAGCACCCCGCCCTTGGCCGTTGGCGCATCCGGCACCGTTGTGCGCACGGCACAGACACGCCTCGCCGTCGATACTTCCGTGGTAGGATTGAAGGCACTTCTCGGCCTGCAGGTTCAAATCCCTCTTTACGTTGAGGTGGCCAATGCGGAAGCACGGCTTGCCGACATCCGTTGCATGACGCCCGGTAATGGCGCGGTGGATATTGATGTGGTGCCGGGTCTTGCTGAGATATCGCTCGGCAATGTCGACACCAGCGCATTCAACAATTTCGGGCGCACGCCACGCGTCACCAAAGCGTCGATCGTCGATTCTGCCGTGGTCAGGATCAACGGCATGGCGCAGATCAACAGCGGCAACATGACGAAGAGCCGACTGACCTTCTATCAATCGGAAATCCAGCTCGGCAAGATCAAGCAGGTCTCTACGAAGGATGTCACCACATCGCTCGTCACCTCGCTTCTGAAGAAGCTCGATCTCGATATCAATGTGCTGTTCCTGACGATCGGCTCACCCACGGTCCTCCAGGCTGCGCTTGCCGATACGCTGGGTGCTGCGACGAAACCGATCGATGAGCTGCTCTACAATACCTTGCTCGTGCTGGGCGTGAAGATCGGCGAAGCGGATGTGCGGGTGACGGATCTGCGCTGCATGCAGCCCGTGTTGGTTCAGTAACTCTGCTTAAAACAAGAAAGCCGCCGGAGCGATCCGGCGGCTCTTGTATGTCTACCTGTCAACGAGATCAGGCGTTGGCGACGGCCAGGCGCTTTTCGTCGCGACCGCTCTTCATCCGCTCGGACAGGAGGAACGCCAGTTCCAGAGCCTGATCGGCGTTGAGGCGCGGGTCGCAGTGTGTGTGGTAGCGATCGGACAGCGAGTCGGCGGTCACGGCGCGAGCACCGCCAGTGCATTCCGTCACGTCCTTGCCGGTCATCTCGATGTGGATGCCGCCTGGATGTGTCCCTTCCGCGCGGTGGATCTGGAAGAAGCTTTCCACTTCCGACAGAATGCGCTCGAATGGACGCGTCTTGTAATGGTTGAGCGTGATGGTGTTGCCGTGCATCGGGTCGCAAGACCAGATGACCTTGCGACCTTCCTTCTCAACGGCGCGGATCAGCTTCGGCAGATGGTCGGCGACCTTGTCATGACCAAAGCGGCAGATCAGCGTCAGGCGTCCTGCTTCGTTGGCAGGGTTCAGCGCGTCGATCAGCTGGATCAGATTATCCGGCTGCAGCGACGGGCCGCACTTCAGACCGATCGGGTTCTTGATGCCGCGGAAGTATTCCACATGCGCGTGATCGAGCTGGCGCGTACGGTCACCGATCCACAGCATGTGGCCGGAGGTCGCGTACCAATCGCCCGACGTGGAGTCGATACGGGTCAATGCTTCTTCATAGCCGAGAAGCAGCGCTTCGTGGCTGGTGAAGAAATCCGTTTCGCGAAGGCTCGGATTGTTTTCGGCGCTGATGCCGATCGCCTTCATGAAGTCCATGGTTTCGGAGATACGACCGGCAAGCTTACGGTAACGATCCGCCTGCGGGGAATCCTTGACGAAGCCGAGCATCCACTGATGCACGTTTTCCAGATTGGCGTATCCACCCATGGCGAAAGCGCGAAGCAGGTTCAGCGTTGCAGCCGACTGGCGGTAGGCGTCCAGCTGGCGCTCGGGGTTCGGAATGCGCGAGGCTTCGTTGAACTCGATACCGTTGATGATGTCACCACGATAGGACGGCAGCTCAACGCCATTTTGCGCTTCGATGTTGGAGGAGCGCGGCTTGGCAAACTGACCGGCAATGCGGCCAACCTTCACGACGGGCAGTTGCGCGCCATAGGTCAGGACAACGGCCATCTGCAGGAAGGCACGGAAGAAGTCGCGGATGTTGTCGGCACCATGCTCCAGGAAGCTTTCGGCGCAATCGCCACCCTGCAACAGGAAGGCTTCGCCTTCGGCAACGCTGGCAAGCTGCTTCTTCAGGCGGCGTGCTTCGCCGGCAAAAACCAGCGGGGGATAGCTTGCAAGCTGGGCTTCCGTTGCTGCAAGCGCAGCAGCGTCCGGATATTGCGGAACCTGCTGGATGGGCTTCTGTCTCCAGCTACCGGGCGTCCAATTCTGTGCCATTCTACTCACCTGTCTCCCCGCCCGAAAAATTGCGCGGGCGTGCGCACCTTTAAAAATTGAGCGGCTTATAAACCTTTGCAGGGAGCTTGCCTAGTCAATTACCGACGCTTTTGGACCTGCGGAAAGCGCTTGGAATTCTGGATTATCCTAGAATTGAAGCCCGTTTGCTTCACGTCGTTGTTTCTGCAGCTAATCGCGACTGCACAACCGCTGCGCTACGCGCCAGAGAAACAAGCCGAAATGGTCGAGACGGGTCGATGGCCATGTCTCCCATTGGTGATCATCGCCACTCTTCTTCTCTTTGACCTGGTTACGCGTCATCCTCTCCATTGCAAACATCGTTTCCGGCAACATGACCTTTCTCCTGTGTTCCCGACAGGAGGTAAGGCAGGGGCTGCGACTGGCGTAGATGCATAAATGAAAGGCGCGTTTCACCTGCAAACGATGCAAAGTCGGCTTGATCGGGCTATGAATGCCCCTATCAGCCGGAGAGCCTTCCATGACAGACGTAAACTGGGACGATCTGAAATTCTTCCATATCGTTGCGACGGAAGGTGGTCTGGCAGGCGCGGCAAGCCTGACCGGCATCAGCGCGCCGACAATCGGCCGAAAGATGCTCTTTCTCGAACGGACGATGGGACGCACGCTCTTCATCCGCAGCCAGCAGGGCTATAAGCTGGCGCCCGACGGCGTGATCCTGTTTGAACGCGTTCAACATATGAGGCGGACGGCAGCAGAGATCAGCCAATGGCACGGCGACGCCTTTTCGCTACCCATCGTTTCGATTTCCTCCAACATCTGGCTGATGGGTTTCATCGCAGAAAACACGAGCGCCATTCGCGGACCGGATGATGCCTTTCGACTTTGCTGCAAGCATTTCGGTCCCGAAGACGATCTGACCTACCGACGCGGAATGATCGGGGTCTTTGACGCATCCCCACAGCATGGCAATTTCGCAGTGCGCAAATCCGTTACGGTCAATTACTGCGCCTACCGGTCGGAGGGACTCACAACGACCGCATCCGCCCCCTGGATTTCAATCGGCACGGAAGTCGCGGCGTCGGATGCGGAGAAGTGGGTCTTTCGCAATCGGGAGCAGATGATCCACACATGGACAAATGCGCCAGCGCTCTTGCCGCGCCTGATCCAGAGCGGGGCCGGCAAGGGCGTGTTGCCCGCCTATATCGGCGACACTCTGCCAGGCGTGGTGCGAGACGGTGAGATCATTGAGGAGCTCGCTCACAACCTGTGGATCACCGTCAACGACGATGATCGACACACAGCGGAAATGCGGGTTGCCATCGATCGGCTCGCTGCGCTGTTGAAGCGCAACGAGCGACTATTCGAAGGCATGCAAGCCGAGCCTGTCGACCGGCAGAGCCCGGTTATACTCTTTCCCCGTTCTTGATGCGGTAGCTTGGCGAATACATCGTCACCAGTTCCTCCGCAGCCGTCGGGTGCACGGCCATGGTGGCGTCGAAGTCGTCCTTGGTGCAACCGGCCTTCAGCGTGATGCCGAGAAGCTGCGCCATCTCACCGGCCTCATGACCCAGTATATGCGCGCCGACGACCTTTCGATCGGCCGCGTTCACAAGAAGCTTCATGATCGTCTTTTCCTGACGACCGGAAAGCGTTGCCTTCATCGGGCGGAATTGCGCGCGGTACACCTCGACCTCTTCGAACTTCGAAGCCGCCTGCTCTTCCGAAAGCCCGACCGTGCCGATTTCGGGCTGGGAGAAGACTGCAGTCGCAATCAAATGATGATCGGGCTTTGTCGGGTTGTTCTTGAATTCCGTCTCGATGAAGCACATCGCCTCATGAATGGCGACAGGCGTCAGCTGTACCCGATCGGTGACGTCGCCGAGTGAGTAGATGTGCGGGACATTGGTGCGCGAGTAGTCATCGACAATGATCGCGCCCTTCTCATTGATCTCGACGCCTGCCTTTTCAAGCCCGAGCCCCTTGGTGTTGGGATCGCGACCAAGCGCCAGCATGACGAGACCAACATGGACCGACGCGCCCTGCTTGGTGCGGGCCACGAAGCCACCTGCCCCATCCTTGCTCACGTCCTGGATCACGTCTTCCAGGATGATGCGGATGCCCTTGGCTTCCATCGCTTCATGCAGGCCCTTGCGCATGTCACCATCGAAGCCGTTTAAAATTTCCTTGCCGCGATAGATCAGCGTCGTTTCGACCCCAAGGCCATGGAAGATATTGGCGAATTCAACGGCGATATAACCGCCACCGGCAATCAGGATGGATTTCGGCAGTTCTTCCAGATGAAACGCTTCGTTGGAGGAAATTGTCAGTTCATGGCCTGGCAAGGATGTGTGAGCATTTGGCGTGCCGCCGACGGCAATGACGATGCGTTCAGCCGTTACCGTCTGTCCGGTGCTGAGAAGCTTTACCGTGTGTGCATCGACAAGCTCTGCACGGCTATCGAAGATCTCGGCCTTGGCGTTTTCCAGACCCTTGCGGTAAAGACCCTCAAGGCGCTCGATTTCCTTGTCTTTGGCAGCGATCAGCTTTTTCCAGTCGAAGGTGCTTTCACCGACTGTCCAACCGAAGCCTTTGGCATCTTCAAAATGCTCAGGATATTGCGATGCGTAGACGAAAAGCTTCTTCGGCACGCAGCCTCTGATCACGCAGGTGCCGCCATAGCGATATTCCTCGGCAATGCCGACACGCTTGCCAAGCGATGCTGCCACACGAGCGCTGCGCACACCGCCGGAGCCGCCGCCAATAACAAAAAGATCGTAATCATAGGACGTCATCATAAACCCCTGTCATCGGCCGAGCCGCTCGAACGACATACATTATAGACTGTCGCAGCGTGGAAAATCAGCCTGTTAAGCGAAGCTGAGCGCCTTATGAGCGCGCGATGCCGAGGCATCTTCTTAATGCTCATATAGGTGCCGGTAGCGGCAAAAGAAAAGCCCGGAATCTCTTCCGGGCTTTGAAAAATACTGAACGATCAGCCAACGATCATGGCTTTGGCGCAGGAGCCGCAGGTGGAGCAGTCGTCGCTCCGGGAGCGCCGCCAATGTTGGATGCATTTGCAGGAAGTGGCTGAAGATCAGCGCCGGCAACCTTCTGGAGCTCTGCCATGCTGGAGGCGTTGAGATCGCGGTTGATACCAGCTGCCCAGATGTCGGCGGCCTTCATCAGCTCACGCGTGGCGATGGGTCCATCCTTGAGAAGCTTCTTGCCTGCATCGCTGCTGTAGAAGGTGGAAATGGCCTTCAGCTCTTCGACCGAGAAGGCGCGCGCATAGGTGAGCGCTGCTTCGCGCTCCAGGTCGGCACGGCGTGGTGCGAGTTCCAGTGCCTTGGCATCGACCGTCGCAGTGATCTGGTCTTCGACGTTTGGCGACGACTGAATGAGTTCAGACTTCAGACGCTCAGCAAGACCCGGCAGAATGTTGTCAAAGCGATCGGTCACGCCCAGTGCCGTGATTGCCTGCTTTGCAGCAGCGATATGCTCTGCAGAAATTTCCTGCGCACGTGCGGCAGTGCCGAACACGAGGCCGGAAATAAGGATCGAAGCAGCGGCAGCTTTGCCCAGTCCCGCTATTTTACCCATGAACTCTCTCGCTCCTATTATATTTTCGCCTGCATAACGCGGGCGCCATCCGGCCCTGCTATGATGGCAAGCGATGCCAAATTAATGAAAAGTCCGTGCTCGACGACCCCGGGAATCGTATTCAGCTGACGTGCCAGCGCTTCTGCATCAGGAATACGGCCAAATGATGCGTCGAAAATGAGATGACCACCATCGGTTTTGAACGGTCCGTCTTCGGAAGAACGCAGCTTCAACTCGCCCGAAAGGCCCATTTTGGAAGCCAGTTTCTCGATTGCGATGCGGGTTGCGATCTGGCCGAAAGCATTGATTTCGATGGGAAGCGGAAAGGCTCCCAGCGTCTCGACCACCTTCGTCTGATCCGCAATCACGATCATGCGGGCCGAAGCGGCCGCGACGATCTTTTCGCGTAGCAGAGCACCGCCGCCGCCCTTGATCAGACGAAGACCGTGATCGACCTCGTCGGCGCCATCGATCGTTAGATCGAGTTCGGGCAGTTCATCCAGAGATTTCAGCGGAACACCAAGCTCGACGCACAGACGCGCGGTGCGTTCCGATGTCGGGACGCCCTGGACTTTCAAACCGTTCGATACTTTTTCGGCAAGCAGGCGGACAAACTCTTCCGCGGTGGACCCTGTACCGATGCCAAGACGCATGCCGTCTTCAACATGGGCAAGGGCAGCCTCTGCTGCCTTGATCTTCATTTCGCGGGCATCCATACGCCTGCAACTCCGATTGACTCATGGGCTGCGCGGTGACTATTCGCACCAATTCGCCCTGGTGGTTGTGCGTCGGAGAGGACAGATGACTGGTCCCGACCTTTGCGACTGCGTGTGTTTACACGTCTAGAAACTCAAACGAAAGCCCCTTTTGCTGCTTCGAAATGGACCATTCAAGGGTTTCGTTCGAAACGAGATCACGTCTTGGACTGGATCGGTGGAGGGAAAGTCCCAAAGCTCTGCTCAGACCTTGAAAAGACGCATCGTGCTTTTCCGAAAATCGGTTACGATTTTTGGGCCGATGCTGTAGGTTCTCGCTATATTGACACAGACAGACGAGGTTTCCTCTTTGACTTCACCCCTTGTTATTTTCGATCTCGACGGCACACTGGTCGACACCGCCCCCGACCTGATCGACAGCCTGAACCACACGATCGCTGCCGCAGGCCTTATGCCCGTCACCTTCAACGACCTGACGCATCTCGTCGGCCAAGGCGTTCGTGTCATGGTCCAACGCGCCTTTGCGCTGAGGAACAAGGAGTTGCCAAAGGAAGACGTGGAGCCGCTGCACCAACGGTTCATTGCCCATTACAAAGAAGAGATGCCGGGTCAGAGCAAACCTTATCCCGGCGTCCCCGAGGCTTTGGATCGGCTGACCGCCGCAGGTTTCCGCCTTGCCGTCTGCACCAACAAGACGTCTGATCTCGCCCTTCCCCTGCTTGAAAAACTCGGACTGAAGGACCGCTTTGCGACGATTACCTGCGGAGACACCTTCGAGTGGCGCAAGCCGGATGCCCGGCATATCCTCGGAACCATCGAGAAAGCCGGTGGCGATGTGGCCCGTAGCGTGATGGTGGGCGACAGCGTGAACGATATCCTGGCGGCCAAGAATGCCAAGATCCCCTCCATCGGCGTGACCTTCGGCTACACCGACGTTCCCATGGCGGAGCTTGGACCTGATGTGACGATCGATCGCTACGACACGCTGGATGCAGCACTTGTCGAAAGACTTTTGGCGCAGCGCGTCGCCGCGGCCTGAAGGCGCGGCCGACCGTGAAAGTCCTTGGCCTCGCGCCAAGGACTGAAATTTTCTCATCAAAAAATGCGCACAAAAAAGCCGGCCACAGGGACCGGCTTTTTTGCTGAACTTGGACGCGGATTAACGCGAGTAGAATTCGACGACCAGATGCGGTTCCATGATGACGGCGTAAGGCACGTCAGCGAGAGCCGGTACGCGAGCAAACGTCGCGGTCATCTTGTTGTGATCGACTTCGATGTAGTCCGGAACGTCGCGCTCTGCGAGCTGAACAGCTTCGAGAACGATTGCGAGCTGCTTGGACTTTTGGCGAACTTCGATAACGTCGCCAACCTTGCAGCGGTAAGAACCGATGTTGACGCGAACGCCGTTAACCGTGACGTGGCCATGGTTGATGAACTGGCGAGCCGCGAAAACGGTCGGTACGAACTTGGCGCGGTAGACGATGGCGTCCAGACGCGACTCGAGCAGACCGATCAGGTTCTCGGAGGTGTCGCCCTTGCGGCGGTTAGCCTCGTCGTAGGTTGCACGGAACTGCTTTTCGCGGATTTCGCCGTAGTAACCCTTCAGCTTCTGCTTGGCGCGCAGCTGCGTGCCGAAGTCGGACATCTTGCCCTTGCGGCGCTGGCCGTGCTGGCCGGGGCCGTATTCGCGACGGTTAACCGGGGACTTCGGACGACCCCAGATGTTTTCGCCCATGCGGCGGTCAATTTTGTACTTGGACGATTCGCGCTTGCTCATCGTATTTCCTTCTCAACAGTTTATACCGATCTGTTGCCAGATCGGATTAAGGAAACACGCCCTCCTCTGAGGTTCTGTTGAAGAACCTCTGACAGGCTTCTCACATGCGATATGGAGAGACCACGGGACATGTCGGTGATGTTGACCGCCGAACGTCAGCTATTTACTGCAAGGCAGTCAACGAAACACACCGGGCATTGCTACCCGGCGTTGGAGCGGCTTCTAGGGGCGCTTCATAAAAATGTCAACGATAAAACGATAAAAGCCTCTTGAAAGCTGCGCTGCGCCTCCCATTTCATCCTGGTGATCAGGACTCGGGCCCCTCTGGCGTATTACCGGACAATACGCGATGTCGAGTCTCCAAGGTTGGGGCGTCGTCTATTTCTCATCACGTTCCCGACCATTGAGCCAACCTCGTCCGGACAAAGGTTGACTGATGGACTTTCTGTTTACGGATTTTCTCGGTACCCCCACATGGATGTGGGGCATTTTCATCACTCTCGTTTTAGGCCTCCTGGCGCTCGATCTTGGCGTTCTCCATAAGAACTCCAAGGAAATCGGCATCAAGGAAAGCCTGCTGATGTCAGGCTTCTACATCGCCATCGGCTTGGCCTTCGGCGGCTGGATCTGGTTCCAGTCCGGTCAGCAGCCGGCGATGGAATATGTCACGGGCTTCGTGGTGGAAAAAAGCCTGGCGATGGACAATATCTTCATCATCGCCATGATTTTTTCCTACTTCTCGATCCCGCGCCAGTATCAGCACCGCGTGCTGCTCTGGGGTATTCTCGGCGTGATCGTCCTACGCGGTATCATGATTGCCGCCGGTGCTGCGATCGTCGAAAACTTCCACTGGGTTCTCTACCTCTTCGCCGCGTTCCTGGTGTTTACGGGCATCAAGATGCTGTTCTCGGCAGATCACGAGGAACAGGACATCGGTAAAAACCCGATTCTGAAGTTCCTGCGCTCGCGCCTGCCTGTCACCGAAAAGCTTCATGAGGAGCGTTTCTTCGTCAAGCAACCCGACCCCAAGACCGGTCGGTTGAAGACCTTCGTCACGCCGCTTTTCCTGGCGCTTATCATGGTCGAAATCGCCGACCTGATCTTCGCGGTGGACTCGATCCCGGCAATCTTCGCGATCACCACCGATCCGTTCATCGTCTACACGTCGAACATCTTCGCGATCCTTGGACTGCGCGCCCTCTACTTCGCGCTTGCCGCCCTGATCCACCGCTTCGCATACCTCAAATATGCCTTGGCTGCAGTTCTGGTCTTCGTCGGCTCGAAGATCTTCCTGGCGGACATGCTGGGCATCGCAAAGATCCCGCCGTCCATCTCGCTCGGTATCACCGTTGCGATCCTTCTGACGGGTATCGTCGGCTCGCTGTTTGCCACGAGAAACGACAAGAAGGTCATCGACGAAGTCTGAAGACTTCACCTTCACGACTTGGAAAGGCGGGGCGACCCGCCTTTTTCTATGGGCCGGCGATTCTGGCTATTTGGAGATTTACAAGGTCGACGTTATTCCGCGGCCAAGCTCACATCGCCGTCGGGTGCATCTGCATCGCCGGGCGCGGTCTTGGCGTCAAGCTCGGGGAAAGCCACGATGCGCTTGCCGGAAAAGTCCGCATGCACCACGACCAGTTCCTTTTCCTCGAAGTATCCAAGCAGTCGTCTTGCGCGGCGCGCCGAATGAGTACCGTAGGCGCGTGCAATCCGCGCGTCCGAGGGGCATGGCTCTTCGGCAAGAGCTGCCTTCACCAGAAGCAGGAACACGCCCTGCAGGTCATCGGAGACGCTGCGGGAAAGCTCCAGAGCCTTCTGCCAGTTTTCGCTTGCCGCCATTTCCACATCCACACCCGAGCGGGTAATGGCGATCTGGCGGCGGAACTCCGATAGCGCCATGGGCGTGCCCGGAATACGGCGCATCCGGGCGCGAACGAGAAAGTCCTGATAGAGGACGGCATCGGTGCGATAGGCCGATTGCGGGTCATCGAGGATTTCGGTCAGAACAGCCGTGATCTTTTCCTCACGCTCTTCCGGCGTCAGCTCTGGCTGGCTCGAACGCGAAGGTTGTTCGGAGGCTGGTGCGATGGCCGCTGGCGTCGAGCGCGAAAGTTCGGCGAGAATGTCAGTCGTCGGCCGCGGTGCTGGCGGCGTGCGACGGACAACAGGACGATTGAACTCTTCCGGGTCTGGCGTGAAGATCAAATCCTCCACATCCTGCGGCGCGTCCGGCAGCGGCATGAGCTTCGGCGACGAGGAGCGCGCCGAGGTTTCCACCGGGCCGATAACGATCGGCAGCGGACGCCGCGACAGAGCAGGTCCGAGGGCAACGAAATTGCCGCGCTGAAGATCGCGGAACATTTCGGCCTGACGACGGTCCATGCCGAGAAGATCGGCGGCGCGCGCCATGTCGATATCGAGGAAGGTGCGGCCCATGAGGAAGTTAGAGGCTTCGGCCGCCACGTTCTTGGCAAGTTTTGCCAATCGCTGTGTGGCAATCACACCGGCAAGACCGCGTTTACGCCCGCGGCACATGAGGTTGGTCATTGCGCCGAGCGAAGCCTTGCGGGCATCTTCGGTGACTTCGCCACCGACGGAGGGCGCAAACATCTGCGCCTCGTCCACGACGACCAGCACAGGATACCAATATTCGCGATCGGCATCGAACATGCCATTGAGGAAGGCGGCGGCGGCGCGCATCTGCTGCTCGATATCGAGGCCCTCCAGCGTGAGCACGCAAGAGACACGGTGCTGGCGAATGCGATTGGCAATGCCTGCAAGCTCGGCTTCGGTGCGCTCCCCATCCACCACAACGTGACCGAACTTGTCGGCCAGCGTGACGAAATCACCTTCGGGATCGATGATGACCTGTTGCACCCAGGGTGCCGATTGCTCCAGCAAACGGCGCAGCAGATGCGACTTTCCGGAACCGGAATTGCCCTGAACCAGCAAACGCGTGGCGAGCAGTTCCTCAATATCGAGCTTGGCACTCTGCCCGCCCGAAAGCGTTCCCATGTCGATACCGACCTGCACGTTGACCCGTCCCTGCACTGCAATGATCAAAAGCGCCGCTTCATCGCGCGGCGAACACTCTCTTTACCAAAGTTTTCCACAAATGCCCCGCCGCATCGCAACAATGCACAGGGAATTGCAGATCGCTCTCACGCGTTGCCGGATGGCGCACGACCGAAAGACAGCCGACGTCCGAACACATTGAGTGCCAGACCGGCAACGACGAGCGCACTGCCGACGATTTCCAGCGTGGTGATGTGTTCGGCGAAGGCGAAGTAGGCGCCGAGGAAGCCGACGATCGGCACCAGCAGAGAAAACGGCGCGACGGTTCCTGCCGGATAACGCAGCAGCAGAAAGCTCCAGATCCCTGCCCCGACAATCGTCGCGCCATAGGCCATATAGGCAACGACGGCGACCGTCATCATGTTGGCATTTGCCAAACCTTCGCCGATCGCCTGCGGGCCTTCGAGCAGCAGCGAAAGCGCGATCAGCGGCAGAACCGGTGCGAGACTTGTCCAGGCAACGAAGGAGATCGCGTTGACCCGTCCGACCTTGCGATTGACGATATTGCCGATTGCCCAGCTGAAAGCGGCACCGACGCACATGAGGAGAGGCACAAGAGCGGTCAGTTCCAGACGTTCAAGTCCGATCACCGCAAGACCGGAAAAGGCAACGGCGGCACCAGCGATATGGGACTTCAGCGGAATTTCACCGAGCATCGTCACGGCCAGCGCCATGGTGAAGAACGCCTGCGACTGCATGACGAGCGAGGCAAGCCCTGCAGGCAGGCCCCACTTGATCGCCGTATAGAGCAGGCCAAATTGCGCGCAGCCCATGACCATGCCGTAGACGACCATGTGCTTCCAAGGAACCTTCGGGCGCGGCAGAAAGAAGATGAGCGGCACGGCTGCGAAGAGGTAGCGCAAGGCTGTGAGAAACAGCGGCGGCATATCCATGACGCCGACCTTGATCACCACGAAGTTGAAGCCCCAGAGGAAGACGGTGACCAAGGCAAGAAGGATGTGCGGCACTGACATTGGTATATTCCAGAACTCGGCGCCGCACGGATTGGCGACGGTTTAGGCGACGGCTTTCTTCCAGCCCGCCGCGAGCAGTCCGGCACCAATCAATAGTCCGCCACCGGTGCGATTGACGACGCGCTGGACGGAGGGCTTGCGGATGGTGTTGCGGGCCGCACTTGCCAGCAACCCATAAAGAGCGGCGTTGCAAGTCGCAAGCACTAGAAAAGTAACTTCGAAAATAAGCACCTGCGGCCAGAACGGCAGGGTCGGCACCAGGAACTGCGGCAGGAAGGCAACGAAGAAGATGATGCTCTTAGGGTTCAGTGCCGTGACGATATAGGTGTGGAGGAAGATCTTTAGTGGACGCTCACGACCCGTCACGTCACCCTCGCCTTCAGCCGACGTGCCGACAGGCGCGCGCCAGAGCTTGATGCCGAGATAGATCAGATAGGCAGCGCCCACCCACTTCAAGACCGTGAAGAGAGCGGCGGAGGTCGCGAGCAGTGCACCAAGACCCAGCATGGACGCCGTCATGGCGGTAAAGTCGCCAAGCGCTACACCGGCAACGGTGGCGCTACTTGCCTTGCGTCCGTGACCAAGCGCGTAAGAAATGACCAGCAAGATCGTTGGTCCGGGAATGGCGAGCATGATGGCAGATGCGGCAACGAAGGCCAGCCAGTTTTCAATCGGCATAATATGATCCCCTCTCAAAATGAGAGTGAACTAAGCCACCGGCCATGAGGACTGGCAAGTGGATTTTTGGGCGCCGGGAAAGCAAGCTGCGCGCGGCGGAACCTGCCTATTTCTCGCCCCACCGGTCTTTGAAAATCAGTTCGTCCAGCGGCAAACGCTGACGCCAGCCCTTCACCGCTAACTCAGGCTCGGCATAGAGTTCCGAGACATAGCCGACGCAGAGCCACGCGACGATTTCGATGTGCTCAGGGATACCAAGGATTTTTCGAATATCGTCGTCATGGAAGATGCTGACCCAACCGACGCCGACCCCTTCGGCGCGTGCCGCAAGCCAGAGGTTCTGCACGGCGCACACGGTGGAGTAGACATCCATGCGCGGATTGTGCGTTCGCCCCAGCACGACATCGCCACCTCTTGTGGGATCGCAGGTGACGCAGATGGAGAGCGGCGCCTTCCGGATGCCCTCCAGCTTGAGGCTTCGGTAGAGCGACTGCTTATCGTCGGGAAACATCAAGGCCGCTTCCTCATTGGCGCGACTGAAAGCCTGCCACACGGCATTTTTGATGTCTGCATCGCTGACGAGAGTAAAATTCCATGGCTGCATGAAACCCACCGAGGGGGCGGAGTGGGCGGCGGAAAGCAGCTTGTTGATCAGTTCATCAGAAAGCGGATCGGATAAAAACTCGTTGCGGACATCACGGCGGGTCTCGATGGCGCGGTAGACCGCAGCCTTTTCGTGCCTGGCAAATTCATAGGCCGGCACCGGTCCGGGTCCATTATCATCAGGTCGCATCGTCAATCCCCAACAATGTAGAAAGACCACGAGTGCGCCTTAGAGCGCCGTGCGTCCTATTGGACGCACAAAGGACGCTCTATCTTCTTTGATCTACGCATCGTGCTTTCCGAAAATCGATTTCGATTTTCGGGCCGATGCTGTAGGCAGGGCACAAACGCTCTTCCTAACAACCTCCCGCCGTCCGCGCGGACTGGTCTATCGTGTCAGGCCGGTCTTCTGACTTGGCTTCGTCTGCCCGTTGCCGCCTTCCCGATTGCTCAGTGGCTTATGGCAACAGGCATCCGCCTCACAGCGTTGGGCACGTTGCGGTCTCGCACCGCATTCCCGATTCTCCTGCCAAAGGCAGGCACCTGACGACGTTGCGTATGGGCAATTGCCGATCGGAAGGCAAGCGCGCTACGTCTATCCAACCGGAAAATATCGCACATAGGCGAATTCATCACCGTCCGGTGACCAGTTGGGTGAGTTCATCGTTCCCTGCCCGCCAAAGAGATCGAAGAGCGTTTCGACGTTGCCACCATCCGGGTCCATCAGCCGCACGCGAACATCGAGATCACGCGGGTGGTCGAAGACGTCGCCGTCATAGGAAATGAAAACGACCTTGTCTCCCTTGGGAGATGGATGCGGAAACCAGTCGCCATATGGGCTATCGGTGATCCGCTCAACGCCCGATCCATCCGGTCTCACCCGCCAGATCTGCATCTGTCCTGTGCGGCTGGAGTTGAAGTAGATCCACTGACCATCGGGCGAATAATCCGGACCGTCGTTTCGCCCCTCGCCATGGGTCAGACGTGTTTCGGTGCCGGTTTCGATGTCCATGGCATAGATATCGAAAACCTGATCCCTGATCCCGCAATAGGCAAAGCTTTTGCCATCCGGCGCCCAACCATGCCAGTAGGACGGCAGGTTCCGCGTCATCAGTTTCGGCGTGCCGCCGACGGATGGAAGAAGATAGATCGCGCTCTTGCCAAACTCGACCTTGTCGGAAATGGCATAAAGAGAACCGTCGGGCGAGATGCCGTGGTCGTTGTTGCACTGAACCGCGAAGCCGGTGTCTACCTTATCGACCTCGATGTCTCCAGTAAGGGGCAGGCGGTAGAGGACGCCATCGCTGTTGAGCAGCAGATATTGCCCATCTGGAGACCAGTTCGGCGCTTCGAACAGTTTCTCGGTCTGCCAGACGATCCGATTTTCACGGGTACGGATATTGAATATCTCGACTGAACTTCGCATCGTTCCTCCCGCTGCGATTGCCCACCGACCCGTCGGACCTACCTGTCGCGGAATCGATTGGTAATAGGATACCTGCGATCGCGACCGAAGTTCTTCTTGGTAATCTTCACGCCAGGTGCAGACTGCCGGCGCTTATATTCGGCCAAGTACAACAGATGCTCGATGCGATGAACCGTTGCAACGTCGTGACCGCGCGCCACGATTTCGTCGACGGACATTTCCTGTTCCACCAGGCACTCGAGAATATCGTCGAGAACCGGATAGGGTGGCAGCGAGTCCTGGTCGGTCTGATTGGGCCGCAATTCCGCGGATGGGGCCTTGGAAATGATGTTGGCGGGGATGACTTCGCCCGAAGGCCCAAGCGCGCCGGGCGGCACGTGGGCGTTGCGCCATCTGGAGATGGCATAGACCTGCATCTTGTAGAGGTCCTTGATGGGGTTGAAGCCGCCATTCATATCGCCATAGAGCGTGGCATAGCCGACGGACATTTCCGACTTGTTGCCGGTGGTTACCACCATCGAACCAAACTTGTTGGAAACGCCCATCAGGATCGTGCCGCGCGCACGGCTCTGCAGGTTTTCCTCGGTGATGCCCTCTTCCGTTCCTTCGAACAGATCCGACAGCGCCGTCATGAAGCCATCGACAGGTTCGGCAATCGGAACGATGTCATAACGGCAGCCGAGCGCCCTGGCGCAATCGGCGGCGTCCTTCAGCGATTCTTCCGAGGTATAGCGGTAGGGCAGCATGATGCAGCGCACCCGCTCCTCGCCCAGCGCATCAACCGCGATTGCTGCGCAGATGGCCGAGTCGATGCCGCCGGAAAGGCCGAGAACGACGCTCTTGAAGCCATTCTTGTTGACGTAGTCGCGGAAGCCCAGCATGCAGGCCCGGTAATCGGCCTCCTCGCCTTCGGGAATATGGGAAACCGGACCATGGCTGCAGTGCCAGCCATTCTCCGTGCGTTTCCAGTCCGTGACCGCCAACGTTGCTTCGAACTGGCTCATCTGGAAGGCCAGCGTCTTGTCGGCATTGAAACCGAAGCTCGCGCCGTCGAACACCAGTTCATCCTGGCCGCCGAGTTGGTTGACAAAGACCAGAGGCAGGCCACTTTCAATGACCTGGCGGAGGGCGACCTGATGACGGACATCGACCTTGCCGCGATAATAGGGCGAGCCATTGGGCACCAGCAAAATTTCGGCGCCGGCCTCGGCCAGCGTCTCGCACACGCCGAAATCGTTCCAGATTTCTTCGCAAATCGGAATGCCGATGCGAATGCCCCTAAAATTATAGGGGCCGGAGATAGAGCCTTCGCTAAAGACGCGCTTTTCGTCGAACTCGCCGTAATTCGGCAGGTCCACCTTGTCGCGCAACGCGACGATCTTACCGCCATCGAGCAGAGCTACCGAATTGTGCCTGCCCTTTTCGCCCTGGCGCGGGAAGCCGATAACGACGCCCGGCCCGCCATCCGCGGTCTCCGCGGCCAACTCCTCCACTGCCTTGAGGCAGGACTTCAAAAATGCCGGTTTCAACACCAGATCTTCTGGCGGGTAGCCGGAGATGAAAAGCTCCGTCAGCAGAAGAAGATCGGCGCCTTGCGCTGCCGCATCGGCTCTTGCCTCGCGCGCTTTGGCAAGGTTGCCTGCGACATCGCCGACGGTCGGGTTGAATTGTCCAACCGCAATCCGGAACGTGTGGGGAATGGTCTGTGCTGTGCTCATGCCTTCCTCAATATCGTGCCGGCTCTTACAGTGCAACGCGCCGCATAAATTGTTTCAAAACAATGGCCAGTCAAGAAGGTTCCGGCGGGTGCATGCGCGAAATAAACGGCTCACGCGATGGTTATCCTCGAGACCTGTGAATTTTGCATAGTTCATGTCGCGTTCATTGCGCGCATGTGACAGTTAGATGACGCTTATATGACAGGTGATTCACACCTGCTTTCGAGACTGCCGGAGTAGAAACGTGACGAAATCGGTACCTAGAACAACGGTTACCGAAAGGATGAAGCTCGTCCTTTCAAAGCCGTGGACACGGTCCCCTGCCCGCCTCGCAAACGATGCACAAATGCTGGCCAATCTGGTCCTCGCAGCGGTGCTGCTCGTCGTCTGCATGGAATGGATCGCGCGCGGCACCTTGCATGATGTCGGCTCCTTTTTGCTGTCACCTGCACGACCTGGGCTGACGACGGTCGTAGCAGTCTTCATCGGCCTCATGGCGCTTGATGCCGTCTTCGGGCGTCATTACCAGTCGCTTCTGGTTGCCGTCCCGCTAATGATCCTGCCGGCTTTCATCTCGAGCCAGAAGCAGCTTTACCTTTCCGATCCGCTCTATCCTTCCGACCTGCTGTTCGGCCGCCAGATCCTTCAGCTTTTGCCTGCCATGCTGAAGGCTCAGCCCGTGACCGCACTCGCCGTTGGGGTTGCACTTTCGCTCTCTGCGTTTGCCATTGTGATGCTGTGGCGCCTTTCGCGGCGTGCCATGCCTGTGATGTCGTTCAAAGCTAGAATTTGGAGACTGGCGCTTGCCGTTCCACTCTTCGTCAGCTTTGGCTCCATGATGGAATATTCCAGCTATTCCTGGATCAGAGACCGCCTCAACATCATTCCGATGATGTGGGATCAAAAGGAAAACTATCGCCATAACGGTTTCCTCATGGCCTTCGCCTTCAATATCCCGATGGCGAAAGTGACAGCACCTTATGGCTATGGCGAGGCGACGATCGCGGACATTGCGTCCGACAGTTCCGCCTTCGCGGTCAACCATTCCAAGCGTCCCGATGTCATCATGATCATGAGCGAATCGCTGTGGGATCCGACGCGTCTGGAGAATGTCACGCTCTCGAAAGATCCGATGCCGCGCATCCGCGCCATGCAGTCAGGCCATGTGTTTTCGCCCGAGTTTGGCGGCATGACGGCAAATGTCGAATTCGAAGCGCTGACCGGCTTCAGCAATGCGTTCCTGCCCTATGGCAGCATTCCCTATCAGCAATATGTGCGCCGCCCTGTTCCTTCGCTTGCGACCTTCTTTCGCTCGGAGGGATATTCCGCAGTCGCCGTCCACCCATTCCAGGAATGGTTCTGGAATCGTCGTGAGGTCTACAAGCATTTCGGATTTGAGGAGTTTCGCTCCGAAGAAACCTTGCCGCCGATGGAAAAGCGTGGGGCGTTCGCGTCGGATGCGGCACTGACGAACGAAATCATCCAAACGGTTGATGCAGCCGAAAAGCCGCAGTTTCTCTTTGCCGTCACGCTTCAGGGACACGGCCCCTATGAAGCGAACCGCTATGCTGAGAAAGCCGTCTCCGTCAGAGGTGATCTATCCGACAATGCACGCGATGCGCTCGCCACCTACGCGCAGGGCGTTTCGGAAGCCGACGAAAGCTTTGCAAGGCTTATCGCCTGGGCCAAGGGTCGCGAGAGGGAGACCGTCATCGTGCTTTTTGGTGATCATCTGCCGCCGCTCGGGCAAGCCTTTGTCGAAAGCGGCTATATGCCGGGCATGGTCGCAACCCGCCGCGCGCCGCTTGCCACGATGAAGACGGAGCATGAGACGCCTCTGGTGGTCTGGTCTTCAAAGGCAGGATTGCAGAACCGGATCGGCACGATCAGCCCCTCGTTGCTGCCCTATCACATCTTGAAAACCGCGGGCTTTGACGATCCCTTCTACACCGGCGTGCTGGGCAAGGTGCATGCGTCCTACTCCGTCATCGATCGCCATATGCTGATGCAGCGAAACGGTTCGGGAGTGCCGGACTGGTCGATTGCGCCTGCGACTCTACCATCTTCACTCAGCGAATATCGGCAACTGCAGTTCGACATGATGTTTGGCGACCAATTCGGAAAAGAGCGATTCTTCCCCGGCTTCAACTGGATCCACGAGACCACGCCATCCGGTTAAGACGCCTTCGAACCCGCGATTTTGTTTGAACTTGCCGGCACCTTGGGCTTATCTCCAGCCAACGCATTGCCGGAGATGAATCATGTCTGCCATTCCAGATTACGTCCTGTCCCACTTCAAGCGATCCTCCCGACAGATCGGTGAGGTCGAAAAGCGGATTCTGGAGGTGGCGCATCAGAAGCAACTGATTTCCACCGACACCAATGCTGAGTTTTCGAAGGGATCCACAGTCGGCGAGAGGCTAGCGGACAGCATCGCCCGCGTCGGTGGCTCATGGGGCTTCATCATCAGCTTCCTGGTGTTTCTGGCCGTATGGGCCGTCATCAATACAATTGTTCTGACGACAAAGGCTTTCGACCCCTATCCCTTCGTGTTCCTCAATCTCATTCTGTCCATGCTGGCCGCCATCCAGGCACCCATCATCATGATGTCCCAGAACCGGCAGGCCGAACGCGATCGGTTTGAGGCAGCCAAGGACTACGAGGTCAACCTCAAGGCCGAGCTTGAAGTTCTGTCTCTTCACGAGAAGATCGATCTCAAGGTTCTGGCCGAACTCGCCGCATTGCGGGAAGACATCGCAAAGCTGCATCAGCATCAGACCCAGCAAAGCGACCGCCCCACATCTTGATCGATCAATAGCCGATTTGCGGCTTTTTCTATGCCGGTTACGAATCCGTCAGATTTCTGCGCTACAGATTGACGCAGGCATTTGTTGCATTGCACTCTGCGGTCTCACGACATCCGGATGTGCGAATGCGGAGATCATTTCCGCAGGCTGAGAGCATCACGCTTTTCGCGGCAAATCCTCACATCGGATATTCACACATCCCGGCAATCTACCGGGTTTACGTCCAGAGGCTTTTTCATGAACCAGTACGATCTCATTGTTGTTGGCAGCGGTCCCGCCGGCAGACGTGCTGCCATCCAGGCGGCAAAGCTCGACAAGAAGGTCCTGGTCATCGAGAAGGGCAGCCGCGTCGGCGGTGTCTCGGTTCATACCGGCACCATCCCGTCCAAGACGATGCGCGAGACGGCGCTCAATCTTTCCGGATGGCGCGAGCGTGGCTTTTATGGTCAGTCCTATCGCGTCAAGCAGGAAATCAGCGCCGAGGATCTGCGCCAGCGCCTGCTGATCACCCTCAACCACGAAGTCGAAGTGCTCGAGCACCAGTTTGCCCGTAACCGCGTGCAGCACGTGCGCGGCAAGGCGAGCTTCCTCGCGCCCGATACGCTTCAGATCACCAAAGACGATGGCGAAGTGATGCATGTGTTGGGCAAGAGCATTCTGCTTGCCGTCGGTACCCGCCCATTCAGGCCAGACTACATGCCGTTTGATGGCAAGACCGTGATCGACAGCGATGAATTGCTGCAGATGGAGAGGCTACCGCGCTCCCTGGTGGTTATTGGTGCCGGCGTCATTGGCATTGAATATGCGACGATTTTCAGCGCTCTCGATACCGCAGTCACGCTGATCGATCCCAAATCAACGATGCTCGATTTCATCGACAAGGAAATCGTCGAAGATTTCACCTATCAGCTCCGCGACCGGAACATGAAGCTGCTTCTCGGCCAGAAGGCCGAGAAAGTGGAACATACGCCGGAGGGCAAGGTGTCGATCACACTGGACAATGGCCGCACGATCGTGACCGAAATGGTGCTTTTTGCCGCAGGCAGAATGGGCGCGACCGACACGCTGAACCTCGCGGCAGCCGGACTTGAGGCCGACAGCCGTGGCCGTCTTTCCGTCAATCCGGAAACCTTCGAAACCTCTGTACCGGGGATCTTCGCCGCGGGGGACGTCATCGGCTTCCCGAGCCTTGCCTCCACCTCCATGGAACAGGGCCGTATTGCCGCTCGCGTCGCGGTCGGCGCAATTGGCATGGAGCCGCAGAAATATTTCCCTTACGGCATCTATGCCGTCCCGGAAATCTCCACCTGCGGCCTGACGGAAGAAGAAATGAAGGAACGTGGCATTCCTTACGAATGCGGGATTGCCCGCTTCCGGGAAACCTCGCGCGGCCACATCATGGGTCTTGATACCGGACTTCTGAAGCTGATCTTCTCATTGAAGACGCGCCGGCTTCTCGGCGTTCACATCGTCGGCGAAGGCGCGACCGAACTGGTTCACATCGGTCAGGCTGTGTTGAACCTCAAGGGCACGGTCGAGTATTTCGTTGAAAACACTTTCAACTACCCGACGCTTGCCGAGGCCTACAAGATTGCCGGACTGGATGCGTGGAACCGCATGGGTGATATCAAGAACAGGAATGAAGCGGTCAAGTGAGCCGCTTCACCACCTGATCTTGTAGTTTGCGTGCACCGCCGGGCGAAAACGATCTTCAAAGCCACGGTCGAAACTGCCTGTTAGGGTCAGATTGTCGGAGAGCTTCTGTTCGAGCGCGACGCTGGAACTGAACTCGTCGAATGTTTCGCGGCTCGCGCCCGTCAAGACGAAGGCGGTGCCGGTCGCGGAACGCGTCAGACGCAGGGACTGCGACACATCGAGCCCGCTCCACTGCTGGCTATGGCCATCATAGCGCAGCGTGACGTTTCGGTTCGATTCCACATCGAAATCGGCTGTGGCGACACGTTTTTGCGTCATCGTCATCGTCACGGCGGCCGAGCCCGTCAGCGCGTTCATCAGAATGCCCACGTCTCTGGCGATCTTGACGCCCGGAAGATTGGTGGACATCAGCGTCATGTCACCCCAGAACTTTACAGGCGTATCAACCACCGCACCACCCTCAGACGCGCTCATGCCCATCTCAAGGCCGGCGCGTAGCGGCGTTTCCGTCGGTAGCTTCGCGCCCAGCCGCGCCGAATAGGAGCGGTCGGAATTCTTGGCGGGCGCCCAGATCAATCCCCGCTCCTGTGCCTTCACTTCTACCGGGGACAAAAGGATGAGCGAGGCAGCGGCGAGCGTGCCCAATATCTTGACCAACATGTCATTTCCTCAAGCTTTAAAAAGACCAGCCGCTCTTGGGAGGAAACAGCAGGTCTCGTTTCGGCTTGGGCGATCCAGAAAACGGAGATCACCCGGACTCAATTCTGCCGGCGCAGCGCGCCAGACTTAACCGCGCTCGCTTCCAGGCGACGCGAATCGACAAGCGCGACATCACACCCGCGCTCGAAAGAGAGATGAAACTGAAGGCTTAAAGCCAAGCCGCGTTTGGCGGCAGATCGCTCTCGACGCACAAGCGCGTCCAGCAAATCACTCCCAAAGGGTGCCAGATGAACGGGAGATGAACAAGAGCAACTGCAGCAAAAAGTCATTGTGCACTGCATTGTGACCGTCGGAACACAGTTGGTGGACGTGCTGCCCCGTCGGAAATGCCGAAATTGCTACGCGTTGGTGTGGGATAACAACTCCGCAACAACCGCTTCGACGGGCTGGGTAGAATCGATCGCGATGCCTTCCTTCGGAACGTCATCCCCACTCTCGTGGAGCGCCAGGATGAACGCCCGCTCCTCAGCTTTGCCACCGAACTCGTCTTCTGGCCTCGCTGACAGGCGCTTCTCCAAGGTGGCTCGATTGAGCTTGAGAATGAAGACGGCGTCAAAGAGGTTGATGAAAGCGGAAATGTTGCGGGCGCCGCCGCAAAAGAAGGTGGCAGCATGGCTCTGATCGGCTGCCAGATCTTTTACTCTCTCGACACACCAGAGGTGATGACGGTGAGCAAAAGCGACGTCCGTGGCCCACGCGCCACCCTGCCGCTCTTGCAAAGGTAAGCCGGTCTTAGGGTCACCTTTGTAGGCGAGTTCCCTGTCGCCATGAATGACATGATAACCCTGTCGCTGGAGCTCCGTTGCCACAGACGTTTTGCCCGAACAGGACACACCTTCAACGAGGTAGTTTTTGACGCCCATGAACCTCAACTTTCAGCGAGATGCAGCAAAGGTCGCCCATATACTCTTCGGATGACGACAGGATGTCTTTTCGGCGTAAACGCAAACGCCTCTCGACATTCCTAAATGAAAAGGCCGCGGCTTTCGCCGCGGCCTTTTCGAAACAAATATGAGAAGAGCAGATTACTCTGCGTCGCCTTCTGCTGCCTTCTTCTTGGCAGGCGCCTTCTTCTTTGGAGCGGCTTCTTCGCCTTCAGCAGCGTCAGCCTTGGCTGCAGCCTTCTTCTTGGCAGGAGCCTTCTTCTTGGTTTCTTCGCCTTCTTCGGCGTCGTCAGCCAGAAGCTCTTCCTTGGAAACCGTCTTGTCGGTAACGGAGACTTCGGTCAGCAGCTTGTCGATAACCTTTTCTTCGAAAATCGGTGCACGAAGCGAAGCGGAAGCGCCAGGCGTGTTGCGGAAGTAATCGAGGATTTCCTTCTGCTGGCCCGGGAACTGCTGCAGCTGCTGGAACAGAGCGCGCTGCATTTCTTCTTCGGTGACTTCAACGCCAGCCTTCTCGCCGATTTCGGAGAGAACGAGGCCGAGACGAACGCGGCGCTCAGCGAGCTTGCGGTATTCTTCGCGCGCTTCTTCTTCGGTCGTGTCTTCATCAGCGAAAGTCTTGCCGGACTGTGCAAGATCGGTGTTGATCTGGCGCCAGATGTTGTCGAACTCAGCGTCGACGAGACCGGCAGGTGTGTCGAACTTGTAGAGTTCGTCCAGCTGGTCGAGGATCTGACGCTTGACCTTCTGACGGGTCACGTTGCCGTACTGGCTTTCGATCTGGCCGCGAACGATTTCCTTCAGCTTCTCAGCCGATTCGAGACCGAGCTTGGTTGCCAGTTCGTCGTTGATTTCAACGTCGGCGGCGGCAGCAACTTCCTTGACGGTGATGTCGAAGGTGGCTTCCTTGCCAGCCAGCTCAGCAGCCGGATATTCGCTCGGGAAGGTAACGGTGATGGTCTTCTCGTCGCCAGCCTTGACGCCAACGAGCTGGTCTTCGAAGCCAGGGATAAAGCGGCCGGAGCCGATAACCAGCTCGGCATCTTCAGCAGCGCCGCCATCGAAGGCTACGCCATCGACCTTGCCGAGGTAGTTCATGGTAACGCGGTCGCCTTCAGCGGCCTTGCCCTTCTTCGTCTCGTAGCTACGAGCGCTTTCGGCGATCTTGAGGATCTGCTCGTTGATTTCGTCTTCGGTCACTTCAACGACTTCGCGCGTGACCTTGATGCCGTCATTCGACTTCAGTTCGATCGGCGGGATGACTTCGTAAGCAATGTTGAATTCGAAATCGGTTTCGGCGGCGAGGATCTTGTCGGCTTCCTTCTCGTCTTCCGTCATGGAGATGGAAGGCTGAGTCGCAGACTTTTCGCCACGGCTGGAGATGATCTCGGAAGGCTTTTCGCGAACCAGTTCGTTGACGAGGTCAGCCATGATCGACTTGCCATACATCTTCTTCAGATGAGCGGCAGGGACCTTGCCCGGACGGAAGCCGTTGATACGAACCTTATCCTTGGCTTCGGCGAGGCGCTCGTCCAGGCGAGCCTTCATGTCAGCGGCCGGAATAACGACCTTGATTTCGCGCTTCAGCCCTTCAGCGAGCGTTTCGATAACCTGCATTTTCATACCTTCACATCATGGCGGCAGTGCTCAGACAGCCGTCGGTTTACTTTCGAGCACAGCGCCGGAATCTGAATTCACCGGCCGTGACTATAAAACTTGCATGCACAGGCGCGTTGCGGAGCAATTATGCCTGAGCCAGGGAAAGGGCAAAACGAAACGCTTTACCTGGCTTTCCCGGCGATTTGTGGTGCGGGTAGAGGGACTCGAACCCCCACAACTCTCGTCGCCAGAACCTAAATCTGGTGCGTCTACCAATTCCGCCATACCCGCGCTCTTTAAATCCTGCATAAACAACATCTGGCACATGAGGCCTTCCGGAGCGCGGCGTCTCTATATCATCCGTTTTCAGGAGCGCAAAGGAAAAATGACGCCGTACAAGCCCTATTTCCATGGGTTTTAAGGACTCTATGACAATGGCGAGCAGGCCATCTGCGGAATCACGAGGCTCGCGGTCCACGCAGTTCGATTTCAGTGGAGCGCCCATGAAAGCCCCTCCCCGATGGAATGCCATACCAACGTGCCCACCTCTCGCCGCGACCATTGACGAGAGTTTGTGAGGCCGGTTGAGATTTGGAGGGCCCGGGGACGGGCTTGAGCGCGTGACTGCTGCTGTTTGCGCCTGAAAATCCGCTTCGACTGCTGTCAAATTATGCATTTGTTAAGGAAGTGGGCGCCGATTCGGAGCTTGCCCTGCGTTACGCGCATAGGTGTCATCCTTCTTTGTCTGTTTTTGAAGCGCGGCGAAAGGCATATATTCAGTTTCAGAAAACGAAGCCGAGTTGATCCCAAGCGACCGGCGAACCGAAACGAGGAATAAGACCATGAACATTGCACGCTCGCTGAACAACTGGCGCAAGTATCGTCAGACCGTAACTGAACTGGACCGCATGAGCGATCGCGAACTGAGCGATCTCGGCATTGGCCGCACCGACATCCGTCGCGTTGCTCGCACTGCAGTCGGTATGTAATAGATCGATAACACTGGCTGGCGATCCCTCGTCTGCCCGATGTGTTACCCTCAAAAGGCCCTGAGCACCCGCTCCGGGCCTTTTCTTTTTGCGCTCAACGCCCCTGCCCGCCCTGAAATATCGGCCGAAGACCAGCACCGATTTGCGGAAAGCAGGATGCCTTGATGCAGCGTCGTCCGAGTCCTCAAAAAGCCGGACGGGATCGTAGCAGCGCCTCACGGACTTCCGCTCAAATAATGCGCAGATCGATCCACAAGCTGCAAAAATAGACGACACATTGCACAAATGCATGGCAGTCGCTCAAAATCTGCACTCCAAATCATCGCTATGAATATGTATATACCACTCAACAGCCGAGAGCGCAGATGACCAGCGGCCCGGTGGACCAAATTCAAAGATCAAACACATCAAAGATTGAGGAAACAACCATGAACCCGCTTCGCATCGCAAAGAACTGGATCAGCTATCGCCGTACGCTCAACGAACTGGGCAGCCTCTCCAACCAGGCTCTCAGCGATATCGGCCTGACCCGTTACGACATCCGTAACGTCGCATCCCGTTCGTTCCGCTAATCAGCGTACAGGGTCATCCGCAAGAGCCGACCTCCCACGGCACCGGATGGCTGAGCGACAGGCAAAAAAACGGCGCCACGAGCGCCGTTTTTTGATTCTTGCAGGTCGCTCACGATCGTCGCATGAAGCTCCTTCTCCTGAGGTCGGAGGCTCGCAGGCTTTCGAAAAAGTTTGGCGGTCCGCATCGCTCGTGATACTGCATCGGTCAAATGCCTCCTCAGAGTGAGGCTAAGCCAATCAAGAAAGATGGTCGACCCGCAGCACCCTTTGTGCCGGTTGGCAACGTGAGCGCGCGATGCAAGACAATATGAACTCTCCCATCCACGTCATTGGCGGCGGGCTTGCCGGCTCGGAAGCGGCCTGGCAGATCGCCCAGGCTGGCATCCCCGTCATCCTGCACGAAATGCGCGGCGTTCGCGGCACGGATGCTCACAAGGGTGACAGCCTTGCGGAGCTCGTCTGCTCCAACTCCTTCCGTTCCGACGATGCGACGGCCAATGCCGTCGGTGTCATTCATGCGGAAATGCGTCTGGCGGGCTCGCTCATTATGGCCTGCGCCGACAAGCACAAGGTTCCGGCCGGCGGCGCTCTCGCCGTCGATCGCGATGGCTTTTCCGAAGCGGTTACGGCGCAACTTGAGGCGCATCCACTCATTACCATTGTTCGCGAAGTTGTTCCGGGCCTCCCACCGAAGGAATGGGGCAACACGATCATTGCCACAGGCCCGCTTACCGCGCCCGAGCTTGCCGCCGCCATCCAGGCGGAGACAGGCGAAGATGCGCTGGCGTTCTTTGACGCGATCGCACCGATCGTCCATCGCGACAGCATCAACATGGATACTTGCTGGTATCAGTCCCGCTATGACAAGGTGGGCCCTGGTGGCAACGGTAAGGACTACATCAACTGCCCCATGGATGAGGCGCAGTATCATGCCTTCATCGATGCGCTGATCGCCGGCGATACGGTGGGCTTCAAGGAATGGGAAGGCACGCCCTATTTCGATGGCTGCCTGCCGATCGAGATCATGGCGGAACGCGGACGCGAAACGCTTCGTCACGGCCCGATGAAGCCGATGGGTCTGACCAATGCCCACAACCCCACAGTCAAGCCCTATGCGGTGGTACAGCTGCGTCAGGACAATGCGCTAGGCACACTCTACAATATGGTCGGCTTCCAGACGAAGCTCAAATATGGCGCGCAGGCGGACGTCTTCCGCATGATTCCAGGCCTGGAAAACGCCGAGTTCGCGCGTCTCGGTGGCCTGCACCGCAACACCTATATCGATTCGCCGCGGCTGCTCGATCCGTCGCTGAAGCTGAAATCCCGTCCTGACATCCGTTTTGCCGGCCAGATTACCGGCTGCGAGGGCTATGTGGAGAGTGCGTCCATCGGGCTGCTCTGCGGTCGGTTCGCCAGTGCCGAGCATAAGGGCGAGCCGGTCCGCCTGCCGCCTGCGACGACTGCGCTTGGCGCTCTGCTCAACCACATTACCGGTGGGCATCTTTCCACCGATGAGGAACCGGGCAAGCGTTCATTCCAGCCGATGAACGTCAATTTCGGCCTGTTTCCTGAGCTTGCGCCGGGCTCGATCGTCAAGCCAGAAGGCGTGAAGCGCTTCCGCGGCAAGGACAAGACCATCATGAAGCGTCAGTTGATGTGCGCCCGCGCGCTGCAAGATTGCGCGACATGGCTTGGCGTCGAAGCGCCGGTTCTTAATCAGGTTGCGGAGGAAGGTGAGGAGCTGGCGTCAGCTTCCTTAGGCTGATCGGGCTCTGCATCCGCTGCTTCCAGATAACTGCCAAGCAACCAGAGAGACACTTCTGCGGCCTCCCCAATCGTCTTAAAACGATAGGCACCGCTATATTTCGGCGTGTCCATGAAGGTGACGACGAAACCGTCGCCGCTTTCCAGATGTTCCACCGTGATGCGCTCCGGGTTCAGCATCATGCAGGCATTGTGCTTGCCCATGTTGCGCATGAAGCCAGCCTTGTTGTCATGCAGCCGAACGAAAACGGCGTTGCCGTCGGCGGTCATATGCAGGCTGCGGATCGCCTCATTGGGAAAGGCCCGGGCGAAATCCAAAATGGCCTGCCCCGTATCGTAGCTGCTTTCGCCTTCCGAGAAACGCTTCAGGCGCCAGAGATAGATCGCGACCGCGATCAAAAGCGCGAGGATGATGATCCAAATGGTAAGGCTCATCTCTGTCACTCCTTGGAGCGTCGTCAGCCCTTCAGGACCTACAAGACACGCTCTGACTTCTCGAAATCACGTATTGGACAATGCTGTCGTCCATACCAGCTCATCAAGCGGCTTAGCAACCAAGACTTGCGCGGAGGTGAAGCGCGCTTGCAGCATCGTGCTCAGAATTAAAGAAGGTAGAGCGCCCTAAAGACCCACTGCGCTTTAAAGGCACGTCGTCATCGCAAAGCCGCTGCAGCTTTGCGTGCCACGCTCTAGAACCGCTTCAGATAGGCGGCCTTAGCGAGCAGCCACTGGCGACGGAGCAATGAGAGCTGGATGCCGTTTTCAACAACGTCCGCGCCAGCGAGACGTGCCGCCTTCAACACAGCCTCGACCTGTGCCACGGGCAAGAAAGCGGGAACGACCGCTTTAGGCAGGGACGTCTGGCGCGCCTTGTTCAGATGATCCTGTGCATGCGCGCAGAATATCTCGATCGCCGCACCGACCTTCTCACGGTCCTTGCCTTCCAGAAAACTCTCGCGGTTCAATCCGGCTGCCGACAGAACGTCCTGCGGGACATATACCTGACCTCGACGGCGATGCAGCGGCATCAACAGCAGCATGCCAGCCATGGCCTGGGCAACGCCTGCGTGGCCCGCGGTCTCGGCGTTTCTCGCTGCATCATCCGGCGAAAGCACGATGCTGGAGAGCTGTATCAATGCAGACGCCGTCTCGCCCGCATAGCCCTCGAGAGCGTTGCGGTTTTCGAAGACGTCATCGTAGAGATCGAAGATGCGCGCTTCGATCATGTCGATCAAAGTCTGCCGCGGCAGATTATGGGTGGTGATCGCGTTGAGGAGTTCTGCGGCAACGGGATGGCCGACGCTGTCCCCATGCGGATTTCCCTCCAGGAGATCGCGCCACCACTGCATGCGCACTTCACCTGGGAGCGGCTCACGAACGACGTCGCGGATGCGGGCAATCTCGGCGTTGAAAGCGTAAAGGGCCGCGAGATCACTGCGCTTGTCTTCCGGCGCAAGAAGGCATGCAAGATATCTGTCGCGATCCATGTCACGCAGCATCGTCAGGCACGCGCTCTTATCCGCCGGCAGGTCTGTCATCGATAACCGTTCTTCAGCCTTCGACAGCAATCAGGGCGGCAGCCACTGCCCGCGATTCGGAAAGCATGATGTTGTATGTTCTGACCGCAGCACCCGTGCTCATCGGATCGACAGAGATGCCAGCCTCTTTCAAGGCGGCCTTCAACTCCCTCGGGACGACCCGCATGGAGTCGCCCATGCCGATCAATAGAAACTCGATGTCGGCCGCTTGTTCCAGAACCTTGGTGAAGTTATCGACCGAAAGCTGCAAGGGATCGGTCACGTCCCATCCGTGAATGCCGGAAGGAAGGCAGAGAAGCGAGCCGCGATGCGACATCTCGGCAAAGCGAAAACCGCCATTTCCATAAGCATCGATAGGCGCCCGGCCAGGAAAATGGGCCGGGCGTATTTCTATTCCGCCAGCCATCAGACTGCCGGTTTGCCGCTGATCGAATTCGCCTTCTGGTCATCCTTGTCATCGGCATCCATGCTGGTCGGACGCAGATTGAAGGCGATCAGAACGGGAGCCGCGATGTAGATGGACGAGAACACGCCGATACCGACACCGAAGAGCATGGCGAAGGTAAAGGAGCGAATGACCTCCCCACCGAAGAGATAGAGCGACAGCAGTGCAAGCATGACGGTCAGGCCGGTCAAGATCGTACGCGACAGCGTCTGGTTCAGAGAGACGTCGATGATCATGGACAGCGGCATCTTCTTGTAGCGCCGCAGGTTCTCTCGAATTCGGTCGTAAATGACCACCGTATCGTTCAGCGAGTAACCGATAATGGTCAATATCGCCGCGATACTGGTGAGGTTGAATTCGATCCCCAGGAAGACGAAGAGGCCTATGGTGAAGACCACGTCGTGCACCATGGAGATAATCGCACCGAGCGCAAACTGCCACTCGAAGCGGAACCAGATGTAGATCATGATCGCGATCATGGCGAGCGCGATACCGATAGTCGAGGTGACGGTGAGATCGCCCGACACGGCCGGTCCCACGACTTCCACGCGGCGGAAGTCGTACTTATCCTGCAACTCGCCACGGATCATCGTGATTGCCGACTGCTCGGCATTCTCGCCGCCTTCCTGCGCCTGGATGCGGATCAGAACGTCGTCGGGAGAACCGAAGCTCTGAGCCTGAATTTCTCCAAGGTTCAACTGGCTGAGGCGCTCACGAATATCTGCGATATCGGCAGGACCGCTTTTCGACTGAACCTCGATGATCGAGCCGCCCTGGAAGTCGATGCCAAGGTTCAGACCCTTGGTCATGAAGCCGCCAAGGCAGGTCAGCATGATGACGCCGGTAATACCGAAGACGATGCGACGGTACTTCATGAAAGGAATATCCTTGCCGTCAAACATGCCGGTGCGGATGCCTTTCGGCAGATGCTTGGGACGGCTGCGACGAACCCAGACACCAAACAGCCAAGCCGTCAGCGTATAGGCGGTAAAGACAGTCGTCACGATACCGACGGCGAGCGTGACCGCAAAGCCCTTCACCGGTCCGGTACCCATGTAGAAGAGCACGCAGGCCACGATAAATGTGGTCAGGTTGGCGTCGATGATGGTGGCGAAAGCGCGGGTAAAGCCGTTCTCAAGCGACGAGATCAACGGTTTGCCCGCTTTGACTTCCTCGCGGATACGCTCATAGATCAGAACGTTCGAGTCCACCGCCATACCGATCGTCAAGACGATACCGGCAATACCCGGCAATGTCAGCGTCGACCCGATGATACTGAGAATCGCCAGCAGCATAACGATGTTGACGACGAGAGCGATATTCGCCAGCAGGCCGAAGAAGCCATAGAAGATGAACATGAAAAGGACGACGCCGATGGCACCGATGGCGCTTGCTGTCAGGCCGGCATGGATGGAGTCACTGCCAAGGCTTGGGCCAACGGTCCGCTCTTCGACCACCGTCAACGTCGCAGGCAGGGCACCGGCACGCAGGAGAACCGCGAGATCATTTGCACCCTGAACGGTGAAGTTACCGGAAATCTGGCCCGAACCGCCAACGATGGGCTCACGGATCACGGGGGCGGAAATAACCTGGTTATCGAGAACGATGGCGAAAGGTTTGCCGACATTCTGCTGGGTGGCCTGCGCGAAACGCTGCGCACCGCGGCTATCGAACCGGAATGTAACAACAGGCTCATTGGTCTGCTGATTGAAGCTTGCCTGCGCATCGACAAGATTGTCACCAGACACAAGCGCACGGCGCTCGACAAGGTAAGGAACCGGCGGGTCGTCCTGCGAATAGAGGATTTCATCCGTCGCAGGCGGGCGTCCGTTCAACGCTTCCTGAACCGGCATGGATGTATCCACCATGCGGAAGGAGAGCTTGGCGGTCTGGTTCAGCAGAGACTTCAAGCGCTGCGGATCCTGGAGGCCCGGGACCTGAACGATGATACGGTCATTGCCCTGGCGCACGATCAGCGGTTCCGTCGTGCCGAGTTCGTCGACGCGGCGGCGGACGACTTCGATCGACTGGGCAACGGCAGAAGACAGGCGATAATCGATGCCTGCATCCGTGAGGTTCAGGCGCAGGAGATTGTCGCCGCCGTCACTCATCGTCACTTCCTGCACCGAGCCACCGGTCAGCGTGCCGACCGAGACTGGCAGCGTCAGATCTTTCAACGCATTCTTGGCCGCCTCATACTGAGCCGGATCGGTGATACGAACCTGAATCTGCTGGCCGTTGCCGGCCAGACCGGAATAGCGGATATTGGCGTCGCGCAACTGGGCGCGGACGTCACCGACGATGGTTTCGAGACGTTCCTTGACGATATCGGAACGCTCGACTTTGAGCATGATGTAGGAACCGCCCTGAAGGTCGAGACCAAGCGTCACCTTGTTGTGCTTGTACCAGTTTGGCATTCCCTCCAGCTGCTTGTCCGTGAACAGGTTGGGGGAAGCGATGACGGCGCTTATCAGCACGATCAACCAGATGAAGACTGTTTTCCAGCGGGAAAAATGAAGCATTTCGGTCTCGGTCAGGGTTGGGTTAGAAAACCCAGGCCGCGTCGATGCGCAGCCTGCTTATTGTTACTTCGCGTTAGCAGGAGCTTCGGTCTTGACCGGCTCACCCTTGACACGAACCTCGGCGATATAGGTGCGCGATGCGCGGACCTTGACGCCTTCGGCAATTTCGACTTCAAGTTCGTTATCGTCGATAACCTTGGTCACCTTGCCGACAATGCCGCCGCCCAACACAACCTGATCGCCACGACGAATGTTGGTGAGCGTCTCCTGACGCTTCTTCATTTGCGCGCGCTGCGGACGGATCAGGAAAAAGTACCACACGACCATGAGCGGGGCGAAAAGGAAAAGCATTTCCAGGCCGGACCCGAAAGCCGATGGTGTGCCCGCTGCATCCTGAGCAAAGGCTTGGCTAATGAACATAAAAAACTCCTCAGATTTCAGGCACAGTCTTAAGCCACTGGCCAGCTTTCAAGCCGCCGGAATATAGTTGCGATCCCCTAGAATGCAACAGAAAGACTTCGACCCCCGTACCGTTTCCACGGCTCATACTCTTTCGGGGCATGAAACACCATGCTAGGCCGCGCAAATTCCACGTCTGTTCCGGCATTTGACTGGGTTCAACGAGCCGTGGAAAGTTGACAAGGAGCATCGATCATGACGTCAGAAGAAACCAGCGCACTCCTGCTTCTCGAACTTCGCCGTCTTGCCGACGCCGTGGAGCGGCTCGCAGGCCCCGCACCTGCGTCAAATGACTGGAATAGCGCCGATTGTTTTGTCTGGACGCCTGGCAATGCCTGGCTGCAGCCCGTGCCTCGTCCGAACCGAATTGCGCTGACGCTGATCCGCGGTGTGGACCACGTCCGGGACATACTGCACGAGAACACGTTGCGCTTCGCAGAAGGCTTTGCTGCCAACAATGTGCTGCTTTGGGGCGCGCGCGGCATGGGCAAATCATCGCTGGTGAAGGCGGTTCACGAAGACGTGCGCACCGCAAGCGGCACGTCGTTGAAGCTTGTCGAGGTGCATCGCGAAGACATTCACACCTTGCCCGTCCTCCTCGATATCCTGAAAGCCGCTCCGCACAGAATCATCCTGTTCTGCGACGATCTTTCCTTCGACCATGACGATACGGCCTATAAGTCTCTGAAGGCGGCACTGGACGGCGGTATCGAAGGCCGACCGGAGAACGTGCTGTTCTACGCGACTTCCAACCGCCGTCATCTCCTGCCTCGACACATGATGGAAAATGAGCAGTCGACTGCCATCAATCCATCTGAAGCGGTCGAGGAAAAAGTCTCGCTGTCCGATCGCTTCGGGTTATGGCTTGGCTTCCATAAATGCAGCCAGGATGACTACCTGGCGATGATCGATGGCTATGCGGAACACTTCGACCTCGGTCTCGCTCGCGATGTCCTGCACCGCGAAGCGCTGGAATGGGCGACGACACGTGGCGGCAGATCCGGTCGCGTGGCCTGGCAATATATCCAGGATGCAGCCGGGCGTCTGCGCAAGCCTCTGGACCAGCGATAGACAGCTAAGTGACTGATCACAACCATAGCGATAGACATTAAATCAGAGACACTTCGGTATCCGCGATAACTTAGTACGCAATGGAACCAACGGATGGGAAGGCCGTTGCTCGGCATGCGCAACCATCGCGCGATACATTAGGAGAGTCTCAAATGGCCGATCAGGTCCGCTATGCAACATCGACGGTGGCCGCGCGCAGCGCAGTCTTGCCGGAAGCCGTGACACGTATTTCCTGGGGTGGCGTTTTTGCCGGTGTCGCCGTGGCACTGACGCTTCAGTTGGTTCTCAACATTCTCGGCGCCGCCATAGGTGCTGGCGTGATCGACCCCGCGCGTAACGATACGCCATCGGCGATGTCGCTTTCTACCGGCTCGGTCATCTGGATCATCGCCAGCGGCATCATCTCGTCCTTTGTCGGTGGCTATGTCGCAAGCCGCCTGTCTGGCCGCGCCGTCCGCTCCACTGGCGCCCTTCATGGCCTGACCACCTGGGCCGTAACCACGCTGATCGTCTTCTATATGCTGACGACCTCGGTTGGCGCGCTGATCGGCGGCGCATTCACCGGCGTGACGAGCGTCTTCTCCGGCGCAGGCTCGACAATCGCAACCGCTGCGACGACTGCAGCCCCGGCGCTTGCCAACACCTCCGATCCCTTGGCGGGTATCGAGCAGCGCATTCGCGATGCGAGCGGCGGAAACGATCCGCAGGCGCTGCGCGATACAGCCGTCAGCGCCGTCCGCGCCGTGCTGACTGGCGACCAGGCTCAGGCTGAAGATGCACGCAACCGTGCTGCCGACGCCCTTGCCCGCGCACAGAATATCCCGGTTGATCAGGCTCGTCAGCAGGTGACGGACTACGAAAACCAGTACCGTCAGGCTGTAGAGCAGGCCAAGGTTCGTGCGACCGAAGCTGCCCAGGCAACTGCGACCGCCGTGTCGACAGCGTCTTACGTTGCCTTTGGTGCGCTTCTGGTCGGTGCGGTTGCAGCTCTCTTCGGCGGCAGCGTTGGCACAAGCCGCGCTTACCGCGAGGGCGACGTCGTCGTCGAATAATATCGATCGAAAGATCGTCTGGAATGCCCGCGCAAGTCGCGGGCATTTTTATGAGGACATGAAAAAGGCCGCCTCTTTTCTGAGGCGGCCTTCCGATCATCATATCTGATAGGACTGACTACTCGTCGCGGTACACTTTTTCGCGACGCTCGTGACGCTCCTGCGCCTCGATCGACAGAGTTGCGATCGGGCGAGCATCCAGACGCTTGATACCGATCGGCTCGCCTGTTTCCTCGCAGTAGCCATAGGTTCCGTCCTCGATGCGCTGAAGGGCGGCGTCGATCTTGGAAATCAGCTTGCGCTGACGATCGCGGGCTCGAAGTTCGATGGCTCTGTCGGTTTCGGATGAAGCGCGGTCCGCCAGATCAGGGTGATTGGCACTTTCCTCTGCGAGATGACCGAGTGTCTCGCGCGCTTCTCGCAAAATGTCGTTTTTCCAACCGATCAGCTTGGCCCTGAAATAGGCGCGCTGGTTGGCATTCATGAACTCATCGTTTTCCGAGAGCACATAGTTACTAAGATCGATCTTCTCACTCAACGCGATTCTCCTCGAAGAACATCTCATATGGCGGGGGTATACTCCAATGCCGTGTAGCCATTCAAGTCTGGAGATTCGTTTTTAGGCATTTTTAAATCTGTCATAAAAATCATCTAAACGACTATTTTTTATACATTATTGCGACGTCACGGATTATTTCTTCAATCACTTTATCTAGACTTGCTTCGCGATCGACGCCTCTTGCGAGTTTGCCCCCTCCTCCTGTAAACATCGTTCTCCCTCTTTGATTGCATTAGGATGCTCCGGAATGGCGCCGTCTCAACAGCAAACTTTCCGGCTTTACCTGTTGCGTCACGCCCAGGCAGGATGGGCGGAACCCGGCGAACGCGATTTCAATAGAAGACTAACCGAGGAAGGCAAGGCCGAGGCCGCTCTCATCGGCAAATCCGCCGCGGAAAAAAACTATCGCCCGGATCTCGTGATCAGCTCCGCCGCCATCCGATGTCGCGAAACCACGCGGATTTTCCTGCATTCATTCCGTGGAGCTATTGAAGCGTCCTATCTGGACGAAATGTATAACGCGCAGGCTGAAACCTATCTCAATCTCGCGCTGGCGCGGGACGAGGTTTCCTCCCTCATGCTTGTGGGACATAATCCGACAATGGAGGCCGTTGCTGAAGCCCTGCTCGGCCGCGACATCCTCGAAGCGTCGCTGCCGCATGGGTTTCCCACGGCGGGGCTTGCGGTGCTGGACTGCGCGTCTAGGGACAAAGCCAAGCGCGACTCCTGGCGCCTCATCGACCTTCTGACGCCATAGCCAAGATCGAAGGCCGCGCAAAACTTTCTTCAGCGCTTCTTTTTTGAGCATGCGACAACCCTATATATTTTCGGGAAACCGATTATTTTTAGGAAGAGTCATTGCCACCATCCCTGACATCCTTCACCGACAGTGCATTGATCGCCCTCGACAACCTTGCCGACCGGGCAAGTGCGCTGGCAAATCCAACATTGCGGCTTGGTGTGACGGGACTTTCGCGCGCGGGCAAGACGGTCTTCATCTCGTCGCTCGTCCATAATCTTCTGAATGGTGGACGCCTGCCACTCTTCGAGGCAACCCGGTCCGGCCGGGTCTCGAGTGTGCGCCTGGAGCCGCAACCCGATGACGCCATTCCGCGCTTCCAATACGAAGATCACATCCAGGCACTGGTGCGAGACCGCGTCTGGCCAGACTCCACGCGCGCGATTTCGGAGCTGCGCATCACGCTGGATTACCAGAGCGCGAGCGGCTGGGGACGGTGGTTTTCACCGGGCAGGCTGTCCATCGATATCGTCGATTATCCGGGGGAATGGCTGCTCGATCTGCCGCTGTTGGCGCAGGATTACAAGACCTTCAGCGACAACACGGTCTCGCTGGCGCAGACAGGTGTGCGCGCCGAGCTTGCCAGCGATTGGCTCGAGATTGCATCCTCCCTCGATATCGATGCACCTGCCGATGAGATGACCGCCAAGCGCCTGGCAGAAAGCTTCGCGGCCTATCTCAAGGCCTGCAAATCGGATGAACGTTCGCTTTCGACACTGCCGCCCGGTCGCTTCCTGATGCCGGGCGATCTCGAAGGCTCGCCTGCCCTCACTTTTTCACCTCTTCCCGGTATCGGCACCGAGAAGGCTGCCAAGGGATCGCTCCGCGCCATGATGGAGCGGCGCTTCGAGGCGTATAAGTCGATCGTGGTGAAGCCGTTCTTCCGCGAGCATTTCGCCCGTCTCGACAGGCAGATTGTCCTCATCGACGCACTGCAGGCAGTCAATCGCGGACCGGAGGCGGTGCAGGATCTGGAGCGCGCGCTTGGCGATGTGCTTGCCTGTTTCCGCCCTGGCAAGAACAGCCTGCTCTCGTCACTCGTCGGACGGCGAATCGACAAGGTGCTGGTGGCCGCGACCAAGGCGGATCATCTGCACCACGAAAGTCATGATCGGCTGGAAAATCTCACAGCGCGTCTGGTCGATCGCGCCGTCACGGCGATCGGCATGAGTGGGGCGGGTATCGAAGTCATGGCGCTTGCCTCAGTGCGCGCGACGAAGGAAGCAAGCGCGCGCCAGGATGGCGCATCATTGCCGGTCATCGTCGGGACGCCGATTGCGGGCGAGACGATCAATGGTGAGGTCTTCGATGGCAATCGCAGCACGGCAATCTTTCCCGGCGATCTGCCGGAAGACCCCGAGCCGCTGTTTCGCCAGATCGACGCGCAAGGCGCTTCGGCAGACTTGCCGGACGTCAACGTCATCCGCTTTCGTCCGCCGAAACTCGAAGAGATGGCTGGCGGCATCAAACTCTCGGTTCCGCATATCCGGCTCGACCGCGCCATGCAGTTCCTGTTTGGAGACAAGCTCGCATGAAAGACGACACTAACGGCTCTTCCCGCACACCTGCCGCTTTCACGCTGGAAACGGAAGCGAGACAAGACACGCCGACGGCTTTGCAACGGCGTCAGCCACGCAGCTTCGACAGCGATGTCTCCATGGTGCCCGATGAAGAGGATCCATTCCTGGCACCGGAAGAAATCGATGCAGCACCGCTTCCCGTGGCTGAACCGCGTCATCACCGCTTCTCCTTCGGCAAGCTTGCTCTCGGCGCAGTTGGCGTTCTGCTGTCACTTGCCTTCGGGCTGTGGGCGGACCAGCTGATCCGCGACCTGTTTTCGCGCTCTGACTGGTTGGGGTACACGGCAAGCATCGCTCTCATCGTTGCCGTCTTCGCCGTCCTCGTGCTTGTCGGGCGAGAAGTCTTCGGAATCATGCGGTTGAACGCGGTGCAGTCACTGAAAGCCGATGCGCAAGACGCTGCCAGCCAAAAGAAGGCGTCTGCCGCGCGCTCGGTTATCACAAGGCTAACGGCTGTCCTTTCTCACCGGGCGGAGACAGCAAAAGGTCGTGGTGCCCTGAAGGACACCGAAAACGATGTGATCGACGGCCCGCATCTGATGGAGTTTGCCGAACGGGAGCTTCTGACCCCACTTGACCGGCAGGCGCGTGCGCTGATTCTCAACTCGTCCAAGCGCGTCTCCGTCGTGACTGCCGTCAGCCCGCGGGCGATCGTCGATCTTGCCTATGTTCTGTTTGAAGTGACCCGGCTTGTTCGCGCCATGGCAGAACTTTATGGCGGACGTCCCGGCACGCTCGGCATGATCCGGCTGCTGCGTGATGTGATTGCCCATCTGGCAGTGACCGGCTCGATTGCAGTGGGTGATGGGCTTGCTCAGCAGGTGCTTGGACATGGTCTCGCCTCGCGCCTTTCGGCCCGTCTCGGCGAAGGTGTCATCAATGGACTGATGACCGCACGGATCGGTATTGCCGCAATGGACCTCTGCCGCCCGCTTCCTTTCCGGGCTCTCAAACGGCCCGGCATCAGCGACTTCATGTCCGATCTCACACCGGATCTGAAAGGTGGTTTAAAGACGGAAAAGCCCTGATTTCAGGGCTCTTCAGGACGAAATGGTTACAATTCGTTATCCTTATTTCAGCGAAATATACCAAGCGTTAACCATTCGCGACATAGATTGCTCCCACACAAAGCGACCTACTCGCCAGGGAAAGTATCATGTTTTCGCGCTTCTTTTCGCTTCTGGGCGGGCTTGCCGCCGTTATGTCCGTGAGCAGCGGGCTCGCAGTTTCCGAAGTTCAAGCCGCATCGCGTGACGATGTCTTCTTCGGATCGGTCGCCGGCACGTGGTCCGGCCCGGGCGAGATCGTCGCGGGCAAGTACAAGGGCACCAAGTTCAATTGCGATCTCACCGGCGAACCGCTGGGTGAAAAAGAGACCGGCATCAAGCTTGGCGGCACCTGCCGCGTTGGCGTCTTCAAGCAGCCCATGTCCGCCATCATCGCCAAGAAGGGCAGCGGCTATGAGGGCAAGTTCCTCGATGGCTCCGAGGGCAAGGGACTGGACGTCACCTCCGGACAGGTCAGCGGCGACAAGGTGGTGCTCGGCATCAACCGCGCGAAACTCAACGGCGCCATGGTTGCCCGTGTGATGGAAGACAACAAGTCGATGAACATCACGATCTCGGTAAAGGTCGCAGACCAGATGATTCCCGTGATCGGCCTGACGTTGGCGCGCAATGTCGATTCGATGGCAGTCGGCTCGATCAAGCCGTAAAGCGCCTTAATCCAATTCTGATTGCTACAGCATCGGCCCGAAATCGGAATCGATTTTCGGAAAGCACGATGCGTAGATCAAAGAAGGTAGAGCGTCCTTTGTGCGTCCAATAGGACGCACGGCGCTCTAAGCGGGAGTGGCCCACCATTCCCGCTTTTCGTTTGCGCGCACGATGCCGGACTTATCCGCATCGGCCAGCCATTCGATCACCCGCCTGCCCTTCACCACGAGATCCGGCGCAATATCGGCAAGCGGCATCAAGACGAAGGCTCGCTCCGTCATTCTGGGATGGGGAATCTCGACGCGCTCGGTCAGGATCTCAGCGTCGCCATAGGTCAGCACATCGATGTCGATGGTGCGCGGTCCCCAGCGCTCAAGGCGCACACGCTTCATCCCGCGTTCGATATCAAGGCCGAGATCGAGCAAGGCCTCGGCAGGCAGCGCCGTTTCGATCAAAGCGCAGCAGTTGAAGAAATCGGCCTGATCGGTCTTGCCCCAGGGCGGTGTGCGGTAGAGCTCGGACACAGACACAAGGCGGCAATCGCTACGGTCGCTTAAAGCAGCGAGCGCTTTTGCCATGGCCGCGCTCGGGTCACCGATATTGCCGCCGAGACCGAGTGTTGCTGAGGTCCACATCTCAGGCATGCTGCTCGACGCAGACCTGAGCGTAATCGAGAATGCCTGGAACAGGCGCCGAGGGCTTGCGCACGGTGATCTTGACCCGCACGATTTGCGGGTAACGCTGCCGAAGCGCCGTGGCGATATCATTGGCCAAAGCTTCGATCAGATAGCGCCGTTGGCCGACGACGATCTTTTCGATGACGGCGAAGGCCACACCGTAATCCACGGTGTTGCCGATCTCGTCCGTCTCGAGTGCATCTCCGGCCTCGACATCCATTTCGGCGTCGACGAAGAAGCGTTGGCCCAGAACCTCTTCCTGCTCCAGCAGGCCATGGCGAGCGAAGAACGAACAGTTTTTCAATAGGATCGTGTAACGGCTCAAGCGCGTGTCTCCTGTCGCTTCTTCTGGTCGAGGACAGCATCGGCGACAGCCAAGGCATCCCTTGTCATGGACACGTTATGAACGCGGAAAATGACCGCGCCTGCAAGACGTAAGATCGTGGTTGTTGCCGCCGTTCCCACATCGCGCTCATCCGCTGCTTCCCGCCCGGTCAGCGCGCCGATGAACCGCTTGCGGGACGTGCCAGCCAGCATAGGCAGGCGGAATGCTGCAAGCTCATCGAAACGCGACATTAGTGCGACATTTTCGTCCACATCCTTGGCAAAGCCGAAGCCGGGATCAAGCACGATATGATCGCGCGCGATGCCGGCAGCATCGGCGATCGCAAGAGAGTGGTTCAAAAAAACGAACTGGTCGGAGACCACGTCGTCCAGCTTCTGACGCTCTCGGCCGGTGTGCATGATGCAGACGCCTGCCCCGGAGCCCGCCACGACCTTGGCCATATCAGGATCTTTTTGCAGGCCGAAGACGTCGTTGACGATGTGAGCCCCCGCCTCGATCGCCAGGCGCGCCGTCGATGCCCGGTAGGTATCGACGGAGATCAGCGCATCCGTTTCCCGAGAAAGCCGTTCGATCACCGGAAGAACGCGATCCTGTTCCTCCGCATCCGTGACACTTGCAGCCCCTGGACGGGTCGATTCACCGCCGATATCAACGATATGAGCGCCGTCTTTGACGCAGGCCAAGGCGTGCTGGACGGCTTGGTCTACGGTCGCAAAGCGTCCCCCATCAGAGAAAGAATCCGGCGTGGCGTTGACGATCGCCATGATAAGGCCATGTCCATCAAGTTTCAGGAAGCGGCCATGGGCCGCTTGCCACAGATTACTGCTGGCTGTTATCAAGTAACATACGCCTTTCCGAATTCGTGGAGTGCCTTGCCATCTATACCGATCCCGCTCCGTTTTCCGCATCGGTCGTCGTCAGACCGGTATCGACTTTCTCCAGGCGCGGTACGTTTTACGAAGGATTGAAGGGTCGTGTTAACACTTCTTCGGCCACCTTGGGCTCTATGCCGCAATCCTCCGGCAAGTTCAACATGAAGGCCGGAAAATGAAGCAGCTTTCACCTGTCTGCCGCGCGCTCCTCGCGGGCGCCCTGTTGCTCTCATGTCTGAACCGTCCGGCTCTCGCCGAGGCCATCAGCACCAAGACCTATTCCTATTTCACCATTGGCGGGAAGACGGCTGAAAATCTGGATCGCGAGCTTTCGCAGCGCGGCCCGGTCACTAAGTCCACGGGCTTCCGCCATCCGGGTGCGACAGAAATCAAGTTCGGTGGTGAACTCACCTATGTGGAGAAGAATGGACGGTGCGGCGTGGGCACTGTGAAGGTCACGCTGGACACGAAGATTCTTCTGCCGCGCTGGTCGAACCGGCGTCGCACCAATGCAGATCTGGCACTGATCTGGGATACGCTTGCCGCCGACATAAAGCGCCATGAGGAACGGCATGCCGAGATTGCGCGCGGCTACGCCCGCGATCTCGATCAGAAGCTGCGCGCGCTTCGTCCGCAAGCCGATTGCGAGACCATGCAGAAGATGGTCGCGGAAGTCAGCCAAGAGGTCATGGATGCGCATGACAAGGATCAGGTGCGTTTCGACAAGATCGAGTCCAAGAACTTCGACGCCAGAATGACGCGGCTTCTCAAGAACCGCATTCAACAACGTGCAGGCTCACGTTGATGACGGCATGAAGCACATGGCGCTTGCGTCAACCATGTCATCGACCAAAAGGTTTTGCCGGATAATCACCGTTGATTTCTTGCCATGGCCGCCTGAGGCAGACTCACGTATTGGTGAAAGCACCAGATAACAGACATATTCGAAGACTTGAAATTCACGATCGCACGGGCTCTCCCGGTGCGTATGAAGCCGCAGGTGTCTTCCTCTCCGCCTGCAGGTAACGCGCCCAACTGGAGCGGCAGGTGGAGTGACTATGGCCACCGCCGCTCAATCTTTTCAAAGACTTCCGGTAGTTTTGATCAGCCCTGTCGCTCAGGCACGTGAACGACCAGACCGTCGAGGTCGTCGGTCATCTTGATCTGACAGGAAAGGCGCGAGGTCGGACGGACGTCGAAAGCGAAATCGAGCATGTCCTCCTCCATCGGTTCGGGCGGCCCTACCCGCTCCGTCCATTGATCATCCACATAGACATGACAGGTGGCACAGGCACAGGCGCCGCCACATTCAGCATCAATGCCGGGAACGGAATTGCGAACAGCGTTCTCCATCACGGTGGAGCCGTTGCTGACGTCAAGTTCATGGGACGTGCCGTCGAAAGCAACGATAGTCAGTTTGGTCATTTCAAAAGATCCAGGCAGAGTGTTTGAGAATTCTTCTAAACACATAGAAAGGCCGGCTGCGATTGGCAACCCGTCAATGTGGTTGCAAACCGAACCGGCCCTCGTCAGCTGTCGTGTTCCGGGCGCAGATTTGCCTGGATGACATCCGTTTCGCTCAAGATTATCGGCAGAGCTTCAAAATGAAGTTTTCGGCTTCCAGAACGGAGGCTGCTAGCTTTGCAAGCGACGCACCGTCATGCTGGCCGTTTTCGAGGACTTCGGCGGCAGCGGAGACGTTGAAGGCGCCAACGGCATCGGCCGAGCCCTTAAGGCGACCGGCAATCGCGCGCGCCGAGGACTTATCGGCAAACGCAAGCTCCTGCAGGATGGACCGTGCGTGCCGCGAGAAGAGCTGAAGAACAGCGATTTCAAGGTCCTTGTCCCCCTTCGTCTGAGCGGCAAGGAGAGCGAAGTCGATCGGTTTCTTTCCAGTAGCGGTGTTGCCGCCATGATTGTCCGGCGCTTCGAACGCGATACTCAGCGCAGCCATTTCCGTTATCCTTCATTATCTATGGGTAGAAGTTGCTTGAATGTGTTTCACATCAAAGCAAGCTATTGTCGCTTTCCGCTAAAAATGCGGCGCCTATAACGGGAAAATCTTTCGCTATGGTTAATTTATGTTAAACTTCTCATAATTCAGGGTTTCCAGGCCTTTTACGGGTTTAAAAACTGTTAACAAGCAGGCACTTGGACCGCCTTCCCCGCCCGTGTTAATTGTTTAAAAGCTGCAAATGTGTCACTACCGTTATTCGGTGCCGCATCACCTCTTCCCCGGTTTTGCGGATTCGGCAAGCTGATGTATTTTTTTGCCTTAAAGCTGGGTGACCACTTTCAGGTGTTAGTAAGGAACAGGCCACCGGGCGACCATGATGGTTCAAGGTGTCTTGCAGGCATGATGGCGGATATTCGTTTGCAGGCGGCGGGCGAATGAACGGCATGAGCCGGGCGTATATGTAACGAGGCGTAACCGCATGGCGAACAACAAGTTTAGCGACTCGATCGACGAGACTGCGTATCAGGCACTTGAAGATGCTTTGCAGCTCGGCGCATACGAAAACCAGCCGGAGCCTCGTAGAAGGTCCACTCCCAAGCCCGCGGAGGCAAGAGTGCCAGAACAGAATAGACCGCGTAAGAACGACCAGCAGGCACAGTCTTCGGCTCAGGCAGCGGCAGCGCGCGCGGCGAGCGAGCAGCAGTCAAGAGCCGGAGGGCTTGAGGCTGCCAATGACGGCACCAAGCGTAGCCCGGCGATGATCCTGCGATCGCTGGAGGCCGGCTCGATGACGGGCGCCATCCGCAATGCATCAATCGTATCGGTCTTCTGGGCGATTGCCGGCGTCGGTCTTGCGCATGCCATTTATGGCGGCCAGATCTGGAATGTAGGCTCGATTGCACAGCTTTTCGCGATTCCCGGCCTGATGGCGATCATGGTCGGCATTGTCGTTCCAATCATGCTGTTCTTCGCCTTCGCCATCATGATGGCGCGCGCCAAGGATCTGCGCAACGCCGCACGCTCCATGGCAGAAGTCGCGCTGCGTCTCGCAGAGCCGGAAACGATCGCATCCGAGCGGATCATGTCGGTTGGCCAGGCGGTTCGCCGCGAAGTGTCCGCCATGAATGATGGCATCGAGCGCACCATTGCCCGCGCGACCGAGCTTGAGACGCTGGTTCATTCGGAAGTCAATGCGCTCGAGCGCAGCTATGCCGACAACGAACTGCGCGTGCGGGGCCTCGTTCACGAGCTGACCGCAGAACGCGACGCCATTATCAGCCACGCGGAGCGTATCCGCTCCTCGATCTTCGGCGCCCAGGAGCAGCTCAAGGAAGAGCTGTCACTGGTTGGTGAAGAGCTCTCCATGCGTCTTGCCACCAGTGGTGAGGCGTTCGCGTCGATGATCGACACGCGCTCCGCAGCGCTTCTCGAGAAATCCCGCGTTTCGACGGAAGCGATGGGCACGCTGATTGCAGCGAAGACCGAGAACCTGCTGAATGCTCTGAACAGTTCTGGAGCGGCGCTCAACAACGAATTCGACCTGCGTCTCCACGATCTCTCCAATACGTTCGACGAGCGTGGAAATGCTCTGATCGAGAAATTCGCAACGCATGCCACCGCTCTTTCGAGCGGCACGGAAATGCTCAACCAGTCCATGGACGAGCATACCCGCCTGCTCAACGACACACTCACCAAGCGCACGCAGGAACTGTCGCAGAATATCAGCCGCGGCCAACAGGTCATCGACGGGTCTCTCGACACGGTGCTCGGCAAGCTCTCCGCGACGTTGGAAGAGAAGGGCATGTCCTTCCGTCAGAGTCTGCAGAGCACGGCAGACGATGCGATCATGGATATCGATCTGCGTTCGGGCCTCTTCGAAGAGAAGCTTCAGACGACCGTCGGCCTGGTGAACACGGCGTTCGACGCGCATGTTGCAGAGTTTGCCAGCGCCTTCGATCAGCGCGCCGGTACGCTCGACAGCAAGCTGATGGAGAGCCTGGCACGCATCAACGAGACGGTTGCAGGCGGCACGGATTCGCTCAGCGGTATTCTCAGTTCCAATATCGATCGCCTGAACAGCACCCTCACCGACCAGTCCCTGGCTCTCGCGACATCGCTGGGCGCTGGCCAGGAAATGCTGGAAAGCTCGCTCGAAACGCGCACCCGCGAACTGACGGACGCCTTGAGCGCCCGCACCAACGAGATTTCCAGCGCGATTGTCGGCACGCATGAGAAGATCGATGCGGTTCTTGCCGAGCGTAGCGCCCAGCTTTTCGGCGCGCTCACCGAAAGCCAGAATCGTTTCGACAGCGCGCTTGCCAGCCGCTCGGAAGCCATCACCGGATCGGTTGCCGGTACCGCCGAACACCTCGCCGCACTGCTGGATGAGCGAGCCGCCGCCATCAACAACGTCGTCGCCGATGTCGAGCGTCGCCTGGCCGAAACGCTGGATAGCCGCGCTGCTGCCATTACCGGTGCCGTCTCCGGCGTTGAAGACCGCATCGCCGACACGTTGGACAGCCGCACCGCAGCGCTCAGCAACGTCGTTGCCGGCGTTGAAGAACGGATCGCCGATACGCTCGATAGCCGCACCATGGCCCTCGACATGGCGTTCTCAACCGCTGAAGAGCGCATTGCCGAGACACTCGATACGCGGACCTCTGCTCTGACGACCATGGTCAACGATGTCGACAGCCGTCTGGCGGAAACACTGGACAGCCGCACGTCCGCACTCGGCACCGTCGTTGCCGGTGTGGAAGAGCGCATCACCGATGCACTCGATAGCCGCGCAATGGCGCTCGACATGGCATTCTCCACCGCTGAAGAGCGGATTGCCGAAACGCTGGATACCCGCACGTCCAATCTCACCAACCTTGTCAGCGGTGTCGAAGGCCGTTTGGCCGACACATTGGACAGCCGCACGTCTGCCTTGGGCAATGTCGTTGCGGGCGTTGAAGAACGCATTGCCGATGCGCTCGACAGCCGCACCATGGCCCTCGACATGACATTCTCCAGCGCAGAAGAGCGCATTGCCGAAACGCTGGATACCCGCACGTCCAACCTGACCAACCTCGTCAGCGGTGCCGAAGGCCGTTTGGCCGATACGCTGGACAGCCGTACATCAGCTTTGGGCAATGTCGTTGCCGGTGTGGAAGACCGTATAGCCGATGCCCTCGACAGCCGCACCACGGCGCTCGACATGGCATTCTCTACAGCCGAAGAGCGGATTGCGGAAACGCTCGATACCCGCGCGTCAAACCTCACCAATATCGTCAGCGATGTCGAAGGCCGTTTGGCCGACACGCTGGACAGCCGCACCTTGGCGCTCAATAGCGTTGTTGCAGGTGTGGAAGAGCGCATCGCCGATACACTCGACAGCCGCACTATGGCCATCGACATGGCATTCTCGTCCGCTGAAGAGCGGATTGCAGAAACGCTCGACAGCCGCGCAGCCTCATTGACGTCGGCCGTTTCCGGTATCGAGACCCGTATTGCCGATACGTTGGAGAGCCGTACTCAAGCACTGAACGATGCCGTCAATGGCGTCGAAGGCCGCATCGCCGACACGTTGGATAGCCGGACGATGGCGATCAATATCGCCTTCTCCAGTGCTGAAGAGCGTTTGGCCGAAACTCTGGATGGTCGCACCAACGCCCTCACTTCCGTGGTGTCCGGCGTGGAGGAACGTCTCACCGATACGCTTGATAGCCGTACCATGGCTATCGACATGGCCTTCTCTTCTGCCGAAGAGCGTCTGGCCGAAACCCTGGATGGCCGCACCAGCGCCCTGACTTCCGTCGTGTCCGGCGTCGAAGAACGTCTTACCGATACGCTCGACAGCCGCACCATGGCTATCGACATGGCATTCTCCTCTGCCGAAGAACGTCTTGCCGAAACCCTTGATGGCCGCACCAGCGCCCTGACTTCCGTCGTGTCCGGCGTGGAAGAGCGTCTGGCTGATACGCTCGACAGCCGCACCATGGCCATCGACATGGCATTCTCGTCGGCCGAAGAACGTCTGGCCGGAACTTTGGATGGCCGGACGGGTGCCCTGACCTCGGTGGTGTCCGGCGTCGAAGAACGTCTTGCCGATACGCTCGACAGCCGCACCATCGCCATCGACATGGCGATCTCGTCGGCCGAAGAGCGCCTTGCTTCTGCTCTCGATGGACGCGCTGCGAGCCTTGCCCGCACGGTCTCGGATGCCGAAGAACGACTGACATCGACGACATCCGCCATGGAAGAAGCACTATCGGTCGGCCATCTGCGTCTCGACACGATGCTTGGCACGCAGGCCTACACCATCAGCCGGACCGTCGAGCGCAACAGCGAGTTGATCGAGCAGACGGTTGCTTCCGCAGCGACGCGCATCGAAACCGCAGTCGAATCCGGTGCTGGCAACTTCGCCAACACGATGGAAACCGGCGTACAGCGCCTGGAAGACAATCTTCAGACATCGCACGACGCCATCCGCACCACGTTGGATCAGCATCATTCCGCTCTTTCGGAAACACTGGGCTCTGCCAAGGAGCAGCTTGGCGATCTTCTGTCTGACCAGACCATGTCGCTTGCAACCACCGTTGCCTCCAGCACCAGCATGCTGGAGATGTCTTTCGAAACGCAGCAGGAAGTTTTGCAGCGGACGATCGACACGGCGTCGGAATCGCTGACCTCACGCATCGAAAACTCCGTCAACACGGTCTCCAACCGTCTCGGTGAAACCGGCACGCGGTTGGAAAACAATATTGGAGCTTTGCATGGCAAGCTCCAGTCCGATCTGACCAACGTCAATGCAACGCTTGATGACGCCACGCAGAAGCTTGAGAGCGTGTTCTTGACCGGTACGGCTCGGATCGACGAGCGTCTCGGCACGATGGATCGCGCGCTTAATGTCGGGCTTGAAAACGTCAACCGCACGATTGAAGGCAAGGCTTCCGGCCTTGCTCGCACGCTTCGCGATGCGGTGGCTGACGCCGCCCAGAGCATCGATCACGAGGCGGTGCGCTCGACCGAGTTCATCAGCAAGACCGGCCTTGAGTTTGCAGACCAGATCAAGTCCCGCAACGACGAGTTCACCCGCACCATCGAACAGCGCTCAGATGAGATCGTTGGCCGGATTTCCGATGCGCAGAGCAGGCTTTCGGGCCAGGCCGCTGCGGTTGCACAGACCTTCTCCGATGCTGGCAACGCCATCGTCAACAAGGTTGCCGAAGCAGAAGCTGTCGTCCGCACCCAGGTCGGCGCCATCTCCGAGACGTTGACCAATGTCGAAAGCGCGCTCGATGCCCGTGGTGAGTCTATCCGCCATACGCTCGACAGCCGCACCCGCGAACTCAACTCCATGCTGGCAAGCCGTTCTGCCGAACTGTCTCGCCTCATTGAGGAGAAGGCAAAGCCGATCGTCAACGAATATGCTGTCGTCGGCCAGGATGCGGCTGAGAAGATTGTTACTGCGGCTCAGCAAAGCGCAAACCTTCTGTCGGAAACCAATAGCGGCATGGTCGGCATGGTCGAGCAGGCCATCGACGATTACGCTCGCGCCAGCAGTGATGCCGCCAACAAGCTGGTTTCGGCGACGCGTCAGAGCACCGACATGCTGTCGCAGAGCCATTCGAGCATGACGGACGTGGTCAATGGCGCTACCGACAGTTTGAACGTGGCGGTGGCACGCGCGACGCAGGAATTCAAGCAGGCCGATCTGGCTCTCAACAGCGCCACCACAAGCTTCTCGGAATCCGCATCGCGCGCATCCGACCTCATCACCACCTCCAGCCGCCTCCTCGAGAGCAAGGTCGATCGTCTGGCCAATGTATCCGGAACCACGCTGTCTCAGGTCGCCGGCATTGTGGCACGCTTCGATGAGCACACCTCGGTTCTGTCGCAGGCAGGCGAGCTTCTGACCTCCGCGCAGGCCAACCTCGTCGGCACGCTGGAAGAACGCCAGGAAGCGCTTCGCTCGCTCTCCGTGGGTCTGTTGCAGCGCTCCGAGGAAATCGAAAACTCCATGCGCGGCGTTATGTCCGTCGTGGAGCAGACGTTGGGCGAAGCCGAGCAGCGCTCCACCAAAGTGGCTGGCAACTTGCGCGAAAACCTCAACTCCTCCTTCGACGATATTGGTCGCTCGCTGGACGAGACCGAACAGCGGGCGCGCAGTGCGGCGCAGAACATGCGTGGCGCGCTTCTGGCAGCCAGCCAGGAAGCGGCACGTGCGATCGAAGGCACCATGTCCGAGACACAGAAGTATTCGGACGAGCTTGCAGGTCGTCTGCGCAACGGTGTCGCCTCGTCGCTGTCCGACGTCGACAAGCTGATCAATACCGCAACCGACAAGTCGAATGCGGCGGCCACGGTCATGCGCGAAACATTGCGTGAAGCGGTGCAGGAAGCGGTCAATCGCTTCTCCGGCGCGACGGAAGAGATCCGCCGCTCCAGCCAGGATATCCGCCAGGAGCTCGATGCCACCCGCGCCGAATTGAAACGCGGTGCATTCGACCTGCCGGAAGAAGCCAAGGAAAGTGCAGCCGCCATGCGTCGCGCCGTTTCCGAGCAGATCAAGGCGCTGCAGGATATTTCGCAGCTGGTGGGTCGCTCCACGCAGCAGTTTGAAATCTCCGAGCCGGCAGCTCGGGCGATTGCGGCCACCAAGCCCGCCGCCCCTCAGCCTCAACAGGCGCGCGTAGAGCCACGCCCGCAACAGCAGCCGCTGCCTACACCGGCAGCAACAGCAGCTCCCGTGCAGCAGCAGCCAGCGGCACCGGTCATCCGCAACGTCGCTCCCGTCGAGCAACGTCCAGCGCCTTCGCAGCCTGGTCTTTCGGCACCGCTTCAGCGCCGTGAAGAAGGCGGTGGGTGGATTAGCGATCTGTTGCGCGGCGCCTCTCGCGACGCTCAGGACGGCGCAGCACCGATGGCACCTGTCCCATCTGCAGCCCGGCCCGCAGCGGAACAGCAGACACGTGCCGCCGACAGCCGCAACCCGCGCCATGTCGTCGAGTCACTGAATTCGCTTTCCGTGGATATCGCACGGGCCATCGATCACGATGCGTCTGTCGAGTTGTGGGGTCGATATCAGCGCGGCGAGCGCGACGTCTTCACGCGTCGCCTCTACACTTTGAAGGGACAGCAGACCTTCGACGAGATCAAGCGCAAATATGAGCGTGAGTCGGAGTTCCGGACCGCCGTCGATCGATACATCTCCGACTTCGAAAAGCTTCTGGCGGATGTTGCCCGCACGGATCGTGACCGTACGGTGACACAGTCCTACCTGACGTCCGATACCGGCAAGGTTTACACCATGCTGGCCCACGCAGCCGGGCGCTTCAGCTAAGCAAGCTTTTCGATAGACTGTTGGAAGACGCCCTCGCCACTGCGGGGGCGTTTTCGTTTGATGGACGCGCCTTGGATCTCGGCTGACATGTCTTGACAAAACGCTGAGCGGAACACCGCACAAGCAAAGCATTTGCAACAATTCAGGCAGAGTGAATGAATGGCTGAAGCACTGTGCGTCCTACCGGTCGCAAGTTGCTTTACTTTTGGGATCCACGCATCGTGCTTTTCGAAAATCGAGTCCGATTGTTAGGCCGATGCTGTGGTCAACACGCCATCTTCTTGCGACTCGGAACTCGATCCAACTCGGAGGCAAATCCATATCGCGTCGTGGTTTTCCTCTTCGCCTTTCTGCAGAGTCGAGTACCTAGATCACTTATTGTCGGAATCGAAATAGACAGTCTCTGGAATTTTGCGGAAGGTGCGTTTGAATAAGCTTCGCTTACAGTCGTGATCCCACGTTCTGACAAACAATGCTGCGAAAGAAGGCGTCAAGCGCCGGCGCAAACGAAGCACACAAAAGCAAAAGCCGCTGAGGAGATCATCTCCACAGCGGCTTTCTGTATCAACTAAAGGTCATCATGACCTCAAGGTGACCTCGTCTCGGCACGGTCAGGAGAAAGGTGCAGCCTTCCTCCAATGTGCATCAACGACGAGGACCACGCGCAACGCGCTCGATTTCTTCACGAACCATACGCTCGACGATCGTCGGCAGGTTGTCTTCCAGCCATTCCTGCAGCATTGGCCGCAGCATGTCCTGAGCGACAGTCTCGATGGTCGGGTTACGCACGCCGTCAAATACTTCAGCAAGAGCGCCGAAGGACCGGGCGATCTGGGCGCCGGCTTCGGCGGATACCAGGTTCACTGGTAGATCGAGCTTGGGCTCGCTCTTCTGAACGACAGGTTCGGCAGTAGGCTCCTGGCGAACGTCGACAGCGCGAGATACAGGCTTCTCTTCTTCCACCGCGCCGCGCAACTGCATCGTTTCCCAAACGGGGACAGGCTGTGGTGCTGGTGCAGGTGCCGCGGCTTGCGGCGGAGGATTGAACGTCGGCATTTCCCGGAGCGGCTGCGGTGCTGTGGCAGCCAACAACGGACGCACATCCGTAGGGCGGGCAGGCTGTGCTACCTGTGGGCGCTCAGCCTCCAAAGAGGACTGCGTTGGCGCTGGTGAAGCGGTAGGCGCCGGCGTCACGCCATGTCCCTGAGCCAGGCTGCCCTGGGGCCCAAGCGTTGCATTACGATCTGCGGCTGCGCGAACCCGTGCCGCCACGTCGGCGAGCGACATCGACTTCTCGGCGACAGGCTCTTCTCTTTCGACGACAGGCGCGAAATCGTTGAACTGGCGCGCGCCATAGCCCTGATTGGCAGCCGGAGGAACATGGGCCGGCGGGCTCGGGATCTCTGCTGAGATATCCTCGGCAAAATCCATATCCAGCTCCACCTCGCCAAGTTCGAACTCGGTAGCCGGCTGACCTGGAAATCCATTCGACGGCGCAGGTTCGTTGCTTTCGATGATCCTGCGGATCGATGCCAGAATCTCTTCCATAGATGGTTCACGCGCTACACTCGGCTGAGCCATTTTTATCCCCGATTTTCACATTCAAGACGGGCCGGAGCAGAATACGCATGCTCCGAATCATCTTGAGTGTAGGGCACGAGCGCTCAGAAGAGAATCCATGCGGGTGGATGATTTGCGCGATACACAGCTTTATTTACAAACAAAAATGGCCCGGCGTGCACCGGGCCATCTGTTAACCATCTGCTTTTGCAACCGATTTAGAAAACGAATTCCTTAGCCTTGGCAAAGCCCGGGAGCGGCTTCAGCGACGCGTTGAAGAAGGTCGCCGCCGACACACCCTTGCCGTCCCGGCGATAAACGCTGGCTTTGGCTGCATTGCCATAACCCACGACGGCAATCAGACGACCACCATCGGCGAGCTGGTCGAGAAGCGCCTGCGGCACCTCCTCAACAGCGCCATTGATGAAGATCACATCGTAGGGTGCCTGGGCGGCATGTCCCTGCTCCAGCGGGCCAGCAACCGTAACCACATTGACGTAACCCAGTGCGGCAAGCGTTTCGGTCGCCTTCGCAGACAGTTCAGGATCGCTTTCCAGCGAAACAACGGAGCCTGCGAGTTCCGAGAGGATTGCGGAGACGTAACCCGTCGCACCACCAACTTCCAAAACCAGGTCATCTTTGGTGACAGCCACGAGCTGCAACATCTTGGCAATGGGCGAAGCCTTCAAGAGGTAACGCGCCGCAAGCCCATCCTTGGCAGGACAGATTTGCAGATCTTCGTCCATGTAAGCGACCTGCTTGACGTTGTCTGGAACGAAGGCCTCACGCGGTACGGAAAGAAACGCCTTGAGCACCGAATGGGACGTTACATCGGTCGTACGCACCTGGCCGTCCACCATTTTCGCGCGTGCGGTTTCAAAATCCATCATGTCGTGCTTGCCTCGAGTAAAAGCCTGGCAGACACAGCTGTGTCCACATTTTGCTAATCGTCTTAATGGGCTCCGCCCGTGCTTTCAAGCACAAGCATGCATCAGTGGGCTAAAAAGAAACGACCATACGCCGCGGAACATCTGCTACCCGAAACAACGTCGGCTGATACCGCTCCCGGGAACTTTTTTATCCGCCTAATCATTATTGCGTTACTGACGTATCATCAACGGGTGGAGGCAAACATGCTCGGTACAATCCTAGTCATCCTTCTGATTCTATTCCTGGTCGGCGCACTTCCGAACTGGGGATACCACAATTATGGATGGGGCCCGTCGGGCGGTCTTGGCCTGGTGCTGGTCATCGTCCTGATTTTGGTTCTGCTTGGCAGAATTTGATTTAGGAGACGACAAAGAGCCCCGATGCGATCGAGAGGTCTGAAGGGGCTCTTTCCTGATCCTAAAGCTGCATAAAAAAACTTATCGGGAGTTTTTCCAACTCCCCTATTGCACCGAAAATGGATTCGTTCTAAATCCCCGCCATCGCTCAAACAGACGAGCGTGTGAGGCCTCGTGGCGGAGTGGTGACGCAGAGGACTGCAAATCCTTGTACCCCGGTTCAATTCCGGGCGAGGCCTCCAAAAATCTACACATAGTCACCTCTGGATATCTCTTGCGATTGCCGCGTTGGTGCGTAGCCAGCATGACCTGCTGGACGCTCTGGTGACTTATCTATGACGGGCATGTTATCTCTTCCATATGAGAAAATACGGCCGCACATTTCACCTGCCACACTCGCCGGGAGCAACGAGCGACGACAAGATCATGCCATCCCTCGATGGCTTGAAGGTCGGTGATCTGGTTGTCACCGAAAAGATGGATGGTGAGAACACCACCATTCGCGCTGGCGGGTGCCACGCGCGAAGCACCGATGGCCGCTATCATTCTTCTCGTGACTGGGTAAAGGCGTTTGCCGCTGGTATTTCTCCGCACCTTGCGGACGATGAACGTATTATTGGCGAAAACCTATACGCCCGTCACTCCATCACTTATCATTCTTTACCCTCGTATTTCCTGGGTTTTGCGTGGATCGTTGGTGACGAAATCCAGTCTTGGGACATAACGCGTGCTCGTTTCGCAGAGCTGAACATTCAACATGTTCCGATAATGTATCGTGGCCCATACAAACAGGGTTTATTTGATGATCTCGCGAAGGCTCTCAATACGTGCCAACAAGAAGGCTTCGTGGTCAGGCGTGCCTCCGCCTTTGCAGAGAGCGCTATGCCCGACTTCTTAGGCAAGTATATAAGAGAAGGACATGTACAAACGGATGTCCACTGGATGAAGATGGACATCGTACCCAACGGCTTGGCCGGAGAATAGGAACCTTGGTCGAGGCTTTCAGTTACTCCTCAGCCGAAGTCATTTGGCGTCGCAAGGAGCGTATCATGAAAGCGAAGTCCCTTATCGCAGTTTCCATCCTCGCACTCGCGCTTGCAAGCTGCACGACCGGAATCTCGTCTGCAAATCTCGAGCCTATTCCTGGCAGTATCACCTATAATGGTCAGCCGCGCACCAAGCTGACGAAGTCGCCTATCGGTAGCACCTTCACCCACAACTTCAGGCGCTGGAATGGTGACCGCGTGATTGAGACCTATCAGATCCAGCCGGATCGTTCGATCAAGATCATCGATCGCCGCATCATCCGCGATTGGCTGACCTTTGGGCGTGATGACTAATCCGAACCGTTGAACACAGCGCTCGAACGGGCTACAGGCATCCTCTGATCGAGTGAAGCGGTAGAGGATAAGATGCATACGAAATGGAGCAAGCCGGTTATGGTCGCGCTGGAAGAACCTGGCAATTACATCAGCATCGAAACGACCCAAGCCGCCTCCTGGACGATGATCGAGGACTGGCCCGTGGAAGACGGTGACGCACTCGATCAAGCTCTCCTCGTCTGCGCTGCTGTCGGATCTGGCAAAAAGAAACCCGAGGATGCACGGCGCGCTTTTGTGGCCGCTGCACTTGAGGCTGGCCTCGATATCAAGGCATAATGTCGCAACATAGAGACTGTGGCTTAACGCCCGCGTTTGCGGCGCGTAGAAGATGGCGACTGAGTCAGCCTGGAAGAGTGTAGAAAACGATGAAGAAGCCCCTGCTCCTGCTTTTGATGACCTGCCTTGTGGTGAGTATCGTCGGCCACCTGATCATCGCTTTCATCATTACCGGCTGACCGAAACACGGGATAAGAGATTTTCTTTACCGTCCATTAAGATTCGTATCGTTGTCGCGGAACTACGTTATGTTTTCCACGTTTTCCTGGTACGGAAATCTGGAGGGTAATGAGATGCGTGACGGCCTAAACAGTTTGCTCGAAATATCGCTTCTGGGATTTGTGGTTGTGACCTGCCTGATCATGGTCAACCCGCTGGTCTAAAGCTCGTAAACAATTCGATATCTCAGCTGCCTCTCACGGCAGTTATGAAAATGCGGCCTCACGGGCCGCATTTTCGTTTTGTCTATGAGGCTTAGGCCGACAGCTTGGCTGCAAGCTTGGCGACGTGCGCGCCTTGGAACTTTGCGCCTTCCAGCTCTACTGCCGAAGGCTGGCGCGAGCCATCACCATCCGTGATAGTCGATGCGCCGTAAGGCGAGCCGCCCTTGATTTCGTCGACGCCCATTTGACCCTGGAAGGCATAAGGCAGACCTGCCACGACCATGCCGTGGTGAAGGAAGGTCGGGATGAAGCCGAGGATCGTGGATTCCTGGCCGCCGTGCTGCGTCGCCGTGGAGGTGAAGGCCGAGCCCACCTTGCCAACCAGCTTGCCACTGAACCACAGGCTACCCGTCTGATCCCAGAAGTTACGCATCTGCGAAGCAACGGTGCCGAAGCGTGTGCCGGCGCCAACGATGATCGCGTCGTAATCTGCAAGCTCTTCGACGGTCGCGATCGGTGCCTGCTGATCCAGCTTGAAGTGAGAGGACTTTGCGACCTCTTCCGGGACGAGTTCGGGAACGCGCTTCACGACGACGTCGGCGCCTGCAGACTTTGCACCTTCTGCAACGGCGTAAGCCATTGTTTCCACATGACCGTAGGACGAGTAATAGAGCACCAGAACTTTTGCCATCGTTGGTCTTTCCTCATTGTTGTTGTTCAGCATCAGGATCGCGGACGATTTCTACGCCGCTGCTGTAACAGGACGCTAACAGAGGAATGGGGCGAGAGCGAGAGGTGCGGAAAGGACGCACCGTTCTCGATTTGCGAACGACGGCAGTACGTCGGTATACAGTCCTATTTTATGACCTTGCATATTGCATTCGCCGCTGGCGGGTTTAACGTCTGCGCACATCGTGTCGCGTGAGTATCCTTCCATGTCTTCTGCCTCTCCCTCCTCCCCGGTTACGGCCGCCATGCTCGCCATCGGCGATGAGCTCTTGTCGGGTCGCACCAAAGACAAGAATATCGGACACCTCGCCGATGTCCTCACCATGTCTGGCATCGACCTGAAGGAAGTGCGGATCGTCGCCGATGATGAGCCAGCCATTGTTGAAGCTTTGAACGCTCTTCGCGCTCGCTACGATTACGTGTTCACCTCGGGAGGAATCGGCCCAACGCATGACGACATTACGGCCGATGCCGTGTCCGTCGCATTCAACCTGCCCTGCGAGCATGATGCGGATGCCTTGCAAATTCTCGCAGACATGTATCGCGCCCGGGAAATGGAGTTTACCGAGGCGCGCAAACGCATGGCCCGCATGCCGCGCGGCGCACAGCACATCGCCAACCCTGTCTCGGTCGCGCCAGGCTTCATCGTCGAGAATGTCTATGTCATGGCGGGCGTGCCGCAGGTTTTCCAGGCCATGCTCGACAATGTCGTGCCGACCCTCAAAACGGGCGCGAAGATGATGTCCCAGTCGGTGACATCGCAATTTGGGGAGGGTGACATCGGAACGCCTCTGAGCGAAATCCAGAGGGCTCACCCTCAGACCAGCATCGGTTCCTATCCGAAATATGACGGGCAGCGCTTCTCCACCGAAATCGTGGTCCGCGCGCGAGATGCGCACCTGCTGGAGGCAGCAGCAAGAGACGTGGCGGCGATGATTGAAAACATTGCGAAAGTGAAGGCTTCCTCCACGTTTGCGTGAACTCCTTTGGGCGCAATACGTTTAATCTGTGCAGGTTCCGTCTTGATAAGGATCAAGGCGACGAGCGAATGACGGGATCATCTTGGACCTGTCATTGATGCGTCACAAGGAGAATGGCCATGGGCTACAGAACGATCCTCGCTGTTGTCGACACCGCTGAAAACACGCGTCATCTGGACGCTTTCGTGGCTCAGCTGGCGCAACAATTCTCTTCACATGTGATAGGGCTTCATATGGAGACGCTGGCGGCCGTACCGCTTGTCGCACCTATGGAAATCCCCGATCCCGCCACCGTGCAGGCGGTACAGGATGTGGCCCATAAGGAAACCGAAGAGTCCCAGAAAGTCTTTGCCGAAGGCATGACAGCGAACGGTATTTCCAGCGAATGGCGCAGCTTCGCTTCTTCGGTCGGTTACTCCGCCAAGTCCTCGCTTCAAAGCGCGCGCTGCGCCGATCTGATTGTTGCAAGACAGCATGCTTCGTTTGCCTTGTCGGATAGCCGCGCCGATATCGACAATTTTCTCTATGAGAGCGGTCGTCCTGTTCTTCTTATCCCTAACATTTTAACCGAGCCGAAACCGATCCGCCGGGTGCTGATTGCGTGGAATGGATCGCGGGAAGCAACACGCGCTACCTTTGACGCCTTGCCCTTCCTTAAGGCAGCAGAGAGCGTCGAAGTGTTCTCCGTCGACATGGAAGACAATGATTCGCAGACCGCGGCCCTGGCGGGTTCTGAGATCGCCGCAACGCTTGCACGCCACGGCATCAATGTGACGGTGACCTCGCAGGAAAAAATTCAAGGTGTCGCGCCGCATACGGCGATTGAAAATCGACTGGCGGATACCAGTATCGATCTGCTGGTGATGGGTGCCTATGGTCATTCCCGCTGGTGGGAAATGCTGTTTGGCGGCGTGACCCGCACGCTCCTCGACTCGATGACGGCGATGACCTTGATGTCCCGCTGACGCGAAAACATCCTCCAAAAAGAAACCCGCCGGGCGACCGGCGGGTTTCTTTTTTCTTTAGTCGCAAGAGGACTAGTGCAGGATCTGACTCAGGAAGAGCTTGGTGCGCTCATGCTGCGGATTGTCGAAGAACTCCTGCGGGGCGTTCTGTTCGACGATCTGGCCCTGGTCCATGAAGATCACGCGGTTGGCCACCTGGCGGGCAAAGCCCATTTCGTGGGTGACGCAGAGCATGGTCATGCCGTCTTCGGCAAGGCTCACCATGGTGTCGAGCACTTCCTTGACCATTTCCGGGTCAAGTGCCGATGTCGGCTCGTCGAAGAGCATGATCTTGGGCTTCATGCAGAGCGAGCGAGCAATCGCCACACGCTGCTGCTGGCCACCGGAAAGCTGGCCGGGATATTTATGCGCCTGCTCGGGGATCTTGACGCGCTTCAGATAGTGCATCGCGATCTCTTCGGCCTCCTTCTTGGGCATTTTGCGAACCCAGATCGGCGCCAGCGTGCAGTTTTCCAGAATGGTCAGATGCGGGAAGAGGTTGAAGTGCTGGAAGACCATGCCGACTTCACGGCGCACTTCATCGATCTTCTTCAGATCGTTGGTCAGTTCGATGCCATCGACGACGATGCTGCCCGACTGGTGCTCTTCCAGGCGATTGATACACCGGATCATCGTCGATTTGCCGGAACCGGATGGCCCAGCGATAACGATGCGCTCGCCCTTCATGACCTTGAGGTTGATATCGCGCAGCACGTGAAAATCGCCGTACCACTTGTTCATGCCAGTGATTTCGATCGCGACATCCGTCGCCGAAACTTCGAGCTTCTTTGCTTGGGTTTCTGCCATGAGATTTTCCCTTACTTTCTATGTCCGGTGTCGAGATGGCGCTCCATGAACAGGGAATAGCGCGACATGCCGAAGCAGAATATCCAGAATACGAACCCGGCAAACACATAACCCGTGACAGGTGTCACCGGTGTTGCCCAGTTCGCATCCGACTGGTTGAGGTTGACGATACCGAGGAGGTCGAACATGCCAATGATCGACACGAGCGACGTATCCTTGAAGAGACCGATAAAGGTGTTGACGATGCCGGGAATGACGAGCTTCAGCGCCTGCGGCAAAACGATCAGACGCTTCTTCTGCCAATAATTCAGGCCAAGCGAATCCGCACCTTCGTACTGCCCCTTCGGAATGGCCTGAAGGCCACCGCGAATAACTTCCGCCATATAAGCGGATGCAAACAGCGACACCCCGACCAGGGCACGCATGAACTTGTCGAAGGTCACGCCTTCGGGCAGAAACAGCGGCAGCATGATGCTGGCGAAGAACAGGACAGTGATCAGAGGAATGCCGCGAATGACCTCGATGAAGGTCACGCATAGTGTCTTGATCACGGGCATCGTTGAACGACGACCAAGCGCCAGGAGAATGCCAAGCGGCAGCGATACGGTGATCCCGAAGAAGGACAGGATGAGCGTGACCATCAGCCCGCCCCAGAGCTGCGTCTCCACCCGCGGCAGGCCGAAGTAACCGCCAACCAGCAGGAAGAAGGAGACGAAAGGCAGCACGAGGAAAAGCAACACGGCATTGGCCGTCTTGAAGGGTGCCTTCGGGATCAGCATCGGGATGAGCAGAATGACAAACATTGCTGCGACCAGAAGCGGACGCCAGCGTTCATCAAACGGATAACGTCCAAACATGAACTGCTGGAACTTGGCGCCAACGAAAGCCCAGCAGGCTCCGGCTTGGCCATCCGGCAGAGTGCCGCCCTGCGCGACGGTAAGGCAAGCCAAGCGATCGGTACCGGTCCAGACGGCATCGACGAACAAAAACTGCACCAGAGGCGGAAGGATGTAGGCGAGCAGTGCGATGGACAGCACTGTCATCACGACGTCCTTCGGCGTGGCGAAGAGTTTCGTTTTGAGCCAATGCGCGACACCGACCTGGCTGGATGGCGCCGGCTGAGCCGGCACCAATTCGCGGCGGATATAGGAAACGGAAGTAGTTGTCATATCGCTTATCTCTCCACCAATGCCATCTTCGCGTTGAACCAGTTCATGAACAACGCCGTCGTGATGGACAGCGACAGATAGACGATCATCCAGATCGCCACGACTTCGACAGCCTGACCCGTCTGGTTGAGGATGGTACCACCAATCGCGACGAGATCCGAAAAGCCAACGGCAACAGCGAGCGACGAATTTTTCGTCAGATTGAGATATTGGCTGGTGAGGGGTGGGATGATGATGCGCATCGCCTGTGGAACGACGATCAGGCGTGTCGTGGTGCTGGAACGAAGGCCGAGTGCCTCGGCCGCTTCCGTCTGCCCCTTCGCGACGGCCTTGATGCCGCCACGGACGATTTCAGCGATGAAGGAGGCGGTGTAGAAGGAAAGCGCCAGATAGAGCGACATGAATTCCGGTGCAATAACCGAGCCGCCGGCCAGATTGAAGCGACCAAGAACGGGCACGTCAAAAGTCAACGGTGCGCCAAGCGCCAGAAAGGTCAAGATTGGCAAGCCAATGATGACCACAGTGCCGACCAGACCGGTACGGAACGGCTGCCCGGTGCGCATCTGCCGGGCCTTTGCCCAGCGATAGACGAAGAAGGTAATGATGATACCGACGAGGAATGCTACAGGAACCATCCAGGCACCCTCACCCCAGACGAACTTGGGGTAAAAGAAACCGCGATTGTTCAAATAGGTATCGAGTGGCAGAGCAAGCGATTCACGGGCCTGCGGAAGAATCGTAATGACGCCCTTGTACCAGAAGAAGATGACGAGAAGCGGCGGCAGATTGCGGAAGATTTCCACATAGGCCTGTGCAAGTTTCGAGACCAGCCAGTTTTTGGACAGGCGTGCAATACCGACGAGGAAACCGATGATCGAGGCCGTAATGATGCCCAGCACTGCCACCTGCAAGGTGTTCAATATACCGACGATCAGTGCGCGACCAAACGTGTTGTCATTGTTGTAGTCGATCAGCGTCTGACCGATATCGAAACCGGCTCTTCCGTTCAGGAAGCCAAAGCCAGAGGCGATGTTGGCTCTCTGAAGATTCTGGATGGTGTTGTTGGTGATGAACCAGACGGCCAGCACCAGGATGATGAGCGTCACGGTCTGATAGAAGATGGACCGCATGCGCGGATCGTTGATCATGGACGTCGCGCCGGATGCGCCGGACGGTCCAGAACGGATCGTCTTGCCTGCCATAGGCACCTTTCCCTCTATATGCTCTTTTCGAGCTTATTTTATGAAGAAGAAGGAGGCAGAGATGATTATCCCCGCCTCCTGCACAAGCTTTTAGGCTTTAAAGCAATCAGCGAACCGGAGGCGCGTACTGCAGGCCGCCCTTGTTCCACAGAGAGTTCAGGCCGCGCTCGATCTTGAGCGGAGAGCCAGGACCGACGTTGCGGTCGAAGACTTCGCCGTAGTTGCCGACAGTCTTGATGATGTTGTAGGCCCACTCGTTGGTGACGCCGAGATCGGTACCGATCTTGGTGCCTTCTTCAGTGCCGAGAAGACGCTTTACGTCCGGGTTGGCAGAAGCCTTCTGCTCGTCGACGTTCTTGGAGGTGATGCCAAGCTCTTCAGCATTGATCATGGCGTAGTGAACCCAGCTGACAAGGTCGAACCACTGGTCGTCACCTTGACGAACCGCAGGTCCGAGAGGCTCCTTGGAGATGATTTCAGGGAGAACCATGTTTTCATCAGGGTTCTTCATCTTCAGACGGATTGCGTAAAGGCCGGACTGGTCCGTGGTGTAGACGTCGCAACGACCGGAGTCGTAAGCGGAGGTCGCGTCGGATTCCTTTTCAAACACCACCGGGTTGTACTGAAGGTTGTTGGTCTTGAAGTAGTCGGCGAGGTTGAGCTCGGTCGTCGTGCCCTGCTGAACGCAGACGGCAGCGCCGGAGAGCTCGAGAGCAGACTTCACGTTCAGGCTCTTCTTAACAATGAAGCCCTGGCCGTCGTAATAGTTGACGGTGCGGAAGTTGAAGCCGAGAGACGTATCGCGGCTGATCGTCCAGGTGGTATTACGTGTGAGAACGTCGACTTCGCCGGACTGGAGAGCCGGGAAACGATCCTTCGAGGTCAGCGGAACGTACTTGGCCTTGGTCGGATCACCGAAGACGGCAGCAGCGATACCGCGGCAATAGTCAACGTCGATACCGGACCATTCGCCCTTGTCGTCGGGGTTCGAGAAACCCGGAATGCCAGAGCTGACGCCGCAGGTGACGAAGCCCTTTGCCTTAACATCCTGAAGAGTAGCGGCAGATGCAGCCGTTGCAGCTCCAAATACTGCTGCGCCAATAGCGGCTGACAGAAGTGCCTTTTTCATTTTTCCCAACCTTTGTCTCTTTTTTCTCGATTGGAGATGACCGACGCATGCCGTGCGCTCGCGACAGCCTCTCCGCTTCACCTCCCGGTGTGCGCCCCTATCACAATCGCAATTGCCGCCATGGTCAAGACTTTCGCTAAGCAATTGTGTCTAAAAAACGGAATTTTCAAATTTTCGGCTTTTAAGTAAGCATATGACTATTTTTTGCGCGAAAAGAGCTCAAAATCTGTTCATCCTGTCTGACAGATAGACTGGTTTTTCCCCCTGCTCAGACAAGCGGCTTGACCGCAAGAGTAATTCTTCGGCATCTTCCCGCATCACATTAATGAGAGACTTCCAGCATGAAAAACAAGAACGAAATCCTCGGCGCCTCGGGAGTGAATACACGCCTTGCCCATCTCGGTAACGAGCCGTTCGACTTTTTCGGCTTCGTCAATCCTCCGATTGCCCGTGGTTCGACCGTTCTTTTCCCGGATGCCGCAACGCTGATGTCGGGTGACCAGCCATACACTTATGGCACTCATGGCACGCCGACGACAGACGCGCTATGCAAAATGATCGACGAGCTGGAAGGCTCGGCTGGAACGATCCTCCTGTCGTCCGGCCTTGCTGCCGTGACCGTTCCGTTTCTCGCTTATCTATCCGCCGGCGACCACGCGCTGATCGTCGATTCGGTGTATTTTCCGACCCGCCGCTTCTGCAATACGATGCTCAAACAATATGGTGTCGAGGTCGAATATTATGATCCCGCGATCGGGGCTGGCATCGAGGCGTTGATCCGCCCGAATACGCGGCTCGTCCATCTGGAAGCGCCCGGCTCGAACACTTTCGAAATGCAGGACGTGAAGCTGATTTCGTCCATCGCACACCGCTACGACTGCGTCGTTACCATGGATAATACCTGGGCGACGCCGCTCTATTTCCGCCCGCTGGATCATGGCGTGGACGTCTCCATCCATGCTGCGACGAAATACCCGGCAGGCCATTCCGACGTGCTGATGGGCTTCGTATCCGCCAATGAAAAGCACTGGAAGAAACTTTGGGACGCCAATACCAATCTCGGCATGTGCGTAACGTCCGACGATGCCTATCAGGTGCTGCGCGGGATGCGCACAATGGGAATCAGACTGGAACACCACCAGAAAAGCGCGCTTGAGATCGCTCAATGGCTTGAAACGCGCGACGACGTCGCCAGCGTCCTGCACCCCGCCCTGCCCAGCTTCCCGACACACCATATCTGGAAACGCGATTTCAAGGGATCCAGCGGCGTATTCTCGTTTGTCCTGAAGGCAGATCCGGAAAAGTTCAAAGACAAGGCCCATGCCTTCCTTGATGCCCTGTCCATTTTCGGGCTTGGTTTTTCATGGGGCGGCTATGAATCTCTGGCCGTCCTCGTCAATCTCGCCGATCGGACGGTAGTGGCTGGCCCGAGCGGAGGACCGGTTATCCGGCTTCAGATCGGGCTTGAGGATGTTGCGGATATCAAGCGCGATCTGGAAGCAGGGTTTGCCGCGGCGGCGAAAGCCTAAAGCCCTTTTGCGCGGTAGCCATAGAGCCAGTCGAAGTCCGCAAGGAATTTTTTCGGCGGGCGCAAAGACAGCAGAACATCGCGCCCGATCCGTAGAGGGCCTCGGGCGTGATAGGCAAAGCTGTTCAGCTTTGCGCGTCTGCGCGCCTGCTCGACGCGTGGCATGCGATGCGCCTCAAAGCGCTGAAGCGATGAGCCCAGCGAATTCCCTTGCGCAACGAAATTGGCCAGTTCAAAGGCATCCTCGATTGCCATTGCCGCTCCTTGAGCGGCAAAGGGCATCATCGCATGGGCTGCATCGCCGATGAGAACCGTGTCCCGCCCGTTTTGCCAGCGGCCGGGGCCAGCCTGGAAGAGCGGCCAGAATGTCGGTGTGGAGGGCCGCTCCAATGCGCTCGAAAAAGCTGGATGCCAGTGGCGAAATTGCTCGATGAGAAATGCCTTCTGCTGACCTTGCGCTTCCGCCTTCCACGTGTCTCCGGGATTTGCGCCAACAGCAATGGCGACGACGTTGAAGCCGCCTGTTTCTGCCAGCGGATAGGCCACGACATGCGCGGATGGGCCGAGGAAGGCCGTCACAGCGTTACGATTGAGAAACTCAGGCGCGTCATCGCCAGTCAGCGTGAAGCGCCAGGCGATGTTGCCCGAGAAGGTCGCGACGGGGCTGTTCGGTACGGCATAGCGTGTGCTCGACCAAACGCCGTCGGCGCCGATGATCAGATCCGGCTCAGTGAAGATTGTCTTGACAATCTCGGAGTTGCTGGCGCTCTCCAGCCTTTTTCCAAGATGCAATCGGCACAGAGGATTGTTTTTGACGACCGCAAGAAGTGCTTGCTGCAGGCTCGCCCGATGCAGCACGCCGTAGGGTGCGTGCCAACGGCTCCTTGCCACACTCTTCATCGGCAGAGACACGAGCGTTTTGAGGGAAAGGCCGGACGCCAGATCGACCGTCTCGGGCTCAAGCCATGTCTCTTCAATCAGTGGCAGGACATCGAGGGCGGACAGGATATTGGCGGCATTGGGCGAGATTTGCAGCCCCGCGCCGACCTCTACGAGTTCGGACGCCTGCTCGACGATGTCACTTGCAATGCCATGACGGGCAAAAGAAAGGGCGGCGGTGAGACCGGCTATACCGGCACCGACAATCGCCACGGATTTAATGGGCATGGAGAGCCCCGATATTTATGGGGTTACGCTGCCTTCACGTGGAAGACGCAGCCGGGAGGATTGGTCTGCGTGGCCTTCAGCGACGGATCGTAGCGATAGAGCGTGGAACAGTAGGAGCAGACCTTCTCGTTTTCGTCGCCCATATCGATGAAGATATGCGGGTGATCGAAAGGAACGGATGCCCCCGTGCACATAAATTCCTTGACGCCGATCTCGATCATGCGGTGTCCGCCGTCGTTCTGGAAGTGAGGAATTGTGTGGCCGGCCATGTTCGTCTCCAAATGCAAGTTCGTCTCTGAGCCAACGCTCGTATTGTTCGAGTATGTAGCGTTAAATCACTCCAACCTCCATAGAAAAGAGCGTTGAATATTCCCAACACCACTATTTCCTGACATATGGTCGGCAAAAAAGGAGGTCCTTGATGAATCTCAACCTGCCGCAATTTTTGTCCTTCCAGCGCGAGGGACTTCAACTCGCCTATTTCGACGAGGGCGACCCGTCCGGCGCACCGGTTCTTCTCATTCACGGATTTGCGTCGAGTGCGGCAGTGAACTGGGTTCATCCCGGCTGGGTGAAGACGCTCGGCGACGCCAGCTATCGTGTGATTGCACTCGATAATCGCGGCCACGGGGCCAGCGACAAGCCGCATGACCCGAATGCCTACTATCCGGCCGTGATGGCTGAAGACGCGGTTGGTCTGCTCAACCACCTTGGCATCCCCGAAGCGCATGTGATGGGTTACTCCATGGGGGCGCGTATCGCTGCCTTCGTGGCGATGGCACATCCCGATCGCGTCCGGTCGCTGGTGTTTGGCGGCCTTGGCATCGGCATGGTGGATGGCGTTGGGGACTGGGATCCGATTGCGGATGCGCTTCGCGCGCCATCGCTTGATGTCGTCACCCATGAACGCGGGCGCATGTTCCGCGCTTTTGCCGAGCAGACGAAAAGCGATCGCGTCGCACTCGCCGCCTGTATCGAGACATCGCGCGTTCTGGTCACCCGCGAAGAAGCGGCGAAGATCGAGGCACCGACGCTGATTGCTGTCGGAACGAAGGACGATATTGCAGGGTCGGGCCAGGAGCTCGCCGATCTGATGCCGCATGCAAAGGCCATCGACATTCCCAACCGCGATCACATGTTGGCAGTGGGAGATCGCGTCTTCAAGGCGGCGGTATTGGAATTCTACGGCGAACTCGACTGATCGGCGTGATCAAGACATGCCGTTCCACAAAGCTGTCAGAAAAACTGATGCTTTACCACCTTTAACGCTGCTCGCGCATACCCATTTCTGTGCAACGCATTTTTCTGTATACTGAAGCAAACCGGTTTTAAGGACAGCTGACATGGTCGCACGCATAGAGACCCGCCAGAATGATCAGATCACCGTCGTCGATCCGATCTGGGGCAGCCTGTTGAACGAAGCGCGCACAGCCGCCGCGCAGGATCCCCTGCTTTCGGCGTTCTTCTATTCCACAATCCTCAATCACCATTCGCTGGAAGAAAGCGTCATCTATCGCATCTGCGAGTTGCTCGACCATCCGGATATGCAGGCCGTTCTGTTGCGCCAGACATTTTCAGAGATGCTTCACGACTGGCCGGAATGGGGCGCAATTCTGCGCGTCGATATCCAGGCCGTCTATGACCGCGACCCAGCCTGCACGCGCTTCATCGAGCCTATTCTTTACTTCAAGGGTTTTCACGCCATCCAGACCCACCGTCTGGCCCATTGGCTGTGGTCGAAAGGACGGAAGGATTTTGCGCTCTATCTGCAGAGCCGGTCCTCAAGCGTTTTCCAGACCGACATCAACCCGCAGGCCAAGGTTGGCAAAGGCCTGTTCCTTGATCATGCCACCGGGCTTGTCGTCGGCTCGACTGCGGTCATCGGCGACAACGTCTCCATTCTCCAGGGCGTCACGCTTGGGGGCACCGGCAAGGAAACCGGAGACCGTCACCCGAAAATTCGCAGCGGCGTGCTGATCGGAGCAGGCGCCAAAATTCTTGGCAATATCGAGGTTGGAAGCTGCTCTCGCGTTGCGGCTGGCTCGGTCGTCTTGAAGCCCGTTCCTCCCAATACCACTGTTGCCGGCGTGCCCGCCCGGATCGTTGGCGAAGGCGGCTGCAACGAGCCTTCCCGCATCATGGATCAGATCATCGGCGCGGATATCTGATCAACCTCAATGCGATAAAATTGCCTATGTGGATCACGTAGTGGACCGCATAGGCGATTTGCCTCTTTGACTTTACTTTGGCCTTTAAGCCGTGCCACAAGCGGCGCAGATTGAAAATCACGATGTCCGAACAATGCGCCTTCAAGGACGATGGACGACGTGAGAACCGCACAGGAGAAGACTGGTGAAAGCCGACGAAATCAAAAAGCTCGACGCCTATTTCAAGCGTACTTTCAACGACAAGATGGCCGTCAAGGCACGTCCGCGTAAGGATGATTCCGCTGAAGTCTACATGGGTGAAGAGTTCCTCGGCGTCGTCTATATCGACGACGAAGATGGCGATCGTTCCTACAACTTCTCCATGGCGATCCTCGACGTCGATCTTTGATCGCGTCACACAAATCGCACGATATCAGCCGCCCGAGACAATGGTCTTCGGGCGGTTTTTTGTTGCTGCAAGAGGCGGCACGATAACCGGCGAAGCGATTTTTTGTCGTCCACCTCACAAGGCTGGAACCAAATTGTTAACCGCTCGTTTTTTCGCTGTCCCCCCGATGAAGCGTGAGGCGGCGATCAAAACGGGAAGCCCCTGATCCCGAGCCACCTCACGCTTCCCCTTCCTTCGCAATTCGTTCATAGCCGTCGGTGTGGACCGGCTTGTCCACAGGGCGCCCGCTCTCTCGACAAAAAACATCGTCTAAAATCAAAAAAATCGAAATTGCCGCTTGCGGAGAATCCGCGGCCTGACTATAAGGCCCCCACCACAGCGCACGCGCCCTTCGTCTATCGGTTAGGACGTCAGATTTTCATTCTGAAAAGAGGGGTTCGACTCCCCTAGGGCGTGCCACTTCTCCTATATATTCATGACCTTACGCGCAGAGCTTGATCAAGCGCTTTAACCTGTTCGCAGCCTACGTCGGATGGTCACGCAGACGATTTCGCGTGTTTAAGCTTCAAAACATGCATCGCCTGTCATCACGCGCTACGGCGCAAAGGCTGCGTCCAGAACGCGCAACTGCACCCGCTTCTGTCCCTGCCAATGCTCGGCCCCCAAGGTGCCTGCCACATGGATCTGGCGGCCGCGGGCTGCCATCAACATCTGGCCGAGAGGCGCATCAGCAGCACGGAAGGCAATACCGTCGAGGCGCGAGCCATCCAGAGCTTCCAACGTAATCTTGATGTGCGAGGTACCAACAATGCGCACGTCGCGCAGCCGGTGCGCCGGCACGGCGAAGATCGGCTGGGAATGGCCCGATCCATAGGGGCCCGCCTGCTCCAACTGGTCAATCAGCGCCAGCGTGGCACCGGATGCACCGATAGCACCGTCGATTTTCAGCACGCTGTTTTCGACGAGCTGCGACACCGTCTTTTGTGCGGCCTCTTCGAAGAAGGTACGCAAGCGCCCGAGATTGGCGCGCTCCACGGTGAGACCGGCTGCCATGGCGTGGCCGCCGCCCTTGATCAGCAGACCGGCGTCGACGGCATTGCGCACCATCCGCCCCATGTCGAAGCCATTGATGGAGCGCCCCGAGCCCGTGCCTCGTCCCTGCGAATCGAAGGCGATAGCGAAGGCAGGACGGCGAAAGCGATCCTTCAGCCGTGAGGCGAGAAGTCCGACGATGCCCGGATGCCAATTCTCCCTGGCGGTGACAATAACGCCAGCACCAGAGCCATCACCATATTCGAAGAGCGCTTCCGCTTCTGCTTCGGCGAGCATGGCCGCCTCCATTGCCTGGCGCTCGCGGTTCAACTCGTCCAGCTTCTCCGCAATGACGTCAGCCTGCGTGCTGTCATCCAGTGTCAGGAGCCGACTTCCAAGGGCTGCATCCCCGATACGTCCGCCGGCATTGATGCGGGGGCCGATCAGAAAGCCGAAATGATAGGGCGTGACAGGCCCCCCAAGTCCCGCCTTCTTGAAGAGGGCCGCCAGCCCGACGTTGTTCATATGGCGTGCGGCAACCAGTCCCTTGACCACATAAGCGCGGTTCAGGCCCTTCAGCGGCACGACATCACAGACCGTCGCCAGCGCCACGATGTCGAGATAGGTCAGAAGGTCGAGCAGGAAAGCCTGGCGGTTGTGCCGCTCTTTCAGCACCCGAAGCGTTGCCACCAGCACGAGGAACACCACGCCTGCGGCGCAGAGATGCCCCTGCCCCGACAGATCGTCCTCGCGGTTTGGATTGACCAGTGCAACTGCGGGAGGAAGCTCGGTTCCGACCTGGTGGTGGTCGATGACGAGCACATCGGTTCCCGCATCGCGCGCGACGCTGAGCGACTCATGGCTGGTCGAGCCGCAATCGACGGTGATGATCAGCGTCGCACCGTTGGCGGCGAGTTGCTGCATGGCGGCGGGGTTCGGACCGTAGCCTTCGAAGATGCGATCTGGAATATAGATTTCAGGCTCGAGACCGAAATGGTGGAGGAAGCGGTACATCAGCGCCGAGGATGCGGCACCGTCCACATCGTAATCGCCGAAGATGGCGATCTTCTCGCGCTTTTCGATCGCGTCGGCAATACGCTTTGCGGCGTTCTCGCAATCCGTCAGCGTGTGGGGATCGGGCATCAGTGAACGGATTGTTGGATCGAGAAATGCAAGCGCGTCATCCACGCCGACATTGCGGCCCGCCAGCACGCGGGCGATCAGTTCCGGGATACCGTGGACCTGCGACATGGCGAGCGCACGGTTTTGCCCGGCCTGATCAAGCCGCGACATCCATCGCTGGTCCGTTGCCGATCGCTCCACCCCGAGGAAGGCCCTCGGAACGGCATCGACCGTTTCAATCATTACCATAGTCAGCCCGTACCGCCGTTCATGCTCTGCTTAACGGGCTAACGACCGATCCGGTCTTTTTCAAGCTAAAACCGGCGCTTATGTCCCCAGTTACCAAAGTGGCAGGAAGATGAAGGCAGAAAGCCCACATATGATTGCACCGACAAGACAGAAGAGACGCCAGTCTCGCTCTTGACCCGTGGTCTCGAATTCCAAGCTCGGGACATTGTCATTTGCGCCGACGCGAGGAATTTTACGGCGGGATACCAGACCCCGCGGATGATCATCTCTGAAGAGCATTTTCGATTTCACGGCAGCGCCTCCCTTCGCTTAGGTGAATTCTAACAGGATCATATCACCAGAGCCGAAGCTTTTGCAAAGCCTACCCAAGGGCGAGAATGATCTTAAAGCGTGACGCGAGGGTTAGAGAAGGCCTTGGGTGACCAAAGCCAGAAGCACATAGCGTCCTGCCTTGGCGAGGGTCACGATGGCGACGAAGGATGGCAGAGGTTCACGCATCACGCCTGCGACCACTGTCAAGGGATCACCCACGATAGGAAGCCAGCTTGCCAGCAGAGACCACCGCCCATAGCGGGCGTACCAGCCTTGCGCCTTTTCGAGCTTGTCGCGGGAAACCGGAAACCAGCGCCGATCACGATAGTGCTCGATGCCTCGTCCCAGATACCAGTTGAGGATGGATCCGAAGACGTTGCCAAGGCTTGCGACAGCGACAAGCAACAGAATGGAATAGTGCCCAGTCGTGATCAAATAGACCAGGACCGATTCCGACTGAGCAGGAATCAGCGTTGCCGCAAGAAAAGCAGACGCGAAAAGGCTGAGATAGGCTCCGATGTCACCGCTCATCGCGTGGCCGTTGGCGTGACGTCAGAACCAACGCCCCGCCTACTGCAGCAGAAAAGCACGGAAATCGTTGACATTGGTGCCCGTCGGACCAGGCGTAAAGAGATCGCCAGCCAGGGAAAAAGCCGACCACGCATCGTGGCCCGAGAGAAAGGAGCGCGCATCGCCCCCAGCGGCACGGATGCGCGCCACGGTTTGTCCGTCACAAAAGGCGCCGGCATTATCTTCCGATCCATCAATTCCGTCCGTGTCCGCTGCGAGCGCCGTTATATCCTCGCTACCCTGCAAGTCGAGAGCGGCCGAAAGCAGCAGCTCGGAATTTCGACCGCCCTTTCCATATGTACCGCCGCCGATCGTCACCGTTGTTTCGCCGCCGGAGAGAAGCACCATGGATTTGCCTGCTGACGCGCGGCTTGCAAACTCCCGCGCCAAGGCAGCATGCATTCTGCCGATGTCCTTCGCCTCCCCTTCGATGCAGTCTGAAAGGATGATCGGTTCCACGTCCCGTTCCACAGCAAGCTTGGCAGCCGCTTCCAGAGAAACACGGGCTGAAGCAATGACATGCACCTCGTGTCCGGCAAAGGTTGCGTCCGAAGGCTTCGGTGTCACCTCTTGGTGAATAAAATCGACGATCTTCTGGGGCAGCGTGATTTTGTAGTCGCGGATCACTCGCAACGCTTCGGAGGCGTCGCCTTCATCCGGCACTGTCGGACCGGAGGCGACGAAGGCCGGATTGTCTCCCGGCACGTCCGAAACGATCAGGCTGACGACGCGCGCCGGATGGGCAAGAGCAGCTAACCTTCCTCCCTTTATGCGGGAGAAATGCTTTCGCACCAGGTTCATGGCGGAGATCGGCGCCCCGGAAGCAAGCAGCGCCTCGTTAAGCGCAATTTCGTCTGCAAGCGAGAACCCTTCGGGTGGTGCAGGCAGCAGCGCCGACCCACCACCGGAAATAAGAGCGATGACGAGATCATCCTTCGTCAGGCCTTGGACCGAGTCGATCAGCGCTTGAGACGCGGTAAGGCCGGCTTCGTCCGGGACGGGATGGGCCGACTGCAATATCTTGAAGGTCTGGCAGGCAGCCACAGGTCCATGACGCGCGACCACGACGCCTTCGAATGGGTGGGGCCACAGCCGTTCGAAGGCTTCTGCCATCTGGCTTGCCGCCTTCCCGGCACCGATCACGACGGTCCGGCCTGTTGGTCTTTGCGGAAGATGTGCCCGGATTGCCTCATAGGGGTCTGCTGCGCGAACTGCTGCAAAAAACAAATCTTCCAGAAATGCGCGTGGGTCGGCAATCACGACTCTCTCCCAAGAGCAATAGAAACACTCTCACCCAGCATGTCGTGTGCGACGACCCGCGACAAGGTCACTTTACGGCAAAAACACCAGGAGAGCTTCATTCGTATCTTGATGAAACCAGCGATGCGGTTGAAGCGTTCGATGGGTGACAGCCATAAATTTCAACAGGCGCGGGAGAGCCACCATGACAAACACGGAAAATCTCGGTCCGGAATATCAACACCACCACAATAAGAACCGGTTGCTTCACCGCCGCTTCGTCTGGTCTCGCCGCAAGTCCAAGCCATGGGGCCTGACGATTGCGGTGATCGGCACTCTGATCGTCGCTGCCGGAATCGTCGCCGTCACCTATCTGGTGACATCGCATCCCGGCATGCCTGAGCCTAATCCGGGTATCGAAACGCAGGCGATGCGATAGGCTTGATGATTGACACTGGCCGGCGGCCAAAGAACGAGGGATGGGAGCCATTGTGACGGGGATCATCATTACGACGCTGATCGTGGTCGTCTCCGTCATCGCTGCGCTCGTCGCTCTGTCGCGCCGGCAGGAGCGGGCGATCACGAAGATTGCCTCCACGGCGCTCCCCAAATCCGACGACGCCACGCCGCTAGACCGGCACTGGGCGGGTATTCGCAAGGGTGACGATGACGCGAGACTGACGGCATTGGCGCTGGTGCAGTCCAACATGGGTGCTTTTGCCGTCCGCGTCGCAACCGCTCGCGCTGCCGGCCGCAGTCTCGATCTTATGTACTATATGTGGAATGCCGATCTCACCGGTCGGCTGATGATGCGGGAGGTTCTTGCCGCGGCGGACCGAGGTGTTCGCGTTCGACTTCTGTTGGATGATCTCGGTGTCACCATGTCGGACAGGATTTTTCACGCAATTGATAGCCATCCCAATATCGAGCTGCGCCTGTTCAATCCGACGAAGGCGCGGGAGAACATGTTCCGGCGTGGTATCGAGCTTGTTCTGCGTTTCCGCAGCGTCAACCGAAGAATGCACAACAAGGCCTGGATTGCAGATGGTCGCGCGCTGATCATCGGTGGGCGCAATATTGGCGACGCCTATTTCGGTGCGGCTGAGGCTGCGAATTTTCGGGACTTCGACGTGCTTGCTCATGGCAAAGCGGTCTGCGATGCCGAAGAGATCTTCGACGACTACTGGAACAGTGCCGTTGCCATACCGGTGCGGTCACTGCTTGCCAAAAGGCCGAGTAGACTTGCCAGGCTACGGCGCAAGCTCGATCGTCTCGCAACAAGCGACGCTGCACGGCCCTATCTTCAAAAGGTCGAAAGCCTTCATCACGACGGCCAGTTCCTGATGGCCGACCGACTTCACACCGTATCGTCGGCAACGGTTCTGGCGGACCCACCAGAGAAAGCCGCCGGCAAGCGCCGCAGCGGGCATAACTATCTGATGGAGAACCTGCTGCCGGTTCTGGAAGGCGCCAAACATAAGCTCAAGATTACCTCGCCCTATTTCATTCCTGGGCAGAAAGGTGTCGAGACGCTGTCACGCCTCTCGGCCAGCGGAGTCTGCGTTTCTGTGTTGACCAATTCGCTCGCCGCCACCGATGTCGCCGCAGTGCATGCCGGCTACGCACGCTACCGCCGCCCTCTCCTGTTGAATGGCGTCAAAATCCACGAGCTGAGGTCGCTTGCCGACCAGCATAATTCGTTGTCTCTTCGAGGTTCTGGACAGGCGAGCCTGCACACCAAAGCCTTCACCCGTGATGGAGAGACCGGCTTCATCGGATCGCTCAATTTCGACCCGCGCTCTATGTCGCTGAATACCGAAATGGGTGTGCTGTTCAATTCGCCGGAACTGGCGAGCGCAATGGACGACATATTCAAACAGGAAACCAGCCGCGAGATGAGCTTCGAGTTGGCACTCAACCCTAAGAGACGGCTGATCTGGACCGGGCTTGTCAAAGGCAGGCCCCGTCTTTACGGCAACGAGCCCTATGCCAGCCTGTCGAGGCGCGGGATCGCGCTCATCATGGGCATTCTTCCGCTTGAGTCCCAGCTTTAAAATGAAAAGCCGCCCTTGATGCAAGGACGGCTGAGAATGATTGTGATGCGCGCGCGCCTCAGGCCGCTGCGGCTTTCTGGCCGTTGCCCCGGGCCGTCTTGATCTGCACCAGGGTATCGAGGTTCTGGTTCACGCGGCAATAGAACTCCTCCTCGATGAAGGGGCGCAGCATGAAGTCGTTGCCGCCGGCCTTCAGGAAGCGAGCAGAGAGCAGACGATTGGTCGAAGAGGACACACCGATGATGCGCAGCTCGTGCGACCCACGCATGGTGCGAATGCGACGGGTCAGTTCGAAGCCATCAATGTCCGGCATGTTGTAGTCGGTGACGACGAGACCGATGTCCGGATTGTTGCGAAGAATCTCGAGCGCCTTAGCGCCGCTATCGGCGAGGCTGACGCGAAAGTTATAGCGCTTCAAACGACTGGACAGCAGTGCACGCGCAGTTGGGCTATCGTCGACGATCAGAACGTGGTGACGATGGTTGGTCAGGAAGCGGCAGACAGATTCCGTCAGCATGTCGACGGCAAAGACATTGTCCTTGAGGATATAGTCGACAACTTCCTTGGTGATCAGCTTCTCGCGCGTATCTTCGTGGAAGGTGCTGGTGAAGACGATCGTGGGGATCGACAGATCCACCAGATATTCCAGCGCCTCGCCGTTTTCCGCACCTGGCAGATTGATGTTGGAGATGGCGAGCGTTACCTCTTCGCTGGAGTGTTCATAGCACTCTTGCAGCTCTTCGAAATTGCGGCAGACTTCGACGGTCAGCCCAAGCAACTCCTTCAGACGCGCTCCGATCATCTGAGTAAAGACGTTTGAATCTTCCGCGAGCAATATTCGCGTATCGTGGAATGGAACGCCGGAATATTGCATACCTGTAATGCCGAGAAAATTCATGTAGTCCCCCAGAGCCAAATCTTGGAGAGACAATAGAAAATTTTATTTTCTGAAAAATTAATGCGAATTTTCGACGATTATCTTGGTTTATAACCCGTGAATTTCGATGCATTGCGTGCACATGTTCTAAAGTTTCGGCGGGGACAGCTCCCTCAAGCCGCAAACTTCCGCAATACCTCAGTCACGATGTTGAGGTCGTATGGCTTGGGAAAGAAAACGCTGCGCGGTGGCAGGGTTTCCTGGTCGAGGCGATGGTGCCCGGAGGTCAACAGAATGCTGATCGGCCTGTCGGTTTGGCAGGCGAGATGCGCAAGTTGCACGCCATCCATGCTGCCTGGCATGTCGATATCGGTAAAGAGCACGCCAACGTCGGTCCGCGCCTGCAGGATTTCCAGTGCTTCGTCGGCCCCACCGGCCTCGATTGCACTAAAACCCGCATCTTCGACCATATCGACTGCCATCATTCGCAGGAGTGGATCATCCTCCACGACCAGTACGACATGTTTGGCGAATGGTTGCTTCTGTCCCATCGTTTACGCTACCTGTTGCAGTTGAACCAGAGACGCTGTCATTTCGACCTCTAGTCCTTGATCTAAGTAACGCGTCGATACACCGCCGGTTCCTAATAGCCCCATCGAAATGAGGCGCGAGCCAAAGCCCTTTGATTGCGGCTGGACGACCGGCGGCCCGCCTGTCTCCCTCCAGAGCAAACGGAGGACGGCATCCTCCCTCTCGCCCTGAACATCCCAGGATACCAAGACCCTGCCATGAACTGACGAGAGACTTCCGTATTTTACCGCATTCGTCGTCAGCTCGTGCAAAAGCAGCGACAGGGACAGCGCCCCCTTGGGATTGACCGAAATATCCTTGCCCCGGATCTCCACCTGCTCTGTCATTCCAAGCGTATCGACAACACGCAGAAGCGCCGTGCGCACATCGGCATTTGCCCAGTTGTTGCCGAGCAGAATGTCGTGGGCGGAACTCAGCGCCTGGAGCCGCTGCTCGAAGTTCAACACCGGTCCCCGGTCCTGAACGGGTCGCAAGGTCTGCTTCGCAAGCGCCTGCACCATGGCGAAGGCGTTCTTCAGCCGGTGGCCGATTTCTCGGTTGAGCATGTTCTGCTCCGCTTCCGCCCGCAAGCGGCCGATCGCGCTCTGGATGCGGTCACCAAAACTCCTGACAAAGGCCAGATCGTCTTCCATCCATTCGAAGAGGTCGCAATGGTGGACGAAAACGACGAGGGCAAATTTCCCCTGGTCGAAGATTGGAACGTTGACGAGTTGACGAATGCCGAGCGACAGCAGTGCGTCGGCTTTGTCCCTGGTTCTCGCATCGGTGGTCACATCTGAAATGACGACACTCATGCCGCCCTTCAAGTCATCGATATAAGAGCCGTAGTCGCGAAAATAGTGCTTGCCCGACAGTGACGAGACGCCTGGCGCACGCCATTCCGGCTGCATCATTACCGTCTCGCGAACGGGATCGACGACGCCGAAGCCGGCGCGCGTCGCATCCAACGCGTGCGCCATCAGTTCTGCGGCAGTCAAGGCGATCTCCTCGACGTCATTCAAATCGCGAAGCCTGTCGCCCAACTCCAAGAGAGTCCTGATGCGTTGGGTCGCACGCCTTTGCTGTGTGATATCCTGGACAGTGCCCAGCAGCTTGAGCGGCTTACCACTTTCATCCCGCTCGAAGGTCGCCTGTCGGGATACCCAACGAACGCCACGCGAGGCAGTGACGATGCGATAGTCAACCGTGGTGACCGCCGTACCGTTCTTGCGCGTCTCTTCCGATGATTCGCGCCCGCGATCGTCGGGATGGAGCATCTTTTCGAAATCGCGCGCATGATAGCGGCCAACGGGCGGCACGTCGAAAATCCGGCAAAATTCTGCAGAGACCTTGATATTTCCCGTTTCGATATCGAGTTCGAAGGTGCCGATGCGCCCGGCTTCCTGCGCTGTCAGCGCTGTGCGGACGCTATCGCGCATCATTGCGTTGATTTGTTTTTGACGCTCAAGGAGCTCGCGCTGGCGGTTCGCTGCTCGGCGAAGTTCCAGATGAGCGGAAATCTGTCCGGCGAGAGCCTTCAACACGGAGCGCTGCTCCTGCGTCAGTCCCTCCGGGCGCGGCACGTGGTCGATAACGCAGAGCGCGCCTACTGCGACGCCATCCGATAGAATGAGCCGTGCGCCTGCATAAAATCTGATGAAAGGGGCTTGAGTGACCAAGGTATTGCTAGAGGTGCGAGGATCTTTCGTCAGATCAGGGATGACCAGCAGATCCTCGGAGTTCAAAGAATAGCGGCAGACCGATTGATCGATCGGCGTCTCCGTCGGCGGGAAGCCGATACGCGCCTTGAACCATTGACGCTCTTCCTGAACGAAGCTGATGAGGGCAACTGGCGCTTTGCAAACGGTGCTCGCGATTTGCACGACATCATCGAAAACCGGCTCTGGTCCGCTATCGATGATCTGGAGCTCTTCCAGAGCCTCCAAGCGCTCTATATCCGACGCCGAGAATACGGACACTTCCGGCTCAGAATCGCGAATCATGTGAACCAAGTCCATTCCCCAATTCATTAAAGGGCGTGGCGTCCATCAACTCGCGACGTCCATTCGGAATCGAGAACAGAAAAAGGACACTCCCCCGCGTCGCTACAACGCTGGGGAAGAAGATCGGTTCCCTAGCCGAGAAAAAAGTTACACGGAGCGCGTCAGGCCACCATCGACCTTCAGGTTTTGCCCCGTGATGTAGCCGGCGCCCGCCGACGCCAAAAAGGCGACGGTAGCCGCAATTTCCTCGCTTGTGCCATAGCGCTGCATCGGCACCATTTCACGGCGCTGCTCGGTCGCTGGAAGACTATCGATCCAGCCCGGCAGAACATTGTTCATGCGGACATTGTCGGCGGCGTATGTGTCGGCAAAGATCTTGGTATAGGCGGCAAGACCAGCACGGAAGACCGCGGAGGTTGGGAACATGTCACTTGGCTCGAAGGCCCATGCCGTCGAGATATTGATGATGGATCCGCCCTTTTGTGCGACCATCAATGGGGCGATGATCCGGGTCGGACGAATAACATTCATCAGGTAGACGTCGAGACCCGTGTGCCACTGGTCGTCGGTGATATCGAGGATCGGCGCGCGAGGGCCGTGTCCGGCGCTGTTGACCAGCACATCGATGCGACCGAACTTTTCAAGGGTGAGATCCGTCAGCTTCTGAATATCGTCGTTGGACTGGTTGGAGCCGGTCACGCCCACGCCGCCGAGTTCAGCTGCCAGTGCCTCGCCCTTACCCGACGACGACAGGATCGCCAACTTGTAACCGTCTTGCGCGAAACGCCTTGCAACGGCGGCACCCATACCGCTTCCTCCCGCCGTCACGACCGCCACTTCATCCATCGTCATCTCCTCTCTCACGCGCTTGCGCTTCAATCCTGTTTCAGCCAGGCCGCAATGCGGCCCACGGCCTCGGCGATGTCCGAGACCGAACCCGCATAGGAAAACCGCGTGGCACGATGCCCTTCCAGCGGATCGAAATCCAGTCCCGGCGTCGCGGCCACATCGATTTCCGCCAGCATGCGCTTGGCGAACTCCATACTGTCATTGGAATAGCGGCTGGTATCGACATAGGCGTAGAAGGCGCCGTCCATGGGCGAGGCAAGTGGCAGGCCGAGTTCCGGCAGGCGGCTCATCAGAAAGTCGCGGTTGGTGCGATAGCTTTCCTTGTAGATATCGAGCTCCGCTTGTGCGGAAAAAGCCGCAGCCGCAGCAAGCTGGGAAAGTTCGGGTGCCGAAATATACATGCTTTGCGCCAGACATTCGACAGGCCGGATCAGCTCTTCCGGCAGCACCATCCAGCCGACTCGCCAACCTGTCATGCAGTAATATTTGGAGAAGGAATTGATGATGATAGCCTTGTCGGTGACTTCGACAGCGCTGGTCTCATCGCCGACGAAGGTGAGGCCATGATAAATCTCATCCGAAATAAAAGCGATATCGCGGCTGTCGCAATAGGTCGCAAGCCGCTTCAGCGCGTCTCGGCCGGTGACTGTACCGGTCGGGTTGGCGGGGCTTGCAAGCAGCACGCCCTTCAGCTTGCAGCCCGCCTTGGTCTCGGCCCGCTCCAGGCTGGCAGGCGTCAGCGTGTAGCCCGTTTCAGCCGTGACCGGCACTTCCACCACATTCAGCCCAAGCGCCTTCAAGATGTTGCGGTAGGCGGGATAGCCGGGCCTTGCGATCGCGACTGCATCACCGGCATCAAACAGCGCCAGAAAGGCAAGGTTGAATGCTGCTGACGAGCCGGTCGTCACCGCAATCCGGGCCGGATCGATGATTACCTGATGCCGCAGCCGGTACTGGGCGGAAATCGCCTCTCGCAACTCTCGAAGACCAAGCGCATCCGTGTAGCCGATACGGCCATGTTTCAACGCAGTCTCAGCCGCTTCCAGCGCGGCCTTTGGGGCGGGATGGGAAGGCTGCCCCACTGCCATGGAAATCACAGGCCGCCCCGCCTGTCTTCGCCGGTTGGCCTCTGCCAGGATATCCATGGCATGGAAAGGCTCGACGGCGCTTCGCTTGGACAGTGTGATCAAAGGCATGGTCTTTCTATATGCTGTGACGGAGATTTGCCGCATTGTTGCGCTCTTCACAATGACGAGAGAGCAACGAACGCAATTTATTTGCGATATGGCAATTCCTTTAAATTACGGTAATTGGCTGCAACATGAACCACGACCGAACCCAGTGAGGACCGCAATGGCACTTTCCATCCGATCAGCAACACTTGCCTGTGTCACGGCCCTTTCCACCCTTGGCGCGAGCCTCCCTGCTCATGCGCTGGATGCCGACCAGAAGAAGGAGATCGGCGCTTTCATCAAGGAATATCTGGTCGAGAATCCTGAAATCATGCTTGAGGTCCAGGATGCTCTGGAAAAGAAGCAATATGCGGCCCGCAACACCAAAGCAGCCGAAGCCGTTGCCGACAACACCAAAGCGATCTTCAGCTCCAAATACGATCTCGCAATCGGCAATCCTGACGGCGATGTGACGCTGGTCGAGTTCTTCGACTACAATTGCGGCTACTGCAAGCGCGCCATGGCTGACATGGACAAGATCCTGAAAGAGGACAAGAACGTCCGGGTGGTGTTGAAGGAGTTCCCGATCCTCGGACCGGAATCGGTCGAGGCGCACAAGGTTTCCAACGCGGTGAAGCTGCTTGCACCGAAGAAATATCCTGAGTTCCAGCGCACGCTGCTCGGCAGTCGTGGCCGCGCCAATGAGGCCAAGGCAATGGAGGTGGCGACATCGCTCGGGCTCAAGGAAGCCGACATCCGCAAATCCATGGCGGACAACCCGAATGATGCGCAGGTTCAGGAAGCCTACACGCTTGCCAGCACTCTCGGCATCTCCGGTACGCCTTCCTACGTGATCGGCAACGAGGCGGTCTTTGGAGCCGTCGGCGCCGAGCCGTTGAAGGAAAAGATCGCCAATATGCGCAATTGCGGCAAGGCAAGCTGCTCATAAGACACGCGCCTCGGCCGGGTTGAAAGCCCAAAAGCCACTGAATAACTTCGACTTACGCTGCCTCCGGTCCTCTTTCGAGGCTCCGGGGGCTTTTCCTTGACGGTCGCGCAGTCTATAGGTGGCGCTGATTTTTGACGGAACCGCGAATGAGCAACACGATCTTCGTCCTGAACGGCCCCAATCTCAATATGCTGGGAAAACGGGAGCCGGGCATTTACGGCGGCAAGACGCTGAAGGATATCGAGAACGACTGCGTGGTGGCTGGTGAAGGACTTGGCTTTTCTGTCGAGTGCCATCAGTCCAATCATGAAGGCGTTCTTGTAGATCTGTTGCATGAGGCGGGCGAACGCGCCGCCGGTATCGTCATCAATCCCGGCGCCTATGGCCATACATCGATTGCTCTGCATGATGCCATCCGCGCCATTTCCGTTCCCGTCGTGGAAGTTCACATCTCCAACATCCACGCCCGCGAAGAATTCCGCCACAAATCGATGATAGCGCCCGCTGCAAAAGGCATGGTCTGCGGCTTCGGGCCTTACGGCTACATCATGGCGCTCAACGCCTTGAAGAACATCACGGCATAAAAAGAAACAATCAGAATAGGGTTTGTCATGTCTGAAAAGAAAAACGGTATCGACAAGGAACTGATCCGCGACCTCGCGAACATCCTCAACGACACCGATCTTTCCGAGATCGAAGTCGAGCAGGACGATCTGCGCATCCGCGTGTCGCGCTCCGCACCGCCTGCAACCGTCTATGCCGCGGCTCCCCAGTATGCCCCTGCACCTGCCGCAGCGCCTGCGGCCCCCGCAGCAGCACCTGCCGGCGCCGCTGCACCGGCAGCTCCGGCGCGCAACCCTGCAAACACCGTCACCTCCCCGATGGTCGGCACGGTTTACCTGTCGCCGGCACCAGGCGCCCGCGCCTTTGTTGAAGTCGGCGCCACCGTCAAGGAAGGCCAGACCATTCTCATCGTTGAAGCCATGAAGACCATGAACCAGATTCCGGCTCCGAAGTCCGGCAAGGTCACGGAAATCATTGTCAATGACGCGCAGCCCGTGGAGTATGGTGAAGCCCTCGTGGTCATCGAATAAGGGCAGCTCACATGGTATCCAAGATCCTCATTGCCAACCGCGGCGAAATCGCCCTTCGCGTGCTTCGTGCCGCCAAGGAACTCGGTATCCCAACGGTTGCCGTTCATTCCACGGCTGACGCGGATGCCATGCATGTGCGCCTCGCCGACGAGAGCGTGTGCATCGGCCCGCCGCCATCGCGTGACAGCTACCTCAACATTCATCAGATCGTTGCGGCCTGCGAAATCACCGGCGCGGACGCGGTTCACCCCGGCTACGGCTTCCTTTCGGAAAACGCCAAATTTGCCGACATCCTCGACGCGCACGGCATCACCTTCATTGGGCCGACCGCCGAGCACATCCGCATCATGGGCGACAAGATCACCGCCAAGCAGACCGCTCAGGAACTCGGCATCCCGGTCGTTCCCGGCTCCGATGGCGAAGTGAAGCCTGAAAACGCGATGGAAATCGCGCGTTCGATCGGCTTCCCGGTTCTCATCAAAGCGACGGCAGGTGGTGGCGGTCGCGGCATGAAGGTCGCCAAGACCGAAGCCGATCTCGACGAGGCCGTCTCGACTGCCCGTTCCGAAGCGCTTGCCGCCTTCGGCAACGATGCTGTTTACATGGAAAAGTATCTCGGCAAGCCGCGCCATATCGAGGTGCAGGTGTTCGGCGATGGCGAAGGAAAGGCGATCCACCTTGGCGAACGCGACTGCTCCCTGCAGCGTCGTCACCAGAAGGTACTGGAAGAGGCCAACTCCCCTGCTCTCACCGTCGAACAGCGCATGGAAATCGGCGAGATTTGTGCCAGCGCCATGCGCAAGCTCAAATATCGCGGTGCCGGCACCATCGAGTTCCTCTACGAAAACGGCGAGTTCTATTTCATTGAAATGAACACCCGTCTGCAGGTGGAGCATCCGGTCACGGAAGCGATCACGGGCATGGACCTCGTGCAGGAGCAGATTCGCGTTGCTTCCGGCCAGGGCCTTTCCGTCACGCAGGCCGACATCGAATTCCATGGCCACGCCATCGAATGCCGTATCAATGCCGAAGACCCGCGGACATTCGTCCCCTCTCCTGGGACGCTGACCTATTTCCACACGCCCGGCGGCCTCGGCGTTCGTGTGGATTCGGGTGCCTACCAGGGCTACAAGATCCCGCCTTACTATGACAGCATGATCGGCAAGCTCATCGTTCACGGTCGCGACCGTGACGAGTGCATTCGCCGCCTGCGCCGCGCACTCGACGAGTTCGTCGTCGATGGCATCAAGACCACGCTTCCGCTGTTCCAGGATCTGCTTCAGAACGAAGACATTCTGAACGGCAATTACGATATTCACTGGCTGGAAAAATATCTGGCCGGCGACGCGCACTAAGGAATGGGGCGGCGCAGCAGGGATAGCGATATTACTGTCGATATGCTGCTGCGCGCCTATTCCATCGGCCTCTTCCCGATGGCCGAGGCGGCTGATGACCCCGAGCTATTCTGGGTCGAGCCGGACCTGCGGGGCATCATCCCGCTGAACGATTTTCACGTCTCAAAAAGTCTCGCAAAAGCCATTCGAAAAAAGCCTTTCGATATTCGTTTCGACACTGCTTTCACCGCCGTCATGGCCGGATGTGCCGCAGAAGTGCCGGACCGCCCAAACACCTGGATCAACGAGACGATCCGCAAACTCTATACCGAGTTGCATGAGATCGGCCACGCGCACAGCGTGGAGGCCTGGGAGGGTGATGAACTGGTCGGCGGTCTCTACGGCGTGTCGCTGGGTGCCGCCTTCTTCGGCGAGAGCATGTTCTCCCGCCGCACCAATGCCTCGAAAATCTGCCTCGTTCATCTGGTGGAGCGACTGCGCGACAACGGATTTGTGCTGCTCGATACGCAGTTCACCACCGAACACCTGAAGACCTTTGGTGCGATCGACGTTCCCAAGGACGCGTATGCAAAGATGCTGGACCTGGCTGTGAACCAGGCGGATCTGCAATTCTGACTTCGCGATAGAAAGATTTGCTTGCGTGCGGGATCACTGCGATTGAACTCGCCGCAAACCGGCAATCCAGGTCAGACCACGCACGCATCGAGCCGAACGTTGGCAACGCATGGAAAGGCTCGTCTGCGCCGAATCAGGCTCTTTTACTTACTGGCTGTGGATGGCGGCGGCACGTCGGAGTCCTGCTTGCAGCCGGTGAGCCAGACGTCGTAGATCGGGTGCTCGACGGCGTTGAGGCCTGGGCTGTCTGCGAACATCCAGCCGGTGAAGATCCGGCGGATCTTGCGGTCGAGGGTGATTTCATCCACTTCGACGAAGGAATCGATCTTCTGCGCTTCGGTGTCGTCACGCGAATAGCAAACCTTTGGCGTGACCTGCAGCGCACCGAACTGCACTGTTTCGTTGATGTAGACGTCGAAAGAGGTAATGCGGCCGGTGATCTTGTCGATTCCGGAGAAGACGGCGACCTTATTTTCGAGGCGGGCGGCGGAAGCCGGAGACACGAGACCCACTGCCGGAAGAAGCGCCAGAAGCGAAACCGCCAGTGCACGCAAAGATACATCTCGCGTGAATGTTCTCATATCAAACCATCTCCAGAAAACTGCCCCGCTTTTCGAAGCGCCCATCACGCCTAATGATCGAATGTGGCAAAAGCGGGTGGCGGCCATGATGAAACGGCCGCGCTTTTTCGCCCCGATGCACACGGAGCCTCGGGTGAAGTTGATCAGCCGCCGGGCGTCCAGGCGTCGTAGTCACCAGTCACGCGCGGACGCTCGCCTGGAACAGCGATCGAACCCTGAGGACGGTAAGCCTGGGCGGAACCGGTCAGGTTTGGCTGGTGCTGCTTCTGCCAGTCGCGTGCGACATAGCTTTCCTTGCTCGGCGGTGTATCGGTGCGGTAATGCATCCAGCCGTGCCAGCCGGGCGGAATTGCCGACGCCTCGGCATAGCCCTTGTAGATCACCCAACGGCGCGGCATGCCCCAGGAGGTGGTGCCACCTTCGTAATAGGTATTGCCGAACTCATCCTGCCCCACCTTCTTGCCGAAGCGCCAGGTATGGAAGCGCGTTCCGATTGTCTGGCCGTTCCACCATGTGAAGATTTGCAGCAGAAGAGTCTTCATTATCCGTTCCTCGGGCTTTTCACATGCGTCGCTTTCGCATTCGCACAGCCAGAAGCTTATGACGTTGTCACCAACGATTGTCCAGCTTTTCCAACGTTGCAACGATTATTTCAGCTTCAGCCGGAAGCCGAAATGACGCTTCTCGAAGCCTAGCTTCTCATAAAAGCGATGGGCATCAATCCGCGCCATATTGGAGGTGAGTTGCACACCCGAGAGACCACGCTTCTCAGCCTCAGCGATGCAGTATCGGATCATCGTTGCGCCGATGCCGCGACCGCGCATATCCTCTCTGGTCTGCACCCCTTCCACCACCATCCAAACAGCGCCGCGCCCGGCAAGCTTGGTGAGAATCACCGTCTGGAAGGTGCCGATCACTTCGCCTTCAAACTCAGCGACGTAAAGCGTTTCGAGGGTCGACATGGCAATCGCCCTGAAGGCCGCAAGATAATCTGGCATCGCTGCTTCATCGGTGGTGTCGCCATGCCCGCCCACATCATCGGCAGCGAACATTGCAGCGATTGCCGCGATATCTTCTTCGCGTGCTTCGCGAATGATCAGGCCATCCATTCTCTTACCGCCTCAAGCTCTTTTCCATCACGATTCCAGGCATACCATCGACGCCTGCCATGCGCTCGATTCGATCCACCTCGGAGAAGCCGACGCCTTCATAGAAGGCAATTGCGACAGTATTTTTAGGCTCGACCTCAAGGCGCATGATTTCCGCGTCGGGAAAGCAGGTTTCCAGTTCGGCAAAGAGATCACGCCCCACCCCCTGACGCTGGAACTGCGGATCGACATAGAGTTGATAAAGAAGTGCTGTTTTCGCCATGCTGGTCGACATGAGAGCATAGGCCATGCCGCCGATACGCTTGCCATCATCGGCGACCAGAAACTCGCCGCCCTTTTTCTCGACGCGCTCCTTCAAGGCCTTTGGCGTATGCCACAGAGCGATCATCTCGCTGACCTTGTCTGCGCCATAGATTGGATCATAGGTCGCGTGCCAGGTCTTCGTCAGCAAAGACCGGACAGGCTCGATATCGCGCTCGCTTGCGGTGCGAATGAAGAACACCATCATTACTCCCATCAAAACAGAAACGCCGGGAGTGATCCCGGCATTGCTTGTAGTCTCTCGACGTCACCTCGAATTCACAAGAGGGTGGCGAGGCAAAGGGTCGCGGGCCTCTTCTGCAAAAAGCTCGGAGGCGACTTATTCCTCGATACCGAGCTTGGCTTTCACCAACTCCTGCACGGCCTGCGGGTTGGCCTTGCCGCCCGTCGCCTTCATCACCTGGCCGACGAACCAGCCGGCAAGTGTGGGCTTTGCCTTGACCTTTTCAACCTGATCCGGGTTCGCCGCGATGATTTCGTCTACGGCCTTTTCGATGGCGCCGGTGTCCGTCACCTGCTTCATGCCGCGGCTTTCGACGATCTCTGCCGGGTTGCCGCCCTCATTCCAGACGATCTCGAACAGATCCTTGGCAATCTTGCCGGAGATCGTGCCCGCCTTGATGAGATCAATGATGCCGCCAAGCTGGTCGGGCGACACAGGCGTTTCCTCAATCGACTTGCTGGACTTGTTCAGTGCGCCGAGCAGATCGTTGATAACCCAGTTGGCAGCCGCCTTCGGATCGCGTCCGGCAGCCACGGCTTCGTAATAATCGGCGATCGCCTTTTCCGATACGAGGATCGAGGCATCGTAGACAGACAGGCCAAGCTCCGAAACAAAACGGGCCTTCTTGTCGTCGGGCAGTTCCGGCAGACCGACCTTCAGGCTTTCCACGAAGGCATCGTCGAATTCCAGCGGCAGCAGGTCGGGATCAGGGAAGTAACGATAATCATGCGCATCTTCCTTGGAGCGCATGGAGCGCGTCTCGCCCTTGCCCGGATCGAAGAGACGGGTTTCCTGGTCGATGACGCCGCCATCTTCCAGAATGGCGATCTGGCGGCGTGCTTCATACTCGATGGCCTGGCCGACGAAACGGATGGAGTTGACGTTCTTGATCTCGCAACGCGTGCCAAAACCCTCGCCCGGACGACGTACCGAAACGTTGACGTCGGCGCGCATGGAGCCTTCATCCATGTTGCCGTCGCAGGTGCCGAGATAGCGAACGATGGAGCGCAGCTTGGTCAGATAGGCTTTCGCCTCATCGGACGAGCGCATGTCCGGCTTGGAAACGATTTCCATCAACGCGACGCCGGAACGGTTCAGGTCGACGAAGGACATGGTCGGATGCTGGTCGTGCATGGACTTGCCGGCGTCCTGCTCGAGATGCAGACGCTCGATGCCGATCTCTATATCCTCGAAATTGCCCTGACGGTCCGGACCGAGCGAAATCGTGATGGTGCCCTCACCCACGATCGGATCCTTGAACTGCGAGATCTGATAGCCCTGCGGCAGGTCGGGATAGAAATAGTTCTTGCGGTCGAAGATGGAACGGTTGTTGATCTTGGCCTTGAGACCAAGCCCGGTACGAACCGCCTGCGCCACGCACTCCTCGTTGATGACCGGCAGCATGCCAGGCATGGCCGCATCGACGAGTGACACGTTGGAATTCGGCGCATTGCCGAAGGTCGTGGAAGCGCCGGAGAAGAGCTTCGAATTGGACAGAACCTGCGCGTGGACCTCCATGCCGATGACGATTTCCCAGTCGCCAGTGGCGCCGGGGATAAAACGCTTCGGGTCGGGTGTGCGAACGTCTACAAGGGTCATATCAAGCTCATAAGATACGGAATTTCTATCCGTGGTGAGGTAGAGCAAATGGTCCGGAGGTGCAAGACTTCTAAGGCGCTTACGGACAACGGCCTACCTTTTTCGCGATCCGGAATGCCAAGCGAGCGGGATTTGGATTATAGAGCCCATCATGACATTCATCCCCGCAGCTCTAGGCCTCTACACCTTTCTCAATGTGATAACCTTCTTCATCTTCTGGTGGGACAAGCGGGCCGCAAAACAAGGTGACAGACGCATTCGCGAAAGGACATTGCTCCTCTTCGCGCTCATGGGCGGAAGTCTCGGCGCGGTGACAGCACAACACATGCTGCGCCACAAGACACGCAAGCAGCCGTTTTGCGGACTGCTCTTCGCCATCATCGCTCTTCATATTGCGGCGGTGGTCGTGTGGGCGTTCTTTGCCGGAACAGTGTAACCATCGCCATCAGCGAAACTCCAGGCGGAAATTGTTGGCGAGTTTGCAGCCGCTGCTCGTCGCGATATGCTGGGTCCATGATAACCACACCGTGCCCCATTTATGTGTTTAGAAGTGACAGGTTCGCCTCCTCAGGCGACACAGTCGTCAGCGTGGCGCCGCAAGAGTATGTTGCCTCCGTGTATGGTGCCGGCGGAGCCCTCGGTGAGGATGGTCTTTCGTCGGCCTTTGGAGGATCGGTGATTTTCAAGAACGACCAGACAGGGGAACGCTTTGTCGGTGTCTGGGGAGCCCGTAATGCCTCACGCTTTCGCAGCGATATTAGAGCGCAGATGCTAGTCGTCATTCACAAGCGAGAACCAAATGCTCGGCTTTATGTATGGAACACAAAGAAGAAGCGTTCTCGACGGAATATATGCGGTGAGGTCAAGTAGGTGCTGACCCTCATGTTGCCTGCAGCCGGCAGAAACAAGCCCTATAGAGAGCTTAAGGGCTAAAGCGCGGTCCGGGCAGAAGTGCGGTTTTGCCACCACGACATAGAGCGTATGAGCGAATCTCAAAGATCGCGACACGCTTTAGAAAGATGGTCCATAGGTCGTCGTGTCGAACTCTTTCAGCTCCTTGCGCAGGCCGATGGTCTGGACTTCGCGGTCGAGCTTTCGCGCGTATTTCATCGACAGCCAACTGACATTATAGCCATGCTTGCGAAAGAAGGAGAGCGCCCGCTCGTTGCTGGCGTGGCTTTCAAGCCTGATCGAGTAGAAGCCAGCCGCAAGCACCTGCTCTTCGACCGCACTGAGGAGCTTGCCGCCCAGGCCTTGCCGATGAAGGCGCGGATCGATCCAGAAGTCCGAGATCATATCGTCGGAGTTTTCGCGCGCCGCCCATCCTGCGGGCATGCCGTGTCTTTCGACAACGAGGATGCGATGCCAGAAGGATTGCGTGAAGCCTGCAAAGGCTTCTGCCGCGTTCGTTTCCAGGACAGCCGTCAGCCCCAGCGCAGAGCTTGCGACCCGCCATGCCTGCAGGCCAATGGCCGCAAGATGGGGCGCATCCTGTTCATTTGCGTTGCGAATGACGATCACGTTCTGGTCCCTATGACCCGACGAGATAAAGCATCGGCCCAGCGATTCTTCCAGTCGTATCGGAAATGACCGGGTGGATTTGGCCGATTCTTGACTGAAAGGCAGCAAGCTCTTAATCAGAAACGACCAACTTTGGAGTTTTGATGTTCTCTCAATCGGAGTCCCGGTAAAGGCCCTGCCCGCAAGTCTCTTGCGTGCCGGGCCATGTTGAAACCGAGCCGGATGCCAGTGGCACCCGGGTTTGTTTTCACGCGTCCATATGGACGCAAGCCGGATTCCAACCATGGACATTTCACGCGCAGAACAGCGCATCCTCCACCTGCTCGCGCAGGGTGGCAGAATTGAACTGACACGAGACGAGAACCGCAAGATCGAGAAAGTCGTGCTTTACACGCGCGACGGCTGGGTTTTCAGCGGGCTAGACCTCATCACCTTCCGCAAACTGAAGAGCAAAAGAGCAATCTCGTCCTACAGAAGCCAGCCTTATCGCATTACCACGCGTGGGCTGGAACTGGTGAGAGGCGAACTCGACAATCGCTGAGAACAAGGGGCGGCGGTTAGACACCCGCCGCTCCTATCAAAGCCTCGTGTCGTCATGCGCTGGACGACAGGCAGCTTGGCTCCGGATGCCTCAGCAAACCTGCTAGATGGTGGCAACGAGTGCTGCGAGTTGATCTGTGGCAGCGCCCCAGCCTTCATGAAAGCCCATGGCCTCATGCATCTTCTTGTCTTCTTCCGTCCAGTGGCGTGCGATGGCTGTGTACTTGGTCTTGCCATCGCCCAGCGGTTCGAGAAGGACAATGCCGGTCATGAAGGGCTTTTCGGATGGTACCCAGGCGGTCTTGAAAGCGTCGGTGAAAACGATCTTCTCATTTGGCACGACTTCCAGATAAACGCCGCGGTTGTCGACCACCTCGCCGTTTGGCCCGTTCATGACGATGACGCTTGAGCCGCCTGAACGAACGTCAAGTTCAGCGTGAGACACGCCCCAGGGCTTTGGACAGAACCATTGCTTCAAAAGCTCCGGATCGGTCCAAGCGCGAAAAATCTTCTCCCGCGGCGCGTCGATCTCGCGCATCAGGACGAGTTCATGCCTTGCTGTTTCAGATGACATCATTGCCTCCCGTGATGGACTGCCGCACAGCATAGCAGAGGATCAGTGGAGAAAAAGGCGGCTCTTACAGAGGTTTCTCCAGCCGCACTTTCTTAAGCTCCACCTTCATGCTCTCCGACCATTGAAGGCCCTGCCAGACGATGGCGAAACCACAACGTTCGTAGGCGCGGATGGCGTTGACGTTCCTGGCATGCGTGGCGATTTTTGCCGTCGAAATATCTGCGCTGCGCATCTCCTCCAGAAAATGCTCAACCAAGGAACGACCAATGCCTCTGCCTTGGTGCTCAGGGTCAATCCAGATATCGGATATGTAGTCCGGCTCTCCAGCGCGCGCGCCCCAGCCGACGATCGCGCCGTCGATCTCTGCAACCACGAGATCGCAGTTGGTCTCTTTGGCAAAGACCTTAAACTCGCCGTGCACCCGTTCGATTACAACGGGATCGAGATAGGTATCTTCAAATGCACTGCTTGATTGCCAGGCGCGAAAACCGATGAGGCCGATCGCATCGCGATCGGCCTCTGTCATGGCTCGAATGATGAGGCCGCTTACCACCACTTGGCGGGCGCGAACTTGCCCGCTGCCTGCTCGATGGCATGCGCCGTCTTGAACAGCGTTTCTTCCTCGAAAGGCTTGCCGATCAACTGAAGGCCGAGTGGCAGACCCTTGCCGTCAAGGCCGGCCGGAACGGAAAGACCAGGCAGTCCCGCCATGTTGACGGTGATGGTGAAGACGTCCTGCAGGTACATCTTTACGGGATCGGAAGCGAGTTCCTTGTCGCCGATCTCGAAGGCCGAGGATGGCGTGATTGGTGCGAGAACAGCGTCGACACCTTCGTGGAAGACGTTTTCGAAGTCGCGCTTGATCAGCGTGCGGACCTTCTGCGCCTTGAGGTAATAGGCGTCATAATAGCCGGCGGACAGAACATAGGTGCCGACCATGATACGGCGCTTCACTTCCGAGCCAAAGCCAGCGGCGCGGCTCTTCTCATACATGTCGGCTATATCCTTGCCATCGACGCGAAGGCCGTAGCGGACGCCGTCATAGCGAGCAAGGTTGGACGATGCTTCGGCGGGTGCCACGATGTAATAGGCCGGCAGCGCGTATTTGGTATGCGGCAGCGAGATATCGACGACCTCGGCACCGGCGTCCTTCAGCCAGGCAACGCCCTGTGCCCAAAGCTTTTCGATTTCTTCCGGCATGCCATCGACGCGGTACTCCCTCGGAATGCCGATCTTGAGACCCTTCAGCGACTGGCCAATGGCCTTCTCATAATCCGGCACCGGCAGATCGACCGACGTCGTATCCTTCGCATCGACGCTTGCCATGGATTTCAGCAGGATCGCAGCATCGCGAACATCGCGAGCAATCGGGCCGGCCTGATCGAGCGAGGATGCATAAGCCACGATGCCCCAGCGCGAGCAGCGGCCGTAGGTCGGCTTGATGCCGACGGTGCCTGTGAAGGCCGCGGGCTGGCGGATGGAGCCGCCGGTATCGGTTGCCGTTGCACCGGCGCAGAGATGCGCCGCGACGGCTGCGGCCGAACCGCCGGAAGAACCGCCGGGAACGAGGTTCTTGTCAGAACCCTGCGCGCGCCAGGGGTTTACGACGGGGCCGTAATAGGAGCTCTCATTCGACGAGCCCATTGCGAATTCGTCCATGTTGAGCTTGCCGAGAAGCACGGCACCGGCATCCCACAGGTTCTGGGTCACGGTGGATTCGTATCTGGGCTTGAAGCCATCCAGCACATGCGAGCAGGCCTGGGTGTGGATGTCACGGGTGGCGAACAGATCCTTCACGCCAAGCGGAATACCCTCCAGCGCGCCACCGTTTCCAGCGCCAAGCCTCTCATCCGATGCCTTTGCCATCTCGCGCGCCTTGTCATGCGTCGTCACGACATAGGTATTGAGCTTATCGTTGGCGGCATCGATGGCGTTCAGATAGGCATCCGTCAGTTCGACGGCGGAAAATTCCTTGGCCTTCAGTCTGTCACGCGCTTCGGCAATGGTGAGGCTGGTCAGTTCGGTCATATCGGCAACAGCTTTCGAAACTTTTGAATTTTCAACGTGGGAGTAAGCGGGCAGCGCCTACTCGACCACTTTCGGCACCATGAAGAAATTGCGGTCGGTGGCCGGCGCATTTGCAACGATGTCATCGGCTTTGTCGCCATCCGTCACCACGTCGGCGCGCTTCTTCATCGCAACCGGCGTCACAGAGGTCATGGGCTCGACGCCATCTACATTCACTTCCGACAGTTGCTCCACGAAGCCGAGAATGCCGTTCAACTGGCCAAGCATGGTGTTGGCTTCGTCTTCGCTAACGGCAATGCGGGATAGGCGCGCGACGCGCTTCACGGTGGCAAGATCGACGGACATGGTTCTACTCCGGTCAAGAATTTTCTACCCGCTATAATGACCATGCCCGTCCTTCGCAACGGTAGAAAGCGTGTCGCGGCCCTCTGCGGCGCAGTTTTGGGCCGAGACACGCCGATGCCGGGTCATCAGAATGTCAGGACTTGACCAACCTTCGGTACGTCCACCCGTGTCTGCGAACCATCCATACCCGAGACGAACTTGTCCGCCGTCTGGTCGACGATCGGGAATGAGCCGTAGTGGCAGGGAATGGCGTGGCGGAACTTGAAGAAGCGCTGGCAGGCAAGAGCTGCCACGGCCCCACCCATGGTGAAGCGATCGCCGATGGGAACGAGACCGACATCGGGCTCGTGCAATTCGTTGATCAGCCCCATGTCGGAAAAGATATCCGTGTCGCCCATGTGATAGACCGACGGGCCGTCTTCGAAATGCAGCATCAGGCCATTGGCATTGCCGAGTGCATGCGACACACCGTCCTCGGTGATCTGCGCGGAAGAGTGCAGCGCATTGGTGAAGGTGACGGAAAAGCCGTCGAAGCCCACCGTGCCACCGGTGTTGCCCATCTCGAGTTTCTGGACACCCTTGGAGCCGAGCCAGGCGGCAAGATCGGCATTGGCCAGCACCGTTGCTCCCGTTTCTGCCGCCAGCTTCACCGTATCACCCACATGGTCACCATGACCGTGGGTCAGGAGAATATGGGTGATGCCGCTAGCCGCATCCTTGGCGTCCTGTCCGGCGAAGCCTGGATTTCCGGTGAAAAATGGATCGATCAGGATCTTTGCGTGGCCTGTTTCAAGACGGAAAGCGGAATGGCCTAGCCAGGTGATTTTCATCGAAGTTCTCCTTTGTGTTCCTGCCATCTTATGAGATAGGACGACCCATAAAACCCAAAACCTTACTTTGGAGTGATAAGATGGCCGCAGATAATGACGACTATGTGTATGACGAAGCGACCGGCGAATGGCGCCCTGCCTCGGAAGTCGCAGCCGCGGCGGCCAAGGCCAGTGAGGTTCGCGATGCCGCAGGCAACCTGCTTGCAGATGGTGATTCCGTCACGCTGATCAAGGACTTGAAGGTCAAGGGTACGAGCACCACGCTGAAGCAGGGAACCGTGATCAAGTCGATCCGCCTCACAGACAATCCAGAAGAGATCGATTGCAAGAGCGATGCGGTCAAGGGTTTGGTGCTGCGTACGGAATTTGTCCGCAAGAGATAAAAAGGGTCACCGCATGGCGACGCTGAAGATAGAGGAACTGGCTGAGACCCTGGGGCCAGGACAGGCGATAGCCGGGCTTGATCTCGGCACCAAGACGATCGGTCTTGCGATGTCGGACCTGTCACGGCGGTTCGCCACCCCTCGCCCGGTGCTGAAGCGGATCAAGTTCACCCAGGATGCAGCGCTGCTCCTGGATTTTGCCGCAAAGGAAAAGGTCGCGGCCTTCGTCATCGGTCTGCCGATGAATATGGATGGCTCTGCCGGTCCGCGCGTTCAGGCGACTCGCGCCTTCGTCCGCTCCATGAGCGAGAAGACCGATATCCCCTTCGTCTTCTGGGATGAGAGGCTTTCCACCGTCGCAGCCGAAAGAGCACTTCTCGAAATGGATGTCTCGCGGGCAAAGCGCGCCGAACGCATCGATTCCGCCGCCGCAAGTTTCATTCTTCAAGGTGCCTTGGATCGGCTTTCCATGCTGGCAAGAGATGCGTCCATAGAAGGCTGACGCGCACGCCACCATGCGGCAATTGCCTTGCGCTTACGAAATCCGATGATCGCGAAAACGAGCAGGCTGTCCACCGCGATCGCGCGTGCCACGAGCGGCGGAATCGTCTCGGGAGGAATGCCGAGCACATTGCCATAGATCTGGAAGACCAGATCATGCGCCTGCCGGGTCAGCATGAAAAAGCCGAAGCTCATGTCGTAGTAGGACAGGAAGTACCAGCTGCCGAGCAGCAGCACGGGACACGCCCACAAAATCAGAAACCACTTCATGCCATCCGCTCCCCTGCCAGGGCCGCTCCAGCCGTCTGCTCTTCAGGCAGCGCTGCGATGACAGCCCAGCGCAGTAACCCCATGATGCACAGGTTCAGCGTCGGCGCATTCAGATCGAGTGGTAGCAGGGCGAAAAACGTCATCATGACGCTCAAAGGTATCCAGCGGCTCACAGCGCTTCCTTCTCATCCAGCTCTTAATTCGTAGTTAACAAATCGTTAACACCATGAACTCACGGTTAACGCGGAGCAAACGAAACCTGCATTTATGGTTAACGCGAGACGCAGGCTGTGGACAAAGTGCAGCGGTCTAATCGCCATCGGCACGGCCAACGGCGTCTGTTCGATCGACAGCGGAGCGATTAAGTGCGGGCCTAATCAGCCGTAAAGAGCGCGAACGATGCGCTTGACCGCAACGACGATCTTGTCCCAATCCTTGTCACTCTTCAGCGACACGCCTGAGAACTGGCCATTGGTTGCGCCGGCAATCACCAGATGCTGGATGGAGGCGAAGAGGAGAGCATTGAGCACCACAGGGTCGGCGCCCTTTGGCGGCTGCAAAGATCCACGCATGCGATCTATCCATTTGACCAGCGCCTTTGAGCGCGCGTCAGCCAGTTGCTTAACCTGTTCCGTCTGCTCGGAGAGTTCCCAGGCAATGATCTTGCAGACCAATGGATCGGCGCGAAGCGCATCGAGATAGGAGAGCATCAGCCGCTCCATCAGGTCGCCATAGGTCAGAAGGAACATGCCGCCCGTATCTTCCGGAATACGGTCCTGCACCCAGGAGCCAAGATCCTCGCCGATGGCTGAAACCAGGCCTTCGAGACCGCCGAAATAACGATAGATCAGCTGCTTGTCGCAACCGGCGCGACGCGCCACGGCATTGATGCCGAAACCCTGGAAGCCCTCCTCCGCCAAGAGCGACTTTGCGGCAGCAAAGATCGCCTTCTCCGTCGCGGCGCGATCCTTGATGCGCTTTTCCGGCGCGGGCGACATGAGGGCGGCAGTGCCATCGATGGCGAGCATGGCTTTTCCGAATCTCCGATTGGTGACGTATCATGCGCGGTTAGCAAAGAGTTAACAACGCGACAATCGAGACGAAGTCTAGCAACCCTGGCTTTCCTGTGGATGGTGGAAAAGACGGCTGTTTATTGGGTTCAGGCACCCAAAGACATGCCGAACCATGCGGTGCCCGCCGGCATGCCGGCAAGCGGCGAGAAGCCACGCGATTGCCAGAAGGCGATGCCATTATGGTTTTCAGGATTGGCGCCGAGATGGATGCCGGGAATATTCTTGCTGCGCGCCATCTCCACCCACATCGACAAAAGCCGGCAACCGCCACCGGTACCGCGAGCCCGCTCCAACAGGTTCATGTGGATATGGGCGGGGTAGTTCTGAAGCACTGCAGCGGGCATGGGCGACGGCTGGTGAATAAAGGCAACGCGCTTGCGATGTTCCTCGGGCAGAGCGTTGGCCTCGTCCTCCGCGAGCGGATAAAGCTCGCGCAGCTTCGGCCACCAAGCCTGCTCCAGCCGTTCTTGGTAAGCTGCGGTATCGGTTGCGCCGACGATGTAGCCGCAGACGCCCTTCCCGTCTTCCGCGACGAAAGCGTTGTCTGGACAAAGATGGAGATAGGGAACGGCATAGATGTTACCGACGATCTTGTCGTCGGCGTAAAGATGCGAGGCGTCCTTGCCTGCGTCGCCCGTTGCAAGGCAGATGGCGTAAAGCGCCTCCTCGTCCTGTGGAACGGCTCTGCGAAAAGTCAGCATCACGACACCGGCGGGTAAAGCAGATCGATGATGTAGGTGGGATCGAAGCGGCTATCGAGCATGCCATAGGTGTGGCGCCAGCCGCCCGCCAAGCGGGTTTCAAGGAAGGCATCGGCGATGCGCCCTGCCCCGATGCGGCAGAGTTCGGCAGCGGCGGCGGCAAGAGCAAACTGCTCCACCAGCAGACGGGCAGCGCCCTCGTCACGCTCACATAGCGCAATCGCGGCGCGCAGCACATCGGTGGTCTTCTTGCCGGATGGGCCGAGGTCGCGTTCCAGCGTTTCAAAGACGAGATCGAACAGATCCTTCCCGCGCTGCAGCACGCGCAGCACATCGAGCGCCATGACGTTGCCCGAGCCTTCCCAGATGGCGTTGACCGGGGCTTCGCGATAGTGACGCGCAATCGGGCGCTCTTCGACGTAGCCGTTGCCGCCAAGGCTTTCCATCGCCTCGTAGATCAGGGCTGGCGCGATCTTGCAGCACCAGTATTTGACGATCGGCGTCATCACGCGCGCATAAGCCGCTTCCGCCGGGTTACTGCGGGCGCTGTCGAAGGCAGTGGCCAGGCGGAAGGACAAGGCGGTTGCAGCAGCCACATCCAGCGCCATGTCCGCCAGCACGCGCGTCATCACCGGCTGGTTGACGAGCGGCTTGCCGAAGACCGAACGACCGCGGGCGAAATGAACCGCTTCCGCGAGCGAGGCGCGCATCATGCCAGAGGATGCCAGGGCGCAGTCGAGCCGCGTCAATGTCACCATGTCGAGAATCGTGCGAATGCCGGCACCGGGCTCGCCCAGCAGATAACCAAAGGCATCGCTGAATTCGACTTCGGCCGACGCATTGGAACGGTTGCCGAGCTTGTCTTTCAAGCGCTGGAAATGGAGGCCGTTGGCCGAGCCGTCTTCTAGAAAACGCGGTACGAGGAAACAGCCCATGCCATCGCCCATCTGCGCCAGCATGACGAAGCCGTCGCTCATGGGCGCCGAAAGGAACCACTTGTGTCCGGAGAGCCGATAGATGCCCTCACCCACACGCTCGGCGGTGGTGCGGTTGGCGCGCACATCCGTGCCGCCCTGCTTCTCGGTCATGCCCATGCCAATGGTGACGGCGGTCTTCTGCATGGCGGGCTTTTGCGAGGAATCATATTTGCGCGAGAGAATTTTCGGCGCCCATTCGTTCTGAACGCGCGGCGATGCCATCAACGCTGCAACCGAGGCATGGGTCATGGTCAGCGGGCACAAATGGCCTGCCTCGAGCTGCGCCGTCAGATAGAATTTCGTGGCGCGAGCTTTATGTTCGCTGCCGCGCGTATCGGCGGAATTTTCCCAGGCCGCACTGTGCAGGCCGGAGGACATGGAGCGGCGCATCAGAGCATGCCAGGCGGGGTGGAACTCCACCTGATCCAGACGCTCGCCGCGCGGGCCATGGGTGTGAAGCTGCGGCGTGCTGCGGTTTGCCATGCGCGCCAGTTCCTGGGCTTCGGCAGATGTCACGTAGCGACCGATCTGGTCCAGCTCGTCACGAAGCGGACGCGAGAGGTTGGAGGTCAGATCGACGATGAGCGGATCGGACCGGTAGGCATTGATCCCGGACCAGAGGCTAGGCTGGTTCAGTTCGGCAAGCTGTTCTTCAGTCCGGTTCATATCTGTCATCGTGTACTTTTATCGGGATTCGCAATTAAATGCCTATATAGGCTCGTTCCCGGCTTATCCCATGCTTGCCGACAAAGCCACCTGTCTTTATAGACCGCGACTGACTATTCCGGCCCGGAGGACAGTTCCATGGTCTATTTTCCCCACCGCCATCTTCTTGGTATCAAGGGGCTTTCCCATCAGGATATCACGCTTCTTCTCGACAAGGCCGACGAGGCCGTGAAGATCAGCCGCCAGCGTGAAAAGAAGACGTCGACGCTTCGCGGTCTGACACAGATCAACCTGTTCTTCGAAGCCTCGACCCGTACGCAATCCTCCTTCGAACTGGCCGGCAAACGGCTGGGCGCGGACGTGATGAACATGTCGGTCGGTAACTCTTCGGTGAAGAAGGGCGAAACGCTGATCGACACCGCAATGACGCTGAACGCGATGCGCCCTGACGTTTTGATCGTGCGCCATTCATCTGCCGGTGCGGCAGCGCTTCTGGCGCAGAAGGTTGCCTGCTCGGTTGTCAATGCCGGCGACGGCCAGCATGAGCATCCGACGCAAGCGCTCCTCGATGCGCTGACGATCCGCCGCGCCAAGGGCAGCATCTCTGGTATCACGGTCGCCATTTGCGGTGACGTGCTGCATTCGCGCGTCGCCCGCTCCAACATCATCCTCCTGAACCAGATGGGCGCGCGGGTGCGTGTCGTCGCGCCGCCGACGCTGCTGCCCTCCGGCATCGCCGACATGAGCGTCGAAGTCTATCACGACATGAAGGAAGGCCTGAAGGGCGCCGATGTAGTGATGATGCTGCGTCTGCAGCGCGAGCGCATGGCGGGCTCCTTCGTGCCATCGGTGCGCGAATACTTCCACTATTATGGCCTCGATGCGGAAAAGCTCAAAGCCGCCAAGGAAGATGCACTTGTGATGCATCCCGGTCCGATGAACCGGGGCGTGGAAATCGCCTCCGAAGTGGCCGATGGACCGCAAAGCGTGATCGAAGCCCAAGTGGAGATGGGTGTCGCCGTGCGCATGGCGGTGATGGAAACCCTTCTTCTTTCTCAGAACATGGGAGAGCGCGTATGAGTGCCGCGACCGTCCTCAACAATGTCCGCATCATCGACCCGTCGCGCGATCTCGACGAGACCGGAACGATCATCATCGGCGGTGACGGAACGATCCTCGCGGCTGGCAAGGATGCGCAAAACCAAGGCACGCCGGACGGCGCGACGGTGCGTGATGCGAAGGGGCTGGTTGCCGTTCCAGGGCTCGTGGATGCGCGCGTCTTCGTCGGAGAGCCCGGCGCCGAGCACCGCGAAACAATCGAATCCGCCTCGCGTGCGGCCGCCGCAGGCGGCGTGACCAGCTTCATCATGATGCCGGATACGGATCCGGTCATCGATGACATTGCGCTGGTGGAGTATGTGAAGAAGACTGCGCGCGACAAGGCCGTCGTCAACGTGCATCCGGCAGCGGCGCTGACGAAGGGTCTGCTAGGCGAGGAAATGACCGAGTTTGGCATGCTGAAGGAAGCCGGTGCGGTTGCCTTTACCAATGGCCGCAAGGCGCTTTCCGATACGCTGGTGCTCCGCCGTGCCATGACCTATGCCCGCGAGCTTGGGGCCGTCATTTCGCTGGAGACCCGCGACAAATATATCGGCAACGGCGATATGAATGAGGGGCTGCTGGCAAGCTGGCTCGGTCTTCCCGGCATTCCAAAGGAAGCCGAAATCATTCCGCTCGAACGCGACCTGCGCATCGCGGCACTGACGCGCGCCAACTATCATGCCGCCAAGATTTCAGTGCCGGAATCGGCAGAGGCCATCAAGCTTGCGAGAGCCCGCGGCGTGAAGGCCACCTGCGGCATTTCGATCAATCATTTGACGCTCAACGAAAACGACATCGGCGAATACCGCACCTTCTTCAAACTCTCGCCACCACTGCGGTCGGAAGATGATCGCGTCGCTATGGTCGAGGCATTGAAGCAAGGAACGATCGATATCATCGTCTCGTCGCATGATCCGCAGGATGTCGACACCAAGCGCCTGCCCTTCTCGGATGCGGCAAGTGGTGCGATCGGGCTGGAAACCATGTTGGCCGCAGCGCTTCGGCTGTATCACAGTGATCAGGTGCCGCTGATGCGCCTGATCGACGCGCTGTCGACGCGACCGGCGCAGATTTTCGGACTGGATGCTGGAACGCTGAAGCCCGGCGCCAAGGCCGATATCACCCTGATCGATCTCGATGAGCCATGGCTGGTTTCGGAAAAAAAGCTGGTATCGCGTTCTAAGAACACACCATTCGAAGATGCACGTTTCAGCGGTCGCGCCGTCAGCACATATGTTGCGGGCAAGCTTGTTCATTCACTGCAGTAAAAATGGTGGTGCGCGAAGACGCACCTGAAGAGGGGACATAAACATGACTGCATTGACCGTTTGGGAGACAGCGCCGGCATTTCTCTTGGCTGCGGCTGTTATCGGCTACCTGCTCGGCTCCATTCCCTTCGGCCTGCTTCTGACGCGGGCGGCGGGTCTTGGCGACGTACGCCAGATCGGCTCGGGAAACATTGGCGCGACCAACGTGCTGCGAACCGGCAACAAGAAGCTCGCCGCGGCAACCCTTCTTTGCGATGCTTTCAAGGGTACGGCAGCAGTGCTGATCGCCAATGCGCTCTGGGGATATGAGGCGTCGCTGGTGGCGGGCTTCTTCGCCTTTCTCGGCCACCTCTTCCCGGTCTGGCTCGGCTTCAAGGGCGGCAAGGGTGTCGCGACCTATATCGGCGTGCTGCTCGGCGCCGCTCCGCTGATGATGCTGCTTTTCGCCGCCATCTGGCTCATCACCGCCTTCGTTACCAAATATTCCTCTCTCTCGGCGCTGATCGCGATGCTGGTCATCCCGATCGTTCTGTGGATTTTGGGACCGGAAAAGACCGCGCTTCTGGTCACGGCCCTCAGCATCATTTCCTGGTACATGCACCGCGAAAACATCAAGCGGCTCCTGGCCGGTACGGAAAGCAAGATCGGCAAGAAGGGCTGAGACGGATTACTCTCCATGACCGGGGGCAGCTATGCCGTATGAAGGCGAAAATAAACGCGGTATTGCCCTGACGGAGAAGCAGAAGCTTTCCTGGTTGCGGTTGATCCGCAGCGACAATATCGGTCCCGTTACCTTCCGCGATCTGATCAATCACTTCGGCAGTGCTGAAGCGGCGCTGGATGCCCTGCCCGATCTTTCCCGTCGCGGCGGCGCGGCGCGCAGCCCACGCATCGCGACACTTGCTCAGGCCGAGCGCGAGATGGAAACCGCAACACGGTTTGGCGCCCGATTTGTCGGCATCGGCGAGCCGGACTATCCGCCTGCTTTGCGAGAGATAGACGGCGCACCGCCCTTGATCGCGATGAAGGGTTCGAACGCCACCGTCATCCGACCGTCGCTTGGAATCGTCGGCTCCCGCAACGCCTCGATCAACGGCGCGAAGTTTGCGGCAATGCTGGCACGGCAATGCGGTCAGGCGGGCTACACCATTGCTTCCGGTCTTGCGCGCGGTATCGATGCCGCCGCTCACGCCGCCAGCCTGTCAACCGGCACTGTCGCCATGCTGGCTGGTGGACTCGACAAGCCCTACCCGCCTGAGAATTTCCGCCTGCTGGATGATATCTACGCCAATGGCGGTGCGACCATCAGCGAAATGCCGTTTGGTTGGGAGCCGCGTGCGCGCGATTTTCCACGGCGCAACAGGTTGATTGCAGGCGTGTCCCTCGGCGTGCTGATCGTGGAGGCGGCTGAACGCTCCGGCTCTCTCATCACCGCGCGGCTGGCTGGCGATTTTGGCCGGCTCGTTTTTGCGGTGCCCGGCTCGCCGCTCGATTCTCGCTGCCATGGCACCAACCGGTTGATCAAGGACGGCGCCACACTGGTGACGGAAGCGGCCGATATTCTCGATGCACTCTCGCCGATGATGGAGCCGCGACTCGATCTGCAGCACGTCGTCCGAGAAGACACCGGGGATCAACCCATCTCTCAAACCGGAGACAGCGCAGGAGACAAGGAGCGCGCTATCCTCGCAGAGGCGCTCTGCTCCTCGCCGGTTGAAACCGACGACATCATCCGCCACACGGGTTTGCCTGCGGCAACCGTCTATCTTCTGCTTCTCGAACTCGATATTGCCGGAAAATTGAACCGGCATTCCGGTGGACGAATTTCGATGATCATGGCCGATTGAGACACCAAGGGGTCACTCAAGGGAAGCTTCCGCCCAATGGCGGACGGAAGCATTCCGCCAATCAAAAATTGTCTTCCCATCAGAAAAATTCCAGAAGTTGCATATGGGCATGAAGACAGAAAAACAGGCGTTCCCCCTTGACCGCAGCGCATTACCTGTCCATGTCGAAATAAAAGGAAGGCGTTGTTGCGTGCGGAATCAGCGACGATGCCGGTTAACGGACATGTTTCCAGAGAAAAAAATATGAATGTCGTCGTCGTAGAGTCTCCGGCAAAAGCCAAGACGATCAACAAGTATCTTGGCCCCGGCTATAAGGTTCTTGCATCGTTCGGCCACGTTCGGGATCTTCCCGCCAAGGATGGTTCTGTTCTTCCCGACCAGGATTTCGAAATGTCGTGGGAGGTCGATCCCGCCTCACAGAAACGCATGAAAGATATCGCCGATGCCGTAAAGGCGTCCGATGGCCTGTTTCTCGCGACCGACCCTGATCGCGAAGGAGAGGCGATTTCCTGGCACGTTCTCGATCTTCTGAAAAAGAAGAAGGTTCTGGGCGACAAGCCGGTCAAGCGCGTTGTGTTCAATGCCATCACCAAGAAGGCCGTTCTGGATGCGATGGCGGAACCGCGCGACATCGACATTCCGCTCGTCGATGCCTATCTCGCCCGCCGCGCACTTGATTATCTGGTCGGCTTCAATCTTTCTCCGGTTCTCTGGCGCAAGCTGCCGGGTGCCCGCTCCGCTGGACGTGTGCAGTCCGTGGCGCTTCGCCTGGTCTGCGACCGTGAATCGGAGATCGAGCGCTTCGTATCGGAAGAATACTGGAACATCTCAGCCCTTCTGAAGACACCGCGCGGTGACGAGTTCGAAGCAAAGCTCGTATCCGCAGACGGCAAGCGCCTGCAGGGCAAGTCCATCAAGACGGGTGACGATGCGACCCGACTAAAGACCTTGCTCGAAGGCGCGAGCTATGTTGTCGACACGGTCGAGGCAAAGCCCGTCAAGCGCAATCCCGGCCCGCCCTTCACCACCTCCACGCTGCAACAGGCCGCGTCTTCGCGCCTCGGCTTCTCCGCTTCGCGGACCATGCAGGTGGCGCAAAGACTTTACGAGGGTATCGATATCGGTGGCGAGACCGTCGGTCTCATCACCTATATGCGTACTGACGGTGTGCAGATGGCGCCGGAAGCGATCGACGCTGCACGCAGCGCCATCGGCGACCAGTTCGGCGAGCGCTACGTGCCGGAGAAGGCGCGCTTCTATTCGACCAAGGCCAAGAATGCCCAGGAAGCCCACGAGGCTATCCGCCCGACGGACTTCAATCGCTCGCCGGACAAGGTGAAGCGTTACCTCGATTCCGATCAGCTTCGTCTCTACGACCTTGTCTGGAAGCGCGGCATTGCGAGCCAGATGGCTTCGGCCGAGATCGAGCGCACAACGGTTGAAATCCTAGCCGATAACAAGGGCGAGAAGGCTGGTCTTCGCGCCGTCGGCTCCGTCATCCGTTTCGATGGCTTCATCGCTGCCTACACGGACCAGAAGGAAGACGGCGAACAGAGCGACGATAGCGAAGACGGTGGACGTCTGCCGCAGATCAATGCCCGCGAGAACCTCGCCAAGCAGAAGATCAATGCGAGCCAGCACTTCACTGAGCCGCCGCCACGCTATTCCGAAGCATCGCTCATCAAGAAGATGGAAGAGCTCGGCATCGGCCGCCCTTCCACCTATGCCGCGACGTTGAAGACGCTCAGCGACCGCGAATATATCGTCGTCGACAAGCGCAAGCTGATCCCGCATTCGCGCGGCCGGCTGGTCACGGCTTTCCTCGAAAGCTTCTTCACCCGCTATGTGGAGTATGATTTCACGGCTGACTTGGAAGAGAAGCTCGACCGGATTTCGGCCGGCGAACTCGATTGGAAGCAGGTTCTCCGCGACTTCTGGAAGGACTTCTTCGCCCAGATCGAAGACACCAAGGAACTGCGCGTCACCAACGTACTCGACGCGTTGAACGAAGTGCTTGCACCGCTGGTGTTTCCCAAGCGCGAAGACGGCTCCGATCCGCGCATCTGCCAGGTATGCGGTACCGGCAATCTGTCGCTGAAGCTCGGCAAGTACGGTGCCTTCGTCGGTTGCTCGAACTATCCTGACTGCAACTATACCCGCCAGTTGACCTCGGATGGCGCGGAATCCGAAGCCGCAGCGCTGAACGAGCCGAAGGCGCTTGGCGCCGATCCTATGACGGGCGAAGAGTTGACGCTGCGCTCCGGTCGCTTCGGGCCCTATATCCAGCGCGGCGACGGCAAGGAAGCCAAGCGCGCATCGCTGCCCAAGGGCTGGAAGCCGGAAGAGATCGATCACGAGAAGGCGCTGGCGCTGATCAACCTGCCGCGCGACATCGGCAAGCATCCGGAAACCGGCAAGATGATTTCCGCCGGCATCGGCCGCTATGGTCCTTTCCTAATGCATGACGGCGGTTATGCCAATCTAGAGAGCGTGGAAGACGTCTTCTCCATCGGCCTCAACCGCGCCGTGACGGTGATTGCCGAGAAGAAGGCGGCGCCCGGCCGTGGACGCTCCTCCACGCCTGCTGCGCTCAAGTCGCTTGGTGACCATCCCGATGGCGGCGCCATTACCGTTCGCGATGGCCGTTTCGGTCCCTATGTGAACTGGGGCAAGGTCAATGCGACGATCCCCAAGGCGCAATCTCCCGATACGGTGACGCTGGACGAAGCGCTGGTGCTGATTGCCGAGCGCATTGCCAAGACCGGCGGTAAGCCAGTCAAGGCGAAGAAGGCTCCGGCAAAGAAGAAGACCGAAGGCGATGCAGACGCCAAGCCCACAAAGGCGAAAGCGGCAAGCAAGACCAAGGCTGCAGCCAAGCCTAAGGCAGCGGTAAAGCCCAAGACAGCAGCAAAAACCAAGAAGGCAGCATCGTGAGCAAGACACCGCGTCAGAAACAGAATTCCGCCAATGACGGTTTCGGACGCACCGCTCGCTCAAAGCGCGTGAACCAAGGCGAAGGCATCATCCATGGAGAAGTACCTTCGCGCGAAGTGCTGCTGAAGTTCATTGCCGAACATCCGCAACAGGCCTCCAAACGCGAGATCGCCAAGGCCTTTGGCCTGAAGGGCGACACCCGCGTGGTGCTGAAGGCGCTGTTGAAGGAACTTGAAGTTGACGGCATGGTGCAGAAGAACCGCAAGTCGCTGATGCGACCGGGCGGCCTGCCGCCTGTCACGGTTCTCGATATCACCACGCGTGACAAGGATGGCGAATTGATCGGCCGCCCTGCAGAGTGGCCGGAAGATCAGGGTGCGGCACCCGCCGTCCTTATTCGCCAGTCATCGCAGGACCGCGGCAAAAAAGGACCCGCGGCCGGTTTGAATGACCGCGTGCTTGCCAAGATTTTCCCCTCCAAGGATCGTACCGGACCGGCCTATACCGCCCGCGTCATCAAGCTTATCGATCGCCGCCAGAACGCGCTGATCGGTGTCTTCAAGGAAAACCCGGGCGGCGGTGGTCGTTTGATGCCGGTGGACCGGCGCGGCGAAGAGCTTGTAATCGATCCCGATGGCGTCAACGATGCCAAGGATGGCGATCTGATCGAAGTCGAAGTCTCGCGCAACAGTGGGCGCTACGGGCTGAAGCGTGCCCAGGTGCTTTCCGTCATCGGCTCGGTCGCGTCAGAAAAAGCGATTTCGATGATCGCCATCTATGGGCACGGCATCCCGCATATCTTCCCGCAGGATGTTCTTGCAGAAGCCGATAAGGCGAAGCCCGCCAGCATGGCGCATCGGGAAGACTGGCGCGATCTGCCGCTCATCACCATCGACCCGGCGGACGCCAAGGACCATGACGATGCCGTCTATGCGGAGCCCGATCCGTCGCCGGACAACCCCGATGGCGTGATCGTCACCGTTGCGATTGCCGATGTGTCTTACTATGTGCGCTCGGGTGCGCCGCTCGATCGCGAAGCGCTGAAGCGCGGCAACTCCGTCTACTTCCCCGACCGCGTCGTACCGATGCTGCCAGAGCGGATTTCCAACGATCTCTGCTCACTGAAGGAAGGTGTCGATCGGCCAGCGCTCGCGGTGCGCATGGTGTTTTCGAAGGAAGGCCGCAAGGCGTCTCACACGTTCCATCGCATCATGATGAAGAGTGCGGCTAAGCTTTCCTATCAGCAGGCGCAGGCTGCCATCGATGGCAAGCCTGATGACAAGACCGGCCCGATGCTCGAGCCTATCCTGAAGCCTCTCTGGCATGCCTATGAGGTGATGAAGCGCGGTCGCGACCGTCGCCAGCCGCTTGAACTCGACATGCCGGAGCGCAAGATTCTGCTGCGTGCCGACGGCACCGTGGACAAGGTCATCATTCCCGAACGTCTCGACGCCCATAAGCTGATCGAAGAAATGATGATCCAGGCCAACGTCGCAGCCGCAGAAACGTTGGAAAAGAAGAAACAGCCGCTCGTCTACCGCATTCATGATGCCCCCACGCTTGCCAAACAGGAGACGTTGCGTGAATTCCTCGCGACGCTCGGTATCTCAATGGCGAAGGGCGGAGAAATTCGCGCCAATTCCTTCAACGGAATTCTGGCCCGCGCGCAAGACACTGAACATCAGATCATGGTCAACGAGATGGTGTTGCGCTCCCAGAGCCAGGCGATCTACAGCCCCGAGAACATCGGGCACTTCGGTCTGAACCTGATGAAGTACGCCCACTTCACCTCTCCCATTCGCCGTTATGCCGATCTGATCGTCCATCGTGCGCTCGTCGGGTCTCTGGGACTTGGCGAAGGCGGCATCACGCCACAGGAAGAGGCAACGCTTGACGATATCGCCGCCGAGATTTCCACCTTCGAGCGCCGCGCCATGGCGGCCGAACGCGACACGATCAACCGTCTGATCGCCCACCATCTTTCCGAGCGTGTGGGAGAAGAGTTCGAAGGGCGCATCGGGGGTGTCACCAAGGCGGGACTATTTGTCGCGCTTCCGCAGTTTGGCGCAGACGGCTTCGTTCCTATATCTACGATCGGGACCGATTATTTCATCTATGACGAAGCGCATCAGGCACTGACGGGTGAGAAGACCGGTCTCGGCTTCCAGCTTGGCGACACGGTTCAGGTTCGTCTGGCAGAAGCCGTACCGCTGGCAGGCGCGCTCCGCTTCGAGATGTTGAGCGAGGGGCGCAAGATGCCCACAGCAACACGATCCTTCCACAAGACGGCGCGCCGGGGTGGAGGGCGCACGGCGACACCGGGAACGAGGCCGCCGCGCAGGAAACGCTGAATGAGCACCGCAGCTAGATCGAGCAGGATCTTGCAGCGATGCTTCAGCGCCGCAATCATTTGGAGGAACGGTCATGAGCGAGACGCAGACAGTGCAATATGGCGGCGAGAAGCAGGAACGTCCGCTGGGACGCTCGATCATGCGCGGCATCTCGTGCCGATGCCCCGCCTGCGGCAGCGGTCGGTTGTTCAAGGCCTGGCTGAAGCCGGTGGATCAATGCGCCGCCTGCGGCGAAGACCTCCATCACCAGCGATCTGACGATCTGCCGCCCTATATCTCGATCATGATTCTCGGGCACGTGGCGGTGGGCGGTTTCTTGATGACTGACCTGATCCTCATGGTTCCAATGTGGGTGCATTTTGCCATCTGGGTGCCGATCACGATTCTCGTGGCCTTGCTGACGATCCAGCCGATCAAGGGTGGCGTGATTGGCCTGCAATGGGCGTTGAGGATGCACGGCTTCAGCAATGAGCCTGAGAAGACGCAGATCGACGGGTCATCACACTGACAGGCGACCGCTCCCTTGCCTGCTGAATCCGAAGCTGAAAAGTCACCCTACCTGCGTCCGAGGGATGCGGCCTGCCTGATCCTGGTCGATCGTTCGAACGGCTCTCCACGTGTACTCGTCGGCAAGCGCAGCAGCGGCCACGTCTTCATGCCCGACGTGTATGTGTTTCCCGGTGGCAGGCGCGACCCACGCGATCACGCCCTGCCCTTTGGTGTCGACCTTGATCCTCTCGTCATCGACAAGCTCAGGCGCTCTGCCTCGCGTGCCATGACGGTTGCAGGGGCGCGGGCCTTGGCGCTGGCGGCAGTGCGCGAATTGGAAGAAGAGACGGGGCTTTGCTTTCGAACCGAACGGGCGCAACAGGGACCGGACCTCTCGGCACTGCGTTATGTCGCACGTGCGATCACGCCGCCGGGGCGCATCAGGCGATTCGACACGCGATTCTTTTTCTGCTTCACCGACGACGTCGGCATTGAGCCGGCAAATATAAAGGACTCTGCCGAGTTGCAAGACCTTCAATGGCTTGACATGCGCGACAGTTCCGGTGTGAACATGGCGGCGATTACACGGATGGTTCTCGAAGATGTCACAAACTTCATGATAGGTGATCAGCCACTACAATCTGAAAGCCGGGTGCGACTTTACTTCGAGCGTCGCGGCACATTCATTCGCGGCTTTCTGTAAAAGGTCTCCATGTCACATCCCAACTGCGACGCCGACAATATCCACTGGCCATCGCTTATCGCCGCCATATCCGCCATCAGCGCCGTGGGCATCGCCATCGGCCTCGGATTGCCGCTCTTGAGCCTCATCCTCGAGCGTCGGGGCATTTCGTCCAGCATGATCGGATTGAACTCCGCCATGGCCGGTGTTGCTGCCATGATTGCAGCGCCCATCACCAGCAAGCTTGCGCATGATTTCGGCGTTGCCCGGACCATGTTGACGGCGGTGGTCATCTCCTCCGTCAGCGCCATGGGCTTTTATTACGCCGCAGACTTCTGGATGTGGTTTCCGCTCAGAATCGTCTTTCATGGCGCGACGACCACGCTTTTTATCCTGTCGGAATTCTGGATCAATGCCGCAGCGCCGCCGCGCAAACGCGGGCTCGTCCTTGGCGTGTATGCGACAGGGCTCGCAGTCGGCTTTGCAGTCGGACCCCTTCTCTTTTCCACCGTGGGAAGTGAGGGCATCACACCGTTTCTCGTCGGCTGTGCCATCATCCTCCTGGCTGCAATTCCAATTTTTCTGGCGCGCAAGGAAAGCCCAGCGCTGGACGAAAAACCTGCCCACCATTTCGTACGCTATATCTGGCTGGTGCCCATGGCCTCTGCTGCCGCCTTCGTTTTCGGCGCGGTACAGGCTGGCGGTCTCTCGCTGTTCCCGATCTACGCCACGCGTGAAGGCTTTAATGAATCGCAAGCAGCGCTTCTCCTGACCGTCATGGCAATCGGCAACATGACCTTCCAGATCCCGATCGGCCTGCTCTCCGACCGCATCACCAATCGCCGTCTGCTGCTCGGCGTGATGGCCTTTATCGGCCTTTGCGGCACGCTTGCGCTACCGCTCCTCGTCAACAACTGGATTATGGTCGCGGTACTGCTGCTACTGTGGGGCGGCCTCGTCTCGGGCATGTATACGGTCGGCCTGACGCACCTCGGTTCACGACTCACTGGGTCCGACCTTGTCGCCGCCAATGCGGCCTTCATATTCTGCTATGCGACGGGCACGATTGCCGGCCCACAGACGGTTGGTATTGCGATGGATATCTCCGGAAGCCACGGTTTTGCCTGGGCATTGGCGCTGTTTTTCGGCTTCTATGTCGTTCTTTCCATAGGGCGTTCGGTTTTCGGCTCAAAACAGACTTGACTTTTCGGGCGCGATCCGTAGTTTCGCGCCAGATTTAGCCGGGATCGAACAGGTCCGCGGCTCACTTACTTGTTAAAGGCAGGACGACCATGGCGAAAGCTACAACAATCAAGATCAAGCTGCTGTCGACGGCCGACACAGGTACTTTCTACGTCACCACGAAGAACAGCCGTACATTCACGGACAAGATGACGAAGACGAAGTACGACCCGGTCGTTCGCAAGCACGTCGAATTCAAGGAAACCAAGATCAAGTGATCAACTTGATTTTCTCCTTAAAGAACGCGCTCTTGAGGCGCGTTTTTTCGTTTTTGGGCGGTCGTTTAAAGGATCGGCTTAAAGCGTGTCGCGATCTCTCAGATTGGCTCCTTACGCTTCAGATCGTGTTTTGTCGCATGTCGTTATCGCAAAACCGCTGCACAGTTTTGCGTTGACCGTTCTTTAAGTCCGAACGTATTTTCAGGCCGATCCTCGAAAGCGAGACCTGGCCACGGCTGCCGGATGCGCGTCAAAATACGAGGCGAAACGGTGCCCTTGGAATTCAATGGCGTGTAACTTGAGAGATGGTGATGGCGTGGGGTCGGCCGGGATAACCACGATAGCACGAGGAACCATCAATTGGCATCGCCGGCCGACCGACCCCAAGACCCAGGAGATGCGGCGGACCTGAGCATCAAGGGGTATTTCGTGCACGGCTCCCTGAAAAATGGAACCGAGCGGTCTGTTAAAGTGCTAGTGCCTTCTATCAACTGATATGTCGGCATAAAGTTATTTGTATGAACAAAGTTTCGCTCAAGACGCCTAAAAGTTCAACACTTTATTAAGGCGCAGCCATTCTTGCTTTGAAATATGGTTAAGTGTGCCATGCCGGGACAGAGGCTCAAAGCCAGCTTAGCGGCAGCAACGCGCTACTGACGAAGCCTCAAGGGTCGGTGAGTGTATGGAACTTTACTCAGGCTGCGGCAGCAACGACGCGGTTTCGGCCGCTTCTCTTCGCCTCATAGAGTGCCCGATCTGCCTGTCGCATCAACTGCTCTGGACTTTCGACGCCCGTTGCATTCGAAGCGATGCCAAGCGACGCGGTAATCTTCAAGGATTGCCCGGAGCGCAGCACAAAAGCGGTGTCCTCAATGATCGAGCGCAGGGACTCGGCCACCACCGAGGCAGCCTCCACCGAGGTGTCCGGCATCACCACCACGAACTCTTCACCGCCGTAACGGCAGGCGAGATCCGCACCGCGCACTGTGGAGCGCAACCGGGCGGCAAATTCCTGCAGCACCTCGTCGCCTGCCTCGTGGCCGTAGAGATCATTGACCTGCTTGAAGCGATCGATATCCGTCATGCAGACGGACAGATGGCGGCCTCGAAGGGCCGCACGGTTGAACAAGGTCTTTAGATGAAGATCGAGATAGCGGCGGTTGTTGAGGCCGGTGAGCCCATCGATAACCGCAAGCTCCATGGTCTGAGCCAGATTCTCTCGCAGCCTGTCATTGAAGCGCTTGCGCTTGATCTGGGAGAGCGTGCGCGCCACCAGCTCATTGGGATCGATCGGGCGAATGATGTAATCATTGACGCCGAGATCCAGCGCCCGAACCACCATGGCATCATCGTTCTGCTCGGTGATGATCAGAAGCGGCAGGAAACGCGTTCTCTCGAGCGAGCGCAATTGCGAACAAAGCCTTAGAGGATCGCAGTCATCGAAGTTGGAATTGATGATGACGAGGTCATAGGCGTTTTCCGCAGCCTCGAAAATGACGTTGGCCGGATCGCTCCAGGCGATCACCTCACCAACCGGCTTCAATGCCTTGACGATACGCTCCTGCGAGCTGGCCCTGCCATCGACAAGAAGAACGCGACCAGGCTTCTCGATATGGCCGTCGACTCCGATCGATTCCTGGATGCCCATGGTTTCTGCGGTCATCATACGACCGCGTAGCTCGTCGCTCATGGTCTTGAGACGCGCAAGGCTCTTGACCCTCGAAATGAGCTGCAGGTCGTTTACGGGCTTTGTCAGAAAATCATCCGCGCCGGCCTTCAATCCGCGGACGCGATCGGCCGGCTGATCGAGCGCCGTGACCATGACGACGGGAATGTGGGCTGTCGCCGGGTTTGCCTTCAGCCGCTCGCAGACCTCGAAGCCATCCATTTCCGGCATCATGATATCGAGAAGAATGACATCGACCTGACCATCCGCGCAGATTGCCAGCGCATCACGGCCATTGTCCGCGCAAACGACGTCGAAGTATTCGGCGAGCAAACGGGCTTCTAGAAACTTCACATTGGCTACAATGTCATCGACGACCAGGATTCTAGCAGTCATTCGGTCGCCCCTATTACCTTAAGCATCGCCCAAATATGTCTTGATCGTCTCGATAAACTTCGGAACAGATATTGGCTTGGAAACATAAGCTTCGCAACCACCTTGGCGGATGCGCTCCTCGTCTCCCTTCATAGCAAAGGCTGTGACGGCAATCACTGGAATCACATGAAGTTCGTCATCTTCCTTGAGCCATCGGGTGACTTCAAGTCCAGATACTTCCGGTAGTTGAATATCCATAAGAATAAGGTCGGGTCTATGCTTACGAGCAAGCTCAAGGGCTTCCATACCATTGCGTGTCTGTATGGTCGTGTAACCGGATGCCTCAATCAGATCACGAAAGAGCTTCATGTTCAGCTCATTATCTTCAACTATCATGACCTGTTTGGGCATGGCGGCAGTCCTTGTTACGCTTTGAAACCGTCCGCCTGACATATAAGTTGCCGAAGAACCGATTCCATTATCCCCTGTTGAGGGAGGTTAAAGCGATTTGGTTGAAAAATAGGTAACTTCCGGCAAGAAATGCGGTGTGAGATGAAATACGGCAAACCAGTCGTCAAAGACCCCGAAGAAACCGTTGCCGCCATTCTCGGATGGTTGGCAAACGAACCGGATATTCTCGCCCGCTTTCTGGCGCTCTCCGGACTACAGCCGAACATGCTACGCGCGGCCATACAGGACACCGGCTTTCTGGCAGGGCTTACGGATTTCATCATGAACCACGAGCCAGACCTCATGGCGTTTTGTGAAGCCTCCGGGTCCAAGCCGGAAGACGTGCAGGCTGCGTGGCATAAATATTCCGGCCCCGGTCTCGATTCCGGGGTCTACTGAGATGTATAGCATCAAGTCGTGCTCTTGAGCGACTTCTGATTTACCACTATGGTCACGGTCGTTCTCTTTTTGTTTCTTGGCCATGGCTGTAATGTCGAACGACCATCTCGGTTTCTGTCGTGACTGTCTGGCTGGCCAGCCGGAGGGAACAAAACGATGCCGTCAATGCGGCAGCCCTCGCCTCCTCTACCATGATGAACTCTACGATCTCAGCATCGCCCATATCGATTGCGACGCCTTCTACGCCTCGGTGGAGAAACGGGACAATCCGGATCTCATCGACAAGCCGCTGATTATTGGTGGTGGCAAGCGTGGCGTCGTGTCCACGGCCTGCTACATCGCCCGCATCCATGGCGTTCGCTCCGCCATGCCGATGTTCAAGGCGCTCGAAGCATGCCCGGACGCCGTCGTCATCAAGCCGAACATGGAGAAGTACAGCCAGGTCGGGCGCCAGGTTCGAACGATGATGCAGGATCTGACGCCACTGGTGCAGCCTATTTCGATCGATGAGGCTTTCCTTGATCTGTCCGGTACCGAACGGCTGCACCACGATCCGCCGGCACGGGTGCTGGCGCAATTCGCTCGCCGGGTGGAGAAGGAAATCGGCATCACAGTTTCCGTCGGCCTCTCCTATTGCAAGTTTCTGGCAAAGGTCGCGTCCGACCTGCAAAAGCCGCGCGGCTTCTCTGTAATCGGCGAAAAGGAGGCCACCCGTTTTCTTGCGACGCGTCCTGTCACCACCATATGGGGCGTCGGCAAGGCCTTTGCAGCCACGCTGGAGGCCGACGGCATCCGCATGATTTCCCAGTTGCAGGAGATGGAGGAAACGGACCTGATGCGCCGTTACGGTACGATGGGGCAGCGTCTTTATCGGCTTTCGCGCGGCATTGACGACCGTGAGGTTCACACCAACGACCCGGCAAAAAGCGTTTCCGCCGAGACCACCTTCTTCAACGACATCTCACGTTATGACGATCTCGTGCCGGTCTTGCGCTCCCTGTCCGAGAAGGTCGCGTGGAGGCTGAAGAAGAACGCCACAGCCGGGCAGACGGTGGTGCTGAAGATGAAGACGGCGGACTTCAAATCCCGCACGCGCAATAAGAGGCTGGAAGATCCGACCCAACTGGCAGACCGAATTTTTCGGACAGGCCTTTCGCTTCTGGAAAGAGAAACGGATGGGACGAAATTTCGCCTGATCGGAATTGGCGTGACCGATCTGTGCGATCCGGCCCAAGCGGATCCTCCCGATCTTGTGGACAAAACGGCTGGAAGAAGGGCCGCAGCGGAAGCGGCGATGGACAAGCTGAGAGAAAAGTTCGGCAAGGGCACGGTGGAAACCGGCTATACATTCGGCGCGAAAAAATGAGTGATCACACGGCTTCGTGACCGCATTTAAAAGCTTCCTTAAATAGCCAAGCCTATGCTTGGCCTTCTGACTGGCGCGGTTTCAAGCGCGCCGTAAGTCTCCCTTGCCGCTGCCTCCTTGGCGGCATGTTGTGTATCGCGTTGGAGCAAACATGATGTTGCGTAGCTTTGTGGGAGCCTGTCTCCTTTCCACCTCCGTTCTCGTGCAAGCGGCAATCGCCGGTGATGCGCGCAGTCTGCAGGTCGTCGTCTCGAAGAACGACCAGTCGCTGTCCCTTTATGAAGACGGAGAGGTCGTCGCCACATCGCGCGTATCCACAGGCAAGTCCGGCCACGAGACGCCGAGCGGCATCTTCTCGATTCTGGATAAGCGCAAATATCACGAGTCGAATATCTATTCTGCGGCCCCCATGCCGTTCATGCAGCGGCTGACCTGGTCCGGCATCGCCCTGCATGAGGGAAATGTCCCGAATTATCCGGCCTCCCATGGCTGCATTCGCCTGCCGGCAAAATTCGCAAAGTCGCTTTACGGCACGACGAGCCGCGGCGTTCACGTGATCATTTCGAGCGCGGATGTCTCTCTGCAGCGCATCGACCACCCCACCCTTCTTCAACCCAAGGCAGCTGACGAAGGCCGCCTGCTTTCCGACATCGAGATGCGGCCTGCCACCTTCGATGCATCGCTGAAGCTTGTGGAAGTCGCAGTCAATGAGAAGACCAGCTCCGTTCCCGCCAAGGCCACATCCAAGGTGACAGGTGCACCATTGCGGATCCTGATCACCCGGCGTGGCGAACGGGAGAAGATCATGGATGTTCAGCGTCTGTTGACCAGCATCGGCTTTGACGCAGGTGTGGCCGATGGTTATTCGGGTCAGATGACGATCAACGCCGTCAACGGCTACAAGCGCTGGAAGGGCATCAAGACCACCGGCCCGCTCGTCACCGACGAGTTCCTCGACGCGCTTTACGCATCCACAGGCGCCGATGCACCGCCCAATGGGCAACTCATGGTGCGACAGAATTTCAAACCGCTCTTCGAAGCACCGATCCATATCAAAGACCCGCAGGTGGCGCTCGGTACGCATTTCTTCGAAGTTATCGACATCGAAGGCGACAGGGCAGAGTGGAACGGGCTGACACTTGAGAACCACATCCCAATTGCCGCACGAAAGCGTCTTGGGATCGACGTCGCGGATGCCCCAGGCGGTCATGATCAGTTGCGCGAAGTGCTTGATCGAATCGACATTCCGGCAGACATTCGTGGACGACTTGAGGAGCAGCTTGCTGTCGGAAGTTCGATCACCGTTTCCGATCTCAGCCACGGCTTGGAAACCGGTCAAGGCACTGACTTCGTCACCATCACGCGCGATTGAGCCTTCGATATCGAAAGCAGTGTTGGTATCTGGGCATCGCGCCTCTCGAGGATCGGTGCCGAGTTCGGGCCGATGATGCCGGCGCGGCCGCGCAAGGAACCACTGCGTCGCGTTAACGTTTAAAGGCTCATCAAGCCTGTTTGGGGAGCCTGCCTATGAACGTGAAATATCTTGGCGCCGCTGTCGTTGCGCTTGCCTGTGTGTCTGCTGCTGAAGCACCGAAAAATTACAGTGTCTATGGTGGCCCGGCCGTCGATAGCGACCCCGTCATTTTGAACGTATTCGATCACGCGCTTGCACGATGCAACGTCGAGGCGAGCGTGCCGCCACGCGGCACGACATTCACCAATTCCTATTATCATAATGCGGCGCTGCGCGCCTGCCTCTCGCGTCACGGCTTCATCGATAACGGTGCTTACGCCTACCCGGCAAACAGCCTGTTCTAAAGCTTCGCGATCTTTCAGATACGCGTCTTACGCTTGAGCTCTTCGCTTTATCGTACGTCGTTCTCGCAAAGCCGCTGCCTAGGGCGTACGCAACATAAAATAATCGCGGTGCGGGTGAACCATGTTCGCCCGCCCATCAATCATACTAGCTCGACGTCCACCACGCCGGGCGCGGAGCGAAGCGCGGCTGCGATCTCCGGTGAGATGCGGTATTTCTCCGTCAGTTCAACTTCGATCTCGCGCTGCCCATCATCTTTGATAACGACGAAATACACCGAGCCGTCACCCTTGGCATTCAGGTGTCGCGCAACAGTTTTCAAAGGACCGGAATCGCGAACATAGACGCGAAGCGCCTTCTGCATCTGAACGGATTTTTCCTCAAGCGACTGGGCTGTCTGGATGCGCAGACCGATCCCCTCAGGCCGCTCTTCCGCCTGGACCGTAATGACCAACGACTTGCCGACTTCGAGCAGGTCGCGATATTGTCCCAGCCCTTCTGAAAACAGAACGGCCTCATACTGACCCGACGCATCCGAAAAGGTCACGATACCCATCTTGTTACCGGTGCGGGTCTTGCGCTCCTGCTTGCCGGTGACCGTGCCGGCCAGGCGTCCAACAGTTGCCCCCTGCTTCACCGCCGCGGAGAAATCGGCAAAGCTTTGCACGCGGAGCTTGTCGAGCACGGCGCGATACGTGTCGAGCGGATGAGCCGTGAGATAGAAGCCAAGCACTTGATACTCGCGCAGTAGCTTTTCCGAGGCGAGCCAGGGCTGATAGGCAGGCAGCACCAGCTTTTCCGGCCCAGTCGCGGCCCCTGATCCAAACATGTCGTGCTGGCCGGTGACGCGGCTTTCCTGCGCACGCTGGGAATATCCGATAATACGATCGAGGCCGCCGATCAGTTCGGAACGGTCCCTGCCGAAGCTATCGAAGGCACCGGCGTTGATCAGGCTTTCCAGAACGCGGCGGTTGACCTGCTTCGGATCGATCCGCTGGCAGAAATCCTCGAGGCTGGCGAAAGGTTTGTCGCCGCGCACCTCAACGATGTGATCGACCGCACCTTCACCGACGCCCTTCAATGCAGCCAGCGAATAATAGATGCGGTTCTCACCGGTTTCGAAACGCCGGAAGGATGTCTGTACCGAAGGCGCGACAATCTCGATTCCCATGCGCGCCGCATCCTGGCGGAAGTCGTTGACCTTTTCGGTGTTCGCCATATCGAGCGTCATCGACGCAGCGAGGAATTCCACCGGGTAATGCGCCTTCATATAGGCGGTCTGGTAGGAGACGATGGCATAGGCCGCGGCGTGAGACTTGTTGAAGCCGTAATTGGCGAACTTGGCCAGAAGATCGAAGATCGTGTCGGACTGGGCCTTGGACACATTGTTACGGATCGCGCCTTCAACGAAGCGCTCGCGCTGCTTGTCCATTTCCTCCTTGATCTTCTTGCCCATGGCGCGGCGCAGAAGATCGGCTTCGCCGAGCGAATAGCCGGACAGAACCTGGGCGATCTGCATCACCTGTTCCTGGTAGACGATAACGCCCTGCGTTTCCTTCAGGAGGTGGTCGATCGTCGGATGGATCGACTCGATTTCTTCTTCGCCATGTTTGCGGGCGTTGTAGACCGGAATGTTCTCCATTGGGCCCGGACGGTAGAGCGCCACCAGCGCAATAATGTCCTCGATGCAGTCTGGACGCATGCCGATCAGCGCCTTGCGCATGCCGGCACTTTCCACCTGGAAGACGCCGATGGTCTCGCCACGCGATAGCATCTCGTATGTCTTTTGATCGTCCAGCGGAATGGCGGCAAGATCGACATGGATGCCGCGCTTGGCAACGAAATCGACCGCCACCTTCAGCACCGTTAGGGTTTTGAGGCCGAGAAAGTCGAACTTGACCAGACCAGCGCTTTCAACCCATTTCATGTTGAATTGGGTGACCGGCATATCGGAGCGCGGATCGCGATACATCGGGACAAGCTTCGACAGCGGACGGTCGCCGATGACGATACCGGCGGCGTGGGTCGAGGCGTGGCGGTAAAGACCTTCGATCTTCTGGGCAATATCCAGGAGCCGAGCGACGACCGGCTCCTTGTCCGCCTCTTCCTGAAGACGTGGCTCTTCTTCGATGGCCTTGGAAAGCGGGGTGGGGTTGGCCGGATTGTTCGGCACAAGCTTACAGATGCGGTCGACCTGGCCGTAAGGCATTTCCAGCACGCGGCCCACGTCACGCAAGGCAGCGCGCGCCTGCAGCGAACCAAATGTGATGATCTGAGCCACCTGTTCGCGGCCATACTTGCGCTGGACATAGCGGATCACCTCTTCGCGGCGATCCTGGCAGAAGTCGATATCGAAGTCGGGCATCGACACGCGTTCCGGGTTGAGGAAGCGTTCGAAGAGCAGCGAGAAGCGTAGCGGATCGACATCGGTAATCGTCAGCGCATAGGCGACCAGCGATCCAGCACCCGAACCACGACCAGGGCCGACCGGAATATCATGCTGCTTTGCCCATTTGATGAAGTCGGCAACGATCAGAAAGTAGCCGGGAAACTTCATGCGCTCGATGACGCTGAGTTCGAAATCCAGACGATCCCGATACTCCTGCTCGGTGTAGCCAGGGGCCATACCGAGAGCGGCAAGGCGCATATCCAGCCCCTCGACAGCCTGGCGTCGCAACTCCAGCGACTCGGCGCGTTCTGCCTCTTCCGGGTCGTCACTCGCACCGGTAAAGCGCGGCAGAATGGGGCCACGCTTTTTCAAGACGTAGGAGCAGCGCTGGGCGATCTCGACGGTATTTTCGATTGCCTCGGGAATGTCCTTGAAGAGCGCCACCATCTCGTCGCGGCTTTTCAGATAATGGTCAGGCGTCAGACGGAAGCGGCTGTCATCCGAAACCATGGCGTTGTGCGCCACCGCCATCAGAGCGTCGTGCGCCTCATAATCTGACCTGGATGGAAAGAAGGCCTCGTTGGTCGCGACGAGTGGAATGTCGTGCTCGTAAGCGAGCGCGATCATGCGACGTTCATGGGCACGGTCAAAATTGCCCTGGCGCTGCAACTCGATATAGAGCCGATCCCCGAATATGTCCTTCAGCGCAAGAAGCCGGCTCTTTGCCTGAGCGGCATGTCCTTCTTTCAGTGCCATATCGACAGGGCCGCCAGACGCGCCGGTCAATGCGATCAATCCAGCATTGCTGGCCTCCTCCAGCCAGGACTTGGCAATGTTGACGGCGTGACCACTGCCCTCGCCATCGAGATAGGCACGGCTGATCAGATCCACCAGGCGCTCATAGCCCTCTGCATCTGCGGCAAGCAGCACGATGGACGGAAGCTTGGAGAGATTGTTGCCGCCTCGCCTGTCCTCGACGGCATCTTGCATGTCGATCGAAAGCTGGCACCCAATGATCGGCTGCAGCCCCTCTTCTCGCGCCTTCTCCGAGAATTCCAGCGCAACGAAAAGATTGTTGGTGTCAGTGATGGCGATGGCAGGCTGGGAATCGCCGACAGCCTTCGCCATGATCTTCTTAAGCGGAAGCGCCCCCTCGAGAAGGGAATAGGCGGAATGTACACGCAGGTGCACAAAGCCGGGAGATTTCAAGAGCACGCCCGAGTGGTTTTGCTCCGTAAGATGATCGCCCATTGTGCTGCATTCCCGTCATTCTGAATCGGGCTGATTTTGGTCCCTTCGAGCAGCAAAGTCCACCGGCAAAGGATGCCTGTGCACCGCTATCACCGGGAAGACCGAAGGGTCTCAAGTCACATGGATGTGAGGATTACAGAGAAGCTCGCAACAAAGAGAGCGATGGAGGCAAAGGCGGCAAGGTCACGGATAAAATCGGTCATTTGTCTCTCCTTACTTGTTATGTTCCAACTTTGTTCTCATTTTGTTTCCGTGTCAACAGCTTTTTTGGGCTGGCATATCGCCAACGTGATGCGGCTCAATCCGGTTCCTTAGTTTCGCCTCAAGCGAATCAACGCATAAACAAAACCCCGCCTGGCGGGCCAGACGGGGTTGATGGGGATAAGTGTACTTGAAGCGCCGTGCGTTCTATTGGACGCACAAGGGACCCTTTACATTTTTGGATCAACGCATTGTGCGATCGATCAGAACTCGACGATCTTGCCTTCGGACAGCGTCACGCGACGGTCCATGCGTGCTGCCAGATCGTGATTATGGGTCGCGATGAGGGCAGCAAGGCCCGACTGGCGTACCAGCGCTTCCAAGGCATCGAAAACATAGGATGCGGTCTCGGGGTCGAGATTTCCGGTCGGTTCGTCTGCCAGAAGCAGAAGCGGTGCATTGGCAACGGCTCTTGCAATCGCCACACGCTGCTGTTCACCGCCGGAAAGTTCCGCCGGACGATGATCGCCTCTGTGGCCGATGCGCATATAATCCAGCAACGCCTTGGCACGCACCTGTGCTTCCTTCGGCGCGAGACCAGCGATCATCTGCGGCATCATGATATTCTCAAGCGCCGAGAACTCCGGAAGCAGATGGTGAAACTGGTAGACGAAGCCGATATCGCTGCGACGAATGGAGGTGCGCTCCTCATCGGAAAGCGTACCGCAAGGCCTGCCACTGATGAAGACCTCGCCCGCGTCCGGATGCTCCAGCAGCCCCGCCAGATGCAGCAGCGTCGACTTGCCAGTGCCGGATGGCGCGACAAGTGCGACGATCTCGCCGCTTCTCAATTCGAAATTCGCGTCTTTCAGAATGGAAAGGCTCGTTTCGCCCTGACCATAGGTCCGTTCCACGCCGGTAAGCTGTAGAGCCATTTTCTTTGCCATGGTGTGAAGCGGGTCCTATTCGTATCTCAGGGCCTGGACAGGGTCGAGCTTCGACGCACGCCAGGCGGGGAAGATCGTTGCCAGGAAGGACAGGGTCAGCGCCATGACGATGACAGTGATCGTTTCGCTCAAATCCATCTCCGCCGGCAGTTGGCTCAGGAAATAGAGCTGCGGATCGAAGAGAACGGTTCCTGTAATCCAGGAGAAGAACTGGCGGATCGATTCCACGTTCAGACAGACGAGAACGCCAAGCGCTACGCCCGCAAATGTGCCGACGATGCCGATCGCAGCCCCGGTCATGAAGAAGATACGCATGACAGCGCCGGAGGTCGCCCCCATGGTGCGCAGAATGGCGATGTCGCTACCCTTGTCCTTTACCAGCATGATGAGGCCGGAAATGATGTTGAGCGCGGCGACCAGAACGATCAGCGTCAGGATCATGAACATGACGTTGCGCTCCACCTGAAGCGCGGAGAAGAAGGTCTGGTTGCGCTGTCGCCAGTCGGTGATATAGACCTGCCGCCCTGCCGCGGTTTCCACCAGCGGACGAATGCTATCGACATCGTCGGGATGGCTGACGAAGAGCTCGATGGATTGGACGATGCCCTCGGAATTGAAATAGAGCTGCGCTTCGGTAAGCGGCATATAGATCATCGACGCGTCATATTCAGACATGCCGATCTCGAAGACACCGGAGATCGGGTAGGACTTCACCCGCGGATTGACGCCCATGGGCGTCACGTCACCTTCCGGTGAAATGAGGGTGATCTGATCTCCCACCGTCACGCCGAGCTGTGCTGCGAGCCTCGAGCCGACCAGAACACCCTGCCCCGACATGAAGCCGACAAGATCGCCGGCTTTGACGTTGCTGGATATCTCCTTGATCTTTTCGAGATCTTCAGGACGCACGCCACGCACCAAAGCACCACTGCCTGCGCCGTTGCGTCCAGAGGCGAGCGTCTGACCTTCCACGAGCGGCAAGGCCATCGTCACGCCGGGAATAGCGCCAAACTTCTTCGCCAGCTCATCGTAATTGTTGAAGGGCTGATCGATCGGCTGAACGATCATATGACCGTTGATGCCGAGAATTCGGGAAATCAGTTCGGTGCGGAAACCGTTCATCACCGCCATGACGATGATGAGCGTCGCCACACCCAGCATGATGCCGACGAACGAGAAGCCTGCGATGACCGATATGAAGGCTTCCTTGCGGCGCGAACGCAGGTAGCGCCAGGCCACCATGCGTTCGAAAGCCGAAAACGGCCGTGCCGCCCCATCCTTCACGGATGCAACTGCACCGTTGTCAGCCTCGGCTTTTGCCATGTCCACTCCTTGTCGGCCTTTCAGCCGAGAACCCTGTTCATTGCCGCTTCGACCGTGACGTTCTCACGTGCGCCCGTCTTGCGGTCCTTCACCTCGACTTCACCGGCAGCAATGCTGCGCGGTCCGACGATGATCTGCATAGGCACGCCGATGAGATCGGCCGTTGCGAACTTCTGACCTGCCCGGTCATCGGTATCGTCGTAGAGAACATCCTTGCCAGCGTTGGACAGCGAGTAATAGAGCTTCTCGCATGCCGCGTCGCAGGCCGCATCGCCAGCCTTCATGTTGATGATGACGACATCGAAAGGAGCAACCGACGCCGGCCAGATGATTCCGTTCTCGTCATGCGAGGCTTCAATGATGGCGGGAACAAGGCGTGTCGGACCAATGCCATAGGATCCCATGTGGACGGGATGTTCCTTGCCATCGGGACCCTGAACCTTGGCACCCATCGGCTCGGAATACTTCGTGCCGAAATAGAAGATGTGACCGACTTCGATACCGCGCGCGGAAAGACGATCACCCTCGGGAATCGCGTTGAAGGCAGACTCGTCGTGCATTTCAGACGTCGCGGCGTAGTCCGCGGTCCATGTATCGAAAATGCCCTGCAGACCGGCAACGTCGTCGAAATTGGTGTCGTCGCCGGGAATGCTCTGCTCCAGGAAGCTCTTGTGGCAGAAGACTTCCGATTCACCCGTATCGGCCAGAATGATGAATTCGTGGCTGTGGTTGCCACCGATCGGGCCGGTATCGGCGCGCATCGGAATGGCGCGCAGGCCGAGGCGGGAGAAGGTGCGCAGATAGGCGGCGAACATCTTGTTGTAGGAATGGATCGCAGCTTCCTTCGTCAGGTCGAAGGAATAGGCATCCTTCATCAGGAACTCCCGCGAGCGCATCGTGCCAAAACGCGGACGCACTTCGTCACGGAACTTCAGCTGGATATGATAGAGGTTCAGCGGCAGGTTCTTGTAGGACTTCACGTAGGAGCGGAAGATGTCTGTGATCATCTCCTCATTCGTCGGGCCGTAGAGCATCTGACGGTCCTGGCGGTCCTTGATGCGCAGCATCTCCTTGCCGTAGTCGTCATAACGACCGCTTTCCTGCCAAAGCTCCGCCGATTGCAGCGTCGGCATCAGAAGCTCGATCGCGCCGGAACGGTCCTGCTCTTCCCGGATGATGCGGTTCACCTTGTCCATCACGCGCTTGCCGAGCGGTAGCCAAGAGTAGATGCCCTGGCTCTGCTGACGGATCATGCCCGCACGCAGCATGAGGCGGTGAGAGACGATTTCAGCTTCCTTGGGATTTTCCTTCAGGATGGGCAAAAAATAACGGCTGAGACGCATGACTATGTCCTGGGTGCGACGATTCTCCATCTACCGGGAATCGCCAGAATTAAAGGATATTTGCGCCGTACATAACCGTTTCTCCTGCAGAAGGAAACCCGCACGATGGGCGTCCCAAAAACACCATTCACATCCGCGTGAGAACAGGACGTTCGCACCTGAACGGTTTCAGGAGAAATAATTTTGCGGGGCACCTGCGACATAATGTTCATGAGGAAATTTTTTGCTGACTGTAACAAAAATGCAAAAAACGTGGTGACAAGGTGGAATCTTTGGGCTAGTTTTAGCTCACAAAAGAGGCAGAGAGTTTAAATTTCTGCCGTCTTCGCGGTCAGTCTTGGGAGGATGAGATCTTAGGCGCGCTAGTTCGCAGCCCCGGAAACGGAAACAGATCACGCGAAACTGAAAAACAAGGCTTAATCGCCTTGTTTTTTTTTGCCTTGAAATCGATTTTCTTTCAGTGGGTTGGCGGGAAACAGCTTATCCATCCGCGTCCCCCCTATGGCCTCTGCGCGAATCACCGTCTATCCAAATGCAACATTCTTATGACAGACGGTGACGCCATGGCGCGTGGGCGCGGCCCGTTCACCTGCTGAACTCAGTCATAAACCGGGATAATACGGGGCAGATCATCGAGGCTGACACCGAAGTACCAGGTGGCGCCGTACCAGATCGCGCAGAGCAATATCGAGATCAGCGTGGTGGCGATCAGGATTTTCGCACCCTGGAAACGCGTCGGCGCGCTTGCGACGGTTCCAAGCGCCACGTCGCCGTCGTCCATTTGCGTTCTGAGCCCAATCGGCAGCACGACAAACAGAACCGTCCACCAGACGATGAAAAAAACGGCAACAACCGACAGCCACTGCATGTAGAACCTCCCCGAGCAGAACCCGCATCTCCTGTCTCATTAGGGCTGGAGAAGCGCCAAAGAAACAAAGCAGCAGGCAAACGATTCCTACAGCATCGGTTCGAAAATCGGAATCGATTTTCGGCAGGCACGATGCCTAGATCAAAGAAGATGGCCCCTCTGTGCGTCCAAGTAGACGCATGGCGCTCTAAGCAAAGACGCGCGCCTTAGAAACACGACCCGCGATCAAATCTCTTCCAACTCCACGAGCGTACCGCAGAAATCTTTCGGATGGAGGAAAAGCACCGGCTTTCCATGGGCGCCGATCTTAGGCTCTCCATCGCCAAGTATGCGTGCGCCGGCGGCTTTCAAACTGTCGCGGGCGGAGATGATGTCCTCTACCTCGTAACAGATATGATGCATGCCGCCGGACGGATTCTTTTCGAGAAAGGCCGCGATCGGGGAATTACCGTCCAACGGCTCAAGCAGTTCGACCTTGCTGTTTGGCAGGTTGACGAACACCACCCTCACCCCGTGGTCCGGCAGGGTCTGCACTTGCGAGACCGCAGCACCGAGTACATCGCGATAGGTGGCAGTCGCTGCCGCAAGGTCGGGCACAGCAATGGCGATATGATTGATCCGTCCAAGCATGGTCATCCTCCCGATTTCTCAGCCGAACATAGCGACGTATCGCGCAGGACGAAGCGTCTTCGGTACTGCACCTATGCTGATACGCGCAGTACCGAACCTATCGTCAAATCTTCGTCACGAATACCGTGACGATCGGCTTTTTGCCCCAGGTCTGGTTGGCGGCAGCACGAACGGCGCGGCGGACCGCTTCGCGCAGCAGGTCCAGATCCTTGCGGCGCGCGCGCGGGATGCTTTCAATGGCGCCGAGAACGGCGTCATAGAGCGTGTCTTCCATTGCCTCGCCCTCGTCGTCGAATTCAGGCAGACCGAAGGGCACAACATCCGGATCGCCGTGGAAGTCGTAACGGCTGTCCAGCACGACATTGACCGAGACGTGACCGGCAAAGGAAAGCTTGCGGCGGTCACCGATGCCCATTTCTTCGAAATCGCCAACCAGACGGCCATCCTTGAAGACGCGGCCATGCGGGGCATCGTCGATGACTTCGGCAGGGCCAGGCGCCAGACGCAGGACATTGCCGTTGCGGACCTTGGGGACCTGCTTAATGCCGGCCTGCTCGGCCAGTTCCTTCTGCGCCACGAGATGCGCTGCTTCGCCATGCACGGGCACGAGGATTTGCGGCTTGGTCCACTCATACATGCGCAGCAGCTCGTTGCGGCGTGGGTGCCCGGAAACGTGCACCAGAGCTTCATTGTCGGTGATGATATGGATACCCTGCTCGATCAGGCCGTTCTTGATATCGAGAATGGCCTTTTCGTTGCCAGGGATGGCGCGCGAGGAAAAGACCACCGTGTCGCCCTTGGCGAGCGCTACATTGCGCATCTCATCGCGCGACAGTTTCGCAAGTGCGGCACGCGGCTCACCCTGCGAGCCAGTGAGAATGACAACCACCTTGTCGCGGGGAATATAGCCATACTCATCTTCGGCCAGGAACGGCTTGATGCCTTCCATGATGCCGAGATCTTGCGAGACGTTAACGACACGCTTCAGCGACGAGCCGAGCAGCAGCACTTCGCGACCCGCGCGCTCCGCAGCCTGGGCGATGGAGCGGATACGGCCGACATTGGACGAGAAGGTGGTGATCGCCACACGCCCTTCGGCATTTTCGATGATCTGGCGCAGGCCTTCGGAAACCTGCTCCTCCGACGGAGATACACCATCGCGCACAGCGTTGGTGCTGTCGCACAGAAGTGCCAGAACGCCTTCCTCGCCAACGGCGCGGAAGCGTGCCTCATCCGTCAATGGCCCCAGGGACGGCGCGTCATCGATTTTCCAGTCGCCTGTGTGGACAACATTGCCAAGCGGCGTGCGGATGACGAGCGACATGGGTTCGGGGATCGAGTGGTTGACGCCGATGGCCTCGATCTCGAACGGGCCGAGATTGATGCGATCGCCCGCCTTGAATGGCGAGATCGGGATCTCGGCGCGCGTGCCCTCATAGTTGCGCTTGGCTTCCAGCATGCCAGCAGTGAAGCCGGACGCATAGACCGGCACATTGAGGCCAGGCCAAAGATCGTTCAGCGCACCGTAATGGTCCTCATGAGCATGGGTGATGATAATACCCTTGAGGTTCTGTCGCTGGGCTTCGATGAAACGAATATCGGGCAAAACGAGATCGACGCCGGGCAGATCGAGGCCTGCGAAGGTGACGCCGCAATCCACCATGATCCATTGCCGCTTGGCGGCAGGACCATACCCATAGAGCGCCAGATTCATGCCGATTTCGCCGACGCCACCAAGCGGCAGGAAGACCAGTTCGTCTTGTTGAGACATGTCATTATCCAATCTGCAACAGGCAATGGCCGCGCGCTTGCGCCACGCTCCACCATTGCCTTCAACCGCGCCGGACTTGATGAAACGCCGAGATGCCGGGCCGACGCGGACCGGATGGACGCCCTGATTCTACGAGCAGCAGGGATGCTCCAAACTCAAAAGCCGAGGCCGCGCAGATCGATCGCGCGAGAGGCTTCAGCCGAAGAAAACGTCGCCGGCGGCGATCGCCCGCCTCGGGCCATCATCCTCGTCCAGCAACAGAAAACCGTGATCGTCTATCCCGGCAAAGCGTCCGCCGATGGAGCGATCTGGAAAGTTCACGGTGATATGCTCACCAATACCGCAGGCGGCTGCACGCCAGTCCCTCATGACGTCACTCACGCCCCTGCCCTCGTTCCAGACCGAGAGAACCTCGGCGGTCTCGCGATAAAGATGAGCAAAGAGCTCGTCCGGTCCGCAGGACGCGCCATGCTCCGACAGCATGGTGACGGGATAGAGCGGATTGTCGGGCTTGTGGGCGATGTTGATGCCGATGCCGATGACGATCGCGCGGCGCCCATCTGTAAGTTGCTCCGCTTCCATCAGAATGCCGCAGGTCTTCATTCTACCGATGAGAATATCATTAGGCCACTTGATTTCCAGTGGTGCGCCACCGAAGGGCAGCACGGCGCGGATCGCGCGGTAGACGGCAAGCGCAAAGGCAAGAGGCAAGGAACCAAGACGGTCCGCCGGTGCGGGTTCAATCAGAAGAAGAGAGGCGTAGAGATTGCCCGGCTCAGAGACCCATGGCCTGCCTCGGCGGCCCTTGCCACCGGTCTGACGGACTGCGGTCATCCAGAGATTGCCGCTATCGCCGGAACGCGCCCGGGCGAGGCATTCGACATTGGTGGAGGATGTCTCCACCAATGCCTCGTGCCGGAAGTCATCCAGAGACATCCGGCGCTGTTTCATGGCGTTTTCGCTCAAAAGAACGTCTTTGCCGCAGCTGTCACGGCGTTGCCGAGCATGCCACCGAAGAAGATGAAGGCGATGACGAAGAGGCCGGAGAGTGCGTAAACGATCCGCAACTCGCCAGCGGCCTTTTCAAAGCCACCCTTGGCATCATCGAACCACATGAGCTTGACGATGCGTAGGTAGTAGTAGGCACCGACGACCGATGCGACCACACCGATAACTGCCAGCGCATAGAGCTTGGCTTCGATGGCCGCGAGGAAGACATAATACTTGGCGAAGAAGCCTGCGAGCGGCGGAATACCAGCCAGCGAGAACATCAGAGCCGTCAAAACCAGCGCCATGAAGGGGTTGGTCGAGGAAAGCCCGGCCAGATCGTCGACATTCTCGACATTGCCGACTTCCTTGCGACGCATTGCAAGAATGCAGGCAAAGGTACCGAGCGTCATGCCCATGTAAACGGCCATGTAAATCAGCACGCCGGCCACACCAGATTCATTTCCGGCCGCGAGACCGACAAGGGCGTAACCCATGTGACCGATCGATGAATAGGCCATCAGGCGCTTGATGTTCTTCTGACCGATTGCAGCAAAGGAGCCGAGCAGCATGGATGCGATCGACACGAAAACGACGATCTGCTGCCAATCGGCGAAGACAGGCTGGAAGGCGTCGACAACGACGCGAACGAAAATCGCCATGGCACCGATCTTCGGTGCTGCTGCAAGGAAGGCCGTGACCGGGGTCGGCGCGCCTTCATAGACGTCCGGCGTCCACATGTGGAAAGGAACGGCGGAAATCTTGAATGCCAGACCGGCCAACACGAAGACCAGACCGAAGACGACGCCAAGCGAACGGGTTTCGGCGGACAGTACAGCCGCGATTTCCTGGAAGCCAGTATTGCCGGTGAAGCCGTAGATCAGCGACATGCCGTAGAGCAGCATGCCCGAAGACAGCGCACCAAGAACGAAATATTTCAGACCGGCTTCGGTCGAGCGCAGGCTCTCACGGTTGATCGCGCAGATGACGTAGAGCGCCAGCGACTGCAGCTCGAGCGCCATGTAAAGCGAGATCAGGTTGTTGGCGGAGATCATCAGCAGAATGCCGAGTGTCGCCAGAACCAGAAGCACCGGATACTCGAAACGACCGATCGGCTCGACACGGCTGTGGCCAACCGCGAGGATCATGGCGACGATGGAACCGATCAGCGCCAGGATCTTCATGAAGTTGCCGAAGGCGTCGGCGACGTAGACGCCACCGAAGGCTTCTCCGCTTGCAGGAGCGAAGATGATCCACAGGCCGACGACGACCAAGAGCGCGACGGCAAGACCCGTCACAGTGTTGGTCGACTTGTCGCCGGAGAAGACGCCGATCATGAGCAGCGCCAGCGCACCGACCGCAAGGATCAGCTCGGGCGTCGCGATGCGCAGACTGGCAAAAAGAAGTTCAGCGGTCATATCCAACGGGTCCTGTCGTCAGTTCAGCGAGAGCGCAACATTCTGCGCTGCCTGCAATGCGGCGGTATAATTATTGATCACGAGATCCACCGATGCCGCCGTCGCATCGAAGACCGGTGCCGGGTAGACGCCGAAGAAGATCGTCAGCACCACCAGCGGATAAAGGATGACCTTTTCACGGGTGTTGAGATCGAGCATCGCCTTCAGGCTTTCCTTCTCAAGTGCACCGAAAATCACGCGGCGATAGAGCCACAGCGCGTAGGATGCCGAGAGAATGACGCCCGTTGCGGCAAAGAGGGCCACCCAGGTGTTGGCGCGGAATACGCCGATGATGGTCAGAAATTCGCCGACGAAGCCCGAGGTGCCAGGCAGGCCGACATTGGCCATGGTGAAGACCATGAAAGCCACGGCATATTTCGGCATGTTGTTGACCAGACCACCATAGGCCGCAATCTCGCGGGTGTGGAGGCGATCATAGACGACGCCGACGCAGAGGAAGAGTGCACTCGACACGATGCCGTGAGACAGCATCTGGAAGATCGCGCCCTGCAGACCCTGCACGTTGGCCGCGAAGATACCCATCGTCACGTAACCCATATGGGCAACCGAGGAATAGGCAATCAGCTTCTTGATGTCTTCCTGCATCATCGCCACCAGCGAGGTGTAGATGATGGCAAGCACCGACAGCGTGAAGACGAAGGGCGCGAAATGCTCGGATGCCAGCGGGAACATCGACAGCGAGAAACGGATGAAACCATAACCACCGAGCTTCAGCATGACGCCCGCCAGGATGACCGAACCTGCGGTCGGCGCCTGAACGTGCGCATCCGGAAGCCAAGTATGAACCGGCCACATCGGCATCTTGACGGCAAAGGCCGCGAAGCAGGCAAGCCAGAGCCAGGTCTGCATGCCAGCCGGGAAGCCGTGCTTGAGAAGCTCGGTCATATCCGTCGTTCCAGCCTGCCAGTACATCGCCATGATGGCGAGCATGGTCAGAACCGAGCCGAGAAGCGTGTAGAGGAAGAACTTGTAGGATGCGTAGACGCGATCCTTGCCGCCCCAAACGCCGATGATGATGAACATCGGAATCAGCGTCGCTTCGAAGAAGACGTAGAAGAGAACGGTATCGAGCGCGACAAACACGCCGACCATGACGACTTCCAGAAGAAGGAAGGCAATCATGTATTCCTTCAGACGCTTCTGGACGGAATCCCAGCTTGCGAGAACGCAAAACGGCATGAGGAACGTCGTCAGGATGACGAAGAGCATGGAGATGCCGTCGACGCCCAGGTGATAGGCGGCGATGTTACCGAACCAGTTGTGCTTCTCGATCATCTGGAAGCCGGGGTTCGAATTGTCGAAGCCGATCCAGATGAAGAGCGAGACGATGAAGGTGAACACCGTCGTCAGAAGCGAGACATTGAGAATGTTGCGGCGCCCGAAGGGACCGTTCTCATTGGTCAGAAGCAGGAGCACCACGCCGACGAGCGGCAGGAAGGTGACCGTGGAAAGAATGGGCCAATCGGTCATCAGAGGGCACTCCCGAGCATCATCCAGGTGACTAGTGCTGCGATGCCGATCAGCATCGCGAAGGCATAGTGATAAAGGTAACCGGACTGCAGACGGACGACACGGTTGGTCACATCAACCACGCGCGCTGCAATACCGTTGGGGCCATAGGCGTCGATGACGGCCACGTCGCCCTTCTTCCACAGGAAGCGACCGAGCGCCTTTGCGGAACGAACGAAGAGGAAGTCGTAGAGTTCGTCGAAGTACCACTTGTTCAAGAGGAACTGGTAGAGGCCGCGATGGGTCTCTGCCAGGCGCTTCGGCGTTTCCGGCGACTTGATGTAGAAATACCAGGCGGTGACGAAACCGAGAACCATCGCAACGAAGGGGCTCCACTTCACCCAAAGCGGCACGTGGTGGAACTCTTCGAGGATTTCATTGGACGGAAGCGTAAAGAGCGCACCCTTCCAGAATTCCGCATATTCATTGCCGAAGAAGTAGCCTTCGAACACGACACCGGCAAAGATCGCACCGATCGTCAGGACGAAGAGCGGGATCAGCATTACCATCGGCGATTCATGGACGTGGTGCATGACATCGGCGGAAGCACGTGGCTTGCCGAAGAAGGTCATGAACGCCAGGCGCCAGGAATAGAAGCTGGTGAACAGCGCCGCGACGACCAGCATTGTGAACGCAAAACCTGCGAGCGGGCTATGCGACGCAAACGACGACTCGATGATCACGTCCTTGGAGAAGAAGCCGGCAAAGCCGATCATCGTTCCGGGGATACCGACGCCTGTCAGTGCCAGATTGCCAACGGTCATCGTCCAGAAGGTGATCGGGATATGCTTGCGCAGACCACCCATATGACGCATGTCCTGCTCGCCATCCACCGCGTGGATAACGGAACCGGCGCAAAGGAACAGCAATGCCTTGAAAAAGGCGTGCGTGAAGAGGTGGAAAATAGCCGCGCCATAAGCGCCGACGCCAAGTGCCACGAACATGTAACCGAGCTGCGAGCAGGTCGAATAGGCAATGACGCGCTTGATGTCGTTCTGCACCAGACCAACGGTCGCTGCAAAGAAGGCCGTGATGGCACCGATCAGCGTGACGAACATCAAAGCGTTCGGCGACAGTTCGAAGACCGGCGACATGCGCGCGACCAGGAACACGCCGGCCGTCACCATGGTTGCGGCATGGATCAGCGCCGACACAGGCGTCGGGCCTTCCATGGCGTCCGGCAGCCAGGTGTGCAGCAGGAACTGAGCCGACTTACCCATCGAGCCCATGAACAGCAGCAGGCAGACCGCCGTCAGTGCATGGGCCTTATCGAGCTGCATGCCGAAGAGGTTGATGACCGCTTCGGTAGAGGCTGCGCCGTCGGCAGGCAGGTAGGAACCAGCAGCCGCGAAGATCGTTTCGAAGTTGATCGAGCCGAACAGGACGAAGAGACCGGAAATACCGAGAATGAAGCCGAAGTCGCCGACGCGGTTGACGATGAAGGCCTTCATGGCGGCAGCCGATGCGGACGGCTTCTTGAACCAGAAGCCGATCAGCAGATAGGACGCCAGACCCACGCCTTCCCAGCCGAAGAACATCTGCAGCAGGTTGTCGGAGGTCACCAGCATCAGCATGGCGAAGGTGAAAAGCGAGAGATAGGCGAAGAAGCGCGGACGATGCGGATCGTGATGCATGTACCCGATGGAGTACAGATGCACCAGACAGGACACCGTGTTGACCACGACGAACATGACGGCGGTCAACGTGTCGATGCGGAACGCCCACTCGACGTCGATGCCGCCGGACTGGATCCAGCGCAGCACCGGGACCTTGATGACCTCACCGGCCTCATGGGTCAGAAGCGCGACGTCGAAGAACACGATCCAGGAGAGGATCGCCACCACGACCATGAGGCCGGTGGTGACATATTCCGAGGCCTTGGCGCCGATGGACCGGCCAAAGAGACCAGCGATCAGGAAGCCGATCAGCGGAAGAAAGACGATAGCCTTGTAGATCATAGCCTTATCAGCCCTTCATCATATTGACGTCTTCCACGGCGATCGATCCGCGGTTGCGGTAGAAGACTACGAGTATTGCAAGACCGATGGCCGCTTCTGCAGCAGCAACAGTCAGAATGAACAGGGCGAAGACCTGACCAACCATGTCGTTGAGCACCCATGAGAAGGCGACGAGGTTGAGGTTCACCGCCAGAAGGATGAGTTCGATCGACATGAGGATGACGATGACGTTCTTCCGGTTGAGGAAGATACCGAAGATGCCGATCGTGAAGAGGATCGCGCTGACCGTCAGGTAATGGGAAAGACCGATTTCCATATTCTATGTTCCTTGGATCCGTTCGCGCCTCAGAGGCCCTGACCCGGCTTGACCTTGACCGTCGTAACGGCGGTCTTCGGATCGCGGGCGACCTGCGTTGAAATGTCCTGACGCTTGATGTCCGTGCGGTGACGCAGCGTCAGCACGATGGCGCCGATCATTGCCACAAGCAGCACGAGACCTGCCAGCTGGAAGAAGTAGACGTAGTTCGTATAGAGGACGTCACCCAGAGCGGCAGTGTTTGCGCGTTCGACCGGGTTCGGGATCGGCATAGTAATCGACTTCGCCGCCTCTGGGTTCAGCACGCTACCGCCAATGACGACGATCAGCTCCGCCGCCAGGATAACCCCGATCAAGGCACCGATCGGCGCATATTGCAGCACACCGGAACGCAACTCGGCAAAATCCACATCCAGCATCATGACGACGAAGAGGAACAACACCGCCACAGCGCCGACATAAACGACCAGCAGGATCATGCCGAGGAACTCGGCGCCCGTCAGCAGAAAGAGCGCCGCCGCGTTGAAGAAGGTCAGGATCAGGAACAGAACCGAGTGAACCGGGTTCTTGGATGCAATGACCAGAAACGCAGACGCCACGGCGACGAAAGCGAAGATGTAGAAGAATACAGCGTGCAGACCCATGTTGGTGCCTTTTTGTCCTCACCGGACAAAAGCGGCCTTCAGACCGCCCTGCCCGTTTCGTTCCCGCCAGCGATCGCCGACAGGCATTTCATCTTTTTTGATCCCCGGAGAGAAGCTCCGAAGACATGGAGTGAGCCTTAACGATAAGGGGCATCCAGAGCGAGGTTACGCGCGATTTCACGCTCCCAGCGATCGCCATTGTCGAGAAGCTTCTGCTTGTCGAAATAGAGTTCTTCGCGGGTTTCCGTCGCAAACTCGAAATTCGGGCCTTCGACGATCGCGTCCACCGGGCAGGCTTCCTGGCAGAAGCCGCAATAGATGCACTTCACCATATCGATGTCGTAACGAACCGTGCGGCGGGTGCCATCGTTGCGGCGCGGGCCGGCTTCGATGGTGATCGCCTGAGCGGGACAGATCGCTTCGCACAGCTTGCAGGCGATGCAGCGCTCTTCGCCGTTCGGATAGCGACGCAGAGCGTGCTCACCACGGAAGCGCGGGCTGACCGGGCCCTTTTCGAAAGGATAGTTTACCGTTGCCTTCTGTTTGAAGAAGTGGCGCATGGTCAAAAAGATCGCGCCAACGAATTCCTTGAGGAACAGCGAATTGACGGCTTGGGAAAGACTGGCCATCTCAACCTCCAAATCTGCAAGCGCGGAGTTCGGACATCATCATGCCCCTGCCGTCAGCTTGAGTACGAATGCAACAATCACGACCATGGCAAGCGACAGCGGAAGGAAGACCTTCCAGCCTAGACGCATCAGCTGGTCGTAGCGGTAACGCGGGACGAATGCCTTCACCAGACCGAACATGAAGAACACCATGACGCCCTTCAGCACGAACCAGACAATGCCCGGAACCCAGTTCAGGAACCACACATCGACGATCGGCAGCCAGCCGCCAAGGAACAGAATGGTCGTCAGGCAGCACATCAGAACGATGGCGGCATATTCGCCCAGCATGAACATCATGTACGGGGTGGAGCCATACTCCACCATGTGACCGGCCACAAGTTCCGATTCCGCTTCCGGCAGATCGAAGGGCGGACGGTTGGTCTCAGCCAGCGACGAAATGAAGAAGACGATGAACATCGGGAAGAGCGGCAGCCAATGCCAGTCGAGGAACGATGCCGGCAGACCGAGCGATGTACCGATACCCGAATGCTGGGCATTGACGATATCCGTCAGGTTCAACGAGCCAACGCACAGCAGAACGGTCACGATGACGAGACCGATCGAGACTTCGTAGGACACCATCTGCGCGGCGGAACGCAGCGCGCCGAGGAACGGGTACTTCGAGTTGGACGCCCAGCCACCCATGATGATGCCGTACACTTCGAGCGACGAAATCGCGAAGATGTAGAGAATGCCGACATTGATGTTGGCAATCACCCAACCCTGGTTGAACGGGATGACGGCGTAAGTGGCTAGAGCGAGCGTCACTGCGACGAGTGGCGCAAGCAGGAAGACTGCCTTGTTGGCACCGGACGGAATGACCGGCTCCTTGAGGATGAACTTCAACAAGTCAGCAAAGGACTGGAAGAGACCGAAGGGACCAACGACGTTCGGGCCACGGCGCAGCTGAACGGCAGCCCAGATCTTGCGGTCCGCCAGAAGCAGAAACGCAATCGCGACCAGAAGTATAACGAGAAGCAGCAGAGACTGGCCGACAATAATCAGCGCTGGCCAGACATAGCTCCAGAAAAACGAGTCCATAATCCCCTACCCTTACTCTGCCGCAGCCTTGAAATTGTTGCGGGCCAATGCGGAGCATTCAGCCATCACGGCGGACGCTCTCGCAATCGGGTTCGTCAAATAGAAATCCTTAACCGGCGTTGCAAAACCCGCCTTGTTAAGAGCGCCGGTCTTGCCGGAGAGTGCCGTCAGGTCGTGGACGTTGCCCGCAGCAATCTCATCGGTATCGGCAAAATGCGGATGTGCGATGTAAAGCTGTGCGCGCAGGCCAGACAGGCTGTCGAATGGCAGCTTCTTGCCGAGAACATCGGACAGCGCGCGCAGGATCGCCCAGTCTTCACGCGCTTCGCCGGGAGCAAAGCCCGCGCGGTTACCGAGCTGGACGCGGCCCTCGGTGTTGACCCAGATACCGGACTTTTCGGTGTAGGCAGCACCCGGCAGGATCACGTCGGCATTCATCGCGCCATTGTCGCCGTGCGAACCGATATAGACGGTGAGCTTTGCAGCCTTGGCCGAAAGATCGATCTCATCAGCGCCGAGCAGGAAGAGCACGTCGGAAGAAGCAACGATCGAAGCAGCGTTCGCGGACTTGTCCGCCGGAACGAAGCCAAGATCGAGACCGCCGACGCGCGATGCTGCCGTGTGCAGAACGGAGAAGCCGTTCCAGGCTTCGGAGACCGCGCCGATGTTTCCAGCAAGCTTTGCCGCATCAGCCAGAATTGCTGCACCATCTTCGCGCGTCAAAGCGCCTTGGCCGACGATGATCATCGGGTTCTTGGCCAGCTTCAGCTTCTCAAGGAAGCTTCCCGAGCCATTGACCAGATCGGTCAGCGTATCAGTACCAGCACCAAGATATTCGTAGTCGTAACGCAGTTCGCCCGCTTCGCCGATCACGCCGATCGGGAAGCCGCCACGGCGCCAGCGCTTGCGAATGCGAGCGTTGAGGACGGCCGCTTCGAAGCGCGGGTTGGAACCAATGATCAGCAGCGCATCGGCTTTTTCGATACCCTGGATCGTCGTGTTGAAGATGTAGCTTGCACGACCAAGCGACGGATCGAGTGCTGCACCGTCCTGACGGCAATCGACATTGGTCGAGCCGAGCGACGCGAGAAGCGACTTCAGCGCAAACATTTCCTCGACGGAGGCAAGATCGCCGGCAATGGCGCCGATCTTTTCGCCAGACGTCGCCGAAACGGCAGCCTTGATGGCACCAAAGGCTTCGCCCCAAGTGGCAGGCTGCAAGCGTCCATCCTTGCGGACATAAGGACGATCGAGACGCTGCGTCTTCAAGCCGTCCCAGATGAACCGGCTCTTGTCGGAAATCCACTCTTCATTGATCGATTCGTTGACGCGCGGCATGATACGCATGACTTCACGACCGCGGGTATCCACACGGATTGCAGAGCCGAGCGCATCCATCACGTCGATGGTTTCGGTCTTGCCAAGCTCCCATGGGCGCGCCGTGAAGGCGAAAGGCTTGGAGGTCAAGGCGCCGACCGGGCAGAGATCAACGACGTTGCCCTGCAGTTCGGAGGTCATTGCCTGCTCGAGATAGGTGGTGATCTCGGCATCCTCGCCGCGGCCGATCAGACCGAGTTCGGAAATGCCGGCAACTTCCGTGGTGAAACGAACGCAGCGCGTGCAGTGAATGCAGCGGTTCATCACCGTCTTGACGAGCGGGCCGATATACTTGTCTTCAACCGCACGCTTGTTTTCAGAGTAGCGCGAACCGGCGATACCGAAGGCCATGGCCTGGTCCTGCAGGTCGCATTCGCCGCCCTGGTCGCAGATCGGGCAATCCAGCGGGTGGTTGATGAGCAGGAATTCCATCACGCCTTCACGGGCCTTCTTGACCATCGGCGTGTTGGTGAACACTTCCGGCAGTTCGCCATTCGGGCCGCCGCGAATATCGCGCACACCCATGGCACAGGAGGCTGCGGGCTTGGGCGGTCCGCCCTTCACCTCGATCAGACACATGCGGCAGTTACCGGCTACCGACAAACGCTCATGAAAACAAAAGCGCGGAACTTCGGCACCAGCCTCCTCACACGCCTGAAGCAGCGTGAAATGATCCGGAACCTCGATCTCTTTACCGTCAACCTTGAGCTTTGTCATGGTTCTACTTACGTCCTGTTGCCTGTCCGTCCCGCCAAAACCGCGGTCCACGACAAATCCCGATCGCATCTTGCCGCATCATTGAGATTCGACCGGATGCTTAAATGATTTTCGGGATCGGTGAAACCCGGTCCCTGGCCTTGTCAGCCGCCGTACACGTTACTCGGCAGCTTCCATTACAGCGCCATCATCCATGGCTCTGTAGGTATATTGGTCGATGCGCTTTTCGATTTCCGGACGGAAATTACGGATCAGCGCCTGAACCGGCCACGCGGCCGCATCGCCGAGCGCGCAGATGGTGTGGCCTTCGATCTGCTTCGTCACTTCGAAGAGCATGTCGATTTCGCGCTTCTGTGCGTTGCCCTTGACCATGCGCTCGAGAACACGCCACATCCAGCCCGTGCCTTCACGGCAAGGGGTGCACTGGCCGCAGCTCTCATGCTTGAAGAAGGCCGCGATGCGGGCAATCGCCTTGATGACGTCGGTCGACTTGTCCATGACGATCATGCCGCCGGTACCGAAGGACGACTTCACTTCGCGCATGCCGTCGAAGTCCATGATGGCGTCCTTCATGTCCTCACCGCGAACGATGGGGCAGGATGCGCCGCCTGGAATGACGCCGAGAAGATTGTCCCAGCCACCACGAATACCGCCACAGTGACGCTCGATCAGTTCCTTGAACGACACACCCAGCGCATCCTCGAAGGTGCATGGGCGCTCGACATGGCCGGAGACCATGAACAGCTTGGTGCCGACATTATTCGGACGACCGATCGATGAGAACCAGGAGGCACCGCGACGCAGGATCGTTGGCGCAACGGCAATCGACTCGACGTTGTTGACCGTGGTCGGGCAGCCATAAAGACCCATATTCGCCGGGAATGGCGGCTTCAGGCGTGGCTGGCCCTTCTTGCCTTCCAGGCTTTCGAGCAGTGCGGTTTCCTCGCCGCAGATATAGGCACCTGCGCCGTGGTGAACGTAGATATCGAAATCCCAGCCGTTCTTGTTGTTTACACCCAACAGGCCAGCATCGTAGCACTCGTCGATGGCTGCCTGAAGCGCTTCGCGCTCACGCATATATTCGCCGCGCACATAGATATAAGCCGTGTGAGCGCCCATGGCGAAACCGGCGATCACGCAACCTTCGATCAGCGTATGCGGATCGTGGCGCAGGATTTCGCGGTCCTTACAGGTGCCGGGCTCGGACTCGTCAGCGTTGACGACAAGGTAATGCGGGCGACCATCGCTTTCCTTCGGCATGAAGGACCACTTCAAGCCGGTCGGGAAGCCTGCACCACCACGACCACGAAGGCCCGAAGCCTTCATCTCGTTGATGATCCAGTCACGGCCCTTTTCGATGATCTGCTTTGTGCCATCCCAATGGCCGCGCGCCATGTTGCCCTTAAGCGACTTGTCCTTAAGGCCGTAGAGATTGGTGAAGATACGATCTTGATCTTTCAGCATGGTTCAACCTCTCACTGCGACTTCTTGGCATCGCTGTTGGTGTCGGCAGCCTTGGCATTTTCCGCTGCAGCCTTAGGCTCCGTCGCAGGTGTCTTCAGCTTCGGATCTGTTTCCGGCGTATCCGTCTTCGGCTTTGCGGCGTTGGAAGCCGGCGTTTGCGCAGCGTCTGGCGCAGGCTCGTCCTTCTTGTCGAGATTGGAGCGATCCGGCTTGGTCTCTTCCGTCAGCGTCGTCAGCGGACCAACGGGTGCCGACAGATGACGGTCGATCTGCGGACCGGGCTTGACGGTATCGCCCTTGCCTGCTTCGAAGGCATCGATGATCTCTTCGAGGCGATGAGGCGTCAGATCCTCGTAAGCGTCCTTGAAGATCATGACCATCGGCGCGTTGACGCAGGCGCCCTGACATTCCACTTCTTCCCAAGACAGCGTGCCGCTCTCATTGGTGTGCAGCGGATCGTGGTGGATCTTGTGACGGCAGACATCCATCAGCGCTTCAGAGCCACGCAGCATGCAAGGCGTCGTGCCGCAGACCTGGATATGAGCCTTGGTGCCCACCGGCTTGATCTGGAACTGCGTATAGAATGTCGCCACTTCGAGAACGCGGATATAGGCCATATCCAGCATCTCGGCGACCTTCTCGATGGCGGCGCGGGTCACCCAGCCGTCCTGCTCCTGGGCGCGCATCAGCAGCGGGATGACCGCAGACTGCTGGCGTCCTTCCGGATATTTCTTGATCGTCTTTTCCGCCCACGTCGTGTTCTCCGCATTGAATGCGAAGCTTGCGGGCTGGACCTGATCTTCGGCTAGTCGACGAACGGACATACTTCCTCACGCCTCATCAATTTAACGACTCACACCGCGATCTCGCCACCGTGACGAACTCGCAAGCATAAGCCGCTTTGTCTTTTTGCATAAACACAATGAATTTGCTGCCGTTGGGAAGCGAGGACTTGATCTCGTATCCCAGATCCAGCAGCTGCTTGATGGTGGAACTGCCGCCGCTTGCGCCTGACGAAACCTCGCTCGTCGCCGTTTGGGCGAAGAGCGGTCCCGTGGCTGCAAGCAAAGCCGATATGGCGAGCGGCAGACGCATCATCAGCGATCGACCTCCCCGAACACGATGTCGAGAGAGCCGAGAACGGCGGTCACGTCAGCGAGCTGGTGGCCCTTGCAGAGGAAGTCCATCGCCTGCAGGTGGGCATAGCCCGGAGCACGGATCTTACAACGATACGGCTTGTTGGTGCCATCGGCCACAACATAGACGCCAAATTCGCCCTTCGGCGCTTCGACGGCCGCATACACTTCGCCAGCCGGAACGTGATAGCCTTCGGTATAGAGCTTGAAGTGATGGATCAGCGCTTCCATAGAGCGCTTCATCTCACCACGCTTCGGCGGCACGACCTTGCCGTCGAGCGACGAGACCGCACCGATGCGATGCTTGCCCGAGAGAAGCTCGACGCACTGCTTCATGATCTTCACCGATTCGCGCATTTCCTGCATGCGGATCAGGTAACGGTCGTAGCAGTCGCCATTCTTGCCGACCGGAATATCGAAGTCGAGATCGGAGTAGCACTCGTAGGGCTGCGCACGGCGCAGGTCCCAGGCTGCACCCGAACCACGAACCATGACGCCGGTAAAGCCCCAGGCAAACGCATCTTCGAGCGACACGACGCCGATATCGACGTTGCGCTGCTTGTAGATACGGTTGTCGGTGAGCAGGCCCTCGATGTTGTCGAGAACCGTGATGAACGGATCGCACCACTTGCCGATATCGTCGACCAGTTCCTGCGGAATGTCCTGGTGGACGCCGCCTGGACGGAAATAGGCAGCGTGCATGCGCGCACCCGATGCACGCTCATAGAACACCATCAGCTTTTCGCGCTCTTCGAAGCCCCAGACCGGCGGCGTCATGGCACCAACGTCCATGGCCTGAGTCGTGACGTTCATGATGTGCGAGAGGATGCGGCCGATTTCGGAATAGAGAACGCGGATCAACTGACCGCGCATCGGGATTTCAAGCCCGAGGAGCCGTTCGACAGCAAGCGCAAAGGCGTGCTCCTGGTTCATCGGCGCGACGTAGTCGAGGCGATCGAAGTAAGGAACAGCCTGAAGATAGGTCTTTGCTTCGATCAGCTTTTCGGTGCCGCGATGCAGCAGGCCGATATGCGGATCGACTCGCTCAACGATTTCGCCGTCCAGTTCCAGAACGAGACGCAGCACGCCGTGCGCGGACGGATGTTCCGGACCGAAGTTGATCGTAAAATTGCGAACATTATGTTCAGTCATCAGTGTTGCTCCGCCGACGTGATCATGGCGATGAATTCGGGGCCGGTCATTTTCTTGGTGGCCTCGGCGAACGAATAGCTTGTCGGCTTTTCGTCAATGAAGATCTCGGATGCCAGCGTGAAGCTGGACGGATCGTTGAAGAGCTGGGCGGAAACGGCAAAATGCGCGCCATCCTTGGAGCGCCACATCACCGTGCTGCCGCATGTCTTGCAGAAGCAGCGCTCGCCCCATTCGGACGACGAATAGACGCCGAGCGCCTCGGCATTCTCTACAGAGACGGACTTGCATTCAACAGCGAGGAAAACACCGCCGGACCAGCGACGGCACATGGAGCAATGGCATGCACCCATTTCCCGGGCGCCGATCGTTGCTTGCATGCGAACGGCGCCGCAAAGACATTGTCCCTGCTCTGTGGAAACTGCTTCGCTCATTGCTTGGCCTTTTCGTCACCCGGAAGAACGTAATCCGTTCCTTCCCAAGGCGAGAGGAAATCGAAGCTGCGGAATTCCTGCTTCAACTCCACGGGCTCGTAAAGAACGCGCTTTTGGACGTCATCGTAGCGCACTTCGACGAAACCAGTGAGCGGAAAATCCTTGCGAAGCGGATGACCTTCGAAGCCATAATCGGTCAGGATACGGCGAAGATCCGAGTGGCCTTCAAACGGAATACCATACATGTCCCAGGCTTCGCGCTCGAACCACTCAGCGCCGTAGAAAACGGACGTCGCAGACGGTACGCCCTCGTCTTCGGCCACTTGAAGCTTGATGCGAACGCGCAGGTTCTGACGCGGAGACAGCAGATGATAGACGACATCGAAGCGCTTTTCGCGCTGCGGCCAGTCAACGCCGCAGATATCGATGATGTTGACGAACCCACACTGCACATCGTCACGCAGGAAAGTCAGAAGCGCGATGATGTTTTCCGGCGTCGTGTTCAGCGTCAACTCGCCATAAGCGATGGCATGCGACTCGATAAGAGAGCCGCGCGCTTCCTGCACATAGGCCGCGAAATCGTTAAGAGCTTCGCTCATTCTTCAGTCCTCTGCCCTTAACGCTCGATCGTGCCTGTGCGGCGGATTTTCTTCTGCAGCAGAAGCACGCCGTAAAGCAGTGCTTCCGCCGTGGGGGGACAGCCCGGCACGTAAATATCGACTGGCACGACACGGTCGCAACCGCGAACGACGGCGTAGGAATAGTGATAGTAGCCGCCGCCATTGGCACAGGAGCCCATGGAGATGACGTAGCGCGGCTCCGGCATCTGGTCATAGACCTTGCGCAGTGCGGGCGCCATCTTGTTGGTGAGCGTGCCGGCAACGATCATGACGTCCGACTGGCGCGGTGAGGCGCGTGGGGCAACGCCGAAGCGCTCCATGTCGTAACGCGGGCCAGAAGCCTGCATCAGACCTTCGACGGCGCAGCAGGCCAGACCGAACTGCATCCACATCAGCGAGCCGGTGCGCGCCCAGGTGATGAGCTCGTCGGTCGAGGTGACGAGAAAGCCCTTGTCGGCCAATTCGTCATTGATTTCGCTGAAGTAAGCATCATCGCTACCGACCGGCTTGCCGGTCGATGGATCGATAATGCCCTTGGGCTTTTGCGCGACAAGCGTCGAGTCGTTTTGAACTACGCCCATTCCAGCGCTCCCTTCTTCCATTCATAGATGAAGCCGATGGTCAGAACGGCCAGAAACACCATCATGGACCAGAAGCCAAACCAGCCGATTTCACCGAAGGATACTGCCCACGGGAACAGGAAGGCGACTTCCAGGTCGAAGATGATGAAAAGGATCGAAACGAGATAGAATCGAATGTCGAACTTCATGCGAGCGTCGTCAAACGCGTTGAAGCCGCATTCGAATGCGGAAAGCTTCTCAGGATCGGGATTCTTGTAAGCAACCGCGAAAGGCGCGATCAACAGCGCCAGGCCGATGACGAGTGCGATACCGATGAAGATTGCGATCGGAATATAGGAACTGAGGAGTTCAGTCATTGTCTCTTCCTTGCCCGACCGAGCGTCGGGCACCCATTTGGAACTGACGTTCCGCAGGGCCGAATTGTGTTGCAACGCCGCAGTGGTTAGCGCAGCCGCGCCATCTCTGCAAGGGTTTAAGCACCTTTTCGCGCCAATCCCGCCACGGATTAGACACGGTAATGTCAAACAGCCGATGCTCTGGCCATTCGACATATAGCTAAATACTTAAGAAACATCGACAAAAATCGTTTAAAGCGCTCTTTTAAATCGTCACATATTTTTGTGCCGTGCGGTAACGTTTTATGACACCGAGGAAGAGCGAAAACTGGACTTTCCGGCGGAACAATTTGACCGGTTGAGTAAGGCGAAATTGACTAAATCTTGCGGTGCAAACCGCGCCCTGCTGATCGCAGATATAGCAATGGAGGTAGAAAAAAAGTGGCGCGAGTGACGGGGCTCGAACCCGCGACCTCCGGCGTGACAGGCCGGCACTCTAACCGACTGAGCTACACCCGCGCATGACGAACGCTTGGCGTTCGTAGAGTTCCGAGGGACAGGATGGCGCGAGTGACGGGGCTCGAACCCGCGACCTCCGGCGTGACAGGCCGGCACTCTAACCGACTGAGCTACACCCGCATCTCCTGACAGGAGGCTTCCACCTCGCTGCACGAACCGCCTCGGCTGTTCGTTGAGCGGCTAACTAAGGCGTTCGTGTGGGGGTGTCAAGCAGCTTTCACGACAAAAGGATAAGCTTGTGCATTTTGCCATGGGACCAGCTTCCAAAAGCCCAGCTTTCCGGGCCATCGACGAAGCAACCGCAATTGTGCAACTCAAACATCTTATCCACAGACCGCGCTATTACTCTTGGAGACCATTCTCGAGTCGCCTCCTTTGACGCGAATCCATGACGAGGGCTCCTCCCCTTTTCTCCTCCAAACATTGTGCCGTTTCGGACCTTAGCGCGTCCCGATTGTCTTGGGCCTGACTCGTCATCGCGCGGAAAAGAAAGATAGGTCCATCCGAGGATAGAGTGGTGGCTCCGCTATCGCAGGCTTCGTAGGTCACTGGCGTCGGGCGGTTGGGTTTATCAGAAACACCTGGTTGGTCCCTGGACGGTAAACAGCTGATATAGCGTAGGAAATTTGCGTGGCCGCCAAATCACTCGCCTTTCGCACCGCGACAAAAAAACGGAAAAAACAAAAAAACTTCACAAAGGCTCTTGCGGTTTCCATCCGATCCGAATAGATCACGGCCACCGACGCGGCAGACACGATCTGCAAGACGCGAAGGGCGATTAGCTCAGTTGGTAGAGCGCCTCGTTTACACCGAGGATGTCGGGAGTTCGAGTCTCTCATCGCCCACCATTTTCTTCCCAGATGTCACGACTTAAACTTAAATGGCTGTCTCTTCGACAGCCCTGATCTCGCACTACCTTTGTCGAGCTCTGCTGGTGCTGGTGTGTGTCGCTCGCTGATGATCCGAGCAACCGGCGATGCTTGAGCCAGCTCAGTTTGACTCCGCGTTTGTTGCTCCACGCCCTGTCCCAGAATCGGACAGTCCGCTCATCGAGCGATTCAAGAATTATAAAGAGGTTTCGCACCATAAGTATCTCGTCGTCCTCATGATGAAGACGCGAGTAATGGGATGAACCATGTCAGTACACACGCTCGCCACCCTGGCGCTTATTGCCTTGCCGATTTATTTCTTTTTCCGATGGGTTCAGTACGATTCGGAGAATCAGGACAAGCAGCGATGAGCTTATGAAACTCACCTCACTTTAAAAAACGACGCCCTTTCCTACAGACGTTTTCGCACTGATCGAAGGTCATTCGCATGTGCCTTGTGGACGGCTTGCTGCCGCTCATGTCCTATGCGTGCTCTCCCCTCGGCGAATCCCATCGGAGAAGAGCACCTTCGACGCCTGACGAGCGGTTGGCGCGACATGCGTCCTATGGGGCGCACAGAGGACGCGTCTCAGTCTTTGACTTTATGCATCGTGCTTTTCCGAACATCGATTTCGATGTTCGGGTCGATGCCTTAGGCGTTTGGCCATGGCACCGGGCGTAGCGCGCCCGGTGTGGTTGCATTTTCCGTCACGAGATGGGCACCGCTTCCTTGCCGGCTTCACGCAGCATGAGGAAGAGTGACGCGAAGAGGATAAGAGTAGCACCCAGCCAGAGATAGCCGCTCGGTGCGTAGCCAAACACCAGCCAGCCTGCAAGAACGTTCAACGGTAGCTTCAGATCATCAAAGGGCTGCACATAGGCCGCATCAGCCGCGTTGTAAGCGAGCGTCAGGAGATATTGCCCAAGCGCCGTCAGCAGCCCTGCCGTAAGCAGCAGCCAGAGCGCAAGACCCTCCGGAACAGCAAAGCCAGAGGCTGCGGCAAGGCCCGCATTGATGGGCGTCAGCAGGACGAGGAGCCAGACGGTCACCGTCTCGGGCGGCTCGTGATGCGTGAGGTTCTTCATGATCAATGACGATCCACCCCACAGCAATGCCGAAAGCACAGGCAGCAGCGCGGCCTTGGTAAAGCTGTCCGACCATGGCTGCAGGATGATCATCGCGCCAATGAAACCCGTGAGTGTTGCAAGCCATCTGTCGCGGCCGACGGTTTCACCCAGGAAGAGCCGAGCGCCGATGATGATGAAGAAGGGCGAGGTCATGACAAGCGCGATCGCCTGCCAGATCGGCACTGTCACCAGTCCCGTCACCCAGGCCTGAACACCGAAAGCAGCAAGCAGGACACGGAAGATGTGCCGGAAGGGATAATCGGTCTTCATTGCGCGCAGGCCTAGCCGAACCAGCAAGGGCAGCGAGAGGATGAGCGCGAAACCATATTGCCAGAAAGCTGTGGACGCCGGCGGAAAGCCGAGCGTCATGGCAAGTTCCTGGGTGACGACGTTGAGTGCGGCGAAAGCGATACCCGCCAGAACCATAAAACCGGCGCCGAGAACGGCCCGGGAGCGGAAGAGCGAAACGGAGCTCTGATTCATGTCATGTTTCCTTTTCCAAAGGACCAACACAAATCAGGACAGATGAGGACGACGGAAACCGCATCGGCAAGGACACGATGAAACGCGCACTGCCTCCCCCTGCTTTCGCAGATGAGGGCGCAGCCTGACCTCATTCTCTTTCATCCGGACTATACCGTCGGCTCCGGAGTTACACCGGATCTGCTGACCCTGCCCTCTTTCGAAGAACAGGCGCTCGCGGGCTTGAGGTTTCCCTTTTACCGCCGGTGGGGAATTACACCCCGCCCTGAGAACGAATGCCGGAAGGACCGGCGGAATAGAAATATGGTACGCCAAGCCACAACGCAAGATGGTCAAAAAGAAAGCCCGGCGCGGAGGCCGGGCTTGCAGGATATCGAATTGTCATTGACCTCATGCGAGATGAGGTCGGGACGGATCAGCTGTTGACCGCGTCCTTCAGGCCCTTGCCTGCAGAGAACTTCGGGACGTTGCGAGCAGGAATATCGACCTCTTCGCGGGTCGCCGGGTTGCGGCCCTTGGTTGCCTTGCGGTGGCTGACGCTGAAGCTACCGAAGCCAGCGAGACGGATGTCGCCACCAGCCTTCAGTTCGTTCTGTACAGTTTCAAATACGGCGTCAACGGCAGAAGCGGCATCAGCCTTGGAGAGGCCAGCCTTCTCGGCAACTGCGGAAACGAGCTCGTTCTTGTTCATGTTTCCATCCCTTTCAGTGGTATGAAACGACTCAAAATCAGGTCCGCGCAGAATAGAGTTCTATTCGCGCACCGCCACCCAAAAGCGACGGAATCGCCTGAAAAACAAGAGGTCTCGTGGTTTTTTCACAAAAAAGGCCGGCATTTCCGCCGGCCTTCCAGAAGTTCTGTGCTAATTTAGCACCATAGATCGCTCAAAATCTTAATGGGCGATCGTCTGGCCGCCGTCATCAACACCCTCAACAGTCGCAATCACCGGCGTTTCGATGCTGCCATCCCACTCGATCGGCTCGGGTTTACGGGTCAGAGCATGCTCAAGAACCTCACCCATGCGGGACACTGGAATGATCTCCATGCCGTTCTTCACATTGTCCGGAATGTCCGCTAGATCCTTGGCGTTTTCTTCCGGGATCAGCACCTTCTTGATGCCGCCGCGAAGTGCTGCAAGCAGCTTTTCCTTCAATCCACCGATCGGCAGGACACGACCGCGAAGCGTAATCTCGCCAGTCATTGCCACGTCCTTCGAGACAGGAATACCTGTCATGATGGAGACGATGGCCGTTGCCATGGCGACACCTGCAGACGGACCGTCCTTCGGCGTTGCGCCTTCCGGCACGTGCACGTGGATGTCGCTCTTGTCGAAGCGTGGAGGCTCGATGCCGAAATCGACCGCGCGCGAACGGACATAGGATGCCGCCGCCGAGATAGACTCCTTCATCACTTCCTTCAGGTTACCGGTCACGGTCATACGACCCTTGCCCGGCATCATCACGCCTTCGATGGTGAGCAATTCGCCCCCCACTTCGGTCCAGGCCAGACCGGTGACGACACCGACCTGATCCTCACGCTCGGCCTCGCCGTGACGGAAGCGCGGCACACCCAGATAGTCGTTGATGTTTTCAGCCGTGACTTCGACCGACTTGGTCTTGCCCTTGATGATCTCGGTGACGGCCTTGCGGGCGAGCTTCATCAGCTCACGTTCGAAGTTACGAACACCGGCTTCGCGGGTGTACTGCTGAATGATGGCCATCAAGGCGCCATCCGTCACGGAGAACTCCTCCGGACGCAGGGCATGCTCCTTGATTGCCTTAGGCAGCAGGTGCCGCTTGGCGATCTCGCGCTTTTCGTCTTCGGTGTAACCGGCAATACGGATCACTTCCATACGGTCCATCAGCGGACCAGGAATGTTAAGCGTGTTGGCGGTCGTCACGAACATGACGTCGGACAGATCGTATTCCACTTCAAGGTAGTGATCCATGAAGGTGGAGTTCTGTTCCGGATCCAGCACCTCGAGCAGAGCCGACGATGGGTCGCCACGGAAATCCATGCCCATTTTGTCGATTTCATCGAGCAGGAAGAGCGGGTTCGCCTTCTTGGCCTTCTTCATCGACTGGACGATCTTGCCCGGCATGGAGCCGATATAGGTCCGGCGGTGACCGCGGATTTCCGCTTCGTCGCGAACGCCACCTAGCGCCATGCGAACATATTCGCGACCAGTTGCCTTGGCGATGGACTTCGCAAGCGAGGTCTTACCGACGCCTGGAGGGCCGACGAGGCACAGGATCGGGCCGCGAATCTTCGTGGCACGGGCCTGTACGGCCAGATATTCGACGATACGCTCCTTGACCTTGTCGAGGCCAAAGTGATCCAGATCCAGAACCTGCTCGGCAGCGTTCAGATCAACCTTGAACTTGGACTTCTTGCCCCATGGCAGACCGAGCAGCCAGTCCAGATAGTTGCGCACGACCGTGGCTTCCGCCGACATCGGGCTCATCTGGCGAAGCTTCTTCATCTCCGCTTCGGCCTTTTCCTTGGCCTCCTTGGAGAGCTTGGTCTTGGCGACGCGCTCTTCCAGTTCGGCCATCTCGTCACGGCCGTCTTCGCCGTCGCCGAGTTCCTTCTGGATCGCCTTCATCTGCTCGTTGAGGTAATATTCGCGCTGGGTCTTCTCCATCTGGCGCTTGACGCGCGAGCGGATGCGCTTCTCAACCTGCAGAACGGAAATTTCGCCTTCCATGAAGCCAAGAGCCTTTTCCAGGCGCTGCTTCACGCTCACCGTTTCGAGCATTTCCTGCTTTTCGGTGATCTTGATGGAGAGGTGCGAGGCAACCGTATCGGCGAGCTTAGAATAGTCGTCGATTTGTCCAGCAGCGCCAACCACTTCCGGCGAAATCTTCTTGTTGAGCTTTACGTAGCTTTCGAACTCGGACACGACGGAACGAGACAAAGCCTCGATCTCAACGGCGTCTTCCTCCGGCTCGTGCAGAATCGTTGCGGTCGCTTCGTAGAAGTCTTCGCGGCCGGTGTATTCTTCGATCTGCGCACGACCCTTGCCTTCGACAAGAACCTTGACAGTGCCGTCGGGCAGTTTCAGGAGCTGAAGAACGTTGGCAACCGTGCCCACTTTGTGAATCGCAGACGGATCCGGATCGTCATCGCTCGCGTTGATCTGCGTGACAAGCATGATCTGTCTGTCGGAGCCCATGACCTCTTCCAGTGCGCGAATGGACTTTTCGCGTCCGACAAACAATGGAACGATCATATGTGGGAAAACGACAATGTCGCGCAGAGGAAGTACGGGATAGGTACCGCCAGATGCAGCAGACGTGATGTTCGTCATATCATTTCCTTTCCATGGTCCCTATTCGGGACGCTTGCCGGACGTCTTGGGAAGTTTCCGGCATATTCTTATTCGTGACTGAAAGTGGAGTTTCGCACTGTCATTTTCAAGTCACGGAAACCAGCAACCCGCCGTCTATCGTGGGGCCGCATACCTTTGAAAAAACGATGGGCGTGAATACGCTTTTTACTCTCCACCCCTGCCGGGCCCCGCGAAGGTGGATTCGATGAGCGACCTTCACCAAAACGTCACGCCATCACACAAATCACTGGTAAGACTCTATCAGCAAAGCATAATCCGCTCCAACTCAAAATCGGATACGGGCACGGTTATTCGCTATTTCGAGGTCTAAAACAGAAAAAAGGCTCGCCAATGGCGAGCCTTTTCCATTTGATTGCGATCAGCCCTGGTAATCAGGCCGACACATTCGCCTTTTCGTCCTGACGATCAGCGTAGATGTAGAGCGGGCGAGCAAGGCCGCTGACGACCTCGTCTGAAATCACCACTTCGCGCACGCCTTCCAGCGTCGGCAGGTCGAACATCGTGTCGAGCAGGATCTTTTCCATGATCGAGCGCAGACCGCGAGCACCTGTCTTGCGGGTGATGGCCCTGCGGGCGATTTCACGCAGCGCATCCTCGTGGAATGTCAGTTCAACATCTTCCATTTCGAACAGGCGCTGGTACTGCTTGACCAGAGCGTTCTTTGGCTCGGACAGGATCTGGATCAGCGCATCCTCGTCGAGATCCTCGAGCGTTGCCAGAACCGGCAGACGACCGATGAATTCGGGGATGAGACCGAACTTGACCAGGTCTTCAGGCTCCAGTTCACGCAGCACTTCGCCAACGCGGCGATCGTCTTCTGCCTTGACCGTCGCACCGAAGCCGATGGATGTCTTCTCGCCACGGGCAGAGATGATCTTGTCGAGGCCAGCAAATGCGCCGCCGCAGATGAAGAGAATGTTGGTCGTATCCACCTGCAGGAATTCCTGCTGCGGATGCTTGCGACCACCCTGCGGAGGAACGGATGCGACCGTGCCTTCCATGATCTTCAGAAGTGCCTGCTGAACGCCTTCGCCCGATACGTCGCGCGTGATGGACGGATTGTCCGACTTGCGGGAAATCTTGTCCACTTCGTCGATATAGACGATACCGCGCTGGGCGCGCTCGACATTGTAGTCGGCAGCCTGGAGCAGCTTCAGAATGATGTTTTCGACGTCTTCACCGACATAACCGGCTTCGGTCAGCGTCGTGGCGTCCGCCATGGTGAAGGGAACATCGATGATGCGCGCGAGCGTCTGGGCAAGATAGGTTTTGCCGCAACCGGTCGGGCCAACCAGCATGATGTTCGATTTCGCCAGTTCCACATCGCCGTTCTTGGAGGCGTGCGCGAGGCGCTTGTAATGGTTGTGAACGGCTACGGACAGGATCTTCTTCGCCTGTTTCTGGCCGATGACGTATTCATCGAGGATCTTGATGATGTCCTGCGGGGTGGGAACACCCTCACGCGACTTCACCATCGAACTCTTGTTCTCCTCGCGGATGATGTCCATGCACAATTCGACGCATTCATCGCAGATGAACACTGTCGGCCCGGCAATCAGCTTCCGGACTTCGTGCTGGCTCTTGCCGCAGAATGAACAATAGAGTGTATTTTTCGAGTCGCCGCCGTTGCTGCCGCTGACTTTGCTCATATCTCTTTCCTTCCAGCACGCCGCAGGTCCGCAAAGCGGATCGCGGTCAACTTACCGCCTGCAAATGCGACCGCCATTTCGGGCCTTCGCATCCGCTTCGTTCCCGGGGTACTAGCCGTATCAGATATATGAACTGACGCACGGCGGCAACGAATTCCCCTTAAAACCCCGGAACACGCGTGCTCCGGTATGTCTTCCGATGCTCTCCCTTAAAGCTTTACGTCGTTCGGGAGAGCTTGGTTCAGACTACGTCATAAAAATTCAACATAGCCTTAATATGTACTATTATCGCTTTATTCGCCGGTTTAAAGCCCAGAATTACGATCAGGCCAATAAACCGGCATCGTCAAGCAGTCGCCTTAATTCGCGGAAATGCCTTCGATTTCCTGGCGGGAGGTGAGGATCTTGTCGATCACGCCCCAGTCCTTCGCTTCTCCGGCATCCATAAAATGGTCGCGATCGAGCGTCTTTTCAACGTCTTCCAACGTACGGCCGGTGTGTTTCACATAGACTTCGTTCAGGCGACGCTTCATCTTGATGATGTCCCGGGCATGACGCTCGATGTCGGATGCCTGGCCCTGGAAGCCGCCGGACGGCTGGTGAACCATGATGCGGGCGTTAGGCGTTGCAAAGCGCATGCCCTTTTCGCCGGCTGCCAGAAGCAGCGAGCCCATCGAGGCCGCCTGGCCAACGCAAAGCGTGGAGACGGCAGGACGGATGAACTGCATCGTGTCATAGATCGCCATGCCGGCGGTTACGACACCACCCGGGGAATTAATGTAGAGCGCGATTTCCTTCTTCGGGTTTTCGGCCTCGAGGAACAGAAGCTGGGCGCAAACGAGCGAAGCCATGTGATCTTCGACAGGACCTGTCAGGAAGATGATGCGCTCTTTGAGAAGACGGGAGTAGATGTCATAGGAGCGCTCACCGCGGTTGGTTTGCTCCACGACCATCGGCACCAGAGCCATGGCGGTATCAACTGGATTTGTCATGTCCGTCCTTTATCCAATTCTAGCCCGGAAGCTCCGAGCGCCCGGAATCATTATTCGTCAACTCACTACATAGAGTGTCCTTGGTCGGCACTTCAAGACTGAGGCAGCGGATATCCTTAATAGCGAGGACAATTCTTACACCGCTTTAAAGATGAAATCCCTTGCAGACCAGCCTCTCGTGGCTTGCGTCGCTTCCCTCATCAACGATGAACAGCCGGACTGGTCAACAAGCGGTTAAGCGGAACGAGGGGTGACGAATTCTTTACGTAACGTAAGGAAGATACTTTGCGTGAGAGTTTTTCGTTGAAAGTTGCCTTTCGCAGGACTACACGTCGAAGTGGCGTTCTCGACCTTACTCCTCGATCACACTCGACGGTCAGACGAAGCGACTCATTGAAATTTAACTAGGATTGCGCTGTGTTCCAGGCCCAAACAGGCATGCTTCTCTGGTCGTTGGAAACATCGACTCTCGCTGCATTGCTGGCCGTGCTCTGGCTTCATTCGTCCTCCAAGAAACATCACCTGTTTTTCGCCTGCGGCTTTGCAGCGGTGGGCGCCGGTTCTGCGCTCGTAGCGCAACGGGGTTATCTCGCTGATTTCTGGACGATCACCGTTGGCAACACGCTTGCGCTTTCGGCCTTCGGCTTCTGGCTCGCCGGCCTGCTTCGCCTTGAGCAGCGGAAAATCGAGGGGTGGATTTTCATTCCACCGCTTTTGTGGCTGGCCTTCATGTTTCTGCCGGCGGTGTACGACAGCATGCTGGCACGTGTCCTCGTTTATCATGCCTGCGCGGCAGTCGGTTACTTCACCATCGCCGGCGTCGTGCTGACCTCCAAAGAGCCGGTCTCAACGACGCGCAAGATCTTTGCCGTAGCCCTCGTCGTGCACGCGCTGATCGGTCCTCTGACCGCAGCCCTGATCATCCCCTACGACTCGCTCGCCGGCCAGACGCTGCCGCTGACCGCACCGGTCGCCTACTCGGCCGCTTTCAGCTTCGTCGTGCTGATGATGATTGCCTTGAAGATGTTCATGGAGGACAACGAGCGGCGACTACACCGTCTTTCAATCACCGATCATCTGACAGGCGTTCTTAACAGGCGCGGACTGATGGAAGCCTATTCTGAGATCTGGAAGGCGCCGGAACATCGCTCATCGCAACTTCTGCTTGCTTTGTTCGACATAGATCATTTCAAGAAGATCAACGACCGCCATGGTCACCAGTGCGGTGACGAGGTGCTGGTTCAGTTCTGCGATCTCGTCAATCGCATCGTCGGCAGCAAGGGAATTTTCGTGCGCATGGGCGGCGAAGAGTTTGCCTATCTGCTGCCCCATGACGACCTGAACGCTGCGCTGAGGGTCGTCGATGGCGTGCGTGTCTATTTCGCTCGTCTGTCCACCGAGGGAAGAGAGGAAAGCTTTACCTCGACGGTGAGTATCGGCATCTACTCCGCCCCGATCGCGGAGGCTGAACTGGATCTGATGCTGAAGATGGCGGACCGGGCACTCTATGCAGCGAAATCCGCAGGCCGCAATCGCACGGTCGTCAATGACGGCATTGCCAATGTCGTGCTCCCGGCTGATGACCGGGGTGAAGACCCGCACGACAATAATGCCGACCGGCAGGTCGCGGCACTCAACCGCATTGCGGCTATGGGTAGCAACTGACTGTCTATTCTCAGCCTCGCCTCTCTTTCCCGTCGGCTATGTTTTCGCTAGAGCGCCGTGCGTCCTTTAGGACGCACAAAGGACGCTCTAACTTTTTGAATCTACGCATCGTGCTTTCCGAAAATCGATTCCGATTTTCGGGCCGATGCTGTAGAGGTTGGGCATGAACACCATGCCCGACTTTCTCCACATCGACGCGCAACAGCGCTCCGTTTCGCTCGACGCCCGTAACCCGGCGTTTTATGGCAACCCAAACGCCACATACGCTCTTTTCCACGCACACTGTCCAACCTTCTACTGGACGGAACAGAAGCAATGGTTCTTCACCGGTTATGATCACGTCAACGCGCTGTTGCGTGACCGTCGCTTCGGGCGCCAGATCCTTCACATCGCCACACGCCAAGAACTCGGCCTGCCCGAGCCGCTCGAACACACTCAGAATTTCGATGCAGCAGAGCGTCATTCCCTTTTGGAAATCGAGCCACCCGAACACACCCGGCTGCGCACGCTGGTGAACCGTGCCTTCGTCTCCCGTCACGTAGAGAAGATGAAGCCTGAGATCGAGACGCTGGCCCACGGGCTTATCGACCGCTTCGAAAAGGACGGTCAGACAGAGCTGCTGTCCTCTTTCGCCGATATCATTCCGGTAACGATGATTGCCCGGATGATCGGGATCCCTGAAGAAATGGGGCCGCAACTGCTCAGATGGTCGCATGCCTATGTCGGCATGTACATGTTCAAGCGCAGCCGCGAAGATGAGCTTGCCGCCGACCGCGCGGCCAAGGAATTCGCCGATTATGTGCGCAGCGTGATTGCCAAACGCCGGGCCGAGCCGAAGGACGATCTGCTCAGCCATATGATCCATACGGAGCATAAGGGCCAGTTTCTCACCGATGATGAACTGATCTCCACAACGATCGTCCTTCTCAACGCCGGGCATGAAGCAACCGTCCACCAGATCGGCAACTCGCTGCGCGTCATTCTGGAAAGCGGGCTCAACCCTCAATCGCTCTTCGGCGACGAGAAGACGACCGAACGGACCGTGGAAGAGACGCTTCGCATCGGTGCACCCGTCCACATCTTTCAGCGCTGGGCTCTGGAGCCGGTGGAAATCGATGGCGTGAAATTCGAGCGGGGCGACAAGGTCAGCCTCATCCTCGCCGCCGCCAATCTCGATCCGCTAAAATTCAGCGATCCCCTCACCTTCAAGCCGGATCGTGCCGAGGCCCCGAATCTCTCCTTTGGTGCGGGCATCCATTTCTGCATCGGCGCGCCGCTGGCGCGGTTGGAACTGAATATCGTCCTGCCTCTGCTCTTCCGGCGCTTGCCGCATCTCACGCTGGCTCGCCAGCCGAAGGTCAAGGACGTCTATCATTTTCACGGTCTGGAACGGCTCGACCTCACTTGGTGAGGTCGTCTGCTCCCTGCGCATAACGGTGCATCAGCGTTTCGATCGCTTGACGCATGGCGTCGCGCAATTCCGGCGGGTCGATCACCTCGACCTCCGGCCCCAATTTCAACATTTCCTGCACGGCCATACGCCTATGCGCCACCGGCAACCGCACCGTCTGCCACCCAGCCTCGTCGGCTTCTGCAACAAAACCGATATTGGCGCGGACGTAAGGTGGAGCGGTATGCTCGATCTCTTTCAAGCCGTGGGGTGAAATTCGTATCGTCGCCCAGTTCGGATAAAGATCGAGCTCGAGCCTTCTCGTGTTCTCGTTCCAATAGGCCGCCAGGTCAAAACCCTTCGGCCAGTCGAAGCCTTCATCGGTCACGATGAGGTCGAGGACGCGGGATATGCGGTAGGTGCGGGGTGTGTTGTCAACGCGTGCGACGACGTACCAGGCACCACCCTTCATGACGATGCCAAGCGGATTTGCGACCCGGTTTTTTTCAGCCGTCCATGACCGATAGCGAATGCGGATGCGCTTGGAACTCCAGACGGCACCGGCGATGGCTTGCAGATAATGCGGCTGCTCTCCTTCGGCTAGCCAAGTTGGTGCATCAAGATAGAATTTCGTCTGCAGGCGTCGCGCGCTTTCGCGCAAATCCTCGGGCAAGGCGGCCGTCAGTTTCTTCTGTGCGCCCGCCATCAGCGCCCCCAAGCCGAGATCTGCGGCAGCGCCGGGAATACCCGACAGAAACATGGCCTCCGCCTCGGACGGTGTCAGCCCATTGAGGCGCACACGATAACCATCAAGAAGACGATACCCGCCATCAGAGCCTCGTTCGCTGTAGACTGGGACACCTGAGAGCGAAAGCGCATCGATGTCGCGATAGATCGTTCGCACAGAGACATCGTTCTCCGCAGCCAGCACCTTAGCCGTCACCAGCCCTTTCGCTTGAAGGGTGGTGAGGATGTTGATCAACCGGCTCGCACGCATCGAAAAAATCCTGTTTCTCGATCTACATCTCATCCAACCTGACATGATCTGACAGGTATGGAAGCGCAATCTCTCGTCACCGCGAAATCGCGAGATTAATCAGCACGGGAGACGACCGATGACGACGAACCAAGAAATCACACTCTTCTATTCCCCGCAGACACGTGCCACCGGCGCCCGCATCTTGCTGGAGGAGTTGAACGTGCCTTATGAGCTGCACGTCCTGAACATGAAGGCAGGCGAACAAAGACGGCCGGAGTATTTGACCATCAACCCGCTCGGCAAGGTGCCAGCGGTGCGCGCCGGTGGTACGGTGATCACCGAACAGGGCGCGATCTATCTCTATCTGGCCGACCTCTTCCCACAAGCCGGGCTTGCCCCTTCCCTCATCGACCCGGATCGTGGCGCCTATGTCCGTTGGCTGTTCATCTATGGCAGTTGCTTTGAACCGGCCATCTATGACTGCTACATGAAACGCGAGCCGGGCTCTCTCAATGAAACACCCTATGCGAGTTACGACTCGCTGATTGATGTGCTGGAAGTGCAGCTGGAGAAGGGACCCTACCTGCTTGGCGAGCGATTCACGGCCGCCGATCTTCTGTGGGGGATCGCGCTTACCTGGACGACGATGTTCGGCCTTGTGGAGGCCCGACCCGCCTTTCAGCGCTACATGGATCGCATCGGGGCTCGTCAGAGCGTGCAGACAGTGACCGCCGATGACGGCACCATGGCCGCAGAGCATGAAGCTGCCGCCGCTGCGCTGAGCAAGCCAATGTTGTGATGAGCAAGGGAGACGATGCGTGTGGCCGCGGCTGGTCTATAGCCGGACCACATAATCCTTTCGCGTCGTCTGCACCACTTCCCAGGTGCCTTTAAAGCCAGGACGGATGATCTGGCGATCGCCCGCTTTCAGGTGAATGGGCTCTCCACCATCTACTGTCAGAATCGAGTGACCCTCCAGAATGTTGAAGTACTCCCATTCATCATATTCGACCCGCCACTTGCCGGGTGTCGATTGCCAGATGCCGGCATAGAGACCGCCTGCGGCCTCCTCTAGATTCCAGCTGGTGAATTTCGGATCGCCAGCCATCAGCCTGTCGGGCGCCGGAGCGCCCTCCTCCGGCTGAATAGTGGAAAGATCGCCGTCAGGCTTGAAATTCAGTGTCAGGGCCATGGGCGATCTTGTCCTTTCAGATTGATACTTCTCAAGTTTTTCGGTCGTCAGATCTTTGCCAGCGACTGCTCCAGGTCAGCGATGATGTCCTTCACATCCTCGATGCCGATAGAGAGACGCACCACGTCTGGACCCGCACCTGCCGCAACCTGCTGCTCGGGCGTCAGCTGAGCATGGGTCGTCGATGCAGGGTGGATGACGAGAGAGCGGGTATCGCCGATATTGGCAAGGTGTGAAAAGAGCTGCAATCCTTCCACCAGCGATTTACCAGCCTGGTAGCCGCCTTTCACACCGAAGGTGAAGACAGACCCCGCGCCCTTTGGCGAGTAGCGTTGCTGCAGAGTGTGGTTGTCGCTGTCTTCCAGCCCCGCATATGGCACCCAGCCGATCTTCGGATGTGCCTTCAGCCATTTGGCAACCGCAAGCGCATTGTCGGAGTGGCGCTGGACGCGCAGCGGCAGCGTTTCGATGCCGGTGAGAATCAGGAAGGCGTTGAAAGGGGAAATTGAAGGGCCGAGATCGCGAAGGCCGAGGACGCGGGTGGCAATGGCGAAGGCGAAATTGCCGAACGTCTGGTGCAGGACGACACCCGAATATTCCGGACGCGGCTGCGAGAGAGCCGGAAACTTGTCCGATGCGGACCAGTCGAACGTGCCGCCATCGACGATGATGCCGCCCATGGAGTTGCCATGGCCTCCGAGAAACTTCGTCAGCGAGTGGACGACGATGTCGGCACCGTGTTCGATCGGCCGAATGAGATAGGGGCTCGCCATTGTGTTGTCGACGATCAGCGGCAGCCCATGCCTGTGCGCCACCTCTGCAATGGCAGAGATATCGACAAATGTGCCGCCGGGATTGGCGAGGCTCTCGATGAAGATCGCCTTCGTCTTCTCATCGATTTGGGCTTCGAAGTTCGCAGGATCAGCGGCATCCGCCCAGCGCACCTGCCAGCCGAAGTTTTGGAAGGAGTGGCCGAACTGGTTGATCGAGCCGCCATAAAGCTGGCGGGCGGCCACGAAGTTGTCTCCGGATTGCAGCAGCGTGTGAAAGACCAGCAACTGTGCTGCGTGACCCGACGCCACGGCGAGCGCCGCGGTTCCGCCCTCCAGGGCTGCAACGCGCTCTTCAAGAACCGCCTGCGTCGGGTTCATGATGCGCGTATAGATATTGCCGAACTCCTTCAGGCCGAAAAGCGCTGCCGCATGGTCGGAATCACGGAACGCGTAAGCCGTGGTCTGGTAGATCGGTGTGGCGCGCGCGCCAGTGGTCGGGTCTGGCTGCGCACCGGCGTGGATAGCAAGGGTAGAAAAGCCCGGCGTATGGTCTGACATGGTGTCCCTCCGACTGTCTTTTTAAACGAGCACAGCAAGGATCATATCGCTTCGACGCCGAATGATAAGTGCGAACTATCCTAACTATCGTCCGATATTGAGACGAGGATGCTCAATGGCCGGGCAGCGATCCATGATCACTTCCACGCCGTAATGCTCCCCCTTCGCCGCGGCATCATAATCCTTCACGCCCAATTGTGCCCAGACGACCTTGGGGCGGGGTGACATGTGGATCACCTCTTCCATGACGCTGGAGAGATGCTCCGACGCGCGGAACACATCGACCATGTCGACGGGCTCAGGAATATCAGCGAGCTTGGCATAGACCTTCTGCCCAAGGATTTCCTTTCCCTCATGGCCTGGATTGACCGGGAAAACCTTGTAGCCCTTTGAAAGAAGAAACGACATGACGCCATGGCTTGGGCGCGCGGAATTTGGAGAAGCGCCAACCAGCGCGATCGTTGTCGTGTCGGTCAAAATGCGACGAATGTCCTCGTCGGTATAGTTGTCGTGATCCATGATCGTCATCCTCCCTTTGGTGGCTGATCCAACTCTAGATCGAGATGGTAATGGATAAAGCATGAATTCCCTGGCACAGAAAAGGATGCGTAAATTTGCATCTCGCGCTGCCCTTTTATATGGCACAAAGGCAAATGCCCGATCGTACCGCCTTTGTTCGAACTTCGTTCACGATCACTTTAGCAACTACTTATAGTTACATTAGCAATTTACGTCGCGCCTATAACAAATCTCAATCTGAAACGTTTGAGCTTCAATAAAAGCAAAGTTTTAGTGGCGATCTTACTTTTTTGGATGTTTGATGAAGTACTTCATGCATTCTTGGGTTGTATAATCTGCGCGTGTCGATGATGCCCGCGACCTTTCAAAACACGACGTTTTCCCCAGATTACCGGCTGTCTTGGCTCATAATTCCAGCAATTCCCTTCAGCAGATATGCGGCTTCATTTATCGGATGGCGAAGGGATCCTCGCGATCGACGACCTCATTTCAAACCGAATTCGTCAACAATGGCGTCAACGAAGCTCTTCACTTTTACTGTGGGACGACGCCCTGCGGGATAGAGAACATGCATGGGGCGGGAGGGGCCCTCGTAATCGGGCAGGACTCTCACAAGTCGGCCAGCCGCGATTTCGCCGCTGAGGACGCCCTCCGGCCCGAGCGTGATGCCATAGCCCTCCACTGCAGCATGCAGAAGCGTTTTCCAGTCGTTGCTACGGATCCTCCCTGTCGCCTGAATTTCCTTGACCTGTCCTGCGCGCGTAAACTGCCATCGGCAAGGGATGGAGGGCGACCAGTAGGCATAGGCCAGACAATCGTGGTGCTGAAATTCAGATGGTGTTCGCGGCGTCCCGCGTTTGGCTAGATAGTCCGGCGACGCGCAGGCAATCAACCGATAGGGCGCCAGTGCATATGCAACAAGAGAGGTGTCCTCGACCTCCCCGATCCGCACCATTACCTCGAAGCCTTCTTCCAAAGGATCGACGAACCGGTCGTTGAGTGTCAGATCGATTTGCATCTGCGGATATCGCCTGAGATAGCGCGTCACGAAGGGTGCCAGGCTAAAAGCACCAAAGGTCATCGGCGCATTGACCCGCAAGACGCCGCTTGGCAGAGACCGCATGTCCTGGGCCAGCGTTTCCGCCGCCTCGGCCTCTGCCAGAACCAGCTTGCAGCGGTCGTAATAGGCGCGACCGACGTCCGTCAGGCTCTGCCGTCGCGTCGTGCGGTGGAGAAGCGTTGTGCCGAGCCTGTCTTCGAGAAAGACGACATGCTTGGCAACCATTTGCGGTGACATGCCCATCGCATCTGCTGCGGCGGCGAAGGACCCGACTTCCGACGCCTTGACGAACACCGCCATGCTGGTGAGCCTATCCATGATTGCCTCTTATTGGTTGGGAATGTCCTCTCATCATGGTGATTTATCGCATATCCGACGTGAATTAAACCTCGCTCACCATCAACACGGAGACGAGATATGAAAATCGGAACCATCGGTGCGGGCTTTGTCGGCAGAGCCATCGGCAAGCTAGCCGTTCGCGCGGGCCATCAGGTGATGTTGAGCAACTCACGCGGACCGCACACCTTGTTCAGTATGCGTCACGCCGTGGGTTGCGAGGTCGGAACGGTCGATGAGGCAGCGGCATTCGGCGACATCGTCGTCATCGCCATCCCCCTTGCCGCCTACCGCTCGGTTCCCGTCGCAGTTCTCAACGGCAAGGTGGTCATAGACACAGACAATTATTATCCCGATCGTGATGGGCGGATCGTCGAACTCGATGACGGCAAGATCACAACGAGCGAATTGCTTGCACGGCATCTGCCGCAATCCAGGATCATCAAGGCCTTCAACGCCATCACCATGAACGATCTGGAAAAGGACGGCCTGCCCGCGGCGGCTGGCGAGCGTCGGGCTCTGCCTCTCGCCGGTGACGATGAAGAGGGAAAGACGATCGCCAAAACGCTCTATAACCAGTTCGGATTCGATGCGGTGGATGCCGGTGGCTTGGCCGAAGGCTGGCGTTTTGAACGTGGCACACCAGCCTATTGCGTGCGAATGACCGCAGCCGAGCTAGAAGCCGCTCTTGCGAAGGTCGAGCGTCACATGGTGGACGCGTGACGCCGTCTATTGCAACGGCATAAGCCGTTAACATCGGAATCGATCGCCGGAAAGCACGATGCATCGTTTCAATAGTTAAGAACGTCCTTGTGCGTCCCGGTGCGAAAACCTCTCGATGGTCATCAACTCTGTTGAGGACCATCGAGAGGTTCAACCTTGTCGCAACGTTGTGCAGAAGCGGACCTCCCTCACCCCGTTTTGACAGAGTAGACGGCCAAGGAATCATAGGCGTCGCTCGCTGTTTTCCGCTTCACTTTGTAAGCTTTAGCGCCTGGCTTTATCGCATCTCATCATCGCAAAACCGCGTAACACTTTCGCGCCACATGCTCTAAGGTCGGATTTCCATCCAGACGCTTCATGAGTCGCCCGTGTCCCTTGATGTACTGCTTCTTGTCCTCTTCGGCGCCCTTCTGCATGCCTCGTGGAACGCCCTTGTCAAATCCGGATCGGACAAGGCGCTGGATGCGTCGTTGATCGCTGCGGGTGCCGCCATCTGTTGTGTTCCCTTCCTGCCGTTCCTGCCCCTTCCCGGGCTCGTCGCGCTGCCCTTTCTGGTGGCGTCCGCCTTCCTGCAGTTCGCTTACTTCCGGCTGGTCGCCGCAGCCTATACGGTCGGTGATATCGGCCTCGTCTATCCCGTCATGCGCGGCGTTGCGCCTCTGATCGTGGCAGCAAGCAGCAGCCTGTTTCTCGATGAAAGGCTGAGCACCGCTGCCTTCGCCGGCATTGCTGTCATTTCGGCGGGCATCCTTACCCTTGCCTTCGAGGCACGCCGTGGCGGTCGAAAGGCCATTTTGCTGGCGCTCGCCAATGCAGTGGTCATTGCAGGCTACACATTCGTCGATGGCGTTGGTGCGCGGACGTCGGGCAATGCCATTTCCTATACGTTGTGGATGTCCCTGCTCCCGCCTGTCCTGCTCTTCTCCTATGCCTTCTATCAACGTGGTTATCTGCCGGTCGTGCAACATGTCAGGCGCAACTGGTGGCGCGGTCTTGCCGGTGGCGGCGGATCGATTTTGTCCTACGGCCTTGCATTATGGGCAATGACGCAGGCGCCGGTGGCGGTGGTCGCAGCCCTGCGCGAAACCTCCATTCTATTTGCGATCCTGATCTCGGTTTTCCTGCTCAAGGAGAAGGCCAGCCTCTGGCGCTATGTCGCCGGCGGCATCATCGCGATGGGCGTTCTCATCATGCGCTTAGGCTAAGAACGCCATGATTTTGTGTGGTATTATAAAACCACATCATTAACCTTCTGATTTTTATACGTTATTTTTGAAGCCCGCGTTTTTGCGCCTGTTGACGGTTTGCGGCGCACCGCTTATAAGCGCGCCAGACTGAATTCTCATGGAATACATGTCTTCCGGCACGCGCAAATGCGTCCAAATCAAGCAACAAGAAACGCCCGCATCCAATCTGGCAACAGCCGGATGACGGGTCCTAAAGAAAGTGAAAAGAATGTCTACTTTCGTTCAGAAGCCCGCTGAGGTGGAGAAGAAGTGGGTCATCATCGACGCCGAAGGCCTCGTTGTTGGTCGTCTCGCCACCCTCGTTGCTACCCGCCTGCGCGGCAAGCACAAGGCAACCTACACCCCCCACGTCGATGATGGCGACAACGTCATCATCATCAATGCGGAAAAGGTTGTCTTCACCGGCAAGAAGTATTCCGACAAGAAGTACTACTGGCACACCGGTTACCCGGGTGGCATCAAGGAGCGTACGGCTCGCCAGATCATCGAAGGTCGCTTCCCGGAGCGCGTCGTTGAAAAGGCTGTCGAGCGCATGATCCCGCGTGGTCCGCTTGGTCGTCGTCAGATGAAGAACCTTCGCGTTTACGCTGGTTCGAACCACCCGCACGAAGCACAGCAGCCTGTAGCTCTCGACGTTGCATCGCTGAACAAGAAGAACGTAAGGAGCGCCTGATAATGGCCGATCTTTCCTCCCTGAAAGACCTCGCCCCGGCATCGGAAGCTTCGGCTCCCGTACACGTCCGCAAGGTTGACACTCTCGGTCGCTCCTACGCGACCGGCAAGCGCAAGAACGCCGTAGCCCGCGTATGGGTCAAGGCTGGTTCCGGCAAGATCATCATCAACGGCCGTGACTTCACTGCCTATTTCGCACGTCCGGTTCTGCAGATGATCCTGCAGCAGCCGCTCGTTGCAGCAGCACGTGCAGGTCAGTTTGACATCATCGCGACTGTTGCCGGTGGTGGTCTCTCCGGTCAGGCCGGTGCCGTTCGTCACGGTGTTTCCAAGGCTCTCACCTACTTCGAACCGGGCCTGCGCCCCGTTCTGAAGAAGGGTGGCTTCCTGACCCGCGACAGCCGCGTCGTTGAACGTAAGAAGTACGGTAAGGCCAAGGCTCGCCGTAGCTTCCAGTTCTCCAAGCGCTAATCGCTTCTGGAATACACGAGAATCGAAAAGGCGGGGCCTCGGCTCCGCCTTTTTCTATTGATGCTTATCTCTCAGTGGTGATGACACAGGCTGTTAGTTCAGCGGCAGCGGTATGGATCCGGTTATGCCATCGGCTCCAAACAATTCGTCCGCGACCGCGGCGGCAATCCGTTCGGCCCCTGCTCTGGTGTAATGGCCTCTGTCGGCGATATAGGCCACACCGTCCAGGCCAAAGTAACAGCCACCCTTTGAAGTAGGATCACAGAAGAGCTGCTCCGGCAGCACCTTGCTGACGTTCTGAGGCAGACCCAAGTTCAGGAGCTGGTAGGCGCGACCGGTGTTCGCCTCGAAATCGGCTTTCGAAAACTCGAAGCTTGGCGCAGGGTCGCCCCGCAACATACGCGAGGCCATAAGGTCCACCACCGGCTTATCGAAACGCGGAGCCGGATACACGATCACCACCTGTTTTCCGGTCGCCTCCAGCCGCTGGACAGTCTCACGAAGATTGTCGGCAATCGACTGAAGCGGGATCGCTCCATTGGCGTATACCTCGCTGTCGATCTGCATATAGGGCGCGGTGAGGAAGCTGACCCACGAGGCTGACAGGATGACGGTTTCGACATTGCTGGCCGCCAGATAATCCAACGCGCGCCTGTTGAACTCTTCACAATTGGCAGCGCCTTCGTCTCTTGCAACAGAGACGCCAAGGATAGGGGCACAGAAGCCATGGGTTAGCTGCACCATACCGATGTTGCGGCGCTTGAACTCCTCCTGCAAGGCCGGAGAAATCGACGCGCCGATAGAATCGCCCCAGACGGCAATCGTCCGGCCGCTGCCGATATTGAACATGCATTCCATGCTGGGAAGAGCTGGAATGCCGTCTTCTCTTTGGAAGAGACAGTTGTCGTTCCAGGTGGTGCGATCGACGAATTCCCTGACATTGTTGGGCAGCCTGGAGGGCAGACCCTCTTTCACATCGCCCCAGGCGCCGAAACCAACCAGCCCGACAGCCAGTGCGCAGGCCGCCCATGCGAGTTTGGCAAAGCGTACCCGTTGGCCGCGAAATGGCTGTTCGACGAAATACCAACTCAGGGCCGAGAGCAGCAGAACAAGAGCGATCAATGCGCACATGACAATCGTCGATGGCGGCTCGGGGCTGCGGATGCGCCAGAACGCAAAGACGGGTTGATGCCAGAGATAGGCACCGAAGCTGATCCGACCGAGCCACACCAAAGGAGACAGGGCGAGGATACGTCCGACGACGCTGGTTTGCGAGGCAAACAGCAAAATCAGAGCTGTGCCTCCCGTGGGGAGCAGAGCCACCAGCGAGGGAATGTTGAGCGAAGGATCGAACAGAAAGATCGATAAAATCACGAGGAACAGGCCCGCTGCCGCCAGAACATCGTTCGTGCGCCGGTCTTTGCCAAAGACCTGGAATGCACAGATCGAGCCGAGAAGAATCTCCCAGACGCGGGTCGGCAACAGGTAGTAATTGGCGACGGGAAAAAAGCGCGAGCCGGCTTCGCTTAAAAGCAGGCTGCCCAAGGCAAGGGCGAGCACAATTGAGAAGATCGTCCTGATCTTCAGCCGGAACAGGAAGAGCAGCGGAAAAAGCAGATAGAACTGCTCCTCAAGACCAAGGCTCCATGTGTGGATCAGCGGGACTTCTGCCGTCTCGGGGGAGAAGTATCCGGTATTTCTCAGGAAGTAGATGTTGGAAAGTGAAAGCGTCGCCGCCATCAGGCTCTTGGAAAACTGCTCATAGGCGTCCGGCAGCAGCCACATCCAGGCAAAGGGTACGGTACAGAGGAGGACGAAGAATAGTGCAGGAAGAATGCGGCGCACGCGTCGCGCATAAAAACGGCCGATCGAAAAACGGCCCTCCGCATATTCGCGCAGAATCACCTTGGTAATCAGATAACCGCTGATGACAAAGAAGATATCGACACCGATGTAGCCGCCGTCAAAGGCTGCGAAACCCGCATGGGCAAAAATGACGGCCAGCAATCCCAAGGCGCGCAAACCGTCAATTTCGGGTCGATAGTTCATAAAAACCACATGTCACGTTGCGTATAGCTAGCCTTCGAGAAGCGGCGGTCACAGAGTCAGGCGCAGTTCCGAACCCCTGAAGCACCAGGGTGATCGGCAACGACGCATGGCTTTCTGAAAATGCCAGGGACAAAAGACCCGAACACGACGGTGAAGCTGTCGGATATACTATCAGATTAGATGTTTACGAGGTGTTTACCACGAGGCAATCTTATCCCGAACTGCTTAATGCGATATTGAATATTCTAGATATTTCCACTGAAGGATGAGCAATGGCTAAAAAGACGATCGATCACGCCTTCATGGCCCCTTCTCTCACCTCGGCGGCCAGCGATCCGACCCATGCGGGCGTGCTCTCCTTCATGCGTCGTCGCTACAGCAAGAACCTGGAGGGCGCTTCCACCGTGGTCTGGGGCATTCCTTTCGATGCTGCGACATCCAACCGCCCCGGCGCTCGTTTTGGACCTCAGGCGATCCGTCGCGCTTCAGCCATTTTCGACAACGATCCGCAATATCCCTTCGCACGTGATCTCTTCGAGTCCATGCCGACCATCGACTATGGAGACTGCCTGCTGGATTACGGCAATCATTGGCAGACACCGGAGACCATCGAACAGGAAGCACGCAAGATCATCGCAAACAGCGACTATCTGCTGACGCTGGGTGGCGACCACTTCATCACATGGCCGCTTTTAAAAGCGCATGTGGCCAAACACGGTCCTTTGGCGCTGGTGCAGTTCGACGCCCATCAGGATACGTGGTTCGATGATGGCAAGCGCATCGATCATGGCTCCTTCGTTGTTCGCGCCGTGCGTGATGGGTTGATTGACCCGGATCGTTCGATCCAGATCGGTATTCGCACGCATGCGCCCGAAGATTGCGGCATCAAGATCCTCTATGGCTACGAACTTGAGGATATGCGCGCCGCCGACATCGCCTCACTGATCGTCAGGCATACGGGTGGCCTGCCGACCTATCTGACCTTCGATATAGACTGCCTCGACCCGGCCTTTGCACCCGGTACCGGCACGCCCGTGGCTGGTGGGCCATCGAGCGCGAAAATCCTCTCGGTCCTACGCGGCCTAGGGCAACTCGATATTCGCGGTTCCGATGTGGTGGAGGTGGCGCCGCCCTATGATCATGCGGATATCACCGCCATTGCCGGGGCAACGGTTGCAATGTATATGCTTGGTCTGCGTGCCGAGCGGCTTGCAAGATCAACCTGAACCGCATCCCACGCGCTAACAAATCGAGTCTGAAAACTCCCACAACACATTGAAAATGTAAGGTTAAGGACATGGCAGCGAAAATCTTCATCGATGGCGAACACGGCACTACAGGCTTGCAGATCCGCACGCGCCTGGCCGACCGCCGCGATATCGAGCTGCTGTCGATTCCTGAAGCCGAGCGCCGCAATGCATCCATGCGCGAGGATATGCTGAACAGCGCCGATATCTCGATCCTCTGCCTGCCGGATGAAGCGTCCAAGGAAGCTGTTTCCATGGTATCCGGCAACAACAAGGTTCGGATCATCGACACCTCTACCGCTTTCCGTATCCACCCGGACTGGGCCTACGGCTTTGCCGAAATGGACAAGGATCAGGCGGAAAAGGTTCGCTCCGCCCGCTTCGTTGCCAATCCCGGCTGCTACCCCACCGGTGCCATCGCTCTCATCCGTCCCTTGCGTGCCGCAGGCATTCTGCAGGATGGCTATCCCGTCAGCGTCAACGCTGTCTCGGGTTATACCGGCGGCGGCAAGCAGATGATTGCGCAGATGGAAGACCAAAGCCGCGAGGATGCGATCAGTGCCAACAACTTCCTCTACGGCCTGACCCTGAAGCACAAGCACGTGCCGGAAATGAAGAGCCATGGGCTCCTGGATCGCGCACCGCTCTTTTCGCCATCGGTCGGTCGCTTCCCGCAGGGCATGATCGTTCAGGTTCCGCTGTTTGCCGCCAACCTCAAGGACGGCACGACTGTGGAAACGGTTCACGCCGCCCTTACGCAGCATTATGCCGGACAGAACATCGTCAAGGTCGTGCCTCTGGAGGAGAGCAAGTCGATCGCGCGTATCGATGCGGAAGAGCTTGCGAACCAGGATATCATGAAGCTCCACGTCTTTGGCAATGCAGAGCACATCAACCTCGTCGCGGTTCTCGATAATCTCGGCAAGGGCGCATCAGGTGCGGCCGTTCAAAACATGGAGCTGATGCTGTCTGCATGAGCGAGAGCGTGGTCACGTCCGACATTCCGGATGAGATCAAAAGGCGGTGGAGCATTTCCTCCGCCTTTTTTCTTGCCGATACGGCGAGCAGCATTGTCCACCGAGTTGGTTTGACAGATGGCTCCTCAGCGATCTTGAAGCGATTGAAGCCGCGGGGACTGGGCGAGCTTCCCGGTATGACCTTCCTGGAGTGGCGGCAGGGCCAAGGTGCCGTGCATCTCCTGCAGAAAGAGGGTACAGAATGCCTGCTGGAAGATGCGGGTGATCTGACGCTTCGCGCCTACCGTCTTCAACATGAGGAAGACGCCGCGAATGCAATCATCTGCGAGGTTCTCCAGAGACTTCACGCGCCAGGCGGAGCACCTCCCGGCGGGCTCACGACGTTGGACCAGCATTTCCGCTCTCTCTTTGCCCGGGCCGAGACGGAAAGCGATGAGCGCCTGCGTGAGCCTTTGCAGTACTGCGCCGAGATCGTTCGCGAATTGCTCGCTCATCAGCAGATGGTAAAGCCGCTGCATGGAGACCTGCACCACGACAACATCATCACGGGTGGCCCACGCGGCTGGCTGGCAATCGATCCTCAGGGGCTTGTCGGTGATCCCGCCTATGATGTCGCAAACATCTTCGGCAATCCGCTGAATGCCTTGCCGGATATCGTCGATCCGCAACGGATCAGACGGCTTTGTGCCATTTTTTCAAAAACGCTGGACTGCTCGCAAGAAAGAATTCTCCGCTATGCCATTGCGCATGCGGGGGCATCGATCTGCTGGTCCCTCGAGGATGATGGCAGCGTCCTCGATGAAAGCGAGAACGCTTTGGAGCGTCTCGCCTTCCTCACGGTTGCGCGCGGCCTATTAAACGATCTCAGTCCCTGACTTCGACGGATACGGGCGCAGGATATTCCCCGATGAAACCGCGCCAGTGGGCGATGGCGAAACCAAGGACGATCAGCGCCATGCCCTGATGGGCAAGCGCCACATGGATATCCACATGGGTGAGAAGCGTGGTGATGCCGAGGCACGCCTGCACACAGACCAGAACGAAGAACAGCACGGAACGTCTCGCATGTGGCGTGTTCGGCAATCTGCGGCAGAGGCTCACCATGTGCCAGAGTGTGGCGGCAAACAGCGTATAGGCACCCAGTCGGTGGACAAATTGGACCGTCTTCGGGTTCTCGAAGAGATTGATCCACCAGGGGTGCTGGATGAAGAGATCGCCCGGGATGAGTGAACCATCCATCAGCGGCCATGTGTTATAGGAGAGACCGGCATTGAGGCCAGCAACGAGCGCGCCGAGATAGATCTGGACGAGACAGAGCACCGCCAAAAGGGCCGCAAAGCGCCTGCCCTCGCGCTCATGCGATGCTTCTGGAGAATGGTAGGAAAGACCGCGCAATATCCACATGCAGCCGGCAAAAATCAGGCAGGCGATCGTCAGATGGGTCGCGAGCCGATACTGGGACACGTCCGTGCGGTTAACAAGGCCGGACGAGACCATCCACCAGCCGACGAAGCCCTGAAAACCTCCAAGCGCCAGAAGACCGACCAGTGGCAGGCGCAGGCGTTTCTCGATGCGCCCCGTCAGCCAGAAATAGGCAAGCGGCAGGGCAAAGATCAACCCGATGGCCCGCGCCAGCAGACGATGCGCCCATTCCCACCAGAAGATGGTCTTGAACTCGTCCAGCGACATGCCGCGATTGATTTCCTGATATTGCGGAATGCGCTTGTAGAGCTGGAATTCTTCTTCCCATTCGGCGACCGTCAAGGGCGGGATGGCGCCGTGGATCGGTTTCCATTCGGTGATCGACAGACCCGATTCGGTCAGGCGTGTTGCGCCGCCGACGAGGACGAGACAGAACAGCGTGAACAGCACGACGCGCAGCCAGATGCGCAGAAGCTTGCGGTTGCTCTCCTGCTTCTGCAAAGCCGTTTTCACCCGTTTTTCGACAGAGGCATCCGCCGTCGCCAGCGTATCGGATCGCATTCTTGACACTCCACAATTCCTAACATTGGTTTGCCTCAAGCGGCTGGGCAAAACAAGGGGTTAGCCTTTGCGGCATCGGGTCGCGGCAGATCCGCTTGCGAAAAGCGATACCGTTTTTGATGGGCGCTGCTATAGAGGAATCCCAGAAACACGTGACGGACGAGACATCAGCCATGCATCCCCGCCTTAGATCATTCATCGGCACTATCATCATCATTCTGCTGGTCGTGACCTATGCGGTTGTTGCCACGGCCTTCGCCTCGGCAACGCTCGCAAACTCGCCGTGGTGGGTTCACCTCGGCTATTTCGTGCTGTCCGGTCTTCTGTGGATCTTGCCTGCCATGCTGATCATCAAATGGATGGCCGGTCCGAAACGGCAGAAATAATTCGTTTCGCTGGAAGCGTGAAAAACGACGCGTTTCAGGCTGTCAGTGGCATGGCCTGGTCAGGCCCTCGCTGCCGATACCATCGTAATGATCTGGCTGTGTCCGCTCGCGCGGAACGCCGTCTCTGCCTCACGAAGCACCTCAGCATCACCATCTGGAACGGAAAGGACGATATCCGCATCGACATATTTCAGGATGCGCGAGATTTCAGCGGGATTGGCTGCGCCGAACTCAAGCAGCACAGTATCGTAACTTCCCGACAATGCACCGAGCACCATCACGAGCCGCTCGAGTACGCCGCTGACGCGGTGTCCCGAGCCCACGCCTTGCGGAACGATATGCGCCGTGGAGAGCCGGTCACGATGGATGGTTTCGCCGAAGGCTGCATCCCCCGTCAGGAGATCCATGATGCCCGGGAGCGATTCGTCCGACACCATCAGCCGCGAAGGAGCCCCCGTCGCGGTCATGTCCACAAGCACAACGGATCGCGCCAGCTCGGCAATCGCTCTTGCCAGCATGACGGTCGCTGTCGATCCATCCGCCCCACTGGGTGACGCAACAACCGCAACGGGCTTGGCGCCTGGCATGACGAGAAGATCCGCAACATAGGCTATCGGAAGCCCAGCTTCCGCAGAGGCGGGATCAAGATCATCCTGTGGTTCGGTCGCATTGTCGTTCGCGGTCATGGCGCCTTCATTTTCTCATCGCCGGCAGCTTTTGCTCGCACGGCCACCGTTCTTCCCTTCTAACCGCGTCGCAGTAACCCAAGCGTTAAACAGTCGATGCCACGCGGAACTTCCGACGGTCTTAAGGGAAATTCTTCCAAAAAAAGTTTTCTTTACCCGGAATTAACCATGACGAACGGATAACTGGGGTCAAGAAATGTTCCCGGAGCATGATTGCGAATGAATTTCGCCGTCCCACGTTTGATATCAGCTTTTGCCCTCGCCGCGACGATGACGCTTGGTGGCTGCGCTGCCTATCAACCCGCGCCCTCCGCCATCAATGCCGCTGCCCTACAGCCCTATCGTCTGGATAGCGGCGACAGGTTGCGCGTTACCGTTTTCGATCAAGCCGGCCTCACCAACACCTATACTGTCGACCAGGCGGGCTACATCGCCTTCCCGCTCGTTGGGCAAATTCCGGCACGCGGCCGAACGGCCAAGCAGGTTGAAGCAGCGCTCGCTGCCCAGCTCCGCAAAGGCTATCTGCGCAACCCCGATGTCAGCATCGAGGTCGATCGCTATCGTCCGATCTTCGTCATGGGTGAAGTGGGCAGACCGGGGCAGTATTCCTACGTCCCCGGGATGACGATCCAGAACGCCATTGCCATTGCGGGAGGCTTCACCTCACGCGCAAACCAGCGCGACGTCGATGTGACGCGTAAGCTCAACGCCGACGTCAACACCGGACGCGTGCTGATCTCAGCACCTGTGCTGGGGGGCGACACCATCTATGTGCGGGAACGTTTCTTTTGAGGAAACTGTGTCGTAGCGCTCCCTGGCTTCACCAAAGCTAAAGCCAGAAATTCAAGTTCAGCGGCAGAAGCGGCAGGCGCCGATCCGGCAGCCTAAGCCTCTGTCCATAGTTGCGGGTAAACTGGTATTGCGTATCCCGCCCCCATTACTGCTGTAGCCGCCTGATACTTCTTGGCAGCGCTTCAGTGACATCAAAAGTGTAAAGCGATTCCTTGCATGGCAGTCGTCAACGCTTCTTTTAGTATCTATGGCTTATCTGTATCTGAAAATGATGGCGGGATAAGTCTATGGGCGATCAAGAAAGAGACGGACGAAGCTCCGATCTCGATGCCGTGCGGTTGCAGCTCTCTCAGAAAGCGGCAGGCGACGGCAATAAGCCGACCCTCAATCCCCTCGCCCGGCAGGTCGCCAATCAACTTCGCGATACCAGCCACTCACCGAATATGGTGATCGGTCAGCTGCGCCTCTTCGAGTTCATCGGCCTTTCGATCATTGCGCTCGTCCTCAACGGCATGGAAATCTCCGGCAGCTGGCGCGTTCATCTGGCGCTTGTCGTCACCTGCCTCTTCAACGCAGGTTTCACCGCTCTTCTGCTTCAGCTGACCGATACCTACCAGCTCCCCTCACTGCGCCGCCCTCTAGCCATGGCCGCGCGCATCGTCGGTTCATACGTCACCGCATGCGCCGTGACAGCCGGCGCAATGTACATGTTGTTGAGGGAGGATGGCTACTCCTGGGCAGGCTTTGCCTGGTGGGTCGCCGCGGGATCAGTCTTTCTTCTTCTGGAACGATCGATCGTCGGGCTCGCTATCCGGCACTGGGGCCGCAACGGGGTCATGGAACGCCGCGCCGTCATCGTCGGCGGGGGTCAGGCAGCCAAAGATCTGATCCGCTCTCTGGAACGCCACGATAACGATATCCGTATCTGCGGTATTTTCGACGACCGCACCGGTAACCGCTCGCCCGATATCGTCGCAGGTTACCCGAAGCTCGGCACGTTCGGGGAACTGGTCGAGTTCGCGCGACTGACGAAACTCGATATGCTGATCATCGCGCTGCCCATTAGCGCCGAAGCGCGCATCATGGAGCTTCTTCGAACGCTTTGGGTGCTGCCCGTCGATATCCGCATTGCAGCCCATGCCAACAAGCTGCGTTTCAGACCCCGCTCCTATTCCCGCGATGGCGGCGTGCCGATGCTCGACGTCGTCGACAAGCCCATTCGGGACTGGGACGGCGTGGCGAAACGGATGTTCGACATTCTCTTCAGCGTCATCGCTCTGCTCCTGCTTTGGCCTGTGATGATCGGAGCCGCGATCGCGGTCAAATCAACGTCGAAAGGTCCAGTGTTCTTCAGGCAGAAGCGCCACGGCTTCAATAACGAGACCATCAACGTCTGGAAGTTCCGGTCGATGTATACCGAAATGAGCGATCCAAGCGCTGTCAAGGCAGTGACCAAAAATGACCCGCGCGTCACGCCCGTGGGACGTTTCCTACGCAAGTCCTCGCTGGACGAACTGCCTCAGTTTTTCAACGTGTTGGCGGGAGATCTGTCCCTCGTCGGTCCCCGGCCACACGCCGTCCATGCCCAGACAGGCGACCTGAAATATACCGAGGTCGTGGAACACTATTTCGCCCGTCACAAGGTCAAGCCAGGCGTTACCGGTTGGGCGCAGATCAACGGCTGGCGCGGGGAAATCGACAACAGCGACAAGATCAAGCAGCGCACCGCTTTCGATCTCTACTATATTGAAAACTGGTCTCTTTGGCTCGACCTCAAGATTCTTTTCCTGACACCGATCCGCCTGTTGAAGTCAGAAAACGCATACTGACGGACCCGTAGCCGATTACCACCTACCCGGTGGAACCGGGCAGGATTTTCCGCGTTGTTCAGCCGTACATCTTCATTTTCAGGGGAAATCCGAATGACGCGGTCTAACAATCTCTACTTCATCATCGGCGCGCTGGTCGTACTCGTCGCCGCTCTTGGCATCTATGTGTGGCACGAAGAGTCGAAGCCTAAGGGTATCGAAATGAACATCGGACCAAACGGCGTGTCCGTTCAGGAAAACTGATCGTCTTCGGGAGGGGCGCAGCACACTATTTTGCTGCGCTACCTCGCGCACATCGGCGCCTCATACACACTAGAGACGCCTGTCCTGTCAGGCCAAGCCCACGAAAGACAGGATCATGCCAACGACTACAACCAGACCGACAATATAGATAATGCTGTTCATTTCTCTCTCCATCTCTTTCGAAGCATCCCCAGCGACACCTCGTCTTGTTACGATGGACTAACACGTCGCCCCGCGTGAGCGTTCCATTAGAAAATTCAAAAATGAACGGTTCACTGGATTGATGGGTGAAGATAAAGAGCCGCGCCATCTCCATGCGACGATGGTCAAAGGGCTGATCCCAAGGTATTTCTCAGAAAAATCGAGGCTTGGGGAAAACCTCAAAAATGGTCGGAGCGACAGGACTTGAACCTGCGACCCCTTGACCCCCAGCGCGGAAGGCATGAAGCCGATTTACCCAACGATTACGCATAGTTCTCAGCCTCATCGGTTTGACGTGGGGGCAGAACTGGGGGCGTCTGTATCTTCACCATCGCCGCTGTCAACTCGTCGTCGTAGACATGAGCATATTTGACGGTGGTTTTGATGTCCGAGTGGTTGAGCGCTCGCTGCACGATCTTGAGGTTCCCGGTCTCGCGAAGCAACCGCGTTGCCATGTCGTGACGAAGATCATGGAAGCGAAAGTTCTGAACGCCTGAGCGAGCGCGGAGACGCCGCCATTGTGTTTTGGCACCCTCTGGCGTGATGGGATACCGCTGCCCCTTCACCTGCCCCTCAAGAGGACGTTTGCAAACGAAGGTGAAGACGAACTCTTGGTGATGGCCCCTGCACTGCTTTAAGATCGCCTCCACAGCCGGAGTGATCGGCGTGGACACCTCTTTTCCACCCTTCCCCACCGTGGTGATGCGCTTGGCGAAAATGTTGACGTTGCTCCACCGGATCAAGGTCTCGTTCCGCCTCAAGCCAGTGATGCGGGCGAACTCAAACCATGAAGCATAGTCGTCCCGAACCGCCCCATTCAACGCGACAGCTTCGTTGCTATCGAGAGAGCGCGTGTTCTCCTTCGGCTCCTTGAGCATCTGCTTCTTCCAGCGTGGCATCTTTGGGATTGCTGCTCCCCAGATGTCACGGGCTGCCAGCATGATAGACTTTAGCAAGATCACCGTCGAACGGTTCACCGTGGCGTTTGCAATCAATTGCACAGGCTTCCCGTCCTTGCGGACCTTCTTCCCATGCTTGGTGTCACTGCGACGGCGGGAGACCAGAGACGCCACTACATCATCCGTGATGGCATCCATGCGGATGGTCGGTGTGAGGTAGTCAAGAAGACGCTGGATGTCGGTGAACGTCGTTGCGGAGTTTTTATGATGCTGGCCTATCTCGGTCCAGTATCGTCCCGCTGCGATGTCCAAGGTCATTGGAGCGGTGCCGGTCTTGCGGGCATGCTTCACGTCCTCGGCAATCTGTTCTCGCCACTGCCGTTCGATTAGCTCTGCTTCTTTTTTGGTGGTGGCTTTTGTAGACTTGTGAACGCGATGACCGTGGAGTTCGAACTGGCAACGGTAATAGCGGGAGCCTTCGGGCTTGTAGACGGACATGGCTTCTTCTCACGGCGCTTGTTGTTGGTGATGAACTGTTCCAGCATGTAGTCGGTGAACCGGTACTGCTTGCGCTTCTCGGTCCCGACATTCACGTATCGGATGCGGCCATCTTCAACGTGCCGCATGAGCGTCTTGACGCTGATACCCAGCTTGGCCGCTGCCTCTACGGCGGTGAACATGGGTTCTTTTGGCAGTGGACGGTTCATCATCTTAGGAACTCCGCAAGCTCGCTCTCGGGGACACCCGTTAGGTCTAGTACGAAGTTGGGGTCTCGCCCCATCGTGAGTTGAAGCTCACGCGCGGCCAGCAAGGCATCAATCTTGTTGGCGAACGGGCCATCGTGCATGTCGGGTGTAGTGCCTGCGGCGATTGAATACAGGTGTACGTGCCGAAACACGGCGACGAATCTTCTGTCTGTCACTGGAAATCTCCTTCCGTTGCTCAAGCTACTTGGGTTTGTCGCTGTTCGTTCTGGATGGCCTTGAGGATTTGGACGATCTCGCTATTCATAGACCGGCCATTCCTCTCGGCACGCTCGTCGAGCCACTCCTTTAACGTGGAAGGTAGCCGAACACTCAGGGCAGATTTTTCTGTCATCGCTATACCTCATTGGTTCATATTTGGACCACTTTGGTTTAAATCCACAGCAGAACGCTGTCAACACCATTTTGGTTTAAAAGTGGACCATGTCAGAAGACACACAGATGAAGATCAGGCTCCCTGCGGCCTTGAAAGAACAAATCGAAGAGGCCGCGCGAGCGGGGAAACGATCTCTCAACGGAGAGATTGTCGCGCGCTTGGAGTTTTCGTTCGCAGCAGGAAGTGTTGTTCAAGAAACTGGATGGGACGTATCGCTCGGCCATGATACGCCAGAGTTCCGTTTGACCTATCAGCGTAGTCAAAGCTTGGAGAAGCGCGTTGCAGACCTTGAAGACCAGGTTGCATCCCTATCAAACATACTCTCTAAAAAGTAGCAGCAGAGCTGCTCATGTGAAGTGATTCACAAAGGGGGGAAGATGAAGTTTGTTACGCCTTCGACCGGATTAACCGCGTTTAACTGTCCGCATTGTGGGGTACTCACAACCCAATATTGGTACGGTGCGTTTGCAGAGAAATTGCCGAAAGATCAACTTCCGTATGTTGTCCGCCCTGATGATGACCGAGATTTTTCATTCAAAGACATTGAGAATGAAGGTACCCGAAAGCGGTTTCTAAAGCTGGTGGAAGACCTCAAACGACAGCGACCTTTTTTCTACAAAGGTGATCGAAGCCTCTATGACACGACCCACGTATACAATCTAAACTTCTCAATTTGCTATGAATGTTCGCAAATAACCGTCTGGATTTTTGATAGTATTGTCTATCCTCAAAAAGGAGACGCTCCCCCACCTAACCCCGACCTGCCGCCGGAAATTGAACAGGATTATCGAGAGGCAAGCTCGATACTACATTTGTCCCCGAGAGGGGCAGCAGCGTTAATTAGGTTGGCGATTCAAAAGCTCTGTGAACATCTGGGGCAACCCGGTCAGAACATAAATTCTGATATTAAGGCGTTGGTAGCTGCTGGTTTGGACGTCAGGATACAAAAGGCACTCGATGCCGTCAGAGTTATTGGAAACAGTGCTGTTCATCCCGGCAGCATGGATTTACGGGATGATAGAGCTACGGCGGAGAGCCTGTTTCGCCTTCTCAATCTAATAGCTGAAAAAATGATCTCTGAGCCCAAGCATGTCGATGAAGTCTACGCGGCTTTACCCCCCGGCGCTTTGGCTGCAATTGAAAAGCGAGATAAGCCGGAGAAGTAAAAATGGCGGCTACTGTTTTCAGGTCTCTCGTTGACTTCCCAAGTTCTCAGTAGGATGACAGCACCCCGTCTAAGCTGTTGCTTGACTGCCTCAAATCGAAGTGAAATTGATTGCAATTTTAAACGCAACCCAATTGCGTGTTGTGGAGGCTAGATGCCATCTTTCTTTGAGAAGCTGACGGGCAAAGAGGAGCCCGGTCCCGCGACGACTGACGAAACAGAGGAAGCGATCAGCAGCTTTAAGGCGCTTCTCGCGCTTGCGGATAGGTACTGTGGACCTATCGGAGTTGGGCAGGATTTATTCATAACTCTTTTCCAAGAGCAGTCTGACTGGGCATTCATTATTCAGATTGACGCGCTGAATGAAACAGCTTGTCGAGATATCATCTCCCGTAAACTTTCACTGGATGGCTTGAAAAAAGTCGGTGAAGATGAAATTTCGAACTTCGTATCGGCGTTGACTTACCAAGGGCGCACATCGGTCATAAAGCTGATGACAATGGCGGGAACGCCAGCACATCATCTGGATTTTGTGGAGACTGTTAGAACCGTTAGGAATGCTTTCGCGCACGACATAAGGTCCGTCAACCGCAGTCTACTGGACATCATTACTGAGAAAAAAGACAAGACGCGCATTCTGAAAATCCTGTCGTACGTTGAGGATTTCGATGAGGCTGTTTTGACCGAGAAATTCAAAGATGACCCCTCTCTGCTGCGCTTCGTGATCCTCCAACAGTGCATGACGTTTTTATATCTGATCCACATAAATCTCAGAGATCGAGAGGAAGGGGCCAAGTTGGCTGGGGAAGAGTAGCGGTCCAACGCCCCTTGCTTGTGCCTCAGCGCTTCCCCATTCCCGCAAACATACCGCCCGGGCGCGTTTGATTGATCGCCCATTCCGACATCTGTTGATCGATAGCCTTCGTGATCTCCCTCGCCATGGATTTGGAATGAGCTTCATCCTTCGCAGCGTCCCCGCTCGAGCCTGTCGTCTGGATGCTGATCTGCGGAGCGAATACCGCATGCATGCCGCCATTGGAACGGGATGAGGAGCTACTGACCACCCCGCCATCCGACAAGGCTGGAGCCTTACCGGAATTGATCGCCTCCAGTATTGGCCGGTGCTTGTCTGTGGCGCGGGCATTAACGACAAATTCCCCATCGCTGAGCATAGTTGGAATGCTGTCGGAACGGCTTGTGCCGGGACCACGGACATGACCGCCATCCGCCATATGCAGGAGCTGGGAACGCTTGACGATGCCGCCGTCAGCACGGAAGAGGAAGCTCAACAGCCCACCGAATAGACCGCCGCCCGAACCGCCATTCCCAAGCGGACCTTGCCCCAGCAGCGCTGCCTGCAACGCTACCTTGATGAGCTGAGCACCGAGTTGGGCAAGCGCCTGTTCTGCTGTTGTGGTGCCGGTCAGGATGCCCGTGAGAGCGTCCACGGCAGTGTTACCCAGCATCTGGGAAAACTCTGCCGCCTGTTCCTGCGTCTGTGCGAAACGGGTGGTGGCATGTTCGGCTTGGGCCATGCCCTGCGCAAGCTGCTGGATTTCCGCACGCTGCTGACTGTTGACGGTGATCCCCGTTCGCTGGGCCTGCGCAAGCATCTCTTGCTCGTAGCGGTAAGCGGCTGCGGCTTGGCCCGTCATCGTCAATGCCTGCTTCTCGGTCTGCTGGCCTTGCGTGAACTGCTGAGCGTCTTGGATGATGGATTTGTAGGCCTGCGACTGCTGCATGAGCGCATTGGTCTGTGTCTGGATTTCTTGCGAACGAGCCTGCCCCCGCGCTTCGGTGTCCTCGATATGCCAATTCTCATGCTTCATGGGGAATGACAGGCCATAGTTGCCCGCGTTCTGATGCACCCACTGACGCGCCGCATCGGACGCATAACCGAGATCGGCGGCATTCCCTTTGTTGTGCTGGCTATTACCGGGAGGTGCCACCCACTTACGAGCGGCTTCTGCGGAGCCGTACTTCTTGAGCGCTTCAAGCCATAGCTCTTGCTGTCGCTCCACGGAACGGAAGCCGCTGTTGATGGTCACGCTGCCCTTGAGGTTTTCGGGCATGGACGCCAGCATGGTGGCGAGTTTCTGCTGGAAGCTGGTTTGCATCCCCATGATGTGCTGAGGGTTCTTGCCCGATGCGAGAACGTTGGACAGGTATTTGGTCGGATCGTCGGTAGCGGATTTGACACCCACGGCTTTCAGCGCTGCCCCGCGAAGCTCATTGGCCTGATAGACCTCACCCATGGTGCGGGCCTTGAACAGAGCGGCGTTGTAAGCGGTATTGATGCGGGCCTGCGCATCGAGCTGGGCGAGGTTGTTGGCGAGGTCAGGGATTTCATTCTTGAGCGCTCGCACGGCTTCGGCAAAGCTGTTCAAGCCCTTTGCACCTGTCCCGGCTGCGGTACCCGTATTGTTCAGCGCGCCATACAGATTTGAGAGTTCCGGGGTGGTCTGCTTCGCATCCTGCCCAGCCTTATAGATGATATCCTTGTCGTACCCCTGCCGGTTGTCGAGAATGTCGCGGAGCTTCATGGCCTCGTTTGTGAGGCGCTCGATTTCCTGCTGGGACTGGTGAATATTCATGACATCGAACGGGGTGCCGCCACTGGTCTGCATTAAATCGGCAAGGTTCTGCTTTTCCGCCTGTAGCTTGGAATAGATGCCGGTCAGCGCCGATTGCACGTTGCGGGTCGATTGCTCATCGATCTTGTTGAACCTGTCCAGCAGATCGTCCATAGCACCCACGAGGCCAAGCACGGCCTGTTTCGTCCAGGTGGAAATTGTGGTTCCCAGCGCATTCCATTTCCGGTCCAGCTCATCGGCACGGGCAATGACCTCGTCGTCCATCACGGCACCGAAGTCATGGGCTTCCTTGATGAGCTTGCGGATACCGTCCGCTCCTCGATCGATAAGCTCCACGAAGCGCTCACCACCCGTGCCGCCAAACAGCTCATCGGCAATTCTGATCTGTGCAGCCTTGTCCAACTGCTGGAGTTTGCCGATGATCTCCACCAGCAGCGTGGAAGGGTCTTGAAGCTTTCGCTTGAGATCAGCAGCGCCATAACCCAGACGGGCAAACGCTTCCGCCGCGCTGCCCTGTCCCGTGATGATGAATTCGTCCGCTCGAAGGGACAGCTCTTTCATGCCGTCTGTCAGGGCGTCTATGGGAATGCGGTTCTGTTGGGCAACATATCCCAGCTCTTGAAACGCACGGGTGCTGAGACCTGCCCGCTTCGCCTCACTGCCGATGTTGGCGATGCCCTTGGTGATGTCACCGATACGGGATACGACACCTTGTAGCGCTCCAATGGACAGGCCCGTCACGATACCGGCCACGCCACCCTTCAAGCCTGCCAGCGCCACGTTGACGCCGTTCGATGCCTTGGACATAGTTTGCTCAAGGGTATCGGCGGAACGCTTCGCCTGCCGTTCGATGGCTTGAAAGTTCTGGCTGGAAGTGCGGTTCGCTCGCTGAAAATTCCGTTCGAAGTCGCGGATGCGAGCTTCCAAGGAAACGACGAGCTGTTCGGTATCTGTCGGCATGGGTTTCTCCTCAGAAGATCAGCAAGCCGTCGCTGCGTTCTTCGCTGTCATAGATTGAACGGGTGTCTTCGCCGGTGGAGGCACGGGCAACGGCCATCGCGGCGGCAACAGCACCATCAATGCGGTCGCGGGACTTGCCTTTGTGGAAACTCTTGTTGCCTGCCTTGTCGGTTTCAACGGCGATGTTATCGAAATTCCAGCGGAGGACCGGATGCCCGCCGTGACGCAAGCGCCCCGCGATGATGGCGCGCTCCAGCTCTTTGATGGCCGGTGCCATGGTAACCCAGCCCTGCCGCATCTCTATTGCCGGATAGCCGTCCTCCAGCAGGTTGTTGAGCATGTTGCGGGCAAGGTGCGGGTCGAATGCGATCTCACGGACTTGGAAGCGTTCGCATAGCTCCCGAATGGTGTCTTCCACGGCGCGGAAGTCCACGACATTGCCGGGGGTCGGTTCGATGTAACCGTCATCTGCCCATGTCGGATAAGGCACGTTGTCACGTTCGGCACGGCGATAGAGGTTATCGGCTGGGCAGAAATACCATGGATGCACGAAATAGCCGTCTTCACCGTCCCGCCACGCGGCCACGATCACGGTCAGGTCCGAATTGCTGGAGAGGTCCACCGCAAGCCAGCATGGTTCATGCTCCAGCTCATCAATATCGAAGGCGGCAGCCCCCTTGTCATAGACGGACATTTCTACAAATGGGTCGGAGGAATGTCCCAGCCAGACATTGAGGTGAAGCTGACGAAACGCTTCCCGGTCGGCAGGGCGTTGCGCTGCTTCGCGGGCAAGCTGGCGAAGTCCACCGATGTCAGGATAGCCATGGACAAGGCCGGGGTTCGCTGCCTTCCACACTTCCTCATCCTGCCAATCAGCTTCTGGCGAGGTCTCAAACAGGATCGGCAGCGTTGCAGGATCATGGATTTTCCCAGACGCCACGTCGCGGGCGTACTGCACCACCTCATGGCCGATATTTTCCTGTCCCCGGCCTGCCGTCGTGATGACGATGCAAAGGGAGTTCGGCACCTTCACAAGGCCTGTTCTGATCACGTCCCAGAGATCGCGCTTTTTATGCGCGTGGATTTCATCGACCAGCGCAAAGACCGGGGTGCGGCCATGCTGGGTTCCCGCATCATTCGAAAGGCTTTCGAGGAAAGAGCCATTTGGAAACGTCAGGCGGTTCTTGTATTCTTGCACCTTGATGGTGTTGCCAGCGTCAAAACGGCGGGTGCCTTGGCCCTTCCGCCATAGCTCCTCACTGCCTGCACGGATGATGCTTTCCGCCTCGGTGAAGGCAAGCTTTGCCTGTTTTCGGTCGGCAGCAGCGGTCAGGACTTCGCCACCGGGAACGGCTTCCGGTCCCATGGTGTGGAGAAGAGCAAGGGCAGCACCCAGCGATGTCTTGCGGTTGCCACGGGGCAGCAGAATGATGGCCTGTTTGATGATCCGTTGGCCGTTCTCGTCACAAGGTCCATAGATTTGGCGGACGATGCGTTCCTGCCAAGGATCAAGCTGAAATGCGCGATCCGGCAGACGAGACTTAGGGTGCTTGAGGCTGCGGAGGAAATCGACTGCACGCTGCCCGTATCCGAACGGGTCGGGAATGTCCGCGAACGGATTTGCAATCAATTTCATTTTCTTCTTTTTCAGGATGAGGGCCATGGTCAGACACCCACCGCCACGCAACGAAGCTCCAGCCCTTCGCGGCGTCTAAGCTCCTTGATCTCCTTCACGTCATAAGCTTGTCCCTGCTCGGTAATGCGATCTGCAACCTTGAGGCCAGCGCGGTGCCGGATGCGGAAGACCATGGCGGTCTCTCCGGTTGATCCAAACGAACGCATGAACTCTTCCGTGCTCTGCTGGACGATCTGAGCGCGAACGGTAGCGATCTCACTCCAGCCTTCGGTCTGGGTGCCGTAGTCATCCACTGTGATCGCGTGGCGTTCGATGGTGATGGTCCTGTCGAGCTTCCCGGCGCGCATCATGCCACCTCCGAAACGAGGGCGGTCAGGGAGATGATGCCATGCGAGTGGATGCCGTTCGGGTCGCGCATGAACCTGCTGGAGGTCACGCGAAGGTCAGCAACATGCAGGCCAGTGGCTGTCCATCTCGTGTCGGCAAGAGCTTCGCGGATTGCACCCGCTACCTGCTTCGAGAAGACGAGGCCGGTTTCCTTCTGCCAGATGTGAAGGTCCACAAATACCTCATGACGCATACGGGCGATGTCACCACCCGGAACGGTCTGGCCTTCACCCAGCAAGATGGAAGGGAATGCGGCGGGAATGCCGTTGCGGTCCACAATGTTCGCGGCAGGCACAAGGGCGGTCAGTGCCGAAGATTCGATGAGACGGACGCGGATGGCCTTCTGGAGTTCAAGCGACGGCTCCATTATCTCGCCTCCTTCACAGCCTTACGGATGGCGCGTTTGATGCGGTTTGCCATCTTCTTTTTCAGCAGTCGGTATGCAGGCCAGAAGTAAGGCTGAGCGGCGGCGGCGGCGGTTCCGTATTCCACCAGATGCGGATAGCGAACCTCGCTGTTCCCGACCGTCACCAGCACCTCGGTTTCCTTGGCTGTGCGCGAGCCTCCGGGCTGGCTGTATGGCGGGGTGGTTTCCCCCGGCAGGGTGACAGCAATGCTGTCCTGCAAAGCGCCACTGTCACGCGGTGCGAGAACGCGCTGCATCGTGGCAAGGTCTTGCCCAGACTTCGCCAGTGCCGGGGCCACGGCTGCTTTCACAGCGCGGGGAATGGCATCAAGACGGCGCTTCAATCGGTCGCTTTGCTGGCTCAAAACACATACTCCCGATACGGGGCGATGAGCTGCCAGACACCGAACGGAATTTCCTCAGCACTGATGCCCACGAGCGAGGCTTCCCGGTTCTCATAGAATTGGCCGACGAGCTGGAGAATGGCTTCCTTCACATCATCGGGGACGCCAGCAGAACCGGTAAAGCCCGATGCCAGGGTAAACCCCAGCAGCTTCTCCACATGCGCTTCAGCTGCATTGATCTTGGTCTGAATAAGCGCGTCGTCGGCATCATCCGTGATGTTCAGGTGCGCTTTTGCGGCAGTCAGTTGAACGATGCTCATGTGCGGTTCTCCGAATTTCGATGCAAATGGTGCGCGTGCCTGTCCTCGCCGGTCCCCTTGGCATTGTCGAAAGTCTGGCTATACCCCGGGGGGTTCGCTAATATGCGGATGGGTAAAAGGAGACGGGCATGGAATGGGGTCCTGAAGCGTGGGTTGCCACCTACGCAGCTATAGTTGCGACGTTTGCATTGGCGCTTGAGGTACGACGTTGGGTCGAGAGCGGGCCGAAAGTAGTCATGCGTGCCAATCCGGGTATGACGCTCGTAGGTCATGGCAGGGACGCGGAGACTGGTCTTCTTTTGGTAAATGCAGTCAATCGGGGTGATGCGCCGACGACGGTCACTCATTTCTGCCTGCTCGAATACCCCACACGCTGGGCGGCGTGGCGGCGCAAGCATCGGAAGTCCTTCGTTGTTCTTCGTCCACAGCTGAAAGGCTATCCCGAAGTAATTCCGAAGATGCTCGGGAGAGGAGAAGAGTGGACTGGTATCGCGAGGCCCGAAGGCGAAGTTGCCGATCTTATCGAAAAAGGAACTATGTGGGCGGCGATTTACACCACCGACCGAAACAAGCCATATTTGGCTCACATTCCGGCGAAGAAGAACTCTCCTCCGAAAGATGCTACGGAAATCTGATCTCATCTCGTCGCCTCCATAGTGTCAGCATGGGACGCTGGGGAGATGCGGGAGATGATCTGACGATTGCGTACTCTACGGAATGCCCTCACCATTCGTGACAGGACCGAAGCATTAAAGCGATGCTCCGCCTCTGCTCGGGCTATCACAGCTTCAAGGCTCCCCAGCCGATGCACCTTCAAGGCAAGTGTGCCCTTGGTCATGCCAAGCCGTTCCGCCCACTCCGCACGGGTCAACGTAACGCCATCAACCGTGTAGAGCTTGGCTTTAACGCCCGGCTTCCGTCTACTGAGGGGCGCAACGCTGGCACGTCTTGACTTCGGCTTTTGCTCAATCAGTGCTGGGGGTCTGCGCCTCGGCGGGGTAATGGGCTTGGGTGGCGTTACATACCAGAGCGGACGGCCAAGGTAAGCATTGATGGCTTCCCGCATCCTTGCCCTGCTATCTTCTACAAGAGCATGGGCGCGTTGCCGAATGGCCAAGCATTCCGCCGCGAACTCTTGCTGATCGATGAGGCGGGCATGTTCTGAGGGTGTCATGGTCATCTCCCTCGCTAAAACGACACGATGACGGCAGGCTCATCACCATCCGGCATCATGTAGACGTTTGTCCCAGCATCGAAGCCGCGTGGTGTCCCCGGAAGCCGGAAGGGCGCAAGCTCGTAATCAGGCACCGTGAAATAGGCCTCAGTCTCTACGGGAGGCTCCTCGTCGGCATAGTGGATGCGCAGACCACTAGGGTTCGATCTTGCCTGAATAGCCGTGGTGGCTGCCACGAGGGTCCACACTCCCGGTTCAAGGGTGATCAATTCCATTACCGCTTCTCCTGAGACTGCTTTGCGCTGTTGTGGTGGTGTGTGCAGAGGGACTGCCAATTGCTCTTGTCCCAGAAAAGCTTCATGTCCCCACGATGAGGAACGATGTGATCAACTATGTTGGCGGGTTGGCCGCACATGACGCATGTTGGGTGCTTGGCGAGGTAGCCTTTGCGAGCGGCTTCCCATTTGCTGTCATATCCACGCTCGCGGGAGCTGGGGCGCTTCTCATCAAACGCAGCCTTGCGCGCACGATCACGGGCAGCAATGTGCTGACAACGCGCCCCCGAAGTCAGGACGCATCCACAGGCGCGGATTGATGGGGCGCGGTATGGCATCAGAAACGGGTCTCCATGCCCACTGCCTTGATCAGCTTGGGCAGGATCGGATCACGATTTGGGAGGTGCGATGCGACCTTCCTTGGCCGCCACAAAAGCCGGGACGGCGTGCCGTTGACCACGGGCGCAAGCTGATAGCCAAGGGTCTGCATCAAGATTTCTATAGTCCCAATTTCCACTTGCGTCCGCCCGCTAAGAAACCGACGAATAGTTGACCGACTAATGCCAGATGCCGTGGCAAGGGAGCGCTGAGAGACACGTAATTTTCTGAGTTCCTCGCGAACGAAAGTGGGTAAATCGATCATGCTGCATCCTCCTTGATCGTCCCCACACCTGAAAAAATGGAGCGGAATTTCTCGTTGAGCGGTCGGGTGTCGGTCTTCTCAGGTTGACCGCTGCCAAAGATGGCTTTGAGCATTTCCAGCCTGCCCGCGTAGGCCAGCTGGATTTCTGCGGGGGTGGCATCGAGCGTGGTTTCCGGGGTCCATCCCAGCCAGCCTGTGCCGATGCGATAGAGGCCGGTCATGTAGTCCGCGAAGGGCTTGGCTTTGCCCGTGGACTTGCCAGTGCTTGCCGGTTCGTCAGGATCGATGCCCGTGCATTGCAGGACATAGGCCGTAAGGGCGGGCTGCAATCGTGCCAGCTCATCGAAGACGCGGTTTTCCAGAAACAGCATCTTCTCGGCGTGCGGTTCGATGATGGCAAGAACAGCGGTCAGACTGCCCTCTGAGATATCGCTGAGAAGCTGGCGAAACGATCCGGGACGGCGTTCCAATTGCATTGCATGACGAAGCGATGGCCGAAGCTCGATTTCCGTTTCCGCAATTGTCACGATGATGGGTTCCGCCAGCTTCATCTTGCGATCTCCTCTTACGTGGCCGAAGCCAAGACTTCGATGATCGCACCTGAAATGGCGAGGCTGAACGTCGTCTTCACGATGTTGTCCGCATCACCAAAGTTGTTCTTGCGGCTGGCGACGATGGCAGAGAAATAGAAGATAGAGTTCTTCGGGCTGGCACCGGCTGCGGGTTTGTCGTTCAGCTCAACCTTGAAGTTGTAGGAAAACGCGGTGCCTTCGGCGGCGATCAGTGCAGCGTAACCGGCATCAGCGCTGTCGCGGGCAACGACGAGTTCCATCGTGCCGTTGTCGCGGGAGCCTTTCAGCTTCTTGACGTAAGGCTGATCAACCATTTTGGCGGTGACGATCTCCGCCTCGCTGCCTGCTTCGCCAACGTCAAGTAGGTTAGTTACAAGTGTCCATGTGTCCCCCGCGTAGGCGGTGGCCGTGGTGAAGGAAGCCGTAGTACCGATGGATACCTTGGCCAATGCGGTTGTCGTGATACCCATCTGGGTTTCCTCTCAAATTTGGTGAATGGAAGGTGCGGGCAAGCGAGAAGTCTCATCTGCCCGCTGTTGGGTCAGGCCACAGGCCGTTTCAGGTTGTCGCCACGGATCACGACGGCAGAAGCTGCAATCGAAGTGCCGGAAGACAGGGTGAGTACGGGGCGGATGTAACGCTTGAAGCCCTTGTATCCGACCTTCACGGTCGATGCCGCCGGAAGGGCTGCCGGGAACGTGCCTTGAAGATCGGCAGCCGCCACATCGGTGAACGTGTTGCCGTCGTCGCTCTCTTGCAGCTTCGGCACCATGACGGCAGAGCCGGCTATTGCACCCGTGCTGATGACGATAGCAGCAGAGTTGCAGGGCAGCAGGTCAACGCTTGCCCCGTTGGTGGTGGCGGTAAGCACTGCCGGTGCGATGGCAGTGACAGCGCCGATGTTATTGACGAGATCGCGCATGGAAATAGTCTCCTTTGACGTTCGGCGCTGGGTTACGAGGTGGCGACCTTGAGTTTGCGGAAGCGGGCTGCCTGAATGACGCCACCGCCGACACGGCGAGACGCGTGGATGCGGGTCAGGCCGTTCGTTGCCAGCAGGTACGGGTTGACGAGGATGGACATAGCGAGGCGATCCACGATCCGGTATCCCGCGAAGTCACCGAAGATCACGGGGAACGCGTTAGCTGCCACGTCAGGCATATCCGGTAGTTCAAGCACGGGACGGCCAAGAATCGTTTCGGGCTGGCCAGCCTGATAGGATGGCTGCCACAGGTAGTTCCCCTGTCCGTCCTTGAGCGTGCGGACGACGCCAAGCGTCTTGGAATTCATGCCCCACGTACCTGCACCGCGATAAGTGGTCGGAACCGCGTAAGCCAGAGCAATGAGGCTGTCGGCGGTGATCTGGGATGCACTGCCGGTCGGCGTGTAACCGATATCCGGGTTGACCATGAAGCCTTCCGGGGCAAGATTGCCGTCGCCGTTGACGAAAGCGGTGCCTTCCTTCTGACCGAAATCATCAGCCAGCGCCAAGCGGACTTCCTGTTCAGCGAGACCGGCACTGTCAGCCAGCAGCTGGTTGCTGATATCGACGTAGGTGTTCAGCTCCTTCACTACGATCTCGGCTTGGCCGAATGTCGGTTCCGATGCTTCCTGAGCCTGCGTCTCGCCCTTCCACTTGGCGGCAGTGATGCCGATACGGCGGGGATAGATGACGGACGGCGAACCGGTTTGACGAACGGAAGCAACGCCACGGATTGGCGACACCAGCACAAGATCGCGGATGAACTCTGTGGAGGTTTCGGCGGGTGCCAGGTAACCGCCCTGTGTGTCCGTGGAGACCGTCAGGGTACGGAGTTCATCGGCTGGGGCGGCGTTGCCGTGACGCAAGTACGTGGCAAACGCACGCTGTTCCACGGTCGGCTCGTTGCGTTGTTCCTGCTGGTTCACGGGACGCGACAGGCGCGTTTCAAGCTGGCTGATGCGGTCGGTCAGGCCACGTACTTCCGTCTGGTGCGCCGTGTGCCGTTCCTCGGCAGCATTGCGCAGTTCTTCCACAGCAGCCGTGGCAACTGCCAACGGATCGTCTTCGCGGGTTTCGATTGGCAGCGGCAACGCTGACCGGACTTCAATTCGTTCGTGCTTCACTGGTCAATCCTTTCGAAGCGTTGCAATTGCGCTGTTGACGGCGCGGGTGAAGGCCGAAAGCTCTCCAGCTGACCGCACCTGTTTGATGCGGGCATTGCCTGCGCTTGGCAGGGCTACCAGAGAGATTTCGACCAATTCGATGTCGGTGAGGATGCGGAGGCCGTTCGCCCCACGTTCGGCGTTCCGCGCGCGGAAGCCGATGGACAAGCCGTTGAGCGCTCCCGCCTTGAGAAGAGCATGGGCTTCCTTGCCGCGTGTTGTCTCGGTGATAAGCCTGCCCGTTACGGCAAGGCCGGTGGCGTCCTCGCGGATGTCGGTCCACACGCCGATGATTTCGTCAGTGCGATGAGACCAGAGCATCGGGGGACGAATGTTGCGGGTCTGATGTTCGGACAGCGTGCGAGTGAATGCACCGCGCTTCACGATCTCATTGAAGCTGTTGCGCTCATCGAAGACAGCAGCATGGCCAGTGAATACACCACCATCGTCAGCAGCAGAAAACCGGATATCGAAGTCCAGCGCCTCACGGCTCTGGGTTTCGCGGATATCGTGTGAAATTAATTTCAAATCATTCCGCATCGGCGTTGACCTTTCCGAACATGAGGAGGTCGATAATGGGGAGCGCTTTGCCGTACAGGTCCGTCACGGACATGCGAGGTGCGTAGGCCTTCACGAGAGTGTCACCCTCTTCCGGGTCCATGCCGCCGCCGATGAGGCCAAGGCGTATGACCTCAGTCAGTTCGATGAAACGGAAATCACTGGCGTAGAAACGGCGAGACAGTCCACCGATGCCAGCACCTACCTTCCGCTCCAGCTCCAGCACGAGGTCTGGGGCAAGGCGGAAATCATATTCCGCGTCTCCGAAGAACTGGCGATGTGCGGGCAGCTCATTCATCGGCTTTGCCCTCGGTCTTCGGTGTCTTGTCGGTGGTTGTGTAGGGGTTCTGGAGAACGTTGCCGTCTGGGAGTGGCGGCAGGTTCAATCCGGCGCGGACCTCATTGGCTGTGAGCACTCCAGCGGCACGATATGCGGAGTAAGCTGTGGCGCGGCTGGCGAAATCCGATTTCAGAAGTGCGTCGGTCAGGTGCTCGACATAAGTCTCGGCGCGATCTTCCGGGGCAATGAGCTTGAGCGTCACTTCGCTTTCCCAGCGAGACAGCCAAGGTGACAGACTGTAGGTGAGGAACTGCTGTCCACCCGTCTCGGCGTTGGCCCATGTCTGACGGCTATAGTCCATCAACAGCACGGGAGGGACACGGAGGATGCGGGCAACCTCAACAATTGCGAGCGCCCAAATTTCCATGAACTGAGCATCCACAGACGTGAAAGCCAGAGGCGTGAATGATCCACCCTCCTCAAGCACCGCTGTCCCACCTGAGTTGCTGCCGCCTGTCGCGGCCTGCCATGACGCTTTGATGCGTTTGGCGACTTCTGCCCCCAGACGCTGGGGAAACGACAGGATACCGGATGGGCGTGCGCCGTTGGCGAATAAGCGGCACGCGTGCTGCTGGAGCGTGATCAAGAGACCGATGGCGTCATTGGCCTGCATCAACGGGCTTTTGCCGGACACGCTGTTCAGGCATAGCGGCGACGGTGCGCGAAGGTGGAGCATGTTGCCGAAGTCGATGAACCGTGAACCGCTAACCATGTTCACACGGTATCGAGGTTCGCCGGTCAGGCTGTCGATTTCGATGGTGACTGTGCTGGGATGGATGCGGTGGAGTTCGCGAGGCTTGCCGTCGCCATCCCGCACGATCTCGGCAAACCCGCCCGCATCATAGCAGATGGCATCAGCGGTCAGCAGTTCGCGGAGCTGGGGACCACGGGTCCAAGGATTGGCGTCACCGTTCAGAAGCTGGGAGGCAATGTGATCCGCATTGCGTTGGCGAGAACCATCGGCAGCGCGGGTGTAAGCATGCAGCGGGAGGATAGAAACCGCTTCCGAGATCGCACGGACACCAGCGGCGACGGCGGGAACCTTGAGTGCGCTTTCGGGCGTGACAACGATCCCTGCGGCTGACGGGATAGCCCCGAACATTTCCAGCAGAAAGCTATCAGGCGCGGCAAGGCTCGCCCGTGTCTCATCGGCCTGCACAGCCGCAATCTGGTTTTTGGATTTCCGCCCTAGTCCGAACACCGATGGTCACCGTAGCAAGGTTGCTGTTGGTGCCTGCCGATGTCTACGGCTCTAATTGCGCTAAGCGCGTCCTGCCGAAGCAGTTATCAAGGCATGGCGTTTTATACGCTGTGGTGGCTTCGGGGTCAATGAGAAACCCCTGAAATTGAGGGGGGCTTTTGGGGGTGTGGCTTCATATCCAAGCCGGAGGCCGATCTTCCCGAGAACTGTTCAACTTCTGGATTTCAAATGGGCTAGGCGTGAGGGATTTCCCGAACACCTATCCCCTTTTCTATTATATGACCGAATTATCTTGACCCCTGTAAGAGATAATAGAAATGGGCTTTTTGATTTTAAATTAGGGGTAAAGATTGCATTCGGTCATTTTCGATAAGGCGGCTTAGCTCTCGAAGCTCTGGCGTTATTTCCTCTGCCCCCTCCTGCCGTTCCATGACATAAAGCTCCAAGCCCACCTGCGGGAAAGCCCGTATGACTTTCATCGAGGGGAAGTCAAAATACTTCTCCTGCCCCTCACCTCGTCTCCAGATCGCAACCTTTTCTCCCGCCATAAAGGCAGGCCAGTCCGCGAGGATTGAACGAAGGATGTTGACCTGATGTCCCTGCGGCCAAATATCAGCGAGGCCGCACATACAGCCGAACTCATCCGGGGTCGTGAGCGCTGGCAAGACCTCCAATAGGTGGTCGATTTTCTCAACACGCACTTCTCTCAAAGCATCCTTTTCAGGAACATCCGTCGCGGTTGCCGTGAGGCTTTCGCGCTCCGCCAGTAGAGCTTTGCGGCTGCTGGCACGGTATCGGCGGAGAAGGTTTGACATATGTTTCGCAGTGTCGGCACTCGTGACAGGGTCCGGGTCTCCCAATCGCAGGAGGGTCTTTTTAGCGCCTTCGATTTTTGCGGTGATGCGCACGAATGGCGCTACCGAAGTGTGGCGATAAAATTTTGAGACTGACCATCCGGGGCCAAGTGCAGCACAGAACTCTTCCTGAGTAGCTGCCGCCCAGAGCCGCCCCCGATACTCGAAAGGGCTGGAGGCAATCAACTGCTCAAGAAGGCGTTGCAGCCCCTCACGCGATCTATCAGAATTTCTCACAGAAACATCCTAACGGTTAAGTTCTACTTGCATATGCCGTGGGATGCGATAGTCTGCGGTTGTCCTCCTACAGACTATGATCACGGCAATAAGGGCCCCGGCACGTAACAGCGTCGGGGCTTTTCTTTGTCGGATTTAGATGCGGCGAATCATTTCAGCCGGAACAACGAGGGAACGCCCCCAGAAAATTGGGGGCAAAGTTGGGGGATTTTGGGGGCTGATGTGGGATTTCGTGTCCCTTTCGTTCTCTTCTAGGTCTTTTGGACCCTTGGGGGAGAGAACTAAAAAGCCTTGTTTTTCAAAGGTTTCGATGGTCGGAGCGGCGGGATTCGAACCCACGACCCCTTGACCCCCAGTCAAGTGCGCTACCGGGCTGCGCTACGCTCCGACACAAGAGACGCGTTTATATAGAAGGCGTGTCGCACGCAACCCTAAAAATAAAGTCCGCAGGACAAAAACAAAAAATCGAGTTTGCCGAGTTGAGTCTGGCGGTCAGTTCGTCTCCGGGAAATCCAGCCAGCGTGCGGCGCAATCCGGTGGCGATGCTTTGTCAGACGTTGCGGAAGATTGAGAGGCAGACGATACCTTCACAGGCGGTGGAGGCGTGAGGCCACCCGGGCCGACAGATAGGGTAGCGTTGTCGATCTGCCAGCTTGCTTTGGGATCGAAGCGCACACCGTCGAACGTCACTTCGAGCGGGTGGGCAGCATCATAGCCTCGGAGAACCAGCGTTCCTGTCTCGCCAGTTACACTGCGAAGCAGGATGTCTCGATAAACCGGTATCTCCGAGCCGTGAGCCTGTTTGTCGTAACGCGTGTCAAAGTCGATCGGGCGCAGATTGCCGCGCAGGCACACATTCTCATATTGGATGCCAGTGACGAGCCCACCCCGACTGATATCGCTCTTGATACGCAGTCCCGACGTCGCCCCGTCGACGGTGACGTTTTGGACGAGGACGTTGCTCACACCCGATTCGGTCTCGCTGCCAATCGACAGGCCATGGCCCCAGTAGAGGTGACTGTCTATAATCGAGACGTATCGGGTCGGAGCGCTTCCAGCCTTGATGGCGATGTTGTCGTCCCCGGCACGGATGAAGCTGTGAGCGATGGTCACATCCTGAGAACCGGCAGGATCGATGCCATCCGTGTTGCGCGCGTCGGCGGGTGTATCGATGCGCACGCCCCAAAGCGTGGCGCCTTTCACACGGTTCAGTATAATGTGGAAGTTCGGCGCATTGCGTAGCGTCACGCGGTAGAAAACGATGTCTGCGCCGTCATCGACCTGGATAAGCCGGGGATTGTTCTGCTTGCCGCCCTGGCTCTGGGCTCTGCGCGCAAGTTGCCACCAGGTCTCCTTGCCGCCAGCCATGACCTCCCCACCCTGACCATCGATGAGGCCGTCACCGACCAGGGCCGCGCCTTGCGTCTTCTGAAACAGAAGGAAGGGGCGGCAGCCATACCCTTTCGTATTGATCGTTCCGCACGTGCCGCTGCCGCGGTCATAGGCTTGAGGATCAGCGACTGCGGCCAATATTACGCCCCGGTCGAGCCAGAGGGTGACACCGGAGCGAATTGTCAGCGGGCCGCTGACGAATCGGCCGCCAGCATTGCCGGCGACCAGCTTGATGGCCTGACCTGCGGGGCATGCATCGATTGCCACCTGAAGCCGCTGTGTATCCTGCGCCTGTCGCGCCGGCGCACTTTGCGCCGCTGGCTGCGGTGAAAGCGTGGCGCAGAGCTGGGTGGGCAAGGTCGGTTCCGATACCACGCGGCGATCGCCGGTCACGGCCGCACCAGCCGCCGAGCTCATCACAAGGGTCAGCCCAACAGCAAGGCAAGCGGCAGTGGAGCGTAAGGCGGGTATCTGAGACTTGGTCATGGGCGCATCCTGTTGAGCAAGACCTCTATTCGAGGATCGTTGCGTCACGTCGTGTCGCACATTTTTATAATTGAATGCCAAACCTGCAAGACTAACCCGGCTTTCCGCGACAGAATGTTCGCGCAATCAACCACGCTTGGCTTAGGAAGGTGCTTCAGCGAAAGACGGGTAAAGGACGAATCGACCCGCCGCTTGCAGGCTCTGTCTTGGCGAAAGCCTTCCCAGACACGGGACGAGTCCCGCTCTTGGAAAGGCGCAAATGCGAGATGTGAAATTTATGGAGGTGAGCCAATCGCAGCGATAGCACTATGGTCGTTGCGGTCACATTTGCGCCAAACCATTTTCGATCCGCTCCCAGCTCTCATCCATAGGATAAGCCGCGGAAATGACCGGCACACTCAGGTGGCCATAGCGAATGGACAATTGCTTTTCCGCGGTTTCAGGATCGGCGCCGGCGATCTTGCCCAGATAAATCGCGGAGGCGAGGCCTGTACGATCAGACCCGGAGCGACAATGAATCAGGATCGGTTTTGGCGATGTGCGCATGATTTCGACAAGCGCTTCGGCCTTGTCCATCGATAGCGTCTCACGCGCCGACATGGCGAAATCGACATGATTTACGCCGAGTGCTTTAGACTCGGAAACCTCGTCCTTGTACCAGGTCGAGCCATCATTCTTACCGCGCAGGTTGATGACGGTCTTGATGTTGTGCTGCTTTACATAAAGCGCCAGTTGCTCGGCGCTGGGCTGGTTCGAACGATAGAGTTCGCCGGCCAACACCTCATGAAAATTCCCAGAAAGCTGCAGGAAGCCGAGATAGGCGAAGAAGCTCAACAGCAGGACCGCCAAGGCGCTCCCAAGCGTGATCATTTTTTTGCGCATTCTATCCATCTTCCAACTGCTATTGACGGAAGGGATAGATGCTGAGGCTGACATCAAGATGAACGTTTCTGACCTGCAAGCGCGCAGGCGCAGACGATGTCACCGCACGAAGATATAAACGGCGTAGACGGCAATCAGGGCGCTGGCAACGAGTGCTGCGATCATGCCCAGACGCTTCTCGATGAAGTGCCGGATGCTTTCGCCATAACGCTGCAGAAGACCCGCCAGAATGAAGAAGCGCGCACCGCGCGTCACGATGGCCGTCACGATAAAAAGCCCAAGGCTGATATTTGCCGCACCGGACAGGATTGTCACCACCTTGATCGGCGGGAGGTGCGCAAGTCCTGAAGTTATCAATAGGAGGACGATCGTTTCATAATCCACCGAAGCCTTCAGATGCTCGAACGCATCCAGCTTGCCGTAGAACTCCAGGAGCGGACGAGCAACGCTTTCGAAAGCGTAATGGCCGAGATACCACCCGGCGATTCCGCCAAGAACCGATGCGACCGTTGCGACCGTCGCATAGAACATTGCCTTGCGGGGCTTTGCCAGAACCATGGGCAGGAACAGGACATCTGCTGGCAGGAAGAAGATGGAGCTCTCGACAAAGGCAATGATGGCCAGCCACCAGACGGCGGTTTTGCGTGCCGCAAGGTTCATCGCCCAGGCATAAAGACCCTTCAGCATTTTCTTCTCCGTTCAATCCAGCAATTTTTGCATCGGGTCGGCCCAACCACGGCCTGCGCTTTTCGCCGCTGCGACTTCGTAGCGGCTTTCGTGCCTGCCTTACCGATCAAATGCGCAAATGGCAAATGATGCAGCGCAGCATCATTACGCTCGATATACAAAATTGCTGCGGCGCGAAAGGTCAAAATACTTTGGTTTATCGAATATCTGCGGCGTGCCGTGCTGCAGCGCAGTCTGAATTCCTTTTATTCTGGCGTTTCCGCTGATTCGGCGTAGAATGGAAGGGCGAGGACATACTGAGGAGGAGACAGTTATGGACTACGTTAATTTCTTTACTTCGCTGAACCCGTTTATTCTCGGCATCTTGATGGTTGTTCTTCTATTGGGTGCTTACAACAAGTGGGTCTCTCACTGACGAATTAAGTCGTCCATTGCCGTAAGTGTGACGCTGACCGCTTATGCCTTGAGGATTTGCGGATAGTCACTTGCGGGCGCGAATGATATCAATCCCGGAGTTCAATTGATTTCGGGAGAAGGCATGACGCAGGACTTCGCGTTCAAAGACACGTCTGAAAATCTCAGTTCCGTTTTGCAAAAGCTGATCAATCAGCTTGGCGGAAAGACGATCACTTTGCGGGAATTGATGGAGGCCATCGGGGAACAAGGCCTCCTTCTCATGTGCGCCATCGCCTCCCTGCCCTTCCTGATCCCGGTTTCCATTCCAGGCGTCAGCACGGTGTTTGGGGCAGCCATCATCATGATTAGCCTCGCCATCATTCTGAACCGGCTGCCGTGGTTGCCCAAACGCATTCTCGATCGGCAGATGGAGACGGCGCGCCTTGTGCCAGCGCTGCAAAAGGGCATCAATATCGTGTCCTGGCTGGATAAGTATATCCGCCCACGCCTGCTTTCCCTGACGACCGGTGCGATCATGAACCGGGTGAACGGTATCGCCATCATGGTGGCAGGCCTGTTGCTGATGATGCCGCTCGGCTTCATCCCCTTCTCCAACACCCTGCCGGGGATCGCCATCCTGCTGTTCTCCGCGGGCATGATCCAACGTGACGGAGCGACCGTGCTTGGTGGCTACCTGTTTCTTGCGCTGACGACGATTTACTTCGCAGCATTGGCCTATGCGGCGGTGTGGGCCGGCCAGGGCCTCAGCAACTCGCTTACGGGCGCTTGATGCCTTCAGCGTCTTCGCGGCGCGCCTGGCGTGCGCGCTTTCGATATTCCCACCAGATGGCCAACTGACGGCGCTTGCGGCGAACGAAGCGCAGATCCTGAGACAGCACCAGGAGGCCGAGTGGAACCATCCAGAAGCCGAGAACTGGCAAGAAGCCAAGAAGGCCGCAAATCACGAGCACCGTGCCGACAACGATGCGTCCGATACGCGAGCGCGGCATCGCCACGCTCCATTTGCCCATGTGAAGCCGCCCCGTTTTGGGGTGAATACCGAAATTCACGCCAGATCACCTCGGCTCGACAGGGTTGGGAAAATTTTTTTCAACATCATCATGCCCGGAAACGTGGGACCTTCGGTGGATAAAACAAGAGGAATTCATTTTTTTTGAAAAAAGCGCTTGGCAAATCGTCAAAGCGTTTGTATTACCCCGCTCACGCCACGCCAAGCGGCGCACGTTCCCTGGTAGCTCAGCGGTAGAGCATTCGACTGTTAATCGACAGGTCGCCGGTTCGAATCCGGCCCGGGGAGCCATTTTTACAATCGACCGCGTTGTAAGCAAGATATCTCTCCAAAAATACCGCTGAAAAATCTCCGACCATCAACGTCTGGAGCGTACACATCGTTGCGACGAGATCGCATATTCGTTACGACGAATAAGGATCAAGGCAGCCGCTTCGGTCATCTGTCGCAATGGAGACTGCGGATATGTCGATCACCGCTTCGCAATGCAGAGCCGCGCGCGCAATGCTCGATTGGTCCCCGGAAGAGCTTGCTGAAGCTGCGGGTGTCGATCTTGCGGAGACGACGTCGTTTGAGAGCGGCCAAAGCGGATCTGATCCTCAGTTGAGCGACAAGCTTCGTGCTGCTTTGGAGAAGGCTGGAATTTCCTTCATCGATAACAATCAGACATCTGCAGCCGGCGGTCCGGGTCTACGTCTTCTGAAGTCGCCCGGCGAATTCGACACCGACCAGTCTGAGACCGTCCAATATAAAGAACATCTGGCGCCCGATGCGCCGACCGGAGCGGGAGGCTGATATGTCCAAGAAACAAAAGTTGGAACACTCTGAATTTTCGGGAGAGTTCGAGGATGACGGCATCACCGTGCTCGTGGATATCTTCCGGCCTGCTGGAACGCAGCAGGACTGGCAGCTGGAGGTCATCTCCGAAGAGGACGACGTGACGACCTGGGACGAGCCCTTCGCCACCGACAAGGACGCCTGGGAAGAGTTTCTCGCAACATGCGAACGGGATGGCATCAGGAGCTTTCTTGGGGACGAGGAGCCGGCCGTCCATTAAGGCGTGTCGCGGTCTTTCAGACTCATGCCTGGCGCCTTAGGTCCTAGTTACCGTATGTCGCTGTCGCGAAACCGCGGCACGCTTTTGCGCGGACCATGGTTTAGGACACCTTAGTCACCGGGAGGTGACTGATCGCATACGAAAAAGGCGACCGCGGTGGCGATCGCCTTAATACTTCGGACATCCAGCTTGGGTTGAAACCAGCTGGATTTCAACGCTTGCCGGCACGGCCGGAAACCGCTGTGGATGTGGCGGAGACCGGGTCGCTCGCTGGGAAGGTATCTTCCAGACCTTCTTCAAGCTCGTCATCGGACTTGCTATTGTCTTGCGACTGCTCACGGTTCAGAGAGACGACGGCAGGCGATTGACCCGATGCGTCTTCATCTTCCACGCCCAACACAGATGTGTTGCGTGTCGCATCGATTTCCAATTCTGCCTCTTGCCAGTGGCGCTCGTGGTCGCCATCGCGTCGACCTTCGCTTTCCCACTTCTCATAGGCCTTGTTGCGTATTTCGGATTCACGATCGACTTGCATGGTGCTTCTCCCGTTTTCGATATCGGGAAAACAATCGGCACTCTTATTTGGTTCCTGGGCCCATGCTTTGACCATGTTGTCATATGGGATGGAGTGGTCGCACAAAGGAACGAAGCAGCGCCCTGCCCGTTTCCCTCTCAGATAATCATCCAATATCGATGGGAGCGTACCATGACCGACGATAAATCGACGATCGACAAGAAGAACCACCTCGACATCAAAGACGAAGATGTCGCGCGTTTCGAAACGGAAGGCGACCTGACGCAACATCAGCAGGAGCTGGACCCCGACGAGCTGACCAGCCTCAGAGCACGTCGACAGGCGGCACGTCAGCACGAAGACGCCTTCATCGTTGCGACGGACCTGGAAGATGACGACCAGCGCGATGCCGCTCCAGGCACACGCGAACAGCCATAGGCTGCAGCGTCGGAGGAGAATCTAAGGTGACGTCAAACCCACATAGAGATTCTCTTCTGACCGCCATGCTGCAACCCACGCTTTCGTGGGTGTACATGCGTGTATTTTAGCTTGAAGCTTGATCAGCGACGAACAGAGACGATGGACTTGCGGCTGAAATTGGAGACCTGTACGCGGCCGGACTGGTTGCCGCCGAGGATTTGAGCAGTGGCACCACTCATGCTCTTCAGGATGCCTGCGTGATATCGCTTGCCGCTCCTGACGACCACAACGTCACCGGGTTTGGCGGCACCGACCGGAACGGCGTAACCGAAGGATTTCCAGGATTTGGCGAAGCCGGAGGATTTCGGTGGGGTACGTCCTGATTTCTCGGCCACAACGCTGAGGAAGTGGCCGCACCACGGAGTTTTCCGAGGGTTGACGCCCAAAATTGCTTTCAGCGTCTTGTTGTTCTTGCCTTCATGAAGACCGGCATATTGCTCGGCTTGGTTCAACATGCCCGCCGAGGCGGGCGTTATGACCGCGGCACACAGCCCCACAGCCAGAAGAAACGCAGATACTCTCACTCTCTTGCCCTTTAAAAGCACAGAACAACTTGGCTCCAGCCCGCGCCGAAGTGTCCTTGCGCACATTCAAAGTAGGGCAGTCTTAGCAGCGAAACTTCTCGCTCACGACGACTGCTGTTGAGCCGTCTATGCTCCGAATCTAGCCAGAATTTGACGAGACATGGGCGATTATGGGTATGTTATGCCCCAAAATCGCCCTTGGAGTTATCAAAATAGTGAAGCCTGTTCGGGTTTTGGCTGAATTTTGAAAAGACCTTCCAAAGCCAGCATTTGCAGCTTTGTCTTCACGCCGCCTTCAGCCGAAAAGCCACCCGGCTTACCGCCAGCGGCAAGAACCCGATGGCATGGGATCAGAAGCGGCAGCGGATTTTTTGCCATCGCCTGCCCAACGATCTGAGCAGCTTGCGGGGGAGCATTTAATTCCTTGGCGATTTCACCATAGGTTTTCGATGTTCCCCACGGCATAGCTCGAACGATTTCATAAACCGTTGAAAAGAAATCACTTTGAGGACCGACATCAAGTTGGATATCCAGAAATTCGACCGGTTGACCTGTGAAATAGGCTCTCACCTTTTCCAGCAGATCCCTTGCTTGCGCACTCGGGTCGGAATGTTCGGCATTAGGCAGACGGCGTGTTAGATGAGCCCTCGCATCATCTTCCAAATCAACGGGCAACTGGAAACGGCAGATGCCCTCTTCATGCCATGCGAAGGCGCAAAACCCCATGGCAGTAGAGAAGGTTGAGTAGCGGATTTTGCGCGTCATCGGCCTGCCCCATTTCAGTCCCATTCGGCCAAACGAGCGTCGGCGTTAACGTTTGAGCAACCATTTTTTTGAGGTTAAGTCGAGGCTTGATCAAAGATTTTTAGGCGAAGATGTGTCCACAGGCGGCTGCCTCACCCCGGCATCGAAGTGATAGAGCGCAGCAAAAAGCCACCCGGCGGGAACGCGGCGGGTGGCTGAAAAGGTCTTCTTAATCTGAAGATAGAACGGGTCGCTTACGATGCGAGCTTAGGCATCTCCACGAGGCGGTTTGCATCCCGGCTCGCCTCAACGAAAGCGGTCCGCGCGATCTCGCCGGAAACGCTTCCCAGAAGCGACGCCCTGCAAAGGCGCAACGCCTGCTCATACGCCTTGCCATGGCGGCTGGGCCACTCGTGTTGGAGAAAATCAAAGGCTTCATAAACGCCGTTGAAGGTGCGAGGCGCGCCGTTCTCAAGAGAGATCACAACAGGCGCATCCCATTTTACTTCATTCAGCATCATTGGTGGGTCTTCCATACTCAATTCACGTGCCTCCAACGTCACTTCCGGCATATGGTTCCACCTGTTTTGATTTAAACCCAACAAAATTTACCCTTCAAAAACCATAGGTATCGCACCACCGTATTACCCTCGTTGCAGGGGAGCAAAACACCCTTACGCGCGTTACAAATGAAAGCAGAAGGAAAGCCGATGACGAAGCAGGACAGCCCCATAATCCTTTGGTTTCGCAAGGACTTGCGCCTTTCTGACAATCGCGCCCTTGCAGCCGCGCGGGAGCATGGCGGAGCGATCATTCCTCTCTATATACGCGAGGATCGACAGGGCTCAAACGGCCCTTTGGGTGGTGCGCAGGAGTGGTGGCTTCATCACTCGCTGAAAGCCCTTTCCGACCAGTTGGAAAAGCTTGAAAGTCGCCTCATCCTGCGCAGTGGAGACCCCAGCAAGATCCTAAAGTCACTTATCGGTGACGTGGGTGCTAGCGCCGTGTTCTGGAACCGTCGCTACGACGCCGATGGTATGGAGATCGACAGCCACCTCAAGAAGCAGCTTCGCGATGATGGATATGAGGTCGAGAGTTTCTCGGGCCATCTCCTGCACGAACCATCCAAGGTGAAGACCAAGAGTGGCGGACCCTACCGCGTCTACACGCCTTTCTGGCGCGCCATCGAAGGCGGAGACGAGCCGCCAGAGCCGACGGGCAAGCCGCGCCAGATACCAACGCCTTCCAGCTGGCCGACGTCGGAAAAGCTGGACAGTTGGAAGCTCCTGCCGACAAAACCGGATTGGGCAAAAGATTTCTCGGACGTCTGGACGCCGGGCGAAGCGGGAGCCAAAGAGCGGCTGGACGATTTCATCGATAGCGCGCTGAAGGGCTATGAAAAGGGTCGTGACTTCCCGGCACAGCCTGCAACCTCGATGCTCTCTCCGCATCTAGCCCACGGGGAGATCACGCCTGCCCAGCTCTGGCACGTCACTAGAGGCCTTTCCTCCCACATCGCCTCGAACGACATCAGCCGGTTTCGCAAGGAGATCGTCTGGCGCGAGTTCTGCTACCATCTTCTCTTCCACTTCCCCAAACTCGACGAGAAAAACTGGAACGACAGTTTCGATGCGTTTGAATGGAAAACGGACACGGCAAAGTTCAACGCCTGGAAGAAGGGCATGACCGGCTATCCGATCGTCGATGCTGGCATGCGGCAGTTGTGGAAGCACGGCGTCATGCACAATCGCGTGCGGATGATCACAGCATCCTTCATGATCAAGCATCTGCTGATCGACTGGCGCAAGGGGGAGAAGTGGTTTCGTGATACGCTGGTGGATGCCGACCCGGCCTCGAATGCTGGCAACTGGCAGTGGGTGGCCGGATCGGGTGCCGATGCCTCACCGTTTTTCCGCATCTTCAATCCTATCATTCAGGGCGAGAAGTTCGATCCCGACGGAGACTATGTCAAAACTTTCGTGCCGGAGCTTTCGAAGCTCGATGCCAAGTACATTCACAAGCCGTTCGATGCGCCAAAGCAGGTGCTGGACAAGGCCGGGATCGAATTGGGCAAGACCTATCCAAAGCCCGTCGTCGATCATAATGAGGCACGCCAGCGTGCGCTTGAGGCCTACTCTCATATCAAGAAGAGTGAATAACCGGGGCATCAGCAAGATTTTGCGCTGGAACCCTCTTCGCCAGAAGATAATTTCTTGTCACAAGGCCGTTAGATAACGACATAACGGCTTTGAATCGCTGACTGGACAGAAGGCCTGATCATGACCATCCATTCTTCCGTGCTGACCGCAATTGGGAACACCCCGCTCATCCGCCTCAAGGCAGCATCCGAGGCCACGGGCTGCGAAATTCTAGGCAAGGCCGAGTTCATGAATCCGGGCCAGTCGGTCAAGGATCGTGCCGCGCTCTTCATCATCCGAGATGCGGAACGACGCGGGCTCTTGCGTCCCGGCGGCACGATTGTGGAAGGTACGGCCGGCAACACCGGCATCGGGCTTGCGCTGGTTGCCAACGCGCTCGGCTACAAGACGGTTATCGTCATTCCCGAGACCCAGAGCCAGGAGAAGAAGGACGCGCTGAAGCTTCTTGGCGCACAGCTTGTCGAAGTGCCTGCCGCCCCCTACTCCAACCCTAACAACTATGTGAAGGTCTCCGGTCGCCTGGCAAAGCAGCTTGCCGCAACCGATCAGAACGGAGCAATCTGGGCAAACCAGTTCGACAATATCGCCAACCGTCAGGCGCATATCGAAACCACGGCGCCGGAAATCTGGGACCAGACGGATGGCAAGGTGGACGGTTTCATCTGCGCCGTCGGCTCCGGCGGAACGCTGGCCGGCGTCGCAGACGGCCTTCGCGATTTCAACCCCGATATCAAGATCGGCCTTGCAGATCCGGAAGGGGCAGCGCTTTACGAATTCTACAAAAATGGCGTCCTGAAGTCGGAAGGATCCTCCATTACCGAAGGCATCGGCCAAGGTCGCATCACGGCCAACCTGGAAGGCTTCACACCGGATTTTTCCTATCGAATCCCGGATTCGGAAGCTCTTCCGATCATTTTCGAACTGATCACCAAGGACGGCCTGTGCCTTGGCGGCTCATCGGGCATCAACATCGCCGGCGCAATTCGGCTTGCCCGCGACCTCGGACCCGGGCATACAATCGTCACGATACTTTGTGACTACGGTAACCGTTACCAATCCAAGCTCTTCAACCCCGACTTCCTGCGCTCCAAGGGGCTTCCCCTTCCGGCCTGGTTGACGGAGAAGAAAGAGATTTCGGTTCCGTACGAAACCGTCTGAGGTCAATGCAATATGCCTGTGAATGCCCTGTTTCGTGATGATTTTTATCTTTCAACTTGCGAAGCGGTGGTCACGGCAGTGCATGAAGATGGTGGCATAGAGCTGGATCAGACCTGCTTCTATGCCACGTCTGGCGGCCAGCCCGGCGATACGGGCTTTCTCGAACGGGCCGATGGCTCGAAGATCGAACTCGGCATAACGCGCCATGGCGCGGACAAGAGCGTCATCATCCACGTACCCCTGGAGGGTCAGCCCTCTGTGGACGTCGGCGAAAAGCTGACACTTCATATCGACTGGCAGCGACGCTACAAGCTGATGCGGATGCACACCGCCTGTCATCTCCTATCGGTAGTCTGCTCCTGGCCGATCACCGGCGCTGCCGTTGGTGAGGATGAATCGCGGGTGGATTTCGATATGTCGGAGACGATAGACAAGGATGCGATCACCGCCAAGCTGATGGAACTGGTGGAGCAGAATCACCCCATCTACCTGCAATGGATCACCGACGAGGAGCTGGCGGCCAATCCTGGCATCGTCAAGTCCAAGCATGTCCGGCCACCCGTCGGGCTTGGCCGTGTCAGCCTCGTCTGCATCGGCGAGAATTCTTCGGTTGACAGTCAGCCCTGCGGCGGCACTCATGTGTCGGAAACGCAGGAAGTCGGCGAGATTTACATCGCCAAGATCGAAAAGAAAGGCAAGGAAAACCGCCGTTTCCGCATTCGCTTCGGCAAACCCGCCGACGCCGCCTGATTTCTGGGAGAAACATCGTGAGCACCGATAAAAGCCGTTTCGTCGTTTCGGCGGATTGGGTAGAGCAGCAGCTTGGAACACCGCACTTCCGCATCGTCGATGCGTCCTGGTATCTGCCGGCACATAAACGCGACGGAAAGCAGGAATATGCCAGCGGCCACATTCCAGGCGCCGTGTTCTTCGATCAGGACGCAATTGCCGATCATGATACTGGCCTTCCGCACTCCCTGCCCTCCCCGGATTTTTTTGCCGGGGAAGTCGGCAAGCTTGGGATTACCGACACCGATACGATCGTGGTCTATGATGGCCCCGGCTTCTTCTCCGCGCCGCGCGTCTGGTGGATGCTGCGCGTCATGGGTGCCGAAACGGTTTATGTGCTGGATGGCGGCCTCGATGGCTGGAAGGCTGCCGGCAAACCGCTTGAGACGGAAGCTCCGCAGATCGAGCCGGCAGAGTTTCACGCCGAGTTCAAAGCGAGCCGTGTGACCTCGTTCTCCGATATGCGCGCTGTCGTCGAGACGGGCGAAAAGCAGGTGGCGGATGCCAGAGGTGCCGGCCGCTTCACCGGAGACGAGGCCGAACCCCGCGCCGGCATGCGGTCCGGCCATATGCCTGGTGCCCGCAGTCTGCCTGCCACCGCCTTTTCGGAGAACGGCCACTTCAAGGATCTGCCAACCATCCGCAAGATGATTGCAGAGGCCGGCATCGATCTGTCGAAGCCAGTCGTCACCAGCTGCGGCTCAGGCGTGACTGCCGCCGTCGTGACGCTGGCGCTCGAGTCGCTCGGCCATTCGGACAATTCGCTTTATGACGGCTCATGGTCGGAGTGGGGATCGAAAGAGGACACGCCGATCGTGACTGGCCCGGCGGAGCCTCTGCAGACGGAGCCACACGGTCCGCTCAAAGCCCATGTCACCCAGCTTGAAATGACATCGGCGCCAAAGGTCAGCCTGGCGGTGCCGGTCAATATCCAGACAGCGATCATGCGAACGCATGACATCCCACTGCATTTCTATCGCTATCTCTACTGGCGCGTCGGCAAGAGGTGGCACTGGCAAAAGCGCATGCGCATGAGCGATGCCGAGCTTACCGCCGTGCTGCGCGACCCAAAGAACTGCGTAACAGTGCTCTATCTCAACGGTTCGCCGGCTGGCTTCTTCGAGTTCAACAGAGGCAGTGACGACGTTACCGAACTATCCTACTTCGGTCTGATGGAAGAGGCGATTGGCGCTGGTGTCGGGAAATGGTTCCTGCTTCAGGCGCTTTACTCGATCTGGCAGGATAACCCCAAGAAGGTCACCGTCTCCACCAATACGCTGGACCACCCGCGCGCCTTGCAGCTCTACCAGATGATGGGCTTCTCCCCAGTCAGCACCTATGAAGCTTGGGTGGAGCCGCTGACCGACAGCGAGTATCTCGAAATTTCGCGCCGCGGCTAAGCTGCCAAGTTGGCGTCCGCCTCTCCTGGATCGGATGAGGCGGGCTCATTCAGCGTGGCATTATTTCGCCTTCGCTGTACGAGATCGAGCCTCAGCTCTTAAAGCTCTTGGCCGAGATTGACGGCGGTCGGGATTTCTTTCGCAGGCGCGTCTCCGCGGTCGCCATTGGTTGCGAGAAGATGGGCCGCGATCAGCTCGCCGTGAAATCTTGCAAGCTCATAGCAATAGGTGATCTCGCGGCGTTCCTCGGACCAGTAGGCATCCGGTCGGCCGCAGCTTCTGGCCGTCAGCTTTACCGTGCCCTTGAGCTCATAAGCACTAAATTCGCGGGCGATGAGATCGAGAACCTTCGATTCCTTCACCATCGTCGCATAGATATCCAGAAACGGATCGCGCGCAGGCTCATATCGTATGTCGAATTTCGTCGTGCCCGGCGTCTTCACATGGGGTTTGAGTAAGTCGCTCCAGCGCGCCACGGTCTGCGGATAGGCCACTTCACAGGCCTTCCACTCATCCTTTGGCAGCCCCATCAGCTCTGCAAGGTCGCCGTAGCCCTCGTTGTCCTTGCCGACCATGAGGCAGGCCATCTGACGGTCGCGGGCGACATTCGGGACAAGAACGCTATAGAGCGGCGCATTATGCTCGGGAAGCTCTCCGGAGCTCCGCGCGAGATACCAGCTATCGGTTGCATTGACGATAGCTGTATCCAGCCACTCCTGGTTGGCTTCCAGCATGATGGTGCCGGCAAGCTGGTCTGCGGTATTGCGACCATCGCCCGCATCGGGAAGGCTGAAATCGGAGATCAGCATCTTGGCGGCTTCGTGATAGACGCCGAATACGGCATTGCCGATGACGAAATTGACCGTCTGCTGCAACTGCTCGTCGGAAAGATCGTCAAGTGCAGGCGCAACCTGCGCATGCGCAGACGGCAAGGCGGACACTAAAAAAGCGACCGAAAGAACGGCTCGAAACCTTCGCAGCATTGACGTCAACTTTCCAGAACGAGGACGCAGCATAGATCGCTAAACAGAACGGTCCACGCAATGGGTTGGTTTCGCTTACCGGCAAGAAACGGGTGGATAGAGATTTGTTTGGCAGCCATAGCGACAAAGAAGCAACTGAACGAGGTCGCAAGGAGCCACCATGACCGCCATCCTATTCACCGCAATACCCAAAGACCACGTCGATGCCATCAGGCTTGGAGAACGAGATTCGAACGGCCAAGTGCCTGAACGAATGATCGCCTCAGCAGATCTGCCCTGCCGCGCCTGCCTCGGTCTGATCAAGGGTGGAGACTCGGCCCTGCTAATCTCCTACCGGCCCTTTCGTCATCTGCAGCCTTACGCCGAGACCGGGCCGATTTTCATTCATGCGGAAGACTGCGGGTCTTATGATTCCGCACAGGTACCACCTCCAATGCTGAACAGTTCGGACTACATTGTCCGGGGCTACGATGCGGGTGACCGCATCGTCTACGGAACGGGTGCGGTCACACCCACGGCTAAGATCGTGGCGCGCGCGCAGGAGCTGCTTGAAAGGCCGGACGTCGCCTATGTGCATGTACGCTCGGCACGCAACAATTGCTTCCAGTGCCGCATCGACAGAGCATGAGCCAGGACGAGGCCGGTGTGGGATACATTAAATTTCGCTCATGCGACTGTCGGGATGGGTTGCGTCATACACGCGTCATTTTGCTGGTAGACTCCTCAGCAATTCGTTTTACCTTGTCGCGGTTGAGACAGGTCATCGTATTTTGAGATCAGGAGTTTCCATGTCTTCCCTTATCGGCCTTCACCCTATCACGCGCCGTTCGCTTCTCAGCGGCATTGCGGCTTCGTCCGCCTTCGTCATGCTGCATCCTTTTGCGGCGCGTGCTGCGGGCAACCAGGCGCATCTGCGCATCATGGAAACCACCGATATCCACGTCCACGTCTTCCCTTACGACTACTATGCCGACAAGCCGAACGACACGCTGGGTCTGGCAAGGACGGCATCGCTGATCGATGCCGTGCGTGCCGAAGCCGGCAACTCCATGCTGGTCGATAATGGCGACTTTCTTCAGGGCAACCCGCTTGGCGATTACATCGCCTATGAGCGCGGCATGAAAGCGGGCGACAAGCACCCGGTCATCAATGCCATGAACGTGCTCGGTTATGATTGCGGCACGCTCGGCAATCACGAGTTCAACTACGGCCTAGACTTCATGTTCAACACGCTGGGCGGGGCGAAATTCCCCTATGTCTGCGCCAATCTGACCAAGGGTCAACTGGCGTCCGATCCAAAGCAGGACGAACTCTACTTCAAGCCTTATGTGATCCTGGAAAAGCAGATCCGTGACGGGTCAGGCGCGACAAGCCCGATCAAGGTCGGCATCATCGGCTTTGTACCGCCGCAGATCATGATGTGGGATGCGAAGAACCTTGAAGGCAAGGCGCAGACGCGCGACATCGTCGATGCTGCAAAGGCCTGGGTGCCGGTGATGAAGGAACAGGGCGCCGATATCGTCATTGCCCTCTCCCACTCCGGTATCGAGGGCAAAGGCCAGAGCGAGCGCATGGAAAATGCGTCGCTTTATCTCGCGGGCGTTCAAGGCATCGACGCGGTCTTTACGGGTCACCAGCATCTGGTCTTCCCCGGCCCGAAGACATGGGACGGCATCGAGGGCGCCGATCCCGTAAAGGGCACGCTGATGGGCAAGCCCGCAGTCATGGCGGGCTTCTGGGGCTCGCATATGGGCCTCATCGATCTCCTGCTCGAAAAGGACGGCAAGAGCTGGAAGATCGTCGACTTCACCTCCGAGGCCCGCCCCATCTACCACCGCGATGACAACCGCAAGATCGTGGCCGATGTGAAGGACAAGCCCGAGGTGATCGAGGCGGTCAAGACCGATCACGAGGGAGCACTCGCCTATGTGCGCCGTCCCGTCGGCAAGAGCTCTGCGCCGCTCTATTCCTATTTCGCGCTGGTGGCGGACGATCCGTCCGTGCAGATCGTCTCCAATGCACAGACCTGGTACATCAAGGATATGCTGAAGGAAGGCCAGTACAAGGACCTTCCGGTACTTTCCGCAGCCGCGCCCTTCAAGTCGGGTGGTCGTGGCGGAGCGGACTACTATACGGATGTCCCTGCCGGTGACATTGCGATCAAGAATGTCGCCGACCTCTATCTCTATCCAAACACGGTGCAGGCTGTCCTCATCAACGGCGCGCAGGTCAAGGACTGGCTGGAAATGTCGGCTGGCATGTTCAATACCGTTAAGGCCGGCTCCAAGGACGCTCCCCTGCTGAGCAGCGACTTCCCGTCCTACAATTTCGACGTGATTGATGGTGTCACCTATCAGATCGACGTGTCGAAGCCCGCGAAGTTCGACAAGGATGGCAAGGCGGTCAATCCGGACAGCAGCCGCATCGTCAATCTGCAGTTCCAGGGCAAGCCGATTGACCCGGAACAGAAATTCGTTGTTGCCACGAATAATTACCGCGCCAGCGGTGGCGGCAAGTTCCCGGCGATCGGCAGCGACAAGATCATCTTCGTCGCCCCCGATACCAACCGCGATGTGATCGTGCGCTACATCATGAACCAGGGCACGATCAATCCATCGGCTGACGACAACTGGTCTTTCGCTAAGGTGGCGGATACGACAGCCATTTTCGAGACAGGCCCGAAGGGTCGTCAATATGCCAAGGATGTGAAGGGTGCCAAGATCGAGGACGCCGGCGATGGCGCCGAAGGCTTTGCCAAGTTCCGTCTGATGCTGGGCTAATCGTCGTGGCGGCGGCAGTTTTGTCGCCGCCACTTCTCGACGCTGTGGAGCTTCGATTTTCTGCTGAGCAAGGAGAAGCCTCTACTCGGCGGCGTCTTTCAAGGGCACGGGGCGGACGATGTTCAGGAAGCTCTTATTGTCCGGGCATTTCGACAGCCGCTTTTCAAAGCCATTGATCAGCCATTGGCTTGCCGGACCGGCAGGCATATCGGCCTTTCGCAGGGAATACAGCGGATATTCGCCGAGTTCGTAGGCGTCGAGGTCGAGCACCTTGAGACTGCCATTCATGATGTCTGTCCTGACCAGCGATGCGGGCAGCCCACCCCAACCAAGACCACCCTTTATCAGCTGGTATTTCGTCGCGATGTCGCTGACCCGCCACGTCTTGTAGGACAGGACATTGAAGTCGCGGCCGTTGGTCAGCCCCGACATGTCCATCACCACCATCTGCACCTCTTCACGGACATCGGCGAGTGTCACCGGGTGGTGCAATTTTGCCAGAGCGTGGTCACCGGCCGCGACGGGTACCATGAAGGAGTGGCCGATCTTTTCGAGGACCAGACTATCATCCTGCTGTGAGACCGCCCCGCCAATGCCGATCAGCGCTTTACGGCTTCTGACCATCTCCATGACCATGCCCAATTCACCGACATTGAGAGTGAGCGACACGGTCGGGAACTCCTCCCGAAATTCACGAAGAACCTCAACCACGGCCTCGGCTGGAACCATGGTGCTGAGAACGAGGGAGACCTCCGCCTCCAGGCCCTGCTTCAGCCCTTTGGCGCGTGATCGCATTTCCTGCAATCCGGCAACGATTCTGCGCGCATCCTCCAGCATGGCGCGGCCCTCGTCGGTCAGTTTCGACTGGCGGCCGCTGCGCTCGAAAAGGCTGACCTCAAGCTGCGCCTCGAGATTGGCAATGGTGTAGCTGACCACCGATTGCGCGCGGTTAAGCACCCGCGAAGCGGCTGAAAAGCTTCCGGTTTCGGCAACGGTCAAGAAGACCTGCAACTGGTCGAGCGTCGGGTTGGCGTCCATGTCCCATCCATTTTATCGATAGATAGATTTCAGATTATCACAGTTTTCTAGATGGCAAAACTGGCCGATAACCCAGTCAACCAAGCGGGGCTGCGCCTCGCACCATCCTCCTAAGACTGACCAAGAGGCACCAAAATGTCGAAGATTCTGCTCGTCACTTCCAGCCCGCGTGGCAATGAATCGCTCTCCAACAAGTTCGCATCCGACCTTGCCAACAAGATCAACGCACAGTCGAACGGCCAGATCACCCATCTCGATCTCGGCCAGAACCCGATCCCGCATCTCGATTCCGTCACCACCTCTGCCATTCGCAAGCCTGCCGAACAGCGCACGCCGGAAGAGGCCTCCGCTGCCGATTACTCCGACAAGCGCGTGGCTGAATTGATGGAAGCCGACACCGTCATCATCGGCACCGGCCTCATCAACTTCTCGATCTATTCGGGTCTGAAGTCCTGGATCGACAATATCGCGCGCGCCGGTATGACCTTCAAATACACCGAATCCGGCCCGATCGGCCTTGCGACCGGCAAGAAGGTCTACATCGTTCTATCCGCTGCCGGCGTGTATTCCGAAGGCCCTGCCGCTTCGCTTGAGCACGCCGTGCCCTACCTGAAGACGGTTCTCGGCTTCATGGGCATGACGGATGTCGAAGTCATCCGTATCGAAGGTCTGGCATTCGGTCCGGAAGCTGCCGAAAAGGCCATTGCTGCCGCCAATGCCAAGGTCGAAGAACTGGCGAAGGCCGCATAAAAAAAGCGGCCGGTTTAGCCGCTTCTTTTCGAAAGATACCAACGGTCGCGCTTGTCGCGGCCGTTATTTTTTGTCGGCAAACAGGTTCGGACCGTTCTGGTCAATGATCAGCCTGCCCTTACGCACCGTGCATTCCACCGCATCATCCATGCTGGTGAACACGTCGGCGCGAACGAATTCATGCACAAGCACCTCGTCTCCGACGGTCTTTTCGATGCGGCCTGCCAAGCGGTACTGCGCACCTTCCTTCATCGGCGTGGCGTAGATGGTGTATTCGCCATGCTGATGCGGTTCGGACGTCTCCGCCTTGTTTGGCGCATCCGACTGGCCGGAGCTGAAGCCGGAAAAGAGTTTCGAGAAGAACGAGGCCATGCTTTACCCTTCCTGTTGTCTTTGCGCCGGAGCGCTTGTAGCGCGCCCGGCGTACTGATGCATTCGATCAGATAATGAGGTTCGCGAGGATTTCGTTCTCGGTTATATCCTCATAGCCAAGCCCTGCCGCCTCGAAACGCTCGAACAGAGTGGTAAAATTGTCGCGAGATGTGGTTTCGATGCCGATGAGGATCGAGCCGAAGTTGCGGGCCGATTTCTTCAGATACTCGAAGCGGGCAACGTCATCATCCGGACCGAGCATATTAAGGAAGTCGCGAAGCGCGCCTGGACGCTGCGGAAGACGCAAGATGAAGTACTTCTTCACCCCGGTGAAGCGCATGGCGCGTTCTTTGACATCCGGGAGACGCTCGAAGTCGAAATTGCCGCCGGAGACGACACAGATCACCCGCTTGCCCTCCAGCCGCTCGCGACCGAGCTTTTCCAATGCAGCGATCGACAGTGCGCCCGCCGGCTCAAGCACCACGCCTTCGAGATTGAGCATGTCGATGATGGTGACGCAGATGGCGTTTTCCGGGATCAGTTCGACCTGTTCGGATGGGAAATCTTTGAGCGCCTGGAAGTTGAGGTCGCCAATGCGGGCAACAGCTGCCCCATCGACGAAGTTGTCGACCTTGTTCAGCGTGACGGCTTCGCCTGCTTCGATGCTCTTCTTCAGGCTTGGCGCCCCTTCCGGTTCGCAGAAGACGAAGTTGTTTCGCGCGACCGTACCGGCAAAATATCCGGTGAGACCGGCAGCTAGTCCGCCACCGCCGACCGGCATGACCACCAGATCGGGTTTTGCGCCATCGGGAAGCTGGTCCATCACTTCAGCGGCAACGGTCGCCTGACCTTCAATGATATCCTGATGGTCGAAGGGCGGCACCATGTAGCCGTCATTCTCTTCGACATAGGCACGTGCTGCTGCATAGCATTGGTCGAAAATATCGCCGATCAGCTTGATGGTGATGAATTCGGCACCGAAAATGCGGGTCTTGTCGATCTTCTGCTGCGGTGTGGTGACCGGCATGAAGACCACACCCTTCACGCCGAAATGACGGCAGGCAAAAGCAAAACCCTGGGCATGATTGCCGGCTGACGCACAGACAAAGATCTTCTCCTTGCCGGCACCGGCAACGGCCTTGCGCAGGAAATTGAACGCGCCTCTAATCTTGTAGGAACGAACGGGCGTGAGGTCTTCACGCTTCAGCCAAATCTCGGCTCCGTACCGACGGCTGAGATGTTCATTCAACTGCAACGGCGTCTCGGGAAAGATTTCCCGAACTTCTCGCCGTGCGGCTTCTACAAGCAGTTTGTCCACGATTTTCAATCCATTGAAATTCCAGATGGCACCCGCTATGCCATAGGAACAAGCCCGACACAAAGACTCTTTGCGCCACTTCGGTACGCGTTACTCGATCAAGGTTTGATTTTTTTGAACGCCAATCTCCTGCGCGCCGTCGTCTATATTACGTCGATCTTCGGCCTCTACATGGCAACCTCCATGGTCGTGCCGGCCATGACGGACCTTTACTACGGAAATAACGACTGGATCGTTTTTGCCGCTTCCGGCTTCATGTGCGGCGGGCTTGCTCTTGCCTGTGCGCTTGCCACACGTGGACCGATGCCAACCTTCAACAAGCGCTTCGGCTTCCTGCTTGTGAATGTCTTATGGCTGGTCTTCTCGCTCGTCGGTGCCGTGCCGCTCTATCTTTCCGAACTCAACCTTTCCTTTGCGCAAGCCCTGTTCGAATCCATCTCCGCGATCACCACCACAGGCTCAACGGTCATCTCCGGTCTCGACAAGGCACCACAGGGAATTTTGATCTGGCGCTCGCTTCTCTGCTGGCTCGGCGGCATCGGTATCGTGGCGCTCGGTCTCTTCATCCTGCCACTGCTGCGCGTGGGCGGCATGACCTTCTTTCGGATGGAATCCTCAGACACGGCCAGCGACAGGCCTTTCGCACGACTGGCGAGCTTCACACGCGCCTTTGTCGCCATTTATGTGGTGATGACGATTGCCTGTACCATCGCCTTCGATTTTGCCGGCATGACCCATTTCGATGCAGTCAATCACGCCATGTCGGCGGTGGCGACGGGCGGCTTCTCCACCCATGACGCGTCCTTCGGCTATTTCGGGGATAATGTCGCGCTGCTGTGGATCGCGACGTTCTTCCTGATCCTCGGCAGCCTGCCCTTTTCGGTCATGATCCTGCTCGCCGTGCGCGGCAGGATGGATATTCTCTATGACCCGCAAATCCGCGTGTTCATCGGCTATCTCTGCGCGATTTCGCTGGCAGTCGGCATCTATCATCATATCCATAGTGGCGTGTCGCTTCACATTGCGCTCAGCCATTCCTTCTTCAACATGACGTCAATCCTGTCGACCGGCGGTTTTGCCAGCGACGACTATACGCTCTGGGGTCCGTTTGTCGTGGTCGTCGCCTTCTTCGCCACCTTCATGGGCGGCTGCTCCGGCTCGACGGCTGGCGGCATCAAAGCCTATCGCTTCGTCATCGTCTATAATGTGGTGAAGACCGGTCTGCGGAAGCTGATTTATCCGGATGCCGTCTATCCGGTGCGTTATGGCGTGCAGGTCGTCGACGCCGAAACCATTCGTAACGTCTTCCTGTTTCTCAGCTGTTTCATCGCACTGTGGATCGCCGGCAGCCTGGCGATGAGCGCGATGGGTTACGACTTCCTGACCGCGACATCGGGTGTGGCCACATCGCTTGCCAATGTCGGCCCAGGGGTCGGTCCGATCATCGGCCCGGCCGGCAACTTCTCCACCATCAGCGATCCCGCACTGTACCTGCTGTCGCTGATGATGCTGCTCGGCCGCCTGGAAATCCTGACCGTGCTCGTGTTGCTGATGCCGCTGTTCTGGAGAAGCTGAAGATTTGGTACGGGCGGCGGGACTCGAACCCGCACGCTTTCGCTCCGGATTTTAAGTCCGGTATGTCTACCATTCCATCACGCCCGCTTGCATTTCCATCTACACAGCGTCACCGCATCCGGTCAACTGCATGTCTATGGGGAATTGAATTAACCGCACCATGATGGGCTTGGGGAACCAGCGCGACGTGCAAGCCCTTCGCGAATCAGCTGGTCGGCAAAGGACATGCCTAACCTGGACACTGCTTTTACTTCGGCACCCGGCCCGCCAGCCGCCACCTGGAAGCTGCCGGAATTGAGCATATCGCGCAGGCGCACCTTGGCGGTAAAGCCGCGGGCACGCTCTTCCATGCAGCGGGCCTGATCTGTCTGCGGCACCTCGATGCCGGCAAGCTTCATCTTCACGCCCTTCATCCAGAAGGTGCTGCCATCCATGACGCAGTTGTTGAGGCCGGAACGGCCGCAAAAAGCGAATGTACCGGGCTTTGCGCCAAGCGAAACATTCTCCACCTGCGGCTTTGGCGATGGCAATGTTGCGGGCGGCAATTGACCGGCACCTGCCGACGAACCCACCATCGCGATCGAGCGTGGTGGAACGGGTGCGCCAGATGATGGCAGGGCGACGGTTTGCGTCGGCTTCTGCACGGACTGAGGCTTGGTAGAAGCAGTTTCGCGGGTTGCGGGTGCGCTGCCCTTGGACGTCGAGGCAACGACGTTCTTCATCTTCGGCAACAGGGTGTCGCGATGCTCATAGGCCTGAATCCCGCCGACGGCCACGCCAAACAGGATCAACCAGGACCAGACGCTTCCACCCTTGGACTTGGATGAGGCGCGGCGGCTTGAAGGTTTTCTCTTGCTCACAGAACAACTCCTTTTCAGGCGGGCATTATCCGCTGAAGGAGTTTCCGAAAGGTTGGCATTTGAGATAAATTCGATCTGCGTTGGAGAGCCGCGGCGTTATCCACAACTCTCTCACAAGCCAAAACTGAGACGTCTGTGGCAGCGGTTGTCAAGGAGAACGTCGCTCGCCATGCGTCCCCTCGCCGTTCAACGCACCTGATCGAGCAGGCGCTTGCACTCCAGAAGGTCGAAGAGCGCCTCCTGCAGCAGGGCGCGATCATCCTTGCTGATGCTGGATTTGCCGATGGAAATTTCCGGCGTGTCGTCGGATGACCCACCGCCGAAGCCGAAGAAGCGGCCGCTGGGCCTCGCCTTGGGACGCCCGACGACTTCGTCTTCGTCCGGCTGCACGACGCGCGGCTCCGCGGTCTGCTTCTCTCCGCTGGCAGCCATGATGGCTTCCATGGTCGCCATGTCGCCAGACGCGATGGCCGCAACGAAGCGGTTGCCATTGGTCTTGAGAAGTTTCTGCACGCCCTTGATCGTGTATCCATGATCGTAAAGCAGATGCCGGATGCCTTTCAGAAGATCGACATCGTCAGGGCGATAGTAGCGTCGTCCGCCGCCGCGCTTCATCGGCTTGATCTGGGGAAAGCGGGTTTCCCAGAAACGCAGCACGTGCTGCGGCAGATCGAGATCGTCCGCAACTTCACTGATCGTTCTAAAGGCGTCTGGACTCTTATCCACGCTTAACTCCCACCCGACGAAATGACAGGTTTGCAAAACACACGACAAGGTATGATGCGAATCGTCTTTATTTCAACGGCTTGACGGTTGAAATTCAAGTATGTTCACAGGAAGAAAAGCAGTGAGGTATCAGAATGGACTTGGATAGCGTCGAAAGAAGCCTCTTTATGAGCCGGGCTTCTGGGTCTTCTGCTTCGCCTTGCGCGATGCGTGGGCCTTGAGGATACGCTGTTTCAGAACGTTGGAGGCCTTGAAGGTCATGACGCGACGCGGCGAAATCGGCACTTCTTCGCCGGTCTTGGGATTGCGACCGATACGCTCGTTCTTTTCACGGATCTGGAAGGTTGCGAAGGAGGAGAGCTTCACCACCTCGCCCCGGGTGATGGCATTACAGATCTCGTCAATGACGGTTTCGACCAGCTCGGCGGATTCAGTCCGGGACAACCCCACCTTGCGAAACACAGACTCGGCCAAATCCGCACGTGTCACAGTTTTACCGGCCATTTTTCCCCGCGCTTATCTCTGTTGTGTTCTGGAAACCGCCTGAGACTATTGCCGTTGACGGCAGCGGTCAAGGAATGTTTCCAGAATCGTTTAGGGATTTACGGCAATGATGGCAAGGGTTTACGTTAAAGCGCCGTGCGTCCTACTGGACGCACAAAGGACGCTTTACCTTTTTGAATCCACACATCGTGCTTTTCCGAAAATCGATTTCGACTTTCGGGCCGATGCGGTCGATCGTCACCGAAACGTTACCAGCGCAGAAGCACCGAGCCCCAGGTAAAGCCGCCGCCCATCGCTTCCAGCATAACGAGGTCGCCCTGCTTGATGCGCCCGTCGGCAGCAGCGGTTGCGAGCGCCAGCGGAATGGAGGCCGCAGAGGTGTTCCCGTGCAGATCGACGGTGACGACCACCTTCTCCAGCGGGATGCCAAGCTTCTTCGCCGAGCCATCGATGATGCGGCGATTGGCCTGGTGTGGAACGAGCCAATCCAGATCCTCTGCCGTGGTGCCGGTCGCCTCAAAGGCTGCCTCGATCACGTCCGTGATCATGCCGACGGCATGCTTAAAGACTTCGCGGCCTTCCATGCGCAGATGACCGACAGTGCCAGTCGTCGATGGTCCGCCATCGACATAGAGCTTTTCCTTGTGTGCGCCATCCGAACGCAGATGAGAGGTCAGCACGCCCCGGTCGGAGGTCTTGCCTTCGCCCTCACCTGCTTCCAGGATGACGGCACCGGCGCCATCGCCGAAAAGAACGCAGGTGGTGCGATCCTTCCAGTCGAGAATGCGCGAGAAGGTTTCGGCACCGATGACCAGCACGCGCTTTGCCATGCCGCCACGAATATAGAGATCGGCCGTCGCCATCGCATAGACGAAGCCGGAGCAAACGGCCTGAACGTCAAACGCAAAGCCGCCAGTGATGCCAAGGCGGTTCTGGATGTTCACCGCGGTTGCCGGAAACGTGTTGTCGGGTGTGGATGTGGCAACAATGATGAGATCGATGTCTTCGGGCTTCAGCCCGCCATTTTCCAATGCCGCACGGGCTGCAGCCTCGCCGAGCGACGCCGATGTCTCACCCTCGCCTGCAATGTAGCGCTGCTTGATGCCGGTGCGCTGAACGATCCATTCGTCCGAGGTCTCGACGATACCTTCGATTTCCTGGTTCGTCACAACCCGCTTCGGCAGCGCCGCTCCGAAGCCACGTACAATAGAGCGGATCATTGGTTATTCCTCATCAACCACGAGAGCTTCAGGCGCCGGAGGCGGAAGTCTTCTTGCGTGGTATGCTTTCAAATCATTTTCGATCTTGGCGGTCAGGCCATTATGCACCATGTCGTAGCCGACATCGATGGCGGAGGCGAAACCGAGCGCATCCGTGCCGCCGTGGCTCTTGATGACGATGCCATTCAGCCCCAGGAACACGCCGCCATTGACCTTGCGCGGGTCCATCTTCTCACGCAGCACATCGAATGCGCTCTTGGCCAGAAGATAGCCGATCTTCGCGATGAAGCTGCGGGAAATCGCTTCGCGCAGCAAAGTCGTGATCTGGCGTGCGGTGCCTTCTGCGGCCTTCAGTGCAATATTGCCTGTGAACCCTTCAGTGACGACGACATCGACCGTACCCTTGCCGATATCGTCGCCTTCGACGAAACCGCGGTAGTCGATGGTGGCGAGATCGGCTTCACGAATGAGGCGACCGGCTTCGCGGACCTCTTCCTGCCCCTTGACCTCTTCGACACCGACATTGAGAAGGCCGACCGTCGGGCGATCGACATCGAACAGCGCACGCGCCATGGCACCGCCCATCAGGGCAAAATCCAGAAGCTGCTGGGAGTCCGCACCAATGGTCGCGCCGATATCGAGAACGATGCTCTCGCCGCGTAGCGTGGGCCAGATTCCGGCTATTGCGGGACGTTCGATCCGCGCCATGGTGCGCAAACAGAATTTCGCCATGGCCATCAGCGCACCGGTGTTGCCGGCAGAAACGGCGACATCCGCCTCGCCCACCTTGACCGCTTCAATGGCGCGCCACATGCTGGAGACGTAACGACCGCGACGCAGCGCCTGGCTCGGCTTTTCATCCATGGCAACCGAGACTTCGCAGTCGAAGAACTCGGACTTCTCCATCAGACGAGGATATTGCGCCAGAATAGGATCGCACTTGCTCTTCTGCCCGTAGAGCAGGAATGTCACGTCGTTGTGCCGCTCGAGTGCCTTTGCAGCACCGGGTATGACAACATCAGGGCCGTGGTCCCCACCCATGACGTCAATTGCTATTCTGATCACTCGTCCCTGATCCTTCTGACCGCCGCGCGGTAATTTTCGGGCGAAAATACCGTTTCCGCCCAGCCTTACAACTGAATTGTTCGCTTCTTACGAAGGCATTCAGTCTTTTTTCCAATCTTTCAACACCGCGAAGGGCGAAGGTTTTTTGTCTTCCATCGGCGTCTTCTCGCCGTATCCGTCGAAATCAATACCGTCTTTTCGCGGATAGGGATCAATCGCCAGAGCGGCAAATTCTGCAACCACCACGCCGACATCGATCGTGTCACCGACAAACTGATCGGGAATATCCGGACCGTCCGGATCGAGCACGATCTCACCGTCTTCATTCGTCGTCATGCGCGCGAGCTTCGAACCTTCCGGCACGAAAATCTGCTCGACCTTTTCGTCGATCACGCTCGGAACGGGCTCAAGCGTTACCACACAAGCCTGCGTGATACCGGCCTGCACCTGACCCTTGATCCTGATCCCGTCCCTTTTCCAACGGGTGACCTGCAATTCGCTTTTGAGATAGTCCACCGACAGGACATCCCAGAATTTTGCCAGCGCCTTCAGCTCTTCCGGGCTTGCCTCGAGACCAATCCTGACCGGATTGGCAGAAATATGACCTACCTTGACGGGATAGGAAAACGGCGCGTCATCATTGGCCGCATGGGGCGATTTCATTGAAAACCTCACAAATCCGGTGAAGGCAGCGTGACAGTTCCCGTCGCCACAGCGTCTTCCGGCTGCGCAGACAGCATCTCCGACGCCGACATCATCCATTTCGAAAGCGCGCGCATATCCGGCGCGGCCTCATCTGCCTGGGGATATATATTGCGACGGAGCGCTGCCGCAAGTGCATCGGCATCTGCACCATCGATTGCAGCGGCATAGGATTCCAGCCTGCCATAAAACATGCCAGCAAATTTCTTCATCCGCTTCGGCACGCCCTGGTCGCCGATCCCCAGTTCCCGCATAGAATGATCGAGATCCTGGAAGAAGGCATCAACGATCTCCTGGGCGATTTCCTGGCCGCTGACCGATGCGCCTTTGGTGCGGCGAAAATACAGAATCATGACGACTGCCAGCATTTCGAAGCGGCCCATGACCGTGTCCGGAACGCCCATGTGCAGATAGAAGCCCGGCTGGCGAGCGGCCTGCGTCAATATCGAATATTGGCGGTCAACGATGGCGCGATTGTTGTTTTTCTTTCTGAAAAGCCCAAAAACCATCGAAAAATCCGAATATCGACCGACGAAATCGTGTCTCGCCCATCGCACTTGTTGCATGATTGTCAAAGCTGGTTTACCGAAGCATCCGAGAATTGCAATGCCGTGTCAGTCACGTTCATCATCGTGCTGAAACAGTCAAGGATAGGCGCCAGGAGGCGGTGCCGGTTTCTGAAACATGTTGCATTCCATGGTGAAACGGGGAATTCCTGTCCCCGGATTGACATAATCGTGTGTACAGAAGCGGTACGACACGCAATGCCGGAAGGTGCCATTCATGATCGCAGTCGGGGAAACGCAGGTGAACAAGCAGAAGTCGGCCGGAAAGTCCAAGTTTCTGAGCAAAGCCGCCATCGCCGTTGTTGTTGCCTCGAGCCTGCTGACAGCCTGCTCCAGCACCACGGACGTTTTCCATAACGGCTATGTGCTGGACGAACAGTCGCTGCAACTGATCCCCGTCGGCTCCAGCCGCGAACAGGTGCTGCTGACCATGGGTACGCCGTCCACGACGGCAACCTTTGGCAATGAGGTGTTCTACTACATCTCGCAAAAGCGTGTTCGCAGGGCAGCTTTCATGAAACCGCAGCTCGTCGAGCAGAACATTCTTGCGATCTATTTCGACAAGAACGGCGTCGTTGCCCAGAAGGCGAACTACACGCTTCAGGACGGCAAGGTCTTCGACAGCATCTCGCGCACCACGCCGACGGGCGGCAAGGACCTCACCTTCCTGCAGCAGCTGCTTTCCGGTGGCCCTGCGGGTGCCGGCATCGCCAAGAGCATCCTCGGTGGCAACAACAGCGCCTTCTGACGCGAGACATACCGATGGTTTCGAAAAGGCCGGCGCCAAATGGACGCCGGCCTTTTTTATGTTCGGCAATAATCACTGTTACAATACAGGACGTTCGCTGCGCGCCGCGATCAGCCACAGGATCAGCATGAGGAGGACACCGGCATCGCGCCACGTGACGGCTCCGTAGGCTGACCAGAACGTCTCCCCGACACCAACAGCGGCAGCGCCTGCTGCGGTTTTCATTGGACTCGAATATCCGCCGGCAGCCGAGATCAAGACGACTTTCAAGCCGAAGGTGAGACCCGCGCCGAAATCCATATTGCCGTAATAAAAGGTGGCGAGCACCCCGCAAACCGAGGCAATGAGCGCTGCGGCACAGTATGAAAGCAGGAACACCCTGCCCGCGTTCACCCCCATCAGTTTTGCTGCGAAGGCATCTTCGGAAACGGCCCTCCACTGCCTGCCGAACTGAGACGAGCGAAGGAACAGCCAGCCAGCCGCGATCAGAGCGCAAAAGCAGGCGGAGTTCAAAATCTGCATCGGCGTCGTCGTGACGAAGAAATCGCCCTGTTGCCAGAGCCGGACTGGATCGTTGAAGAGCGGAGGTAACCAGAGCGAACGGGTGTCGGCTGCAAGTCTTGCACTCTCCATCAGCGCAATCAGCGACCCGATCGACGCCACCGTGACCGCGTTGGGCGTGGCTCGGGCAAGAGGTCGCATCACCGCGCGGCCAATCAGAAAGCCTGCCCATAGTCCGCCGAAGAGACCAGCGACCGCCCCGAAGGCCAATGTGGCAGCAAGGGTCAACCAAAGCCGGTTCCAGCCAAAATCGGCAAAGAGCAGACAGGTCAGTCCGGCAAAAGCAAAAATTCCCCCGAAGGTGACATCGGCACGCTTGGTGATGGCAAAGGCAATGGCATAGCCAAAGGCCAGCGCGGCATAGAGAGCTGCAATCGGAACGGCGTTCAGGATCTGCTGCAGAAAATAGGCCATCTTAGCCCTCCCTACCGCCAATCTAACTGGTAAAATTTGTTTTACCAGTTATAATTATTTTATGACCTTCACCTGGACACCGCATCGATTTTCCGGCGGAGCGCTCGCTCTGGATGTCGCCAACACCGTTATTCTCCGCGGTGATGCCGACCGCTCTATCGACCGTTTCGCCAGCAGCGAGCAAATCGAAAGCTTTTGCGAGGCGGCCGGTGCGATGTGTGCCGAAAGAGAAGGCATGCCCACTGCCTTACGACCGCCGCCTGTGGAATCGGAAGATGTGCTGATTGATCTGAGGGAGGCGACAGATCGCTACTTTCGCACTGCGATTGCGACCGGGGCGGAAGACAATGCGCTGCTTGCCGATCTTCTGAGCGCCTGCGCCACGGCGCTGAGGACGGCCAAAGCAGACGAACTGGCCGCGGCAACGGCACATTCCGTACTGCACTTGATTCACGGTCCTGATCGCAGTCGCATGCGCATTTGCACCAATTGCGGCTGGTTGTTCCTCGACCGCAGCAAGAACCGCAGCCGGATCTGGTGCGACATGGCGGTCTGCGGCAACCGGCGCAAGGCGAGCCGCCATTACAAGCGCAAGAAGGAGACCGCAGAATGAGATGGTTGGCCCTACCCTTCATTCTGCTTCCGCTTGCAGGATGCCAGCGTCAAGAACAAAGGGATGTCGCAAAAATTTCCGGGCGTATGTTCGTCTTCAACTACCGCGTCGCGGTGGCAACCTATCTCGTCACGCTTCAAGCACAGGTGCCGATAGAAGAAGGAAGCGTGATAGAGGCGGAGTTCGAGAACCCGCGTGGCGGCGATGCACTGACGGTCTCCGAACGACTTTTTCCCAAAAATTCGAAGATTGTTCTTCAGAGCCCACCGGTGGAATGCGTCAGGCAGGACAGGCCCTACACGGTAACGATCCGATTGAGAGCGCCCGATGGGCATGTGATGCAGACACTCGAAACCAAGGTGACCTCCGACACGGATCAATCGCTTCTTCCGGCAAAGCCGCTTGTGGTCGGCCCCCTCTACACGCCGAACCCAGAGGTGTTTCGCAGTGACGGCACGACGGACATGAAGCCGGTTCAAAACTGCCCGGCGTCCTAGAATTGGCCCGATCAGCATCTGCGGCAGAGAACGAAAACAAAAAAACGGGGCCGTTGCGGGCCCCGTTTTCAGAAACACTCAGCCTTGCAGCCGATAGGATCAGCCGACGATTTCGGTTTCAGCGAACCAGTAAGCGATTTCCTGGGCAGCGGTTTCCGGAGCATCCGAACCGTGGACCGAGTTTTCGCCGATGGAGAGAGCGAAGGTCTTGCGGATGGTGCCTTCGGCAGCCTGCGCAGGGTTGGTTGCGCCCATGATTTCGCGGTTCTTGAGGATGGCGTTTTCGCCTTCCAGAACCTGAACGATGGTCGGGCCGGAGGTCATGCCTTCAACCAGTTCACCGAAGAAAGGACGTTCCTTGTGAACAGCGTAGAAGCCTTCTGCTTCGCGCTTGCTCATCCAGACGCGCTTGGATGCGATAACGCGCAGGCCGTTTTCTTCAAAAACCTTGGTGATGGCGCCAGTGAGGTTACGCTTGGTTGCGTCCGGCTTGATCATCGAGAATGTGCGTTCAATCGCCATTATTGCGGTTCCTTGTCATAGAAAGAAAGTGGGCGGTGTTTACCCGCCCAAACGCCCGAAAACAAGGGGGCTTTCCGTAATTGGCATACGCCGAGCGACATTTCACGCCGCTGTCACACTGCGCCCCTTCGCGCCGTGCAGATCGAGGCAGCGCTCGAACCAGTCGCGAACGGGGTCCTTGGCGGCGAAGAGGTCAACGCCGCTCGCGACCCTCGACCACTGAAGCGCGCCGAAGACGATGTAGTCGGCAAAGAGCGGGCTCTCACCACCAAGGAACGGCTGGCGGCCGAGCATCTTGCGAATGGGTTCAAGGCGAGCAGGAAAAGCGGCAATCTCCGCATCGCGTTCGGCAATCACCTCTTCCAGCGCGGCACCCAGCGCTTTGGTCCGGCTCTCGCGGAAATAGGCCTGGTCCTGGTCGTCTAACATGTCGTGAATATCGAGAAGTGCGATCCTGACGATCGCCGGATGGAGCTGCGTCTGCGACCAGCTTTCGACGAACCGAGACAACGCCTTGCCGCCCTCCCCGTTGAACAGCGATGGCTGGTCGGGATAGGCCTCATCGAGATAGACCGCGATTTCGAAGCTGTCCTTTACCAGCCTGTCTCCGTCACGCAGGACAGGCACGGTTTTCGAAAAACCGTTTTCGATGCCGGGTATGGCGGTGAAGGCGAGCGGACGCTCTTCGAAATCCAGCCCCTTATGCGCCAGCGACAAAACGGTTTTCCAGCAATGGGGCGAAAACGGACGGCTGATGTCACGGCCGCAGAGCGTGTAAAGCGTAATCGACATGGTCACTCCTGTTTTGATTGCCCCATTGAACAGGCTGATGCGGCGAAAATCAAACCACGAGTCTTCATACCAGCCATCACGGTGTTTGAAGAGACGTTGTTCTCGTGAAGCGAAGGTCAGAACCTGTAGAGGAAAAGCCTCGTGCGACGGGCATCATCGACCTCCAGGATCGTAACCGGCGCCACACCGGGGACCTCGAAACTGTTGGAGACCAGGAGTGTTCCCGGACGCATCTCCGCCTTTGCCTTTTCGTAAAGGCCGGGCATCGGTACGGGCGACAGGAAGCAGTAGACCACATCATATTGGGAAAGATCCGTATCCCACAGGCTCTTGTAGCGGATCGCCGCATTGGGCCGACGGATGAGCGCTACCCAGAGCTTGGAGACCAATGTCAGAAGCGGTGCCGTCTCATAACCGTCCACCTGAACGGTGGGATGATGCTTCGCCAAGAAGGTAACGATGCCGCCGGCACCACTGCCCAGATCGGCGACGCTGCGGGCATTTTCCCGCGCCACAAGATCACCGATCGCCTTCCAGGTCTGGCGATTGGTCATGTAGAACGGCACCTGCTCCTTCGCACCATTCCAGAAGACCAGCACGCAGGCGATGAAAGCGAGACCATAGGCCCAGGCCGGGACGACGTCATTGTAGACGACGGCGAAGGGCAGAAGGATTTGCACCGGCATCCAGAACCACCAGAGACCAAGGAGCCGCCCGATCAGCGCCGACAGAACGCCCTGTATCAGCAGGATTTCGAAAAGCCCGAGCGGCAGCCGCCAGCCCGTGCGCTGCACAAGAACGAAACCACCGAGCACGATCGCCTGAGAGAGAACGAGCCTGACAAGGTTCAAGATGGGCTGGAGAATTCGGCTCATGAATGGGTTCTTCGTGACGGCATGGCAACCTCCCCTGTCTAGAAGGCCATGATGGCGCGGGGCTTGCCTCTCTCCCATCTTGCAAGCGCCAGGAAACTCGGCCAAAAGGCTGGCATGATCACGATTACCGACCTTTCCGCCCGTATCGCAGGCCGCCTGCTTCTCGACAATGCCAGCGTCTCGCTGCCGGACGGCGTGAAGGCCGGTCTGGTGGGGCGCAATGGCGCTGGGAAATCGACGCTGTTTCGCGTCATCACCGGCGATCTCGGCTCTGAAAGTGGCAGCGTCACCATACCAAAGCATGCGCGCATTGGACAGGTAGCGCAGGAAGCACCGGGGACGGAAGATTCGCTGATCTCCATCGTACTTGCGGCCGACAAGGAGCGGGCAGCGCTGCTGCAGGAATCCGAAACGGCGACGGATCCGAACAGGATTGCGGAAATCCAGATGCGACTTGTCGATATCGACGCGCATTCGGCAGAGGCGCGCGCGTCGGCCATTCTCGCCGGTCTCGGTTTTGATCAGGAGGCGCAGTTGCGCCCCGCCTCTTCTTTCTCCGGCGGCTGGCGCATGCGCGTGGCGCTCGCCTCGGTTCTCTTCGCCGAGCCCGATCTTCTGCTGCTCGACGAACCGACCAACTATCTCGACCTTGAAGGCACGCTGTGGCTGGAAGACTATATCCGCCGCTATCCTCACACCGTCATCATCATCAGCCACGACCGCGATCTTTTGAACAATGCCGTCAATTCGATCATCCATCTGGATCAGAAGAAGCTGACCTTCTATCGCGGCGGCTATGATTCCTTCGAGCGGCAGAAGGCGGAAGCCGACGAGCTGCAGATGAAGGCAAAGGCAAAGAGCGATGCCGCGCGCAAGCATCTGCAAAGCTATATTGACCGTTTCCGCTACAAGGCCTCCAAGGCCAAGCAGGCGCAAAGCCGCATCAAGGCGCTGGAACGGATGGGTACCGTTGCCGCCGTCATCGAGGATCACGTTCAGCCCATCACCTTTCCAGAGCCGGAAAAGCAGCCCGCCTCGCCGATTGTCGCGATCCAAAGCGGTGTCGTGGGTTACGAAACGGGCAAGCCGATCCTCAAGGGTCTGAACTTGCGTATCGACAATGACGACCGCATCGCCCTGCTCGGCTCAAACGGTAACGGCAAGTCCACCTTCGCCAAATTCATTTCCGGCCGCCTGCCCGCGCAGGCCGGCGATCTGCGCATCGCGCCCGGCCTGAAGATCGGCTTCTTTGCCCAGCACCAGTTGGACGATCTGGTGCCCAACGAAACGCCGGTTGAGCATGTGCGCAAGCTGATGCCGCAGGCAGCGGAAGCGCAGGTGCGCTCACGCGTTGCGCAGATGGGCCTTGCGACGGAAAAGATGTCGACCGCTGCCAAGGATTTGTCGGGTGGTGAGAAGGCCCGTCTTCTGATGGGGCTTGCGGCCTTCCACGCGCCGAACCTGCTGATCCTCGACGAACCGACCAACCATCTCGATATCGACAGCCGTCGCGCGCTCATCGAGGCCCTGAATGATTACGATGGTGCCGTGATCCTGATTTCGCACGACCGGCATCTCATCGAAGCCACCGTGGACCGTCTCTGGCTGGTCAACAATGGCACCGTGACGAGCTTCGAAGGCGATATGGAAGAATATCGCGATATCGTCATCGCCTCCGGCAAGAAGAAGGATGAGAAAGTCGAAACCGCAAGCGATCAGGCGTCCAAAGCGGATCAGCGCAAAGCCAATGCCGAAAAGCGCGCGCAACTTGCGCCGCTGAAGAAAAAGATCAACGAAATCGAATCCTTGACGGCAAAGCTTGAGAAACAGATTCAAGCGCTCGATACGGAGCTTGCCGATCCGACGCTGTATGAAAAGGCGCCGGCCAAAGCAGCAGAAAAGGTCAAGCAGCGCGGTGAAGCGGCTGCCAAACTTTCCGCGGCGGAAGAACAGTGGTTGTTGTTGTCCAGCGAATATGAAGAAGCCATGGCTGGATAAATCAAACGTTACTTTCCAGCAAGGGAAGTAACGCGCCGTTAACCATAATCAGAGAAAGCTCGGCAACAACGTCACCCCTGATTTGCCGAGCTTTTCATGCGCCTCTCCCCACTCTTCGTGTCCGCAGCCATTGCGCTGTGCCTTTCCAGTTGCGCAGGCAAGCCGCAGGCGGAAGGGTCGTTGAAAAGCTCCTTCGCCGCCACCATGCCCGACAAGCCCGCGGCAGGCGCACATGATCCGATCGCGCTATCGCCAGCGGCGTGGATGCGTCCTCGCAATCCGATGGGACTGGCCGGCCGCGACATCGAGGTGTCATCGCTGAAAGACATCGCGCTTGCGAATAAGGAAGTCGTGCTGAGTTTCGACGATGGCCCGGTGCCGGGTAAAACAGAGCGGATTCTTGCGACACTGAACGAGTTCGGCGTGAAGGCCACCTTCCTAATGGTTGGCGAAATGGCGCAACACTATCCCGACGTCGCCAAGAAAGTCGTGGCCGAAGGCCACACGATCGGCAGCCACACCTTTAGCCATCCCGACCTGCGCAACCTGACCTTCGACCGGGCGCTGGCGGAAGTGGCAAAGGGTGAAAAGGCCGTGGCGAAGGCGACGGATACGGATGCGATGTTCTTCCGCTTCCCCTACCTATCGGATAACCGCAACCTGCGACACATGGTGTCCGAGCGCGGTCTCGTCATCATGGACGTCCAGGTGGATTCCAAGGACTATTTCTCCGATACACCTGCGCTCGTCGCGTCGCGCACGATTGCTGCCCTTCGCCATCGCGGCAGCGGCATTATCCTGATGCATGACATTCACAAGCGGACAGCCACCATGCTGCCAGCACTGCTGACCCAGTTGAAAGCCGAGGGCTACAAGGTGGTGCATCTGGTCTACAAGAAGCCGGCCAACAAGCCGCTGCTCGTTGCATCCGCAAGCTGATTTTGCGCTGGCAGCACCGTGCGACGGCTTGCCCGGCCGCCTGTTTCTGATACAAGGCATAAAGTATTATTTTTAGAGCATCATACGGGTCTTAAAAGCATGTCAGCCATCAAGCTTGCCATCGTCGGCGTCGGTAAAATCGTTCGCGACCAGCATCTTCCAGCCATCGCCGCCAATGCGGATTTCGACCTTGTCGCAACGGCCAGCCGTCATGGTACTGTGGAAGGCGTGCCGTCCCACCACACGATCGAAGAGTTGATCGCTGCCGTGCCGGAAGTGACCGCGGTTTCGCTCTGCATGCCGCCGCAATATCGCTACGAGGCAGCCTATACCGCGCTCAACGCCGGCAAGCATGTCTTCCTTGAAAAGCCGCCCGGCGCAACCCTTTCGGAAGTGCAGGATCTTGTTCGCCTGGCGGATTCGAAAGGCCTGTCGCTGTTTGCAAGCTGGCATTCGCGCTATGCGCCCGCCGTCGAAGCAGCAAAGAGCTTCCTGGCCTCCACCAAGATCAACAGCGTTCACGTCATCTGGAAGGAAGATGTGCGCCACTGGCACCCGAACCAGGAATGGATCTGGCAGGCCGGCGGTCTCGGTGTCTTCGACCCCGGCATCAATGCGCTGTCGATCATTACCCATATCCTGCCACGCGCGCTGTTCATCACCAAGGCGACGCTGGAATTCCCGGAAAATCGCGACGCACCGATTGCCGCCGACATCCACTTCTCCGACGTGACGAAGATGCCGGTGCATGCCGAGTTCGACTGGCGCCAGACGGGCAAGCAGAGCTGGGATATCGTTGCTGAAACGGAAGCCGGTCAGATGGTTCTCTCCGAAGGCGGCACAAAGCTTTCGATCAATGGCGAACTGAAATTTGCAGAGCCGGAGCGCGAATACCCTGCCCTTTACGAGCGCTTCGCCGAGATCATCAAGGCCAAGACATCCGACGTCGATCTCGCACCGCTGACCCACGTCGCCGACGCGTTCTTGCTCGGTCGCCACAAGTTCGTGGATTCCTTCTACGACTGATAGCGGTCGTCGACGAGTTTAGCCGATGGACAAATGGCCGGGACGAACCCGGCCATTTTCTTTATGAATGATCTTGCTTAGAGCGCCGTGCTTTCCGAAAATCGGCTTCGATTCTTGAGCCGACGCTGTAAGGCGTTGCCCGACGGTCAGCGACCGTTTTCCCTGCGCCATGCTGCAAAAGCGGTCTGGTGCTCGTCCTTGGTGCAGGGGTAGAGGCCGATAATCGTTTCGCCTGCCTTGACCCGTTCCACGACAAAGTCCTCGTAAGCGGTCATTTCTACGGCTTCGGTCGCAATTTCATCCGCAATACCGGCGGGGATGACGATGACGCAATCCGCGTCACCAACGATGATGTCGCCCGGGAAGACCGGCGCATCGCCGCAGCCGATGGGACCGTTGATCTCGATTGCCTCATGCCTGGTGAGGTTCGTCGGGCTGGAGGGGCGGGTGTGGTAGGCCGGGATATCCAGCTCGGCAATGGTGGCCGCGTCGCGGAAACCGCCGTCGGAGACGATACCGGCACCGCCACGCACCATCAAACGGGTGACGAGAATATCGCCGGCAGACGCAGCACTCGCGTCCTTGCGGCTATCCATGACCAGCACATGGCCCGGAGGGCAGGTCTCGATCGCCACGCGCTGCGGATGGGCGGGGTTGCGGAATTCGACGAGCTGGTTGCGGTCTTCACGGGCCGGCATGTAGCGCAGTGTGAAGGCCGGGCCCACCATGTTCTTGCCCTTGTAGCCAAGCGGGCGAACACCCTGGATGACCTGGTTGCGCAGGCCGCGCTTGTAAAGCGCCGTTGCCAGTGTCGCGACGGAAATCGTCGATAGTTTTTCGCGGGTTTCGCTGTTCATAGTGTTCTCCTCGTCGTGACGGATGAAGGCTTTTCACGCCTTGTGAATGGGTTCGTCGATGAAGACGCCACCCTGATATTTCGCGATGGCCGCCTCCGGATCGGGGCGCGGCACGGTCCGTTCGATCTCCTCGCGGAACCGCGCGGCATTGTCACGCCGCTGCCAGCCGAGAAAATCGACATAAGAGTTGTCCCACCAGGCATCATCGTTGGCAGACACACCCCAGATTACCGGGCAGCCAAGCTTCGGCACGCGGAAAACGGACTCGATCAGCGAGACGAAATCGTCATGGCTGAGCCAGGTGGAGAGCATGCGCCAATCCATCGGCTTTTCGGTGCAGGAACCGATCCGGACGATCGCCGTCTCCTGGCTGAACTTGGAATGATAGAGGCTCGCCATCGCCTCGCCGAAAATCTTCGAAACGCCGTAAAGCCCATCCGGCAGGAAGGGCATGTCTGCAGTGAGCTGAGTGCCTTGGGGATAGTAGCCGATCGTGTGATTGGTCGAGGCGAAGAGAATGCGTGGCTTCCCGTTCGCCCGCGCCGCTTCATAGAGATTGTAGACTCCGCGCAGATTGGCGTCCTCGATCGGATCGTATGCCTTCTCAACCGAAATGCCGCCCAGATGAACGATGCCATCGCAATCCTTCACCAGATCGTGGACGGCCTCAGCATCCTCCAGCGCGCAGCGCACCACTTCCTCATGCGGTCCGGCGGGCGGGGCAATCTCCGCCACATCCGAAAGGCGGACGATTTCGGCAACCTGGCCGAGACGCCCGCGCAGCATTCTGCCAAGCTGGCCGCTGGCACCTGTGATCAGCAAACGCTTCATCATCGACCCAATCCTTTAGTAGATGTCCGGCTCGCCGGCGCTGCGGCCGAAATCCGTCTGGAGGAAGTCGAAGTCGCAGCCCTCATCCGCCTGTGTCACGTGCTTGGAAAAGAGATAGCCGTAGCCACGCTCATAACGCGGCGCTGGCGGCTGCCAGGCGGCACGGCGGCTTTCGATCTCCTCTTCGCTGACCAGCATATCGAGGCGACGTGCGGGCAGATCGAGGCGGACGATGTCGCCGGTCTTCAATAGCGCGAGCGGGCCGCCAACAAAGCTTTCCGGCGCGACGTGCAGCACGCAGGCGCCATAGGACGTGCCGGACATGCGGGCGTCGGAAATGCGCACCATATCGCGGTGGCCCTTCTTGATCAGAGCTTTGGGGATGGGCAACATGCCCCATTCCGGAAAGCCGGGGCCACCCAGTGGTCCTGCATTGCGCAGCACCAGAACATGATCAGGGGTAACGTCAAGATTTTCATCGTCGATCGCCGCCTTCATTTCCGGATAGCTATCGAAGACGAGCGCTGGACCTTCATGGACATGGAACTTGGGATCGCTGGCCGCAGGCTTGATCACGGCACCATCCGGGCAGAGATTGCCACGAAGGACAGCAAGCGAACCCTCTGCATAGACGGGATTGTCGAGCGAGCGAATGACATCGTCATTATAGACCTTGGCGCCTTCCAGGTTTTCACCCATGCTGCGACCGGTCACCGTCATTGCTGAACAATCAAGGCGGCTTTCGATCTGCTTCATCAGTGCGCGCAGACCACCGGCAAAGTAGAAGTCCTCCATCAGATAGTCCTTGCCCGAGGGGCGGACATTGGCAATCAGCGGGGTGACGCGGCCGAGCGCATCCAGTTCGTCCAAAGTCATCGGCACGCCGGCGCGCCTGGCCATGGCGATCAGATGCACGACCGCATTGGTGGAGCAGCCGGTTGCCATGGCAACGATCGCCGCATTGCGGAAGGCTGCCGCACTCAAAATCTTGTTCGGCGTCAGATCCTCGGCCACCATTTCCACGATGCGACGGCCGCAGGCAGCCGACATGCGCAGATGAGCTGAGTCCACGGCAGGGATCGAGGATGCACCCGGCAGCGTCAGACCGAGCGCATCGGTGATCGCGGTCATGGTGGAGGCCGTGCCCATGGTCATGCAGACGCCGGCGGAGCGCGCGATGCCGCCCTGGACGCCGCTCCACTCTTCATCGCTCACATTGCCTGCGCGGCGTTCGTCCCAGTATTTCCAGGCGTCAGAGCCGGAACCGAGTGTCTTGCCGGCATAGTTGCCGCTCAGCATCGGGCCAGCGGGCAAATAGATCATCGGCACGCCAGCGGAGATCGCACCCATGACGAGACCGGGCGTGGTCTTGTCACAGCCGCCCATTAGCACGACGCCATCGAGCGGATGAGAGCGGATCATCTCTTCCGTCTCCATCGCCAGCATGTTGCGGTAAAGCATGGAGGTTGGCTTGGTAAAGCTCTCATCGACGGAGAGCGATGGCATCTCGACGGGGAAGCCGCCAGCCTGAAGAACGCCACGCTTCACGTCCTTCACTCGTTCGGGAAAATGCGAGTGACAGGTGTTGAGCTCCGACCACGTATTGAGGATGCCGATCACCGGCTTGCCGGCAAAATCCTCTTCGGAATAGCCAAGCTGCATCATGCGCGAGCGGTGGCCGAAACTGCGCAGGTCGTCGGGTGCAAACCAGCGGGCGGAGCGAAGCTTCTTCTCAGTCATGTCAAACGTCCTGCTTGAGCGTCAAGCCGCTCGTCGTATCGAAAAGATGAACGTGCTCGAGCGGCGCGGCCATGCGGATCACCTCACCTGCGGCAGTGGAGGTCTGTCCGGACAGATGCAGCGTCACAGGCGTACCATCGCCCAGATTGCCGTAGAGATAGGATTCTCCACCGAGCTGTTCGGCTGTGCGCACCGACATGGTGAGCGGTCCCTCGCTGCCGTGCTTCACATGGTTGGGGCGAATGCCGAGCGTGACCTTCTGGCCGGGCGCATAGGAAAAACCGGTCTGCGGCAGCGGGATCAGTTCGCCCGTCGCGATCTTCAGCAGTGGTGTCGGTCCGGAGATCACCTCGCCGGCGAAGAAATTCATCTTCGGCGATCCGATGAAGCCTGCGACGAAGAGATTGGCAGGGCGATTGTAAAGATCGAGCGGGACGCCGAACTGCTCCAGCTTGCCAGCGCGCAGCACGGCGATCTTGTCGGCCATGGTCATGGCTTCTACCTGGTCGTGGGTGACGTAGATCATGGTGTTGCCAAGACGCTTGTGCAGAGCGGAGATTTCGCCGCGCATATCGACGCGCAACTCCGCGTCGAGGTTGGAAAGCGGCTCATCGAAAAGGAAGACGCGCGGTTCACGCACGACGGCACGGCCGATCGCAACGCGCTGGCGCTGTCCGCCCGACAGATCCTTGGGGCGGCGCTCCAGAAGCTGATCGATCTGCAGCATCTTGGAAACCTGAGCGATCTTTTCGGCGATCGCCTTCTTCGGCGTGCCGATGTTTTCAAGGCCGAAGGAGAGGTTCTCGCGCACCGTCATATGCGGATAGAGCGCGTAGGACTGGAACACCATGGCAAGACCGCGGTCCGCAGCCGGCACCGTGTTGACCACATCGCCACCGATGACGATATCGCCATCGGTCAGGGCTTCCAGGCCTGAAATCATGCGCAGAAGCGTTGACTTTCCGCAGCCGGACGGTCCGACGAATACGCAGAATTCGCCGTGCTTGATATCGAGATCGATACCCTTGATCACATCAAGGGCGCCATATGTCTTTTTGACCTGACGAAGCTCAATACTTGCCATTGTCGTGTCTCCTCCCGAAGGATTATTTGCCGCCCGTCGATGCAATGCCGGTGGCGATGTATTTTTGTAGGAACATGAAGACCAGCGCGATGGGCGCGAGCGTCAGCACGGTCATGGCGAGCAGGTTGCTCCACTCCGTCGACATCTCTCCCTGGAAGGAATTCAGTGCCAGTTGCAGGGTGAAATTGTCGTTACGGGTCAGCACGATCAGCGGCCAGAGGAAGTCGTTCCAGCGCCACATGACCGCCAGGATCGCAAGCACGGCCAGTGCCGGTGCGGAGAGCGGCAGAATGATGCGCCAGTAGATCTTCCACTCGCTGGCCTTATCCATGCGTGCCGCGTCGAGGATCTCATCGGGGATCGTCAGCATATATTGACGCAGCAGGAACACGCCGGTCGGCGTGGCGGCACCGGGAATGATCACGCCCCAGAGACTGTTGATCATGCCAAGCTGGCTGGTGATGAGAAAGAGCGGCACAAGCACGACCGTCTGCGGGATCATCAAAGTGCCGACGACCATGGCTAGAACGGCACCCCTGCCCTTGAACTGATATTTCGACAGGGCAAAGGCCGCCATGGAATTGACGATCAGCATGATAACGGTGGACGTTACCGTGATGAAGACCGAGTTCCAGAAGTAGAGCGGGAAGTTGAAGCGCTGGAAAAGCTCGGTGTAGTTCTCCGTCGCTAGCGACACGCGCTCTGCCGACTTCAACTCATTGAACGGAACCTTCTGTATTTCGGTGGGCTTGGCCGGATCGATGACCTGCGCCACAAGACCGATACGCCGCACCATGCCCACCGTCTGGCCGTCCTTGGTGGTATAGGCAGGAAGCGGCGCCTGCTGTCCATCCACAACGACTGTCTCCTGCGAATAGGGCAGAAAACGCGGAGGAAAGCGCTGAAGGTCCGCTTCCGTCTTGAAGGACGACAGAACAAGCCAGACGACCGGGCCGAACATGATCAAAACGGCCATGCCAAGATAGGCGTAGGACAGCCAGTCGGTCCAGTGCAGCTTGCCATTGCGGCCGCGCGTGCGGGTCAGAAATGCACCAATCCTAGCCATCGACCTTGCTCCTGTTTGCCCGGAATTGTAGCGCGGTCAGCACCACGAGAACGACAGCGAGAAGCAGCGAGGCTGCGGCTGCAAGGCCGAAGTTGCGGGGCGTGCCGGCAAAACCGGTCTGATAGATGTATTGAATGATGAAGGTCGTCGCTGAGCCTGGACCACCGCCGGTGAAGGCGAAGATTTCGTCGAAGGTCTGTACGCCCTTGATCAGCGACAGAACCAGCACGACGAGCATGGTCGGCGCCAGAAGCGGCATGGTGATGCGGCGGAAGATGCGCCAAGGGTTGGCCTTGTCGAGTTCTGCGGCCTCGTAGACGTCGCGCGGGATCGCCTGCAGACCGGCAAGCAGGATGAGCGTGTAAAAGCCCATATGCGCCCAGACCGAGAGAAAGACCGACCAGCCGAAGGCCAGGTTTGCTTCCAGCATCCAGTCGACAGAGCTCAAGCCCATCCCTTCCATCGCGGCGTTCAGCACGCCGAAGCGCTGCAAGATCCACTTCCAGATCAGCGCAACGACGACTGGCGACAGAAGCACGGGGAAGAAGAACACGGCGCGGAAGAAACCACGGGCGCGGATATCGCGATTGAGGATGATGGCGGTGATCAGCGAGAAGCCGACCATGAAGCCCACCTGCAGCACGACGAAGAGCAGCGTGTTCCACACCGAGCGCCAGAAGAGATCCTGCTGACAGGAATTCGGGTCGAGATAATTGGCGCAGGACATCAGCGCCGAGAAATTACCGCCGCCGACGAAGGGGCGATCTGCAAGCATGATCTGCTCGGTGCCGGTGACCGAATAGGCGACGTTCAGCAGGATCGGCAGAAACGCGAAAACAGCAAAGAGTAACAGGTTGGGGGTGAGAAACACCCAGGCAATCCGTCGATGGCCGAGAACCTTCTGCAGGAAGGCGAATGGCAGTTCGACGATGCCCATCACTGGCGCAATAAATTTATACATGGGGCTCCTCCTTCGATCCGGCGCGGCGCGGGATGCGCCGCGCCGGAAGGCGATGGATCACTTCGCCTGTTTCAACATTTCCTCGACGTCCGTCTTGGCGCGTGCCATCGCTTCATCGACCGTGAGTTCGCCGACGATGGCCTGCGTGATACGCTGGACAGAGATGTTGAACATGGCGCGATTGTTCTTGTAACCCTGGTAGGCGTAAGCAATCGGGCTGATGCCGGGGATCTGGTCGAGCCAGGCATTCATGGCCTTCTGCGTCGCAGGGGTCGCACCGGTATAGGTCACGCCCTTTTCCGCGATGGACTTCTTGGCCGGAACGTTGCGGGTGCGAACCGTAAAATCGAGATAGTTCTCGTCTTCAGCAAGGAAGTTCAGGATATCGGCAACGATCTTCGGGTTCTTGGTCTGCTTGAAACCGACAATGCCGGTACCACCTGGCATGCCGGTGCAGGCAGCACCACCGCAAGGCTGCGGTACGACTTCCCAGTCGAAGGCATCGCCTACCTGGCTGTCGAAGCGCGCGGTCTGCCAGCTGCCAGAATAGTAGTAGGCGAGCTGGCCGTTGATGAATTCCTGCGCGGCGTCGCGATAGGTGTTGCCGCCCTGCCCGGCCCAGACGTCACGCGCCATGGTGCCGTTCTTGTTCCACTCGACGAACTTCTTCACGAAAGTCGTAAAGCCTTCATCGACCAGGATCGGTTTGCCTTCCGCGTCGAAAATCTTGGCGCCGTAGGAAATGGCCGGGCCGGCAATACGGTGGCCGGAACGGTCGATCGCCATCGGGTAAGGCGTGCTGGTGGCCTTGGCAACGGCAGTCGCAGCCTTTGCCCAATCGTCCATCGTCGCGTCCTTGCCGGGTACGACAACATTGGCCTGATCGAAGAGCGTGCGATTGATGAAGGCGCCTGTGATGGTCAACTGCGTATGCATGCCGTAGATGCCCTTGTCTTCAGGGCCGCTGCGGTACCATTTCAGCACGTTGGAGAAATTGTCTTCCCAGTTCTTCGCGTCCACATAGGGCGTGAGATCGAGGTAATAACGGTTCAGGCCGCCAAGGTCGGTGACGGTGGCGAAGTCAGGGCCGCTGCCACCAGCGAGCTGAACGGGCAGACCTTCCAGCAGTGCCTTGTAAGGAACCACGTCGGTCACGATCTTCACGTCGGGATGCTGCTTTTCATAGCGTGCGAGAATGTCCTTCAGGATTTCGCAGCCATTGCCGTCATAGGCGCAGGTGAAGCGAACTTCCTGGGCAGCCTGAGCGCCACCCGCGAAAGACGCTGTGCCCAAGGCCAACGCCGCGAATGCGATTTTGTATTGACTGATCATCTGGTTTCCTCCCGTTCGATGATTATGCTTTAGAGCGCCGAGCGTCCTTTGGGACGCACAAAGGACGCTCTACGCTTCAGATTTACGCATCGTGCATTCCGAAAATCGCTCCGATTCTCAGGCCGATGCTGCAGCTGGTGCTGGCTGTGGAGCCCAACCCTTGATCCACTGACCTTCCGCCGCTTCTGCCAGACGCACCGGCTTGCCTTCCCGCGCCGAGCGATAGATGGCCGTGACGAGTTCGATCGATTGCAGACCGTCCGTTACGGTGACTTCCTTGCCGCCGCGTCCCTCCATGGCGTCGGCGATCGCCTCGACAAAACCGGTGAAACCGTTTTCGCCGTCGCCAACCGTCGCAAGAACCGCGTCGATCTGAGCTTGAGTCGTTGGCGCACGGGCGATAAAGCGCCATTTGTCTTCCGCAGGACGATAGGGCAGCGAACCGCTTTCGGCAGTGAACCCTTCAAAGCAGAAGCGTAGACGCGACGTATCTTCGGCAGCACCGAGCGTGACAGAACTTGTTGCCAACGCGCCGTTCTTCATGCGGAAGCTGAGGGCCGCGCAGTCTTCGGTTTCGATTGTATTGACCCGGGTGTCGGCCATGGTGAAGACTTCATCCACCGGGCCAAGCACGTAGCAGATCAGATCATGCGCATGGATCGCATGGCCGAGGATCGCGCCACCGCATTCGCCCTTCCAGGTGCCGCGCCAGGGAATGTCGTAATAACCCTTGCCACGGTTCCAGTGGACCTCCGAGCTTGCAACATAGGCCTTACCAGCAAGCCCGGCATCGATCAGCGCACGAAGCTGGCGCATGGCCGGACCAAAGCGATACTGGAAAACGGGGAAGATGCTGCGGCCGGTTGTCTTGACGGATTCGAGAAGCGCATTTGCCTCTTCCAGCGAACGCACGAACGGTTTCTCGCAGACCACGTCCTTGCCGGCGGCATGCGCCTTCAGCGTGATCGGAAAATGCAAGTGCGGCGGCAGGCAGACGTCGATGAGCTGGATGCTCGGATCCGCCAGGACCTCATCCAGATCGGCGGTGACGTGGATGGACGTGCCATTGGCAACGCCACGCGCACGTTCCACGTCGAGATCGCAGATCGCCTTGACGGAGAAACGCTCCGGCAAAGCGAGATACCCCTTCAGATGCTCGGCACCAATACCGGCACCGACAATGGCGACGCCAATCATGCCTTTGCTCCTTCAGCCTTGGCCTGTGCCTGAAGCGACAGATCGCAAACCTTGAAGACATGTTCCTGCGTCATCGCCGTTTCGGTGCGGTTGCGGATGTCGTCGCATACGCGTCCGAAATATGGGAGGCCAGCGTCGGAGGCATCGATATATTCGCAGCGATCGCCATTGACGAGGATCAGGCGGTCGGTGCCTTCGCTGTTGCCGACATCGACATATTTGCGCAGTTCGATATAGCCCTCGGTGCCGAGGATCGTCAGGCGGCCATCACCCCAGGTGGGCAGCGCATCCGGCGTATACCAATCGACGCGGATGTAGCCGTGGCCCTTGTCGCCGCGCAGCAGCACTTCGCCAAAATCCTGCAGGCCCGGGTCGCCCGGGTTGGCGTAATTGGCAACCGAAGCAGACACGATTTCCACCTCGGTGGAGCCGGTGAAGAACATGAACTGGTCAATCTGGTGGCTGGCGATGTCGGTGATGATGCCGCCGTATGCTTCACGCTCGAAGAACCACTTTGGACGGATCTGGCGGTTCAGACGATGCGGGCCCATGCCGATCGTCTGGACGACGCGGCCGATGGCGCCTGCGGCGACCAGCTCGGCAGCCTTGGTGACGCTCGGCACTTCGAAGCGCTCGGAGAAATCGACTGTCCAGATGCGTTTGGTCTTCTTGACCGTCTGGCGAATGCGCTCGAGCTGTTCGAATGTGGTGCAGCCTGGCTTGTCGGTCATGACATCCTTGCCGGCTTCCATCGAGGCGACCGCAAGGTCTGCGCGCTTGGATGGGATATCGGCAATGACGACCATATCAACGCTGTCATCCGCCAGAAGCGCTTCCTTGGTGACCGAACGCGGCACGTCGGGAAAACGCTTGACGAAGCCTTCGACCACGTCGGGCTCGCCTTCCGTCCACCAGCCGACGAACTCCGCGCCGGCGTCCATCAGGTTCTGTGCCATGCCAAAAATGTGGCGGTGCTCTATGCCCAGAGCGATGAACTTAATTGCTTTAGTCATTGTTGCAGTTCCACTTCCTTGCCGGTTTCGGCCGAGTTAATGATCGCGTCGATCAATCTGTGAGACAAAAGAGCCGCTTCGCCCGTGACAACCGGTGGACGTTCTGCGGTTATGCTATCTGCGAAATCCTCGAAGACGCTTTGGTGCCATTCATGGGTAAAGGCCATCGGATCGGCGCCGCCGCCAGTGCCGGAAGCCGCCCCACCAAAGACCTCCTGGCGTCCGTCGCGCCAATCGACATGCAGGAGACCGGAAGCGATCCGGAGGCTGGCATTGTCGAAGTGCAGGACGATCGATTCAGCCGAGCCTGGAAAACTGGCCGTGCTCGCGACAAGCGAGCCGACCGCGCCATTTGCAAAGCGAAGGCCAGCGGCAACGTAATCTTCGGTTTCCATGCGATGGAAACGAGTCGTTGCCGCCATCGCTTGAACGCGCGACACAGGACCTGTGAGGCTGAGGGCAAGATCGATGGTGTGAATGGCCTGGGAAATCAGAACGCCGCCACCGTCACGTGCCAAAGTACCGCGACCGGGCTCGTCATAATAGGACTGGGCGCGCCACCACGGCACGGAAATCTCGCAGAGACCTAGCTCTCCAAGCGTTCCGCCATCAACAAGTGCACGCGCCTTCTGTGATGCAGCCCGCATGCGGTGCTGAAAGATGATACCGAGCGTGACGCCAGCGTCCCAACAGAGAGCAACCAGATGCTCCGCCTCATCGGTGTTGCGAGCAACCGGCTTTTCCATCAGAATATCTTTGCCGGCGCGGGCAAAAGCTTCGACGATATCGAGGCGGGCGTTCGGCGGCGTGGCGATGATGGCGAAATCGACATCCATGTCATGCGCCGCCTCCTCCACCGAGGAATAGACCGTAACGTCATATCCTGCATGCTTCGACGCTTCCTCGGCCAGTGCCTTGGCGCGACCGGAACCGCTGTCGACGATACCCTTCAATCTAATTTTCTCGGGGCTTGCTGCACAAGCGAGCACGTGGGTCTTCGCCACCATTCCAGCGCCGATGATGACGCAGGTCTTGATATTCTGCATTTTCGGGGAGCCTCCCTTCCCAGTGCGACGTAAATTGCATACCGGTATGCCGGTTGTCAACTGACTTGTGTTCCGGTATACCGGTTGAAAATCGCTGGAGTGCAAATGCCAAAAATCCCGATGACAGGCAGCTCTGTTCCGACCATGGAGAGACTGGATTTGAACCGGCCCGTGGTGGATCAAATCTACTTGGCGCTGAAGTCCGCCATTTTGTCGCGCGAGCTTTTTCCCGGTCAGGCGGTATCCGAAAACGAGATCGGCCAGTCCTTCAATTCCAGTCGCACGCCGGTGCGTGAAGCCCTGAGCCGCCTTCGCGACGATGGCCTGATCGTCACACTTCCCAGCCGTGGGACCTATGTCTCCAAACTTTCTGAGAGAAATATCCGCAGTTCGCAGTTCATCCGCGAAGCTCTGGAAGTCGCGGCCGTCGAGAAACTGTGCCAGATCGGCTTGTCCTCGGAAGCCGAGCAAGAAATCGAGCATACGCTGAACGGGCAGCGCAAGGCGATGCAGCGCGCGGACCGCAAGGCCTTTCGTATGCATGACGACCAGTTTCACAGCGCCCTTGCTGCGGCCACCGGCATGGAAAGGCTAGAAACGCTGCTCATCCGCGAAAAGGCAGGCCTGGATCGTCTGCGGGCTCTTGCCATTACCGATGAGGCGCATATGGCTGGGCTGCTTGCCGAACACGAGGCAGTCTATGCAGCGATTCAGGATGGCAATGAAACTATTGCGGCGGATGAACTGCGCAAACATCTTCGCCGCGTTCTTGGCATTCTGGCGCAGGTCTTCGCCAACCATCAGGATTATTTCGAGTAAATCCGCGGCACCACCGACACTGGATACCCCATCATGACGACTGCACACTCCGGATCGCTGCCTGCCGAAACGCTTGGCATGTCAGAGGCAGAGCTTCTCTGCGACACAATCAGCACTCTCGCCGAATCGCCCGTTTGGGACGAAAAGCGCCAAGTGCTGTTCTGGTGCGATATTCTCGGCAAGACGGTGCGCTCTGCCGCGCTAACGCCCGGCCAGTACCGTGAATGGTCTTTCCCAAGCACGGTGTCCAGCCTTGGGCTTTGCGACAATGGTGACCTCATCATTGCCTGCGGCATGGATATTGTTTTCCTCGATCCGGAAAGTGGCGCCACCCAAACGCTTTGCAGCATTCCGGCGCCGGAAGGCGCAGCTTTCCGCCTGAATGACGGACGGATCGGGCCAGACGGTGCATTCTGGGTCGGCACGATGCATAACGTGCCACTGGCGCAGATGGAGCCGCGCGGCGAACTTTGGCGCGTCACGGCGAGTGGCGCCGAACGGATGCAGACCGGCCTCACCTGCCCCAATGGGCTTGCCTTCTCGCAAGATGGTTCGGTCATGTGGCAGAGCGATTCCGTCCAAAGATGGATCCGTCGCCGCGCCTTCGACAAGAGCCGCGGCACTTTCGATGAAGGCATTCTGGTTGCGCAGATGACAGAGGAAACGGGCAGGCCCGATGGCGGCTGCGTCGATCGTTCTGGCGTTTATTGGAGCGCTGGCGTTTCTGCCGGACTGATCAATGCGTTTTCGCCCAACGGTACGCATCTTGGTGCGACTGAGGCGCCCGTCCCGCACCCCACCATGGGCTGCTTCGGTGGGCCGGACTTCAGTACGCTTTTTCTGACGTCCCACCGTCACAACATGTCCGACGAGCGGTTGCAGAAGGCGCCATCATCGGGCGGTGTGTGGATGATCCCGACCAAGACGACCGGCTTTGCCGGTTTTCGTTTTCGTCGTTGATGCGCTGGAGGCTCACGCCTTTTTCTGCCAGCGGCCTTCAGGCGATTGCTGCCAATAGGTGAGTGCATGGCCCTCGCCTTTCAGCTTCTTCCACTGCGCGCGTGCCGCTTCCAGCTGCTCTGCGTCATAGCCATCGAACATGAAGACGATGCGCTCATAGGCGTCCAGTGCCGGCGGCTCCGCACCATCGACAAGAAAGCGTACTGTCGCCTGATTGGCATTGCCATCACTTGAGGTGAGCAACACCGGCTGTTGCGCAGATGTTGCGGCGGCATCAGTTGCGTGCGGCAGAAAGCTATCGTCGCGGAACGTCCAGAGAAGCACGTCGAGCGCATCGCGCTTCTCATCACTTCCCGTTTGGACCGCGACCTTCCAGCCGCGCTCCAGCGATTTTTCCAGCAGCGGCGGCAAGGCATCCTCCAGCTTGGATTCCGTCAGATGATAAAACAGAACTTCCGTCATCGGGGGATTGCCACCTTCATGCTTCTATCTCAATCCTCGTAGTGCGCGCGGACCAACTCGTCCAGAAGGCGCACGCCATAGCCGGAGCCCCAGGACTGGTTGATCTCAGTCAGCGGCGAGCCCATGGCCGTACCGGCAATATCCAAATGCGCCCATGGCGTCTCACCGACGAAGCGCTTGAGGAACTGGGCCGCTGTGACCGAGCCCGCCAAGCGGCCAGCGCTGTTCTTCATGTCGGCAAACTTCGAATCGATGATCTTGTCGTAGTCCTTGCCAAGCGGCATGCGCCACAGCTTCTCCTGTGTCGTGTCGCCCGCCTCGACCAATTGACCGGCCAGTTCATCGTCATTGGAGAAGAGGCCTGCCTGAAGATTGCCAAGCGCAACTGTGATTGCACCGGTGAGCGTGGCAAGATTGATCATGAATTTTGGCTTGAAGCGATCGTTCGTGTACCACAGCGCATCCGCCAGAACGAGGCGACCTTCGGCGTCGGTGTTGATGATTTCGATGGTCTGGCCGGACATGGAGGTGACGATATCGCCAGGCCGCTGGGCATTGCCGTCCGGCATGTTTTCGACCAACCCGATAACGCCAATCACATTGGCCTTTGCCTTGCGGGCCGCAAGCGTGTGCATGAGACCGGTCACGGCAGCAGCGCCGCCCATGTCGCCCTTCATGTCTTCCATGCCGGCACCTGGCTTCAGAGAAATACCGCCGGTGTCGAACACCACGCCCTTGCCGATGAAGGCGATCGGCTCGTCTTTCTTGGAGCCGCCATTCCATTGCATGATGGCAAGCCGTGGCGGGCGAACAGAGCCTTGTGCCACGCCGAGAAGTGCGCCCATGCCGAGCTTCTTCATTTCCTTTTCGCCAAGGATTTCAACTTCTACGCCGAGTTTCTTCAAGCCTTCCGCCTTCTCGGCAAATTCGACCGGATCAAGCACATTCGGCGGCAGATTGACGAGATCGCGCGCCAGAATGACGCCATCGGCGACGGCCTGAGCAGCCTCGAACGCCTTTTCTGCCTCCTTGTGGACAACCGTTACGATCGTCACATCGACGCGCTTCGGCTTCTTCTCTTCGTCGGACGGCTTCTTGGTCTTGTAGGCATCGAAACTATAGGCGCGCAGCAGAAGCCCAAGGGCGAAGTCGGCAGCGGTCTTGCCATTTACATCAAGGCCCGGAACATCGACATAGACGACGACCTTTTCCGCCTTTTTGAAATTGGCGGCAGCGGTGCCGCCTGCCCTCAGCCAATCATGCGCTGTGAGCTTCGTGGCCTTGCCAAGGCCGATGACCGTGATGCGATCTGCCTCAGAACCCTGGGGCGTCAGAACATCGAGAACGCTCATCGACTTTGCCGAAAAGCCTGCGACCTTGGCAGCCTTTTCCAGCACGCCAGCCGGATCCACATGCGCCTGACCCGCCGCCCCTTCGTCGCCGGAAGCGCGCAGAAGAATGGCCGTGGCATTTTCACATGAGGCGGAAGCGGCGAAGGAAATATCGAAACTTGCGGACATCTTGATGCTCATCTTGCTGTTTTTTAAGGGTGTGCGGATCATGGGCCTTTCCGCCCGTGACGCAACCCCGGCATGGCGACTCGCAGTGTCAAATTTGTGGATGGTCGCGGTAACGACTGAGGTTCGACGAAAAGTTTTTTCGCCAGCTCTCCACAAAAAGCCACAGCCGCAGGAAAAATGACTGCGCGAAAGAAATTTGTGGTCCATCGAGAGTCGCCAAGCGGGATCGATGCGATTACATAGGGCCGGTTCCCTGCACGGGAAAAAAGAATGAAAAACGTTACCAGGGACTAAATGGCGCTTCTCGAACGGTACATATTGCGACGCACGACGCAGATGGTTCTCGTCGCGCTGATGCCCGTGCTGGCAATCATCTGGACGATCCAGGTTCTGCAAAGAATCAACCTCGTCACGGATAGCGGCCAGTCCATGGGCTCGTTCATGACGCTCGCAACCATGCTGTTGCCGACGCTCATTCCCGTCGTTCTACCCTTCGCGCTTGTCATTGGCGTGACGCAGACGCTCACCGCGATGAACACCGACTCGGAACTCGCCATCATCGATGCGTCGGGCGCGCGCCGCACGATCATCTACAAGCCTGTCCTCATTCTCGGCGCGGTGCTGAGCCTTGTCTCCTTCGGTATCACCAATTTTGCCGAGCCGCCGGCACGTGCCGCTGCGCGCCAGATGGTCGCTGCAGCCTATGCCGACCTCCTCTCCTCGGTGATCGAAGAGAAGACCTTCCGCACCATTCAGGATGGACTTTATGTGCAAATCGGCCAGCGCCAGGGCCGAATCCTGCGCGGGCTCTTCGTTGCCGATCGCCGCGATCCGAACTACGACCTTATCTACTATGCCAAGGAAGGCATGATCGACGAAGGCGGTACCTCGCTCACCATGCGTGATGGCGAGGTTCAGCAGAAGACGCCGGACGGCAAGGTTTCGGTCGTCAAGTTCCTGTCCTACGCCTTCGATCTTTCCACCATGTCGGAGAAGTCCGACAATGAGCCGTCGCTGTCTGCCAGCGATGCCAGCCTCGCTTTCCTGCTATCTCCAGACGAGAACCTGGAAAGTTACAAGAAAAATCCTGGAAGCTTCCGTTCGGAACTGCACCGGCGTCTCGTCGACTGGATGTTCCCCTTCGTGTTCGCTTTGATATCGCTGGTCGTCGCAGGGGACGCACGCTCTCACCGCGAGGCACGGCTACATCCCATGGTGGTTGCGCTGGTCACGGCCTTCATGCTGCGCTGGCTGGGTTTCTATTTCACCAATCAGGTGAAGCAGAGCGCTGCCTTCATTCCCTTCGTCTATGCCGTTCCAGTGGTCAGTGGCCTCATTGCCGCCTATCTGCTGGCGACAGGCCGCAAGCTGCATATGCCGTCCTTCCTTCATACCGCAACTCAGGCGCTCCAACGTCGCGTCAGCCGGCCAAAGGCGAACGGTAACGGGGGACAGAGCGCATGATGTTCGGCACACTTGCCCGCTATTTTCTTCGTCGCTATGCCATGACCACCTTCTGGTTTCTGCTTGGCGTCTCGTCGATCATCTTTCTGGCCGATTTTAGCGAAACCGCGCGACGCATGTCCGGTCTTCCCGGATATTCCGTGCCGGCTGCACTGGGACTGACGGCGCTTCGGCTACCACTTATCCTACAGCAGACGGTTCCTTTCGTTGCCCTTTTCGTCGGCATGACGACGCTGATCTCGCTCAACCGCCGCTACGAGCTTGTCGTGACGCGCGCGGCGGGCATTTCCGTCTGGCAGTTCATGCTGCCCTTCATCACCGGCGCGATCCTGCTCGGTATCCTCTGCGTTGCGGCGCTCAATCCGCTTGCTGCCTGGGGCGAAAGCAAGTCGCTCTCCGTTGAGGCGGGATGGCGTAACGATGGCAGCGGCCCGCGTCAGCAGCAGGTGATTCCATGGCTGCGCCAAAGCAGCGGCGGAGAGGACACGATCATCGGAGCCAAGAGCTTCGAGGATAACGGCGCGCTGCTGAAAGATGTGGTGCTGATTCACCTCGACAAGAACGGCAACATCCTTTTCCGACAGGACGCCGCCTCGGCGAAGTTGGAAGATGGTTACTGGCTTCTTAACAACGTTTCGGAGATTCGACCGGGTCACGTCCCCACCCATCAGGCGACGGCCAGAATCAGTACCAATTTGAGACAGGAATTCGTTCAAGAGCGTCTGACTCAGCCGGAAACCGTTGCTTTCTTTGATCTTTCTCGAAAAATCGAAGTGGCGAAATCCTTCGGCCTGTCATCCAAGGCACTCGAGACGCAATATCACTTCCTGCTCTCCATGCCATTTCTGCTGGTGGCGATGACGTTCATTGCGGCAACTGTTTCTCTAAAGTTCAGCCGTTTTGCACAGTCCCGTTCAGTGATTCTGGGTGGAATCCTTTCCGGCTTCGTGCTTTATGTGGTAACCGTGCTCGTAAGGGCATTCGGGAGTAGCGGCGTTGTTCCGCCCTTCGTTGCGGTCTGGATTCCAGTCGTCGTAGCGTTGGCATTGGGGGCAACCATTCTGCTTCATCAGGAGGACGGCTAGTGGCGGTATTTGACCGCGGGAATATCAGACGGCTTGCGGCAGCCCTTCTGACAGGGGCTTCTGTGTGCGCATACGTAGCTACCGCATCCAGCGCTTTCGCTGATGACGGGGTGATTGTGGGCGACGCTCAAGACCAATCAAAACTCCTGCTTACAGCAAATGAACTCACCTATAATCGTGACGCTCAAGAAGTGATCGCGACGGGTGGCGTGCGCTTGAAATATTCGGGCTACCGCATGGTGGCCCAACGCATTGAATATAATCAGGGCACCGGCCGCGTCGTTGCTCGCGGAAACATCGAACTCATCGAACCAAGCGGCAACCGCATCTACGCCGATGAGTTGGACGTGACCGACAATTTCTCGCAGGGCTTCGTGAATGCTCTGCGCGTGGAAACGACCGACAACACGCGCATTGCCGGCGAAAGTGCTGAACGCGTCAATGAGGATGTTATGATCCTCAACAACGGCGTTTATACGGCCTGCCTTCCCTGCGCCGAGCGTCCGGACAAGCCGCCGCTTTGGCAGGTCAAGGCCGAGCGTGTCATTCAGGATGGCAAGAGCCAGACGGTTCGGTTGGAGAAGGCTCGTTTCGAGCTTTTCGGCAAGCCGATCGCCTATCTTCCGTTCCTCACCGTTCCCGACAACAGGGTAAAGCGCAAATCGGGCTTTTTGTTCCCTCAGATGAGCATAACCGACAAGCTCGGTTTCGGTATCGGCGTGCCCTATTACCAAGTGCTTGGCGATAGCGCGGATCTGACGGTCACACCGACCTTCTACACGGCGCAGGGTCTTCTTCTTCACGGTGAACTGCGCAACCGTTTCGAGATGGGAACGCACACGCTGACATTTGCCGGCATCGACCAGCGCGACCCGGAACGATTCGACTCTGGCACCAGCGACGCGCTGAACGACCGTCGCGGCATGGTTGCCAGCAAGGGTGACTTCAAGATCAATCCCCGCTGGTCATTCGGCTGGGACGTCATGGTGCAGTCCGACAACAACTTCGCCCGCACCTATGATCTCAAGGGCTATAAGAGCGAGACCCAGACCAACAAGCTTTACCTCACCGGCCTCGGTGATCGTAACAGCTTCGATGCCAATGCCTACTACTTCAACGTCCAGGACAAGGACGACTTTGAGTTGGAAGAGCGCAGGCAGGCGATTGTTCATCCAGCCGTCGACTATCGCTACTTCCTTCCCGATCCCGTCTATGGCGGCGAGCTTTCGCTGACGACGAACCTCACGAGCCTGACGCGCCGCAATCAGGATGCCTACGCGCTCGGAACCTCCAACCGCTTCCCGGGTCTTGAAGGCACCTATACGCGCCTGACGACGGAAGCCGAGTGGAAGAGAACCTACACCTTCGACAGCGGCCTTCAGCTGACACCGCTCGGCGCCCTTCGTGGAGACATCTTCTCCACCGATATGGCGACACAGGGTCTCACCTATGGCAGTTCGATTGACGATGACGCGGCCTTCCGCGGCATGGCAACGCTTGGTCTCGAAGCACGCTACCCGATTTTGTTTACGGCGCAGAACAGCAGCCACGTGATTGAACCGATCGCTCAGGTATTCGTGCGTCCGGATGAGCAATTCGCCGGTCGCCTTCCAAACGAAGATTCGCAGGCCTTCGTCTTCGATGCGACCAACCTGTTCGAACGCGACAAGTTCACGGGCTTCGACCGTGTCGAAGGCGGTACGCGTGCCAATCTCGGTTTCCGCTATAACGGCACGTTCGACAATGGCTACGGCATCCGCGCGATTGCGGGTCAGTCCTTTCATCTGGCCGGCGAAAATTCTTTCGCGTCGCCGGATCTCGTCAATGCCGGTGCGGATTCCGGTCTGGAATCAGACCGCTCCGACTACGTGACGATGGCGGCGATCGATGCACCGATCGGTCTGTCCTTCTCCAACAGCCTGCGTCTCGACAAGGATAACTTCGAGATCAACCGGATGGAGAACAGCGTCCACTACGCGGATAACCGTTTTACCGGCAAGGTCAGCTATACGCAGGTCAAGGCACAGCCGAATTACGGCTATGACCGCGATCGTGACATCATCCAGACGTCGGGAAAGATCCGTCTAGACGACAATTGGGCTCTGTTCGGCGCGATCAACTACGATTTGAACAACAAGTTCTCGAGCGAGCGCCGTATCGGTGTTCTCTATCAGGACGAGTGCACCATCTTTACCGTCAGCTACTCGGATGAGGGTAACCTCAGCACCGTGCGCGAGGCGGCAAATGACTGGTCGATCAATGCCCGCCTCGCCTTCCGCACACTCGGCGACATCAGCGTCGGCTCGGCTGCGGAAGACTGGGACAAGGCCGATATTGGCTGGCAGCCAAATAGCTACTGATAGCCTAGACCTTACAAAACAACGGCGGGATCTTCCCGCCGTTTTCATTTGCAGCGACACCTCCACCGGGTGTGGCGCTCGATATGATGTGATCGACAGACTGCCGTTAAGGTCACGCTTTTGCCGCAGATATCGACGATCTGGTTGTGACGGACGATTGCGGTGGTAATCATTCCAGTGGTATACACGGGCGCGTTCATATTTAGGATCGCGGAAGAAGGCGAAGCATCACCGTGAGGTGAGCGTACAAGCTTCATGCCGCGAGAGTTTCAAAAGCAATGCCGTGGAACCGGTCCACTGGCTTGCCGAGAGGGAGAGACCAGGATGAACTTCGGAAAGAAGGCGATGCGCAGCGTCGCGTTTGCCTTTGCGATCTTCGCAGTTCCCATGATTGTCGCGCCGCAGGCGAATGTCGCTTTTGCCGACAGCGCGGTGAAGATCGTCGTCAACAAGACACCGATCACCTCTGACGATATTGCACGCCGCGTGGCTTTCCTGAAGCTGCAGCGCCAGTCGGGCAATCTCAACGAGAAGGCCCGCGAACAGCTGATCGAGGAGGCTTTGAAGCGCGAGGAAATCGCCCGCGTCAAGGCTTCGGTCAGCACCGCAGATGTCGATGCCGCCTTCGGCCGCTTTGCTGCCAGCAACAAGTTGACGAAAGACCAACTGACCAAGGTGCTGACACAGGCTGGCGTGGGTGCCGACCACTTCAAATCCTTCATCGCCATACAGATGAGCTGGCCACGCCTGGTCAATGCGCGCTATGGCGGCAAGAACCGCATGTCGACACAGGACTTCATCACGCGCCTCAAGGAGCGCGGCCAGAAGCCTGTGACGTCGGAATACTTCTTGCAGCAGATTATTTTCGTCGTACCGGAATCGAAGAAGTCCATCATCGGCAAACGCAAGAGCGAAGCGGAAGCGTCCCGCAAGCGCTATCCGGGCTGCGAGCAGGCAAAGACCTTCGCAGCCACCATGCTGGATGTTTCGATCAAGGACCTTGGCCGGATTCTCGAACCGGAACTTCCCACAGAGTGGAAGGACCTGGTTACCAAGACGCCTGAGGGCGGCACCACCGCCACGCGCGTGACCGAGAAGGGCGTCGAGTATCTGGCTGTCTGCAAGAAGCAGCAGGTTTCCGATGACTATGCGGCGGAAGTTGTCTTTCGTGCCGAAGACCTGAGCAAGGCGGAAAAGGGTGAGAACCCGAACGAGAAGAAGTATCTGGACGAGCTTCGCAGCAAGGCACAGATCACTCAAACCTGATCCTGGTGCGGCACCCAGATGCGGTGCCGCTATGGTTTCCGAGATATCAAAATGCCGCTGATCGGCAGGGTCGCACCTTTCGAGACCAGCGCAACAGGTGAAAGATCCGAACGTCGTGACGTCGCTTGAACTGCCTCTCGCTTTGACACAGGGCGATCCCGCCGGCATCGGTCCCGATATCGCGCTTGCAGCCTGGGCAAGACGTGATGAACTCAACGTTCCGCCATTTCTCTTCGTCGGTGATCCAGACGTGCTGACGAGCCGGGCAAATATTCTTGGCATTCCGGTCAACATCGCCACCTGCGAGGCTGAAGAAGCGGTTTCTGCATTCACCACCGGCCTGCCCGTTTTACCTGTTCCTGTCGGTTTTGACGTACAGGCAGGCCAACCTCATGTCGGCACAGCCATCTCCACCATCAAAGCCATCGAGGCCGCTGTCTCGTTGACGATGGTGCGAAAAGCGGCTGCCGTCGTTACCAATCCGATCGCCAAAGCCGTGCTGTACGAAGCCGGCTTCGGCTTTCCAGGCCATACGGAATTTCTTGCGGATCTCGCGCTCAAGCACACAGGCCAGGCAGCGCGACCGGTGATGATGATCGCTGGGCCGAAGCTGCGTGTCGTGCCCGTGACAATCCACATTCCCATCAAGGATGTGGCATCTGCTCTGACGGAGGAGCTGATCATCGATACCTGCCGGATCGTTGCCAGCGACCTCAGAAGCAAGTTCGGCATGGATGCGCCAAGACTGGCGGTCGCTGGGCTAAACCCACATGCGGGCGAAGACGGCGCGATCGGCACAGAAGATCGCGATATCATCCATCCGGCGACCATGCAGCTGCGCAAGGATGGCATCGACGCATTCGGGCCTCTGCCGGCCGACACCATGTTCCATGATGCCGCGCGCAAGCGTTATGACGTTGCGATCTGCATGTATCACGATCAGGGCCTGATTCCGGCGAAGGCACTCGGCTTCGATGACTCGGTCAATGTGACGCTCGGCCTGCCATTCATCCGCACGTCGCCCGATCATGGCACCGCCTTCGGTATTGCCGGACAGGGTATCGCCAATTGCTCAAGCCTTGTGGCGGCGTTGAAGATGGCGGCCGCGATCGCTGCGCGGCAGGTTTCCTGATGGCAGCAATCGATGGTCTTCCGCCGCTGCGCGACGTCATCCAGCGCCACGGCCTTGATGCGAAGAAGTCGCTCGGTCAGAACTTCCTTTTCGACCTTAATCTGACGCAGAAGATTGCGCGTACCGCCGGTCCTCTGGACGGTGTTACGGTATTCGAGGTCGGACCTGGTCCAGGTGGCTTGACCCGCGCCATTCTCTCGCTTGGCGCAAAGAAGGTGATTGCCGTAGAGCGAGACAGCCGCTGTCTTCCAGCACTCGCAGAAATTGCCGATCACTATCCAGGACGGTTGGACGTGATCGACGGTGACGCGCTCAAGACCGATTTTGAAGCCCTTGTTCCCAAGGGCGAACTGGTCCGCATCATCGCCAATCTCCCCTATAACGTCGGCACCCAGCTTCTGGTCAACTGGCTTCTACCGCAGCAATGGCCGCCATTCTGGCTCTCCATGACGCTGATGTTCCAGAAGGAAGTAGGACAGCGCATTGTTGCCGAGGAAGGTGATAACCACTATGGCCGCCTCGGTGTACTCGCCGGCTGGCGCACTGTGCCGGAAATGGCTTTCGACGTGCCGCCACAAGCCTTCAGCCCACCCCCGAAGGTCACCTCGACCGTCGTGCATCTCCTGCCCAAGGAAAAGCCGCTGGCCTGCGATGTTGAGAAGCTTGAGAAGGTCACGGAAGCCGCTTTCGGCCAACGCCGCAAGATGCTGCGCCAGAGCGTGAAAAGCATCGGCGGAGAAGCCCTGCTTGAAAAGGCGGGCATCGACCCGACGAGACGCGCCGAGACGCTGTCGGTCGAAGAGTTCGTGCGGCTGGCGAACAGTTTGTAATCCTGCCACGGGCATTCCCAAGCCGACATTGATTTTGTTTTAGACCCTGCCGAGAGGGCCGCCATGAACGATGCCGGTTTCCAATACGAGCTTGCTCTCCCATCAGGAACCGCAGACTGCGTCGTGGTCCTTCTCCATGGGTCAGGACGGGATGAGGACGACCTCCTGGCATTCGGTCGGGCAGTGTTTCCCAACGCCGTTCTTTATGCCCTGCGCGGCGCTGTGCCCTGGGAAAATGGTTATGCATTTTTCCGCAGAAAGCCCGACCGGCAAATCGACGTGGACGATCTGAAAGCGCAGGCGACTAGGCTCTGCATGTTCATGGATTTTGTCATCCGTCAGACAGGCCAGACGCCGTTTCTCGTCGGCTATTCAAATGGTGCGATCATGGCGGCTGAGGTGCTGTGCCAGAATGGCAGCATGGCGCGGGGGGCCATCCTCTTGCGGCCGCTGTCGCCTAGAAGACATGAGGAACTCCCTAGCCTCTCCGGCTTTCCCGTCCTGCTGCTTGCAGCGAGGCAAGATGAAAGGCGGGCGGAGAACGACGCGCGTGATCTGGCCGACCAGTTCATTAGTGCTGGCGCGGATGTTCGTCTCGAAATGCTGGCGGGCGGCCACGGCTGGGCGGAAGACGCAGCCGATGAGAAGCTATCGCGTCAGTGGCTGGCAATTAAAGAACCGAGCTGATTAAAGCTGCGGCTCTTCCTCCAACAATCCCCTGACGAAATCGAACATGCCGTGGCGACGGTTGCGGCGGACACGTTCGGCCTTGACGATGGCTTCAACGGCCGAAAACGCGGCCTGAAGATCATCATTGAGGATCACATAGTCATAGTCGCGCCAGTGCTCGATCTCGGCGCGCGAATTGGCAAGGCGTGTGCGGATCACCTCTTCGGTGTCTTCGGCGCGGCGATGCAAGCGCGACTGCAGTTCGGTCATGGTCGGCGGCAGAATGAAGATCGACACCACGTCTGCCTGCATCTTGTCCTGAAGCTGTTCTGCGCCTTGCCAGTCGATATCGAACAGCATGTCGCGACCTTCAGACATGGCCTGCTCTACCGGCGCGCGCGGCGTTCCGTAGAAATTGCCGTGCACTTCCGCCCATTCCAGCAGTTGATCGCTGTCTCGCAGCACCTCGAATTCACGCTTGGTGATGAAGTGATAATGAATGCCTTCTATCTCGCTCTGCCGACGCTGGCGCGTCGTGACACTCACCGACAGGCTGATATTCTTGTCTCGATCCAGCAAGTTTCTGGCGATGGTGGACTTGCCCGCACCCGATGGCGAGGACATGACCAGCATCAACCCTCTGCGGGCGATATGAACGGGGGAGCTATCTGCTGGTACCATGGAGCCTACTCCAGATTTTGAACCTGTTCGCGGAATTGGTCGATCACGACTTTCAATTCGATACCAGCAGCGGTTACAGCACTGGCATTGGATTTGGAACAGATCGTATTCGACTCCCGGTTAAATTCCTGTGCAAGAAAATCGAGCTTACGCCCGATAGGACCGCCGGCGGCCAGAAGTTCCCGCGCGGCTGACACATGCGAGGTCAGCCGGTCAATCTCCTCACGCAGATCCGCCTTGGTGGCCAGCAGTGCGGCTTCCGCATAAAGGCGCTCGCGATCAAGACCTCCATTGCCATCGCCAATCAAAGCGATCTGTGCCTCCAGCCGCGCCCGGATGTGCTCCGGCTGACGGGAGGGATCGGCTTCGATCACAGACGTTAGTTGTTCGATACGGTCGATATGGGTAGAAAGCAGCGTGTAGAGCGATGCACCTTCCCTTTCGCGCATGGCTTTTAACGAAGCGACGGCCGCGGAGAATCCATCGACGATATCGGCGTTGCGGGCAGCTTGCGCATCTTCCGTTTCCTCCGGCTCGCGAAACTCCACGAGACCGCGCACGGACAGCAACGTATCGAAGCTGAGCGGCGCGTCGCTGACCACATTGCCCAGTTCCTGCTTCAAGGCCAACACCGCATCCAGCGCATCACGATTGACGACGGCCTCAAGCTTGGTCTCTGATGCAGAGACCGACAGCCCGGCCTGAATGTTACCGCGCGACAACCTTTTCGATGCGATGTCACGCAGCGCCGTCTCCAGTGCCTCCATGCCCGATGGCAGGCGCAGCCTTAGATCCAGCCCCTTGCCATTGACGGAGCGCAACTCCCAGGCCCAGCGATATCGTCCGGAGGAGCCTTCGCTGCGCGCGAAGCCCGTCATGGATTGCAATGTCATTCGAATGTCCCCCAGACCCTGGCGTGCGGCCACGCAGCCGCAGCCAGCCCTCTATTAATTCGCCGGTTTCTCTGCCTGATTGCCGCCTGGCTGACCGTCGACAACGGTTTCGGAGTTTCCGCCGCTAGCAGCCTTTTCGGCTTCGATCTTTCTCCAGCGACGGACATTGGCGTTGTGCTCGTCCAGCGTCTTGGCAAAGACATGGCCGCCTGTGCCATCGGCTACAAAGTAGAGATCGTCTGTCCGCCAGGGATTGGCGGTCGCCTCAAGCGCTGCCCGGCCCGGATTGGCGATCGGATGCGGCGGCAGGCCACGAATGATATAGGTGTTGAATGGCGTCTCTTTTTGCAGGTCCGACTGATAGATCGGCCGGTCGGATGGTTTGCCCTCACCGCCGAACAGACCGTAGATGATCGTCGGGTCGGATTGCAGACGCATGTTCTTTTTCATCCGGTTATAGAAGACGGACGCGACGTGCCCACGCTCATCATCCTTGCCGGTTTCCTTCTCGACGATGGAAGCAAGTGTGACGAATTCCTCGACGGTCTTCAGTGGCAGGTCCGGGTCGCGCCGCTGCCACAGCATGTCGACGAGCTTTGTCTGCGCCGCGCGCATCTGGCGCACGATCTCTTCCCGCTTGGTGCCGCGGGTAAAGGGATAGGTGTCCGGACGCAGGCTGCCTTCCGGTGGCAATTCGGTCGGAAGATCACCTTCGAGCACAGGGTCGGATTCAAGGCGCGCGAACATCTGTTTGACCGTCAGGCCTTCCGGGAAAGCAACTGTGTAGAGGATCGACTTCCCCGATTCCAGCAAGGACAGAATATCCTTCATCGATGCATGGGCCTTGATCTCATATTCGCCTGGCTTCGGCGTCTGACCGGCCTCCATGTAACGATCTGCCATGAGGCGGAAAATGCGTCCGTTGGAAATGGCGTCGCTTCGCTCCAGCGTATTGGCAATCTCCGCCAGACCAGCGCCATTGCGCACCGTGATGGTGGTGTTGGTCGGCAGCGGGCCCGGCTCATGAAAAGAGTGGATCATGTAGTAGAAGCCCGCGATACCCACCACGGTGACGGCCACGATCAGCGTCATCAAAAAATTCAGGAAGATCACGGTCTGGCTGTGGGCCTTGCGCGAGCGCTTCGGCGGCTCAGGCACTTTTTCAGGTCTCAGAGCCTCGGTCGGCGATTTGGGAATGATCGGTCCACCCTTGCTCTCATAGGAGCTGTCGCGGTCGTAGGGCGGCTGATTGTTCTCTCTGTTATCGCTCACCGGCGGTCCTTTTCAGTTCGGCATTACAACGGCTTATTTGAGCAGGCAATGCGGCAAAAACAGGTTCGGCAGGCTATTCTGCACTCTCAACTGGTGGACGGATCAAACACATCTTCGTTGACGAAGCGAGGTTCCTCCACCGTTCCAGTTCATCGAAGACGGACGCGCTCGCATCCTTGGTTTCGAAGAGCTGGCAGATCAGGCAATCCCGGCATGTCGCCGGGAAAGCTGAAAAACGTTCTGATCGATTCTTGGAAGGGCGGCAAGTGGCCGCCCCATGCTGACAGACTTAGAGGGTCAGTCCAGACACTCAGCCTTCGTAGCGGCGCAGGACCAGAGATGCATTCGTGCCGCCAAATCCGAAGGAGTTCGAAAGGGCCACATTGACGTCGCGCTTGCGCGCCTGGTGCGGTACCAGATCGATCGCGGTCTCGACATCGGGATTGTCGAGATTGAGCGTCGGCGGGACGATGTTGTCGCGGATGGCGAGCGTCGCGAAGATCGCTTCGATCGCGCCTGCTGCACCGAGAAGATGGCCTGTTGCCGACTTGGTGGACGACATGGAGATCTTTGAGGCGGCGTCACCCACCAGACGCTCGACCGCGCCAAGCTCGATTGTGTCGGCCATGGTGGAGGTGCCGTGGGCGTTGATGTAGTCGATGTCGGCTGGCGTCAGGCCGGCACGCTTGAGCGCCATGGCCATGCAGCGATAGGCACCTTCGCCATCTTCGGACGGAGCGGTGATGTGGTAAGCATCGCCGGAGAGACCATAGCCGACGACTTCGGCATAGATCTTCGCGCCACGTGCCTTTGCATGTTCCAGTTCTTCGAGAACGACAATGCCGGCGCCCTCGCCCATGACGAAACCGTCACGGTCGCGGTCATAGGGGCGCGACGCCTTCTGCGGATCGTCATTGTGCTGGGTGGACAGCGCCTTGCAGGCGGCAAAGCCAGCGAGCGAAATACGGCAGACGGGCGATTCAGCGCCACCTGCAACCATCACATCGGCGTCGCCAAGCGCGATCAGACGGGAAGCATCACCAATGGCGTGCGCACCGGTGGAGCATGCCGTGACGACCGAATGGTTCGGGCCACGCAGCTTGTGCCTGATGGACACCTGGCCGGAAACAAGATTGATCAGACGACCGGGAATGAAAAAGGGCGAGACGCGGCGCGGGCCTTTATCGCGAAGCGTGTAGCCTGCTTCCACGATGCCTTCGAGGCCACCGATACCGGAGCCGATCAGCACGCCGGTCATGATCTGGTCTTCATCGGTTTCGGGGTGCCAGTTGGCGTCGTTCAGCGCCATCTCGGCGGCGGCCATGCCATAGATGATGAAGGGATCGACCTTGCGCTGTTCCTTCGGCTCCATCCAGTCATCGGCATTGAAGGTGCCATCGGTGCCGTCACCGACAGGAATGCGGCAGGCAATTTTCGCGGGCAGATCTTCGACTTCGAATTCCGTGACGAGACGGGCGCCATTCTGACCGGCCAAAAGCCGCTCCCAGGTCACTTCCGTTCCACAGCCAAGGGGAGATACCATGCCGGTACCCGTGATAACGACACGTCTCAAAGTCAATTGTGCGCCCTCATAGTCCAATCATAGGTGTTTGGTATATGTCATCTTGCGTGCGACAAGCTTCATCCGGTCCAAAGAGACCGCATGATAAAATATTGGCCCGGACAGGCCGGGCCACATCGGGAAGGCTTTTGGGCCTTCCCTTGATCCATTCAAAGATTAGGCCTGAGCCTTTTCGATGAACTTGACAGCGTCGCCAACAGTCAGGATCGAGTCAGCTGCGTCGTCTGGAATTTCAACGCCGAATTCTTCTTCGAACGCCATAACCAGTTCAACGGTGTCGAGCGAGTCAGCGCCCAGGTCGTCGATGAAGCTTGCGCCTTCAACGACTTTGTCGGCGTCAACGCCAAGATGATCAACTACAATTTTCTTTACGCGTTCTGCGATATCGCTCATGTCGGTTTCCTCGACCTTTACTTTGAAAGGAATGCCCCTTCAGGCACCCTGCCCTGTTAAAACCCCCAAGCGCCCCTTTAAGGCAGGCACCGTGGGCAAACCCGTTCAACCCGGTCAAGCTAACATCGTCGCAAGAAATCGCAACGGTCGCCTGTCACTCCGGGACGACTGTTCACAGTCTTCGCCCGCTTAACATGCTTTCCTGCGGGAAAAAAGCCTTAAAATAGCGCTAACACACGCGCTCTACAGGCAATTTTCTTTTCGATACATGTCAGAAGTCGAAGTGTGCAAGCGCCACCACAGCAAGATGCAAGGCGCTTTCACCTGTTGGATCGTCCAATCACCCCTCACGAAAATCACAGCGGATTTTCATGCAGGATGGATCAGATCATGGCCATGCCGCCATTTACATGCAGCGTCTGACCGGTCATGTAACCGGCCTCGTTGGAGGCAAGATAAAGCACGGCAGAAGCGATTTCAGCGCCCGTACCCATGCGCTTCATCGGGATCGCTCCCATGATGCCTTCTTTCTGCTTGTCGTTCAGCTTGCCGGTCATCGCGCTTTCGATGAAGCCCGGCGCCACGCAGTTGACGGTCACGTTGCGCACAGCGATTTCCTGTGCCAGCGACTTGGAAAAGCCGATCATGCCGGCCTTGGAGGCGCAGTAATTCGTCTGGCCCGCATTGCCGGTGACGCCAACGATGGAGGTGATGTTGATGATGCGGCCGAAACGGCGGCGCATCATCGGGTGGGTCAGCTCACGTGTCAGGCGGAACATGGACGTCAGATTGACCTCCAGAACATTGTCCCAGTCCTCATCGCTCATGCGAACGAAAAGGCCATCCTTGGTGATGCCGGCATTGTTGACGAGGATGTCGACGCCTTCGAGTTCGGCTTCGGCCTTCTCGCCAAGTGCCTTTACCTCTGCGCGGTCAGCCAGGTTGGCCGGGAAAATCTTGACGCGCTCGCCGAGCTCTGAGGCCAATGCCTCCAGCTTTTCGACGCGGGTGCCGTGAAGGCCAACCGTGGCCCCCTGCGCATGGAGCATGCGGGCGATCTCTTCGCCGATGCCGCCGGTCGCGCCGGTAATGAGAGCCTTGCGGCCAGTCAGATCAAACATGCTGTTCGTCCTTTTATTTTTTCTCTTGAACTCAGCCGAGAAGCGTCTGAAGTGCGGCTTCGATATCCGCAGGGGAATTGACGGCAACGCCGTTGACGGTCTTGTCGATGCGGCGAGCGAGGCCCGTCAGAACCTTGCCGGAGCCGATCTCATAAAGTGTCGTCACATCATTTGCGGCAAACCACTCGACGGTTTCGCGCCAGCGAACCTGGCCTGTCACCTGCTCGACCAGCAGGGCGGCAATCTCATCGGCATCCGACACGGGTGCTGCGCGCACATTGGCGACAACCGGAACGACCGGATTGTTCTTCTGGACAGAAGCCAGCGCCTCGCGCATCGCCTCTGCGGCAGGTGCCATCAGGGCCGAGTGGAAGGGTGCGGAGACCGGCAACATGATGGCGCGCTTGGCGCCCTTTTCAGACGCAAGGGCTGCTGCCTTTTCCACGGGTGCCTTCGCGCCGGAAATGACCAACTGGCCGCCGCCATTGTCATTGGCAATCTGGCAGACGCCGCCGCTCGCTGCTTCGGCGCAAATAGCCTCCACATCGCCATGCTCGAGGCCGATGATCGCCGCCATGGCGCCCTGACCTACGGGAACGGCAGCCTGCATGGCATTGCCACGGATGCGCAGAAGACGGGTGGTATCGGCCAGCGAGAAGGTACCGGCTGCACAAAGCGCCGAATATTCGCCAAGCGAATGGCCCGCAACGTAGGATACTTTTTCAGCGAGCTTGAGGCCACGCGCTTCCAGGACGCGCATCACGGCGACAGAAACCGCCATCAGCGCCGGCTGTGCATTGGCGGTCAGCGTCAGCGTCTCTTCCGGACCATTCCACATGATGTCGGACAGTTTCTGTCCCAACGCTTCATCGACTTCCTCAAAAACGGTGCGGGCTTCTGCAAAATTCTCCGCCAGATCCTTGCCCATGCCGACAGCCTGGCTGCCTTGGCCGGGAAATGTGAATGCGATAGCCATGGAATGCGGTCCTTCTTTTTTGGCCTGTTCTCGGGCCATCCCTTCCATTGTGGGGCTTTCCATTCACATTCCGGCCCGCAAAGTCAAGGCTTTGCGCCGCTTGCGACGCCTTTGCCATCTGTTTCGCCGTCCTCTTCCACAGAGATTGAGACGGAATGTTTTTTCTTGCGCTGCGGCAATTCCGCATTACTTTCTGCCCACCTTCCAAGCAAAACGAGACATTTCCATGAAACAGAACACGTTGGGACGCACGGGCATTTCCGTGTCGGAAATCTGCCTTGGCACGATGACATGGGGCACGCAGAACACCGAGGCCGAGGCCCATGAGCAGATGGACTACGCGCTCGAGAACGGCGTGAACTTCTTCGACACCGCCGAGCTCTACCCGACGACGCCGGTCTCTGCCGAAACGCAAGGACGCACGGAAGACTATATCGGGACATGGTTCGAGAAGACCGGCAAGCGCAGCGACGTGGTTCTCGCCACCAAGGTTGCCGGCTCCGGTCGCGATTATATTCGCGGTGGGCGCGATATCGATGCCGCAGCCATTCGCGAAGCGGTCGACACCAGCCTCAATCGCCTGAAGACCGATTACATCGACCTCTACCAGATCCACTGGCCAAACCGTGGCACCTATCATTTCCGCGGGGCCTGGAGCTTCGATGCGTCCAAGCAGAACAAGGAAAAGACGCTCGAAGAATTCAACGAGAAGCTCGAAACACTGGGAGAGCTGGTAAAGGCCGGAAAGATCCGCGCCATCGGCCTTTCCAATGAAAGCGCCTGGGGCACGCAGAAATATATCGATATTGCCGAAGCAAAGGGGCTCCCGCGCGTCGCCTCCATTCAAAACGAGTACAATCTTCTCTATCGCACCTTCGACCTCGATCTGGCCGAAGTGGCCCACCACGAAGATGTGGGCCTGCTTGCCTATTCGCCGCTTGCAGGTGGCATCCTCACCGGCAAGTATCAGAACGGCGCGCGCCCGGAAGGATCGCGCGGGTCGATCAATCACGACATCGGCGGACGGCTTCAGCCTCTGCAGGAAGCGCCGGTGAAGGCCTATCTGGAACTGGCCTATGAGGCTGGTATCGATCCTGCCCAGCTCGCGATCGCATTTTGTCTTACGCGCCCCTTCATGGCGTCCGTCATCATCGGTGCAACAACAATGGAGCAGTTGAAGACGGATATTGCCGCGGCCGATGTCACGCTCTCCGACGAGGTGCTGAAGGGCATAGCCGATATCCATCGTCAGTACCCGATGGCAATCTGATCGAGGCCCTTAAACCAGGCTTTTTCGGGCAGCGCGCTTGCATTCGCAGCAAAATTCAGTATAAGCGCGCTGTTCACAACACCCGGTCTTATGGCTGGTGGCTGAACGGAGGGCTGGTTTCGATCTCGAAACAGCAGGAACCATAAGGTTTTTCCGGCCTCCCGTGTCTCCGCTCTCGACCGTCTCGAACAACGCTTTTCTTGCCTCCGGTTTTCCGATCAAGAGCAGTCGTTGAGGCTTAGCGCCGTTGCCGGGTGATGAATGAAACGCAAGAAAGGCAAAGCTTAAATGGCTCTTTACGAACACATCTTCCTTGCCCGGCAGGATATCACTGCCCAGCAGGTCGACGCACTTGTCGAACAGTACAAGGGCGTTATCGAATCGTTCGGCGGTAAAGTCGGACGCATCGAGAACTGGGGTCTGAAGTCCCTCACCTACCGCATCAAGAAGAACCGCAAGGCTCACTACGCTCTGATGGACATCGACGCTCCGGCGGCTGCTATCCACGAAATCGAGCGCCAGATGCGCATCAACGAAGACGTTCTTCGTTACATGACCATCGCTGTGGAAGCTCACGAAGAAGGCCCATCTGCCATGTTGCAGAAGCGCGACCGTGACGACCGCCCGCGCCGCGACGGCGACCGTCCTGACCGTGGCGACCGTGGTCCCCGTGATGGCGCACCGCGCGAAGACCGTCCGCGCCGTCCGCGCGAAGACCGTGCATAAGGAGAAACAATAATGGCTGACGCATCCTCTTCCCAGGCACGCCGCCCCTTCCACCGCCGTCGCAAGACGTGCCCCTTCTCCGGCGCAAACGCTCCGAAGATCGACTACAAGGACGTTCGTCTCCTGCAGCGCTACATTTCAGAGCGTGGCAAGATCGTTCCTTCGCGCATCACCGCCGTTTCCCAGAAGAAGCAGCGCGAACTCGCTCAGGCGATCAAGCGTGCACGCTTCCTCGGCCTGCTGCCTTACGTTGTAGCGTAATTTATCTTTCGAGGCCGCGGTTTCACGCGACCTCGTTCTCCCTCTCGAAGCAAGCGACTCTCAGTCAGCCTCTTCAAGAGCTCCAATTCCTTCCGCGTTGGGCGCGGATCGACTGACACCAAACCCCATGTTGGGGACGACGTTCAAACGAACGGTCCTCTAACTGCTAAGACAAGCAGGACAGCGACGTTGAGACAATTGAACCAGACAGTGCTGATCGCCGGCATTCTTGCCGGCATATGCGCCGCGTTTCTAACGCTTGGCGCAACGGCACAGTCGTCGATGTCTTTCCTGCTCTATGCAGCTTCCGCCATGCCGGTCCTCGTTGCCGGTCTCGGCTGGGGCAATGCCGCGGCCATCGTTGCCGTTCTTTCCGCTGGGTTCCTCGGCGCACTTGCCGTCTCCCCGCTTTTTGCCGTGACGATCGCGATCTTTACACTGATCCCGGCTGGCTGGCTGTCTCACCTCGCAAACCTCGCGCGGCCTGCGGCTGAAATCGGCGGCCCTGAAGACCTGATGGCCTGGTACCCGCTGTCCGGCATCGTTCTGCATCTGTGCGGCCTGATCACGGTCTCGGTCATCATTCTCGGCACGATGATCGGCTATGGTCCCGAACTGGTTTCGCAAATGGTCGACCTGATGATGGCCTCGGTCCAGGCAAGCGAATCGACCTTCAAGCCAGATCCGGCAGCCCTTTCGCAAACGAAGTCGCTTCTGGTTCTGATGCTGCCGATGATCCAGGGCGGCCTCTGGGTTATGCTTCTGTTCGCGGCCTATTATTTTGCAAGTCGCATGGTGCGCTCCTTCGGGAAGGGTCTTCGCCCACGCGAAGATATCGCAGCCGCACTTCGCATGCATCGCAACGCGATCTTCATTTTCCTTGGAGGCATCGTCCTGACTTTCTTTGGTGGTGTTCCCGCCATGGTCGGCGCGGTTCTCTGCGGTACATTCGGCGCGGGATTCATCATGGCGGGTTACGCCTCGCTGCATCACCGTTCCAAGGGCAAGGACTGGCGGCTGCCGGTTCTTATCCTCGCATACCTTTCAGCGATCTTCATGTTTCCGCTGTTCCTCATCCTCCTCCTAGGTCTCAGCGACGTGCGCAGCACGATCTCTCTGACACCTGCGCGGAACTCCGATAAATCGAACGAAACCAACTCCAAATAAGAAAGGATCAAGAAGATGGAAGTCATTCTTCTCGAGCGTATCGCAAAGCTTGGCCAGATGGGCGAAACCGTAAAGGTTCGCGACGGCTACGCACGTAATTTCCTGCTGCCGCAGGGCAAGGCACTGCGCGCCAACGCTGCCAACAAGACCCGTTTTGAAACCGAGCGCGCAACGCTCGAAGCCCGTAACCTCGAGCGCAAGTCCGAAGCCCAGAAGGTTGCCGACGCACTCGAAGGCAAGAGCTTCATCGTCGTTCGTTCCGCTGGCGAAACCGGTCAGCTCTACGGTTCTGTTGCTGCCCGTGACGTCGTTGAAATCCTCGGCGCTGAAGGCTTCAACGTTGGCCGTAACCAGGTCGAACTCAACACGCCGATCAAGACCATTGGTCTGCACAACGTCACGCTTCACCTGCACTCGGAAGTCGAGCTTCAGGTTGAACTGAACGTTGCCCGTTCGGCTGAAGAAGCTGAGCGTCAGGCCAAGGGTGAAAACCTCACCTCCGCTGACGCCATCTACGGCGTTGACGAAGATGCACTTCGTCCGGAAGACTTCTTCGATCCGGAAGCTGACCGCGACGGCGACGACGACTAATATCTTGAGGCCTTTTGGCTCAAGGACAAAACCCCGGATGGCGACATCCGGGGTTTTTGTTTGGGCGTTGCGAAAACTATCCGCCTGTGGCTTTCGCCGCTGTCGTCACTCTGGTCGGCATCCGTGACGGCAGCGTCATGGCGATGACGCCAGCCAGAATACACACAAGCCCGATCATCGTGCTTGCATGCAATTGCTCACCCAGAAATATCACGCCGATCGCCACGCCTACGGGCACGCGCACATAGGCCTGCGCCGTCGTTCCGAGAGATCCAAGCGTGCGGACCAGGCGGAAGTAGATGGTAAAAGCGAGCGCGGTGGAGAATATCGAGAGCCCAATCAGGGCCGCAATCGAACGCGTTGAGGGTGCAAGCTCCCACGGGCGGTCCACCACCAGGCTGACAGGAATGAGAATGATCGCCCCGCAGATCAGCGAGGCTGCAGCGGGGATCATCGAATCGATGCCCTTGAAGTTCTTCCCGAAAATTGCCGCGCCTGCATAGAAGGCGGTGGCAAGAATGACCGCCATTTGCGCCAGCACCACATCGCCTAATCCATTCAGCGCCTGAACGCCGATCATGACCACTGTCCCAACGAGACCGATCATGACGCCGATGAGCTTCCGGCCATTCACCACCTCATGCCGGGTGATGATCGCCGTCAGCAGAAAGGTGAAGACCGGTGTCAGCGAGTTGAGAATGACGGCAAGCCCGGCATCGATGTAATGCTCTGCCCAGGCGATCAGCGTGAATGGAAGGACGCTGTTCAGCACGGCCTGGATGGCAAACATCTTCCACAGCGCTGGATCCTTTGGTAGCCGCAAGCCTCGCGAGAGAATGATAATGGTGAGAATGCTGCCGGCTATCGCGGTGCGAGCCGCAATCAGCGTCAGCGGCGGGATCGTCTCGATGCCGATCTTGATGAAAGTGTAGGAACTGCCCCACAGGCACCCCAGCAACACAAGCAGGGCAAGTTCGGGCAGCAGCTTTTTGTCGGTCATTCTGTCAGTCTCTCTGTCGAAGCGATCCCTGTTTATAGAGTTGTGTTACGATGGGAAGCTTCGGTATCGGCCGAACAATGGCCCGCTGACGAAGGCATACTCGGATGATAGTGTTTCTCCCATGACCGGTATCGCCTCCCCCATCACCATTGCCGCCATCGCCAACCTGATTGGCGATACCACGCGTGCAAACATGCTCTGCGCCCTTATGGGTGGGCAAGCGCTGACAGCAGGTGAGTTGTCCCGGGGTGCGGGTGTAACGCCGCAGACAGGCAGCGAGCATCTGGCGAAAATGGTGGACGCCAATCTTCTGACGACGGTGAAACAAGGCCGCCATCGCTACTACCGGCTTGCTTCTGCGCAGGTTGCACATGGGATCGATGCGCTGATGTCGATTGCCGCAGCTGGGCCGAAACGGCATCATCCCATCGGGCCGAAGGAAAAGGACATGCGGCTTGCCCGCAGTTGCTACGACCACATCGCAGGCCGGCTTGCTGTGGCGATGGCCGACAGTCTCAGCGGCAGGGGACACATTCTGCTTTCCGACGAAGGTGCACTGGTGACAGAACAGGGCAAGGCCTTCCTGGCGGATTTCGGCATCGGTCTCAACGATGGCACCCGGTCGAAGCGACCGCTTTGCCGCACGTGCCTGGACTGGAGCGAGAGACGGCACCACATTGCGGGACACGTCGGTACTGCGCTTTTTCAGCGCACACTCGATCTTGGCTGGGTGACGCGCCGGACCGATAGCCGCGCGTTGAGGATCACGCCTGCCGGCGACAAAGGATTTCGAGAAATCTTCTGCCTGCCTGCTGAGTGGCGGGAAGGCCGAGAGGACGCGACCAGATCAACAAGATAAAGCCCTCCACGTCTCGATTTGAGCTGAAAGGCTTGAACGTGAAAGGCTTGCCTAAGACTACTTGGCCGCCGCTTGTTCAGCCACGGGCGCCTTGCTCGTATCGACGCGCACCACCACGGACAGTCCGGGAGACAGTTCCGTCGCGGCCGGCTGATCCGGATCGATCGACACGCGTACGCCGATTCTCTGCGCGATCTTGACGAAATTGCCCGTCGCATTGTCCGGCTTGATCACCGCAAATTCTGAACCCGCGGCGGGCGAGAAACGCTCGACCCTGCCCTTCAATTTGCGATGATGCAGCGCATCGACAGAAATCGAGACAGGCTGCCCGACTTCCATACCTGCAAGCTGGGTTTCCTTGAAGTTTGCAACGACCCAGACCTCATGCGGCACGACCGCCATCAACTGGCTGCCAGCGGCGACATATTGGCCGACACGCGCGCCAACCTCACCCAGTTCGCCATCGCGTGGGGCCCTGATCTCCGTATTTTGCAGATCGATCCGGGCGAGTTCGACCGCGGCTTGGGCATTGGCGACGGCGGCCTGAAGTGAGCTGCGGTTGACGATGATGGTCTGTAAATCCTGACGCGCGACTTCGAGTGCTGCCTTGGCCTGCGACAGCCCGGCACGGGACTTTTCGAGATTGGCTTGCGCTTCTTCCTGAAGACTTGAAGTGCCGACACCGCTACGGATCAGGTTGTCCTGACGGTCGGCAGCAAGCTGCGCCTGTTTCAAGGACGCTTCGGCACTATCCACCGCGGCCTGGCTGGACGCGATATTGGCGCGGGCAGCGTTTTCCTGCTGGCGGGAATTATCCGAGGCTGCCGTCTGGCCGGCGAGTGTGGCCTCGGCCTGGGCCAGTCTTTGGCGGAAGATGCGGTCATCGATCTTGACCAGCAGGTCACCCTGCTTGACCTCCTGATAATCCTTGACCGGGACATCCACGACGTAGCCGCTGACCTGTGGACTCATTGTGGTGACGTAGCCGCGTACATAGGCATTGTCGGTCATTTCGACATGGCTGGAAAAGGGTGGCAGGCGCCAGGCATAGAGAACCAGCGCTACCCCGGCGATGCCGCCGAGAAGAACGATAAGAGTAACGGGTGTGAAAATCTTTTTTAGCATTTTTGGGTCTCTGAAGGATCAGGATTGGGAAACGGCGGCGGCGCTCTCGCCGCCCGTCATCAATGGTTTGATGCGTAGCCACGCTAAGTGAAGGAGCAGCATCACGAGAGCGGCGGCGGCGCAGACGGCGATCAGCAGGAATGTGTCGTTGTAAGCCAGGATATAGGCCTCTCTCGACACCTGCTGGGCAAGAAGGGTCACGCCCTCCGCCCGTAATAGCGTCGGATCGGTAAGCACATGGCTGTAGGCACCGGAAAGCTGGCTGATGCGCTGCGCGACCTGCGGATTTTGCAGAAGGATGCTTTCCACCAGGATGTTGGAGTGGAATTTTTCCCTCAACGTCACGAAGGAGCCCAATAGGCCTGTCGTCAGCATCGATCCGGTAATCTGGGTGAACAGGAAGATGGTGATGAAATTGACGAGATAGGGCGGGCCTTTCGCCAGTGCGGCACCAAAGCCCTTCGCCATCACCGGCGGCAGGAACATGGCAGCACCGAAGGCGATCATCGCCTGGCTCAGATACATTTGTTCGGGACGCGTCAGGTTCGTCGATGTGCTGTCCATGAACGCGCCAAGCGCGATACAGGACAGCGCGATAACGTGCGCAGTCTCGACATATTTCGTCAGCATCAGCAAAGCACAGGTCGCGCCGCCAAGCACAGTTGCCAGAATGATGAGACCGTAAAGGCCCGTGGTCTGGTCATTGAGGATGCCGAGTTGCTGATAGAGGCTGACAGCTGTGGAAGACTGTTCCGACGAGACGGCGCGATAGACCAGCAGGACTGCGATAAGATGCAGATTGGTGCGCGAGAAGATCCAGCGCAGATCGAGCATCGGGTTCTTGCGTGGCAATTCGATCATTGTCATCACGGTCAACAGGGTGATCGAGGTTGCCAGCAGAACGCCGAGCCACCAGGTCTCGAACCACCAGTAAAAACGGCCAAGCGTCAGGAACACGGCAAGGCAGCCAAGCCCACCGGCAAACAGCAGGTAGCTTAAGATATCCAGGCGCTCGATGACCTTGACCCGGGGTGGTGCTGTCAATGGCAGAAGATAAATGATGGGCAGAACCGCAAGCGCCAAACCCACTTCCATGCTGTAGAGCGCGTGCCAGCCATCGATCTGCAAGAGAGGTGGCGAGACGATACGGGCTATGGGCGCAGCCAGAAGCGTTCCTGTAAGCGCGATGCTGAGGCCAAGCGTTAGCTTGCGTTGCACCGGGAAGGCTTCAAGGATGTAAAGAAAGCCAAGCGAGGAAAGTGGTGCGGCCGCCATGCCGCTGACGAAGCGCACGACGATGGCGGAGTGCAAATCCGTGACGAAGAGGTTGAGACACGACGCCAGGACGAAAGCGATGATGCTGATTTCCGCGAACGGCCGTAGGCCATATTGCTGGCGCACCTTGAAGAGCGCAATCGAGAAGGTGGCATAAGGCGCCATATAGGCGGCCGACAGCCCCGCGACTTCCGCCACCGTGCCGGAAAACTCGCCCTGTAGCTGATACAGATTGGCCATGACGATGTTCATACCCATTCCCTGGGTGATGAAGAAGGCAAGACCGGCGGCGATATACATCAGCTTTTCGCGAAGCGGCTTTTCCGCAGGCTGCGTTGGCGGCACCGGTGCAGCCTCCTCCGGCGCAGGCGCTGTCGCTGCGGGCGAAGCGGCTTGCTCACCTGCGTCATCCATAGGCGCGTCGCGCGTGCTCGTTATGGCAGTGCTCACGGCGTCACCTCTTCTTCCGAGAGTTTCTGTAGATTGCCCGTCAGGCGTCTCACCACGTTCAGCGCCACGCGGATCTCATCGGTCGAGATATCCAGCGCGATCTCGGCTCGCATGGCTTTTGCCTGCGCATCCACATCTTCGAATGTCTGCAGTCCGGCGGGTGTCATGTGAATTCGTTTCGCCCTCCGGTCGATCTCATCAGAACGCCGTTCGATGAGCTTTTGTTTCTCCATGGCATCCAATAGCCGCACGAGCGTCGGCGTTTCGATTTCCAGCTCCTCAGCAAGCTCCTTTTGCGTCAACGAACCCCTCCTCGACAGCGCAAACAATGTCCGCGCGCGTGCCAGCGTCAAGCCTCTCTCAGCAACGCGGGCGTCGAAGAAAGAGCGGAGCTTGCGATTGAAGGCCGCCATCTCATCGAAAAGCTGTTCTTTCTCAGTAATGCGGGACAACGTAATTAGACCTTATAATTAGGTAGCTACTTATTTTGTTCCTATCTATTTCGATCCTTGCTAAATTTCAAGTGTCTTTGGTGGATCGGAGCCATGCCTTAAAATCATGGCGGAGGATGCGTGATTCGCTCGGCGCTTAAGACGTCAGCCGAATCATCCTGTGGATTAATGGGGACAACCCGTTATGTTGGGCCCCCCGCCTCTCTTTAGGTAAAGTGAGGTGCGAGTGTTGCCTTCAGGTCATTGACGGCCACGCCTCCAGGCTTCAAACCGGCAGGCTTGCAGAAGAGAAGATAAGGCTAAAGGGAGATCACGAGACCATGAATGACGCCGTGAGAAAGATCACCCCAGCGCCCGCCGCCGAACCGCTTTACCGCGAGGCGCCCAACAACATTGAGGCCGAGCAGGCGCTGCTGGGCGCCATCCTCGTCAATAACGATGCCTATTATCGCGTGTCGGACTTTTTGAAGCCGGTGCATCTTTATGAGCCCCTGCACCGCAAGATTTTCGAAGTCGCGGGCGATATCATCCGCATGGGCAAGACGGCCAACCCCGTCACCATCAAGACCTTCCTTCCGGCAGATGATAAGGTCGGCGACCTGACCGTTGCCCAGTATCTGGCGCGTCTTGCTGCCGAAGCGGTTTCGATCATCAATGCCGAGGATTACGGCCGTGCGATCTATGACCTGGCGCTTCGCCGCGCGCTGATTCAAATCGGCGAGGATGTCGTCAACATCGCCTATGACGCGCCGCTCGACATGCCGCCGCAGGCGCAGATCGAAGACACCGAGCGCCGTCTTTTCGAACTTGCCGAGACGGGCCGATATGATGGCGGCTTCCAGTCGTTCAACGATGCGGTGGCGCTCGCCATCGACATGGCCGGCGCTGCCTTCGAGCGCGACGGCAATCTCTCCGGTATTTCCACCGGCATCCATTCGCTCGATGCCCGCATGGGTGGCCTGCAGCGATCGGACTTGATCGTGCTTGCCGGACGTCCAGGCATGGGCAAGACCTCACTTGCCACCAACATCGCCTACAACATCGCGGCAGCCTACGAGCAGGAAGTGCAGCCGGACGGTACCTACAAGGCCAAGAATGGCGGCGTCGTCGGGTTCTACTCACTCGAAATGTCGTCCGAACAGCTCGCAACCCGTATCATCTCGGAGCAGACGGAGGTTTCGTCCTCGAAAATCCGCCGTGGTGACATCACCGAAGCCGATTTCGAAAAACTCGTCGCCTGCAGCCAGATGATGCAAAAGGTACCGCTATATATCGACCAGACCGGTGGTATCTCGATTGCGCAGCTTGCCGCTCGCGCGCGCCGTCTGAAGCGTCAGCGCGGTCTTGATGTTCTGGTGGTCGACTACGTTCAGCTGATGACCGGCTCCGGCAAGGGCGGCGAAAACCGCGTGCAGGAAATCACCCAGATCACCACCGGTCTGAAAGCGCTCGGCAAGGAACTCAACGTTCCGATCATCGCGCTCTCACAGCTCTCCCGTGCGGTGGAAAGCCGCGAAGACAAGCGCCCGCAGCTCTCCGACCTTCGTGAATCGGGCTCCATCGAGCAGGACGCCGACGTGGTGCTCTTCGTGTTCCGTGAGGAATACTATGTGAAGAACATGGAGCCGCGCGATCCCGCAGACCCGAAATATGCCGAGTGGGAATCGCTGTTCGACAAGGTCAAGGGCACGGCCGACGTCATCATCGCCAAGCAGCGTCACGGACCGACCGGTACGGTGAAGCTCGCATTCCAGGCCGAGTTCACCCGCTTTGCGGATCTGGCCGATCCATCCTTCAGCCAGTATGAAGAGCACTAACAGTCCCTCCGCCTCATGTTTCTGCAGAGATGAGGCGGAGTCTTTTCAAGGGGATAGCGGCGGCGGTTCAGAAACTGAATCGCCCGCCTCAACCGCTTTCAAGGCAATGACCTGATCCTGCGGCCGAATGGAACTCTGGCGGTGTGTGATGGCGATAATCGTGAGATCTCCGTCCAGCTTGCGGAGCTGATCCATGATCTCACGCTCGGTTTCTTCATCGAGGGCAGAGCTTGCTTCGTCGAGAAGCAGGATTGACGGCGCGCCGTAGAGCGCGCGCGCAATCGCTATACGCTGGCGCTCACCACCGGATAGTTTCAGCCCCCTCTCCCCAACAATTGTGTCGAAGCCATCCGCCATTCCTTCAATGCGCTTCAAGATGGCAGCTTGGTCCGCGACCTTGCGCAAGCGCTCTTCATCATGCGGGCGACCGAGAGCGATATTGGTGCGCAGGCTGTCATTAAGGAGTTGAATCTCCTGCGGCACAATGCCGACCACCGCGTACCAACTGCTTTTGCCGACCTCGCCTAGCTCCACACCATCGACGAGGATGCGACCCTCCTGTGGCGTCATCGTCTTTTGCAGGAGCTTGAACAGGGTGGACTTACCGGAACCAGTTTCGCCGGTAATGAAGGTCAGACGTTCCCGTGAGGCGGTGAAAGAAACGTTATTGACGCCACGGCCATTGTCGTAACGGAAGCCGACATTTTGAAGTTCGACGTTCTGTACGAGCGCAGGTGCAGGCTTGGCTCCTAGCTCCTCCCGCTCCTCCCGCTCCTCCGGCGCCATCCACATACGGGCGCAGGGCATGAAGCGGGCAAGCGACCGCATGGCTTCGCTGACCGATTGCCCTATCATCTCAAAAGGCGTGTTGAGTTGAAGAAGTAACGTGTTGAACAGAACGATATCGCCGACGGAAATGAGGCCTTGCTGATAGCGCGGAAGGAGCAGCCAGAAGCTGAGGATAAGTTGAACGCAAAGCGCCAAAGCGATCGTTGAAACGAAAGCGATCCGTCGGAGCGAATAAAGCCGCCAGTTCTGGTAGATCGCTGTCGCATTGTCGCCGAAGCGTTGCTGCATCCATGCTGTGCTGCCAGTGTGCCGAAGAGGTTCGATCATATTCAACGCGTTGCCGACGAATGCAGCATTGTGCTGCCCGGCATCTATTGCCTGCTCCAGATAGCGATTGGTGAAGCGGTTGGAGGCAAGTGTCAGGCCGATGAAGAAGACGCCGTAACAAAGAACGATCAGAACCAGCTCCAGGCTGATCACAGCACCCATCACGATGGTGCTGAACAGGAAATTGGCCAGTCCGGGCACGAAATAGATAAGGCCAATCTGCATCAAAATCGACGCAGCGGATGCGCCCTGCATCTGCGCCTGCTGAATTTCCGCCGGATTATGGTCGGTGAAAAAGGCAGCTTGCTTGCGCGTGATTCTTTCGAAGAAGCGCGTGGTCGCCACCAGTTCCAGCCGTTCCGAATGGATCACTGCGAGATATTGCGTACAGCGCTGAATACCGGTCGCCAGGGCTGTCAGGATCGCATAGAGGGAAAATGCCACGATCCACGGACCGGCCTCTTTGGGCACGTCATCGATGATGCGCGAAAAAACATAAGGGCCGGATACTGACAACAACGCGCCTGTGAATATCGTAACGATCAGAACGACAATCGAACGCCAGGAAGTCCTCAGATCGTCCTGATATATCCGCAGCAAAGGCCGGAAGGCGATCTTGTAGTCTTTGAACAAAACGGTGCTCCCGCTTTTCACAAACTAGAAAGTCGTCGTTCCGGACATAGCGCCGTTGTCAAGTCTGCACAACCCTGGGGTCGCTGGACTACAGCCCAAGCGCGCGTAAAACCGCCACGGTTACCACACCCGCAGCTGCGGCAGGTAGAAGCGAAAGGCGCATCGCAGCGAGCGCGGTGACAGCGCAGCCGATGGTTTCGGCAAGGCCGCTCGTCAATGCTGTTGGGGTGACGACGGCCATCAGGACCGCAGGCGGCACGGCGTTGAGCGCGCGTTTGGCTCGATCCGTCATATGGACGTGACGGATGAGAAGGAGACCGCCGAAGCGTGTCGCGAGTGTCGCGACCGCCATGGCGAGGATGGTCAGCAGTGTGTTGGCATCGATGCTCATTGGGGCATCTCCGCCTCGTCCTTGACCAAGGCGGCAACGGCAAGTCCTGCGAGAGCACCTGCAGCGATATACCATGCGCCGGGTACGTATCTATGGGTGACGAAGGCGGCCGTCGCACTCGCCAGAAGAACGAAGCCCGTTTGCCTGCCTTTCCAAAACCCCATCAGAAGCACGATAAAGACCGCAGGGAATGCAAAATCGAGGCCGATGATGGTCGTGTCTCCCATGACGGAGCCGAGCAGAGCGCCTGCCAGCGTTGACAGGTTCCAGACGACATAGATCGAGAGAGCAGCGGCGGCGAAAAATGCCGGACGGAGCGTGCTCGTCATGCTGCGAAATTCCGCCAACGCCCAGGATTCGTCCGTCAAGACAGGCATGGCAAGCCAGCGCTGCCAGGGCTTGAAGCCCTCCATCTTCACGCCGATCGAAGCGCTCATCAATATGTGTCTGAGATTGACGAGCAGTGCCGCAAAACCGAGCGCTCCCCAGCTTGCTGGGTGGGTCCACAGGTCCATGGCGACGAATTGTGAGCCGCCGGCGAAAACGAGGAGTGACATCAGGCAGGCTTCCAGCGGCGACAGGCCTTTGCTGACGGCGATTGCGCCGAAGACAACGCCAATCGGCACCATGGCGACCAGCAGCGGGGACGCAGCTTTGAGGCCGGCGATTAATTCCTGGCGTCCCTCAGGTTTGGCTTTGCTCACCATGTCATTCTCCTTTTTCAGGAGATGCATCTAGGGAACAGCGGGTCGGCCCGTATTGAACGAAAATGATCTGCCGGTCATGCGGCGCGGAATTGACCCGGCGTTACGCCCGTGCGGGCCTTGAAGTGGCGCGTAAAATGCGCCTGATCGGCAAACCCGCATTCGAGCGCAACCGAAGCCGGGCTTTCTCCCTGACGCAACAGATGCCTTGCTCGGCGGATGCGGATATCAGTGAGATAGGCGTGCGGCGTGATGTGGAATTCGCGGCGGAAGGCGCGGATCAAATGCGCACGGCTGAGCCCCGCCATACCCGCCAATTCCTCAAGCCCGACATCCGTATCGAAGTTGTCGTTGAGATATTCACGCGCCTGATAGACCGCGGTTTTCTCGCGTGTCTGGACGGGCAAGATGATGGCGCTGCCGTGCCGGGAAAACAGTTCTGCCAGAACCGAGAACATGCCCTCATCTGCCTCCAGCGCCCCTGCCCCGTTTTCCAACCTGCGATGGGCAATCTGGAAGGCCTGCGCCATCTTCGGGTCATGCGGCAGGAAACCTGGAAAGGATGGTGTGCCGTGAAAGGTGCGGCCCGTCATGTCTTCGATGACCTCAGACAAAAGCGCGATATCTGGATAGATCATGCGGTATCGATAACCGTCACCGCCGGGTGCACCGTCATGTATCTGGCCGGGATCGATCAGATAGAGATGACCAGGGCCAGTGCGCTCCGTCGTGCCCTTGATGGTCGAAATCTGCGAGCCGTTTTCGATGGCGCCGATGGAAAACGTATCATGCGCATGCGGCGAAAACTCATGCGTCAGGAACGTCGCGGTCATGCACTCCATGCCTTTGAAACGCTTGTCCCGCCAGAACCTGGTGGTTTCCGCGCGCGAAAGCGGCATGTGGTCGGTGGCCTGTTCCTGCGAAACATTGTGCATAGCTCGGGTTTAGCCCAATCCGTCATGACCGTCTTGAACAAAAGTGATAGACCACGGCGACATTCAAAAGGTGCAGACCATGACAGACGACCTCGATGACAGCTTCTCCGAGATGGATGCGGATGCATTCGAAACCGCGCCACTTCGGCTGACCATAGATCTCGCCGCACTTGCAGATAACTTTCGCGACATGCAGCGCCGTTCCGGCAAGGCACGCGCCGCCGCCGTGGTGAAGGCGGATGCCTATGGCATGGGGATTGAGGATTGTGGCGCGACGCTCTATCACGCCGGTGCTCGGGATTTCTTTGTCGCCAGTGTGTCGGAGGGCGTTACGCTTCGTCCTCATGCGCCGGAAGCGCGCATCTTCGTTCTTTCCGGCATCTGGCCGGGCCAGGAGCGCGATGTCTTCGCCCATGATCTCGTGCCAGTCATTGCCTCTGAAGAGCAGCTCTCCTTCTGGACGAGCGCGCTTGCGGAGCGCGGCGATCATCCTTTTGCGCTGCATGTCGATACGGGTTTCAACCGGCTTGGGCTTCCACTCGAAGACGCGCTTTATCTCGCCGATGACCCGACACGTCCAGCAAGCTTCGATCCCGTATTGGTCATGTCGCATCTTGCTAGCGCCGATACCCCCTCTTCACCAATGAACAAGGCGCAGCTTGAATCATTTCGCAGAGTTAGCGCGGCTTTCGAAGGTATAGAATCAAGCCTTTCAGCCTCTGCCGGAATCTTCCTCGGCCCGGACTACCACTTCGACCTGACGCGTCCAGGCATCTCGCTTTACGGCGGCGAAGCGGTCAATGACATGAAGAACCCCATGTGCCCGGTCGCTAAGGCGGAGGCGAGGATCATCCAGATTCGCGAGGCCGGTGAAGGGCAGACGGTCAGCTATGGCGGCACCTATCAGTTGAAGCGGGCGAGCCGTCTGGCGATCGCGGCCGTCGGTTATGCCGATGGCTATTCGCGATCGCTCTCCGGCTCCGGCATTCCGCTGCGCGAGATGGGCCGTGGGGGCGCGGAAGGGTTCATCAATGGCTATCGCGTCCCGGTCGCTGGTCGCATCACCATGGACCTCACCATTTTCGACGTCACCGACGTGCCGGAACGTGCCATTCGCGCAGGCGACTATATCGAGCTCTTCGGGCCGAATGTTCCAGTCGATGAAGTGGCACGGGCCGCGGGCACCATCGGCTACGAGATGCTGACAAGCCTCGGGCTTCGGTATGAGCGGCAATATCTGATCGGCGACGAGTAACGATTTCCACCTCTTGGAAAGCTCGGACGATCCGTGCTAGACGAGAACAAAACGGGATCGAAATTCTTCGCGACCCCGCTCGTTACTCTCTAAAAGAAAAAGACTGACATTCATGGCCAAAGCCAAGACACAATTCGTCTGCCAGAACTGCGGCACGGTGCACACCCGTTGGGCGGGAAAATGCGAGGGCTGCGGCGAGTGGAACACCATCGTCGAAGAAGACCCGATGGGCGGAATTGGCGGCGGCCCCGGCAAGACGCCGAAGAAGGGCCGTCCAGTCACCCTCACCTCGCTTTCCGGTGAAATCGAGGAGGCACCGCGCATTCCAACCGGCATGAGCGAACTGGATCGTGCGACGGGCGGGGGCTTCGTGCGCGGATCGGCAGTTCTGATCGGTGGCGATCCGGGCATCGGAAAATCGACCCTTCTAATGCAGGCTGCGGCGGCACTCTCCCGGCAAGGTCATCGTGTCGTTTACGTATCGGGCGAAGAGGCTGTAGCGCAGGTGCGCTTGCGGGCGCAGCGTCTTGGTGCGGCGGACACCGACGTGTTGCTGGCGGCTGAAACCAACGTCGAAGATATTCTGGCGACGATTTCCGAGGGCAAACGGCCCGATCTCGTCATCATCGATTCCATTCAGACGCTGTGGAGCGACACCGCCGATTCCGCCCCTGGCACAGTGACGCAGGTGCGCACCGGCGTTCAGGCGATGATCCGGTTTGCCAAGCAGACGGGTGCCACCATGGTACTCGTCGGCCATGTAACCAAGGAAGGCCAGATCGCCGGTCCGCGTGTGGTGGAACACATGGTGGATGCCGTGCTCTATTTCGAAGGCGATCGTGGGCATCATTACCGCATCCTTCGTACCGTCAAGAACCGTTTCGGCCCGACCGATGAAATCGGTGTGTTCGAAATGTCTGACAGGGGTCTGCGCGAGGTCTCCAATCCATCGGAGCTTTTCCTTGGAGAGCGCAACGAAAAATCCCCGGGTGCGGCTGTTTTCGCCGGTATGGAAGGCACGCGGCCAGTGTTGGTGGAGGTTCAGGCCCTGGTGGCGGCCACGTCGCTCGGCACACCGCGTCGTGCTGTGGTGGGATGGGACTCCTCACGCCTTGCCATGATTCTTGCCGTGCTCGAGGCCCATTGCGGCGTGAAGCTTGGCCAGCACGATGTCTACCTCAACATCGCCGGTGGCTACCGGATTTCGGAGCCCGCGGCAGACATGGCGATTGCTTCTGCACTGGTTTCCTCGCTTGCCGGTCTTGCCCTGCCTGCCGATTGCGTCTATTTCGGCGAAATCAGCCTGTCGGGCGCAGTGCGGCCGGTTTCCCAAACGGCGCAGCGGTTGAAGGAAGCCGAGAAACTTGGATTTTCCGCCGCATTTCTGCCTTCAGCATCGGCAGAACTCCCGAAGGGCTCAAAGGGGCGCTGGACGGAGATTGAAAGCCTCCCCGATCTCGTGGCGCGCATTGCCGGCTCGGGCAACCGCTTCAGACAGGCTGAGGAAGACGAATAATGATCCTTTCGCTGGTTACCCGGCTAGTGTAAGAGGATCGCAAATTGGCACAGCGGCTCCCTGTTTGGGTGCTGCGACCTCCGGAGTTGGTAAATGCCCATTACGATTTTCGACGGTATCGTTCTTGCCGTTGTGCTTTTCTCCGCCGTTCTCGCCATGGTGCGCGGGTTCTCGCGTGAAATTCTGTCCATCGCAAGTTGGGTTGGCTCCGTTGCAGCTGCTTATTATCTCTACCCGCTGCTGCTTCCCTATGCGCGCAACTATACCGATGACGACAAGATCGCGATTGCCGGTTCGGCCGGTCTGGTCTTTCTCGTTGCGCTGATCATCATTTCCTTCATTACCTCGCGTGTCGCCGACTTCATCATCGACAGCCGCATTGGTGCGCTGGATCGCACACTCGGTTTTCTCTTCGGTGCGGCGCGTGGCCTGCTTCTGCTCGTCGTCGCGGTCGCCTTCTGGAACTGGCTGGTCGATGTCAGAACGCAGCCCGAATGGGTGACGCAGGCCAAGTCCAAGCCGTTCCTCGATGGTTTGGTCGGAAAGCTTGAGGCGGTTCTGCCGGATGATATCGAGCCGCAAATCCGCGCTCGCATTCTCGGCAAAAAGACAGAGACGACACCTGAGCAGGCGCCCGCGGAAGACGCACCGGCAACCACGGCACCGGTACCAGCGAATTGATGCGATAGCGCGCCTTGCAATAGATGCAAGGCGCGCTATTTGTGCTAGATACTTCGACATAGGCAGCAGACAGGCCAAACCGGCAAAGCAATTCGTCGGGGCGGTTTTTGTTTTTGGCAGTAAGCAAAGGCAAGCCAGATGAATGAGCCGCTTTCGCATTCCACCTTCAATGACATTATCGATGGCGATACGCTGCATGAGGAATGCGGTGTGTTCGGCATCCTCGGTCACGCGGATGCGGCGGCCCTCACGGCGCTCGGCCTGCATGCTCTCCAGCATCGCGGCCAGGAAGCGGCCGGTATCGTTTCCTTCGATGGCAAGCGCTTCCATCAGGAGCGGCACATGGGGCTGGTGGGCGATCACTACACCAACCCAATGACACTTGCCCGCCTGCCCGGCTCGATCTCTATTGGTCACACCCGCTACTCCACCACCGGTGAAGTGGCGATGCGCAACGTGCAGCCGCTGTTTGCCGAATTGGAAGAAGGCGGTATCGCCATTGCCCATAACGGCAACTTCACCAACGGCCTGACGCTTCGCCGCCAGATCATCGCAACCGGTGCGATCTGCCAGTCCACCTCCGATACCGAAGTCGTGCTGCATCTCATTGCGCGCTCGCGCCACTCCTCCACCGCCGACCGCTTTATCGACGCGATCCGCCAGATGGAAGGCGGCTATTCGATGCTTGCGATGACCCGCACCAAGCTGATTGCCGCGCGCGACCCCACCGGCATTCGCCCGCTCGTCATGGGCGATCTCGACGGCAAGCCGATCTTCTGTTCGGAGACCTGTGCACTCGACATTATCGGCGCGAAATTCGTGCGCGACGTGGAGAACGGCGAAGTCATCATCTGCGAAATCCAGCCAGATGGCTCGATCAGCATCGACGCGCGCAAGCCGAACAAGCCGCAGCCCGAACGCCTCTGCCTGTTCGAATATGTCTATTTCGCCCGTCCCGACTCGGTCGTCGGCGGTCGCAACGTCTACACGACGCGCAAGAACATGGGCATGAATCTCGCCAAGGAAGCACCGCTTGAGGCCGACGTCGTCGTGCCGGTGCCGGATGGCGGCACGCCTGCAGCGCTTGGTTTTGCGCAGGAAAGCGGCATTCCGTTTGAATATGGCATCATCCGCAACCACTATGTCGGTCGTACCTTCATCGAGCCGACACAGCAAATCCGCGCTTTTGGCGTGAAGCTGAAGCATTCGGCCAACCGGGCGATGATCGAGGGCAAGCGTGTCGTTCTGGTGGATGATTCGATCGTTCGCGGCACGACATCGGTTAAGATCGTACAGATGATCCGTGAAGCGGGCGCCAAGGAAGTCCACATCCGCGTTGCCAGCCCGATGATTTTTCATCCCGATTTCTACGGTATCGACACGCCGGATGCCGACAAGCTTCTCGCCAACCAGTGTGCTGACGTGGATGCGATGGCGAAGTATATCGGCGCGGACTCGCTCGCCTTCCTGTCGATCAACGGACTTTATCGTGCTGTTGGCGGCGAAGACCGCAACCCTGTCCGTCCGCAGTTCACCGACCATTACTTCACCGGTGAATATCCGACCCGCCTGCTCGACAAGAATGGCGAGTCGATGGGGAGCAAGATTTCCATGCTCGCCAGCAACGGCTGATCGCTTCAAGCCCGCATCTAAACTGCGGGCTTTTGTTTGCGGCCACCTGCGACCTTGAAGCCGCTTGCCGGACATGTCCTCCCTCAGTAAGAGAGAGCGGACGACCGAACGACATTCAGGGGGGACCATGACCATCGACCTTAAAGGCCGGATCGCACTCGTGACCGGCGCTTCACGCGGAATCGGCTATTTCACTGCGGTCGAACTGGCGAAAGCCGGCGCCCATGTCATCGCCTGTGCACGCACCGTTGGTGGGCTGGAAGATCTGGACGATGCCATCAAGGCGGTCGGTGGAACGGCAACGCTCGTTCCCTTCGATCTCGCCGACATGAAGGCGATCGATGCTCTCGGCGCCTCTATTCACGAACGTTGGGGCAAGCTGGATATTCTGGTTGCCAATGCCGGGATGCTTGGCGTCATTTCACCTGTCGGCCATATCGAGGCCAAGGTGTTTGAAAAGGTGATGAACATTAACGTCACCGCGACGTGGCGCCTGATCCGCTCGGTCGAGCCGCTTCTGTTGAAATCCGATGCTGGACGTGCGCTGATCCTGTCGTCCGGCGCTGCCCATTCCTGTCGTCCGTTCTGGGGCGTCTACTCCACCTCAAAGGCTGCCGTCGAAGCGCTGGCACGCACCTGGGCTGCCGAAACCGAGCAGACCCATCTGCGCATCAACAGCATCAATCCGGGTGCGACGCGCACGGCGATGCGGGCTCAGGCGATGCCCGGCGAAGATCCCGACACCCTCCCCCATCCTTCGGAAGTGGCCCAAGCCATCGTTCCGCTTGCCTCTCCGGAGCTTACCGAGACCGGCAAGATCTATGTGGTTCGCGACCAGAAATTCGTCAGCTATCGCGCGCCGGAATGACTTGCGAACCGGCGTGAATCTGAAAGCGATGCTCTTGACCGACAACGGGCATCGTTTCATAAAGCAAGCCATGAAAATAACGATCTGCCGCTGCTGCTGAGTTGAATTTTGCTGGCTTAACCCCCGGCCAGATCGTTTTCGTCTCCTGAAAGGTCAAAGCAGACAAACGCTCCGGTGGGGTCAATCTCCGATACCCGAAGGAAATACGCATGTCCTTGCGCTTGAAGCTCTACAACACGCTGACCCGCGAAAAAGCCGAATTCCAGCCGATCGATGCGAAGAATGTGCGCATGTATGTCTGCGGCCCGACGGTCTATGACTACGCTCATATTGGCAACGCCCGCCCTGTCATCGTTTTCGACGTGCTCTATCGCCTGTTGCGCCATGTCTATGGCGAGAACGGCGTCACCTATGCGCGCAACATCACCGATGTGGACGACAAGATCAATGCGCGGGCGCTTCGCGATTACCCGGACCTGCCGCTGAACGACGCGATCCACGCGGTGACGGAAAAGACCGCCAACCAGTTTCATCAGGATGTCGCAGCGCTTGGCTGCCTTGAGCCGACGGTGGAGCCGCGCGCAACCGATAACATCGCCCAGATGATCGACATCATCGAGAAGCTGATCGCGCGTGGCCATGCCTATGTCGCAGCGGGCGAAGTGCTGTTCGACACCAAATCCATGAGTGACTACGGCCAGCTTTCCAAGCGCCCTTTGGACGAACAACAGGCCGGCGCACGCATCGCGGTCGATGCGCACAAGAAAAACCCCGGCGACTTCGTGCTGTGGAAGCTTTCAAGCCATAACGAACCCGGCTGGGAAAGCCCGTGGGGTCGCGGCCGCCCCGGCTGGCATATCGAATGCTCGGCCATGTCGGGACGCTATCTTGGCGAGGTCTTCGACATTCACGGCGGCGGCCTCGACCTGATCTTCCCCCACCATGAAAACGAAATCGCCCAATCGCGTTGCGCTCACGGAACGCATGTGATGGCCAACGTCTGGATGCATAACGGCTTCGTGCAGGTCGAAGGCCGCAAGATGTCGAAGTCCGACGGCAATTTCGTTACCATCTATGATCTCCTGCACAGCGAAGCCTTTGGCGGGCGCAAATGGCCAGGCGAAGTTCTGCGGCTGGCAATGCTGATGACGCATTACCGTGAGCCGATCGACTTCTCGGTGAAGCGTCTGGAGGAAGCCGAGCGGCTGCTGGCGAAGTGGCCGGTTGCGGAAGCGGGCGACGCCGAGGTCGACCAGAGCGTGCTCGACGCGCTTGCCGACGATCTCAATACCGTCGCCGCCGTCCAGGCACTGCATGCTCTGGCCCAGGCCGCCAACGCCGATCCGGAAAAACTTCCCGTGTTTGCGGCGAGTGCCGCACTTCTTGGCGTGCTGCCGAAGAAGACGGAGGTGGATGAGGCAATTGCTGCTGCTGTGGATTCGCTCGTTGCCATGCGGCTGGAGATGCTGAAGGCGAAGAATTTCGCCGAGGCGGATCGGATCAGGGATGAGTTGTCGGCCAAGGGCATTCAGTTGAAGGACGGCAAGGACAAGGAGACGGGGGAGCGGGTGACGTCTTGGGAGTTGAAGCGGTAGGGTTTCAAACTGCCGGTCTTACTTTTCATTCGCAGCTTACCCCCTCTGCCCTGTCGGGCAGGTCGCTACGACCGGCAAAGAACCGAAACTCTCCAGCAAAACGGCTGGACCGTCATACGCTCCTGGAACGATGACGTCCTCCACCAGATAGACGATGTGTGCCTCAACATCCTGCGATCTATACCAAAGGAGCCATCATGACCACTCACACCGGCGGATGCCAATGCGGCGCGATACGGTTTCGAGCAGAAGGCGTTTTGAAGGATAGCTCGATCTGCCATTGTCGCATGTGCCAGAAAGCGTTCGGGGCCTATTATGCCCCACTCGTTTCTGTGCGTGGTGCGGAGTTTCATTGGACACGCGGTGAGCCGAAGCGGTTCCAATCCTCCAACCATGTGAAGCGTGGCTTCTGCGGTGACTGCGGTACGCCGCTGACCTATGAGGCGCCGGATGGGATGGCGATTGCGGCGGGTGCCTTCGATGATCCAGCGGCGCTACCGCCCGTCATCCAATGGGGCGTCGAGAACAAGATCGGTTTTGTCGATCATCTGCACACGCTTCCGGAAGAAGAAACCGAGGCGGATTTGACGTCTGCAAGTTTCATCGCCGGCCTTGTATCCTATCAGCATCCGGACCACGATACGGTGGAGTGGCCAGAGGAGAAGGGTTGATGAGCGAGGCAGGATATTCAGGTGGGTGCCAGTGCGGGGCAGTCCGCTTTCATGCGGGCAAGCTTGGCCGGCCGTCGATTTGCCATTGCCGCATGTGCCAGAAGCATTTCGGCAATTTCTTCTGCGCGCTCGTCACGGCTGATCAGGCGCACCTCACATGGACCCGCGGCCAGCCCAGCCTCTTCCGGTCGTCGACCAAGATCCATCGCGGCTTCTGCAACAAATGCGGCACGCCGCTGACCTATTACTATCCGGGCGGCGTCGAGATCGCCATTGGCGCCTTCGATCACCCCGATCAGATCGAGCCACAGGTGCAGGTCAACGCGCATATGCAGATGCCTTGGATCAAGGCGCTGTTCGACAAGCCGGAGATCAGGCAGAGCGTCGACGAAAGCACGATCATTTCCTATCAGCATCCAGACCACGATACCGTGGTCTGGCCGCCCGAAGACGAAGCAAACAAGGCATAGCATCAAGGACTGAATTCCATGACTGAAATACTGCGTGGCCTCTATCCGGAGATCGAACCCTACGAGACCGGCTTTCTCGATGTCGGCGATGGCCACACGATTTACTGGGAGCGCGTCGGCACCAAAGGCGGCAAGCCTGCGGTCTTCCTGCATGGTGGCCCGGGCGGTGGCGTCAACCCGACGCAGCGCCGTGTCTTCGATCCCGCTCTCTATGACGTCGTGTTGTTCGACCAGCGCGGCTGCGGACGCTCGACGCCGCATGCGAGCCTCGAAGCCAATACAACCTGGCACCTGGTCGCGGACATCGAAAAGCTGCGCCAGAAATTTGGCTATGACGAATGGCAGGTCTTCGGTGGCTCCTGGGGCTCGACGCTGGCGCTCGCCTATGCCGAGACCCATCCTGAGCATGTCAGCGAGTTGATCGTGCGCGGCATCTATCTGCTGACCAAGCGGGAACTGGACTGGTACTACCAGTTTGGCGTTTCGGAAATGTATCCCGAGCGTTGGGAAACCTTCATCGCGCCTATTCCCGAGGCGGATCGCGGGCAGATGATGGCGAGCTATTATCGCTATCTCACGGGTACCGACGAAAAGAAGAAGCTGGAATGTGCCAAGGCGTGGAGCCAATGGGAAGGTGCGACGATCGCGCTCGTGACCGATCCGGCACGCGTGGATCAATTCGGAGAAGATCACTACGCCATCGCCTTTGCCCGCATCGAAACCCACTTCTTCGTCAATGCCGGCTGGCTCGACGACGGACAGTTGCTGCGCGATGCCCACAAGCTGAAAGACATTCCGGGCGTCATCGTGCACGGTCGCTATGATATGCCCTGCCCGGCAAAGACGGCGTGGGACTTGTCCAAGGCGTGGCCGAAGGCCGACCTCCACATCATCGAAGCAGCAGGTCACGCGATGACCGAGCCCGGTATTCTCGATCAACTGATCCGCGCGACGGATCGCTTCGCTGGGAAGTGAGACCAGCCCTGCCGTCGCCTGATGTTCAGCCTTGAGCGTCACGCGACGGCGATAAAATTGAGCAAAATCTGGAATCGTTTCAGCTTCTTACGGCCATCACCTCTCAGACTGATTCATCTCGCATAGGCTTGCTGTTTGAGCATTTGCAGCTTTTCTAACCAAAGCTTCACGGAAATGAATTGGTACATCACGCCAAAGGGGAATACTGCGAAGAGACCCCGATCATATTGGCAGTATTCCCATGGCAATGAACCCCACCATTCAGGCTCCCCAGGCGGGCGATAGCGTCCGTGGCTTCATCTACGCACTGACGGCCTATCTTCTTTGGGGTTTCCTGCCCTTCTACATGAAGGCCGTAGCGCATATTTCGCCGCTCGAGGTCATCGTTCATCGCGTCGTCTGGTCGGTACCGATTGCAGCCATCGTGCTGATCGTGCTCGGTCGAACCGCCGAAATCCGCCAGGCGCTGACCACGCCTCGCATGCTTGCCATGGCCTGCCTCACCGCATCGCTGATCAGCGTCAACTGGGGTATCTACATCTGGGCTATCGGCTCGGGTCATGCGCTGGACGCTGCACTCGGCTACTTCATCAATCCGCTCTTCAGCATTCTTCTCGGCGCCTTGATCCTGAAGGAAAAGCTCAGTCGCATGCAGATCGCTGCCATTTCGCTGGTTGCGGTTGCCGTGGCGCTTTTGACATGGAATGCCGGCGGCCTGCCTTGGGTGGCGCTCGCGCTGACCGTATCCTGGGGCTTTTACGCCTTCTTCCGCAAGACGCTGCCGATCGGGCCGACACAGGGCTTCCTCTTGGAGGTGCTGCTGCTGACTCCCCCCGCTCTTGCCTTCATCGTTTATCTGGCCTTCACCGGGCAAGGACATTTCTTTGCGGGCACAGCGCAGGATAGCTGGCTTCTGGCGGCAAGCGGACTCATCACCGCCGTCCCTCTGATCTTCTATGGCAATGGCGCCAAGCTCTTGAAGCTCTCCACCATCGGCATCATGCAGTATATCGCACCATCGATGATCTTCGTCATCGCGGTTTTCGTCTTCAAGGAACCCTTCGACATGGTGCGCATGATCGCCTTTACGATGATCTGGGCGGCACTGGCGGTCTATACCCTGCCGAGCCTGATGAAAGGCAGAGCTGCCGGTTGACCGGCAGCGTTAAGCTTTAAAGCTTCGCAATCACCGAAGGGTCGCCTTCCGGATTTTGCTGTGACACGGCACGTTCGATGATGGCCGGCACTATATCGTCGATCCGGTCGATCACCAACGGGTTCAGCAAATGAGCGCGGTGGATGAAGCCTTGGTCGCGCATATGGCGGATCAGCTCCAGCATAGGGTCCCAGAAACCGTTGATATTGGCGAAGACCATGGGCTTGGCGTGACGACCAAGCTGCGCCCAGGTCATGATCTCGACGATCTCTTCCACGGTGCCGATACCGCCGGGCAAAGTGACGAACGCATCCGCGCGCTCGAACATCATGTGCTTGCGCTCATGCATGTCCTTGGTGATCACAAGTTCGTTCAATTGGCCAAGAGAATGGCGTGTCGCTTCCATATCGACGAGAAACTCGGGTATGATGCCCGTTACTTCGCCGCCGTTTGACAGAACGCCGCTTGCGACTGCACCCATGATGCCCTTGGTGCCGCCACCATAGACGAGGCGAATGCCGTTTTCGGCCAGGGATTTCCCAAGGTTGCGGCCTGCTTCCATATAGGCGGGATCGCGCCCGGGCTGAGAGCCGCAATAGACGCAGATGGATCGAATCGAATGGTTTTCATGTGTCATGGCCGGCACCGAACTACGCAGGGTCAATTCCGTCAAGAAATTTTGGGGGAAGATACGACAAACGCGGCGCTTTGGCGGAGGTGACGCTTGTATGAAAAGCGCTAAAACGCTAGCAATCCACGATAATATTGCGAAGAATGATCTGGAGACACATAATGAAAAATAAAAGAGCTGGATTGTTGGCGCTTGTCGTGCTCGGCATTGCCACGCTGCTCATGGTCTTCTTCGTTCTTCCTCGCATGTCCGGTGATGACAAGCCGATCGGCGACGCCATCAACGAAGCCAGCAATGCCGTCAAGAACAGCGTTGAGATGGGCAGTGAAAAGGCGGGCGACCTTCTGTCGGATGCCGCCAAGGACACGACCAATATTGCGGAAAAGGTTGGCCGTCTGGCGGAATCCGCCAACAAGTCCATCAAGGACATGAGCAACCTCTTTGCCGACAGCAAGGTGCCCTCCAATGAAGAGTTTGCTGCCGCCCGCAAGCAGGTCGAAGACTCGCTTCGCGAGTTGGAAAACATCGACATTCCGGAATCGCTCGACGAGACGACCTCGCGTCTGATCACGACTGCGCGTACGGCAGCCGAGCGGACCACGGCCTATCTTCGCAGCTTGCCGACAGATGCCGCAGCGGCCGCAGCTCAAGTCCGCCGTCTTGCTGGCGTGTTCGCGGGCACGGATGATGGCGCTCCTCGAACGGAGGCGCCTGCCGCCGCTCCTCAGCCGGCCCAGACGCCTGCACAGCCCGCGACACCATCGGCACCGACAACCACGGGCGATGCGGCTCAGCTCCCGACATTCGACGTTTTGCGCGTCGAGCCGGATGGTTCGGCGGTGATTGCCGGCAAGGCGCAACCGGGTTCGCAGCTTGAAATCGTCAACAAGGGTGAGGTTATCGCCAAGACGCCGGTTGAGGGCAGCGGCGATTTCGCAGCCGTTCTCGACAATCCACTCCCACCTGGCGACCATGAACTGGTGCTGCGCGCAACCGGAAAGGACGGCAAAGTCTCCGAGTCCAGTGAAGTGGCGACCGTGTCCGTCCCCGCCCAAAACAACGGCGATCTGCTTGCCATGGTCACGACACCTGGCAAGGCCAGCCGCGTTCTGACCATGCCGGAAGCCGCTCCGCCTGCCCTGCAAGCGCAGGCCATACCACCTGCTGCAAACGGCACACAAACGCCCGCGAACGCTGCACAGAGCGGCAATGCAGCGTCAGCCAACGCCGCACCTGAAACTGCGTCCGTGCGCGTCACCGCCGTCGAGTTCGACGGCTCAAAAATTTATATCGCCGGCTCTGCACCCGCGGGCACGACGATCCGCGCCCTGGTGGACGATACCCGTGTTGGCGAAAGCAAGGCAGAAGCCTCCGGCAGTTTTGTCGTTGAAGGCGACATCCAGCTTTCGGTCGGCAGCCACATCATCACGGCGGAAGCGCTCGATGCGTCCGGCAAGGTGACCGTGCGTGTGCGCGTGCCGTTCTCCCGCCCGGACACGGATCAGGCCACGGTTGCCATGCAGCCATCCGGCGCACCTGCCGCCCAGCAGAACGCGACGGCATCCGGCAAGGCTCCGGCTGCGGTCACCGATCAGGCTGCGTTCGAAGCGCTGCGCACGGAAGTGTCGAAGGCCTTCAGTATCCTGTCCGGTCTCTTTAAGGACGGCAAGACACCGACGCTTGACGAGGTCGCGGCAGCAAAGTCTGCAACGGTTATCGCGCTTCGTTCGCTTTCGGAGTTCCGCACTGCGGCTTCTGCCGACCCGGCCTTTACCGCATTCGTTGCTGGCATCTCTCACAAGGCGCGTTCCCTGCTCTCGCTCGTTGAAGCACTGCCAAGCGATGTCGCGGCTGTCGGTAAGGCCATTTCAGGCCTGACAGCTCGTTTCGAGGAGCTGAACGCATCAGCCCCCACAACATCTGCGCCGGCGAATGCTGGCACTCCGGCTACTGATGCGTCCGGCACAAAGACCTTCGAACAGGCGCCGCTTGCGCATAGCGACAGCGCGGTGATCATTCGCCGCGGCGATACGCTGTGGCAAATTTCGCGCCGCGTCTATGGTCAGGGCGTGCGTTACACCACCATCTACCTTGCCAATCAGCAGCAAATCCAGAACCCGGATCTGATCGAGCCAGGCCAGATTTTCGACGTACCGGAAAAGGCGCTGCCAAATGCCGAAGAGATCCACCGCAACCGGTTGAAGACGCGGTAAGAATAGGACCCAGGGCATTGCAAATGCCCTGTCAGGACACTATCTAATTTAGACAACGGCGGCTCATCAGGGCCGCCGTCTTGCTGTCTGCATCCCGGCAGACGCCGGAGCAGAGCATGGCCGACAAGAAGAAGACGATTTCAGCGGATTCCAGCAATCCGATGCAGACCATTGTCAACCTGTGGCCCTATATGTGGCCGGAGGGCAGACCCGATCTGAAGATGCGGGTGGTCTGGGCCACCTTCTTCCTGCTCATTGCCAAGCTGGTGTTGATCTCCGTTCCCTATTTCTTCAAATGGGCGACCGATGCACTGAATGGCAAGGTCGATATGGCGGGGCTGCTGCCCGTCTTCCTGCTGGGTGCGGTTGCGCTGGTCATCGCCTATAACATCACCCGCATTATCCAGATCGGCTTCAACCAGCTTCGAGATTCACTCTTCGCCAGCGTTGGTCAGCACGCGGTGCGCCAGCTTGCCTACAAGACCTTCGTGCATATGCACCAGCTTTCGCTGCGCTTTCATCTCGAGCGCAAGACGGGCGGTCTTTCGCGCATCATCGAGCGTGGCACGAAGGGCATCGAAACCATCGTGCGTTTCACCATCCTCAACACCGCCCCGACATTCATCGAATTCCTGCTGACGGCGGCGATTTTCTGGGTGTCCTATGGCTTCTGGTATGTCTTCGTCACCGTCGTGACCGTCTGGGCCTATATCTGGTTCACGGTCAAAGCCAGCAACTGGCGCATTTCCATTCGTCGGTCGATGAATGACAGCGATACCGACGCCAACACCAAGGCGATCGACTCGCTTCTCAACTTCGAAACGGTGAAATATTTCGGCAATGAGGGCATGGAAGCCCAGCGCTTCGATGCCTCCATGGCGCGTTACGAGAAGTCCGCCGTCGCCATTTGGACGTCGCTCGGCTGGCTCAACTTCGGCCAGGGCGTCATCTTCGGTCTTGGTTCGCTCGTCATGATGGTGATGTCGGCGCTCGCGGTTCAGCGCGGCGAACAGACCATCGGCGACTTCGTCTTCATCAATGCGCTGCTTCTCCAGCTTTCCGTACCGCTCAACTTCATAGGCTTCGTCTATCGCGAAATCCGCCAGGGTCTGACGGATATCGAGCAGATGTTCGATCTTCTGGAAGTCGAGGCGGAAGTGGTGGATGCACCGGATGCCAAGCCACTCCAAATCGGCACGGGCGCTGTCAGCTTTAAGGACGTCCAGTTTTCCTACGATCCTGAGCGCCCGATTCTCAAGGGCATCTCCTTCGATGTGCCGGCCGGCAAGACCATTGCCATTGTCGGACCGTCCGGAGCGGGGAAATCGACGATCTCCCGCCTGCTCTATCGTTTCTACGATATCCAAGGCGGTTCGATCACCATTGATGGCCAGGACATTCGCGACGTGACGCAGAAAAGCCTGCGCGCGGTGGTCGGCATGGTCCCGCAGGACACGGTGCTGTTCAACGACACTCTGGCCTACAACATTCGCTACGGCCGCCCCGACGCACCTGACGCCGATGTCACGGCCGCCGCCAATGCGGCGCAGATCAGCGGCTTCATCAGCAAGTTACCGGACGGGTTTCAGACCATGGTCGGCGAACGCGGCCTGAAGCTTTCCGGCGGCGAGAAACAGCGTGTTGCGATTGCTCGCACCATATTGAAGGCACCGCCGATCCTCATCCTCGACGAGGCAACATCGGCGCTCGATACCCATACAGAACAGGAAATTCAGAGCGCGCTGGATGTGGTCTCGCAAAACCGCACCACGCTGGTGATCGCTCACCGCCTCTCCACCGTCATCGGTGCGGACGAGATCATCGTTCTGAAGGATGGAAACATCGCCGAGCGGGGCACCCATTCGTCATTGATGCTGGCCGGTGGCCTCTACGCCTCGATGTGGAGCCGTCAGCGCGAAGCGATCCAGGCCGAGGAAAGGCTTCGGGAAGTTCGCGAGAAGGACGACCTTGGCGTCGTGGATCGTGGCGAACCCGCGCATTGACCGCGGTATAAACCGGCCCAACTGCTGCGCACCATTGCTCGTGACGCGGTTTGCCTGTAGTCACCTATGCGTGTTTTGTCGCCTTGAGACGTGAATATTGTCGAGAAACGACTATATGGTGCATGTCTTGCAGGAACGAGCCAAGTTTTCGCCCTCGGGCGTGCAGGCAAATCGAGGTCCCAGTGGGAGCGCCCTTCTTGGCGCATATCGCAAAGGCCGATAAAGAAACTTCGGAGAAGAAAGACCAATGAACCTGTTCGATACCATTCGTAACACCCTCGTTCCGATCCACAAGGAAGGCTACATTTTTGTCGCCGCCTTCTTCGTGGCATCGCTGGTGCTCGGCTGGATCGCCGAACCTCTGTTCTGGATCGGCATGGTTCTGACCGCTTGGTGCGCCTACTTCTTCCGCGATCCTGAACGCGTCACGCCTCAGGATGATGAGCTGATCATCAGCCCGGCCGATGGCACCGTATCGGCTATCCAGACTGTGGTTCCGCCACTGGAACTGGAACTCGGCAAAGAGCCGATGGTACGCGTTTCAGTGTTCATGAACGTGTTCAACTGCCACGTGAACCGCTCGCCGGTACGTGGACGCATCGTCAATGTCGCCTATCGCCCGGGCCTCTTCCTCAATGCCGATCTCGACAAGGCATCCGAAGATAATGAGCGCAACGGTCTCGTGATCGAAACCGCACATGGCCGCGTCGGCGTCGTGCAGATTGCGGGCATGGTCGCGCGTCGCATCGTCTGCTGGGTCAAGCCGAACGAACCGGTCGATGCCGGTGAGCGCTTCGGTCTCATCCGCTTCGGTTCCCGCCTCGATATTTTCCTGCCGGAAGGTTTCTCTCCGCGGGTATCCGTCGGTCAAACGGCGATCGCCGGTGAAACCGTTCTCGCCGAATTCGGCTCTGCCAAGGGAGCCGTCATCAGCCGCCGCGGCTGATGACACATCAGGGAGAGCGTTCGATGGACGAGCCAGCGCCACAGCCAGGCATCAACGGCAAGCATGAGGTCAGCCAGGATAGTGGACGAGGCCCGAGGCTTCGCGAAATTCCGCTTCGTCTCGTCATCCCAAACCTTGTCACCGTGCTGGCGATCTGCGCTGGCCTCAGCGGCGTTCGCCTTGCCTTTGAAGGCCGCTTCGAGCTTGCAGTTGCCATGGTGCTGCTCGCCGCCTTCCTCGATGGCATCGACGGACGCCTGGCGCGCATGATGAAGGCGACGTCCAAGTTCGGCGCGCAGATGGATTCGCTGGCCGACATCGTCAATTTCGGCGTTGCCCCTGCCCTCGTCGTCTACGCCTATCTCCTTGATCAGGCCCGCTCGCTTGGCTGGATTGCAGCCCTTATCTACGTCATCGCCGCCGGGCTGCGCCTGGCGCGCTTCAATGTGATGATCGAGCGCGAGGTCAAGGCACCCTGGCAGAACGAGTTCTTCGTCGGTGTCCCCGCACCCATGGGGGCGATGCTGGTGCTGCTTCCCGTCTATATCGGTTTTATCGGCGTCGAGCCGAGCAGGACATTCGCTCACATCGCTGCCGCCTACACGGTGCTGATCGGTTACCTCCTGATCAGCCGCCTCCCCGTCTGGTCGGGTAAATCGGAAAGCCGTATCCGGCGCGATCTCGTGCTTCCAGCGATTCTGATCGTGGTGCTCTACGTGGCGCTCTTGATGAGCTTCACCTGGGAAATCCTGATCCTCACCGTGCTCGCCTATCTGACCTTCCTGCCCTTCAGTGCTCGTATCTGGCACAAGCGCTATGGAACGTTGACGATCGAAGAGCATGACCATGGTGACTGCGGCGACGGTCTCGACCGCGGCATCTGATTTTTGACGAGACTGGATCATTCTTGCCGTGACAACGGATGGTTTAACGTGCGTCTTTTTTCAGGCGATCCCGAACACGAAATGTCGCAGTCTGCAATTTTCAATTGATTGAATCCGCCTCGAATTCGTCACGATTGACCCCGAGAGAGCTTGTCAGAAAGGCCGACGAATCATGGGCCTGACAAGCGATCTGCGGAGGGTGGAATGACTGAAACGAAGAAAATCGAGATGCCGGCAAAGCCGGATTTGAAGGCGCATTATCAGCCGCTTGGCCTGAAGGCTGTGGCAGCTGCCGCCATGATGGTGGCGCGCAAACCCAAGCAGGCAAAGACTGCCTGATCTCTTTCATATTCAGCAGGCAATGTGGGGCCTGCCGACTTTGCAAGTGGCGCTTTTGGGCGCCATTTTCATTTTTGACGTCAGGGCGCAACCTGCAAGAAGCGTATCCGTTGTCTAAAACAACGACAGTTGCCCGCTCTTTTCCTTGACCGGAGCAAGAGGTGCTGCCTCCTCTACCGGTGCGATCAAATCAGGACCGACATTGGCGACCTTGTTCACCTTATCCGACACCGGGATCATTTCGAAAAAGTGCTCATCCGCTGCCCGCATCAGGCTTGAAACCTGGCGTGGCTCCTGCGTCTTGCAATCTAGCCAGCGGCTAAAATCCTCCGGCGCAATCACCACCGGCATCCGGTCATGGACGCGCGACATGGAGGTGTTGGCGGCGGTGGTGAGGATCGCGCCTGTATCGACTTCGGATCCATCTGCGGAGGACCATGTCTCCATCAATCCGGCGAAGGCAACAATGCCGCCGCGCTTTGGTCTGATGTAATAGGCCTGCGGCTTCCCGCCATCTTCTTTGGCCGGTCGCTTCCATTCGTAAAATCCGCTTGCCGGGATGAGGATGCGGCGGTGGCGCATGGCAGCGCGGAAGGAGGCCTTGCCGATGGCGGTTTCGGAGCGGGCATTGATCAAAAGCGGGAAGGTCTTGGGGTCTTTCACCCAACCCGGCATGAAGCCCCAGCGCACGAGCATGGCCTGACGGTTGGGCAGATTGCTTCCCAATTCCTGCCGTTCACCCTCGACGATGATGAGGATCGGCTGCGTCGGCGCGATGTTGAAACGCGGCGGAAAGTCCTCCAGCCCTATCAGGTCGAGATAGTCGGCAATCTCTTCCGGCGTGGCCTTCAAAACGAAGCGACCGCACATAAGCCTATCCTCTCGGCGCAAACAGAATGAGCGAGGCGCCAGCCAGGCAAACCACGCCGCCCGCCAGATCCCAACGATCCGGCGCATGACGTTCCACGATCCAAAGCCATAGCAACGACGCCACGATATAAATCCCGCCATAGGCAGCATAGGCCCGGCCAGCGGCCTCGGTCGGCACAAGCGTCAAAAGCCAGGCGAAAGCCGCAAGCGACACCATCCCAGGTATCAACCACGCCACCAATTTGCCCATGCGCAGCCACGCCCAAAAGGCAAAGCAGCCGGCAATTTCAGCAAGCGCTGCCATTGCGTAGACGAGAGGGAGTTTCATGCCTGTTTCCTGAACCTGCTTCCGGCAACATCTCGGTGGACTGTTCGAATCCGTCGGCGCATCATAGCGAAAAGCATGACCTTGGTGCATTTTCCTTCAGCCTTCCGAGCATCCAGCCACAGTTTCCTTCACCTCAAGGAGAGGTTACATGACCCTGAAGCTCTATATGCATCCCCTCTCGTCCTTCTGCCACAAGGTGCTTGTGGCGCTTTATGAAAACGGCACATCTTTTGAGTCGGTTATCGTCGATTTCTCCAATTCTGATTCAAGAGCGGCGTTCTTCGAGAAATCGCCGATGGGGAAGATGCCGGTGCTGCAGGATATGGAATCCAACGTAACGCTGCCGGAAAGCAGCATCATCATCGAGTATATCAACACCCACTATCCGGGTCATTGTGGCCTCCTGCCGCAAGACGCGGAAGAACAGCTCCAAGTGCGGCTCTGGGATCGGTTTCTCGACCTCTACATCCACCAGCCTATGCAACGTATTGTTGGGGAACGTCTGCGTCCCGAAGGTTCTCTCGACCCGCATGGCGTGTCCGAAGCGCATGCGACCATCGACAAGGCCTACGGCGTTCTCGAGCAGCACCTTGCAGGCCGCCAATGGGTTGCGAGCACGACGTTTTCGATGGCGGATTGCGCGGCCGTCCCGGCGCTCTTCTACGGGTCGATCGTTCATCCGTTCAATGATGACCTTAGAAACACCAGCGACTACTTCGAGCGGCTGGTTTCGCGGCTCTCCGTCAAGCGGGTCATTGATGAGGCGCGCCCCTATTTTCAGTATTTTCCCTATCGGGAGACGATGCCGCCACGTTTCCTGCAAGGTTGACTGCATAATAAGAAGCAGATTCTTGAAGGAAACCGCATGCTTCTTCCCCAGCCCGCATCTTCCGCCATCATCAAGCGTGGCGACCGATTGTTGCTGGTGCGTCGTATCAACCCGCCATCGCAGGATATGTTCGCCTTCCCGGGCGGCCGCGGCGAAGCTGGCGAGACACCGGCGGATACTGCCCTTCGCGAGTTGCAGGAGGAGACCGGGATCGTCGCCCGTCATCCACAGCTTTTCGCCACCTATGATCTGCCGTCGCGCGACAGCGCGGGGCAACTGACCAGCCACTTCCTGCTCTCGGTATTCCTGGTGGAAGCGGATGAGCAGGCCGCGGCCCTTGCTGCGGACGATGCGGCCGATGCGGGGTGGTTTACGCTGGAGGAAATACGCCGCCTTCCCGCACCCGAAAGTGTCGTCCAATGCGCAGAGCGCCTTTTAGGCCAGTTGCATGAACAGTAGAATCACAGCTATCTGGGCGAGGTGTGTCACGAGTCGATATTGGGTTGCGCGTAAAGTCATGGGTCGACGGGTTTGTTTTTTGTCAGCACTGTTGGTGAGCGTGGCCATGCCCGTTGCCTCCTATGCTGCCAGCCAAAAACCGCCGCAGCCTCCTGCACCGCCGCCTCAGGAAAGCAAGCCAGCACCCTATGACGACAAGCTGGCGCGGCTGTCGGAAATTCTGGGTGCGGTGCAATATCTGCGCACGCTATGCCCCTCCACAGGACCGCAGGAATGGCGCAAGGCGATGGGCGATATTCTGGCGGCGGATACGGCAAACGAGCCGCAGCGCAAGCAGCGAATGACCGCCGCATTCAACCGCGGATATCGCACCTTTGCTGCCGTCCATACCAGTTGCACACCTGCCGCACTCTCGGCAGAAGAGAAATACCGTAACGAAGGCGCAACACTCGCACAAGAAATCACGTCCCGCTTCGGAAATTAGAGGATTGTTAACCTCTTTTCGCCGTGGGGCGTGCCGTTTTGATAAAAGACTGTTAGAGTTGTTAACAGGGTGGTAACGACTTGAACGCCCTGTCGAGGATGAAATATGCAAACGAGCCGTAACGAAATCCACGATATGATCGCGCATGAAAAGATGCAGGTCGCTCTGGAACATCAAAACGAAGCCTGGGCCGATGGTATGGCCGATGGTATCGAGCCGGAGATCATCGCAGATGCCGCTATTGCCTTGGCCATGCGCGAAACCATTCGCATGCATGGAGAAGCCGGCGCAGAGGCCATGCTCGAATCACTGCGCCAGCGCATGCTCGCTGGCGAATTTTCCCCGCAGCGGATCATCCAGTAAGCGGGAGTTTATCGATGCTGTCTTTCCGTCATGACACCGCGCGGTCTTCCGCCGCGTTTGCTGCTGTTTTTTCTGCCGTGGTTTCCGCCACAGCCCTGCCGCACTCGGCCTTTGCTCTCTCTGAGTTGAAGCCCGGCCCAGGCGGCCAGACCGAACAGGCCCAGGCATCCGACGCGCCCAAGGTGTCGGAACCGGCGCAGGTCGACGAAGGCCCTGATGGCATTCCGATGCCGGATCCGTTGGTGAACCACCAGGGCGGCCAACAGCAGGCCGCACCAGAGCAAAACGATGCGCCGCAAATTTCCGCACAGATCGAGCATGATATCAGCAAGGCGCCAGAGCCGGTGCGTCGTCTGCGTCAGTTGATTATTGACGCGGCTTCCACCGGTGACATCGAAAAGCTGCGACCGCTGATCAATGCCGGTCCGAACCAGACACGCGTTGACGGCGAAGGAAACGATCCTATTGCTGCGCTGAAGAGCTTCTCCGGTGATCCGGAAGGGCTGGAAGTGCTGGCGATCATCCTCGACCTGCTCTCTACCGGCTACGCCCGTGTGGATGCCGGCACGCCGGATGAGATGTATGTCTTCCCCTACTTCGCTGGCAAGTCGCTCACCACGCTGACCAAGCCGGAAAAGGTGGACCTGCTGCGCATCATCACCGCCGGGGATCTGGCCGACATGCAGGAATACGGCAATTACAGCTTCTATCGCATCGGCATTTCACCCGACGGACAGTGGAAGTTTTTCGGCGCCGGCGACTGATCGGGCACCCGACCAGGTTCTAACGCTTGCCCTTGAGAAGCAAAAATCCTAACTCTAGAGCGTCCCTTTTTCTTGCTTTCGGGCCAACAGGGGACGCTCTCAGTTTTTGAAGCCACGCAGCGTGCTTTTGAGAAGATCGATCCCGATTTCAAGCCGATGCTGTGGGGTGAACCCAGCCGAACGGTAGTGCCATGTCCTGCGCCTTTTTAGCCACCCGTCGTTTTATCCGCATCGGCGGCGAAGCCGCGTCCGACTTCCTGCAAAATCTGATCACGACAGATCTGGAATTGCTTGGACCGACAGAAGCGCGCGCAGGCGCCCTGTTGACTCCGCAGGGGAAGATTCTGTTCGACTTTCTGGTTTCGCGTGACGGGACGGATTATCGCCTGGAGACGAGTGCGGACCAACAGGAAGCACTGCTGCGCCGTCTCACCATGTACAAGCTGCGCGCTGCCGTCGATCTCAAAGCCGAGGACATCGACGGCGTCAGCGTCTATTGGGACGAAGAGGCACCGAAGCACGCTGTCACCGACGGTCGCTTTGCCAAGGCCGGCGTAACGCTTTATCGCGTGCCTGGACAATCCGCCGATGGCGACGTTTCTGGTTATGATGCCCTGCGCATCGCCAGCGGAATCGCAGAGTCCGGGAGCGACTACACGCTTCAGGATGCCTTTCCGCATGATGTGCTGATGGATGTGAATGACGGCGTGTCCTTCAGAAAAGGCTGCTTTGTCGGACAGGAAGTCGTCTCGCGCATGAAACATCGCGGCACGGCGCGCCGGCGCGTCGTGCTTGTCTCTGCGGCGAGCACCCTTCCGCCTTCCGGCAGCGAGATCATGGCAGGCGGCAAACCGATGGGCGCCCTCGGCACCGTCATCGGCAACCAGGGCCTTGCCATCATCCGTGTCGACCGGGCTGCGGACGCCATGGCATCAGGCAGCGTGATGACCGCTGGGGACACGACTGTCACCGTCGCTCTGCCGGCCTGGACCGGCCTGAGCTTTCCTTCCGTCGATCCGCTTGCTGGCGCCGAGGATTAAGCGGTGGCACCTTCCAAGGCTCCGCGTGCATGGCAACGCATGCTGTCCGGCAGGCGTCTCGACCTTCTCGATCCCTCTCCTCTTGATGTCGAACTTGCCGATATCGCTCATGGTCTGGCGCGCGTGGCGCGTTGGAACGGGCAGACGCGTGGCGACCATGCATTCTCCGTGGCGCAGCATAGCCTCATCGTCGAAGCGATTTTCTGTCATCTGAACGCCTCCGCTTCGCCGGACGATATGCTGATGGCGCTGCTGCACGATGCGCCGGAATATGTGATCGGCGACATGATCTCTCCTTTCAAATCCGTCGTCGGCGGCGGCTACAAGAGTGTGGAAGCCCGGCTTGAAGCCGCCATCCACCTGCGCTTTTCGCTGCCGCCTCATCCCACACGAGAGCTGAAAGACCGCATCAAGAAGGCGGACACGGTCGCAGCCTTCTTCGAGGCGACGGAGCTTGCGGGTTTTTCGCTCGCGGAAGCCCAGAAATTCTTCGGCCTGCCGCGCGGCATCAGCCGCGACATGATCGCGATCGATCCGGTTCCGGCACTTGAGGCGCAACGCCGTTTCATCGAACGCTTCGAGGCAATCGAAGCGCTGCGCAAGGCTTCATCATGACTGCAATCGTCGTCTCGCCTCTCTCCCGCATCGGAGAAATGGCCGTGCGCCACAAGGCGCGTGAAATGATCACTCTGATTGCGAAGGAACAGGCCTTTCATCGCCCAGCCGTGATTGCTGCCGAGCGGCATCTGACGCTGCAGATGAACGACATCGCCTTCAAGGGGAACGATACGCTGATCGCGCCGGATGACGCCCATGTTCTGCGGCTGATCGAATTTGCCCGGGAATGGGATCAGTCAGTACCGCTTCTGATCCATTGCTGGATGGGCGTGTCCCGGTCGCCTGCAGCGGCCGTCGTCGCCGCACTTGCGCTCTACCCCGATCAGGATGAAACGGCGCTGGCACGGCGGCTTCGAACCGTGTCGCCTTATGCCACGCCCAATGCCCGCATCATCGAAATCGGCGACAGGCTGCTTGACCGAAAGGGTCAGTTGGTGAGCGCAATCAAGGCGATCGGCCGTGGTGCCGATACCGATGGGGACGTCCCCTTTGTCCTGCCGCTGACCGATATGGGCCCGATTTAGCGGGAACCCGAGCCGGGACCCATCGTTACCAATCCTGAAACCGCAAGATCATCAAGGGACGATCCATGGAACAACAGGCAACGGACATCATCGTGGCATCGCAGGCCGCGCTCAGGCAGGCGAGCGCCTTGGCGGTGCAATATTCCTTCTCCGTCATCGGCGCACTTATTCTTCTCATCATTGGCTGGCTGGCCGCGGCATTTCTTCAGCGCTGGGCGTTTCAGGGTCTTTCCCGCATTCGCGGCTTCGACGCGACGCTTGCCGGCTTCTTCGCAGGCGCCATCCGCTATGTGGTGCTCATTCTGGTCATGGTCATGGTGCTTGGCCAGTTCGGGGTTCAGACGGCTTCCATCCTCGCAGCACTCGGTGCCGCAGGTCTTGCCATCGGTCTGGCACTACAAGGCACGTTGCAGAATATCGCAGCTGGCATCATGCTGCTTGTCCTTCGTCCGTTTCGCGTCGGCGAGTATATCGAAACGAGTGCGGTCTCCGGCACCATCATCGAAATCGGCCTCTTTGCAACTGAGCTGAAGACCAGCGACGGTCTCTATCGCCTAGCGCCAAATTCGACGCTGTGGAACGTGCCAATCACCAATCACAGCCGTTTCCCAACCCGTCGCCACGAATTGAGCGTGACGGTGCCAAAGGGTGAGAGCATTGCCGAGACGCAGGACATGCTGCTGCAAATTGCTCGGGGTGACAGCCGCGTGCTGCTAGACCCGGCACCCGCCACATTCGTTGATACAGCCAGCGCCGATAGCGCGACCGTCAAATTGCGTTATTGGGCGCAGAGCTCAAACTGGTTTGCGACAACACGCGATATGACGAAGGCATTGAAGCTCGCTTTCGATGAGCGCGCTGCAAAGGTCCAGGCAGAAGAGGGATCTACCCCTACGCCCTGATCCTTGACACTGTCCAGACAATCAGAATAAGGTTGCATATTGCAACTAATCCCGGTTTTCCGTCATGGCGTCATCCGAACTGATTGTCGATGAGATACGTATCCACTCCCGCAAGATGGTGCGGGAGCTTGGTTTTACCGGTCGGGGCTTTGCAGGTACCGACCTGTCACCGTCATCCGTTCACGCTCTTCTGGAGATCGAAAAAGGCGATGTGGCAGCGCGTGACATTGGCGATGCTCTGCATATGGATAAATCGAGCGTCAGCAGAATGCTTCGCAAGCTGATCGATGCGGGCTGGGTGGCAGAAGACCCCGGCGAGACAGACAATCGGGTCAAAAGTCTCTCACTGACATCGGCCGGAAAAAGCCAGGTTGGCCAGATCAATCATTTTGCCCGGCAACAGGTGCGAGCTGCAATCGAGCGACTGACTCCGGAGCAGCGCCACATCGTCTCCAACGGCTTGCGTCTTTACGGCGAAGCGCTGGCCCAGACAAAAACGCCCGCCGCCATTTCCATCCAGTCGGGCTACAGGCCCGGGATCATGGCGCGAATCACGGAATTACACGCGCTTTTCTACGCCAGAACAGCGGGCTTTGGACAGGCATTCGAGTCTGTGGTCGCCGGCGGTCTGGCCGAGTTCGGATATCGTCTCGGCAACCCGAAAAACGCTATCTGGACGGCCATTCAAGACGGCCAGATCATCGGCTCCATCGCGATCGACGGTGAAGATATGGGGGAAGGAAAAGCGCATTTGCGCTGGTTCATCGTCGATGATTCAGCGCGAGGGAGCGGCGTTGGAAAACAGCTTCTCGACACCGCTCTCGCTTTTGTGGACGCTCGGAGATTCACAGAGACGCATCTTTGGACCTTTTCAGGTCTGGAGGCTGCCCGCCATCTCTATGAGAGCCGCAGCTTCAGTCTCGCCGAGGAGCGCCCTGGATCGCAATGGGGCAGCAAGGTTTTGGAGCAGAGGTTCGTCAGACCAGCAAAACCTGAGGGACGGTGAACCAACACCGCCTCACGTGCCCGCTCTCCCTGCTTCACTGTCCCATGGTGGAGCGGTGCGCCCAGCCGGTCATGCGTTTTTCCACCCAAGCCATGATGGCATACATGACGATGCCTTCGACCGCGAGCATGAGCAGGCCAGCGAACACCAGTGGTACGTTGAACTGGCTCTGGGCCGAACTCATCATGTTGCCGAGGCCATAGTTGGACGCCACAGTCTCGGACACGACGGAGCCGACGAAGGCAAGCGTGATGGCGATTTTCAGTGAGCCGAAGAAATAGGGCATGCAGCGCGGAATGCCGACTTTCAGCATGATGTCCATCTTCTTGGCGCCGAGCGCGCGCAGCACATCCTCGGTTTCCGGCTCGATGGTGGCAAGACCGGTCGCGACATTGACGACGATGGGGAAGAAGGAAATCAGGAAGGCCGTCAGCACGGCTGGCACCGTTCCGATGCCGAACCAGATGACGAGCACTGGAACAAGCGCCACTTTGGGGATGGCATTGAAGCCGATCATCAATGGATAGAGGCCTGCATAGATGGTTTTCGACCAACCTATGAAGAGGCCGATGCCAAGACCCGCGACCACCGCGATGGCAAAGCCGAGCGTCGTGGTATAGAGCGTCTGCAGCGAGTTTTTCCAGATCGGCGACCAATATTGCACGACCGCCTGCCCCACCCGGGTGGGTGATGGCAGCACGGTCTGCGGCATCTTCAGCGCATAGACCAGCAACTCCCAGGCGACGAAGAGCGCCAGCGTATAGAGCCATGGCGCTGCCTTGACCCAATTGACGCGGGCGATCAATGGCTTTGGTGGCGTTGCCACGACCTGGCCTTCGACAACCGCACTCATGCCGCTACCCTCGCCTGAGCGATTTCGCCGTGCAGTTCCTGAACCATGTCGTTGAAGCCTTTTTCATACATGAGGGACAGTTGGCGTGGGCGCTCGAATGGTACGCGGTGTTCCGCCAGCACCCTGCCCGGCCTTGCGCTCATCACGAAAATTTTGTCGGCCAGGAAGACTGCTTCACGCAGATCATGGGTGACGAGAATGATCGTCACGCGCTGGACCGCATGAAGATCGCGGATGACGCACCACAGTTCCTCACGGGTGAAGGCATCGAGAGCGCCGAACGGCTCGTCCAGCATCAAAAGTTCCGGCTCATGGATGAGCGCGCGGCAAAGATTGGCGCGCTGCTGCATACCGCCGGAAAGCTGCCACGGGTACTTCGATCCGAAGCCTTTCAGCCCGACGATCTCCAGCAGCCGTTCGGCTTTGGCGACATACTCCGCCTTATGGGCGCGCAGCCTGCGGCGGTGCTTCTCGACAATCTCCAGCGGCAGAAGGATGTTTTCAAGCGTGGTGCGCCACGGCAGCATGGTGGGGTTCTGGAAGGCCATGCCGACGATGGAGACCGGTTCGGTCACCTGCTTGCCGCCGACGATCACATTGCCACGCTGGGGAATGTGCAGCCCGGTCACGAGTTTCATCAGAGTCGATTTTCCGCAGCCCGATGGGCCGACCACGGCTGCGAATTCTCCGCGATCCACGGTAAGCGTCAGGTTCGAAACGGCGAGCGTTCCCGAAGCGCCGCCATAGCGCATGTCGACGCCGTCGATTTCCACCAGATGAGCCATATCTCCAAGTTCCTGTTATATTTCAAAATGCGTGATGGCCGCGCATGCGAGGGACGAACTCCATGGAGCGATCAGCCCCATCGATGGATGCTCCGGGTCGCGCCCGAGCATGACGAACGTTAAGTCGTCCTATTCTAAAGCGCGTCGCGATCTTTGAGATTCTCTGCTCGCGCTTTAGTCCTTGCTCATCGCATGTAGTCATCGCAAAACCGCTGCACAGTTTTGCGATGACCATGCTCTAGGCCGCCGTTATGGCAGCATGCGCTCTTCCTTGGGCGGCAGGTAGCTTGCGTCGAAAACCTGTTCAGCCTTGACGTTGCCCTTGAGGCCGATTGAAACCTTCAGCGTCTCCATGGATGCCGCAAGTCGTGCCGGATCGACGCCACCCATGCCGTTTTCGATCACGTAGGGCGTCTTGATGTTCATCGAATTTGCCATATTGAGGCGCTGCAATTCGATGTCAGGGTTCAGCGTTTCGTTGCGCTTCAGAACTGCAGCAACGCCTTCTTCCGGGTTCTTGACGGCATCGGCAAAGCCCTTGGCAAGCGCCTTGAGGAAGCCTTTCACCGCTTGCGGATTTTCTTTAGCAAAATCAGTGTTTACCAGCACGGCGTTGCCATAGAGATTCAAGCCATGCTCTGCCATCAGGATCGTGGCGATATCGTCGTCGGAGATGCCTTGCGCCTTCAGGTTCAGGATCACCGAGAAGGCGAAGCCGAAGACGGCATCGACATCACCCTTTGCCAGCATCGGTTCGCGCACCGGGAAGCCGATGGACTGGATCGTGATCTTGCTGTCATCGATCTTGGCGACTTCCTTGAACGCCTTCCACTGGGCGAAGGCGCCGTCCGGCGGCGGCGCACCAAGCTTCTTGCCTTCCAGCGACTTCGGGTCTTCCGTGACGCCCAAGGACTTGCGACCGACAACTGCGAAGGTCGGCCGCTCATAGACCATGTAAACGGCTTTCACCTTCTGTGTCGGATCTTCGTCGAGAAACTTCATGACGGAATTGATATCGCCGAAGCCCATCTGGTAGGCGCCGGTTGCAACCCGTGGAATGGCTTCGACGGAGCCGTTGCCGCTATCGATGGTGACATCCAGGCCCTCGGCCTTGAAATATCCCTTATCGAGCGCGAGCAGAAAGCCTGCGGACGGGCCTTCGAATTTCCAGTCGAGCGTGAATTTGATCGGCGTATCGGCGAAAGCTGCAATGGGTGCGACGGAGATGCCGGCAAACATGGATAAAGCGGCTAAAGCCGCTGTCTTTGAAAACAGCCTTCGCGTGAACATTCAGAAATTTTCCTCTGGAGGTTTTTTTGTGTCGTTGCCGTCATACAAACCAATTTCATTCCTAATAGCAAGAACTAATAGCTTATAAATTGCGCAAATTTTATTATGACTATTTTTTAATCTTGTTAGGCTTGGGCTTGAGGCATCTCGCCGATTGAATAGGCGAAACATAGATGTCGTACTGGCAGTGCTAAGGATATGAACACATCGTTCTTCCGCTCATGGATTGCGAAATCCACCGAGACGATGAAAATGGCAGCATCAACGACAGTCCGGAGAGACGCATGACATCGGCCCTTGGCATCCACCACATCACCATGATCACGCGGAAGGTTCAGGCAAATGTGGATTTCTATGCGGGTTTCCTCGGACTGCGACTTGTCAAGCGAACAGCCGGCTTCGAAGACGCCATGCAACTCCACCTGCTTTACGGCGACTATGCCGCCTCCCCCGGATCACTGATGACATTCCTTGTCTGGGAGGATGGCGGACAGGGGCGCGTCGGTTACGGCCAGACGCTGGAGGTGTCTCTGGCCATCGATCCAGCAGGCATCGGCTTCTGGCTCACGCGCGCCTTGCAGGCGGGCGTCCATACCGAAGGACCGATGGAAGAGTTCGGCGAGCCTGTCATCCGGCTGAAGGATCCGGACGGCATCATCATCAAGCTTGTCGGCACCGGCGTTTTTCCTGAAGCCCAGCCGCATGATGCGCCCGGCATTCCGCTGGAACACGCCATCCGCCGCATTCGTGGCGCTACTGTACTGAGCGAGGTACCGGAAGAGACCGAAAGCTTCCTCTCCAACTATTTCGGCTACGCGCGCCAGGACAAACAGGGCGCAATCCGCCGCATGTCGTCCGAAGCCGGCGACATTATTGACGTCCGCGATGCAACGGGCTTCTGGTCCAGTGCGCCGGGCACAGGCACCGTGGATCACATCGCCTTTCGCGCCAAGGACATGGATGAACTGGACGAGACGCTCAAGCGGCTGAAGTCCCTGAATTCTTCCACCACCAATGCACATGACCGGAAGTATTTTCACTCGCTCTATGTCCGTGAGCCGGGCGGCGTGCTGATTGAGATGGCAACCGACGCGCCGGGCATGACCATCGACGAGCCGCTGGAAAGGCTCGGCGAGGAACTGTTCATTCCGCCGCTTTTCATGCGCGACGAGGAAGACGTGCGCGTGGCGCTACCGCAATTTTCCATGCCGGGAGAGGAGCGCGTCATCTACCGCGACCTGCCCTTCATCCATCGTTTCCACACGCCTGCGGACTCTGATGGCAGCACCATTGTCCTGCTTCACGGTTCGGGCGGCAGCGAGACCAGCTTGATGGCACTGGCACATCGGGCCAATCCCAACGCCACGCTGCTCGGCGTTCGTGGCCGGAGCACTGAAGAAGATGTGGCGCGCTGGTTCCGGCGCTTTGGCGATCTCAACTTCGACCAGACGGATATTGCTGCTGAAGCCGAAGCCTTCGCCGCCTTCATGCAAGGCGCGATCCAGTCGTATGGCATTGATCGCGCCAAGTTGCGCTTCATCGGCCACTCCAACGGCGCCAACTTCCTTGCCGCCTTCTTCGCCCTCCACCCCGATTGGGCGGCCGATGCCTTGCTGCTTAGACCGATGCCGGTTCTGGAGCATTGGCCTGCCGTGGATTTAGCCTCCAAACACTTCCTGCTGGCTGCCGGAGAGACAGATCGCCATCGCGACAAGGCCCATGCGCTTGCCGACATTCTGAAAGGCAGCGGCGCCGATGTGGCAGTCAGGGTTCTGCCGAACAATCACGACCTTGGATTCGAAGACGTCGAACTGGCCAAGGAATGGATCGCGGCGCGCGCAGCCAATTAGGCGCCAAGAACGACCGCAGCTTAAACCAAAAGACGCCAAGACGCTTGCAGATACCGCAATAAAAGGCTTTAAAAAACAGAGCTATACGCGGAGTGCTTATGACATCTTTCCTGCTGCTTCTTATCGTCGGCTATGTTGTTGCGTTTTTCTACACGCTACGCGCCAGCATCAAGAACTCCCGACGCCTCGCAGAGCTTGAGAAGGAAATGTCCAGCCTCAAGGCCCAGATGGCGGCGGGTGTCGTGCCTGTTGGTACGTCCGCTGAGGCTCAGGAGCAGCCAGAAGATGCTGCTGCGAGTGCAGTTGCTGAAAATCTCTCATCATCAGCCTTCCAAGCTGAAGCCGATACGGATCAAAACGTTGTTCCGCCACCGCTTCCCGTTCAGTCGATGTCAGAGGACATAAAGCAGGACGAAGCCGTTCCCACAGAGGCCCGCGCCAGTTCCGCTACTGCTGCCACACAGGAAAGCTTCGAAAGCAGGCTGGGTGCGCGTTGGGCTGTCTGGCTCGGCGGCATCACGCTTGGTCTCGGCGGCATATTGCTGGTCAAATACTCCATCGAAAACGGCCTGCTGAGCCCCGCTGTGCGGCTTGCCATGGCGGCCCTCTTCGGTCTTCTGCTTGCTGCTGCTGGCGAAGCCATCCGCCGCCGGGCCGTGCCCGGCATTGCGGCCGCCTATTCCAATGCCATGATCCCTGGCGTATTGACAGCCGCCGCCTCGCTGACCCTCTTCGGTGTGGTCTTTGCCGCCTATGGCATCTACGAGTATATCGGACCGACGACGGCTTTCATCCTGCTTGCGCTGGTGGCTTTCGCCACATTGGGACTGTCGCTGCTTCACGGTCAGGCGCTTGCAGGGCTCGGGCTCTTCGGCTCGATGATCACGCCCTCTCTTATTGTTACCGAGACGCCGAACATCTGGGCGCTCTTCGGCTTCCTCACGGTCTCATGGGTGGCAACGGCGCTTGCGGCGCGATACCAGCGATGGAAGGTCGTGCCCGCTCTTGGCAATATCGGCCTTGGCCTCTGGGCTATCGGCTACACCATGGCGTCGAACACGGTTCTTGCCGAGCCCGTCATGTTCGCCCTTCTTGCGGTGATCGCGGGCTTGATCTGGATCTGGCCTGGCAAAGTCTACGAGTATGTCGCAGATGAAAAACCGCCTGTGACCGAGGGCGATGCTGCAAAACCCGCAAACCGCCTTCTCGTGTTCCTGGCAAGACCGCCGCTCGCGATCAATCTCACCGCCTCGCTTGCGATCGTTCTCACCGCACTTGCCATGCTGGCCAGCAGCGCCGGTATCAGCATGCACCCCGCTTTCGTCGTTGCCGTGCTCATCATCGGGCTTGCGGCGCTGGGTGCCGGCCGCCTCAATGCGGTGTGGCCCGCCGTCTTCGCTGCGCTCGCAGCACTTGGCTGCGCCAACATCCTGGCGCAAAACAACCTCGAATTCCTGTCGACCTTCGGCAGCGTCGCAACACCTGCCTCGATCGCCGTCGATCACAGCCTTCAGGCTTCGATCACCCGCATCATGGGCATCGTCTTCCTGCTGTTTGCCGTGGAAGCGATACGGCGCAGAACATCGAGGGATGCGGGTTTCGGCACACTCTGGGCGTTGATCGGCTCCATCGTTCCCGTCGGGCTCGGCGTCATCAGCTTCGTCGAATATGGCAATCTGACGCGGGACTGGCTGCACGCGGCCTATGGCCTGGCGATCGGTCTTGTTCTCTTTGGCGCTGCCTATCGTTTCGACCGAAGCTCTGAGCCTGCCTTCCAGCGGCCCGTCAATATTCTCGCTGTCGGCTCGTTCCTCGGCTTCCTGTTGACGATCCATGCCCTGACGAACGGCCTCGCAACCACCATCCTTATCCCGCTTCTCGGCTTTATCTACGTTCTCGGAACGGGGCGTCGTTCCTGGGCGGCTCTCGCCTGGATCATGGCACTTGCGCTTGTGATCGTGCTTGGCAGGATTGCCTGGGAGCCGACGATCGTCGGTCCGCAAAACCTCGGTACCACGCCCGTCTTCAATGCGCTTCTTGCAGGCTATGGCGTTCCTGCCCTGCTTGCCGTGGTCTCGGCATGGCTGTTGCGCCATTCACCCGATCTCCGCGTCCGAAACTTCCTGCAAGCTCTTGCAAGCCTGATGGTGTTGTTGACGCTGGCGATCCTCGTGCGGCATGCGATGAATGGCGGCGTGTTGAACGACGCGGTGCCGACACTGGGCGAACAATCGATCTACACGCTGCTGACGATCGGCATGTCCGGTGTGCTGATGACGCTCGACATGAACAGCCCAAGCCCGATCTTCCGCTACGGCTCGATGCTCGCCGGCTGCCTTGCGATCGTCAATGTGCTGGTTGCCCATTTCTTCGTGCTGAACCCCTACTTTACCGGCGAGAACACCGGACGCTGGCCGTTCTTCAACCTGCTTCTTATCGGCTATCTGCTGCCGGGCGCGGCCTATGCGGGACTTGCTTTTTATGCCCGAGGCAAACGCCCTCAGCCTTATGTTGCCTTGCTCGCGCTTGCAGGCGCAGTTCTTGGCTTTGCCTGGGCAACGTTATCGGTGCGCCGCTTCTGGCAGGGAGAAAACATCGCGGACTGGAAGGGCTTTCTCCAGGGAGAGACCTACAGCTATTCCGTCGTCTGGCTTGCCATCGGCGTGCTGCTCCTGGCGCTCGGCTCTCGCTTTGATGCCAAGAGCCTGCGGCTTGCCTCCGCTGCACTGGTGCTGCTTGCTGTTGCCAAGGCGTTCCTTATCGACATGAGCAATCTGGAAGGGGTGTTGCGCGCCCTCTCATTCATCGGACTTGGCGTGGTGCTGATCGGCATCGGCCTCTTCTACCAGAAGATCCTGACCGCCAAGCCGAATGATGCCGCGGCTGAGCAGTGATTGCGCCGCTGCCTTACCCGCTCTAAAACGCGATGTCATGAGAGTGGGGAATCGCGAATGCATGCTGGGTCTTTTGCGCCATATGAAACGCTTGCCGAAACGCTGATCCCGCATGCGGCGGAGGGCGATGACGGTTCGCATGATCTCGCGCATATTCACCGCGTCTTCCGCAACGCCATGCGTATTCATGCGCAAGAGGGCGGGAACGGCACGGTGCTGGCCGCAAGCGTTCTGCTGCATGATTGCGTGGCGGTGGAGAAGAATTCGCCACTGCGTTCACAGGCGTCGCGTCTGGCTGCCGAGAAGGCGAGTGCCATTCTTGGCGGCCTCGGCTGGACGCAACGGGATATCGAAGCCGTGGCCCACGCCATTCTGACGCACAGCTTTTCCGCCAATCTGACGCCCGAATCGCTTGAGGCGAAAATCCTGCAGGATGCGGACAGGCTGGATGCCATTGGCATGGTGGGTGCGGCCCGCTGCTTCTACATTGCCGGGCGCCTGGGCTCCGCCCTATATGATCCAGCCGATCCACTGGCGAAAGACCGCCCGCTCGATGATCGCCGCTTTGCCATCGACCATTTTGAAAACAAGCTTTTCAAGTTGGCCAATGGCTTTCAAACCGAAACCGGGCGACAGCTTGCAAAAGAACGACATGAGCGTCTTCAACGGGTGCTCGATATGTTTCTCGACGAAATCTGAGGAAACGGCGATGCAGATCACCCAATTGAATATCTACCCTGTGAAGAGTGCCAGAGGCATTGCACTTTCGCAGAGCGCCATTTCCGCTGAAGGCCTGCCAGGCGACCGGCGCGCGATGCTGGTGGACCCCTCCGGTCATTTCATCACGCAACGCGAACTTCCTGCAATCGCCAGCTTGACTGTGGTGCCGGAAGCCGGCGGCTATCGCCTGTCCGTCGATGGCAAAGGCGAAATCCTCGCCGTTCCGTCGCCCGCGCGGCTCGAAGTTACCGTCTGGAAATCAAATGTCGATGCCGCTTTGGCGACGGATGACGTCAACGGTGCGCTGTCGCAGTGGCTTGGGAAAGAGATGAAGCTCGCCTTCTTCGATGACCAGTCAACGCGCCTTGCCAATGTGGAGTGGACCGGCACCGAGACGCCCGTCACCTTTCCAGATGGCTACCAGATTCTCGTTGCGACCACTGCCTCGATTGAGGCTCTCAACGCGGACATGTTGGCCAATGGCGAAGACAACATCGGCATGGAGCGTTTCCGCCCCAACATCGTGCTGGAGACGGATGAAGCATGGGCGGAAGATCGCTGGGCGGCGATCGATATCAATGGTATTCGCTTCGATCTCGTCAAACCATGCGCCCGCTGCATCATGACCACGCAAGACCAGAAAACGGGCTCACGTGATGTTCCCTCCCCGATGAAGGCCATGGGCCGTATCCGCATGTCCGCAGATCGTCGCATTCCCGGCGTGCTCTTCGGCTGGAACCTCACCCCTCGCGGTGCGGGGACGATCAGCCTCGGCGATGTCGCCACGGTCGTGGAGTGGCGCGACGAGGCTTGGCCGATTAAGCGACGCGCCTAGATCTTACGCGCAGCCACGATGAGGAAGATCGGGCGGCGGTTCTCGTGCACGAGTTCCGGGCGTTCGGACAGAAGAGCAGGATCCGGCTTCGGTTCCGATAGCCGCTCGATGGCAAAGCCCGCCTCGATCAGCGAGTTGATGATGCTCGATAAGGTGCGGTGATACTTGATGACGTCATCCGCCATCCAGTTCGAATGGCGCTCGCCCTCCTGTTGGTAATTGTCGAGCGGCCAATGAAGAATGTCGCCGGCTTCTCCGTAAAACCAGTCCTGCTGCTCAAGTGCAGTAAACACGGGATGTTCGATCGAGAAGACGAAGGCACCACCCTTCTTCAGCAGCTTAAAGACGCGCGCAAAGACCGGCTCAAGCGACGCGACATAATGGAGAGCCAGCGAACTCAACACGACATCGAAGCTATCCGCCTCGAAGGCCGCATCTTCGATCGCCTCGCGCCGGTAGCTGATCCTGGGATGCGCGTTGATCCGTTGCGCCCTCTCCAGCATTTTCTCTGACAGATCGAGGCCGACGACGTTTGCCGCGCCTTGCTCAACCGCGTAGCGGCAATGCCAGCCAAAGCCGCAGCCGAGATCCAGAACCGACTTCCCCTTCAGCGGCGGCAAGAGCGCACGGAACTCGTGCCATTCGCCAGCTTGTGCCAATCCGCCTTCCGAACGGGGCATGGCGCTGTAGCGTTCGAAGAAACCCTCATCGTCATAAATGTTCTGTTTCATCGCAGGCTCCAGTTTATCGATGATCACTCGTCGCAATGGTCCATCAACCTCGCTGATGCACCTGTCAAGAAAAGTCGCTGGTGTCATCGCGTGCGGATGAATACTGTTCTTCTCCTATCCGGAGGAACATCATGGCCACATTATCCAGCGCGTCTACCAGCCGGCCCATGCCGTGGCTGATCATTCTGGCTGGATCGCTGATCGCCGTGATGACCTTTGGGCCGCGCTCGGCCATGGGTTTCTTCCAGCTGCCGATGCTGGCAGATACGGGCTGGGATCGCTCGACATTCGGGCTCGCCATGGCGCTGCAGAACCTCTTCTGGGGTCTGGGACAACCGTTCTTCGGCGCACTGGCTGACAAGTACGGCACCGGACGGGTGCTGGTTCTGTCTGGATTCCTCTATGCGCTGGGGCTCCTGTGCATGTCCTTCGGCACCTCGCCCTTCTGGCTGCATTTCGGCGGTGGCGTTCTCGTCGGGCTTGGCATTGCAGCAGGCTCCTTCAGCGTTATCCTGTCGGCCTTTGCCCGGCATGTGACGCCTGAGCAGCGCTCCATGGCCTTCGGGATCGGCACGGCTGCAGGATCGGCGGGAATGTTCATCTTCGCGCCCATCAGCCAGGGATTGATTTCCAATTATGGCTGGTCGGACAGTCTCGTCTTTCTCAGCGTCATGATGCTTTTGGTGCCGCTTCTGGCATGGCCGCTGCGCGGTGACTCGTCGTCGGGCTCGCAGTCGCAGGCCCAATTTCAGCAGACCGTCGGTGCCGCTTTGAAAGAGGCGCTTGGTCACAAGAGCTACTTGTTGCTGACAACAGGCTTTTTCGTTTGCGGCTTTCAAGTGGCTTTCATCACCGCGCATTTTCCCGCCTATCTCGGCGATATCGGTATCGAACCGCGCTATGCGGTGATCGCCATGGCGCTGATCGGTTTCTTCAATATCGGCGGATCGCTTGCGGCCGGCTTCATCGGGCAGCGCTACTCGAAGCCGCATTTTCTGGCCTATATCTATATCGGCCGTTCGATTGCGGTGACCGCCTTTCTTCTTCTGCCGCAGACGCCCGTCTCCGTCGTCATCTTTGCTGCAGTAATGGGGGTCTTATGGCTCTCCACGGTGCCACCGACAAATGGCCTAGTCGCGATCATGTTCGGCACCCGCCACCTCGGCATGCTGGGTGGCGTGGTGTTTCTGTCGCACCAAGTCGGTTCGTTCCTTGGCGTATGGCTCGGCGGCTTCCTCTACGACAAGCTTGGCTCTTACGATCTCGTCTGGTGGCTGGGTGTTGCGATGGGCATTTTTGCCGCCATCGTGCATTGGCCGATTGAAGAACGACCCGTCATGCGGCCTGCGGCTGCGGCGGCTTAAAGCCAAGAGACGAGTTGATTCAACCGGGTTGACCGACTGATCCTGCACCGCCTGCCGTCTCATTCAACTTCCGCTCCAAGGCCTTTAGAGCCGCCTGGACGAAACCGTCGCGGGCGGCATTTTCTTGAATCCCTCTCGGCTCATAGACGTGTCTGTTGAGAAAATGATTCGTCAGCCGAAAGGCCGCAGACAGGCTTTGGCAATCCGCCGACGGTGCATGTGCCTCGCCAAGAAAGGGAGGCAGCGCCAGCATACGCTGCGCGTAGGGCGCGCCAGCGGCACGAGAAACAGCTCTGCCCGTCTTTGGAGAAACATAGACCAGGTCGCTGCGAATTCCGGTCGCTGCACACTCGGTGAGATCGAGACCGAAGCCAAGATCGTTCAGCACGGCCAGTTCGAAGCGCACGAACAATTCGCCCGCATCCGCCGGGTCGGAGAGGTTGTCGAGAATGACATCGAGCGCACGATAGAGATGCGGGTGCGGATCGCGCTCCGGCAAGAGCCGCAGCAGCGCGCCCATGGCCTGTACGCCATACACTGCTGTCGCCGTTTCCATCAGTTGCGCAGCGCGCAATTGAAGCGGCTCGATGCGGTATTCACCCAAGTGATCATCAAGGCGGGCGCGCCAGGTGACGTCGACGCGATTGCCTGCCTGCAGGACGGGCTGCATGGATCTGGACCGGCCACCCCGTACCATTCCGAGATGGCGCCCACGGGCGCTCGTCATTACCTCGGCAATGACGCTCGTCTCGCCATGGCGCTTGACGCCAAGAATAATTGCCTCGTCCTGCCACTGCATGAAGATATCGCCCTGAGCTCAAACGCCACGACAGATAATCGTCGCATGACTAAAGCGTGTCGTGATCTTTCAGATTTGCTTCTTACGCTTTACAGCATCGGCCCGAAAGTCGGAATCGATTTTCGGACAGCACGATGCGTAGATCAAAGAAGATGGAGCGTCCTTTGTGCGTTCAACGGACGCACGGCGCTCCAGGTCTTTGTTTTATCGCATGTCGTTATTGCAAAACCGCTACACGCTTTTGCTTTGACCATGCCTCAAAGCACCATAGTCTGCGCAAGTGGTTCAGGTCCAATGTTTACGCCATGAGGCGTGCGACGAATGACTTGAGTTCGGGCTCGGCGAAAGGCTTGTCGAGAAGCGGCGTATCGACAAAATCCTCGGGGAACCCGCTGGTATCCCCATATCCGCTGACAAAACCAAACGGGATGGCGTGATCTTTCAATCGTCTCGCCAATTCATAGCTCATCCCGTCCGAGAGATTGACATCCAACAGGACGCAGTCCGGACGCGCACGCTCCAGCGCTTCCTGGGCTTGAGCAAGAGTGGTTACGATGTCGACAGTTTCGACCCCCATAGACTGGAGGCAGGCTTCGGCGTCCATCGCAACCAGATACTCGTCCTCGATGATGAGAACCCGTTGAGGCACCATGTTTATTATATTCTCCGGGCCGGGCCTCAAATCGAAGGCCGATTTCATTAAATTAGCTTTACGTGTTCCTGACATCGCAGATCAGCTTCGCTGCGTCATTTAAAAAAGACATATCAGGATACCGGGTGAAGCCCCAGAAATCATGATTCAAAACTCGGTGAGAGCACGCTCGTAGCGTCGTGCACACCCTTGTGTGATGTGTGTCTCTTCACCCAAAAGCGCGTCGCGATGTTTCAGATTCGCTCCCCACGCTTTGAGTCTTTGTTTGATCGCATGTTGCTATCGCAGAACCGCGGCACAGTTTTGCTCGGACCATGCTTTAGATGAAGGGGCGCTTGCTGCGCGAATCGAGATCCCATCTCGCAAGGTTTGCAAGCCCCTCCTGATCCAGCACGAGACAGCCCTTGTCGATCCAGCGGATGAAGTTTCGTTCCGCAAGTTTCTTCAGCGTCTTGTTCGTGTGCACGATGGAAAGTCCGAGGGTATCTGCCACATGTTGTTGTGTGACGGGAATGGGCACGCCCTTTTGCAGCAGTCCGACGCGCGTCGCCCTTTGATGCAGGAATGCCAGAAGATAGGCCGCGCGTTCGATGGCCGTTCGTCGGCCGACACTCAACAGATGACTATCGAGCATGCGCTCTTCACTTGCAGCGATCCAGGTGAGATCGAAGGCAAGCGAGGGGTGATCGGTGAAGAGGCTGTGGAGCCGCCCCCGCTCGAAGACGCAGAGCGTTACAGGCGACAGGGCCTCGACTGAGTGCTGCATCTCTCCCATCACAGTGCCCTGCAGACCAACGAGATCTCCCGGCATCAGATAGTTCAAGATCTGCCGCCGCCCGTCCTCCATTGTCTTGTAGCGAAAGCCCCAGCCTTCCAACACCGTGAAGAGATGGGCGCTGTGCGACCCCTCCATCAGGATCAGTGCGCCGCTTTCGACGCTCAGTTCACCGGTTTTGAAGTGCGAAACGAAATCAAGCTCCGGCGGAGTGAAATCACGGAAATGCGGCATGTCGCGAAGCGGGCACTCTTCACATGGCGTAGTGGAAACGCCGTTCGGTTTTTTTGGAGACATGACAATCCGTTAGAGGCAAGAAATGGGGTCGAGGTATCAGACGTATCAGTCCTACCACAAGACCTCTTTCCGCATTCTTGCGACCAGTCTCATAAAGGCATGACACGATGGTGAGCATTCGCGACTTGATCCATCGCGTGCCCACCTTACTGCTTGTTTTTATGCATGTCTCATTCGCGAAGCGGTCACCCGCTTCGCTTTCGTTACGCTCAATTGCGCGGGAATTCCAAGCCCATCTCGCGGAAGCGCTCCGGATCGTCGCCCCAGTTCTCTCTTACCTTGACGAAGAGGAAAAGGTGAACCGGCTGTTCGAGAATTTCCGAAAGCTCCTTGCGCGATGCGGATGAGATGGCCTTGATCGCCTCCCCTCCCTTGCCAAGCGCAATCTTCTTCTGGCTGTCGCGCTCGACATAGATGACCTGCTCGATGCGCACAGAGCCATCCTTGCGCTCTTCCCATTTCTCCGTCTCCACATGGGAGGCGTAGGGCAGTTCCTGGTGCAGACGCAGGAAGAGCTTTTCACGCGTGATTTCCGCCGCGAGCTGGCGCATCGGCAGATCGGAAATCTGATCTTCCGGGTAGTACCATGGGCCCTGTGGCAGTTCGCTCGACAGATAGTTCATCAGGTCATCGCAGCCGGAGCCGTTGGTGGCGGAAATCATGAAGGTGCGATCGAAGGCAACGATGTCGTTTGCCGCAGCTGCAAGCTTCAGCAGGTCTTCGCGCTTCACCTGGTCGATCTTGTTGAGGCACAGGATCTTCTTCTGACGAACATCCTTCAGGCCTTGCAGAATGGTTTCTGCGTCACCCTTTAGACCGCGCTCGCTGTCGATCAGCAGCAAAATGATGTCTGCGTCCTTGGCGCCACCCCAGGCAGAGGTGACCATAGCGCGGTCCAGCCTGCGGCGTGGCTTGAAGATGCCTGGCGTATCCATGAAGACGATCTGGGCATTGTCATGAATGGCGATCCCGCGCATTACCGCACGCGTCGTCTGCACCTTGTGGCTGACGATCGAGACCTTGGCGCCCACCAGCCGGTTGACCAGCGTCGACTTACCCGCATTGGTCGGCCCGATCAGCGCAACGAAACCCGAGCGCGTCGGGGCAGCTGCCTTGGCATCATCATCATTACCCTCACCGGGCGCTGCGGCGAAATCATTCTCAGTCATGGGTGTCCAATCAGTTTGCGGCAGATGGTTTCTGCCAGACGCCTTCGCGTTCCAATAGTTTTGTCGCGGCGACCTGTTCTGCCGCACGTTTCGAGCGATCGACGCCTGTTTCCGGCGCAACGCCTGGAATTTCCACCGTCACTGTAAAGCGCGGATCGTGATCCGGTCCGGAGCGATCGTCAACCCGGTAGTTGGGGGTCGCAGCGAACTTCGCATGCGCCCATTCCTGCAGTTCGGTCTTTGCATCGCGACGACCGGCATCCGCACCGTTGGCGCGGCCTTGCCAGTACTTCAGAATGAAGCTGCGCGCAGCCTCCAAGCCGCCATCCAGATAGATGGTGGCAATGAGACTTTCCACCACATCGGCACGCACGTTCAGCATGGCCTTGCCCGTCAACTTCTTGACGTCGGAGCCCGTGCGGATGAAGAGGTGCAATCCCATTTCATCGGCAATTGCCGCACAGGAATCGGCGCTGACAAGCTGGTTCAAGCGAACAGAAAGCTCGCCTTCCGTCGCGTTGCGGAAGGTGGAGAACAGCAACTCAGCGACACAGAGCCCGAGAACCCGGTCGCCCAGAAACTCCAGACGCTCATAGTTACCGGCTTTTGCGGAGCGGGCACTTGCATGTGTCAAGGCCCGGTCAAGCCGGGCCTTTTCCTTGAATTCATATCCGATCAACGCTTCCAGACGGGCGATCTCGTCCGTCTGGAGCGGCTTGGCCTTACTCATTTAACAACCTTGAAGATGCGATCCCAGCGCATATTTGCGGGCCATTCCCAGATATGGCTGAACGGCGTGTCGTTGCCGAGCGAGAAGAAGATGAGGCTGGCACGACCGATGAGGTTTTCAGCGGGCACGTAACCGACGTCGAAACGGCTGTCGAGCGAGTTGTCACGGTTATCGCCCATCATGAAGTAGTGACCTTCAGGGACGATGAACTCGCGGGTATTATCGCCACGGCTATCCGGCGACTGATCAAGCGTGTCATAGCTGACACCATCGGGAAGTGTCTCGCGGAAGACCGGCACGTCGGTGCCCGGATCGGCACGGTAATCCGAGGTGAAGAAGCCGTCCGGCTCCTTCGGAACGGGATTGCCATTGATATAGAGCACGCCGTTCGTCACCTGAATGCGGTCACCCGGCAGACCGACGAGCCGCTTGATGTAATCCACCTCCGGGTTCGGCGGCAGGCGGAAGACCACCACGTCGCCGCGCTTCGGCTGGCTGAACTCCAGAATACGACCGGAAAACAGGTCGGGCGAGAAAGGCAGCGAGTACTTGGAATAGCCATAGGAGAACTTGTTGACGAACAAATAATCCCCGACCAAGAGCGTCGGCATCATCGAGCCAGACGGAATGGTAAAAGGCTGAAACAACACGGTGCGAATAACCATCGCCAGCAGAAGAGCCTGAACGATGACCTTGACGTTTTCCCAGAGGGCGTTCTGCTTCTTTTCTGCTTTTTCGGACACTTAGAGACCTGTCTGCTCGTTCTTCGTCGTTGTCATAAAACCGCTCAACGGTCTTCTGAGATGCTTTAGTGCCTTTCATGACCAAAGGGAAGCTTTTCTATCGATATGCGTACCGGTCAGCCCGTTGCTGCTTTGACGTCATCTGGAAAGGGGAAGCGCCTCGATAATGACGAAGGCCTGCGCATAGGGAAAGTCATCGGTAATGGTCAGGTGGATCACCGCCTCATGCCCTGCCGGCAACATGGACTGGAGCCGCTCACCTGCGCCGTTGGTCAGACGCATTGTCGGCTTGCCACTTGGCAGGTTGATGACGCCCATGTCCTTCCAGAACACGCCCTGTGCCAAACCGGTCCCCAGCGCCTTCGAGCAGGCTTCCTTGGCGGCGAACCGCTTGGCATAGGATGCGGCGCGGTTCTTGCGCCGGTCGGATTTTTCTCGCTCGATATCGGTGAAACAGCGGTGGGTGAATCTGTCGCCAAAGCGTTCGATGGAGGCCTCCACCCTGCGGATATCGATGAGATCGCTGCCGAGCCCGATAATCATTCAACCACGTCCATGATGGCGTTACGGTTTGCGGCACGCGCGGCAATCTTTTGATGCTTGCGCTGACGGAAACCACTGATGACTGCATAGACCACAGCGTAGGTAACGACGGCGGAAATAGCAGCGGGAATCAGCGAACCGATCGTCATCGGCTCCAAAACCGGCTTCCACAGCTGCAGGAAGTTCATATGCGCAAATATTTCCACGAAATCCACGCGCGCCGCTACCTCGCCGCCATTGCGGCCAAGAATGAAATGACCGAGCTCCCAGGTGGACGCCCATATCAACGGAAATGTCAGTGGGTTGGCAAAAGTCGTTCCAAGTGCCGCAGCAACGAGATTTGCACGCAGAACAAAACCGATCATCATGGCAATCAGAATATGGATACCGAGAAAGGGTGTCCAGGCAACAGCCACGCCTGTTGCCGCCCCCGCGGCCACCGCATAAGGCGACGCCGAAAGGCGGACCAGCTTCAACTTCATATAGCGGAGAGAACGGCGCAGCCCCATACGCGGCCACAGTGCAGCGAGGAGTCTTTCAGAGAGTTTTGCAGGACGGCGGCGGCGAAAAGGCATGTGCGGACTTTATGTCATCGCCTGCATTCCGCCAAGTGGCGAAAAAGGCGCCGTACCGGAAGCGCGTCACGATCCGTAGACCCGTTTCCTGCGCTTCAATTATCAATTCTCTCGCACGCCTTATCCAGAAACTTTGAACGATGTTCCGCGGCGTGCGTTAACGGAGCCCCATTTGGCTCCGCATGAGCGTGGCGGCATGGCCGCCATGCATTTTTGTCTTATCTACGGAACATGCCGCGATCGACTTCACGCTGGCGCAGTTCGAGATCCACAGTGGAGACCGAGCCGCTGAGGTAATCGAATTCGCGTTCCTGAACCGACTTGCCACGAACAGCGCGGGCGATCTTACGAAGCGGTGCAAACATTTGCATTTCCTTTCCAGACTTGAGGCTTTGTCTTCAACGACAGGATTGCCGGAGGAAACCTCTGTTGCTCTTTATTTCTGGACTGAAGATAGCTGCATGGCCGCGCAATGACTACGGATAAGACAAGGCCGCTGCCATGCATTGAGCGCATAGCAACGACCTTGAAAGCATTTATTTAAGCAATGGATGCATCAATCGAAGGCACGTTTCACCGTTGAAACGCAGTCGAGGTCCTTTAATTGAGACAGAAGCTGGTTCAGCTGGCGCAGATCCCAGACTTCCACGTCGAGCGACAGTTCGGAAAAGTCCGTGCCGATCCGCACCATGTTGAGCGCCCTGATGTTTACATCCAGCGTCGCGATGGATTGAGCCACGGAGGCGAGCGTGCCCGGCTCATTCAGGGCGTTGATCAACAACCGCGCCATGAAGCGGGACTTGTTCGCCTCATCGAGATCCCAGCGCACATCGATCCAGCGTTCCGGCTCATCGTCAAACCGTTGAAGCGCAGGAGACTGGATCGGGTAGATGGTAATCCCCTTACCCTTTTCCATGATGCCGACGATCCGGTCACCCGGAACTGCCCCTGTCGCGCCGAAATGGACCTCGACATTATCTGACAGACCGCGGATCGGCATCGGATCGGGGCCATCCAGCACTTCGGTGGCGCCATCATCTTCGAGTGCGGAACGTGATTTTCCTGGGATCTTGAAGATCATGCCCGAGGCGCTGCGCATATTGAACCAGCCATCGTCGCCGGTCATCTTCACGGTCACGCGCTCGTCCTGATAATCCGGGAAGACTGCACGTAGTACATCGAGAGAAGACACCTCGCCGCGACCGACCGCCGCAATCGCATCCTCCGCATCCTTCTGAGCCAGACGGTGCAACACGGGCTTCAGCGCCTCTCGCGAGAAGGTCTTGCCGGCACGTTCGAAGGTGCGCTCCAGAATACGATAACCCAGGCCCGCATATTGCTTGCGGATCGCCATGCGGGTTGCACGGCGGATCGCAGAGCGCGCCTTGCCGGTGACAACGACCTCTTCCCAGGCGGCAGGCGGGACCTGGACGCCGGAGCGAATGATTTCCACCTCATCACCATTGTTGAGGCGTGTGACGAGCGGCATGATACGGCCATTGATCTTCGCACCGACAGTGGTGTCGCCAATGTTGGTGTGTACGGCGTAGGCGAAGTCGATGGGGGTCGCACCACGCGGCAGCGCAATGAGCTTGCCCTTGGGCGTGAAACAGAAGACCTGATCCTGAAACAGCTCAAGCTTGGTGTGCTCGAGAAATTCTTCGGGGTTGTCGCCTTCGGCAAGCGATTCGATCGTATGGCGCAGCCAGGAATAGGCGTTGGTCTCGGTCGAAAGCTGTTCCGTGTCGCCCGTTTCGCCATCCTTGTAGAGCGAATGCGCGGCAATACCGTATTCGGCAATCTCGTGCATGCGGCGGGTGCGGATCTGCAACTCGATACGCTGGCGCGACGGGCCAACGATGGTCGTGTGGATCGAACGATAATCGTTCTGCTTCGGGGTTGAGATATAGTCCTTGAAGCGGCCCGGGACCACACGCCAACGCGTATGCACGATACCGAGCGCGCGGTAGCAAGAGGGAATATCCTGTACAAGAAGGCGGAAGCCATAGACATCCGACAATTGCTCGAAGGACAGCGACTTGGACTGCATCTTGCGAAAAACCGAATAGGGTTTCTTCTGCCGCCCCTTGACCATGGCACCTTCGACGCCATTGGCCAGCAGCAATTCACGCAGCTCGTCCTCGATCTTCTTGATCAGGCCCTCATTGCGCTCTTCCAACTCCTGCAGTCGCTTGGTGACGGTCTCGAAGGCATCGGGGTTGAGATAGCGAAACGAGAGATTCTCAAGCTCGTCGCGCATATCCTGCATACCCATGCGACCGGCAAGCGGCGCATAGATTTCCATCGTCTCTTCGGAGATGCGGCTGCGCTTATCCGCCGGCATATGTTCCATGGTGCGCATATTGTGCAGGCGGTCGGCAAGCTTGACCAAGAGCACACGAACGTCGTCTGAGATGGCAAGCAGCAGCTTGCGCAGATTCTCCGCCTGCTTGGCCTTTTTGCTGACGAGATCAAGCTTCTTCAGCTTCGTCAGACCCTCGACCAGCCGGCCGATATCTTCACCGAACATCTCGTCGATTTCGGCACGCGTCGCGCTGGTATCTTCGATCGTGTCATGCAGGAGAGCGACGGCAATGGTCGACTCATCCAGATGCATTTCGGTGAGAATGGCCGCGACCTCCAGCGGATGGGAAATATAGGGGTCGCCATTGGCCCGCTTTTGCTGGCCATGCTTCTGCATCGCGTAAACATAGGCCTTGTTCAACAAGGCCTCATTCACATCAGGCTTGTATGTCTGAACCCGCTCCACGAGTTCGTATTGTCGCATCATGAATGGGATGCCCCGAAAAAGAAAGCGCGCCAACTGACGGGGACGACCCCGTCGGACTGGCGCACGATGATACATAATCCAGGATCAGATTATGACGACAATCAACTCCTAAGCGCAACCGGAAAAACCCCGGTCTGACGCTAAGCTTAGTAGTCGTCGTTCTTTTCCGGCGGAACGAGGCCTTCGATACCGGCCAGAAGCTCTTCTTCCGACATCTGGTCGAAAGTGATGGTTTCCGGTGCGTCGTCGTCTTCGTTCTCGGTTGTCGAGTTGGCGGCAATCGTGACCGGATCGGGTTCGGGCTCATCCACTTCCACATGCTTCTGCAGCGAGTGAATCAGATCTTCCTTCAGGTCGTCGGGCGAAAGCGTTTCATCGGCAATCTCGCGCAGAGCAACGACCGGGTTCTTGTCGTTGTCGCGATCAACCGTGATCTGAGAGCCTTGCGAAATCTGGCGCGCGCGGTGGCTTGCCAGGAGAACGAGCTCGAAACGGTTGTCTACTTTGTCAATGCAATCTTCTACTGTGACACGGGCCATTGCCTGTCCTTTGCGGGTCGTGATGTCGCTGATTAATGGTCCCGATACAGACATTGTCCGAGAATTTCAAGTTTTTCCTCATTTCACGTGGTTTGTCTCTGAGGAGACGCAACCACCCGCCCTTTTATTAGTTAGTGCAAATTGTAGCGGCAGGTCTGGACTGCGGGCCGAACGAGCTTATATGAATGCTTAATAATGTATCGCAGACCGAGATATTAGCTGATATCCGATACTCTTATTATATTCGCGGCTGGGAGCCGCTTTGGAGGAAGCCCACTTTATGTTCGACCCACGTGAGAAAATTGCGCTCTTTATTGATGGGGCGAACCTCTACGCTGCATCGAAAAGCCTTGGTTTCGACATTGATTACCGCAAACTGCTGAAGGCCTTTCAGAAGCGCGGCTACCTGTTACGCGCCTATTATTACACCGCCCTCATCGAAGATCAGGAATATTCCTCCATTCGGCCGTTGATCGACTGGCTTGACTATAATGGCTACAAGGTAGTCACCAAGCCTGCCAAGGAATTTACCGACGCGATGGGCCGCCGCAAGATCAAGGGCAATATGGATATCGAGCTTGCCGTCGATGCCATGGAACAGTCCGAGACGGTGGACCATCTCGTTCTCTTTTCCGGCGATGGCGACTTCACGACACTGGTGGATGCGCTACAGCGCAAGGGCCGCAAGGTCTCCGTCATTTCAACCATGTCGACGCAGCCGCCTATGATTGCCGACGATCTGCGGCGGCAGGCCGACCATTTTATCGATCTTCTGTCTCTCAAGGCTGAGATTGGGCGTGACCCCAGCGAACGTGCGCCTCGCCCGCCGGTCGAGACCGCAGAAACTGTCGACTGAAGACTTACGCGTTGTTTTGCTTGTGACAGGCGCTCAGGATCAATCCTGGCGCCTGAACACAACCCCTACCAAAGGTTGATTTATTACTTTAGCAAATAATTAACCATGGTTGTGTTTTTCTGTCCTTATTGATTTTTTACGTGCAGTTGGGGAACGCGCACGAACAGTAGGGGCTGTTTTACATGACGGGGCTGCACAACAATTCTCAATTGACCGAGAGACTCGATTTTCTCGGTCTCGATGCGGAGCAAAGGCAAGATCTTGCCTCTGTGAAGACAACCATCACCGGTACGCTCAGCAGCTCGCTTGATGCCTTCTACAAGAAGGCGCGAGCCGTTCCAGATACAGCGAAGTTCTTTTCCAGCGAAGCTCATATCCAGCACGCCAAGAGCATGCAGGTTAGCCACTGGACGCGCATATCATCTGGCGTCTTCGACGCTGATTATACCAAGGCCGTAAGTGCCATCGGGCGCACCCACGCGCGATTGGGGCTTGAGCCGCGCTGGTATATCGGCGGCTACGCCCTTGTGCTGGAAGGCATCATCAAGGCCATCGTCGAATCCGAACTGAAGGGCTTCCTGGTGGAGAAAAAAGGCAAGAAGGTTGCCAAAGGTATCAGTGCAACGGTCAAAGCCGCGATGCTGGACATGGATTACTCGATTTCCGTCTATCTCGACGTGCTTGCCGACGAACGTGCGAAGATAGAAGCAGAGCAGAAGTGCATGAAGGAAGAGCAGGATCACGTTCTGGCGCTGCTCAACAGCGCGCTCGACCGGATGGCGCAGGGTGATCTTACCTCGCGCATCGATGGTGCCCTGCCCGCAGAATTCGCCGGTCTGAAGGAAAACTTCAACGCGGCGATCAGCCGTCTTTCTGAGGCCTTCGCCGAGATCGTCGAAGAATCTCACAAGATCGCCAACAATACGCGGGAATTGACATCGGCAACCGACGATATGGCGCGCCGCACCGAGCAGCAGGCTGCCTCGCTGGAAGAGACAGCCGCTGCCATCGACCAGATCACCACCATCTCCAAGCAATCGGCATCAAGGACGGAAGAGGCGCAGGCGATCGTCAAGAGTTCGGCGGACGAAGCCGCTCGCTCCCGTCATATCGTCAGCGAAGCCGTCGAGGCCATGAGCGCAATCGAGGGCTCATCGCAAAAGATCACGCAGATCATCAGCGTTATCGATGAAATCTCATTCCAGACGAACCTTCTCGCGTTGAATGCCGGCGTCGAGGCAGCTCGCGCTGGTGAGGCGGGCAAGGGCTTTGCGGTCGTCGCACAGGAAGTTCGCGAATTGGCCCAGCGCTCGGCTTCCGCCGCCAGGGAGATTCGCACACTGATCGACAAGTCGTCTCAGGACGTGGCTCAAGGCGTTTCCCTCGTCAACCGCACCGGTGAGGCGCTGAACTCCATTGGCGGCAAGGTCGACGATATTCACGAACACATCGGCGCGATTACTCAAGCGGTGCGCGAACAGGCCGTCGGAATCCAGGAAATCAACATGGCCATCAACAGCATGGACCAGCTGACCCAACAAAATGCGGCGATGGTGGAAGAGACCAATGCCTCTACGCACGGCTTGAGCGACATCAGCAGCAATCTGGCAGCGCTGATTTCGCGCTTCCAGGTCGAAAAATCGATGACCTATCAGCAGCATCGCGCGGCGTAACGCAGCAGGCCGTTAGAGCGCCGTGCGTCCTACTAGACCCACGGCGCTCCATCTTCTTTGAGCTAAGATCGGCCCGCCACTCAATCAACGTCCGGGTCATATTCGCGCGGTCCATCGTCCTTGGCGAAGAGGACGCAGGGGCCGCGAGATCCCCGAGGATCATAGGCAAATCCTTTTTCCGCCAGCGCCTGGGTGATATCGCGAACACCCGAAAGGCCATAGAGATGGTCGTGGAGCTCGACGAAAATCCGCTCCACGCCCTGAAGCTTGGCATCGCGCAACAGATCACGCTCCGCCCCTTCGATATCCATCACCAGCACGTTGATGTCATGACGCTGGATGAAGGAGTCGATGTTCTCCGAGCCGATTCCGATGCGGCTTTCATAGGGGCCTTGCTTCTCGTCCATGGATGACATCCACAGATCGCGTCGAACGTAGAAGATGTGCGTGTCTGGATCCCCTGCGGTCAAAAGTCCCTGAGAGAACCGCACATTTCTTGCGCCATTGGCTTCCAGAATTCGTTCGGCAAGACGTGCCGTCGATGGGTTTGCCTCAAAAGCAAACACCGACACGTCCGGAATGCGGGCAATGACAGAGGTAATGACACCAATGCCTGAGCCAAGCTCCAGCACGCGGTCTCCGGGTCTTACAGCCCGCGCCACGCTTCTGGCTTCCTTCGCTTCATAACTGCCATCCTTGAGAGCCTGCCAGATTACCGGTGAGACTTCGTCTGACGACAAACGTAACAGGACGCCGTGTATCTCAAACGCTTCCATATTGCGTCCTTTCATAGTCCTTTAGGGAGAGCTCAGCTTGTTGGAGTGGATTGGCAGGCCGCTTGAGAACTTTCAAGCATAGATGCCATAGGCCGTGAGTTCGCTTGCAGGAACAGGCTTGCCGATCAGATAGCCTTGGATTTGGTCGCAGCCGAGTTGGCGCATGTGGGCGAACTGTTCTTCCGTCTCAACACCTTCGGCAATCATCGTCATGCGCAACTTACGGCCGAGCCCCACAACGAATTCGACGATGGCCAGCGCGTCCTGACTGCTGGTGATATCAGACAGGAAGGACTGGTCGATCTTAAGCTTGTCAAATGGAACGCGGCGCAGATTTCCTAGCGATGAGTAACCCGTGCCAAAATCGTCCATTGCCATGCTAATGCCGACCGCCTTGAGGTTGTCGAGAATGGCAAGCGTCTGGTCGCTGTTGCCGAGAAGCACGGATTCGGTGATTTCCAGCTCGAGACGCGCGGGATCGAGATTGCTCTTTTCCAGGGCTTCGACGACGTTTTGAATGAGATTGCTGCTGTGAAGCTGGACAGGCGAAAGGTTGATGGCAATCTTGATATTCGGCTTCCAGAGTGCCGCCTCTTTGCAGGCCGTCTCCATGACCCATTTTCCAAGCGCGTTTATAAAGCCGGTTCTTTCCGCAACAGGAATGAATTCCGCCGGTGGCACGCGTCCGCGCACAGGATGCGTCCAGCGCAGGAGCGCTTCAAATCCGCAGACAGCGCGCGTCTCTGTCGATACTTGCGGCTGGTAGAACACATCCATTTCGTTGTTCTGGAGAGCCGCCTGCAGATCCGCTTCGAAAGATCGCTTTTCTGCCAGCTGGCTCTGCATGTAGGGTCTGTAAACGCTGAGGCTGCCAGCCCCCGCGCGTTTGGCCTCATAAAGCGCGAGATCCGCGTGCTTCAGCAACTCATCGGCATGGGATTGCCGGTGGGAGATCGCAATGCCGACACAGGTGCCGATCCTAATCTCCATGTCCCCGATATGGTATGGGCTGGCGATCCTTTCGACCAGGCAGCGAGCAAGATCGAGCGCTTGATCTTCGTCGAGATTGTCCGCCACAAGGGCAAACTCGTCGCCCCCCAGCCGACAGATCAGCTCGTGGTTTTTTCTGATCGGCAGTATGCGCGCAGCCACGGCCTGGAGGAGGCTATCGCCGACGTCGTGGCCGAGCGTGTCATTGATCTCCTTAAACCCATCGAGATCGAGGAGAAGCAGTGCAACCTTATCGATGCCGGATGGAGGGTCCAGCCGGCGCACGAGTTCACGCCGGAAAAGTGCTCGGTTGGGAAGATTTGTCAGTGCATCATGATAGGCATCATACTCAAGGCGAAGGTTGTTAGACTGCAACTCTAACGTTGCAGTCTGTAATTCTTCCGTCAAAAGTGTGAGCTTTGTCTGGGCGCGATCGAGCAGCTGGTTGTGCCGCAAGAGAAGAAAGATCAGCGCCATGCCGCAAAGGATTAAACCTCCGGCAAGTCCGGTATAAATAATGTGGAGCTTGCGGACCTCTGCGTGGGCGGCGTCGATGATCTCGACGTCATTGGCGACGGATTCCGCAGCAACCGACGTAAGCTGTGGAACGTGCCCGCTGATCAGCGGAAGCAGCGCCCTTGCCTCCGCGGGGCTCAAGTTTTCCAGTCTTTTATCGACGTCCCCAAGGAGCTTGTCGACTTCTCCGATGACCTTGCGCATGTCCGGCTTTGCATCGATGAAGGCGGCTAGGCTCCCTTCTCTCAGAGAGTTCATTCTGCCAAGCACGATATCGAGGCGAAGTCGCAGCTCGTCCTTGTCAATTCCCTCTATGCCAAGAGCATATTCAGCAAGCAGGCTTTCAAAACGGACATATTCCCCCACGGTCTGGCTGACAGCCCATGAGTCGTTATAGCGAGCAAATTTCTGGAGCGCATTCTGCCGCTCAGCTATCACATAAGCGATGTAGCCGGTGGCGAGTATGAAGCAGCAAACAACGACTGCCAGCGCCTTTCGCAAATGTCACCTTTATTCAACTATGAGTTTGGCCACTTGCCAAGCGGAGCGCGTGTAGTAGGTCTGCGACTGAAGTTCTTGCATGCTATCATAGGGATATATGATGAAGAGCGGTCCTTTATCCCTAACCTGCATATATTCCCCGTCTCGCTTCATGGCAAGAATGACATTGTACTGGGTGAAATCCTTAACAGGAATCGTGCTGACATAGTCGTTCAGCGCCACGGCCTTTACGGTTTCTCCCTTGGCGCCCACGAACTCCATGAGCTTCGCCATGGAAACACCTTCAAAACGAACACGCGTCTCGTACCATGGTGTCTGGGTTTCCACGGTAACCAACCCCATATTTTCCAGCGCGTCACGATCGAACTGGGCCGTGCCGTTGACGTTGGTGTTGGCGATATTGCCTGAGATGGTGAGGATCGGCTTTCCCTTGGGCGCCGGAAAGTCTTTGGCATACACGCCCGCAGAGGAAACACCGAACAACAGGAGGCAGAGAATGAAGCGAATGATAGTCATCGGAGCACGCCCTTCTAGCCGGGTTGAGACGGAGGCGAGACCGCTCCACAGCCCCCGTTTTTTAGGTTATTATAAATTAGAATGTATTGAACTATCTTCGCGCAGTTTCGATCCATAGAGACAAGGCGAAAGGTCGTATGGCTCATAATACGCGTCTTTACATTACTTAGACACCGGGAAAAGAATCATCCTATGCGAGAAGCCTTGAGGCACTCTCTCCTAGCGTTTCCTTTTCCAATGGTAACAATGAATTTGGTCAGCCGACTTTAAACTTTCGGCCATAGATAATGATCTATTAACAAATAGACGCCGAGCTGCGAGGCTGCGACTCGATAGGCGCGGCCTTAACGTTAGTCGCACGCTCTGCTCAACCGCCTGTTTTCAGCAGCCTGGATTTTTGCCGGTTCCAGTCTCGCTCCCTCTCGGTCTCGCGCTTGTCGTGGAGCTTTTTGCCCTTCGCCAAGGCCAGTTCGAGCTTCGCGCGCCCCTTGTCGTTGAAGTAGATCTTCAACGGCACCAACGTCATGCCATCACGGTTGATCCCGGCACGCAGACGATTGATCTCCCGCTTGTTGAGGAGCAACTTACGACGGCGGCGGGGCTCATGATTGAAGCGGTTCGCCTGGAGATACTCAGGCAGGTGCGAGTTGATCAGCCAGATCTCATCGCCTTCGTCAGACGCATAGGATTCGGCAATGTTGGCCTTGCCCTCGCGCAGCGACTTCACCTCGGTGCCGGTCAGCACCAGCCCCGCCTCATAGGTGTCGAGTATCTCGTAATTGAAGCGCGCCTTGCGGTTTTCCGCGACGACCTTGTTTACGATGCGCTGGCTGCCTTTGGGGGCCATATCCTGATCCACTTCTCTGCCCGCACATTGAGTAATGTGCGGCTTTCGGCGCTTATGTAATCAAAGCGGTGCCGAAAGTGAAGATGCGCGGCTTGCGCGCATCCGTCTTATCACATCCACACAGGCGCTTTGGCGTGCTTAGCCCACCAATCCTGCATGCTTGAGGGCTGCATCGATTGCCGCTTCTGTCGATGGCTCCAACGTGTCCATCAGTGGCGAGCGGACCTTGCGGCTCCCATTGCGCGTCCGGGAGATCGCGTATTTTGTGCCACAGACGCCGGGCTCCACGAAGATGGCCCTATGGAGCGGCATCAGACGATCCTGGTAGTCGAGTGCCAGCGCGTAGTCGCCGGCAGCCATCGCCGCCTGAAACTCGGCACAGAGGCGCGGCGCAACGTTGGCAGTGACCGAGATGCAACCGACGCCGCCGTGGGCGTTAAAACCGAGCGCCGTGCCATCTTCTCCCGACAACTGCACGAAGTCCTTGCCGCAATGAATGCGCTGCTCGGAAACGCGATCAAGCTTGCCGGTGGCATCCTTGACGCCAACGATATTCTTGTGCGCCTTGACGAGCGCGCCCATCGTCTCCGGCGTCATATCGATCACCGAGCGTGGCGGAATATTATAAATGATGATGGGGAGATCGACCGCTTCCGCGACAGCGGAGAAATGCGCGAAGAGCCCCTTCTGCGTCGGCTTGTTGTAATAGGGCGTGACGACCAGAAGCGCATCTGCGCCGACTTCCTGCGCGTGCAGTGCAAGCTCGATCGCCTCACTGGTATTATTGGAGCCAGCACCGGCAATGACAGGGACCCTCTTCGCCGCGACCTCGACGCACAACTCGACCACACGTTTATGCTCGTCATGCGACAGGGTCGGTGACTCTCCCGTGGTGCCGACGGGCACAAGGCCGCTGCTGCCTTCGGCAATCTGCCACTCCACATGGGCGGCGAAAGCCGTTTCGTCCACTGCGCCATCGGCGGTGAACGGCGTAATCAGGGCGGGAATAGATCCCTTGAACATGCAAAACTCCTTGCGGTAAGCCAGTCCATGCTTCAGCCGCATTCCGTGGTTAAAACGGTTGTCACATTAGTTGGGAGCCAGTCGCCCCACAAGCGTTTAACCGAGGCTTTCGTCCAGGAAACGCAAATAGTTTATTGGCTTGGACCGGCATCCAGCGTCATTACACAGATGATTGGTTTGAAGCGTTTGATGAGCGCAATGTTACCGAAATTTGATCGAATGCGAGGCGTTCGGTTAAGGTTTCGTTAAGGCTGCAAGCAGCTAATGGATGCAAGGGCGACATTCTATGGGGCCTCGCGCGCATGGGCGACGGGAAACGCGGATGGCGCTAAAGCATCGGCCCGAAAATCGGAATCGCTTTTCGGAAAAGCACGATGCGTCGTTTCGAAGAGTGAGAGCGTCCTTAGTGCATACAAAAGGACGCACGGCGCTCTAAGGCACAGTTTCGTGTCTTTTGAGATAGGGCTGCAATCGTGTTCGATATTGTCCGCTGGTGAGTAAGGGATGAAGAAAACAGCAGTTTTTGGTTTGATGGCAGCGGGCGTGGTTGCAACCGTTTGGGGTGCGTGGGCGGGACCGGCGTCAGAAGGTGTCGTTCCCCTGCCCTTCGCGCGTCCCAACGCCCCTGCCGTTCCGGCGTTCCTGCCCGCCTCGCCTGAGGTAACGGGCTCGATCATCCGGCCGGCAAACCCGATTGACGTGTCTCAACTGAAAGCGGGCCTCGACGCGCTATCCAACAGAAACGCCAGTGGGGCAATTGCTATTCGCAACAGCCTGCCAGCCACCAGCCTTGATCGCCACATCCTGACCTGGGCTATCGCCATATCCGGCCAGCGGGATGTTTCCTCGGCCGAAATTACGGCCGCTCAACGGGAGCTTGAAGGCTGGCCGGGCCTTTCTACGCTAAGAGCCAATTCTGAGCGCGCGATGCTGCGGGAAAATCCCTCCGCCGCGCAGGTGCTGACCGCATTTGCTTCGTCCAGACCCGAAACGCCGGAGGGTGCGATTGCGCTGGCTCAGGCGCTCACCTCATCCGGCAACGCTGCGCGAGCCCAGCAACTCATCCGCCAGCTGTGGGTGAGCGAAGGCATGGATACCGATCTGGAAGATCGGGTGATCGCCGAATTCGGTGGCGTCCTGTCGCCGGCCGATCATAAGGCCCGGATGGACTACCTCATGTATCGCAGCCGCGTGAGCCAGGCCAAACGGTTTGGCGATCTCGGCAAGGCGCAGTCGCTGTACAAAGCCTGGGCTGCCGTTCTTCAACGCGCCAACAATGCGCCAGCATTGTTGAATGCCGTCGAAGCCTCCTGGCGCAACGATCCTGTCTATCTCTTCGCCCAGATCGAAAACCTCCGTCATCAGCAAAAATACGAAGACGCTGCAAAACTTCTGGCGCGCGCACCGAAGGAGAGCGGCAAGCTTGTCAATCCTGGAGAGTGGTGGAACGAACGCCGGATCATCGCCCGGGGACTTGCGGATCTCGGTGATTTCCAGGGCGCTTATCGCGTGGCGGCCAACCATTCCGCAGCCTCGCCCGTCGATGTTGCAGATGCGGAGTTCCATGCTGGGTGGTACGCTCTACGCGCGATGCACGACCCGGCACTTGCCGCACGGCACTTCAACGCCCTTCTTACCGCGTCCAATCGACCTCTTTCCGCGTCCCGCGCCTATTACTGGCTTGGACGTGCTGCCGAGGCCGGCGGACCGGGCCAGGCGCGGGACTATTTCTCCAAGGCCGCATCTCATCCCGGTACTTTTTATGGCCAGCTTGCTGCCGCACGCATCGGCGTGACGACGCTCAACGTCACCTACCCCTCGCCAAGTGCTGCCGACCGCGATCGCTTTGCTGGCCGCGAAGCGGTGCGTGCCATCGAACGGCTGGAGGCGGCGGGCTATAGCTGGCGCGCCGACGGGATTTACCGCGCGCTGGCGGAGCAGATCGACAGCCCTGGTGAATTGGCAATCCTCGCGTCACGCGCCGAGCGTAACAACAATCACCAGGTCTCTTTACAGATCGGCAAGACGGCTTTCAGCCGCGGCATTGATGCCGCCGCCCTCGCCTACCCCATCGGCGTCATCCCGGTGAGCGCCAATATTTCCGGATCAGGCAAGGCCCTTGCCTATGCCATTGCCAGACAGGAAAGCGCCTTCAACCCGGCGGCCGTTTCGCCTGCCAATGCGCGCGGTCTTCTTCAACTTCTGCCGGGAACGGCTAAGGGTGTCGCCAGCCGCCATGGTATGGCCTATACGCAAGCGAAACTGACCACGGACGCCGGATATAACGCCACGCTCGGCGCTCACTATCTCGGTGAGCAGATCGATAGCTTCGGCGGCTCCTACATCCTCACCTTCATCGCCTATAATGCCGGGCCGAAGCGCGTGCCGGAATGGATCGCCCGTTACGGGGATCCGCGCGGAAAACCGATCGATGAGGTTGTGGATTGGATCGAACGTATCCCGTTCCCCGAGACGCGCAACTACGTTCAGCGTGTGATGGAAAACTATCAGGTCTATAAAACGAGGCTTGGCCAGCAAGCCGACATCGTCAACGATTTACGCAACGGCCGAGCAGGTTGACGGCGTAGGATTCCTGATCCGCTCATCATTCGACGATGACTCCGCCGCTTGCGTAGGGAATGAAGCGCGTTGCAATTGTAATTCATTACGCGCACACGAGCTTCGTATTCTGGCGCCTGTCAAATCGATGAAACTGTGACTCATTCAGCGCAATATGACGAAGAGGAGCGTGACGGCTTTCATATCCGCAAACACGCTGATCCGCGGCCCGGCCCTTGATGGCCAACTATTCAAGCCTTCCAAAACAAGAAGCCCGGCGCGAGGCCGGGCTTTGTCATAGCGTCATACGTAAAATTAGAAGTCGCGCTGAAGACGAACGAAGCCTGTCCAGAATTCCGGACGGTTTTCTTCGTCATAATAGTTTGCAGTCACCTTCGTAGTGAAACCGTCCACCACCTTGTAATCAACCGTCAGACCTGCGGTCCAGGCATCATTGTTGGACCAGCCGGTGTTGACGATGTCGAATGCCGCATCCTTCGTCGCCACGTTGCCAAGCCACTGCACGCCAGGCGTGATGGTCAGCTTGTCGGTGACCTTGTACGCGTATTCTGCAACAACCGCCCACTCTGAGAGCGCGTAATAGGCGTTGACGCCGGAAGCATAAACGCCAGCAAAGCTGAATGCGCCCGGGCCGACATCGAAAGCACCGATCAGGCGGACAGCGCCGTCCTCGCGATCGGTATCGTAGCCGCCGATGAGCGACAGGCTGCCACCACCAAATTTCCCAGCAAGGCTTCCAGCGATACCGACGTTATTGTCGCTGTTGGTGTCACCAACAAAAGTGATACCTTCCAGCTCATCAACCGAGATACCAGCCGTGAAGGCGCCGGCATCGTAGGAATAGCGGATGGAGTTGAACAGCGTGTTGGATGAGAGAAGATCCGTCTCGCCGGAGAGATCGTCATCCCACCAGCTGTAGAACTTACCGACCTTCAGGCCGCCGAGTTCGATGAAAGCCTGATCGACAAAGAGAGCGGAACCGGTGTCGGCTGTGTTAGTAACGGAGGCAGCAGCGGAGCCGCTGTCGGCGTTACCACGAAAGCCGATGAAGCCGCGCAGGGCGCCAAGTTCGGTATCCGAGCGAACGTCCATTTCGAACTGGGCGCGTGTGAAGCTATCCCAATCCGACGTGCCCGATTCGTTGCGACCAAAATCTGTTTCAAAGCGGATGTAACCGCCGAACTTCAGGCAGGTCTCTGTGCCTGGAATATAAAAGAAACCAGCGCCGAAGGCGTCGCAAACCCGTACATATTCCAGAGGCTCAGGCTCAGCAGCGACGATGGCGTCGGCGGCATGCGCGCTAGACACGGTTGCAAGTGCAGCGGCGGCACCAAACAAAAAGCTCTTGATGTGCATATCGATCTCCAAGCGAATCAGGAGAAGCAGCGGGCAAATTGCAAACATGCGTTGCTTCTTAAATTCGAGTAGACGCAAAGAAGCATCGCAGCGCAACACGCATTGAGTTAATTCGGGGACCTTATCATCTTCTTCTTTTCAGACTGTGGCGCTAGCACAACGAAATGTGATCATAAGTGAACTGCGTAATGATACCGCCACGGATGCAGCAAAAAACCCGGCTTGAGAGCCGGGTTCTTGTAACTGACTGACGTTAGATCAGATTAGAACGAACGCTGAAGGCGAACGAAACCGTTCCAAGAAGAAGAGCTGTCGTCCTCGTCGTAGTAGTTAACTGCGACCTTCGTGGAAAGACCTTCCGTAATTTTGTAATCAACGGTCAGGCCAGCCTGCCAAGCGTCACGGCTCGAGAAGTCGTTGGTAACAATTGCGAGGCCAGTTGGAACTACGCCTACGGCACCGCCGACGATACCTGCGCCGGTCGTGACAACAGTATCGGAAACATTACCGAAGTACTGACCACCTGGAGTGATTGTCAGCCTGTCGGTTGCCTTGATAGCGTATTCAGCAGCAACTGCCCATTCAGACTGGGCGTAGTAAGCGTTCGCGCCAGAAGCCCAAACTCCAGCCAGGCCAAGGGTGCCGGGTCCGAGGTCAGCCGTAGCGATAAGACGAACAGCGCCTTCTTCCTGGTCAACGTCGTAGGAGCCGATCAGCTGAAAAGCAGCGCCACCGAGCTTGCCACCGATACCACCGGTAACGCCGACATTGTTGTCAGCTTCCTGAGTAAGGCCTGCAGCAGTAACGGTACGGAACTGACCGTTTGTGCCTTGGAGTTCGTCAACCGAAACGCCAGCCCAGAAAGAGCCTGCATCGTAGGTGTAACGAATAGAGTTGAATAGGCTGTTCGTGGACAGAACATCGGATTCACCAGAGAGATCATCATCCCACCAGCTGTAGAACTTACCGACTTTCAGACCGCCGAGTTCGATGAACGCCTGGTCAACGAAGACAGACGAAGAAGCAGCAGAGCTACCGTCAGCGTTGCCACGGAAGCCGATGAAGCCGCGAAGAGCGCCGAGTTCGGTGTCTGTGCGCGTGTCAACTTCGAACTGGGCGCGTGTGAACGAGTTCCAGTCAGACGTACGGTTGTTGGTGTTGACGCCGAAGCCTGTGCCGCGGTCGATGTCGGTCTGGAAACGAACGTAACCGCCGAACTTCAGGCAGGTTTCGGTGCCTGGGATGTAGAAGAATCCAGCGCCGAAGGCATCGCAGACGCGTACATATTCCAGGGGCTCTGGCTCAGCAGCGACGATCGCGTCAGCAGCCTTTGCGCCAGATACTGCTGCAAGAGCTGCAGCGGAGCCAATGAGAAGGCTCTTGATGTTCATGTTGACCTCCAGTCAAAGTGTCGAAGGAGCGGGCGGGATAGCGTGAACTGCTGTGCTCCTGTGACGCTGATTAGAGCCAAGATGACGGATTCGCGCAATTGATAAGGCAACATTTCGTCACAGTTACGCCTGCCTTTCACCGAACCGTTGCCGTTTCGCTACATATTTCGCAACAAAGCGGAACCTGTTAAGAGACCCTTAATAGCCTGGCGACGTTCGCTCACGTCAGCAAAATAAAAAAACCCGGCTCGAAAGCCGGGTTCTTGTAACTGACATGCGTTAGTTCAGATTAGAACGCGCGCTGAAGGCGAACGAAACCGTTCCAAGAGGAGGAGCGATCGTCTTCGTCGTAGTAGTTAACTGCAACCTTGGTGGAAAGACCTTCTGTGATTTTGTAATCAACGGTCAGGCCAGCCTGCCAAGCGTCACGGCTCGAGAAGTCGTTGGTAACAATTGCGAGGCCAGTTGGAACTACGCCTACGGCACCGCCGACGATACCTGCGCCGCTCGTGACAACAGTGTCGGAAACATTACCGAAGTACTGGCCACCTGGGGTGATGGTCAGGCGGTCAGTTGCCTTGATAGCGTATTCAGCAGCCACTGCCCATTCAGACTGAGCGTAGTAAGCGTTTGCGCCGGAAGCCCAAACTCCAGCCAGGCCGAGTGTGCCAGGACCGATATCAGCCGTAGCGATAAGACGAACAGCGCCTTCTTCCAGGTCGGTGTCGTAGCCGCCGATCAACTGAAGGGTTGCGCCACCGAGCTTCGCGCCGATGCCAGCCGAAACGCCAACGTTGTTGTCAACTTCGTCCTGAGCAAGCGGGAAGAAACCACCAACGGCTGGACCAGTAACGCGACGGAACTGACCGTCGGTGCCCTGAAGTTCGTCAACCGAAACGCCAGCCCAGAAAGAGCCTGCGTCGTAGGTGTAACGGATAGAGTTGAACAAGGTGTTGGTCGCGAGAACGTCAGCTTCGCCAGAGAGACCATCGTCCCACCAGTTGTAGAACTTACCGACCTTCAGGCCGCCGAGTTCGATGAAGGCCTGGTCAACGAAGACAGACGAAGAAGAAGCAGAGCTGCCGTCAGCGTTGCCGCGGAAGCCGATGAAGCCACGCAGGGCACCGAGCTCGGTGTCGGTGCGGGTGTCAACTTCGAACTGAGCGCGCGTGAACGAGTTCCAGTCAGACGTACGGTTGTTCGTGTTTACGCCGAAGCCAGTGCCGCGATTGATGTCGGTCTGGAAACGAACGTAACCGCCGAACTTCAGGCAGGTTTCGGTGCCGGGGATGTAGAAGAAGCCAGTGCCGAAAGCGTCGCAAACGCGAACGTATTCCAGGGGCTCAGGCTCAGCAGCGACGATCGCGTCAGCGGCCTTTGCGCCAGATACTGCTGCAAGAGCTGCAGCGGAGCCGATGAGAAGGCTCTTGATGTTCATGTTGACCTCCAGTCAAGTTTCATAAGGGTCTGGGTTCTTAAGCTGAAGGACAGCATTCCCTGCCCCATTCCCGTTTTTCGAAAACGAGCGATCCACCGCCGCGCTTCCGTTGCTGAAAATACAAAAGCTTTCGCGGGGCGCAATCGGCAAAGAGATTTATGACCGCTATAACTAGATGCTTCAGATAACCATGTTGCTTAAACAACACATTTAGTGGCGCGGTACCGTCCAATGATTTAACAAATAGTTAATAAAAACAACGATAAAGCTTGAGTATTAGAGGCTTAACATGGACTGCGACCAACGTTGCCACTTCGGCCGAAGGCAGCGATGGCCAGCGCCTGAAGGGGAACTTGACGGCCTTTCTGATGGCCAGTGCGGTAACGCAATATCCCTATGTGCGAGTGAAAGTGCGTGAATCGCGATCTCTCTCAGCATGGAATCGTTTCGAGCGGCGACTCGATTCGTCGCGAACGTAGAGATTCGGAGTTACCCTTGGAGTTGTTAAGAGGGAAAACTGGCTTGTCGGCAGGTCTTTTTCCACACTCTCATTAAAAGCGCTTGCATTCGTTTTTCTTACGCAATAATCAGGCGGCACCGGAGAGGTGGCCGAGTGGTCGAAGGCGCTCCCCTGCTAAGGGAGTATACGTCAAAAGCGTATCGAGGGTTCGAATCCCTTCCTCTCCGCCATTCCCCAATTGTCCGGACCGAAGGCATAGGTCACAGTTTGCACCTACGTAGGTGACAATCTCTCGCCGAGCGGCTAGAGTGCATTTCAATAAGACACTCCGATACGCATCTCTCACAAGTATTCTGGCACACGCACCCTGTACCTGAATATCATCCACCCTTGTTGACCGGGCCCGATAGGGTCAGTTGGTTATGGAGCAGCAAAGGGAACACCGATGATTCCGGCTTCCTTCCTCCCATTAAAGAACATTAAAAAAAGCGGTACCGGGTTGCAGCATAAGTTAGATGCGCTAGGGCTTGTTTCGTGCATCTTCCATACGTAGGCGCGTAACCGGCAAACGTTATGACGATGACGTTGTTTCTCGCCTCGTTTGGCAGCGCTGCAGCGGAGCTTAAGCGCACTAAAATCGGTCCTGATCCGTACGGGCAGAAAGAGTCTTTGCTAGTGAATGGCTCAACTGGGGTCTTCAGCTACATCGCTGCGGACGGCAGCTTGCAAGTCGTCGAACTCAAATGCGCTTCGTTCCTCGGCGACGAGGCCACCGACAAAGGTGGTCTTCTCTGTAGTTATGTGTTCGAACGCAAAGAGGGCCTCACCACTGAGCATTACCTGATCCATTCAATATCGAATTTCACGACACTCACTCGATCAGGCTTGGTCGAAAATTCTGAGCGCAAGAGACAAAACGCAGACCAATACGCCAGCGTCACGCAATATATGGTGTCCTGCGAGGGAACGCCGTAGAATCAGATATCCCCCTCCGGCCCAAAGTAGCGACCATTTCACCTTCGTCCGCTATGGAACATTATCGAGTTTGGTAGCGTTATCGCCTCGGAAACAACATGAGGTGATTTCAGATGGCACAGACCAAATTGAACGTTGTTGATGATTCTCTCGAAAGCCAGATCTCGGAACTTCGCTCCCAGATCGCGTCTCTTTCCAAGTCGGTGTCGTCCCGTGCAGGCGCGATCTCCGAAGAGGCGTCTGACTTTGTGGATGAAGCAAAGGGTCGCGTACAGCGTGCAGCACACAGTGCGGCAGAAACCGTGAAGGCGCAAAGCCAAAATGTGGTGGAAGCGGTCAGGGAAAACCCCGCGACAGCAACATCCGTTCTGACAGTTGTTGGCGCGCTCGGCTTTGCTCTTGGCTATTTCGTGGCAAATGCCTCGACTCAGCACAAAAGCAGCAGCCTGTATCGCTGGCGCTAACAGCGTCTAGTTCAAGGGCAGGAAGGCAACGCCTTCCTGCCCTATTTTTATTTTGGAATGGAGGAGTGAAGTGCAATTCTCTCAGGAGATTGAAAACGCCTTGGCCGCCTTTGCGCGAGACAGCGGTGTGACTAAGGATGAAGCAATTGCTCGCATTCTCCGCGAAAGGCTGATTGCGGAAGGACATCTGGCGTCCGGCCAGGAAGGCATTCCGCCGGAAAAGCTGAACGCCACCAATGACGACTGACATTTAGTAGCCAGACGGCTTCGGCACCGCCGTGCCACCCTTGTAGCGAGATGCAAGTTGGCGGAGCACGTTCGAGAATTCGAAGACGTCGGCACCCACCGCAACAAATGACGCACCCAACTCGAGATAGCGCTTATTGTAGGTCTCGTTGAAGGTCAAAATCCCGGCAGCCTTGCCTGCCGCAACAATGTTGCGAATCGCTCCCTCAATGACGTTCTGGACCTCCGGCTCATCGATCTTGCCGAGATATCCCATATCAGCCGCCAAATCGGCCGGGCCGATGAAGACACCATCCACACCTTCGACCTGAAGAATGTTATCGAGATCAGCAATCGCGGCGCGCGTCTCCGCCTGAATCAGAAGGCAGACATTGTCCGAAGCCTTTTGATTGTAATCACTGACACTGCCAAACGCCGACGCCCGGGCAACAACCGCACCCATACCGCGAATGCCGCGCGGCGGATAATGCATGGCGGATACAAGAGCGCGGGCCTGATCAGCAGAATCCACCATCGGGACCAAAAGTGTGCGCGCACCGGCGTCGAGCATCTGCTTGATGATCCAGCTTTCACCCGTTGGCACGCGCACGACGGGTTCGGCCGGCGATGTCGAGAGGGCGCGCAACTGCTCTATAATGCTGCGCAGATCGTTAGGACCATGCTCGCCATCGATGACGAGCCAGTCAAAACCAGCCGTGCCGGCGATCTCAGCAGTAATCGCCTCGCCCATATCGAGCCAAAGCCCGATCTGTGGTTCACCCCGGTGGATAGCGTTCTTGAAGCGGTTCTCAAGGGTCGGCATGGCAGTCCTCATGTCAAAAGCAATTTCAGGTCGGCGGTATGGTCATCAAGCGCAGCGCGGTTCGGCTGCGCGCCAGCGTCGAGCAGCTTCTTGCCGATGACGTAGGCCTTGGCATCATTGATGGCATCGACAGCGATGAAGCGGCCTTGCCTGAAATACCAGATGGAGTGGCTGCCTTCGCGTTGACCCGGGCGCAGCACTGTTTCGTCATAACCTGCGTTGAAGCCGGCGATCTGCAATTTTGCTTCATACTGATCCGACCAAAACCATGGCTTCGGTCGGTAGGGTTTCTCTTCCCCTGCGAGCACCAGCGCTGCGGCTTCCGCCTGATCGACCGCATTCTGCACCGATTCGAGGCGAACGACAGCACCCTCCATCGGTAGAAGCGTGCAGTCCCCCATGGCGTGGATGTCTGGGTCGGATGTGCGGGTGAATTCATCCACAACGATCCCATTGCCGACCTGCAAACCCGACTCACGAGCCAGGCGGTCGTTCGGCGTCACGCCAATGCCGGCGATAACGAAATCGACGTTGAGCGTTGCGCCATCGGAAAGCTCCGCCTTCGTCACGCGTCCATCTTTCCCATCCAGCCGAACGAGGCCCGTTTTCTCACGAATGGAAACGCCTTTTGCGACGTGAATGTCGCGCATGATGGTCGCAGTTTTGGCTGAGGCGACGCGCTGAAGAATGCGATCCGCCATCTCGATCAGCGTCACCTCAAGCCCAAGTTGGCGCGCAACGGCAGCCGCCTCCAGCCCGATGTAACCGCCACCAATTACCAGCAATCGGCGCCCGGGCTGCATTTCTTGCATCAGACGATCGGCATCGCGCTTATCGCGAACAGTCAGAACGCCCTCCAGATCTCCGCCCACACCCGCCGGAAGCTCACGCGGCGCAGCGCCTGTCGTCAGTGCAAGCTTGTCGTATTCCAGCAGAGAGCCGTCCTGCATCCGCACGGTCTTTGCCTCACGGTCGATCTCTTCCACCCAGGTCGACAGGCGGATATCGACTTTGTTCTCAACAAACCATTCTGCCGGGCGAAACTCCAGTCGATCGAAGGTCATCTCACCCATGAGATATTTTTTGGAGAGCGGCGGACGCTGATAGGGAAGCACGTCTTCCGAGCCGATGATGGTGATAGGGCGATCGTCCTTCAAAGAACGAAGCTTGGCAGCTAGGGCGAAGGCTGCCTGTCCAGCGCCGACAATGACCAATCTACCTGCCATATGAGATGCTCCACCCAAACCGTCGTCTCGAATATCAGCGCAGGCGTAACGGCAAGTACGCTTCACGTCAACCATGCGCTTACGCTCTTGCCTGCGTGGATAAACAAGCCCTGCGCAACCTTGTGCATGCAATAGTGTTTTAGCGATGAGACAGGTGAGACTGATGGCGGGATTGCAAAGTCCGAAACGAAACAGAAGGATCGATTCCTAGTGATTTCATTCAGGATCCGGCAAGGTCGCAGGCGTATCATTCAGGAACGAGAAGAGACAATCGGGAGGTTGTCATGACACTCAATATCGATATCAAGGCAAAGGATACGGTTCCGCAAGACGAGATGTATGAGAAGTATGTGATCGACCGTCCCGGCAAGATCACATTCATCGGCCATCATCTCAGTACCAGCAACACGATGCGCTGCCTCATCCGCAAAATCTCTCTTTATGGCGCGGATATCGAAGTCAGTCCGCATCTCGATCTGCCCAGTAATTTCTACCTCGAAATTATCGGCATTCGCGATGAGATCGGTTGCACATTGATCCGCCGGGAAGACGAGAATGCATCCGTCGGGTTCAACATGCTGATTGACCCGGAGTTTTTGCACCACATCCGCCGCTTGAGTTTCGAGACATCGCTCTGATAAGCCCGGACTTCGACTGACGCGAAAAACTCGCCTAAAACCGTCGCATTCATCCCGGCCTGCCTTGCGCAGGCCGATTTTGTTTCTATTGTGAGCCCGTCCGCCTCAAGAACCACGGAACGTACTGAAATGTCCGCCTTTTCGCGCTTTACGCCTCTCGCCTCCTCGCTACCCTCCACCGTTCCATTCGTTGGCCCGGAGGCCATCGAGCGGACCCGTAAATTGGCGGTACAAGCGCGGATTGGCGCGAATGAAAGCGGCTTTGGTCCCGCCCCATCCGTCTTGGAAGCCATGCGCAATGCGGCGCATGAAACCTGGATGTATGCCGACCCGGAGAATTACGAGTTGCGCGAAGCGCTCGCCATCCATCATGGGATTTCGCGCGGCAATATCGCCATTGGCAGCGGCGTGGATGGACTTCTCGGCGAAATCGTCCGGTTGGTGGTTGAGCCGGGTACACCTGTCGTGACCTCCTTCGGCGGATATCCGACATTCAATTATCATGTGAATGGCTATGGCGGCCGGCTGGTGACGACGCCCTATCTCGACGACCACGAAAATCTCGACGGTCTGCTCGATCTCGTCATCAAGGAAAATGCGCCGCTGGTTTACTTTGCAAACCCGGACAACCCGATGGGAAGCTGGTGGGATGCAAACGAGGTTCTGACATTCGCCAAGGCGCTGCCGGAAACCTGTTTGTTGATTCTGGACGAGGCCTATTGCGAAACGGCGCCCGAGAGCGCCGTTCCCAGCGTTCGCGCCATGATCGGCATGCCGAATGTGCTGCGCATGCGCACTTTCTCCAAGGCCTATGGTCTTGCAGGCGCACGCGTGGGCTACGCGATCGGTACGCTGGGTAATGCTGAAGCCTTCGACAAGATTAGAAATCACTTTGGCATGTCGCGAGTCTCCGTCGCGGCAGCGCTTGCAGCCCTGAATGACCAGGCCTATCTACGCGACGTCGTCAAGCGTATCGCCAATGCACGTGAGCGCATCTCCACCATTGCTCGCCAGAACGGCCTGTCGCCCCTGCCCTCCGCCACGAACTTCGTTGCGATCGATTGCCACAAGGACGGCGCTTATGCGAAGTCGATCGTGGATGGTCTGATGGACCACGGCGTCTTCATCCGCATGCCAGGCGTTGAGCCGCTCAATCGCTGCATCCGTGTCAGCGCTGGCCCTGATGACAAGCTCGATCTTTTCGCAGAGGCTCTGCCCAAGGTTCTCCAGTCGCTCGGCTGATATCAAGACAAGAAAAAACCGTGCCAGCCTTGTTTCTGCCGGTCACGGTTTTGATCTCGTTGCAAGCGTGCGGCTTTACCGTCTTCGTTTGCGGGTATGGCTGGTGTTGCGACCGGGACTGGAGGGACCAGTCGAAACGATTGGCGATCTTTTGATCGCTCCGTCTTTTTGAATTGTCCTGGAATTTAGTGTGTGGTCATCCAATCTCGAGCGGCGCGAAGGGCTGCTGCGAGGTCTGCCTTGGTCATGTTCCGGGCAAGATCGGCGCGCAACGATGCTGCTCTTTCCGAACCCTTGATGGCTGCAATGTTCAGCCACTTATGGGCAGCAACGAGGTCCACCGGGCATCCCCGGCCTGTCGCATAGATCAGGCCGAGATTGCAGAAGACATCCGCGCGGCTTTGTCCACCGGCAACTGCCAACTCGATATCGCGCATTTCAAATCTTGCCATTTTTCTAGTCCCTGTTTGCCCGTATTCTTCCTGTTTTTGGTGCTTCTCTGCGGAAGCTTTCAGCCTGGGGACGCTGCCGTCTTCTGCGGCTTTTTCGTCTCCTGCTGTCGTCAGGTTGTCCCTGCTCTTTGTTGACCTCACTATGCCAAACGGCTTTCAACGGGCGCTTAAAATCCATGATTAACGGGGGCCAAACAAAGTCCAAACGATTGGTAAAGTTGGATTTTTGTTAAATATGGGAAGGCCTGCAAATTAAGGATTTTCCACGCAATTTTACGAAAAGTTTACGGATGGATTTAAACGCTTTGCTAACCACGGCAGAAGCTCGCGATTTTTCAGTGCAGCAATCTTCGGCATCGAGAGCGTCAAAAAATTCGTCACGAGGCCCCGCCCCATGTTTCCTTTTACGTGAACGTCAACTATAAAGGTTGGCATTCGCATGGGAGTTGCGAAGGCTGACGGCCACGATGCGCTGTCGTGCCTGGTTTGGATTGGGAGGTCCATATGAAGAAATTGACGATTCTCGCAGGTCTGGCATTTCTGATCAGCAGCAGTGCCTTTGCTGCCGAAGCCATCGAAGGCAACTGGAAGACGGCAAGCGGCGAGACCGCAGCGATTGCCAAATGCGGCTCTGCCTTCTGCGTGACGCTGAAGACCGGAAAGCATGCGGGCAAACAGATCGGCAAAATGACGGGAAGCGGCGACAACTATGCCGGCGAGATCACCGATCCTGCCAACGACAAGACCTATAGCGGTTCCGGCACCGTATCAGGCAACTCTCTCAGCATGAAGGGTTGCGTATTGAAGGTGCTGTGCAAGTCGCAGACCTGGACAAGACTTTAAAGACCTGGGGCAGCCAAAGGCTGCCCCTTCTTCATTTAGAAGGGTGAGTCAGTTTCCGGATATTCCCTCTCCCATTAGGGATGAGGCATGAGAACCAGCCGAAGTGCGAACCCGATCAATAGGGCGGCGAAAGTCCAGCTCTGCGCGCGCTGGGCAAGTGGACGTCTCGACATCCAGCCGCTCAGCAACGAGCCGACGGTCGCATAGGTCAGGTCGAAGGCAAGGCCGACAACCACCAACGTCATTCCCAGCATCAGAAACTGAACGCCCAGCCCCTGCTCGCCCGGTACAATGAACTGTGGCAGCAAGACAGAGCAGAACAGCAGCGCCTTCGGATTTAGAATATTGGTGAGAAAGCCCCGCCACAGTGCCGTGCCGTGCGAGGACGGTTGTTTCGGACCGTTGATCCGAATCGCGTCATCTCCACTATATTCCGATCTCAGAATCTCCAGACCAAGCCAGAGAAGATAGGCGGAACCGACAAAGCGCACCACTTCGAATGCCATTGGGCTCGTCGTCAACAAGGCCGCCAGCCCCAAGCCGGCGAACGCCACATGGGCGGCTCTTGCAAGCGCCAAACCTGCGCCTGTTGCGATAGCTGGACCGCGCCCTGCACTCGCACCGGTTTGCAGGACAAGCACCATGTCTGGCCCCGGCAACAGATAGACGACGACCAGCGCGCCGACGAACAGAATGAACTCGCTCATGGTCAAGCCTCAAGATAATGGTCGGCGCAAACTAGATCAGGGACTTGAGGCGTGTCCTTGCGAACTGTATCAGTAGGTATGACGTTGAAGCACCGTTTGTGCCAATAATAGATCGATTTGTGGTGGTTTATGCCAAATCTTAAACTTGATGCGATTGACCGCCGAATTCTCACCGCGCTGCAGCGGGATGCGCGTCTGACCAATGTCGAGCTTGCCGAAGAGGTTGGATTGTCGCCATCTCCCTGTCTGCGGCGGGTTCGTGCGCTGGAGAAGGCAGGCGTCATTCGGGGTTATCATGCGAGCCTAGACCGCGTCGGCCTCAGTCTTGGGTTGACGGTTTTCGTTAGCGTCAAAATCGAGCGCCATCAGGACGCTTCTGCCGCCGCCTTCAGAGAGGCGGTCTCCGTCCTGCCAGATGTCATTTCATGCCATCTTGTCTCCGGCGAGGCTGATTTTCTCTTGCAGGTCGTCGTGCCCGATCTCGCAGCTTATGAACGGTTGCTGGTGGACCGCCTGCTGAAACTTCCAAGCGTCAGTGACATTCGCAGCAATTTTGCCATCCAGACGGTCAAATCTGAAGGCCCTTTGCCGCTCAGTCACCTGCCCAGCGCGGAGACTTAAAAGGGAGGGCCGATACAACCCTAAGACGTTTCGTCTCTGCGGGTCTGTCATATCGCTGTGATAAACCCGCTTTAGTTGCCCTCTCTAGAATTGTTCGAAACGACGACAATGGAGAGCGCCATGACCAATATCGACACAAGCAAGCTAAGCTGGGACGAGTGGGACGAGCTGCAAAATCCGCCCCCAGCCGTGACGGATTTCGACCGCGTCGTCGAATCCGCCATTTCGCGCCGCGGCTTCCTTGGCGGTGTGCTCGCCTTTGGGTCTGCCGCCGCGGCTCTCGGTACGCTGGGCAATCTCGCGACGTCCACGTCCGCTCAGGCACAGGACGCAGCCTCCCGCTTCCCGTTCAAGCCGGTGCAAGCGGCGACTGATCACACCGTTCATGTGCCGGAGGGTTATAGCTGGAAACCGCTTGCCAAGTGGGGGCAGCCACTCTTTCCGAACGTGCCGGATATCGACCCCGCGAAGGGCGTCAGCCTGGAGAACTCCGATAAGGTCTTCGGCGAGAATACCGACGGCATGGAACTCTTCGTGGTGGGTAGCCATCAGTTGATCGCCGTGAACCACGAATATGTGAACAACGAAACCAACCTCCCCCACCGCGAAAAAGGCATGCCCGCCAATCTGGATGAGGTGAAGATCCTTCAGCACATGCAGGGCGTGACTGTCATGGAAGTGGCGGAAGGCAAGGATGGCTGGGAGATCGTCGTCGATAGCCCGTTCAACCGCCGTATTCACCACAACACACCGATGAAGCTTTCGGGCCCCGCTGCTGGCTCCGATCTCGTCAAGACAGCAGCCGACCCGAAGGGTGTCGACTGTCTTGGCACCTTCAACAATTGCGGCGCCGGTCGCACGCCTTGGGGCACCTATCTGACCTGCGAAGAAAACTTCAACGGCTATTTCGGCTCCACCGATGCCAACTTCAAAATGCCGGATGACTACAAGCGCTACGGCATCGCCGCCGAGACACGCTACGGTTACGAGAAATTCGACGAGCGTTTCGATGTGTCGAAGCACCCGAACGAGCCGCGTCGTGCTGGCTATGTCGTGGAGATCGATCCGTCCAACGCGTCTTCCACGCCGATCAAGCGCACCGCACTTGGCCGCATCAAGCATGAAAATGCTGCCGTGGTCATAGCGCGCGATGGCCGTGTCGTGGTTTACATGGGCGACGATGAGCGCGGCGAGTTCCTCTACAAGTTCGTCTCCAATGGCATCTACGTGCCAGGCGGTGACACCTCGAAACTTTTGGACGAAGGCACGCTTTACGTGGCGAAGTTTACCGATGACGGCAATGGCGAGTGGGTGGCTCTGACGCCGGAATCGACCGGAATGAAGCCGGATGAAATCTCCGTCTTTACGCGCCAGGCAGCCTCCAAGGTCGGCGCCACGACCATGGATCGCCCGGAATGGGTCGCAATCAACCCCGTCGCCATCGAAGCCTATTGCGCGCTGACCAACAACAGCCGCCGCGGCGAAGTAAAGGACGGCAAGATGCGCACCAATGCCGGTGGCGATGTCATGGCTATCAACGCCGCCAACCCACGCGAGAAGAACGAATATGGCCAGATCGTTCGCTGGTATCCTGCCAATGACGATCACGCCGACGGCAAGTTCAAGTGGGATCTCTTCTGCATGGCCGGTAATCCGGATGTGCACAAGGACGCCTATGCGGGCTCCTCCAACATCAACTCCGGCAACATGTTCAACTCGCCGGACGGCATGATGTTCGACTCCACCGGCCTTCTCTGGATCCAGACCGATGGCGAAGACAGCAATGAAGGCCAGTTTGCCGGTCAGGGCAACAACCAGATGCTGGCGGGCGACCCGGTTACCGGCCGCATCGAGCGTTTCCTGACGGCGCCAAAGGGTTCGGAAGTGACCGGCCAGACATGGTCGGCCGACAAGCGCACCCACTTCGTCGGCATCCAGCATCCGGATGCCCCCTTCCCGGATGGCGAAGGCAAGCTGCCGCGTTCGACCGTTATCGCGATCAAGCGAAACGACAATGCAATGATTGGCTAAGGCTCAAGAAGACGACACGACATGGAGGCGCCGTTCATTGCGGCGCCTCTTCTCATTTTGCTCAGCAGACCCAACGACTATGCCAAGTCTTGACGTTTCCAGCACGTTGGAGGTTCGTGAGGCTTGGGATATTCGACGGGTGGACAATGCCACGCCGCTCAGGTCCACACGTAAATCAGAACCTTCTAACGCATTGAACTCTCGAGGTTGATCTGCCAGTCTCCGTCCGGGGGTATTTGAACTGGAGGAGAATGAGTTGCGTTTACTTTTGCCCTATATTCTTGTCGCCACCTGCATCGTGAGCGGACCTGCCATGGCAATCGATCCACCCGCGGCGCCACCTGCCGACCGGCCCTTGAATGAATTCGTGACCGCGGTCGAACAGGACGGCTCCATAACCTTCCGTCTCTTCGCGCCATCGGCGAAAACGGTCTCTGTCGTGCTCGGCTCCCGTGCGCCGATGGAAATGAAGAAGGCCGACAACGGTCTGTGGAGCGTAAAGACCGAGACGCTAAAGCCTAACCTCTATGAGTACTACTTCAACATCGATGGCTTCCGCAGTATCGATACCGGGACAAATATGCCGAAGCCCCAGCGTCAGGTGAACACCAGTCTTGTTCTCGTGCCGGGGAGCCTTCTCGATATCCGCGATGTGCCCCATGGCGAGTTGCGCCGGGTGACGATCCCATCAAAAGCGCTGAAGTCGCAGCGCCAGACCTATGTCTATACGCCGCCAGGCTATAACGGGGAGACTAAACCGCTGCCGGTCCTCTATCTCTATCACGGTTTTGGCGACACGGTGGACTCGTGGGTGGCGCAGGGTCGCGCGCCGCAGATCCTCGACAATCTGCTGGCGGAGAAAAAGATCGAGCCAATGATCGTCGTCATCCCGGATACCGAAGCGGATATCCCGGAGGCAATCGCGGAAAACTTCCCCGCTGCCGATCGACGCAAGACCTTTTACCCTATCAATGCCGACGCCATTGATCGCGAACTGGTAGAAGACCTTATCCCCTATATGAAGGCGCATTACCGCGTGCGAGACGATGCGGATGGGCGGGCGATCGTCGGCCTGTCGCAAGGCGGCTATCAAGCGCTCGTCTCGGGTCTGACCCATCTCGGCACGTTTGGCTGGATTGCGAACTTCAGTGGCGTTTCCACCACCACGGTGCCCAACAAGGCCGTGGAAGCCGCGCTCAGCACGCCGGAAAAAATCAACGAGGGCCTGCGCAATTTCACCGTCACCGTCGGCACGGAAGATCAGGTCACCGGCAAGGACATCGCCGGGCTGAAAACCATCCTCGACGACAGGAAGATCAAACACGAATACGTGGAATATAAGGGCCTCGGCCATGAGATGGATGTCTGGCGTCCATCGTTCGAGGCCTTCCTGCAGAAAGTCTTCAAGCAGTAGGGCACCCTGCGTTCTTCTGGGCGCGGAAGGGATGCTCTCGCTGTTTTGAAGTGCGTCGTCTCTTCAAAAATCGTTTTCGGTTTTCGGGCTGGTACGATAGCGACCCGTGATAGTACCAGTCGTCTCGACATCTTTTTGCGCGCGACGGCTGGTCCAAACGATGCGATATGCGAGCGGCTATGGGAAAAGTTTAAGAGACTGTTTCTGGCGCTGATTTCCATTCCGTCCTTGCAAAACCGAAAATTGAGCCTATATTGAATTTATCGACCATTGCTTGTGACGTCGGTCCAGAGCCTAGCTCCCGTCGGATTTCCTCTCAAAACATCGATCTAATCCCGCAAGGTATTTCGGGACAAACAACGATTGCTACGAAAGGAAATCGTTATGAACACTGGTACTGTAAAGTGGTTCAACGCCACCAAGGGCTTCGGCTTCATTCAGCCTGACAACGGCAGCACGGACGTTTTCGTTCACATCTCCGCTGTTGAACGTGCGGGCATGCGCTCGCTCGTCGACGGTCAGAAGATCAGCTTTGACATTGTCCAGGACCGCAAGTCCGGCAAGAACTCTGCTGACAATCTTCAGGCGGCATAAATTGTCTCTCGCTGACGCTGACCACGGATGTACTGGCAGCAGACGCTGAGTGACTGAAGAAAGGTCGGGCCTATAGCTCGGCCTTTTGTCTTTATGGCTTAGGAGAACCCTGATGCCAAAAACGCCTTACAAAACCGGCAATATCATCGTCTTGAAGCCCAGAAGTAACGGCGGTCATGCCTCCCAGCAGAGCGCCCGGGTTATCGCGGCAATGCCGGAAACACAGGGAAGCAGACGTTACCGTATTCGGCTCGACGGCGAAAATTTTGATCGCACGGTCAGTCAGGACGATATCGATCTTGCGGCAACGGCCAAGCAGACGCCTGTTGCCGTTGCTACCAAAGTCTCCGAACCGGGCGGTTGGATCAACCACGACCTCGTCCGAACACGAAAATAGCGGTGTAGAACCGAGTTAGGAAAAGCCTTTGCAAGTCCTCGTTAGAGATAACAATGTCGATCAAGCGCTTCGCGTACTGAAGAAGAAGATGCAGCGCGAAGGCCTGCTACGCGAAATGCGTGCGCGCCAGTCTTACGAGAAGCCTTCGGAGAAGCGCGTTCGCGAACAGGCCGAAGCCGTTCGTCGCCATCGCAAGCTTGCGAAGAAGAAAATGCAGCGTGAAGGTCTTCTGCCTGCACCGAAGAAAGCTGTCCGCACGCGTTGACAGCAACCGCATCGGTTCGAAAATCGAGCTCGATCTTCGGAAAACACGATGGGTAGATTGAAGTAGGAGCGTCCTTTGTGCGTCTAGAGAGACGCACAGCGCTCTATCGCAATGAAAGGGTTTCAAAATGACCGCTACGAAAGATGAATTCTTCAAGCCCGGCAAACTGACCCCTCAGCAAAAAGCCTCCGCAACCAATGATGCCGTTTCTCAGATTCTGGCTGCGGAAACCGCACAGCGCCTGAAGAAGACCGAACGGCTGCGTGAAGCCCGCCTTGCGCGCGAAGCCGAGACAGTCATCGTCACGCCAGCCGCGCCGGCGAAGAAGAAAGCCAAAGCTCGGGCTTGATATCACGACGTACAAAATCGAGAGGCGGCTAAGGCCGACGCTCGTTCACTCTTCAGTAGGCGCCATGTTCTGGCGCCTTTTTGTTGTGGTGAAGAGCCAAGAGCCAGAGAGGTAAAGGTCCCAAGGCTAAGTCCTCATTCTTGCTCCCTCCCCTCCACTAAGTTGGAGCTCGTCGCGCAAAACTGGTCACCGGTTTTGCGATAACCATATTCGATAAAAGAAGGACCTAAAGCTTAAGGAGCAAATCTGAAGGATTGCGACACGCTTTAAACAAGCAAGAGCCTCATATCATAACAATCGAGCCCCGGCCCGAAGCCATCCGGTGTGATTTTCGTGACCACAAAGCCGTGGCGTGCATAAAATCCATGCGTCCGCTGACTTGTTGAAAGCACGACCTCGGCGAGGTTGGGCGTTTCCTTCGCAATCTTGATCCGGTCACGGGTCATGCAGGTTCCGACACCTCTTCCGTGAAATGCTCGATCCACCATTCCCCAGACAAACGACGCCCGTTTGTTTTTTGCGTCCAGTTCGAGGCCGTGACAGGCGACGACTGCGCCATCCAACGTCGATACGAAGTAGAGATAGCGGAGCGGATCCTTCGTCTCGAGGAATTGAACAAACTGCTCGCGTTCGGCCGGCGCGAAGTACGTCGGAACATTGCTCTCGAAGATTGAGAGGCAGGACGAGAAATCTCCCGCGACGTAGGGACGTGATTTTATTGTCATGACGACAGCGATATATGCGAGGTTCGAGCGTTGCAACTGCTTGACCCTCCCCGCCCGTCGCCACTAGCAACCCCGTTAACGTCCCTGAACCCCACATGAACCTGCCTCTCAGGGTCGGTTCAGTCCAACTGTGGCAATGTCATGTCCAGAGTAAGGGACGGCAACAACAGGGGAATGGACATGACAATCTTGATACGTCGCTTCAGCATCATCGTTCTTCTGATGGCGATTTTCGCCATCTCGTTCGCCGCCCTCGTGGTCAATCCCAATCGCAGCTTCCAGCGCATCAGTGTCGGCACTGCCTATACCTGCCAGCATGGCTTTTCGCCCAGCTGCCAAGTGACCTTGTGAGGCCGGCAATGAACAGAAACTTCTCCAACGCCCTCTTCTCCGGACTTCGGGTGTTCATCATGGCGTCGGTTTTTCTAGGTCCATTTGCCGGGCTTGCCGTCTACAAGGCCGATCCAAGGCCGGTCTCCAAAGGTGTCGGCTTTGTGTTGCTGATGAGCTTGCAGCGCGGGGCTATCGGCTGAGCCGGTTTTTGCCGGCTTTTTCAAAATGCACATATTTCTGTCGCTTGCCTGTCGAAATAGGCTCCCTATAATGGGCCATGACAATAGCAAAGCACACGATTCCGCCCCTCGCCTTCATAACGCCAGAGCCTTTTGCGCCACGGACTTTCGATGATCCGAAAGAGGCCGTAGACGCGCTGACGGCACTCTATCATCGCAACACCGATTTCCTCATCAAATCCTTTACCGATCTTGCCAAGGGCGCACCCATCGAGGGTCGCTACCGCGCCTGTTATCCGCAGGTCAGCATGGAGACCTCGACATTCGGACATGTCGATTCCCGCCTCTCCTATGGCCATGTAACCTCGCCCGGCGTGTATACGACCACGATTACCCGGCCGCAGCTTTTCCGCCATTACCTGAAGGAACAGCTTGGGCTTCTGATCAAGAACCACGGCGTCCACGTCACCGTCTCCGAATCGGCTACGCCCATTCCGCTACATTTCGCCTTCGGTGAGGGCGCCTATGTGGAAGCATCCGCGGCCTCTTCGCTCTCAGACGTGCCGCTGCGCGACCTCTTCGATACGCCGGATCTCAACAACACCGACGATCTGATCGCCAATGGCGAATACGATCAGGTGCCGGGAGAGCCCGCACCGCTGGCCCCCTTTACCGCCCAGCGTATCGATTACTCGCTGGCGCGGCTCAGCCACTATACAGCGACCAGTCCGAACCACTTCCAGAACTTCGTGCTTTTCACCAACTATCAGTTCTACATCGACGAGTTTGCCACATGGGCACGCAAGCTGATGGCTGATGGTGGCGACGGCTACACCGCCTTCGTGGAGCCCGGCAATATCATTACCCATGCGGGATCGGACCGGCCAGAAACGGACATGACGCTTGGACGTCTGCCGCAGATGCCTGCTTACCATCTGAAGAAGAAGGGGCACGCGGGTATCACGCTCGTCAATATCGGCGTTGGTCCGTCTAACGCTAAGACGATCACCGACCACATTGCCGTTCTTCGTCCGCATGCGTGGCTGATGGTCGGCCATTGCGCGGGCTTGCGCAACAGCCAGCGTCTGGGCGATTACGTGCTGGCCCACGCCTATGTGCGCGAAGACCACGTGCTGGACGACGACCTGCCCGTCTGGGTGCCGATCCCGGCTCTTGCCGAAGTGCAGCTTGCGCTGGAAGGCGCGGTGGCGGAAGTCACCGGCTATGAAGGATTCGAGCTGAAGCGCATCATGCGCACCGGCACGGTTGCGACCATCGACAACCGAAACTGGGAGCTACGCGACCAGGCGGGCCCGGTGAAGCGACTGTCGCAATCGCGCGCAATCGCGCTCGACATGGAATCGGCAACCATTGCCGCCAACGGTTTCCGCTTCCGCGTGCCGTATGGCACCCTGCTCTGCGTCTCCGACAAGCCTTTGCATGGTGAGTTGAAGCTTCCCGGCATGGCAACGGAGTTCTACCGCACCCAGGTGGCACAACATCTGCAGATCGGCATTCGCGCCGTCCAGAAACTCGCAGCCATGCCCACGGAAACACTGCATTCGCGCAAGCTGAGAAGCTTCTACGAAACGGCGTTCCAGTAGGTCTCTGCTCTGGCGCTATTTTCGCGTCGGCACGAAAAGCGCCAGAGCCGTTCCAATCAGCGACGACAGGATAACCAGCAGGTGGAGGTTGACGGCCGCTTGGCCGAGTACCGATAGCGCGTGCTCTTCCGCCGACGCTCCGAAACCGATCGCACCTGCCGTGATGCCTGCCGGGTAGGTGCCGACGCCGCCTGGTGCATGAACCGGCAGCACGGAAGACAGTTCACCACCGAGGGCTCCGCCAAAACCCGCCGGGAGAGTGATCTCCCCCATCAGCATCAACACCCAAGCCAGCACGGCGATCTTGACGAACCAGTTGATCAGTGTGGCACCCCACGCTCGTAGAAAGGCGTTACCGTCCACCGGCAGGCCCGCCCTTAGCTCTGCAATGACCTTGGCAAGCTTGGTCGACGATCTTCGACCGACGAGACCGAAAGCGAGGTCACGCGCGAAAAATCCCAGCGCGGGTAGAAGCAGAAATGCCAGCCAACCGGTCCATATCCACAGGCTTCCTTCTTCCAGCGCCCAACCCATTCCGGCTGCAGCCAGAAGAGCATGGAGATCGAAGAGCCGCATGACCAGAAGGGCCGAAGTGCCGCGCAGAAGATTGACGCCGAATTCTCGCCTCATCAGCAACGGAAAACTGGTCTCACCACTTCGAAACGGCAGCATGATGTTGAGAATGTTGTGGAGCTGGACCACACGAAAAAGCGTCGCAAAGCGGCTTTTCGTTTCCCGCGGGAAGTAGTCGTAAATGCGCCAGGTGCGTAGAAGATAGGTGGCGACGAGAAGCAACAGAGCAAGAGCAATCGTTCCCCAGCCGGCGTGAGACCAAAGGCCGATAATCGTGCCCCAACCCCACACCCATTGAATGAACGCGGCGTAGCCGACGATGACGACCACCATGCCGAGCGTCATTGCGTTGCTTGCAAGCAACGCTGCCGGTTTGATCCTGTGTGAATTGTCTTTCAAATGACGGCCTAACTGGACAACTGGCGTGGTGACGCATATCCCGAAATTGAGCGTCTTAATAAAGTCTTACCGGGGAAGCCTCGTGCCCACACCGACAGCCCTTCGAAGCGAAATCCCGACGAGCACTGCGCCGGAATTATCGCTTGTCGTGCCAATTTTCAATGAGCAAGAAAGCGTCTGCCCTCTGATAGAGCGCGTTCTTGACGCGATGACAAGCTATCCTGGCACGTGGGAACTGATCCTCGTGGATGACGGCAGCACGGATGCGACGATCGTCAATGCCAAATCCTATCTTGGTCGCGATGGGCTCGATCTCAAGATCGTTGCCCTTCAGCGCAATTTCGGCCAGACGGCCGCGATGCAAGCGGGCATCGACACCGCAAAAGGGCGACTGATCGCCACCCTTGATGGCGATCTGCAAAACGACCCAAAAGACATTCCGATGCTGGTGGCCGAACTCGAACGGCGTGAGCTCGATCTTCTCGTTGGCTGGCGCAAGAACCGCCAGGATGGGCTGGTGCTCCGCAAAATCCCGTCCTGGATTGCCAACCGGCTCATCGGCCGCATCACCGGCGTGCGTCTGCATGATTACGGCTGCAGCCTGAAAATCTATCGCACCTCGGTCATCAAGCAGGTCAAGCTGATGGGCGAGATGCATCGCTTCATCCCCGCCTGGGTGGCGGGCGTCGTGCCGAGCAGCCGGATCGGCGAAATGGCGGTCACCCACCATGCGCGCCAGTTCGGCACATCGAAATACGGGATCTCCCGGACCTTCCGCGTCATCCTCGATCTATTGTCGGTCATGTTCTTCATGCGCTACAGGGCGCGGCCAGGACATTTCTTCGGTTCTCTCGGCCTTGGCCTCGGCGCGCTTGCTGTCGTCATCATGGCCTATCTCTTCATCGAAAAGTTCATCCTTGGCAATGACATCGGCACACGCCCGCTTCTGATGGTGTGCGTGGTCCTGTCGCTCTCGTCCCTGCAATTCATCACCACGGGGATCCTGGCGGAAATGATCGCCCGCCTCTATTACCGCGACGACCGCACGCCGAATTACATTGTCAGCAAGACCTTCACCTCAGACGAGACCTGACACGATGCGCAAGGTTTTCTCCCGCAATCTCGATTTAACGTTGATCCTGATTGCAGGATATTTCCTCCTTGCTTTTATCGTCCGCATTGTCCGTTCCTCGGCGCTGGAAATTGACGAAACCCAACAGGCTCTTCTGTCCCAGCATCTGCTGCTCGGATACGGCTCTCAACCCTTCCTCTACACCTGGCTGCAGCACGGCGTAAACGTGCTCGTCGGCCCGTCGATCGCGTCGCTCAGCCTGTTGAAGAATGGGCTGCTTTTCCTCTGTTGCTTGTTCTTCTGGCTGACAGCCAGGCTTTTGCTGCGCGATAGGACACTCGCCAATATAGCAACGCTCGGCGTGCTGACGATGCCCACTGTCTTCGTCATGGCGCAGAGGGATTTGACCCATACGGTTCTGGCACTGTTTTCCGTCGCCCTGTTTTCTTACGCGCTTTTCATGACGCTGAAGGCTCCGAATGTTGGCGGGTATCTCCTGACAGGGCTTGCCATCGGCATCGGCGCGATTGCCAAATATAACTTCGTCTTCGTTCCACTTGCAGCCGTCGTTGCCATCGCAATGGACAAGGAACTGCGTCAGCGGCTCTTTGAATGGCGCATGCTGCTGACGATCGGCGCAGCCGTTGCGCTTGTGCTACCGCACTGTCTTTGGGTGGTGAATCATTTCGATATCGCCACCACACAGACAACACGCGAAATGCGCGACATCAGCGATAGCACCACGCTTTATGCTGTCGATGGATCGCTTGATCTCCTTCTCGCCTTCCTGAAGGGCGTCGCTCTGCCCTCAGCAATCTGTGCCGCTCTCTATTTCGGCGACATCAAAGCAATTTTCCGAGCGAGCGATCAGTCCACACGCCTTGTCGGTCGCATCATTCTTTTTTCGATGATCTTTGTGCTGTTGATGGTCCTGGCCATGGGGATCACGCATATGCGGCAAAAATGGCTTGCCGTTTATGTGCTGCTGTGGCCGCTATACCTCTGTCTCAAAGTACAGGCCGCGGGTCTGTCCGGTGAGCGAAAGCTCAAGCCGATGCTGACGTCCACCTTCACGCTGGCCATTGGTTTCCTCGGCGTTCTCCTCGCACGCGGGCTGATCTCTCCCCATTTCGAGCGATACTCGCTAGTCCACATTCCCTATGACGGATTTGCCGAAACGCTTCGCCATGAGGGTCCGTTCAAGCCTGACTATGTCATTGCTTTCGGTGGGCTTGCGGGTGGAAACCTGAAAATCCAGTTTCCCGATGCTATGGTTGTAACAACAGATACCGATATCGAGACGATCCCCGCGCTCTGGCCGGCTGGCGCGGTTATCCTATTAGTCGATACGAAGGACGACGGGGAGTCGCCTGAGGATTTCAAGGACGCACTCGCTTCGCTTGCTGAGCGCGTTTCACTTCCGGCACCAACAGACATCCGTCATGTCAACGTGCCCTATGGCGCTTCTGGCCGTAGTCACACGTTCTACTATTCCCTCGAGACTGCCCAATCCAATTAACGCGATTTGATCGTCGGCTCGACCCGGATTGGGAAGTTGACCGAGTTGGCGATAAAGCATTTTTCATGCGCATCGGCGTGGAGTTCTCGTGCGGTCTGTGGATCTCCCTTGGCGAGGGTGATCACAGGCTTTAGGACCACTTCGGTAAAATGACCTGCGCCGTCCCGCTTCAAAACCATGGTGCCCTCGGGCTCATCCACATAGTCGCTGACCACCACGCCTGAGACAGCGCAGAAATGCAGATACCAGAGCTTGTGACATGCGGAGATGGAGGCAAGCAGCAGTTCCTCCGGATTCCAGCGTGCCGGGTCGCCGCGAAAGGCCGGATCGGAAGAGCCGGCAATATCCGGCTTTCCATCTGCCGAGATGACATGATCGCGATCATATTCCCTGTAGCCGGATGTGCCCGTCCCGCGGTTTCCCGACCATGTGACCTTGAGGGTATAGCGGTGCTCGTGATCGGCCATCGTCAAACTTCCGTGGTGTCGCGCAGGTGGTTCAACCCCTTGCGCAGTGTTTCAATAATCTGATCGACCTCGCCGCGGCTGATGGTCAAGGCGGGAGACGCCAGCATGCGATCGCCGGTGGCGCGCATCACGAGCCCATTGTCCAGGCAGTGGTTGCGGACCATGGCGCCAATATCGTCCGGCTTGTCGAAACGCTTGCGCGTCGCCTTGTCGGCCGTCAGTTGCAAGCCGCCCATCAGGCCGACATTGGCTGCCTCGCCCACCACCTCGTGGTCCAGCAGGCTCTGCCAGCCTTGCGTGAAATACGGGCCGATATCATCGCGCACCCGCTCGACCAGTCCTTCCGCCTCGATGATACGAAGATTTTCGAGAGCCGCCGCAGCGCAGACCGGATGGCCTGAATAAGTAAAACCATGGTTGAAATCGCCGACTTCCGTCAGCATCACCTCGGCCACGCGGTCCGATACCAGCACACCGCCAATCGGCAGATAACCGGATGACAGGCCCTTGGCGATCGGTGCGAGATCGGGCTCGTAACCGAAGTGCTGGTAGCCGAACCAGGAGCCCAATCGCCCAAAGCCGCAGATCACCTCATCGGAGACCAGCAGAATATTGCGCGCCTTGCAGATGCGGGCAATCTCCGGCCAATAGGTTTCTGGCGGGACGATGACGCCACCTGCTCCCTGTATGGGTTCGGCGACGAAGGCAGCGACATTCTCCTCGCCCAGTTCATCGATCTTGGCGTCCAGCTCACGTGCCACCTTGAGGCCGAACTCCGCTGGTGAGAGATCGCCGCCTTCCGCATACCAGTAGGGCTGGCCGATATGGCTAACGCCTTCGATCGGCAGATTGCCCTGCTCGTGCATCCAGGTCATGCCGCCAAGCGAAGCACCGGCAACCGTAGAGCCGTGATAGCCGTTGCGCCGTGCAATCACCTTCGTCTTCGTCGGGTGACCGAGTGCCTTCCAATAGACCCGCGCCATGCGAAACCACGTGTCTGTAGCCTCGGAACCGGAATTGGTGAAGAATACGTGGTCCATAGCCGGCCCGGCATGGGAGGCGATCTTCTGCGCCAGGAGAGCCGCGGGCGGTGTGGTGGTACCGAAAAAGGCGTTGTAGTAGGGCAGTTCGTTCATCTGCCGTGCCACGGCATTGGAAATCTCGCGGCGACCATAGCCGATATTGACGCACCAGAGACCGGCAAAGGCATCAAGATATTTCTTGCCGGTGCTGTCATAGATGAAGACGCCTTCGGCACGCTCGATGATGCGCGTGCCTGTCGCATTCAACTTCCCCATGTCTGAAAAGGGATGAAGATGATGTGCAGCGTCGATGGCAGCGAGGTTGGAGACTGGTCTCGATAAATCGTTCACGCCCTGTGTGCTCCCTGATCTGATAACAGGAAGCATGGCCGCTGGTTGTTGATTTTGCAAGCGACGGCTACGGCATCGGGCCGAAAATGGGTATCCCCTTTCGGGTAAGCGCGATACGTATATTCAAAGAGTTACAGCGCGCTTTTGCGTGCTAAAGGACGGTCTAGAGCCCGGATCAGACGTTGGCAAAGTCCTTGGCGACGATGACCTTCAGTTCACCGGCGTGAATTTTGAGCTCGACATCGCGCTTCATCGGCAAGAGTTCGCCGTCGATGACGCAGCGCACGTCATGCCGCCTCTTGGGAAAATGCAGCTCGGCACGTTCGACCGCCATGGCCGTGACCGCCGCGTTTTCCTTCAGCCTGCCGCGCATGATATCGATCGCAAGACGCGCGACGCCAGAGGGGCTCAAGGCATCAGCGACATAGAACCCGAGGCGGCCACGGGTAATGTCATCCGCTACCAGCAGAGGGTTGGGGCCGAATTCATTATTGGAGGCCGAGATGGCGCAAACCTTCCGGTGCTGGGTTTCACCGGCAACAGTGAATTCCACGTCGAAGGCCGGCGGATTTAATACGACGCTCACGGCTGCGCGGATATTGGCCCGGATTTTTCCAAGCCTTGAGGCATATTGCATGCGGTCGCGGTAGCGCACCATGCGCGCGTGCAGTCCCGCGGAGAACTGATGGACGAAGGGATGGCCATTGGCGCTTGCGATATCGACGTTCTGCACATGGCCTTGGGCCAGGGTATCCACCGCTTGCCATATATCGAGCGGTAATTTCAGTGATCTCGCAAAAAGGTTCATGGTCCCCGCCGGCACCACACCGAGGGCAATGCCGTGTTTCCAGGCGATACCTGCCGCAGCAGATATGGTGCCATCGCCGCCACCGGCAATCAGGCCGTCGAGCCCTGCATCATCAGCAGTCCGCTCCATCTCCTGAACGATGTCCTTGCCGGAAACCAGACGGCATTCGATCTGGTGACCCGCCTCTGAAAATACCTTCCGCGCATGGTCGCAATAAGCGTCCAGATCGGTGGTCTTGAACGTTCCGCCATCGCGGTTGAAGATCGCAACCAGCCTCATCTATCCATCCAGTTCTTGTGCACGAAGCGCGACCTAAATCGCCGAGCGTCAAAAGGGTTCCATCGGCAGTCGGTCAATCCGGAATTCGTAGAATCAAACACTACCGCGACGCACAAAAACATGATAGAAGCAACATAAGGTCATTTTGGTGACCAGCATCTCCAGTCAGGGCAGATCGGCAATGTCGATCTTGCCCTTTTTTCTTCGTGAACGTCTCTTTGTATGGGCAGCGTTCCGTCGCAGCCAGGAAACCCATGAGCCAAAGCAGTCCACGCGAAAACCGTTCCGAAGCGGCAGACGATGCTGTTGCGCTGTCGGCGCAGACCAGTCTCTCACCCCTTTCCATCGCGCTCATCGAACTGGCGCTTGCCGCCGGCGGCTTTGGCATCGGTACGGGTGAATTTGCGATCATGGGCCTCTTGCCGGAGGTGGCAACGACCTACGGGGTCAGCGTCCCCGTCGCCGGCCACGTCATTACGGCCTATGCGCTCGGCGTCGTCATCGGCGCGCCGATCATCGCGGTTCTTGCCGCGCGCCTGACACGCCGCGTGCTTCTGCTTTCGCTGATGGGCCTCTTTGCTGCCGGCAATATCCTAAGCGCCCTTGCGCCGGACTTCTGGACATTCACTGCTCTGCGCTTCGTCTCCGGATTGCCGCACGGCGCCTATTTTGGCGTTGCTGCGCTTGTGGCCGCATCGATGGCGCCGATTCACAAGCGTGCTCGTGCCGTCGGTCGGGTCATGCTGGGGCTCACCATCGCCACGCTTCTCGGCACGCCGCTTGCGACCTTCTTCGGTCAGCTGTTTTCCTGGCGGGCAGCCTTCTTGATGGTGGGCGGCATTGCGCTGTTGACGGTAGCGCTTCTCTTCCTGTTCCAGCCCCGCGACAAGGTGCAGGACGGTGCCAGTGTGTGGCGCGAACTCGGCGCCTTCCGCCGTGTCCAGGTGTGGTTGTCGCTGGCCATCGCCGCCGTCGGTTTCGGCGGCATGTTCGCCGTGTTCAGCTACATTGCCAAGACCACCACGGATGTCGCCATGATGCCGGTTTCCGCTGTGCCCATCGTGCTGGCACTCTTCGGCATCGGCATGAATGTCGGCAATGTCGTCGGCTCGCGTCTTGCAGACCTCTCCTTGAACGGCACGATCGGCGGCATGCTGGCCTTCAACGTCGTCCTGATGACAATCTTCGGGCTGACGGCGCATAATCCCTATATGCTGTGCCTCTGCGTCTTCCTGATCGGCTGCGGTTTTGCCGCCTGCCCCGCCGTCCAGACCCGATTGATGGATGTGGCAGCCGATGCGCAGACGCTTGCCGCCGCCTCCAACCACTCGGCCTTCAACATCGCCAACGCCCTGGGTGCCTGGCTCGGCGGCTTGGTCATCGCGCTTGGATATGGCTACGCGTCTACCGGCTATGTCGGCGCTATTCTGTCCTTTGCCGGACTGCTGGTTTTCATCGTTGCTGTTGCTCTGGAGCGGCAGGAAAAACTCCGCAGCGTCTGAAGCGTGTCGCGACCCTTCAGATTCGCTCCTTACGCTTTCGCTCTGTGTTTTGTCGGATGTCGTGATTGCAGAACCGGGGACCACTTTTGCGCGAGATGCTGTGGGAATCGAATTTGCTAGAAATTGACCGTGAGGTTGGCAAGGGCAGCGTTCGAGCTGTATCCTTTGGCAAAGTCGCCGCTGTAGCTCAACATCAAACGCGCCGATTTTGACAGATGGACGGTAACACCGGCCTTTACCACCATCGTATCCTCCGGCACACCGATCCCTTCCAGCATGAAGGGACTGCCACCATCGAAGCGCGCCACCGCGAAGGATGCCGCCTGGCCGAAATTGTGGCGCCAGCCGACCATGCCTGACAGGAGAACCGGCACCTCGCCCATCTCCAGATCGGTTGAGAAGCGCAGACCCAAGGTGGAGGTGGTCGTATCGAAAGACCTGTCCTCGATGGCGAGTGCTGCCGCTCCTCCGTCCTCGCGGATCTCTCCTCCGTCGATTGCCGTGTAAGCAAGACCCGCGAAGGGCTGCAAAAGAAGTTTATCTGCCTCGAAGGTCCAGCCCACGTCAGCAAATAGCTGCGACGTAGTGCGGGAGTAATAGGCCCTCAGCACATCGGAAAACGTACCGAAGGCGACGTTCCTGCGTGTCGCGATCTCGTTTCGCGTATAGATGGCGCCGCCGGTAAAACTGAACGGCTCCATCTCGACATGGGTGTAGAGTCCAAGGTGGTAGGACTGGGCCTCTGCTCCGGCGGCGGCGTCAAGCGTGCTGTAGCCCAGGACACCGCCGAGGCGCCAATCGTCTGAAATCGGAGCGTCGCCGCCGATCACCATTCCGGCTCTGTTGATATCGAGAGCGCCCGCTGTGTCATTGCCCGCGAAAGCCTCTCTTGAGGCAAGGCCTGTCGCCCATATGCTGGCGTCCGCAACGTCGCCTTCGCTCGTAAGGCGGTTGGTCTTGTCAAGGATCGCTTCGCGCAGCAACAGGTTGTCCGAGATGAGAGCGGATTTGAGCGAGGCGTGGATCTCGCCGTTGAGTTGGGCAAAGGCATTCTGCGCAGTCTGGATATCCAGGGGCAGGATCGCCTGAAACAGTGTGTTCGAAATCCCCGCCTCTTCAATGGCGCCGGCTGCCGCGCGGTCGTTGGAGGTGCGCGCAACATCCGCAAAGCGAACCGCGTTGCGGTCAAGATGCAGATCAACAGATGTTAACCCGTAGGTGAGCGTCGGCGACAGAAAGGCAAAGTCGCTGGTCACTTGATCGAAAGCGCCGACGACCAGGCCAGCCGTAAGGATCTGATAGTTTGTCGAAAGGCCATAAGTGCCGCTTGCTGCACGCAATTCGACCACACCGCCCTGCAGACGCGCCGTGCCGGAGACATTGAGACGATCGGAGCGACCGGTGGAATCGATATCGACATCATAGATGGCCCCCGCCTGAAAGGTTGCATCGCCGCTGACAGTCATCGTCGCGATGCCGGGTCCCGGCGCGAGCACCCCGCCAGCGCGAACCAGCAGACCGCCCGACACACCGGTACCGCTCAACAGACCGCCATCGAAGATGTCCACGGTGCCGGAAATCGTGCCGTCGTTTGTGATTTCGCCTCCTGTGATGGCGGCCTGACCGGCGATGGTCCCTGTGTTGGTGAAGCGCCCGGCGGCGTTGGTGAGAGATGCGACCGTGCCGTCATTCGTCGCCGCTCCTGCATTCACGACGGCATCCACTGTCGCACCGAGGTTGTTGATGAAGCTGCCACCTGCTCGGTTCTGAACATTCCCGAGCCTGTCGTTATTGACCACGGTACCGCCACTGATCGTCGTCGCCCCAGTCACCGTTCCACCCGTATTGTTGGTGAAGAGCCCGGCCTGATTGTCGAGTGAGGCGACCGTCCCGGCGTTGGTGGTCGCGCCCCGGTTGGAAACGGCCCCGGCGGAGGCTCCGGTATTGTTGACGAAGGCGGCGGCGGCCGCAACATCGACATCCGTGACGACGAAATTGTTGGTAACCGTGCCTCCCGCAACCGTGGTCGTGCCGGTGATCCTGCCGCCTGCATTGTTGGTGGTCGTCCCAGCGTCGTTCCGTAGCGAGGAGATCGTTCCGGCATTGGTGACGGAACCGGAATTGCGAACATTACCAGCCGTCGCGCCGGCATTGTTGGCAAAGGCCGCCGCCGCTGCAACATCGACATCCGTCACCACGAAGTTGTTGGTGACCGTCCCGCCAGCAATCGTCGTCTGGCCGTTGATCCTGCCGTCCACATTGTTGGTAAAGCTTCCGCCATCATTTTGAAGCGAGGCCACAGTGCCGGCGTTGGCGACAGTGCCTGAGTTGCGGACATTGCCAGCCGTTGCGCCAACATTGTTGGTAAAGGCCGCGGCGGCTGCGACATCCACATCCGTCACCACGAAATTGTTGGTAACGCTGCCGCCCGATACCGTCGTCTTGCCAAGGACTTCGCCGCCGGCATTGTTGGTGAAATTGCCGTCGGTGTTTTGCAGCGTTCCGACACGACCCGCATTCGATGCCGTACCGGCGTTGTTCAGGGTAGAGAGTGTCGCGCCGCCATTGTTGGTGAAGGTGCCGCCTGAGGCGACGGAAGCGCCTGTCATCGTGCCGTTGTTGGAAAGCGAGGTTCCGTTTCCGACGACGGCATCCCGGAGCGTACCATTCACAGTCACGCTGCCATTTTGTAGCGAGAGCTTGCCGTCCAGAGTACCATCGACAGCAAGGCTGCCGCCGACAAGGTCGACGTCCGATGTCAAAAGGCCACCAGAGTTAATGGTGACGCTGCCCGACGTCATCGTGGTACCGCTGGTAACGGATAGTGCGCCGGTGTTGGTGACGGTGACGTTGCCACCGCCAACGTTCAGCCGATCGATTGTCTCACCTGTCGATACTTGCGGCGAGCCGGTGCTGACCGTGGCGCTATCGCTTGCGGCGGGCGCGCCCGGCGTCCAGTTCGCGTCATTCTCGAAGGCATTGTCCGCCGTGCCCGTCCATACCGATTGTGCAGCCGCATAGGTTGCCATAAGGGCGACGGGCGCAGTTGCGGCAAGCAAGGCTAAAAATCTGGGTGCTACGAAGAGCTGGTGGCGAACCATAAGCATACCGACAGTCGTCACGTCGCATCATGCCGACGTTGTCGCCCACCCTATCGAGGTTATGGTTAATCAACGATTAAACCCGATCGGAGAGAGGCACATATCCCCTATCAAAACCATGTATATTAGCCGCTTCTCAGGGTGATGCAGGCGGGGCGAAACAGGAAAAGCTTTCGATCGCCAAGCAGATTCTACATTTGGGAAAGGCATGGCCGGACGTCGTCCGGTCGCAACGCAGGCTCCTGATTTCAGAGGGAAATCCGCTCTGCTTGCCGGAGAGATCAACCTTGCCAAAATTTCATCTTTGGACCGCTTGACTATGACGCGGTTCAGGCGCACCACACACATCACGTGCAGGGGTTCGACAACCTTCTGGCACGGATATCCACGGAGCATCGTTTGATGTCTAGCGACAGTAGTAGTCGATTGCCTTTGCCGAGACCGGCGAGACGTGCTCTGATCTGACTCCTGTCGGCTCACCACGGCCCGCCGAGATCGGCGGATCGACTCGAAGGTGAGCAATCATGAACTTTCACACCCTCTCCCAGAGAGCCAGCAAGGCCGCACGTCTTTTTCGCAGCGGTGATGCAGGTCTTTCCACCATTGCAGAACGTGTCGAGCAACTGAACGCACTCGACGTCAACGACGCCGTCGACGCCCTGCTGAAAATGCCGCAGCCCAAAGCCGTTGCCATTCTGGACCGTCCGGAACTGCACCACGCTGCCGATATCATTGCCGCCATTCCACTGGAACAGGCCACCCGCTTCGTCAACCTTATGTCGGACGACCGCGTGGCGGACGTGATGGCCGAGATGGATGAGGCGCACCGCACCAAGCTCTTCTCGCGTCTGGACCGGGCAACGGCTGCTGCCATTCAGCATCTGATGACCTATCCGCCACGCACGGCCGGCTCCATCATGACGACGGAGTTCGTCAGCGTACCGGACAGCTGGACGGTGGAACAGACCCTTTCGCACATTCGCGTCGTCGAGCGTTCGCGTGAAACGGTCTATGCCATCTATGTGCTGGCCGAAGACGGCACCTTGAGCAAGGTGGTGACGCTGCGCCGCCTCGTGACCGCCGATCCCCAGGCATCGATCCTGTCCGCCGCATCGCGCGAAAGCGTCGTCTATGCCGATCCTCAGATGTCGCAGGAGGATGTCGCCCGCCTCATCCGCAAGCACGATCTTCTCGCCATCCCGGTGGTGGATGAGCATGCCCGCATTCTCGGCATCGTCACCGTCGATGACGTGATCGACACTATGATTGCCGACACGACGGAAGATGCCCACAAGTTCGGCGGCATGGAAGCGCTCGGCAAGCCTTACATGGCCATGGGCTTCATGGACATGATCCGCAAACGTGCCGGCTGGCTATCTGCCCTCTTCCTGGGTGAAATGCTGACGGCAAGCGCCATGCAGCATTTCGAAGGGGAACTGGAAAAGGCCGTTGTGCTGACGCTCTTCATTCCGCTGATCATGTCGTCTGGCGGTAACTCGGGCTCTCAGGCTACGTCGCTCATCATCCGTGCTCTGGCGCTCGGGGAGCTGAAGCTTTCCGACTGGTGGCGCGTGCTCCTCCGCGAGCTCCCAAGCGGTCTCGCTCTCGGCGCGATCCTCGGCGCCATCGGCTTCCTGCGGCTCACCATCTGGCAGCAGGCAGGCTTTTATGACTACGGCGAACACTGGCTGCTGGTTGGCTTCACCGTCTTTGCAGCGTTGATCGGTATCGTCACCTTCGGCTCGGTCTGTGGCTCGATGCTGCCCTTCATTCTCCAGCGCCTGCGTCTGGACCCGGCAAGCGCATCGGCCCCGTTCGTCGCGACGCTGGTGGATGTGAGTGGTCTCGTCATCTATTTCTCGGTGGCGCTGGTCATCCTCAGCGGCACGTTGCTCTAAACTTGACACCAGTCCGGCCGCCTCCGGCGGCTGGACTCCACCATCGCGCGACATCATTGCGCAGGCTTTTCAATTGCTTGTAGACTTGCCCTCGTTTTCTGATTCAGGATGATGAGGCTTCACATGCAGATATCCAACCTTCGCCACCAGCCATCCTTCGCCGGTACGATCGCACATCGCGGCTGGAATGCCTGGTGGACGGAAAGCGGCGTACCGCTTGAAGATTATCGAGCCCATCTCGATCCGATGCTGGGAACGGATGCCATCCCATTCGCGCTCGTAGCGCATGACGGTGAGACCTATGTCGGCTCTGTACTCGTCATCGACAACGATCTTGACGCGCGACCAGACTATGCGCCCTGGATTGCCGCGCTCTGGGTCGATCCCGATTATCGAAAGCGGGGTGTTGCCGCTGCTTTGATGATAGAGGCCCGCCAGCATATTGCGAGGCTTGGCCATGGCACATGCTATCTCTGTGCCACAGCCGAAAAGCGACCTTACTATCTGAAGCAGGGGTTCACCCTGCTGGAAGAGAACGTTACCGGTGTCGATGTATTTTCAATCGAGACGCGGTAGGTGTAACGAGGCTGTAGATCAAAGAAGATAGAGCTTCTTCTGTGCGTCCGATAGGACGCATGGCGGTCTAAAGCGCGTCGCGATCTTCCAGATTCGCTCCATACGCTTTAAGTCCTTGTTTTGTCGCATGTCGTTATCGCAAAACCGGTGACCACTTTTGCGCGACATGCTTTAAAGAGCGCGTAACGCTCCGGCGACCTTGTGGATGTGGGCAGCACCGATGCCGCAGCATCCGCCAATCATCGTCGCACCGGCGTCAGCCCATGTGCAGGCAAATCGGGAATAGATATCGTCGGTCAGATCGGCGCGGGTGCTGTGGAGCCCCTCGTTGGCGGCGGTCTCTCCCTGTTCTCCTTCAAAGGCATTGGCATAGACGCCAATCTCGAGCGAGGCGTCCTTTTCCTTGAAGGTGGTGGCGGCGGTCTCGACGGCAGCCTTCATCACCTCGGGCTTGCTGCAGTTGAACAGCAGAGCGGCAGCGCCTGAACCGGCGGCCCATTCGGCAGCAGCACGCACGGTCTCACCGGAGCGCAGCTTCGGCTCGGCGCCGTTTACCTGCGCGGTGTCGTCATCCAAGGTAAAGGAAATCCAGAACGGCTTGCCGCTCTTTGCCACCGCCTGGCGCACTGCTTCGCCTTCGGCGATCAGGCTCAGCGTTTCACCAAGCCAGACGTCGACGAAGGGATCGAGATTTTCGACGAGAACGCCAAGATAATCCTGAACACGGGACGCGTCGAAATTCTGCGGCTCATAAGAGCCGAAAATCGGCGGCAGCGATCCGGCCACCGTGACCTCGCGGCCGGACGCATCTGCTGCTTCACGCGCCAGGCGTCCGGAAAGTGCGATGAGCGACGCGCCGTCTTTGCTGAACCGCTCTTCGCCGATATGGAAGGGCACCAGCGCGTAAGAGTTGGTGGTGACGACATCGGCACCGGCCTTGATGAATTCGGCGTGAACCTGACGGACAATCTCCGGCGCGTTGATCAGCGCAAGGGCGGACCATTCCGGCTGCTTCAATTCCGCGCCCAACCGCTGCAATTCGCGGCTCATGCCGCCGTCGAGAATGCGAATATCGCCCATGAAGAAACTCCTTGAATTGGCGAAGCTGAACGAGCGTCTCCCGTTTAGCGTCGTACTGGCACCTGCGCTTCGATGATGCCGAAGCAGCGGGCAATGATGGCTGTGAGAATGAGATAGAAGACGGTGACGACCAGAAGCGGCTCGTAGACCAGAAGCGTGTCCTGACGGACCTTGTAAGCGACGGCATAGAGATCCATGACCGTGACGGTGAAGGCCAGCGGCGTGGCTTTCAGCTGCATGACCACCTCACCTGCGATGGTGGGAAGCGCATTGCGAATGGCGCGCGGCAACCAGATGCGGCGGGCAAGCTTGAACGGGCTCATGCCGAAGGCTCGCGCGGCCTCCAACTCACCCTTCGGGACGCCGAGCAGCGCGCCACGCAGCACTTCCGCCTCATAGGCCGCGTAGTTCAACGTGAAGCTGACCGCAGCGAAGAAAAAGCCTTCCCTGAGGATTGGCCAGAGAAAACTCTGCCGCAGACCGGGGATCATCGGCAGAAACGAACCGACGCCGTAATAGAGAAGCCAAAGCTGGATCAGCAGCGGCGTACCGCGAAAGAAAGTGCAATAGCCCCGCGCCAAAAGCCGCGTCACTCTGCCGCCACTGACCTGAGCAAAGGCAAGGCCGATTGCCAGAATGAAGCCGAGACTGACGGAGATGACGAGCAAGGCAACGGTCTGCCATGCTCCAGTGAGGAGAAGCGGCCAGTATTTTTCAATCCAGGAAAACGTCATCGCCCCTCACGCAAGTGCCGGCTGGCCGCGGCGCACGCGCCGTTCGAGCAACCGGAACAGAAAGTTGGAGACAAGGGTGATCGCCAGATAGATCAGCGCGGCGGCCATGAAGAACAGGAAATAATGCTTGGTGCTGGCGCCAGCGAGACGCGTGGCAAGCGCCAGTTCCTGATAGCCAACGACCGCCACCAGGGCGCTATCCTTGGTGACGGACAGCCAGAGATTCGAGAGCCCCGGCAGCGCATTCGGCAGGAGAGCGGGAAGGACGACGCGGCGAAAGCGCAAGAATGGCGACATGCCGAAGGCCTTGGCGGCCTCGATCTGGCCATTTGGGATCGCAAGGATCGCGCCACGCAGTACTTCCGTCATATAGGCGCCCTGCACGAAACCAAGCACGGCGACTGCGGCAACGAAGCCGTTGACTTCGAGCGGCGGCAGGCCCGCCATCTGTAACAGACGGTTGAGGCCGTCCGTTCCGGCATAATAGAGGCCGACGATCAGGATGAGTTCAGGAACCGAGCGGATCAGCGTCGTGTAAAGATTAAGGACGACGCCGAGGGCCCGATTGTCGGAAAGCTTGCCGAGGGCACCGGCCATGCCAATGACGATACCAATCAGATAGGCACCGGCAGAAATGGCAAGCGTTGCGGCAGCACCGGACAGCAGCGTGCCGCCCCATCCCGGAGGATAGGGAGACAAAAGCTCCAGGATGCTGTCAGGCGTTGCCATCTGCGATAAGAGCCCGGCTTACTTCGCGCCGTAGATATCGAAGGTGAAGTATTTCTTGGTGATCTCGTCATACTTGCCGTTGGCGCGAACGGCAGCGATCGCAGCATTCAACTTCTGCTTCAGTTCCTGATCGTCCTTGCGCACGCCACCAGAAACACCAAGGCCCATGATCTCAGGGTCGTCGGCAACATTGCCGGCATCGGCGCAGCAATCTTTGCCGGTGTCGGTCTTCAGGAAATCGTCGAGCACCAGCGAGTCGCCGAAGACATAATCGATGCGGCCGGCGGCCAGATCCTGAAAGGCTTCGTCAAGCGTCTGGTAGGTCTTCTCGTCGGCCACATCCTTGAAGTACTTGGCGTAGTAGTTCGACTGGATGGTAGCAACCTGGATACCGATCGTCTTGCCCTTCACGTCTTCCGGTGTCGCACCCGGCTTACCGTCTTTCGCGCCGATCAGCTTGCTTGGCGTGTTGTAATATTTGTTGGTGAAGTCGATGACCTTCTGGCGTTCTGCCGTATTGGACATGGACGACCAGATCACGTCGAATTTCTTACTCTCAAGTGCCGGAATCAGGCCATCCCAGGAGAGTGCGACGATGGAGCATTTCTCCTTCATTTCCGCGCAAACGGCATCCATGAGATCAATTTCCCAGCCGTGCCATTTGCCGCTGGCATCCTGTGCGAAAAAGGGCGGGTAGCTTTCATTCATCACACCGAAGCGAACTTCGGCGCTGGCGGTGAAGGCCGACAATGCGAAAGCCGTACCGGCGAGCAGAGATGCAACAAATTTCATATCGAACTCCTGTGAGATTATCAGTTGGCGAGCGCGCCGGTAAATTCTCGGGTCCGCGCGCTCACGGGATTGTTGAAGACCTGCAGTGGAGACCCCTCCTCCTCCACCCGGCCCTGATGCAGAAACATGACGTGGCTCGAGACGTCGCGGGCAAAGCGCATTTCGTGGGTCACGAGGAGCATGGTGCGGCCCTCTTCGGCCAGATCGCGGATCACCTTCAGCACCTCGCCGACCAGCTCCGGGTCGAGCGCCGATGTCGGCTCGTCGAACAACATCACGGCAGGTTCGACGCAAAGCGCGCGAGCAATGGCGGCACGCTGCTGCTGTCCACCCGACAGGAACGCCGGATAGGCATCCTTCTTCTCATAGAGGCCGACTTTGTGCAGCAATGCCTCTGCCTTTTCGACCGCTTCCGCGCGCTTGACGCCCATGACATGCACGGGCGCTTCGATGACATTTTCCAGAACCGTAAGGTGAGCCCAGAGATTGAAACTCTGAAAGACCATGCCGAGGCCGGTGCGCAGGCGTTCCACCTGACGCCAGCTTTGCGGGACGGACTTGCCATCGCGCCTGCGTGTCACCGCCACCTCTTCGCCATTGACAGTGACGCGGCCGCTGTCTGGCGTTTCCAGGAAGTTGATGCATCTGAGAAAGGTGCTCTTTCCGGAACCGGAAGAACCGATGATGGAGATGACGTCGCCCTTCCTTGCCGTCAGCGAAATGCCCTTCAGAACCTCGTGATTGCCGAAGCTCTTGTGGATGTCCTCCACAGCAAGGGCGCAAGGAACGTCGGCGGTCATTCATTCTTCCTGACAGGATCGAGGGGTCACAACAGCCGGAGCGGAGGTGATGTTGCAGCGGAAATAACCGCTCTGTCACATTATCGAAAGGAAAATCATTCTACGCGGGACGAAAGACATAAAAATAATCCGGCACGGAGGACCGTGCCGGATAAAACCGCTCGCCGATCTCACGCTAGACGCGTCAGATCGGATTGATGACACCGGTAAAGAGCAGGCCCAGCAACGCGAGGCCAATGACGATTCGATACCAGACGAAGGGCATGTAGCTCTTCGTCGAAACCAGCTTGAGGAAGACGACGATGACGGCATATCCGACGACAAAGGATATCAGCGTCGCCAAGGCCGTCTGGCCCCAACCGACCGGGTTTTGCTGCCCGATGCTCTTGAAGAGCTGGTAGAAGCCCGAGCCGAAAACGGCTGGAACCGCCAGGAGGAAGGAGTAACGGGCAGCGGCTTCGCGGGTGTAGCCAAGCAGCAAGCCTGCGGTGATCGTTCCGCCGGATCGCGACACGCCGGGGATCAGCGCCATCGCCTGGGCGAAACCGAAGATGATGGCATCACGCCAGATCAGCTTCTTGATCGGATACTTCTTTTTGCCGATGCGATCGGCAAAGCCCAGAATGATACCGAAGACGATGAGCATGACGGCGGTGATGTAGAGATTGCGCAGCGAATGTTCGATGGCGTCCTTGAAAAGGAGCCCGAGCAGCACGATCGGTACCGAACCGACGATGATCATCCAGCCGAGGCGGACGTCCGCTGGATCATATTGTCCGCCGAGCCGCAAATGATGACGAAGCCAGGCAAGGGCGATCCGCATGATGTCGGACCAGAAATAGACCAGGACGGCCAATTCCGTGCCGATCTGAATAATTGCAGTGAAGGCGGCGCCGGGATCTTCCCCTGTCCCTAAAAACTCGCCGGCGATTCTCAAATGTGCGCTGGAGGAAATTGGCAAAAATTCCGTAAGCCCTTGAATAAAGCCGAGGATCGCGGCTTCTATCCAACCAATACCCATGCTGGTCCGTCCCTGAACTGACAATCACTGCGCGCGAAATTATGAACCAATCCGGGCAGTTCGATGTTGCGGTGCAAAAAAATGTGAATGATGAAGAGCCGGCGAATGCCGCGGCAAAATCCTTCCTCCTAAATTGTGCGGAAATCAAGGGTGCATCCGCAAATGGAACGGGCATAAGATTAAGCAGAAAATTCAGCTTAGCGGTTAATCTGCAATTCCTAAAGTAAGACCTTAATAATATTGACACCTTTGCTATAAGCATCTTCAAAGTAGTGCGGATTAATCAAGCATTTTATGCATTAGACATTTAAAGGTAGGATGCCTATATCTTCCAGATATCGCCGTTGTCGCAGACACATGGCCTTCTTTTTCGGGATGGACTGGGCCGTTGATAAACACGCTGTCGGTAACGTCGGATCTTCTCACGGCAGAGCGGGATATTCTGTCACGCGTCGCACTTGGCGGCCCGCTGAAAGATGTGTTGCGTGATATCGTGCTTCTCGTGGAAAAGCCTGCGGGCGGCGAGTTGCTGGCGTCCGTCCTGCTCACGACGGAGGATGGCAAGCATCTGACCCAAGGGGCGGCACCGAGCCTGCCCTGCGATTACAACGACGCGATCGAGGGCATCGCGGTCGGTCTCGGTATCGGATCCTGCGGCACCTCGGCCCATACGGGCAGCCCCGTCATCGTCAGCGATATTTCAACGGACCCACTTTGGGCAGATTTTCGCAAACTCGCCCTCTCCCACAATCTCCATTCTTGTTGGTCGATGCCGATCCGGGCAGCGGATGGCCGTGTTCTTGGGACCTTCGCCAATTATTACCGGGAGCCGCGCAAGCCCTCCGAACGCGATCTCGAGGTCATCGGCATGGTCTCACGGACAGCGGCCATCGCGATCGAGCGTTCGCAGAACGAGAAGGCGCGCGATCGGGCCGAAGAGCAGCGTATGCTTCTTTTGCGAGAATTGAACCACCGGGTGAAAAACGTCTTCGCGCTGGCCGATTCGATGCTGGCCATGACCGCGCGAACCGCAACGAGCGCCGAACAGCTTTCCTCCACCGTCCGAGGCCGTCTGCGCGCCCTCGGGCGTGCGCATGATCTCGTTCAGCCGACGTTTTCGGCCGAACATGTGGCCTATGCGCCTGACGTTCCCTTGCGCCAGATCATCGGCGACATTCTGGCACCCTATACGGATGCGGCGACCGACCGGGTCGCCTTCGTCGGCACCGATGACGTGCGCATCCGGGCCGATCACATTACCAGCGTCGCCCTCGTCTTGCATGAGCTTGCCACCAACGCAGCCAAGTACGGATCGCTCAGCAGCGAAGAAGGCCGGCTTGTGGTCGCCTGCACGACGGGTGAAACGATGCAGATCATGTGGAGCGAGCGCGGCGGACCCGTTGTCCGCGCTCCGACCAGCAAAGGCTTCGGCTCGACCCTCATCCAGCGCACGATCACCGGCATGCGCGGAGAGATTTGCTACACTTGGTCGCCGGATGGGCTGGACATCACCATCTGCCTGCCCATCAACACGATCTCCGCCTCGCCTGATCGCACCTCCTTATCGTAGCAGGTGATCAAGCCCGGCTTTGACCATCCGCCCGAAAGGCGGGCGTAGAAGGCTTGGCACGCTGAAACGTCCTCGCGAAAACACGCCCTTGGCATGGCTCATGCGGCGAAAGCCTTCTATGCCGTGATAGGCACCCGTCCCGCTCGGCCCCACCCCGCCGAAAGGCAGGTCATCCTGCGCAACATGCAACACCGTGTTGTTGATGCCGACATTGCCCGACGTCGTGCGGGACAGGATCGCTTTGCAGTCGTCGCCATCCGCCTCTCCGAAGACATAGAGCGCCAGTGGCCTTGGTCTTTCGTTGATATAGCCAATCACCTGCGAAACATCGCGGTAGCTCAACACCGGCAGGATCGGCCCAAAAATCTCCTCCCGCATCACGGCCATGTCTTCGGTTGGGTTGATGACGAGCGTCGGCGGAAAAACGCGGGTTCTCGTTGCCGCGTCCGCCTCTATTCCCACCCGCCGCAACGTCGCTCCTTTGCTGACCGCATCATCGAGCAGCCCATTGAGGCGAGAGAAATGCTTGTCGCTGATGATCGAAGCGTAATCGCGGCTTGCTACCCCATCTGGATAGAATTGCGCGACTGCCTTGTCGAAGGCATCGACAAAGGCATCGACCTCCGTTTCGTGGACAAAGACGTAGTCCGGGGCAACGCAGGTTTGGCCGGCATTGGCGAGCTTGCCGAACACGATGGAGGTCACGTTCCTGGGAATGACGTGACCGGGCAAGATAATCGTCGGGCTCTTGCCGCCAAGTTCCAACGTGACAGGAACGAGGTTTTCACTCGCAGCCTTCATGACCTTGCGCCCCACGTCAGTGCTGCCGGTGAAAAACAGATGATCGAAGGGTGAGCCGCTGAACTCGGTGCCAATGCTGGCATCGCCGAGAACCACCGCAACCTTTTCCTCCGGGAAAGCCTCGGCCAGCATCGTCTTCATCAATGCGCTGGTTTCCGGGGTGAGTTCGGAGGGCTTCAGCATGGCCCGGTTGCCTGCTGCGAGTGCTGTGGCAAGTGGCACCATGGCCAGCAGAAACGGATAGTTCCAAGGCGACAGAATGCCGATGACGCCGAGCGGCTGATACTCCACCCAGGCCCTTCCGCTTTGTGACAGCGTTTCAACTTTTCGTCGCTCCCGTTTCATGAAGCGTTTCAGGTTCCGGTCGAGGTAATCAATGGCGTTGACGACGCCGACCAAGTCGAGAAGCGCAGTCTCATTCGGCGAACGTCCACCGAAATCCGCATCGACCGCCTGTTCGATCCTGCTTCGACGAGATGTGACAGCTTTGCGCAAGGCCTTGAGATCGGCTCTTCGCTGGTCCAGCGACGGCGGTCCATCCTGGAGAAAGGCATGACGCTGCCTTCCCAAAAGATCAGCGATGGTGCTCATTCGGCGGCGGCGAGCGTTGTGACGCGATCCGCAGGCACAGCGAGCGTCTTCACCCCGTCCCTGCAAACCACATGGGCTTCGCCCCAGGATTTGAGCGCCGATATGACCGGCGCCATGCTCTGGCCCAGTGCCGTCAGGCTGTAATCAACCCTTGGCGGCACGACGGGAAAGACGGTACGGGAAATCAGGCCGGCATCTTCCAGCTCGCGCAGTTGCTTTGTCAGCATGCGCTGCGTGACGCTTGGGATGTGGCGACGCAGTGCATTGAAGCGCAGAGTTCCCTCGTTCAGCAGATGATAGAGGATCACGCCTTTCCACTTGCCATCGAGATAACAGAGTGTCGATTCCACCGGGCAGCCGGGAAAATTATCCTTCAATTTGGCGCGAGGACGGGACATGAAAAGCTCCGTTTTTCAGGATCTGCAGGCGGCCACAGTATCCTTTTTGTCAGTATAGACACAAAATGTGCATTCTTGCAGCCTTAGCTCATAGCTATCAAATAGACGCCGAAGCAACAAGCGAAGGAGAATGAACATGCGCGCTGTCGGTTACAAGAGCTGCAAGCCCGTGACGGAAGCAGACGCTTTGGTGGATTTTGAACTTCCTGCACCAGAGGCAAAAGGCCTCGATCTTTTGGTGGACGTGAAGGCGGTCTCGGTCAATCCGGTCGATACCAAGGTCCGTCGCAATCAGGCACCTGAGGCAGGTCAAACTCGGGTTCTTGGCTTTGACGCCGCGGGTATCGTCAAGGCCGTGGGTGAGAAGGTCAGCCTGTTCAAGCCCGGCGATGAAGTCTTTTATGCCGGCGCCATCAACCGCCCCGGCACCAATAGCGAGTTTCATCTCGTGGATGAGCGCATCGTCGGAAAGAAGCCGAAAAGCTTGAGCTTCGAGGAAGCTGCCGCCCTGCCATTAACCGCCATCACTGCCTATGAAGCGCTGTTCGATCGCCTCAAGGTAAAGGACCCGGTTGCGGGCGGCGCCGATGCCGTCGTCATCATCGGTGGGGCTGGCGGCGTCGGTTCGATCGCGATCCAACTTGCGCGGCACCTGACGGATCTTACCGTCATCGCCACAGCATCGCGGCCGGAAACAAAGGAATGGGTCGAGCAGTTCGGCGCGCATCATGTGCTCGACCACAGCAAGCCGCTTGCGCCACAGGTCGAAGCGCTCGGTCTTGGCGCGCCAAGCTTCGTCTTTTCCACCACCCATAGCGACGTTCACCGCGCCGACAGCATAGAACTGATTGCGCCGCGGGGGCGCTACTGCCTGATAGACGATCCAGAGGGTGGTTTCGATATTCTACCTTTCAAGCGCAAGGCCATTTCCGTTCACTGGGAGATGATGTTTGCCCGTCCGGTCTTCGAGACCGCCGATATTCTGGAGCAGCACAAGCTGCTGAACCACGTGTCGGAACTGATTGACCAGGGCAAGATCAGAACGACGCTGACGGAGACGTTCGGCACGATCAATGCCACAAACCTTATCAAGGCACATGCGCTGATCGAAAGCGGCAAAGCCAAGGGCAAGATCGTGTTGTCAGGCTTTTAAGCCAAGAGCTTATACGGCCCTGTGACAGGCCAGTCGGACCGTCGTCCGGCTGGCCTTCTTGGTCAATCATCTTCCGGATCGGCGGGACACGGCCATGTGGCTGGCTTGGTCAAACCTTGTGGCAGCTTTGTCTTGTCGTCGCCGCAGGCAATATCGATCTGTTTTTGATCGAGCCCGGTGGCGGCGGATAGGTCCAGCCCCTCGATACGGGCAAGCAGCAGGAACGAGTCGGAGAAATCGATCGGCCCGGTGAACTTGGCGCCGGTGAAGCTGGCGCGAGAGAGGTTGGCCTTGGTGAATTTGGTGCCCGTCAACACCGCGCCATTGAAATCCGCTCGCCCGAGTTCCGCCTTGGAGAAATCGGCATTGACGAGCTTGGCGTTCTCGAAGTTGGCGCGCTGCATTTCAGCGCTGTTGAACTTGGCGTTTTCGGCATTGGCATCGCTGAAATCGCTGCGATAGGCCTCGATCTTGATCAGATTGGCGCCCTCAAGCTGGGAGGACGCAAGCGAAGTGCGGATCAGCTTGGCCTTCTCCAAATTGGCCTTATTGAAGGAGGAGCCGCGCAGATCGGTATAGGTAAAGTCCGTCCCGTGCAGATCAGCACCATCCAAGACGCTGCCGCCCAGCATCAGGAGACGCTTGTTGCATTCGCTCCAGTCGATGCCAGCCGATGCATCGGCGCGGCAGCTTGCCGCCATCGCGGGTTGGCCGCTCGTCGATATCGTGCCGATCACTGCTGCAACCGCGGCCAGCAGATGATGGCTGCGCAAAGCCGAGACCATTCCGGCAAGTTTCCTCATTGGCTCACTCCCAACCCCTTCAGGGGTACATTGATCCTCTTGATCTAAGAGGGACCCTCTTAACATATAGGGGTTCCGTTACTTTTAAATGATCCAGCCTGCGACTGTAAACGCCTCCCTGATGACCATCATTGGCAGCCTAACCCCACAGGTTGCAGGTTGTTCACTCGCAATATCTCCCTGGACAGTCAGATGACCTCATATGCTCTTCAACATCGCCACGCGACGCTCTGGATCAAGACCAGAATCGATCTGAGCCTTCAGCCTTCTGCGGAGAAAGGCCGGGGTCTCCGCAGCCTCCAGGATGCGAAAGCCGAGCCGTGTGTAAAAGGGTGCGTTGAAAGGCACGTATCGATCCGTGGTGAGAGCGACCTTAGCAAAGCCTCTTTCACGTCCGCGATCCAGCATAGCCAAGATCAGCGAAGTGCCGACGCCCCTACCCTGTGCCGCACGCTCCACATCGACCTCGACAATATAGAGGGTATCTCCCTCACTCAGCCCAAGCGTGAAGCCGACGACACGTCCCACTTCCTCAGCCACCAGAAGCAGCTCCTCGTGCAGGCTCTGTTCAAGGAGGAATACCGGCGCGGAGACAGGCTCGTCCGTCACCCCGCAGGCTTCTGCCCAGACAACAAACGCATCCAGCTCGATTTCCGCAAGACGCGGAAAGTCTTCCCTCTGTCCGGCGCGGATCGTGACCAAGTGGGCATTCCCTCTGTCTGCTTTGCCGTCTCATTCTCCATGAGACAGCGGGCCTCGCCAATATTACATATTGGCGTAGACGGGCCCTTCACCGAGCATCCTTGCTGACGGCGGTCCGTGCGGGCCGCGCCAATATTACATATTGGCGTAAACCGGCCCTTCGCCGCCTTGTGGCGGTACCCAGTTGATGTTCTGGTTCGGGTCCTTGATATCGCAGGTCTTGCAGTGGACGCAGTTCTGCGCGTTGATGACGAAGGTCGGTTCGCCTTCCTTCTCCACCCACTCATAGACCCCGGCGGGACAGTAACGCTGCGATGGGCCGGCATAGACATCATGCTCGGAGCGCTTCTGCAGCTCCATGTCCTTCACCTGAAGATGGACCGGCTGGTCCTCTTCGTGATTGGTGGAGGAAAGGTAGACGGACGACAGACGGTCAAAGGTCAGCACGCCATCCGGCTTTGGATAGGCAATCGGCTTGTGGTTTGCTGCTGGCTCCAGGCTTTCCGCATCCGTCTTGCCATGCTTCAGCGTACCGAAGATGGAGAAGCCGAAGAGCTGATTGGTCCACATGTCGAGACCGCCAAGGCCGACGCCAATCGCCGTGCCGAACTTCGACCAAAGCGGCTTGACGTTGCGGACCCGCTTCAGGTCCTTGCCGATATCGGTGCCACGCCATTCGTTCTCGATCTCGATCACTTCATCGTTTGCGCGACCAGATTCGAGAGCTGCTGCAATCTTGTCTGCCGCCAGCATGCCGGAGAGAACCGCGTTGTGGCTGCCCTTGATGCGCGGAACGTTGACGAGACCGGCCGAACAGCCGATCAGCGCGCCACCCGGGAAGGTGAGCTTCGGCACAGACTGGTAGCCGCCCTCGGTGATGGCTCGCGCACCGTAAGAGACGCGCTTTCCGCCTTCGAAAGTTGGAGCGATCGTCGGGTGCGTCTTGAAACGCTGGAACTCTTCGAAAGGATAGAGATAGGGGTTCTTGTAGTTCAGGTGAACTACGAAGCCGACGGCAACGAGATTGTCTTCCAGATGATAGAGGAACGAGCCACCGCCCGTTTTCATGCCGAGCGGCCAGCCGAAGGAATGCTGCACGAGGCCTTGGCGGTGGTTCTCAGGCTTGACCTGCCACAGTTCCTTGATGCCGATACCGAACTTCTGAACGTCTCTGTTCTTCGACAGATCGAATTTCTTGATGAGCTGCTTGGCAAGCGAGCCGCGCACGCCTTCGCCGATCAGCACATATTTGCCATGCAGTTCCATGCCGCGGGTGAAGGCAGGGCCGGGCTCGCCATTCTTCTCGATGCCCATGTCACCGGTGGCAACACCGATGACGGCGCCTTCGTCATTATAGAGGACTTCGGTTGCGGCAAAACCCGGGTAAATTTCAACGCCAAGCGCCTCCGCCTTCTCCGCCAGCCAGCGACAGACGAGACCGAGCGAGACGATATAGTTGCCGTGATTGTTCATCAGCGGCGGCATCAGGAAGTTCGGCAGGCGAATCGAGCCGGCAGGTCCCAGGAACAGAAACTGGTCGTCCTTGACTTCGGTCTTGAAGGGATGCGCCTCTTCTTCGCGCCAGCCGGGCAACAGACGGTCAATACCGATGGGATCGACAACTGCGCCGGAGAGGATATGCGCACCCACTTCCGAGCCCTTTTCCAGCACCACAACGGACAGATCCGGATTGACCTGTTTTAGCCGAATAGCTGCAGAGAGGCCAGCAGGTCCCGCGCCGACGATAACGACGTCGAACTCCATCGATTCACGTTCCGGCAATTCCATTTCTTCCGTCATAAGATCCTCGTCAGTACGCCGGTCCCGTCCGGCTTTTCGTTATCCTGCCCTACACCATCACGCAGCCACAGACGTGTGAAAAAACGTCGTCGCAACAAGCAGTTCGCGTCATCTGTCTTGGCAAAGGAGAAGCGCTTTGTCGAGACCAATAGCAAGCAAGCGCGGTCGCAGCCATCGAATTGTCTGACAACCTGATGACAAACGCTTACTTTTACGTGCACGTAACAAGAAGAATAGGATTGGTTGATGAGATGGTCAAGAGAAGAAGGTGGGCTGAGGAGTTGCTTTAGGCATCGCGTCTACAGGTAGCGAATCGCGCTGATTGCGAAGCTGCTTTGGAGGCATCCAACAATCGAAGACAATTTGCTGACCGGAACGCTTGGCAGTTCCAGGAGAGACTATTAAACCTGTTCCCGTGAATGGCATGACAAAACGGCAGTGGAGATAATGGACGTACCGACGCTTACGACGCAGCGCTTTACTATGCGGGGCTTGATTGAAAGCGATGCAAAAGCTTTGTTCCCAACTTTTTCAAGTGCCGACCAGTGCCGATTTATGTCTCAGCCTCACTTTGAAGATATCGCGACATTTTCCGATTGGCTGAACGATAAAGAGTGGCCCGGACAAACCTGGATCGCCATTGACCGCGTGACCGAGGAGGTTGCAGGTCGCTACGTCGCTTTTCCTGGTCGCGACGACGCCGTTCTCGAGCTTGGATATATCACAGCCACTGAGCGGCAGAGACAAGGAGTGGCGCGCGAATGTATGACCGCGCTCATCGCCCATATCTTTACCATGGGCCGATATCGCAAACTTTACATGGAGATAGACGCCGAAAACCGCTCCTCCATTGCTCTGGCGGAAAGTTTGGGCTTCCTGCGCGAGGCGTACCTTCGCCAGCATGAAACAACCCATAACGGCGTCTGCGATCTGCTTGTCTATGGTCTACTCATCCGCGAGTGGCGCCAGCGGCAGGGAGAAGCAAGCTAGAGCGTTCCCCGCTCAAATTTCCAGAAGCGTCGATGGGCTTAGCCCGGTTAAAGCCTGTCGAACACGGAACCTGCCCCTGGTGAAAAGAGGCGCTCATAGGTCCTGATGAGATAGCCATCCGTCATTCCGGCAACGAAATCGCAGATGACACGCAAATCCCCGCCTGATTTTTCATAAAGGGGGAAGACATCGTCTGGCAGCAGCCGTTCGGGATCGGACTGGAGCGCTTCAAAGACGGCAACGACCATCCCCTGCCCTTTGAACTCCATGTGCTGGACGCGCGGGCTTTTGATAACATGTTTGCGCACGACATCCTGAAACGCCTTCAGCAATCGCACTCTGTCGTCCCCAAGTTTCACCCGGTGACGCAAGAGCGGCGTTTCAAAACGATCGTCGTCCACGTAGCGAGCATCCGTGATGAAATAACCGACCAGCATGCTGATGAACATTTTGCGATCACCGCTAGGGCCGAAGAGCCCATCCACGATTTCGCGATGGACATCATTGCCGCGTTTGTCCTTGTGATTCTTGTTGAGCATCGCGATGAAGCTCTCGCAATCCTCCGCCGTCACCTCCTTCTCGAAGGCATCTCTGGTGATGAGTTGCATGGCGATTGCGTCCTCAAGATCGTGGACCCCGTAGGAGATATCGTCTGCAACATCCATGATGGTGCAATCGAGCGATTTGTAGAGCGACTTGGCGTGCTTGCCGTCTTCACGCGTCACCGTCTGGAAAAGATCGCGGTCGGACTGCGGCAGAGGATCAAGCACCCAGTCCACCACATCCGTCTCGCAATCCATGTAACATTTTGGCGGCTTGGAAGCCTGCGTATCGATAACGCGCAGCGTGGAAGGTCCGTCGTGCAATTTTGGCACGCGCGCGGGATGGGCGGCTTTCGAATAGGCTACGGGGTATTTCAGGATACCAAGCAGGGTGCGCCGCGTGAGATTGGCGCCATGGGCTTTTGAAAATGCCTCAAGGCGACTGAGAATGCGTAAGGTCTGGCCGTTTCCTTCGAAGCCCGCCTTGGCGATGTCGGTAATAACGCCATTGCCGTTTCGCCCTGCTTCATTCGGATTTGCCGCCACGCGCATGCAGTAATTCAGCGCGACTTCGCCACCGTGACCGAAGGGCGGATGGCCGAGATCGTGGGCGCTGCCGATCGCCTGGATGAGGCTATGCTCTGGCAGTTCAGCCGTCACCGGATGATTGGGAAAGGACTTGCGCAAGTGCTTGACCAGACCCGCGGCGATCTGCGCCACTTCGAGAGAATGCGTGAGGCGGGTGCGGTAGAAATCGCTGTCGCCGAGATTGAGGATTTGCGTCTTGCTCTGCAGGCGCCGAAAAGAGGTGGAGTGAATGATCCGCCCATAATCGATGTCGCTTTCGCTGCGGGCGTCGTCACTTTTGCGGTTTTCGACTTTTTGACGCTCGTTCCACACGTTCAAGCCCGTCCTTTCCAAACACAAATTCACGCGGCTGTCTTACCGAGGCGCAACAGGCCGCGCAAGCAAACGGGTCAATGCCCAGCCGATGAACACTTTTCAGGGCCGGACGCAGACGCTACAAGCGTGGGCAATCGTCATGAGCATGAAAGGACACCGTCATGGATTTGGGTATTTCCGGCAAGCGAGCATTGGTTCTGGCCTCATCTCGCGGCTTGGGTCTCGGCATCGCAACGGCGCTTGCGAAGGAAGGCGTCAACGTGCTGATGGTGGGCCGTAGCGGCGAAAAGCTGGACGCCAACGCCAAGACGATCAACGGGCTCGGCAAGGGCAAGGCGGAATGGGTCTGGGGCGATCTTGGCGAAGAGACCTTCGTGCCGTCCATGATCGAGGCGGTGAAGACGAAGCTCGGCGGCATCGATATTCTCGTCAACAACACGGGCGGACCAACACCAGGGCTGGCGCAGGACATCACCACTGACAAGCTTGATACGTTCTTTCAATCCATGGTGCTGCGCGTCATCACCCTGACCAATGCGCTTGTCCCGCAGATGAAGGAGCAAGGCTGGGGCCGCATTCTGACTGTTGCTTCCTCCGGCGTGTTCGAGCCCATTCCAAATCTCGCGCTCTCCAACACGCTGCGCGGCGCACTTGTTGGCTTCAACAAGACGCTGTCCAGTGAAGTCGCAGGCTTCGGTATCACCGCCAATATGCTGCTGCCCGGTCGCATCCACACCGATCGCATCGATGAGCTGGATGGCGCAAACGCCAAGCGCCTTGGCAAGAGCATGGAAGAGGTTCGTGAAACCTCCGTCAAGAGCATCCCCGCCGGCAGGCTTGGTACGGTGGAAGAATTCGCCGCAGCAGGCGCATTCCTGTGCTCGCAGCCAGCGAGCTACATCACCGGCACCATGCTGCACGTGGATGGTGGAGCGGCAAAGTCGATCTGATCATCCCGATCGGCAATAGGTAACGCTTTGAACTGGAAGCCTTTCCGGATAGCATTCGGAAAGGCTTTGCTTTTGGGAGACGATCATGCAGGCACTTCGCACGATTTTAAGCATATTGGGTGTTCTGATCGTGCTGATGGGTCTGGTCTGGGTCGGACAGGGCAGCGGCTATTTCCCCTACCCCGCCTCCAGTTTCATGATCAATCAAAGCCCATGGATGTTGCGCGGCGCGCTGGCAGCTATTGCCGGCGTTATCCTGATCGTCGTGGCACGCAGGGCGCTTCGCTAATCGTCATTTGACGCGTTTGGGTAGATCGGCAATCAAAGCGTCGCGGGTTGCAAAACTGATCGGCTCATCGCCTCTCCAATCATCGATATTCAGGCTGGCAAACACGACCTTGCGTTCGCCCTTCTGCGCCCAACCGACAAACCAGCCGAGCCACCAGTCGCCATCATAGGTGTTGGCCTTGGTGCGCATGCGCCCCGATCCGGTCTTGCCATAAATCTGCCATCCGTCTGCGGCTGAAAACTGCGGAATGATCGCCTCCGTCTTCGCGATCGCCTCCTTCGATACGGGCAGCTTTCCGGTGACGAAGCGACGCACGAAATCGACCTGCTGATCGGCGGAGATTTTCAACGAGGACATCAACCAGGATTCCGTCAGGCCATTCGTCTGTCCTGGCACTCCACGGACATCACTATTGCCGTAACCGAAGCGCTGCACATAGTCAGCAAACTTGGCCTTGCCCAATCGCCGGGTGATTTCCTGCGAATACCAGACGATCGAATCCCGCTCCCATATTGTCGGATCGACAGATTTCTGTTCGCGCTTGGGTCGTTTCCATTCAAGCTTGTAGTTCCAGCGCGGGTTGGTCGCGTCCCTCAAGATCCCGGCGTCGTATCCCATGACGGCAAGCGGAAGCTTGAAGCTGGATTGTGGGGCGAAAGCTTTATCGCAAGTCCCATCGCGGTAGAGAGCTGTGCCACTTTCGGCGTCCAGAACGACCGTACAATGCAGCTTTTCGGCTGCTTTGGTTTCCATCGAAGCAAGGCTCGCAATGGCCAGCGTCAAGGCGAAAGCCGCTGTTCTTCGCTTCTTCATTACCATCGGACGATGCATGACTATCTCCTCTATGCGTCAACGCTAAAGTTTCGATAAAAGAGACTTACGGTGGTTTGCGCGGGTGGGACAAATGATGATATCTGGCTTCAGCCATGAATTAAACTTGGCCTTCATCCCTCTGGAGCTGATCTTTCATGGTTCGCCCTCACCTTCCGCTGAATGCACTGCGCGCCTTTGAGGCCGCCGCCCGACACCTGAGCTTCACCCGTGCGGCCATCGAGCTTTGCGTGACGCAGACTGCGATCAGCCACCAGGTCAAACTGCTCGAAGAGCGTGTTGGCGCGACGCTGTTCAAGCGCCTGCCACGCGGCCTGATGATCACTGATGAGGGCCTGGCGCTCCTGCCGACGCTTCGTGATTCCTTCGACCGCATGGCCGATATTCTCCAGCGTTTCGAGGACGGGCATCTGCAGGAGGTGTTGAGCGTCGGCGCTGTCGGAACCTTTGCCGTGGGCTGGCTCCTGCCCCGGCTCACCGGGTTCCAAGACCTCTATCCCTTCATAGATATTCGCCTCTCCACCAACAACAACCGCGTCGATATCGCTGCCGAAGGCCTCGACTTTGCTATCCGCTTCGGCAATGGCGCCTGGCATGACACAGAGGCTGAGGAATTGTTTTCCGCACCGCTCTCGGCGCTCTGCGTTCCGATCATGGCCACGCAACTCAATAGCCCCCATGACGTGGCGCAACAGACGTTGCTGCGCTCCTATCGCGCCGATGAATGGCCGGACTGGTTTTTCGAGGCTGGCGTTGCCTCGCCAAGGATCAAGGGCATCGTCTTCGACTCCTCGGTTCCCATGGTGGAGGCGGCCCTGCAGGGATCTGGCGTCGCGCTTGCCCCTCCCTTGATGTTCCAGCGCCACCTCTCCGCAGGCGATCTCGTCCAGCCCTTTCCGGTCTACGTGTCGAAGGGCTGCTACTGGCTAACACGGCTCAAGTCGCGACCTGTCACCAGTGCTATGGCAACATTTGCCGCATGGCTGAAAGAGAAGGCTGCCGCGATGCCACAGCACGCCTGAAAAATCTGCACCCGCGCGCTTGCCATTCACAATTCGCTGTGCCATCACGCGCCCTCTTCAAAACAGGCGGGCGCGGTTGCGCGCCTTTTATTGCCCGGATGCCTGCATTCCGGGAATGCTCTCTCGTTGACTGACAAGGATCCTCTCCATGGCACGGACACTCGGGCTCGATTTTGGCACGACCAACACAGTTATGGCGCTTTCGGACACCGGCAGCAGCAGCCACTCCATGCGCTTCACCTCCAGTGCCGGAACGACAGACAGCATGCGCACCGCGCTGTCTTTCATGAAGGACAAAGGACTTGGTGCAGCAGCGCTGCATGTCGAGGCCGGCCAGGCAGCGATCCAGCAATTCATCGAGAACGCCGGCGAATGCCGCTTCCTGCAATCGATCAAGACGTTCGCTGCCTCGCCTTTGTTTCAAGGCACGCTGATCTACGCCAAGCGTCAGAGCTTCGAAGATCTGATGGAGGTGTTTTTGCGCAAGCTGAAGACCTATGCAGGCGACGAATGGAAAAACGATGTGTCGACCGTGATTGCCGGTCGCCCCGTGCGTTTTGCCGGCTCCAACCCGGATGAAGCACTGGCACTTGCCCGCTATAATGAAGCCCTGACGCGTGCCGGCTTTCCCGAAATCCATTATGTTTACGAGCCGGTGGCAGCCGCCTATTACTTCGCCCAGAGTCTGAAGAAGGATGCCAATGTTCTGGTGGCGGATTTCGGCGGCGGCACCACCGACTACTCGCTGATCCGCTTCGAGACGCATGCCGGCAAGCTCTCCGCCACCCCGATTGGCCATTCGGGCGTCGGTGTTGCGGGCGATCACTTCGATTTCCGCATGATCGACAATCTGGTGTCGCCGGAAATCGGCAAGGGCAGCAAGTTCAAGAGCTTCGACAAGGTTCTGGATGTGCCATCCGGTTACTATGTCAATTTCGGCCGTTGGAACCAGTTGTCCATCTTCAAGACCTCCAGAGAGTTCTCCGATCTGAAGTCGCTGCTGCGCTCGGCACTCGAACCGGAAAAGCTTGAGCTCTTCGTCGAACTGGTCGAGCATGATGAGGGCTACCCGCTGTATCAGGCAATCTCCGCCACCAAGATGGCGCTATCCTCGCAGGAAGAGGCGGAGTTCAACTTCTCGCCGCTTGGCGCCGCGGGCAAGAAGATGGTGAAACGGTCGGACTTCGACCGATGGATTACCGACGATCTCGCCAAGATCGAAGAGGCTCTGGATGAGGTTCTGACCAAGACGAACACCGCTCCGCAGGCCATCGACAAGGTCTTCCTCACCGGCGGCACCTCCTTCGTTCCTGCTGTGCGCCAGCTCTTTACCCGCCGGTTCGACGCCGACAAGATTGAAAGCGGCGGCGAACTTCTTTCGATCGCCCACGGTCTGGCGATGATTGGCGAAAGCGGCGACATTGCGCGCTGGACGGCATAAGAAGCGTTTTGCAATAGCGGGTTTCGACAGATCGAAAGGCGTTTGGCGGGTGGCCTATCCAAAGCTACGGTCGAGCATATCGGCTTCAAGCCCGGCAGAAACATGCCTGGCGGAACTGCTTCCATTTCATAAGGAAACGCTCTAGTTTGCGGGTCATGATCTCGGCACAAGACCTCTCCCCGGCAGAACTGGCGGCACTTCTGCATTTCCATGCGGATGCTGGCGTCGACTGGCTGCTGGAAGACGAGCCGCTGGATCGATTTGCCGAATTTGCGGCAGGGCGTCAGACGCGTGCTCCACAGAGAAGCAGCGAGCCGCAACAGCCTGAGATACGAAGCGCTCCGCATCAGGCCGCCCCCTCTTCCCGGCAAGCTGCCCGTGCGCCTGCGGCTGCGCCCCCCGCGCCGGTCAACGTTGCACTGCCGGACGATCAGGCGATCGCGTCTGCACGCTTCGCGGCCGAGAGCGCGCGATCGCTTCTTGAACTGAAAACCGCGCTCGAAAGCTTCAACGGCTGCAATCTCAAAAACAGTGCCCGCAACACGGTGTTTGCGCAAGGTGATCCCTCGTCCGGGATCATGATTATCGGCCCCATGCCGGATGCGGACGACGATCGGGAAGGCGCTCCCTTTACCGGCAAGACCGGGTTGCTTCTCGACCGCATGCTTGCGGCGATCGGGCTTGATCGCAGCAAGCTAATGCTCACCAATGTCGTTCCCTGGCGTCCGCCGGGCAACCGTTCGCCGTCGGGTCCGGAGATGGAAATCTGCCGTCCGTTCATCGAGCGACAAATCGCTTTGGCCGAGCCGAAAGTACTGTTGCTTCTCGGCAACTTCACAGCGCGTTTTTTCTTTGGCGGCTCCGGCACGATCCATACGATGCGCGGACAGTGGCGTGATGTCGCAGTTGGCCCCAGCACAGCACCTGCCATTGCAACCCTGCATCCACAGGAGCTTTTGAATGCTCCGGCGAGTAAGTCATTGGCCTGGAACGATTTATTGGCATTCCAGGCGCGCTTGCGCGATTTATGAATGCTTCCTTTTTGATCATTGTAAATAGATTATGAAAAAAGCCATGCAAATGGCGCATAACAGCGACGCATTCGGTTGGATTGCCGAATCTATGCCGCACTGCAATAAGAACCATGTCTTGGGAGGAAAAGGTTTAAGGAACCAAGGCAATGACCACGCGCTACCGTCCGGTTCATTCCGGCTTTGAAACGCTTCGACTGGCGGGCCTCGGCCCACGCTCCAGTCAGGGCTACCACCGTTTCGGTGTTACAAACGAACAGCTGACCGCTCGTGCTTCGACGCAGCAGGTCCGCACAACCCGTCCTTCGGCGGTTTTTGCAGACTTTCGCGAACGCTGAGACGATCTTTGTGCGGTCACGTCTGCATGCGTTGCCATGCTGATGAGGCGCCTTTCATGTGGAAGGCGCTTTTGCATTTTCAGACGGTGAGTTTACGCAGCAGCCCTGCCCAATGGAGCAATAGACCCGATTATTCGTGGGCGCTAACCCGTTTCTCGGGCGGAGAATGCTTCTCGAGCCGTCGCGCTTCACCGCGCCACGTTCACTTGGTCCCGTAGCAGTGATTTCGCTTCGAAGAACGCGTCTTCCACGTGCGTCAACTTCCTCGCTTGCCAGCCGCAATATTCGCCAAGAAAATCGCGCGACAGCCACATGGCGCTGCGTGGCGTCTCGTCTATCCAGCCGACGCTGCCCTGCTCCGCTGCCTTGTTGAGAAGCCGTTGCAAATGCGTGCGCGACATCATGAAGGTCGCGGCGAGTGCTCGGACGTCGACATAGCCGATATCGATGCGCTCATTTTCCGTATCCCGCACACGGGTGACGATCTCATCCATGACGAGACCGCCCGCTTCCACCCATTGAAAAAGCCCGACGCGCGCTGGTGGCTCTACCCAATGTTTATCGGCAAGGCAGGCGCGCGCTGCGGTAGGTTGAGCATGCACAACGATCTCGGGATATGCCATCAGCGTGGCAGCGCGGTTTCCATGGTCCATGCCATCAATGGCTGAGAGGTTTGCAAGGTACCAGTTGAATATTCCCTGCTCGCTGATCTGCGTGGCGCGGTACCGCTTGGGTCTCGTCGCCGCAGAGCGGTTCGCCTTCTCGAGGTAGCGATAGATCTCAAGCTGATCGAGATAGTTCTGAACGGTATTGCGGCTGGCAACGCCGGTTGAGGTTACGACCTCGCGCAGTTGCGCAACGGTGAAACCATGGGCCCGCTGTTCGGCGCTGAGGCCCATCGCCATCTGTGTCAGCAGCCATTTCTGATGGGCCGAGAGCAGGCGCGCAAGACGGGGATTTTCATCGAAGCGTCCGCGCAACGTGCGCGCCAGGTGTTGAATCGCGCCTAGAAGACCTGGATGAGCAACGAAATTATCATAGGAAAAGCTCATTAGCGCATCTCCACGCTCAATGATTGAGTGTGCCGTCCCCCTAAAAGAAAAAGAGGGCGGCTGACATTTCTTCCTCGCTGATCACTTTCTTCTGGCTTGAAATCCCAACGCAAGATGCATCACCCAATACCCACAACCTATAATGTACATAGCACATTTCTGCGTCAGACCATGAACTTTTCTTAAAATTCACAGGTGTTTATTCACAGGTGGACGAAATTAGCCGGATGGTGTCGAGGCCTTGCGTGCGGCTTTACGCTGAAGCCCCAGCTGGTGCTCGCGGAAGATGATGAAGATACCTGCGCAGACGACAATGCTGGTTCCGATCAGCATGGTGAGGGTCGGCACATCGCCGAAGAGCACGTAGGAAACGCCGATACCGAGAAGGATCGAGCTATATTCGAACGGCGCGATGGTCGACACTTCCGCGTGACGATAGCTTTCTGTCAGCAGAATTTGGGCTATCCCGCCGGCAATGCCGGCAGAAATCAGCAGACTAGCCTGCTTCATATCCAGCCATTCCCAGCCGAAAGGCATGCTGAAGGCGGAAATGAGCGTGCCGGTCAGCGAGAAGTAAAGAACGATCGTGGGGGTACGTTCGGTCACAACCAGTTGGCGCACCTGCACCATCGCCAGTCCACCGAGGACGGCACCAAACAGAACCGCGAGAGCCCCAATGCTTTCGCTCGCCTCAAGGCCGCCATTTTGCAACAGCGTCATCTTTGGCCACAGGATGATGACGACGCCCATCATGCCGACGACAACCGCTGACCAGCGGTAGATGCGCACCGTTTCGCCCAGCATCACGGCGGCGAAGACGACAGACATCAGCGGCGAGGCATAACCGATTGCAATGAACTCCGGAAGCGGCAGCAAGGTCAGGCCGTAAAATCCGCACATCATCGACAGAATGCCAAGAAAACCCCGCTTGAAATGGCCAAACAAATTGCTTGTGTGAAAGGCCCGCGTGAGGCTGCGGAGCCATGCCAGATAAAGGATGATGGGAAGGATGGCGAAAGCCGAGCGGAAGAAGGTGATCTGTCCCGCAGGAACATCCGGCCCGGCTGCCTTGATGCAGGTCTGCATGACAAGAAAGAAAGCGACGGAGGTGAGTTTGAGGACAATACCCCGGACGGGATTGTACGTATCTGCACTCATGGGAATTTGCGATCGGGATTTGCAGACGAGATGCCCGCAGATTGGAGTTTGACCCGAGCGCACAGCACAGCAGATCGACTTTCATGTTCATTAGATCATGCTGGCCAACGGAGGTAAACCGATTCGGCGGACCCTGCCGGCCGGTCCCATCGTCTACAGCATCGGCCCGAAAATCAGAATCGATTTTCGCAAAGCACGATGCGTAGATCAAAGACGATAGAGCGTTCCTTGTGCGTTCAATAGGACGAACGGCGCTCCAGGGTGGCTGTGGCTGCTCGGAGCGAGCCTCTTTTTCAAGATATTCTCTTTCTACGTGTCCGCAGCTTCAGTAATCGTTCAACATTTCATGAAATCATGCACCGATCAGAAATGCTCAGACGCGGGTTAAAACTTCTGTCTGGTAGTATTTTAGGGACGCATGTCCCCCGCCTCTCCATGATGGTGACGCGTGTCGACAAGTTTACTTTCACCCATCATGCCCGCATGATGGTCAGGCAGCGGCAGAAGCAAGGTTCATTCGGGAATAGTTATGCGAACAGATACGGGTCAGATTGTTCAGTTGGCGGATTATCGTCCAACGGATTTCGTGCTTGAACGGGTTGACCTCACATTTGAACTGGACCCACAAAACACAAAGGTGGAAGCGCGACTGATCTTCCATCGCCGCGAGGGCGCCGACAAGGCCTCGCCGCTTATTCTTGACGGCGACGAACTGACGCTTTCGAGCCTGCTTCTCGACCAGATCGAGATGCCGACGGCGCAATATGACGTGACGCCAGAGCAACTGACGATCCGCGATCTTCCTGAAGAGATCCCCTTCGAAATCTGCGTCACCAATTACATCAATCCGGAAAGCAATACCCAGTTGATGGGTCTCTATCGCACCAATGGCGTCTATTGCACGCAGTGCGAGGCAGAAGGCTTCCGCCGCATCACCTATTTCCCGGACCGGCCGGATGTGCTGGCGCCCTACACGATCACCATCATCGCGGCCAAGGAAGGCAATCCCCTCCTCCTGTCGAACGGTAATTTCCTCGGCGGCGGCAATTATGATGAAGGCCGCCATTTCGCTGCCTGGTTCGATCCTCATCCGAAGCCGAGCTACCTTTTCGCACTGGTCGCTGGCGATCTTGGCGTTGTCGAAGACAGCTTCACGACCATGTCGGGCCGCGAAGTCGCGCTGAAGATCTATGTCGAGCATGGCAAGGAGCCGCGCGCGACCTACGCCATGGATGCGCTGAAACGCTCCATGAAATGGGATGAAGAGCGCTTCGGCCGCGAATACGACCTCGACATCTTCATGATCGTCGCCGTATCCGACTTCAACATGGGCGCGATGGAGAATAAGGGCCTCAACGTCTTCAACGACAAATATGTTCTGGCCGATCCGGAAACCGCGACCGATGCCGACTACGCCAATATCGAGCGCATCATCGCGCATGAGTATTTTCATAACTGGACCGGCAACCGCATCACCTGCCGCGACTGGTTCCAGCTTTGCCTGAAGGAAGGTCTGACCGTCTATCGCGATCAGGAGTTTTCTTCAGACATGCGCTCGCGCGCGGTCAAGCGCATCGCAGACGTTCGCCACTTGAAGTCGGAACAGTTTCCCGAAGATGGCGGCCCGCTGGCGCACCCACCACGCCCGGATAAATATCGCGAAATCAACAACTTCTATACGACGACCGTCTATGAGAAGGGTGCCGAAATCACCGGTATGATCGCAACGATCCTGGGAGAAGACGGCTTTCGCAAAGGAACCGACCTCTATTTCGAGCGTCACGATGGTGATGCGGCGACGGTTGAGGATTTCGTCAAGTGCTTCGAGGATGCGACCGGACGCGATCTGACGCAGTTCTTCCGCTGGTATATTCAGGCCGGAACGCCGCTTGTCAGCGCCTCCACCGCTTATGATCCGGCGTCCGCGACCTTCACCCTGTCGCTGGAGCAGACGGTTGCACCGACGCCCGGCCAGAGCCGCAAGGAGCCGCTGCATATTCCGCTCTCGACCGCTCTCATTCTGGATAATGGTCAGATCGCCACGCCAATCAAGGTTGAAGGTGGTGAGTTCAAGGACGGTGTCCTGCATCTGACAGAACGCAGTCAGCGCTTTACCTTCACCGGCATTTCGTCGCGACCCGTTCTGTCGATCAACCGCAGTTTCTCTGCCCCGATCAACCTGCATATGGAGCAATCGTCGGACGACCTCATCCAGATCGCCCGTCACGAGACAGACCTCTTCTCGCGCTGGCAGGCACTGACGGCCCTTGCCCTGCCGAACCTGATTGCGGCAACACAGGCCGTGCGGTCGGGCAACGAGGTGAGCGTCGATCCAGCCTTCATCTCCACCCTGATCGAGATCGCCGGCAATGATGAGTTCGAACCGGCCTTCCGCGCCCAAGCGCTGACTCTGCCGAGCGAGGCGGATGTCGCGCGCGAGATGGGCAAGGACAATGATCCAGACGCCATCCACAAAGCGCGCAATGCCGTCATGCGTGCGGTCGCCAAAGCTGGTGTCGAAACCTTCAAGAGCCTTTTCTCAAGCTTCGAAGAGAAAGACGACTATTCGCCGGATGCGGCAAGTGCCGGACGCCGTTCGCTGCGAAATATTGCCATGAGCTATCTGTCCTATGCGGAAGAGACACCCGAGCGCGCTGCACAGGCCTTCGCCAACGCCTCCAACATGACCGACATGGCCTATTCGCTGAGTGTCCTAACACAGCGTTTCCCCGACTCTGCCGAGGCGTCCGAAGCGCTGGCGACATTCGAAACGCGCTTTGCCGATAATGCGCTGGTGATGGACAAGTGGTTTACGCTTCAGGCTGCCATCCCAGGTGACGGCGCATTGGCACGCATCACGTCTTTGATGGCGTCCAAGCACTTTATCGCCACCAACCCGAACCGTGTGCGTTCGCTGATCGGCACCTTTGCCTTCGGCAATCCCACCGGCTTCAATCGTGCAGATGGCAAGGCCTACGACTTCCTGGCCGAGCAAATCATCGCCATCGACAAGCGCAATCCGCAGCTGGCAGCGCGCATTTTGACCTCCATGCGCTCCTGGAGGTCGCTCGAGGCAGTGCGCGCCGATCATGCGCGTGAGGCCCTCACCACGATCGAGCGCAGCGCTGGGCTCTCGACCGATGTTCGCGACATTGTCGAGCGTATGCTGAAGGGCTGAAAGCCTCCCATTCTCTATGAGAAATGGCCGGACGTCCGGCCTTTTCTTGTTTTAGATCAAGAACAGCATCGCCCTCCTCTCGTAGATTTGCCTGATCGATCGGCATAGAGGAGACGCGACATGACCATCAGCCCAGCATTTCAGAGTTTCGCCAAGCAAGCGCCCGCCCACCACGCAGCCTGGCTACAGGCCGTGGCCGGGCTTGGCACCGCGTCAGCGCTTGACGGCAAAACCCAGAGTCTCGTCTATATTGGCATTCTCGCAGCCGCGCGGTTGGAGAGCGGCCTTGCCTTTCACGTTCAGGAAGCCAAGGTGCATGGCGCCTCGCGAGACGAGATTATCAGTGCCGTTCTTGCCGGCCTCCCGGCCGTCGGAAACTGCGTCGTGCAAGCCCTGCCAATCGCGCTTGACGCCTTCGACCGCAACTGACGTAAGGGCAGTCAAAACCGTCTCTCAGGACGTTCGAAAAAAAGCGCGAGTCGGTTCAAAGGGTTAAAAATCTTTTAACTTTCAGCTCTGGACAAGGCGAATCAGCTTTGATTCATTAGGCGCAGATTCGAGCAGCGGCGTTTCGAATTTACACGAGGGACATCAAGGCGGGACAATGACGAACGTGCGGCGGGCGACTGCGGGCGATGAGCGACCGTATGCCAGATTTGCTGAAATGGCGGCGTTGGTTCACAGAACGGCGGAGAGCTTCTCTTCAGCCGGAAATCTGCTCGCAAGGTTGTGGCAGGTCCGCAGGCTTGAGACACTGCTCAAGCGTCTCATCCCCATTCTCATTCTGGCATTTCTGGTCGTCATCGCAGCATCGCGCATGTTCGGGATTACCGCGGAATATGGCCGCATGGAGACTGCCGCCCGGCAGACGACGGCGCTTTCCGCGCTGACCGCCCGTGCAGCCCTTTCCGGCGTTGAGACCCTGGCAGCCACGCAGGACCGGGCAGCCGTAGAGCGCCGCCTCAATCAATCCTTCCCCGCCGGCAGCATGGATGACGACACCGTCGTATTGGTGGCCGGGATAAACGGCCGCGTCTTCGGTGGCGTCGGTCTGCATGCCGCATCCTACGTCGGCACGTCGCTGACTGCCCTGCTTCCCGAAATCGCGATCGTTCGCAGATTCCCCGGTGCGCCAGGAACGATCGAAACGAATATCGACAACACCCCACATTACGCCACGATGCTGCCGCTTGGTTCCGATGGCGGCATGATCATTACGGCCCGGTCTTTGGAGCCGATGCGCGCGTTCTGGCGCAGCGAAGTGGCGATGAATGTCACACTCTTCGCCGGCATCTCCTCCATCCTGCTCGTCATTCTCTATGCCTATTACATGCAGGTGAAGCGGGCGCGCACCGCCGACGAAGTTTTTGTTGAATCCAACCTTCGCGTCGAGACGGCCCTGTCTCGCGGTCGTTGCGGCCTGTGGGACTTCGATCTTTCCACGCGCCGCATGTTCTGGTCCACCTCGCTTTACGAAATCCTTGGCCTTCCGCCGCGCACCGAACCGCTTTCCTTCAGCGATGCGGCGCGCATGATGCATTCCGAAGACGGAAACCTCTATGAGCTGGCACGCTCAGTCGGCTGCGGTGATCTGCGCCAGATCGATCAGATTTTCCGCATGCGCCACACCCATGGTCATTATGTCTGGCTGCGCGCCCGTGCGCAGGTGATCCACACGGCAAACGGCCCGCGCGTCATCGGCATCGCCATGGACGTGACCGAACAGCACCGTTTGGCACAGCGTTATGCCGAGGCCGATCAGCGCCTTGCCGACGCCATCGAATGCACGTCCGAAGCCTTTGTCCTATGGGACAAGAACGACCGCCTCGTGATGTGCAACACGCACTTCCAGCAGGCCTATGGTCTTCCCGACAGCGCACTTGTGCCTGGCACGGAACGCTCCGTCGTCTATAGTGCGGCAGCCCGCCCGATCGTCGAGCGCCGCGTGGCGGACTCCGATCAATCGGGACTGTCGCGCACCACGGAAGTGCAGCTTGCCGATGAGCGCTGGCTGCAGATCACCGAACGCCGCACCCGCGACGGCGGTCTCGTATCCGTCGGTACGGACATTACGCTTCTGAAGCGCCACCAGGATCGCCTGCGCGAATCCGAGCGCCGCCTGATGGCAACGATCGGCGATCTCTCCGCCTCCCGCCACAAGCTCGAGCGGCAGAAGACCGAGCTTTCGGATGCGAACGCGCTCTATCAGGCGGAAAAGGAACGCGCGGAAGCCGCCAACAAGGCGAAGTCCGAATTCCTTGCCAATATGAGCCATGAGCTGCGCACCCCCCTCAACGCCATTCTTGGCTTTTCCGAAATTCTCGTCGCCGAAATGTTCGGCCCTGTCGGCTCGCCGAAATACAGCGAATATGCCCGCGACATCCATGATAGCGGCCAACATCTACTGAACGTCATCAATGACATTCTCGACATGTCGAAGATCGAAGCAGGCCATATGCGCATCAACCGCGAGAAGGTCGATCTTGCGCCCTTGGTGGAAGAGACACTGCGCCTGACTGCCATTCAAGCAGCGCAGAAGAACATCACCATCCAGCAGCGGCTATGCAGGAATATGTATATGAGCGGCGACCGCCGTGCCATGAAGCAAATCATGCTCAACCTGCTGTCCAACGCCGTCAAGTTCACCGACGAGGGTGGCCGCGTCGAGCTTCGCACCCATGTGCACGAGAACGGCTTGATGATGACGATTGCCGATACCGGCATCGGTATTCCGACAGCAGCCATCAACAAGATCGGTCAGCCATTCGAGCAGGTGCAGAGCCAGTATGCCAAGAGCAAAGGCGGCTCGGGCCTTGGTCTTGCCATTTCCCGCTCGCTGGTCAGGCTCCACGGCGGCAAGATGAAGATCCGCTCCTGCGAGGGGAAGGGAACGGTGGTCACCATCCTCATCCCGCATGTGCATGTTGCCAAGGATATGCCCTATCTCGCCTATCAGGCGAGAAACAAGCTGGAGCTCCTGCGCTCGCACAAGCTGAACTGACGGCTTTCGCTTAACCCAGTTGGGATCGCAAAGCCGCCGAACGGCTTAGCGCGACCGCAAGGTGATCCTGGTCAGTTCGGAGGGAATGCCGAGCCGCAGCGCAAAGCCTGGCCAGAGTGCCGTTCCGTTGTTGACGTAAAGCTTCATGCGCCCGACATCGTAGAAACCGGAGACGAAGCCATTATTGGGGCGCGCCACCACGCGATCGAGCCCAATGACCATGCCGCCATGCGTATGGCCGGAAAGCTGAACCGCAACCCCCAGTGCTGCATTGGCTGCCGCCTGACCGGGTTGGTGATCGAGTAGCATGACAGGTGCACCGGCAGGCGCGCCTCTGAGTGCTGCCGCAGTGTCATGCGCGGGAAACGCCGTTCTCGTGGATGAAAGATCGGTGACGCCAGCGATTACAAGCTTGGCGCCACCGCGCTCGACAACAGCGTTGCTGTTGGCAAGTGTCGTCATGTTGAGGCCCTGATAATAGGCCATCCACTCTTCATAGCCGAAGAAGTATTCGTGGTTTCCGGGAATGGTGTAAACGCCGTCGCGAGCCTTCAGCTCTGCCAAGGGCGCAATGTCGCTGCTTCTCGCTTCAACCTTGCCGTCGATGAGGTCACCAGTGATGACGATCAGGTCGGCATTCAGCGCATTGGTCTTTTCGACTACAGCCCGGGTCCAGGAGGCTGGAAAGAGGCGACTGATATGCAGGTCCGTCAGCTGGACGATCTGATAGCCGTCGAAAGCCGGATCAAGACCCGGAACTGTAATCTCGATGTCCTTCAGCGGCGGCACACGGATTGCCTGGCTCACGGCGAAGGCGGAGAGAGCCAGAGCAACAGCGGCCATTCCATAGCGGACACCGGCATGCACCAGCGGGAAGTGCCCCTTGAACAGCATCAAGACCAAAGACACCACATCCAGCGCAATCTGGAAGACGGCAAGCAGCAGCATGAAGCCGAAAAGCAGGTTGAAGCAGATGATCAGCGGTCTTGGAAACTCAGGCGAGAACACCGAACCGGACGAGAGGCGACTGAAGAGGTGATATTGCGAAGCGGCGAGAAGCAGCAGCGCTAGGGCGAGCTTCAACGGCCAAACCCAGGGCAGTGGCTGAATGAAGCGGACAGCGACCACCAGCCATGGAATTCCGAAAATAAGATGAAACATCAAGACGCTTTCGTTTTAGCTTTCGCCATAGGTGGGGATGCCACCTTCATCAATCCAGCCCGTCCGTTCCACTGCCGTGAGCGCTCCCGCATTCTTTTGAAGCACAAAGAATGGACTATATCCTTGCGCCCAATGATCGTGCACTGGCTTCACAAATCCCCTTTTGAGGACACCAATGCCAAGAAAGCCTTCCGGACGGCTTTCGACAGACGCTTTACCTCGCCCTCCAGCGTCGCAATATCGGGGCAGTCCCCTGCTCTGCAGACAAGATCGATCAAACCCGCAGGCGCCTGTTTCGGATCGAAATCCGTATCGATGCACAGCCTGATGATCTGCGACAGTTCGGTGAAGAGCCGCATTGCTTCGATGCAATCGTCATGTGTCTGGGGCTCCATCGCTTCTGAGGCCATGCGTTTGAGCGCATCGGACGTGCTCTCTCCCGGCTCATGCAGAGGCAGACCCTTTGCCGGCGCGACCAGTGTCAGATATTGGGCAATGAATTCCAGATCGACCAGTCCGCCGGGGATGAGCTTGAAATCCCAGAGGCTTTCGGCAGGCTTTTCCTTGTCGATCAGTTGGCGCATCTCCCGAACGTCGGCGGCGACCTTGGCGACGTCTCGCTTTTGCGACAGGACCGAGGCAATGATCCGATCGGCATCGGCAATCAAGGTTGCGTCACCGCAGATCAGTCGGGCTCTGGAGAGTGCGAGATGCTCCCACGTCCAGGCTTCTTCGCGCTGGTATTTTTCGAAGGTCGAGATGCGGGTCGCCACCGGTCCTTTGTTGCCGGATGGTCTGAGGCGCATGTCGACCTCATAGAGCACGCCTTCGGCCGTTGGGGCGGAAAGAGCCGCGATCAATCGCTGGGTGACCCGGGTGAAGTAGCGCACCGCATCGAGCGGCTTCGCGCCGTCGGATTCGGCAGCGCCGTCGTCGTAATCATATAGCAGAATGAGATCGACGTCGGAGCCGGCGGTCAGCTCGAAGGAGCCGAGCTTGCCCATGCCGATGACGGCGACGCGCCCGCCCAGATAGGCGCCATGCGTCGTCGCCATTTCGACCAGGACGGCATGTAAAGCCGCTTCGATCACGAGATCGGCAAGGTGAGTGAAGGCGCGGCCCGCCACCTCGCCGGTGATCGCACCGGTCAAGAGCCGAACGCCGATCAGGAAGCGCTGCTCGGCAGCAAAAATGCGCAGCCGGTCGAGAATGTCCTCGTAATGCCGCGCAGGCGAGAGGAAGCCCTTCATGCGCTGGGAAAGATAATCACGCGTCGGAATCTCGGTCATCAGCGCCGGGTCGAGCATGCCGTCGAAGACATGCGGTCGTGCCGCGATGATTTCGGCCAGTCTCGGGGCGGACGACATGATCGTGACCAGCAGCGACAGGAGCGCCGGATTGTTACCGAGGAGGGAGAAGAGCTGGATGCCCGCCGGCAGCCCGGAAAGGAAGTTGTCGAAGCGGAGCAGCGCCTCGTCGGCGCGTTTGCTCTCGCCGAAGGCCTTCAGCAGGTCCGGCGTCAACTCGGTCAGTCTTTCGCGCGCCTCGACCGATTGTGTGGCGCGGTAGCGGCCATTGTGCCAGGTGCGGATCACCCGTGACATGTCTCCTGGGCGCTCGAAACCAAGTCTTTCCAGCGTCTTCAATGTGTCGGGGTCATCCTTCTGACCGGTGAAGACAAGGTTGCCGCTCTCGCCGGACAGCTTCGTTTCCTGCTCGAAGAGAGCGGAATACTGGCGCTCTACCAGACGCAGCACGTCCTCCAGTTTCTCGGAAAATGCTTTGGTGTCGGCAAAGCCGAGCATGAAGGCGATGCGCTTCAATTCGGTTTCCGTATCCGGCAGGATATGCGTCTGCTCGTCGCGAACCATCTGGATGCGATGCTCGACCTCGCGCAGGAACCAATAGGCTTCGGTCAGACTGTCCCGCGTCTCCGCGTCGATCCATTTGGCATCCGTCAGCGCCGCAAGCGCTTCTTCGGTTGAGCGGACACGCAAGGGAGCCATGCGCCCGCCTGCGATCAATTGCTGCGTCTGGGCAAAGAATTCGATCTCACGAATGCCGCCGCGTCCAAGCTTGACGTTATGCCCCTTCACCGCGATCGCCCCGTGGCCCTTATGCGCATGAATTTGTCGCTTGATGGAATGGATATCGGCAATTGCAGCGTAATCGAGATATTTGCGGAAGACGAAGGGCGTCAGTTCGCGCAGGAAGCCCGCGCCCGCCTTGATATCGCCTGCCACAGGTCGCGCCTTGATATAGGCCGCCCGCTCCCAGTTCTGCCCCCTGCCCTCATAGTAAAGCAGCGCCGCATCGACCGGTATGGCAAGCGGCGTTGAGCCGGGGTCGGGGCGAAGACGAAGGTCGGTTCGGAACACATAGCCGTCGGCGGTACGCTCCTGCATGATGCGGATCAGCCGCCGCATCATTCGCCCAAAGATTTCCAGCGCATCCAGCGGATCGGGCACTATGCCAGCCATGGGCTCGAAGAACACGACAGCGTCGATGTCGGAGGAGTAATTGAGCTCGCGCGCGCCGAGCTTGCCCATGCCGAGCACAATGAGACCCGAGCCTTCGCTCGGTGCTTGCGGATCTTTGAGCGTAAGCTTGCCGCTATTATGGTTGGCGAGAAGCAGATGATCGATTGCGGCCGACAGCGCTGCGTCGGCCATGTCGCTCAGCCATCGCGTCGTGTCGCGGGCGGTAAAGATGCGGCCGAGATCGGCCGAGGCTGCAATGAAGGACAGGCGGCGTTTGGCGACGCGCAGCGTCGTCATCACCTCCGCCTCCGTCGGAATGGCGCCATCCTCACCCGGTTGCCAGCAATTGCGAGCTTCCTCGACCAGTCTGCCGAGCGATGCCTCGACCGGTTCCGAAACGGCAAGCGTCAGCAGCCCCTCGTCGGCGCTCGCCGCATCCCGCAGGTAGGGAGACAAGGTGAAGGCGTTGGCGACGAAATCTTTCAGCGGGCTGTCGCCCGCCATCATTTCGGCAATTGCGGGTTCGCGCTTGGCAATGTCTTTCAGGCACGAGAGAACGGATTTCAGTTCGGTTTGGGTGAGTGCACGGATCGTTCCTGGTTGCACTTCATCAAGCCGTGTTGCCGCGAATGCCGCACCTGTCATGGTCTCTCCTCCTGCATGTCACCCTGTTGGACGGGCTTTTTCTCTCCCTGCACCACTGTGCACGCCACAGGCTTCAGGGAAAGAGACATAACCTTACGGCTTGGACGCTGGAAAGACCATGGACACGGTGAGACCAGGCGACGCTGGATTGCCCGGATCGGTATCCGAGAGACGCAGTTCACCGCTGTGAAGCTCCATCACCGCCTCCACCAGCGAGAGACCGAGGCCCGTTCCGGGCTTGGAACGGCTTTCATCCAGTCGCACGAAGCGTTTGATCACCTCGGCGCGCTTTTCAGCTGGAACGCCCGGGCCGGTATCGGCAACTGAAAGGATGATGCCTTCCTCGCTTCGACCAAGCTTTACGACGAGCCGCTTTTCACCGTCATGCCCTGCTGAATATTTGATGGCATTGTCGATGAGATTGGTCAGTGCCTGACCGATCAGCTCGCGATTGCCCTGTACGACCAGTCCAGGCTCGATGGCCGCAGTCAGCGTCAACCCTTCCTCATCGGCCACAGGTTCGTAAAGTTCGGCGCTGTCTTCGGCAATGGCAGAGATATCCACGTCGGTCATCTCCGCGGCAATCGAGCCAGCCTCGACGCGCGAGATCATCAAAAGCGCATTGAAAGTGCGGATCAACTGGTCGGATTCGGCGATGATGCCTTCGAGCGCCGCGCGCCGCTTGTTGTCGTCCGGATCATCAAGTGCATCGGCCGCCCTGTTGCGCAGTCGCGTCAGCGGGGTCTTCAGGTCATGGGCGATATTGTCGGAGACCTGACGTAAACCCTCATTCAGCTTTTCGATGCGGCCGAGCATCGCATTCAGCGAACCGGAAAGCCGATCGAATTCGTCGCCGGACCTGCCCTCTGGAAGCCGTTGCGAGAGATCGCCCGCCATGATTTTCTTCGTTGCGGCCGACATGCGATCGAGTCGCTTCAGGGCATTTTGCCCGATGGCAAACCAGATAATGAGCGCACCGCCGCCCATGATCGCCAGCGCCACCATCAGCGCGCTGCGCACCAGCAGGCGGAACTTCGTCGGCTCGCCCAAATCGCGGCCGACGAGAATGCGCAGGCCATTATCAAGGACGAAGATATTGGCAGTGGCGAGGTGTTTTACGCTGTCGCCACTTTCAGAGTAGCGCTCATAGGTGAAGGGAAATTCGGTCCAGCCTTCATTGTCAAACACGCCGGGCTGTACCGAGGCAACGTTGCCGCCCAGGATTTCACCATTGGGTCCGGCGATGACATAAAGACTTGCACCCGGCTGGCGGGCGCGTCGTTCCATCATCCGCAAAAGTGGATTGATCCCGCCGCGCTCATAGACGCGCTGAACATCGTTGACCTCCTGCAGCACGGCATCGCGCGTTTGCTGGTTTAGCAGACGCTCCGAAAGTGCGGTGACGTAGAAGACGAGAAAAGCCGCGCAAAGCGCAAACAACAGAATGTAGAGCGCGGAAAGACGGACAGCAGTGGAGCTGAAAAGAAGGCGCAAGCGCGAAGGCATCGTTTAGCCTTCGTCCTTCATCATATAGCCAGCACCACGGATCGTCTTCAGCAAGGGCTTGTCGAAATCCTTTTCGATCTTGGAGCGCAGACGCGAGACGTGAACGTCGATGACATTGGTCTGGGGATCGAAGTGATAATCCCAGACATTTTCCAAGAGCATGGTGCGGGTCACCACCTGGCCGGCATTCTTCATCAGATATTCCAGCAGGCGGAACTCACGCGGCTGCAGCAGGATTTCCTTGCCATTACGGCGCACGTCGTGTGAAAGCCGGTCGAGTTCGAGATCGCCGACGCGATAGATCATGTCCTGCTCGGGCTTGCCCTTGCGGCGACCAAGCACCTCGATCCGGGCAAGAAGCTCGTTGAAGGCATAGGGCTTGGGAAGATAATCATCGCCACCGGCGCGAAGGCCGGTTACGCGGTCATCCACCTGACCAAGTGCCGAGAGAATGAGCACCGGAGTCTCGACACCCTTCCTGCGCAATTCTGAAATAACGGAGAGGCCGTCACGACGCGGCAACATGCGGTCGACGACCATCACGTCATAAACATTTTCGCAGCCCATAAACAGGCCGCTTTCGCCATCACTGGCGTGGTCGACAACAATACCAGCTTCACGGAATGCCTTCGTCATATAGGCGGCGGCTTCCAAATCATCTTCAATAACAAGTATTTTCATGTGGGGAACATTAACGTCGATATCATCCAGCGCACAACTGGAAAGAGGTTCGCCCGCAGCATTATGCAGATGACTTTCCAAGGATCGGCTGATGTGTTCTGCCATGATGATGTCTCCTGTCTGCCTGGCCTGCCACCTTTGCAATAAGCGGCGCGCCGCTCCAGGTGACTTCGGCCTTGGATGGCCGAGAGCCGGCCATCGAATTGTCGATCGTGAAATACGAAGCCGCCGCAGATATCCGCGGCTTCCTTGCTGTTCTACGGCTAAAAAAAAGAGAGGGGCAAAGCGCCCCTCTCGTATCTCTTCCCTATCAACCCTGATCGATGTCGAGGGCGATGAAGCGGCTGCCTTGCTCGGTTTCGATCTGGAACAAAGCCTTGGTGCGGCCGTCCTTCTTGGCCTGATTGATCACCTTCTCGACATCGGCGGCGGATGCGACCTGCTGGTTGTTGACCGAAGTGATCTTTTCGCCCGCCTTGAGCCCGCGGGTTGCGGCGTCGGAGTCCGGATCGACATCAGTGATGGCTAGACCCTTGCCATCTTCAGCAGGAGCAACCGTCAGGCCGAGGCTCGAAAGAGCCTTCTCGCTGGAAGACTGACCGCCGCGATCATTGTCGTTTTGACCCTGGGCACCTGCAGACGCGTCATCATTTGCCAAATCACCCAAGGTGACGCTGACCGACTGCGACTTGCCATCGCGCCAGAGCGACAGTTCGACCTTGGTGTTGGGTGCCAGCGCGCCAATGCGACGGGACAGTTCGCGTGCATCCTTGATCGGATCGCCATTGACCGCGGTGATAATATCACCCTGCTTGATGCCGGCCTTGTCACCGGGAGAACCCGGCTGCGGAGCCACGACGAGCGCACCCTTGGCTTCGGAGAGGCCGAGCGATTCGGCGATATCCTTGCTGACGGGCTGGATCTGCACGCCAAGCCAGCCGCGCTCGACCTTGCCGTCCTTCATCAGATCCTGAACGACATCCTTGGCAACGGATGCGGGAATCGCGAACGCGATACCGACGTTGCCGCCGGAAGGTGAGAAGATCGCGGTGTTGATGCCGACGACTTCCCCATTGAGGTTGAAGGCGGGGCCACCGGAGTTACCACGGTTCACGGCCGCATCGATCTGCAGGTAGTCGTCATAAGGACCGGAGCCGATATCACGGCCGCGGGCCGAGACGATACCGGAGGTGACCGTACCGCCAAGACCGAAGGGGTTACCGACAGCCACGACCCAGTCACCCACGCGGATTTTGCTGTCATCGGCAAATTGCACATAGGTGAACTTGCGATTCACATCGACCTTCAGCACAGCCAGGTCGGTGCGCCGATCGCGGCCAATAAGCTTGGCGTCGTATTCGGTGCCATCGTTGAGCACCACCGTGTAGGCGGAGCCGTCATCGACGACGTGATTGTTGGTGACGATGTAGCCGTCTTCCGAGATGAAGAAGCCGGAGCCCTGAGCGACGGGGCGCAGCGGGCCTTTACCTTCGCGGTGGCGATTGGGGCCACGCTTGTCTTCGTTCGCACCAGGACCACCGAATTCCTTGAAGAAGCGCTTCAGCGGATGGTCGTCAGGAAGCTGATCCAGACCGCGACCGCCGAAGGAAAAACTGCTGCTGTCGTCAGAAACCGGCTCGACATTGGATTTGACGCGAACTGAAACGACCGCGGGAGAAACGGCGTCAACGACACTGGCAAAGCTCGGTACCTGGGGTGCATTCACCTCGACAGGTGCTGCAAAGGAACGGGCGATTGGGCCAGCGACGCCGGTGGTCAGCATCAGCGCGGCAAGACCGCCGACGGCCGAAGACTTCAGAACTGTCTTCAACGAAGAGCGTCCGTTTTGCATTTGAGACATTTGATTTCCTTCTTTCTTCATCTGACTGGAGCCTCCGAGGAGGATCGGAGCAGCGGTGGATGACAAAAGATATAGGAGCTCCCACCTTACAGCGAAGTGGCTGCCTTATGAAAAATTAGTAATATTGCCGCATTGAGCGATATGGCGGTGCAAACCTCAGCGTTCCAGCAAGTCGCGGATCCTGGCTTCTTCATCCGCCGTCAATTTCTGGCCTTCCGAGAGCGCGGCGCGGCGACGGGAAAAGACGAAGACCGCCACTCCGCCGATCAGAAGAAGACCTATCGGCGCCCCCCATAGAGCCAGAGTCCTTGCGCTGAAGCGCGGTTTCAACAGCACGAACTCGCCATAGCGCGAGACGACATAGTTGATTACCGCATCATCGCTGTCGCCCTTGACCAAACGATCGCGCACGAGAAGACGCAGATCGCGGGCAAGCTCCGCATTGCTGTCATCGATCGACTGGTTCTGGCAGACCATGCAGCGCAATTGGGCCGTGAGGTTGCGCGCCCGTGCTTCGAGCGCAGGATCGGCAAGGACCTCGTCCGGGTTGAAAGCGAAGGCGGGAGAGGCGCTGAGCGCCAGAATGATGAGCAACGACAATCTTGCGAGCATCGCTCTCATTCCGCCGGCTCCAGGCTTGCCGCTTTCGCAGGCTTTGCCTTGCGGCTTGGCGCGCCCACACGCAGGCGACGGTCGGAGAGCGAGATAAAGCCTCCCAGCATCATGAACAGCGTACCGCCCCAGATGCAAAGGATGAAGGGCTTCCACCAGATGCGCACGACGATACCACCATCCTGCATCGGATCGCCGAGGGATACATAGAGTTGTGAGAGACCGAAGGTCATGATGCCGGCTTCTGTCGTCGGCATGCGGCGCGCGGTATAGAGGCGCTTTGAGGACCAGACATCGCCCACCTCCTCACCCGCCTTGCGGGCGGTGAAGTGGCCGCGATCTTCGGTGTAATTCGGGCCGACGTGATGACGGATGCCGTCAAAGGTCAGGCTATAGCCGCCCGCCTCCACCACCATGCCCTGCTCCATCTCGACCACGGTTTCCGTCTCGAATGTGGTGACGGTGACGATGCCAAGCACCGTGATGCCGAGGCCGATATGTGCAAGCGCCGTGCCGAACGCCGAGCGAGGCAGACCTTTCAGGCGGCGGAACGCAACGCCAAGCGTCAACTTACCAAAATTGGCACGGTACCAGAGATCGGCAAGCGCGCCGAAGATCAGCCAGAAGCCTGCGGCTATGCCAAGCGCTGCCAATACCGGCCCGCCATTTTGGATGTACCAGAGCGCCAGTCCTGCGAGAGCCGCAAGGGCCGCGGCCACATAGAGCCGCTGGAAGGCCCCAAGAAGATCGCCACGCTTCCAGGCGAGCATCGGTCCGAAGGGTGTGACGACCAGGATCGGGATCATCAACAGGCCGAAGGTAATGTTGAAGAAGGGCGCACCAACGGAAATCTTCTCGCCTGTCAGGGTTTCAAGAACCAGCGGATAGAGCGTGCCGATCAACACCGTGGCGGTGGACACCGTCAGGATCAGATTGTTGAGAACCAGTGCGCCCTCACGCGAAATCGGCGCAAACAGACCGCCTGCCTTCAGCGTCGGGGCGCGCCATGCAAAGAGCGAAAAAGCGCCGCCGATGAAGATCATCAGGATGCAGAGAATGAAGATACCGCGGCTCGGATCGGTGGCGAAGGCGTGGACCGAGGTCAGCACGCCGGAGCGGACGAGGAAGGTGCCGAGCAGCGACAGCGAGAACGTCATGATCGCCAAAAGCACCGTCCAGATTTTCAGCGCCTCGCGCTTCTCCATGACGAGCGCCGAATGCAGAAGCGCCGTTCCCGCAAGCCAGGGCATGAAGGAGGCGTTTTCGACCGGGTCCCAGAACCACCAGCCTCCCCAGCCGAGTTCGTAATAGGCCCAGTAAGAGCCCATGGAGATGCCCGCCGTCAGGAAGGTCCAGGCAGCCAGCGTCCATGGACGCACCCAGCGCGCCCAGGCGGCATCAATGCGGCCTTCCATGAGGGCGGCAACGGCGAAGGAAAAACAGACGGAAAAGCCCACATAGCCGAGGTAAAGCAGGGGCGGATGAATGGCGAGACCGAAATCCTGAAGGATAGGGTTCAGATCCTGTCCCTCAGCTGGAACAGGGTCGAGCCGCAGAAACGGATTGGAGGTCAACAGAATGAACAGCAGGAAGGCCGTGCTGATCCAGGCCTGGACCGAGAGCACATTGGCTTTCAACGTATCGGGCAGATTGCGGCCATAGACTGAGACAAGCGCACTGAAGAACACCAGGATCAGCAGCCACAGAAGCATGGAGCCTTCATGGTTGCCCCAGACGCCGGTCAATTTGTAGATCATCGGCATCAAAGAATGCGAGTTCTCGAAGACGTTCTTCAACGAGAAGTCTGAAACCGCATAGGCGTGCGTCAGCGCACCGAAGCTCAGACCAACCAGAAGAAACATCAGAAGCGAACCGGTGGACGCGACATCCATCAGCCCGCGATCGTGACGACGAACGCCGATAACCGGCAGGATGGAGACGACGACGGAAACCGCGAGCGCAAGGATGAGACAGTAGTGACCGATTTCACTGATCATTTGGTCGCCCCGGTCTTGTTGCCATCCTGCGTCTGCTGCCAAAGACCCTTGTCTTTCAACCGGTCGGCCACTTCCTTCGGCATGTAGTTCTCGTCATGCTTGGCAAGCACGCTGTCTGCCATGAAGGCGTGGGTTGCGGCATCGAAAACACCCTCCGTCACCACGCCTTGGCCCTCGCGAAACAGATCCGGCAGGATGCCGGTGTAGCTGACTGGAACGCTTCCAGAGCCGTCCGTCACGGTGAAGCTGACGGTGCGGCCTTCGCCACGCTTGACCGATCCTTCGGCCACCAGGCCGCCGAGGCGGATACGCGTGCCTGGCGCAACGGAGGTCTTTTCGAGATCAACCGGCATATAGAAGTAAGCGATGGACTGGCCGAAAGCGAACATCACCAGAAAGACAGCCAGCATGATGAAACTCAGGCCACCGCCGATGATCGCCAATCGCTTCTGTTTGCGCGTCATTGCGTCACTCCGTCGGCGGGAATTCCAAGTTGCTGTGCTAGGGCCAGCAATTTCTTGCCCTGCTCGCCGTCCGGCGGAAAGGCCTTCAGCCCGTTTTGCAGTGCTTCCTTCGCCTTACCGTCATTGTTCAGCATGGCATAGGAGCGCACAAGCCGCATCCAGCCCTCAAAATTGTCGGGTTGCTCACGAAGCTTGCCGTCCAGACTTTCGACCATACCGGCAATCATCGCCTTGCGATCCTCTGGTGCCATGGCGTTGGCAGCCTCTATATCTTCAGCCGTCGGATTGCCCGGCGCTTCGGGCTTCGGCACGGCAGCAACTGCCGCATCGCCGCCGGTTGCCTCAAGATGTGCCTGAACGAGCGGTATCCAGGGCGCGCCGGCTGGAGAAGCCTTCAAGATGGCCGCGAATGCGTCGCGCGCCTCATCCTTCTTACCAGCCTGTTCCAGCGCAAGCGCCAGATAGAAGCGCGCTCGCGGATTGCCGGGCCGCAATTTCTCCGCATCGGCGAAAGCGGATTGAGCTTCCTGCGTGACGATGCCCTGATTGGCTGTGACAAGTGTTTCAGCCAATCCGGTCAAGCGCTCGGGGTTATCGCCCAGCAAGCGGATGGCGTTTCGGTAAGCCATTTCAGCATCGCCAAAGCGCATCGTCTTGAAGTAGATCGGCGCCAGCACATCCCATCCCGCGCCGTCCGCAGGGTTTTGCGCCAGATGGCGTTCCGCCTTGGCAATCAAAAGGTTCATGTCGCTGCCGGGATTTTCTAGACGTGCTTCCAGCGGCATGTCCGGATGATTGGGGCTTCCCATGAACAAGTAAAGACAGAGCCCCGTGATCGGTAAAGCCGCCGTCACAAGGCTTGCGATCACACTATGTCGGCGAGCAGTCAAGGCAGTGTCCTGCTCACTCTTTCCTGACGCCGCAGCCAGAAGGCGTCGCCCGATCTCGGCGCGCGCATATTCCGCTTCCGTTTCTCCGATCAGCCCGGATGCGCGTTCGCGCTCAAGCTCTGCCAGCTGATCGCGATAGACGGCAACCTCTCCTTCTCCATCGACAATGGCAGATTGCTTGCTGCGCATCAGAGGATGGGTGAGAATAATGGCGACAGCCGCCGTCAATATGGCAACGAGAATCCAGAACATTCCCACTCAACTACTCGAATGCGCGCTGCTTTGAAACAAGCCGCAACGGGATGACACGAATTTGAGGCCATCGGCCGCGCGACGTTCTCTCACAGGAAGACGTACGACTTCCTTGACACAAGTCAAATGGAAGAATTCCCTTCCGCCAGGACTATGACCCCGGACCCCGTCGCGAGCGCCGACAGAAAGGCAAGAACCCGAGAGCGCTCGCTATCAGAATGATCCCGCGGGGCAGACGTCAGGTAAGCGGCGTCCAGGTTCCATCCGCGTTGCGGCAGGCCGCCCCGCGCACCTTCGCCTCGCGACCATTGTCGTTGATGGTATGAGAATATTGACGGCAATTCTGGTTGCCGACTTGGTAGGGCGCGTTGGCGATCACCTCACCATTTGCACTGCCGCTCCAGGTCACCGCCTGTCCGCCGGGCGCGGTCTCGAGCGCGCGATACTCCGCTTCCAGTGCCTTGTTGTAATCGCCGCGGCTCAACTGAATGCCACTGCGCGACACGATGCCGCCCTGGAGGTTGGCGATATAGGATACGGAAGACGATCCGCGACCGCTAAAAAGGCCTCCACCGCTTGCAGGTCCGCGCGTGTTGGATGTTGTGCAGGAGCTTAAAACGGAAACGACAATCAGGGACAGAACGGCAGGTCGCGCCAAGCGAGACCCTGTTGCTCTCACACCTGCACTGCACATCGCTTCCATCAAAATACTACTCCTTGCAAACGCTCAACTGCTAAACCCTGCTGAGTGACGGCAGCGCGCCACGCATCATCAGGCACATCGTCATCACTCTTCCGGCTTGAATTAATTGCCTTTTCGCTTGTCTTAAGCAAGCTCTTTCGACAGGCCCGGCAAAAGCAGTGTGGCCTTCAATCCACCGAGTTCGCTGCGCGACAGGGTGAATTTCCCGTGATACTCGGAAACCACTTCGCTGACGATCGACAGTCCAAGACCGGTGCCGGGCCGGCTTTCATCCAGCCGTCGCCCGCGCTTCAGCGCTTCGGTGATCTGGTCGGGCTCTAGACCAGGCCCATCATCCTCCACCGTCAATTCGATCCACGCGCGGCGGGTGATATCGGGATCGGAGGACGGATGGCTGCCGGTTGTCATGCGAACGACGATACGCTTGTCCGCAAAGCGGGCGGCATTTTCGAGAAGGTTGCCGACGACCTCCTCCAGATCCTGCTGCTCCATCGCCAGCAGCGTGCCTGGCTGGTGAAGATCGAGTTCGAAGGCCTTGTCGGGGTTGAGGCGACGCATCACCCGGATCAGGCGTTCCAGAGCCGGTTCGGCTTCGGCACGCGCCAGGATCGAGCCGCGCTGGGCAGCGATACGGGCCCGCGACAGATAGGACTGTACCTGCGCCTGCATGGCATCCACCTGGGATCGCACCAGATCGCCGTGCTGATTGTCCAGCGTTCGCGCCTCGTTCAACAGTACTGCGATCGGTGTCTTCAGCGAGTGAGCCAAGTTGCCAACCTGCATGCGCGCGCGTTCGACGATGCGGCGGTTGCTTTCAATCAGCGCATTGATCTCATGCGCCAACGGCTGGATTTCGCGCGGGAATTCACCCTCCAGCCGCTCGGCCTCACCGCCGCGAATCTTGCCGAGCGCCACGCGTGCATGGTCGAGCGGACGAAGACTGTAGAGGATGGCGAGACCGTTGACCACGAGACTACCGACGCCGAAGACCGCGAGCGCCAGATAGAGGCTGTTGGAAAAGTCGCGCACATCGTCCTCGACAACGTTCAGGTTGCCGGTCACACGAAACCGTGCCGCCCTGCCCTCACCATCCAGCACGACTTCGGTCTCGGCCACCTGAATGCGGTTTCCGGCCTGATCGGTCAGCGTGTAATAACGTTCATAGCGGTTGTCGAAGGGCACATCGAGAATGCTGGGAACGGCAAGCTTGGAGGCGCCAAGTGATGAGGAGACCAGCGGTGCAGTCTGGAAGTTGCCGAGCGGCTCCACGAGCCAGTACCATCCCGTATCCGGTTGGGAGAAACGCAAATCTCCGAGCTGTGGACTGCCGGCCAGCGTGTTCTCATTGGAAATCGTCACGGAATTGATGACGTTGTAGAGCTGGGCACGCAACAGATCGGTAAAGCTGCGCTCGACACCCTGGCGGTAGAGCGTCGAAATCACCACCGCGATCACCACCAGCGCCAGCACAGACCATGCCGAGGCTAGTAGCAGAACGCGGGCGGTGAGTGAATTACTTCGCATCTTGCGGCGCTTGCATCCGGTAGCCAAGACCACGAATGGTCTCGATGAGGTCAACACCCAGCTTCTTGCGCAAGCGTCCAACGAAAACTTCGATCGTGTTGGAATCGCGGTCGAAATCCTGATCGTACATGTGCTCGACCAGCTCGGTGCGCGAAACGACCTCACCCATGTGATGCATGAGATAGGAAAGCAGCCGGAACTCGTGCGAGGTCAGCTTCAAGGTCCCGCCATTGACGGTTGCCTTGGACGACTTGGTGTCGAGCCTGACAGGACCACAGACGATTTCGGAGGACGCGTGGCCTGCGGCGCGACGGATGAGCGCGCGCACACGCGCAAGCACTTCCTCCACATGGAAGGGCTTTGTCACGTAATCGTCGGCGCCAGCGTCGATACCGGCCACCTTGTCGCTCCAGCGGTCACGTGCCGTAAGAATCAAGACGGGCATGGACTTGCCGGCAGAGCGCCATTTTTCGACAACGGTAATGCCATCCATCTGCGGCAGGCCAATATCGAGCACGATCGCGTCATAAGGCTCGGTATCGCCGAGGTAGTGGCCTTCCTCGCCGTCGAACGCCTGATCGACCACATAACCCGCTTCTTTCAGCGCGTCGGTCAGTTGTCGGTTGAGGTTGGTATCGTCCTCGACCACGAGAATGCGCATCGTCTGCCCCTTTTCAGTCCAACCGGCAGCAGAGCCGGCATTCGAAATGTGTTTATAGCAGATGTATGGAGATTTCGGCTACGATTCAACTACATAGGTACGCGCATCGTGACCTTGCGGGGGCGCTCGCCATTGCCCTGCACCAGAACTGTTACCACGCAGGATTGACCGTCGCCGGACGGATAGACGGAAAGGAGCTGTCCACCGGTTTCGCGAACGACGCGGGAGACGGCGCCGGTGCAGTCGCTCGCAATGCGAACAATCGGCGCCTCGACGGCACCGGCCCGCAAATCAGCCTGCGGCGCGGGGAAGCCGGACATTCCGGCTGCAAGCGTCGCGATGATTAGAGGTGATGCCATTTGCAAAAACTTCCACAAAAAGTCGGATGCACGTCGAAATAGTTTGTTGAGGCAATATTTAGCCCAAAGCGTCTGAATGGCAAATGAATGTGGGCTTTTGTGTCCGTTCAAGCTGGGGATAGCAACCCGACCGAAGCAGCAGCACCATCATCTTTTCAGAGATATGTAACCATTGCTGCGTAGAATGAAGAGAGTTCTTATCGCGGCAGCTATGAGCCCGCGGCGGCTTTCCTTTGCCATTTCGTTGAGGCTTCTGAATCACTTGCGACCAAGACTTAACATACTGAGTCTCCTCGTTAAGAAACCGGTTGAGCAAAACCCCAAGCGACTGCGTGCTTTCTAAAAAATTCAATTACTTTCAGCTACTTAAGGCCTTGGTATTTAGCATTGCCTGTGCTGAGCTCGCAGAGACAAGGCTTAGCTGATCGGAGAGGTCACCGCTTTATCGGCATCGAAGTCCGCTGCAATTCGCGTATCTCGGAGAGGCTTTACGGTTCTAGTGGATAGATCATAGGCTGGGTCGGCCTTATAGGCGGCGAGCGCCTCTTGGCTCTCGAACTCGCCGTAGACGATGAAGTCGACCGAGTTGCCCCACTGGTCCTTCTTGACGTTCTCGCCGATCTCGAGCTTGGAAGCGTGGGGAATGGCCGTCAGGCCTGAAAGCCCCTTGCGCACGGCGTCTCGATTGGCTTCAGGAACGGTGAAGAAAACGATGTGGCGGATCATGGGCATGCACCTGTCAATTGAACGTCGTGGCAGAACACTGGAGCAATCGCCTATCATCCTGTCGCAACGGGTTCAATCCAGCTTACCGGGTGGATGTCACGCGACGCCCTTTCTGACCCGGCCTGTTCGACACGAAGCCAGCGACTGCCCCCCTTTTGCGGAGCGGGTTTGAGTGCTGGCGAAACGGCTCGCGACGACCGAGAATCATGGTCAACGGATGATCGGATCGGGTTTTGGAAAGGCGACCTTCGGCAAGTTGCGGATTTTCCACATGCTGGCAGCGACAGTTAAATCGATTTGAAAATTTCTTAATCGATTTTAATATCTGCGAACCGATTTAAGAGAAAATTATTGCTTGAATCTGGGAACCTCTCGCCCTCTTACTTGGTTTCAGAGCCCGCTAATGGAGCTGCATCAACCCAGTCAGGAGGAATGCCATGACAGCGACAATTCCCCAGAACATTTACGACCGCCTCGAGAGCGAATGGCGGCAGATGCGCGAAGGTGGCAGCCAGCCAAAGCCTTCGCAGTCTCCAAAGAAGTGATCGCCGCTTGCATGCCCTAGGGTGTGCTCCGGCAGATGGAAATAGCCCGCGACATGACGATCGTCTGTCGCGGGCTTTTTGTTGCGTCCGATTCTTTCCACCGTCGCAAAGCTCGTATTAGACTGGTGCCTAGACTGCAAATCACGCGGTCGGCTGGGGCCGGTCTCCCGTGGTGCCCGAGATCCTTGGAGGAACATACTATTGCGGTGGATCAGGCGCTTTATCGGACCTTTGTCCAGCACTGGCATCGTCTTGGGGACATTGCTGTTTTGTGCTTCGCTGACGCCCTCGCTTCTCCCGCGCACCTTCGTCATGCAAGGCGTTCTCTGTGGCTTTTCCTTTGCCATCGGGTACCTCATCGGCGTGGTGGTGAAGGAGGTTTACCTCTATTTGGAGCTGCCGCAGCTTTCCCGGCATGATCGGCGCGGCGTCCGCTTCGTCCTGTCGCTTGCCGCCGCCATCGCCGCGGTCGGCTTTCTCTGGCAGGCGGCCACCTGGCAGAACTCCATCCGAATCTTGATGGAGATGAGCCCACTCGATAGCAGCCACCCGTTCAGGACAGGCGCGATTGCAATCGCCGTTGCAGCAATCCTGATTGGTTTCGGGCGCCTTTTCCAACTCGTTCGTCGCCTGTTGGCCTTGCGCAGTCGTCGCTTCCTGCCGCGTCGGCTGGCGAACGTCGTCAGTGCCGTTGCGGCCATCGCGCTTGCGTGGATGGCACTGAACGGGCTGATCTTCGACATCGGCCTGCGATTTGCTGACAGTTCGCTGAAACAGGTTGATAGCCTGATCGAGCCGGACGTTCCGCAACCGACGGACCAATTGAAAACCGGCAGCGACACTTCCCTGATGACGTGGCAATCGCTCGGCCGGCGCGGACGGGAATTTGTGGCGACGGGGCCCACGGCGCAGCAGATTTCGAGCTTCACCGGCAAAGCCGCGCTTGAGCCGATCCGTGTCTATGCCGGGCTCAATTCCGCGGATACGCCGGCTGCGCGGGCGAAACTTGCGCTCGAAGAGTTGAAACGCACAGGCGGCTTCGAGCGCCACGCCCTGCTCGTCGTCGTGCCGACCGGCACAGGCTGGATCGATCCCGAGGCCATGGATACCGTCGAGTATCTGCACAATGGCGATATCGCCAGCGTTTCGGTGCAGTATTCCTATCTCTCCAGTTGGATCGCTCTTCTGACCGAACCGGATTACGGGGTCGAAACGGCGCGCGCGCTTTTCGAGGAAATCTACGGCTATTGGACGACGTTGCCGAAAGAGACGAGGCCGAAGCTCTATCTTCACGGGCTTAGCCTTGGCGCGCTGAACAGCCAGAAGTCGTCCGACCTCTTCGACGTCTTGGCCGATCCGTTTCAAGGCGCGTTGTGGAGCGGGCCGCCCTTCGCAAGCCCCACATGGCGGATGGCGACCAATGGTCGGGTGCCCGGCACGCCGGAATGGCTGCCAAAGTTTCGCGATTCGTCCGTCATCCGATTTGCAGATCAGTATCAAACAGCGACGATGCCGAACGTTGCCTGGGGGCCGATGCGGATCGTCTATCTGCAATATGCAAGCGACCCGATCACCTTCTTCCAGACCTCATCGGTTTATCGGCGACCCGAATGGATGAACCAGCCCCGTGGCCGCGATGTCTCCTCCTCGTTCCGCTGGTTCCCACTCGTCACCTTTCTGCAATTGACCCTGGACGTGGCTGCCGCAACCACCGCGTCCATGGGCTACGGCCATGTCTACGCTCCCGAACACTACATCGACGCATGGATGGAGGTGACAGCACCGGAAGGCTGGAGCGCAGACGATCTTCAGCGACTGAAGGTGTTCTTCAAGGCGCGCCGTGGAAGCCTCGACGAGGCATAAGACCTCGGAGAATAACGGACTGAGCCGGGCTGGATAGCACCTCAGCGAGAGATGCGCGTCGACAGGATAATCGATGAGAGCGTGCGCTCCACTCCATCCAGCGCGCCGATCTTGTCGATCAGCCCGTCTAGGTCGGAGATAGAGGGAGCGGCAAGGATCGCAATCAGGTCGAAACTGCCGCTGACGGAATGAAGTGTCGTGACTTCCTTGATTGCGGACAGTGCGACAGTGACGGTTGCCAATGCCTTGGGGCCGATTGTGATCAGCACATGGGCGCGCACCAGCCCGGACAAGTAGTTCTCCGACAGCCTCAGGCCATAGCCGGCGATGACGCCTTCCTCCTCCAGCCGCTCGATGCGGGCCTGGACCGTTGTTCGCGACAGGCCAAGCTTACGCGCCAGTTCGGCAACGGGCATGCGGGCATCGCTTCCAAGCAGCGACAGCAAGGCGCGGTCTTTATCAGTGATTGTCATTATGCGCATTCCCTTTGGCGGTATGCACAAATTTATACGGCTATGTGAACAAAGTGAAGCTACGAATCGTCTTGTGAAAGCGGCATTCTGTTACCTCAACACATGTCTTGAGGGGACGTATCATGAAACATATCGTTGTCATCGGTGCTGGTAATATCGGCTCGGCTATTTCCTGGATGCTTGCGGTTACCGGCGACTACCGCATTACCGTTGCCGACCGCGCGGTCGATCAACTGGCCAATGTCCCATCCCATGAGCGGATTGACACCGAGGTGGTGGATATCACCGACCGACCGAGCCTTCAGGCCTTGTTGAAAGACAAGTTCGCGGTTCTCTCAGCCGCTCCGTATCATCTCACTGCGGGCATTGCCGAGGCAGCCGTTGTGGTCGGTACCCACTATCTCGACCTCACCGAAGACGTGGAATCCACCCGCAAGGTCAAGAAGCTTGCCGAAACGTCGGAGGTGGCTCTCATTCCCCAATGCGGCCTGGCACCGGGCTTCATTTCCATTGTCGCTGCCGATCTGGCATCGCGCTTTGACAAGCTGGACAGTGTGCGCATGCGCGTTGGCGCCTTGCCGCAGTACCCGTCCAACGCCCTGAACTACAATCTCACCTGGAGCACGGACGGCCTGATCAACGAATACATCGAGCCATGCGAGGCGATCGTCGAAGGGCGCCTGACGGCCGTTCCGGCCTTGGAAGAGCGCGAGGAGTTCTCCCTCGACGGCATGACCTACGAAGCCTTCAACACGTCCGGCGGGCTCGGCACGCTTGCCGCCACGCTGGAAGGCAAAGTGCGGACCATGAACTATCGGACGATCCGCTATCCCGGCCACGTCTCGATCATGAAGGCGCTTCTCAACGACTTTAACCTGCGCAACCGTCGTGACGTGCTGAAAGACCTGTTCGAAAACGCTCTTCCCGCCACCATGCAGGATGTGGTCATCGTGTTCGTCACCGTCTGCGGCACCAAGAACGGTCGGTTCATGCAGGAGACCTACGCCAACAAGATCTATGCCGGTCCCGTCTCCGGGCGCATGATGAGCGCAATCCAGATCACCACTGCCGCAGGCATTTGCACGGTTCTCGATCTTCTTGCTGGAAACAAGCTGCCGCTGCGCGGCTTCGTGAAGCAGGAGGATGTGGCTCTCGATGCTTTCCTCGCCAACCGCTTCGGCCAGTATTACGTGCCGCGAGAAGGTCTGGCGAAGGTCGGCTGACAGGTACCCTCACCTCTCAGCAGAAAGTTAGAACAAATTTCCGAGGCTGGCGCGATCGAAACTTCGCTCCAGCCTTTTTGATTGCGTATGACCGCAGTCAGAAACTCGCTCCAGAAACGCAAAAAGCCGACCCTGAGGTCGGCTTTGTGTCTTCGCCAATGCTGATTGCGAAAATGATCAGCGGCCGGACTTGCGGCGCTGGCCGAGGCCCATTTCCTTTGCCAGACGCGAACGCGCTTCTGCATAGGCCGGAGCAACCATTGGATAATCCACAGCAAGATCCCACTTTTCGCGGTATTCTTCCGGGGTGATGTTGTGATGCGTCGTCAGATGACGCTTGAGCGACTTGAAAGAACCGCCACATTCCAGGCAGATGATCTGATCATCCTGCACCGACTTGCGAACAGAAACCGCAGGCTTCTGCTTTTCGACGCTGACCGACGCCACAGCCGGGGCAGACGTGCCGTTCAGCGCGTTGTGGACGTCGGAAATCAGGCTTGGAAGTTCCGCAACCGGAACGACGTGGTGGCTAACATATGCGGCAACAATGTCCGCAGTCAGCTCAACGAGCAGATTCTGCGCTCCGCCATATGTAGTTTCCGTCATTTAATGTCTCCTGTTCATGTCACGCGTAGCGACGGGCAAAGCCACATGCGCCAGTAAAGCAAAGTAGGCCAGCGAAACTGCACTTGTGTCTATGACACGAAGCCAGCCCCGAGCCTCATGCAGAAAAGATGGAATATACTGACGCGATTTACGTCATCCGTGACTGTATTTCCGGCAAATCGCCCAGCAAGACTTCTCAGTCCAATGTAGGCAGCGGCGGAACGCCAATAACGAAAAGCAAATCAACATCAGCAACTTTGCGTATCGTGGATAGCACCAAACCAAAAAAAGTCCAGATATTATTTTGGAACAACTCAGGCAAGTTTCACAGAAACTCATATATAAAAAATAACGGGTAACAAAATTTTTCAGTAGAAGAAAAGCATACAAGTTTAGGGCGAAGATGTTTTTCTAGTTGGACTTTCGATCTGCTTCCAGGTCGTCTTTGACAGCGTGAAAAGACAATTTATATCCAGCGAGATGCGCGGATTTAGCAAGCAAATGTGCCGATATTGGAGCGGTCAAAACAACAAACAGGAAGCCGACGAAAGCGCATCCAAATACCGCAAGCTCTTGGGAATAAAGGCCAACTGCGAGAAGAAGCAGGCCGGAACCGACGGTGCCTGCTTTTGAGGCAGCGTGCATCCGAGTATAGAAATCCGGAAGGCGGTTGAGGCCGATCGCCGCGGTGAGCGAAAACAGGGCACCGCCAATACACAGCACAGTCACAACCAGAGCGATTGTCCAATTCATTTCGTCTTGCCCTTCGCTTTTTTTCTTCGACCTTTGGCTGACCTATTTGGGACTTCACCCGTTACATTTCGTAGTGCCGGAGGCGCTGCAACAACGTCCGTGCCGTCGAGAATTTGTCTTTTCCTCAGCCCATTTTTAGGTTGGCGCGACAAAATGAAGCGTGCAAAAGCCACTGTCGCCAGAAAACCGACCAAGCAAAGTGCCACCGCGATGTCGACATAAAGGTTGAAGCCAGTGCGAATCGCGATGACTGCAATGAAACCGATGGCGATTCCCACCAGCATATCGAGAGCGACAACGCGATCCGGCAGTGTGGGGCCGACGGTCACCCTGTAGACGGTGAGCAAGAAAGCGACGCACAGTATCAGGAGAGCCGCAAAAGAAGCGTAGGAGACGAGGAGTTCCGGCGTCATCTCGTAAAGGCCTCCATGATCTTGCGCTCGAACCCGTCAGCAATCGACCTTCTGGTCGCCTCAACATCGCTGCAGTCGAGCGCGTGGACATAGAGCGCCTTGCGATCCCCGCTCACATCGACCGACAGCGTGCCGGGCGTTAAGGTAATGAGATTAGCCAGAAGAGCGATTTCGAAATCACCTTGAACGGCGAGCGGATAGGCAAAGATGCCGGGCTTCAATTCCATCCTTGGCTGAACGACCAGCTTCGCGACGGTCCATGCGGACAGTGCCAGTTCCTTGATGAACAGCACGATCAGCCCCAGAAGCGGAATGAGATGGACCCGTCTGCCATCGCTCCTGACCAACTGATGGCGGACAAGGCCGAGCGACAGGGCCGCAATGACAGCGCCAAGAAGCAGATTGGGAAGCGTGTAGCTGCCCGAAATCGCAAGCCAGACGATGACAAAAAGTGCGCCTGTGAGAAAGAGATTCATCGAAGCGCTCCTCCCGGAAAGACAGAGCGGATATAGGCGGATGGATCGCCAAGTGTCGCAGCGGCATCCTCACTCAGTTTCATCAGGGATTCTGGAAAGAGCCCGACGGCGATGATCAGCGCCGTCAGAACCGCGACGGGCATCATCGACGGTCCTTTCATATCCGCGACGGCGCGTGGCGCGTTAGCCGTTGATGGTCTCCAGAAACAGAGAAGAAACGCCCTTGCCAAGGCGATGGTGGAGATGAAGCCCGCGACGAGGATGGCGGCAGCAAGCCACCATGCACCGATATCGATGGCGGATTTCGTCAGCATGGCTTTCGGCCAAAAGCCGGAAAAGGGCGGCAAGCCCGCACCGGCGAAGAAGAGTGCCAGCACCATGGCCGAGAACCAGGGGGCCCTGGCGTAAAGCCCGCCGAGACCGGACAGTGTCCAGGCACCGCCAAGCCGCGCGGTATGGCCGATAGCGAGGTAGAGCGCGGTCATCAGCACGATCGAGTTCAGTGCATAAAACACCACGCCGCTGAGTGCCGCCTGGGTGCCGATCGCAATACCCGCCATCATGTAGCCGATGCCGGAAATGACGATGTAGCCGAGCATGCGGCGCAGATCGTTCTGGGCAAGAGCGCCCATGGCACCGAGGATCATCGTCAAGGCAGCCGAGATGGCAATGACGAAACTCAGTTCCTCCCGCTGGACCGGGAACAGCATGACCATGACGCGCAACAGGGCATAGATGCCGACCTTCGTCAGCAGGCCGCCAAAGAGTGCGGAGACCACAATTTTCGGCGTGTGGTAGGACGCGGGTAGCCAAAAATTAACCGGAAAGGCAGCCGCCTTCATGGCGAATGCAAGTGTGAACAACGAAGCCAGAGTGATCAGCGGCGCGGTCTCGCCAACCGCTGTGGACTTCATGGCGATGTCGGCCATGTTGAGCGTGCCGAAGATGGCATAGAGATAGCCAACCGCGATCAGGAACAGCGTCGTGCCGATGAGATTGAGGATGGCATATTTCAGCGCACCATCGATCTGTTCGCGCGTGGAGCCAAGCACGATGAGGCCGAAGGAGGAGACGAGCAGCACTTCAAACCAGACATAGAGGTTGAAGATGTCGCCGGTGAGAAAGGCTCCGGTAACGCCCGCCATCAACAGCATCAGGAATGGGTAGAAGCCGTACCGCCTCCCCGATTCATCGATATCGCGCGCCGCATGGATGGCGCAAACCAGCGCGATGATACCTCCGGTCAACGCGAACAATGCTCCCGTCAAATCCGCGGTAAAGGCGATGCCGAAGGGTGGAAGCCAGCGCCCCATGACCATGGTGAAGGGGCCATTCGAAGCGACACGCCAGGCAAGTGCGGCATCCAGCCCGACGAGGATGGCAAGTCCTGCAATCGCGATCGGTGCGTGGAGGCGGGTTTGGTGGCGGATCATCATCAGCACCGCACCAAGACCGATGCAAAGCGCCACGGGCAGCACGATCAGCCAATCGGCAAAGGTGGTGGGATGCATGACGAGTGTTGCCGAGAGATCCACACTTGCTGTTGGGCCGGATGCGGTGAGAAGCAATTGCGCGGGCATTCAGTACCCCACCGGCGGAAGCGGCTCGGCTTGCGGTTCGGCTGCGCGCATCTCGTCCGTGTCGTCCGTCTTCAACTCCTGGAAGGCACGCCAGACCAGCACCAGCAGGAAACAGAAGAAGCAGAAGGAGATGACGATCGCCGTCAGGATGAGCGCCTGGGGCAATGGATTGGCCGTATCCGGTGGCAATGCGTCTAGGCCAGCGGGAATGATGGGTGGCACCTCGCGATGCAGGCGCCCGGCAGTGAAGAGCAGAAGATTGACGGCGTTGCCGAGGATCGCGATGCCAAGCAGAAGGCGCACACTGTGACGCGACAGCATGAGATAGATTGCGGTCGAGAAGAAGATGCCGACGAGGATAGAGAATATCGCTTCCATCAGTCGCGATCCTTTTCTTCCAGCGCAAGTGCGATGGAGGTGAAGCCGCCGACCACGACGAGATAGACGCCGATATCGAAGGAGATGACGGTCGCGAGCGGCACTTCGACACCGAAGAGGCTCGGATAGACCCAAAGGCCGGTCATGAAGGGAACGTCGACGACGAGGGATATCATACCGGAAAGTGTTGCGATCAGCAGGCCAAAACCGGCAATCGACAGCGGATGAAAGATGATGGCGCGCCGCACGGTTTCCACGCCAAAGGCAATACCGTAGATCGCCAGTGCCGAGACGGCGATCAATCCGCCGATGAAGCCACCGCCTGGCGCGTTATGGCCGCGCAGCAGAACGAAGATGGAAAACAGCGTCATCAGGCTTGTGATCACGGGCGCTGCGGTTCTGAAGATCAGCGTGTTCATGCCCTGCCCTTCCCGACGCGTTCATATTCATCATCCGGATTGTTGTCGCGAGGACGTAACGGTGCTCCCGGACGAATACGGATCAGCGCCAGAACGGCAAGTGCGGTGATCATCACCACCGCGATTTCGCCGAGCGTATCGGTTCCGCGAAAGTCGACGATGATGACATTCACGACATTGTTTCCATGCGCGATGATCTTGGAATAGGCGTTGAAGAACGCCGTCAGGCTGTTGTCGAAGCTCTGCTCGGTGGATTTCAACAGCATCAGAGCAAAACCCGCGCCGCATGCAATCGCGATCGTTCCATCGAGAAGCTTCTGGCCGAGCCCACGGTGATCGGATGGCGATAGACGCAACCGCGTCATGACGAGCGTCAGGATCACCACCGACAGTGTCTCGACCATGAACTGGGTGAAGGAGAGGTCCGGCGCGCCAAACAGCAAGAAAAGAACGGCAACTGCGAACCCCTGGATGCCGAGCGCGATGATCGCTGTTAATCGGCTCGCCGCCACCAGCACCGCAATGAGGCCGATCACGGCGATGGCGATGAAGGTAAATTCATGGATTTGCGCATCCTGTGGCCACGCGGGCGTTGCGGGCAGTTCGCCATAGACGAAAAGTGGTACCAGCAGTGCCACGGCGATCATGGCGCAGGTGGCAGTCATGTAAAATTCCAGTCGGCCGGGTTGAAGCACGCGGGTCAACACGAAAGAGATGCGGACGAGCGCGGAGATGAAAGTATCGAACCCCTTGTCCGGCCCGGGGCCGATGGCCCGCAGGGTGCGATCCATCAGAGAGCGTGCCGTGCCCAGCATTGTGAAGATCATGATCCCAAGACCGATGGTGAAGAGCGACAGCGCCAGCGGGACACCGACATGCGGCACCAGCGATATGTCCACCATGCGTGGCTCGTCGGCGATCGCCGTTGCCATCGGCGTGGAGACGGCCGCGTGAAACGAACTCGAAAACACCGCCGCGAGAAATCCGGAGAGGGCCAACACAGCCGGTCCGAGCCACAGAAGGACCGGCGCCTCGTGTGCCATCTTCGGTGTCCGCGGCGTGATGCCGATAAAGGGTTTGAGGCCGACGGCAAGAGCGATCGCCAACATCAGAGCATTGCCGATGACCGCTACGCCGGTAAAGAGGATGGCCCGCGGATTGGCATGCGCCAAGGCATAATAGATTTCCTCCTTCGCCAGGAAGCCCAAGAAGGGTGGCAGCCCAGCCATGGAGAGTGCGGCAGTAAAAGCGGCGACAAAGGTGATCGGCATCACCTTTCGCAAGCCGCCGAGTTGGCGCACATCCCGGGTTCCGGTCTCGTGATCGATGATGCCAGCGACCATGAAGAGAGCGCCCTTGAACAATGAATGCGCCACAAGGTAAAGCACCGCTGCTTCGAGCGCATGCTCCGATCCGAAACCGATCAGCATGACCAGAAGGCCGAGCGAGGATACCGTCGTATAGGCGAGCATCAGCTTGAGGTCGGTCTGGCGGATGGCCATCAGCGCGCCGATCAACATTGTTAGCCCACCGAAGAAGGGCAGCAGAATTTGCCAGGCCGCCGTGTCGCCAAGAACAGGATTGAGCCGCATCAGGAGATAGACACCCGCCTTCACCATGGTGGCGGAATGCAGATAAGCCGACACCGGTGTCGGCGCTTCCATGGCGTTGGGGAGCCAGAAGTGAAAGGGAAACTGCGCGGATTTCGTGAAGGCGCCGCCGAGGACCAATAGCAGTGCCGCAAAGTAGAACGGGCTTTGGCGCAGCACATCGCCGCCATGAACGAGCAGCGAAAGCTGGGTCGTGCCGCTCATGTTCCAGATGAAGATGAGGCCCGCCAGAAGCGCCAGACCACCACCGCCGGTGACGACGAGCGCCTGAAGTGCTGCCCGGCGTGACGCTTCTCTCTCATGATCGAATCCGATCAGCAGAAAAGAGGTGATAGAGGTCAGTTCCCAATAGACGAACAGCATCATCAGGCTGTCGGAGACGACGACGCCAAGCATCGCTCCCATGAAGAGAAAGAGAAAGGCAAGGAAGCGCCCCTGCTGCGGATGCCCGGCCATATAGCCGCCGGCATAGAGTACGATCAGAGTGCCGATGCCGGTGATCAGCAGCGCAAAGGTCAGGGAAAGACCGTCGATGAACCAGGAGAAACTGAGATTGAAGCTCGGCACCCAGACGTAACCACCGGTCACCACCTCGCCTGCCGCGATCTCGGGAAGGAAGCCTAAGAAATGGACAAAGGCAAATGCGGGAATGAGCGCCAGCAGCCAGGCAGCCTTGGCGCCAAGCCTTCCAACGAGCGAGGGCGCGAGCAGCGCCGCCAGGAATGGCGAAAAAAGTGCGATGAATGTCAGCGACGTGACACCGAATGCCATCTGGCCTCCCCTTAAGAGCCAAACGCTGACTCTCTATCAGAACAGACTGAATTATGGGAAAGGTCGAGACCTCTCAACCCTTTGAGTAGCGAAAACGACAGACTACACGCCGATTTGTCCCTCTTTTAATAGCAAAGCAGCATCCCTATATCTTCGGCAACAGAAAGGGGCCTCTGATGAGCGATCTCAAATCTCCGAAAATTACCAAGACCGATGCCGAATGGCGCGAACAACTCACGCCGGAACAGTATCGAATCCTGCGCGAACACAGCACCGAACGCGCCTTTACTGGCCCCTATTGGAACAGCACTGAAAAAGGCCTGTACCGTTGCGCTGCCTGTGACGAAGCGCTGTTCATCTCTGACACCAAATTCGATGCCGGTTGCGGCTGGCCGAGCTATTTCGAGCCCGTAAAGCCGGATGCGGTCACCGAGCACCGCGATATCAGCCATGGCATGGTGCGCACGGAAATCCGCTGCGCCAATTGCGGCGGTCACCTGGGCCACGTCTTCCCCGACGGCCCACCACCGACCGGCCTGCGTTATTGCATCAACGGCCATTCCATGGTGTTCGAGCCACAAGCGTAAGAATGACTGTGAGGGCCGGCGTGCGAGCGCCGGCCTTTTGCTTTTTCTCGGGAATGTCCAGCCTTCAGGCAGACAGGAAGCCCTTCAAAAAGGCGCACTTCTGTCGCCGATGTTCCTCCGGGGCGCACCCTCGCTTTAATCAAAACAATTTGGACGACGTCTCCCAACGAAAGTTGCAGAGCTCTCACGCTCAATCCGCGAGACGTATTCTCCTCGGCATCCTTCTCTTCCCGTTTTCAACCACTCCTAGCTCCATTCGCCATGCTTTTGGATCGGACCTTCTGTCTCCACTCAAATGCGTGCACGTCTTCAGTCATTCGAATTTTATAGATAATTTTGCATTTTCAGCCATTTCTTTGCGCCTTGACTCTTTTGAGACTCGAACTAAGCTAAGTTCCATCAATAAATTATCTATAATTTGAGAGTACCATGATCAGAGCTGACATATCTTCCTCCCTTCCCGCAACACGCAGCTTGCCTCGCCAAGCTCTCATGATCGTCGCTGGCGTGGCGCTGATGACGCTTGCAGCCAAGACGCAGGTTCCCTTTTGGCCGGTGCCGATGACGCTTCATACGTTGGCGGTGATGGGCTTTGCCGTTGCACTTGGGCCGCGTATGGCCTGCACGATCTTCATCGCCTATCTGGCAACAGGTGCTGCAGGACTGCCGGTTTTCTCAGGCTCCCCCGAACGCGGTATCGGTCTCGCCTATATGATCGGGCCGACCGGCGGATATCTTGCCGGCTTCCTCGTGGCATCCTGGCTGACGGGATGGCTTGCTCAGAACGGGACATTATTGCGGCGTATGTTTTCCATGCTGGCGGGACTTGTCGTGGTCTATGCCTTCGGCATGGCATGGCTGCTGGCCTTCGTTCCTGCCGCAAAGGTGCTGTCCGTCGGCGTTGCGCCCTTTATCCTCGGCGACCTAGTCAAGATCGGCGTTGTCGCGGCTGCTTCAATGCTGCTTCCGAAGGCCAAGGCCGTGGAGAAAGCCGCCAATGACTGAGGATGCGAAACAGGACGGCGTCATCCGGCACGACTGGAGCGTCGACGAGATTGCCTCGCTCTATCGGCTTCCGCTTCTGGAACTCGTGGGCCGCGCCAATGCGGTTCACCGGCAGTATCACGATCCGAACCGGGTGCAGAAGGCGAGCCTCCTGTCGATCAAGACGGGTGGCTGTCCGGAAAATTGCGCCTACTGCCCGCAGTCGGCCCACCATCGCGAAGTGGATCTGACCCGCGACCTGCTGATGGAGCCTCAAAAGGTGCTGGCGATGGCAGCAACGGCCAAAGCTGCGGGTGCGGAGCGCTTCTGTATGGGGGCTGCCTGGCGGCAGGTGCGTGACGGCAAGGAGTTCGATGCGGTCATCGAAATGGTGGAAGGCGTGCGCCGCCTCGACATGGAAGCCTGCGTCACTCTCGGCATGCTGAAACCGCACCAGGCCGAGCGCCTGGCCAAGGCGGGCTTGACCGCCTATAACCACAATCTCGATACCAGCCCGGAATTTTATAGTCGCATCATCACCACCCGAACCTATCAGGATCGCCTGGAGACGCTTTCCACCGTTCGCGCCACAGGCGTCGAACTGTGCAGCGGCGGGATTATCGGCATGGGCGAAGGCATTCGCGATCGCGCCGCGATGCTGCAGGTTCTGGCGGGCTTCGCACCTCACCCGGAAAGCGTGCCCATCAACGCGCTGGTCCCCGTCGAAGGCACGCCGCTTGCCAAGCGAGAACGCATCGATCCGCTGGAACTGGTGCGCATGGTGGCAACCGCGCGCCTCGTCATGCCGCAATCCACCGTGCGCCTGTCGGCCGGTCGCTCCAGCCTGACCCGAGAGGCACAAATCCTCTGCCTCATGGCGGGTGCCAACTCGATCTTCTATGGCGATACGCTGCTGACGACGCCGAATGCCGGCATTGGTGAGGATGCCGAATTGCTCGCCGCTATCGGACCGGTCAATGATGATTCGGAACGAGCATCCGCCGCTTAGCCAAAGCATTTGAGGCGGGCAGCCCTTCTTGCTGCCCGTCTTCTTCAGGCGGTCATGAAGGCAAAACCTTCATCCGCCCAGCCGGTCATGCCACCGATCATGATCTTCACCTTGCGCCCAAGCCGGGCGAGGTTCAGAGCCGCCCGATCCGCGCCATTGCAATGCGGGCCGGCACAGTAGACGACGAAGAGCGTGTCCTCCGGCCATGCCCGCATGCGTTCTGCCGTCATATCCACATGGCGAAGATGGATGGCGCCCGGCAGGTGACGCTTTGCAAATACCGCCGGCGAACCGACGACATGCAGAAGGACGAAATCCTGTTCGCCCTTCTCCATGGATGCAAAGACATCCCAGCAATCGGTCTCAACCGAGAGGCGCTTAGAGAAATGGTCGATAACGATCTCAGCGGGAGCCGCTGGTATTTCAGTGACATAGCTCAAGGTTCGTCTCCTTCTTATCAAGCGTCCCCAAGTTTAGATCGTACTTTTTCTCTTTTGCAGATGGCAGGATTGCCATATATCGTAAAGATCATGACAAACCATCCAACCCTCAGCCGTAATCCAAACCGGCTCGTCGTAGCGCTTGCCTATGACGGGCTTTGCACCTTCGAATTCGGCGTTGCCGTCGAAGTCTTCGGTCTTGCTCGCCCCGAAATGGGAGACGACTGGTATCGCTTTGCGGTGGCCGCGGTGGATGTTGGAGAAATGCGCGCAACAGGTGGGGTGCGCTTTACGGCCGATGGCGGCTTGGAGCTTGTCGAAAAGGCGGGCACCATCATTGTGCCAGGCTGGCGCGGAATGGATGCGCCCGTTCCGGACGCACTTTGCACGGCGTTGCAACGGGCTCATGCGAAGGGCGCGCGACTGCTTTCCATCTGTTCCGGCGTCTTCGTTCTGGCGGCAAGCGGGTTGCTCGACGGTGAACGCGCGACCACCCATTGGCGTTACACCGAGGTCCTGAAGGAGCGTTATCCGGCCATCACGGTTCTGCCGGATGTGCTCTATGTCGATGAAGGCACAGTGCTAACCTCTGCCGGAAGTGCAGCAGGCATCGATCTCTGCCTGCATCTGATCCGCCGCGACTTTGGCACGAAGGCTGCCAATATGGTGGCACGTCGCCTGGTGGTGCCGCCGCATCGTGACGGCGGACAGGCGCAGTTCATCGACAAGGCCGTGCCGGAGCTTCATGAAAAAGCAAGGCTTGGGCCACTGCTCGATACGATGCAGGCCGATCTCAGCAAGAGTTTTACGGTTGCCCAACTCGCGGATATGGCAGGCATGAGTGCGCGGACTCTGCTGCGCCGCTTCGAGGCGGCAACAGGCACCACACCGGCAAAGTGGCTTTTGCTGCAGAGGCTTTCAAAGGCCAAGGATCTGCTGGAAACATCGGCGCTGACGATCGAGGCAATTGCCGAGAGCTGCGGGCTTGGCTCCACCGCCAATCTGCGTCACCACTTCCGCCAGCAGTTTTCCACTACGCCTGCCGCCTATCGCGGCAGGTTCAGCTCTACAGCATCGGCCCGAAAATCGGACTCGATTTTCGGAAAGCACGATGCGTAGATTCAAAAAAGGTAAAGCGTCTTTTGTGCGTCCGTTAGGACGCACGGCGCTTTTGCCGCTTATGAGGGCACCCTGAGTTCCATCGTGGTGAGGTCCAGCCATCTGCCGAATTTCTTGCCGACTTCCGAATATTGACCTGCAATGCGGAAGCCGAGCTTTTCGTGAAGACGGATAGAAGCGACGTTTTCGGACTCGATGGCCCCGATCAGCACATGCACGCCGGCGGCCTTCGCGTGTTCGATGAGCGACAGCATCAGCAGCCTGCCAATACCGTGGCCGCGCGCGTCCTTATGCACATAGACCGAATGTTCGCGCGTGTGGCGGTAACCGTCAAATGCGCGCCAGTCGCCAAACGAGGCGTAGCCTACGACAGTGTCATCCTTGATCGCCACGATCACTGGAAAACCGCGCTCCTTGCGCAGCTTGAACCATTCCTTGCGGTTATCGAGATCCACCAGGATTTCATTCCAGATGGCGGTCGTGTTCTCCACGGCATCATTGTAGATTTCCATGATGCCGGCCAGGTCTTCGACGGTGGCGTCGCGCAGTTGAATGCTCATTCTCGATATCCGCTTCGTATCAATGTCTACCCCGACCATAGGGATCAAGGCAGAGCGTGTGAAGCGATTTTCGGAAGGCTTTAAGCGAATGACAGGATCAAGAGCCGATCACCGGCGTGAGGCTGAAGCTCGTCATCACCGCGGAGTAATGGACCGCAGCGGCCACCACCACGAAGCCATGCCAGATGGCGTTCTGGAACCGCAGGCGTTCCCAAACGTGGAAGATCACGCCCATGGAGTAGATCATGCCGCCGATGACGATCAGCCACATGGTGATTGGTGCCAGATGGTTCGACAGAGGCTCCGCCACCATCACCCCGCTCCATCCCATGCCAAGATAAAGCAGGATCGCCAGCCGGTCATATCGTCCGGGATAGAAGCATTTGAGGAAAATACCGCCTAGAGCCGCCATCCAGATTCCGGCGAGCGTCAGTGCAATCAGAGGATCTTCGATGCCGCGCTGGAGAAACGGCGTGTAAGTGGCGGCAATCAAGATGAAAATTGCCGAATGATCGAGCCTGCGAAGCAGCCACTTCGCCCGCGAATGCGGCCAGATGTTGTAGGTGAAGGAAATCGAGAGACAGAGAATAAGCCCGAGCGCGTAGATCCAAGCCGCTGCAATTGCGCTGAGGCTGCCCCAAAGAGTCACGTAGAAGATGAGCGCGGTTGCCCCCACAAGGGCAAAGGCAATGCCGACGCCATGGACAATGCCATCGGCTACAATTTCATGAAGGTCATACCGGCGGCCAAAAGGCCAAAGCTCGCTCATTTCGTTTTCCCGTCTGTCGTCGCCACATCATGACGCCAATTATGAGACGGGAACAAGACGACGGGCGGCGTCCAACTTCACTTTCCGTTCCTGCCTGTTGCAAAACCGGAGACGGGTTTAACGGTCCACCAGGACCGAGCACTTGGCATGACGCACCACGCGATCTGCCGTGGAGCCAATGAAATAGTTGGTGAAATCCGGTGTGTGCGAGGAGATGATGATGAGATCCACACCGATCTCTTCCGCGAACGCCAGAATTTCACGGGCTGGAGCACCGCTTCGAATTTCCGTGGAAGAAATATGCGGCGACTTCGCCTTCAAAACAGCGAGCTGGCTCTTGGCGTCCTTCACCGCATTTTCGATGATGTCCATCGGCACATCGATTGCCAGATAGCCCGGCAGATCTTCCACCACATTCATCAGCACGATCTGGCCGCCTTGATCGAGAAGCGCCTCGGCCTTTTTCACCGCGCGCTCTGCCTTGTTGGCGTTGCTGAGATCGACAGGTACCAGGATTTTTCCGTACATTGCATGCTCCCTTCGTTTGGAAGCAGTTCTGATGCTTCCTGCCTGTAATCATAGTCTCTTCAGGACAATTTCGCCATAACGGACGTCAAGTCCGAACGCGTTGCTGTCAACGATTATTAGACAGTTTATCGCCGAATGGTGAGCTTCTCGGAACGATCGACTGTCTCCATATTGAGGTCAACAACTTTGCGGCCTAGCGAACGAAATGGAGACGGTCCAATGGACACTGAAAAGCAGTTTGCCTTCACCCGCCCCGGCTATGTGGGACAGGCGCATCTGGTGGTGAAAGATCTCGGTCAGGTCTCCCGCTTCTATCAGGACATCACCGGCCTTTCGGTTATCGACAAGAGTGCCAGCGGTGAGGTTCTTGGCGTCAACGGTTTGCCGCTCTTGACGCTGACAACGTCCAGCGATGCCGAGAAAGCGCCGGCCACCGCAGCCGGCCTTTTCCATACCGCATTCCTCCTGCCAAGCCGCAATGCCTTGGCAGACTGGCTAGCGCATGTGGCGCATAACAATATCCGGCTTGAGGGTGCGTCGGATCACCTCGTCAGCGAGGCGATCTATCTGTCCGATCCGGAAGGAAACGGCATCGAGGTCTATCGCGACCGGCAACCGGGTGAGTGGAACTACAAGCCCGACGGAACGGTGGAGATGGCAACGAAGAGGCTCGATCTCCAGGCACTCTATGAGAGCGCCGGCAAAACCCCGTTTCGGCAGGCCGCCGAAGGCACGGCAATCGGCCACATTCATCTTCAGGTCGGCGCACTGCCGCAAGCGGATGCGTTCTATCAGGATGTTCTCGGGTTGAAGATCATGGCACGTTATCCCGGTGCCAGTTTCTTCGGCTACGGCGCTTACCACCACCATGTGGCAGCCAATATCTGGAACAGCAGGGGTGCCGAAACGCGCAAAGAGAATATGACAGGACTGTCGGGCTACTCTTTGAAATTCAACGAGAAAGAGACCCTCGACACGGCACTTGCCGCACTGGACCGATTGGAAATTCCGACCGAGCGTCAGAGCGACGGGATCGCCGTGAAAGATCCATGGGGCATCGGTTTGAAGCTGTCTGCATAACGCGTGGTCAGCTTTAAGCGGAGTCGAGAGATCGCGACACGCTCTGACCGCTTGAAAAGGGCGCAAATCACGTGCCCTTTCCTTATTTTAGCGGTTCTGGAACTGCGACCCGCACGGAGAGTTATAGCTCTCCATGAGGGGTCGGGAAAAAGATGAACAACCACGTTTTCAGCCGGAAGAAAAAAAAGAAAGCCGAAGCGCTTCCCATTGAGCAAAATCGCGATCCGGTTCTCAAAAGTGCGCTCGCCACGGCGCAGGACGATGCCCGCAGCCAGCAACCGCTGGGGCGTGAGGCGCTTGATGTGGCCGTCGCATGGTCGGTCGTCGGCCTCTTCGTCATCGTTCTGATGAGCGTGATCCACGCGCTTTCTCTCGTCCTCATCCCCATCGTTATGGCGATCGTCGTCGGCATGATCCTCGGTGTTGCAGCGGAAAAGCTCGGCTCCTACGGCATCCCAGGTTTCGCTGTCGCCCTCATTCTGTCGTCGGCGGTGGCGCTCGTTCTGTTTCTTGTCATCAACTCGTTGGTCGAGCCGCTATCGGCGCTTGCCAACGAAGGTCCGGCGCTGCTTGAACGGACGCTTGATCGCTTCCTGCCCTACCTGCAAGGCTGGCGATGGGTGAACATTTCCTCAGCGACATTCAACCTCGGCAACATTTCGATGGAGTCGCTGATCTCGCGCAGTGGCGAGATCATATCGGTGGTGGGTGCCAACCTGACGCCCGCTATCGTGCAGGGCCTGATGTTCTTTGCGGCGTTGCTGCTTTTTCTCTACAGTCGTCTGCGACTGCGTAAAGCGGTCATCATGGCCTTTCCGCAGCGTCATCAGCGGCTTAGAACCATCCGCACCATCGCCTCCATCGAAAACGTTCTGGGCTCCTACTTCGCCACCGCCTCGCTGCTCTATGCAGCACTCGGCGTTTCCATGGTGGTGATCGCGTTTCTTGGCGGTCTCGCCATGCCGTTTCTCTGGGGGCTGTTCGCGTTTCTCTCCAGCTTCGTCCCGTTTATCGGCATCACGGCGATGACGCTGGCGCTGGCGATTGCGGGCATCATCACACATGACAATCTGTTTCTCGCGCTGCTTCCCTCCATCGTCTTCTTCACCATCCACTTGCTGATGGAAAACCTCGTCTTCCCGGCGGTCGTCGGCAAGAACATGGAGATCAACCCATTCCTCGTCTTCGTTGCCATCATCTTCTGGACATGGATGTGGGGAGCCGCAGGCGCGATGCTTGCCCTGCCGCTGTCGCTCATCGGCATGACGATTGCGCGCGAACTCTTCCCCTCGCGTCGGGTCGTACCAAACCTGCCAGACTGATCGGTTGGCCTACTTGGTCAGTTGGAAGGTGGATTGAAGGCGGGATCGTCCAGCCGCACGAAGGTCACTCCACGCGCTTTCAGAGCCAGCAGACCTTTCACTACACCCTCGCCTGCCTCATGGGTCGGCTGGTTGATGTGCGAGATCACCACATCGCCATCCTTCGCGCCAGCAATATGCTTAGCCGTTATCGCGCTTCCCAGAAGCGATCCGCCGTCGCCATTGATGGAGTAGCCGGCCACGCGCTCGCCGAGCTGATTGATCGTGGTCATGGAGGTGTTGGTATATTTTGCCGTGGCACCGCGAAACCATTGCGGCTGCCGGCCGGTCGCAGCAAGAATGGCCTGCCTTCCGCCCTCGACCTCCTGAACGACGGCCTGCTCGGAACCGGCTGCTGCAATGCCATAGATCGACACCGGCTTGTCCACCGCCGGGATATGATTTTCGCCGTGGTTTTCCAGTTCGAAAAGATCCGGGTGGGCCATCAGGATCGCAAGGGCATCGCTATTGTGTTTCAGCCAGCGGGCGGTAACGAAGATGGTCGCCGGAATCTTTTCCTGCACCAACGTGTTGAGAATCCGAAAATCGGTCTTGCCCATGCAGGCATCCAGCGTGATGGCGACGCGCACCGGCGCACCCTTCGTCTGCGCTTTCGAAACAGGCATTTTGAGACTCGGCTCTAGAAGCCCCGTTCCGGCGAAGGCTGGCATGGCAAGGGTCGCAAACAGGGCTGCAAGGGCAATAGGCTTCAACATATCAGACGGGCTTTCGATCAAATTTCACTGGCAATGCGGCTCTCAAAACGCCAGAATTATGGCGTCGCTGCCGGTAGCGCGTCCAGTTCGGCGAGCTTCGCCAGCGCTTCCTCCACGCGTTGCGTATCGCTGACACCAAGCGGCATGATGGGCAGCGGCGGCTGGCGGTGGGTAAGCGAGAGGAGATTTGCAGCCGTGTAGATCACACGGTAGCTGCCAAAGGTCTTGAAGAGCGCCCAGAGCGGTTCAAAGAACGCCTGCAAGCGTTGCACCTCCGCCTTGTTGCCCGCCTTGGCAGCGGTGAAGAGACGCTGCGCAGGAACGGGCAGAAGCCCGGCAATCACGCTGTACCAGCTATCCGCACCCTGAAGCAGCGCGTCGGCGCAGCCCCAGTCTCCACTATAGCCAATGGCAAAACCCTCTCCGAGGCGTGGACGTAGTCGTTCCAGTTCCGCCTTGAACTGCATGTCCGAAGGCAACGGCATTTTCACCGAAAGGATATGGGGAATATAGGCCAGCCGCACCAGCAGCTCTTCACCAAAGGTGAAATGGGTGGTGGACGGGTTGTTATAGATACAGAGCGGCAGCGCCGTGGAGCCAGCGACCGCGGCGAAGTGATGATACGCCTCTTCCTGAGTCAGAGGTGTATAGGAGACAGGTGCCAGCAAAAGCGCATCGGCGCCTGCCTTTTCCGCATCCTGCGCCAGTGCAAAAGCCTCATCCGTGCGCAGCGCCCCCGCCCCGACGATCAGTGTTCGTTTGCCTTTCAGGCATTCGACGGCCGCCTGAACGGCGCGTAGGCGCTCTTCGCGGCTGAGATAAGCATAGCTGCCGGTACTGCCGAGAAGTCCGATGGAATCGACGCCTGCCGCATCCAGCCTTTCGATCAGGCGAGACAGCGCTTCCACATCGACGCGGCCATGCTCATCTGCTGGCGTCAGCGGAAATGCCGAAAGGCCATGAAACCTGCTGCTCATACGACGTCACCCCGAAATCCCTCTTCGAGAAGGATTACGGGGCAAATGACGGAACGACAATAACGATATGAAATCATTGAGATATGGTTGCAGATAAGCAACTACTATCCCATTGGCTTTCTCAGGTTCCGCAAAAGGTTCTGAAGACCCTCTCATGGTTCATCGGCGCCTGCATGTAGACGGAGAATTCCGGCAGTTCTTCGAAAGGACGGGCGGTTGCCTTCAGCATCTCGTGGAACGGCGCAAAATCATTATCCTCGACGGCCGCGGCAATCACTTCCTCGATCCTGTGGTTGCGCGGAATGATGGCCGGGTTGACGGCGCGCATGGCGTCTGCACGCTCCTGGCCTGAACGGCTCTCCTGTGCTGCGCGGTTTCTCCAGCGCTCCAACCATTCGTCCGCAGCAGTGAGGTCGATGAACATGCCGCGGAACGGCTCGGCGTTATCGCCTGCCGCATCACAGAGCCTGCGGAAGGTCAGGGTGTAATCGACCTCCGACCGCTGCATCAGCGCCAGGAGATCCTGCACCAACTGCTCGTCACCCTCTGCCTCAGTCTGAAGCCCGAGTTTGGTGCGCATGCCGGAAATCCAGCGTTTCGGAAACGCCTTGCCGAAATCCGCCAGGACGCCATTGGCCATATCGACGGCCTTGTCCTGATCCTCATCCAGTAGCGGGATCAGGCATTCGGCAAGCCTTGCAATGTTCCATTGGGCGATGCCGGGCTGATTGTTATAGGCGTAACGGCCTTGGGCATCGATTGAAGAAAACACCTTGTTTGGATGGTACTCATCCATGAAGGCGCAGGGACCGAAGTCGATTGTTTCACCGGATACGGCCATATTGTCAGTGTTCATCACCCCATGGATGAAGCCCACCATCAGCCAGCGGCAGATCAGGTCGCATTGCCTCTCCGCAATGGCCTGCAGCATGGCGAGATAGGGCGTTTCCGATTGCCGGGCCTCTGGATAGTGCCGCTCGATGACGTAGTCGGATAGCGCCTTCAAGGCTTCGGTATCTTCGCGCGCGGCAAAAAACTGGAAGGTACCGACGCGGATGTGGCTTGCTGCAACGCGGGTGAAGACGCCGCCTGGCAGGCCAATTTCGCGCTGAACGCGCTCACCTGTCGTCACTGCTGCCAGAGCGCGGGTCGCGGGAATGCCGAGCGCGAACATTGCCTCGGAAACGATATATTCGCGAAGGACCGGTCCTAGCGCCGCACGTCCGTCTCCCCTGCGGGAGAAGCGGGTCGGGCCAGAGCCTTTCAATTGAATGTCGCGCCGCCTGCCTTGGCGGTCGATCACCTCACCTAAAAGAATGGCGCGGCCGTCCCCGAGCTGGGGCACGAAATTACCGAACTGATGTCCGGCATAGGCCATAGCCAAAGGTTCGGCCCCCTGGGGCACGGCGTTGCCAGAGAAGATCGCCGCCAGCCGCTCGTCGTCCATGCCCTCCACGTCAAGACCAAGCTCTTCTGCCAAGGGCCGATTGAAAGCAATGAGCTGCGGCGCCTTGACCGGCGTAGGAAGAACGGCAGCGGTAAAGCGCTCTGGCAGGCGGGCATAGGAATTATCGAAACGGATCACGGGCTTGCTCCCTTTTGCCCCTATATTGGGTCTGAAGCCCGGCTTTGCCAGTGTTCAAGATGATACCAAGATCCGAACAGGTCAGCCTGCAGCCCCTGTCTGTCACTGGTGCGCCTCCATTTCGGGATGGCGGCGAGGCCTTACGGATTGGTCTTCATCACACGGGACTACTGCCCGGCCTTTTTGCCAGTGAACTTTAACCTGCCATTTTCATTCCTATTCTGAGCTTGATTTGCAAAGAAAGGATAGTGGAATGAATGACATCGCTGCGCCAACCGAGAGCGAAAGCGCGATCCGCACCATTCACACCGATCTTCCCGTCAATGCCACATTCCATGTCTGGCTGAAGGCGAAGAAGCCGGATGTTGCAGGTGCAGTCTCGTTTTCAAACGCCAATGGCAAGTTCGGCGAAGTCTCCACCTCCAATCTGGAAGAGTACAGTTTTCGCATCTATCAGGTGTTTGGTGGCGGGCGCGTCGATATCGCCTATGACACGATGACGACCGCCGTCTCGGTGATCTACTGGTTCACCGCCTCCGATGTGCTGGAGACGGGCATTACCGTCGTCCACACCAAGCCGGACAATGCCCCACCGGATCTGCCGGACAGCTATCACTTCCGCCCACCCTTCGGCTGGATGAATGACCCAAACGGGTTTGGACGGTTCGAGGGACACCCGCATCTTTTCTACCAGCATTACTCGCATGGGCTTCGCTGGAACACGATGCATTGGGGCCATGCGATCTCGTCGGATTATCTGCGCTGGCGACACCTGCCAATCTTCCTCTTCCCGTCCGAAGATCTGACGACGCGGCCGGACAAGCGCGGCGGTGCCTATTCGGGATCGACGATCCCGCTTGTGGAAGGGACCGGCATCCGCGTCTTCTTCACCGAACAGGTTCAGGACCGTGTGCCCGAGCAACAGATCCAGCTCACCGCAACCTCCTCCGATCTGATCATGGCGGGACAGGCGGAGGTCATCCTCGGCCACCGGCCCGATGGGCAAGGGCTGACGCCGGACTTTCGCGACCCTTATGTGGTGCGCGGCCCCGATGGCCTTTGGAAGATGCTGCTCGGCAGCCAGAGCGACAGCGGCGGCGTCATCCTGCTTTATGAAACGCAGGACCCAACAGCCGCTTCCGGCTGGACCTATGTGGGCAAGCTTTGGGTGGAGACCCGTTACAAGACCACAGCGATTGAGTGCCCTTGCCTGCTTCCGCTCGATGGACCGGCCAATGCCCGTTCCACGCGCTGGGTTCTGACCTATGGCCTGATGCATTCGGAAGATCCGGCCACGGGACGGAAGAACCTGACGATGGCCGATGTCGGCTGGTTCGACGGCAAGAAGTTCGTCAAGGAATTCGGCCAGGAGCTCGATTTCGGCACCGACAATTATGCCTTCCAGGCGTTTCTCGATGGCGACAGCATCGTCGGCATTGGCTGGTTGGCGAATTGGGCGGATGCGACACCCGAGATCGACTTCCCCACCTCCATGACCTTGCCGCGGCGGCTGCATTTTTCCAACGGCGCACTTCTCACACCGCCGATCGGGGCGGCGGAAAGCCTGCGGCACCGCATTCTGGACCGCACGAGACTGGCGGCTGGCGACCGGGTCGATCTCTCAACGGGTGCGGTAGAGTTGCTGTTCGAACTCAACAAGCCAGGCCTGCCTTTCGATCTGGAACTCGACCACCCGGATGTCAGGCTCGGTGTCGTCTGTGACGAAACCGGTCTCTGGATTCGCCACGAGGACGGTCGCGACGGTGCATCGCCGCGTTATGTCTCCGAGGGCGCACGCCCTTATCGCCTGCGCATCTTTGTCGATTACGGATCGATCGAGGTGTTTGCCGACCGGGGACGCTACGTCGGCACCAAGCGTATCGCCAGCTTCAAGCCGGTGCGCGCAGCCCACCTGAAAACTCTTGAGGGGGCCGTTGCGCATGCGACAATCTGGAGTCTCAAACAGTAAATATAGGAACCTTTGCTGCTTTGGCGCCTTTCCTGAATGACGAGATTTTCAAGAAGGGCGATCAGATGACACAGATTAGAGAAACAGATCCGGTCCATTTTCCCACCCAGGCGAATGAGAACAAAGGCGAAAAACGCAGGGCGGGCAAAGGAATCGTGCTGGTGATCGCAGGCATCGGCATCCTGGCCTTTGTCATCTACATGGCGGCGATCCTGATCGCCTCGACCCAATCCTAAATCAAGCCCGCATATCGAAGAGGAAAACCCATGGACCCGCGCGAACCACTTCTGGAAAGTGAAGACGCACTCGATCAGGCAGTTTCAGACCTGGATGTAGAAGAACTCCCGGCGAAGGGGGAAATCCCGCAGGAGCTGGAGCACGAAATCGAGGAAGACGAACTCGAAACGGAAGACGACCCTTACCAGGAAAGCGACGAGGCCCTTCCGGACGACGCCGAGGAGCGCGTCATTGACCGCAATCCATCCCGCGAAGGCGGCGCTTTCGACGAGGTTTGACGGTTAGCCTTTGCAGCCAACTTCGAGCCTGAGCGAGCTGACTTATGCGGCTCGCTCAGGCGTGTAACCCACCTCCTGCATGGCCGCCATCGCAGTGTCAGCGTCGCCGTCTACCACGACCTTGTGCGATGACAGATCGATACTCACCTCAGCACCCGGCAGTGCCTCGTTCAGCGCGTTGCGGATGGTCTTCTCGCAGTGGCCGCAGGCCATGTCCGGCACGGTGAATGTAGTCTCAGTCATGGTCTTTCCTTTCTTTATCAGTTTTGATGGTTCGGCTTCCGGCCAGATCATCCAGGATCGGGCAATCCGGTCTGTGGTCGCCGCCGCAGCAATGGGCGAGGTGCGATAGCGTTTTCACCATGCTCCTCATGTCCTCTATCTTGCGCTCCAGGTCGGCAATATGGGTGAGAGCAATTGCTTTCACCGCCGAGCTTTCTCGCGCCTTGTCCTGCCAGAGTTTCAGCAGAGCTTCGGTTTCCTCCAGCGAAAAACCAAGGGTTCGGGCGCGCTTGATGAAGCGGAGGTTATGGACTTCCTGATCGCCATAGAGCCGGTAATTGTTATCAGCACGGGTCGCGGGAGAGATCAGGCCGATCTGCTCGTAATAGCGGATCATCTTCGCAGACACGCCGGAGGCCTCTGAGGCTTCGCCGATATTCATGACGTCACCTTTCCACCCGTGGCGCTTATGGTCTTGAGGCGCAGCGCATTGCCCACGACGAAAACCGAGGACAGCGCCATGGCACCTGCTCCGATCATCGGTGACAGCGTGATGCCAAACGCCGGGTAAAGCGCGCCGGCAGCGAGTGGGATCAGCGCGACGTTGTAGCCGAACGCCCAGAACAGGTTCTGGCGAATATTGCTCATCGTTGCGCGGCTCATTTCGATTGCATGGACGGCACCGATCAGATCACCACCGACAAGCACCACATCGGCGCTTTCAATCGCGACATCCGTGCCCGTCCCGATGGCGATGCCGATATCGGCCTCGGCAAGCGCCGGTGCATCATTGATGCCGTCGCCGATGAAGGCAATAATCTTCCCGCCCTGGCGCAGGTCGTGGATGGCCTCCACCTTGCCTTCCGGTAGAACGCCGGCGATGACCCTGTCGATGCCGACCTCATCAGCAATCGCACGCGCCGTTGCCTCATTGTCCCCGGTCACCATCACTACCTCGATGCCCATGCGACGAAGCGTTCTGATCGCCTTGACGCTCGAGGGTTTCAAAGGATCGGCAACCGCGATGACGGCGGCAAGCACACCATCGATCGCGGCATAAATCGGAGTCTTGCCTTCACGGCCCAAGCGCTTCGCGGCGTCGGCGAAAGATGCGACCGACATGCCAAGCTTTTCCATATATCGATCCGCACCGACATCGACCTGACGGCCATCAACGACTGCGCGGATGCCATACCCCGTGATGCTTTCGAAGTTCCGGGCATTCATCGGTTCGAGTCCTTCAGGAACTGCCATTTTCTCCCGTGCCGCACGGGTGATGGCCTCTGCAATCGGATGCTCCGAGTGTGCTTCGACTGCAGCGACCAGACGCAGAACGTCGTCCTGCTCAATGCCATCCGCGACGATCAGGTCAGTCAGTTCCGGCCGGCCTTTAGTCACCGTGCCGGTCTTGTCGACAACGACGATCTCGGCACTGCGCAGCTGCTGTAGCGCTTCGCCCTTGCGGAAAAGTACGCCGAGTTCGGCGGCACGGCCGGTACCGACCATGATGGAAGTCGGTGTTGCGAGCCCCATGGCGCAGGGGCAGGCAATGATGAGCACGGCAACGGCGTTGATCAATGCAAATGTGTAGGCTGGATCGGGACCGAAGACGGCCCAGACGATGAAGGTCAAGAGCGCGATGCCGATAACGGCCGGGACGAATAAAGCGGTAACTCTATCGACCACCAGCTGAATGGGAAGCTTCGACCCTTGCGCCTGCTCCACCAGCCTGATGATCTGCGACAGCATCATATCCCCGCCGACCTTCGTCGCCCGGTATTTGAACGCGCCGGTCTTGTTGATCGTGCCGCCCACAACCCTGGTGCCCACGGTCTTTTCCACCGGAACAGGCTCTCCTGAGATCATCGATTCGTCTACATAGGAATGACCGTCGACCACCTCTCCATCGACCGGCAACCGCTCGCCGGGACGAATGACGACAACGTCACCTGCTCTCACGTCGTCCACGGCCAAATCGACGACCTCACTATTACGCTCGACGCGAGCGGTCTTGGCCTGAAGGCTTGCAAGCTTTCGGATCGCATCGCCCGTCCTGCCGCTGGTGCGGGCCTCAAGCAACCGTCCGATAAGGATGAGCGTGACGATGACGGTGGCCGCTTCGTAATAGACGTGCCGTGCATTTTCCGGCAGGACGCCCGGCGCGAAGGTCGTGACCAGGGAATAGAGATAGGCTGCGCTGACACCGAGTGCCACGAGCGAATTCATCTCCGGCGCTCCATGGAAAAGGGCAGGAAAGCCGCTCTTTAGGAAGCGTCGTCCCGGTCCAAAAATCACCGCCGTCGCCAACAGGAAATAGACGTAATAAAGTTTCTGGGTATCGATCACGCCCATCAACCAGTGGTGCATCGGCGCATAGATATGCCCACCCATCTCCAACACGAAGAGCGGCGCGGTCAGCACGGCTGCGATGATTACATCGCGCTTTAACGTCGCTTCGTCACCCATATGGTGGGCGTGATCATGTGCGCCCTGATGTTGATGTGCAGAGTGGTCATGCTGCGTGGCCTTTGCCGCGGCAGGTGGGAAGCCAGCGGCTTTCGCCGTTTCGATCACCATCTCGCGCTGGCGCAAGCCGCCCATGCCTTCGACGAGGACCTTGCCGTCAGCCTCGACCTTTGCGCTGACGACCGTTGCGACGGCCTCAAGCACGCCCTTCAACCGTGAGGCGTCCGCCTCACCTTTCACGCCATCGACGACAAACTCGGTTCGCGTTGGCTCGATCTCATAGCCGATCTTCTTGACCGCTGCCGCCAAGGTCTTGGCAGAAAAGCCTTCTGCAGGCTCCACCGTCAGCTTTTTCGTCGCGAAGTTGACGGAGCTGGAGGCGACACCCGGAACCTTCGCCGCCGCCATTTCCACGCGACGAACGCAGGACGCACAGGTCATGCCTTCGACGGGAATCGACAAAGGCTCCTGCAATTGCTTGGGTCTGACCATCTCGTTCATCGCTTTCCCCTTTCGAGGTCTGTCACTGTCATGGTTATGACGGGCGGAACTTCAAAATAGTTCCGACGTGAAACAAACCCAATGTAGGGCTTCCCATCATGGGAAGGTCAAGGGAGGAAATTGCGTTTTATGGCATGTTCGCCAAAACAGGCAGCCGCCATCCAGACCCACGCTCTTGACGAAAAGCTAACCGCCGCTACGTCTCGCCAAATAGACCGTCGCCCCGCCACAGCTCTGGTCGTTGATTTTATGTTCGATGATCTGAAAACCACCGCCAGCGAGGATCACCTGATACTCCTCAAATGCCAGGCTGGCGTGATAAAGCGTCTGGCCACAGAAACGGCCAAGCGTTTCCCGACGGTCTGGCCCCGCCGTAAACATCAAGACGGCCTCTTCCGCTGCCAGGCGCATGCATGTTTGAAGGACAATTTGCTGGTCGCCCGGCATCAGGTGAAAGAGGCTGTGCCAGGCGATCAAGCCATCAAAGCGGCTGTCCAATCTCATATCACGCATATCTCGGACCAGCCATCGATGGCCGGGAAAGCGCGCACGGCAAAGCGAAATCAGCGCTGGCGACGCATCGATGCCGGTTACGTCACGACCGTTTTCGATACAGTAGCACGCGATGGGCTCCCCGGCCCCGCAGCCAATGTCGAGCACGGACGCCTTCGGCGGCAGATATACGAGAAATCTGTCCAGCCAATGCTTCTCCACCAGCTGGCGGCTGCGCGACCGATCAAAATCCTCAGCATATGTCTGGTACAGCGCGATGATATTGCTTGCCGCATCAGCAGACATGACCGCTTCTACCGATGGGTGGCGTAACGCTGAATATCGCGCAGGAACTCGCCGCGCACCACCTCGCCCATTGGCTGCTCCGAGGGCTTGTCGCCCACGCGCAGGCGAACGAAGACGATGTGCTGACCTTCGCGTTCGGCCCAGCCGACGAACCAACCGAAGGGCCGATTGGGATCTGGCTTACCATCCGGCCCTTTCATGGTGCCGGTCCCGGTCATGCCATGAGCACTCCAGGCTTCCGCACCGTCAAACACCGGAACGATCGCCTTGGTCTTGTTCTGCGCATCACGAGAAAACGGCAGGTTGTTAGCCAGCAGTCGGCGCATGAACCCGACCTGCTCGACCGGAGAAATTTCCAGGGAGGTGTTCACCCAGGCGTCGGTCAACCCATTGTCCTTGCCCGGCTCTCCGGCCACGTCACCATTGCCGAAACCGAGGCGCCGGACATAGGAGACAAATTTCTCCTTTCCGAGACGTCTGGTGATTTCGCGCGAATACCAGCGGATCGACTCTTTCTGCCACGTCGTCGGATCGACTGTCTTGCGCTCTTGCGGGGCTGCATCCATGCCCTTCTGCCAGTCCCAGGCCGGATTGAACTCGTCCTGCAGAATTCCGGCGTCATAACCGATCAGCGCAAGCGGCACCTTGAAGGTGGAGGCTGGCGAGACGCGCCTGTCGCAGGCGCCCTGCTGGTTGATGACGGCACCGGTTTCCACCGATGTGACCAGCGTGCATTCAAAAGGCTGCACGGCCTGAGCGCGCGCGGGCCCGACACCGTCTACAAGAAGGCAGATCGGCGCAACAAGCGTTAAAGCACGCCGCACTCTTTCAGATGCGCTCTTCACGCTTGAGCTCCTGGTTTTGTCGCATGACGTCGTCGCAAAACCGGGTCACGTTTTTGCGCTGGCCATGCTTTTGACTTTGGCGCATGCGGGGTCCTTCATTGTCCGGCCGATCATCATAGCCGGGAATGGGCCTAAGAAAAGCAAGGTAGCGGGATACAGGGGTCATGCGGCAGGAATAGGACGGGATTTTACACGGGCCGAAGAGAGCGCACAGGTTTGTACTCAACGCGGTTTTTGTGCCTCCGGTCGCTCTCCCACCGTCAACGGCCAGTCCACCACATAGTCCTCGAAGTCATCCACATCGACGTCATTCTCATTGACGGTGCGACCACGCGCGGAAATGCCCGCCACGTGGACGGTTTCAGAATCACCCGACACCAGATGGTGCCACCAATAGAGATCCTGCCCGTCCCGCACCAGCGCATAGGCGCATGTCGGCGGCAACCAGCCGATCTCATCGACCAGCTTCAGATCGAGCTGGATACAGTCGGGCACGGTGGCGCGGCGGTTTTTATAATCGGAACAGCGACAGCTCGTGCCGTCCAGGAGCTGGCAGGCGACGGAGGTGAACACCACCTCGCCCGTATCCCAGTCTTCCAGCTTGTTGAGACAGCAGAGTCCACAGCCATCGCATAGGCTCTCCCATTCGCTGTTACTCATTTGCGCCAGCGATTTGGTTTTCCAGAACGGCGCGTCACTCATCGTTAAGATTTCCGTTTCATTTTGCATCTTCGGGCATCAAATAGGAAAGCCCGTTTTGTCGTATCGCCATAGGCTGGATTATAAGATAATTCTTAAATCCGGCGGAGTGGTGGTGAGGAATGACCCGCGCAAGCTTATCGCGTCAAGCGTTCACTCACCACATCGAACAGGAATACGTTTCAGGTGCAGGAAGACAACAACAAGAAACCGGCGCGCCGTAAACGCCATATTCTGCTTCGCATCGATTCCTGGATCGATTCGAGCCTGTGGACAGCCGCATCCCGTGTGTTCGATTTCTGGGAAGAGGTGACGATCGCCTCTCGCAAGCTGCATGTGCGTGGCTGGAAGAAATTTCTCGTCAACATGACCTGTAACGCGCTGACCGTCGGTACGGCCGGCTCCGTCGTCATGCTGGCGCTGGCGCTGCCCGCCTTCGAGGAAACCAAGAAGGACTGGCGCTATCGCGGCGACTTTGCCGTGACTTTCCTCGATCGCTACGGCAACACGATCGGCCATCGCGGCATCATTCACGAAGATTCCGTTCCAATCGACCAGATGCCCGATCACTTCATCAAGGCGGTTCTGGCGACCGAAGACCGGCGCTTCTTCGACCATTTCGGCATCGATTTCATCGGCCTTGCCCGCGCCATGAGCGAGAATGCGCGTGCCGGTGGCGTCGTCCAGGGCGGCTCGACGCTGACGCAGCAGCTTGCCAAAAACCTTTTTCTGACCAATGAGCGCTCGCTGGAGCGCAAGATCAAGGAAGCCTTCCTGGCATTGTGGCTGGAAGCCAATATGTCGAAGAAGGAAATCCTCGCGCTCTATCTCGACCGCGCCTATATGGGCGGCGGGACCTTCGGTGCGGCGGCGGCGGCGCAGTTCTATTTCGGCAAGAATCTGACGGACGTCACCCTGGCGGAATCCGCCATTCTTGCAGGCCTGTTCAAGGCTCCGGCGAAATACGCGCCGCATGTGAACCTGCCGGCTGCGCGTGCGCGCGCCAACACGGTTCTCTCCAACCTCGTTCAGGGCGGCTTGATGACCGAAGGCCAGGTGGTCGGCGCACGTCGCAACCCGGCAACGGTCATCGACCGCGAAGAGATCCAGGCACCCGATTACTTCCTCGACTGGGCGTTTGACGAAGTGCAGCGCCTGGCCAGGGACGGCAAGATCAAGGATCACACCGTGGTGGTGCGCACCACCATCGACACCGGCCTGCAACAGGCCGCAGAGCAGGCCATGGAAGGCAGTCTTCGTGAATTCGGCGAAGGCTACAAGGTCAAGCAAGGCGCAATGGTGATGATCGAAAATGGCGGCGGCATCCGCGCTATGGTCGGCGGTCGCGACTATGGTGAGAGCCAGTTCAACCGCGCAACGGCAGCCCTTCGTCAGCCAGGTTCTTCCTTCAAGGTCTACACCTATTCCGCTGCGATGGAGAAGGGCTACAAGCCTGAAACGCTGATTTCCGACGCGCCTGTCACATGGCGGGGCTGGTCGCCGCAGAATTACGGCCGCTCCTATGCCGGCAAGGTGACGCTGCAGACCGCGCTCGCGAAATCCTACAACACCGTGCCGGTGCGGCTTGCCAAGGATGTGCTCGGCACGCAGATCATCGTCGACACGGCAAAAGCCATGGGCGTCGCCACGCCGCTTCGCAGCGACAAGACCATTCCGCTCGGTACTTCTGAGTTGACAGTGCTGGACCAGGCGACGGGCTATGCCGTCTTCCCGGCAAATGGCATGCAATCGCGCCGCCACGGCATCGAGCAGGTTCTCGATTACGAGGGCAAGGTGCTCTACGATTTCGATCGCGACGAACCGCCGGCGCATCGCGTGCTTTCGGAAGAAGCGACGTCGAAGATGAACCGCATGCTGGTCACCATCCCGGTGGAAGGTACCGCACGGCGTGGAGCTCTGGACAATGGCATCGTTTCCGGCGGCAAGACGGGAACGTCCCAGGCCTATCGCGACGCCTGGTATGTCGGCTTTACCGGCAACTACACGACGGCGGTGTGGTTTGGTAACGACGACTTCACGTCGATGAACAACATGACCGGCGGCGCCCTTCCCGCCATGACCTTCAAGCGACTGATGGACTATGCCCATCAAGGCATGGAACTGCGTCCTATTCCAGGCATCCAGAACCCGCTGCCAACCGGCACGCGTCCACAACCTGCCGCCAATGGCGCGCAGATCGCTTCAGCCGATGCCAATGCGCTACCGGCTCTGACCCGCCCTCGCTCTCTTTCGGCAGAAGCCACCCGCATTCTTCGCGCAGTCGGCCAGCAGTTGAAGCAGGCGTCTGCGCCGACCTTGTCGCCGCAGAAGGTGGCGGATGTTGGAAACTGACGCGCAGAGCAACCGGTCACCACATTTCGATTGTCAAGACCGATAAGCCCTGTCTCACTGTTGACGGCTCGGGGATATACTTAGGACGCGATTCTCGCCCTCGAACTCTTTCCGGAAGTCCGTCGCTATTGCATAGCTTCAGCAGTTTTTGAAAATGTAGAGACTTCTCCAGCCGAAGCGTAGCCGCTTCGGCGTTGGAGGATAAGCGCATTGAAGGTGACCCTGTGATTACCGGAAAGTTTCAGCTGGATCCTTACCGAGTTGCGGGCCTGTCCCTCTTTTCAATGCGGGTCCGTCGGCAGCCGGGAAGCAGTACCATATAATCAAAATCAGCCAGCCGATGGGAAAGAGAAACCAAAAAAGCTGAAGCCATCCGCTTCGATTAAGGTCGTGGAGCCGACGCGTGTTGACCGCGATTATCGGCAATAACGTTGCTAGGTACCATATGATGCCGAGAATCTCCGATCGATCGATTAGGTCGGCCACAATCGACGTCAGGAATATGAAGAGCATTGAATACCAAAACTCTGATCGGCTCGCTCTTGATGAAAAGTTCACATAATTTTTGAAGAAACTCGATATCGCTTCTCCAAAGCTCATAGCGTATGGCAGCCCCGCAAATCGGTTAGGGCCCGCAGGCGCGCGCCTAAACACGAAGAAGAGCGGGATAGGTGCGAAAATGCCAAGCACTATCAACCAGTGCCAAAGAGAAAAACTACCCATTCAAACCCCCGGATGTAACTGAGAAACCCCGATTACGACCTACGGCTGTTCAGTCGCTAAACAAAACAATATTTCCTCCGCGTGCATATGGATTAAACCTTTTCCACAGCTAACCTAAATGACGTGACCTGCTTCCGCTTCTAACTCCCAAACTCTTGCAACCAAATTGCACCTCCAACCGTTTGCAAGAGCACAAAAGCGCCCATCGGGACTTGGGCGCTCCCCTCAATACCGGTTGGAGCCAAGACATGAATGATGCATCCCACGGGGAAGCTTCCGCCTATCCTTTTCAGTTGCTGTTCGTGCCTTTTCCCTTTGTCTGCTTTTCGCTGACGCTTGCGACGGACATTGCCTATTGGCGCACCGCCAACCTGATGTGGTCGAATTTTTCGGCTTGGCTTCTTTTCGCGGGGCTGGTCGCTGGTGGTCTGGGAATTCTTGCCGGTCTTATCGATCTGCTGCGTCGGCGCACACGGCCGATGCGTCCGTCCTTCGTCTCCATCATCCTTTTCATCGTGATGCTGATCCTCGCCTTCATCAACAGTCTCGTTCACGCCGGTGACGGTTGGACGGCTGTGGTGCCTTACGGGCTGCTGCTTTCGGCCATCACCTTCGTGGTGTCGTTGATGGCTGTTTCCGCCTCCTCCCGCAAATATGCCCGTCTGGCCTGGAGAGTATGATCATGGTTTCTCGCATTTTAGCCCCCGTCCTGCTGCTTGCAGGCGTTGCACTCATTCTGCCGGCCTGCAGCGACCAGAGCGATAATTTCGATATCTCCCAGCAGATCGGCCCAGACCCTGTTCTTCCCGAGCCCTCCATGAGCCTGATTCCTGACCTGAAGGTCGCAGAGGTGGTGGGCTGGAAGGACGGTGAAATGCCTACAGTGCCGGAAGGCCTGAAGATTTCCGTGTACCAGAAGGACCTCGTCAATCCGCGCACCGTGCATACGTTGCCGAATGGCGACGTTCTGGTCGTGCAGTCGCGAGCACCGGAAGGCGGGCAATCATCGTCGCGTCCCAAGGACATCATTCGCGGCTTCATCATGTCGATTGCCCATGGCGAAACCGGTGGACCGCCGAAGGAAAGCAACATCATCACGCTGCTTCGGGACACGAACCGAGACGGCATTGTGGATGAGCGCCACGATCTTCTGAAGAAGCTCGACTCGCCGTTTGGCGTCGCCTTTGCCGACAACACGCTTTATGTCGCAACGTCCAATGAAATCCTCGCCTACCCCTATCAACTGGGTCAGAACGAAATCACCGCCGAACCGCGCGTGCTGACCCAGCTTCCGGGTGGCCCGATCAATCACCACTGGACAAAGGATCTGGCGCTGAGCCCCGATGGCAAGTTCCTCTATGCCTCCGTCGGATCGAACTCGAACATCACCGAAAACGGGCTGGAGGCCGAGAAGAACCGCGCCGCTATCTTGCAGGTTGACCGTCAGACAGGTGCGTGGAAGCTGTTTGCGTCCGGTTTGCGCAATCCGAACGGTCTTGCCTTCAATCCCGAAAGCAAGGAGTTGTGGGCCGTGATCAACGAGCGCGACGAGCTCGGCCCGAACCTTGTGCCAGACTACATGACCTCGGTGAAGGAAGGCGGCTTCTACGGCTGGCCGTGGAGCTATTTCGGCAACCATGTGGATGACCGCGTGCATCCTCTCCGGCCGGATATGGTGGAGAAGGCGATCAAGCCAGATTACGCGCTGTCCAGCCATGTTGCTGCGCTTGGCCTCACCTTCTCGCTGAACTCGGCGCTGCCTGCCCCCTATCAAAACGGTGCCTTCATCGGCGAACATGGAAGCTGGAACAGGACGGCCTTCAATGGCTACCGCGTGACCTTCGTGCCGTTCGAAAACGGCAAGCCCGTCGGCAAAACTCAGGACGTGGTGACGGGATTCATTCAGGGCGACAAAGCCAGAGGCCGTCCCGTCGGCGTCGGCATCGACGGCACCGGCGCGTTGCTGGTAGCAGATGATGCGGGCAATATGGTGTGGCGTGTTGCAGCTGCAGATGGCGCTGTCTCACCGGCGCCGATTGCGACCGATGATGTCTCCGGCACATCGTCGGGCCCTGCCCAAGCGGGACAACCGGCAGCACCCGCTGCTCCCGCCCAGCCTGCGGCACCTGCACAGCCCGCAGCTCCCGCATCGCCGGCACCGCCCGCCCCTGCGAATTGAGAAATATCGATGATGAGGAATGTCCGGCCACCTGATCGGGTGGTCGGCCCTTTTTATGGCGTCCGCGCGGCCCTACGCCCGCGCACCTTGGCGTCGTTGAATGCAATCGCGGACCGGATCAGCGCCGAGAGCGCATCGTCATCAATGTCATCACCTTCGCGAAGGTCGATCGCACGGCGTGTCCCTCCGTCAAGCGAGGCGTTGAACAGACCGAACGGATCCTCCAGCGAGGCGCCATGAGGGAAGGTCATTTTTACGGTGGAGCGATAGGTCTCCCCGGTACAGATGATGCCGTTGCAGGCCCAGACGGGCACGCCACGCCACTTCCAGTCCTCCTCCACACGTGGATCTGCACTGCGAATAATAGATCTGATGCCCGACAGCGCCTGCCCACGCCAGTCCGTCAACTCGGCAATCCGTCCGTCGATCAGCCGGGAAGCCGGAGAGCCTTCCTCATCCTCTGTCGGAGCGATGCTCACAAGGTCGGTGGCGTCCATATTCATGTGCTCTCCTCCACCAGCAGTATTAGGTAGCGCATCCTAGCACATGCAACCTGGATTTGAACTTTAGAGAATACTGAAAAAAGGACAAGTGCACAGAAAGGCTGGAAAATATTGCGGGTCCTTCAAAGCCAAAAAAAGTCTTCACCTTCCAACGCGAAAGACAACAGCGGCAGGCGTGCGCAGCTTGAATATCCCCATCGAAGGTGCGCAATTGCTCGCGAGGGACATCTCATCTAGGGGGAAACTACTATGAAGAAACTCAATCCAGCACTTGCCGCTCTGGCAGTGTTCGTCTGTACATCCGCAATGGCACAGGCCGACGACCTGACCTTTACGCTGAAGAACGGTACCAAGTCCGTCCTGACGCGCTTTTACACATCGCCGGTTGGCGTCAATGAATGGGAAGACGACGTCTTCGGCGAGCAGGTTCTCGAGCCAGGCGAAAGCATCGACATCACCATTGCCGACGGCCGCACGGTCTGTCGCTACGACATGCGTTTCGAGTTCGAAGAAGGCTCCGGCCTCGACACGACGGAAGACAGACAGGATCTCTGCAAGCTCGGTTCTTACACGATCCACGAATAAGCGACGGCTCGGAGGGCGCTGGCCTTATCGATCAGCGCCCTACGGCATCAGCCCAAGAATCGAGAACAATTTGGGGGCGCTACCTGTCGATCCAAAGAGCGAGACACGTCCGTTTCGCGTCCAAAGGGACGTACGCGCCCTGGGAACGAAGACCGATTTAGGGTGTCGCTTGCAAAAGTCTGCGCGACACTCTCTTCGGAGCCGGCGCAGATGCACGCCTGGCTTGTCTAAGCCGCCAAGAGGGCAATACTTCGACCCGCCACCAGAGTTTCCCGACGCAGCGCATATCTAAGAACCGGAATATTCCCGTACAGGTTTGTCCATCCCTCAAGCAGGGCATTTCCCCGAGTCGGAATCAGTGCTAACCGTGACGCTGCTCCAAATCGGGAAAGCAGTGTGTTTCGAGTTCCGTTTCTTGTCGCCATCTCGCTCGTCATTGCCTTCGGCGGTGGCATCGTTTCCACGCTCGTGGCGCTGGAAGCCACATCCGGTTTCGGGTCGATCAAGATCGGCGCGTGGAACGCATTTCCCGAATCGCAGACGATCGAAGCGGACCCTTACGCCAAGGCGCACCGGGCGGATGCAGGCAAGATTCTCTATGGAACGGCCGAAGGTTTGGCCTTTACCGCGGCGAATGACAGCAGCGGCCAGCGCTTGACCGGCCAGTGCCGCTATACCCTCACCGGCAACCTGCCGCCTGCCCGCTTCTGGACCATCTATGTTGCCGATCAACAGGGTAATCTTTTGGATGACGGATCCGGACGGCCGATCGCCCTGAATTCACGCAACCTTCTACACGGCCCTGAAGGTGGTGTTTCCATCACGCTTGCGTCGACGGCAACGCCGTTCAACTGGCTTGCCGTGCCGACAAACCGCGATTTCAAGCTGGTCCTGACGCTGCTCGATACCCCGATTGCTGGAAGCGCGGGTCTGATCGACATCACCATGCCGACGATCAATAAAACGGATTGCGGCAATGCTTAGGCTCATTTTGGCGATCTTCACGGGCCTGGTGGGTGCAGCTGTCCTCCACCTCGTCATCCTCTTTTCGATCCCGCACTTTTCCAACCGCGATGCCTACACGCGCGCGGAATTTCAGGCTGTGCCCAATCGCTTTCATCTGGTCGACAAGGATGGTCACCGCAAGGGTGGTCTGAGCAGCGAAGACCCTTTTATGCGGGTTGCCGTGTGTACCTATAATGTCGAAGAGAAGCCGGTCAGGCTGTCGGCCTTCGGTGCCGTGCCGTTCTGGTCGATCGCAATTTTCGACAGTGCATCCAATGAGATCTTCAGCATGAACGACCGCACATCGGCGGGGGGTGAACTGGATATTCTGATTTCCACCCCGGAGCAAAGCGGGGCCATTCGCAAGGCGGAAGTCCAAGCGCTATCGAAATCGATTTTGGTGGAAGCAAATCGCAACGAAGGCTATGCCGTTTTGCGAACGATGGTACCGCAGGCGAGCTTCCTGGAAGAAGCAGAGCGGTTTCTCGGAGAGGCTACATGTGAGCCCGCACCGCTGAAGTAGGCGCACTTCAGGGCCTCATAAAAAAGATCGGTCAGGCGTTGAGAGCCGTTTCGGAAGAAGCCGCCGCATTGCCCTTCCGCTTGCGCGTCTTGGTCTTCTCGGCGAAGTCATAACGCTCGTAGCGCACACCGGTAAAAAACAGCAGCTGCGCTGGGCCGGCTGCGATTGCGTTCGCGTCAGCCGCCTTGTGAGGACGCCGCGTCGCCGTCGAAATCGAAATAATGTCTGCCATTGCCATCTCCTTTCACAGGCACGACGGATGTGTTGACCGGATCGTGATGCATGACTTTCCATCCGACGATCCAGTATGAGGAAGCGCCATATCGAGCTTTTCAGCAAAAATTTCTTTTTGATCTGCGTGCCGGAGTCTTCAGGACGGCGGCATCAAGCCGATATGGAATGCCAGTACCACTACATCGGGCATCACCAGTCCACGGACTGGGCATTAACTGAGGCTTGGACATTTCGTCCGTCCCTCATAAGCGAGCTCATGTCAGAACTTTAGCACCGAATCTCGGACTTGCCCACGACATTAGAATCATCGGGAGGTTAAGCAAAGGTTAATAATAAAAAGCGGCTTGCAGCCTTACCTCCAATGTTGAGGTTCATTGCGCCCCAATTCCGGTCCACGCGAGAGGAACGCCAAAGTTGGCTTGCGGTTCCAGCGGGTCGAAAAATCCTTTCGTTAACAAAACAGCTGTGAATAAGCCGAAAAATCCTCTTGCCGACGCCCGTGGTTAACAGGGCGTCAACGCATTCGTTATAGTTTGAGCGCTCCTGTAGTTTTGCGTCTGGTTGGGTATTGCGTTGACAGACCGTTTTCGAGAACTGGAACGGCCAAGGGCCGAGAGGAAGAAGGACGTGGTATTGATGGCAACCGTCTCGAGTTTCGAAGGCTTGCCTTACCCGTCGAAATCAGAATTGCGACAGTTCGCAGAACTGTTCATGCCGCTGTTTTCCGCGTCCACCGCCGAAGCGAAGAGAGAGGCGATTGCGGCGCTGTCGCAGAACCCGAACGTGCCCTCGGCCGTCGCGTTCTTTATCGCCAGCCAGCCGATTTCGCTGTCCGCACCGTTTCTCGTCTTCTCCAAGGCGCTGGATGACGAGACGCTGATTGCGATTGCACGAACGCAAGGGGCCGCGCACGCTCGTACGATCGTCCGGCGCGAAGACCTCTCCCCCACTGTCGTCGATGCCTTGGTGGGCTTACGTCACTCCCGCCACGCGACGGGCTCAACGGACGACCATCTTCAAACCTCTACGTCTCAAGCGGCGCTGACCGAAGGCGAGGCGCGTGCCGAGCGGGAAGAGAAGCTGCGCAGGCAACTGCGCACCATGGCGCGACAGATGCACCGCCCTGCGGGCGACACGCTTGGCGTTCGCCGCCTGACCGAAGTGCAGGAAGCCCTGCTCGTGCGGTTTGCACGTGAACGCGATGCAAGCCGTTTCGCCGCCACGCTCTCGGACTCGCTGTCTGCAAGCCACTGGCTGTCGGAGCGCATCCTCCTCGATATTTCCGGTCGGCAACTGGCAACAACGCTTGTCGGCATCGGCATGGATACCGACGACGCCATCTTTATCCTCGAATGCTTCTACCCGCATATGCGCCAGCTCGTTGGCGATATCAGCCGTGCGGAATCCATGCTGGAGTCGTTGGAGACGGCCGAGTGCGAGGAGCGGATCGAAAGCTGGCGACGGGCAGATCGCTACACCACGAGTTCCGGCAGCGACGCCGACGAGCGTCGTGAAGAGCCGACTCCAGCACACAAGCTTGTTGTACGCCGTTAAGGTCCATCGCTGGGTGCGGTAGAAGGAAAGGATCTGTCACCCAACGATGGTGAACAGGTCTCCGACGTTGTCGGTTTCAAGTTCGACCACCCAGAGATCGGCGTCGAAGCGACGCTCCTTTTCCAGTAGCGTCTCCACCTCCTGGGCTTGCGCTTCAGTGAGACGCCGTTCGAAGCGGCGTTCGGCCCTCACCTCCTCGTCTTCGGCGAAGCTCTGGGGTGCAGGACCATAGAGATTTTCGCGCCCATCACGCAGGCGTTGGCGGATGAAGATCGCGCCCGCTTCTTCTGCCCCCTTGCGTTCGATAGCGGCGAAATCACCCGCAGCGAAGACGCGGCGCGTGAGGGCGGAAACGAAGATTTCGGATTTGAGGCGCATGGAAGAACTATAGGACCTCAGGGACAATGGGGCCATGCTTTTCTAAGCCGCGAGACTGGTCCTGGTCGCCACCCGCCAAACCGTGGAGGGAAGGGTGAAAGTCCCAATGAATTGAGTGTTTTGGCCTCAAGCGCTCGTCCTTTGAATCGCAAAAGGACGGCAAATTACCAGGAGGCTCAGTCAGAGATTCAACTGAGGCTCACAAGGCCCCGATAGATTTCAGCTTTTTCAGCACCGCTTCGCTCGGCTCGCCGGTTTCCGGCAGGCGATAATGCTTTTCGAAATTGCGAATGGCCTGACGGGTCTGTTCGCCGGCAACGCCATCCACTTTCACATCGGCGTAGGCGATATTGACGAGGCCCTGCTGGATCTTGGAAACCAGATCCTTGCCAACCGGTTTTGCACCACTCTCGGACGTAAGAGACACATTCTGCGCCTTCGGCGGATGTACCTCCGCATTGCGAATGGCGGCTGCGACGGGATCGATCGCCACCCCGCCCCCATTGGCTGCTGCGGGTCGATCCTTCGGCAGGGCTTTGGGAATGGCGGCAACGGTTGTCGCGCTGTCGATCTTCAAAGCCGAGAGAATGCGGCTGGTCGGCTCGCCGGTCTGTTCCATGCCGACCGTTTCTTCGAAGAAGAGGATGGCAGCGGTCGTGCGTGGCCCCGTCAGACCATCGGCTGGACCATCGTAGAGGCCGCGGCGCGCGAGTTCCCGCTGGATTTCTGCGACGAGTTCGGATGGCGGATGGGTGCCGGCCGGCTGCGCCTGACCGGGGATTGCCGGTGCCGAGCCCTGCCCTGCCGAAGTCTGCTGCGTGGGTTCTGGAACATCCGTCTCGCGCTCTATGCGGAACGTCGTGACATTGCCGTGCTGGCCAAGCGTCGACGTCATGCGATAGCCGGCAATGCCGTTTGGATCTTCCTCATCGCGCGTGCGCAGGAACGGGGACGGATGGTGGCCGGGTTGATACCAGAGAGCATTTGCAGCGACGAAGCCGAAAACGACAAGGAACGCGGTCGAGCCGCCGACCAGTTTGGGATGGCTCAGAATCTGCTGGCCGAGGGCGCGTACGGCCACGGACAGCAAACCCGGCTCCTTCCGGACCGTCTTTTTCCTAGGCGATTTTCGCTTTGGCGCGGCCATCCGCAGTGTCCTTCCTCTTCATCATGTCGGCGCCACCCGCCGTGTCTTTCAGGCGCGGCGGAAATTCCACCGGCGCATCGGCATCGTCACAGCTGCTCAGCGGTTGGCCGGAGCCATCAGCCGGCATCAATATGGTGACGACCGTTCCCTCGCCCGGCTTGCTGGTGATGACAAGGCTTCCGCCATGCAATTCCACAAGTCCTTTGACGAGCGACAGTCCAAGCCCCGTACCCTCATAGCGACGGGTATAGTCATTCTGAACCTGCATGAACGGGCGGCCCAGAAGTTCGATCTTGTCGGCGGCAATGCCGATGCCGGTGTCGCTGACCGTCAGCTTGAGCATCTCGCCCTGCAGCGCCGCATCGATCACCACCACACCACCGGATTCGGTAAACTTGATGGCGTTGCTGGCAAGATTGATCAGAACCTGCTGGATGGCGCGCTGATCGGCAACGACTTCCGTCAGATCGCGCTGGATGCGGCTTGTCAGCGTCAAGCCCTTCTGCTTTGCCTGAAGACCGAGCATGCCTTCGCAGGACGCGATGACATCGCCGATGCGGAAAGGCTCCATCATCAATTCGTAGCGACCGGCCTCAAGCTTGCTCATATCCAGCATGGTGTTGACGACCGACAACAGGTGACCACCCGACTGGCGAATGAGTTTGACATATTCGCGCTGGCGATCGTTCTCCAGTTTGCCGAAATATTCGCCGGCGAGAATATCGGAGAAGCCCAGAATAGCATTGAGAGGTGTGCGCAGTTCGTGGCTGACAGCGGCGAGAAAACGCGACTTCGTCTCCGTCGCCGTCTCTGCCTCGATCGTCCTGCGGGCCGCTTCGCGGCGCAAGGCTTCCATCTCGCTCACATCGATAAGCTGACCGACGACGCGCACCAGCCGGCCGAACTGGTCCCGTTCTGCGGTCATATCCATGCGGGCATAGACGAACTGAATCTGCCGATTGACAGAGCCGGTCTCGAAACGCAGATCGACGCTGGCGTGATCCTCACCCTGGCGCAGCGTATCGAAAGCCTGCATCAGGGCGATGCGATCGGAAACATGGACCATCTCGGCGAGGATATGGCCGGCGCAGTTCTGCAGCTGAAGCGGAAACTGCCGCAGGTCGCGACCTGATACCGCGTGAACGATGCCCTGCTCGTTGAAGAACAGCAGGAGACCTGGCACCTGCGATGCAAGCTGCTCACGGTCGATGACAGCGTCCTGAGCCTCGCGCGCGGGCTTATAGACCGTCAGGAGCACAGCGCAGGATGCCAGAAACAGCGCAACGACAAGAGCTGCACCGAGCGGCAGCGCCACAGATGCCGGCAGGACAAAGCAGATGATGGCGGGAACGATGAAGAGCGCCACAAGAGAGAAAGCAACGAGGCGGCGCAGAACGGCGATGACCGCCAAGCTTTCGCTGGCATCGTCTTCCATGCGCGACAGCCACATGCCCGCGACATGATCGACCAACGCAATCGCTTTTTCCGCTATGTTACGCAATACCAGTACACCGCATTCTAAAAGCAGCAGGCTCGAACCTACCTTGAAACATGCCCGACAATAGGGCTCCGCGGCTTAAGGAATGGATAAAAGCAGGCGCGCCAAAGCCGCCTCAAGCACCATCAAGTCCCATTTCGGGGCAAATCACAAGCACTTTGTCGGTTATGGTTAATGACGGGTAAGCAGAGGATTTCCTTGTATTTTTTCGGTACCGTTAAGATTTGTGGCGGGTGTTATCGCCGCGAACGCCTGCGATTGCGCGCCCCCGCCGCAATTATGCTTAACATCGGTCGCTAAAATCCGATCGAAATCACAATCGTCACCAGCGGCGGGAACAAGTCGCTAAAATTTGAATTAAATCACGCGGTTTTTTGCAAAGGGGTGTTGGTCTCTTGGCTCTAGGGTGTTTGCAAGCCCGGACAACAGGGCAACAGCGGATGATCCGAAAAGGGCGCCGGTCAAACAGGGTAGTCTTGCAATGTGGTTTCTGATCAAAGGAACAATCTGGTTTTCGCTGGTGCTGGTTGCACTCTCCTATTTCGGCGGCAACAACACCGATAGCCAGAACTCGCAAATGAATGTCGCCGGCGCGGTTTCCGCTGCCAGCGAAGCCTACCGTTATGTCAGTGCCATCTGCGTCGAAAAGCCGGACGTCTGCGTCAAGGGTGCGGAAACCTTCCATGCTCTGGGCGAGCGGGCGCGCGAAGGCGCCAAGGTAGCCTATGAGTTGATCGACTCCCACCTGAACGCTGCCGATGAACCCAAGGTCGCCCCTGCTGGCGGGGCTGTCGCCAAGGCCGAGACCGTCGCAGTCAGCGACGATATCAAGACCGGAACCATCAAGGTCGAGAACACCATTCCCCTGCCGCAGAAGCGCCCCGCGCTCTGACGAGAGAGGGAAGCGATCAAGCCTCGCCTCCAAGCCAAACGAATTCGAGAGATCCTCTCAAAACCCCTTGTGGCTCATCCCGCTATAGATGAGCCGCCTGACTGCCCGACTCCTGATGCCCTGCCCGAAGCCCATGCTTCGCCGCAGGGCTTTTTTCTTGGGGTAGCGGTTCAATTCCATTCGCCATTGCCCTATATCGGGGCAGCAACATGGATGGCAGGCAAATGGCTTCTCTCGACAAGATCATGGACGACTTCTCCTTCCTAGACGATTGGGAGGATCGCTACCGCTACGTGATCGAACTAGGGAAGGAACTGCCGGATCTGGCGGACGAGAAAAAGACCGCAGAGAACAAGGTCCAGGGCTGCGCCAGCCAAGTCTGGGTCGTAAGCCACAGCGATGGCGGACCTGACCCGATATTGACCTTCGAGGGCGATTCGGACGCGCATATCGTGCGCGGGCTGGTGGCGATCGTGCTCGCCACCTATTCAGGCAAAAAGGCCTCGGAAATTGCCGCCCTCGACGCCATCGAAGTGTTTGGCAAGATCGGTCTGGTCGAACATCTCTCCTCGCAGCGCGCCAACGGCCTTCGGTCGATGGTCAATCGCATCCGCGAGGAAGCGCGGCTACTGGCCGCCTGATCGCGGCGGGCAAAGCCGCCGCTCTTCTCATTGTTCTCAATCGTAGAGATAGTGCTTCGCCCACTGCGACTCCGGCACCTTGTCGCCCACCTTGTAGTCGAAGTTGCGGATGCCGAGTGTCGTCGGCGCCACCTGGCATTTGTATCTGAGGCGGAACCATTCGCCACCACTGCGGAAGACCGCGCCGGAAGCCTTGATCGAATCCTTGGCGACATCGGGATCGCCAAAGGCATAGGCAATCACCTTGTCGGGCTTCATGCCTTTCTGCTCCTTGGCAATGCGCTCCATCGCTTCGATATCGCACCGTTGTTCCAGGCGCTCCTCAGGCGCAAGCTGGTTCAACTGTCTTATGACATTTGCATCGATGGCGTAGGACGGAAGCGAGAACGAGAGGACGGAAGAGGCGGTCAAAAGGGCGATCAATAGAGGCTTTTGCATCGGATTTAATGAGGCTTTCTCAAGTCTTCTTGGCATTCTTCGGGCGGGGAAACGCCTGCCGCATCTCCTCGAAGCAGCAGGCGATGGCGTCGTCTACCTTCAGAATGTGATCGAAACCCGACGAAAATGTGCCGTGCTGATATTCCGTCGGGGACAATGAAACTTGATAGCGCCGCAGGTGCACTTTACATCATGAAAACGCAGAGTGATTTTCCTATGAAAGCGAGTTTGTCTTGACCATTTTCAAGAACCTGCCCACCCCGCCCCATGCACAGAAGAAGCCGGTGAGCGATACGCATCACGGCATCACGCGCACGGATGATTACGCCTGGTTGCGGGCGGATAACTGGCAGGCGATGTTCAAGGACCCTTCCCTGCTCGATCCCGCCATCCGCACCCATCTGGAAGCGGAAAACGCCTATATGGAAGCCGCGATGGCGGATACGAAGCCGCTTCAGGAAAAGCTCTTCGAAGAAATGAAGGGCCGCATCAAGCAGGACGACTCCTCGGTTCCAGTCAATGACGGGCCCTATGCCTATGGCACGCTGTTCGTGACCGGCGGCGAGCAGCCGCATTATTTCCGCACCCCGCGCGATGGCGGCGAGAAGCATGTCCTGCTCGACGGCGACAAGGAAGCGGAAGGCAAGGACTATTTCCGTCTCGGCGGGCTCGACCAATCTTCCGATCACAGCCGCGGTATCTGGAGCTATGACGACAAGGGCTCCGAATTTTACACGCTGCGCATCCGCGATCTTGCGACCGGCGTCGATCTCGATGATGTCGTTGAAAACACCGGCGGCGGTGGCGCCTGGTCGCCTGACGGCAAGAGCTTCTTCTACACACTTCAGGACGAAAACCACCGCCCCTCCAAGGTCTTCCACCATATTGTCGGACAGCCGCAATCGTCCGACCGGCTGGTTTACGAGGAAAAGGATCCGGGCTTCTTCATGGGCGTCGGCGCCTCGGTTCTCGATGACTTCATTTTCATCGACATCCACGATCACGAGACCAGCGAATACCGCATCCTCTCCACCAAGGATCTGATGGCGGAGCCGCAGATCGTGGCCGAGCGCGAGGAAGGCATCGAATATTCGATGGCGGAAGGCGGCAATGTCTTCTTCATTCTTACCAATGATGGAGACGCCAAGGATTTTCGAATTGTCGAAGCCCCGGTAGAGGCGCCGGGCAAGGAAAACTGGAAAGAGGTCGTGCCGCATGAGCCGGGCCGGCTCATCCTCTCCGTCGATGCCTATGCCCGCCATCTGCTCTGGCTGGAGCGCCGGGACGGCCTGCCGCGTATCGTCATTCGCGATCGCTCCAACGGTGAAGAACATGCGATCGCCTTTGCCGAGGAAGCCTATTCGCTCGGGCTGCATGGCGCTGCCGAATATGACACCGACGTCATCCGCTTCAGCTATTCATCCATGACGACGCCAAGCCAGTTGTTCGACTATAATATGGTGACGCGCGAGCGCACGCTTCTGAAAACCCAGGAGGTGCCATCCGGCCACAACCCGGACGACTATGTGACACGGCGCGTCATGGCGCCTTCGCATGACGGCGCACTGGTGCCAGTGTCGCTGCTTTACCGCAAGGACACGCCGCTCGATGGTTCCGCGCCTTGCCTGCTCTACGGTTACGGCGCCTACGGCATCACCATTCCGGCCTCCTTCAGCACCAACAATCTATCGCTTGCCGATCGGGGCTTCATCTATGCGGTCGCGCATATACGCGGCGGCAAGGACAAGGGGTTCGAGTGGTATGAAAACGGCAAGATGGAGCACAAGCAGAACACCTTCAAGGACTTCATCGCCGCGGCCGACCATCTGGTGACGGAGGGCTTCACGTCCTATAGCGGCATTATTGCCGAAGGCGGATCTGCCGGCGGCATGCTGATGGGGGCTGTCGCCAATATGGCGCCAGAGAAATTCGCCGGCATCATTGCTGCCGTTCCCTTCGTCGACGTGCTGACCACGATGCTCGACGACACGTTGCCGCTGACGCCGCCGGAATGGCCGGAATGGGGCAATCCGCTGGAGTCCGAAGAGGAGTATCAGTGGATCGCTGCTTACTCGCCCTATGACAATGTCGGCGCCAAGCCATACCCGCCTCTCCTGGCGATCTCCGGCCTGACGGACCCGCGCGTGACCTATTGGGAGCCGACCAAGTGGGTGGCAAAGCTGCGTGAGAAGACCACCGGCGACGCGCCAATCCTGCTCAAAACCAACATGGCCGCAGGTCATGGCGGCAAGTCAGGCCGCTTCCAACGGCTTGAGGAGATCGCCTTCGAATATGCCTTTGCGCTGAAAGTCGCTGGCAAGGACCAAGTCTAAGGCCATTCAGCCATTTTGGAGAGATAGGCGGTGCGCTTGGGCGCATCGCTGATTCTGTTCATTTTCAAAGTGATTCCCCGCGTAATGCAGGTTCGAACGGCGTCTGATCGTCAAAGAATCGGCATTTGCGGGGTTTTTGTTATTTTGCAAGCCCCTAAAGTGCAAAAACGAAGCAGGGGTTTGCCCCCTGTCAAGCACCGTCAACGCATCCGAACAACGCGCGGCAAGCTTCGCGCAAGCTTCAGCGGTTAAAAAACCGTTAACAGCTTGGTGAGGCTAACGATGAACATCGACAACAACATTGGCGGGGCGCCCTATCAAAGTCGCTCACAACCTATTGAGAAAGTGCAAACAGACGCCGCTGTCTCAGAGGTTTCTTCGCCTGCCTTTTCCGGCAGCACGATTTCCTTCGTCAACGCCCTGCAAGCAGGCGCGCTGGCAAGCGTGCTCTGGACCGTCAACCGCGACGCGGTGAAAGAGGCTGCGGCGGCGCCATCGACCGTGTCACAGGGATCTTCAGAAGCCGCTGATGCAGCATGGGTTTATCAGGCCTATACGGAACACTGATACCGCCGGATGCTTCCGGCGGCGCTCACTCTACGGGCTGTCGTGACTTCAGGCGAAGCCCCGAGCCATTGCAAGAGCGCGTTTCGCGCGTCGATCACGCAGCTGCGTTGATCTCGACGGTCACATGCGACAATTCTTCAATCTCTAGAAGCTTTTCCCTATAGGCTGCAGCCGACGCCTCGCCTGTCGTCGACAACGACACGATGGCCGCGTGATGACCGGGGCCGACTTGCCAGACATGTAAGTCGGTAATGCTTTCTTCGCCCGTTTCGACGATGCCGCGGATTTTTGCCACGATTGAGCGTTGCTGTGGCATCGCATCCAGCAGCACCGCACCCGTGCTGCGAAGCAGTCCCCAGGACCAGCGGGCAATGACGATACCACCCACAATGCCCATCGCCGGATCGAGGAAGGTCCAGCCGTTCCATTTGCCGAGAACAAGGGCCACGATGGCCAGCACCGAGGTCAAGGCATCTGCCACCACGTGCAGATAGGCGGCGCGCAGGTTGTTGTCGCGGCTCCCATGGTGCGCGTGCGATCCATGGGAATCCGAGTGATGAGCGTGGGTGCCATGATGGTGGGCGTGGCTTTCATGGCTATGATCATCGTGATGGTCGTGATGATGTCCATGGTGATGGTGATCGTCCTTGAGGAGCAAGGCGCTGACGATGTTGACGACCAGACCGATCACCGCAACGATGATCGCCTGGTTGAAGTCGATCTCCACCGGCGAGACGAAGCGCAGAGCGCTCTCCCAGGCAATCAGCAGCGCGACGACGCCCAGTACGACGGCACTGGCAAAACCGGCGAGATCACCAAACTTTCCCGTACCGAAGGTGAAGCGCGGATCATGCGCGTGCTTGCGGGCATAAAGATAGGCAAGCGCCGAAATCAGCATCGCGCCCGCATGGGTCGACATATGCCAGCCATCGGCTGTCAGCGCCATGGAGCCGAACCAGTGACCTGCTGCGATCTCCACAACCATCATGACAGTAGTCAGAGCAATGACCATCCAGACGCGTCGTTCGTTGCGCTCGTGATGGCTGCCTAAGAAAACGTGGCTATGCGTGCCATCCGCGTGGCTATGTTCCATCGTTGCCATCATCGTCACCTTATCGAATGTAGGTTTTGAGAACCTGCGCCAGCTCTTCCGCAGCCTTGGCGCGCTCCTCGTCATTTGCGGCGTGCAGCACATGTTCGTGCAGATGCTCTTGCATCACTTCGCCCGTCAGGCCAGAGAGCGCGCCGCGAACCGAGGCGAGGAGTTGCAGAACATCGCCACAGGGCTTGCCGCCCTCCAGCGCCCGTTCCACCGCTTCCATCTGCCCCTTCATGCGCCGAATACGGGCTAGAAGCTTATCCTTGTCGCGGATCGTATGGGACATCTGCCTATCCTCCCTATAGTATAGAGGGGTATACTATTTTCTCTTGAGGCCGGCGGCAAGCCCCCCCCTGTGCTGCTTGAGAAGATGCAGATGGTGGCAGAATGTTCGATCAGCCCTTCAGGGCATCGAAGAGCGGCATGCTGATGAGGGCCGCGGTTGCGATCATCCCATAGCAGATGCGGCGAAAGGTCTTCTCCTCGGCAAGGCCGAACATTCGACTGCCGAGCCATACACCAAGGCCGTAAACCGGGGCGACCAGAACCGCTAACCCTAAGAGCTTCACCGTGATGAGACCATTCCACAGATAGGCCGTGGCATTGAGCACCGTGGAGATCGCAAAGTAGAGAATGATATTGGCCCGAACGATGACGGCCGGCACGGCCCCACCCAACCAATAGGCCACGACCGGCGGGCCGCCGATCTGCACCACGCCGGAAAACACACCTGCGATCAGCCCGACGACCGCCGTCAGAATTGCCTTCGGGCGGTCCCTATAGCGCCAACCGGACATCAGGAGCGACAAGAGCACAACAACGATGATGACGATGGCCCAGCGGATGGTGACGGGATCGAGTGTCATCAGGAGGTGGACGCCAAGTGGCACGCCAATGATGGCGCCGACCGCCATGGTGAGCACGTCGCGTCGATCCGCCCGACGGACTGCCCCTGGTATCATGCCGAGCGTCATCACCCCATCGACCACAAGAAGAAGCGGAACGGCAATCTGCGGGCCCATGACCGAACTGGCGGCACGAAGATCAGCGCCGCACCGAAGCCGGAAAAACCGCGCGCGAGACCCGCGCTCAAAGCGACGAGCACCAGAAATGCCAGGGCGGAAAGGGAAAGATCGGTCGATAGAATACTGGGCATGACGGGTGATCATTAAAGGGAGGCGTTGTCGCTTGCGTCATACTCCATCAGCGCCCGTCAATAGCCAACTGCTTTTCTCGTATGGCTGACGGCGGAGACGGCAAACCAATTGCGTTCCCATTGGCTGAAACCTATATCTCTACAAGCTATAGCTATGAGGATGAGGCCCATGTATTCCATCGGCGATCTATCGAAACGGACAGGCGTGAAAGTCCCGACCATTCGCTACTACGAGCAAATGGGGCTGCTTAACGAAGCCGACCGCTCCGAGGGCAATCAGCGCCGTTATGAAAAGGCCGATCTGGAACGTCTCGCCTTCGTGCGGCACGCCCGCGATCTCGGCCTCAACATCGATGCGATCCGCGAATTGATCGCGCTCAGCCAGCACCGCGAAATGCCGTGCGCGGGTGCGGACCGCATTGCCGCCGATCATCTGGCCACCGTGCGGGAAAAGATCGCCAAGCTGAAGAAGCTGGAGCACGAGCTGGAGCGTATCGTCTCGCACTGCGATGGGCATTCCATCGAGGACTGCTATGTCATCCGCGCGCTGTCAGATCATGGTCTGTGCGATCACGATCATTGAGACGTCATGCCGGGAAAGGACAGTCGTGATCGCGAGCGACTGTCCTCTGCTACACCCTTAGCGGTTATAGACTGCTGTGATCTTTGCCGTGGCAAGGGTGTTGGCGCCAATCATAAATCCCGCAAGCGCGTTGCTGGCATTGTCCGGCAGGTCCAGATGCTCCGTGCCAAGCGCATGGACGGTGAAGATGTAGCGGTGGACTTCACCCGGCGGCGGGCATGCCCCGCCAAAACCGACTACACCATAATCATTGCGAATTTCCATGGCTCCTGAGGGCAGCTTCTTGCCTGCGCTTGCGCCAAGTTCGAGCGACGTTTGCGAGACGGGAATATTCACCACGTTCCAGTGCCACCAGCCCGAGCCTGTTGGCGCATCCGGGTCGTAGGCCGTAATGGCAAAGCTCTTCGTGCCAGCCGGTGCGCCAGACCAGGATAGCTGCGGCGACTGATTTCCGCCCTCGCAGCCGAAGCCCTTGAACACGAAGGTCGACGCAAGTTGCTGACCCTCGGCAATTGATGTGCTCGACAATTTGAAGTCCGCGGCGCTTGCTGTCGTGGCGGTCAGAAGAGCCAGAATGACGCCGGTCGCAACGTTCTTTTTCAGCATGATAAGGTGTCCTTTCCAGACGTTGATCATGCTCAAAGACATAAACCGGCCAGGAATTTCGAGCTTCCGGCTCGCGATCAAAGACTGTCGAAAAACGATCAGAATTCGGCTGTGCGGATGGAGCGTGGCTTAAGACCGAATCTCTTGCGGAACGCCTCGGAGAAATGCGAGGGCGTCTTGAAGCCGCACTCCAACGCGATACTGGAGATCGGCGTATCCGTCGATTGCAGCATCCCAAGCCCCTTCTCCAGCCTCGTGTTCAACAGGATCTGCGAAAATCCCGGACCGGATTTCGCCAGCCACCGCCGAAAACTGGCTTCACTCATGGCAAAATGGCGCGCGACATCTTCGGCCCGCCAAGGCTGGCTGATGTCGGTCTCTATCAGCCGCCGCACCTTGTTCCAGGGTTGATCTTCCCCTCGCCGGGGCAGATGGACACCGTGATGGCGGAGCCAGACCAACGGCTCCAGAAGCCGATGGCGTTTGACCGACAAGGGTAGAGTATCATCATGCAGGGCCTGCCGCGTGACCTCCACCACATCATAGTCCGCGCTTGCTGCTTGGCGAACGATCTGGACACCGGGCGAGCCTGACGCCCGCGGTGGACCGGCGAAGACCTCGTCAATCAGTTCATGATCGAAGTAGATGCCGGTCGCCCGATAATTCGTAGCGCTGACAGGACGGTTTTCCAAGGTGACGATAGAACCAGAGGGGAAAATCAGGAGGTCACCCGCCTCGCCCACGAATTCGCCATTCACGGGGCAGACAACCCTTTTGCTCCCAACGCAGATGAAGCACAGGAAGGTCACGCCGATGAAGAGATCCGTGAATGTCGCGGCCGTGGCTTGGGTAATGGGAAAAATCGAGACGCCCGTGCCCTGAAGCCCCAATTGCTCTGCGGATTGCGCCGTCATCGATGCTTCTGTCCCTGCCGTTGACCTATCGAGCGCGAGAGCACGCCGCGCAGACACATAGCGGACTGAGGACGACTGATGTCAATGCGCCGCTTGCCCTCGTGGCATGCATCGAGACGGACCCATCCAAAATGCGAGAACCGCCCCTTGACAGCTTTCCAATTCGAGCGCATTGAATCGCCCATGATCAACGAACGCGCACCCATCTCCTGCACGTATTTTTGGGCCTACCTGTAAAGGGCGGCTCGACAGATCACTTTGTCAACAAGCCGCCGTCAGGCGGCTTTGTTGTTTTCCAAGCGTCCTGACGGCAAAAAACCAGACAACCGAAGGACCAGACCCATGACCGAAGATAGCCTCCTCACACTGCCAAGACCGCCCGTCGTCACCATTCGTGGCGCGCGTCCGGCCGATCTGCCTGAACTCAACGAGATGATCACCCTGCTCGCCGCCCATCATGGCGACGCCGCCGCGATCACGCCGCAAAAGCTCGAGCGCGATCTGTTCGGCCAGGTTCCCTGGATCACCGCACTGGTGGCGGAAGCTGCAGGCGAGCTTATCGGTTACGCCATTCTCGTGCCGCTCTACCGCGCCCAGGAAGGCCGCCGCGGCATGGAGTTGCACCACCTCTTCGTGCGGGACGGCCATCGCGGTCACGGCACCGGTCAGCACTTGGTGGCGCGCGCGCGTGACGTCGCAAAACGCTGCGGCTGCGACTTCCTGTCCGTCGGCGCTGCGACCGGCAACTTCGCCGCACACAAATTCTACGAAAACATGGATTTCGTTCCGCGTCCCGTCACCGGCATGCGCTTCATGCAGGCAATTGCCTGAGCTTCTTCGCTTCTGGAGGATGACATGACTCGTATTGCCATTGCGCTGACGCAAGACTTTGCCGACTGGGAGCCTGCACTGCTTGCCGCTGCGGCCCGCAGCTATCTCGGTGTCGAGATCGTCACCGCTTCACCCGACGGCCAGCCTGTGACGTCGATGGGCGGATTCAAGGTGATGCCGGACACGTCCCACGACGCCCTCGACCCGGAGACGATCGACGCGCTGGTCATCCCGGGCGGTTTGAGTTGGGAAAAAGGAACTGCGCCCGATTTTAGCGATCTGGTCCATCGCTTTAGGGCAAAAGGCCGCGTGGTTGCAGGCATCTGTGCTGCGGCCAGCGCGCTCGCCGGCACCGGCATCCTGAACAGTGTGGCCCATACAGGCAACGCCCTGGCGTCGCATCAAAAATACGGCGGCTATGACGGAGCAACGCTCTACCGCGATCAGCCACAAGCCGTCAGCGATGAGGGTGTTGTCACAGCACCGGGCAATTCACCGGTCAGCTTCGCGAAAGAGGTGTTGAAAGCCCTCGGTCTATGGGGACCGGAAGCCGAAGCCGAACTGTCGGTATTTTCCGCGGAACACGTGCCGACTTAACGATCCAGCACACGGCAGAGGCGCGCCGGTCCTTGCGCGTCTTCTGCTGTCACGGCTCGGCGAAGATCGCGGCTGTTGATATGGAGGCTGCGCTCGAAGGGGATACTCAGCCGCTCGATCTTGTTGGTGGCCGCCGCGAGAAATGCGTCGCGGTTTGCCACGAAGTAAGCGCGACAGGTTTCTTCCGTCAGCGCATCATTGATCAACACCTTGAAAGCAAGCCGATGCATGGCGCAAGGCGCGCCATGACCGGGAACGGAAAAACGCAGGCAATCGAGGTCATCGCTCCAATCGACTGCGTTCTCCTCTGTCATCATGTCACTTTACAGCGTCGAAGCGCTTGAGGAACAGGCCGCTGAGGGAGCCCAAGATCAGCCAGAAAACGAAGCTCGTGACGGTGGCGAGCACGACGAAGCGGCGTTCCAGCGGCAGCGGCGCCAGCGCATGTTCACCCGCAGGTGGCAATGGCGCGCCGACGACATGCGGCGCAACGATCAACACGACGGCAAGGATCACCGCCCAAGGCTCCGAGCGGCGGAAGGCCAGAAGCGCAATGCCTCCGGCAGTTGCGGCAGCAGTTGCAATCCACCAGACCTGACGCGCACCAAGATCGGCCGCGGGGCTGCCCGGCAGTTCCGGCGGCAAGCCGATCATCGGCGCCAGCATGACGGCGGCGAAGCCGGCGAGCCCCCAGAACAGACCTTCGCGCCAGCCGCCCTGAGAGCCGCGAAGCGAGATCAGGCCCGTGAGCACCAGCGCATAGCCGATGGCCGTCAGGACATTGGCGGCGACGGTGTAGGCATTGCGCTCGAAGCCATCCGCAGGTGCCCAGGCTTCCGCGTCATGGTGGTGATCCGCGGGGGTGGCGGCATCATGTGAATGACCGGCCTCGCCACCCGCACTCTCGAAGGTCTCCGCCTGCAGGATCAGTGGCGTGGTGCCGACCGCTTGCATGGCGCTGACGGCAAGACCCGCGATCAGGCCGACGAGGACTGCGGTAAAGACGATGTTTCTGAAAAACGGCATCTCATCTCCCCTCAATGGCAGGGGAAAGCATTGGCGTGGCGCGCATCATGCGCCGCATTGTGCATGGCCTCGACATGCGAGAAGCCAACGAAACCGACAATGAACAGGCCAAGTGCAACGGCACTCAACGCTTGTAAGAGTTTCGATGTGGTCGAGGAAACGGCGCTCGACGCCGTATTCTGTTGGATAGACATGGTGACCCTCTTTTTCAGCGGCGCGTTACTTTCAGGCAGCCGGACGCACGCGTTCAACTTTCACCACGGGGAAAGACAAACAGGGCTTTTCGGACGGATGGTGCCAACCCGAAAACCGTGCTCTTCCGGACACCCCGCCGGCATTGACGACACTTCGTGATGGCAGGTCTCCTGGCTCGCGGGTCGTAGCCTTGAAAACACCTTCCCGATGCCAAGTTTGGCATCAGTGGCTGTTGTTTTCAGGCTCACCGCTCACAGTTGCGGGGGCAGCCACGAATGAGAGCGAGGCTCCTATCGTGTTCCCTTTTCACTTTCCGGCAGAACCGGAAAGACCATCACGCCTCTGTTATCGGTCAGGGGTTGTGGAGAGTCAATGCGAGAAGCTTGAGCCTCCCGTATTCACAGATGTCAACGCGCTGGAATAGCCTTGAGATAGGCGGCGATCGCGTTGCGATCTTCGGCCGAAAGCTTCGCCATATTCTGCTGCACCTTGACCATGGATCCGCCGACGCTATCGAAATCTGGGGTGAAGCCCGTTTCGAGATAGCTGGCGATATCGGCGACCGTCCAGGAACCGATGGCTTGCGAGCCCGGCGTGATGTCGGGGATCGTCCCCTCACCCTCTGGGTTCGGGCCGCCTGCCAGCCACTTGTCTTTGCTGAGACCGCCAAGTGCCGTGCGTGGTGTGTGGCACTCGCCGCAATGGCCCGGGCCTTCCACCAGATATTGGCCGCGCGCCACATCGGCGCTGGCATTGGCAAGCTGCACGCGTGGCGCGCCCTTGTCGAAATAGAGGAATTTCCAGCCGCCGAGCGCCAGTCGCATGTCGAGCGGGAATGGCAAATCGTGAGGAGGCGCGTCGTTGGTGCTGGCGGGCAGCGTCTTCAGGTAGCCGAAGAGATCGTTGATATCCTGCGCCGTCATGCGGGCATAGGACGTATAGGGGAAGGACGGATAGAGATGCTCGCCGTTCTTTCCGACCCCTCGGGTCATGGCATCGCCGAACTCGGCCACCGTCCAGCTTCCGAGACCATGCTGTGGATCGGGCGAAATATTGGGAACATGGAAAGTGCCAAAAGGGGTTGGCAAGGACTGGCCGCCGGACAGCATCTTCAAGGCATCGCCGCTGGCATTCGGAGCAGCATGACAGCTTGCGCATCCGCCTGCCCAAAACAGCGTTTCGCCATTGGCAAGATCGGGTTCACCCAGATTGGCCCAGTGGCTTGGCGGCTGGCGCTCAGGTGCGGTCACCCACATGAAAATGCCGAAGCCGGCGAGACCTGCGACCGCAATACCGCCTGCCAGCTTTCCCCAGATGGATGCCATCCGCCTCTCCGCTATCGATAAAATATCATTGAAGGAAATAGCCCGCCGCTGAACCGGCGGGCTCTTCTTGGGTCGCTTACTTCTTCACACGATAGGCCTGATGGCAGGAACTGCAATCGGCGCCGAGAGTCTTGAGGGCAGCGCCCGTGCTCGCCTGATCGGTGGGCAGTTGTGCAAGAACGGCATCGGCATCTGCGCCGAGCTTTTCCGACTTCGCCTTGAAGTCCGCAAAGTTCTGCCAGATGGCAGGCGACGCAGCGCCACCCTCGGAGCCTGCCGGGAACTGGTCCGGGAATGCCTTGGCGTTGGTGCTGATCGTGGTGACAGCTGTCTTCACGGTCTCGGCGTCATAGGGCTTCTCGCCCTTGGCGATCGCGCCGAGTGCGCCCATGGCGCCACCGATCTGTTTCATCAAGCCTTCACGCTTTTCAACCTCGCCGGCCGCGGAAACCGCTCCGGCGCAAAGACAGCCTATGAGAATGGATGCGGCAATCGTCTTGAATTTCATGCTCTCTCTCCTTGTTCCGGTGGCACCGGAGGTGGTTATTCGCCGTTCCGCATCGACTTCACGACGCGCGGATGCGTGCCGGGCGGCACACCGAGTCGAACAGAAATGAAGATGCAGGCTTCACATGGCAAAAAGAAGTCACATTCAGGTGATTTTCCAGAGGAAAATCAGATACCTAAACTTGGCTTTTTCAGTTTCCTTTGCGCCCATGGCAAGCGGCGAGAAAGGCCGCCTTACTGCGCCGACAGATCTTCGACAATGACGGGAGCGGCCACGCGGTCCTGACGTCAAAACATCAGAACGCGGTTTGTCTCCCGGCCATAGCCACGCAGGACGATGCGGTCCGGATAAACATCGGCGATGGCAAAGGCGTTCTGGTCCGGCGTGTCCACCATGCCTTTGACGTTGACGAAGTGAGTATTGCCGATCACGCCGTAATTGCCATCGTGATTGTGCCCGCAGAACCACGCTCTGACGCTGTGATGAGCGGCCAGCAGTTTCAGCACCTCTGGCGCGTCCCACATATTATGCGCGTTCGCCGGATAGAGAGGATAGTGGCAGAAGAGGACGACCTGCTCCTGCATGGCATCGGCCTTGGCAAGCGTTGCCCCTAGCCAGGACAGTTGCTCATTGCTGAAAGAACCGTTCCAGTCCTGTGCGTTCAGGTCTCCGGCCTCGCGTAGCGCCTCTAGACGGGTCGTGGCAAGCTCGCGGCGCGGATCGCCAAACGGAGGCGCGAAGGTGCTGACATCATTGCCGTCCAGCACGATGAAACGGAATTCGCCGAGACTGAAGTCATACCACCTTGCCGGCATGCCGAGCCGGTCGTGGACCTTCGGCAAGTGCTCCGGCTCGACAGCGAAGTCGTGGTTTCCGGGTAGCAGAATGGAGCGATGCCTGAGGTGATCGTAACAGCCAAGGATACCGTCGAAGCTCTCCCAGCCGCGGTCGATCAGGTCGCCGAGGGTGACGACGAACGCCAGATTCTCCTGGTTGAAGGCGTCGATCGCAGCCGTCAACTTTTTCGTGCTCTCCGCGTAAAAGCGATTCATCTCCGGTCGGGCTGGGATGTCGGCATATTGCGGGTCAGCGACGATGCCGAAGGAAAAGAGCGGTGCGATGGATGTGGCTGTCATGATCGCTACCGCTTAGAAGCGCCGCATGACAGAGGTGTGACAACGCCTGCCAGGATCGGAAGAGGTAGCAAAGCAAAACACCCGGCGCAAAGGCCGGGTGCTGCTTATCCGATCGGTCGGAAAATTACTTGGAAGCGGCTTCGTAGCGCTCCAGAACGTAATCCCAGTTGATGAGATTATCGACGAATGCTTCGAGGTACTTCGGACGCAGGTTGCGATAGTCGATGTAGTAGGAGTGTTCCCATACGTCGACGCCGAGGATCGGCTCTGCGCCGTGGACCAGCGGGTTTTCACCGTTCGGGGTCTTGGAGATTTCAAGCTTGCCGTTCTTGACCGAAAGCCAGGCCCAACCCGAACCGAACTGCGTGGTGCCGGCTGCGATGAAGTCAGCCTTGAACTTGTCGTAACCGCCAAGATCGGAGGCAATCGCCTGCTCGAGCTTGCCGGGCAGCTTGTTGCCGCCGCCGTCCTTCTTCATCCACTTCCAGAAATGGACGTGGTTGTAGTGCTGGGCAGCGTTGTTGAAGAGGCCAGCATTGGTGCCGAAAGACTTCTTCACGACTTCTTCGAGCGACAGGTCGGAAAGACCGGCTTCTGCAGCCAGCTTGTTGCCGTTGTCCACATAGGCCTTGTGGTGCTTGTCGTGGTGAAACTCCAGCGTTTCGCGCGACATGTAAGGCGCAAGCGCGTCGTAGTCGTATGGGAGTTCGGGAAGTTCAAAGGCCATGGTTTTACTCCTTGTTGCAGCGGCTGGGCCGCTCCTCGAAACCTTGTGCGCGGACCATAGGATCAGCCGTCAATTCAGGCAACCTGTGAATTGTCAAAATGTTCCAGCAAAAGAGAAAATTCCTCTCACGCCTCTTCAAAAACATGATTGCGACCCAGTTTGCCGTACCGATTCCGAGCGATCCGTTCGGCTGATCCGATGAGAGACTATCGAAAGGACATGGCAGTGAAACGACAGGCTTTGGTTTTGATCATGGCATCCCTTATGGCGCTCCCCGCAGCCGCATCGTCCGATAGTGCCTGGGAAGCGTTCGTCGCCGACGTGCAGGCAAAATGCCTCGATGCGGGCGCAAGGTTGATGGATGACGCGAAGGCCGTCGTCGATCCGACAGGAAGCGAAAACTACGGCTTGGCGATCCTGACCGGAAAGGCGAAAGGAGCAGATGCAACCGTTAGTCACATCTGCGTTTACGACAAGAAGACCAAGGCCGTGGAGCTCGGCAGCGAATTGTCGGCCGGTTCCGTCAAGGTCGAGCTTCCTGGCTCCACCAAGCCCTGACCGTCTGTTCAAGACTTTTCGCTCGTCTAACAAACATGGTCATTCAAGAACCGCCGCGTACTTAAACTACGTGAGCAGTTGTGATTATTGGATAGATCGTCAGATTTAAACTCTGGGCGTTCTGTCCGCCTCGCCCAGCGGCCGCTGCATGAGAACGATGTCCAGCCAGCGGCCGTGCTTCCAGCCGACGGATTTCAGGGTCCCCACCATCTCAAACCCCGTGGCGCGGTGAACGCCGACAGAAGCGGCGTTGTCGGAATCGCCGACAACCGCCACCATCTGGCGAAAACCCCTTGCCGCCGCCTCTTCGATCAGTGCAAGCAGCAGGGTCTTGCCGATCCCCAAGCCCTTTCTGTTCGGATCGACATAGATGGAGTCTTCCACCGTTGCGCCATAGGCCGGGCGGGCACGGTGGGGTCCGGCGTACGCGTAGCCGACAACCGCGCCTTCGATTTCCGCGACGATATAGGGGAAGCCGCCGGCAAGGAGTGTTCTCCGGCGCTCCCGCATAGCATCAGCCGTCGGCGGCTCGATTTCGAAGCTGGCGCTGCCATAAAGGACGGCGTCACGGTAGATTTCAACGATCGCAGGGATATCCTCCTCTTCGCAGGGGCGGATGATCATGGCGGTTTTTGTGGCGGAGGTCATTGCGGAAAGTCCTGAAGGGGTATGCGGTCGCTGCAATCTGCACCAGAGACATATCAAAATAAAGATTATAGATCTTATGCAGAGCATAAGGGTTTCTTTGATATGGATTTCGACCTTCGACAGTTGAAGAGCTTCATCGATGTCGCGGATCTCGGTAGTTTCTCCGCGGCGGCGGAGAAGGTTGGGCTGACACAGCCCGCCATCAGCCTCCACATTCGGTTGCTTGAAAAGCAGCTTGGCGTTCGGCTCATCGAGCGCGTCGGGCGACGGGCGCAACCGACGTCGGCAGGACGCGATCTTCTGGTGCATGCACGGCGTATTGCCGACGAGGTGTCTCAGGCCATCGAGACAGTCGCGCCGCATCGGAGTGGCCAGAGCGGGCGTTTGCGCATCGGTACCGGTGCGACAGCCCTCATTTACTTTCTGCCGACGATATTGCGCGAAATCCGTCGGTTGATGCCCGGTATCGAAATTCGTGTGGAGACCGGCAACACGCCGGATATCGTCCGCCTCCTGGAAAACAACGAGATCGATGCCGCGATCGTCACGCTCCCCGTCACCGGGCGCAGCCTCGATCTGCGCGAACTTCACCGCGAAGAACTGGTCGCGGTCTTCGCACCGGACGTGTCTGCCATCCCAGAAAACATTGACGCCGATTATCTCTGCGGCCAGCCCTTGCTCCTCTACCAGGGTGGCAATACCCGGAAACTCGTTGACGGGTGGCTGAAAGACAGCAGCAGACGGGTCCAGCCCGTCATGGAACTTGGCAGCGTGGAGGCGCTGAAGACATTGGTGGGGTCAGGCCTCGGCGTCGCCATCGTACCTGCCATGGCCGTTCATGACGCGGCTTCGAAAGGACTGCAAACGCGCTCGCTCATGCCGAAACTGGAACGTGATCTCGTGCTGGCAATGAGGCGCGACAAGCACATGACGGCGCCGCTGCGCGCACTTGTCGCTGCCCTTAACCGCCAGTGAGAAGTGTGAGTGCGATTAGCCACATGACAAGCGCAATGACGCCTTCCAGGATGCGCCACGCCGCCGGATTGGCGAAGACGGGGCGCAACCAGCGCGCACCATAGCCGAGCGAGAAAAAGAAGACACATGACGCCGTGGTCGCACCTGCACCGAAGACCGCTTCCTTGCCCGGAAACTGCGTCGAGATCGTGCCGATCAAAACGACGGTGTCGAGATAGACATGCGGGTTCAGCCATGTCAGCGCCAGACAGGTAAGAAGTGTGGGAGCAAAGGGCGTGACCGTGCCGGATGCAGCGGCCAAGGCCTCTGAGGACCGAAGTGCCGACTGCAGGCTCTTTGCGCCATACCACACCAAAAACGCGGCACCCGCACAGCGCATGGCGGGTTCGATCGCCGGCATGACCATGGCGATCTGCCGGAAGGCAGTCACGCCGATGGTGATCAGGATCGCATCCGAAAGCGCGCAGGCCAGGCAGACAGCGAAGACATGATCGCCGCGAAGGCCCTGGCGCAACACGAACGCATTCTGCGCGCCGATGGCCATGATAAGCGTCAGCCCCATGGTGAAGCCTGTGAGATATACCGAAAAGTCCATACGATGCCCTTTAAGTCCTGGCACCGAATAAGTGGCGGCAATGGTTTAATCTAGTTAAAGATACTTACCTCGATTAAGTAGGGCTAACTCTATGGATTATGCTGGGCTTCGCGCAGTGGCAATGGTGGTTCAGACCGGCAGTTTTGAAAAGGCGGCACTGGCGCTGCACGTCACGCCATCGGCCATCTCCCAACGGGTCAAACAACTCGAGGAACGGCTGGGTGCCGTTCTCATCCTGCGTGGCAATCCCTGTACGGCGACGGAAAAAGGCGAATGGGTCTGCCGCCACATGGAACATGTGGGCATGTTGGAGTCAGAACTTTTCAGCCAGCTTCCCGCTCTCCTGTCTTCCGACGAGGTCAGCAGCCGCGTGACGCTGCACATCGCCACCAATGCCGACAGTCTCGGCACATGGTTCCTAAAGGCAGTTTCCACTTTCACACATCAGTCGGGCTTTCTCCTGAATGTGGCGGTGGACGATCAGGATCATACGGCGGAGTGGCTGCAGCGCGGACGTGTCCTTGCAGCGGTAACCAGCCTGGAGAAGCCGGTCCAGGGCTGCCGTGTCACGCCGCTCGGCTTTCTGCGCTACCACGCAACAGCAAGCCCGGCTTTTATCGACCGATACTTTCCCAAGGGCGTGACTGAAACCGAACTTGCACAAGCTCCTGCCCTTACCTTCAACCAGAAAGACCGGCTTCAGCAGCAATGGATCAGCCAGGTTTTCGGCGCGTCCATCGTCCACCCGACCCACTGGCTACCATCTACCCAAAGCTTTGTGGATGCCGCGCTGCTTGGCATGGGTTGGGGCATGAACCCGGCGCTTCTGGTGCGCAGTCATCTGGCGGAGGGGCGATTGGTGGAGCTTGTGGCGAGAACGCCGTTCGACGTCCCGCTGTTCTGGCAGGTCAACCGGCTGGCTGCGGATCGGCTGAGGTCGCTGACGGATGCGGTGGTAGAGGTTGCGCGTCGAGAGTTGGTGCAAATCAAGAGCGAATAGAACTCCCTGGGACACCGTAATCACCCGACATCCGCAAGGAGTTCCAGTGTCGTCTTTTTACTCAGCCGACGTCGCCGATTTTGCCCAGTCCATGTAAAGGTCTAGCGCCTTGCGCGCCACAGGGCCGGCCTGAAGTTCGCGGTCGTCGAGCTTAATGACTGGGGAAACTTTGGAGTAATTGCCGGAGCAGAAGATTTCGTCGGCGTTGCGGAAGTCTTCGACGGAGAGCGTTGCCTCACGCACATCGAAACCAGCCTGGCGCAGCAGCATCATGACGCGAGAGCGGGTGATGCCTGCCAGAAAGGTGCGGTTCGGCATCGGCGTATAGACGATGCCGTCCTTGACCATGAAGACGTTGGAGGATGCGGACTCGGCCACATTGCCGTTCATGTCGCGCATGAGCGCATTGTCGAAGCCGCGCGAGCGGGCTTCAATGATGGCACGACCGCTATTGGGATAAAGGCTACCAGCCTTGGCATCGGTCATGGCCGTCTCCGGCGATGGACGGCGCAGCGGCGAGACGGTCAGCGTCAGCGGGACGCCGGCATCCATCGGCGCCTCGAACAGGCAGAGCGCAAAACGGGTGGACTCGGCGTCAGGAGCGACGACGGAACCCCGCATGCCATGCTCGGCCCAGTACATCGGCTTGATGTAGATCGCCATATTGCCATCGAACTTCTTCACGCCTTCCAACGCCAGTTGCTCGATCTCCTCCGGCGTCATGGTCGGCTTCATGCCCATGTTGACGGCGGAACGGTTGACGCGCTGGCAATGCAAATCGAGATCGGGTGCCAGGCCATCGAACCAGCGGGCGCCATCGAAGACGGTCGAAGCGAGCCACATGGCGTGGGAGGTGGGGCCGATCAAGGGAGGATTGCCGGGAAGCCATTGACCATCGACATAGGTCCAGGTTGTAGAACGGGGTGCGGTATCGACGGACATGGCATTCTCCTTCTTGAATGCGTCGGAATGAATGCCCGCTCGGCCATGAGGTCAAGATGAAATTCCCCGCGACGATCAAAAGGAAGGAATATTGCCCGAGGATTGCCGTGAAAAGCGCATTTATTGCGTGCAGCCAAGAATATGGTCCCCGCGTTGATACGCCAATCGAGGTGATCTGGCAGTCGTGACGACGCTGTGGCATCTTCAATAAGACATAAGCGCGGGGAGGCCTGAAATGGCATGGTCGGCACAGCAATATCTGAAATTCGAGGACGAGCGGACGCGGCCGGCGCGTGACCTTCTGGCACAGGTTCCGCTGGAGCGGGTCATGAAGGGATTTGACCTTGGCTGCGGTCCCGGCAATTCCACCGAGCTTCTGACGGAGCGCTATGGCGTCAACGTCATTACCGGCGTCGATAGCGACGAGAATATGCTGGAAGAGGCAGCACTCAGGTTGCCGACCACCGAATTCGTGCAGGCCGATCTGTCATCCTGGCTACCGGATGCGCCAGCCGATCTGTTTTATGCCAACGCGGTGTTCCAATGGTTGCCGAACCACATCGACCTTCTCGACAGGCTGATGGACCATCTGACCCCCGGTGGCGTCCTTGCTATCCAGATGCCGGACAACCTCAATGAGCCGGGTCACCTGTTGATGGAGGAAACGAGCCGCTCCGGTCCATGGCGCCAGAACTTCGAAGGGCGACAACTGCGTCGCAAGCCGCTGCCCTCCCCCGCTGACTACATCGATCGCCTGTCGCCGAAAGCGCTCCGCGTCGATGTGTGGCACAGCATTTATAATCATCCCATGGCGGATGCCGGGGCGATTGTGGAGTGGGTGAAGGGCACCGGTCTTCGTCCTTATCTGGCAGTTGCTGGCGCTGAACACCAAGAGGCTTTTCTGGAGGATTACCGACAGCGTATCGACGCCGCCTATCCGCGACTTGCGGACGGACGGCGTCTTTTGCGATTCCCACGACTGTTCATCGTCGCAGTGCGCGGCTGATCGTGAACGGACAGGCATGGCTCGATGCCTGTCCGTTCAACACAGTGAGACGTCAGCCGTGAAAGGCGTAGACGCGCAGCCGGTAACCATCCGGATCTGCCGCAAGGAATGTGCGGCCGAAGTCCATGACGGTTGGCTCCTGCAAGATCGGTAGGCCCTTGTCGGTCCACGCGCGATGGCAGGCATCGACCTCACTGTCTGTCTCTTTGATGAAGGCGATCTCAGCGGCGTTGCCGTCGGAAGACAGTGGCGGCTGAACGGAGTGGCGGGACCAGAGACCAAGGCGCATGCCGCTTTGCAAATTGAACAGAGCGAAGGTGTCGGAGAGTTCGACAGGCTCTGCGCCGAGCAAATCGCTATAGAATGCAGCGCTATGGCGCGGGTCGTTGACAAAGAGAATGACGAAGTTCGGGTGGTTCATGTTGGTCTCCTTTTGTTGATGGGGAGACCTTAGCCAGGCGTAGTGTCAGTTTCTGTCAGCAGTCTCCTGGCGTGCCTTCATCATCTGCCGCCAACCTTTCAGCAGGACTTCGCGGCGTTTGGGATAGCGCGTGTCCAAAAGCGTGAAGCAAGAAATGCGATCGGCGCGAAAGCTGCGATAATCCTGTCTTAACTCACACCATGCCAGCAGCACACGAACCTGATCGAAAAACGCCAGCGCAAAGGGCCAGACAATCCGGCGAGTGTCGCGCCCGCGCTCGTCGGCATAGTCGATCTCGATTTTCGCCTGACTTCTGATGGCACTGCGAATATTGCTAAGATCGATATGCGGCATATCGATCACCTTTCCGGGTCCCACAAGAAGTGTGGAATTGTCCAGTTCCTCCGCCAGCGTCTTTGGCAGAACTGCGGCGATCTTCGCAAGCCCGGCGCGCGCGGCATCCGCCAACGCGCCATCCGCCCTGCCCGCCACCCAGCGGGAGCCCAGAACCAAAGCCTCGATTTCCGCTTCGGAAAACATCAGAGGCGGCAGAAGATAACCCGGTCGCAGCACGTAGCCGACCCCGGCTTCGCCTTCGATATTGGCGCCTTGCGCTTGGAGGGTCCCGATGTCGCGGTAGAGCGTACGCAGACTGACACCTGTCGCGGCAGCCAATTCTGCGCCACCGACCGGATTGCGATAGCTTCGTAACAATTGAAGCAAATCAAGCAGGCGTTGCGCGCGTGACATGCATTTCCCCAGGCAATAGGCCCGCCCTATGAGTTTTAATCATCTATTTATACGCGTTGTGTAAAACCTTAGCGATTAAAGCCACCTGTTATTATTCATTTTAAGCCATCTATTCTCGATATCAGGTCGCGACAAAGCTTCATAAGATTTTTCAGAGGCACCAATGCTTAATTTTTGGCGAGACAAAGGCGGCAATTTTGCCATTCTGACTGCACTGCTGGCCGTACCGCTGTTTGGAGCGGCAGGCCTGGCCTTAGACTTCAGCCAGGCGCTCGCCGTCAAGGAAGATCTGCAGCAGACGGCGGACGCCACCGCACTCGGCGCCGTCTCCAAAGATTCGCCCTATGTGGCGGAGGCGCGCAAGATGAGCGGAGATGGCCCCATCACCGTTCCTGGTCATTCCGGCGTGGATTTCGGCAAGAAGGGGGACGGCAAGAAGAACGACTTCGAGATCGAAAACGCCACCCTGCTTGTCAAGAAGACCGGGAATATCGTTGAGTCGTCCTTGGAATTGAAGGCCACGGTCAATACCACGCTCTCAGCGATTTTGGGTAAGGACTTCTTTTCCGTGAGCGTCAAATCCACGGGTCGATATCAAACAGAGAAATACATGAACTTCTATCTGTTGCTGGATAACACGCCCTCCATGGGCGTGGGTGCAACGCCTCAGGATGTCGCCACGATGGTGGCAAACACAGGCGATCAGTGTGCCTTCGCGTGTCACGATATTCAGAGTGGCAAAAATAGTTACTACGAGCTTGCGAAAAAACTGAAAGTGACCACGCGCATCAATGTGGTAGGGAAAGCGACGGCCTCCCTCATGGACACCGCAGCGGGCACCCAGACCGTCTCAGACCAATTTAGAATGGCAGTCTATACCTTTGGTGAAAAAGCCGAGGACACAAAACTTCTCGAAGTCGTGCCACTCACGTCCAATCTCTCCGACGTAAAAAATAGGTCGAGCAAGATCGACCTCATGTCCATTCCGTATCAAGGCTACAATAACGACCAGCAGACGGATATCGACCGCGCCTTGACGCAGATCGCCTTGAAAATGGGCCCGCAGGGGAACGGCAACAGCTCGGCCACGCCGGAAAAGGTCCTCTATTTCGTATCCGATGGTGTTGGCGACAGCTACAAGCCGACAAGCTGCACCAAAAAAACCACGAATGGCCGCTGTCAGGAGCCGATCGACACCCGGCTGTGTACCGCCTTGAAGAGCCAGGGCTACCGTATCGCCGTTCTTTACACGACTTATCTGCCACTTCCGACGAACGGTTGGTATAATGACTGGATCCGCCCCTTCCAGTCCGAAATCTCCGCCCGTATGCAAGACTGCGCTTCTCAAGGTCTGTTCTTCGAGGTGAGCCCGACGCAGGGCATCAGCGATGCCATGTCGGCACTGTTCAAGCGGGTGGTCTCCTCTCCTCGCCTGTCGAGCTGATCAACTCGGTTCGATTCTTTCGACGAGGAAATCGATAAAGGCGCGGATGCGAGCAGCCAGATGCTCGTGTCCGGCGTAAACGGCATGGACGAGTTCTGTGTCGCCGCCGTTATAATCCTCCAGGATTGGGACAAGCTGTCCGGCCTCGATATCAGGGCGGACATGAAATTCCCCAATCCGACCGATGCCGACGCCCAACAGGCAGAGTTGCCGTTTGATCGAGCCGCTCGATACCTGAATGTTGCCGGTGATGGCCTTGATATAGGCGCTATCGGAACCGGGATCGCGAAACGGCCATTCGTCGAGGCTTCGCCGGAAGTTGAAGCCGATGCAGTTGTGCTGATCGAGGTCTTCCGGAGTCTTCGGCGTCCCATGCTTCTTCAGGTAGTCAGGCGAGGCGACGATGACGCGCCGGCTGGAAAACAGGCGCCTCGCCATCAGTGAGGAATCCCGCATCGGTCCGACGCGGATTGCGATATCGGTACGCTCGCCAATGAGGTCGATCACGCCATCGGTCAGTGTCAGATCGAGCCGCACCTTTGGATGACGTTCGGCGAATTCCCCCAGCAGAGGCAGGATGCACCGCTCGCCAAAGCCGACCGAGGAGTTGACCCGAAGCAACCCCCTCGCCTCCTCCCGACCGCCGGCGACCAGTTCTTCCGTCTCATCGATCTCTTTGAGAATACGGCGCGCGCGACGGAGATAGATGTCGCCCTCGGGCGTGAGTTCCAGTCTTCGCGTCGAGCGCACCAACAGCCGCGTACCAAGCCTCTCCTCCACTCTCGAGACAAGCTTGCTAACAGCGGAGGGCGACAGCTTCAAGCGCCGTCCTGCGGCGGAAAAGCTTTTCAACTCGGCGGCCAGAACGAAGACTTCCATTTCGCCGGCTCGATTGTCCATGACCTTACCTATGACTTCAATTCAAAGATGATTATCGATTAATCGGCATTATCAAACAAGTGCCCGGTGCCGATATTCAGGCTCGAAACATCAACACCTTCGGGACGGCCACCAGAGTGGCCGGAAAGGCACGACCATGCCCCTTGCTCTCTTTGCCTTGACGATTGCGGCCTATGCAATCGGCACCACGGAATTCGTCATCGTGGGTCTTCTGCCCACCGTCGCGAACGATCTTCACATCACGCTGCCGCTTGCCGGCCTCATCGTGTCCGTCTACGCACTCGGCGTTACCTTCGGTGCGCCAATCCTTACCGCACTGACTGGCCGCATCGAGCGCAAGCCGCTTCTGCTCGGCCTTATGGGTCTCTTCATCCTCGGCAATGGCGCCGCAGCGCTCAGCCCCAGTTACGAGATGCTCCTGGTCGCGCGGGTTATTTCTGCCTTTGCCCACGGCGTGTTCTTCTCGGTCGGCGCAACCATTGCCGCGGGTCTGGTGGCAGAGGATCGCAGAGCTTCGGCCATTGCCATGATGTTCATGGGACTGACGGTTGCCATCGTCACCGGCGTTCCGCTCGGCACGCTCATCGGTCAGATTTTCGGCTGGCGCGCCACCTTCTTTGCCGTCGCCGCACTCGGCGTCGTCGCCTTCATCGGCATTGCAACACTGCTGCCAGCGACGCTTCAAAAGGCGCCAGCCGCCGGTCTCATGGAGCAGGTTCGTGTTCTCGGTTCCGGCCGCCTTCTGCTTGCCTTTGGCATGACCGCACTCGGTTATGGTGGCACCTTCGTGACCTTCACCTTTCTCGCCTCGATCCTGCAAGATCTGACCGGCTTTGCTGAAAGCACCGTCAGCCTTGTTCTGGTCCTCTATGGTCTGGCGATCGCCGCCGGCAACCTCGCCGGAGGACGGATTGCCGACCGTAATCCAGCAAAGGCTCTCGGTTGGCTTTTCGGGCTTCAGGCGCTCGTTCTGGTGATCTTCACCTTCACCGCTCCGTCCGCCCCGGCTGCTCTGGTAACGCTCGTTGCACTCGGCTTTCTATCCTTCGCCAATGTACCGGGCCTCCAGCTTTATGTGGTGCAGCTTGCAAAGCGCTTCAGGCCAAACGCGATCGATGTTGCCTCGGCGCTCAACATCGCCGCCTTCAATCTTGGCATCGCCGTCGGCGCCTGGATTGGCGGTCTGGTCGTCGCCTCGCCGCTTGGTCTTGGTGCAACGCCATGGGTCGGGGCGCTGCTGGTTTCGGGAGCACTGGTTCTGACGCTGGTCAGCAGCAGTCTCGACCGCCGTCAGGCAGATCTTGCCCAGACCGTGTGAACCAAATCACATCCTCAGCACTTAGGGTGAGGACCCTTCTGCCCCGCGGACTTGCGGGGCTATCATCCGCAATGGAGACAAACACGATGCAAACAGTCAACGCCAATGGCGCAAACATTCCTGCTCTCGGCTTCGGTACATTCCGCATGCCGGAAGAGGACGTCCACCGCATCCTGCCGCAGGCGCTGAAGCTGGGGTTCCGCCATGTGGACACGGCGCAGGTCTATAAGAACGAGGCGGCAGTCGGCGATGCTATCGCAAAGTCCGGCGTCTCGCGCGGCGACATCTTTCTCACCACCAAGGTGTGGGTCGATCAGTACAAGCATGATGACTTCATCCGCTCCGTGGATGAGAGCCTGACGAAGCTGAAGACGGACTATGTCGATCTGCTTCTTCTGCACTGGCCGAAAAGCGATGTGCCGCTGGCGGAGCGGATTGGCGCGCTGAACGAACTGCACAAGGCGGGCAAGGTGCGCAACATCGGCATCTCCAACTTCAACGTGGCGCTGATGGATGAATCGGTCCGCCTGTCCGACGCGCCGATCGCCAACAACCAAATCGAGTACCATCCCTATCTAGACCAGACGAAGGTGATCGAGGCTGCCCGCAAGCACGGCATTTCGATCACGGCCTACTATCTGATGGCAGATGGCAAAGTGCCGAAGGATGAGGTGCTTCGTGATATCGGCGCCAAGCACGGCAAGACCGCTGCCCAGGTAGCGCTTCGCTGGGCCGTGCAGCAGCCGGACGTGATCGCCTTGTCCAAAACGGCAACGGAGAGCCGTCTTCCCGAGAACTTCGATATCTTCGACTTCGACCTGTCCGACGAGGAGATGAAGGCGATCTTCGCCTTGGCAAAGACGGATGGGCGCATTGTCAATCCCGGCCATCTGGCGCCGGACTGGGACGATTAAAGCGCCGTGCGTCCTGTTGGGCGCACAAAGGACGCTTCACCTTTTTTGAATCGACGCATCAGCCCGAAAATCGAGTCCGATTTTCGGGCTGATGCTACAAGTCACTCAGCGCTGCACGAAGGCCAGTTTCAGGCCAAGTGCAACAAAGGCTGCGGCAAAACTTCGCCGCAGCCAGACAAGCACCGAAGGCCGCGAAACGATCTGGCGCCTGACAGACGCGGCAAAGCAGCCATAGACCGCGAAAATCACAAATGTCATCGCCATGAAAACGAGACCGAGGGCGGTCATCTCGCGGGTCGATGATGAGGAGTCTGCCGCAACGAACTGCGGCAGGAAGGCAAAGAAGAAGATCGACAGCTTCGGATTTAACAGGTTGATGAGGACAGCCTCGATCACGATGCGGCCAGGCGTTCTTGCTGGCTGCGTCTCGTCGACGCGCAGAGCGCCATGTTCTTTCAGTGTGTTCCAAGCCATGTACAGCAGATAGATCACGCCGGCATATTTGATGAGGGTGAATGCCGTCGCACTCGCATGCAGGATTGCAGCAAGCCCGGTGATCGCTGCCAGCAGATGCGGGACGATGCCAAGTGTGCAGCCGAAGGCGGCGACCAAGCTTGCGCGCGCGCCCTGCGTGAGACCAGCTGCCAGCGTGTAGACCACGCCTGTGCCAGGAGATGCCACCACGATGGCCGATGTGAGGAGAAATTCGAGTGTCATGAGGGCCTTCCTTGAAAGAAGGCGTCACTCTGCTGCGATTGGACGGATCGGTCTTGGACGAAATTGCACGTTTCGATCAGGAGAGCGCGTACCTATAGACGGCGGGCGTCGTGCCGAAGTGCCGTACAAACACGCGGTTTAAGTGGCTTTGATCGCAAAAGCCGGACGCGAAGGCCGCTTCGGCGGGGGAAACGCCCTTTGCCAATGCTTGCCGCGCCAGATGCAGGCGGCGCTGCATCAGATAGCTGTGCGGTGTCAGCCCTGTAACCGAGGAGAAAGCACGCAGAAAGCGGAAGCGGCTCATTCCCGCTTCTGCCGAAAGTTCGGCGAGACCGAAGGGCGTCTGTGGTGCCTCGTCCATCATCTGCCTGACGCGATACAGACCAGCGGTAGATGCCGCCTGATGACGCACAGCGCGGGGGCGCTCCAGCGTTTGCGACAACAGCAGAGGAAGGGCTTCCTCGCCGGGTAGAGCAGCCTGTTGCGATGTGATGGCTTGCAAGAGTGTACGAAAGCGATCGGCCAAGGGTCTCGGATCGACGGGATAGACGAACTCGAAATCGCGGCTATCGCGTTCGCGAATATCCGACAATGCGGCATACACGACTTCGGGATCGAGATAGAGCATCGTCCAGGCCCGCCCGCTTTCGCCAAGCGCTACGCCGTCATGCACCTCACCCGGATTGACGGTGATGACGCGCCCTGCCTCCGCTTCCACGATGCCACGTCCACTCGCCGATTTCTGCGCACCACGTTCGATAACACCAATGCCGAATTGATCATGCATGTGACGGGGAAAGCTGCGGTCGCTGTCAGCAATCACCGCAGCCACGCCCGGCATCGTCGTTTTCGGCATCGTGAACTGGTGTTTGCCCATGGACCCTGCGCCCCTATCAGGAGCGCAAGCCTATCACGGTCGATCCGGTTCAGGAATGCAGGCTGTTCACCATGCCGAAGACCTGATCGAAATTGCCGTTCTCGGCGGCAAATCGCAATGGCTTGCAGCGCTCCACGATCACTTCCGTTGCATCGGGTCTGTTGGTCAGGATATCCATGACTTCCGTGATGAAGGCATCCAGTGGCATGGCGCGCTCGTCCTTCGCCTGCTTTTCACCCTGAAGCGTTGTCTGCACATAGGGCGGCGCAATCTCGATCACCTCGACAGAGGTGTCCTTCAACTGCTCGCGCAGCGCCATCGAATAGGCGTGAATGGCGGACTTGGTAGCGCTGTAGGTCGGCGTTGCTACCATGGGCACGAAAGCAAGGCCGGATGACACGGTGAGGACGGCAGCATTTTCTTTTTTGAGAAAATGCGGAAGCAGGGCCGCGGTCAATCGGATCGGGGCAAGCAGATTGGTGGCAATCGTTTCCTCCGCGATCTCCAGATAATCTGGGGCTGCGGTGATGTCCTCGTTCTTCATGATGCCGGCGTTGTTGATGACGACATTGAGATCCGGATAATCGCGCGTCAGCGTTTCGGCAAAGGTCCGAATGTTCTCCGCCTTTGTCGCATCGAGCACGGCCGATACCATGCCGGGGTTGGCGCTGGTCACTTCGTCCAGCGCGGACTGGCGTCTACCGGAAATGATGACCTTGTTGCCAAGTGCATGGAAGGCTTCGGCAAGCGCGCGGCCGATACCGGAACCACCACCGGTGATGAGTACTGTGTTTCCTGTCATCTTCATCTGGTTATCCTCTCTTGTTGGATGAAACCAAGTTAGCTACGATACTCTCCAATCGAAAGTAGGCACCCGAAAGATTTATACTTACCCAAAGGAGAGTGTCGGAATGAAAAGGCATCTGGCAGATGCCGTCATCGAAGAGAAGCGCGTTCACCCGCCGCCGGAAGAGACCGATCCCGTCATTGAGGCGCTGGTTCAGGACATCATCGCCAAGGTGGCGGACAAGTGGACGATGTTGATCCTTGAGGCTCTGGAGGAGCACGGGACGATGCGCTTTACGCAAATCGGCAAGGTCGTCGGCGATATCAGTCAGAAGATGTTGACCAAGACGCTGAGGCAGATGGAGTGCGATGGGCTGGTGAAACGCACCGTGCACCCGGTCATCCCGCCACATGTGGATTACGGCCTGACGCATCTTGGCAAGACGCTGGGCAGCGCCTTTTGCGGCGTGTGGATATGGGCCGAGACGCATCACGCGGAAATAGAAAAGGCGCGGAAAGCCTTTGAAGAGCAATCCCCACGCCTCAAATAATGGGCCTGAAATAATGGAAGCGCTTCCCATGGGAGCGCTTCAAATTGTCTGGCCGATCAGGCGAACTGGCTGAGGCCCGGTACGGACGCGATCACCTTGTCCACAACCTCGTCGCCGGCATGCTGGCGCGCAATCGAAATGGTGGTCTTGGCAAGTGCCGAGATTTCACCCATGCCGAGGCCTTGGCTCATCAGCTGCTGGCCAAGACCCATGATGCCACCGCCACCGATGGCGCTCATCAGGCCGCCGAGCAAGCCACCGCCGCCCTGGCCTTCGCCATTGAAGCGAGCGACGAGATCCGGCCCGCCGGGGATCGATTCGATCATCTTGGCAACGGCCGCGTCATCGGCTTCGCGCTGGAGGAAACCCAGCATCATGCCGAGAGCCTTTTCCGCCTTATCCGGCGCAATGCCCACTCTATCTGCAACCTGGGTTACGATTTCGCTCATAAACTTCCTCCTGAATGCGAAATTACGTTCACGTCAACGTAAAACAATTGAAACACAGACTCAAGACCGCGCAGCCCCTTGAAACAAAGGTTTTTCGATCCGCTCTTTTCAACCTTATCAAACAGTTGTTGAGGGCCAAAACAGTTCCTATAAGTATAGTGCGGAAATTAAAAACAGGGCGCCGCTGCCCGGATCATTGGGAAGGATCGCCATATGCTGCAGGACGGAAAGCTCTATATCGGCACGAGCCGCAACCCGGACGACAGCCTCAACAAGGGCGAGTATCTCGACCTCCGCTTCGGCAACCGCCATGGGCTGATTACCGGCGCCACCGGCACGGGCAAGACCGTTTCCCTGCAGGTGCTGGCGGAAGGTTTCGCCAAAGCCGGCGTCCCGGTTTTCTGCGCCGATATCAAGGGCGATCTTTCCGGTATTGCCAAGCCCGGCGAAGCCAAGGACTGGGTGACGAAACGAGCTGAACAGATCGGCTTTTCCGACCTCTCCTTCGAGCAGTTTCCCGTCATCTTCTGGGATCTCTATGGCGAAAAGGGCCACCGTGTCCGCGCCACCATCGCCGAGATGGGCCCTCTCCTTCTTGCGCGGTTGATGGATGCCTCGGAAGCGCAGGAAGGCGTTCTCAACATCGCCTTCAAGATCGCCGACCAGGGCGGCTTGCCGCTGCTCGATCTGAAGGATTTGCAATCGCTGCTGAATTACATGGGCGAGCACGCAAGCGAACTTTCCAGCCAGTTCGGTCTGATTTCAAAGTCCTCCGTCGGCTCGTTGCAGCGCGGTCTGCTGGTACTCGAACAGCAAGGCGCAGAGCACTTCTTCGGTGAGCCGGCGCTGAAAATTGCAGACATCATGCGCACCACCAGCGACGGGCGCGGGGTGATTTCGGTTCTCGCCGCCGACAAATTGATGATGAACCCGCGCCTCTACGGCACCTTCCTGTTGTGGATGCTTTCCGAACTTTTTGAAGAACTGCCGGAAGTGGGCGATCCCGCCAAGCCGAAGCTCGTTTTCTTCTTCGACGAGGCGCATCTTCTCTTCAACGACGCGCCGCGCGTGCTGATCGAGCGCGTCGAACAGGTGGTCCGCCTCATCCGCTCCAAGGGCGTCGGAGTCTATTTCGTGACGCAGAACCCGCTCGATGTGCCGGAAACGGTTCTCGCACAGCTCGGCAACCGCGTACAGCATGCGCTTCGCGCTTACACGCCGCGTGAGCAGAAGGCCGTGAAGACAGCCGCCGACACATTCCGCCAAAATCCGGCCTTCAGCCCTGCTGAAGCGATCACCACACTCGGTACCGGCGAGGCGCTGGTCTCCACCCTACAGGATAAGGGTGCACCCTCCATCGTGGAACGCACGCTGGTGCGTCCGCCATCCGGTCGGGTCGGCCCCGTGACCGACGATGAGCGCCGTAGCCTCATGGCCTCCAGCCCGGTGGCCGGTCTTTACGACCAGGATATCGACCGCGAATCCGCTTTCGAAATTCTGAGCGAACGCGCCCGCAAAGCCGCCGAGGCGGAAGTTGCCAAGCGTGCGGCAGAAGAGCAGGCAAGCGAGCAGCCTGACAGTGCCGCGGGACGCTGGAAACTGCCGGGCTTTGGCGACGAGGAGCCGAAGCAGGCATCGACGACCGGCGGCGGCAGACGCACCAGCGGTTACCAGCGCGAAACCGTGATCGAAGCTGCGATGAAAAGTGCCGCTCGCTCCGTCGCGACCTCCGTCGGACGCGCCTTGGTTCGCGGCATTCTGGGAAGCCTGCGCCGCTGATTTTGCGCCTCCCTTCCACCGACATGTGAGGAAAACGCCGGGGCTCCGCTTGTCTAAGCTCGCCCCGGCCACCAGATAGGCCGAGGCCTCTATTGCTTCCAAGCGGGTCGCGGTCTTTCAGATTCGCGCCTTACACTTCAGTTTGTTTTTGTCGCATGTCCTTATCGCAAAACCGGTGCACGGTTTTGCCCGCGCCATGCTCCAGGGAGACGCATGATCACGTCCATCTCACTGCCGGCAGAAACCGAGCGCCTTGTTCTTCGCCGTTTCATACCTGCCGATTTCAGCGCCTATGCCGATTATCACAGCCGTTCTGAGGTCTATCGGTTTCTCTATGCAGACGCGCCAAGCGGCGATGCGTTGAGGACGCAATTCGACACCGTCCTCTCGGCCCCGTTCGGCAAGGACGGCGATGTTCTGCGGCTGGCGGTGACGCGCCGCGATGATGGCGCGCTCCTCGGTGAAGTTCTTCTGAAGATCGCCAGCACGGAGGCGTTGCAGGCGGAGGTCGGCTATATCTTCAACCCGGCTTATGCGGGCAAAGGTTACGCTACGGAAGCGGTGCGTGCCATGATCGACCTCGGCTTTACAGACCTCGGCTATCACCGGATTTTCGCGAGACTGGATGCACATAACCAAGGCTCGATCGGCATTGTCGAGCGGTTGAAGATGCGCAAAGAGGCCCACCTCATTCAGAATGACCGCTTCAACGGGTTGTGGGGCGATGAGTTCATCTACGCCATTCTCAAATCGGAATGGAATGGACTTGCGTCGAGATAATTGAAGCGATCCTCATTGCGGGTCAGACCTTCAGAAGTCTAGCAATTCGCGGATCGGCGGAAAAATCGCTCACGGAAAAGCCGATACGCTGGACCGGCTGCTCGCACAGCGCCTGTATGCCCATTTTCGACAGGCGAATGCGCCAGCTGGAGCGAGCCACCGGACGCTTCGACTTGAAGCCGAGTGGCGTCAACAGCGCGATGTTTTTGCCTTTTCCAGGATCGCGCACCGAGCGATAGAGGATTGCCTGAAGGTCCGCCTCACGCGCCGCATCTGCCAAAGCCTGGCATGGTGCGTAATCGTTGAGGTCGGTCCAGAGAGACGCATCGCGCGATAGCACAGGCTTGGTCAAATCGATTGCCGCATCCGTCTGAATGTCGGCGGCAAAGGCGGTATACTCCGCCGCATTGACTGGCATGGGCGTTGCAGGTGACTCCACGTAGAACAGCAAGCGGTAGAAAGCCATTTCGGCCAGCGCTGTCTCTATTCTCTTGGCGGCGTAAAAAACGCCTTTGGTAAAGCCTGCGCGACGAAAGCGAGAGCCGTAGGGATAGGCAGAATCATAGCGGAAGGGTGTTGCCAGCAGATAATCGAGGCCTGCGCATTCCGGCGGAAAGCGCCGCTTGCTGCTTTCCAGAATGTCTTCAAGCAGAGATTGCTCATCAACGGTATCGACGAGCTTCATGGTCGATACACGGTGCTGCGCCTCGACGAGGCGCCACCAGCGTCCTGATGACGGGCGGCTTTCAGAGCGGAGCGCGTCTGGCGTCCAGGTAGGAGAGGACATCGAGCAATCCGGTGATCGAGGTGAGTTTTTCGGCAGGCACGCCCGCGAGCGCGTCATTGTGGTTTTGAAGCCAGGCACGCGAGACTATGTCATCCCCGCCGACGATGGCATCGAGCGAGCGGAAAACACGGATCAGAAGCACGGCAAGTTCGAACGGCTTGCTGCCAGGCTCCAAACAAAAATCCTGCCTCTTCATCCTCGATACCGTGGGCGCGGAAATCCCGAGAATATCTGAAAGGCGTGCTGCGGTCAGGCCAAGTCGCTCCGACGCCGCGAGAGCGGCTTTCGTGATAACCCTTCCCTCTTGGGAGGCCGCCGTCGGCTTGAGCTGAATGTTCATCGCCAAATCCTTTCCTGAGAAAGAATATAACGGATCTCTTTCAGAAAACAAGAACGGCCGGTTGGGGGCAACCGGCCGCTCGAGTAGACGCCACCAGCTGAACGGTGGCAGTCAAAACCTTTATTCAACCGAAACTGGTACTTCCGTGGAGGTGCGCAGAGCGTGCGAATATGGGCAGACGATGTGCGCCTTCTTCACGAGATCTTCCGCGGTCGCCTTGTCGAGGCCTGGGATGTTGACCTTGAGCGACACGTCGATGCCGAAACCGCCACCATCTTCGCGTGGGCCGACGCCAACGCTCGCCGTCACGGCCGTATCATCGGGCAGCTTTACCTTTTCCTTGCCAGCGACAACGCGCAGAGCGCCGAGGAAGCAGGCAGAGTAACCGGTTGCGAAAAGCTGCTCTGGGTTCGTGCCGTGAGCACCGTTACCACCGAGTTCCTTTGGAACCGTCAAGGTTACGTCCAGAACACCGTCTTCGGTCTTGGAATTGCCTTCGCGTCCGCCACCGGTTGCGGTCGCCTTGGTTGTGTAAAGAATTGGCATGTCATGTACTCCCTTGGTTTGCGTTGGGTATCTTGTAGCGCGTTATTCAATTGCGCGCAATACAATTTTGCGCATTGAAAAATTTTCTTGTCTCTGCGATAAGGTTAATAAGATTGCTCGGCCTTTGCATGCAGCAGGAACCGAGTGACGGGATAAAATGTTCCCTAGAGCGCTTCCCTGCCGCGCGGAATTGCTTCGCCGGAACGGAATTTCGCAGAATGGAAAAACATGGGCAGTCGATCTCCAAGAGATGGACGCCAAGATGCTTCTATTCTGGTGAAACTCTTTCCGATGAAAGCTGTCCGAGCAGCAAGAGAGCGCTTCAACAGCGCATTTTGGAGCTCACACGAATGGACGACGGGACAATGGAAGGCCTTTTAAGGCTGGACGTGCAGATATGTTTCGCGCTTTACGGCGCAGCCCATGCGTTTACGCGGGCTTACAAGCCATTGCTGGAGCCGCTTGGCCTCACATACCCGCAATATCTGGTGATGATGGCGCTGTGGGAGGAAGACAACGCTACGGTGAAGGCACTTGGCGAAATGCTCGGCCTCGATTCAGGCACCCTCTCCCCTCTCCTGAAAAGGCTGGAGCAGGCAGGTCTCATCACCCGCAAGCGTGGCAAGCAGGACGAGCGGCAGGTCGTGATCAGCCTGACGCCGGAGGGCGCCGACATGAAGAAGAAGGCAGTGCACGTCATGCGCTCCATCGGCGAAGCGACAGGATGCAGCCTGGAAGAGCTCGGGCAAATTCGGGATCGGTTGAATTCTTTGAAGGACAATCTGGCGCGGGCGTAATGTCGATCACGCCGTCCCTCGTCGCAGCACCTTTTCGCCATTCAAGCTGGCGAAGACGGGAACAGGCCTGTGCTGTTGCAGGACATGTTTGCACCACCCTCAAAGCCAAAGCATGAGGGTGGTGGATGATCGAAACGAGCCGGCTTACTGCCAGACGACGACACGCGCCTTGTTCGGAACGCGATCATAAAGGTCGATGATGTCCTGGTTCATCAGGCGAACGCAGCCAGACGACACGGCCTTACCAATGGAGTTCCACTCCGGCGAGCCATGCAGACGATAGAGCGTGTCCTTGCCGTTCTGGAAGATGTAAAGCGCACGCGCACCGAGTGGGTTTTTCAGGCCAGGCTCCATGCCGCCATTCCTTGCGGAATATTTGACCAGTTCCGGCTGACGCGCGACCATCTCATCCGGCGGCGTCCACTTCGGCCATTTCTGACGCCACTGAATGACGCCCTCGCCCGACCAGGCAAAGCCTTCGCGACCGATGCCAACGCCATAACGCATCGCCGTGCCGCCTTGCTCCACCACATAGAGGAAGCGCGAGCGCGTATCGACGACGACCGTTCCCGGGCGCTCGCCTGTCGGGTCCACGACCCGCTGGCGGTAATAGCGGCGATCGATTTTCTGATACGGCACTGCCGGGATAACGAAACCGCCATCCTCAACCGTGCCATACATCACCGCCAGCTCAGCGTCCGAAATACCGGAGGAGAACATTTGGCGGAAATCATTGGCAACGCCACCGGCGAAACCGAGCGGCTGCGTGCTGTCATAGGGGCCGACACCGGATGATGCACAACCCGCCAACAGCGACGCGGAAGAAAGGCCCAGAAGGGAAAGGAAAGTCCGTCTTGAAAGATCTCTGTCGGTGCTCATCATAAGTCCGGTTTTCTCACATCGGAGGCGAAGAGGGAGGCACTGTACCGAAGCGTGCAGAGCCTGCCTTTCAATCTCGCCGTACGTCGTTTGTTCCACGATACATCAGCTATTGCTATAGTGGTTAAGACATACTGAAAACCAGTTGCAGCCTTGCAACATTCGCACCGGCGGGATGCTTTTACCGGTCGTCGTGTTCACATCACCACAATCGGTGCGCCCTGCGGCACGCGATCGTAAAGATCGATCACATCCTGATTGAGCATTCTGACGCAACCGGACGAGGTCGCCTTGCCGACCGATTGCCAGTCCGGCGTTCCATGCACACGGTAAAGCGTGTCCTTGCCGTCCTTGAAAATGTAAAGAGCCCGCGCACCGAGCGGGTTGTTCAAACCGGGGACCATGCCGCCGCGCGCCGCCGAGATCGACGCGAGCTCCGGTTGTCGCTGCACCATTTCATCGGGTGGCGTCCAGCGCGGCCACTTGGCCTTCCACTGGATGGCGCCCCGCCCTGACCAGGCATAGCCCGATCGTCCAAGCCCGACACCGTAGCGAACCGCCTTGCCGCCCGGCTGAACCAAGTACAGGAAATGCTGTCTCGTATCGACGACGATGGTGCCCGGCGCTTCCGCCGTCTGGTAGCTGACCTCCTGACGCAAAAACCGCGGATCGATGCGACTATAGGGAATGGCGGGCAGCGTATGGCCGTCATCCGACAGCACATCATACATGGCGCGATGAAGCGGATTGGAGACCGGCAGGCCGTATCCCATCGTCCTGTCGCGATAGGCAGGCGACAGCGCCGGCCCAGGGCGTGCCGTCGTTGGCGGGCCGTAAAGCTGCTGGAATTGGGATCGGAAAAGATCCGGCGGTCGGCTGTTGATCGAGCCTGGTGTCTGCGGCAGCGGCTCGCGCGGGATCGAGCCGACATTGTTGTAATTGAAGACGGGTGCTGTCTCCTTCACGAAGACATCGGCGTTCATGCGACTGGTGTCGGTGATGAACAGGCAACCGCTCACAAGCGGGGCTGTCATCAAAACGCAGGCAAATCGGCGGAGGGTCTTCAGGGCAAATACAATCATCGAACCGCTTCAAGATAGATCACTGGCGGCACAATGACTCGCGCGGCTGGCGCGAGGCTGGATAGATGGGTGATGACGGTGCCGTGCTACCCGCGCATAACTTCAGACGAAATTGTTGAAGAAGCGGATGCTCTCGTCCACCGCATGCGGCACGACGCCATTATGCGTGCCGGGCAGCAGCCTGTGGCTGATTTTGGTACCCACGGACGTTGCGCGTTCAACGAGAAGCTTATGATCAGCATCGAAAGGTCGCTCCTCAGTGCCGCGCAGCAACAGGGTCGGGCATTTGAGGCTATGCCCGAAACAGACCGAGGAGCGCATAATGAACTCCTGCTGATTGCTCTCGTCGAAACACAGTTCATCCGTATAGCGGTTGAAGTAGCGCCAGGAGTTGACACCCGCGGAGACCGGTACGGCTGCGCGGAATTTCCGCGTCATCGCCGCGAGCAAGGAGAGCGTGCCGCCATTGGAGTGACCGGCCAGGAAGAAGCGATCCTTGTCGATGCCAGGCAGGTTTTCGAGAAACTCGGCGGCGGATAGCGCATCTGAGGTCTCGTCATAGAAGCCGGAGTAATATCCCTTCTGGCCGTTTTCGCCGCGGAAGGATGGCAGCATCACCACAAAGCCTGCCTCCCAGTAAGGCTTCATCAATGCCCAGTGACCATCACCGGTCGCGTTGCCTCCATGGAGGAAAAGAACGGCAGGCTTGAGCTTCTTCTCCGGAACATATTCCGACAACCAGGCAACAAGCTCTATGGAGCCGTTCGGCCCACCCGGATATGTGACGCGCCGTGCACCGGGTGGTGTGCCGAGCGGCTCGGATTTTTCAGGCGCAGACATTTTGCGCAGCAGGTGCGTTTGAAATCTTTCGCGCGCCCTGGCGTAGTCCTCATTTTCCAGCGGCAGGACTGGCGGCAGATCCACTTCAGAATGCGCGCCTTTCGGCATCAGAGCCGCTGCACCCAGCCCGAATGTACCCGCCAGCAAGGCGCGGCGTGTGGGGGAAAAAGGAAAAATCTTATCCATGCGCTTGTCTGTCATGTGGGAATCCGATCAGCGTTGCACAGCACAATTTCAGCACCGGAATGTCCAATTGTCTACTTAATGTTTCTCTTTAATACCGTCATCTGCATTCAAGCCTCCCGTTCATCGACCATCGCCATCAGAGTGACCAACCGATCGGCTTCGGAGGGAAGTTTGTCTGCACGCAACCGTGCGATTCGTGGAAAGCGCATCGCCACGCCGGATTTATGGCGAGCCGAGCGATTGATGCCCTCAAACGCAACTTCCAGCACGAAACCGAAGGATGGCGTGGCGCGCACGGCGCGTACCGGACCAAAGCGTTCGACGGTGTTGTCGCGGACGAACTTGTCGAGAATCTCAAGCTCCGCATCGGTGAAGCCGAAATAGGCTTTGCCGACCGGCACGAGTTGTTCGCCATCTTCACCATCTGCCCAGACGCCGAAGGTGAAATCGGAATAGTAGCTTGAGCGCTTTCCGTGGCCGCGCTGCGCATACATCATCACCGCATCGATATTGAAGGGGTCACGCTTCCATTTGAACCACGGACCCTTGGCGCGTCCCGCCTGATAGACGCTGTCCTTTCGCTTGATCATCACGCCTTCGATCACCAGATCGGGTGGCGCTTTGCGCAGATCGTCAAGTTCCTGCCAGTTGGTGAAGGGTACCAATGGTGAGAGATCGAAGCGGTCGTGAGGGGCGGTTTCGATGAGATCGGTCAGGTGCTGGCGTCGGTCGAGATAGGTCTCGCCGCGAATGTCCTCCTCGCCTTTGAACAGCAGATCATAGGCGCGGATGAAGGCGGGATACTCCTCCATCATCCGGCCGGTCACCGTCTTGCGGTTCAGCCGCTGCTGAAGGTCTGAGAAGGTTCGCGTGGCGCTGTTGGAGCGCGCCGTTCCACCGATCAGAAGTTCGCCGTCGATCACGCCGTCAAAATTCGCAGCTTCGAGAATATCCGGGAAGGCGCCTGAAATGTCGTCGCCGGATCGCGAGTAGAGCTTGCGGGTGTCGCCAGCACGGGAGAGTTGGACGCGGATCCCATCCCATTTCCACTCCGCCGCGAAATCCTGCGGATCGAGATTGGCAAGATCATTGTCGCCGACCGGTGTGGACAGCATGACGGAATGAAAGATGGCAGGCGTTGCCAGAAGTGGCCTGTCGGTCTTTCCCTCAAGCCAGGCGAAGAGCGGTTCGTAAGGCGGTTCCAGACCATGCCAAAGCGTTTCGATCTCGGTAATGTCCTTGCCGGCGAAGTCCGCAAGCGCCTGCCGGGCAAGACGCGCAGAGACCCCGATGCGCAAACCGCCGGTGACGAGCTTCAGAAAGGCGAAGCGCGACGATGTATCCAGCCGATCCAGAAGCTCTCGCACTGCGCCGCGCACCTCGGTCTTGCCGAGCGCGTTGATCTTGCGCACGACTTCGCCGAGGCTCGGGTCGTTCGCCTGGGGAAGATCAGCGTTCTGGCTGGTATCCCAGACGAGCGAAATCGTTTCGGCCAGATCGCCGACATAGTCGTAGGAGTATCGGAACAGGACCTCGTCCATGCGCTCCAGAACCAGTTCGCGAAGCAAGGCCGGTTTTACGCTTTTCAGATCGAGGGTGCCTGCAATCGCTGCGAGCCCGTATCCGCGATCGGGATCGGGCGTATCACGGAAGTAATCCGTCAAAAGCGTCAGCTTGCCGTTTCTGGATGGCGTGAGGACAAGACGGTCGAGAAGGGTCGCAAAGGCTTTCATGCTCAATCCCCCTCATCTTCATAGCCGACGAGATGCAGCGGACGGGCCGGAATGCCCTGAAGTTCGCACCAGCGCACCAACGCCTCTTCACGCCCATGTGTGACCCACACTTCCGATGGCGCGACTTCCTTGATCGTTTCCAAGAGTTCGGGCCAGTCGCAGTGATCGGAAATTACCAGCGGCAATTCGACACCGCCCTGTTTGGCGCGCTGGCGCACCATCATCCAACCCGAGGCAAAGGCAATGAGCGGTTCGTTGAAACGACGCGCCCAACGTTCCTGGAACGCCGAGGGCGGGCCAACGACGATCGCGCCCTTGAACTGCGCCGGGTTGCTCTTCTCCAATGTGGCTGGGCGGATATCGCCTAGATCGATGCCTTGGGAGACGTAATAATCGCAGAGCTTTGCCAGAGCGCCGTGAATATAGACAGGGCCGGAATAGCCGTTGTCGCGCAGCAGTCGCAGCACGCGCTGCGCCTTGCCGAGCGAATAGGCGCCGACAAGATGCGTGCGCTCCGGGAACTGGCGAATAGACGTCAGAAGCTTGGCAATCTCGCGGGCTGGCGCCGGGTGATGAAAGACCGGAAGCGCGAAAGTGGCTTCGGTGATGAAGACGTCGCAGGGAACCGGCTCGAAGGGTGCGCAGGTGGGATCAACGCCACGCTTGTAGTCCCCCGACGCGACGATACGCAGACCGTCATATTCGATGGAGATCTGGGCGGAGCCGAGTACGTGTCCGGCCGGATGAAACCCGACGGTCACGCCATTGACTTGCGCGGTCTCTCCGAAGTCGATGGCCTGTTCGCTGACTGTAAAATCCTCGCCATACCGCAAGCGCATGATGTCAAGTGTCTGGCGCGTCGCCAGCACCTTCTCATGCCCTGCTCGCGCATGATCCGAGTGACCATGGGTGATCAACGCCTTCGGGACCGGCTTCACCGGGTCGATGTAAAAGTCACCCACCGGGCAATAAAGCCCCTTCGGTGTCGGGCTGAGCAGTTTTTCTGGTTTCATGGCGTCGGGATCGACCGAAATTTACGATGCTTCAAAACTTCTTGCGCAAGACAAAACGAACCGTACGGAATAAGGTTCATTCTGTGCGAAAGGGTTTGGCGGGGAAGCGGTTTTGCCGGCAAAAGGGGTATCGGCACAATGAAGGGGTTCTGGTCACGCATCATCTTTCGCGCCACGCTCGCAGCTTTCGGATCTCTGGCGGCGTCCCTGCTGATCGTTTCAGTCCTCGTTCCGCAGATGGGTGGCACCGTGGAAGGTGTCGGTCTCTTGATGGCAGTCATCTGCCCGATCGCCATTGCCGGACCAGCCAGCGGCGTTCAGTTCTATCAGCTGGAGCGTTTGAAACAGGCCCGCGCCGCCCTCACCCGCTCTCATCTGGAACTCGATAGTCTCCATCGCGATCTGGTTGCCGCCCATGCTGCCGCCATAGAGGCGTCCCTGCGCGATCCCATGACCGGGGCCTATAATCGTATCGGCTTCATGCAGCGCATGAGCGAGCTTGCTAGCACCGAAGGCAGCGTGCTCTTCATCGACGCGGATCACTTCAAGTCCATCAACGATCGTTTCGGCCACCGGACCGGGGATCAGGCTTTGCAGACGATTGCCAAGGCGCTGCGAAAAGGTCTGAGATCAGAAGATTTCCTTGGGCGCATCGGCGGCGAGGAATTCGTCATCTTCCTTGATGGCGTCACTTCGCCGGCGGAGATCGACCGTATGGCCACCGCGTTCCTGAAATCGGTGTCCTCGACGCCACTTCTGACGGAGTCGGGCGCGATCGTGGAGCTCAGCATCAGCATAGGGACAGCGAGTTTTTCCGCGCTTTGCGATGCGGACGTTCTCCTCAAGGAGGCGGACTTGCGCATGTATGAGGCAAAACGAGACGGCCGCAACCGGGCCGTCATCGGTCGTGACATATCGATACCGATGCCGCCAGATTTCAGTCTTGCGGCGCCTTCTGTTCCATGCTGATCGGCAGCCGGACATTCTTCAGCATCACCGCAGCGACCAGACCGATCACCGCCGTTGCAGCCGCGACGAGGAAAAGCGGGGTGAAGGCGGCGGCATAAAGATCGGCCACGGCGTGCTGCGAGGCGGCAGGCAATTGCGCCAGCATTTTGGGTGTCAGTTCCTGAATGTTGCTAACCCCTTGAATATCGGCACCGGTCCCCTTGAGACTTGAGGATATGACCGCACCGTAGATGGAGATGGCAAGTGCCGCACCGCCCATACGCGTCAGGGTAACGGCTCCGCTTGCCGCACCGATATCGGCTTTGGCCGCAGAATTCTGCACGCCGATAATGGGCGCCTGCTGGCCGAGGCCGACACCAAGTCCTTGCAGCAACAACAGAGCAGCGATGATCGCCAAGGGTGTACCAGCATGGACCTGCGAGAGCGACAGCATCGCAACCACGGCAATCGACAGGCTGATGATCGAAAACGGCTTGTAGCTTCCCGTCTTCGAAATCAGCCGGCCTGCCGTCAGAGATCCCATGACGATGCCACCGGTGACGGCGATGAAGAAGAGGCCGGCTTCAGAAGGCGAAAGCCCGGTCGTCGTCTGCAGGAAGAGCGCGTAATAATTGACCATGCCGATGCCGAGACCACCGCTGACGATCGAAATGATCATCAGCAACGGAAAGGTCGAATCCTTGAACAAGCGCAGCGGCACGATTGGCTCGGGTGCCCGCTTCTCCACCTGTACCCAGAGAGTGGCGCAGACAATGGCGAAGGCGATGATTGCAAGGCTCTGCCAGGCAATCAGCGAGCCGAAGAGTTCAGCACTGTCGGCCCAAAGCACAACGCTCGAAATCGCGGCGGCGAGAAGAACCGCACCGACGTAATCGATCTTCGGCTGACGGTCGGGTCGTCGATACGGAAGGAGAAAAGCGAGACCCAGCAGCACGACAATGCCGATGGGCAGGTTGATGAGAAAGATGGAGCGCCAGCCGAAGAGATCGCTCATCGTGCCGCCCAGGATCGGTCCGACACTGCCGGATGCCATGATCACGAGGCTCGAATAGCTCTGGTAGCGGGCGCGTTCACGCGGGGCAAACAGATCGGCATTGACGGAGAAGATCGACACCATGATGCCGCCGCCGCCAAGGCCCTGAAGAACGCGGGCTGCGATCAACGAATCCATCGACCAAGCCAGACCGCAGGCAAGCGAACCGATGGTAAAGAGGACGACGGCAAAGATCATCACATATTTGCGGCCAAAGAGGTCGCCGAGCTTGCCATAAACCGGCATGACGGCGCTGGTGGCCAGGAGATATGCGGAGCCGACCCAGCCGAAGCGTTCAAGCGCGCCGAACTCGCCCACAATGGTCGGCAAGGCGGTGGAGACGATCTGGTTATCCAGCGTCGCCATGAACATAGCCAGCATCAGGAATAGAAACACAATAAGTCTGCGACGGGGCTCCGTCACGAGTGGAGCCGCAGAGTTCACCGACATATCCATGGAAAGGCCTCGCGTTAGGCGTCAATTTATGTGCTTATGGCATATATATGTCAATGGCATCTTTCGAAGGATTATTGTATGTTGTATTCGGTTAGGAGCGAGGGCATCACATGAACAATCAGATCCTCAAGCGCGCCGATAGGAGCGTGTCCGTTCAAGACGACGTGCTGGCTATCAGCCACACGATGACACGCATGCGCATCATGATCGGCCGGCGTGTCATCGGTCGTACGGCGATTGCGAAGCTCGCACCAGGGCTTGATCTCTCGCATCTTGATGTTCTGGATGTGGTGCATCGGACACAAGGTGACGCGACAGTCGGGTCGATTGCCGAAGGCATGCGGCTTGATCCATCACGTGGAAGCCGTCTGGTCGCAGATATGGTTGGCAGGGGATTGCTGCAACGGGATGTGTCGCAGGAAGACGGCAGGCGCAGCATGATTGTTGTCACGGCACTGGGCCGCAGTATTCTCGAAGATATGCGCGACGCCAAGATCGCAATCATCCAAGATGTGGTCAGTGACTGGCCGCAGGAGGATGTGGCCGCTTTCGCCGCGCTTTTCGACCGCTTCATCGGACGCTTCGAGACGCGCCTTGCTCCGGATGCGCGCCCCTAGAGCGCTGGCCGTCCAAGGCCTGATACGTCTTTCGCGTTATGCGGCGTTTCCAACCTCTGGCCCGGCTTTCGCAGCGTCTCGACCAGCCCTCTTCGCCTCGTACATGGCGGTATCAGCGCGGGCCAAAAGGTTCTCCGGCGTCGTTCCATCGGTCGGATAGAACGCCGTTCCCATCGAGCAGGTCACAGTAATCGCGCCTGTTGAAATTGCGATCGGCTCCTGCACCGCTTGGCGAATGGCTTCAAGCCGCGTCATCACCCCGGCTTCATCTCGTTTGGGATTGCTGAAGATGATGGCGAACTCGTCACCACCAAGGCGCACCGCAATATCCGAAGCACGAACGTTTTTGGTGATACGTTCGGCGATGGCACGAAGAACATCGTCCCCTGCTGCGTGTCCGTGAAGATCGTTGATCTGCTTGAACTTATCGACATCGAGATAGGTGATTGCCACCAGACGACCCTCCCGCTTCGCCTCGTGAAGGGCTCGGCGGAACTGGCCCCAGAAGAGATTGCGGTTCGACAGACCAGTCAGCGGATCGTGGTGGGCCATGTAATGCACACATTCTTCGGCGCGGCGGCGGTCGATCGCGATCCCGGCAATATTGGTTGCCATGTCGATGATTTCTTTTTCCGTCTCAGTCGGCATGCGAACCGCTTTGGAGTAGAGCGCGAATGTTCCGAGCAGAACGTTATTGTTGCCTATGACAGGCGTGGACCAGCAGGAGCGAAGGCCATGGGGCTTGACCGCTTCGACATAATTGGCCCAGAGCGGATTTTCCAGCGTGTCGCTGACATAGACAGGCTCTCTGCGAAAAGCGGCCGTGCCACAGGAGCCGTTCGTCGGCCCGACGGGAACACCATCCACTTTCGACACATATTCTTTCGGTAGCGACGGTGCCGCGCCATTGTGCAGCAGGGCGGTCTTCTCGTCCAGCAACAGGACGGAACCGCAGACATGGTCCAGCAGGCTTTCGACCTCGCGCACCACGGCGGCGAGGATATCCTTGAGGGGCTTTCCCTTGACGATCATTTCCAGGAGAGCAGCATGGCTCTTGCGCATGGTTTCTTGACGCTTGGTCAGGGTGATCTCGCGTGAAACGCCGGCAAGCCCTACCGGCGTACCATCTTCATCGCGTAGAATGATGCGTGTGCCGGAGTACCAGCGTGTTGTTCCGTCGTCTGCGGCGATCGGCTCTTCGGCATCGTAGACATTGGTATTGTTGGAAAGGATGCGGCGATCCAGGCGATCGATACAATCAGCAACTTGCTTCGGCGCGAGGTCGAAGATCGTCAATGTGCGCCCGCCGAGGTAATCCCGCTCGTGGCCCAGTGAGGCAAGGGCGGCAGCGTTCATGTACTCGTACCGGCCTTCGCAATCCTTGATGAAAACCATTTCGGGTACATTATCGAGCAAGAAAGTCAGGCCGTGCCGGTGGATGTAAGACATCGGGATTTGGAGAGATGGCGCCGATGAGCTTGACGGTATTGGACCGTTTTCTTCACGCATCTTATAAAACTCCATTAAAATTCTTCAGTCTGGTGAATTTGCTTATGATCGACGGTCAGCACAAACGGGCTGGAGAGCAATGGGATTTAGCCTATAGAAGATATACTTATACTGAATTAACAAAATTCAGTCTCTACCGTCTGCCGTCAACGCGGCGCTCTCCTGGTAATACTGTCAATATTGCCTGCTTTTTATTAGAATACCTACATATATCAGAATCTCGCCGGCCGAACTACACCTCCTGTCGAAACGTGACATAAACGTTGGATTCGGCCAGAAATGGCTCTAACGTCCTATAAACACCAGAGGGTTTTGCAGTGCTGACAATTTATGGCGTCTATCGCTCCCGGGCCACGCGGACATTATGGCTTGCAGGAGAACTGGATATTGCGTTCGACCATGTGCCCGTCATCCAGGCGCGGCGGCTCGCCGACCCGATGGCAGCCGATGCGCCGCTCAACACGCTGACGCCCTCCTATCTGGCCATCAACCCGATGGGAACGATCCCCTGCATCGACGATGACGGCATGGTGCTTTACGAGTCGATGGCGATCAATCTTTATCTGGCGCGGAAATACGGCACGTCCGTCGCGCCAAAAGACTCGGCGGAAGATGCGCATATGCTGCAATGGTCCTTCTTCGCCGCGACGGAAATCGAGACGAATTCGCTGAAGATCTCCTCGACCTTTGCCGAGGGCCTGGCCGACAGCGAAACCGGCAAAGCCGTCATCGAGGTAGCAGCGCGCATGTTGCGCCGGCCCTTTCGCGTGCTGGAACAGCACTTGGCGGACAAAGACTATCTGGTCGGCGACCGCTTCACCGTTGCCGATCTGAACGCTGCGGAAGTGGTTCGCTACGCGCAGGCGCACGCGCCGCTTTTTGATGCGCATCCTGCCGTGAAGGCATGGCTGGAGCGTTGCCAGTCCCGCCCGGCCTTCAAGGCAATGTGGGATGCGAGAGCTGCCGAACCGGCTTAAGCGCTCAAGCATCGATCCGGAAATCGGAATTGGTTTCCGGAAAGTACGATGTGTTAAATCAAAGCGTTAGAGCCGACGTCGCACGGATGTCACCGACATGGATGCCGTTCCAATTCTTCATGGAGCGGTTCGCGATCGCGTCGAGAGCATGCGCTTCCACGCTGTCCTTATCGAAATATCGCGCCAGTAGAGCGGCAATCATCGCCTCGGCGGCACGGGTCGTGCCGTCCTCGCATTTGACCGCGATGGCCAATCCCTTCTCCGGCAGGATGCCGACGAAAACCCCTTCGGCGCCGGTCTTCGCAAAAATCTTACCCGGGGCGATTTCCATGAGCTTGGTGCAGGTGCGGCCCGTTCCCGCAACGTAAAAGGGCTCTGCCATGCAAGCCTCGATCAGGCGGCGCGAGGCCTGAGCGCGGATCGGCTCCAGCCCTTGCCCGGTCGCCATCTTGGCAAAACCGTGCGCCAGTGATTTCAGCGGTACGGCATAGGCCGGGATGGAGCATCCATCGATGCCGCAACTGTCCTCGGCGATGGCAGCGCCCGTGAGGCTTTCCATCGTCGCGCGGATTTCGCGCTGCAACGGGTGCTCGGCATTGACGTAACCTTTCGTCTCGATGCGATTATGGCTGCAGGCGCAGATGAAGCCGGAATGCTTGCCGGAACAGTTGTTGTGCAGCGAAGTCGGCTTCTCCATGCTGCGCGCCTGGCCTATCAGCGCCTTCTGGTCCAGCGACCAGTGCGCACCGCATTCCAGCGCGCTGAGATCATGGCCCGCTCTTGCGAGCATTGATGCCGCCAATTCGACATGCGCCTCTTCTCCCGAATGGGATGCGCAGGACAATGCGAGCTCTCGGTTGCCGAAACCGTAAGCATCCGCAGCACCGCTTTCCACCATGAACAAGGCCTGCATGGCCTTACATGCGGAACGCGGGAAGACCGCGCTCTCGGCATCGCCCGCCGAAAAGACAACCTTGCCATCGCCATTGACCACGACGGCCATGCCTCGATGGCGGCTTTCGACGAGGTTGCCGCGGGTGACCTCAACGGTAACGGGGTTGTGCATGATGCCGGCCTCAAAAAATTCGAAATGCGATCCCTATCTAACCCTATTTTTCGCATCATGCACGGGGCACTCCATTGAAATTTGCCAAGCGGTTTCTGGCCGTCGTTTTTCTCGTCTATCTCCTGCCTGCCCTCGCCTCTGCGGGTCTGTGGGTAATGAAGGACCATCCCACCGGCTACCGGAATGCGCGCTGGTCTTCCGCGGGCATTCTGCCGGAGGCGGCAGCGGACAAGCCTGCGGCGATCTATGTCTACTCGGCAATGACCGGCGGCTTCAAAGGCTCGATTGCCAGCCACGCCTGGATCGTGATGAAGCCGGAGGGTGCGGCGAGCTATGAGCGCTACGACAAGGTCGGCTGGGGCTCGCCCATCCGCCGCAACGCCTACGCGCCGGATGCCTACTGGTATTCGAACATGCCCCGCAAGGTTCTGGAAATGCACGGTGAAGAAGCCGAGAGGCTGATCCCGAAAATCCAGCAGGCGATCGCCGACTATCCTTACGCCAAGGCAGGGGGCTACCGGATTTACCCTGGCCCTAATTCCAATACCTTTATTGCCCATGTTCTGCGCAGCGTGCCGGAACTCGGCGTGGTGCTGCCACCCGACGCCGTCGGCCGCGACTACCTGCCGAACGGCGAGTTCGTCCATATTGCCGAGGATTGGAAGGATGTCAGCATTTCGCTCGGTGGACTGTTTGGACTGTCCGCCGGTTTACGCAGCGGCTTTGAAATCAATTTTCTCGGCCTCGTCGCTGGCATCGACGTCCAGAACCCCGGCATCAAAATCCCGGGGCTCGGTTACTTCGGCGTCAACTCGTTCGAACCGGCGCCGGAGCGCGCACCCGGCTCTGCCTGAGTATCGCTTTCGTGGTGCTCGGCTTCGCTCGCGCGCCTCGCCCTGATTCCCTGCGCGATGAAGACGCGCGACAGGCCGTGGTAGAGGGGCTCAGGAGAGATCATTCGCGAGGTCAGGTAGCCCAGCATCGACGCGGCCATGATCGCGATGACGCCATCATGATTGCCCGTCATTTCCAGAATAATCACGAAAGCCGTCATCGGGGCCTGAACGACACCGGCAAAATAACCTGCCATGCCAAGGATGGCGCCGAGCGCGATGCTGCTGCCAAGAAGAGAAGAGACGGTGCTGCCGAAGCCCGCACCTACGGAAAGCGATGGGGCGAATATGCCGCCGGGAATGCCCGACAGCATGGCAAGGAATGTCGTCATCAGCTTCTCGGCAAAGAACAACATCGGCGCGGGCTCACCTTCGACGGCCGCCCTCGCCTGCTCATAGCCGGTGCCAAAGGTCGCACCACCGCTGAGGACGCCGATGATGGCTGAGGCCAAGCCGCAGACGGCTGCAACAATCAGCATGCGCTTCAACGGAACCGTGTGCGCCCAACGGCGAATACGCTGCGAGGCGCGGAGCGCGCCCGCGCTGAAGATGGCGCCCAGAAAGCCGCCGCCGATACCGCAGATTAGAACGAGGCTCCAATCCTTCCCCGTTTGCATCATGACGGTGCTAGTGCCGAAATAGGTGTAGCTGCCGACTAGTCCGAGCGAAGCCAAACCCGAGAGGATGACGGCGGTCAGCACCAGACCGTTGGCGCGGGACTGATAGGACCGGCTCATCTCTTCAATCGCAAAGACGACGCCGGCAAGTGGTGTGTTGAAGGCCGCAGCGATCCCTGCTGCCGATCCGGCGAGGATCAGACCCCTCGCCTGCGCCATGCCGCCAACCCGTGCGGCCAGAAGCATAATGGAGGCGCCGACCTGTACCGTTGGTCCCTCGCGCCCAATGGATGCGCCGGACATGAGACCAACAACCGTCAGCACGATCTTGCCGACGGCAAGCTTGATCGACAACAGGCGAGACCGGTCTTCGTCATGATGGAAATGGCGCGCGGCGATGGCTTGAGGAATGCCACTTCCGCCGGAATTTGGAAACACCACCATTGCCAGCCAGGCGCAAAGAACGAAGCCAAGCGGCGTGATAATCAGCGGCAGAAGAAATGCCCACTCGCCTGACGTTGTGGTCGCGGAAAAAACGTGCTGCGCCCAATCTGCCGCCTTGGCAAAGGCGACGCTGATCAGCCCTACCGCAATGGCCCCGAGCCAGAAAACGGCTCTTGGCTTCCAGATCCGCCACGATCCCCACATGACGCGGGAACGGCGGACCATTTTCATGTTCTTGTAAGTGGCGGGCATGGTACGTTTCTGCATTTCAATGGCGAGGTTTCTTATCAGACCCGAAAGCCCCGATTGCAACCATGTCTTTGACAAATGACATGGAAAAGCATCTGAATATCCCAACTTGAGAACGCTGAAGAGTTTTCGCCCTATGAGCGCGAACCAGCATCGCGGCGAAATCAGCGATCGCTGACCGCCGCCCGCGGATTGACCCAGGGCTCCTGATTTGACCGCGGCAGTGGCTGTCGACCGAGAATATGATCGGCGGCCTTTTCTCCTGTCATGATCGACGGTGCATTGAGGTTGCCATAGGTCACATGCGGGAAGATCGAGCTATCCGCCACGCGCAGGCCATCGACCCCAATGACGCGGCATTGCGGATCGACGACCGCCAAAGGATCGTCCTTGGCGCCCATCCGGCAGGTGCCGCAGGGGTGGTAGGCGCTTTCCAGATGTTCACGCAGGAAGGCGTCGATCTCCGCATCGGACTGAACATTTTCGCCCGGCTGGATTTCCGGGCCGCGGAACTCGTCGAAGGCTTTCTGGCTGAAAATCTCGCGCGTGAGGCGCACGCAATGGCGGAATTTCTCCCAGTCTTCTGCATGGCTCATATAGTTGAAGCGGATCACCGGGTCGTCCTTCGGATCGGACGATCGAAGCTTAACGTCGCCGCGGGATTTCGACAGGTTGTAGCCGACATGCACCTGAAAGCCATGGCTCTTGGCGGCGGCCTTGCCGTCGTAGGAAATGGCGACGGGGAGGAAGTGGAACTGGATATCCGGCTGCTTCAATCCTGGTGCGGAGCGCAGGAAGGCGCAGGCCTCGAACTGGTTGGAGGCACCAAGCCCGCCCTTGGTCATCAGCCACTGCGCACCCGCCACGCCCTGCCAGAACCAGGGAAGCCATGAATAGAGCGATACAGGCTTGGTCGAGACCTGCTGGAAGTAGAATTCCATATGATCCTGCAGATTGGCGCCAACGCCGGGGCGGTCCACTTTCACCTCGATACCCATGTCCTGCAAATGCTGCGCCGGACCGATGCCGGAAAGCATCAGCAGTTTCGGCGAGTTGAAGGACGAGGCCGCGACGATCACTTCGCGGTTTGCGCTTATCGTCTCGACGGCACCCTTGCGTTCAATCTCGACTCCTGTCGCGCGGCCATTGGTGATCACGATTTTACGCGCAAAGCCGTGCACGAGCGTGACATTACCGCGCTTCAGAGCCGGCCTCAGATACGCGTTTGCTGCGGACCAGCGACGACCGTCATGGATCGTCTGCTCCATCAGGCCGAAGCCCTCCTGCTTCGAGCCATTATAGTCGTCTGTCAGTTCAAACCCGGCCTGTGCGCCAGCCTGAATGAAGGCATGGAAGAGAGGGTTCTTCACCGGACCACGCTGCACATGCAGAGGCCCGTCAGTGCCGCGCCAGCCTTGCTCACCGCCATGGCTATGTTCCATGCGCTTGAAGTAAGGCAGCACATCCGCATAGGCCCAGCCCTGCGCACCCCGCTCTTCCCAGCGGTTGAAGTCTTCCGCGTGACCACGGACATAGACAAGTCCGTTGATGGAGGATGAGCCGCCAATGACCTTACCGCGGGGTGCGGTAATGCGGCGATTGTTGAGGTTCGGCTCCGGCTCGGAAAGATACCCCCAATTGTAGCGCTTCATGCTCATAGGCCAGGCCAGTGCCGCTGGCATCTGGATGAATGGCCCGAAATCCGATCCGCCTGCCTCGATGACGATGACAGAATACTTGCCGTCTTCCGACAGGCGATAGGCCATGGCTGAGCCAGCGGACCCGGAACCGACAATGACGAAATCTGCCTGCTGCATGTGTTATCTCTCTTGGTTTTGATTAACCGCCCTCGAGGCCATAAGAGGACTGGCGGCAAGCCTGGTTTATTGGACACTCCCTGAGCCAAGGGAGCGCCCCATCAATAGGGCGCTTCGACTTTGCCTGTTGCAACGTAAATCGTCTTCAACTCACTGTAATGATTGAGGGCTGCGGCCGAATTTTCCCGACCGAAGCCGGATTGCTTGGAGCCGCCGAAGGGCATTTCGACCGGGCACAGATTATAGGTGTTGATCCAGAGCGTGCCGGCCTCCAGCTGGTCAACGACGCGATGCGCCCGCGACAGATCGGCGGTGAAGACACCGCCCGCGAGGCCGAATTCAGTCGCGTTGGCGCGGGCAATGACCTCGTCTTCATCGTCGAAATCCAGCACGCACATTACCGGCCCGAAGATCTCCTCGCGAGCAATCGTCATGTCGTCCTTCACATCGGCAAAGACGGTGGGCTGCACGTAATAGCCCTGGCCGGAGACATTGTTAGGAATGCCGCCGCCGCTCACGAGCGTTGCACCTTCGGCCTTGCCCTTCTCCATATAGGCCAGCACCTTTTCCTGCTGCGCCTTCGAGACGAGCGGGCCGATCTGGGTTGCCTCATCCATGGGATCGCCAATAATCATGGCGTCGGTGCGGCTTTTGAGATTGTCGAGGAAACGCTGCTTTGCACCCCGCTGAACGAAGACGCGCGTTCCGTTGGAGCAGACCTGCCCTGAGGAATAGAAATTGCCGAGCATGGCGCCGCCAACCGCACTCTCAATATCGGCGTCGTCGAAGACGATGAGAGGCGACTTGCCGCCAAGTTCCATCGTCACTTGCTTCAGGTGGCCCGCAGCCGCAGCCGCGACCTTGCGGCCCGTCGGAACAGAGCCGGTCAATGACACCTTGGCGATATCTGGATGGTTGACGAGAAGTGGGCCGGTATCGCGGTCCCCCTGAATGACGTTGAAGAGACCTTTCGGCAGTCCCGCTTCGATGAGAATTTCGGCGATCTTCAAGGCCCCCAGCGGGGTGTTTTCCGATGGCTTGAAGACCATGGCGTTACCGGCGATAAGCGCGGGGGCCGCTTTCCAGCAGGCGATCTGTTGGGGGTAGTTCCAGGCGCCGATACCGAAGCAGACACCCAACGGGACACGCTTGGTATAGGCAAAATCACCGCCGAGCGGAATGTAATCGCCGTTCAACGCAGATGGCGCGATGCCGCCAAAGAATTCGAAGCAATCAGCCCCGGAGGTCGGATCAGCAACGATGGTTTCCTGAATAGGCTTGCCGGTGTCGAGCGTTTCAAGTTCGGAAAGTTCGCGGTTGCGCTCGCGCATAATGTCTGCAGCACGGCGCAGGATACGCCCGCGTGCCGTCGGGCTCGTCGCCGCCCATTCTTTCTGCGCGCGCTTCGCCGAGGCGATTGCCCGCTCGACAATGGCAGGGGTCGCCGCATAAAGGCGCGCAATGACTTCACCGGTCGCCGGATAGATGCTTTCGATCAGCGTTCCCTTGTCGTCTTCAACATAGTCGCCATCGATGAAATGCGAGGCTTTCGGCTGGGCTTTCAACGTCATCATCAGTGTCCTCAAAGAATGCGGGTGGACGGCTTGTTGTCCAAAAAGCGTTTCAGCTGCACGTCGAAGTAATCTTCGACCAGAGCGCCCGCGGCGGAGATGCCAAGCGGTGCGGCATGCAGACTGTGGCGAATATAAAGCCCGTCGATCAGGGCTGCTGCCCCTTCCGCAATCCTCGCCGCGTCGTCGGGCGGGCAAAGACGACCGAGGCTATGCATGATGTTGGAGCGAAGGCGCTTGGTATAGACGACGAGAAGACGGCGGGTTTCTTCCGAGCGCTGCGCCTCGACATAAAAGGCCAGCCACGCCGCCACCGTTTCCTGGGTGAACTGGTCGCTTTGAAACGACACCCGCACGATGGCGCTGAGGCGCTCGCGCGGGCCAGAGGCCCGTGTCAACGCCGCGACCGCGTCCCGCCGCAAATCCCGCAACAGGCTGCGGATCGTCTCAAGCAGGAGTTGCTGCTTGCTGCCGAAGTAATGGTGCGCGAGGGCCGCCGAGACCCCCGCCTCTCGTGCGATGTCCGACATCGTCACATTCAGCGAACCATGATGGCCTATAGTGCGTAGAGCTGCATCGACTAGCGCTTTGCGCCGCAATGGCTCCATTCCGACTTTGGGCATACCGATCTCCTTTGGGTCTTTTTTATTATTGATTGACTGATCAATCAATAATAAATGCGACGGGTTTTCACCTGGTTTGCGCCATGTCAATGAGAGGATCGATCACGTGTTCGACACTCTTCTAGCTCTGAGTATTTTTAGCGGGAACCAAGAATAACTTCTCACGTTCTATCCAACCGCCGCCTTGCGATCCGCAGAATATGCACATGCTGCAAAGTGAGTTTACGACGGCAAATGCGGCTGACGGGAAAAATCCCGCAGCTTGGTAATAGGGAGGACCACCATGCCAGTGTTGACCGTATCGATCTCGCCGGAACAGGCCGCGAAGATGCACGAAGCCGTGGCCTGCGGTGCCTACGCCTCCAGCAGCGAGGTCGTGCGCGCCGCGCTGAAGCTCTGGGCAGAGACACAGCAAAGAGACAAGGGCGGCTTCGTCGAGCGCCGGAAGAGCGATAGCGAGGCCGTCAATGTGGCGGAGCTCTACGCCTTCCACAATACGCAGAGACGCTGAGCCACGTCCACTTTGACGCCACCTGACCGGACATGAAACTGTCACCAAAGTTTCATCTGCCGTAAAGTTTTCATTGAGGAGTTCTCTCCACACTCCCGCCTAAAAACGTAGGGTCGGGCAGGATTGCTGCAAACGATCCTGCAATGGTGGAGAAAACGCGTGGTGTCGATAAGTGCCGAGCCAAATATCATAAGACGGTTTTCCAGCGGCCAGATGATTTCCATGGCAAAGCTGGTGCTCGAATGCGCCTTCCAGCCGATCGTCGAAGCGACGACCGGCACGGTCTTCGGTTATGAATCCCTGATGCGCGGCTATGACCGCATCGGCTTTCCCAACCCTCTCGAACTTCTCGATCATGTCGAAGCGGACGGTCAGCTCATCGAACTGGAGAAGATGATTGCAAGCCGCGCACTCGCCAAGTTTTCCACGCTTCCGGATTTGGCCTCCGCCACGCTGTTTCTCAATCTCGATGTCAGGCTCATTCCCCATGGCGACATCATGGTTGACAAGCTGCTGGAACAACTGGCGCAGGCAAAGATCCCGCCCTCCTCCATCTGCTTCGAGCTGTCGGAACGCTTCGACAATACCAGCGTGCCGGAATTCAGCACCCTGATCAACCGCATGCGCAAAGAAGGCTTCAAGCTCGCCATCGACGATTTTGGAGTCGGCCACGGCGAGATGAAGCTGCTTTGCGACTTCGACGTCGATTATCTGAAAATCGACCGCTACTTCATCCAGGATGTCGAGCGTAATCCGCGCAAGCGGCACATGGTCAAGAACATCGTCAACATCGCTCATGTGCTCGGTGTGCGCGTCATTGCCGAAGGCATCGAGACGGAAGCGGAATTCCTCGCCTGCCGGGAGATGGGCGTCGATCTGGTCCAAGGCTGGTTTGTCTCTCGCCCCACCACCTTCGTCAAGGAATTGCAGACATCGTTTCCGCATCTCCAAATTCTCGGCGAAAACCGGCGCAACCGTCAGACGCTCGATGAGATCCTGATCCGTCGGCAGATCGAGCATCTGCCCACCGTCTATGAGAACGACAGCATCGACAGCGTCTTCGAACTCTTCCGCCGCAATCCGGAGCAGGCTTTCTTTCCCGTTCTCAACGCCAATGGCGAACCGCGCGGGGTGATCAACGAGTATCACCTGAAGGAATACATCTATCAGCCCTTCGGCCGCGATCTCTTGAAGAACAAGGTCTATGAGCGGACAATCTCGCATTTCGTCGATCGCGCCCCGATCGTCGGGCTGGATGCGGATGCGGATCGGCTGATGAATATCTTCGCCAATATGGGCGGCAGTGCCTGCGTGATCCTCACCGAAAACATGCGCTATGTCGGCGTCGTTTCGGCCGCATCGCTGATCAAGGTCATCAACGAAAAGCAATTGAAGCTGGCACAGGAGCAGAACCCCCTGACAGCACTTCCCGGCAACCGGGCGATCAGCGGCTTCATCGAGGAATCCTGCCGCGACAGCGATGAAGATCGCTTCTTCTGCTATTGCGACTTCGACAACTTCAAACCCTTTAACGACAAATACGGTTTCCATGTCGGCGACCATGCGATCAGCCTCTTCTCGGCGCTGATGAAACGATACTTCTTCTCCGGCGACTGCTTCCTCGGCCATATCGGCGGCGACGATTTTTTCATCGGCGTTCGCGACTGGACGAAGGACGAGGTGACGGAAATTCTGGAGCGGTTGCTCAGCGATTTCCACGACGATGTCATCTCGCTGTATTCGGAAGAAGATCGCCTCGCGGGACAGATCAAGGGCTTCGACCGCTTCGGCAATGAGCGGGAATTTGCGCTTCTGCGTTGCTCCATCGGCGTCCTTCAACTGCCAAAGGGCATGTTGATCGGCAATCCTGAGGGGATTGGCGCCGAAATCGCCAACATCAAGAAGGCGGCCAAGGAAAGCGATGCCGGTCTCGTCATCTGCAGCCATGGCGAAATGAAATAAGGGGAGCGGCATTACGCCTTCTTTCATAAGCCACACGGGTCACCTAAGTTTAGCGGACCGTAAGAAAGTTTTGAGGAGGCCACCCGTGTCACTGCCGTCCACCATGCGTTTTGTCGATCTGCCGAGCTTTGGCGGACCTGAGGTCATGACGTTTTCGAACGGGCCTTTGCCCTTACCCAAGGCCGGGGAACTTCTAGTCAAGGTTCAGGCAGCGGGCATCAACCGACCGGATGTGGCGCAGCGTCAGGGAAACTATCCCGCGCCTAAAGACGCAAGCCCGGTTCTCGGTCTTGAAGTTGCCGGTGAAGTCGTCGCGCTCGGTGAAGGCGTCAGCGATTTCCAAATCGGCGACCGGGTCTGCGCGCTTGCCAATGGCGGGGGCTATGCCGAATATTGCGTCGTGCCCGCTGGCCAGGCCCTGCCCTTCCCCAAGGGTTATGATGCGGTGAAGGCGGCAGCGGTGCCGGAAACCTTCTTCACCGTATGGGCCAACCTTTTCCAGATGGCGGGCCTGACCGAAGGCGAAAGTGTTCTGATCCATGGCGGCAGCAGCGGTATCGGCACAACGGCAATCCAGCTTGCAAAGGCCTTTGGTGCCGAGGTCTATACCACGGCAGGCTCGAAGGAGAAATGTGACGCCTGCGAGACGCTTGGCGCCAAACGAGCGATCAACTACAAACAAGAGGACTTCGCCGCCGTCATCAAGGACGCGACCGGCGGCAAGGGTGTGGATGTCATTCTCGACATGATCGGCGCATCCTACTTTGAAAAGAACATCGCCTCGCTTGCCAAGGATGGTTGCCTGTCAATGATCGCGTTCCTCGGCGGTACGATTGCCGAGAAGGTGGACTTACGCCCCATCATGGTCAAACGCCTCACCGTCACCGGCTCCACCATGCGGCCACGCACGGCTGACGAGAAGCGCGCCATTCGCGATGAGCTCGTCGAGCAGGTCTGGCCGCTGCTCGAAGCCGGCAAGGTCGCCCCTGTCATCCATGACGTGATCGACTTCGATCAGGTCTCGGAAGGCCATCAGCTGATGGAAAGCAGCAGCCATATCGGCAAGATCGTGATGCGTGTCAGCGAGTAATATCAGAGACTTGAGATTGGTGGCGGCGGGCTCGGCAGCCTTTCCGGCGCCGCACTGCCGTTTGCGGCCTACAGCATCGGCCCGAAAATTAGAGTCGATTCTCGGAAAGCAGGATGCGTAGATCAAAAAAGATAGAGCGTCCTTTGCGCGTCCAATAGGACGCACGGCGGTTCATCGCGGCTTGTTCGGCTGACGGTATCGATATAAACGCGCCCTCTTGCAATCGGCGCGAATCGGATTACCTTCATACTATGTTCAACGTAGAGAAAGGAAGGTGATCCAATGTCTAATGAGATTTCGGTCTTGGCAGCAGGCAATGGAAAGGATTTGATTTTGACGAGGCAGCCCTCGGCCTGATCCGCCTTCCCTTCGAAGCGTTGCAAAACGTTTCGGGTCTGAGACAATGACCAGACTCATGGAAGGGCCGCTCGAAGCGGCCCTTTTCCTTTTCCAACCTTTACGTTCTGAAAACCCGCCAACGGGTCGGACGAAAGCGCACGTCGTTGCCAACGGATACAGACGCATCCAGCGGCACCTCGATTTCGAGATGATAGGGCTCGTGCCCATTATTGGCGATATCGATTTCTGCAATGCGCGTGCCGGCCAGGCGGCGACAGGTGGTCACCTTCCCGTAAAGTGCGTCTCGCTCATTCGTCAGCACCACATCTTCCGGACGGAAGAACAGATCACCCTCCCCATCTCCGGTCTCAGCGAGGCCGATGCTCTCTCCCTGAAACACGACTTGGCCGTTCTGGATCTTGACCGGAAGGTTGGACGATTCGCCAATGAAGGAGAAGACGAAGGGGGAATTCGGCGTGTCATAGACATCATCCGCCGTGCCGACCTGTTCGATCTTGCCTTGGCTCATCACCACCACGCGGTCTGCCAGTTCCAGGGCCTCCTCCTGGTCGTGGGTGACGAAGACGGTCGTGTGGCCGGTGCGGTCGTGAAATTCGCGAAGCCAACGACGAAGCTCCTTGCGCACCTTGGCATCCAGCGCACCGAAAGGTTCGTCCAAAAGCAGAACCCGGGGTTCAATGGCAACGGCACGGGCGAGCGCAACACGCTGACGCTGGCCGCCGGACAACTGGTTGGGATAGCGCTTTTCCAGCCCAGACAGATGCACCATGTCCAAAAGGTCCGAGACGCGCTTGCGGATTTCCGACTTAGCCGGCCGTGTTGCAGAGGGCCGCACCTTCAGGCCGAAGGCGATGTTCTCCGCCACCGTCATGTGACGAAACAGCGCGTAATGCTGGAAAACGAAGCCGACATTGCGCTCCTGGACGGAACGGTGGGAGGCATCCTCATCGCCAAAGAAAATCTGGCCGGCGGTCGGCTGCTCAAGGCCCGCTATCAGACGCAGAAGCGTCGTCTTGCCAGAGCCGGACGGACCCAGCAGTGCAATCAACTCGCCGGAGCGGATGTTGAGCGACACGTCGTTCAATGCTGGAAAGCGATCAAACTGCTTGGTGATGCCGGAAACTTTCACTTCCATGAATATGCCCTTCAATGCTTGCCGGCAGCGTTGCCCGCGCCAAAGCGTATTTCGAGAATGGTTTTGAGTACAAGGGTGACGAGCGCCAGTCCCGCCAGCAGTGTGGCCACCGCAAAAGCGGCGCCCATATTGTACTCGTTGTAAAGAATTTCGATATGCAGCGGCATGGTGTTGGTTTCGCCGCGAATATGGCCAGATACCACAGAAACGGCACCGAATTCGCCCATGGCGCGGGCGTTACACAGAAGCACGCCGTAGAGCAGACCCCATTTGATGTTGGGCAAGGTGACATACCAGAAGGTCTGCCAGCCAGAGGCGCCAAGCGAAATCGCGGCCTCCTCGTCGCCGGTTCCCTGATCCTGCATGAGAGGAATCAGTTCGCGGGCAACAAAGGGGAACGTGACGAAAATGGTCGCAAGGACGATGCCCGGCACGGCGAAGAGGACCTCGATGCCATAGCTCTTCAGCCAGGGCCCGAGCACGCTGTGGGACGAAAACAGGATGACGTAGACGAGACCGGAAATCACCGGCGAGATCGAAAATGGCAGATCGATCAAGGTGATGAGGAAGGCCTTGCCCTTGAACTCGAACTTGGCGATGGCCCAGGCAGCGGCCACGCCGAAGATCAGATTGAGTGGCACGGAGATGGCCGCGACCAGAAGCGTCAGGCGGATGGAGGCAAGCGCATCCGGCTCTACGATCGCCTCCCAGAAGGATTCCATACCTTTGCGGAACGCTTCGACGAAGACGGCCACCAGAGGCAACACGAGAAAGAGCGCCAAGAACAGGAAGACGACAAGAAAAAGGGCGAGCTTTGCCGGCAGCCCCTCGCTTGCCGGATCGCGGAACGGCCTCGCGGGAAGGGTTTGAGCTTTATCAGGCATAACCATACCTCTTACGGCTCCAGGCCTGAATGAGATTGATGACGAAGAGCATCGCAAAGGAGATGATCAGCATGATTGTGGCGATGCCCGTCGCGCCCGCATAGTTGAATTCCTCAAGCCGGATGACGATCAGGAGCGGAGCGATTTCCGACACATAGGGGATGTTGCCCGCAATGAAGATGACAGAGCCATATTCCCCAACACCGCGGGCAAAGGCGAGCGCGAAACCCGTGAGGATGGCGGGAACGAGGCCCGGCAGCAGAATGCGGGTGATCGTCTGGAACCGGTTGGCACCGAGCGTCGCTGCAACCTCCTCAACCTGCCGGTCGATTTCTTCCATGACGGGCTGCACCGTGCGCACGACAAAGGGCAGGCCGATGAAGATCAGGGCGATGACGATGCCGATCGGCGTGAAGGCGATCTTGATGCCGAGCGGTTCAAACAGCGAGCCAATCCAGCCGCGATTGGAGTAGAGCGTGGTCAGCGAAATGCCGGCAACCGCGGTCGGCAGCGCGAAGGGCAGATCCACGATCGCATCGACAAAGCGGCGACCCGGAAAGCGATAGCGGACAAGGACCCAAGCGATGATGACGCCGAAAAAGGCGTTGACGAGCGCTGCGATGAAGGCCGTGCCGAAACTGACCCGAAGAGCATTCAAGGTTCTGCGATCGGTGGCGATCGCGACGAACTCGGCAAATCCGAGATGGGCGGTGGACCAGATAAGGCCACCGAGGGGAATGAGAATAATAAGAAAGAGATAGGTAATCGTGTAACCGAGCGTCAGGCCGAAACCTGGCAAGACGCTAGACTGACGCCACTTCCATCCGCTTTGCGATGGGGTATTGCTCATCGATGCTCCGGGTAAACGAATGGCTTGAACCAGCCATCATACGCGCTTTCGACCGGCGGTGAAGCCAGTCGATCCATTCTGCTCCACGCCGGGCGGCACTTGGCCACCCGGACGTTCGCACATCATCCACTTACTGGGCGGGCTTGTAAATCTGGTCGAAGATGCCGCCATCGCCGAAATGTTCCGGCTGCGCCTTGGCCCATCCGCCAAAGATCGGATCGTCGATCGTGACGAGCTTGATATCCGGCAGTTGCTTCAAGAGATCCTTGGAGACGACAGATGGATTGCTTGGGCGATAGAAGTGCTTGGCCGCAATATTCTGACCCTCGTCGGAGTAGAGATATTGCAGATAGGCCTCTGCCACCTTGCGCGTACCCTTGGCATCGACATTGGCGTCAACCACGGCCACCGGCGGTTCCGCCAGGATCGAGATCGGCGGGACGACGATATCGAAGGCATTTTCGCCAAATTCCTGGCCCGCAAGATAGGCCTCGTTTTCCCAAGCGAGCAGAACGTCACCGATCTGACGCTGTGCGAAGGTGACGGTCGAACCGCGAGCACCGGTATCGAGCACCGGAGCGCGCTTGTAGAGATCGCCGACATAGGCCTTGATCTTTTCCTGGTCGCCCTTGAATTCTTCATTCGCCCAGGCCCAGGCCGCGAGATAGTTCCAGCGTGCGCCACCCGACGTCTTGGGGTTTGGCGTGACGATCTGCACATCGCCCTTCACCAGATCACCCCAATTGTGGATGCCTTTCGGGTTGCCCTTGCGGACGAGGAAGACGATGGTGGACGTATAGGGCGAGGAATTATGCGGCAGGCGGGTGCGCCAATCGGGATTGATCTTGCCGCTGTTTTTGACGATGGCGTCGATATCACTCTGGAGCGCCAGCGTGACGACATCGGCCTCGAGTCCGTCGATGACCGAGCGGGCCTGCTTGCCCGAGCCGCCATGCGACTGCTGGATGCTGACATCCTCACCCGTACCGGCCTTCCACTTCTTGGCGAAGGCCTCGTTGAAATCCTTATAAAGCTCGCGCGTCGGATCGTAGGACACGTTCAAGAGCTTTGTGTCGGCCAGTGCCGGTCCGACTGCACCCAATGTGACTGACAGGCTGAGCGCAATGGCGCTGAGGCTGGAAAGAAATTTCGACATCACTACCCTCCTGGATGCGTACGGCTTCACAGTAGCGTTTAAGAACTTACGGTCAATCAGCTGCGATTTATTCGCAAAAGTGTTTCCCTGTGGCACGCTACGGCAATAAGAAAAACGCCGCGATGCGAAAGATCGACGCAACAACTCATGCGCGGAAATCCCTCAACGCGCAAAACCAGTTCCCAATCCTGCCCTCTTTGACGACTTCTTGCACGCAAAAATTATGTTACCGGAATGGTATTGCGCGAAAATGGGCTGGTCGCCGACGACCTCGACCGAAAGAATGAGAACCGCAGGCAGCAATATTCTACAAAAATTACAGAAAATGTCTTGATCCTCTTGCAATTCGAGATGGTTGAGGTTTTATTGCCAGGATTGGTTTGGGAGCTATCTTGCCCTCTTGGGAGTCTTTTGCGCGTAACGTCGTCGCAGGAGAGATATTTGCTCGCGAGCGACCGACAGAAGCACGCGCGTTTCTGTAAAAGATGACGCCTTTCGAAGATTATCGAGACAGTAAAGTTTCGGAATCGAGAAATGACGATCAACACGCCTCCGCAGACCCTTTCCCTACAGGATGTGAGCTCGCTCGATGCGACCTTGAAGGATCTTTCCCTTGTGGAGAGACTGGCCTTCGTCGCGGGTCTTGGATCGCGTTCAGTCTTTACGACCAGCCTCGGCATCGAAGATCAGGTGATTACCGCAGCGATCGGCACGCATCGTCTGCCGATCGACGTGGCGACGCTTGAGACCGGGCGTCTCTTCGCCGAAACCGTACGCCTGATCGACGAGACCGAAGATCGGTATGGGATCACCATTACCCGTTTCTACCCCGAACAGGACGACATCGACGCCTATGCCGAGAAATATGGGCTGAACGGCTTCTATGAAAGCGTGGAAGCGCGTCACGCCTGCTGCCATGTGCGCAAGCTCATTCCGCTTGCCAAAGCGCTTGAAGGCGCCGGTTTCTGGATAACCGGCCTGCGCCGGGGGCAATCAGGCAATCGAGCCTCAACGCCGTTTGCCGAATATGATGCCGAGCGCAACCTCATCAAGATCAACCCGCTCGTAGACTGGGACATCGATGCGATCAAGGCCCATGTCGCGGCGGAGAATATTCCCGTCAATCCTCTCCATGCGCGCGGGTACCCGTCTATCGGCTGTGAGCCCTGTACCCGCGCCATCAAGCCCGGCGAACCAGAGCGTGCCGGTCGTTGGTGGTGGGAAAATGACGAGAAGCGCGAATGCGGCCTGCATGTGGCCGAAGCCGCGCAAAGCTCGATCAGTCCCGCCCCACAAAACTAACAGTTCAATTCAGTACATTGCCGGAGTTTAAAATGTCCAATGCAGTTCCGGAAACGGAAGGCACCAGCGTCAGCACACCCAAGCAGCCGCTCGATCCCCATCTGAAAGCCCTCGAAAACGAAGCCATCCATATTTTTCGCGAAGTTGCCGCAGAGTTTGAGCGCCCCGTGATGCTCTACTCCATCGGCAAGGATTCCTCCGTGCTGCTGCATTTGGCGCGCAAGGCGTTCTTCCCGGGCCGCATCCCCTTCCCGCTTCTGCACGTCAATACCGGCTGGAAGTTCAAGGAAATGATCGAATTCCGCGACAATATCGTCAAGGAATACGATCTGGATCTGATCTCGCACACCAACCCGCGTGGTGCTGTAGAGAATGTGACGCCATTTACCCATGGGTCTGCGCTTTACACCGACATCATGAAGACGGAAGCACTGCGTCAGGCGCTCGACGCCGGCAAGTTCGATGCCGCTTTCGGCGGCGCGCGCCGCGACGAGGAAGCCAGCCGCGCCAAGGAGCGCATCTATTCCTTCCGCACGCCCGACCACAAATGGGACCCGCGCAACCAGCGTCCGGAACTCTGGAACATCTATAATGGCATGGTGCGCCAGGGCGAGAGCGTGCGCGCCTTCCCGCTCTCCAACTGGACGGAAGTCGATATCTGGCGCTACATCCAGGCGGAAAACATCCCGCTCGTTCCGCTCTACTACGCCAAGGAGCGCCCCTATATCGAGCGCGACGGCATGATGATCCTGGCCGAAGACGAACGGCTGGAACTGCAGCCCGGCGAAGAAGTGAAATATGATTCGATCCGCTTCCGCACACTCGGCTGCTTCCCGCTGACGGGTGCGATCCATTCCGAGGCCACGACGCTGGACGAGGTCATCGCCGAGCTTGAGATCGCCACCGTCTCCGAACGACAGGGCCGCGCCATCGACCGCGACCAGTCGGGTTCCATGGAAAAGAAAAAGCGCGAGGGCTACTTCTGATGACACAGACCTCCACGGCGCAATCCGCCACCATTCTGCCCTTCGTCGAGCCGGCGAAGGCCGTCAAGGATACAAGACCGCTTCGCCTCATCACCTGCGGCAGCGTGGACGACGGAAAGTCGACGCTGATCGGCCGTCTGCTCTGGGACACCAAAGCGGTGAAGGAAGACCAGGCCGCGACGCTGAGACGCGACAGCGGTAAGCAGAACGACCTCGGCCTTCCCGACTTCGCGCTGCTTCTCGACGGTCTCCAGGCCGAGCGCGAACAGGGCATCACCATCGACGTCGCCTACCGCTATTTTGCTACCGACAAGCGTGCCTTTATCGTCGCGGATACGCCCGGTCACGAGCAATATACCCGCAACATGGCAACCGGCGCTTCCACCGCAGATCTCGCGGTGCTTCTGGTGGATGCCCGCACCGGCATTCTCGAACAGACACGCCGTCATGCCACGATCGCGGCGCTGATGGGCATTCGCCAGTTCGTGCTCGCCGTCAACAAGATCGACCTAACCAATTACGACAAGGCCGGTTTTGAGCTGATCGCGCACGACTTCAAGGAATTCGCGCTGTCGCTCGGCATCAAGCAGATCGTCGCCATTCCGATGTCGGCGCTGAAGGGCGAGAATGTCGTGCTCTCCGGCAAGGTCTCCATGCCTTGGTATGATGGCCCGACGCTCGTCGAGACGCTGGAGCTTGCAACGGTTCGCTCCACCCAGACCGGCGGCTTCCGCCTGCCCGTCCAGGGCGTCTCTCGCCCAGGCGAAAGCTTCCGTGGCTACCAAGGCACCGTTGCCGGCGGCGCCGTGAAGCCCGGTGACTCTGTCGTCATCCTGCCGTCGGGCATGGTGGCCAACGTCAAGCAAATCGTCACCTTCGATCTGGTGCGCAATGCCGCCGTTGCCGGTGACGCGATCACGCTGGTTCTCGATCGTCAGGTCGACGTCTCGCGCGGCGACATGATCGTGTCCATCGACGCCCAACCCCAGACGGGTTTCGCTTTCGACGCGCAGATCGTCGCACTGCAGCCTGGTGGCATCGAGCCGAACAAGCGCTACTGGCTCAAGAGCGGCAGCCGCCGCCAGCGCGTCAGCGTTCAGCCGGTCACCCAATTGGACCTGAAGAACGGCCACTGGCAGGCTCATGCCGAAACACTGCCGATGAACGCCATCGGCAAGGTGCGCCTGAGCTTCGACGAAACGGCGATCTTCGACCCTTACGAGCAGAACCGCTCTACGGGCTCCTTCATCCTGATCGATCCGGACACCAACAACACGGTGGCGGGCGGCATGATTGTCGGCAAGCGCAGCGACACGGGCAAGATTTCCGACGGCGAACGCGTCATCCTCTCGCTGCCCGCCGACCTGGCGGAAGCGCTGCTCGCTGGTGAATTGCTGGCGTCCCGGCGTGATGAGATCGAAATTCGAAGGACGAATGCGAAATCCGCGTCCAGACTTCTGGACGAGCTGGAATAAACGAAAAGGCGCCGGACTGTACCGGCGCCTTTTTCGATTCCTTGATCGTCTCTGTGGTGCTTAGAATACAAACATCCAAAGCAGAACGACGACAAAAAACGGGACGCCCAGCGCCCACAACAGCAATCCTTTTAGCATTTGTATTTCTCCTTATATACGGAGACAAACTCTGGTTGGACGCAGAAAGTTCCTTGCAAACATGGCAGCGAAAACGGTGGAGGAGCCGTAAGGCCCATCACAAGGTTCGTAAAAGCTTTGTCCGTTAAAATCGAATGAGTAGAAATTCATTCGAAAGCTCGTCCTTCATGCAATCTTCCGCAGCCTTGATTTTCATGACCGGGCGTAACTGCGCTCTCTATGCGCCGCGTGCGATCGAGAGCGTTGCGAAACAGACATTGAAAGACGTTCACATCCTCTTTGTCGATGATGCTTCGGACGATGGCACCGGTGAGGCGGCCCGCGCGTCACTGAATAGCCACTTCCCCGATCGTCACACCCTGATCATCAACGAGACACGCTTTGGAAAAGCACGCAATGCCGCCGAGCATCTGCGTCCAATGGCTGGCAATGCAACCTTTATTGGCGTGGTGGATGCCGACGATCAGTTGATAGAGCCACGCGTTCTGGATGGCATGAAGGCTTTCTATGATGCGGGCAAGGATGTCGTCTGGACGAATTTCGCCTTGGACGACGGCCGAGTCGGAGGAAATGGTCCGCTAGACCCGAGCCGCCCGCCGCGCGTTCAGGGTTGGAAAACTAGCCACTTTTTCAGCTTCCGTGCCGAGCTTCTCGGCAATGTACCGGATGACTATTTCAAGGATGGTGAGGGGGCCTGGCTGCAAGCGGCCTGCGATATAGCGATTGCGTTGCCAATCCTCGACCAGACGCGTCGCTATCAGTTCCTTGCCACGAATGCCTATCTTTATACGGCGACGAATCCATTGTCGCATCACAATCTAGACCCGAACTCGCAAGGGTTGAACTCGACTATACAACAAAAGTCAGCGCACGAGGTGTTCCACAAGACTCCGCTTCCCTTGACGCGGCCAGCGCCGCAACCCGATCAGGCAAGCGCGCCTTCCCTCAGTACAAAGCCCAAATTCACGCAAAACAAGAGTGAGCTAGCGTCCATGACTGCGAAATCTTCTCCCCAGACTTGGAGCGATATAACCGGTAACCTCGTCGTGGCTGACATGCCTGCGATCATCAATGTCACAGCCTTTTGCGGGCCGCTACGGCTAACGCCCGAACAGGTCTGGTCGCTTCGTGGCGTCTTAGCTACGCGGGCGGACAACGCCGATATTCTTCATGTCGGCAGTACCCGCTCCGCTCTGACGCTTGCCTGTTTCGTTCGCGATACCGGTCGCCAGCTGACGTGCCTTTGCTCCACAGACGAAGAGGCGCAAGAGTTAGATTTGCGTCTCAAGCTTTGCGGCTTTGGCGGCTATGTGTCGATTGCCGTTGCGCAGCCGGTCACGGTCGAGTTTGGTGACACGAAAGGCATCTTCCCGGACGCCCGCGTGCTCGAAGCCGAGCCGAAGTTCGACATGGTCGTTGTCGATTTCTCCAAATCGGTTCCGGTTGAAAGCGCCGCGGTATCGCTTGCCGCCCTTGCCCCCTACCTTTCCCCGCGCGGCTTTGCTCTCTGCCTGATGGCGGGAGACGCTGCTGCTGAAGCCCATATTGCGGCACAATGGAAAGCCGTTGGCAGCGGATTGCAGTTCTGCGTCAACGCCATCGGCGGTTCTGGCCTGCTCGTTGTTGCAGGGCAATGAGCGCGACTGCCACCTCTTTTTGAGTGAGAGACAATTGTGACCCAGAGCCTTACCAGTGCCTTCCGCTTCGATAGCCAGAACGATATTGACGAAGACGCGAATATGTCCCTGCAGGAGACTCTCCTGAATGGGGTATTGCGTGAACATTACAATCCTGATGCACAGATGTCGCCGGTTCAGATCGAGGCGGTCTCCGCCGCCATCCGATCCCGTGGACCCAATTGCAATATGCTGGTCTTCGGTCTTGGCAATGACAGCCCCTTGTGGGCCAATCTCAACCGTGATGGCTACACACTTTTTCTGGAAAACATCCCCGACTGGATCGATAAGGTCAGAAGCAAACATCCAGATCTAAATATCGATCACATGGATTATCCAACGACCGTAGCCGGCTCCTTGAGCGACCCTGCTCTCGTCGTGCGCCAAGCCGTGGTGCCGGACAATATCAAATCCCGCCGCTGGGATGTGATTCTGGTGGACGCGCCCATGGGATGGCGCCCAAGCGATCCCGGTAGAGCGCTCCCGATCGTCTGGACGGCACTTTTGTCTCACGACGATACACATGTCTTCGTCGATGACTACGAGCGCGACCTCGAGAAGCGCTATGCCGACTTTCTTTTTGCCGGCAGGGCGAAAAACCGCAGCGTCGTTCTCCCACGCCCCGCAACGGCGAAGCTAAACGCCAGCGATATGCTTTGGCTCTTCGGCATTTCACAAAGCCTTAGCGAAAAGCGCTGAGAAAGGCTTTAAGTCGTCCCTTGTCCCGATGCCTGCCTCGCTTCCTAGCAAAGGTCGCCGGAGATTGCAGGGGGGCCGGTGTGCGTTAACAGGCATGATTTGTAGAAGACTTGAGATACCGTTCGGCGGGCACTTGTCACCCAAGTCTCAGGTACAAACTGCTACGTATGTCTTCGGTCAGGACACACTTCAAGCTGGTCGGAGTGAGAGGATTCGAACCTCCGACCCCGTCGTCCCGAACGACGTGCGCTACCAGACTGCGCTACACTCCGTGACCAGCGGCGTTTCTATAGACCAGCATCCTGCTCTCGACAAGCGGCGGTTACGAAAATTTTGTGACGTGCGCTTCGGAAAGAAATGAAGGGGTTAGGGGCGCAGGAATCGTTACAAAAAAGCAATTGTGGCAAGAAATTTTGGGCAAAGCTTCACTTGGCGCTGCCCAGTTCCTGTAAATCTGTTAGGGGAACGCATTTCCCGGCGACGATGCCGGACAGGCACAAAGGACCTTTCACCATGCGTTTGCGCATCGCACTGCTCGCGGGCCTCTCCATCGCCCTCTCCGCTTGCACCACCACGCCCTCCATCGCCACGAAGAGCCCGGTCGAGACCCGCTGGGTCGGCCAGTCGGCTGGTATCTTCTTTGCAAAATTCGGCCCGCCGCTGAGCGATGTGTCCAATGGCAGCAGCACGACCTACACATGGCGCGGCGGCTACAAGAAGGCGAAGATCCCAGCGAAGTATGAGGAAAAAGACGGCAAGCGTGGCCGGCAGATTTCTTCAGCCCGCAGCGCTTCTTTGTCCTGCACCGTTCAGTTGAGCGTCGATTCGAGCTACAAGATCAGCTCGATCCGCACCGTGTCCGATCGCCCTGGCGTCAACGGTCCGAGCTACTGCGCGGAATTCCTCGCCAGCGAATAAAGGCTGGATGCCATCCAAGTATGGAACCGCCCGCCTGATTTCGTCAGGCGGGTTTTCCTTTTTCGCGGAGAAAACGCAGTTTATCGACGCTTGAGGCGCCCTGCATGCCAGTCATGCAAAAATGCATACCTATCGACTAAACCGATTAAATCTAATCATAGCTTTAACATCGCTATCTCAACCAGAGCGAAGCGGCACCGTCTATGTACCCGGAAACGCTGGCAAAATGCCTCAGCAGCAATTTGTCGCACCGCATCTGTTGTGCGGCGCTCACATTTCCCTGACATCAAAATGAACGATTTCGGCCATGGCTTGACCATGTTGTGACATGGCGGTCGATGGTCTATTGCGGCGCACAAAATCTGATGAAGCGCAATAATTAAGGTAGAGACGTGATCAAAAACGATAAGGGCAGTACACTGCCAACCGAATTTTCCCACGACACCTTCACTATGAACCGCCGTCAGGTGCTCGGGACCGCGTTCGCGGGGCTTGCTGCCGCCGCTTTCCCCAGCGTTCCGGCTTTGGCGCAATCGGCCGACAAGAAAGTCGATGTGCTTCTGATTGGTGGCGGCATCATGAGCGCGACGCTTGGCATCTGGCTGCGCGAACTCGAGCCCAACTGGTCGATCCAGATGCTCGAGCGCCTGGATGCAGTGGCTCTGGAAAGCTCCAACGGTTGGAACAATGCCGGTACCGGTCACTCTGCACTTGCGGAACTGAACTACACGCCAGAAACCGCCAATGGCGGCATCGATATTTCCAAGGCGATCGACATCAACGAGTCCTTCCAGATCTCGCGTCAGTTCTGGGCCTGGCAGGTGCGCAATGGCGTTTTGAAAAACCCGCGTTCCTTCATCAACCACACGCCGCATATGAGCTTCGTCTGGGGCGATGAGAACGTCGCCTATCTCGAAAAGCGCTACGAGGCGCTGAAGGCAAGCCCGCTCTTTGCCGGCATGCAATATTCCACCGATCCGGAGCAGATCAAGAAGTGGGTGCCGCTGATGATGGAGGGACGCGATCCTTCCCAGAAGATCGGCGCGACATGGTCGCCGCTCGGCACCGATATGGAGTTTGGCGAAATCACCCGCCAGTTCGTCTCTCATCTGAAGAGCACGCCGAATTTCGACCTGCAGGTTTCGAGCGAAGTCGATGCCATCGAGCGCAACTCCGATGGCTCCTGGCGCGTCAGCTACAGCAATTCGGCGAATGGCTCCGAGCACACCATCGATGCGAAATTCGTCTTCATCGGTGCAGGCGGCGGCGCCCTTCATCTGCTGCAGATGTCCGGCATCCCGGAAGCTGAAGATTACGGCGGCTTCCCCGTCGGCGGCTCGTTCCTGGTGAACGAGAACCCGGATGTCAGCATGCTGCATCTGGCCAAGGCATACGGCAAGGCTTCCGTCGGTTCTCCGCCCATGTCCGTGCCGCATCTCGACACCCGCGTCATCGGCGGCAAGCGCATCGTGCTGTTCGGGCCGTTCGCAACCTTCTCCACCAAGTTCCTGAAGGAAGGCTCCTATTTCGACCTTCTGACCTCCACGACCATGAGCAACATCTGGCCGATGATGCAGGTCGGTGTCGAGGAATATCCTCTGGTCGAATATCTGGCGGGTCAGCTGATGCTGTCCGATGAGGACCGCATCGCGGCACTGCGCGAATACTTCCCCAAGGCCAAGGCAGATGAGTGGCGCCTGTGGCAGGCGGGCCAGCGCGTGCAGATCATCAAGCGCGACCCGGAAAAGGGCGGCGTTCTGAAGCTCGGCACGGAGGTGGTTGCCGCCAAGGATGGCAGCATTGCCGGCCTGCTCGGCGCTTCGCCGGGCGCCTCCACAGCCGCACCGATCATGCTCGGCGTGCTGCAGAAGGTCTTCAAGGACAAGGTGGCCTCGCCGGAGTGGCAAGCGAAACTCCGCGAGATCGTTCCAAGCTACGGCACGAAGCTGAATGCGGATCCGGAAAAAGTTCAGCAGGAGTGGGACTATACCGCCGAACACCTGCAACTGCCGACACCGCCGCGCATCGATGTGAGCGCGCTGAGCACATCGGCTCCGGCCGACGCGCCGGTTAAGAAGACGCCGGATATGGCGCTCTGATCGAAGCTAAGCATCGCTTTTCAAAAGCCGCGTACCCTATGGGCGCGGCTTTTTCTTTTGCCCGGAGAAAGAGACTGGCGCTGGAGAGACCAGAATCTGTGCAAGCCTCAGCATCCGGTCAGCACCTGAATGCGCTCCGCGGTCCACCGTCAAAAATGAAAGAAAAAATGGCTGGGGCGCCAGGATTCGAACCTGGGAATGCCGGTACCAAAAACCGGTGCCTTACCGCTTGGCGACGCCCCAACGAAGCAGGTGGGCGAAACGCCACTGCCTGAACGGCGCCTGATTAGCAAAGCATGGCGGCAGCGGCAATCATTAAGTTTGGGCTGGTCCAGATTTCTTGTGGGTGCTGATCGATCTTCGTGTTAGGTCGTGAACCATCAGCATGACACGCATTGGACCCCAAGCGGTTTCGCGATGAGCCGATGCGCGACAAAACAGCGTGAGGTGTGTCGCGACCTTGACGGATCGCGTTTCGCTTTCCAGGCATTGTGAAGAGCTTTCGAACCATGGCAGACCCTGCATTCGATCTTGAATTTCAACCGGCCTATGGCACGGCGGTGAAGGTGGCGGAGAATGTTCAGCGGCTCACCGTCAACAATCCGTCAGCCTTCACCTTCCACGGCACCAACAGCTATATCGTCGGCGGGCATTCGGTGGCGGTCGTCGACCCGGGGCCGGAGGATGAGACTCATTTTCAGGCGCTGATGCGTGCGCTGGAAGGCCGCGAGGTGACGCATATTTTCGTCAGCCACACGCATCGGGATCACTCGCCGTTGGCGAAACGGCTTAAGGCAGCTACTGGGGCGATAACCGTGGCCGAAGGGCCGCATCGCGCGGCGCGACCGTTGCACGAAGGCGAGCGCAATCCTTTCGCGGAAAGTGCCGATAGCGATTTCGTGCCGGATCTGGCGCTTGGCGACAATGAAACGGTGACGGGCGATGGCTGGGCGCTGACGGCGCTTCACACGCCGGGCCACACGGCCAATCATGCTGCTTTTGCGCTGGATCGCGATGGCATCGTCTTTTCCGCCGACCACGTGATGGCCTGGGCAACCACAATTGTCGCGCCACCGGACGGCGCGATGAGCGATTATATGGCCTCGCTCGACAGGTTGCTCGAACGGGATGACAGGCTCTTCCTGCCCGGCCATGGCGGCCCGGTCAACGATCCGGCAGCCTTCATGCGCGGGCTTCGCACCCATCGCCGCATGCGGGAAAAGGCAGTCCTGACAAGGATCAAGGCAGGCGACCGGACGATTGCAGAGATGGTCAAGGTGATCTACCGCAGCACCGATCCGCGCCTGCATGGCGCAGCGGCGCTTTCCGTTCTCGCCCATATCGAAGATCTGATTGAAAAAGGTCTGGTTGAGACGGATGGTCCGCCGTCGCTAACCGGTATCTATCTGCCGAGACAGGGGATTGTATGAGCGCCACCCATAGCTATCGCAACGACCCTTCGGTTCCGGACTTCCCCGACGACAAGCCGCTGATCATTTTCGATGGTGAGTGCGGGTTTTGCTCTCGGGATGTGGATTTCGTACTTCGTCATGACAAGCAGGGGCTGTTTCGCTTCACGCCGGCGCAATCTCCGCTGGGCACCGCGCTGATGCGCCATTACGGTTTCCGCACGGACGATTACGAGACGAGCCTGCTCATCGAAGCCGGCGTCGCTCACATCTATTCCGACAGCGTGCTGCGCGTGGTCGAACTGCTTGGCGGCGTGATGGGGATGACAGCAACGGCGATGCGCCTTGTGCCACGCTTCATTCGCGATGGCGTCTACCGTGTGGTTGCTCGAAACCGCATGAAGATTGCCGGACGACGGCAGACATGCCGTGCACCGACGCCGGAAGAACGCGAGCGCTTCCTATAAGCGCGGCCCGCTTCTAGTTATCGTTGAGACCCTGCATTTCAGCATCCAGCGCATCGAGATAGCTATCGGCGATCTTCTTGCCCATGCCGAGATCATGCGGACCGAAGCGAGAGGCGACGCGCACGTCGACCAGCGTTGTCTCCGTATCTTCGCGCAGGCGGATCAGCACATCAAAACGCGCGCCCCAGATCAGCGTGCGCATGTCTCCCTGCATCATGACCGTGCCGCTGCCATTGAAGAAGGTCGGTGCCGGCGCTTCCGCCGGGCGCGCCAGTGGTACAGGCACGATGGCGGGCAAGTCTTCGACGGGCGTGTCTGCCGCACCGTCATGGACGTCCTGCTTCGGAGCACCCGGCTGCGCGTCCGGCAAGGCGCCGATCAGACCGTCGGTGTGCAAGATGCGGATGTGCTGCGCTTTCGCCACCTTCCGGGCGGCAGTGTAGACGCGGTCGATCGCGCCTTCGTAGCGGTGGCCAAGGAAGCCGGGATAGGCCTCCAGCTGTGCATCGCGATCTGCTTTCGAGACGGCCGCCGGGCGCGGCAGCCATTGCTGGTTGGCCGAGGGGATCGACAGCCAGTTTGGAACATCGGCCGTGTCGGTCGTCACATCATAAATTTGGGGGTTCTGCCAATAGAGGAAGCCGCCATAGGCGACCACGCCAAGCGGAATGGCAGAGAGCAGCAAGGCGTAAAGCGACCACACCCCGCCCCTTGCGCCGACAGACCAGAGACGCTGAAGACCAATGAGGGCAAGCACGACAGACACCGCGGCAATGCCAGCGGAAATCAGGGTCAGCGCGATGAAGTCCGGCGTCGTCAGCGGACCGAAACGGTGCAAGGGCGCCGCTATCAGAAAGAGCAGCAGCGCCGCAAGGCCGAGATAGCGGGAGAGATAGGCCGCATGGGAAACGGGTCTAACGAAACGCACTGTCATGAAGCAGCACCCGCATACACATGCATTGCCAAAAAGCGCCCCAGAGAGATTTGTCTGCCTGAATCACCGATACCGGCTTGTCATAAAGCGTTTTCGAAGGAAATGGAATCGCTCCACCCGCTTTGCTTAACGGGGTACCGCAACCTTTCCCGAAAGCGGGACTTTTACACATCACCAATTGGGCGTATCAGAGCAAGAAAACGCCAAGCTGGGATCAGGGCTTCCAGAGGAGTGATGACTATGCGTGTTTCGATCGTTCTCGGTTCACTTGCCGCCATGCTGGCGCTGACCGCCTGCCAGACGCTGACACCGGAAGAGCGCCGCGCGCGCGACGAGGCCACTTGCCGCGGCTATGGCTTCCGCCCGAACACCGACCAGATGGCACGCTGCCTTCTGGACCTTGATCTCGACCGCCGCGCCGATAATCGTGCGTGGCAGGCGCAGGTCAACCGCGACATGTTCTGGTCGCCGGTTGTCGTCGAGCGGCGCGTCATCGTCGAAAACCGCTAACTCCGAGCTTAAAGCGCGACCACCTTCTTTGGAGAGGTATTCGGCTGCTTTTCCGCATGGGATAGTGTCGCCTGGGCAGCCGCCAGCCGTGCGATCGGCACGCGGAAGGGCGAGCAGGATACGTAGTCCAGCCCGACATTTTCGCAGAAATCGATGGAGGTCGGATCGCCGCCATGCTCACCGCAAATGCCGAGCTTGAGCTCCGAGCGCGTTTGCCTGCCACGCTCCGCCGCAATGCGGATCAACTCCCCTACCCCGTCGAAATCCAGTGAGACGAAGGGATCGCGCTCGATGATGCCCTTGCGCTGATAGGTGTTCATGAAGCGCGCGGCATCGTCACGCGAAATGCCGAAGGTGGTCTGCGTCAAGTCGTTGGTGCCGAAGGAGAAGAATTCAGCCGCCTCCGCGATGACATGGGCGCGAAGAGCGGCACGCGGCAGCTCGATCATCGTGCCGGTCAAATATTCCAGCGTCATGCCGGTTTCGGCCGCAACTTCCGCTGCAACGCGGTCGATCACACCACGAACGTAATCCAATTCCGAACGGAGGCTGACAAGCGGCACCATGATTTCGGGCACCACGGGGGCGCCCGTCCGACGCGCGGCTTCCACCGCTGCCTCGAATATGGCGCGAGCCTGCATCTCGGCAATTTCAGGGTAGGAGATCGCCAGGCGGCAACCGCGGTGGCCAAGCATGGGGTTGAATTCGTGCAGCGCATCGAGCCGCTGGCGGAACAGAGTCTGCGGCATGCCCATGGCGGCGGCCACTTCGACAATCTCGCCGTCGGTCTTCGGCAAAAACTCGTGCAGCGGCGGATCGAGCAGGCGGATCGTCACCGGCATGCCATGCATGATTGAGAAGAGCTCGGTGAAATCCTCGCGCTGCATGGGGAGCAACTGGTCGAGTGCGGAGCGTCTGCCCGCCTCATCCTCGGCAAGGATCATTTCGCGCATCACATGAATGCGCTCGCCTTCGAAGAACATGTGCTCGGTACGGCAAAGGCCAATGCCTTCGGCACCGAAAGCGCGGGCTGCACGCGCATCGGCTGGCGTATCTGCATTGGTGCGCACCGTCATGCGGCGCGCGCCATCGGCCCATTCCATCAGCTTGCCGAAATCGCCGGAAAGCTCCGGCTGCGTCATCGGCACTTCGCCCCTCAGCACGCGTCCGGACGAACCATCGATGGTGATGACGTCACCCTTGCGCAGCATGCAGCCGATGCCGATCAGCACGCCATTGCGCAAATCAACGCGCATGGAGCCAGCACCGGTGACGCAAGGAATGCCCATGCCGCGCGCAACCACCGCTGCATGGCTCGTCATACCGCCGCGGGTGGTGAGAATGCCCTCGGCCGCATGCATGCCGTGAATATCTTCGGGGCTGGTTTCCATGCGCACCAGTATGACGCGGCGACCTTCCGCCTTGGCGGCAACCGCTTCTTCGGCGCTGAAAACAATCTCTCCGGATGCGGCGCCAGGGGACGCCGGAAGGCCGGAGCCGATGATGGGTCTTTCGATGGCGGAATCGATCGTCGGGTGCAGCAATTGATCGAGCGATGACGGATCGATCCTGCAGACCGCTTCATCGGCAGTGATCAGGCCCTCCTCGACCATATCAACAGCGATCTTCATGGCAGCGCGCGTCGTGCGCTTGCCGCAACGGGTCTGGAGCATCCAGAGCTGCCCGCGCTCGATGGTGAACTCCATATCCTGCATGTCGCGGTAATGGGTTTCCAACTGTTTGCAGATCGCGAGGAACTCCTGAAATGCCTCCGGCATCAGCTTTTCCATCGACGGCTTGTCGGAGCCGGATGCAAGACGTGCCGCTTCGGTGATGGATTGCGGCGTGCGGATGCCGGCGACAACATCCTCGCCCTGCGCGTTGACGAGGAACTCGCCGTAGAGTTCCTTTTCCCCTGTCGAGGGGTTGCGGGTGAAGGCAACGCCTGTCGCGGAGGTGGAGCCGAGATTGCCGAACACCATGGCCTGGACGTTGACTGCCGTTCCCCAGTCGCCGGGGATATTGTGCAGATGCCGGTAGGTGACGGCGCGTGTGTTCATCCAGCTGGAAAAGACAGCACCGATCGCGCCCCAGAGCTGGACTTCGGTATCCTGCGGAAAGGGTTCATCCAGCTCGTCTTCGACCAGTTGCTTGTAGCGGGATACCACATGCTGCCACTCGTCGGCAGACAGTTCGGTATCGTATTCGTGGCCGAGGCGGCCCTTCTCGTCCTCAAGGATTTCCTCAAAGACTTCATGGTCAAGACCCATGACGACGTCGGCATACATCTGGATGAAGCGGCGATAGCTATCCCATGCAAAACGGGCGTCGCCGGAATCCTCGCAGAGCGCCTGCACCGTCTCATCATTGAGACCCAGATTGAGGACGGTATCCATCATGCCGGGCATGGAGGCACGCGCACCAGAGCGAATGGAAATCAGGAGTGGGCGCGGGCCTGCACCGAATTTGCGGCCGGTCATCACTTCCATCCCAGCAATGCCGCTTGAAACCTGGAGCTTCAGATCATTGGGGAGTTGGCGCCCACCCTGGTGGTAGCGACCGCAGACTTCGCTGATAATGGTGAAGCCGGGCGGAACAGGCAGGCCGAGACTTGCCATTTCGGCAAGATGCGCACCCTTGCCTCCCAATATGGCAACGTCACCAGCACGGCCCTCGGCAGCACCGTTGCCGAAGGTATAAACCCATTTCTTCATTATACGCTCTCCACCCAGAAGCGTTCTTGTTTTTCAACCCATTATAGCATTGTCACACTGTTGGGAACGCCCGAGAACACAAGATGACAGTGCAGTGCAGCATAATTGCGGCATGGGCATGCCACGCACGGCTAAACGCCCGCAGCGAGCGCGGGCGTCGATTTCTGCAGGTTAGGTCCAAAAACCCTTATCAGAACTCTACCCAGTCCTGCTTGACGGCTGCATTGCCGGAGAAGGCGGTTGCAAGCTTGCGGCCAAGCGCGCGGGCGGGTGACGCTGCCGGACGCTCCGCAGGCGTTGCGGATCGGATCGGTGCCTCGAAGGTGGCAGACAGTTTGAACTGACCGAGAAGCTGGTTCAGCGATGAGGCTTCGCGGGCAAGACCATGGCTGGCTGCCGTCGTCTCTTCCACCATCGCCGCATTCTTCTGCGTGTCCTGGTCCATCTGGTTCACAGCCGTGTTGATCTGCTGCAGACCGGAGGACTGCTCCTGTGCCGCTTCCACGATCGCCATGACGTGACGGTTGATCTCCTGCACTTCGGCCACGATGGTTTCCAGCGCACGGCCGGTTTCACCGACAAGCTCAACGCCTTCCTGAACCTGGGTGTTGGAGGTGGAGATCAGACCCTTGATGTCCTTGGCGGCACTGGCAGAACGCTGTGCCAGTTCACGCACTTCCTGGGCAACGACGGCAAAGCCCTTGCCTGCTTCACCGGCACGGGCAGCTTCGACACCGGCATTGAGTGCCAGAAGGTTGGTCTGGAAGGCGATCTCATCGATGACGCTGATGATGTTGGAAATCTCACCCGACGACTTCTCGATCCGCTCCATGGCAACGACAGCCTTGCGAACGACTTCACCCGACTGCTCGGCACCGGTGCGGGCCTTGGCAACCAGATGACCGGCTTCCTGGGCGCGACGGGTGGAGTCCTTCACCGTGGTGGTGATTTCTTCCAGTGCCGCTGCGGTTTCTTCGACCGAGGCTGCCTGTTGTTCGGTGCGCTTGGCAAGATCGTCTGCCGCGGCACGGATTTCGTTCGCACCGGCATCGATGCCACGGGCATTCTCGGCCACGCGAGTCAGAGCCGACTGGAGCTTTTCTGCAGAAGCGTTGAAGTTCTCACGAACCGTATCAAGATGGGCAACGAAAGGCTGGCTGATACGGTAAGAGACATCGCCATCCGACAGGCGTGACAATCCGTTGGCGAGATTGTCGACGGCAAACTGCGTGTCTGCGGCTTCCCTGGCCTTCTGTTCGTCGCGGGCAATGCGCTCCTTCTCCGACAGGCTGCGATTGGCATCTGCTTCCTGTTCGAGACGGATGCGCTCAAGGGCATTCTCGCGGAAGACGGCAACGGCCTGCGCCATCTGACCAACCTCATCCTTGCGAGCAATGCCGTCGATCTCTTCGCGCGTCTCGCCACCGGCGAGAGAGACCATGCGTGTGGAAAGCCTTTCGATGGGCGCCGTGATGCCCCTCGATACAAAGAAGAGGGCTGCGCCGATGAAAGCCAGAAAGGCCAGGCAGATACCAAGCAACGAATTGGTGATGGTCCTGGTCGCGTCCGCGGACAAAAGCTGCACACCTTTTACGGTCTCCGCAGCCTTGGCGTTATTCCACACCCTGAGGTCTTCGCGATAATCGATCACCAGGGGACCGATCTTTCCTATCTCGACGCGTGCCGCATCGAGATTGCCCGACTTGATACGATCGATCGAGACATTGGCCAGATCGATGATTTCCTTGCCTCTTTGAATGAACTTGCCGACTTCCACGCTGATGGAAGGATCGAGCCGCCTGGCGTCTTCCATTCGCTTGATAAACAATTCGGTGTCGTTTCGGTACAAGGTCTCGATTGGGCTTGTATCGCCACCCATCACCGTGATGCGCAGGATCTCGTTGACGGCAAAACCCACACCGACAACCGCGGTAGACGCTCTGAACACGCTCGTAGAAGCGGCAGCGTTATGGTCGAAAAAGCCGACGTAAGCCTTGTCTGCCTGCTTGTAACTATAGGCCAGGACACCAGCGCCAGCCATGCCGACAGCGGCAATCGGGAGAAGGATCGCCAGGATCTTGTAACGAATTTTAATATTATCAAGGAAGGTCATATTGTCTCGCAGAACTGAAAAATAACAAGAAAAAGCTCGGATACCCTCCTCGAATCCAGCATGCAAGTTCTTGCCACAATACTTTGCACCGTCATGGAGCAAGTGTGGTTGAGACAATAAATTAGGGACCTTGGCCTTTAAAATTGATTAAATAGCAACGGAATCCGCATCCTCAAGGCGAGAAAAATTAACCGGATCCAGCATTCTAAAGCTCTAATGTAACTTTAAATTGCAAATTAAGATGCCTCCGCCAGCGCCTCCGCCATCTGCAGATCGACCGACACCAGCTGCGAGACGCCCTGCTCCGCCATGGTGACGCCGAAGAGGCGATCCATTCGGGCCATGGTGATCGGGTTGTGAGTGATGATGACGAAACGGGTTTCGGTAGAGGCCGCCATTTCATCCATCAGGTTGCAATAGCGCTCGACATTATGGTCATCAAGCGGCGCATCCACCTCGTCCAGCACGCAGATGGGGGCCGGATTTGTGAGGAAGACGGCGAAGATCAGCGCCATTGCGGTCAAAGCCTGCTCGCCGCCGGACAAGAGCGTCATGGTCTGCGGCTTCTTGCCCGGTGGGCGGGCCAGAATTTCCAGCCCCGCTTCGAGCGGATCGTCGGACTCGATCAGTTGCAGCTCCGCCGTGCCGCCGCCAAAGAGATGGGTGAAGAGCCGCTGGAACTGGGTGTTGACCACATCGAATGCAGCGACCAGACGCTCACGACCCTCGCGGTTGAGATTTTGAATACCAGCACGCAGCTTCCTGACGGCATCGATAATGTCGTCGCGCTCCTTGATGAGGGCGGCAAGCTTGGCGGAGAGTTCCGCCTGCTCCTCATCAGCTCGCAGATTGACCGCGCCCAGACGTTCACGCTCGATCTTCAACCGGTCGAGATCGCGCTCAACATCGCGCACTTCCGGCAGCGGCGCTCCCGGTGGCAGTCCGGTGAGACGCAGCGCCATATGGGGTTCGACGTTCAAAGCCTCGCGAATGCGGTGCTCGCTTTCCTGCCGCTTCTCGCGGGCGGACACCAGTCGCTCTTCAGCGCGGCCACGCTTTTCGCGCGCTTCCGCCAGTTCGGAGAGCGCCGTCGCGGCAGCCCGGTCCGCATCCCGCTGGAGATTTTCGGCCTCGACCAGACGGTCTGCCGCGGCACGGCGCGCCTCCTCCATCTTCTGCAATTCGCTCAGCAGGTTGCGGCGCTTCTCGTCGAATTCCTCAGGCGCAATATCGAGTTCCGCCAGCTCTTCGCGCGCTTCCTCCTCGCGCTCGCGCAGCGTGGCGATGTGGTCCGCAGCACTTGCGGCGCGGGCGGCCCAGGTGGCGCGCTCCTGTGCAATGGCGTTGATTCGGCGCTGGCGCGCGTCGGCCTCCCGGCTCAAGCCTTCATGGCGCGCGCGTGCTTCTGCCAGAAGGCTGCGATCGGTTGCGACCTCAAGCTGGCTGTCGCGCAAGCGTTCATCGAGGCTGGAGAGATCTGCACTGTCTTCGAGCTCGATCCGGGCATTCTCTTCCTGAACCGCAATCTCCTCGATCTGGCCGCCGATCTGGTTGAGAGCCTCGGAGACGACATCGCGACGGCGAAGGAGATCGCCAGAGGCGCGCTCCGCCATGGAGAGCGCATCACGCGCTTCGGTCAGTTGGCGGGCGGCAAGACGACTGCGCTCGCGCGCTTCATTCAGGCCAGCCTCCGCCATGCGGATCGCATCCGTCGAAACAGAAAGCCGCTCCTGCGCCTCTTCCAGCACGAACCGGGCTTCATCGATTTCGCTTTCTATCTCCGCAAGGCGGTTCTTCTGTGCCAGCCGAAGGGCCGCACTTCCCGGTGCGTCGGCGCTTGCCACGTGACCGTCCCAGCGAAACAGCGCGCCCTCTTTCGTGACCAGGCGCTGGCCGGGCCTCAGGAGCGGCATCAGTCGCTGCCCTTCTTCGACGCTCGCAACGATGCCGATCTGGCGAAGACTACGCTTCAAGGCGTCGGGGCCGGAGACGTGCGATATCAAAGAGGAAAGGCCCTGTGGCAGGGTGGGATCGTCTGCGCCTTCTCCATTCGCTGTCCAATAGGCGGGAGCGGTTCGATCCAGAGGGCTTTCCAGATCGTCGCCGAGGGCTGCACCGAGGGCTGCCTCGAAACCGCGATCCACCTTGAGTTCGTCCGCCACTGGCGTGAAGGAGCCGGACGCAGCACCGGCGGCCAGCATTTTGGCGATGGTACGTGCTTCGGTCTCCAGCGCGTTGAGGCGATTGCGGGCCATGTCGACGGGTCCGCGTGCCAAAGCCTCGGCTGAACGGGACTCAGCCACCGCCGTCTCGGCATCCTCGGCTGCAATCAGCGCGTCTTCCGCCGCAATTTCCGCCGCTTCCACGCTTTCGCGTTTTTCGGCGGGATCAGGCAGTTCGGCCAGCTTGTCATCGATCGTTTCGATTTCGGAAGCAGCCTCGGAAGACTGGCGTTCCAGACGCAACTTGCGGTCGGCAAGGTCACGAATGGAGCGTTCGAGCTGAGCGCGAGACGCCGCAGCCTCCGCACGTTCTGCCGTCAGCGCGGCAAACACCCGCTCGCTTTCGGAAAGCTTGGCCGCAGCCTCCTCGAAAGCCTCTCGCGTTTCCTCGGCGTAGCGACCCGAATCGGCCAGGATGTCGAGAAGCTCGGCTTCTTCCGTATCAAGGCGAGAGAGAATGTCGGCATTGTCAGAAACGAGCCGCTCTTCGCGCTGAATATCCTCGCCAAGTTGCGAAAGGCGGCGCGCCAGTTCATCGCGGCGGCGCAGCAGACGGTTGGCCTCGTCATCCAACTGGGTGCGGGCGATCTGCAATCTTTGCAAAGCGGCGGCGACCCTCGCTTCATTCTCGCGCAGTTCGGGAAGCTTGACGCTGGCGACGCCCTGCTCTTTTGCCGCTTCCATCTGCCGCTGCGCCTTTTCGGCAACCAGATTGGTGGCGATGTTCAGTGCGTTGTCGGCTTCGCGCTCTGCCTCGCTGGCATCCACCCAGCGGATATGCAGAAGGGTGGCTTCTCGCGCGCGGATATCGGCAGAGAGCATCTTGAAGCGGTTGGCCTGACGGGCCTGGCGCTTCAGGCTCTCAATCTGGCTTTCCAGCTGTGCCGTTACATCTTCGAGCCGTTCCAGATTGGTTTCGGCGGCACGCAGGCGCAGTTCCGCCTCATGGCGGCGCGAATGCAGGCCGGATATGCCCGCCGCCTCTTCCAGCAATTGCCGGCGCGCCTGCGGCTTGGCATTGATCAACTCGCCGATGCGTCCCTGCCCCACCATGGAGGGCGAGCGTGCGCCGGTGGAGGCATCGGCAAACAGAAGCTGAACATCCTTGGCGCGGGCTTCCTTGCCGTTGATGCGATAGACCGAGCCGTTCTCGCGCTCGATGCGGCGCGTCACCTGGATTTCGTCTGCATCGTTGAAGGCTGCGGGCGCGGTGCGATCGGAATTATCGAGATAAAGGCCGACTTCTGCGGTATTGCGCGCAGGGCGATTGCCGGAGCCGGAGAAGATCACGTCATCCATGCCGGATGCGCGCATGTTCTTGTAGGAGTTCTCGCCCATCACCCAGCGAAGCGCTTCGACCAGATTGGACTTGCCGCAGCCGTTCGGTCCGACAACACCGGTCAGGCCTGGCTCGATGATGAATTCCGAAGGTTCCACGAAGGACTTGAAACCGAGCAGGCGCAGCTTGTTGAACTTCATGCCGCTGCCTCGGCCTGCCGGCGGCAAGACATCAAAACGGGCGCGCGGAAATCTCCGGCGCCCGTCAGAATGCGGTGGCGTTGATTAGAGAAGTTTGTCGATAAGGGCCGACATGGTTTCAACCGACATGTCTCCAGAGTACTTCTTGCCGTTGATGATGAAGGTCGGCGTGGAGTTTACGCCGAATTCCGTTGCGCCGCGCTGCATCGTTGCGTTCACATCATCCAGAAGTTTCTGGTTCGTCAAGCAGGCCTCGAAGCTCTCCTGTGAAAAACCGGCCATTTTCGACATTTGCAGCAGTGCTGCGCGGGCATCCTGCGCGGTCGCCCAGCTCTGCTGCTGCTTGAACAGCATGGAGACGAAGGGGAAATACTGCTGTTCAGGCGCGCAACGGGCCAGCATGAAGGCGGCGGCAGCGCGCGGATCGAACGGGAACTCGCGGATGATGAAGTAAACCTTGCCGGTGTCGATGTACTTCTTCTTGATCTCGTCAAACACTGTGTTGTGGAAATGCGCGCAGTGCGGGCAGGTCATCGACATATATTCGACGATCTTCACAGGCGCGTTCGCATCGCCAAGAGCACGATCCGGCAATGCACCGGGCTTCAGCACCGCGGCCATGTCGACATCACCGGAGGACTCCGGGACATCCTGTGCAAAGGCGCTGCCTGCAAGCATCGGCATTGCGGCCACGACGGAGGCCATGGCAACAGTGCCGAGAAGAGCGCGGCGGGTGAGGTTCAGTTCTGGGAAATGCATGGAAGCACCTGTTTGTGAAAGACGCAAATGTCTATGATTCCGATATAGCCACACATCGTTTCCAACAAGCGGCGCGTTCACCTGTTCTTGTCAAAGAATTGTGACCAGTCAAGGACTGTTCTTTGCAGTTTCCTGCTTCACAGTGTCCGACCCTTGGTCCGCTTTTGCATAACAGCCGTCCCAAGCCGCGCTACCGCTTTGCGCAGCGCTTCGCTTTCTATCCCCTGCATCATGTCGTCGAGCCGCTTTGCGGCCTCACCTCGCAATGGTTGCGGCTTTCGCCGGCGGGTGGACGCCGTCGACACCGGCTTTTGCACGATGCGGATTTGACGGACTGCAGGAAAACCGAAGAAGCCATTGATCCGGGCAATCAACTCACCCTGCGCATGGGTCAGAAAAAGCGCGCGTGCGCCTTCACAGGCAATCGTCAGAACACCCGCCTGATAACCGCCGCGATCCGGCCCCTCGTCGCGACGCGGCCAGGTGATCTTTTCGGGACGGGTGCAATCGGCAAAATCATCGCCGGCGATCTCGTCCCAGGAACTGAGAAGTGCCGTGCTGATTCCGGCTCTCTTTGCTAAAACGGGATCGATGATGCCGTTTGCAACTTCGGCAATCTGAAGGACACCTTTACGGGGCTGTCGCATGGTCACACAACTCTGAACTCGCGGCTTGATCGGGCGAAGCGTATGGACCAAGTATAGGACGTTTCCATCTCAATTGGAAACGCCATCAGCCAAATCGGAACAGACTGCACATATGCTTCATAAAATCGAAGGGCCGGCCTACGCGCAGTTGTTGCTTGCGTGGTATGATCGCCATCACCGCGACCTGCCGTGGCGCACCTCCCCGTCCATGGCGGCAAAAGGCCTGCGGGCCAATCCCTATCATGTCTGGCTGTCCGAAGTGATGCTGCAGCAGACGACGGTGCAGGCGGTGAAGCCTTACTTCACCAAGTTTCTGGCGGCATGGCCGACGGTCAACGATCTGGCGGCGGCGCCCACCGAGGACGTCATGGCTGCATGGGCGGGCCTTGGTTATTATGCTCGAGCACGAAACTTGAAGAAATGCGCCGAAGCGGTTGCTCATCAGCATGGCGGTAAGTTCCCCGACACGGAGGACGGATTGAGAGCGCTTCCGGGTATCGGCGATTATACCGCAGCGGCGGTGGCTGCCATCGCCTTCAACCGACAAGCCGCGGTTATGGATGGCAATGTGGAGCGGGTGATCTCGCGCCTGTTCCTGATCGATTCGCCGCTGCCCGGCTCGAAGCCTTTGATGAAAGCCCGCGTCGCGGAGATTACGCCAAACGACCGACCGGGCGATTTTGCCCAGGCGATGATGGATCTTGGCGCGACGATCTGTACGCCGAAGCGCCCCGCCTGCGCACTCTGTCCGTTCAACGACCATTGTCTGGCACTGGCGCAGGATGAACCGGAGCGGCTTCCGGTCAAAGCCAAGAAGAAGGACAAGCCGGTGCGGGTGGGCGCAGCCTTCGTTGCGGTCAACGACGAGGGTGAAATCTTGCTGCGGCGGCGCATCGATAGCGGCCTGCTCGGTGGCATGACGGAGGTGCCAACGACGGCCTGGACCGCGCGTCTGGATGGGGGAACGGAAAAAGCGCATGCGCCTTTTGACGCGGACTGGGAGCCGGCCGGCACCATCGTGCATGTCTTCACCCATTTTGAACTCAGACTATCGATCTACCGGGCGAAAGTCGGAAACGACGTCAAAGCCGATGACGGATGGTGGGAGCCGGTCACAAATCTTGATGCCCAGGCACTGCCGACGGTGATGAAAAAGGCGATCTCTCAGGCTATTCCATTGGCGTTTGCGGCAAGGGCCGAAAAAACGCAGCAGTCTTCGAGAAGTAGGAAAGTTTCATGAGCAAGATCAATCATATTGTTTTCGATATCGGCAAGGTTCTCATTCATTACGATCCGCATATTCCCTATAGTCGCCTGATCCCTGACGATGCCGAACGCGCCTGGTTCTTCGAGAATGTCTGCACCCATGACTGGAATCTGGAGCAGGATCGCGGTCGCAAATGGGCGGATGCCGAAGCCCTGCTGCTGGAAAACCATCCCGACCGGGAGGAGCATATCCGCGCCTTCCGCAAACATTGGCACGAGATGGTCTCCCACTCCTATGACGATTCCGTCGCCATCCTCAAAGGTCTGATCGATAGCGGCCATGACGTTACGATGCTGACAAACTTTGCCTCTGACACCTTCCGCGAGGCGCAGAAGATGTATCCGTTCCTGACGCTTTCCCGTGGCGTGACGGTCTCAGGCGATGTCGGTCTGATCAAGCCGGATGTTGCGATCTACAAGCTGCATGCCGAGACCTTCGGTCTCGATCCTGAGACCAGCATCTTCATCGACGATTCGGTTGCCAATGTGGACGGCGCGAAGGAAGCCGGCTGGCAGGCTGTGCATTTCACCGATGCGGAAAAGCTGAAGGCCGATCTCGAAGGCTACGGCATCAAGGTTTGAGAATTCCTGGCGCAGGCGGGAATGGCGGTCCCCATCCTGCGCCAGTCCAGCCGCGAACGGCCAGATCTGAAGAATCGTCAAACAGGGAAGCATCCGTCTTCTTGGCTTTGCGCATCTGTTTGATGCGCCAGCGGCTCGCCCTCGTCCCTTGGCGAGATTGATTAAGGCGGCTTACTTGCTCCAGGCTTGCCAGGCAATTGAAATATTTTGGGAAAATTCTTTATCCAAAAGAACTCACAACAAGGCCCGGCGTCCAGTGGACGCCGGGCCTTGCTTCTTCTTCATCCGGGACTGAAGGTACTAAACCAGATGAAGCCTGTGGCGAAAGCAACATAAGGCGGTGGATCGCAGATTAGCCGGCTTTAGCCAATTCCGTACGGATAACGCTTCTTAGATCATCGATCGGCTTCAGAGCATCGCCATCCTGATAGTGCCAGAAGGTCCAGCCATTGCACGCATCGAGACCCTGCACCTTGGCACCCAGGCGATGGATAGAACCTGCGTCGCCGCCGGACGACACGGTGCCGTCGGCACGAATGATCGCGGTATAACGGCGCTTGGCATCCGTCAGGACCTGACCGGGGCGCACGAGGCCGCTTTCGAGGAGAACATTGAAGGCGACCCGCGGCTCGGCCTTCTTACCGGTCATCACCGTCAGCTCCGCCTTGCCGAGCGGCTCGACCGCAGCGATTCGCGCGGATGCCGCATCGATGTAATCCTGCTCGCGCTCGATGCCGACGAAATGGCGGCCAAGACGCTTTGCCACCGCACCGGTCGTGCCGGAGCCGAAGAACGGATCGAGCACCACATCACCGGGCTTGGTCGAAGCCATGATGATACGCGCCAGCAGAGCTTCCGGCTTCTGGGTCGGATGAATCTTCTTGCCGTCATCGCCCTTCAGCCGCTCGGAGCCGCTGCAGATCGGAAACAGCCAGTCGGAGCGCATCTGCACGTCGTCATTCGACGCTTTCAGCGCTTCGTAATTGAAGGTGTAGCTTTTAGCCTTGGCGTCGCGGCTCGCCCAGATCATCGTCTCATGGGCGTTCTGGAAACGTCGACCCTTGAAGTTCGGCATGGGGTTGGTCTTGCGCCAGACGATATCGTTCAGGATCCAGAAGTTCATGTCCTGAAGGATGGAGCCGACGCGGAAGATGTTGTGATAGGAGCCGATGACCCAGATGGTGCCATTCGGCTTCAAGACGCGGCGGCAGGCCAGCAACCAGGCGCGGGTAAAGGCATCATAGGCCTCGAAAGAGGCGAACTGGTCCCACTCGTCATCCACCGCATCCACCAGTGACTGATCCGGACGATGCAGCGTGCCGCCAAGCTGGAGATTGTAGGGCGGATCGGCAAAGATCGCATCGACCGACTGGCTCGGCAGCGCCTCGAGAGCGGCGACGCAGTCACCCTTGATGATGCTGTCCTTCCAGGCGTCGCTCTCGCCTGCAAGATCAAAACCGGCGCGCCGAAAATCGGCCAGTGGAAACACTGATGCCATGGGTACTCGCTCCATACGCTTACTCAACTGAACTGGCCTTATGGTTACCGAAGATGGTTATCAAAGGCTGAACGAGTGAAAGAAAGTTCCGGGTTAAGTGCATAAAAATGCGAGAAAATAGATTATCGAGGTTCAGGCGCGAGATCGGCAAGCGGAAGCGGCCGCAGCTACGGGATGATGAGGCCCCCACAATAGTGAAGTGCATAGGCTTCCTCACCACCCACCATGATCACCTCACGCCCGTGGAAATGGCGGGCGTCCCCCTCGCTCCTGTCGATGTAGGTCCCGTATTCACCCGTCCATTCGAAACCACCGAGGAACCGACCGGCTCGATACATCGTGGACAGAGCGGCCTTAATCGTGGATCCGGCTCGCTCTCCATCGATCAAATCCGGACGGATGATGAAGCCGTAATAGTTCATCGCCCAATAGGGTGTGCGCCTGAGCCAGAGAACCTCCTGCCCAATGAAGTTCGTACCGCCGAAATAGCTGTCGCGGTACTCCCACTCAGCATCAGACCAGATGAGGTCTTGGGAGCCTCGCCTACTTGCCTCTGCCTTCGCTCCACCTCCGACATAACAGGCCGCTTTTGCACGCACGATGACATCATTGAGGTTGTCCACGGCAGTCTCCCTTAAAAGAACATATAGTGAACAAAACGCATTTTTCGTCAAGACGAAAACCCATCTTCACGTTGCAGAAACGGCTAATGGAACCGGATTTTATTTTTAACGTTTTGATTTAGGAATTTTCCACACTGGCGGTATTATGGTGCCAGTGACGGGTGCAGGGGTTAAGTTACAAAATGCGCATAGCTTTGATGATCGCCGCGACGCTTTATGCCAGCGCCGCCTTCTCGCAGCAGCCTGCACCGCAGGCTCCAAAGCCACAAGTGAATGTGCGCACGGACGCCGTCATGTTCAAAGGCGGCCCCTCGCTTGGCGATAGCGACAAGGTCCGATGGGACTTCTACAAGGCGGACAGCACGGGCGGCCGCAGCGACGACAATGTCGGCGGTGCCTATGATGCGACCTTCGAGGAGAAAATTCCGCCGGGCAAATATGTCGCGGTCGCCGCACTCGGCAATATCACCCGTGAGATCGCTTTCGAGGTCAAGGACGGCGCCGTCGCCGAGCTTGCGGTCGATTTCGAAGCAGCCCAACTCACCCTCGTGCCGAAGCGCAGCCCCGATAGCAAGGAGGCCGAGCCGCTTGCGCGCGTAACGGTAACGCAGGACGCGTTCAGCGACAGTGTCTATGGACCGAAAGAACTCTTCGTGCCGGCCGGCGAGTTGAAGCTCGAGGGCCGCATCGGTCCGGCGGTTGCAGAGGAAACGATCACTGTCAAAGCCGGCGACACCGTTAGCCATGATGTCATCATTCCAAGCGGCGTGGTCGTAACGAATGCCGTCTACAAAGAAGGCGGTCGCCAGGTCGAGACCGATAGCATTCGCTTCGAGGCGCTGGCAGACACGCAAACACTGGACGGCACGCGCACGACGATCACCGGCACCTATGGCCCCGGCAAGATCATGCAGATGCCGGCTGGAAACTTCATCATGAGAGCGAAGCTCGGCAAAGTCACCGTCGAGAAGCCCTTCAGCGTGACCGCGGGTCAGCGCACCGATCTCAGCATCGATCTCGATGCAGGCGTGCTGGTTGTCTCAGCGCCTCAGGCGGAGCGGATCGACATTGTCGAAACCACCAAGGACTTGCAGGGCACGCAGAAGGAAATTTCCGGTCGCTACGGCACGACGCACCAGGAGACGCTTCACCCCGGCACCTATGCTGTGAAAGTGACCTACGACAAGACGGCCAATCGCGATCCGAAGGAAGTCAGCGCCACGGTGACGGCATCGGAGCGCACCGAGATCAACATCACCGATTGATTTTTGAAAGCCGCGCTCGAGCTTAGCCGACGATGGCGAAGGCGTCGCGCGTGGATCCCGTTGGCGTGCGCACGGCCGTCCGGCCAATCCACTGCACGTGGCCGTGGAGGATGCGGATGGCCTCTTCGGCCCGCTCGCCGCGAAGTGCGTCGATGATAGCACGATGATCGGTGTCTGTGCGGCGCTCCCAGCCCGCACGCCAGGCGGAGAACAGGAAGCGGGCGCTGGCTGCATGCAGTCCGTCAATCGCTTCCATCAATCGAGGCATGTTGCAGGGTGCGGTGATCAGCCGGTGAAAGCGTCGGTTTGCCTCTTCCCATCGGCGAACGTCCTGCGCATCGTCACCTTCATGCGTCGCGGCTTCCGCCTCATCGAGAATAGCCGTAGTCAGGTTGGGGATGGCGTTGCGGAGCGCCAGCACTTCAAGCGCCGCACGCATTTCCGCGACCTCTCGCACATCTGCAAGGCCGAAATCGGCCACGCGGACGCCTCGGCGCGGAATGCTGACGGCAAGGCCTTGCGCTTCCAGCCGACGAAAGGCTTCCCGCACCGGCACATGCGAGGCACCGAATTCCTCCGCAATATGATCCTGCCGCAGCCTTTCGCCAGGCGCAAATTCGCCGCGCACAATACGCTCGGCGAGCGTGCGGCTGATCTTGGCGGCAATCGTATCATCCGGCTTGGCTTTTGGAATCTTGACCATGACCTGACATAGGGCGAGGTTGGAGAATTGTCGAGCGATGCGATAAGCCGCAACCTCCCCTGCATTCCGACCGGTTGAGCTTGTGCCTCAATTGGTCTAAAAGCCGCCAACCCCATCCCATTCCTTCATCGACATCAAGGGAGCGCATATGAGCGGCTTCGACCTTATCATTTTCGACTGCGACGGCGTTCTGGTCGATTCGGAAATCATCGCTGCGCAGGTCGAATCCCGCCTGTTGACGGAGGCCGGCTACCCGATCTCCGTTGAGGAAATGGGCGAGCGCTTCTCCGGCATGACCTGGAAGAACATCCTGCTTGAGGTTGAGCGCGAGGCAAGCATTCCGATTTCGGCCACGCTGCTCGAAAAATCCGAAAAGCTTCTGGATGCCCGCCTGGCGCGCGACGTCAAAGTCATCGAAGGCGTGAAGTTCGCGCTGTCGCGGCTGACGACACAGCGCTGCATCTGCTCGAATTCGTCCAGCGCCCGGCTCGACATGATGCTGACCAAGGTCGGCCTCAAGCCCTATTTCGAAAGCCATGTCTATTCCGCAAAAGATCTCGGCGCAGACCGCGTCAAGCCGAAGCCGGACATCTTCCTTCACGGCGCCAAGCAATTCGCCGTCTCGCCCGACAGGGTGGTGGTGATCGAGGATTCCGTCCACGGCATTACCGGCGCGCGGGCGGCCGGCATGCGCGTCATCGGCTTTACCGGCGCATCGCATAGCTATCCAAGCCATGCGGACAAGCTGACCGATGCGGGCGCCGAAACCGTCATTTCCCGCATGCAGGATCTGCCGGCAACGATCGCGGCACTGTCCGAGTGGGCGATCTGAACCCATCAAAAAAGCCGGACCGCGTAAGGCGATCCGGCTTCGATAAAAATTTTTCGGCAGTCGGGTCTGATCTCAGCCCCTGCGACCGCCCTTTTTGCCGCTGGCCTTTGCGCCACCTTCATCAAACGAAATGAAGACATTGGTCTGCTTCGACGCGCCGCCCGGGCCATTCGGAATGGCAACGTTCGGGTTGTTGAAGATGAACTGGGTGCCTGCCGTACCTGCCGGAACATCGACGCCAAGGCTGGTGACCTGCGAGAAGATTTCGCCATCGCCATCCTTGACCGTCACGCGGATTGGCAGATTGACCCGGCCTGGCTTGGAGAGAGGCCCTGGAACCACACGGCCTTGCGCGAAGACGTTTACGGTCAGCGTGGAGTCGTTCATGCTGCATGAGCGCGTGGTGTCCGACAAGGACGCCTGATAGACGAGCTTGCTCGGATCACCCTTGGCTCCGGCATAGACCTGATGGACGGCGTTGGTATCGAGCACAGTAATGGGTGGGCAGTTCGCCTGCACGACGGGGGCGGTTGCGGCCTGCGCAGCCGGCGGATTGACCGCCAGCGAGTCCGACGGATTGGAAGAATTGCAACCCGCAAGCATGGCAAGCAGCGATGCTGCGGCGGATAAACGCAAAATAGTCCCTGTCACTGTGTTCCACCCTCTAAAACAATTCCGCAACAGGCCGGAGATGCTATTTATTGGCCTTCCTTGCCTGTCGGCGATGGTCTATAGCAGCGGCGCCGGAAAAAATCGATGGTTGCATTCGGATTTGCGCCATTTTTGCAAAATGGACGAGATTCCTGCACGAAGCGGTTCCTACGGCTTGACTGGTGACGACGACGAAGGACGATTTCCGTGAAATATGTTTCGACCAGGGGCAGCGCCCCTTCGCTTGGTTTCTCCGATGCGCTGCTGGCTGGCCTGGCGCGCGATGGCGGCCTCTATGTTCCAAGCGAATGGCCGACGATGAAGAAGAAGGAAATTCGCGCCCTTCGAGGCAAGACCTACCAGGAGGTCGCTTTCGAAGTTCTCTATCGCTTCACCGGCGGCGAAATTCCGGAGAAGGATTTCCGCTCGATGATCGATGAGGCCTATGCGACCTTCCGTCATCCGGCGGTCGCCCCTCTGGTCCAGACTGGACCGAACAGCTTCATCCTCGAGCTTTTCCACGGCACGACGCTCGCGTTCAAGGACGTCGCGATGCAGCTCCTCGCCCGCCTGATGGATTACACGCTCGCCGAACGCGGGCAACGTGCGACGATCGTCGGCGCGACATCTGGTGATACGGGCGGCGCGGCGATCGATGCCTTTGCCGGTCGCGACCGGACCGACATCTTCATCCTGTTCCCGCATGGCAAGGTGTCGCCGGTGCAGCAGCGGCAGATGACCAGCTCCACTGCTTCGAACGTGCATGCGCTTGCTGTCAACGGCAACTTCGACGACTGCCAGAACCTCGTCAAGGACATGTTCAATGACGCGAAATTCCGCGACAGCGTCAAGCTTTCCGGCGTCAACTCGATCAACTGGGCGCGCATCATGGCGCAGGTGGTCTATTACTTTACGGCTGCGATTTCGCTGGGTGCGCCGGACCGCAAGGTCTCCTTCACGGTGCCGACCGGGAATTTCGGCGATATTTTTGCTGGCTATGTGGCCAAGCAGATGGGCCTGCCGATCGACAAGCTGGTGATTGCCACCAATGACAACGATATCCTTGCCCGCACGCTGAAGACGGGTCGTTACGAGATGCGCGGCGTTCAGGCCACTACCTCGCCATCCATGGATATCCAGATTTCGTCGAACTTCGAACGTCTGCTGTTCGAAGCCTATGATCGCGAACCAAACGAGATCAAGCGCTCGATGGATGGTTTGAAGCAATCTGGCGCCTTCCAGATTTCCGAAGCAGCCATGAAGATGATCAAGCGCGACTTCCGCGCAGGTCGCGCGACCGAAAAGCAGGTCGCGGCGACCATTCGCGACACGCTGAGCGAGACCGGCTATCTGCTCGATCCGCACACGGCAACGGCAGTCTACGTGGCGAAAAAGTACGAAAAAACAAACAGTCCGATGGTCGTTCTTTCGACCGCGCATCCGGCGAAATTCCCTGACGCCGTAAAATCCGCTTGCGCAATCGATCCTGCCCTACCAGTATGGCTTGCTGATCTTATGAACCGGGAGGAGCGTTTCGACGTCCTGGAAGCAGAGCTTGAGGCCGTGGAAACTTTCATCGGCAAGCATGCTCGCGCCAAGGACTGACCAACGCGGAAAGACGTGGAAATGAATGTGAACGTAACCCGGCTTTCGTCCGGGTTGACAGTCGTCACCGAAAGAATGCCTCACCTCGAAAGCGTTGCTCTCGGCGTGTGGATAAAATCAGGTTCGCGCAACGAGACGGATGACGAGCACGGCATCGCGCATCTGCTCGAGCATATGGCGTTCAAGGGTACGGCGCGCCGTACCGCCCGGCAGATCGCCGAGGAGATCGAGAATGTCGGCGGCGAAGTCAACGCCGCGACATCCACCGAGACAACATCCTATTATGCCCGCGTGCTGAAGGATCACGTTCCGCTGGCGGTCGACATCCTTGCCGATATCCTGACCGAGTCCGCTTTCGACGAGGCGGAACTGGAACGCGAAAAGAATGTCATCCTGCAGGAAATCGGTGCTGCCACCGATACACCCGATGACGTCGTTTTCGACAATTTTTCCGGCGTCGCCTATCGCGGCCAGATGATCGGCCGTCCGATCCTTGGCACACCGGACACGGTGCAGTCCTTCACCACCGCGCAGATCCGTCATTACCTCGGCCGAAACTACACGACGGACCGGATCTTCGTCGTCGCGGCCGGTGCTGTCGATCACGAAACCTTCGTCAAGCAGGTCGAGCAGCGCTTTTCCAGCCTGCCGCAGAAGCCAGAAGCCACGCCGATCATCGAGAAAGCCATCTATACCGGTGGCGAAATCCGCGAGACGCGCGATCTGATGGATGCGCAGATTCTGCTGGGCTTCGAGGGCAAGGCTTACCACGCCCGTGACTTCTACTGCTCGCAGATTCTCGCAAACATTCTCGGCGGCGGCATGTCGTCTCGCCTCTTCCAGGAAGTGCGCGAATATCGCGGTCTCTGCTATTCGGTCTATGCCTTCCATTGGGGTTTTTCCGATACAGGCATTTTCGGCATTCATGCAGCAACCGGCAGCAGCGATCTGGCGGAACTGGTTCCGGTCATCACCGAGGAACTGCGCAAGTCGTCCGAGGTCATCCATCAGGAAGAAATCGACCGCGCTCGCGCCCAGATCCGCGCGCAGCTGCTAATGGGCCAGGAAAGCCCGGCAGCGCGTGCCGGTCAGATCGCTCGCCAGATGATGCTCTACGGTCGTCCGATCCCCAATGACGAGATGATGACGCGTCTTGGAGACATCACCCGTGAGCGCTTGACCGATCTTGCAGGGCGTCTGTTTTTCGATAAAGTTCCGACCTTGTCGGCAATCGGCCCCCTGGAAAATCTCGCGCCGCTGTCTGACATCACGGCGGGGCTTTCCGCGGCGCCATCCATGAAGATAACGGCAAACGGCTGACGGCAGAGACTGATCCGCAGCATGGTGTTGGATGACTAGATGCTGCGTTTTCTCTCCCGCAACAGCGATACGCCGGAACTTCGCAACGCACATTATCTGCTGAGACTGCCGCGATATTCGGATTACCGGCAGTGGCACAGGCTGCGCTCGGACAGCCGCAGCTTTCTTCAGCCATGGGAGCCGACCTGGCGCAGCGACGAACTGACCGAAAGCTCGTTTCGGGTGCGCGTGACCCGCAACAATCAGGAATTTTCCTCCGGCACGGCCGTGTCGCTTCTGCTGTTCCTTGCGGATGGAACGCTGATTGGCGGCATCACCATCGGGTACATCCGCAGGGGTGCGGCGCAGAGCTGTATGATCGGATATTGGATGGGTGAAGCCCATGCGCGTCACGGCCATATGTCTGCCGCATTAAAACTGGTAATACCCTATATCTTCAATGGACTTCAGTTGCACCGTATTGAGGCAGCCTGTATTCCAGACAACTTCAAAAGCATCCGGCTGCTCGAAAATGCCGGCTTTCAGCGGGAAGGCCTCTTGCGCGAATATCTGAAAATAAACGGCGAGTGGCGGGACCACGTCATGTTTTCGCTGATTGCCGATAAAAACGGTTCCGGCAGGACTGAGCGAGATTGATGACATATATGAGCCTCGTGTCGCGCCTGTTGAAACATCTACCGGCGAAAGCATGTGCCACGGCGCTGTTGTTCTTCTGCGCCATCTTCTCCAGCCAGGCTCTTGCCTTCGAGCCGGTCAAGATTTCCCGTGACGACAACGCGCTTGATCTGACCGCCACCACCGATATCTACGCCAACCAGGGCGAGGCCTTCCAGGTTTCGACTGCCCCCGGGCCGGACGGTATTCGCCGGCGTATCGAAGTGCGCGCAAGCTCTCCCGCCCACCAGGGCGATTGGGCGGTCTTTGCGCTTGCCAACGTCTCGGAAGAACAGCTTGAGCGCGTTATCGTCGCGCCGCACTTTCGTCTCGTCAACTCCAAGCTCTTCTGGCCCGATCTCGGCTCTCAGCGCATCATTGCCATCACCCCGAGCGAAGGCTTCGCTCTGGATCGCCAACCGAGCCCCGATGCCGACGTCTTCCGCATCACGCTGAATCCGGGCGCTGTCATCACGTTTGTGGCTGAGCTTTCCACGCCGCAACTGCCGCAGCTCTATCTTTGGGAGCCGGAAGCCTACAAGGACACGATCAACGCCTTTACGCTGTACCGCGGCATCGTGCTCGGGATTGCCGGTCTTCTTGCCGTTCTTCTCACCATCCTTTTCGTCGTCAAGGGAACCTCGGTTCTGCCTGCTTCGGCAGCACTCGCCTGGGCGGTTCTTGCCTATATCTGCGTGGATTTCGGCTTCCTCGAAAAGCTGATCACCGTGACCTCAAGCGACGAGCGAATGTGGAGGGCGGGCGCCGAAGTGGCGCTCGCCTCCAGCTTCGTGGTCTTTCTGTTCACCTATCTGAATTTGAACCGATGGCACGCGCATCTGGGTTACGCGACATTCGCATGGATCATCGGGCTGGGCGCTCTCTTCGGCGTGGCAATCTACGACCCGTCCATTGCGTCCGGTATCGCGCGTGTCTCCTTCGCGTTGACGGCGACTGTCGGGATCGTGCTGATCATCTATCTCGGCTTCAACCGCTACGACCGCGCCATTCTGCTTGTGCCGTCCTGGGCGTTGATCCTGGTCTGGCTCTTCGGCGGCTGGCTGACGGTCACCGGACAGCTGGACAATGACATCATTCAGCCGGCACTTGGCGGCGGTCTCGTTCTGATCGTGCTCTTGATCGGCTTTACCGTCATTCAGCATGCCTTCGCCGGAAGTGCGTACCAGCAGGGCCTGTTCTCCGACCTCGAGCGGCAGTCGCTGGCGCTCACCGGTAGCGGCGATACGGTGTGGGACTGGGACGTGACGCGTGACCGCATCGTCACCACGCCGGACGTCTCGATCAAGCTTGGGCTGCATCCTGGCACCATGCATGGTGCTGCGCGCAACTGGCTGCCTCGCCTGCACCCGGACGACCGCGACCGGTTCAAGGCAACGCTCGACGTGTTGCTGGATCATCGCAAGGGGCGGCTGAATCATGAGTTCCGCATTCGCGCCGAAGACGGCCACTTTCACTGGCTACAGATTCGCGCGCGTCCGGTTCTCGGCTCCAACGGCGAAATCATCCGCTGCGTCGGCACCATCACTGACATCACGGAACAGAAGAATTCTGTCGAGCGCCTGTTGCAGGACGCGCTGAACGACAATCTGACCGGCCTTCCGAACCGTCAGGTCTTCCTCGACCGTCTGCAATCCATGTTGAACCTGGCGCCAGATGGCGACACGGTTCGCCCCACGGTAATGGCGATCGATATCGACCGCTACAAGCTTGTGAACGATACGCTTGGGATTGCTGCAGGCGACAACATCCTGATTGCGTTGACACGCCGGTTGCGCCGTCTTCTGAAACCGCAAGATACACTGGCCCGTCTTGGCGGCGATGAATTTGGCCTGATCCTCGTCTCGGAGCGCGACCCACAGCGCGTGGCAGACTTTGCCGATGCGGTGAACAAGGCCATCATGGTGCCGATCAATTTCGCCAATCGCGAGATCATTCTGACGGCTTCGATCGGCCTCGTCTCCTGGATCGACCAGCAGGAAAGTGCTGCCGGTTTGCTGAGCGACGCAGAACTTGCCATGTATCGCGCCAAGCGCGCTGGAGGCAACCGCGTCGAGCCGTTCCGGCCTGCCTTCCGCACCTCCGGCACAGACCGTTTGCAGATGGAAAGCGATCTGCGCCGCGCGCTTGAACGCAAGGAGCTCACGCTTGCCTATCAGCCGATCGTCAAGCTGGACAATGGCGATCTTGCCGGCTTTGAAGCGCTGATGCGGTGGGAGCATCCCAAGCGCGGCAATATCCCGCCAAGCGAGTTCATTCCGATTGCCGAGGCCTCCGGCCTTATCGAGCCGCTCGGCATGTTTGCACTGGAGCGGGCGGCGAACGATCTGATGGATTGGCAACATGCCATCGACAAGCTGCCGATCTTCATCTCCGTCAACATCTCCAGCGCGCAGTTGCTGAACAACGAACTCTACAATGACGTTCGCAGCATGCTGCAGCGGACGCGCTGCAATCCGCAGCAGCTGAAGCTGGAGCTGACGGAATCGATCGTCATGGAAAATCCTGAGCAAGCGCGGCTTGTGCTGGCGAAGCTCAAGGAGACGGGCCTCAGCCTCGCGCTCGACGATTTCGGCACGGGTTACTCGTCGCTCGCTTATCTTACCCGCTTCCCCTTCGACACCATCAAGCTCGACAAGGCACTCATCGCCAATACCAGCGATAAGCGGAATGTGCTGCTCCGCTCGATCATCGCCATGGCGCGCGCGCTAGAAATGCAGGTGGTGGCGGAAGGCATCGAAACGCCTGAGGATGCAGCAGAGCTTGCCCGCATGAATTGTCATTACGGGCAAAGCTTCCTTTTCGGGACGCCGGATACTCCGGAAGCCGCTCTTCGCCTGTTACGCGAGCGCTTTCAAGTCTTCAAACGCGCCTGATTACTCTGCAGCCTGCGGCTGAAAAGCTTGGTTGTTTGAGGCTGGCGCCGGTGCGTTGAGGTCAGAGTTCGCCGGAACTTTACCATGCACAAGGTCATGGATGAATTGCAGCTTCTCGACCACGGCGGGCGTCAGCACGAAGGGGTAGAGATCGGCTTCACCCATGCTGCGTTGCATGGAGTTCAACGCGACGCTGAGAGGCACCCAGGCATTGACGAGACGCTGTGCACTGCGAGCACGGTAGGGGTCGAACGCCACTTCGGTGGCCATGTCTTCATGGCCTTCCGGTTCGATGGCAATGCCGAAGGCATGGGCCGTTTCAAGCGTATCGACGATGTGAAGATAGTGGGCGAAGCACTCTGCAAAGTCTTCCCACGGATGAACCGAGGCATAGGAGCTGATATAGATTTCCTGCCAGCCCGGCTTCGGCCCCTCTTCGTAATTTCGTTTCAGTGCCTCGCCATAATCTTCACGTTCATCACCGAAAGCGGCGCGGAACGCTTCGAGACGGCCGGCATCACGGACCAGCTTGTTCCAGATGAAGTGCCCGACCTCGTGGCGGAAATGGCCAAGCATGGTGCGGTAGGGCTCGTTCATATTGGCACGAACCTGCTCACGCGTCACATCATCCGCTTCGGCCGCGCGGATGGCAATGAGGCCCTCGTCATGGCCCGTCATGGCGGGGATCACTGATCCGTCCGCAGCAATCTCGTCCACCAGGAAGTCGAACACCAGCCCGCCCTGCGGATCGGCATCGCGGTTCGGGTGGGGCAGGTTAAAGCGCAGCATGGAGTAGAAGAGATGCCGCTGCGCCTGACTAAGGCGTCGCCACTGTTCAATGCCGTCCTGGGTGGAGGTATCCGGAACAAGACGGTTATGGTTACAGGCGGGGCAGAAAGGCGTTTCGCTGTCGGCTGGGACTGCCCAGTTGCAGATGTCGTTGACTTCATTTGCGCAGAAGCGGACCTGATGATCCGGCTTCGATACCAGCGTCCAGAGTGGGTCGCCGGCCGGATCCAACGCTTCCATTGAAAGCGTCTCCGGTACGAAAGCTAACCTATGGCCGCACCGAACACAGGAGCGGTTGTCGAAGTGAACGGGCTGTCCGCAGGCAGCACACGAGAAAAGTTGCATCCCTATCTCCTGGGCATCACGATTGATTGGGAAATTGACTGCGCAAGCGAAGAGCGCATGTGTCGGATTTCAACACATGCGCTCTGTGACCTTTGAGGTCATTCAGGTGCGGCCTCCTCACTGAGAGGAAACGCGGCTCCTGTTACATTCTGTCGACGGTATCCTTGACGGCATCCTTGGCCTTGCCAGCAGCAGTCTGGACCTTGCCCTTGGTTTCCTGCGCAGCACCTTCGGCGCGCATACGGTCGTTGCCGGTAGCGGAGCCAACGCCCTGCTTTACCTTGCCAGCAACTTCATTTGCCTTACCAGCGATCTTATCGGATGTGCTACCCATGACTATTCTCCCTAGTTTATGCCAGGCTCGGTGCTGGCTACCGGGGAGAAAACGTCATGAATATAATTTTGTTCCTCGTCATCTTACGCTTTCAAAGCGAAGATCAGGCATGCCCTGCTTCGGCCGAAAGCATGCGGGGGTCGACCCCCATCAAAGCAAGCGCCCGCTCATACTTGTCATCCAAAGACCGGTCGAAGATCAGCTCTTCCGAGGCCGGGCAATTCAGCCAGCCATTATTGGCGATCTCGTTTTCGAGTTGACCCGGCGCCCAGCCGGCGTAACCCAGCAACATGGTGGCGCGCTGCGGCATTCGGCCATTGGAAATGGCGCGCACGATGTCGAGTGTGGCCGTCAACGAGATGTCGTCGCTGACAGGAATACTGGATTCGCTGGAGTAATCATCGGAATGAAGCACGAAGCCCCTGCCCGTCTCCACCGGTCCACCAAACTGGATGGGAAAGTCGCGCGTGCGGTTGGGCAGCATGATTGCGTCGTTGCTGTCCATGATCTTCAGATGCAGAAGAACATCGGTGAAGGTGATCTGCTGGCCGCGGTTGATGATGAATCCCATGGCGCCGGCCTGGGAATGCGCACATATATAAATGACAGAGCGCTCAAAGGCGCTGTTGGCGAGCCCCGGCATGGCGATCAGAAACTGACCATCCAGAAAGCCCCGTTCCTTCTTGTCCATGAGGGTCGAAAAAACCAAGAGCGCCTCCCCTTTCAGCGCCCCATAGCGACGCCGGTGTGGTTTCACCTTTTGGTAAGGATGAGGCATAGCGACCCATCAATCAACCGAAAATGATAAATGAGACAAAATCGTAACTGGTCGCTTCACCCGGGTTGCGCTAGACGAGAAGTATGACCCGTTCGATCTCCTCCCCCCTTCGCACCGTTCTGATCGCCTTTATCGCGGTTGTTTCAACGATCGTCATTGCAGAGGCTGCCAAGGCCGACACGACCGAATGGGCAACGAGCGAAGGCGGGCGCATGCGCGTCGTAAGCCTGCCGCCTGATAGCAGCGGAAAAATCGAGGCGGTGCTTCAGATCGATCTCAAGCCTGGCTGGATCACCTATTGGCGCGAGCCGGGGGAAGCGGGCATACCGCCCCAGTTGAAGCCCGATCCGGCAAGCGGCGTGACACTGTCTTCCATGTCGTTCCCCGTGCCGAAGCTGATCAAGAATGACGACATCACCGATATTGGCTACGACCAGCCGGTGAACTTTCCGATCACATTGCAGTCCGGCGCAGGCCATGACACCGACGCGGCAAAGCTGACGGCTTTCATCGGCGTCTGCCTCAATATCTGCATCCCGTTCGAAGCAAGCTTCGACATCGACAGGAAGGCAAAGGCCACGCAAGACGAGGTCGCTTTCATCCAGTCGAGCAGGGCAAATCTTCCAGAGGCGCCATCGGACGATTTCAAGGTGGTCAACTTCCACATCACGCCGGACAAGACCCTGCTCGGTGTGGAGTTATACCTGCCCGAGGGAGCGCCGAAGGAGGCCGACATCTATGTCGCCGGGCCATCCGGATATGCCTATTTCGAGCCGCAGAACCTCGTGCGCGACAAGCGCAAACTCTCCTTCTACATGAACATCAAGGGTCTGCCGAAGAGCTACAATCCAAAGGGGCAGAGCTGGCACATTCTGGTCAAATCCGGCGCGCGCGCCATGGAAGCACCGCTGAATTTCCCCGCTCAGTAAGGGATCTCAGCTATCCGATAAAACGGCTTCACAGTTTTCTCGATCATGCTCTATAGTCGCGCCGTCATTGCCACAGGAGCGATATTATGACCATCAAGATCGGCGACAAGCTGCCCTCCGCGACCTTCAAGGAAAAGACCACGGATGGCCCTGTCGAAACCACGACCGACGAGCTTTTCAGCGGCAAGAAGGTTGTCGTCTTTGCCGTTCCAGGCGCATTCACACCAACCTGCTCTTTGAACCACCTGCCCGGCTATCTGGAAAATCGTGACGCTATCCTTGCACGTGGCGTGGACGATATCGCCGTCGTTGCTGTCAACGACTGGCACGTTATGGGCGCATGGGCGCAATCGAGCGGCGGCCAGGGCAAGATCCACTTCCTCGCAGACTGGGACGCGTCCTTCACCAAGGCGCTTGGCCTTGATGCAGACCTTTCCGGCGGCGGTCTCGGCGTGCGCTCCAAGCGCTATTCCATGCTAGTGGATGACGGCGTGGTCAAGTCTCTGAACATCGAAGAAAATCCCGGCCAAGCGACGGTGTCCTCCGCTGCCACGATGATCGAACAGCTCTGATCTTTACGGTCAATACGTCATCGAAATTGGCCCGACATCGCGTCGGGCCTTTTGCATTTAGGGGGGATCGTGAGGCTCGAAGGAACTGGTGAAGCGCGCCATTCTTCCGCCTCAATTGTTACACCATAACAGTAACGGTATAACATTTTTGTGAGCGCGCCATGTTGCGTTTGTTTTTCCCGTCTCCCCTGCTGCGCCAATCCGCAGTGCACCGAATTCTTCTGGTTTCCCTGCTCCTCCTGCCTCTTTGGGCCGCGATCTCTTGGGCTGTGGTTTTGCCATGATCGACACGCCCGTTCTTCAGATCGAGAACCTCACCGTGGCCTATGAGCGGCATCCGGCGGTTCATCATATCTCCGGTGCGTTTCATGCCGGAAGCCTGACGGCCATCGCCGGACCAAATGGTGCAGGCAAATCCACGCTGCTCAAATCCATCATTGGCGAGTTGCGGCCATCGGAGGGTTGGATCATTCACTCCTTGAAGCGCACTGATTTTGGCTACCTTCCACAAGCCGCCGATATCAACCGGCGCTTTCCAATATCCGTTCTCGATACCGTACTGCTCGGAGCGTGGAAGGCGGCGGGCGCATTTGGGCGCGTCACCGCTGAGCAATTGAACGCAGGTCGCCACGCATTGTCAGCGGTCGGTCTTGAGGGCTTCGAGAGACGACCGATTGGCTCGCTGTCGGCCGGGCAGTTCCAGCGTGTACTTTTCGCACGGCTTCTGGTGCAGGATGCCAAGGTCATTCTGCTCGATGAGCCTTTCACCGCTATCGATGCCAGAACGACCCGGGATCTGCTCGACATCGTCGCACGGTGGCATGGCGAAGGGCGCACCGTGATTGCGGTCCTGCACGATTTCGATCAGGTGCGAGCGCATTTTCCTCAGACGCTGCTGATCGCCCGCGACCTCGTTGGCTGGGGTGCGACTGCTGAGGTCATGTCGCCTGCCAATCTCCTGCGGGCTCGCGCCATGGCCGAGCGCTGGGACGAGAATAGCGGCGTCTGCGAGCCAGCTGCATGACGGCCTACGATCTCTTCATAGCGCCGTTTCAGGATTACGGCTTCATGCGCCGGGCACTCGTCGCCTGCCTTTGCCTCTCGGTTGGCGCAAGCCCCATCGGTGTCCTGCTTGCCCTGCGGCGGATGAGCCTGATGGGGGATGCCCTGAGCCACGCGATTCTGCCGGGTGCGGCAATTGGCTATCTGGTGGCCGGCTCGCTGTCTCTGACCGCCATGGGGCTTGGAGGTCTCGTTGCGGGGCTTTCGGTCGCACTTCTTTCCGGCATCGTCAGCCGCGTAACGCCGCTTCAGGAAGATGCGAGCTTTGCGAGTTTCTATCTGGCGTCGCTGGCGCTTGGGGTCCTGATCGTCTCCCTGCATGGCTCAAATGTAGATCTGCTGCATGTGCTCTTCGGCACGATCCTCGCGATCGATGCACCTGCGCTCTACCAGATTGGTGCGATTACCTCGCTGACGCTGGTGGTAATGGCCATCATCTACCGACCGCTGGTGACCGAGTGTTTCGACCCCGGCTTCCTACGCGCCGTCGGCGGCCGCGGCCCGATCTATCACGTGGCATTCCTGCTCCTCGTCGTCATCAATCTGGTCGCCAGTTTCCAGGCGCTTGGAACACTGATGGCTGTCGGCCTGATGATGCTGCCAGCAGCTATCGCCCAACTTTGGGCACGCAGCCTGCCCGCCATGCTGGCGATTGCGAGCGGCAGTGCCGCAGCTTCCGGCTATCTTGGCCTCGTTGCTTCCTACCATTGCGAGACGGCGTCCGGACCGACCATCATCATCGCGGCCACCTGTCTCTACGGGCTCTCCATTCTGGTTGCGCCAGCGGGCCTTGGTTCCCGCCTTTTCACCCGCCCTCATCTGAAGGGCTAATTTTAGGAGAATGCCAATGTCACCACGCCTCTTCCTTCTTTCGACCGCACTTCCTATCGCCATGGCCTTTTCCACCGCCGCTTTGGCGGGAGAGGTGAAAGCCGTCGCCTCCTTCACCGTGCTTGCTGATGTGGTGAAGCAGGTGGGCGGCAAGCATGTGACCGTTACCAGCCTGGTCAAGCCGGATGGCGACCCACATGAGTTCGAACCTTCGCCTGCGAATGCAAAAAGCCTGAATGCGGCAGATGTCGTCTTTGTCAGCGGGCTTGGTCTGGAAGGATGGATGGACCGGCTGATTTCCGCGTCGGGCTACAAGGGAACACCTGTCGATGTGTCGCAGGGCATCAAGACGCGCGAGATGGATGAGGACGGCAAGACCGTGACCGATCCGCATGTCTGGAACAGCCCGGTCAACGTCAAGGTATGGGTGAAAAATATCGAGACGACGCTTGCCGCGGCCGACCCGGCCGACAAGGATGATTTCAAGGCAAATGCTACCGCCTATCTTCAGAAGCTCGATGAATTGGATCGTTACGCGCACCAGAAGTTCGATCCCATCCCACAGGATCGCCGTAAGATCCTCACAAGCCACGATGCCTTCGGTTATTTCGGCCGTGAGTACAACGTCACGTTTCTCTCGCCGCTCGGCGTTTCGACGGAAACGGAAGCCTCTGCCGGCGACGTGGCAAAGCTGATCGAGCAGATCAAGGCCGAGCACGTCAAAACCTATTTCTTCGAAAACTCGAATGACCCGAGACTGGTCAAGCAGGTGGCCAAGGCAACGGGCGCTGCCCCCGGCGGTGAACTCTATGTCGAGTCCCTCTCCAAGGCGAATGGCCCCGCACCCACATATGAGAAGATGTTCCGCTACAACGTCGACAAGATCGCCGACGCCATCAACAAGTCCAGTTGATTTGAAACGGAATGGCCCTCGTTACCCCAAGCCGGGTGACGAGGGCCATTCATCATCGATGCCTGAAACTCGGCTACGTGTGGTCAGACAGCCATGTCGAAAACGAGGATGCCGGCCAGGCCGCCATCGGTCAGGCCAGCCAGGCGTTCGCCAACCTCGACGTGTTCCGGATGCACGAGATAGTCGTCGCGCGCTTCGGTGCTCTCAAAGGTGACGATGAAGCCATCCAGAAACCCACCATTCAAGCCTTCCGACGATACGTTCTGGCCGCACTTGATGTCGGAAATGCCGGGAATGACGTCCTTGAGCGCCATGATTGCCTCATAGATCGCCTGCTTGTCGGACGTAGTGGCTGCGGATTTAAACCGCAGGAATACGCAGTGAAGTATCGTCAAGTGTCTCTCCTCTTCGACTGTGCAGCTCGGTCCGAGACTACACCATCGCTTCATGACCGCCGTTTGAACGGTTCCATGCCTTTTCGCGCCAGTTCATCGGCGCGTTCGTTTTCCGGATGTCCGGCATGACCCTTGACCCAGTGCAGCGTGACCTTGTGTCGCTCGCGCGCCGTCTCCAGCGCCTGCCAGAGTTCGACATTCTTGACCGGTTTATTGTCGGCGGTTTTCCAGCCCTTTTTTTTCCAGCCGAAAATCCACTTGGTGATGCCATCCTTGACGTAAGCGCTATCGGTGTAAAGATCGACCTCGCACGGGGCCTTCAGCGCGTTGAGCGCCTCGATGGCCGCCATCAGTTCCATGCGATTGTTGGTGGTGTCTGCCTCGCCGCCGTTCAGTTCCTTTTCCACCTCGCCATAGCGAAGTACGGCACCCCAGCCGCCCGGTCCGGGATTGCCCGAACAGGCGCCGTCGGTGAAGATATCGACATGCTTCATTCTTCCACCAGACCATATTCGGCCACATGGCCAATGGAGCGGTGAAAGCGCAGCTTGCGCAGATATTCAAGCGGATCCTTTTTGACCACCAGAGCGCCAGCGGGCGTCGTCAACCAGTCATAGAGGCGGGTCAGGAAGAAGCGGAGTGCGGAGCCACGCGCCAGAATCGGCATGGCCTCCAGCTCGGCTTCACTCATCGGGCGTACCGATTGATAGCCCTCAAGCAGTGCCTTGCCCTTGGTGACGTTATAGGAACCATCCTTCTCGAAGCACCAGGCATTGAGGCAGATCGAGACGTCATAGGCGAGAAGATCGTTGCAGGCGAAATAGAAGTCGATCAGGCCGGAGAGTTCATCGCCCAGGAAGAAGACATTGTCCTGAAAGAGATCGGCATGGATGACGCCGGATGGCAGATCCTTCGGCCAATGGGCGGCGAGGAAGGCAATTTCCGGATCGATCTCGTCCTTCAGACCGCTTTCGACTTCGTCGGCGCGGGCTTCGGACTTCTCCCACAACACCTTCCAGCCATCGAGTGAAAGAGCGTTTGGCCGCTTGATGTCGAATCCTTCGCCCGCCACGTGCATGGACGCCAGCGCCTTGCCGACTTCCCGGCAATGCTTAGCCTCAGGCTTTCTAAGCCACATGCCTTCCAGAAACGAAATCAGCGCTGCCGGACGGCCGGACAACTCGCCCAGCAACTCACCATCTTTTCGCGGCAGAGGCAGCGGGCAGGACAGCCCCTTGTCGGCCAAGTGCTGCATCAGTCCCAAAAAGAAGGGCAGATCAGACTTCTCCACGCGCTTCTCGTAGAGCGTCAGGATCAGCGGGTCTTTCGTCGTGTGCAGCAGAAAATTGGAGTTTTCGACACCCTCGGCAATGCCCTTATAGGAGGTCAATTCGCCGACGTCATATTGGCCAAGAAACTGTCTCAGCTCGTCTTCGGTGATGTCCGTGTAAACTGCCAATGGAATTCTCTTGAAAAGGAATGAAAAAGGATCAGCCGTTCAGCGCGGCTTTCGCAGGAAGCGCGTCGCTCGCACTGCCATTGACGAATGCCATGTCATCGATGGTGAGTTCAATATCGCGAAGCTCGCGATTCACCAGAAAATGCTCGGTCTCTTCTACCGTTACGGCAAGATCAAGCGTCGTGTCGAAGCGTTCCTTAAAGGCCTGGATGATCTCATCGACGATGACTTCCGGCGCGGATGCACCTGCCGATAGGCCGACGGTGCGAACGTCGCCGATTTCGCTCCAGTCGATTTCTGCGGCACGCTGCACCAGCACGGAGCGCTGAGCACCGGCACGCAAGGCCACTTCCACCAGACGCTTCGAATTGGACGAATTCGGCGCGCCGACGACAATGAAGAGGTCGCAGCCGGGGGCTGCCTGCTTCACCGCATCCTGGCGGTTGGTGGTGGCGTAGCAGATGCTGTCGGCCGCTGGCGCCTGCATGGCCGGGAACCGCTCCTGCAGCTTGGCAATAACGCCCGCCGTATCATCGACGGAGAGCGTCGTCTGCGTTACGAATCCGAGGTTTTCGGCGTCGAGCGGCTGATAAAGCGCTGCATCTTCCACCGTCTCGATCAACGATACGGTGCCCTCGGGCAACTGCCCCATGGTACCGATAACTTCCGGATGGCCGGCATGGCCGATGAGGATGACATGGCGACCAAGTCGCTGGTGGCGCATGGCCTGCTTGTGGACCTTTGATACAAGCGGACATGTGGCATCAAGATAGAAGAGGTTGCGCGCCTGCGCGTCTTCCGGCACGGATTTCGGCACGCCGTGGGCGGAGAACACCACAGGCTGCTGGCGATGTTCGGCAGGAATTTCGTTGAGTTCCTCGACGAAGATCGCACCCTTGGCTTCCAGCCCCTCGACCACGTAGCGGTTATGGACGATCTCGTGGCGCACATAGACCGGAGCGCCATAGGCTTTCAGCGCCAGCACGACGATCTGGATCGCGCGGTCGACACCGGCGCAGAAACCGCGGGGCCCACAGAGCCTGATGGTGAGAGGCGGCTTGGACACGGCCATGTTCATTCCTGCTCCTTTGCCTCCCGCATTTCATAGACACCGCAAGCGTTGCGCGATGATTGTCGCCTGCCAGCAGCAAGCCGTGCAAGCGAGGCTGCCCTACTCCTTCGGGCCTTTCATGCTCCGCACATAGGCAAAACCGGCCACGAAGACAAGGGCGGCTGCGAGACCGTACCATGTAATCGCATATTGCAGGTGATTATTGGGCAGGTCGATCAGCGTCACGCCGCCCTTCGGCCAACCGCCCGGATTGGGTGCGTCATTGGCATCAATGAAAAAAGGCACAAGCTTTTCGGCAGAAACGCCGGCACTCTTCGCCATGGCGTGAATATCTTTCCAGTAGAAGATATTCTTGGCAAGATCATTGTCGGGCAGCATCATGGATGGCTTGGCCGCAAGCTGCGCGCGCGCAAGCCCCTCGATCGTGACGCGACCAGCGACCTGCCCCTGCTCACGCTTGGCTGGATCTTTCATGTCGTAAGGCACGAAGCCTCGATTGATGAAGATTTCCCGACCATCATCCAACGTCAGCGGTGTATAGACATAATAGCCCGTCTGCCCCTGATGCGTGGCGAAGAAGTGCCGCTCTTTGGCGTGATCGAAAACGCCAGAAAGCCGAACGGTGCGGTATTCGATGTTACCACCCGACGAGGTGATCGTCTCGATTTCGCTCAGTTCAACAGGAGCGGAATGGACCCGGAGGTGGATTTCGCTCAGCAGGGCTTCCTTCCAGTAGAGGCGCTTCGTCTGCCATGTACCGAGCGACAGGAGAATAATCAGCAACAGAAGCACCAGCGGACCGGCAAACCATAAGCGCCGGTGAGATGGCTTGAGACCGGCGGGGTCAGCCATGGTCGATTTTACCTTCACTGGCATTGTTGCGATATTGCAGTGCCACCATGATACCCTTGAACTTGCGCAGCAGAAGCAATGAAACGATCACCGTCAAGGGAAGCCAGATCAAGGCATGAAGCCAGACGGGCGGCGCGAAAACGGAATCGAACCAGAGTGCAAGGCCGATGATCAGAAAACCGACGATCAGCATGACGAAGACGGCCGGACCATCGCCAGCGTCGGCAAAAGCATAATCCAGCCCGCACGCGCTGCAACGTGGTTTCAGCTTGATAAATCCATCGAACAGTTTTCCACGCCCACAGCGGGGGCAGCAGCCTTGCAGTCCGACCTTGATAGGATCGACGGGAGGGAACTCTCCAGTATCGTGCATCCTAGCTCCTCCATCCCTGGATACAAGAAGCGCGGCAACCTGCCGCGCTCATTTCGCCGCTAGATGAAGCGACACTTGCCCTTCGCCATCAAGCGTAGGGCGGCAATGCACCGCCCTCTACAAGTCTCGTCAGTGGCCAGTCTCCGCCAGTGGCGCGCCCCAACCGCCCCAGATGTAGATGGCGAAGAAGAGGAAAAGCCAGACAACGTCAACGAAGTGCCAGTACCACGCCGCTGCTTCGAAGCCGAAGTGATGCTTCGGCGTGAACCCGCCGGCGATGGCACGGAACAGGCAGACCAGCAGGAAAATGGTTCCAACGAAGACGTGGAAGCCGTGGAAGCCCGTGGACATGAAGAATGTCGCGCCGTAGATCGAATTCTTGAAATCGAACGGAGCGTGGACGTATTCGTAAAACTGAACGGCCGAGAAAAGCACGCCAAGCGCAACGGTCAGAGCCAGGCCGGTTATCATGCCCTTGCGGTCATTGTGCAGCAGAGCATGGTGCGCCCAGGTAACACAAGTTCCGGACAACAGCAGGATGATGGTGTTGTAGAGTGGCAGATGCCACGGATCGATCACCTCGATGCCCTTCGGCGGCCACTGACCGCCCGTATAGGCAAGACGCGCGGCCTGGATGGCTTCATGCGGATAGAGGCTCGCATCGAAGTACGCCCAGAACCATGCCACGAAGAACATGACTTCCGAGGCGATGAACATGATCATGCCGTAGCGCAGATGCAGCGAGACGACCGGCGTATGGTGTCCTTCATCGCCTTCCTTGATCGTATCCGCCCACCACGCATACATGGTGTAAAGAACGATCACGAGGCCGATATAGAACATCCAGGGATTGGCAAGTTCGAAGCCGAACAGCTTGAAGGAACTGCCGTTCAGGTAGCGCATGTAACAGATGCCGCCAAAGGTCAGCACGAAAGCGCCGATCGATGCCAGAAGCGGCCATGGGCTTGGGCTTATGATATGGTAGTCGTGGTTCTTCTGATGCGTATCTGCCATGTGATCAATCCCCGAAGGCTCTTCCCAATTTCGCGAACCCGTCTCGCTGACCTGATATCAGGCGACCGGTTCATTCCCTGGCGCGGTCTTGCAACCACGCCTCCCTCTCTCAAAGTCTCGTCTCGTCACGTTCCGTCTTTGCCGGCAAGGACGCAACCGGTTTTTCCGTTTTCGATGGGTAAAACGTATAGGACAAGGTCAGTGTATGAATGTTCTTCGTTTCCCGAGCCTTGACGATCTCCGGATCGATAAAGAAAACCACCGGCATTTCCAGCGTCTCACCCGGCTGAAGCGTCGTCTCGGTGAAGCAGAAGCACTGCACCTTGTTGAAATAGGCACCGGCTTCCATCGGCGTCACGTTGAAGACGGCGGTCCCCGTCGTTGCCACCGGTGAACGGTTGGTCGCCTTGAAGGTCACCTGGATCGTCTCGCCAATCCGAGGCTCGACCATCTTGTTCACCGGTCGGAAGTCCCAGTTCAGACCGTTGGAGGTGTTGGAATCAAACGTCACCTTCATCGTCTTGTCGAGGATGACATCGGAATATTGCTCGACGCGCTGGGTGGTGCCGTTATAGCCGGTGACCTGGCAGAACAGGCGGTAGAGGGGCACGGAGGCATAGGCCATGCCGACCATGCCGCAGACGAAGACAAGACACAGCACAAGGATCGAGCCGTTGCTCGTCTTTCTGCTTACCGTCGTCTTTTGAGCTGTTGTCATGTCCCCTCCTCCCGAGCGTCGTCCGGTCTAGTGACCACCGATCTTGATGATGGTGATGATGTAGAAGAGCACCACCAGGGCCGCGAGCGTGAGGCCTAACGCGATATTTCTCCCGCGCCTCGACCTCTTCTGCGCTTCGTTGAGCTTTACAGTCTCGATCATGCCGCACCCCCAAACATCGTGACAAAGGACGGCACGAGATGATCGGCCAGAAGCGCGGAGAAAATCGCAAAGAGGTAGAATACCGAGTAAGCGAACATCTTCTTTGCTGGCATCATCTTTTCATCGCCATCCGGCATGCGCCGAACGGTGATGGAACAGTAGACGAAGATGACGCTCAGCACAGCAGCGAAAATTCCATAGCCCAATCCAGCGAGACCGGAGAAGTAGGGCGCCACGGCAACCGCCATGGTCAGCACGGAATAGGCAATCATCTGGTTCTTGGTCGAGCGTTCACCAGCGACATTCGGCATCATCGGGATGCCGACGGAGCCGTAGTCGCGCATCTTGAACAGCGCCAAGGCCCAGAAATGCGCGGGCGTCCACAGGAAGATGATAAGAAACAGGATGGTGCTGTCGAGGGACACGTTACCCGTGACGCAAGCCCAGCCGAGCATGGGCGGGAAAGCACCTGCAGCACCACCGATCACGATGTTCTGCGGCGTCGAGCGCTTGAGCCACATCGTATAGACGACAGCATAGAAGAAGATGGTGAAGGCCAGAAGACCGGCAGCAAACCAGTTGACCGCAAGACCCAGAATAGCAACCGAGAAAACCGAGAGCGTCAGTCCGAAGGCAAGTGCCTCACCCGGGGCAATCCGGCCGGATGGAATGGGGCGCTTGGCCGTGCGGGACATGACCGCATCGATATCGGCATCGTACCACATATTCAACGCGCCCGACGCCCCTGCGCCGACCGCGATGCAAAGGATCGCAATCACGCCGAGGATCGGGTTGATTTGACCCGGGGCGAGAATAAGTCCGGCAAAGGCCGTAAAAACCACGAGCGACATCACGCGGGGTTTCAAGAGCTCGAAGTAATCGCGCGCGCCGGCTTCCGAAAGCGAGGCGGAGTCGATTGCCAGCGTGTCGTGATTGTCAATAACGGTCATTATTTCCTGCTTTCCCGAAAGGCGCCCCATTGCAATGCGGCGCCATTTCTCATTTCGCCCGGCGTAAAACTGACATCTATCATGTTACGCCGGACAAAACGCTCGGACAAAATGCCTCAGCGGATGCGCGGAAGCTGCTCCCACTGGTGGTACGGCGGAGGAGACGACAGCTGCCATTCCAGCGTGGTGGCACCTGGACCCCAGGGATTATCGCCAGCGATACGCTTCTTGGCGAAGGCTTCCCAGACGCCGAAGAGGAAGATCAGGACAGCAACCGCCGAGATGTAGGAGCCGTAGGACGAGACCAGGTTCCAGCCCGCATAGGCATCCGGATAGTCGATATAGCGGCGCGGCATGCCGGCCAGACCCAAGAAGTGCTGCGGGAAGAAGATCAGGTTGACGCCGACGAACATGACCCAGAAGTGCAGATTGCCGATCTTTTGGTTGTACATGTAGCCGGTGATCTTCGGGAACCAGTAGTACCAGCCAGCAAAGATCGCGAAGACGGCACCCAGCGACAACACGTAGTGGAAGTGCGCCACAACGTAATAGGTGTCGTGCAGCGAACGGTCGAGACCGGCATTGGCGAGCTGAACGCCGGTAACACCACCCACCGTGAAGAGGAAGATGAAGCCGATTGCCCAGATCATCGGTGTCGTAAAGGTCAGCGAGCCGCCCCACATCGTTGCGATCCAGGAGAAGATCTTGATGCCGGTCGGCACCGCGATCACCATGGTTGCAAAGACGAAGTAGCGCTGCGCTTCAAGCGAGAGGCCGACGGTATACATGTGGTGTGCCCACACGATGAAGCCAACGGCACCGATCGCGACCATGGCATAGGCCATGCCGAGGTAACCGAAGATCGGCTTCAGCGAGAAGGTCGACACGATGTGGCTGATGATGCCGAAGCCGGGCAGGATCAGAATATACACTTCCGGGTGGCCGAAGAACCAGAACAGGTGCTGGTAGAGGATCGGGTCGCCGCCGCCGTCAGGAGAGAAGAAGGTGGTGCCGAAATTGCGGTCCGTCAGAAGCATGGTAATGCCACCTGCCAGAACCGGAAGCGACAGAAGCAGAAGGAAGGCGGTAACGAGCACGGACCAGGCAAACAGCGGCATCTTGTGCAGCGTCATGCCGGGCGCGCGCATGTTGAGGATCGTGGTGATGAAGTTGATCGCACCGAGGATCGAGGATGCACCGGCAACGTGAAGCGCGAAGATCGCAAGATCGACCGCCGGCCCCGGCATACCGCTCGTTGATAGCGGTGGATACATGGTCCAGCCACCACCCACACCATAGGCACCTGCCGGACCTTCGACGAAGAGCGAAAGAAGAAGCAGAATGAAGGCGGGCACGAGCAGCCAGAAGGAGATGTTGTTCAAGCGCGGGAAAGCCATGTCCGGCGCGCCGATCATGATCGGCACCATCCAGTTGGCAAAACCGCCGATCATGGCGGGCATGACCATGAAGAAGATCATGATGAGCGCATGCGCGGTGGTGAACACATTGTACATGTGCTTGCCGCCGTCGATGGCCGCATCACCTTCGAAGCCATAGACCATGGTTGCCAGGCCGTGGAAGATCTGGATGCCCGGTTCCTGCAGCTCCATGCGCATGACGACCGAAAGGCCGCCGCCGATGATGCCGGCAATGATTGCGAAGATCAGATAGAGCGTGCCGATATCTTTATGGTTGGTCGAGAAGAACCAACGCTGCGCAAAGCTCGGCATATGATCGTGATGCGCGTGATCGTCGCCATGCGCGCCATGGGCGGCACGATCATGAGAGTGATGGTCGTCGTGTGCGGAATGTCCAGCCATTGTCCTCACCCCTTGCCTTAGTTGGTTTCATTTGCAGCGACGCGAAGGGCGCTTGCGCCATCCACAGAAGCCATCAGCGCCCGGTTGGCACCGCTCAAGTCAGACGCAGCGGCAGCAGCCCAGGTTTTATATTGCTCTTCGGAAACCACCCGTATGGCAATCGGCATGAAGGCGTGATCCTTGCCGCAAAGCTCGGAACACTGACCGTAGTAAAGTCCTTCTTTCTCCGTCTTGAACCAGGTTTCGTTCAGACGGCCAGGAACGGCGTCGATCTTGACGCCGAAGGCCGGCATCGCAAATGCATGAATGACATCCGTCGGCGCAGCGGTGACGAGAAGACGAACCGTCTTGTTCACCGGAACGACCATTTCATTATCAACGGCGAGAAGGCGCGGATAGATCGCGCGGTTTTCCTTGCCGGCAGCAGCGCGGTCGGCATCCTTCAACAAATAGCTGTCAAAGGCCAGAGGCTCTGAGCCTTCTGCCGCCTGGTATTCGTAGTTCCACTGCCATTGAGTGGCGGTTGCCTTCAATGTCAGGTCAGGATTTTCCGGCTGCGTCAGCTGCGCGTTCAGCAGGTTGAAGGACGGGAATGCCAGGAAAAGAAGAATGAGGACGGGAGCCAGCGTCCAGATGATTTCGATCGCCGTATTGTGGCTGGTCTTGGACGGTACCGGATTCTTGGATGCCCTGAACTTCGCAACAACGAGAATGAGCAGGACGAGAACGAAAAGCGTGACGGGAACGATAAACCACAGGGTATATTGTTCAAACCAACGAATTTCGTGCATGATTGGCGTTGCGGCCTCCTGCAATCCCATCTGCCAATCCTTCGGCTGGTCAGCGCGGGCGCCGACAGCCGAGAGCAGACAGATCATGCCCGCAAACGCTGCGTTAATCCTAGTAATCACGGTACCTCTCCCTCACGCACCCGGTCATGATCAATCCCAGGCGCAGAATCCATGCTTATAGTATTAGACTCAAATCATAGTTTGCCCGCCGCCGCAATATCGCCCAGCTTTTGCAGAGTGGCATTTTTCTTCCCCCTAATTTTTCCCACACGCGCATCGTTGAAACCATATCGATAAACCGGAAACGGCACTCATCATTCCTGAGGCCGTATTGGATTTAAGCCTCCGCAGGTCCTATTTTGGCCGTACTCACTTGGAAATGAGAGACCCGGCTCTTTCATTTCCAGCACCGGACGTCAAAATAGCCGCACTGATTCGAATTCCAGAGGTATCCATGCGTCTGCCCCCGATTGCGCGCGCCGCTCTTGTCGCCGCCGGTTTCTCTCTTCTCGCGTCCGGCGCGAGCGTCGCCCAGCAGCCGCCTGGTACGCCGAAGTCCACGCACGGCTCATGGTCGGTCATCTGCGACAAGCCCGCGGGCGCGTCCGAAGAGCAATGCGCATTGATGCAGAACGTCATTGCCGACGACCGCCCGGAAGTCGGCCTTTCCGTCGTCGTGCTGAAGACCGCCGACCGCAAATCCCGCATTCTTCGCATCCTCGCACCGCTTGGCGTGCTGCTGAAGGATGGAATGGAACTCTACATCGACAATAACAATATCGGCCGTGCCTATTTCACCCGCTGCTTTTCCGAGGGCTGCTATGTGGAAGTCGACATCGACGACGAGCTGATGAAGGTTCTTCGTGCGGGAAAGCACGCGGTTTTCGCATTGCGTGAATCGGTCGACCAGGATCGCGTCGGTATTCCGATCGAACTCAGCGGCTTTGCCGAAGGCTATGACGCGCTTCCTTGACGTATGCTGTGGCTAGCGGACAGAAGCGCTGCGCCTGATCGACAATTCCCAAACAGACCCGTGAGGCGGCTTGCGCCGCCACATCCCAGCACCTAAATCTCACATGAATAGATGATGGATGCTGACGCCTGGAGTACGCGATGACCCAAGACCTTCTGACGCTTTTCGATTGCGATGAGGGGACGTTGCGGAGCCGCGTCGCGGACGCGCTTGCAGGCGCCGATGACGGCGAACTCTTCGTCGAACATGCCCAGGCCGAGTCGCTCACCTTCGACAATGGCCGCCTGAAAGGCGGCAGTTTCAATACCGATCAGGGTTTTGGCCTTCGCGCCGTTGTTGGCGAGACGGTCGGTTACGCCCATGCGGGCGAGCTTTCGACCGCAGCGCTGCAACGCGCAGCCGATGCGGTCGGCGCCGTCACCAAGGGCTACTCCGGCTCCTATGCGGCGGCACCCCAGCGCACCAACAAGAAGCTCTATGGCGACGAAAACCCGATCGGCTCGCCTTCCTTCGAGGAAAAGGTCAAGCTTCTGACCGAGATCGACACCTATCTGCGCGACAAAGACCCCAAGGTTCGCCAGGTGACGGCATCGATTGCGGCAAGCTGGCAGATCGTCGATATTCTGCGGGCCGATGGGCACCGCGTCAGTGACGTTCGCCCAATGACACGCATCAACATCTCCGTGGTCACCGGTGAAGGCGATCGCCAGGAGACCGGTTCCTATGGTATTGGCGGACGTGTCGGCTTCGGTGATTTCATCACAACCGAGAACTGGCAGCGGGGCGCTGACGAGGCGCTGCGTCAGGCGCTGGTCAATCTGACGGCAATCGACGCGCCTGCCGGCACGATGGATGTCGTGCTCGGCTCCGGCTGGCCCGGCGTCATGCTGCACGAAGCCGTCGGACATGGTCTCGAAGGCGATTTCAACCGCAAGAAGACATCGGCCTTCGCAGGCCTGCTTGGTGAAATGGTCGCAGCACCCGGCGTCACGGTGGTGGATGATGGAACCATCGACAACCGTCGCGGCTCTCTGACGGTGGACGACGAGGGCACACCGTCCGGCTATAATGTGCTGATCGAAAACGGCAAGCTTGTCGGCTATATGCAGGATCGTCAAAACGCCCGGCTGATGGGCATGACGGCGACAGGCAATGGACGCCGGCAGGGCTATTCCCACGTTCCCATGCCGCGCATGACCAACACCTACATGCTCGGCGGAGACAAGACACCGGACGAGATCATCGCGTCGGTCAAGAAGGGCATCTACGCCGTCTCCTTCGGCGGTGGTCAGGTGGACATCACGTCGGGCAAATTCGTCTTCGGCTGCACGGAAGCCTATCTCATCGAGAACGGCAAGATCGGCGCACCGGTCAAGGGCGCCATGCTGATCGGCAACGGACCGGATGCGATGAAGCGTGTGACCATGATCGGCAACGACATGAAGCTCGACACCGGCATCGGCAATTGCGGCAAGGCCGGCCAGTGGGTGCCGGTTGGCGTTGGCCAGCCGCATCTACGCATGGACCAGATCACGGTCGGCGGCACCAAGGCCTGAGGTTTGCAGATGGGGACGCTCGTGAAGATCGTTCCCTATAATGCTGACTGGCGGCGCCTCTATCGCGATACCCAAGATCGTCTCGAAGCGTTGTTGGGCGACCTTGTCGAAGGGATCGAGCATGTCGGCAGCACGGCCGTTCCCGCCTCGTCGCCAAGCCCTATATTGATATCGACGTTGTTCTGAAACCTCCCACGCATATGGAAGACGGCAGGGTGCGAATGCAAGCCGCTGGCCTCGAGCCGCGCGGGTCTCGCCATGGTGACGGGGTGTTTGCCTTTATGCTTCGGGATCCGTTGCCGGGTCTGCGCGTTTATCTTTGCCCGCCCAATCGCCTCACCCATCAGAACAGATTGCGTTTCCGTGATATCCTTCGCCAGAACCCCTCTCTTGCCAATCACTATGCGACGCTTAAGATGGCTCTCGCCGAGAAATATAAGGACGATGGCGATACCTATACCCGCGCCAAGTCCGACTTCATTCGCGAGACGCTGAATACCGACACGTCCCCCGCATCCGCGCCCTAAGCGCCCTCTCCCCCGATCAGGAAAAGATGACCTTCGTTTCCAATGCACTCGTTCCCGAACTGGCCGTCACGGACTGGCACAAAAGCCGGACATTTTATTGTGACCTGATCGGCTTTCATGTCGTCTATGAGCGACCGGAAGAAGGTTTCACTTATCTTGCGCTCGGCGACGCCCAGTTGATGATCGACCAGATCGGCGCCGGACGTACCTTCGAGCAGGAGAATGCGCCAATCCACTTTCCCTTCGGACGGGGCATGAACCTGCAACTCGCTGTTCCATCCCTTCAACCCATCCTCGACAGGCTGGAGCTTGCGCGCGTGCCACTTTTTCTTCCGCTTGAAGAGAAATGGTACCGCAAAGGGGAGACTGAGGTCGGTAACCGGCAGTTCGTCGTCGCCGATCCGGATGGCTATCTCATTCGCCCATTCGAGAGCCTCGGCGAACGCGTCTTTCGGTTCGGGTAAGGCATGGACATGACACTACCTCGCATGCCCAAAGCAGTCGTCTTCGATATGGACGGCGTTCTGATTGACACCGAGACGCTTTACCGCGATTCCTTCCTGGCCGCCTCACAGGATGGCGGGCACGATTTGCCGGTCGAACTGTACCAGCGTGTCTGCGGAAGTCCTTGGGATGTCATCAGCGGCACGATCATTGCCGAACATGGCGCTCATTTTCCGATGGATGCGTTTCGTGACGCGTGGCTGCGTCATCTGGCCGTCAGCATGGCCGGCGGCGTAGAACTCAAGGCGGGTGTCGTGAAGATGCTCGACCTACTGGACGATCTTAAGCTTCCGCGCGCCATCGCCACCTCATCCCGGCACGAATCCGTCAATCGACATCTTGGACCCCATAATCTTCTCGCTCGCTTCGATCACATCGTGGCGCGCGAGGATTATACCGAGCCGAAGCCCTCCCCCATGCCCTATCTAACCGCAGCCCAACGTCTTGGCGTCGATCCTACGGAATGCATGGCGCTGGAAGATTCCTATCACGGCGTTCAATCCGCCTCCTCCGCCGGGATGATGACGGTGATGGTGCCGGACGTCGCGCCTGCGACTGAGCGGATGCGGGAGACGTGCGTTGCGATCTGCTCCGGCCTGCCGGAGGTCGCTGCCTTGCTTCGTAATGAAAGGACGCTCGGCTAGTCGATAGCAGCTGGATCGAAGCGCCATTTGCGTTCGATCGAACCGATGAGATCCAACTGGCTGTGATGGGCAAGCAGAAGGACATGGCCGAGCAGGTCTGCGACCTCGTCGGAAAGGTCTTGCCTCATTTCCTCTGGCGTTTTGCCCCTCGCCCGACCGCGCGCCGTCAAGCGGTTCCACGCTTGCGTCACCTCGCCGACCTCTTCCTGCAGCTTCAGCATGAACCAGTCAGGATCACGCTCGATACTGTTTGACGCAGCATAGGACGCCGAAGCCTTTTCGAATTTTTGCATCAGGTCAGCCAGCATTGCGTTCCCTCTTCGTTCACGAGACACTGACCACGATTCGCCCGCCACTGTCGACGGCCATTCCGCTTACAGCATCGGCCCGAAATCGGACTCGATTTCGGAAAGCACTATGCGTCGGTTCAAAAAGGTAAAGCGTCCTTTGTGCGTCCAATAGGACGCACGGCGCTTTAAGGGTACATGCGGACCTTCGTCCATGGGGCGTCGGTGGATTCACGCCGGAATTCCACCCGGTCGTGGAGGCGGAATTTCCGGTCGTGCCAGAATTCTATGGTCAGCGGGTTGATGCGGAAACCCGACCAGTATGGCGGACGCGGGATATCACCCAGCGCATATCTGGCGGTGTATTCCGCCACCGCCTTTTCAAGTGCAAAGCGGCTTTCCAGAGGTCGGGACTGCTTGGAGGCCCAGGCCCCGATGCGGCTGCCGCGCGGGCGCGAAGCATAATATTCATCCGCCTCTTCGTCCGACACCACCTCTACAAGCCCACGAACACGCACCTGTCGGCGCAGGCTTTTCCAGTGGAAGCACAAGCCGGCTTTCTGTTGCCCAAGAAGCTCGCGCCCCTTGCGGCTCTCAAAATTCGTGTAGATCACGAAGCCGCGTTCGTCTGCCGCCTTCAGCAGCACCATTCGCACGCTCGGCATTCCGTCCTCATCCACAGAAGCAAGCGCCACCGCATTCGGATCGTTTATCTCCGACGCGGTTGCATCACGCAACCAGTCGGCGAAAAGCGCAAATGGTTCATTTTCTTCCGTGAAGTCACTAGATGTTAACCCCGATTCCGACATATTGAATAAAATGCTCCAAAGCTGATTTGCGTACCAGAGATGAGTTCTGGGTAAGAGATGGTGATCGTCATAGCAAAGTCGAACAGTCGCACAAAGAGCTTCCTGTCATCGGTCGTCAATGTTTTTGCCGCCGGCGTTCTGGCCGTTGCACTGACCGGCTGTGTCAGCCTTGATCTTTTCGGTGGCGAAAAAGTCGACCGCTCGCTCTCCACGGCTTCCGTGCCAAACCAGCCGACCCAGCCGGCGCTCTCCGATGATGCCACCATTCGCAATGCCGTGACATCTGCCGACCTGGTGAAGGTTGCCGAATCCCCCGTTCCCTGGGCAAATGCAGCGACCGGCAGTGCCGGTGTCGTGACGGCCATCCGCGAAGACAGAACGACGGGCTTCGTCTGCCGCAACTTCAATACCACGCGCCATTCCTTCGAGGGCGTGGCGAGCTATACCGGGCAAGCCTGCCTTTCTGAGACAGGCGAATGGCTGATGACCCGCTTCGATCAGAAGTAAAGCATTTACCTTATTCTGCGAGATGAGACCTGCGACACGCTCAGTCATGCGTGTGTAAAGGTCTGGTTAGCAACTTCTTGCCACAGTCCCATCCAGTTCAAGACACTGATCGTGCAACATTTTCGAAGGTTGGCACGTTCAGGTCTCGAGTTTCTTCTGTTTCAGGTCGCTTCAACAGGCGGCTGCAGTCTCGGGCGTAACTGGTGGTTCGGATGCGTGATCCCTATTCTATTCTCGGCGTCAAGCGCGATGCCGATTCGGACGAGATAAAGGCCGCCTGGCGTTCCAAGGCGAAGACAGTTCATCCCGATCACAATCGCGATGATCCGGATGCCAACGCGCGCTTCACCGAGATCGGTCAGGCCTATGATCTGTTGAAGGATCCGAAGAAGCGCGGTCTCTATGACCAGGCGCGCCGGGCCTCAGACGGCAAGCAGCGTGAACAAACCATCATGCAGAAGCGGGAAGCCGCGCGTGAGGCCGCCCGCCAGGCTGCCGAACGAGCAAAGGCCGCCGAGAAGCTGATGGAAGAATTGGCTCGGGCGCAGGCGCGCAACGAGAAAGCGACCGCTGAAAGCGAAGAAGGTCCTTCGGCCACCACCACGAGCGGAAGCACTAAGCCGGAAACGCCCGAGGATATGCTGGAACGTATCTTCGGCGCAGAAGCCAAGGTGAAGGGCGGCGTGGACTCGGGCAAGAGCGGTGTGGCTGGATCTGCCGAAGACGCATCCGCTCAGGAGACGGCGGAAGCCGGAAACTCTGTTGCGCTCGGCTTTTTCAATGCACTTATCCGGCGCTTCAAACCGGCTCCACCAGTCGTGGAGAAAGCACCCGACATGACGGCCGAAGCGATCGTAACCGTGAGCGATATTATCGCTCAGAAGCAGGTGACGCTTCGCATGCCAGACGAGCGTGACGTGCGCTTTCAATTGCCAGTCGGAGCTACGGATGGACATGTGGTTCGGCTCAAGGGTCAGGGCCTCAAGCTGCTGGACGCACCACGTGGCGATCTCGTCGTCACGGTTTTGACCGCACGCGACGACGCGTTCACCGTGAAGGGCTACGATATCCACACGAGCCTACCGATTGCACTGGCTGATGCAGTGCTCGGTTGCGAGGCCAAGGTTCAATCGCCTCGTGGAGAACAGCAGCTTTCGGTACCGGCCTGGTCTGGTTCGGATAAGGCTATTCACGTGCCTGGAAAAGGCTTGCAAAAGGACGATGGCACCTTCGGCGATCTCGTCGTCGAGTTGCGGATCGTGCTGCTTGAAACACCGGATGCTAAAGTGACAGACCTGATGCGCCACATGCGCGAAGGCCTTTACCTGTGACCACTCCGTGAAAGCGGTGAACAACGCACCCTTTGTTACGATCCCTTACATGAGATGATCTGAGGCCTTCTTGAACAGTGGTTCTGCCTATGCCATAGGCAGGATCATTTTGGAATATGAGGGAGCATTACATGGCTCAGACATCCGGCCTGATGGCTGGCAAGCGCGGTCTCATCATGGGCGTCGCAAACAATCGTTCGATTGCCTGGGGCATTGCCAAGGCCTGTGCCGATGCGGGTGCCGAACTTGCCTTCACCTGGCAGGGTGATGCCTTGAAGAAGCGCGTTGAGCCTCTCGCTCAGGAACTTGGCGCCTTCATGGCTGGCCATTGCGATGTGACCGATCTCGAAACGTTGGATACCGTTTTCTCGAATCTCGAAGCGCATTGGGGCAAGATCGACTTCGTCGTGCACGCCATCGCCTTTTCCGACAAGGACGAATTGACGGGTCGCTATCTCGACACGAGCCGCGACAACTTCAACCGCACCATGGACATCTCCGTCTATTCTTTGGCCGCCGTTGCAAAGCGCGCCGAGCCGATCATGAATGACGGTGGCTCGATGGTTACGCTGACCTATTACGGCGCCGAGAAAGTCATGCCGAACTACAACGTCATGGGCGTTGCCAAGGCAGCACTTGAGGCCAGCGTGCGCTATCTGGCGGTCGATCTCGGCAACCGCGGTATTCGCGTCAACGCCGTCTCCGCCGGCCCGATCAAGACGCTTGCGGCCGCCGGTATTGGCGATTTCCGCTATATCTTGAAGTGGAACGAGTATAACGCACCGCTGAAGCGCACCGTTTCCATCGAGGAAGTCGGCAAGTCCGCGCTTTACCTGCTGTCTGATCTCTCCACCGGCGTGACCGGCGAAGTGCATCACGTGGATTCGGGCTATCACGCGATCGGCATGAAGGCTGTAGACGCGCCCGATATCTCCGTCGTAAAAGACTAACATTGTTCAGCAATAACGATTGGCGCCGCCTCATTTTTGACGTGCGGCGCCGTCACGTCTTTAAAGGACAGAGTTAAAAAAGCAGGGGTGTGCAGTGCTGGTCTATGTTATCCGCCACGGACAGACAGACTGGAACGCGATCAGAAGGCTTCAGGGCCAAAAGGACATTCCGCTCAACGACTTCGGCCGCTCCCAGGCCGTCGGCAACGGCAAAACACTCTCCGCCATCCTCGGCCCGACAGCCCCAGACTTCGATTACGTGGCAAGTCCCTTGGGCCGCACGCGTGAAACGATGGAACTTCTGCGCGGTGCCATGGGCCTCGACCCCACCGATTACCGCACCGACGAACGCCTCGTTGAAGTGTCATTCGGTGATTGGGAAGGCTACACGCTGCCCGAGCTCAAGCTTTCCTTTCCCGACCGCGTCAGGGCCCGGAAAGCCGCAAAGTGGGACTTTATTCCGCCGGGCCAGAACGCCGAAAGCTACGAAATCCTGTCCTGGCGCATCGGCGCCTGGCTTTCATCCGTCGAGCGCAAGACCGTCTGTGTTTGCCACGGCGGCGTGATCCGCAGCATGTTCCGGCTGGTATCCGGTATGGACAAGGACGAAGCGGCCGAGATTCCCATTCCGCAAGACAAGATTTTGAAGGTCGAGACCGACAAGAATCTGGCCGAATGGGTGGATGTCAGGGAGACCGTCTAAAGCGTATCGCGATCTTTCAGATTCGCTCCTTACGCTTTAGGTCCTTCTTCCGCCGCACGTCGTTGTTGCAAATCGCTGCACCGTTTTGCTTGCGCCATGCAATATTGCCAGGGAACCGAAGCTCCTCGTCGCGCTCACGCCAGGCGCCGATTGGGCAAGCCCCCCCCCCCGCATCCGGAGCGCGAGTGGAATACAGCACGGGTTTCGAATTGACCACCGCGCCAAAATTGACGTCGGATCTGCGTGCCCAATGCTTGCGAGAGTTGGAAATTCCGAAGTAACCCGCGCTTGGTTTAACAGCCTAACCAAAGCAACGGCCTGAACGCGGCACAAGCTTACTGCACGACCTCGAGATCGTCCACGACGCGCTTGCCGTCGACTTCGGTGTAGAACACCAGGACCTTCACGCCGGGCTGCAGGCCTTCAAAATTAAACTCTTCCGGCACTTTGTAATTCTTGCCGTCGGCAAGTGTGATGTTCAGGCCCTTCACGTCGACCTTGCTGATGGTCGACTCGACATCGACGCTCTGAGCAAAGCTGTTCAGAGGGGCAAACAGATTTGCAGTGGCTAAAAGTGCGGCAATCATCAAGCGCATGGTTCTAGCCTCCTTCAGGCTCCTTACGAGTTTTGCATGCGACAAGATTTCTCTCCCGAATGTGGCGGAATTTGCCCGTAACAATGTCAATTTCGGTATAATTGGTGAATGGATTTTAACCAATATCAAGCGCTTAGACTTTTTTTGTATCTGGCGCCGGGAAAACCGGCGCGCGCAGTCTGCTATACTATTTGTTTTAGATTATCTTTTAGAGTTGTAGGCAAGAATTGTTTTCCAGGCATGGACTGAGGACTCTCCGACGTGGCATCAGCATCGACATTTTCGCGTAGTGTCCGCGAGAAGAGCACACGGAAAAAGATGCTGTTCGGAGCTTCAGCGGGAGTATCGCTTGCGCTGATCTACTTTATCGACTCGGCATCCTTCTGGATTGCGTTGCCTCTGACGATCATTCTGCTTCTGGTTGCCGAGCGAAACCACAATCTGACAATGATTCACATTCGCGAGAGCAAGCTTCTCGAACTCTCCCAACGCTTCAAGCTCGCGATGGATTCGTCCAATATTGGCCTTTGGGAACTGAATGGTGACGACGCATGCTACCTTGATGGGCGGGCCGCGGGACTGCATGGTTATCCAACGACGGAGAACGAATTTTCTCTATCACGATGGCTGGAAGCGGTCGTTCCGGAAGACCGAATAAAGATCACGGACTTTCTGACCCACTGCACTCAGGGAGAGGAGACCCACTCCGAAGTCTACCGCGTCCAATTGCGCTCTGGCGAACTACGCTATCTGCGAGCGGCAGGCTCAAACTACAGCACAGCGGATGGCGCGCGTCACACGAGCGGGATCATCTGGGATGTGACCTCGGACATGCAGGTGGCGGAGACACTAAAGAACTCAGTTTATAGTAGTCACGTGAAGAACGCCGAACTCGAGCTTGCGCTTCAGGAACTGTCTTCCCGTGAACACGATCTCATGGAACTGTCGCGGCGGCTCGACTTCGCGCTCCAATCCTACAATTGCGGCATATGGGAAGCCAATCTCTCGACCGACCATTCCTATTGGGACCGCCGTATGCACCAGCTCTATGGGCTGGACTATACAACCGGCTATACGGATCGAGCGACGTGGCTGAACTGTCTTCATCCAGATGACCGGGATAAGGCGTCTGCGGACGCCGATCGATGCGCGGCCAACAACGAACCCTTCTCCAGCATTCAGCGCGTGCTGCTTCAAGACGAAGAGGTGCGCTACGTTCGCTCCGTGGGCAGCATCCATATTGACCGGGATGGACTTCGCAAGGTCATCGGTATTGCTTTCGACATCACCGCAGATGTGCGCCTTGCCGACGAGCTGAAGGCCGCAAAGGAAGAGGCCGAAGCACGCAATGCGGAGCTGATCGAGGCGAAGTCACACATCGAACACAACGCGCTGCACGATCCACTGACCGGGCTCGCAAACCGGCGAAAGCTGGATCTGGAGTTGGACTATCTGACGTCTTCACCTGTCGCGGCTGGCCGGGCACGTTTTGCCATCCTCCACCTCGATCTCGACCGCTTCAAACAGATCAATGACACGCTGGGGCACGCTGCAGGCGACGCAACACTTGCCAGGGCAGCAGAACTCCTTCGCCTCAATGTCGGCGATGCCGGCGTCATCGCCCGTATTGGCGGGGACGAGTTCGTCATCCTCGTCTCCCAGGTGACGGACAAGTACATCGTCACGTCCATAGCGTCGAATATCATCGCGGCTTTCCAGCATCCCTTCGATTTTCAGGGGTTTACTTGCCGATGCGGCGTCTCGATCGGCATCGCCTTTGGCGACGCCCAGGACAATGATGCGCGCAAGATCCTCATCAACGCCGACCTTGCACTCTACCGTGCCAAAGCCATGGGCCGGAACCGCTACGAGTTCTTCACGCAAAATCTTCAAGCCGAGATCGTCAATCACAAGCGCACCGCCGATGAGATCCTGGCGGGGTTGGAAAAGGGTGAATTCGAAACCTGGTACCAACCGCAACTCTGCGCCAAAACCGGCGAGATCGCCGGCATGGAAGCGCTGGTCCGCTGGCGTCACCCGACACGCGGACTGCTGACGCCGGACAAGTTCCTGGGTATCGCAGAAGAGCTGGATGTCGTTCAGGCGCTCGACCGTCTGACGTTGCAGAGCGCCCTTCAAGACAGACGGCTATGGAGCCTGAAGGGGCTGGAAATCCCGCGCGTGTCTGTCAACGTTTCAATCCGTCGCCTGCACGACGCGCAGTTGCTCGAAAGCCTCCACCAGCTTTACATCATGCCTGGCGAAGTCGTCTTCGAACTGGTCGAATCCATCTTTCTCGACGATAGCGACGAGCAGGTGGTTCAAAATCTCGACCAGGTCAAAGAGCTCGGCATCGACATCGAGATCGATGATTTCGGCACCGGACATACCTCGCTCATCAGCCTGTTGCGCCTCAAGCCGAAGCGCCTCAAGATCGACCGTCAGCTCGTCATGCCAATCCTCGGTTCGCCGCAGGAACGGGCGCTGGTCCGCTCCATCATAGACATTGCCCGCTCGCTTGGTGTCGAGACCGTGGCTGAAGGCGTGGAAACGATGGAACATGCCGCTATGCTGAAAGACATGGGTTGCGATATCCTGCAAGGCTATGCCTTCGCCGCACCTCTACCGGCTCAAGAATTTTCAGCCTATGCCATGCAACAGGAACTGCGTCGCGTGTCCTGATGCAGGCGGCCCTATTCCGATCAAAGAAAGGCTTTTGCCTTCCAGGTATTTTCCACTAAGGAGATGACCGCGCATTTTTGTAAATTTCGCGTCTCTCTATAGGAAACGCTGCCTGGTCTGGTTTTATTGTCATGTCGCATAACACGTTCGGTCACCTCTTCCGCGTTTCAACCTGGGGCGAAAGCCACGGTCCGGCGCTGGGCTGCGTGGTGGATGGCTGCCCTCCCGGCATTCGCTTCACGCTAGCCGAAGTGCAAGCCTGGATGGACAAGCGCAAGCCTGGCCAGAGCCGCTTCGTCACGCAAAGACGCGAAGATGACATCGTCAAGGTCCTTTCCGGCGTGATGCTGGATGAGGATGGCCAGACCATGATCACCACCGGCACGCCGGTTTCCATGCTGATCGAAAACACCGACCAGCGTTCCAAGGATTACGGCGAGATCGCCAAGCGCTACCGTCCAGGCCACGCAGATTTCACCTATGATCTCAAATACGGCATTCGCGACTATCGCGGCGGCGGGCGCTCCTCTGCGCGCGAGACCGCGGCACGTGTCGCGGCCGGCGCCCTTGCCCGCAAAGTGGTGCCTGGAATGACCGTTCGTGCAGCACTCGTGCAAATCGGCAAGCACAAGATCAACCGCGACAACTGGGATTGGGCACAGGTTAACGAGAACCCGTTCTTCTGCCCGGACCCTGACATGGTGCCGATCTGGGAAGACTATCTCGATACAATCCGCAAAGCGGGCTCTTCCATCGGTGCTGTGGTGGAAGTGGTTGCCGAGGGCGTTCCGGCAGGCATCGGTGCGCCGATCTATGCCAAGCTCGATCAGGATATCGCCTCCAATCTGATGTCGATCAACGCCGTCAAGGGTGTCGAGATCGGCGAAGGTTTTGCGTCTGCGGAACTCAGCGGCGAGGAAAATGCCGACGAGATGCGCATGGGCAATGACGGCCAGCCGTTCTTCCTGTCGAACCACGCGGGCGGCATTCTGGGCGGCATTGCGACAGGTCAGCCGATCGTTGCACGCTTTGCCATCAAGCCCACCTCTTCGATCCTCACCGAACGCCAGTCCATCGATGCCGATGGCAATAATGTCGATGTCCGCACCAAGGGCCGTCACGATCCCTGCGTCGGCATTCGCGCCGTTCCGATCGGGGAAGCGATGGTTGCCTGCACTGTGGCCGACCATTACCTGCGCGACCGCGGCCAGACCGGCAGACTGAAATAAACAGGAGAAACAGCATGGCATACGATCAGAAACGCGTCGTTGAAGCGATCCGCGCCTTCGAGGCAGGCGAGATCGTTGTGGTCATGGATGATGACGGGCGCGAGAACGAAGGCGATCTCATCGTTGCCGCGGTGCATTGCACCGGTGAAAAGATGGCCTTCATCGTACGCCACACCTCCGGCATCGTCTGCGCCCCCATGCCGCGCGAGGAAGCCAAGAGGCTAAACCTCAACGCCATGGTTTCCGAAAACGACAGCGCCCATACGACTGCCTTTACGGTCTCGGTCGATTTCAAGCACGGGACCACGACAGGCATTTCGGCGGATGATCGCACCCTGACGGTGCGCAATCTTGCCAACCCCAATGTCGGCCCCGCGGACTTCACCCGTCCCGGCCACATCTTCCCGCTGGTGTCACGCGAAGGCGGGGTGCTGATGCGCTCCGGTCACACGGAAGCAGCTGTCGATCTCTGCAAGCTTGCCGGACTGCCGCCAATCGGCGTCATCTGCGAACTCGTCAATGACGATGGCAGCGTCATGCGCGGTCCGCAGGTTTCGAGCTTTGCCGAAACCCACGGTCTCAAGCAGGTCTCGGTTGCCGACCTGATCGCCTATCGCCAGCGCAAGGAAACGTTGGTGGAGATGGAAAGTCAGGTCACCATCGACACGCCTTTCGGTCCGGCCAAGGCGCAGACCTATTCTCTGCCCTGGGATCCGATGCAGCATATGGCGGTGATCTTCGGCGATATTCGCGATGGCGTCGATATTCCGGTCCGCCTGCATCCGGAGAATGTGGCCGACGATATTTTCGGCAGCAAGCAGCCGGTGCGCCATTACATGCAGAAGATTGCCGAAGAAGGCCGCGGCGTCATCGTTTACCTTCGCGAGGGCTCGGTCGGAGTTGGCAAGGTCGAGGGTCGGCGCAAGTCGCGTGATGCGGACGAATCGCACGAACAGGCCCGTTCTCGCGAAGAAGAATGGCTGGAAATCGGGCTTGGCGCGCAGATCCTGAAAGACCTCGGCATCAGCTCCATCAAGCTCTTGACCACGCGCGAACGCCACTATGTCGGCCTGGAAGGTTTCGGCATCAAGATTGCTTCGACGGAGCTTTGCTAATTGCAAAACCGGCAGGCGCGGTATCGTCCGGGCCTGCCAGCCAGCCATCGAGATACCGAACACTCTCCACGCCGGTGAATTTTGCCAGCCGATTCAACTCGGCATCCAGCTTTTCCAACCGACCGGATGACGGTCGCACGCCCTTTTCGAGCCAGAGCCGTCTGACGTCGAGCGAACCGTTCTTGCGCTCGGCCTTCATGTCGATGCGTCCGATCATGCGATCGCCTTCGAGAAGCGGGAAGACATAGTAGCCATATTGGCGCTTCGGCTCCGGCACGAAGACTTCGATACGATAGAAGAAGCCGAAAAGGCGTTCGGTACGGGCGCGGTTGCGCAACAGCGGATCGAAGGGGCTGAGAACCCGGACCCGCTGCGGCGGCTCGAGTGACGCCTCCGCCTCCATCTCGTCTGCGAAACTCGAAAAGGCATAGGACGCGCGCTCCTTCGCGCCATTGGCAGAGATCAGCGAAACCTCGACCAATTCGTCCCGGTGAGACATCACCCAGCCCTTCGCCTCATTCGGCGTTACCAGATCGAAGAAAGCGGAAATCTCTCCCGATGTCGCAAAGCCCAGACGGGATAGCGCCTCACGGCAGGCCCAATCGATGAACCCTTCATGACTGACGTCCCGATCGTAATGCTCCTTCAGAATGACGCGTTCTGAGAGATCGTAGACCTTCTGAAAGTTCACACGGCGGGCAATCGAAAGCCTGCCAGTGTGCCACATATATTCAAGCGCCGTCTTGGACGGATGCCAGTTCCACCAGCCACCGGATTGATGATCCTCTGCCTTCATGTCGCGCGACATGACGGCACCGTTTTCGGCAATGTGCCGGTAGGTTTCCTCGAAGGCGGAATCGAACCCCTCCCCGTGCCATTTGCGCCAGCGCTCCTGCATGATCGGCTCGCGGCGACGGAATCGGTGTTTCCAATAGGGATAAAAGGCTGTCGGAACGATCGACGCGTCATGCGTCCAGTGCTCGAAAAGCGTTCGGTCTTTTTCCAGGAGCGCGGTCAGATGCTCCCGCTTGTAGGTCTGGTTTCTGGAGAAGATGATCTGGTGATGGGCTCGCTCTACCGTGGCGATGCTATCCACCTGCACGAAGCCCAGCGTCGTAATAAGTTGGAGCAATCCATCCTTCGACAGCGCCCTGTTCGGTGGTGCCGAAAGCCCCTGTCTCGCCAGGAAAATACGCCGTGCTGCTTCGTTGGAAACCAGAATCGCCATGCCCTGAACTCTAGGAGTCTCCCGCCACGAAATCAATGTTCTTTTTTTGTTCTTGATTTCGCCGGGGCGTCTTTATGTTTATAGAAGCGCAACGGACGATAAGGGAAACGGCGTGGACATTCAGTTCCAGAATGCAGGTGTGACCTTCGAGGGGCGAACAGCGCTTGCGCCACTCGATCTTTCGCTATCGGAGCGACGCATTGGCGTGATCGGCCTGAATGGCTCGGGCAAGACCACCTTCGCCCGATTGATCAACGGCCTTACCAAGCCCAGCACCGGCAGGGTCATCGTCAATGGGCTTGATACGATCAAGGATGCCGATGCTGTCTTGAAACAGGTGGGCTTTGTCTTCCAGAACCCGCAAAACCAGATCATCCTGCCGATCATCCGCGACGATATTGCCTTCGGGCTGAAGAACCGCGGCGTCGGCAAAATCGCTGTCGATGCGGCTGTGGCGGCAACCTTGCAACGCTTCGGCATCGCCCATCTTTCAGATCGCCGTGCCCATGAATTATCGGGTGGCGAGTTGCAGCTTGCGGCGCTTGCGGCGCTGTCCATCACCGGCCCAAACATCCTGATCCTGGACGAGCCGACGAACCAGCTTGATCTGAAGAACCGCGCGGTGGTGGAGCGGACCATCCTCGACCTGGAGCAGGATGTGCTTGTTATTACCCATGACCTGCCCCTGCTTGAGACGTTCGACCGCGTTCTGCTCTTTCATCAGGCTACGCTTGTTCTGGATGGCGAACCGGAAGAGGTGATTGCCCGGTACCGGGAGATCGCGCTCTCATGAGAAGCCTTTACGCCGAGGGAACGGGCTGGCTCTACAGGCTTTCGCCCCGCGTGAAGCTGTTGACGCTCGCAGCCTTCAGCGCTGGCCTGTTCCTCACGCGTGATCCGTTGATCCTTTGCATAGCGGTCATTCTGGCAGGCTTCATTCTCTGGCAGGCGCAACTGGGGTTGCGCGAAACGCTCTCCCGCCTTCGCCCGGTCTTTCTGACGATCGCGATCATCGCCACGTTCAGCTTTCTGCTGATCCCTGCGATGGATGCCGCCGTCACGCTTTTGAGGTTGAGCGCTCTGACATTGCTGGCGACCGCCGTAACCGCAAGTGTGAGCATCTCGCAATTCATGGACGAGATCACACATGCCCTTCGCCCACTTGAGAAGCTCGGCCTGGCAAAGGCAGCCGATGTGGGCCTCGCGGTTGGCCTTGTGGTTCGCTTCGTCCCCGAGATCGTCAGCCGATATCACACGTTAAGCGATGCACACCGCGCACGCGGCAGCCGTGTGAAGCTCAAAAGCATACTCGTCCCACTCATCATAATGACGTTGAAGGATGCCGACGCGATTGCGGATGCCATTGACGCGCGCGGCTTCAGAGGTCAAACCTCACTCAGACAAAAGGGAGACGCCCAATGACCACCCGTGACCTGGTTTTGATATCGCTGTTTTCAGCCATCATCATTGCGCTTGGCCTGTTGCCGCCCATTACACTCGGCATCATTCCGGTTCCCATCACGGCCCAGTCGCTGGGCGTCATGCTGGCCGGCGTCGTCCTTGGCGCAAAGCGAGGCACGCTTGCCGTGCTGCTGACAATCCTGATTGCGGCGATCGGCCTTCCGGTGCTGTCCGGCGGCAGAGGTGGCCTTTCGATCTTCACCACCCCGACCACGGGCTATCTGATTGGTTGGATCGCCGCCGCTTTCGTGACCGGCACCCTTTCCGAGCGCTTCGTCAAAGCGGGCCAGCCCGCACTAACGCAAGGCATTGGCTTTTTCCTCGCCAGTGTCGCTGGTGGCGTCGTCGTTCTTTATGCCTTCGGCATCACTTATCTCGCTTTCGCAACCGGTATCGGTTTCAGCAAAGCGTTCATCGGCTCCATGGCCTTCATTCCGGGTGACCTGATCAAGGCCGTCTTGGCAGCCCTTGCCGGGCGCGCGGTCATGGCTGGCTATCCGTTGCTGCCGCAGCGGACATAATCCAAACCTTCACGCGTTTCAGGAGTAAGCGACCAATGGCCACACGGCTTTACGAGCATCCGATCTTCCTGGAACACATTACCCCGGAGGGGCATCCCGAGCGACCGGACCGGCTGCGCTCGCTGAACATCGCGCTTGAACATCCGAATTTCGAGCGACTGGTTCGGAAGCAAGCCCCGCAGGCCAACGAAGATGCGGTGCTTCTCGCCCATCCGGAAAGCCATCTTCTCTCCGTGATGCGCCAAATTCCGGAAGAGGAAGGTGAGATTAACCGCATCGAGGCGGATACCTATGCCTCGCCGAAAAGCCTGCAAGCGGCGCTGACCGGGATTGGTGCCGCAATGGCCGCCGTGGATGACGTGTTCAAGGGCGAGGCTGACAATGTCTTCGTTGCGAGCCGCCCACCCGGCCACCACGCGGAAACCGAAAAGGCGATGGGCTTTTGTCTTTTCAACAACGCGGCGATTGCGGCCCGTCACGCGCAAAAGGTTCATGGTGCGGAGCGCGTGGCCATCGTGGATTGGGACGTTCACCACGGCAACGGCACGCAGGATATCTTCTGGAACGACGCGTCGGTGCTCTTCTGTTCCACCCACCAGATGCCGCTTTATCCCTGGAGCGGCGACAAAAACGAAACCGGCGTGAAGAACAACGTGGTCAATGCGCCGCTCTCGCCCAACACGGGAAGCGACCATTTCCGCGAGGCGTTCAAATCCAGGGTTCTGCCTGCCATTGCCGATTTCTCGCCTGACCTCATTATTATCTCCGCCGGTTTCGATGCCCATCACCGCGATCCACTCGCCCAGATCAATCTGGTGGGCGAGGATTTCGATTGGGCAACGGGGCGAATTCTGGAGATGGCGGATAAATATGCCGGCAACCGGGTCGTCAGTCTGCTGGAAGGCGGTTATGATCTGGAAGGGCTGGCGGAATCGGCAGCCATGCATGTCTTGAGAATGATGAAGGGTTGAAGATGACGGAAAATGCCAACACAGCCGATGTCAGCGGTTATTCTTTCGAAAAGGCCGTCGCCGAGCTGGAAAGCATTGTTGCCCGCCTGGAACGCGGCGATGTCGCCCTGGACGAATCCATTGCCATTTACGAGCGCGGCGAAGCCCTGAAAAAGCACTGCGAAGCACTTCTGACAACCGCCGAAAAGCGCATCGAAAAGATCCGTCTGGATCGTGCGGGCAAACCCCAGGGCGTCGAGCCGCTGGACGGCGAATGATGCCCACGGTTTGAGGACCTCGCTGAAAACCTTCGCCATACGCTTTTAAGGCCGACTGACGGCTGTTGACGATAGCGGGTAAACACACACCACCACACGCAGCATTTATCAGACAACACTCACACACGGTACCAAATCGTGTTAGTCTGCGGATCGATCACCGTGGAGGAGCAATCCATGTCGTTTTTCCCAGGCAATGATCCCGCCGCCGGCGATGCCTTCGCGTGTGATGCCATCGAGAACCTGATCGTTCCCCGCGCAAGCGACATTGGCGGCTTTTCCGTGCGGCGCGCCTTGCCGACGCGCGACCGCCGTTTGGTAGGCCCCTTCATCTTCTTCGACAGGATGGGACCGGCGATCCTGAAGGCTGGAGAAGCACTCGACGTCAAGCCGCATCCGCATATCGGGCTTTCTACCGTCACGTATCTCTTTGATGGCGAAATCAAGCATCGCGATAGTCTGGGGACGGAAGTCGTCGTTCGACCAGGCGATATCAACCTGATGACGGCCGGTCGCGGCATCGTGCATTCGGAGCGCACACCGGAAAACCTGCGCGGGCATCCCCTGTCCATGTCGGGTTTGCAGACGTGGCTCGCGCTGCCGGACGACAAGGAGGAGATCGCTCCTGACTTCTCTCACACCGAACGCGAGGCCATGCCGCTGATCGACATTGCTGGTGCAACCGGACGTGTTGTCATTGGGGATTTTGCGGGCCTTCGCTCGCCGGTGAAAACATTCACCGACACGCTCTACGCCGATCTTTTGCTTACGCCTGGCGCAAAATTCCCATTCCCTGCCGATCACGAGGAACGGGCAATCTATATTCTCTCTGGTTCTCTTGAGGTTGCCGGCGATGTGTTTGCCGCGGATCAGTTGCTGGCTTTTCGCGCCGGCGACGACATCACGCTGAAGGGTGGCGTCGATGGTTGTCACATCATGCTCTTCGGAGGTGCCGCGTTGAATTCACGGCGTTATATCTGGTGGAATTTCGTTTCGTCATCAAAAGAACGCATAGAGCAGGCCAAGGAAGAGTGGAGAACAGGGCGTTTCGACATCGTCCCGGGGGACGAAGAGGAGTTTGTGCCTTTGCCCAAAGGTTGAAATCCGTTAGAGCGCCGTGTGTTCTTTCTGACGCACAAAGGATGCTCTAATCTTTTGAACCTACGCATCTTGCTTTTCCGAAAATCGATTTCGATTTTTGGGCCGATGCTGTAGAACGGGAACATGCTTGCCGAAGGCTGCGCCCTCCCCATTTTGAGGGTGCGTTTTAAAGAAAACACGAAGGCCGAACGATTGACCGGAATGCCAGACACACCATTGCTTGACCGGGTGAAATTCCCATCCGATCTGAAAGCAGTCGAGGACCGCGACCTGCCGCAACTGGCGAGGGAATTGCGCGACGAGATGATCGATGCGGTCTCCAAGACTGGTGGCCATCTTGGTGCTGGCCTTGGTGTCGTGGAACTGACGATCGCCATTCACAAGGTATTCAACACCCCGGACGACCGCTTGATCTTCGACGTCGGCCATCAGTGTTATCCGCACAAGATCCTGACCGGCCGTCGCGATCGCATTCGCACGCTGCGCCAGGAAGGCGGCCTTTCCGGCTTCACCCGCCGTGCCGAAAGCGAGTATGACGATTTTGGCGCTGGCCATTCCTCCACCTCGATTTCTGCCGGCCTTGGCATGGCGGTTGCGGCAGAACTTGACGGCAGCGACCGCAAGGTGATTGCGATTATCGGCGATGGCTCCATGTCAGCCGGCATGGCTTTCGAAGCCCTCAACAATGCCGGCGCGCTGGATGCACGGCTGATCGTGATCCTCAACGACAACGACATGTCGATCGCGCCGCCGACGGGGGCCATGAGTGCGTATCTGGCGCGCCTTGCATCCGGCCGCACCTATATGGGCTTCCGCGACTTCGGCAAGAAGCTGACGGCCTATCTCGGCAAGACCATCGATCGCGCCATCACCCGCGCCGTGACCCATGCGCGCGGCTACGTGACGGGCGGTACGCTCTTCGAGGAGCTGGGTTTCTACCATATCGGTCCGATCGACGGCCATTCCTTCGACCATCTTCTGCCTGTGCTGCGCAATGTCCGCGACAACCAGAAGGGTCCAGTGCTGATCCATGTCGTGACGCAGAAGGGCAAGGGCTATGCCCCGGCTGAAGCTGCTGCCGACAAGTATCATGGCGTCAACAAGTTCGATGTCATCACCGGCACGCAGGCCAAAGCAAAGCCGAACGCGCCAAGCTATACCAGCGTCTTCGCCGAAGCGCTGGTGCAGGAAGCAAAGCTCGACGACAAGATCGTCGGCGTGACAGCTGCCATGCCAAGCGGCACAGGGCTCGATAAGCTCGCAGAGCTGTTCCCAAAGCGCACCTTCGATGTCGGCATTGCCGAGCAACATGCCGTAACCTTTGCCGCAGGACTTGCCGCGGAAGGCTACAAGCCTTTCTGCGCGCTCTACTCCACCTTCCTGCAACGCGGTTACGACCAGTTGGTGCATGACGTGGCGTTGCAGGGTCTGCCGGTACGCTTTCCGATTGATCGCGCCGGCTTCGTAGGTGCCGATGGCCCAACCCATGCGGGTTCTTTCGATACCACGTTCCTTGCCACCCTCCCCGGCATGGTGGTCATGGCTGCTTCCGACGAAGCGGAGTTGAAGCACATGGTGCGCACCGCCGCCGCCTATGACGAGGGCCCAATCTCCTTCCGCTATCCGCGCGGAGAAGGTGTGGGCATCGACATGCCGGCCCGTGGCGAAATCCTCGAAATCGGCAAAGGCCGCGTCGTCAAGGAAGGCTCGAAGATCGCGCTGCTCTCCTTCGGCACGCGTCTCGCCGAATGCCTGGCGGCCGCCGAAGATCTGGATGCGGCAGGGCTTTCCACCACCGTGGCCGATGCACGCTTTGCCAAACCGCTCGATCTCGACCTCATCCGCCAGCTGACGAGCCACCATGAGGTTCTCGTGACCATCGAAGAAGGTTCTTCCGGTGGCTTCGGCGCGCAGGTGCTCCAGTTCATGGCAGGATCCGGTCTTCTGGATACTGGCATCAAGGTTCGCACGCTGACCCTGCCCGACCAGTGGGTCGAACAGGCAAAGCCTGAAACCATGTATGCGGAAGCTGGCCTCGACCGTGCCGGCATCATCAAGACTGTTTTTCAGGCTCTCGGCCAGAAACAGGTCGGCGTCGGTGTCGCAGGATAAGCTTCTGCTTCGAAAATGGAAAAGCCGCGGGAGCGATCCTGCGGCTTTTGTTTGTCTGGTTGGCTGATCGAGCTCAGTTCCCTGGCTTCTGCCACAGACGGCGATCATAGGGGATAGGCGCGTAGTCGTGGAGTTGGGCGAGCTTCTTGAGGTAGCGGTTACGATAGCTCTGCTCATCCTCGAACTCGATATTCTCGAGCACGGCTTCCGCACCCACTTCGTAGTAGAGATCGAGATTGGTGAGATCTGGAACCGGCGTCTCGCCGCGCTCGCACTCGCCCTGCATCTGCCAGAAGAGCTCCTCAAGACGCCGCGCCAAGGCGGGGATGTCGCGCAGGACACATGTGTCGCGCTGTCGCGCGATCGACTCTCGAACTGCCAAAAGGCTCTTGCGGTCTCGCTCGAAGGCTACAGCGCGCGCGACATAATCCTCCGGGGAAGAACAAATCATTTCCGGCACGCCGGCTGCTTTAACGATGCTAGCGCAGAAACGCGCAGCAAAGGTTTTGCCCGGCATGGTGAGGACCGGAAGACCGGATGTGATCGCGTCGGAAGCCGTGGAATGCGCACCGTAAGGGAACGTGTCGAGAAAGAGATCTGCCACGCCGATGCGAGCGATATGATGCGGGTTCGGAACCTTGGGGGCAAAGATGAGCCGATCAGCCGAGATCCCTCTTTGTTCAGCAAGCTCGCGCAGACGCTGGTTGGCCGTCTCATCCCCCGCCAGAAGCCACAGCAGGCTGCCGGGCGTCTCGGACAGGATCGTCATCCAACGCGCAAAGCAGGTCTCCGTGATCTTCTGCATTCCGTTGAAGCTCGCATAGACAAAGGCGTCCTCCGGCAAGCCGACGTCAGCACGGCTTGGCCGCGCGGCGATGGGACGTTTACGGTCGAGCGGCTGGTCGCAGGCGATGCGAAGCACCTTTTCCGAATAGTATATCTCGTTCTCCGGTGGGATCATGTAACCGTCGGAAATCAAATACTGGTGGAATGGGCTTCCCATCGATCCGGGATAGCCGCAGAAACTGACGATGACTGGCGCAGGGCGGTAGGAAAAGATCTTCGCGCGCGCGTCTTTGGTGTAGCCATTGACGTCGATCAGAATGTCAATCTCGTCGGAAATGATCAGCGACGCTGCCCCTGCATCGTCAAGATCTTGAATATCCCGCCACGTGTCAACCACAGCCTTCATCCGCGCTTGTGTGCTGTCGGTGGTACGGATTTGACCGCAGTAATAGGCAAAGACTTCGACGCTGCCCTTGTCGTGCAGTTCCAGAACCTCGCAGAGCGCGAAGCCAACGGCATGATCGCGCAGATCAGACGACAGGTAACCGATGCGCAACCGCTGACCGGTGCCGGATTTTTGTTTCGGTTTTCTGCGCGGGAAGCGCGTGAGGTCGGGGCGGCCGACCAATGTCTTGCTGTACCGATAGGCCTTCGCGAGCTGGAACATCGGATCGTCGGCATAACAGCTGAGTGTCAGCGAGGACATGGCGTCGAGCATCTTGCGGGCGGGCACGTATGTCGAGGGCTCGAGGACGGGCCATTTACACTGGCGCTGACGCAAGGATATCCAGTGCTGCCCTGATTCGAGCGCGTCCGGCCGAAGCTCAAATGCTTGACGCAATGTGCTTTCCGCCTCGTCCAGCCTGTCTGTGCCTTCCAGAACACGACCAATGTTCTGCAAGGCCATATGCCGATTGCCAACCGCTTCAGCATCGACGTTTTTTGCTGCCTGAGCGTAGCGCGACCACTGCTCTACCGCGTGGCCGATCATCCCTGCATCCTCCAGCACACGCCCGAGATTGATGTAGGCTGGAGCAAAGTCCGGATCGGCCTTGATGGACGCGCGGAAAGCCTGAACGGCACCTGCACGATCGCCGAGTTTGTTCAGCGTGACCGCGTAATTGAAATAGGCCATGTGAATGACAGGATTACCGTCGTTGAAGGCGACCCAGGTCTTATAGAGCTCTGCCGCCGCAGCCTGCTGGCCGGCCGCATTCAGGGCTTCCGCTATGCTCATCAAATCGAGCAGGCTCAAACGTTGATGCCGTGCCAGATCAAGAGCGGACGGGGCGACGAGATCGTTCGAAGATGTGACGGGACTGACGGTCATGGCATCCTGCGACAGAGCGGAAAGGGCTAGGAATAGCTGATCTTCAGCTACTCTAGATAACTTGCCTGTGGCTGGATGTATTTTTACCGCCTGTGTTGCTTGGGTTGCTTGCGACCAATGCTTCTAGTGGCACGGTTACTTGGTGTTTGTCCCCCATCGCAGCGACGGAGATATTCTTACACGTGCGGTCGGTATTGTCGGCTGTGAAGATCGTGGTGATTGGGAACTGATACGGACGTACTGACGTCGCGGGGTTGGTCTGCACGCGACGGACGAACATCTCTTGCCTTGTAAAGCAGGTCGTCCGAGAGCTCCTCTGCCTGCTGCAGAATCGCAAAATGCCGACGTCACGGCGGCGGCTCGTAGCATATGTTCATTCTGAGCTGGAGATCGACGACGCGGCTCTTGGCCGCGTCGTAAGCTATTGGGTCAGGGCGTCATCTGCACTTGCCGACGCCCCATATCGTCACGTCCTGGTTTCGAGATATCAAAGATTGATCTCGATTTGGGACAAGTGCCAGGTCTTAGACCCCGTTATAGGCCTTGATGACTGCTTCGACCTGAGCGTCGCTCATTGCCTGCAGTTGCTGTGCCGTGATGCCACGAGCCGTCGACGTGCTCAAGCCAGAGATGGCTGCCGTGGACAGACCGGAAACAGCCTTGGCACTGAGTGCGGTGATCTCACCCGTGGTGAACAGGCCGAGCTCCGTGCTATTCAGCGTACCAACCTGAGCGGCGGTGAGGCCAGCAACCTGCGTGGAGGTCAGCGCCTGGATCTGGTCGGTCGACATCGCTGCGAACTGCGTCGTGGTCAGGGCTGCTGCCTGTGTCGCGCTCAGGTTTGCGATGTTGCCCGTGGTCAACTTGCTGGCAGAGATACCGGCGAGTGCGTTAGCAGTAATTGCCTTGACCTCATCACTGGAGAACGTGTTGAGAGCATCGGACGTCAGGGCGTTCAGCTGCGTCGAAGACATTACTGCGATCTGCGCCTTTATCAGTGCCGCTGCATTCGTGCTGCTAAAGTTTGTCAGAGCTGCGGCGGTGAGGCCAGAGAGTGCCTGAGTGCTGATGGAAGCGATCTCACCGGTTGTGAAAAGACCCAGTTCTGCACTGTTGAGCGTGGCGACCTGCCCCGAGGTAAGACCTGCAATCTGATCAGACGTCAATGCTTGGATCTGATCAGTCGATAGAGCTGCAAACTGCGTGGTGGAAAGCGATCCAACCTGAGCCTTGGTGAGAGCCGCGACGTTGCCGGTGCTGAGCTTGGTGACATCAAGACCGGAAAGCCCCTTAGCGCTGATTGCCTTGATCTCATCGGAAGAGAAAGTGGCGAGAGCGCCGGACGACAGAGCGTTCAGCTGCGTCGAAGACAGGACTGCGACCTGCGCCTTGGTCAGTGCCGCAGCACTTCCTGTGCTAAGATTGGTCAGAGCTGCAGCGGAGAGGCCAGCAAGCCCCTGAGTGCCGATGGAAGCGATCTCACCGGTGCTGAAAAGAGCCAGTTCCGCGCTGTTCAGTGTCCCGACCTGTGCAGAGCTGAGACCCGCAATCTGATCGGAGGTCAGCGCCTGGATTTGATCGGTGGACAGAGCTGCAAACTGCGTGGTGGAAAGCGATCCAACCTGGGCTTTCGTCAGCGCCGCGACGTTGCCGGTGCTCAGCTTTGTGACATCAAGACCGGAAAGTCCCTTGGCGCTGATTGCCTTGACCTCATCGGAAGAGAAGGTAGCGAGGGCACCGGACGACAGAGCGTTCAGCTGCGTCGAAGACAGGACTGCCACCTGCGCCTTGGCCAACGCTGCGGCGCTTGCAGTTGTGAGATTGTCTAGAGCCGCCGAAGAAAGGCCGGAAAGTGCTTGCGTGGTAAGCGCTGCGATCTCACCGGTGGTGAAGAGGGCCAACTCTGCGCTGTTGAGCGTGGCGACCTGACCTGAGCTTAGACCAGTAATCTGATCGGAGGTTAGCGCCTGGATCTGGTTGGTCGACAGAGCAGCGAATTGTGTTGTGGAGAGCGATCCAACCTGAGCTTTGGTCAGAGCAGCAACGTTGCCGGTGCTCAGCTTGGTGGCATCGAGGCCGGACAATGCTTTAGCGCTGATTGCCTTGATTTCATCGGAGGAGAAGGTCGCGAGAGCGTCAGACGACAGAGCGTTCAGCTGCGTCGAGGAGAGTGTTGCAACCTGCGCCTTGGTTAGCGCTGCTGCGTTTGTGCTGCTGAAGTTTGTCAGAGCCGCAGCAGTGAGGCCGGACAGTGCCTGAGTGCTGATGGAAGCGATCTCACCGGTGGTGAAAAGACCCAGTTCCGCACTGTTGAGCGTCGCGACCTGGCCCGAGGTGAGACCTGCAATCTGATCGGACGTCAGCGCCTGGACCTGGTCGGTGGACAGAGCTGCAAACTGTGTGGTGGAAAGCGATCCAACCTGGGCTTTCGTCAGCGCCGCGACGTTGCCGGTGCTGAGCTTGGTGACATCAAGACCGGAAAGCCCATTAGCGCTGATTGCCTTGATCTCATCGGAAGAGAAAGTGGCGAGAGCGCCGGACGACAGAGCGTTCAGCTGCGTCGAAGACAGGACTGCGACCTGCGCCTTGGTCAGTGCCGCAGCACTTCCTGTGCTGAGGTTGGTCAGAGCTGTAGTGGAGAGGCCAGCAAGCCCCTGAGTGCCGATGGAAGAAATCTCACCGGTGGTGAAAAGAGCCAGTTCCGCGCTGTTGAGCGTCGCGACCTGTGCCGAGCTGAGGCCAGCAATCTGATCGGAGGTCAGCGCCTGGATCTGATCGGTGGACAGAGCTGCGAACTGTGTTGTGGAAAGCGATCCAACCTGAGCCTTGGTGAGAGCCGCGACGTTGCCGGTGCTGAGCTTGGTGGCATCAAGACCGGACAGTGCCTTAGCGTTGATTGCCTTGATCTCGTCGGAAGAGAAGGTCGCAAGAGCACCGGACGACAGAGCGTTCAGCTGCGTCGAAGACAGGACTGCCACCTGCGCCTTGGTCAGTGCAGCGGCGCTTGCTGTGCCGAGGTTGGTCAGAGCCGCTGCAGAAAGTCCTGCAATAGCCTGAGTGCTGATGGCCGCGATCTCATCGGTGCTGAAGAGAGCCAATTCTGCGCTGTTGAGTGTCGCGACCTGAGCCGAGCTCATGCTCGCGATCTGGGTGGCGTTCAGCGCCTGGATCTGGCTGGTCGACAATCCTTCGATCTGACTTGTGTTAAGTGCAACAACCTGGGCTGCGCTAAAGCCAGTGACTTGGGCGGTGCTCAGCGCTCCTAGCTGGCTCAGCGTAAGCCCCTTGACGGCGGGCGCAGAAATGGCGCGGACGTCATCGGAGCTGAGAAGGGCAACATTGGCAGTCGTGAGCGATCCGACTTGAGCGGAGCTCAGCGCCTTGATCTTGGTGGCGTCGAGCGCATTCACGTCTTCCGAGGTCAAGCTCGCGATCGTCGATGTGGAAAGCTTTGAGATCTGCGTAGCAGACAAGGATGAGATAATGGAGGTCATGAACGTGTCCCTTACCGAATGGCGACTGGTCGCGCCTATCTGCCGCCTGACACTGTCCCCACCGACAGCAATCCGACACGCGCAAATAAAGCGAAATTGTTGAGAACATGGCTCATGTGAACCTGCGTAGGAACCGCATCATGCAATTCGAGCTGGAGAAGCTCGGATTTTCCACGCTAGCTATTGCGAATGCCGCGAATAAATATTGCCGCTTGAATAACTGACTATAGATATTTCGTAGCAGGCAAATCTTTAAAACCGGGTTAACGCTCCGTGCCATCGTGGACACTTATTCTTCAATTTCATGTATTTTTTAGAGAAATTAGAGGGATATAATGTACCAAATTTTTTGAAGATTCGAATCAACTACAGGTTAAAAACATAGATTATGCGCTTTATCTAAAAAGTATTGGTCGCTTTCACCCACTATATTTCAGATCAAGAAGCGCAAAAATCCAGTAATATTCGCGTCACAAGAAAAGAAAGGCAATTTTTAATCTGATGTTTTTGATCAGGGCAGCGCCGACGTCTTGGCTGAATGGGATAGTGAATAGTGACAGAAACTGGTCATTTTTTTCTTCTTCCTCGAAGATAGCGAATGAATAGGTCCCGCCAGCGCGGCAAGTTGCAAGTTTAACCATGTGACAAAGCGCAAATTACGGGCCATCTTTATAGCGCTACTCTGCGTTTTCGGCGTGAAAGCATCATGCAGCCCGCGTTTCGAGCGTCGTGGAGAGTATCGTTTTTACCTGGCGGTCTAGTAATTGTTCGCGCATCGGCTCCATAGAGCAATTGCGCCACGGCAATGATGATACTCTTCACTCGGCAAGAGAGTACGGACACGCGCAGCGACCATTCGCTGTCACCGAGTGCGCAATTCTCCGACGTGCAAGCACTGCCAAGTGCAAGACGACGTCTGAAGGCTCGGACGCTATTTGCCTAAGAGGCGGAGGCACCCTTGCTCCGTCACAAAGACGCAAACAGGAGAGGCTTGGAAAGACATGCCGCAGAGACTGCGGATAGTATCGTCTTGAGCAGCATGGAAGACGGCTTTTGGGGAAACTGTTCTTTGAGACCTTGATCGGTCATTTCAGCAGGGCTTAGACGGACTTGTACCATTAAGCCTTGCGACAAGTGAGGGGGCGGAACCGTGTCCGCCCCGCAATAAGAGATGTGGACAGCCGGTTTCGGGTGCAAGAACCACCCGCCCTCACATCCAAGGGAGCCTACAGCATCGCCCCGAAAATCGATTCCGATTTTCGAAAAGCACGATGCATCGATCAAAGAAGACAGAGCGCCACTCATGACTTAGAAGCGGCGCGCCCTATTCTTAAAACTCTTCCCAGTTCTGTTCGCTTGCCTTCAAGACAGGTGTCTCAGCTGGCGCCCCGAATGCTTTTGCAAGCGTGTTACCAAGTGCGCGCGCGGGGGATGCGACCGGGCGGGCCGTTGTCTTGACTGCGGCCGGTGTAAAGCTTGGCTTCGTCGAATAGACGGGCTTTGCTGCAGCCGCAGGCGTTGCGCGTGGCGCAGTCGGAGCCGGACTTGATGTAAAGGACGCAACGCGTGTGGTCGCACCTGCGCCCAGATTGAACTGGCCGATCAGGCTTGTGAGCGCTTCGGCCTCGCGGGCGAGCGAGTGGCTTGCGGCCGTCTGCTGTTCGACCATGGCTGCGTTTTGCTGTGTCCCCTGATCCATCGTGTTGACGGCGGTGTTGATTTCCTGCAGGCCGGTCGACTGTTCGCGCGAGGCAGTGACGATCGCGCTCACATGGGTGTTGATCTCTTCCACCTCGGCGACAATCATCTGCAGCGCCTTGCCAGTTTCGCCAACAAGTCCAACGCCATTTTCGACATGCTTGCTGGAGTTGCTGATCAGCGACTTGATTTCCTTCGCCGCATTGGCGGAGCGCTGGGCCAATTCACGCACTTCCTGGGCGACGACGGCAAAGCCCTTGCCAGCTTCGCCCGCACGCGCCGCTTCCACACCCGCATTCAGTGCGAGCAGGTTTGTCTGAAAGGCGATGTCGTCGATGACGCCGATGATGTTGGTGATTTCGCCGGATGATTTTTCGATTTCCTGCATGGCGGCCACGGCGCGGCGCACGACTGCACCGGATTGTTCGGCACCGGAACGGGCGCGCTGCACGAGAGCACCTGCCTCCTCGGCACCCTTGGCGCTGTCGCGAACCGTCGTGGTCACTTCTTCCAGCGCCGCAGCGGTTTCTTCGACGGAAGCAGCCTGCTGTTCGGTGCGGCGCGACAGGTCGTCGGCTGCAGACAGCATTTCAGCGGCACCGGCATGGATCGCGGCAGCATTTTCACCGACCTTGCGCAACGTCTGCTGCAGGCTGTCGAGCGACGTGTTGAAGTTCAAACGAAGCGGCTCGATAAACGGTGTGAATGGCTTTTCGATACGATAGTCGAGATCACCGTCGGCCAGTGCCTGGAGACCCTTGGCAAGTTCCTCTCGAGCAAAAACCTGTTCCGCTTCGGTCCGCTCTTTTTCAGCCTCGTTGCGCAGACGATCGGCTTCTGTCGCGGAGCGCATGCGGTCGGTTTCACCCGCTAGGCGCTGCTTTTCGATAGCGGCATCCTTGAAGACCAGAACAGCCTTTGCCATTTTCCCGACTTCGTCACCGCGATCCAGGGCGGGAACATCGACATTGTTATCGCCATTGGCCAGACGGCCCATGGCATCCGTCATGCCGACGATGGGCGTGACGATGGCGCGTGATAGCGCCCAGATCAGCAGCACTGAAACGAGGGCCGCCCCAGCGCCACCGCCGAGCAGTGCATATTGCAGGTTGGCCTGGGCGCTCTGCTGAGCCGCGATCTCCGACTTGGTCAGCGCGTTGAGCTGTTCCTTGATCTTTTCGGCTGCAGCGCGGAAGCCATCGACCTGGCCCTTGGCCTGGTTGCGGCCGATCTCGATGATTTCAGAAACCGGTGCTTCCGTCGTCTTGCGGGCTGCCATCTGCGGCTCTGCCAGTTGCTTGTAAAAGACGGTGGCGGTCGCTTCCATCTCATCGATGGATTTCAGAATCTCGGGTTGGTCGGCCGCGTATCCGCGTGCCTCCTTCAATTTCGCGAGCATCACGTCGCGCTGGGCAAACACATCCTTGTATGTGCTGTCGCTACGGAACAGAAGAAAGCCGCGCTGATTGACGACCTGCTCCAGCATGGCTGCCTTCGCTTCGTCCACCGTCTGCATGAGTTGCGCCGTGCGGGTTTGCGTTTCGGACAGGCGCTGTGCGTCCAGCGTCTGAAGAAAAACAACTGCCGAGGCCACGAGGCACACACCCATCAAGGCGACGAAGGTCATGATCAGCTTGATATTGATAGGCAAATTTTTGAGAGACATCGACAACTCTTTTTCGACACGGGACCGCGCATCAGTCATCAGAGCGCGAACCAGAAATTTTCCGGCCTAACCTTCATGTCAGCGACGGGATTTTCAGCTTCGCAAATTGCTGTAAAGCGGTTGATTTTTACTTAAATACGATGGTTCTAAAAAAACAAAGGCAGGCAGTATTGCATAGGGTAAACGAAGTCTTCCTCAGAAGCGGGCCACAAACCGCTTGCGCTGCGCCCGATTGGCCGTCATTGACACTCTCCATGACCAAAACATCCGAAAATCAACGCCTGGACCAGCTTCTGGTCGCCAAGGGACTGTTTGCCAGTCGCTCCCGCGCGCGCGATGCCGTATCGCGCGGCACCGTCAGCGTGAATGGCAAGATCGTCACCAAGCCGAGCCTCTGCTTTGCCGAGAGCGCGGTTATCGCGATTGACGATCCGGCGCAGGATTATGTATCGCGCGCCGCCCTAAAGCTCGTCGCAGCACTCGATCACTTCACGTTGGATCCGAAAGGCCATGAGTGCCTGGATGTGGGCGCCTCTACCGGCGGCTTCACGGAGGTGCTACTGGAGCGCGGTGCGGACCATGTGACCGCAATCGATGTGGGTCATGGACAGATCCATCCGCGGGTGGAGAACAATCCGCGCGTGACCAGCATCGAAGGGCTGAATGCGCGGTTTTTGACACAAGACGATATAGACGGTCGCGAGATCAGCTTCATCGTTTCGGATGTCTCCTTCATTTCATTGAAACTTGCCCTTGCGCCGGCGCTCTATCTGGCGACGAGCGGCGCGTTCGCCGTCCTTCTCGTCAAGCCGCAGTTCGAAGCCGGCCGGGATGCGATCAGCAAGGCAGGCCTGTTGAAAGAGCCGGACACTGCTCCACAGGTTGCCGCGGAACTCGAGCGATGGCTCACCGAAGACATGGGCTGGGAAAGCCTTGGCCTCATCCCCTCCCCTATTGCAGGTGGAGATGGCAATGTAGAATTCCTTCTCGGAGGCAGAAAGCCATGAGCACGCAGACCGTCAATATCCAGAGCCTCGGCGCGCAGGGCGATGGCATCGCGCACTGTCCCGACGGCACGGTCTACGTGCCTTTTACGCTTCCAGGAGAAACGGTCGCGATTGCTAGGGTTAAGGACCAGGGCACCATCATGTCGATTACGGAAACATCGCCGGATCGGCGCGAGCCTGCCTGTCGCCATTTCGGACCGGATGGCAAGAACGGCACGTGCGGCGGCTGTTCGTTGCAGCATGTTCAAGACGAGCCTTACCACGACTTCAAACGGAATCTCGTCGTCGCTGCCCTCCGATCGAAGGGTCTGGATGTGGAGGTGGATCCGCTGGTGATCTGCCAGCCAGGTGAGCGACGTCGCGTTGTCTTCACCGCGCGCAAAACCGAAAAGGGACTTCTTCTCGGCTTCAGCCAGGCCAACAGTCACCATATCGTTGCGATTGAGGAATGTCCCATCGCCGCCCCGGCCATCGTGTCGAGGCTCGACGCGATCCGTGCGATCGGTTTGCCCCTGGCATCCAACGCGGAGCCTTTCCGCATCACAGTGATGGAGACGCTTTCAGGGCTCGATATAGCGGTGGACGGCATCAAGTCCGTCAATGACAAACAGCGCCGTGCGCTGACGGAAACGGTTCTTTCCATGCGCGGCATCGCCCGTGTATCGCTCTCCGGCGAAATTCTGATCGAACCGCAAAAGCCGGTGATCGAATTCGGCAGCGTCAAGGTCGCCCCTCCCGCCGGCAGCTTCGTCCAGGCCACGAAGGTGGCGGAAGAGGCCATGGCCGAGCGCGTCGTGGCGCATGTGGGCAAATCGAAGCGGATCGCCGATCTGTTCTGCGGGACCGGCACCTTCACGTTGAGACTGGCGCGTGTCGGCAAGGTGCATGGCGTGGAAGCGGAAGACAAGCCGTTGAAGTCGCTCGATTTTGCCGCGCGCAACACACCCGGCTTGAAGCCGGTCACCATCGAGCGGCGCGACCTGTTCCGTCATCCCCTGATCGCCAAGGAACTGAAGCTTTACGACGCCGTCGTCTTCGATCCGCCACGAGCGGGTGCGGAAGCGCAATGCAAGGAACTTGCCCGCAGCACGGTCAAGAAGATCGTTGCCGTCAGCTGCAATCCGCTGTCCTTCGCGCGCGATCTCTCCATCCTGGTCGAAGGCGGCTATCGCATCACAAGCGTGACGCCGATCGACCAGTTCCTATGGTCGCCGCATGTCGAGGCGGTCGCGACGCTGGAGAAGTAAGGCGCTTTACCACGCCGTATCGATACTGCCGCTGCCGACGACGCCGGAGCAGCGGCAACGGCCACCGACGCGGCCCTGCTGAACCGGGCAGACATAGGGGCGTGAACGCTCGGCGCTGTCCGGCGGCGTGATGACGCAGACGAAACGCGGCTGGCGGCGATCCCACCCGTTATTCTGGTTCTGATTGCTACGCGGCGAACTGCTATTGAAATCCTGCACCTGCACGACATTGCTCTCTCTTGGGGACGACATCATCGGCGAGGACAGCATCCCGGCATCCGCGACGCCGGACAGCGACAGTATAGCAATCATTGCAAGAGCGGTTTTGCGCATCATGGCGGCCTTCTCCCAAGTAAAGATGTCGATCGAATAACGGGAAACACTTCCCGTTCCGTAAAGACCGACACCTTCTTCTCGAGAGACTTAACGGCGCATGAATGCCTCAAAGGCAGCGCGTGCCTCACTACTCTGAAGCTGAGCGGCGAAGTGAACGATCTCCTGGTCGATCCGGGCTCGGATCGCATCGACATCGCCACGCACCAGATCACGCGCAATCTTCAGGGCCTGCGGTGGCTTCGACGCAAGGTTGGCGGCAATTTTCAAGGTTTCCGCCTCGACATCCGCCTCGGGAACGACCTTCCAGATCAGGCCCGCCGCCATAGCCTGCTCGGCAGAGAAGCCTTCACCTGCCGCCAAAAGCGCGAATGCCCGCTGGTGGCCGGCAATGCGCGGCACGAGAAGGCTGGAGGCGGCTTCCGGCACAAGTGCCAGATCGACGAAGGGCGTCTTGAACAGGCTCCGGCTGGAGGCGACCGTCAGATCGCAATGCAGGTTCAGCGTCGTGCCGATACCGATCGCCAGGCCATCGACGCCAGAGACGATGGGCTTTTCCACACTGACCAGCGTGTGCAGGAAGTCTGCAGCGGTCAGCCGCCCCTTGCCGCCCGACATGGCAAATCCAAGGAAATCAGCCATATCGTTACCGGCAGAAAAGCATCCCGGCGTGCCAAGAAAGACGATTGCGCGAATGTCCTCATCCGCATCGGCGGCTTTCAACGCCTCGATCATGCTGCGATACATCGCATCGGTGATGGCGTTCTTCTTGTCCGGCCGATTGAAGCGGATGACCTGTACGCCGGCTGCCACCTGAGGCCGCTCGAGAAGGATATGATCTTCGGACATCGATACTTCCTTCATCCAAGAACGACGCGTGCAGCTTCGAGGCTTGCGGCACCCGAGACGACGCGATCCTTTAAAGCAGCCGTTTCTGCCAAAAGATTTTCCGCAGCGAAACGGCAAAGCGAGGCACGCTTGGTACCCTGCCCGTCTTCAACGGCTGCAAGCGCGCCCTTGGCCAGATAGACGCCCGTCAATGCAAGGCCGAACAGCCTTTGGTAGGGTGTCGCACCTGCCAGCACGGCGGCTGCCCCTCCCTTGGCCTGGGCGTCCAGCAGCCAGTCGGTGGCAGCCTCGAGATCGGCGATGCTCTGGTCGAGGTAGCGCGCAGTTTCGCCCAGCTCCGGCTTGTTCGATGCACGTACGTCTTCGGCAATGGCCTTCAACTCTTCGATAAAGCCGCGAACGTGGTGGCCTTCGGAGAGTGGAAGCTTGCGCATGACGAGGTCGATGGCCTGAATGCCGTTGGTGCCCTCATAGATCGGAGCAATGCGGGCGTCACGCAGATAGCGGGCCGCGCCCGTTTCCTCAATGAAGCCCATGCCGCCATGGACCTGGATGCCGAGCGAGGCAACGTCCACACCGGCGTCGGTGGAGAAGGACTTTGCAATTGGCGTCAAAAGCGCCGCACGCTCCTGCCAGAACTTCTGCGTGCCCGCATCGCTTTCCGCATGGCTCATGTCGATCGCGTGGGCGCAGGCGAAGCTGATGGCGCGCGAGCCTTGCGTCAGTGCCTTCATGGTCAGCAGCGTTCTGGCAATATCCGGATGCTCGATAATCGGGCTCATACCCGTTGCCGTCGTTCCGGGCGCCTTACCCTGCGTCCGCTCTTTGGCGTATTGGATCGCCTTCTGGGTTGCGGCTTCGCAAATCGCCACGCCCTGCATGCCGACGGCCAGGCGGGCATTGTTCATCATGGTGAACATACAGGCGAGACCCTTGTTCTCTTCACCCACGAGCCAGCCGATCGCCCCTTTCTTCTGGCCGTAGCGGCCATCGCCAAAGATCATCGTGCAGGTCGGCGAGCCATGAATGCCAAGCTTATGCTCCAGCGCATGGCAGAACAAATCGTTGCGCTCACCCGGATTGCCGGCAGCGTCAGGCATGAACTTCGGCACGAGGAAGAGCGAAATGCCCCGCGTTCCAGCTGGTGCATCGGGTAGACGAGCCAACACAAGGTGAATGATGTTTTCGGCGGCGTCGTGTTCACCCCAGGTGATGTAAATCTTCTGGCCGAAAATGCGGTAGGTGCCGTCATCGACCCGTTCGGCCCTGGTCTTGAGTGCGGCGAGATCGGAGCCCGCCTGCGGCTCGGTCAGGTTCATGGTACCTGTCCATTTGCCGCTGACGAGATTTTCGAGATAGACGGCCTTCAGCGCGTCGCTGCCATGGGCGGTGATGGCTTCGATCGCACCCATCGTCAGCGTCGGGCAGAGCGCAAACGCCATGGAGCCGGAGTTCCACATTTCGAGCGCCGCAACGTTCAGCATATGCGGCAGACCTTGCCCGCCAAATTCCTCTGGCGCCGTCAGGCCGTTCCAGCCGCCTTCGGCCCAGCGATGATAGAGACCGGCCCATCCATCGGGTGTGCGAACCTCACCGTCCACCATACGCGAGCCCTGGCGGTCACCGATTTCGGCAAGCGGGGCAACCTCTTCAGTGGCGAAACGTCCTGCCTCATGGAGAATGGCATCGACGAGATCTTCATCGAGATCACCGAGCGCACCGCTCTGAAGAGCATCACCCAGCCCTGCAACGTGTTTCAACGTAAAAGCGATATCGTCTACCGGCGCGGTATACATCCTGCCTCCTCCCGAAGCGTCTGCCTACAATGCAATGTCCTTACGGGCTAATTGATTTTTACGTAAACGTCAATTTGAAATTTCCCTGGAACGGCGTGTCCTTTGGGCCGTGCGAAGGACGTTCCATCTTTTCGAGTGACAGCTATAGCACCTCGCGATCTTTCAGATTCGCTCACAAACTTCAGGTCCTTGTTATCGCATCTCGTCATCGCAAAACCGCTGCACACTTGTGCTTGAACCATGCCGTAGGTCGAAGAATCGATTGCGATTTTCAGGCCTATCGGTCGGCAAGATCACCCTTGTTATGAAACTGTCATAAAACTCTGTTCTGCATGTCCAACCCTTCGAGCAGCATGGCCTCTGGCGTAGACAGGCCCGCCTTTCAGGAACGAGACATGGATATACAGTACCCAGCCATTCCCGGCCTCGTCTGGGCCTATCGCTTCGAGCCGGGGAGCCAGCTCTGTACACGCCTCGCTCCAACCGCCCAGTGGAGCGACATGGAAAGCAGCGAAGGCTTCTTCTGGCTGCATCTCAACCTGGCGGACACGCGGGTCGTTGCGTTCTTGGACTCTATTCCCGGTTTCGACGAGAACATTCGCGCGATCCTGACGACACATGAGACGCACCCCTCCATCACCGTCGATGAAGGCGCGCTTTACGGTACGCTGGTGGATTTTCAGCGCGAGTTCGATCAGGAAACCCGCGACCTTGGCTGGCTGCATTTTGCCCTGACGGATCGCTTCGTCATCACCACACGGCTTCAGCCGCTACGGTCGGTGGATCGGCTGCGGGCTGCCATCGACAAGAACCCGAAGCGCTTCAGCACGCCGTCGCACATCTTCGAGGGACTGGTGGCGGAGTTTCAGCGCAGCCTGATCAACCTGGTGATGGAGACGACGGAAGAACTCAACGCCATCGAGGATTACGTCTACGCCGCTGCCCCGCGCGACGAGCGGAGAAGGCTGGCACCCGTCCGTCGCACCGTCGTGCGACTGCATCGTCATCTTCGAACCGTGCTGACATTGATGCGGCGCGCTTCAGCCGCGGATGAGGATGAAATGCCGGCTGGCTTCGAGGAGATTGCCGGGCGGCTGACGAGCCGACTGGAGTCCGTCGACTACGATGTCTATGCGCTTCAGGAGCGGGCCCGTCTGCTGCATGAAGAAATCGACTCCAAGCTTTCGTCGGAGACGAACCGGCATCTCTACATCCTGTCGATCATGACGGCGTTTCTGTTGCCGCCAACGCTCGTCACAGGCTTTTTCGGCATGAACACCAGCGCCCTCCCCTTCATCGATGGCGGAAACGGAACGCTCTATGCAGCGGGTTTTATCGTCGCCTCCAGTCTTCTTGCCTGGTTCCTGCTGCGACGGGTCGGCATCATCTAAAGCAGGGCTCAAGCAAAACTGTGCAGGGGTTTTGCGATGACGACGCGCGATAGAACAAAGAGCCGAAGCGCAGGGAGCAAATCCGAGAAAATCACGATGCGCTTTCGGCGTGGGCGCCTTGTGTCTCTTCGCACGTGTAAAGGGCCGCCCAGCAAGTGCGGGACGGCCCTCATAAATTATATATTTTCGTTCAATCAGCGGTACGGCGAGTAGCAGGTCTGACGTGGGCCATGATAGGGCTGGAACGTGTTGCTATACGCATCATAAGAGCGATAGCGGCCATAGCACCAGTTCACATGCGCCTGACTCATGCCACCGCGAACGACTGGACGATATTCACGATAGACCGGGCGCGGACGATACTCCGGAACGGGGCGGTAGACTTCGCGCGGCTGAGATAGCGCACCGCCGATGATGGCGCCCGTGGCGAAGGCCGCAAGCGGGAACCAGTAGCCATTGTGGCGACGATAACCAGGACGGTAATCGCGGTAGCCGCGATGGCCACGATAGTAGCCCGGGCCGTAGTCGCGATAATAGCCGCGGTCGCGCCAATACTGAACGTTGACGATATTGTTGTCCGCCTGTGGTGCAACCGGCGCAGCAGGCACGATGGGCATAGCCTGAGCTGGAACAATAGATCCAACAGCAACAATAGCAGAGAGGCCAGCGGCCAAAGCAGCTTTCATGTAAGTCTTCATCTTACCTTCTCCATTCACATCCGGATACACAAACGGACGGGGTGAACTACGACGATTATTCTCCTGTTTATCCAGTTTTTTACGGCGTGGACTCGCCTTATATTCAAATTAAGAAATTCAGCCTGAATGCAGCATTAACGAAACGATCACAGATACTTGAACGGGTAGCTGCCCCAAGCGACGGAAGGCCCGGCTTAGCCGGGCCATCCAAATCATGCATATTAGCTATAGGGCGACACGCACTGTCTGCGCGGGCCGTTATTCGGCTGATAGCTGTTGTCGTAGGCACGATAGGAACGCCAGCGGTTGGCGCACCACTGCTGGTGGTTGCTACCGTAGGACGGACGGGCCTGGTTGGTGGCACCACCGATGATCGCGCCAGCCGCGAAGGCTGCAAGCGGGAACCAGTAGCCATTGTGATAACGGTAACCCGGACGACGGTCGCGATAGCCGCGGTGGCCGTTATAGAAGCCCTGGCGGCGGTATTCGCGATGGTTGCGCCAGTCACGACCGTGACGCTGACGCCATTCACGACGGTCGCGCCAGTCGCGATACTGGATGTCTACGACCTGATTCTGAGCGGCAACGGGTGCCGGAATGGGTGTGGGAACTTGAAAGGCCTGCGATGGCGTAAAGCTCGTCAGGACCATGACAAAAGCGGTGGCGAGGCTCGTCTTCCGCAAATTCAGCATGAATTTCCTCCGTTTCTCTGCACATTTATGTTGTGCTGTTTTTATATCTTTCGGCAGAAATGCGGAAACGGCCCGCAGTGACACAGCCTCAGACATTTTAGAAACGGGAAAACTACAAACTCGTTCCATGGATCATGGCAATGACTGCCAACTGCAGGAACGAAAAGGTAGGAGGAGGAGGCTTTACGCCTCCACCTTGACGTCAGTCAGCGGCCTGGAGCAGCAGGCTAGAATATAGCCCTCCGCAATATCTTCATCGAGAATACCGCCATTGTGGTTCATCTCGACTTCGCCGGACAGTTTCAGCACGCGGCAGGTGCCGCAGATGCCTGATTCACAGGCCGCACCGATGCGAACACCGGCCGCTCTTGCAGTCATCAGAACGGTCTGTCCCGGCTGGCATGGCACATCCTTGCCGGACAGCGTGAATCCGACCGTCGTCAACGCCTCGCCATCAGCTTCGATCGCCGTTTCACCAACGGCCACTGGCGGCGCGGCAGGCGCGAAGCTTTCCTGGTGATAGCGTGTCATGTCGAAACCGGAGGCTTCGAGCATGGAACTGACCGCCGCCATGAACGGCTCAGGGCCACAGCAGAAAACCGTGCGATCCATGAAGTCGTGAGACAAAAGCGCAATTTTGGCTTTGTCGACGAAGCCCTTCAGGCCCGACCAAAGATCGGTGCGACCACACGACTCCACGATGAACCCTAGAGACAGGTTCGGCATGTAGCGTGCGAGATATTCGAGTTCATGGCGGAACACGATATCGGCGGGTGTGCGCGAGCAGTTAATGAACGAGACATCGCTGTGCGGCGCGCGATCGCACATGTCGCGCACCATCGACATCATCGGTGTGACGCCGGAGCCTGCGGAGATGAACAGATACTTATCGCCCGGATGCTTCACATAGGAAAAGTCACCCAGTGGACCAAGCGCGCGGATCTTCATCCCCGGCTTGAGGTTGTCGAACATCCAGCGGGTGCCGATCGAGTTCTTCTGTGCCTTGACCGTGACGGCCACCGCATAGGGACGAGACGGCGTGGAAGACAGCGTGTAGGTCCGAAACAGCGGCTCCGGCCCCACTGGCAGTTCCAGCGTCACAAACTGGCCCGGAATATAGCGAAACCAGTTGGTGTCAGTGGAGCGGAACAGGAACGTCATCACATCCGGTGTTTCGGGGGTTACCGAAATGCATTCCAGCATGTGAAGCTTGTCGCTCCAGGGCTTCATCTCATCGATATGCTTATAGGTCACGGCCATGGTCATCTGCATCAAGCCACTGCGGAAAGCTTCTTCTTGTCGCCGGACAGCCGGTCGATCATGAAGTCGGCATACCAGTTGACGAACTGCATGACGCCGCCTTCGTCCTCCATGGAGTAAGGACCTGGCTCATAGGCGGGCGAGCGAATGCCGAAGGCGTTTTCCTCGACGATCTGGCGATCCTGATCGTTGGTCTCGTTCCAGACATGCGTCAGGTCTTCGAGATTGTAGTCCACGCCTTCCACGGCATCCTTGTGAACGAGCCATTTGGTCGTGACCATGGTTTCCTGTGGGCCAAGCGGCAGTACGCGGAAGGAAATCATGTGGTCGCCGAGGAAGTGGTTCCAGGTCGTCGGGTAATGGAAGAGCAGCAGCGCGCCGATATGACTGATGGTCACATCGTCAGACAGCGGGCGACGGACTGCAGGCTTGCCGGACATGGTGTAGCTTTCCGCTTCACCGATCAGCGGCATGCGCGCCACGCGGAACTGGCCCTTGGGGTCGATCTTGAAACGGCTTGGCAGGCCTGCCGCTTCGCAGCGCGCCCAGTGGCCGCCGATTTCAGGGTCGCTCGCGCCGCCATCGGTGCCGGTGACGCTCGGGTTTTCCGGATAGGTGCGGCAAAGCTCGGGGTGGTTGGCCGCGCAGTGGTAGCATTCGCGGTTGTTTTCCCAGACGAGCTTCCAGTTGCCCTTTTCGATGATGGTGCTTTCATGCGCCACCTTGGCTTCCCAAGCCCGGTGCGGCTTCATATAGGCTTCGACTTCCGCACGAACCGGCGCGAAATCCATGGGCTGCTCTGCAAGGCAGATGAAGACATAACCAGCAACCGTTTCGCAGGCGACCGGCTTCAGTCCGAAGTTTTCCTTGTTGAAGTCTTCGCCCATGTGGCGGGCAAAAAGGAGCTTGCCATCCAGATCGTAGGTCCACTGGTGGTAAGGACAGACGAGACGGGCCGACTGGCCTTTCTGGCTGGTGCAGACGCGCGAACCGCGGTGGCGGCAGGAATTGTGGAATGCGCGGATCGTGCCATCCTTGCCGCGAACGATCACGACAGCATAATTGCCGACCTGAACGGTAAAATACATGCCGGACTTCGGCACTTCACAGTCGTGACCGATGAACAGCCAATCGCGATACCAGATGGTTTCCATGTCGAGCTGGAAGTAATCCTGATCGGTATAAAATGGCTGCTCAAGGCTGAAGCCTTCGCGGCGATTCTTCAATTGGCGCAATACGGTTTCACGCAGTTCCATGGCCATGTCCTCGAGTAATACTGCAGCCGCCCAACAATCCCGGCCGCATGGTGTGATTTGATCTAATCATTGACGCCTTTTTCCAGCACCACATTGCGCGACATTCTGTCCCGCATTGGCGACAAATTGCGACATCGTCCGCAAAAGTACTGCTTTATTTTTTTTGAATTTAAAACAGTGGCTTAGAGGGTAATTCAAACGATTGGTCGTCGCAATAAGACTTCGGCTTCCAGCGCGCTGCAACACACGCCACGGACAGACCGGAAACGCGATATTAACTCTAGTCGGCTAAAAAGCGTATATCTTTCAAAGAGGATATGGCTGTGGAGAAGGAAACTCGTATCCGCTACGTAGACACAAAGTCCGGCAAGGTCGCCCCCCCGACAAGGTCGAAAACCGCGCATTCCGATTTTTTGCGCACCGGGCGCATCGGTCGCTTTGAAGAGACGTTGCCGCAAGGCGGCAAGCGATATCTTAGCCACGAACAGGTCGCGGAGATCACCGCGCGCCGTTTGCAGGATGCCGGCTCCAAGACGCATTCACGGCTGAACGGCTTCCACCCCAGCATCCGTTTCCCCAATATGGTCTCTCACAAGCTGATCGAGAGCACTCCCCATCTCGGCTACTGCCATGTGACGGCCTCCACCACCCGTTTCGACAAAAGCAGACCGGTTCTTTGGTCTTTTTACCTCGCCAATTTCTTTGCGGAACTGTGCGGCGACGAGCATTTCTTCGAAAAGATCGACCAGACCCGGTCGAGGATGTATTTCGCCGTCGCGATGCAGCCGCAAAGCGGCGGCAAGTCCGTGGCGATCGACACATCCATTCATCGCGGCGGCCTGCTGTTCCAGACACAGGACCCGAAGGAAGCCTTGAAGAACGTGCTGATGTTGGGCACCCGTTCCGAGGAGCTGCGCAAAATCATCCGTGCGCTGTGAGGCTCCGGTCCGATCGTTCGAATTCGCCATTTGCGCTATAATCTTTATCGTTTTCGCCTGTCATTATCGCAAAACCGCTTCACACACTCGCGCGACATGCTTTAAGAGCCTTTCCCAAGGAAAGGGCCTTCAGAGATGGCGCGACAAATCCATATCGAGCAGCAGCCGGAAGAGGCATTGGATGAAGCGGTCCGTGTCATCGAGGCAGGCTTCCCCGTCGCCATACCGACGGAAACCGTCTATGGCCTTGCAGCAGACGCGACCAATCCCGCAGCCATCACCCGAATCTACGAGACCAAGGGGCGTCCGCAGTTCAACCCGCTGATCTGCCATATGGCGAACATGGCGATGGCGGAGCAACACGCGATCTTCGATCCGATCTCACGCAAGCTCGCAGACGCTTTCTGGCCGGGACCCCTCACGCTGATATTGACCCTGAGACAAGAGAGCCCGATCCATTCCCTGGCGACAGCCGGTCTCGACACCGTCGGCATTCGTATTCCCAAAGGCTTTGCCGGTGCGCTGATCGAGAGGCTCGGTCGGCCGCTTGCCGCCCCCAGCGCCAACAGCTCCGGCAAGATCAGCTCGACAAGTGCGGCCCATGTCGAAGCGGACCTGGGTCAAAAGATAGAGCTTATTCTGGATGGCGGCCCAGCACCCGTCGGCGTCGAATCCACCATCATCAAGGTCGAGAGCGATGGTTCCGTCCGCCTCCTGAGGCCCGGCGGATTGGTGGCGGACGAGATTGAACGCGTGGCGGGCGTTGAGATCGTCAGACCGGCAACCGCATCTGCGGCGATAGAAGCGCCTGGGATGCTGGCCTCACATTATGCCCCGGGTGCAGCGGTGCGCCTGAATGCGACTTCGGTCCAGAAGGGCGAAGCTCTGATCCGCTTCGGGAGCAATCCGCAAGAGGGAGAAGCCGATGCGGTTGCCGTGCTCGATCTCAGCCCAAGCGGTGATCTTGCGGAAGCCGCGGCCAATCTTTTCGACCATCTGAAACGTGCCGATGCGAGCGCTGCCACCACCATAGCGGTGGCGTCTATTCCCAATAGGGGCCTTGGCGAAGCCATCAATGACAGGTTGGAGCGCGCGGCTGCGCCGCGATCCTGACCTCGCCTGACACGATACCGGAGGAATTCTCATGACGCCAACTGCCCTGTCCGACGAACTGCTCTCGCGCTTTGCCGCCATCGTCGGCGAGAAAAACGCGCTACGTGACGCTTCCGATTTGGCACCGCATCTCGTCGAGAACCGCGGTCTTTACCATGGGAATTCGCCGCTTCTGTTACGTCCATCGACGACTGAGGAGGTTGCCGCGATCATGAAACTCGCAAGCGAAACGGGCACCGCGATTGTGCCGCAGACTGGTAACACCGGCCTTGTTGGCGGGCAGACGCCGCGCAGTGGCGGAAGTGACGTGATCCTGTCGCTGGAACGCATGAACAAGGTTCGCGATATCGACCCCATCGCCAATGTGATTGTCGTCGATGGAGGCTGCATTCTGGACGAGGTCCACAAGGCGGCAGAGAAGGTCGAGCGGATGTTCCCGCTTTCGCTCGGCTCGCAAGGTTCGTGCCGCATCGGCGGCAATCTCGCCACCAATGCCGGCGGTACGGCGGTGCTCGCCTATGGCAATATACGCCAGCTTTGCCTCGGCTTGGAAGTCGTTCTGCCCACCGGCGAGATCTGGAACGGCCTGCGCCGGTTGAAGAAGGACAATACGGGTTACGATCTGCGTGATCTCTTCATCGGCTCAGAGGGGACGCTCGGCATCATCACCGGCGCGGTCCTGAAGCTCTTCCCAAAACCGCTTGGCCATCAGGTGGCGTTCGCCGGTCTCAATTCTCCGGCGGATGCGCTGAAACTCTTCGAGCGCGCATCCACTCTTTGTGGCTCGGCGCTGACCGGCTTCGAACTCATGCCGCGGATCGGCGTCGAGTTTACCGCAAAACATATACCCGGCGTGCGCGACCCTCTCGAAACGCCGCATGCGTGGTATGCGCTGATCGATATCTCCAGCTCCGACTCGGCAGACACGGCGCAGACCATGGTGGAAACGCTGCTGGAACAGGGTTTTGAAGCGGGGATCGTCCAGGATGCCGTGATCGCGTCCTCAGAGGCCCAGCGTCAGGCGCTGTGGCACATGCGCGAAAGCATGTCGGATGCGCAGAAGCCGGAAGGAGGCTCCATCAAGCATGATGTGTCCGTTCCGGTTTCCCATGTTCCGGCCTTCATGGATGAAGCGGAAAGAGCCGTCATGAGTGTCATTCCCGGCGCCCGCATTTGCGCCTTCGGGCACCTGGGCGATGGCAACATCCATTACAATATCTCCCAGCCGGTCGGTACCGACAAGAACGCCTTTATTGCCCAGTGGAAAGAGATCAACGAGATCGTCCACGGTATCGTGCTGTCCTTCGGTGGCTCCATCTCCGCGGAACACGGCATTGGGCAGTTGAAGCGGGACGAGCTGGCAGCCATCCGCCCGGCAATCGAGATGGACCTGATGCGTCGTATCAAGACAGCCTTCGATCCGGCAGGCATCATGAACCCTGGCAAGGTCGTGGTCTCTTAAATCACAAAGCGTCTTTCCAGGCGCACGAGCACTCTACCCGGCTCCATCTCAGCATCGTGCTTCGATGCTGTAGAGCGGTCGTCCACGCTCATTTTTGGCTCTCGCCGCGTTGGCTATTGCCGCTTTCCCTCACACCTGTTGAAGTGCTTGTCAGGACATGCGCTCAGGCCGATCCCTGGCGTTTTTCTCCAGACTTCGTCGAGCCGTGCCACCTGTGGGCCGAACGACGCGCCACCGTCCCAATTCAGGAATCTGAAACCTTAAGCGGCTGGGTTTTGCTAACCATTTGGGAATGCAAAGTTTTCTTAACCTCGATTTTTAAGCTGTTTCGAAGATGCGCTGGCTATCTTCCACCTATCAGAGGACGAAAAGTCCCGGACGAGGCCATGAAACGGCTCTCAGGTAAAACAAGGATAGCATGATATGAACAACACCGTTCTGAAGCCCGAATGGGCAGGCGCAACTCTCCGGCTCGATCCGACGCGGTTCCCGCAGCAGCTGACCTATGGTAACAGCAATGGTTCGTCAGATGTCGATATCACGCTTGACGAGCGCGGTGCCGTTCTGCGCAAGGTTCTTCATTCCAGCGGTCTGCCGCTGTCCTTCGCCCTGCCTGCACGGGCATTCAAGGGTGTTGCAGCCCGCGCCATCGACCACGGCGATGGCGGCGTGACCGTGACGCTTGAACTTCATCACGACGATCCGGATCTTTGCATCCCGCTCTTGGTGGCGCATGACCTGTGCGACATCGCAGCCGATTGGCGCAGCTGGTCGGAAAAGTACAACATTCCCATGCTGATGGTGGAAGCTGACGGTGTCGCCCGCCCTCTCGAAGAGCATATCGGCCACGTGCGGACGAAGTCGACGCGCCCGCGTCGCCGCCATTCCTACTTCGCCGATCGCCGTCCGCGCTTCCTCGTGCGCCGCAGCACCGGTTCGCTCGGTCTGACAATGCGGATCGAAGGCAAGGAAATCATCGCCCGCAACTGATCAACGCAGCGCCGTCGTTCAGCGGCGTTTCGAATGCGGACGAAGTGAGCCCGGCACGCTTGCCCCGCGTCCGGGCTTTTCGTTATCCAAAAATGAGCGGCAACATCAAGCCTGCGAAAATCAACAGGCCGACGCGGTTGTTGGATTTGAAGAGTGCAAGGCACTTCTCAACATTGCCGATGTCCAGAGCCTTTATCTGATAAAAAAGCATCGCAGTGGCGACGATCAGACCTGCATATCCGAGCGGGTTAATATTCGCGATTGCGAATGCAAGGAAGAGAAACACCGCGGCTGTGCCATAAAGGGCCACCAGCCAGCCATGTGTCCTATCTCCGAACAAAAGGGCTGTGGAGCCGATGCCGACGGCCACGTCGTCATCCTTGTCCATGTGCGCATAAATCGTGTCATATCCGATCGTCCAGACAATGGCCGCACCATAAATCAGCACGGGAGCGACACTCAGAGATCCGAACTGAGCAGCCCAGCCCATCAATGCGCCCCAGGAAAAGGCAAGCCCCAAGAAAAACTGCGGCCAGTTGGTAAAGCGCTTGGCGAAGGGATAGATCGCCACGAAAACGAGTGACGACAGGCCGAGCAGGATGGCAAAACTGTTGAAGCACAGCAGCACCACCAAGCCCGCAAGCGCCTGCACCACGATGAAGATTTTCGCCTGCATGCGGGTGACACGGCCGGAGGGCAGCGGCCTCGACCGGGTGCGTGCCACCGCCATATCGATCTTGTGATCGACCAGATCGTTATAGGTGCAGCCGGCACCGCGCATGGCGACCGAGCCTGCAAAAAACAGGAAGAGGTGGAAGAGCAAGGTGGACCAGGAAAAGGTACCGATCTGCTGCGCCGCATTGGCGGCAACCGCCGCCGACCAGAAACACGGCCACATCAGAAGCTGCCAGCCGATGGGCCGATCCCACCGGGCAAGCTGCGCATAGGGCCAAAGGCCTCTCGGCAAGATCCGATAGACCCAATTGTTGGATGGCGCGTCCGAAACGCGGCCGGAAAGATCGCTGTTATGAACCATGCTGGACTTCTACCGCATCGGCTGGCGCGGCGGTAGCTGGATTCAGCTTTTGTTAGGGTCTGTCCTTATGTTCGTTGAGGCAGCAAAAGCGCCGCTCAAAAAACCACCTTTTCCAGGGATTCCCGCGTCTTCTCGAACTCCATCAACCTTGCCTCGTTGCTGGCGATGTAATCACGATTATCGGGCACCACCCCACCGCGCTTGGCAAGCTGAATCTGGAAGATGTGGAAGTTCTCATGGGTGAAGGCCATTTCGGAGCCAGCCAGATAGAATTCCCACATGCGGAAGAAGCGATCATCGTAAAGCGCCACGGCTTCCGCCTTCCTTGCCACGAAACGCTCGCGCCAGTGGCGCAGCGTATGCGCGTAATGCATGGGGAGGATTTCGATGTCCTTTACAAGCAGCCCCGTCTTTTCGATGGCTGGCAGAACCTCGGCCAATGAGGGAATATAACCGCCGGGGAAAATATATTTTTCGATGAACGGGTTCGTGGCAAGTGCCGGATAGGGTTGGCCAATAGAGTGCAACAGCATGACGCCGTCATCCTCCAACACCTCCGCTGCCTTCTGGAAGTACTCCCTGTAATGCGTCGGGCCGACATGTTCGAACATGCCTACGGAGACGATGCGATCATACTTCTTGTCCGGCGGTAGGTAGCGGTAATCCTGCAGCTCGAAGCGAACGATATCCGTCAGGCCCCGCTTCTGCGCCCGATCCCGCGAGACGCGGAGTTGCTCCTCGCTGAGCGTAACACCGGTGACATCCACGCCGGAACTTTCAGCCAGATACATGGCCATGCCGCCCCAGCCGGAGCCGATCTCAAGCACGCGATGCCCCGGCTCGGGCATCAGCTTGGCGACGATATGGCGCTTCTTCGCCACCTGCGCCTCATCCAGCGAAATGCCGGGAGGATTGAAATAGGCGCAGGAATATTGCCAGTCCTGATCGAGAAAAAGATCAAAGAGCTTGGCGCTCAAATCATAATGGTGCGCAACGTTCTGCTTGTTGTGATTGAAGGGCAGATGCATCTTGATGCGTGAGGCGATGATGCGCGCCATGCCGCGCCAGACCATGCCGAAGGTCAGTGCTTCAGAGAGCGTATTGCTTTTGACCAAGGCCAGGAAGTCGTAGATGTCGCCTTCGACGACCGACATTCGGCCCTCCATGTACATTTCGGCAAGCTTCAGTGCCGGGTCGGCGGCGATTTCGTCCATCGCCTGCTCATCACTGAAGCTCAGTGCGACGCGCTTGCCGCGTCCGTCTCCGAAGGACTGAAGACCGCTTGGACCCGTGACGATCAGGTTTCCGGTCTTGACGATTTTATCAAGCAGGGCATGCAGAGACGAGGCCATATTACCCCCAATAAGCTAAGTCTCACTTATCAAGTGCCTGTTACCGTATCTCTTTCCGCCAGAGTTGCAAGACGGGGTAGTTTCAAAAATACTGATTGATTTCGTGGAACAAAACGGCCCTTACTCAGTAGGTAAGAGCCATTTTATGTAAATCAGCGGCGCTTCATGGCCTCCGCCAAAGCCGCTGCCAGCGCGCCTCCGGATTGCGCAGGCTCCGCACGGTCTTTCGGCTTTGCGCTGGCGTGGCGCATGGCATTGGCATTGCCCTTTTCGCGCATCGGCTGAGGCGCTGCCTCGCCACCGTCCTTTCGCATCGTGAGACCGATCCGCTTGCGCTTCACATCGACTTCAACCACGCGAACTTTGACGACGTCTCCGGCCTTCACCACCTCATGCGGATCCTTGATGAAACGATCCGCCAACTGGCTGACATGCACCAGGCCATCCTGGTGAACGCCGATATCCACGAAGGCGCCAAAGGCAGCCACGTTGGTGACAGTGCCTTCCAGCAGCATGCCGGGCTTAAGGTCGGTGATTTTATCCACACCGTCCGCGAAGGTCGCGGTCTTGAAGCTCGGGCGTGGGTCGCGGCCAGGTTTTTCCAGCTCCGCGATGATGTCCTTGACGGTCGGCAGGCCGAAACGGTCATCGATAAAGAGCTTGGGGTCGAGCGCCTTCAAAGTGGCGCTGTCACCCATGACGGTTCTGAGATCGCGCCCACAGGCGGCGACGATCTTCTTTGCCACATCATAGGCTTCCGGGTGGACGGAGGATGAGTCGAGCGGCTCCTTGCCATTTGGGATCCGCAGGAAGCCGGCGCATTGCTCGAAGGTGCGCTGGCCAAGACGCGGCACCTTCAACAACTCCTTGCGGCTGGCGAATGGCCCGACCTGATCCCGATGCAGCACGATAGCATCGGCAATCGAGGTTCCAAGACCAGATACCCGCGCCAGAAGCGGCGCGGACGCCGTATTGAGATCAACACCGACGGCGTTCACCGCATCTTCTACCACCGCATCGAGAGAGCGGGACAGCTTGCCCTGATCGACGTCGTGCTGATACTGCCCGACGCCGATGGACTTCGGCTCGATCTTCACGAGTTCGGCGAGTGGATCCTGCAGACGACGGGCAATCGAAACGGCACCGCGTAGCGAAACATCGAGATTAGGAAATTCGGCCGCAGCGCGCTCAGACGCGGAGTAAACCGAAGCTCCAGCTTCCGAGACGATGACCTTCGTAGGCTTTGGCCCATTGATTTGGGTCAGCATGTCGGTGACCAGCTTTTCGGTCTCGCGGCTACCGGTACCGTTGCCGATGGCGATCAGTTCGACGCCGTACTTGCGGATGAGTGAGGCCAGCTCGGCCTGCGTGCCGCGGATATCGTTCTTCGGCGGGAACGGATAGACCGTCGTGGTTTCCAGCAGCTTGCCGGTGCCATCCACGATGGCAACCTTGACGCCGGTGCGAATGCCCGGATCGAGACCCATGGTCGGGCGCGAGCCAGCGGGTGCCGCGAGCAGCAGGTCTTTCAGATTGCGGGCAAAGACATGGATCGCCTCTTCTTCCGCCCGCTCGCGCAACTCGCGCATCAGGTCGAGCGACAGCGACATGGAGAGCTTGACGCGCCAGGTCCAGCCCGCCACCTCCATCAGCCACTGGTCGGAGGGACCGGCATTGCGGATGTCGAAAGCAGCGGCGATGGTGCGTTGTGCAGGCTTTACTGGCGACGGGTCGTCGGCATCCACATCGATCGTCAGGGTCAGAACTTCCTCGTTCCAGCCGCGCAACATGGCAAGCGCCCGGTGGCCCGGTACCGTTGCCCATTTTTCCGTGTGGTCGAAATAGTCGGAAAATTTCTCGCCTGCTGCCTGCTTGCCATCCACCACCTTGGCGCGAAGCATGGCGTTCTGGCGCATATAGTCGCGCAGACGCTTCAGGAGGTCGGCATTTTCCGTCATGGTTTCGGCGACGATATCGCGCGCACCCTCAAGTGCTGCCTTAACATCGGGGATTTCGCCCTTCACATAGGCTTCCGCAAGCTTTGACGGATCGGCTGCACGGTTGTCCCAGATCGCTTCTGCCAGAGGACCGAGGCCACGTTCTCGAGCGATTTCCGCTCTCGTGCGGCGCTTCGGCTTATAGGGGAGGTAAAGATCTTCCAGTTCCGCCTTGGTCACCGCCTGCATGATCTTCAGCATCAACTCGTCGGTCATCTTGCCTTGACCATTGATGGATTCGACAATCGATGTGCGGCGGGCATTCAGTTCCCGCAGATAGGACAGTCGCTCGGCGAGAGTACGCAGCTGCGTATCGTCCAGACCGCCGGTCACCTCCTTACGATAGCGCGCAATGAACGGAACGGTTGCCCCCTCATCCAGAAGCTGGATCGCCGCCTTCACCTGCTCGGCGCGGGCGTTGATTTCGGAGGCGATAAGGGACGGGAGGCGGGCATTGTCTGCGGACATAAGGGTGTCTGACCTGTTCTTGAAAACTGCCCGAACATAGAGGCTGATTGTGGCATGACAACACAGAGACAAAGCGATTCCACAGAAAAGCGGCGGCCTTCGACTGCCTTTTGCCTTGACCTTTCGCCCCCCTGCCCTTAACGCCGCAAGAAATTGGAAACAGGGGTGTCGAGCATGAAAGTTCTGTTGATCGGTTCCGGCGGACGCGAGCATGCGCTGGCATGGAAAATTGCCCAGTCCCCTCAACTGACCAAGCTCTTTGCCGCCCCCGGCAATCCAGGCATTGCCGAACATGCGGAACTGGTGTCGCTGAACGTCGAAGACCACGCTGCGGTCGTGGCGTTCTGCCGTGAACAGTCCATCGACTTCGTGGTCGTCGGCCCGGAAGCACCGCTGGTTGCCGGTCTGGCGGACGATCTTCGCGCTGCAGGTTTTGCCACCTTCGGTCCTTCCAAAGATGCGGCACAGTTGGAGGGCTCCAAGGGCTTCACCAAGGATCTCTGTGCCCGCTACGACATCCCGACCGGCGCCTATCAGCGCTTCAAATCCGCCGAGCCAGCAAAGGCCTATATTCGCGAGCAGGGCGCGCCGATCGTCATCAAGGCCGATGGGCTCGCTGCAGGCAAGGGCGTGACCGTCGCAATGACCGAAGCGGAAGCGCTCGCCGCCGTCGACGATTGCTTCGACGGTGCCTTCGGCGCTGCCGGTGCGGAAGTGGTGGTCGAAGCCTTCCTGGATGGCGAGGAGGCAAGCTTCTTCTGCCTGTCCGACGGCAAGACGGCGCTGGCACTCGCGACCGCACAGGACCACAAGCGCGTCGGAGACGGCGACACCGGACCCAACACGGGTGGAATGGGCGCTTACTCCCCCGCCCCGGTGATGACCGACAAGATGGTTCAGCGGACGATGCGCGAGATCATCCAGCCGACGATCGAGGGCATGGCAAAGGACGGCAACCCGTTCTCAGGCGTTTTCTTCGCAGGCTTGATGATCACCAAGAAGGGCCCGGAGCTCATCGAATACAATGTGCGCTTCGGCGACCCGGAATGCCAGGTGCTGATGATGCGCCTCAAGAGCGACCTTCTCCCAATCCTCTACGCCACCGCCACTGGTACACTTGATCAGGTCACGGCCGAATGGCGCGACGACCCCGCTTTGACCGTGGTTCTCGCCTCCAAAGGCTATCCTGCAGCATATGACAAGAACACGCCCATCGCCTTCATTCCTCAGGAGAGCGAGGACGCCAAGGTGTTTCATGCCGGCACCGCCCTCAAGGACGGACAACTCGTGGCCACAGGCGGGCGCGTGCTCAACGTCACGGCGTTTGGCAGCACGGTCAGCGAAGCACAGGCCCGCGCCTACGAGCTGGTCGATGCGGTCAAATGGGAAAACGGCTTCTGCCGCCGCGATATCGGTTGGCAGGCTGTGGCGCGTGAGAACGGGTAGAAATCGGCCTTTCGCTCAATTTTTACCAAATATCCTGACCGGATGGAAAGGAAGACTCCGTAGGATCGTGGTTGTTTAAAGCGGCGATCAGACCGCGGGCTACGGGGTTGCGTATGTTTAGAATTGTTTTGACGGCGGGTATGTTGTTCATCGGCGGCACGGCGATGGCATCCTCGATCGAGGTTCTGCATGGCGGCAAGACATCGAATGGAAGCGTGCTGATCATTACCTGCGACGCATGCTCTTCCGCCCCCGTGGCGGGCAAGGCGCTGACGAAGGCTGTTCTGAAGCGCGGAACGCAAAATATATCGACGCGTGACGTTGATGGCCGCAAGGAGACGGTTCGGACCGAAGCGTGGCTCGGCGGCTCGCCCGTGACCTTCGTCAGCAGCAATCCTCTATGGCTGCCTCAAGACCGTTCCCAACCAGTTGTTGCCGAGCACACGCCTGCCGTGGTGGAACACCAGATCACGCTTGAAGGCAATCCAGTGCTCACCCAGCACGACCAGCCTGTCTTGGCGGGTGCCGATGGACTGGACAACATCACTTTGATGTCGATACGTCCCTCTCACTGATCGTCCCAGGGCTTACCCTTGTGATCTTGGCTCACGGTTGCGGCGTCAAAAGATATAATTGACGCTTGAACTCCCGAGAACCTGTTTTTCCGACGCATATATTTGAACATTTATCAATTCTAAAGCTGTTTGTGAGACTTCTTTAATAGGCGAAGTCGCAACACGGATGGTGTGCTTCCCTGATGACAACCATTCAGTTTTAGGGCGCCTCGAAGGGCCGCCCGTCATTTCGAGAGCGCCGATGAAGAACCTCCCAATCTCACGCCAGTTGATCCTGCTTGTCATCGCACTCATGGCGGCGTTTACACTGGCGACCTATTTCCAGATCAAGTCCTCGGTCAACGCTATCTATGAAGAGCGTTACAATATGCTGAGGACCCAGGTTCAGTCCTCGATTTCGATCCTGCAATCCTACTATGACAAGGAAAAAGCAGGGACGCTAAGCCGAGAAGAAGCACAACGCCAGGCTTTCGCCATCGTGACATCGATGAAGTTTGTGCCGGACGGCTACATGTTCGGCTACGACTACGATGTGAAGATGCTTTTCCATCCGGATGCGAAGCGTGTCGGTCAAAGCTTCAAGGGCAAGCCGGATTCTCAAGGCTTCAACTATCGCGACGAACTGGTGCGACTTGGCCGTGCAGGTGGCGGTGAGACGAGCTTCTACGGTCCAAAACCCGGCCAGGAAGGCGATACCTTCCTGAAGAGTTCCTATGCCATGGCCTTCGAACCCTGGCAGGTTGTCGTGGTCACTGGCGTTTACGTCGACGATCTTCAGGCGCAGGTTCGTTCGACGGTCATCAAAGCTGTTTCGCTTGGGCTCGTCGTGTTCCTGCTTGGTATTGCTCTCGCCTTCTACGTCATCAAAGGCATTACCGGTCCGCTCGCGAAGATCCATCGCGCACTGGGAGACGTTGCCAATGAGAACGTGTCGATCGCCATTCCTCACACTGAAATGAAGAACGAAGTCGGCATGATGGCGAAGGCGATCGAGTCTCTTCAGCAGAAGATCCGCGAACGTCACGCGATGCAAAGGCGCCAGGACGAGCAGCAGTCGCAGCTCGATGCCGAACGCCAGACCAATATCGACATGCAGCGCGACGAAGCGGAGCTTCAGGCCCGCGTGGTCTCCACCATCGGCGAGGCCCTGGAAAAGCTGGCTGCGGGTGACTTGACGGTTCGCTGTGGCGATCTCGGCGCACGCTATGCCGATCTGCGTGCCAACTTCAACGAGGCGATCTCGCATCTCGACGCGGCAATGGCGAAGGTCAATGCCAAGAGCATCGATATTGGCGGCTCGAAGGAAGAAATTCGCAAGGCCTCCAACGAACTGTCGCAACGCACCGAACGCCAGGCCGCAAATCTCGAGGAAACATCCGCGGCTCTGGACGAATTGACGGTGGCCGTGCGCCAGACCTCCGATGGTGCCAGCGAGGCGGCAAAACGCGTCACCTCCATCAGCAGTGATGCAAGCCATAGCGACACCATTGTCGAGCAGGCGATCGGCGCGATGAGCGGCATCGAGCAGTCGGCGAACGAGATATCCAAGATCATCGGCGTGATTGACGATATCGCCTTCCAGACGAACCTCCTCGCGCTGAACGCAGGTGTGGAAGCGGCGCGTGCTGGCGAGGCAGGCAAGGGCTTTGCTGTGGTTGCGCAGGAGGTGCGCGAGCTGGCACAGAAATCCGCCGCCGCTGCCAAGGAGATCAAGGATCAGATCGCCCGTTCTTCAAACCAGGTGAAGAACGGCGTTCATCTGGTCGGCGAAGCTGGCAATGCGTTGAAGCGTATCTCCGATCAGATCAAGTCGGCGAGCGACATCGTCAGCAAGATTGCGCATTCTGCTGCCGAACAGGATACGACGCTACGCTCCATCTCCTCTTCGCTCAACCAGTTGGACGCTGCAACGCAGCACAACGCCGCCATGGCCGAAGAGACGACGGCGTCTGCCGAGGCACTGGCGCATGATACCGAGGAATTGCTGACACTGATCCGTACTTTCCGCGTATCCCAGCATCAGTCCGGTTCGCTCCACGGCTTGGCGCACCAGATGCGCATGGCAAGCTGATCGCGATAAACACGGTTGATTTGATTGACGCCGGGGAGACTTCTCCGGCGTTTTTTATTGGGTGATGCTGTCGAGACGGTCGATGTCCGTATGCGAGAATACCTTGATCCCCGCTCGTGACAGCAGGGCCGCCGTCACGCCATGTCCCGCATGTTTGACGCCTGAAAACGTCCCGTCATAGATGGCGATCGAGCCGCAGGACGGGCTTCCATCGATCAGCAGGGCATAGGCGCAGCCGTGCTGTTTCGCGAAGGCGAGAGCCTTGTTTGCCCCAGCAATAAACTCGTCCGTTACATCCGCACCGGTGATCTCCAGCACGCGCGCCCTGCCCTCCAGAACATCCAATCCGGACGCGCCGTTTTCGATTTCCGCAGGAGGGCGTGGAACAGGCATGCCGCCTGCCATTTCCGGACAGATCGTCACGAGACGGCCCTCACCCTGCCATCGCTCGATGGCGGGATGATGGAGCGGGTTGCCCTTGCCGTCATATCGGACGGCGTGGCCGAGAAGACAGGCGCTGATGAGGATGTTGGACGTCATCAGCGCTGAACCTTCTTATCCCGTGATCTTGGAGAAATCCGCGACTGTACCGGTGGCTTCGCGGATCGCTTTGAGCAGTGCCAGACGGTTGGCGCGGATGGCAGCGTCTTCGTCATTGACGAGAACATCGTTGAAGAAGGTGTCGACGGGCGCACGCAGCGTCGACAACGCCTGCATGGCAGAGCGGAAGTCTTCCGCCGCGACGGCCTTGGCCGCATCGGCAGAAGCCGTCTTGATCGCCGCATGAAGCGCCTTCTCGGCATCGAGCTTGAGGAGTTCGTCCGCTACGCCATCGGCAACAACGGTGCCCTTCTTTTCTTCGGCGGCCAGAAGTTGCGTCGCGCGCTTGGTCCCGGCCAGCAGGTTCTTGCCATCCTCACCGGTGATGAAGGCGGTCAGCGCCTCCACACGGCGGGCGACCATCAGCAGGTCATCGGAGTCCGGCGTCAGCACCGCTTCGATCAGATCGTAGCGGGCGCCAAGATCACGCAGATAGACCTTCAGACGATCATGGAAGAAGGAAAGCAAATCGGTGTCCTTGACGACCGTCAATAGCGGCAATCGAACGCTGCGCTCCAGTATAATGCGCACGACGCCGAGAGCGGCGCGACGTAGCGCAAACGGGTCCTTGGAGCCGGTTGGCTTTTCATCGATCGCCCAGAAGCCGGTCAGCGTATCCAGCTTGTCAGCGAGCGCCACGGTGATTGCCACCTTGTCGGACGGCACGCGATCGGACGGGCCTTGCGGCTTGTAATGGTCCTCGATCGCCGCAGCGACGCTTTCGTTTTCGCCCTGCAGGAGCGCATATTTGCGTCCCATCAGACCCTGCAGTTCCGGGAATTCGCCGACGGCTTCCGTGCGCAGATCGGCCTTCGCCAAAACCACGGCACGATCAACGAGAGCAGCATCGGCGCCGATGACGGGCGCGAGTTGCTTTGCCAGTTCGCGGATACGCGTGACGCGCTCGCCCTGCGTGCCGATCTTGGCATGGAAGGTGACATTCAGCGCGTCGAGCTTCGCGATGCGCTGGTCGAGCGGCTTGCTGAGATCGAGGTCGAATTTCTTCGCGGAGTCCGTCAAGGTTTCGAGGTCCGGTAGATCGCCCTGATCGCGCGTCCAGAAGTGCTTGGCGTCCGACAGGCGTGCACGCACGACCTTGCCGTTGCCGTGAACGATTTCCTTGCCGCCATCGCTCGCCTGGATGTTGGACACCAGAATGAAGCGGTTCGACAGACCTTCTTCGGCGCCTTGCGGACGGGTGACGAAGCATTTCTGGTTGGTCTTGATCGTCAGCCGGATGATCTCCGCCGGAATCTGCAGATAGTCTTCTTCGAAGCTACCGATCAATACCTGCGGCCATTCGACCAGACCGGAGACCTCTTCCAGCAGGCCTTCGTCTTCCACGAGGTCGAGACCATTGGCGAAAGCCAGGTCCTTTGCATCATGCAGGATGATATCCTTGCGGCGTTCCGCATCGAGAATGACCTTCGCCTTTTCAAGGCTCGCGACATAGTCATCGAAGCGGCGCACGGTGATGGCGTCTGGCGCGTGGAAGCGATGGCCATAGGTGACATTACCGGCGACGATGCCATCGATCTCGAAGGCAATGACCTGCGTCTCATCATGTTCGGGTCCGAACAGGCAGACGATGGATTGCAGCGGGCGCACCCAGCGAAGGCTTTCCGAACCCTTGCCCTCAATACCGCCATAGCGCGAACCCTTAGGCATGGACGCAGCACCGGAGCGCATGGATTTCGGCCAGGGGAAGGTGCGGATGATGCCGGGCATCACATCGGCGATGATCTCTTCGGCGGCGCGACCCGGCTTGTTGATGATGGCGACATAGAAGTCGCCCTTCTTCGGATCGGAGACGACCTGCGCCTCAGAAATATCGCTCAGGCCCGCGCCGCGCAGAAAGCCTTCGATGGCCTTTTCATTGGCATCGGTGCGCGGTCCCTTCTTCTCCTCGCGCACATCGGCAGAGCGTGCGGTCAGACCACGGATATCCAGCGTCAGGCGGCGCGGCGTCCAGTATTCGCGTGCACCCTCATAGCTCAGGCCCGCTTCCACCAGCGCATCGGTGACGAGCTTCTTCAGATCGCCAGCCGCTTTCCGCTGCATACGGGCAGGGATTTCCTCGGAGCGGAGTTCAAGCAGAAGATCGGGCATATTGGTTTTCCGGTGTCAGAGATATTCGGGTTCGGATTTTTCGGTTGGCCTCTGCTAGCAAAATTTGCCACAGATGCACAATGTAAATATCGGAACGAGCGTCGCGAGACGGTACTCTGCTCTCCCGCTACAGCGTGACGGAAGTTCTTGACCCGCAACCCTTGCCATGGCACCTGTCCGCAATCGAAGTAAGTCCTTACTTATCCTCTCTTAACCCAAGATGACCGCAATGACCCACGTTCCAGACCATATGAACCCCAAGCGTTCCTTTCAGGCGCTGATCCTGACGCTGCATAATTACTGGGCGGACAAGGGCTGCGCCGTGTTGCAGCCATATGATATGGAAGTGGGTGCGGGTACGTTTCATCCGGCAACGACATTGCGTGCGCTTGGTCCGAAGCCATGGAAAGCGGCTTATGTGCAGCCATCCCGCCGTCCGTCTGATGGACGCTATGGCGAGAACCCCAACCGCTTGCAGCATTACTATCAGTATCAGGTCATTCTGAAGCCGAACCCTTCCAACCTCCAGGAGCTTTACCTCGGCTCGCTGAAGGCGATCGGTCTCGATCCGCTGCTGCATGACGTGCGCTTCGTCGAGGACGACTGGGAAAGCCCGACACTGGGTGCCTGGGGTCTTGGCTGGGAATGCTGGTGCGACGGCATGGAAGTGTCGCAGTTCACTTACTTCCAGCAGGTCTGCGGCATTGAATGCTCGCCGGTTGCGGGTGAGTTGACCTATGGCCTCGAGCGCCTCGCCATGTATGTCCAGGGCGTCGACAATGTCTACGACCTGAACTTCAATGGCCGCGACGGCGAGGAAAAGATTTCCTACGGCGACGTCTTCCTGCAGGCTGAGCAGGAATATTCCCGCCACAATTTCGAATATGCCGACACCGCCATGCTGCATCGCCATTTCATCGATGCCGAGAAGGAGTGCCAGGCGCTTCTGGCTGCCGGTGCACCCGGCGACAACGCCAACCAGATGCTGCACAAATGTGTGTTTCCCGCCTATGATCAGTGCATCAAGGCATCGCACGTCTTCAACCTTTTGGATGCGCGCGGCGTAATCTCGGTGACCGAGCGTCAGAGCTATATTCTGAGGGTACGCACCTTGGCAAAGGCCTGCGGTGAAGCGTTTTTGATGACGGATGCTGGTGGCTTGAGCTGGAACAAGGCGGCCTGACGCCTTTAAGCGCGACGTGACGAAGATCGATCCAGGTCTTCTTGTTCTTGCGCTCAACAGTCAGGTGGTGAAGCGGGGCGCGTCTGATGGGTGCGGCTCGCCGGATTTCGTGAGGGGGAAGCTTGCATGTTCACCGCATTGGCCATCGTTGCGCTTGTCGCGCTCTATATCGTCTTTACCTATAACGGCCTCGTCAAAGCGCGGCAGATGAAGGAAGAGGCATGGTCGGGCATCGACGTGCAGTTGAAGCGCCGTGCCGACCTTATCCCCAATCTCATCGAAACGGTGAAGGGCTACGCGGCCCACGAGAAAAGCACCTTCGAAGAGGTCGTCTCCCTGCGCAACCAGGCGCAGGCGGTGCCCGCCGGGGATGTCGAGGGGCGCGCCAAAGCGGAAGGCCTGCTCGGTCAGGCTCTCGGAAAGCTCTTTGCTCTGGCAGAAGCCTATCCCGACCTCAAGGCTAACCAGAATTTCGTCGAATTGCAGCGCTCGCTCGAAACGCTGGAAAGCGAAATCCAGATGTCTCGCCGCTACTACAACGGTGCTGCGCGTGACCTGAACGTCAAGGTGGAAAGCTTTCCCTCCAACCTGATCGCCGGCCAATTCGGCTTTGCGAAAGCGCCCTATTTCGAAATCACCAACGAGGCGGATCGCGCCGTTCCCGCCGTGAAATTCTGAGACTTGAAAGCCAGTCTACTGGCGAGAAGACGATAAAGACATGATCGAACTGACCATCACCCCGCCCGGCCAACCGCTTTCCGGTAAGGTTGAGCCGCCCGGCTCCAAATCCATCACCAATCGTGTGCTGCTTCTGGCGGGCCTTGCTAAAGGCACGAGCCGACTGACGGGCGCGCTGAAGAGCGACGACACGCTCTATATGGCGGAAGCCTTGCGGGCGATGGGTGTGACGGTCACGGAGCCGGACGCGACCACCTTCGTCGTCGAGAGCTCGGGCATTCTCACCGCACCCGAAAAGCCGCTCTTCTTGGGCAATGCCGGCACGGCGACGCGCTTCCTGACAGCGGCGGTCGCATCGGTAAACGGCACGGTCGTCGTCGATGGCGACGAGCATATGCGCAAGCGTCCGATCAAGCCGCTGGTGGACGCACTGACAGCCTTGGGGATCGAGGCGGAAGCGCAGACCGGCTGCCCGCCTGTCACGGTCAAGGGCAATGGCCGAGGCTTCACCAGGGACAGCGTTACGATCGACGGCAATCTTTCCAGCCAATATGTTTCGGCGCTTCTGATGGCCGCTCCTTGCGGCACGCAGACGCTCGACATCATTCTGGCGGGAGAAGATATCGGCGCGAAAGGCTATATCGATCTGACGGTTGCCGCCATGGAAGCCTTCGGCGCCAAGGTTGAGCGCGTCAGCAATGCCATATGGCGCGTATACCCGACGGGCTACAAGGCGACGGATTTTCACATCGAGCCCGACGCATCCGCTGCGACCTATCTCTGGGGGGCGGAGTTGCTGACCGGCGGCAAGATCGATATCGGAACGCCAGCCGAAGCTTTCACCCAGCCGGATGCCAAGGCGCATGCGGTCATGGCGCAATTCCCCAACCTGCCCGCCGAAATCGACGGCAGCCAGATGCAGGACGCCATTCCCACCATTGCCGTGCTGGCCGCCTATAACAACACGCCGGTGCGCTTCGTCGGCATTGCCAATCTGCGCGTCAAGGAATGCGATCGCATTCGGGCGCTCTCTCTTGGTCTTAATCAGATCAGGGACGGCCTTGCGCATGAAGAGGGCGACGACTTGATCGTCCATGCCGATCCGGCGCTGGCGGGACAGGTGGTTCACGCTTCCATCGACACATTCCATGACCACCGCATCGCCATGAGCTTTGCGCTGGCGGGGTTGAAGACGGGCGGCATCGCCATTCAGAATCCCGCCTGCGTGGGCAAGACCTATCCGGGATATTGGAAGGCGCTGGCCGCCCTCGGCGTCACCTATCAGGAAGTGGAAAAGCCGGTTTAAAACGCGCTTGGCGCAACGGATCGGCTCGAGAAGCACACACCATCTGGAGAGATCGCACGTGAAGACCATGTTCGCCAGACTTCTCGGGCTTTGCCTCTTGCTCGCATGGGTGCTGCCCGCCTCCGCAGAAGAATTCATCAGCTCCTATCATTCCATCGTCGATGTCGCCAAAGACGGGACACTGACGGTGACGGAAGCCATCACGGCACGGGCTGAAGGTGACCGCATCAAGCGTGGCATTTTTCGCGACTTCCCGCTTTATGCGCTCGACAAGGACGGCAATCGGACGAAGGTCGGCTTCAAGGTGCTCTCGGTGGAGCGCGACGGCGCGCCGGAAGACTGGCACACGGAGAACATCGACGGCGGCATTCGCATCTACACAGGAAATGCCGACCGCATTCTTCCCACGGGCGAGCATATCTTCCAGATCACTTACACCACCGATCGACAAATCCGCTATTTCGATAGCTACGACGAACTGACCTGGAACGTCACCGGCAATGGCTGGCAGTTTCCGATGCGTGAAATCTCCGCCACAATCTCTTTGCCGGAGGGCGCGAGACCGAGCGATACGGCAGTCTTCACCGGCGAGTTGGGTGCAACGGGCATGGACGCGCGCATCCTGACCGAAGGCAATGATGTTTTCTTCGCCTCGACCCGCCCCTTCTATCCGGGCGAAGGCATGACGGTGGCCGTGAAGCTGCCGAAGGGTGTGCTGGATGCACCCTCCGCCTCGCAGCAGCGGGAATGGTGGCTGCGCGATCGCCTCGCCCTTATCATCGCCGGTCTCGGCCTGCTGATCGTGCTTGCTTATTACTACAGGGCTTGGTCAGCGGTTGGACGGGACCCGGCGGAAGGATTGATCGTGCCGCGCTGGCATCCGCCAGAGGGCCTGTCGCCTGCGCTTGTCAATTATGTCGATGGCCGCGGCTTTGCAGACGGTGGCTGGACTGCGCTGTCTGCGACGGCACTCGATCTGGCGGTCAAGGGCTTCGTCACGATCGAAGATCTCAAGAACGGCCTGATCATTCGCCGCACGGAGAAGAAGATCGAGGACAGTTTGCCGGTCGGTCAACGAACACTGCTGTCCTCCATCGGTGCTCCCGGCAATAGCCTGACGATCGACAAGGCGAATGGCGAGACGGTGCAGAAAGTCGGGTCGGATTTCCGCTCGTCCATCGAGAAAGAGCATCGCGGGAAATATTATAGGAGCAATAGCGGCTATATCGTCGGCGGACTTGTCCTCAGCTTCGGGGTCATCGTCGCCGCCTTGATCTTCGGCAGTTTCGATGAAGGCGATATCGGCACCATTATTTCGCTGTCCATGGCCGCGGTGTTCTTTGCCGTCAGCGCCACCATCTACGGCAAACAGCGCCGTCGTGGACGCGGCGTCCTCTCACGCCTTGGCGGCATCGTCTTCATGGCCATCTCCGGCTTTCTGACCTTTTCGCTGATCGCCGGCGTCGTTGGCCGCATCTTTTTCGATCACGTCCATGATGCCAACACATTGGCGGTCGTTGCGCTGGCGCTCATCGTACTTTTGAATGTGCTCTTCGTTCTCGTGATGGGCGCGCCGACACCGCTTGGTCGGCAGTTGATGGATGCGATCGAGGGCTTGCGGCTTTACCTCACCGTGGCTGAGAAAGACCGCATGAACATGCAAGGCGCGCCGCAGATGTCGCCGCAGCATTTCGAGACTTTGTTGCCCTATGCAGTGGCGCTTGGTGTGGAGAAGCCCTGGAGCAAAGCGTTCGAGACGTGGCTTGCCGCCGCTTCTGCCGGTGCTGCGGCCTATGCGCCGACCTGGTATAACGGCAACTACAACAGCTTTGGCGACCGGATCGGCGGATTTTCCTCCTCCATGGCCTCCACGATTGCCTCGACCATTCCGGCACCGCCCAGTTCCTCGTCATCGAGCTTTTCAGGCGGCGGCGGGTCTTCCGGCTCTGGCGGTGGCGGCGGCGGTGGCGGCGGCTGGTAAGACGCCAAGGCCTCGACGTGCGGCATCCGCAGCAGCATTCTCATGGGCGCGAACTGCCTTGGACGCTGAGAAAGCCTGGCGCCATCCACCTTTTCTATACGACTTGACGACAGCCAGACATCTGGAGACGACTTTACGTGACGACCACTTTTGCCAGATTTCTTGCGCTGTTTTTCTTTCTGGTCACAGTGCTGCCGGCCTCCGCCGAAGAGTTCATCGTCTCCTACGATTCGACGATCACCATCGCCAAAAATGGCGAACTGACCGTGACCGAAACCATCAAGGCTCGGGCGGAAGGGGATCGCATCAAGCATGGTATTTATCGGGATTTTCCGCTCTACACCTTGGATGCTGACGGCAAGCTCACCAAAGTCGGCTTCAATATCGTCTCGGTAAAGCGTGACGGTGCGGTGGAATACTGGGATACGAAATGGATTGATGGCGGTATTCGCATCTATGTCGGGGACGCCGATCGCCTGCTGACGAAGGGCGATCATGTCTTTCAAATCACCTACACGACGGACAGACAGATCCGCCACTTCGACACCTATGACGAGTTGACCTGGAACGTGACAGGCACTGGCTGGGAATTCCCGATGCGGGATGTTTCTGCCACCATCTTGTTGCCGGAAGGAGCAAGCCCGAGCGAGACCGCATTTTTCACCGGCCCACTCGGCGCGGTGGGCAAGGATGCAAACGTCCGCGTAGAGGGCAATAAAACGATCCTCACTTCAACCCGCCCGCTCAGCAAGGGCGAAGGGATGACGGTGGCGGTGAAGCTACCGAAGGGTGTGCTTGTTACGCCCTCGACTGCTCTACAAAGTCAATGGTGGATACGCGATCATAACACGGTGATCATAGGGTGCGTCGGTCTGCTGGTCGTACTGGCCTATTACTTCAAGGCGTGGCACGCGGTTGGCCGAGACCCTGCCGCGGGGATCGTCGTGCCGCGCTGGGACCCGCCTGAGGGTATCTCACCCGGGCTGATGAATTATATCGACCATCAGGGTTTTGAAGAAGATGGCTGGACGGCCGTTTCCGCCAGCGCGCTCGATCTTGCCGTCAAAGGCTATGTCGAGATCGAGAATCTGGACGACGCCATCATTATGCATCGCACGCACAAGCAAATGGACGACAGCCTGCCTGTCGGACAAAAAACACTGCTCACGACCATCGGGCCACCCGGACATGGCTTCACCATTAACGAGGACAATGGCGAGGCCGTTCAAAAAATTGGAGAGCGGTTTTTCACTGCTGTTGAAAAGGAACACCGCGACAGGTATTTCAGAAGCAACGACATCTATGTCCTAGTGGGGTTTCTTCTCAGCGCCGTCTTCGTGATCGGAACGATCTATTTTTCCAAACATCCAGACGATATTGGGGCGTTCCTAATCGTCGCATACGGATGTGTGAAGATCACATCATTGGTGATTTGGGTCCGGAAGCTCCTGCATACGAGAGCATCGCTTAAAAACAAGCTTGGCGGGATCGTGTTGTTATCTCTGCTCGCATACGGAATTATCGCATACGGCGGGTACATCATCGGCGCCGTCTGGTTCGAGATCACTCACGATCCAAACTCGATTGGCCTTGGCGCCGCCGGCCTTATCGTCCTGATCAACCTACTCTTCTTCTCATTGATGGGTGCTCCGACACCGCTCGGGCGCAAAATCATGGATGAGATTGAAGGCTTGCGTCTTTATCTGCGTGTCGCGGAGAAAGACCGGATGAACATGCAAGGGGCGCCGACAATGTCGCCGCAGCATTTTGAAACGCTGCTGCCCTATGCGGTGGCGCTTAATGTCGAGGAACCTTGGACCGAGGCATTCGAGAGGTGGTTTTCAAAAGCGACAGAGGATTCCGAAAACTATGTGCCGGGCTGGTACTACGGTCGCGTGAAAGGCCCCAGCGACTGGATCGGTGCGTTCTCGTCCTCCGTGGCGTCAACCATTTCGGCGACGATTCCACAGTCGTCATCATCGAGTTTCTCAGGAGGCGGCTTTTCCGGCTCTGGTGGCGGCGGCGGTGGTGGTGGCGGCTGGTAGCCGCCGTTGCGCCCTCACGCTCGTCGGTTCGTCGCGGAGTACTTCGGACGATGAGCAAGTATAGCAATCATCGCGGCCAGCGAACGACGCCTCCTCTTATACCTCGTCTTCTCTCTTGACGCGATATTCGCCCGTCGTCGGGTCCTTGACCAATGTGCCGGTTGCGCCCGTCTGGCGCTCCTTCTCCTGCCGCTTCGATTTGGCGGACAGCTTCTCGGCATCCGTCACAAATCGCCGGTAGAGGATGATCGCCCCGATCACGAGCAGGGCGAGCGTTATCAATTGGGCCATTTAAATCGCGTCCATCACAATCCGAATCTGGCCCACATTGCCTTTTCTTCGGCAACTTCTGCAAGTCCCGAAGCGGCGGAGGCAGCGATTGCCTGTGCGCAAAGATCAACACCCGGCATCTTTTTGCCAAACAGGTTTCTCGCGCCACTGATCAGTTGCAGTTTCACCTTCTCGCCATAGCGTCGGCGCAGCACGTCCTTCATGTCGCCGAGCCCATCGACGAGGCCGAGATCGACGCCGCGCATGCCCGTCCAGAACAGGCCCGAGAACAGAGCCGGATCGTCTTTCAATTTCGCGCCACGGCGAAGCTTGACCATGTCGATGAAGACGTTGTGGATTTCAGACTGGAGCGACTTCAGATACTCGATGTCGCCTTCCTTCTCCGGCTGGAAGGGATCGAGGATCGCCTTGTTCTCACCTGACGTATAGACGCGGCGTTCCACGCCGATCTTGCGCAGCATCTCGGGAAAGCCAAAGCCGCCGGAGACGACGCCGATGGAGCCGACGATGGATGTGGGATCGGCAATGATCTCGTCACCGGCGAGCGCGATCATGTAACCGCCGGAGGCTGCGACATCCTCGACGAAGATCAGAACCTTCTTGTCCTTCTCTTCGGCCAGCTGGCGAATGCGGTTGTAGATCATCCGCGACTGGACCGGCGAGCCGCCGGGAGAATTCAGCGAGATGGCGACGACCGGCGCATCCTTCATGCTGAAGGCTTTGTCGAGAAGCGGCGCATAGCCTGCAAGGTTGAGAGCCGGGCGAAGCTGGCTGCCACCTGCCATGATCGCGCCATGCATGCGCACCACCGGGACCACCAATTCCTGCTTGCGAAATCGCTTCGGAACAATGCGCTTCAAAAACCCGGCCATCTTCATCCTCTTCGTCGTTTATCTCGAAAAGGGATGTATGTATCGCGCTCGCAAACGCAATGGTGGCCCTGGAAATTCGTTTTGCCGGATAGCGTTTTTCGCCACCGGCTTCAGCCAGAAGAGCGCACAGTTTTGTGATTGCGGCGATAGACGGCTCGTCCGTTGTTCAGATCATCGACAACGGCTGAAAAGGCGTGGCCGTCCTCTTCATGCATGATCAACGGCGCGCGGAAGGTCAGCCGCGCGCGGGAGCCCTTGATCGCCGTCACGAGCATTCGCACGGCGTCTTCTCCTTGTCTTGGACAGATAAGGGTGATCTCCATCCCACCAAAGCGGCGCCCGCATGCGGAGATGATATCGGCCACCGATTGGGGGCGGGCGATCAGGGAGAGCTGCCCACCCGGCGTCAAGATGGCACCTGCCGTTCTGATCCAATGCTCGAAAAGATCATCCGTCATGGCATGGGCCTGCGCCTTCAAGGCATCGGGTGTCTTGCGATCTCCCGCATCATTGTAAGGCGGGTTCATGATGACGTGATCGAAATGATCATCGATAAGGCCGGCTTCGGCACGGGCACTGGCGCGCAGCGTCACATCCGCCTGACGGACGGTCAGGCGGTCTGCAAGGTGTGTGTTTTCGGGAAGCGCGATGCTGCGTCTGGCAAAATCGACCATCTCCGAGGCATATTCGAAAAGCGTGACTTCCGCCTTCTCCAGACGGGCTGCAACGGCAAATCCGGCTGCACCGGCGCCAGCACCAAGGTCGGCCACGCGGCACGGCTGGTCATCTGCCACCAGCGAGGCGAGCAGCATGGCATCCATGCCTGCCCTGTGTCCCCTGCCCTTCGGCTGGACCAGATGAAACCGACCCCGGTGGAATGCGTCGACAGTCTCCGACGTCATCGTTGATCAGGCCTCGTCTCGCAGTTCGTCGGCAAGGCCCGCATCGATGAGGATGCGGCGCGCCTGCTCGGACCTGTCATCCTCGACGAGGAAACGGCGGGGCAGAAGCCCAAGCGAACCTTCCAGAATGCTCATGCCCTGGTCGGCAATCATGCAATGAATGCCGGCATCCTTCATCAGGCTTTCTGCGAAAGAAAGCAGGACAGCATCGTTTGTTCTGATCAATTCACGCATCAATGAGTTTCCACATTCCCATATTTTTGAAGGTCATGAGGCGATTCCACACTTGCCGCCACCATCGTCGCTTTCTATTGTCAAACCGAAATCGAATAGGAGTCCGTTCCGTTGGGCGTCGTCATACCGCTTGAAGAAAGCAAAAACAAACTCGCATCCGTCAAGCCGCTTGTCGATCTGACCCGTCCGGACATGGAACGCGTCAACCAACTGATCCTCTCAAAGGCCGGATCGGATGTGCAGATGATCCCGGAAGTGGCGAACCACCTGATCTCTTCCGGTGGCAAGCGGCTGCGCCCGATGCTGACTCTCGCCTCCGCCTCGATGTTCGGTTACGATGGCGACCACCATATCAAGCTCGCCACCAGCGTCGAGTTCATGCACACCGCAACGCTGCTGCATGACGACGTGGTGGATGAAAGCGATCTGCGCCGCGGCAAGTCCACCGCGCGCACCATCTGGGGCAACCAGGCGAGCGTCCTGGTCGGCGACTTCCTGCTCGGCCAGGCCTTCCGCATGATGGTGGATGTCGGCTCGCTGGACGCGCTTGACGTGCTTTCCACCGCCGCTTCCGTGATTGCCGAAGGCGAAGTGCTGCAGCTTTCCGTCGCCAAGAACATGGAAACGACGGAAGACGACTATCTCCAGGTTATCCGCGCCAAGACCGCGGCGCTGTTCGCGGCCGCTGCCGAAGTCGGCCCGATCGTTGCCAAGACCGACAAGGCAACGCGCGGCGCACTGAAATCCTACGGCATGAATCTCGGCCTTGCGTTTCAGCTTGTCGACGACGTTCTGGACTATGGCGGTAAATCCGCCGATCTCGGCAAGAACACGGGTGATGATTTCCGCGAGGGCAAGATTACCCTCCCGGTCATCCTGTCGTATCGTCGTGGCACCACCGACGAGCGGTCCTTCTGGAAGCGCGCGATCGAAAACGGCGAAAGTACGGATGAAAATCTTGAGGTCGCGCTCGGTCTCATCAAGAAATATAACGGTCTGACGGACACGATCTCTCGCGCCAACCATTACGGCACGATCGCACGCGATGCGCTGGCACCGTTGCCAAAGAGCCCGTGGAAGGATGCGTTGATGGAAGTGATCGACTTCTGCATCGAGCGCGTCAACTGACGGCGCGGCAGAGTTTTCCTCGAAAGGGAAGCGGTCGGCGAAATGGAGAGCGGCAGCAGAATTTGTTGCAGGCCTGCTTCAAAAAAGCCATTCTATCGTGACGTGATGCACCGCTTTGTGAACCGATTCCGGTTTCCGATGGCGTGTCTATCTCAACCTTAACAGTCATCAAGGGCAGATGTGGTGCCCGGCGCTGTCAAGTTTGAAGCTGATTTTTCAGTGCGGAAGCACACAAGCAAGGGTTCCTTCATGCGGCGCAATCCAGCATTTCGTCTTTTCTGCAGCGCGGCCTTCATTGCCGCACTCACGCTTGGCGTAGGCTCTGCCGCGCTGGCAGAGACGAAGCCCGCCGATAAGGCGGAAGAGGCCGTCAAGTTCGATCCAAATCGGGTCACCACCTTTTCAGGCGCATTTCTGGCTGCCCGCACCGCGGATGTCGACCAGGATTATGCGACCGCCATCACCCTTTACCAGAAGGCTTTGGATTTCGATCCGGCCAATACCGAAATTCGCCAGCGCCTGATGATCGCGCAGCTGTTGAGCGGCGACTTCGAGGCCGGCGCAAAGATTGCCGACAGCCTGAAGGACGACAGCTCGGTGGAGCGCGTGACGACGATCGTGCGTGCACTTGCCGCCATCAAGCACAAGGAGTTCTCCTCCGCCGAGAAAATCCTGAAATATAGCGGCCCGAACGATCTGGACCGCATGGTGAATACGCTTCTTGCTGCTTGGGCGCGCGCTGGCGCCGGAAAGAGCAAGGAAGCGCTCGCCATGGTCAATGGCATGAAGGGGCCGGGCTGGTTCTCGATCTTCCAGAAATACAATGCGGGCGCCATAGCGCTTGTGACCGGCAACACGGAAGCGGCTCGCAAGAGCCTGAGCGAAGCGGTGGCCGACCGTGAAGGCGGCGCGACCGCAACCGACACCTATATGCGCGCCGTCATGGCACTGGCGCGGCTGGAGGCGAAAGCCGGTAACAAGCAAAAGGCGCTGGACACGATTGCCGTCGGCGACGGTTTTGCTCCGAATTACGCACCCTTGAAGGCGCTGCGACAGAGCATCGAAAAGGGTGAAAAGCCGGACCAGCAGGTTCAGACAGCCGTTGAAGGCGCTGCCTCCGTCATGTTTTCGATTGCCGGTGCACTGAACCGCGATGGCGCGGAAGAGATCGTGACGCTTTATCTCCAGGCGTCGCGCGCACTCGACCCGAAGAGCGCCGATACGCTCATCCTTCTTGGCGGCTTGGCCGAGGCGCAGAAGCAGGCCGAGCGCGCCATCGAATTCTATCGTGAGGTGCCGGCCGATTCGCCGATGCACCGCATTTCCGAATTGCAGCTTGGCCTGACACTGGCACAGACCGGCAAGGTCGATGAGGCGCGCCAGCATCTGAAAGCGCTGCTCGAATCCGATCCTGACGATATTCGCTCCTACCTCGCCTATGGCGCCGTCCTGTCGGACGCCAAGGATTATGCCGCGATGGCTGCCAATTACGACAAAGCCGTCGAGGTGATCGGCGCGGTTCCGAAGAAGTCCGACTGGACGATCTTCTTCCAGCGCGGCATTGCCTATGAGCGTCTGAAGCAGTGGGACAAGGCAGAGCCGAACTTCAAGCGTGCGCTTGAGCTCAACCCGGAACAGCCGCAGGTTCTGAACTATCTCGGCTATTCCTGGGTCGACAAGAACATGAACCTCGACCAAGGCATCGACATGATCCGCCGCGCGGTGGAGCTTCGCCCCAATGACGGATACATCGTCGATTCGCTCGGTTGGGCGCATTATCGTCTTGGCGCTTTCGATGAAGCCGTGACCGAACTGGAACGTGCGATCGAGCTTCGCGCCGGGGACCCCACCATCAACGACCACCTGGGTGACGCCTATTGGCGTGTCGGCCGCAAGCTGGAGGCCGTCTACCAGTGGAACCGTGCGCTGATCGGCGATAGCGACGATGTGGACAAGGCGAAGGTGAAGGAAAAGATCGCCAACGGCCTGCCACCATTGGAAAAGGACGCGGAGAACACCGCGAAGAAGGATCAGGCTCCACCGCCACCTGCACCTCCGGCCCCTGCCCCGGACAAAAAATCCTGACATCGGATGGGTCCGACTGATGGGAAGGGAGTGGTCGAGACTGTTGAGGCCGCTCCGGCAAAGATCAACCTTGCCCTGCATGTGACGGGGCAAAGGGAGGACGGCTACCACCTCCTCGACATGCTGGTGACCTTTACCGAAGCAGGCGATGTCGTCCGCATTCGCGGTGCCGACGAAGACAGCTTTTCGATCTCCGGGCGATTTGCCTCGGACCTTCTTCAGTCGGAAACGATCAACAATCTTGTGCTGAAGGCGCGCGATCTCCTTCGCGGCCATGCGCGGAAACGCGGGCTCACACCAACGCCTGTTGCCATTCACCTGGAGAAAAACCTGCCGGTCGCCTCGGGGATTGGCGGCGGTTCAGCCGATGCCGCGGCAGCCTTGCGTGGATTGATCCGCCACTGGCAACTGCATATTGACGACAAGACCTTGAACGACATGGCGTTGATACTCGGTGCGGACGTACCGATGTGTCTTGCCAGCCAGCCGTTGATCGCACAGGGGATTGGAGAAGAGATTACCCTTCTTCCGCAGTTTCCTCAATTGTCGCTGGTGCTGGTCAACCCGCTCAAGGGGGTTTCGACACCGCACATCTTCCGGCTACTGGAGGACAAGCAGAATGCACCCCTTCCCGCACCGCTTCTGGATCAAGGCCAGTCCTGGCTTTCGATGATGGACGCGCTTAGAAACGATCTGCAGCCTCCAGCCGTGAAGCTACTGCCGGAGATCGGCGATATGCTGGCAATGCTTCATTCACAGGGCGCGGATGTTGCGCGCATGTCCGGTTCGGGCGCCACATGCTTCGGCATTTTTTCCGACTGGGAGAAAGCGAAGGCTGCAGCAGCATCGCTTCGGGAACAGAAGCCCGGGTGGTATGTTCAAGAGACCAGAACGATTGCAGGAGAGCGTCATGAGTGAGAAGAACACGGGTGGAGAACGGCAATTCATTCCGGTCGGTATCGCCGTTCTGACCATCTCCGACACGCGCACCTTGGCGGACGACAAATCCGGCAACACGCTGGCGGCACGGATCGAGGAGGCAGGCCACCGTCTTGTGGATCGTGCCATCGTGCCCGATGACGTAGGGGCCATTCGCGAAAAGGTGCAAGGCTGGACGCTGTCGGACGAGATCGATGTGGTCATTACCACGGGTGGCACGGGCTTTACCGGGCGCGACGTGACGCCGGAAGCCCTGGAGCCTCTGTTCGACAAGCGCATGGACGGCTTCTCAGAGGTGTTCCACCGCATCTCCTATGACAAGATCGGCACATCCACCATCCAGTCACGCGCCACCGCCGGGCTTGCGAACACAACCTTCGTCTTCGTTCTGCCGGGTTCACCAGGCGCCTGCAAGGACGCGTGGGACGGTATTTTGAAAGCGCAGCTGGATTATCGCCACATGCCGTGCAACTTCGTGGAAATCATGCCACGGCTGGACGAGCATCTGCGCCGCACGAAGGGCTGATCCCTATCGCGTTGGACGAAGCGCCCAAGCTGGCACCAACTCCGCCGTCAGTCTGCGCGGCTTCTGGGATTTTGAAAATTCGGTCGGTGGGAGGCCGGATTTCGCGAGTTGGAGAGCGTCCTGCTTGCGCAGCAACAGGCCGAATTCCAATGGCGGACCGCGGCGGAGCAGTCGCTTCAGAAACGGCTTTTTATAATAGCGCGAGGGGGAGAATTGCGCGGGCCGCTCGTCCAGCGCCATATATTCGAGAATATCCTCGATCCAGCCACCTTGCGGACGGCTGCCCGGCTCGATCAGCAACACCCACTCGCCGCGGATCGATTGAATGACATCGCCGATCTCCCAGCGCTGATGGAAGCGGCAACCGGCAGCTTCGGCGACCCGCGCCGAGCCATCGTGTGAGGCGTGGTCGAGAATAATGACGTCACTGATCAAACCCTTCACGGCGCCCGTCACCAGCGCCGAAAGCGTATGCGCAAGCTCTGGCTCTTGGTTGCGGCATTCCATGATGACTGTCAGCATGTTCTCGTCACTTGTGGTGCGTTCCAGACGATAAAGTTCCTACAGCATCGCCATGGAAACCCAAATGGATTTTCTGTCGCGGCAGATGGCAAAATAATGCAATGCAGCGGGACAGTTCCATTGTTTCCTTACCCGCAGTCCTTCTTTTCGCGCCGCCCACCGAATGGTAAAGCGCCACCGGATTCTTTTGTTCTTGTATTGTTCTCATATTTGGCGTAGGAATCGTTTCATCCAATTCGCTGGCTGAGGCCGGTCAGGAGCATCAGATGAGACACCAAGTGCTTTCGGGGCAGGCTGCCTATCAGCCGGGCCATACGCCGGATATTGCCAACGCTCTGGCAGATGACTCTGGCCTGAGGATCGAGATCGATCGTCGTCGCGGCAGAGGTGCGGGCATCAATCCTGGCGGTCGTTTCGAGACGTTGCAGCATGAAGCCTTTAACGATGGCTGGGACATCATCGAAGAATTGCCGGAGTTCAAGACGGATGTGCAGGTGGAAAAGCCGCGCACCATCATTACCCGCAACGAATCGCCCGACATCCCATTTGACCGGTCGATCAATCCCTATCGCGGCTGCGAGCATGGCTGCATCTATTGCTTCGCCCGGCCGACACACAGCTATATGGGACTTTCGGCTGGCCTCGACTTTGAAGCGAAGCTTTTTGCCAAGCCGGACGCTGCCAAACTTCTGGAACGCGAGCTTTCCAAGCCCGGCTACAAGGCGCGGGTGATTGCGATCGGCACCAATACCGATCCTTACCAGCCGATCGAAAAGGAATGGCGGATCATGCGCCAGATCCTCGAGGTGCTAGCCAAGGCGGAACATCCGGTCGCCATCGTGACGAAATCGGCGCTGATCACGCGCGACATCGATATTCTGGCGCCCATGGCGAAGAAGGGTCTCGTCAAGGTCGGCATCTCAGTGACGACGCTCGATCGCAAACTTGCCCGCAGCATGGAGCCACGCGCCTCGACGCCATCGAAAAGGTTGGAGGCAGTCAAGACGCTCACGGAAGCTGGCATACCTGTGGCCGTGATGATGGCCCCGGTCATCCCAGCGCTGAACGATCATGAAATCGAGCGGGTGCTGGAAGCTGGTAAAGCCGCCGGTGCGACAGAGGCCTCGTACGTCCTGCTGCGTCTACCCCTTGAGGTCAGCCCGCTGTTTCGTGACTGGTTGCTGCGCAACTACCCGGATCGCTACCGCCATGTCATGTCGCTGGTGCGCTCCATGCGCGACGGTAAGGAATATGACTCGGAGTTTGGCAAGCGTATGAAGGGTGCTGGACCCTATGCGTGGCAGATCAGCCGCCGCTTCGAAATGGCAACTAAAAGGCTCGGTCTCATTCGCAGGGGCATCCAGCTGCGTGACGATCTCTTTGCCCCACCCAGCGGTGCCGGCGTGCAGCTCTCCTTGCTTTGAATGAAGGAGACGCTCGGTCCAGCTACCGCTTACGACATTGGTTCTTGGCGCGTCTCCACAGAGCTGCGCCGAAACCACGGCTGTGAAGCCCCTCTTCGAAGAAATGTTCGGTGCGCGTCCCTGACGTACCGGCATTGCCCCCGGTTCCGCCGCCTCGCGTGCGATTTCTCGTTTTCCGCCGCCCTATAGGAGAACGACCCTGGCCTCTTGAGCCATGGATGACAACCACGCCCTACGGGTTGTCTATCGCCGCACCGGGGGCTTGCGGGAGATCGGGTGTCTGTGCAAGTTTCCGCCGCATGAAGCGACGCACAGCATCCGATTCTCCTGCCCTGTTCGATCTTGCTCCGGCGAGCCCCGACTTCAGCATGGAGCTAGAAGCACGCCAGCGCGGCCTGTGGCCCGTGGCCGGGACCGATGAGGCTGGTCGAGGCCCTCTTGCCGGCCCCGTCGTTGCCGCAGCCGTCATTCTTGATCCCGACAATATTCCTGACGGCCTCGATGATTCCAAGAAGCTCACCAAGGCAAAACGGGAAGTGCTGTTTACGAAGATCGTGGAAACCTCGATCGTCTCCGTTGCGTCATCCGGTCCGGTGCTGATCGACCGGATCAATATACTGCGCGCGAGCCTCGATGCCATGCGCCGCGCCGTCCTTGGGCTTGAGCTTGCGCCTCGACTGGTGTTGGCCGATGGGCGCGACCAGCCGCCTGGCATGTCCTGCGAAGCAAAGGCCGTGATCAAGGGGGATGCGCGATCCCTGTCGATTGCGGCCGCGTCGATCATCGCCAAGGTTACACGAGACCGGATGATGGAGCGGGCCGGGACTGTGCACACCGCCTATGGCTTCGAGCTTCATGCGGGTTACGGAACGCCCGTGCACCTTCGCGCCATCGAAGCCCATGGGGCCTGCTCACTTCATCGAATGAGCTTTCGGCCGCTTCGACAGGATGCTGCCGAAGCCGACGTCGCCTGATAGGCTGGCACTCTCCCCGGTGGTTGGAGAGCACCGTTCCCGTTCTTCAACCGGCCATACGCATATAGCCGTCTCGGTTGCCACCTTGCTGCGCGTGATCGGCCAGCTTGAACTGCTCCAATAGCGCACGCAGCCTCTCGCTTTCTGTTGCCAGTGCAGAGGTTGCGGTGGTGGTTTCCTGCACGAGGGCCGCATTCTGCTGCGTCGTCTGGTCCATCTGGTTGACGGCTGTGTTCACTTCCGAAAGACCCGTCGCCTGTTCCTGGGATGACGTGGCAATCGCGCCCATGTGCTCATTGACGGCTTCGACGTGGTGGCTGATCGTCTTGAGCGCATCGCCGGTCTGCTGAACCAGCTTCACGCCGCTCTCCACCTCATGCGAAGACTTGCCGATCAGCTCCTTGATTTCCTTGGCGGCCTGGGCAGAACGCTGCGCCAGTTCGCGCACCTCCTGAGCAACGACTGCGAAGCCCTTGCCAGCTTCGCCAGCGCGTGCCGCCTCTACGCCTGCGTTCAGCGCCAGCAGGTTGGTCTGGAAGGCGATCTCGTCAATGACCACAATGATATTGGAAATCTGGCCAGAGGAATGTTCAATACGCTGCATCGCGTCGACTGCCGCTGCGACGACATTACCGGAGACCTTCGCCGCCTGATTGGCTTCGCTTGCAGCACCTGTCGCCTCCCGGGCGCGCTTGGTGGAGTTCGCCACGTTGACGGTGATCTCATCCAGTGCCGCAGCGGTTTGTTCGAGGGTCGCAGCCTGCTGCTCCGTACGCCGGGAGAGATCTGCCGAGCCTTCGGCAATCTCCCGAGTTCCGCTGTTCATCGTTTCGATCGCGCGCGAAATTTCCGTCAGCGTATTGCCGAGCTGCTGAATGGAGTGGTTGAAGTCGGTTCTGAGTGGCTCGAAATCAGGCGCAAAGGTCTCGTTCAGACGGAATGCCAGATCCCCGGAGGCAAGCCGGCGAAGCCCCGCGGCCAGACCCGATGTCGCCACGCGCAGTCGTTCCTCTGCATCAGCTTCAGCCTTTCGCTGCGCCTCCACCCGTTCTGCTTCGGCGCGTTTGCGGTTTTGCTCCGACTCGGCCTCAAGCCGCTTGTTTTCGATAGCGCCCTGACGGAAAACCTCGACGGCATCCGCCATCGAGCCGATTTCGTCCTTGCGGTGACGGCCCGGGATATCGATCCGTGTATCGCCGGATGACAGCCTGCGCATGACTGCCGTCATCTGCACGAGCGGCCTTGCGATGTAACGATTGCCAAAGATCGCGGCAGCGAGACCGATGGTCATCGCGACGGCAAGCGCGATGTAGTTGAGTGTGATCGCCGTACCGGCGGTGGCGACGGTCACATCACCCTCAGCGCGCACATCCATCTCGATGTCGTCAACTGCCTCCTGAAGGCTGGTCTTGGCTTGGTCGTAAGCATTCAACGCGCCACCGGAAAACAGCCATCTGGCCTCGTCCATCTTGTTGGCCTCGACAAGGGCCAGCACTTGCGCCCATTTGCTCTGGGCCGCGGCCCAGCGCGCGTTGAAGCTTTCGAAATGCTGCTTATCCGCATCGTCGACGAGATATTCCCGGTATTCCTTCAGCTTCGCAATGAGTGCACTATCTGCCTTTGATAATTCAGCCTGAAAATCGGCCCGTGCGTCCGGATCTGCAATAACGATGGCGCCCTGCGCGTTTCTAATGCTGCCAATATCGGCATTGATAGCGCCAATAACGATGAAACCTGGAACGCGTTGACGGACGATAACGTCGATCCCGTCCTCGATCTGCACCATGGATCTGATTGAGGAGACGCCCTGCACACCCGCCACAAGAATCATGACCCCGGACAGCGCCGCAAGAACCTTGCCAAGCGATAATTTCATAGTGTCTTCCTCAAATAACTATACGGTCATGATCTTGGACGCGTGTCCGGCTTAACGCCTCGCTACAAATCATTTGCAGTGAAGGGCGCGAGACTGGTCCAACTGGACTGCCCGCGACGCTTAAGACTAAATATTATCAAATAAGGTTTATATTTAATTAAGTTATATCTTATGTTAGTCTTATCTTAAACATTTCAAAATGTGAGCGATCGTTGCCTCCGACACTGACTATCAAGAGCAACAGTGCCTTGAGCAAAGGAATTTTCTACTATGCCACTCTGTTTCGCGTGACGTAGCAGAGACCAATACTTGGCGGCCGGGCGATATCTGGACGGTCCTGTTGGCGCGGATACTTTGCCGCGCGAAACCGCCGCACACTCTGTGCGACATTCTGTGAAAGGCGATGCTGCCTTCGGTTTTGGATCTTAGGAACAGAACAACAAAAAACCCCTTCGGGGGTGACCCGAAGGGGTTTTGAATATTCAATGCGTGCAGATCGCGCCTGGGCTTAGTTCAGCCGAGACTTCACTTCGCCGACGGCAGACTTGAACAGCTTGCCCTTGGCAGCAGCCGTCGTCTTTTCGGCGATCAGCTTTTCCGAGGCTGCGATTGCAATGTCGACTGCGGCGGAGCGAACAGCGCCGATCGCATCGGTTTCAGCCTGCTTGATCTTCTGCTCGGAAAGCGCGGTACGGCGAGCGACGAACTCTTCCGTCTTCGCCTTGGCTTCGGCGGTCAGAGCGGCGGCTTCGCGTTCGGCAGCGGCAACGATGGCTGCTGCATCCGCTTCCGCTTCCTTGCGCTTGCGCTGATATTCCGCCAGCAGGTGCTGGGCTTCTTCGCGCAGGCGCTTGGCTTCCGCCAGTTCCTCGGTGATGTTCTTTGCGCGCTCGTCGAGCGAGCTTGCCAACATGCCTGGAACCTTGAGGTAGGCAATCAGGACGAAGAAGAGAATAAGGCCTACGAGTGCGTAGAATGATGCATCAAACGCCATCTCAAGCTCCCTTCACATCGGATACCGCGGCAACAGCTGCCTTGGCATCGGTGTCCTTGACCTTCGTGCCGATCAGTTGATCGACAACAGCGGTCGCGGTTTCTTCAGCAATTGTGCCGACATCGGCCAATGCCTGCTGCTTGATGGACGCGATACGCGCTTCGGCAGCGGAAAGCTTCTCAGCCAGTTCCGCTTCGACTGCGGCGCGGTCCGCATCGGCCTTTGCCTTTGCAGCGTCGCGGGCAGCGGACGCGATGGATCCAGCCTTGGCGCGTGCTGCGGCAAGTTCTTTTTCATAGGTTTCGATCGCGGCATCAGCCTCGGACTTCAGCCGGGAGGCTTCATCGAGATCCTGTGCGATACGGCCATGACGATCCTCAAGGATGCCACCGACGCGCGGCACGATGAATTTCTTCATGAGCACGTAGAAAAGGCCGAACGAAATCGCCAGCCACAGAAGCTGGGATGCGTAGGTCGACGAATCGAATGGCGGAAATACGCCGGACCCGTGACCGGCGTCATGCGCCACTCCGGTTTCCGTATGCGTTGCTTCCGGGGCCGTCTGGCCGACAGCGGGTGTTTCCGTCGTCGTTCCGGTTGACGGCGCTGCTGACTGGGCAAGAGCCTCGGTCACGAACATGCTCACCTCCAGGGGTACTGCAAATGCGAAGGATCACGGCACGCCGTTTGCGAGCCGTGATCCAAACCTGATGCTGTTATTAGACAGCGAACAGGAGAAGGAGAGCAACGAGCAGCGAGAAGATGCCCAGAGCTTCCGTAACGGCGAAGCCGAATACCAGACGGCCGAACTGGCTGTCAGCGGCAGACGGGTTGCGCAGTGCGCCGGAGAGGAAATCGCCGAAGATACGGCCGAGAGCGAGGGACGTACCAGCCATGCCGAGGCATGCGAGACCTGCGCCGATGTACTTTGCTGCTTCCGCTTCCATATTAAGCTCCTTGAAATGGTTGTTGCGGCTGTTTTTTGACACCCGGTTCCGGGGCCAGCGACTTTACTTCTCAGTGACCACCATGCACGGCGTCGTTCAGGTACATGCACGTCAGTACCGCGAAGACATATGCCTGCAAGAAGGCGACGAGAAATTCGAGAGCGGTCATGGCGACCGTCATGAGGAGAGGCAGGATCGCTCCGCCGACACCGATCGCGCCAAGCGCGCTCATGGAAGCGACGAAACCTGCGAACACCTTCAGCGTGATGTGACCTGCCAGCATGTTCGCGAAAAGACGAACGGAAAGGCTGATCGGACGCGAAAGGAAGGAAATGACCTCAATGGAAGACACCAGAGGCAAAAGGACTGCCGGAACACCGGACGGTGCAAAGATACCGAGGAAGTGCAGACCGTGCTTATAGAAACCGTAAACGACAACCGTTCCGATGACGAGGCAGGACAGCGCGAAGGTGACAATGATCTGGCTGGTGACCGTGAAGAAGTACGGGAACATGCCGAGAAGATTGGCGGTCAGCACGAACATGAAGAGCGAGAAGACGAAGGGGAAGAAGACCATTCCCTTCTTGCCTGCACCTTCACGCAGCATCGATGCGATGAACTCGTAAGACATTTCAGCAACGGACTGCATGCGACCTGGGATCAGACCGCGGTTCGACGTTGCGAAATAAAGGAAGCCCGACGCCGCAGCGACCGTTGCGACCATGAAAAGCGACGCATTGGTGAACGAAAAATCGACACCACCGATGTTGATCGGGATAATCGGCTGCACCAAGAACTGATGAGTCGGATCGTTTGCCACCGGCTGCCCTCTTTACCTGTTGCCGCAAAACCGCGGCACCTCGCATCTATATTCCATGGAAAGAACGACTTTAGCCGTTTTTCTCCCCACCCTGATCTTTCCCCAGCCCGTCCTTGAGAAGCGGCGACTTGGCCACCACCCCTGCGGACCGCAGGACATTCAATACGCCCGCACAGAAACCGAGAAGAAGAAGAACGATCATCCCCCACGGCGACGTGCCGGCAAAATAGTCCAGAAGATAACCCAGCATCGCGCCGACAATAATTGCGGAAATGAACTCCGAAGAGAGCTTGATCGCCATCGCAAAGCCTTTCCGGCTTTCCTCCGCGCTCTGCTCCGTCCGCCTCTCCGCTTCGTCCTCCGCATGAACCTTGGCCAATCCCTCGGCAAGGCGCTTGCGGCGCTCGTCCAGACTATCGTTACGGTTGCCGGTCATTTTCAAATCCTGCCCTTTATCTCCGTTCCAGCGATGCCAGAAGCCTTTGGAGTTGTAAACGGCAGGGCTTTTAGCCTGTTCCAGCCCGCTCTGAAGTCGCGCGCAACATAGTTTTAGGGACTTCGCTAGTCAAGGCACCGTCGGCGCTTGTTTCAGCACAAATTTTCCAAGCAAAATCAGTCGCTTGAACGACAAGCACGGATTCTTGGCAAGGTTTGCCGATGGAATCGGCATTTTTGACACGAGTTTTGCAGGCAAATCCGCGTGATCGCGACAGCGCGCCCTCGTGAAATGGAAATGTTCTAGCTCCAGCCACCGCCATAGGTACGGTAGAAGACATGCAATCCGATCCTGCCGACCTTCTTCATGGATTTGCCCCAGGCGGGTCGGACATAAATGGCGTGATAATGGGTTGCAGAGCCCACTTCGCTCAGCCAGATCTTGCCGGCTGTCGTCGCCATGGCAACTTCACGCGCCATCTTCCAGTGCCGCTCGGAATTGACGCGGTCCTTGATGTTGTCGCAGGCGAAGGAGAACTGGCAGCGGTTACGCCAGTCCTTGTTCTGATACACTACGCCGCAGATGGTTTTCGGATAGGCGGGGTTGCGCACACGGTTGAGAATGACCTGGGCGACGGCCGCCTGACCTTTGATCGACTCGCCTCGAGCCTCGAAATAGATGCCGGAAGCCAGGCACTGCTGCTCTGCCGCGGAGAAGGCTTCCGCTGGCAGCGGTGTCGCAGCCCAGGCGTGATCGTCCGGCGTGATCGGCGGGATGAAGCGGCCGGTATCCGGCTTTTTCAGGATGGCGTCGAAGGGCGACTCGCGGGCGAAGTCTGGCTCCGGCGGCGCATAGGCTGTCGCCAATATATCCGGGGTGCGGTTGGTGACCAGATCCGCCAGCATAGGTGAGACCGTCCTGTCGGCCTTCTTCTCGTCGCGACGGAAATAGAAGGAGGCCAGCTCGATCTCCTTGCTCTTCTTCGGCTTGACGAAGGCGGTGCGATCCTTGCGCTTCAGCGGCTCTATGTCGATCATGCTGGTGCGTTGGAGAACGGAGCCGGCTGTAAAGGCTTTCGGCGGCTGCATGACTTCGGTGGCTATCACCCTGCCCTTCTTGGCGGCGCGATTGACGCGCTCGCTATCGGGCGTCGTCTCATGGCCACCCTTTTTGGTGACGAAGGCAACTTTGCGGCCATCGGGAAGCGTCATGCCTGCACCGGTGATGGCAGCGGTATCGCTCGCATCATTGAAAGCCAGTGAAGCATTGTGGACGGAACCCGCTGGGGAGTTGGTCAGCACCATGCGCCACTGTTCGCCGCCAGCATCAAGACCGGCAAGAAGCGAAGCCAGATCGGCGCGCGCTGCAAGGGAGGGAAAGGCAAGCCAGGCCACAAGGCCAAAGACAACAGGCGAGGTCCACTTCTCATAGGCAATGAGGGGCCCGCGACGCGATACTTTTCTTGAACGCAAAACCATGACTCCGGACACACGCAAACGACTTGCTACACAACCGGACAATCTCTCATTAACCTTGATGCTTGGTTAACGAGGCGCCTCTGAAAGTCCCCTCACATTAATGTGTGACCAGATACTAAAACGCGCCGCTCTCCATCGGAAAGCGACGCGTTGAATGCTTTTACAACGAGAGCTCAGATGACCACGTGGGAGCCCAGTTCGACGACGCGGTTTGTCGGCAGGCGGAAGTAATCGGACGGGTCAGCCGCATTCTCAGCCAAAGCGATGAACAATCGGTTCTGCCAGCCAGGCATGGCAGACTTCGAATCCGGCACCAGTTTTCGGCGTCCTAGATAGAAGGAGGTCGACATGATGTCGAACTTGTAGCCGGTGCGGCGTAGATAACCGAGTGCCTGGGTGACGTTCTGGGTTTCCATGAAGCCGAAATGCAATTCCACCACGACGAAGCGCTCGCTGACCTTGGTCATGGTGTAGCGTTTGTCCGGGTGAACGCGCGGCGTATCTTCCGTTCGGATCGTCAGGATGACGTTCTTGTCGTGCAGAACGTGGTTGTGCTTCAGGTTATGCAGCAAGGCGGCGGGTGCCGTCTCGGGATCGCCCGTCAGGAAGATTGCCGTGCCGGGGATGCGCACCGGCGCATGCGCACTTTCCTTCTCTACGGAGGCGACGAAGGCCTTCAGCGGCACGTCGGTTCTGCGGGTCTTGGCAAAGAGAATTTTGGAGCCGCGCTGCCACGTCATCATGATGACGGTAAAGGCGATCGCCAGCAGGACCGGCACGTAGCCACCGTCGTGGATCTTCAAGAGGTTCGCACCGAGGAAGATCAGTTCAAGCGTGATAAAGGGCAGAACCACCAGAAGCGTGAGCGGCAGCGACCATTTCCAGTGGCTGCGGGCAAACTGGAAGAACAACAGGCTGGTCACGACCATCGCGCCGGTAACCGAGATGCCATAGGCGGTAGCCAGCGCATCGGAACTCTTGAACGTGAGCACCAGGGCGACGACGCCAAAGAGCAGCACCGTGTTGACGGACGGCAGATAGATTTGCCCCGTGTTGGTCTCGGAGGTGAAGAGGATTTCCATGCGCGGCAGGTAGCCAAGGTTGATCGCTTGGCGCACCATCGAAAAGGCACCCGTGATGACCGCCTGGCTGGCGATGATCGTGGCAGCCGTCGCAAGGATAACCGCCGGCAGCAGCGCCCACTGCGGAAACATCAGATAGAAGGGGTTGGACATGGTCGACTGGTCCTTCAGAACCAGTGCGCCTTGGCCGAGATAATTCAGCGTGAGTGCGGGAAATACCAGCGCGAACCAGGCCCATTGAATGGGCTTGCGTCCAAAATGACCCAGATCGGCATAAAGCGCTTCCGCACCCGTAATCGTCAGGAAGACTGCGCCCAGCACGACGAGGCCGTAGAAGCCCTCATTCATCAAAAATTCGACAGCATGGACCGGATTGAACGAATAGAGGATCCTGTAGTCATCGGAGATATGCAGGAGCCCGACGAGGCCCATCACGATGAACCAGACGGCCGTGATCGGGCCGAAGAACTTGGCGACGATTTCTGTTCCATGGGACTGGATGGCAAAGAGACCGACCAGAATGACAAGCGAAATGGGAATGATGAATTCATCCATCTGCGGCGTCACGAGCTTCAAGCCTTCCACGGCGGAAAGGACCGAAAGCGCTGGCGTGATCATCGCGTCGCCCAAGAAGAGGGCCGCACCAATCAGGCCGAGCATGATGAGAAAATTGCGGCGCGCGCCCGCTCTCTTCATCAGCAGAGCCAGAAGCGAGAGCGTGCCGCCTTCGCCGTCGTTGTCCGCGCGCAGCAGAAAACAGATGTATTTGATCGTGACGATGATTGTCAGAGACCAGATCATCAGCGAGATAAGGCCGATGACTTCGGCCTCTGTTAGCCCGTCCTGGGAGATCGGCTTCAGCGCTTCTCTGAACGCATAGAGAGGGCTCGTGCCGATATCGCCATACACGACGCCGATGGAGCCGAGCATGGCCGCAAACAGGCCTTGCTGGTGGCGGTCCTCGACGTCAGGCTTATCGAGCATGTCTTTTTCAAACGCATTAGGCATATGAATCCTGGCCCTTTAAAGCCAGCCCTTCCAGCGAAAAACGATAAACGGGATGATCGCCGATATCAGCATAACGAAGATTGCAAGCGGATAGCCATAGGCCCACTGCAATTCCGGCATGCGCGCGAAGTTCATTCCGTAAATGGAGGCCACCAGCGTCGGCGGCAGAAAGACCACCGACGCGATGGAGAAAATCTTGATGATGGCGTTTTGCTCGACATTGATAATGCCAAGCGATGCATCCAGCAGAAAGGTCAGATTGCCGGAAATGTAGGACACGTGCTCGGACAGCGAATGGATGTCGCGTGCGATCGACGCTCCCATTTCCTTGGCATCCTTGTCCTCCTGAACGAGGGTCGTCGCGTGCAGAAAAGACTGGACGCGCGCAAGTGACGTCAGGCTGTCGCGCACTTTCGAGACCAGGCGATGGAAGGAAGCGATTTCAGCAATCTTGTCTTCCAGATAGCGAGGTTCCTTGCGCTTGCTGCGCGCCTCGCCGCCGAAAATCCCCTTCGCAACGTGATCGATACCGACCACAGTGTTCTCGATGATTTCGGCCGTCCGGTCGACGATCGTTTCGAGCAGCTTCAAAAGCAGAACCGCACCGCTGCGGATTTCATGCGGCGTGCGGGTGATGGCGGCGATGAAGAGATTGAACGACTTCGGCTCCGCATAGCGGATCGTCACCAGCCGGTTGCCGACGAGAATGAAAGCAACGTCGGTCAATTGAGGATCGGACGAATCTGCCTTCCAGACGAGCGATGCCGTCATGAAGACATTATTGTCTTCCGTATAGAGGCGGCTGGAGGGCTCGATGTCCTTCAAATCCTCACGCGTCGGAAGCTCGGCGCCGAGCAGGGCTTCGACACGCTTTTCTTCGTCACGGTGAGGGTTTATGAGATCGATCCAGACGATGTCGTCGGATAAATGCGCAAGATCCCCGTCAGCAGACAGGCTGATCGCCTCGCAATTCGAGCGATAGGCTTTTATCAATCAGTTTCTCCGGTCCGCGGCGCCGATTGTCATCGGCTGGTCGATCTAACACATCATCCGTAGCGTCCGCAAACGCATGAGCAAGACTGCGGTTCAAACGGCGCCGGGCTATGCTCCCAACAGGGTAAAGAATCAAGCGGTATTTTCGTCTAAGGCTTTAAGCTGCGCTGCGTCTGCACTCACAACGCATAAGAAAAAATCATTAAATACAAGCTACTAATAGGCTTTTTACTCAGCCTAAATCTTGCGGGCCTGCTTGTCGTGCTCGATAGATATGCAGTCAGTGCATCGATATCGGCCCATTTTCCGTAAGAGTTTCAAGGTGTTCTATTCAAATATGATCTTCGGCGCCGTGCGGGCGGAGCCTCTTCCGATCTCTGTCCACACCTTTTGTGCAATCTCCCTGTAGGATTGCGCCTGCGGGCCATCCGGTTCGGAGACGACGACCGGCGTCCCGGCATCCGACGTTTCGCGGATCGACATGGTCAGAGGCACAGCACCCAGGAATGGCACGCCGATACGCTTCGCCTCGGCCTGCGCACCGCCATGGCCAAAAATGTCGTAGCGCTTGCCGGTATCCGGCGCGATGAAGTAGCTCATATTCTCGATCACGCCGAGGAGCGGCACCTCGACCTTGCGGAACATGGTGATGCCTTTGCGCGCGTCGATGAGTGCCAGATCCTGAGGCGTTGAGACAATGACAGCACCTGCCAGAGGCACCTGCTGGGCGATCGTCAACTGCACGTCACCGGTTCCGGGCGGCATATCGAGAACCAAGACGTCCAGGTCTCCCCAGACGACTTCGCGCAGCATCTGCATCAGGGCTGATTGCACCATAGGCCCGCGCCAGATCATGGCCGCTTCCTCATCCACGAGGAAACCCATGGACATGACTTTCAGGCCGTAATTTTCCATCGGCATGATGGTGCGGCCTTCGCCCTGCTTTGGTCGGCCTGATATGCCAAGCAGCCGCGGGACGGAAGGGCCGTAAATATCGGCGTCGAGAACGCCGACGCGCAAACCCAGCGCCTGCAAACCCAAAGCGAGATTGACGGCAGAGGTGGATTTTCCAACCCCACCCTTACCGGAGGCCACCGCGATGATCGAGCCGATGCCCGGAACGCCAGCCTTTGCCTGCTGCTGTGGCGCAGGTCTCGGTGCGGCCGGTGGGGCCTTTGGCGCCGGGGTATGGGAGGCGTTGCTCGGCCTGCTATTGGCGGTCAAAGCCACCACCGCTGCCTTGACGCCTGGAACGCCAAGTGTCGCCTTTTCCGCCGCAAGCCGGAGAGGCTCCAGCTCCTTGGCGCGGTCCGCGGGCACGGTAAGGGAGAAGTAGGCTTTCGAATCGCTCAGGAAGATTTCCGAGACCATGCCGAGTGCGACGATGCTTTTGTCGCTCCCTGGATAGATGACCTGCTCCAGAGCCTGCTCGATCTGTTTTTTATCCGCCTGTGCCATGCCCAACCCCCATCCGCTTCAGCAAGGGTTAGATAAGGGAGCCCACGCTATTCGCCAATATCAGCGCATCGGGTTTAACAGAGAAACGCATCGCCGTGCAAATCGGCATGCGTCATGAGGCGCCGGGGGCCGGTCGCTACCAAGACGATCTCAAGCGAAAGCGCCATCAGCTTTCGTGATGGGTGGCAAAGCTCTCCGGATCGAAGATCTCGCCGTCGAAGAAGGTATCCGGCCCGAGAAGAAGCGGTGCGCGATCGGCGCCAACATAGACCCGCGTGTTGAGCGTTCCTTCCAGCTTCATATTCGCCGCCGGCACCGGCGCAAAGATCGGTCGCACGGCCCTGCGGAATATGTCCGGCCGGAAGACTTCGGCAGCGGCGTCTCGAACGCTCTCAGCGGCGGCGACTTGTGGCGGGCATTCGTTCCAGCGGATCATCTGGTTGAAGAACCAGAGAGCCTGGCTTTGCCATGGGAAATTCGCAGCATTCCCACTCACGCAGAAGAAGTCGTGGCATTCCAGCAATCGGGCGGGCGAGTGCGGGATGAAACCGGATAGCGAGGCAAGAACGTGCTCGATCTCGCAGGCAAGATAGGTGGGCGACGCTAAAAGATCGGCGAGTTCTTCCCTGTTTGCGGCGGAGGCACACCATTCGCCTGCGCGATAGAAGGCGCGAATGATCGCGTGCATCGTCTGCTCATTCGTGTCTGCCCACCGCCTCGAAACGGCGAGCCCCTTTTCGGGCCCATTTTGCCAGATATGCGATTTGGTGGTGACGATCCGCCCCTCCCCTTCCATCGTGACCGCGCTTCCATAGGGCTCACCCACGTAGAAGCCGTCGATGCTGCCGTCTCGCAGCAGGCTTGGCATGTTGGCGGGCGCCGCTTCCATGATCGTCACATCGTCTTTGCCGATCAGGCGGGTGCTGGCGATGAGATAAAGAAGCTCATAGGTCGATGTCGAGGAGAAGTGTTCCGTGGCAAAGATCAGGGGTGGCAGCTCGGCTTTTTGACGCGCCATGGCAACGCGAGAAAGCGCACGGGCAACCGATCCTGGGTCCGGGATCTTCATACCCTGCTCGACCAGATCATCGTATAGTAGAGAGCTGACCACGAGCGTAGAGCCGCCGGTCGCGAGAATGAAGGGAACGATGAGATCGGCTTCAACGTCAGCCGATGGTAGAGCGAGAGCAACCGGCAACGAGACGGATAGATGTGAGCCATCGAGTTCGGCTGAAGACCACGCGCCCAGAATACCGCGCGGTCCGTTCATTCTGATCAGTTCAAGGGCGACGCCTTCGTCGGCGGCAAAACCTTTTTCAAACGCTGCGACGAGAATAGCGCAGTCTACGGTAGGAGAAAACGCTGCCCTGAAGCGCCGTGTTCCTGCCAAATCAGTCTCCTCTTTGCCGAGAGATGCAGGATCACCCACACCGCCCCGGATAACAACAGGAAAAAGAAAAAATCCCTATTTTATCAAGCCTACACGCAGTGCCTTGGCGACAGCCTGGGTCCGATTGACGGTATCGAGCTTTTTTGTCGCGCGATTGAGGTAATGATTAACGGTATGCTCGGAAAGCGTGAGAATATCGGCGATCTCGGCACTTGTTTTTCCCGCCGCAGTCCAGTTGAGGCAATCGATTTCGCGGTCGGTTAATGTGTCGCTGATTCGTGAGTCCAGGCTTCGGACATGGGCGAGATGGCCATACACGTGTGCCGCCAGATAGAAGATTTCCGCCACCTCTGAGCGAGAGAAGGATGACTTGGCTCCCGAGAGCGACACCGCACCGCGCATGCCTGTCATATCCTGGACCGGGCACCAGACCGAATTCACCATATCGAAGCGGGCAAACAGGTCCTTGAACTTGTCTGCTATGACCGGGCGCACTCCATGCCCCCTGAAGTCCTGATTGACCACGAAAGGCGCGCTCGCCTTCTTCAGAGCACTGTAGACGTTACTGTCGACGAGAAGCCCGTCATTGTCATACTGCTGCAGCAGGTCCGCCGGCCAACTGGTGATGACGGTGCACTGTGACAGGGTCAGCGACATCTGCATGGGCAGGTTCATCACCATGAAGGCCTTCATGCCCCAGCTTTCCGTCACGCGCTTCATGAAACGGAACACATCGTACTGACTTTCCAGGCACGTCAGTTCGGAGACGCTGTCTGCCCCCATAGGAGAAAATTTTTCTGGTTCGGCGACCGGCATTCGCAAGTTCTTTATAATGGGCTACATTAAGAAAGGGCCAAGAAGAAAAAGATGACTGCTATCGTTAGCAAAATACAAGTCTAACGCAAATGAAAGTTGGTACAGGTTCGTACATCGCCCTTTCCTGGTTGTAAGCCGTGGCGGAGATGAGCAAATTCTACCTCAGGGGGTGGGTGCAAGCCGAAGTGCCGCGTCAGCGGAAATACGTCTCGCAATCTCTTTCACGAGCGGAGCCCAGCTTTCCAGTCGCTCCCTCGTCAACCGGTATGCCGGGCCGGTCACGGAGATCGCGGCATAGAGCCCCGGCCTGTTCGTCTCGATCGGGACCGCGATGCACTGGATGCCTTGCTCATGCTCTTCAAGATCGAAGCCATAGCCGTGCTCGCGTATCGTCTGGATCTCCTCCAGCAGGGTCGGTACGCTGATGATCGTGTTTGGCGTGAAAGACTTTAGCGACAGTGCCTCGACGGTTTTGAGCAACTCGTCCTGCGCAAAGAGTGACAGGGCCGCCTTGCCGACGCCGGTGCAATAGAGCGGAGAGGTGCGGCCGATCTGCGAGTACATCCGCACCGCGTGCTTGCCGTCGATCTTGTCGAGATAGATGATTTCGGAGCCGCGAATGACGCCAAGATGGACGGATTCGCCGGTCTCTTCATGCAGGGCACGCAAGTGAGGCGCTGCAACCGAGCGCAGATCGCTCCCGCTCCATGCTTTGGCCGCGAATTTCAGCAGCCTAAGACCTGCGCTATAGGATTGATCGCCGTTTTGCTCGAGAAGCCCCTCTTCCACCAGATGGGACAGTTGCCTGTGCAGTGTCCCGCGGGGCTGGCCGGTTTTTTTCAGGATCTCGGTAAAACGCGGCGGCTCTGGCGCCATCACCACCATCTCGAGAACGGAGATCACTTTGCCGAGCGTACCGGTCGAACTGTCTTTGTTTCCTTCGTCACGAGAGGTGGGCACCGAGATTTTCTCCGAAGACCGCACGCCTGCGCTTGACATAGCCAGCAACAGAGGGCGATTATTCCATTTAATAAAACTTAGTTCCGAATATTGGAACTTTCAACCTCTATGTTGATGTCGTCATGAACAGTCATTTCAACCCGTCGCCAGAATTTTCCAACAGAGGTGTTCTGATCACCGGAGGCGGATCCGGTATCGGTGCGTGCCTGGTGGAGGCATTTGTCCGCATTGGCGCCAAGGTCGCTTTCATCGATATCGATGTGCGCGCAAGTGAAGCGCTTGTCGACAAGCTTTCGCCGGGAGCCAGCACTGCACCACTCTTCCTCAAGGCAGATTTGAGGAACCAGGCTGAACTTTCAGAGGCCGTGAAAGCGGCAGGGGAAGCGCTCGGTGGGATCAGAGCTCTGATCAACAACGCCGCCTGGGACGACCGACACGATATCGACACCGTCACTAGCGACTACTGGGACGCGAACCAGGCCGTCAATCTGAAGCAGGTCTTCTTCGTCACGCAAGCCGCACTCCCCTATCTGAGAAAAGAACCGGGCGCCTCGATCATCAATTTCTCGTCGATTTCCTATCTGCTCAATATGGGCGAGCTACCTGCCTATACGTCGGCCAAGGCGGGCATTATCGGATTGACGAAGAGCCTTGCGGGCCGGCTTGGGCGTGAAAACATCCGCGTCAACGCCATCCTGCCCGGCATGATCGTGACCGAGCGGCAGAAGGATCTCTGGCTGACCGACGAGGCCATCACCCACACCGTCAACCGACAGTGCCTCAAGCGGACCTTGACCGGTGAGGACCTCGTCGGTCCCTGCCTCTTTCTGGCTTCGGATGCCTCCGCCGCCATGACCGCACAAACAATGATTATCGATGGAGGTCTTCTATAATGTCAGATGCTGCATTCGTTGCCGTAGACTGGGGTACGACGAGCTTTCGGCTGTGGCTTTTGAGCCGGTCGGGCGATGTTCTTGCCGAGCGCCGCAGTTCCGAAGGGATGACGACGGCGATGCACACGGGCTTTGCCGAGGTTCTGGCATCGCATCTTGCAGCCATCTCCGCCCCAGAAGGCCTGCCCGTGATTGTTTGCGGCATGGCAGGCGCACGGCAGGGCTGGATCGAGGCAGGCTATGTGGACGTTCCCGCCAATCTTTCCGAAGTCATGGATCGTGCGACCCGCGTTCCGGAGCAGAAGAGCGACATCCGCATTCTTCCCGGCCTCGCGCAAAGGGCAGAAGGTATGCCAGATGTGATGCGCGGCGAGGAAACGCAGCTTCTCGGAGCGCTATCGACCGATCATCGCACTGGCGCGCAACTCGTCTGCATGCCCGGCACCCATTCCAAGTGGGTTCGCGTCAGGGATCTCAACGTCACGCAATTTTCGACCTTCATGACCGGCGAGATTTTCGATGTCGTCTCGAAGCACACGATCCTGTCCCACGCCATGGCGGACGCAGAGCCCTTCAGCGGCGATCTTCCCGCGTTCAGCAATGCGGTGATCGACATTTATAACAATCCGCACATGGCGACGAACCGCTTCTTCACCTTGCGTTCCGGGCAATTGCTGCATGGTCTTTCTGCGACGGATGCGAAAGCCAAACTCTCCGGAACGCTGATCGGCCTGGAAATTGCCGGTGCGCATGCCAGTGCACCGCGTGATTCCTCCGTCATCCTAATCGCCTCAGGCGGCCTGGGTGAACTTTACAAGGCCGCGTTCCACGCTCTTTCCATCGACTTTATCACCATTGACGCCGATGATGCGGTTCGCCGGGGGCTGATTGCCGCTGCGACATCCATCTGGCACTGAGGAGTTTCAAACCCGTGTACGTTCCCTTTCCCGAAATGAAATACCCGCTCGTTGCCATTTTGCGCGGCATTCGTCCTGAAGAGACCGAGGGCGTCGTTGTCGCCCTGCTGGAAAGCGGCCTTCGCGCCATCGAAATTCCGTTGAACTCGCCGGATGCTTTCCGCTCCATTGAAATCGCAGCCAAGCTTGCGCCCGCCGATGCACTGATCGGTGCCGGGACTGTTCTGACCGTCGATGACGTAGCACGGCTGGATAGCGCCGGTGGAAAACTGATGGTCAGCCCGAATGTCGATACCGCCGTGATCACGGCGGCGCGCGACAAAGGCATGGTGACGATGCCGGGTGTTCTCACGCCGACCGAGGCCTTGCTCGCATTGAAAGCCGGTGCGACCGGCCTCAAATTCTTCCCCGCAAGTGTGCTAGGGCCGTCGGGCATCAATGCCATTCGCGCTATTTTGCCGAAGGATACGCTGGTCGCAGCGGTCGGCGGCGTATCGGACAAGAACTTCTCCGATTATACGAGTGTCGGTATCAAGGCGTTTGGCCTGGGAACAAGTCTCTACAAGCCTGGTATGAGTGCAAGCGAGGCCCGCGAGCGGGCAGAGATCACCATCAAGGCCTATGACGTGGCAGTGGGAGGATAAGATATATGGCGACCAATCATCCGTTTCAGGGGAAGGTTCTCGACAGCACGCAATTGATGCTGGGTGAAGGGCCAAGCTTTGATCCGATCTCCAAGCGGATCGGCTGGCTGAACATTATCGGCAAGGAGTTGCATGAACTCGACCCGGCATCGGGCGAGAAGACCGTTACGTCCCTGCCCTTCATGGCAAGCGTGGTCGCCGCCATCGATGCGGAGCAGCAGTTGCTGGGAACGGAAGATGGCCTCTTCATCCGCAACCGCTCCACGGGCGAACTTTCGCTGCATGTCGATTTCGAGCCCAACAAGCCCGGCAACCGGTCGAATGATGGCAGAGTGCATCAAAGCGGCGCGCTCTGGATCGGCACCATGGGCAAAAAGGCCGAGGATGGCGCAGGGGCGATCTATCACGTCGCCAAGGGCGTCGTAACGACGCTTTTCGACGCGATCAGCATTCCGAACGCCATCTGCTTTTCGCCGGATGGCGCGACGGCCTACTTTGTCGACACCAATGTGAACCGGTTGATGAAAGTGGCGCTCGACCCCGCAACCGGACTTCCGACCGGCACTCCGAGCATCTTCCTCGATCGATCCGAGGATGAAGGCGGCATCGACGGTGCGGTCTGCGATGCCGAGGGCAACATCTGGAACGCACGCTGGGGCGAAGGTGCTGTCGATCGCCATGATCCAACCGGCCGGCACACCGACCATTACGAGCTTCCGGCATCTAAAACGACCTGCCCGGCCTTCTTCGCCGCTTCGGCGGACCGCCTGCTGGTGACGTCCGCATGCGAAGGACTGGAAGACGACGAGATCAAGGCCAACCCAATGCACGGCGCCACCTTCGATCTCGGCATTACCGTCAAGGGCAGGCTCGACGGTATTTACAAGCTGTAAGGTTTGCGAGTTAAAGCATGTCGCGCAAAAGCGTGTCGCGGTTTTGCGGTGCCGACATGCGGCAAAACAGAAACTTAAAGTGTCTGGAGCGATCTGAAAGATTGCGACGCACTTTAAGAGGGCGCCAGGTGCATCAATGGCGTCCTCAGATTATAAGAAAGATGCCTTTAGAAATCGGCTTCGCGCGATAGGACAAAGACGAATTGGGTGCGAAGACGGTCGTCAAAGACCCCTCGCCCCTAGAACATCAGATCAGTTCAGATCTGCGCTGGCGACGCGGTAGCTGTCGTGCAGGTAGCGGCGGGTAGAGGCGGCATCTGCCGGGCGTCCATAGAAATAGCCCTGCCCCATGGCGCAACCAAGGCCGCGCAACTTTTCGGCCTCGCTGCCATCTTCGATCCCCTCGGCGACGACCTCGAGGTCGAGACCATCGCACATGGCGACGATCGCCTTGATGATGTGCTCCGAGGGGCGGTCGGTGCTGATACGGGAAACGAAGGCGCGGTCGATCTTGACCTTGTCGAAGGTGAAGTCGCGCAGGCGACCCAGGCTGGATTGTCCGGTTCCGAAATCATCCAGAGAGATGCGCACGCCCGCATGCTGAAGCTCCGAGATGATGCGTTGCGCGGTGTCCGCCGAACTCATGACCGCGGTCTCTGTTATTTCGAGTTCCAGGCGGCGGGGGTCGAGGCCGACGCGACGCAGACTGGAAAGAATATTGGCCGCTGTCGATGGGTCCATCAATTGAGCGGAGGAGAGATTGAAGGAGAGAAAGAGTTCGCGCGGCCAAGACAACGCGGTTTCGGCGGCCTTTCGCAGCAGGGTCTCAGACAGCGCGTCGATAAACCCACGCTCCTCCGCCAAAGGCACGAATACATCCGGCGGCACGAAACCGAGATCCGGATCATGCCATCGCGCCAAAGCTTCGAAGCCGATCACCGTGCTATCGGCTAATCTGACAATCGGCTGGAAGTGCACGTCGATGGTGTCGCTGATGATCGCGTTTCGAAGTGCCTGCTCCAGTTGCGTGGCGCGCTTCATCTCCTGAGCGATCTCGCGGGAGTAGACGGTGATCTGCCCGCGTCCGCGACGCTTCGAGCGATAGAGCGCGGTCTCCGCACTCTTCATCAAGTCCTCGAACTCCTCGCCCGCGAAGGGATGGATGGCAAAGCCGAAAGAGGAGGACAGGCGCACGTTGCGATCGCCAAGATCGTAGGGTGCCGACAACACATCCTTGATCATCTGCCCGATGCGCTCTGCACCGCTGCGCTCAAAAATAAGCGGTAGGATGAAGGCGAACTCGTCGCCATCGTGGCGCGTGACGATCGAGCCATCCATCATGCAAGCCTTCAAGCGATGCGCCACCTGGCAGAGAATTTCGTCTCCGGCATGCGCGCCGAACAGGTCGTTGATGGGCTTGAATCCGTCAATATTGACAATGCCGACAGCAAACGGTGCGGGATCGGCGGCCCGTTCAGCCGCCAGCAGCTTTATCTTGTCACGCAGGCGATACTTGTTGCCGAGCCCCGTGAGCGGATCGCTATACGCCATCGCCTGCAATTCATGCTGGCTGATGAGCGGAAGAGTCGGCGCGGGCGGGTTCATTCACATATCCTGTGGGCCTGTGGTGGTCGCTATTATCGGTGGCCCGCAATTAACAAAGAATATCGCCGCGAATACGAGATCCCACCACCACGAACATGTGTGCGGTCATCCATGAAGGCTGTGAGAGAAACGCGGCAGAAAACGCTTCAGCAACATATCGATTATATCCGGACTAATTGGTTTGAGCAACATTTCATCCATGCCGGCATTGAGGCAGGCACGCTGATCTCCCTCGAAAGCCAAAGGAACGACGCCGATCAAAGGTGTTCTTTCGCCCGTCGAGGATTCCAGCCTACGGATTTGTCGAGCAACCTCAAAGCCATCGATATCCGGTAGCGTGGTATCCAGGAGCACGACCGACGGCTTTTCCGACTGGAAGAGCGCCAGCGCTTCATTACCGGATTCCGCCAGCCTGTATTCGATCTGAAGACCTTCCAGTATTTGCGAAAAAACGATCTGGTTGATCTTGTTGTCCTCGACGACGAGAACATCGAGCCTTGGTCGGTTGAGCGATTCGTCGTCGCTGTTGATCACGACCCAATCGTCGTCCTTGCCCCTGCCCTGTTGCGTGTTTTCAAGCGAGCGAAAATGATGTGTCAGCATATTGACCAGCGAACTGCCGATCTCGAACTCATCCGCCATCATCACGCCGATGCCGAATGTCGTCGGCAGGTCCAGACATTCAAGCGGCAATTGCACGTCAACCACAACGAGGTCGATCTTGACACCCATGGATGCGGAGAGGCTCAAAAAGGCTTCCTGCTCCTGGAGGCCGACGGCAACCGCGCAATCCACGCCGATCGTCGACAATCGCTTGCAGGCCGCTTGGCCCGCCTCGGCATTCGGCATGACGAGAAGGACGCGACGGCCCTTCATCACCAGTGAAGCCTGATGGTTTTCGTCATCCATGTAGGAACTGCGCAGGAAGGACAGATGCTCCAGCCCCGGGATGATACGCCTGCCATCCGGCTGGGTCACGGCAAAGGCTGTGACGTCATCCATCGTCGTCACGAGAAAATATTGACCGGGCTTGCCGACCCTGTGCTTTCTGGTGATGACGAGGATCTCGTCACCCGTCAACAGCGTGACCATTTCCGGCAGGATGGCCGGCACGCCGGTCTCAAGCACTTGCCTGTCCATCGCGTCGATCCGTGTCGCAAGCTCATCCGAATGAATATCGAAGACATTGCGACCGAGGATCAGGTCCGGGGACGTTTCAATCAGAGAACAGCCAGCCTTGTTGACGGCCGAGTAGATGCGGTTTTTGTCCTTCACGAAGATGGACAGCGGCAGATTGTCGAGGATTTCCTCGGTGATTTGGACGCGTTCGATATCGGCGCGCCAATGTTCCTCGCGTCTTTTCTGCTCGGTGATATCGGCGATGGCGCAAATACAGAAACCGGAAGGAACGCGCCGCTTGGTAAAACGCAGCCATCTGTCGCCAGGGCGCTGCTCCACCGTTTCGGACCGTTCTGACCAATGGGCGGCAAGGCTCTTGGCGATCCACTCTTCGCGATCAACACGGTTGCCACGCGAAGACGCCTCGCCGAAGCCGGCGCGATCGTAGATTGCGCCTAAAACATCCTTCAGTCTCGCGCCTGGTGCCACCTCTGCCTTCTCGAGCGGCAGAAGCGTGAAAAGACGGTGGCTGGCAAACACAAGGTTGTCGTCACGATCATAGATGAGAATCGCTGCAGACATTGCATCGCTAATAGCGTCTAGCATCGCTGCTTGAATGGCCACGCCGTCTGGCGCTAAATCATTCATGACAATTCCCTACACACGTTTCGAGAACGCGCTCAATTCATCTTGAAAACCTGCAATAGCAATAGGCTTTGGATATAACGGGAACATGCGGGCAAAATGCTCGACAGTCCTTCGGGATCAAACAAGACGGCCCCTGCGCTTCCGTCCTGTCCTTATCAAGCATCCTGAAAAGACAAATAAATCACTCATTCAAGCAGGATCAGTGATATCGTTTCGGGATTAAAGACCTCTTAAATTTGAAAAAAGAACAATCCTAGATTGGCGAGACAGCGAGCGTGCTTTCCGTGGAGAGGTGCGATTTCTCTTTCGTTACGCCCTCGAATCCGCGAGAATGGCAGCATGTCCATCAAGCAGCTTTCAGAAACCCTAATCAACCAGATCGCCGCGGGTGAAGTGATCGAGCGCCCGTCGAGCGCCGCGAAAGAACTCATCGAAAACGCCATCGATGCCGGAGCGACCCGGATCGAGATCGCCACGGCGGGCGGTGGAAAAGGCCTGGTTCGCATCACGGACAATGGCTGCGGCATGTCCACGCCCGACCTCGAACTCGCGATCCGCAGGCATTGTACCTCGAAGATTTCTTCGACACTCGACGATATCCGCACACTTGGTTTTCGAGGCGAAGCCCTCCCCTCGATCGGTTCGGTCGCCAAGCTGACGATCACCAGTCGCGCGCAAGGCGCGACCGAAGGCGCGATCATATCCGTTACAGGCGGCAAGGTCTCGACGGTGCGACCGGCGGCAGCCAATACCGGTACCATCGTCGAAGTGCGCGACCTGTTCTTCGCCACCCCGGCCCGGTTGAAATTTCTCAAGACCGAGAAGGCGGAGGCTGCCGCCATCACAGAAATCGTCAAGCGCATGGCGATTGCCTTCCCGCATATCCGTTTTGTGCTTTCGGGCACGGATCGCTCGACGCTGGAATTGCCATCGACCGGGGACGACCATCTCGCCCGCATGGCGCAGATCCTTGGAGCCGAGTTCAAAGACAATGCCATTGAGATCGATGCCGTGCGCGAAGATGTCGAGCTTACCGGCTTTGCCGGCGTTCCCACCTTCAACCGGGGTAACTCCGCGCATCAATATATGTTCGTCAATGGTCGCCCGGTGCAGGACAAGCTGCTGCTCTCTGCCATCAGGGGCGCCTATGCCGAGACGGTGCCGCATGGTCGATACCCGGTTGCGGTGTTGTCGCTCCGGCTCGACCCGGCGCTGGTGGATGTCAACGTGCATCCGGCGAAGTCGGATGTGCGCTTTCGCGACCCCGGCCTCGTCCGAGGATTGATCGTCGGCGCAATCCGCCAGGCCCTTTCCCGCGAGGGCGACCGCGCCGCGACCACGGGTGCTTCGCAGATGATGAGCGCATTTCGGCCTGGCTACAGTCCATCGACAGTCAGACCCTATGCTTCACAGGCCTGGACACCCGCCAACTCCCCGTCCCGGCCGCTGGAAATGTCGGATGGGCTCGCTCTGCGCGAACCGGCGCAGTCGCAATTTATCGACATCACCATGCCGACGGCCCGGTCGGACGTCTTTCACACGGATGAAAAGCCGGTCGCTACTACCCTTGAGCCGTCGCGCTATCCCTTGGGGGCAGCGCGCGCACAAGTGCATGCCAATTACATCGTTGCTCAAACCGAGGACGGGTTGGTGATCGTCGATCAGCATGCCGCGCATGAGCGGCTCGTCTTCGAGGAGATGCGCAAGGCGCTGCACGCCAAACGGCCCGCTTCGCAGGTGCTGCTTATCCCTGAAATTGTCGATCTTCCCGAAGAGGATTGCGACCGGTTGATGGAGCATGCGGAGGGCTTCGACAAGATGGGGTTTGCCATCGAGCGTTTCGGACCGGGCGCGGTCGCGGTTCGCGAAACGCCAGCCATGCTGGGCGAGGTCAATGTTCAGGGGCTCGTTCGGCAACTGGCCGATGAGATCGCCGAATGGGATACGGCAAGCAGTCTGTCCGGCAAGTTGGAATATGTTGCCGCCACCATGGCCTGCCATGGCTCTGTCCGCTCCGGCCGGCGGATGCGGCCGGAGGAGATGAATGCGCTTTTGCGGCAGATGGAAAATACGCCAGGCTCCGGCCAATGTAACCATGGCCGTCCGACCTATATCGAACTGAAGCTTGCCGACATCGAAAAGCTCTTCGGCAGAAGCTGAGACTACTAGAATTACAGGCTGCGTAGGAATAGAGATCGCATCCAGACATGAGAAGACCGAGGAGACGCACGCGCATGAACAGATTTGACGGCGGACAGAGGGAAGCGAAGATCGAATATCTCGATGGCGACCTGCGTATCGTCCAGACCGGCTCCTATGTGGTTTGCGCCATGACGGGCGTTCAAATTCCCGTTGATGAATTGCGCTACTGGAGCGTTGTCCGCCAGGAGCCTTACGCGGATGCTGCGGCCTCCGTCGAGGCGGAAAAACGGGCGGGCGCTCTACCGAACCAGAAGCGCGCTTGAAGAAAAAAAACACAAGCCTTGATGTCCAACTCGTCATTGTGAGAGAGCCGATATGTTCGGATATGTTGCGGGGCTGCCTGCATTTCTTAGCTACTTCGTATTCGGACTGCTTGCCTATGCGGTGTTTGCCGGCATCTACACGCGGCTGACGCCGCATGACGAAATGAGGCTGATCCGCTCCGGCAATCTCTCCGCCACGATTGCATTTCTGGGCGCGCTTGCAGGCTTTGGCCTGCCGATGGCATCGGCTGCTGCCAACTCCGTCAACATTATCGACTTCATCATCTGGTCGATCATCGGCATCGTCGTGCAGATCCTGGCCTTCTATGTGGCGCGCGCCAGCCTGCCCGGCATTCATGAGAAGATCGGCAGAGGAGAGGTTTCCGCGGGCGTGTGGGGCGGCGGCATCGCGCTTATCATCGGCATCCTCAACGCTGCCTGCATGACCTACTGAGGAGACTTCGCATGAAAAGACGGATGCGAAGTCATGCAAGGCCTGTTCTTGCACTCGGAACGATCACGGTATCGGGGCTGGCGCTCGCAGGCTGCGGCGAGCAACCGCCCGATGCCTTCGTCTTCAAGTCGACGCAGCAATGCGTGATGAGCGGGATCGGTGCGGATGTCTGCGATGTGGCCTTTCGCGATGCGACGACCGACTACAAAGCGAACGCGCCGCGCTTTGCCGACCAGGCGAGTTGCGAAGACAGCTTCGGCAGCGGACTGTGTACTCGATCTCCACGGACAGCGCAGGATATCGCGCCCTTCATTCCGGCACTGACCGGATTTTATTTGGCGCGCAACGTTCGCTCGGTTTCAGATTACTATGCGGATCGCAAGCGACAGGAAGAAGAAGAGGAAGCCGCAGCCAGCTCCGGCGGTGGCAGCGGCGGTGGCGGCGGCGGTTCCTTTCGCTCCGGCAGCGGCTCGGCCGTTTATAAAGATCGGCAGGGCACCGCCATGGTCGCGCGAAGCCAAGGCGACCAGGCTGGTAGCAACTCCTATCGCTTCCTGAAAAATGTCAGCTACGGCGTCCCGGAAACAACCGCACGGAGCGGTTTCGGCCATTGGAGCTCGTCCAGCCATCATGGCAGTTAAATGAAACGCATTTCCCTTCCTGAAAGACCCGACTGGCGCGAACAGGCAAAGTCCGTCGGTTTCGGGTTTCATGAAATGTATGGAGAGCCCTACTGGGTCGACAATGCAGCTTACCTTTTCAATTACGAGCAGATCGAAGAGGACATCGAGGCGCCCTCGCAAGAACTCCATGAGATGTGCATGGACCTTGTGGCGGATGTCGTTACCAGCGAAGAGTCGCTTGAGAAACTTCAAATTCCAGACGAGATGCGAGACGCGGTAAGGCAGTCCTGGCTTCGGGGCGACCGGCATCTCTATGGCCGGTTCGATCTCGCCTATATAGGCAAGGGTCCGGCAAAGCTTCTCGAATATAATGCCGACACGCCGACCTCGATCTTCGAGAGCGCCTATTTCCAATATGACTGGCTGACCGACCAGATTGCTGCAGGCACGCTCCCCGAGGACGCCGATCAGTTCAATTCTCTTCAGGAATGCCTCGTGGAGGCTTTTCGCCAATTCCCGTCTGAGGGCGTCTTCCACTTTTCGACGCTCCTGGACAATGAAGAGGATCGCGGCACCACGACCTATCTGATGGACTGCGCTATACAGGCAGGTCATCAGGTGGAACTCATCGATATTCGCGATATCGGTGTGGATCGAACCGGACGCTTTACCGACCTTCAAGACCGTCTGATCGAACGCTGCTTCAAGCTCTATCCGTGGGAAGTGATGTTCAAGGAGCCTTTTTCGGTTCACCTTCCAACGGCAGGCGGCGTGTTCATCGAACCTTTATGGAAGTCCATTCTCTCCAACAAAGGCATCCTTCCGCTTCTGTGGGAGCGTCATCCAGGACATCCCAATCTTCTGCCGAGCTATTTTGCCGACGATCCCCAGGCACAAAACCTTGCAGATTACGTCAGGAAACCGCTTTTCTCGCGGGAGGGCGAGAGCGTCTCCCTGTTTGAAGACCAGCAGCTGGTTGTTGAAAACCCGGGTATCTATGGCGCTGAAGGTTACGTCGTGCAGGCGCTTGCGCCGCTTTTCGATGTCGACGATGTCCATGCCATTCTCGGAAGCTGGATCGTTGGGGACGTGGCATGCGGCCTGAGCATCCGCGAGGATGAAAGCCGCATTACCACCAACCTCTCGCGCTTCGTACCTCACCTTGTCGTCGATTGACGCAGAAGGTGTCACTCACCTTTAACTCTTCTGGCTATCTCCGGAACCATCAAGGGGCGCTGATGTTCGGTGTGCCGTGCGATCATCAGCACCAACCCTTGGGAGATACACATGGCAGAGAAACAGCTCGACGATCTTTTTTATGACACGCTGAAGGATATCTATTTTGCAGAACGCCAGATCTTGAAGGCGCTGCCCAAGATGGCGCGGGCGGCCAGTAGCGACAAGCTGAAGGCAGCATTCGAGAAGCACAAGGAAGAAACCCAGGGCCAGATCGAGCGGCTGCAGGAAATCTTCGAACTTCTCGGCAAGCGCGCTCAGGGAAAGACCTGCGAAGCAATCCAGGGCATTATCGCCGAAGGCGAAGAGATCATGGAAGACTTCAAGGGCAGCCCGGCTCTCGATGCCGGCCTCATCTCCTCGGCACAGGCTGTCGAACATTATGAGATGGCCCGCTATGGCACGCTGAAGGCATGGGCGGAGCAGCTTGGTCACAAGCAGGCAGTCCAGTTGCTGGACGCGACGTTGAAGGAAGAGACAAAGACCGACGCAGACCTGTCGTCGCTTGCAACAGCGTCTCTCAACGCATCTGGCAAGAAAGCCGCCTGACCACTGGTGCAGCCATGGAAAAAGCCGGGGCATCTGCTCCGGCTTTTTTGTTTGTTGAAGGATGTCCCTCAATCATTTACCGACCTCGACTCTCGTCAAGATTGGCTAGTAGCCTTAGGGAGCCTGTGTCGAAGGGTTACGATCAACACCTTCCGTCGGCGGCGTTGCGCCTGACGGCGGGTTGTTATCGAAGGTCTGGCTGCCTTGCGCGCCCGGATTGACCGTCTGGCTCGACGTTGCAGGACCCGGAGGCGGTGGCGTCTCCGTTGTCGCAGGGGCAGTGCTTTCACCCCAGATTTCTGCGGCCAGCCATACTGCCATTGCTAGAAACAGGCTGACGACAAGAATAACCAGGACCGGTTTGCCCTTGAAGCCCTGACGGGTTTCGCGCGGGGTGAATGTCTTCTTCTCCACATTCGTATGCTGCATAATCTCTCTCCTCCTCGGATCAGAGCCCAAATCGTTCTTCACTGAGGAGTAAAAGAGTTGCAACGGTCGATTGTTCCTTGCACTCGCTGATACGCGTGACAGGGAAGCGCTTTATTTCTGCAAAAGACGCCGCGTCCTGCAGTTTTCGACCGCCGCATCGATCATTGTCGACGCTGCCATTGGATCATCGAAGACCATATCGATCTCGACCACCTGGCCGCTCCAAAGAAGCTCTGCTGCTTGTCCGGGAAGGCCCGCAAGGCGCACGGCATCTTTCGCTGTCGTTACCGGCAGCAGATCAAGATCCGTCGCCTCCTTCACCATATCGGCAAGCTCGTCCTCGCTGAACTGATGATGATCGGGAAACGACCGTTCAATGACGATCTCGCCCCCCAAGGTTTCGACGGTCCGATAGAACTTTCTGGGATCGGCGATACCGGCGAAGGCCAGAACGCGTTTTCCGGCAAAACCTGGCAGCGGTCGAGGCTCGGTCGATGCGACGAAAACCGGCTTTGCCGCGCGGGCTGCCGTTCGGATAATCGCATCCGCGGCACTTCCATCCCCGACTTTCAAAATGGCGTTGGCCTGGCGCATCTGTTCGGCCAAAGGTGCTCGCACCGGCCCACCCGGCACGAGATGGCCGTTGCCGATTCCCCGTCGTGTGTCGATGACAAGCAAGGCGTAGTCGAGCGTCAACCTCGCGCTTTGAAAGCCGTCATCCATGATGATCAGATCGACGCCCTCCTTGACCAGACGCTCGGCGCCCTCGACGCGTTTGCGCGAAATCACCGTCGTCGCCTCGCGCGCAAGCAGGAGTGGTTCATCGCCCACGGCAGCAGAGCGATGATGATCCGGATCGACCAGCGTCGTTACGTCCAGCGTGCCGCCATAGCCTCGGCTGAGGAAGCCGGGCTTCAGTCCCTTGTCGAGCGCTGCGCGTGCAATGGCAATCGCCGTTGGCGTCTTGCCCGCACCGCCCACGGTGAAGTTGCCAATGCAGATGACCGGAACAGGAACCGAGGCTCGTTTTGCCGTCTTCATGCGATGGCCCGCCACCCGGCCATAGAGATAGGAAAAGGGGCTGAGAGCCCAGGCTTCCCAGCCAGCTTTTCTCCACCAGAAGGGCGGCGCTTCCGAAACCATTGGCCTATGAATCCCAGTTACATTTTATGGTAGCAAGAGCTAAAGCATGTCGCGTAAAAGTGTCCAGCCCTTTTGTGACAAAGACATGCGACACGGTGAGGATACCGGCACGGCCGTCCGAAATCAGACGAAAGCGCGGTTCGGCAGCAGGGCTTCGAGCCCCGTAATATCATCGAAACAATAATCGCCATCGGCAGCCAGGCTTTCGCGCGATCCGGTGCCCGTCAGCACACCGATGCGCAACCCCGCCCCCGCATTACGGCCCATATGCAGATCGTGATTATTGTCGCCGACGACCGCCACCTGCTCAGGCTTCAGGCCGGTCGCCTCACAGAAGCCCAGCACCATGCCCGGCTGCGGCTTGACGCCATGGCCGCTATCATAGCCCGCAACGAAATCGAGATAGACATCGAAGCCGAAACGTTTTGCCAGTTCCCGAATGGAGGCCTCGTTGTCGCTGGACGCGACACCAAGCTTGTAACCCCTGTCCTTCAGCCGTCCAAAGAAGGCTTGCAGATCCGTCACGGCAACGGACTTGCCCGCCGCATCGGTAAATAGCCGATCCAGCCGCTCTGTCAGAGGCTGCAGGGCGCAAGGCGATCCGGCTGCAATCAGGCCCGCTGCAATTTCCGCCGTATTGCCTGCTGCCAGCAAGCTGTCCGGTTTCACATGGCCGGAGACCGGGTCCATGCCGCAGGCGAGAAGAAGACGGTCCGCAAGCTCTGCGTCGCCTTCAGCGGCGATCGCTGCCAGCTCGCGATTGACCGGACCCCAACTGGCGTCATAGCCGATCAGGGTGCCGTCCTTATCGAAGAGAACGGCGGCAATGTCGGCGGCGGACTTCATCGAATTGTTCTGGTCCAAGGCGTCAGCCCACCGCACTGCGTGGCTGGAGCTTGGCAGACACCGTCAGTGGATTGATGTAGGGCTCGAGCGCCTTCAGCGTCAGCGATAGCGCACCGCGCATGTCCTGAATGACCCGGCCGCCGGCATCGATCATCTTGTAGCGCTCATTATCATTGGCCAACAGGTAGTGCACCGCCTTAGCCAACATCTCCACATCGCGGATGATACGGCCAGCGCCGGAGCGCAGAAGTTTCTGATAGGCTTCGCGGAAATTCTGAACATGGGCGCCGGACAGAACCGCACAGCCAAGCATGGCCGGCTCCAGTGGGTTCTGTCCGCCTTCCGCCATCAGCGATCGTCCAACAAATGCCAGCTCCGTCAAACGAAGATAGAGCCCCATTTCTCCGATGCTGTCCCCGAGGAAGATATCGGTTTCCGGCGTGATCACATCGTTGCGGCTTCTGCGCGCCACCTTGAGGTTCATACCCTTGAGCATGGCCTCGATCTCATCCGCCCGTTCCGGATGGCGGGGAACGATGATCGTCAACTGACCATTGCGGGATTTGATCGCGGCATGAACGGTGGCTGCCGCTTTCTCCTCACCGTCGAAGGTGGAGATCGCTGCCCAGGTCTTCCGGTTGCCGATCTGGCGCTTGTAGATGTCCAACTGCGCCTGATCGCAGGGGGGCGGATCGGTATCGCCCTTGAGATTGCCCGACGTGATCACCGGCCAGGATCCGAGGTCTCTGAAACGTTCCGCATCCACATCCGACTGCACGACGACCAGCGCCAGTTTGCTGAACAACGCTTCGGCAAAATCGGAATAGCGCTTCCACCGGTCGAAGGACCGGTCGGAAATTCGGGCATTGACGCGGATTTGCGGAATGTGCCGACGCTCCAGTTCCATCATCGTGACCGGCCAAATCTCAGATTCAGCGGTGATGGCGGCGTCGGGAGCCCAATAGGTGAGAAAGCGATTGATGCAGATCTTGATGTCGAGCGGCACATATTGGTGGATGACATCGTTGCCAAGCCGTGTGCGGCTGATATCGGCCGAGGTTACCGTGCCGGTCGTCAACAGCACATGGATGTCACGCTTGCGGATTTCGCGAATGAGCGGGATCAGCGCCAGGGTTTCGCCGACACTTGCCGCATGAAACCAGACCAGCGGACCGCGCGGGCGTTCGGCACTCGAATAGCCGAACCGCTCAAGACGCCGCTGCTTATCCTCTTTGCCTTTCGCTGCCCGATAGGACAGGTAAGGCCGGGCGAAAGGATAGGCGGCCATTCCCGCCATTCTGTAACCCGACAGGGCAAAACGTGCGATCCGGCTGTTCATACGATGCTGCCCTCGATCACTCTGCGCAATGCTTTTCCCCCGATTAACGTGGCCGGCTACTTCTGATGAAAATGCGTCTTTTTTGTTATGATTGGGTCCCGGCAAAAAAATTGTCGCTCAATACCCAATATATTGTGCATCCCCGACTGGGGGATGCACTACCAATATGCATGCCGGATTATAGTGGAGAACAAGTGGGTGGAAAGCCGTTATTTGCTCTCGGGGTCGAGAAGGCGGTGCATATGCACTATAAAATAGCGCATGTGGGCGTTATCGACAGTCTGCTGTGCCTTTGACTTCCAGGCGCCGAGTGCCGTCGCGTAGTCTGGGAAAATGCCGACGATATCGAGTGCGTTCAGATCGCGAAACTGCACTTCCTGGAGATTGTCGAGTTCGCCGCCAAATACGAGGTGAAGGAGCTGTTTCTTGTTATTCGCTTCGGTCATGTCCTGTCGTCTCTTCTTTCTTCTCATAGGCGTTCAAGGAAGCCTTCATCTGCTGGATTTTGACGTAAAAATCAACCTCTGGCCGATCGCCCAAGCTGCATCAACAGGGTCGGCAGGATGTGGTTCGCCGCGGCGCAAAGAGCGCCGTGTTTGACCTGCGCGCGATTGTAGATCAACGGCTTGCCCTCCAGATCGACGAGCTGGCCACCCGCCTGCTGCAGGATCAAATCGGCGGCGGCGAGATCCCAGTCATGCGAATTCGGCAGGACAAGCGTCCCATCGATCCGCCCATCGGCTACCATAGCGAGGCGATAAGCCAGTGAGGGTACGTGCGGGATGCGCCGAACCGAGGGTTTAAAGTCTGACGGAAGGCGCGCAATCACTTCCTCGGGAGCGGCAAGCTGGATCGGTCCACTGGCGGCTTGAGTGATCCGAAGCACCCCACCATTTTTTTCAGCACTCGCATCATGAAACGCCGTGAATTCCTCACCCAAGGCGGGCGCCACGAGGGCCGCGACCACAGGTCTGCCCTTGTGAACCACAGCGACACTGACGCACCATGTGTCCTTGCCGTTGATGAAGGCGCGGGTGCCGTCGATCGGATCGACCACGAAGAGGGTATCGCGCGACAGGCGCTTGTCATCATCGGTGGTTTCTTCCGACAGCCAGCCGTAATCCGGGCGAGCCGAGCGAAGCAGTCTTTCAAGGATGTCATTGGCGGCATAGTCGGCGGCACTCACCGGCGAGCGACCGCCATCTTTCCACCAGACCTTGGGGTCCTTACGGAAATGCCGTAGGGCCTCCTGTCCAGCCTCGCGGGAGGCGTTCAAAACAAGATTCAGATCGGAGCGCCAATCGGCTCCAGAAGTCTCAACTATCATACCGTCGTTCTGCGCGTGTCGCACATTTCCATTTGTGCTTTCACATGCGCATGAGCAAGACGCGAAAGCAACCGCCGAATGGCGATGTCAGCGTCCCGCAATCGTCATGCCTTCGATGGCAAGCGTGGGTGCTGCCACACCATATTTGCGGTCCACGTCGTTAGCGGGCGTGACGCGCATGAACATGTCCTTGAGGTTGGACGCGATCGTCACCTCGGAGACGGCGAAAGAGGTTTCCCCGTTTTCGATCCAGAAACCGCTTGCGCCGCAGCTATATTCACCGGTGATCATATTGGCGCCGTGGCCGATCAGTTCGGTGACGTAAAAACCCGTGCCGACCTGACGGATCAGATCTTGCGGCGAGATGTCGCCAGGTTCCAAGGCCAGATTGGTGGATGCGGGCGATACGGAGGTCCCGCCCCGCACGCCACGACCATTGGTTTCAAAGCCGATTTCCCGCGCGGTCGAGGTGGAGAGGAACCAGTGGTTCAAGACACCATCCTCGATCATCACCAGCTTTTCACCCCGCACGCCCTCGCCATCGAACGGACGCGAGGACGGGCCACGGATGATCTGCGGATCGTCAGTGATGGACAGGCCCTTTTTCAGGATCTGCTGGCCCATCTTGTCGCGCAGGAAACTGGTTTTACGCGCCACCGATGCGCCATTGATCGCGCCCGCAATCGAGCCGACAAAGCCGCGCGCAATGCGGGGATCGAACACGACCGTGATGTTGCTGCCGGTATCGACCTGTCTTGGATTAACACGCCTGACAACCCTTTCACCCGCCCGGCGTCCGATGTCTTCCGGCGCATCGAGATCGGCGAAATAAAGACGGCTGTCGTAATCGTAGTCGCGCTCCATCTTCGTGCCTTCACCAGCAATGACGCTGACGGAGCGGCCGAAACGGCTACCCATATAGCTGCCGGAAAAGCCGTGAGAGGTGACAAGCACAAGGCCACCCATGCCGCTCGAGGCACCGGCTCCGGAGGAGTTCGACACGCCCTTCACCGCAAGCGCTGCCTCTTCTGCTGCCAGCGCCGCATCGCGAAGCTGGTCGGTGGAGACCTCCGTCGGATCGAACAATTGAAGGTCGTCATAGGAGGTCGCAAGCCGCTCCTTGTCGGCAAGACACGCAAATGGATCTTCAGGCGAAACCTTGGCCATCGCAACGGCGCGCTCCGCAAGCGTCTTCAGGTCGAAGCCGGGATTGGCCGAAACGCTCGCAACCCGCTTGCCGACGAAGACGCGCAAGGAGAAATCGTCGCTCTCCGAGGATTCCGTGCTTTCGACCTTTCCGAGCCTGACGCCCACCGACTGCGAACGGGAGCGCACGATGACCGCATCCGCCTCATCGGCACCGGCGCGCTTGGCCAGAGTGACAAGTTCGCTTGCGCGGTCGAGAAGCTTGGAAGAATCGATTTCTGAGGACATGAGGCGGGCCTTTCGTTGACCTTCATTTATGGCCGAGCTTTTGCCGCATCAAGGTCAAAGCGCCATTTCACCTGCATTTGAGCAGAAGCGCTCAGATATCCAGGCCACGCCCCCGGTGAAACAGCTCGATCTGCATGTCGATCTGCCGCTTCAGGTCGTCCTTGATGCCATCCGATTCGGCCAGCACCTCATGGGCCTTGAGGAAATCCAGCACACGAAAACGGTTGACCGGCGGGCGCAGGAAGATATGCGGCGGGCGCATACGCAGCTTCAGGCCGATGGCCGATTGCATCATCAACTGGCTGGCGCCGAAAAGGCTTTCGATCCGGTTCGGCATGGTGGTGCCGTCCCCCTCCGGTCCGCCTACGACATCGACAGCGATGACGATGTCGGCATCGTCGAGGAGATGCTCGTAGGGAACGGGGTTGAATATCCCGCCATCGATCATGATGCGGTCATTCATGCGGATCGGCATGAAGAGAGCTGGAATGGCGGCGGAGGCCGCAAGCGCCTGGCGCAGATCGCCGTCCTGGCAGATGACTTCCATCTGTGCGTAGTAGTCGGTCGCGATCACCTTCAGCGGAACACCGAGTTCGGCAAAATCGCGCGGCAGTGCAGAGGGTAAAAGTGCATCGAGAATGAGTTCAAGATTGAACTGGCCTAAACGAAAGCCGAAGGCGGCATGGCGCATGGAAGCAGGGCCAAGGCTCCAGAGCTTGTTGGCCACGCTGCCCTTTTTACCCATCAGCGCCAGCGTGTAATCGCGGATGTCCTTGCCGCTCATCCCGGCGGCCATACCGGCGCCCATGATGCCGCCGATGGAGGCTCCAGCAATGGCGCTTGGGCGAATGCCGAGTTCATCCATCGCTTCGATAACATTGATGTGGCAGATGCCACGTGCACCGCCGCCACCGAAAGCCACCGCAAAGGTGGGATCGCTTCTTTCCGTTGACGTTTCTTTGCGCTTACGCTTTTTGTCGGAGAGTTTCTTTTTCTTCGCAGCCACGAGAACAGCCTCATTTCCTGTCATGCGGTCGCGCCTCAGCAATGCATCTGGGCAAAGCGACGCGACGGTCATCCTGAGACTGGCTCTATGACATAAAGACGACAGGACAGTGACGCGGAGGACTCCTCTCGCGTCCACTGAGGTGCTTCAGGGCTCGTAGCGGTAGAAATGCATTTTGGTATCGCCGAAGGTGCGGCTTTCCAGCGGCTTGAAGGCGGGATCGACCATCACGGCCACATCGCCTTGTTCTTCCAGAATCGCCAGCGCACCAGGTACGAGCCAACCGCCGAGATGGGCGGCCTGGAAGGCCTTCTCACCTAACGCCTGACCATAGGGCGGATCGGCGAAGAGAAGGTCGAAGGGCTCGATATTGTTGACCCCACCAAGCTTCGTCGCATCGCGGCGCAGGATCCGGGCGCGGCCGTGCAGCCCGAGCGCATCGATGTTCTCCCACAAAAGGCCCCTGCCCTCGACGCCATTTTCGACGAAAAGGGCAACACGACAGCCGCGCGAGAGCGCTTCCAGACCAACGGCACCGGTGCCTGCGAAAACATCGAGAATGCGGGTGCCGTCCAGGCTTTCGGGGTAAGCATGGCTCAGAATATTGAACAGGCTTTCCCGCGTCCGGTCGATCGTGGGTCTGATGGCATTCGACTTGGGCGCGGCCAGACTGCGGCCGCGAAACTCACCGCCAACGATCCGCATTACGCGCCGTTCCCTCGCGAGCCGCCTCTTGGGCCGGACGGTCTACCGCCCGATGGCTTGCCACCGGGACCACGACCGACGCCGCCCGACGGCTTGCCACCTGGACCTTTGCCGCCGGAACCTCTGCTGCCACCCTTACCGCCAAAGCCCTTCGGGCCGCTGCCACCTTCGGAACGTTCACCGCGCGGCTTGCCGAAGCCAGGTTTGCCGCCAGAGGGTCTTCCACCGGAGGGCTTGCCGCCGAAAGGCTTTGCGCCACGGGGCTTGTCACCAAAGGGACGTTCGCTGCGTGCTGGACGATCGCCGTCCTCACGCGGCTTGCGATCACCGAAAGAGCGGTCACTACGTGCAGGACGATCGTCGAACGAACGGGCTGGCCGATCCGGACGCTCGGTTCTGTCGCCAGAGGACTTTTCGCCGAAGGATCTTTCGCCACGGGGGCGGTCATTACGGGGGCGTTCGCTGCGCTCGCCATCTTCGCGCGGCTTGCGGTCGCCGAAGGGACGATCACCAAACTTGCGCTCGCCACGAGGCTTATCCCCGAACGAACCGCGTGCGGGACGATCGCCCGCTTCACGTGGCTTGCGGTCGCCGAAGGAGCGGTCACCACGGCCACGACCGCGACCTTCATCGCGCCCTGCCTCGTTGCTCGAATCGGAACGAATCCACTCGCCTTCATCATCGGCGTGGCGCACGACTGCGCGGCGGGCCTCGGCCTGTGCCGATGGCTGCTTGAAAGCGCTTTCGGCTTCGGCACGCGCGGAGAGCTTACGGGCCTTGCCATCACGGGTCGGCTTGGCGCCAGGCGCCATCCAGACATTGGCGGTGCGGTTGCTGCCAAGCGGCGGGCGTTTCGGACCGCGATCATCGGTCTCGGCTTCGTCCCTGCCCTTCCCAGCAAACTTGCCGCCGGGCTTGCCGCCTGCCTTGGGCGCGAACTTGCCAGCAGGCTTGTCGGAGCGCTTTCCATCAAACCGACCGGAAGAACGCTCGTCGCCATCGCGCGGGTTGCGGTCGCCGGCAGCCTGCTTGCCCCACTCGGCTTTGGCCGACTTGGCGGGCGCCTCTTCCTCGTCCTCTTCGGACTTGTGATCATAGATCGGCGCATCGAAATTGGCGCCGGCAGCCTCGATCAGCCGCGGTCCGAGCTGGTCGCGCAGCATGCGACCGCGAACCTCGATAACATGACCTTCCGGCAGATCGCCCAGCTGGAACGGACCGTAGGACACGCGGATCAGGCGGTTGACCTCAAGACCAAGGGCGCCGAGCACGTTCTTGATTTCGCGGTTCTTGCCTTCACGAAGGCCCATGCTGATCCAGACATTGTGACCTTGCGTGCGGTCGAGCGTCGCGTCGATCGCGCCATAGAGCACGCCGTCCACGGCAATGCCGTCCTTCAGCTTGTCGAGTGCTGCCTGATCGACCTCGCCATGGGCGCGCACGCGGTAGCGGCGCAGCCAGCCAGTGGTGGGCAGTTCAAGCACACGGGACAGGCCGCCATCATTGGTGAGCAGCAGCAGGCCTTCGGTGTTGATGTCGAGACGACCGATCGAGAGAACGCGCGGCAGTTCCTTCGGCAGGTTGTCGAATACGGTCGGACGGCCTTCCGGATCGGAGTTGGTGGTCACGAGACCAGCAGGCTTGTGATAGAGCCAGAGGCGCGTTCGCTCAGCGCCACGGATCGGAACGCCGTCGACTTCGATCTTGTCATCCAGCGTCGCATTGACGACCGGGCTATCCAGCTTGACGCCGTTCAAAGACACGCGGCCTTCCATGATCATGCGCTCGACATCGCGGCGCGAGGCCACGCCTGCGCGCGCCATGATCTTGGAAATGCGTTCCGGCTTGGAGGCGACCGTCTCTACCACGGCTGCGGCTTCCGGCTTTTCTTTAAAAGTCTTCTTGTCACGTCCCGCCGACGCGTCAGATGACGGCTTTGCCGATGATTTCGGCTTCCTGTCACGGTCGAACGTCTTGCCACCGGCGCGCTTCGGCTTGTCTTTGAATGTCATTTGTTGTTTGCCTGTTGTTTGCCGTGTCCTATCAGGTCACGCGGCGACGGTTAAGAGGAAATTGCAAGAAGCATGGCGGAAACGACGCATTTCATGGACATTGCGCTGGAAGAAGCGCAGGCAGCGGGTGCGCGTGGCGAAGTGCCGATCGGTGCCGTCCTCGTTTATGAAGGCCGCGTGCTTGCCCGTTCCGGCAATCGCACGCGTGAATTGAACGACGTTACCGCCCATGCCGAAATTGCCGTGATGCGAATGGCCTGCGAAGAGCTTGGCCAGGAGCGGCTGCCCGGTGCCGATCTTTACGTCACGCTGGAGCCCTGCACCATGTGCGCAGCGGCAATCTCGTTTGCCCGCATCCGCCGTCTCTATTACGGCGCGAACGACCCGAAGGGCGGCGGCGTTGAGAGCGGCGTTCGCTTCTACAATCAGTCGACCTGCCATCATGCACCGGAGGTCTATTCCGGCTTTGCCGAGGTGGAGAGTGCCGAAATTCTGCGGGCCTTCTTTCAAAACAAGCGCGACTGAAGGCGCTGAACATCAATCGCCTGAGGCAAAAGCCTTGAGCGCGTCACCGGAAAGACGGTACCGCACCCATTCGCCCTGCGCTTCGGCGCCAATAGCCTGATAGACGCGGATGGCCGGCTCGTTCCAATCCAGAACGCTCCACTCGAAGCGACCACAGCCTTTTTCCACTGCAATGGCAGCCAAACGCTTCAACAGCGCCTTTCCGGCGCCGGAGCCACGCGCATCCGGAGTGACATAGAGGTCTTCCAGATAAAGACCGTTCCTTGAAAGCCATGTGGAGTAGCTGAGAAACCAGACGGCGAAGCCGATCGGCTGGCCCTCGCGTTCGCAGATCAGCGCAGAGGTGACGGAGCCCTCACCGAAAATGGAGGCCGTGATGCTTTCGACAGTGGCTTTCACCTCGTGCTCAGCCTTCTCGTAGATCGCCAACTCACGGATGAAGCGCAAAATGGTGGGCGCATCGGCGGCAACCGCGTCCCTGATCAGCAGCGTCACGACAAACTCCGTAGACAAAGATACCGAAAACAAAAACGCGACGTCAGAGGCGTCGCGTTTGTAAGATGAACCTTGGGAGAATTACTGGAAGGGGTTCCACCAGCTTTTGCCGGTTCCGGCCAGAGCAGCGTTCTTCTTGCGCTCTTTTTCCTTCTTCAGCTCAGGCTCGCCGAGATCGGCCAGTTGATCCTGGGAAACATTGCGGTACTCGACCGGAGGATCGGTCAGGTACTTGCGCGTGTTGGTGTTGACCACCGTACCGCCTTGCGCATCGGCCTTGGCCTTGCGGAAAGCTTCCCACTTCTGAGTTTCCGTCATCTGGCCGTTGGTGCCATTGCCAGCCAAAAGCGGCGAACGATAGTTTGGGTTGTCCTTGTTGGCCTCGGCTTCCGCACGAAGACGCTCACGTGCCTCTTCCGGAGTTTCCGGCCACTGCGGATTGGTCTCGCGGTTGGCAAGGCTCTGTTGTGGCTGGGCCAATTGCTCGGCACGGGCCTGGGCCGGGACGACAAGACCCGGGCGCGGATTGTATTTCACATTCCGCTTGGTCTGATCACCGGTGATCGAGGTGGCGTTACCAAGATCGTCCAGGAGCTGTTCGCTTGCAGACTTGCCCGTACCATAGGTCGGGCTGGTGCACGCGCTCAGCGCCAGGCAGGCAAAGGAAATGCCTGCCACGGTGCGATACATGCGAAAACTCTGCGTCATGCTCATGAAACCCTTCCGCCCAAGAACGCCGCGCGACAAGAATGACGCAAAACAGACGCTCTACATATTAAAACCACGCGATATGCCTGAGGAAAATCACACTGATCTTCTTATGCGCGCGCGGCTGTCCCGACGACCGGATGCACCCCTTGATGCGTAATTCCGACCATTTTCAGGCAGGTTTACCGGATGAAGGGCAAAAGCGCAATTCATCCGGCAATTTTCTTGAGCAAACGACGTCTCAGACGCCGACGCCCAGTTCGCGCAGCGCTGCCGCGTCCCGGGCCGAAACGTCCGGGTATTGCGGGTCGGAACCAACATCGGTCGTGATCCGCCAGGAGCGAGCGCATTTCTGCCCTTCCGCCAGCTTCTGCTCAACCGCGACCTTCTGCACCTCGCCCAGACGGAATGCATCCGCCGGACCTTCGCCCGCAACCACGGAGATTGCCGAGGTGATGCAGATCTCTGCGAAGTCCTGGCCCTCCAGTGCCGCCATCAGCTCCGGATCGGCAATATGGACCACCGGTGCCGCTTCCAGCGAGGAACCAATGCGCTTTTCCCGTCGCTCGACTTCCAGCGCGCCGGTGACCACCGTGCGAACCTTGCGGATCTTCTCCCACTTGGTATCGACTGCCGGGCTGTGCCATTCCGCCGGTATGGTCGGGAACTGTTCAAGATGAACAGACTCGGCACCCGGATGGCGCGAAAGCCAGGCTTCTTCCGTGGTAAATGGAAGCATCGGTGCCAGCCATGTCACGAGGCAATCGAAAAGCTTGGCGATCACGTAAAGGGCCGAGCGGCGCTTCAATGAAGACGGCGCATCGCAGTAGAGCGCATCCTTGCGGATATCGAAGTAAAAGGCCGAGAGCTCGACGTTGGAGAAATCCACCAGCGCGCGGGCGATCTTCTTGAACTCGAAACTGTCGTAGCCTTCGCGTACCACCTTATCGAGTTCGCTCAAGCGGTGCAGAACGAGCTTTTCCAGTTCCGGCAGATCGGCATAGGCGATCTCCTCGCCCTTATCGTGCGCGAGCGTGCCGAGCATCCAGCGGATGGTGTTGCGCAGTTTGCGATAGGCATCGACATTGGTCTGGATGATCGCCTTGCCGAGACGCTGATCGTCCCAGTAATCGGTGGTCATGACCCACAGGCGCAAGATATCGGCGCCTGCATCCTTCATCACATCCTGGGGTGCCACGACGTTGCCCTTGGACTTCGACATCTTCTCGCCCTTCTCATCCATGGTGAAGCCATGGGTGACGACGGCGTTGTAGGGCGCGCGGCCACGCGTCGCGCAGCTTTCCAGCAGCGACGAATGGAACCAGCCGCGATGCTGGTCTGAGCCTTCCAGATAGACGTCCGCCGGCCATTTCAGGTCCGGGCGGTCTTCCAGCGTGAATGTATGGGTGGAGCCCGAGTCGAACCAGACATCGAGAATGTCCATGACCTGGTGCCACTTGGCGTGGTCATGGTCGTTGCCGAGAAACCGCTCCTTGGCGCCTTCGGCGAACCAGGCATCGGCACCTTCGGCTTCGAAAGCATCAAGGATGCGGGCGTTGACGGCTTCGTCCAAAAGCACCTCGCCCTTGTCATCGGCAAAGACGGCGATCGGAACGCCCCAGGCGCGCTGACGCGACAGGACCCAGTCCGGGCGGTTCTCGATCATGGCACGCAGGCGGTTCTGACCACCGGCTGGAACGAAGCGTGTGTCGTCGATTGCAGACAGGGCTCTCGAGCGCAGCGTGGTGCCATCGCCCAGTTCCTTGTCCATATAGACGAACCATTGCGGCGTGTTGCGGAAGATGACCGGCTTCTTGGAGCGCCAGCTATGCGGATAGCTGTGCTTCAGGCGTCCACGGGCAAACAGGTTGTTGGCAGCGATCAACGCCTTGATGACGCGCTCATTGGCATCGCCCTTCTTGCCGTTATCGTCCATCACCCGGGCAGCGCCGCCCTCTGCCGAGGGGCCGAAGCCTGGGGCATCTTCCGTGTAGAAGCCATCATCACCGACGGTGAAGGGGATCTTTGCCGAGATGCCACGGGCTTCCAGCTGGCGCGCCTGCGCCATCCAGGCGTCAAAGTCTTCGCGACCGTGACCGGGAGCGGTGTGCACGAAGCCCGTACCGGCATCGTCAGTGACGTGATCGCCATCGAGCAGCGGCACCTTGAAATCGTAGCCGAGACCAGCAAGCGGATGGGCGCTGACGAGATTGCCTAGCTCGTCGGAAGAAACGTCCCGGACGCGCTTGAATTCCAGCTTCGCCTTAGCAAAGCATTCGGCTGCCAGCTTGTCGGCAAAGACGAGCTTCTCGCCCGGCTGCGGACCAAAATCGTTGGCAGCAGCCGTAACTTCATAAAGGCCATACTGGATGCGCGACGAGAAGGAGATCGCGCGGTTGCCCGGGATCGTCCATGGCGTCGTGGTCCAGATGACGATCGAGGCGCCTTCAAGCTCAGCCGAACCCTCGACGACCGGGAATTTCACCCAGATCGTGTCGCTTTCGACATCGTGATACTCGACTTCCGCTTCTGCCAGCGCCGTGCGCTCGACGACCGACCACATGACAGGCTTGGAGCCGCGATAGAGCTGGCCGCTCTTGGCGATCTTCAAGAGCTCGCCGGCGATGCGCGCTTCAGCGTGGAAGTTCATCGTCGTATAGGGATTGTCGAAATCGCCTTCGATACCGAGACGCTTGAACTCTTCCGACTGAACCTTGATCCAGCCAGCGGCAAAGTCACGGCATTCCTTGCGGAATTCGTTGATCGGAACTTCGTCCTTGTTCTTGCCCTTGGCGCGGTAGGCTTCCTCGATCTTCCATTCGATCGGCAGGCCGTGGCAATCCCAACCGGGGACGTAGTTGGAGTCGTAACCACGCATCTGGAAGGAGCGGGTGATGACGTCCTTCAGGATCTTGTTCAGCGCGTGGCCGATGTGGATGTTGCCGTTTGCGTAAGGAGGGCCATCATGCAGCACGAACTTCTCGCGGCCGGCGGCGGAGGCGCGCAGCTTCTTGTAGAGGTCCATTTGCTGCCAGCGCTTGACCAGCTCCGGCTCTTTTTGCGGCAGACCGGCGCGCATCGGGAAGTCCGTCTGCGGCAGGTAAAGCGTTGCGGAGTAATCGATTTTTTCTGCGGTGTCGTTCATGATCGTACCATTATCGCGGCGCCGAATGAGGCTCGCGCCGTCTCATCAAAAAAAGAGGGCTTAGCGAAGGCGCCTGGATCGTCTGACGCATGCCTGGACGACATGCTTGAGACAAGCGCCAAAATCCCGGACCTTCCGGCTCTCAGAGCGGGCGGAAGGCCGGGCCAATAATTCGGGATATGAACGTCGACCGATATTGGTTCATGGCCGGTTGTTTAGGACGTTTCAGCCTGTTTGAAAAGGGAATTGATCGCAGGAGTGGCCCGCTTCGTCAAAAAGCGATCTTAGCATCCACTTCGCTGAGCGGCGTGACACCTGAAAGAAGCGCTCTTGCCTCCTCCTCGTCCTTCTTCATCTGAACGACGAGCGGCTCCAGCCCATCAAATTTCAGCTCATCGCGCAGGTGGCCGAAGAAGGAAACCGAGCAGACCTGGCCGTAAAGATCGCCGCTGAAATCGAAGACGAAGGTTTCAAGAAGTGCTGCGCCATTTTCCGTCACCGTCGGGCGATAGCCGAAACTTGCCACACCGTCATGCAGCGTTCCGTTGGCCTCTCTGAAGCGCACCGCATAAATCCCAGGCTTCAACTCCGTTTCGGGTGGCAGCGCCATGTTGGCTGTCGGGTAACCGAGCGTGCGGCCAAGCTGCTGTCCGCGAATAACCTCTGCCTCCACCGTGAAGCGATAGCCAAGCAAACCTGCGGCACCGACCACATCGCCCTTGGCCAGACAGTCCCGAATACGGCTTGATGAAATCACGTCCGAACCCTCATCACGAAACGAATCTACCAGCGTCACATCGAAGCCATGGCGCTTGCCAGCCTGCATCAGAAAGGCCGGACCGCCCTCGCGGCCCTTGCCGAAATGGAAGTCGACCCCGGTGACGACGCCACCAGCACCCAGCCAGTCGACTAGAATGGATTTGACGAAATCTTCTGCCGAACGCTGCGAGAATGTCTTGTCGAAGGGATATTCGATGACGGATTGAAAGCCCTCCGCCTCCAGAAGGCGCGCTTTCAGCGGCGCCGGCGTCAGACGAAAGACCGGCGTCTCCGGCCGGAAAACAGTGCGGGGATGCGGCTCGAATGTCAGGACAAGGGCTGCAACGCCGCGCGATCTTGCAAGCTCCAGGGCCTGATCCAGAACGGCGCGATGGCCGCGATGCACACCATCGAAATTACCGATCGCGACAACGCCACCCTTCAATGCGTCCGGAAGCGGCTCTTTCTTCTCATTGCGATGGAACACGGTCATCGGAAACTTTCTAAAGCGTGTCGCGCAAAAGTGGTCACCGGTTTTGCGATAACGACATGCGACAAACAAGAACTAAAGCGTAAAGCGCGGATCTGAAAGATCGCGACTCGCTTTAGGCCAGACGCGGCATCCACCAGCCGGGCGCCGCATTCTGGCTTTTCAGATAGCTATTAAGAAGCGCCTCATCGATCTCGCCATTCAACGTGTATTCCGCCGCATGAATGCCGCCGCTGATGTAGAGGAGATCGAGACCGGCGGAGATGGCGCCCTTGACGTCGGTCGGCATGCCATCGCCGATTGCCAGAACGCGGTCCTTGCTGAACGCGCCGCGCACTTCCTTTGCCGCGGCAAAGCAGGCCTCGTAGATCGGCGCATGCGGCTTGCCGGCAATGCGCACTTCGCCGCCCAGCTGCTCGAAGTAGGCCGCCATGGCGCCTGCGCAGGGGATGATGCGCTCGCCACGCTCGACCACCAGATCAGGGTTGGCGCAGATCATCGGCGCGGAGCGGGCGACGAAACCCTTTAGCATCTCGGTATAATCTTCAGGCGTTTCGGTTTCGTCGTCGAAGAAACCAGTGCAGACAACGGCTTCCGCATCGCTTTCACCCACCACCGTAACGTCGAGACCATCAAACAGCGGCATATCGCGCTCGGGACCCAGCAGGAAGACCTTCTTCGGTCCCTCGGCAATCAGCTCGCGGGTCACGTCACCAGAGGTTACGATGCGGTCATAGGCCTCATCGGGCACGCCAAGCGCACGCAGCTGCGGAATGACGCCGACTGCCGGACGCGGGGAATTGGTGATGAGGACGACAGTCTTGCCGTTCTTGCGCGCTTCGGCCAATGCGACACCGGCCGCGGGAAAAGCGGTCACGCCATTGTGCAGCACACCCCACACATCGGAGAGGATGACATCGAATTGGGAGGTGATGTCGCCAAGGGTGGCAATGCGGTGGGCCATGAATCTTCCAACTCTTTCCATCATTTTCGAGCTCGTGACATCGCAAAGGCTGGTTGCGATGGCAAGCGAAAAAGACAGCGGGTACCTGTGCGCAACTAAGACCTCAGCCGAGCCAAAGCCTGATGAAACCTGCCCCGATACACAGGCCGAGCACCGGCAGCATCCCGAATTTCAGGCGAAACAGCATGATGGCCGAGACGACGAAGAGCGCAAGCGATGCAAGGTCGAGCGAATGCCAGTCCGGCAAGGACATGCCGAAATTGATCTGAGGCAGAAGTTCAACCCTGTCGACTTTGCCAAAAAGCACATGCAGGCCAAACCAGACCGAAAGATTGAGAATGACGCCCACCACCGCACCGGTAATGGCGGACAAGGCGCCGGATAAAGCCGCATTGTCTCTCAGCCTTTCCACGTAAGGCGCACCGAGAAATATGAAGATGAAGCTTGGGACGAAAGTCGCCCAGGCGGCAACACTTGCCCCAGCAACACCCGCCAGCATCGGATCGAGCATGCCTGGATGCCGAAACGCTGCGAGAAAGCCGATATAGGAGAGAACCAGAACGAGCGGTCCGGGTGTAGCCTCGGCAAGCGCCAGGCCGTCCAGCATCTCGCTTGCCGTCATCCAGTGATGCGTCTCCACCGCAACCTGCGCCACATAGGCAAGAACCGCATAGGCGCCACCAAAGGTGACGACTGCAAGCCTTGAGAAAAACTCTTGCAGTTCGATGAGCGAGTTCGGCGCGGCCAGAAGCCAGAACAGCAGAAGCGGCATTTGCCAGATGAAAATGCCGACGAGAACCCCTCGGATCTGCCGCAGCAGGGGTGGTGCCTTGCTTTCGACATCAGGCTTTGTCGAGCGCCCTCCTCGGGCTTTCAGGAAACCCGAAATACCGGCAGCGAGAATGACAAGCGGAAAGGGAACGCCGAAAAAGAACAGAGCTATGAAGGCTGCGGCCGCAACGCCGATCAGGAAGCGGCTCTTCAGCGCGCGTTTTGCCACGCGCAGCAAGGCTTCGATGACGATGGCGAGCACGCCTGCCTTCAGACCGAAGAGAAGGGCGGGCAGCCAATGCGTATCCTGATAGAGCGCATAGGCTGCCGCAAGTGCGACGATGACGAGGAAGCCCGGCAGAACGAAGAGCATGCCGGCGATGATGCCGCCGCGTCTGCCATGCAGAAGCCATCCGGCATAGGTTGCCAGTTGCTGGGCCTCCGGTCCTGGGAGAAGCATGCAGTAATTCAGCGCGTGCAGGAATCGCTCTTCGGAAAGCCAGCGTTTCTCATCGACCAGCACGCGGTGCATCATGCCGATCTGGCCCGCTGGACCGCCGAAGCTCAACAGGCCAACACGGCCGAAGACAAAAAAGAGTTCCGACAGAGTCGGGTGGGTAGCGGAAGTTTCAGAGCGCAAAAAATCTGTCATGCAATCGCAGTAACCATTTTACATGAAATTTTTCCGACGGGCCGTTCTTGACAGCACCCGACACCCTGCTTATCTCCGTCTCGCTAGCACTCGGCAAATGAGAGTGCTAACATCAATCCAGGCGGGTCGTTTCCGATCCGCGAATGTCATTTGATCGAGGGAATAGACAATGGCAAGCACCAATTTCCGCCCGCTGCACGACCGCGTTGTGGTTCGTCGCGTTGAGTCTGAAGCTAAGACCAAGGGTGGCATCATCATTCCTGATACCGCCAAGGAAAAGCCGCAGGAAGGCGAAATCGTCGCAGTTGGCTCCGGCGCACGCGATGAGTCCGGCAAGATCGTCGCTCTCGACGTCAAGGTCGGCGACCGCATCCTGTTCGGCAAGTGGTCCGGCACGGAAGTAAAGCTCGACGGCGAAGACCTTCTCATCATGAAGGAAGCCGACATCATGGGCATCATCGGCTGATTTAGCCGCCTTCCCCATTTCCGTAATCTGAAGCCGGACACTGTTCCGGCCATTCGAAACCAGGAGTTTTGAAACATGGCAGCCAAAGAAGTAAAATTCGGCCGCTCGGCGCGCGAAAAGATGCTCAAGGGCGTCGACATTCTCGCTGACGCAGTGAAGGTCACGCTCGGCCCGAAGGGTCGTAACGTTGTTATCGACAAGTCCTTCGGCGCACCGCGCATCACCAAGGACGGCGTTTCCGTCGCCAAGGAAATCGAACTGGAAGACAAGTTCGAGAACATGGGCGCACAGATGGTCCGCGAAGTTGCTTCGAAGACCAACGACATCGCCGGTGACGGCACCACGACTGCAACCGTTCTTGCCCAGGCGATCGTTCGCGAAGGCCAGAAGGCTGTTGCAGCCGGCATGAACCCGATGGACCTGAAGCGCGGTATCGACCTCGCTGTTTCAGAAGTCGTCAAGGACCTGCAGGCGAAGGCAAAGAAGATCAACACCTCTGAGGAAGTTGCTCAGGTCGGTACGATCTCCGCTAACGGCGACACGCAGGTTGGCCGCGACATCGCGGAAGCCATGCAGAAGGTTGGCAACGAAGGCGTTATCACCGTCGAAGAAGCCAAGACCGCTGAGACCGAACTCGAAGTCGTCGAAGGCATGCAGTTCGACCGCGGCTACCTGTCGCCCTACTTCGTGACCAACCCTGAGAAGATGATTGCCGACCTGGAAGACGCTTACATTCTCCTTCACGAGAAGAAGCTGTCCAACCTTCAGGCCATGCTTCCAGTTCTCGAAGCCGTTGTTCAGACCGGCAAGCCGCTCGTCATCATCGCTGAAGACGTCGAAGGCGAAGCTCTTGCAACGCTCGTCGTCAACAAGCTGCGTGGCGGCCTCAAGATCGCTGCCGTCAAGGCTCCTGGCTTCGGCGACCGCCGCAAGGCCATGCTTGAAGACATCGCGATCCTGACCGGTGGTACCGTGATCTCCGAAGACCTCGGCATCAAGCTCGAAAATGTCACTCTCGACATGCTCGGCAAGGCCAAGAAGGTTTCCATCTCCAAGGAAAACACCACGATCGTTGACGGCTCCGGCCAGAAGACCGACATCGAAGGCCGCGTTGCCCAGATCAAGGCTCAGGTCGAAGAAACCTCTTCCGATTACGACCGCGAAAAGCTGCAGGAACGCCTTGCCAAGCTCGCTGGTGGCGTTGCCGTCATCCGCGTCGGCGGTGCAACGGAAGTTGAAGTGAAGGAGCGCAAGGACCGTATCGACGACGCTCTGAACGCAACCCGCGCTGCTGTTCAGGAAGGCATCGTTGCCGGCGGTGGTACCGCTCTGCTTCGTTCCGCTCAGAAGATCACCGTCAAGGGTGTGAACGACGACCAGGAAGCTGGTATCAACATCGTTCGCCGCGCTCTGCAGTCGCTGGTTCGCCAGATCGCAGACAACGCAGGTGACGAAGCTTCGATCGTTGTTGGCAAGCTTCTCGACAAGGATGACGATAACTTCGGTTACAACGCTCAGACCGGCGAATATGGCGACATGATTGCCATGGGTATCGTCGACCCGGTCAAGGTTGTCCGTACGGCTCTGCAGAACGCAGCTTCGGTTGCTTCGCTGCTGATCACCACGGAAGCCATGATTGCCGAGCTGCCGAAGAAGGACTCCGCAATGCCTGCAATGCCGGGCGGCGGCATGGGCGGCATGGACTTCTAATCAGTCCATTCCCTCTGGAATACGAAAGGGCGGTCTTCGGATCGCCCTTTTTGTTTGGCGCGTTCCGCCGTCGCGATCAAATTCCCCTCAGCTCAGTCCAGCATTGCGAGCCATCCATCAGCAGCAACACTCTAAGCCTGCTTGATCTTGGAACGTGCTTACCGCTACACAAACGTCGAATAATGCATCGCCCCGATGCAAGCATGTGGAACAGGTGTCTCTTGAACAGTGCCGTCGAACTTCCGGTGCAGAAACAGCTCGAGGCCTATAATGCCCGTGACATCGATGAATTCATGCGGTGGTGGGCTGACGACTGTCAGTACTTTGCTTTTCCCTCGACGCTCTTGGCGCGCAACGCTCTCGAAATTCGCGAGCGCCACATCGCGCGCTTCAAAGAACCAGACCTTTATGGGCGACTGCTATCGCGCATAATTCTCGAAGACATGGTCATCGACCACGAGACCGTGACGCGAAATTTTCCCGAAGGACGTGGCGAAGTCGATGTTGTCTGTATCTACGAGGTCGCTCGCGGCAAGATCGCAAAGGCGTGGTTCAAGATCGGAAAACCGAGAATCTTGTAGTCCTACCCATACGTCCAGCAATAAATGGCTATGATTGCTCGTTTAACTTCGGCTGCATCAGGCCTCGATATCCTTGCGGAAGAAGACGACGCGTTGTGTTTCCGTAAAACCGAGAGCGGCGTGAAACTTCCGGCTCACCTCATTCTCAAGCGGGGCGTCGGAGGCAAACTCCAGGCATCCTTGAGACTTACCCCAGTCCCCAACTGCATCACAAAGCAGCCGCGCGATTCCTTGCTTCCGATGCGACGGCAGAACATAGATACCTTCCAGGAAGGCCACGGGCGACGTCTTGCAGCCGTTGACATAATCGTTGCGCAAACTGCCTTCGGCAAAACCGACGATCTCACCCTCCTCGCTTTCGCTGAGAAAAGCGACGGCCCTATCGGCTCCCTGTAAAAAGGTCTCGATGACATCCTCGCGGTGTTGCTCGACGGAGCCGTCCGGCCAGAGCGCCGCGCGTAAACGCGACCATGAATCAACATTGTCGAAGGTGCCTCTAACGATTTTCATCCTCTCTCCCCTTGTCATCTGTCTCGCAGCGTCTCCATAAGCAGAGGTCTATCACCATGCTCGATCGGCACAACGCGTCCGGCTGATTGTTCACTTTTTGAAGACGAAGAGTCTCCGTGCGTTTATCTTTCGTCAATTCGAAAAATCCGTCAGAACTGTCTCCAGAGTTCACGCAACGGCTTGAACGAAAGCTCACAACGGAGACATCAAATGTCCAGCAGTCAGAACGCTCTCGTGCTCGTCGCACGCATCCTTCTTTCCTTCATTTTCGTCTATTCCGGCTTCGGCAAGCTGATGGACCCTGCCGGCACGGCCGGTATGATAACCGGCGCTGGCTTGCCTGCGGCAACCGCTCTTGCTTACCTTGCCGGTTTGTTTGAGCTCGTCACCGGCCTTGCCGTTCTGGTTGGCTTCCAGACCAAGATTGCCGCCTTCGCACTGGCTGCATTCTGCGTCTTCACCGGTCTTGTCTTCCACAGCGGCACCGTTGCCGTTCCCGGCTGGCCGGATGCGGCTCTCGGCTGGATCAACACGCTGAACGGCATCATGCTGATGAAAAACATCACGCTGGCTGGCGCCTATATCCTTCTCGGAGCCTTCGGTGCCGGTGCCTATTCGGTCGACGCGATGCGCGGCCCGAAGCTTGCCCACGCCTGAATTCCAAAGCGGATAAAATGAGCCGTCGGAGCAATCCGGCGGTTTTTTCTTTATGTTCGTTCCTTGGGAAAAGCGGGGATCGCGTCGAGATGGTCCACCCAAGCGGCCTTGGAGCGCGCCCAGATCTGCACACGCGGTTCCAACTCGGCCCGTTCATTGATCGAGCCCCACCGTATGCCCCAGGTGCCGTTGTCCTGTTCGGCGCTGCTGAACAGCGGCGCGCCGCAGTCGCCACAGAAATGCATCAGCCGGACATTGCCGTTTTCCGCCTTCTTCCTGTAGAGCTTCGGCTCCGCGCCGGTCAGGCTGATATCCTGGCGCTTCGCTCGCAAGGTCACGCGATAGGGCGAACCCGTCAGACGCTGGCAATCCGTGCAGTGACAGATGACCACATGCTCCGGATCGGCTTCCGCTTCATATTGAACGCTGCCGCAGTGGCACTGGCCTGTGATGCGCATGACATTCTCCTTCATAAGGAGAACAGCATAAACAAAATATGCCCTCAGCCAAGCGCCGTCTTGACGCGCGAGACGATCTCCTGAACGACAGCATCGCCTTCGTGCTCCGCCTTGCGGGCACGAACGAAGCAGGCTTCCGACCTCAAGATGATGCCGTCGGTCAGGATCTTCAGGTGGTTCGCCTTCAGCGTCGACCCGGTGGAGGTGATATCGACGATGATATCCGCCTGACCGGCTGCGGGCGCGCCTTCTGTGGCGCCTAAGCTTTCGACGATACGATAGAGTTGAATGCCGTGCTGGCGAGAGAAGAACTGCTGCGTCAGGCGCCAATATTTGGTGGCGATCGCCAGGCGGCGACCGTGACGGGCACGAAACTCCGAGGCGACGTCGCCGAGATCGGCCATGCTATCCACGTCGAGCCAGATTTCCGGAACCGCAACCACCACATCCGCATGGCCGAAACCGAGCCGGGCGCAGAACTCGACGCGTGTGTCCACGTTGCTCAAGTCTTCGCGCACGAGATCTTCACCCGTCACGCCGAAATCGACAGTGCCGTTGCCGATCTCACGGGCGATCTCGGATGCCGAAAGATAGGCGATCTCGATATCGTCTCGTCCTTCGACACGGCCGCGATAGGAGCGGTCACTGCCGATTGCGGTGATCTTCAGCCCTGCGCGTTCGAGAATGGCCGAGGAGTCGTCCTTCATGCGTCCCTTGGAGGGCAGCGCTATGGTGATGGTCATGCGGAAGTCCTCGCAGCTTCGATGCGGTCCAGCCAGAGCGAGAAACCAACGGCGGGAATCGTGTCCTTGGCGCCAAGCAGCGTCATCAGCCGGTCGAAACGTCCGCCCCCTGCGAGCACGGCCGTTTGACCCTCTTGCGTGATTTCGAAGACGAGGCCGGTATAGTAATCCAGTGGACGACCGAAGGCTGCGCCATAGGTGACTGAACCAAGATCGACGCCGCCATTGGCAAGGGCCGCCACGCGGGCATCGAAATCGGCAAGGGCCGCCCCGAGCTTCAGTTTCGCCTTCTCAGCAAAGTCCGAGAGCGTTTTCGACGCCTCAGACAGAGGTGCCTGGAGGCTGAGGAACTGCTTCAGCAACTGGAAGCTGTCATCCGGCAGACGGGTGGCGGCAAGCGCCAGCTTCTCGCGAAGGCGTCTCGCAATCTCCTGCGGTGCGCGACTTGCATTGGTGGAGTAGCCAGTCTCCTGCATGACGCTGTCGATATACTCGACAAGAACCTTTTCCTCGCCAGTCGCGAGCAGCCCCGCCACGCGGGCATCGAGCCCGGTCATCGGCTTGGGGCTGACAAGGCTTTCGAGCAGCGCATCGAGTTGGGCGGTGTCGCCAAAGGCTTGCACCAGACGCTTCTGCCAGCCAAGCGGCAGACCGAGTGCGGCAATCACGGCTTCGAAGACCTTCTGATCCCCCAAACGAGCAGAAAGCGTCTGCCCTGGAAGAAGCCGGTTCAGAATGCCGAAAGCGTCGCCAATGGCGCGCGCATCGGCGGCGGCGACATCGCCATCGCCCAGATCTTCGATCCCGGCCTGATAGAACTCGTTTCCACCTTCGCGGCGCTGACGAAACACTTGGCCCAGATAGGCGTAACGCTTCGGCGTGCCGGTTGCCGTTTCGATATGGCGAAGGCAGACGGGGATCGTAAACTCCGGCCGCAGACACAGGCTTTCGCCGGTCTCGCTTTCGGTCAGGAAAATACGACGGCGCAAATCCTCGCCAGCCATATCTAGGAACGGCGCAGCAGGCTGAATCACGGGTGTATTGACCCGCATCGTCTTGCGCGCCGCAAACTCGTCCAGCAGCTCTCCGGAAAATTCCGGCATGTCGATCAGGGGCATGAAGCAGTACTTTTCGTCACGGTTCGAGCGGTTGCATCATTTCGATGCGGTTTCCGAAGGGATCATACACATAGAAGCGGTCATACCCTTCCAGTGGCTCATCCTCAACCACAGGGCAGCCTGCGGTTTCAAGTCTTTTTCGAAGCTCTGACAGATCATCGACCACAAAGGCAGGATGCGCTTTGCTGGCCGCGACGAAGTCTCCGGCGACGCCGAGATGCACCCGAACATCGCCAGCCACAAACCAGCATCCTCCGCGCCCTGCCAGGTTGGCAGGCTTCTCGACCTCTTCGAGACCGAGAAGGCCAGCATAAAACGCCCGCCCCTTGTCTTCACCCCCTGTCGGGATCGCCAGTTGGATGTGATCCAGACGGAGAATGGTCACGGCTGATCAGCCTTCTGCCCGGCGTCGATCTTCCGCCTGCGCTTCGAGGATTTCCTTCACCTTCGCGACGAGATCAGCCTCGGCTACGACGTCCTGCGCCACACGCGCTTCGCGCCATGTCGCATTGTCTTCGATCTCGTCGGACAGGCGCTTGCCCTCGATCAGGTCCTTGATCTGCACCACGCCTTCAGCCCGCTCATCACCGCCCTGGATGATGGCAATCGGGGCGCCCATGCGATCGGCATATTTCAGCTGATTGCCGAACTTCTTCCAGTTGCCCTGATACATTTCGGCACGAATGCCTTCGGTCCGCAGCGCCTGAGTGAAGCGTTGGTAGCGGCCCATGCTTTCCACATCGCCATCCATGACGGTGATGAGAACAGGCGCGAGTGGCTTTGCCTGACCAAGCTTGCCGAGGTTCTTCAACGCCGTCATCAGGCGCGAGACACCGATGGAGAAACCGGTTGCGGGAACAGGCTGGCCCATGAAGCGCGACACGAGACCATCGTAACGGCCACCGCCACCGACCGAGCCGAAGACAACCTTCTCGCCCTTTTCGTTGGTGACATCGAAACTCAATTCGGCTTCGTAAACGGGACCGGTGTAATATTCGAGGCCGCGCACGACCGATGGATCGATCTTGATGCGATCCGCCTCGTAACCGGCACTCGCGACGAGCGCACCGATGACATTGAGTTCCTCGACGCCTTCCTCGCCCTTCGAGGTGCCGGCGACGAGCTTTGCAAGATCGGCAGCACTTGCAGCATAATCTTTGATGCCAACGAAAAAGAGAACCTTTTCGATCTGCGCCTCGTCAAGCCCTGCACCCTTGGTAAAGTCGCCGGATTCATCCTTGCGACCGGGGCCGAGCAGGAGCTTCACGCCTTCGGGGCCGAACTTGTCGAGCTTGTCGATGGCGCGCAGAACGTTCAAACGCCGACCGGCATTGTCTTCGCCGCCGAGACCGATGGCTTCCATCACGCCATCCAGAACCTTTCGGTTGTTGACGCGAATGACATAGTCGCCACGCTTGATGCCGAGTGCTTCCAGCGTGTCGGCCATCATCATGCACATTTCGGCATCCGCCTGGACGCCAGCGGCACCGACGGTATCGGCGTCGAACTGCATGAATTGACGGAAGCGGCCGGGGCCGGGCTTCTCATTGCGGAAGACATAGCCCGCGCGATAGGTGCGGTACGGAAGCTGGATCTCGTTAAAGTTTTCCGCGACGTGACGGGCAAGCGGCGCTGTGAGATCGTAGCGCAGGCTCATCCACTGTTCGTCATCGTCTTGAAGCGAAAACACGCCCTCATTCGGCCGGTCGCTGTCGGGCAGGAACTTGCCCAGCGCATCGGTATATTCAAACAATGGCGTTTCGACGGGATCGAAACCGTAAAGCTCGTAGACCTTGCGGATCTTATCGATCATCTCATTGGTGGCATGGATATCGGCAGCCGAACGGTCCACGAAGCCGCGCGGCAGGCGGGCTTTCAGTTTCTGAGGCTTTTTTGCTTTTTCGCTCATGATGCCAGTCCAATTGTCTCTTGAAATCAAGTGGGTGTCTTAGTGTATGAGCCCCTATGCGGCAAGGGCGGGCGCTTGCGGATTTGCCACAACTCTCTCACTTGAAGCGGCGACCAAGCCTGTCGAGTGCTTGCAAGGCAAGAGCGGCAATGTTAGCGTTGGGTCGTCGTCGATTTCGACCGTAAGCGTCTAACGTCAAGCAACGCGCCTTAACCCCCTCGTTCTTTGGGGGCGCGAACAAGGTGCGCTTTTGAAGACGACGTTTAGAAAGACATGTTCATGACATTCTCACGCTTACCCGCGCGCTACGGCGCCATTCTCATGCCTATGGTGCTCTCCATCCTTATGACGTTCGTCGTGTCTCTCATCGCGACGATCCGCGCCATCGGCCTTACCGAGGATTTCCTGGCGCGCTGGCTGCCAGCCTGGGGTCTTTCCTGGCTCGTGGCCTTCCCGACGCTGCTTCTGGTGCTACCCCTGGTACGCCGCATCGTCAACGCTCTGGTCGAACCGCAGCGCAGTTGATACTGCGATAGGCTGTGCAGGCGCATTGAGCCTGCACAGAGACCGTGCACTCCAGAGTGAAGCCTACATGATCCTCGAAGCCTTGAACTACGCCGGGACCTACTGGAAGACCGAGCCGGCATTTCGTCCGCATATTCGCTACTCGGTCAATCTATGGGCGCGCGCCAATCGATGCGCGACGGCTTGGAGAGAGCACGAAGAAAATAGCAAGCGCTTCATTCTTTCGACAGCCTCGAGATTGAAGCAGCGACGCACGGCGGTCATCCTTGGCTCTGGCCTTTTGCGGGATGTGCCCTGGCGGCAGCTTTCTGCAGCGTTCGACACAGTCGTCCTCGTCGATCTGGTGCATCTTTCCAGTGTACGAGCGACACTCTATCGGCGGAAGTATCGCAATGTCGTGCTGAATAGCCGCGATCTCTCCGGCTATGACATGTTGAAGGCGGGCATAGACATCGAACCGTTGAGCTTTCTCCGCCAGGTGCCTTATCTGGACCTCGTCGTGTCAGCCAATCTGCTGTCTCAGATCGGCACCGGCGCGCGCCATCGGATGGAACAGGATGGGACGAATGGCATGCCAAAGGATACGCTCCATCGGCTCATCCAGGCCCATGTCGATGGTCTTTCCGGTCTACCTTGCAAAGTCTGCCTCCTAACCGATACCGGCTTCGACATCGTCGACAAGACCGGCAAGTTGCATCAACACGAGGACCTGCTGCATGGCGTGCAGGTTCCGACCATCGCGCAACAATGGGATTGGCCGGTGGCCCCGTTCGGCGAAGAGAGTAAGGACTACCAGATCATTCACAGAGTCGTTGCCAGCAACCTCCGATAACCCATTTCCTGGCGTGGCTTGATAGGCTAGAGTGTGAGCATGCGCCTTGTCGTTCGCACATTGATGTTTCTCGCCTGCCTGCTTTATGGCGCCATGCCCGGCACGGCTGCGATGGATATGTCCATGCCGGCGGCCAAGGCGCTTGCTTCCGGCCTTGCTTTGGACGAGCACGCCGGTCACGGCATAGTCAAAACCGCTGGCCATCCGGAAAACCAAGGCAGCCCTTGTCCTCACGAAAAGAGCATGACGCACGCGCCATTCTGCGCGGCCTGTCTTGTTCTACTTCCAGACCTCGTCTTTGCCGAAAAAGGGCGATCGCCTCACGCAGCACCCTTGCCAGCATTGCAGGCAAGCTTGCTCGGCAACATGCCCGCACCCCCTCTGCCGCCTCCCCGTTCCTGACCGGATTTCGACATTCAGATGCAATCGAAATTTTCCGACAGAGGAAGGATATCCCATGTCTATCAAGACCATTTCCATCGCCGCTGCCATCAGCGTCCTTTTTGCCGTACCGACGCTGGCACAGGACGCTTCCGGCCATTCGGGGCACAGCATGCCCAAACAGGCGGCCGCGGAGAACGCCTCGACGCAGGCCTTCATGGATGTTTCCAAGAAGATGCATGCTGCGATGGAGCAGGACTATACCGGCAACGCCGATGTCGATTTCGTCCGCGGCATGATCCCGCACCATGAGGGCGCGATCGATATGGCGAAGGTCCAGTTGCAATATGGCAAGGATCCGGAAATCCGCAAACTGGCCGAAGAGGTGATCAAGGCTCAGGAAGCGGAAATCGCCATGATGAAAGAGTGGCTGAAGTCAAAGGGCTACTAAACAGACTATGGGGAAGTGCCTTCGGGCGCTTCCTCTTCACTTCAACAAGCGATCAAAGCCCGGTCAGGCCCGCCTTGTAGCTACCGGCGAATTCACGGCTCAAGCGTTCCAGCTCCATCGATGCGCGGCTCGGATGCCGTTCCTTGTGCATCAGGAGCGCAAACTGACGCGCGGGCAAATCGATGCCGACGCGGGTGAGCAGTCCTTGACGAAGCATCAAGGCTGCGACGGAGGCCGACACCACCGCTGCGGCCCCTCCTGCGCGCGCAGCTGCGACGACCGCCTCGTTGGATGGCAATTCCAGCGTGACCTTTAAATCAGCCAGAGACATGCCCATGGCTTTCAGAGCGGCTTCGAAAGCAGACCGCGTGCCCGAGCCCTGCTCGCGCAGAACCCAAGTCGTCGAGCGAATATCCTCTGCTTTCAGCTGCCGACCATCCGAGAATGGATGAAGCGGACCGACAACGACGAGCAACTTATCCGATACGACGGGACGAACCGAGAGCGCCGGCTCATCGATATCGCCTTCGATGAAGCCGATTTCCGCCACGCCCTTGAGCACCGCTTCGGTGACCGTGCGTGTGTTGCCGACGTCGAGTGTCACCGTCACGCCGGGGTAAAGCTGTTTGAACTGCATGAGAATAGACGGGAGCCAGTAGCTGGCGATCGTCTGGCTGGCAAAGACACGGATCTCACCACGGGTCAGGCCGCCCATCTCCGAGAGAATAAGTTCAGCGCTGCGCACCCGGTTCAAGGTCGAGCGTGCCTCGTCCAGAAACACCCGACCGCTTTCCGTCAGCTCGATACCCCGGCCGACGCGGTGAAACAGCTCGACATTGTAATAGGCCTCAAGTGTCTTGATCGACGAACTGACGGCGGAAGGTGTCAGGCCAAGCGCCTCCGCTGCCCGTGTCAAATGCTGCCGCTCCGCTACCGCGACGAAGATCTTTAATTGTTCAAAGGTCATCTTATATTATTCGATTTTTCCGAATGAAACATGCCATATTATTTCATGGAATGAAATGGATGTCTGTAAGATGATGGCAGTCATGGCACATCACCGTTCACTCACCTCATCGCTTTCTTTCTTTCGCGTTCCCGCATGGCGCTTCGTGCCGGGGATTGCGCTCTGTGGCGCCATCAGCCTTGCCGCCATTTTTGCAGAGAGTGCTCAAGTGCGACTGGCCGGACATGCCTGGCTTGGTGATCTGGTGATCGCGATCGTGTTCGGCGTGCTTCTCAGAAGCTTCGCACGTCTGCCAGAAGCAACTGGAGCTGGGATCAAGTTCAGCGCCAAGACGCTGCTGGAGGTCGCCGTCGTTCTTCTCGGCGCTTCGCTCAGCCTGTCGATTCTGAAAGGGGCCGGCGGATTGCTGATCTTCGGCATCGCCATCATCGTTGGTCTGTCGCTCATCGGCAGCTACGCGATCAGCCGGGCGATCGGTCTTGAGCCGAAGCTTGCCATTCTCGTTGCCTGTGGCAATTCGATCTGCGGAAATTCCGCCATTGCCGCGGCGGCACCCGCCATCGGCGCGAAGGCGCAGGATGTCGCGTCTGCCATTGCCTTTACCGCCGTCCTCGGCGTTGCCGCCGTCATCATCATGCCGGCAATCCCGGGCGTTTTCTCCATGGACGCCGTGCATTACGGCCTGTTTGCCGGCATGACCGTTTATGCCGTGCCGCAGGTTCTGGCCGCGACCGCGCCCATGGGAGCCGTCGCGGTTCAGACAGGCACCGTCGTCAAGCTCATCCGGGTGTTGATGCTGGGTCCCGTCGTCACCACGCTTTCGATCATCCACGGCCGGGGTACGAGCGGTCGGCTCGATCTTCAGCGGATGGTGCCCTGGTTTATCATCGGCTTCGTGCTGATGATCATGGCCCGCTCCTTCGGCCTAATCCCGAACATTGCACTGGCACCCATCAGCGGCCTTGCCAATGTGCTCACCATTATGTCGATGGCAGCACTCGGTCTTTCGGTGGATATCCGCTCTCTGCGCCATGCAGGCGGCAAGGTCATCGTCGCCGCCACCGCGTCGCTTCTGCTTCTCTGCGCTCTTTCCGTCGGGCTGATCGCGATCGCCGGTTGATTGGCTTACGGTTGGCGCTCGACCGTGATCGTATAATTGGCCCCAAGTCCGCGGCGTGACGAACTCAGCACCAGGATCGGCCGGATCAGCCACTCGGTGTCTGCCGCAGGCGTCAGCACCGTGGTGTTGTTTCCGGTATCGCTGAAGAAGATCGCATCGTCGTCCGGCTTGCCGAAATCGAAAATCGCCATGACGACGAATTCGCTGCGGCTCGCGAGCGAAACTTTCAACGTTTCGCCAGCCTTCACCTTCAGCCGATAAACCTCACCCCTGCCCTGGCGTGTCCAGCCGTTCAGCTTGAGATTGCCAGAGGCTGGCATTTCCACGGCCTTCAACTGTTCCCCATCGTCGAGCCACATGCCGTCCACATTGCGCTGTTCGGCAACGGCTGGCACGCAAACGGACGCGATCAGCAAGCAGGCAAGAGCACATCTCAAAAATGTCTTCACGGCCTTACAAACTCCTGCCGCATCGCTTCTATTCGCGGGCGGCAATGGCAGCCCTCGATATGGTCGTTGACCATGCCCATCGCCTGCATGAAAGCATAGACGGTCGTCGGCCCGACGAAACTCCAGCCGCGCTTCTTCAAATCTTTGGAAAGCCGCGTGGACGCAGGTGTCGTTGGGTTGGCACGCAAAGTCGCATAATCGAAGACCTCAGGTCGTTCGTCCTGTTTCGGCTCGAAGCTCCAGAAATAGCGCGCCAGCGAACCGAACTCGTCGCGAAGGGCAACTGCACGCCTGGCATTGTTGATGGTGGAAACGATCTTGCCGCGATGACGCACGATACCCTTGTCGGCCAGGCAACGTTCTATATCGGTGTCATCGAAGCTGGCGACCTTGTCGAAATCGAAGCCGGCAAAGGCGGCGCGAAAGCTCTCGCGCTTGCGCAGGATCGTCAGCCACGAAAGACCGGACTGGAAGCCTTCGAGACAGATCTTTTCGAACAGCCGCTTGTCGTCGGTGACGGGATAACCCCACTCGTCATCGTGATAGCGGCGGTAATCCTCCAGCCCCTGCTGCCAGAAGCAGCGGACCTTGCCATCCTCGCCCGTCAACAACCCATCTTCACTCATGCGGCACCGTCTCTTTCCGCCCGGTTCTTACCATTGATTCACCCTGTTTTAAAACTGCCTGCTAACCTTATTGAAAAGTTTCAGCAAAATAGCGGAATTGACCGACGTCTCTTTACCATTCGCTGGTCTGCCCATGCGAACGTGGCAATCATTTTCCGGTGTCATGTAAAAGAGTCCACCCGATGTCGATCAGAACCGTCTTTCTAGCGTTGAGCGCCGTGTGTGCCGCTCTCAATCCGGCAATGGCCAATGACCGTTATCGCGAGCGTCCGCCGATCGTCGTCAGCCCCGATCTGACGGCGCCATGGGTTACGCAGTTGGGGCGTGGCAATGTGCGCCCGGTCGTCTATCCTCAGCCGCCACAGCGCCAGCCACTGTTCCAACGTCGTGACGTGCAGCAGCGTCCCCAGGTCGTGGCCGCCCGACCGAATGCGCCTCGGTTGAGGATCGATCCGCAATTCCTGCCGCAAATCGTCAATTACGACACGAGCGAAGCACCGGGCACGATCGTCATCGATACGCCGAACCGGCTGCTCTATCTTGTCCTCGACGGCGGCAAGGCGCGACGTTATGGCGTTGGCGTCGGCAAGCCGGGCTTCGAATGGGCAGGCACCCATTCCATCACCCGCAAGACGGAATGGCCGACCTGGACGCCGCCAAAGGAAATGATCACACGCGAAGCCGCGAAGGGTCATTATCTTCCGGCCTTCATGGAAGGCGGACCGGAAAACCCCATGGGTGCGCGCGCCATGTATCTGGGTTCGACGCTCTACCGCATCCACGGCACCAACCAGCCATGGACCATCGGCAGTAACAATTCCTCCGGCTGCATTCGGATGCGCAACGAGGACGTGACCGATCTTTATGAGCGCGTGAAAGTCGGAACGAGGGTTATTGTGATCTGATAGCAACGCCGAAGTATAAGTTTGAGGTCGGGAGCCCCCCGATTTTACACTTATACTTGCGGCCTCCAGCGGAAACGCTAGATTGCGTTCCACAAGCTTGGCGGGGGATGCCAGGGGGAACGGTAGCGCTTTTAGCAGCCACCGATGAGAAACGAGCGGCTCGACCGCTCGTTTTTTATTTCAGGCTACAGCATCGGCCCGAAAATCGGAATCGATTTTCGGAAAGCACGATGCGTTGATTCAAAAAGTTAGAGCGTCCTTTGTGCGTCCTAAAGGACGCACGGCGCTCTAAGCTTTCTTGGCTTTTCACCGCCATAGGCCCAATCCAGCAACTCGACGGTGTGCAGGATCGGCATCTGCGTGCCCGTGGCAATCTGCGTCATGCAGCCGATATTGCCGGTTGCGATGATATCGGCCTTGGTCGCCTCGATGTTCTTGATCTTTCGCGCCTTCAGCTGGCCGGAGATCTCCGGCTGCAGGATGTTATAGGTCCCGGCCGAGCCACAGCAGAGATGGCCTTCCGCCGGATCGCGCACGACAAAGCCGGCTGCCTTCAACAGGACTTTCGGCGCCATGGTAATCTTCTGGCCGTGCTGCATGGAACAGGCGGAGTGATAGGCGACCGATAGCCCGTTGCGTTCCAGAGCGGGTAGCTCCAGCGTGGCGAGATATTCGGTGATGTCTTTCGCCAGCGCCGAGACCCGTTCCGCCTTTTCCGCGTAGGCGGGATCGAGCCGCAGCATGTGGCCGTAATCCTTGATCGTCGTTCCGCAGCCGGAGGCGGTGATGATGATGGCATCCAGCCCGCCATCTTCCACCTCGCGCATCCACGCATCGACGTTGCGGCGGGCAAAGGCGAGAGCCTGTTCTTCCCGGCCCATGTGATGGACCAGCGCCCCACAACATCCCTCGCCCTTTGGAGCGACAACCTCGACACCGAGACGGGTGAGAAGCCGGATGGTCGCCTCGTTGATGGCGGGATCGAGAACCGGCTGCGCACAGCCGGTGAGGATCGCAACACGGCCTTGCTTCGCAGCAGCAGATGCGTGAACCGCAGGTCGGTCTGCCTGCGGCGGAGCGGCGTTCGGTGCGAGATCGAGCATGGCCGCAAGCGGTTTTAAGGCAGAGACCTTGCGCAACAGCGGGGCGAGTGGTTGGCCGATTTTTGCGAGCTTCAATGCGAGCCTGAACCTGCCGGGATACGGCAGGACGGCGGCGAGAAGACTGCGGATCAGCCGGTCCATCAAAGGACGGCGATAGGTCTTCTCTATATGCACCCGCGCGTGATCCACCAGGTGCATGTAATCCACGCCCGAGGGACAGGTCGTGGTGCAGGCCAGACAGGAGAGACAGCGATCGATATGGGTGACCACCTCGCGGTCGGCGGGACGGTCGTTTTCCAGCATATCCTTGATGAGATAGATGCGGCCGCGCGGACTATCGAGCTCATTGCCGAGCGTTACATAGGTGGGACAGGTGGCGGTGCAGAAACCGCAATGGACGCATTTGCGCAGAATCTTTTCGGATTCGGCAACCTGCGGGTCGGCCAACTGCTCGGGCGTGAAGGAGGTTTGCATGGTCAGATCCCCATTCTGCCCGGATTGAAGATTCCCGCCGGATCGAGCTTTTGCTTGATGCGCAATGAGAGCGCGACTTCAACGGCATTCAGCGGTTCGAAAGCCGGAATTGATCGGCGGACTTCGTCACTCGCGCGCAGAAGTGTGGCGTGGCCGCCTCCGAGCGAACGGATGTAACCTCTGAGCAATTGCGCTTCCGGATCGGCCTCCATCTGCATCCAGACAAGGCCGCCCTGCCAATCGTAAAAGGCATCGATACCAGCTTCCAGCCGCAGCGCCGCAACAAGCTTGTGGCCTTGTGATGGCGCAATGGACATGCGCCAGAGCGGTTTGGCGGTGTTGCCCGCATAGGGCGTGACGTCGCGGATCTCCCGCCAGAGTGAACGGCTCTCGTCGCGCTCAAGAGAGACGACTGGGCCGAAAGCGGCGAGAAGCGTCTTCAGCTTATGCAACCGGGCCTCGACCGAGGCCGCAAGACCTTCCAGGCGCAGCACGGTGGCGGCACCTTCCGGCAGTGATCCATTCAGAAAGCGCGACTTCACAGTTTCCGGCAGATGTGCCGCGCCTGAGACTTCGAGGCTGGTTGCCATCGCCGCGGCCATGGCGTTGGTCGCGGCCTCATCCTCCAAGCCCGAAATGACCATCGTTGCTTCAGCAGGCGGAACCGGCAGCACGCGGAAGGTGACTTCCGTCAGAAACCCCAGCGTGCCATAGGAGCCCGCCAGAAGCTTGACGAGATCGAGTCCGGTAACGTTCTTCATCACCCGCCCGCCGGCCTTGATCGCCTCACCCCTGCCGTTGATGAAGCGGATGCCGAGCAGGCTGTCTCGCGCAGCACCGGCCACGAAGCGGCGCGGACCCGATACGTTGGCGGCAAAGACGCCGCCGATTGTGGGCTCTCCCACCGTTCCCATGATCGCACGGTGATCCATCGGCTCGAAGGCCATCATCTGCCGGGCGTCGGACAAGGCGGCGTTCACCTCGTCCACTGGCGTTCCGGCCTGGACCGTCATCACCATCTCGGCAGGATTGTAAGAAACGATACCGCTCAAACCTCGCGAAGAGAGTGTCGCATCCGCGTCAACGGCATTGCCGAAGCCAGAGCGCGTGTTGCCGCCGATGATGGCGAGCGGACGACCCGCTTCTTGACGGTCGCGAATGAGGTCTGCCGCCTCCGTTTCCGATTGCGGGGTGAGGACGGGGAATGTGTCGTCCATCAACCTCTGCCCTCCAGCGGAAAGACCTTGGACGGGTTCATGATCCAACCCTCATCGAAAGCCGCGCGGACCGCCATTTGCTGCGCCAGATCGGCATCGGAATACTGATGACGCATCAGGTCGCGCTTCTCGATTCCCACACCATGCTCGCCGGTCAGGCAGCCACCAGCGTCGACGCAGAGTTTCAAAATCTGGTTGCCTGCCTCTCCGGCGCGCGCCGCATCATCCGGATCATTGGCATTGAAGAGGATCAGAGGATGCATGTTGCCGTCGCCCGCGTGGAACACGTTGGCGACGCGAAGGCCGAGAGCGTCGGTGATCTCGCTGGTTTTCTTCAGCACATAAGAGAGCTGGCTGAGCGGCACCGTGCCATCCATGCAGATGTAATCGGCGATCCGACCCGTGGCACCGAAGGCGGACTTGCGTCCTTTCCAGATCGCCGCCGCTTCCATCGCCGACTGGCACTCGCGCACCGTCTTTACCGCATGTTTGCGGGCGATCGCGACGATGTCCGCCAGCATGGCATCCATCTCGTCTTCCGAGCCTTCGACTTCGACGATCAGCAGTGCACCGACATTGAGCGGGTAACCCGCCTTGGCAAATGCCTCGCAAATCTCGATCGCCGGCTTGTCCATGAATTCGATGGCAACGGGAATGATGCCGGAGCCGATAATATCGGCCACACAGGAGCCCGCTTGCTCTGAGCTTTCGAAACCGAAGAGCACCGGGCGGGCGCCTTCCGGCTTGGCGATCAGCCGCACCGTCGCTTCCGTGACGATGCCGAGTTGGCCCTCCGAGCCGCAGACGAGACCAAGAAGATCATAGCCTGTCGCATCCAGATGCTTGCCACCAAGCTCCAGTACCGTGCCATCCACCAGCACCATCTTCACCCCGAGAAGGTTGTTGGTGGTCACGCCATACTTCAGACAGTGCGCCCCACCCGAATTCATCCCGATATTGCCACCAATCGTGCAGGCAAGCTGCGAACTCGGATCGGGCGCGTAGAAGAAGCCTTGAGGACCTGCTGCGTCGGAAATCGAGAGATTGGTAACACCCGCCTGCACAGTTGCGGTGCGGTTGAAGAAGTCCAGTTCAAGAATGGAGGACATTTTTGAAAGGCCGATCACCACGGCATCTTCTTGCGGGATCGCGCCGCCGGATAGCGACGTGCCGGCCCCTCTCGGCACCACCGGGATGCCATAGCGATGACAGTATTTCAGGACCGCCGCAACCTGGGCTGTCGTCTTCGGTAACGCGACGGCCAGCGGCATGCGGCGATAGGAAACGAAGGCGTCGGTTTCAAAGGGCATGAGCTCTCGCGGCTCATGCACAAGACAGTCGGGCGGAAGCAGGTCTGCAAGATCGGAGACGATCCTGTCCCGAGCGGAAAGCACCGCGGCGCGCGGCTGCAAAAATTGAATGGATTGCGACATGGTCTGCAGATGCTCCCTCATCTACACAATCCTATGCGGCGTTTGCGCCTTGGTTGCAAGCCTCACAAATGCTAGACATTGTTTCCAATCCGGAAAGAATGGTGGGAACCGATGACGAATCTCGGCGATCTTGAAGTCTTTGCCAGCGTCGCTGCCTCCGGCAGCATGTCGGTTGCTGCGAAGGCATTGGGCTATTCTCCAGCCGTCATCTCCAAGCGGATCAAAAGGCTGGAGGAAAAGCTTGGCGCGCGGCTTTTCCAGCGCACAACAAGGCAAATCTCCCTGACCGAAGCTGGCCAGGGATTTCACCAAAGAATTCTCGCCGTGCTGGAAGGTCTGGAAGAAGCGGAAGACTTCGTTTCCGGCCGATCCAATATGTTGACCGGCACATTGAAGGTCTCGGCCTCCACCTCTTTCGGACGCATGCATGTCGCACCGCATCTCAAAGGTTTCATGGACCAGCACCCATCGCTCTCCATCAACCTGACGCTCAGCGACGACTTTATCGATATTGTTGCGGGTGGCTATGACCTCGCCATCCGCATTGCCGACCTGTCGGACTCGAGCCTTGTTGCGCGACGGCTGGCACCGGTGCGCCGGGTGCTTTGCGCCTCCCGTACCTATGTCGAGGAACATGGGCTGTCGCAAACGATCGAGGACCTAAAAAATCACCGCTGCCTGCCCGCACATAATAACGATCTCTGGCGGCTAGAGGGAGCGGACGGTGCGTTCAACCTTCGGCCTGAGGGCCTGTTGGTAACCAACTCGTCGGAAGTCATTCGCGAGGCAGTGATCTCGGGTCTCGGCATCGCGCTCCGTTCGACCTGGGATATAGGGCCAGAACTGAAATCCGGCGCGCTGGTTCAGGTTTTGCCCGCCTATGAAGGATCACGGAACGTCGCGCTTTCGGCGGTCTATTCCAGCCGCCGGTTCCTGCCCGCCAAGGTTCGACTGTTCATCGATTACCTGGCGGGGCTGTACGGCCCCGTGCCTTATTGGGATAAGGACGCACTGTAGAGGATCAATGCGCCCCGTCGGCATGGCTCTTGCGGATATTGCGCACGACCCACCAGACACCAAGAACGGCCACCGGAACGGAGGCGCCCGTGACCACCGCCGGATCGACCGGCAAGAGATCATGGGTCACAGCCTTTATCAGATACCCGATCAGCCCAACGACATAATAGGAAATGGCCGCGACCGAGAGGCCTTCGACCGTCTGCTGCAAGCGCAGTTGCATGGCAGCGCGCTTGTTCATGTTGTTTAGAAGCACCGTGTTCTGACGTTCCAGTTCGACATCGATCCAGCTGCGCACCAGCGCTGTGGCGCGGTAGAGCTTGCGCGACAGGTTCGCCTGACGCTCCTCCACCGACTGGCATGTGCGCATGGCGGGTGCCAGGCGCCGCTCCAGAAATGTCGCCATGGTCTCATGCCCATGGATCGGCGTTTCGGCCAGTGTGCGAATGCGCTCGCGAACAATAACGTCATAGGCGCGGCTGGCGCCGAAACGGTAGAGGCTGAGCGCCGCATTGGCTTCCAGTTCCGCGGCAAGACGCGTCATTTCGGCAAGAAGCGCATCGGCTTCCTCCCGCGCTCCGTTCTTCATCCGCTGGGTGATTGCGGTCAAACCGTCTTCGATCCGGCGGATTTCCGGCGAAAGCGTCTGCGCCAGCGGCAGGCCAAGCATGGCGAGGGTGCGATAGGTTTCGATGTCGAGTAGGCGCTGCACGATACCGCCACGCGCGGAATCGGTCAGCCCGCGGTCGAGCAGAAGAAATTGCGTCAGCCCGTCGCGATCCTGGCGGAAGTCGGTCAGAATGGAGGCCTGCCCTTCGCGGACGGTCGAGTGACAGATGCTGATCGGATCGAAATGGCTCTCGGCGTCGACAGTCTCCGGACCCTCGGAGCGGATTTCCAATCTCACCGCGGAAATCAGCGAGCCCGGCGGCGAGAACCCGTCACCGAAGGGATCGCCGATGATATCCCCGCCGATCTTGTCCGGTGCCGGGCCATCCCAGAACCATGTGGAGAATTCGGTGTGCCGCTCCCATCGAAGCGTTCCCAGGCCGCAGGGCATGGCGTGGTGGCGCGCGTCACGCTCCGGCGGCGCAACGCCGCGGCTGCGCGACATTTCCGCGATCGCCGAGTGATGGACCGACGCACCGCCATCCATCATGAAGGCCAGTTGGACGATGATGCGTGAAGGACCGAGCAACACGGTCGGTCTGGCATGAATTTCCCCTAGCGCCAGCGCCCTTTCCGGTGCGCTGGCAAATGCAAATCGTCCCCTGGCCATTCGGCATTCTCCGTCTCGATCAACCTGATTTATCAAATGAAAAGATGCATTGGCAGGTGCCGAGTTGACGCAGGGCAACTGCTAAAATACGGCGTGTTCAGAGGAGCCATCTTTCTGCTTCCGAAGAACGAATAATCCTGGTTCAGCAATTTTTCCGGGAACTTTATCAACTTCAAGACGTTCTTGACGGGTTATTGGAAATTTCTACCAAGATGGGACGCGATGACTACCACGAGCGAAACTGAACGCTATCCACGGATAGCACTCATATCGACGCATGGCTATGTAGCCGCACACCCGCCGCTTGGCGCAGCCGACACCGGAGGACAGGTTGTCTATGTCCTCGAACTTGCAAAGAAACTCGGCCAGCTCGGCTATACCGTCGATCTTTACACTCGCCGCTTTGAGGACCAACCGGAAATCGATGAGGTGGACGATCGCGTCCGCGTCGTCCGCATTCCCTGCGGCGGGAAAGAGTTTATTCCGAAGGAATATCTCCACCGCCATCTGCTGGAATGGTGCGAAAACGCGCTGCGCTTCATCAAGAAAAACGACCTCTCCTATTCCTTCATCAACAGCCACTACTGGGACGCGGGTGTTGCGGGACAGCGGCTTTCCGAAGCGCTGAAGATTCCCCACCTTCATACGCCCCATTCGCTCGGCATCTGGAAAAAGCGCCAGATGGAAACCGACTATCCGGAAAAGGCCGATACGTTCGAACTGGAATTCAACTTCAAGGAACGCATCCAGCACGAGCTGATCATCTATCGCAGCTGCGACATGGTGATTGCGACGACGCCGGTGCAGCTCGATGTACTGCTCGAAGATTATGGACTGAAGCGCAAGCAGGTCCATATGATCCCACCAGGATATGACGACAATCGCTTTTTCCCCGTGTCGGAAGCCTCGCGGCAAATGCTGCGCCAGCGCTTCGGCTTCGAAGGCAAGACCGTTCTGGCGCTTGGTCGTCTGGCCACCAATAAGGGCTATGACCTTCTGATCGATGGCTTCTCGGTGCTGGCCGAGCGCGAGCCGGAATCACGTCTGCATCTCGCCGTCGGCGGCGAGAATATGGACCAGCAGGAGACCACGATCCTCAACCAGCTGAAAGAGCGGGTGAGCGAGTTGGGTCTGGAAGACAAGGTGGTCTTCTCCGGTTACGTCTCGGATGAGGATTTGCCAGACATCTACCGCGCCGCCGACCTTTTCGTCCTGTCCAGCCGTTACGAGCCCTTCGGCATGACGGCGATCGAGGCGATGGCAAGCGGTACGCCGACCGTGGTGACGATCCATGGCGGTCTCTTCCGAGCCGTCAGCTATGGGCGCCATGCGTTGTTTGCCGATCCTTTCGACAAGGAAGATCTCGGCATCACCATGATGAAGCCTTTCAAGCACGAGCGTCTCTATGGTCGGCTGTCGCGTATGGGAGCCCACAAGGCCCGCAGCCTGTTTACCTGGACGGGTATCGCGCAGCAGGTTCTGTCCGTGGTCGAAGGCCGCACGATGATGCCTGTTCTGGAGGAATCCGATTGGGCCGAACCATGGAATGACGGCGATTGAAACCTGTTCGCCTTTTTTCCACTGATCTTGATGGCACCGTCGTCGGCAATCATGAGGCGACGGCGCGCTTTCGCGATTTCTGGCACGCGCTTCCGAAAGAGACACGCCCGCTCTTGGTCTTCAACAGCGGGCGACTGATCGATGATCAGCTCGAACTCCTGGACTCTGTGCCTCTGCCTCGACCGGATTATATCATCGGCGGAGTGGGCACCATGTTGTCTCGCCAGGACGAGCCAACGCTTTCGCAAGCCTATACCTCGCAGCTTGGCGCGGCGTTCGACGCCGATAAGATCGCGTCGGTGATGAAAGATGTTCCAGGCATCAGTCTACAGCCCGACCGATACCAGCATGGGCTGAAATCCAGCTGGTACCTGCATGATGCCGATGACGACATGCTGGCAGACATCGAGCGTCGGCTCAACGACAATGGTGTTGCCGCGCGGATTGTCTATTCCAGTGCGCGGGATCTCGATGTCCTTCCTCGCGCTGCGGACAAGGGGGCGGCGATTCGCTGGCTCTCCGATCACCTTGGCATCGGGCTCGATGAAACCGTGGTAGCCGGCGATACCGGCAATGATCGGGCCATGTTCGAGCTGCCAGACGTGCGCGGCGTGGTCGTCGCCAATGCGCTTGAAGAGCTTAAATCTTTTGCCACCGGTAAACATAATATGATCATCGCGCTCAAAGAAGAAGCAGATGGGGTTATTATGGGACTGGAGCATTGGATTTCTTCGGTCGAGACCCCAAAATAGCCTATAAATACTGGTGTAAGAGCGGGATATCTGCATTGACCCGCTCTTTTCACAGGCAGACAATGAAACTTGCCGAACGCTTCGTGGTTCGGCCCTTACACACCTTCACTTTGAAAGGAATACCCCGCGTTGAACCTTCTGAGCCGTCTGGCCCAAGACGTCGGCCTGATGCTGCGCCGTCCCCCTCGACAGCAATATGGTGCCATATGCCACCGCCGTAACAAGAAGCACGGCGATGTTGAGGTATTGCTGCTCACCAGCCGGGACACCGGACGGTGGGTCATCCCCAAGGGGTGGCCAATGGAAGGCAAGAAGGCCCATGCGGTTGCTGAACGCGAGGCTTTCGAAGAGGCGGGCGTGCGGGGAACCGTGCAGAAGGAGCCCTTCGGCTTCTTCCATTATGAGAAAAAGCTGAAGAACGGGGTGAAGGTCACCTGCCTGGTGCAGGTTCACCTTCTGGAGGTCGCAGACCTCACCAAGAATTTTCCCGAACGGGAAAGCCGTAAGCTGGAATGGGTTTCGCCCGAGGAAGCGGAAAAGCGCGTCAACGAAATCGAGTTGAAGCAGCTTTTCGTCGCTTTCGGCAAGCATATGGCGAGGACCGCACCACCACTGCCGCAAAAGGCTGCCAATTCTTAGATCGTTTCCTTGTTTAATGGAAACGCTCTAATGACGACTTCGTGTCGCGAATACGCCAGCCAAGCGCTTTCAATGTCGCTATAAAGCGTTTCCATGACGCAATCTCCCGAAAACCGCAAAAAGCCGACACTCGACAAGGATCTCGACAAGATGACCCGCGTCGAGGAAGCAGTGAACCATCTCGGCCAGCGGTTCGTGGCGCCGGGTGCTGCACTCCTGTTCCTCGTGGTAACGGCCCTGGTCGCCAGTTCCTACGCCGGCGGGACGCCGGGCGCGGTGATCACGCTCGCCGCGGCCATCATCGGCGCCTATATGGCGATGAATATCGGTGCCAAGGACGTCGCCAATAATGTCGGACCGGCCGTGGGCTCGAAGGCTCTGCCGCTCACCGCAGCACTCATCATCGCTGCGATCTGCGAGGTGTTCGGCGCTCTCATTACCGGCGGTAATGTTGTCGAGACAATTGCAAGCGGCATCGTTGACGTCAGGACGGTGCCTGATCCTCATGTCTTTGCCTGGGCCATGCTCGGCGCCATTCTGGCGGCCGCTCTTCTGGTCAATCTTTCCAATCTGCTCAAGGCGCCGATTTCCACCACGCACAGCATCGTCGGTGCGGTGGCAGGGGCAGGCACAGCCGCCTTCGGCGTCGGTGCGGTGGACTGGGCCTCACTCATGGGCATTGCGTTGACATGGGTACTAACGCCGTTCATCAGCGCCTTCTTCGCGGTCGCCCTGCTCGCCTTCATCAACCAAGTCATCATCGACCGCGACGACAAGATCGACGCCGCCCGCAAGTGGGTGCCGGTGCTGCTTGGCGTGATGGCCGGTGTCATGACCGCCTATCTCATGCGTTTTGGCCTGCATCGGGTGATCGATGTGCCGAGCGGCGTTTCCCTGGCAACCGGCCTGGCCGTCGGCCTCATCAGCTGGCGGCTCTGTATCCCGCTGATCCGCAATCAGTCCGAGGGTCTGGAAAATCGCAACCAGTCGCTTCGCACGCTGTTCCAGTGGCCCCTGATTTTTGCAGCAGCACTCATGTCTTTCGGCCACGGCGCCAATGACGTGTCCAATGCAATCGGCCCGGTCGTTGCCATCGTAAGGGCCGATTACGGCAACCTCAACGATGTGTTCGCGCCGGCACCGCAATGGGTGATGCTGATCGGGGCGTTCGGCTTGTCTTGCGGCATCCTGCTGTTCGGGCCGCGCCTGATCCGGCTCGTCGGCGAACAGATCACCAAGCTCAACCCGATGCGCGGCTTTTGCGTTTCAACCTCAACGGCACTCACCGTCCTCACCGCCTCGCATTTCGGCATGCCGGTCAGCACCACCCATACGGCGATCGGGGCTGTCTTCGGTGTCGGCTTCTTCCGCGAATGGTATACGGCACAGGGCCGAAAGCAGCAGGAGGCTCTGCGTAAGAGCCTTGCGCCAGTCGATCCTTCAACTGACGAGCCGGACGAAAATGCTTCGGAGACGCGGCGGCGCTATCTCGTGCGCCGGTCGCACTTTATGACGATCATCGCGGCCTGGATCATCACGCTTCCGGCAAGTGCTGCACTTGCCGCTGCGCTCTACGCAATTATCCATCTTCTGTTTATATGAGCGGACAGATCATCAACGTATCGAAGTACTGACATGCGTGCCAATTTCAGAATGCAGCGGCTTTACGTCAGCCAGTCCTTGCGGGCGGGAGAGAGTATCGAGGCCGATAGCGACCAGTTCAACTATCTTGCCAATGTGCTGCGCATGAGCGACGGCGCGGAAATCCTGCTTTTCAACGGGCGCGACGGCGAATGGAAGGCGAAGCTCTCTTTCCCAACGCGCAAGAAGATCATGCTTGTTCCGCTGGAAGAGACGCGGCCCCAACCGGAAAAGCCGGATCTGCACTATATATTCGCGCCGCTGAAGACCGGGCGCCTGGATTATCTGGTGCAGAAGGCGGTGGAAATGGGCGCCGGCGTTCTTCGCCCTGTTCTGACCCAGCATGTTCAGGGCAAGATCACCAATCTCGACAAGTTACGGGCCAATGTCATCGAGGCTGCGGAACAATGCGGTATTCTCGCCGTTCCGCATGTCGAAGAACCCGTGCGGCTGAAGGATCTGATGCAAGACTGGTCGCCTGCACGCCGTATCATCTACTGCGACGAAGGCGATGCCGGGCAAAATCCCTTGCCTGCCCTTCGCGAGATCAAGGAAAAGCAACTGGCCCTTCTCGTCGGACCAGAGGGCGGCTTTTCGGAGGAGGAACGACAGTTGCTGCGCAGCAAGGCCTTTGTCACGCCGATCCCGTTGGGACCGCGCATCCTGCGAGCCGATACCGCAGCGGTCGCAGCACTTGCGGTCATTCAGGCAAGCATCGGTGACTGGAAATAATTGCGCGGCTGATGTCGCGCTCGCGCAAATTCGCAGCATGAGTTCATGCTTAAAAGAAATTCATTTGCTTGCGCAGGCACGGCACCCTATCAGCGATGGCAATATCGCTGCGCAGGCAGCAAAGACAACAAGGTAATTTCATGGCCCGCGACACGACCGACCAGACGCCAATTTCCTCCGTGCAGGAACTGACAGATTATCTGGCCGGAGGCTGCAAGCCTAAAGACAAGTTCAGGATCGGCACGGAGCACGAAAAATTCGCCTTCTTCCGCGAGGGCAATAAGCCGGTTCCCTATTTTGGTGATGCCAGCATTTCGGCGCTGCTGAAAGGCATGCAGGAAAAGCTCGGCTGGGAGCCGATCATGGACGGCGACAATATCATCGGCCTTGGCGAGCCGAGCGGTATGGGCGCGATTTCCATCGAGCCCGGCGGCCAGTTCGAGCTTTCCGGCGCGCCTTTGGAAAACCTGCATGAAACCTGCCGGGAATCCAACCAGCATCTGGCGACGCTGCGCGACATTGCCGAGCCGATGGGCATTCGTTTTCTCGGCATTGGCGGAAGCCCGCTCTGGACGCTTGAAGAAACGCCGCGAATGCCGAAGTCGCGCTATGCGATCATGAGCAACTACATGCCCAAGGTCGGCACCAAGGGCTTGGACATGATGTACCGGACCTGCACCATTCAGGTTAATCTGGACTTTTCTTCCGAAGAAGACATGCAACGCAAGATGCGCGTTTCTATGAAACTGCAGCCGCTTGCGACCGCTCTTTTTGCGTCCTCACCCTTTACCGAAGGCAAACCGAACGGGCTTCTCTCCTGGCGCGGCGATATCTGGCGCGATACCGACAATCAGCGCTCCGGCGTTCTTCCCTTCACGTTCCAGCCGGATTTCGGCTTTAAGGATTACGTCGAGTGGGCGCTCGACGTGCCGATGTATTTTATCGTGCGCGACGGCAAGTATCGCGACTGTACCAACATCACCTTCCGCCAGTTCATGGACGGCGCCTTGAAGGGCGAGATCGCCGAGTGGGAACCCAATCTCGGTGACTGGACCAACCACCTGTCGACGCTCTTCCCCGATGTGCGCCTCAAGCGTTTTCTGGAAATGCGCGGTGCCGATGGCGGCCCATGGCGGCGCATCTGTGCGCTGCCGGCCTTCTGGGTCGGTCTGCTCTATGACGACGAGGCGCTGGCCGCAGCCGACCAGTTCACCGCAGACTGGCAGGTGGACGATGTGATCGGACTTCGCAATGCCGTGCCGGTGGAAGGTCTCAAGGCGACGATTGCCGGGCGTGATCTCCTGGGCGTTGCGCGCGATGTAGTGGCGATTTCGCGCAAGGGCCTGCAAAACCGCGCACGATTGAACCGTGAAGGACAGGACGAGAGCGTATTCCTCTCGCCCTTGGAAGAGGTTCTTGCCAAGAAGTCGACGCTCGCTGACGATCTTCTGGCGCTCTATCATGGCCGCTGGCAGCAATCGGTTCTGCCCGTATTCGAAGAGTATCAGTACTGATAGCGCTGCCCCCGCCCGTCAGAGGCAGCAGCCCAGCTTTATAGTGAACGCAAAAAAGCCCGGTGCGGCTCGAGCCTGACACCGGGCAAAGGCAGGGCTATTGGCAATCACCCTGCGGGGAAACTTGATGCTGGGTCGAAACCCGGCGTTTGGAAATCAGCGGCTGCGAATGCGCGTGAAGCGGGAGCTCGCACGCATCTTGGCGGCGCGCGCCAACTGCAGGGTTGGATCGTCGAGCAGGCCGATCTCAAGCGCTTTCGTCACATCGCTGCGCACCAGTCCGATATCGGCCAGCTGTTGATCGGTCATCTCCGTCAGCTTGTTCACGGCCAGACGGTTCATGATGGAACGCGCGAGTTTCGCCACACGATTGATAGCCGTGGTCCAGCGCGTCTCGAGCGAGATGGCGGGGGCTATAATCTGCAATTCCATTTTCCGTCCTGCCGTGCGCATGACACTGTCCTTCCTTGGAGGCACGTGAAGATATCGCTCCGCGCTTTCGCACAAAGAGTGGTGAGGTTGAGGCCGCAGCGGGTTAGCGTCGGCGGGTTGATCGGATGTCTTGAGCGTCAAAATGTCGCAAGACTATTGATCAGTCCAACGAATGTTTCTAATGTCAGATATCAATTGCTCTTATGGATGATCCATCATGTCCGCTCCGCTCGATATCGATCAGCTCCACACTTTCATCGCCATTGTCGATACGGGCAGCTTTACCAAGGCGGCCGACCGGGTGTTCAAGACGCAGTCGGCGGTCTCCATGCAGATGCGCAGACTGGAAGAGCGGCTCGGCAAGCAGCTTTTCGCCAAGGACGGACGAGGCAACAGGCTGACCGCTGAAGGCGAGAAGCTGATGCATTATGCCCGCCGGATCATTCGCCTCAACAACGAGGCGGTCGCAGCCTTCGACGACAACCGGCTGGAAGGCACGCTTCGCATCGGCACGCCGGACGATTATGCCGACCGCTACATGCCAGAGATCATCGGGCGCTTTGCCAAGACCCATCCCAATGTCGAGCTCTATATCGTCTGCGAGCCGTCGATCAGCCTTGCCGAAAAGATGGCACGCGGCGAACTCGACATCGCGCTCGTGACGCATAACCCACGGACGCGCGTGTCGGATATCGTCCGCACAGAGCCACTCTGCTGGGTGACATCCGCAAACCATCCACTGCGTGACGATGCGCCCGTGCCGCTTGCCGTTGGGCGACGCGACTGCCACTGGCGGCAGCTTGCCTGCTCGGCTCTCGATGCCGACGGGCGCGACTATCAGGTCCTCTTTACCAGTTGGTCTTCGACCGTGATCGCTGCTGCAGTTCTTGCCGGCATGGCCGTCTCGGTTCTCCCGGAATCGACGCTTCGGACCGGCATGCGGGTGCTGACCTCCGCTGACGGCTTCCCACCTCTACCGCCGGTACAGATCGGCCTGATGAAGCGTCCGGGCCTGTCGCCCTCGCTGGTCAATGCCATCACCGATCATATTACCGCCTGCCTCGACAACATCACACTGGGCCCTGTCCCGGAGGATATGGACTCGCGGGTGAAGATGCTGCCTGGCATGCAGAAGCTCAAAGCCAACTATATCGCGCCGGGCTGGTAATTTCGCTCCGCCCGTCCTCGTTCAATAGTTTCATCTTTCCGTAGGAAGCGGAGGGTGATAGGAAAAACCTATCATGCTCACACTTCGACAAATGCGATATTTCGACGCCTTGGCGCGCACCCTGCACTTCGGCAAGGCTGCGGCCGAAGCACATATCAGCCAGCCGGCGCTTTCCGTGCAAATCATGGATATGGAAGAGCATCTCGGCGTCAAGCTGGTGGAACGCAGCCGCGGTGACATCACCATCACGCCGAAGGGCGAGGAGGTGCTGCAGCATGTGCGGGCCATTCTTCTGGAGGTGGAGCGGCTGGAAGACGCCGCGCGCAAGACCTCAGGCGCGCTGGAAGGGCTGGTGCGGATCGGGATCATTCCGACCATCGCGCCCTATCTCGTTCCCAAGCTCGTGCCGCATCTGCGCGCCCACCACGCTCTGGTCGAGATCGAACTGAAGGAGACCGTCACCGACCGTCTTCTCTCGGATCTCGCGGCACGCAAGCTGGATGCGGTAATTGCTGCCATCCCAGTGGTCGGCGAAGGATTGGAGACGTGCCACCTTTTCACCGATCGCTTCTTCATGGCGACCGCAAAGAGCGACGACAAGGTGCTGGTCTCTCCCGTCAATGAAGGCCAGGTTGACATGGACCGGCTGCTCCTTCTTGAGGAAGGCCACTGCCTTCGCGATCAGGCCCTGGCGGTCTGCGATGCGGCGGGAAAGCGCAGCCTTGTCAATTACGGCGCAACCTCGATGGCGACGCTGCTGCAGATGGTGTCCCATGACATGGGAATGACGCTGATCCCGGAGATTGCCATTCCGACCGAGACGATGCGCAATAATCTTCGCATCGTTCCTTTTGCCGATCCGGCCCCTGCACGAGAGATCGGTCTCGTTTGGCGCATGGCCAGCGGCCGTAAAGGCGACATCGCCGCCCTTGCGGATGCCATCAGGCAATGTATCCGTTAGATCTGACGTCCTATTCCAGCGCGAGCCAGATTAAGAGCCAGCCCCACATCAAGACGAGCGCGACGAAGCCGGTAATGAAAGCCGGGCCACGGTAGCGCAGACGGTTACTGGTGACGTGAATGTAGGAATGGAAGACCCGCGACAGAACGAAAATCCAGCCGAGCACGACGGTGACAATATTGTCCGCATCGGTGATGTAGAGCAGCAAACATGCCGCGTGGAAGAGCATCGGCAGTTCGAACTGGTTGGCGATGTTCTTGTTGACCAGCTTGCTCTCGGGCGCTTCTTCGCCAGCATCGCGGAAGCGGCGTACCGCATCGCCATCGACAAAGGTGAATTTCTTTCGGCGATACGCCAGCAGACCATATAGCCAGAAGACGAGAAAGGCATGAGCAATCATTGGCCAGAACATTGCGCTCGTCGTGGACATGCGGCGTTTCTCCTTCTTACAAAAAGACGCTCCCCGAACCGGGTTCGGAGAGCGTGACATCATCTTTATCGTCTATTCGCAGGAAACGGAATATCAAACAGCGCCGGGATAGTTCGGGCTCTCGCGGGTAATCGTGACGTCGTGGGCGTGGCTTTCACGCAGGCCTGCACCGGAGATGCGCACGAACGTCGCGCGTTCCTGGAAGTCCTTGATCGTTCCACCGCCGACGTAACCCATGGCCGCCTTCAGACCGCCGGCAAGCTGGTGCAACACGCCGGAGACCGGACCCTTGTAAGGAACCTGACCTTCGATGCCTTCCGGAACAAGCTTCAGCGTATCGCGCACTTCCGCCTGGAAGTAACGGTCTGCCGAGCCGCGGGCCATGGCGCCAACCGAGCCCATGCCACGATAGGCCTTGAAGGAGCGACCCTGATAGAGGAACACTTCGCCTGGGCTTTCATCCGTACCGGCCAGCAGCGAGCCGATCATCACGGCGGATGCGCCAGCTGCGATTGCCTTGGCAAGATCGCCGGAGAACTTGATCCCGCCATCGGCAATGACGGGGATATCTGCCGCCTGCGCCGCTTCGACAGCGGACATGATGGCCGCAAGCTGCGGAACGCCGACACCGGCGACGATGCGCGTGGTGCAGATCGAGCCCGGGCCGATACCGACCTTGACGGCATCCGCACCGGCGTCGATCAGTGCCTTTGTGCCCGCCGACGTCGCGACGTTACCAGCTATGACGCGAACCGAGTTCGACATCTTCTTGACGTGGCTCACCGCATCGAGAACACGCTGCGAATGCCCGTGCGCGGTATCGACGACCAGAACGTCAACACCCACCGCAATCAGACGCTCGGCGCGCTCGATGGCATCGTCGCCCACGCTGATGGCGGCAGCGGCACGCAGGCGACCCTGCGCATCCTTGGTGGCGTTCGGGTTCAGCTGCGACTTCTCGATATCCTTCACGGTGATGAGGCCGACGCAGTTGCCCTTGCCATCAACGACCAGCAGCTTTTCGATGCGGTGCTTATGCAGAAGATGGCGGGCTTCCTGCTGATCGACGCTGCTTTCCTTGACGGTGACGAGATTTTCACGCGTCATCAACTCATAGATTTTCTGGCCCGGATCGGAGGCAAAACGCACGTCGCGGTTGGTCAGAATGCCGACGAGGCGGCCAACCTTATGCCCGCCGCTGCCACCATTTTCGACAACCGGAATACCGGAAATGCCATGCGCCTTCATCAGTGACTGGGCTTCGGCCAGTGTCGCATCCGGGCCAATCGTGACGGGGTTGACGACCATGCCGCTTTCGAACTTCTTGACCTGGCGGACCTCTTCGGCCTGCTCGACCGGCGTCAGGTTGCGGTGAATGACGCCGATGCCGCCGGCCTGCGCCATGGCAATTGCCAGACGGCTTTCGGTAACGGTGTCCATTGCCGAAGAGAGAATGGGAAGGTTGAGCTCGATATCATGCGCGATACGTGTCGCGATGTTCGTCTGGCCGGGCATGACTTCAGAATGCCCCGGCTGGAGGAGCACGTCGTCGAACGTCAGCGCGTCGAGACCAGTGGGAGTTTCAATGATGCGTGCCATGGCCAAATTCCTTCATTATGAAATGCATGGCCGATCCGGAACGAATGTTCACCCCGGCGGTCCTGCAAAGGATTGCTTGGAAGTTGGCGAGGGCTGGTAACACGGTTATGACGGGAAGGGAATAGAAAAAACCCTGAAAGCTGTGCAATGCACCATAGAGCGACGAGCCGCGATGGTGTCGCCGCGGCTCGAAATGCTTGTGATCATAGATTACGGGTCAGATATCGAACTGGTAGGACTTCGGCACGAACCTATATCCGGTATCGAGTTTTTCCGCGTAACCGACAGATGGGAACGGCATGTGGTAGCCGAGGAAGGCGACGCGGTCTGTCGCGACCATGTCGAAAACCTTTTTGCGCGTCGCGGCAGCCGCCGCCTTGTCCATATCGAAGCGCACCTCCCACTCCGGACGCTGCAGCGACAGCACGAAGTGGTTTGCGGTGTCGGCCGTCAGGATCAACCGCTTGCCGCCGGACTCGACATTGAAGATCATATGGCCCGGAGAGTGACCGAAGGCGGCAATCGCATTGATGCCAGGCACGACGTCAGCACCATCCCCAATGAAGGTCGCCTTTTCCGCCAGTGGCTTCACATTGGCAAGCACCGCCTTATGACCATTTTCGGCAGGCGTGCCGACACGCTTTTCGTCGGTCCAGAAGTCGTATTCTTTCTGGCCGAAGACGTAGCGTGCCTTCGGGAAGGCCGGCTTGCCCTTCTCCATCAGGCCGCCAATATGGTCGCCGTGCATATGGGTCAGAACCACAACGGTCACGTCATCCGGCGTATAACCGGCCGCGGCCAGTCCTTCGAGAAGCCGCCCATTGCCGGATTCACGACCCTGCTCGCCAAAGCCGGTGTCGAACAACACGAGGTCGGAGCCTGTGTTGATCAAGGCGGGCGAGAAGCTGTTGACGAATTGATCCGTCGGCAAAAAGTTCTTCTGCAGCAGCTCGCCGACGGCTTCGGGGCTCTGGTTCGTACCAAAAGTTTCACCGGGCTTGCCGGAAGGACGCGCACCGTCCTTGACGACCAGAACTTCAAAGTCTCCAAGCTTGAAACGGTTGGTTTCGGGCGGCATTGCGTGGTTGATCTCCATGGACGTCTGGGGCTGTGTTGTCTGGGCACTTGCTGCGCCGCTGAGCACGAAGGGGGCCACGGCTCCGGCGCCTGCCGTACCGAGCAGCACGCGCCGGCTGATGTTCATCCTGTCCGTCATGACTATCTCCACTTGTTGGGGTACCAAGGGGCTTAACGAGCATCTGCGGCATTCGGTTCATTAGCAGTTCCTCACAGCGTCGTGAGGAGGACAACGGCCCTTTTCTTGCCAAATGTTTAGTTGGCAAGTGATCGATGCGGGAGTAGTAAGTGCTCCGAACTTTGTCGATGCGGGGTGGGCCGCAGTCAAGCCATGAACAGAATCATTCCGCTTATCCTCGCCGTCGCCCTTTTCATGGAGCAGATGGACTCGACCGTAATCGCCACGGCTTTGCCGGCGATTGCGAGGGATCTGAATGTCGGCCCGATCACGCTGAAGCTCGCGCTGACCGCCTATATGGTGTCGCTTGCCATCTTCATTCCGATCAGCGGCTGGATGGCGGACAAGTTCGGCGCGAAGAAGATTTTCCGCTTTGCCATCGCGGTCTTCGTCATCGGCTCCATCTGCTGTGCGGTGTCCGGTTCGGTCGTGGAATTCGTCGTCTCACGCTTCCTGCAGGGTATCGGCGGCGCGATGATGACACCTGTCGGTCGCCTCGTTTTGTTGCGCACCACCAAGCGCACCGATCTCGTTTCGGCCATGGCGTTGCTGACCATTCCGGCGCTCGTCGGACCGCTGACCGGTCCACCCATCGGCGGCTTCATCACCACCTATTTTTCCTGGCACTGGATTTTCCTGATCAACGTCCCGATCGGCGTGATCGGCATCTGGCTTTCGACGATCTATCTTCCGGAGATCGAGACCACCAATCCACCGCCCATGGACTTTCTCGGCTTCATCCTGTCCGGCCTTGCCGCATCCGGCGTGGTGTTCGGCTTTTCGGTGGTCAGTCTACCCGCTCTACCCCCCTTCGTCGGCATTGCAGCGATTATCATCGGCTTCATCTGCGGCGCGCTTTACGTGCGTCACGCCAAAATCCACCCGGCGCCGATCCTGGATTTCAAGATTTTCCGCAATGCCACATTCCGCACAGCCTCCATCAGCGGAACGGTCTTTCGCATCTCGACAGGCGCCATTCCCTTCCTGATGCCATTGATGTTGCAGATCGGTTTTGGCCTCAACCCGTTTCAGTCGGGCATGATTACCTTTGCCGGGGCGATCGGCGCCATCACCACCAAGTTCATGGCGCGCCGTGTCTTTGCCGCGACCGGCTTCAAAGCGACTTTGATCAGTGCTGGCGTGGTCGGTGCCTGCACGACGGTCGTGAATAGTTTCTTCACGCCGCAGACGCCCTATTCGCTGATCATGATCTGCCTGGTTGTCGCCGGCTTTGCCCGCTCGTTCTTCTTCACCGGCACGAATGCGCTGAGCTACTCCGATATCGATGACCATCAGGCGAGCCAAGCCACATCCATGGCCTCCGTGTTGCAGCAGATCAGCCTGGCGCTTGGTGTCGCTTTCGCCGCGACGATTCTGGAAGTCAGCAGCTACTTTTCCGGCGGCCATCTCCAGCTTGCCGATTTCCATCTCGCCTTCGTGGTGGTGGCGCTGGTCTCGCTGTTTGCCACCCTGCCGCTGATTGCGATGGATAGGGGTGCCGGCGCTGAGGTTTCCGGCCATAGAGGCAAGGCCACACAGCCGGCTGAGTAATCTTATTCGGGGGTTCTATTCGTCGGGCGCTTCAGCCGGGACTGCCTTGCGGCCCTTGAAGTGCTTGGCAAGCAGGAACATTTCCACCGATTCAGAGCGCGACGAGGCGGGCTTGATGTGAAGGACCTGCTTGAAGTTCTGCTTGAGCATGTCCAGCAACTGCTTCTCCGTGCCGCCCTGGAAGGTCTTGGCGAGGAAATGCCCGCCTTCTGCCAGAACCTGAACGGCGAAATCGGCCGCGACTTCGCACAGATGCATCGTGCGAATATGGTCGGTCTTCTGGTGGCCGGTTGTAGGTGCCGCCATATCGGACAGAACGAGATCGGGCGTACCGCCAACAGCTTCCATCAGAAGATCAGGCGCATTTGGATCGAGGAAGTCGAGCTGCAGGATTTTTACACCGGGAATCGGATCGAGTTCGAGGAAGTCGATCGCCGCAACGCGGATATCGTCTTCGGTTGAATCCGTCACCTTGGCGGCAATCTGGGACCAGCTGCCGGGAGCGGCACCCAGGTCGATGATGCGGTGCGCATCTTTGAGGATCTGATGCTTGTCGTTGATTTCCAGAAGCTTGAAGGCCGCGCGGGCGCGGTAGCCTTCCAGCTTGGCGCGCTGCACATAGGGGTCGTTGATATGCCGCTCCAGCCAACGGCGGGACGATGCCTTCAGCTTCGTCTTCTTCACCTTCTGGCCGATCTTGCGTCCGGTACGGTTGGTGCTCGTGGGCGCCTTGCTCATATCAACCCTTCCGCTCTGTTTTGCCCTGCGTCTGGGCACGGCGTATCTTGTTGCGGCGCCATGCGCCATCATCTGCCATCATATCGGTCAACAGGCCTTCACGCAGCCCACGATCTGCCACCCGCATGCGCCGCGCAGGCCAGCGCCTGCGGATCGCTTCCAGAATGGCGCAACCGGCAAGAACGAGGTCCGCACGATCCGGCCCAATACAGGCATTGGCGGCGCGTCCGGCAAAATCCCAGGCGAGCAACTTGGTCTGCATGGCCGTGACCTCGGCATCCGACAGCCATAGCCCATCGACCTTGCGGCGATCGTAGCGCGGCAGATCAAGGTGGACACCGGCAAGCGTCGTCACCGTGCCGGAGGTGCCGATCAGATGAAAATCATCGAGTGTGGACTGGTCAGACAGTGGCGGGCAGTGGAACGCATCGAGCAGGCCTTCGACTTCCGTCACCATGGCCTCGAAAATCGCTGGTGTCACATCGCGACCGCCGTGGCGCTCCGAGAGCGTCACCACGCCAACAGGAAGCGAGGTCCAATGGGTGATGTGGTTGGCAAGCCGGTTTGAGCGGTTTTCATTCAGCCGAATGACCGCGATTTCCGATGAGCCGCCGCCGATATCGAAGAGGACGACGGAGCGAGCTTCGCGTCCGACAAGCGATGAACAACCGGAGACAGCAAGGCGCGCTTCCGTCTCACGGCTGATGATTTCAAGATCAAGGCCGGTCTCACGCGTCACACGGGCAAGAAATTCTTCGCCGTTGGCAGCCGCGCGGCAGGCCTCGGTCGCAATCAGCCGCATGCGGCGAATGGGCCGTCCCGCAAGCTTTGCCGCGCAGACCTTCAGCGCTTCGACAGCACGATCCATCGCATCATCCGATAGTCGTCCGGTCGACACCAAGCCCTCGCCAAGGCGCACGATCCGCGAGAAGGCATCCACCACGCGGAATTGGCCCGGTCGCGTCGGCTGCGCTATCAGAAGGCGGCAATTGTTTGTACCAAGGTCGAGCGCCGCATACATATCGGAACTGGGCTCGAAGGCCTCCCGACCGGCGCCGTGCCGCGAATGTGCAAAGCCTGCGGGCTCCACGACGACCGCTGCGCCATTGGCTCCCTGGCCATTTTGCTTGGCCGCAGGCCGCGGCGCATGGCTTGGGACCAGTGGCCTGCCCTGCGGATCACGGTGCGGGCGCTTGCGATTGCGCGTTTTTCTTTTGCTGGATGGTTGCTGCTCAGGGCGCGTCGATAGGTCCGGCTTCTGACCTTCTGCCACAATGCCTGGAGGTGTTTTCTGAGCGCCCTGCCCGCCGGAACGCCTGCGGCGCTTGCGCTTGCGCGGCTCTGCTCCAGGCTCGATACTGCCTGGGGGTGGAGGCTCCTGACGGGAGTCGGCAACAAGCAGTTGCGGCAAAGCAGAAGCGGAACGGTTCTTGCCGCCTCGCTTGCCCTTGCCACGACGGGAACGCTTCGCCTTCCCTTTTTCTGCCACCGACGCCCCTGGTTCCGACGGCTTTACGCCGTTGCCGGGGTCAATCACTGTTTTTTCCATTCCGCCGCGCAAAGGCCTAAAGGCATGCCGCTGGCGTCTATAAGGTTACGTTGGCGTGACCTTACCAGTATGTGACATTCTAGCCAACCGATTTTTGGCCGCGCGAGAGATCGCACACGCCATTGCAGATAGGGGTAGCCAGTTTTTAATGGGGAGATCGAAAAGAGAAAGTTCTCTTCTCCCCGCAAGTCGGTGTGACGAAATGACTGACGGGGAGAAGAGAATGGTACGGTTGAGTGGGGTCGAACCACCGACCTCAGGTGCCACAAACCTGCGCTCTAACCAACTGAGCTACAACCGCACAAGAGACGCTTGCGCGTCACGGGGCTCACATACGGGGAGTTTTTCCCTTTTGCAAGTCCTTCTCTAATTTTTGCGAAAAAACATATAGAAAGCAAGCGCGTTTTCCCATGGTCATCCAGCACCCGGATCGGCGGCGTTCCGGTCCACGTGATATTAACTCTATTTCCCAATTCCCTCAGGCGATTATGGACCCGGCGGCCCTGTGAAGTTATTTAAGATTCTGTTAACGTCACGCCGATGCAGGCTGTGTGGTGCCTCATGAGGAGGCCGTGCGGCAGCGAAGGTCACGTAGTGCCAAAGTAGGTTCCGACATGCCCGCCGTTCAATACCCGTTTATCGACATAGCCGTGCATGAGCGCGTTCGGGAGAAATTCGCCAAGGGTGAAGCGCTTGCGCTGTTCTCGATGGACCTCAAAAGCGCGCTCTGGGCAAATGGACGGGGTGCCGCTCTTTTCGGCACGCCGATGATCTACGATTTCATCGAGCATGGGCCGAAAGCGCAGGATGTGACCTTCCGTCAGGTGGCTGGTGCTGCGAGCCGGCTGCAGAAGATTGGCGATCGCCAACAATTCATGATCCGCGTTCCGTCTGGCTTTCGCAGCGTTGCCGTCTCTGCCGCCCTCGAAGTGATCGAAGTCGAGCGGCAGCAGCCGGTGCTTCTCTTCTCCGCTATGTTGGATCAATCCGGCCTGTCATTGGAAGAACGCGCCTGGAGGATGATCGAAGGATTCGATGATCCCGATATTCATATGGCCGTGATGGATGAGAGCGGCGCGATTATTGCTGCCTCTGGCAAATTCGCTAATCTTGAAATTGCACCGCAGACCGCCAGGACTTTAATATCGATGGCGGCGCGCCATGCCAGCAAGCTGGTGAAGCGCCCTGTTCCAACAGGCAAGGGCTACCTCCCTGCCGCGACCGCGCAACTGACGCAGGAGCCCGTTCTCAATCTCGTTTTCGTCGTTGAGACCGCGCTCGGCAGACTCGATCCCTCCTCCGAGTTCATCGAGGAGCGCCCTGAAACAAAGGCTGTCCCTGTCGAAGAACAGGCTGAGTTGGCGCACAAGCCATCGCAGCAACTGGCGTTCGAAAGCGTTCTCGACGCGGTCGCTCAGATCGAAGAGACGGATGAGGAGCAGCAAGAGGCGGACGAGCACGGCGTTGCAGAGGCTATCTCGAACGAGGACCAGTCTGTTTTCCTAGCCTATAAGCAGGATACGGACGAGGAGCTCGAAACAGTTGAGGCGCTTTCGCCTGCAGACGATTTTCTTTTGGTAGACGAAAAAAAGCCGGCAGCGGTTTCGACACCAGACGAAGAGCCCAGCTATAGCGCCACGGCCGATAACACCGAGGACGCACAAAGCCTGGAAGACGGTACGTCCGAGGCACAGGAAGCGCATTTCCCGGAGGCCGCCGAGCCCCAGGCCCTGACGATTGACACGCACGAGCCAGCCGACGAACCGGCATCCCCGTCGCCTTTCGTGTTCAATCCGAATGGCCGGGCAAGCCGTTTCGTCTGGAAGATCGATGCTGCTGGTTGCTTCAGTTCCATTTCGCATGAGTTTGCCGAAGCCGTGGGGCCCAAGGCTGCGGCGGTCGAAGGGATGAGCTTTTCCGACCTTGCTGCCCTCTTCAACCTCGATCCGGAAGGCAAGATCGCCGAACTCTTGAAGCGCCGCGACACATGGTCGGGCAAGACGATCTACTGGCCTGTGGAGGGCACGTCCCTCGCCGTGCCGATCGATCTTGCCGCCCTTCCAACCTATACCCGGGCGCGTGAATTCGACGGTTTCCGTGGTTTTGGCATCGTGCGGATCGCCGATGCGGTGGAAGACCCACATGCGGCAGGCCTCGTGCTGGCGGGAGAGAGCCATCCCGACGACGAGCTAACGATTGCCGAGGACCAGCAGGATGACGCGGCGGCGGTAGAGCCCGATGTTTCCGATGACGCCACCCCGGCCAATGTCGAAGAACCAGTTCCGTTCTCCTTCGTGGATGAGGATGAGGCAAAGGCAGAGGCCGACGCGGTTGAGACGGACGTGCTCGAAACGGATTCCGTGCCGGAAGAGACGCAGCCGCAGCGCTTCCACCAGCCGCCGGAACATGAGGTTCCGGTGTTGAAGATTGCCGAGAAGCCGGCTCAATCCTATTCCGACAAGGTCGTGCATATCGATGAACATCGCAATCGTCGCGACGGCCTGACGGCCAGCGAACAGGCGGCGTTTCGCGAAATCGGCCGGACCCTAAAGCCTGTCGAAGACGAGGAAGCGACGCCGGTTGTTTCTGAAGACTCGCCGTCGGACGATAGAGCCGAAGAGATTTCTGTCGAGGCGGAAGCAGAAGACGCTGTTGCGGCTGCCGTTGAGACAGAAGACGCCAAGGGTGAAGCCGACGAACCGGTTGTCGCCGCCGATGCCGTCGACGCCGATCAACCAGCCGCGCCGACCGAGGACGATGCATTTCACGCCTACACGCGTGGTGACGAGCCTGTGGCCTTTACCCATCCGCCCATCGGCACCCGCATGGAAGGCGGCCATGATGAGGACGAGGATGAGCACGACACCGCTGCTGCCGAGGAACCGGCCACGCAGGATGAGGACGTCGATCCCGCCATTGATGAGGAGGAGGTCGCGCTCGGACCTTCCACCCGTGTTTCAACTGGACTGACGCCGGAGACTGTCGACCAGATGCCGGTGGCGCTTCTCATCCACAGCGGCGATCGTCTGATCCATGCCAACCCCGAGTTCCTGCGCCTGACCGGCTATACGGATCTCGACGAATTGACAGCAGTAGGCGGTCTGGATGCGCTGCTGCAGCGGGAAGAATTGGACAATGTTTCCGAGCGCAGCGGCGGCATGGTCGCGGTGAGCGCCGAAAACGAACTCATTCCTGTGCGGGCAAAGCTGCAGTCGGTTCGTTGGGAGGAGGCAAGCGCCTTGATGCTATCGCTTATCCCGACCGAAACGGTACGAGATGCTGCGCCTGTTCACGCGGCTGATGTGACGGGCGAAGAGCCGACAACTGACAACGTAGAAGACTCCGACCGGATGAAGGGCGAGATCGAGGAGTTGCACTCCATTCTGGAGACGGCGACCGATGGCGTGGTCCTGCTGGACGAGGATGGCAGTATCCGTTCGCTCAACCGCTCGGCCAGCGCGCTCTTCAATTACGACAGTGCCGAAATCTCCAACAAGCCCTTCGTGACGCTGTTTGCGCATGAGAGCCAGCGGGCCGTGCTGGATTATCTTTCGGGCCTCGCCAATAATGGCGTGGCAAGCGTGCTGAACGACGGTCGCGAAGTGATCGGTCGTGAAGCCTCCGGCGGTTTCCTACCACTCTTCATGACGATCGGCCGGCTGAAATCCACCAATGGTTATTGCGTGGTGATCCGCGACATCACCCAGTGGAAGCGCACTGAGGAAGATTTGCGCAACGCCAAGCGCGCGGCAGAGACCGCGAATGCGCACAAGACCGACTTCCTGGCGCGTGTCAGCCATGAAATCCGCACGCCGCTCAACGCGATCATCGGCTTTGCCGATATGATGGCGACGGAGCGTTTCGGGCCGATCGGTCATCCGCGTTACATCGAATACTCCAACGACATCGTCCGCTCCGGTCGCCATGTCCTCGATATCGTCAACGATCTTCTGGATATCTCCAAAATCGAAGCCGGCCAGATGGATGTGGATTTCAAGGCGGTGGCGCTGAACGAAACCATCGCGGAAGCGGTCTCGCTGGTGCAGCCACAGGCGAACAACCAGCGCGTCATTATCCGGACTGCCTTGTCGCAATCGGTACCGCCGGTCGTTGCGGATCTGCGCTCGATCAAGCAGATCCTGCTCAACATTCTGTCGAATGCCATCAAGTTTACGCCGTCGGGCGGCCAGATCGTCGTGTCGACGGCCTATGAGCCGAATGGCAGCGTCGTGCTGCGGGTGCGCGATACCGGCATCGGCATGACGCGCTCGGAACTGGAGCAGGCAATGAAGCCATTCCGCCAGGTCTCGGCCTCCAGCAGCCGGGTTCGTGGCGATGGAACGGGTCTCGGCCTGCCATTGACGAAGGCGATGGTGGATGCCAACCGCGCCAACTTCTCCATCACCTCCACGCCGAATGAAGGAACGCTGGTGGAAATCAGCTTTCCATCGCAGCGGGTTCTTGCGAACTGATCGGCACAGCTGTTAGCAACATCCGTGGCCGCCACATACCGGTCACGGAAGGATAAACGCCTTGCATCCAGCTGAACATCCAACCGCCGCGTCGATGCGGGCAGGATCGCGCGTCAGCCTGCTGACGATTGCGGCCATGCTGCTTTCCGCGCTGGTCGCGATGCCGCTGATTGCCATTTTCGTCATCGCTCTGACGGGTGGCACCAACGGCTGGCAGCATCTTCTGGTCAACGTGCTGCCGCGGTCCGGCGCGCAGACGTTGCTTCTGCTCCTCATGACCGGCGCCTTTGCCACGATCACCGGTGTCTCGACGGCTTGGCTCGTGACCATGTTCGACTTTCCCTTCCGCCGGCTCCTTTCCTTTGCTCTGGTCCTGCCGCTGGCGATCCCATCCTATCTCGCAGCCTATGCCTTTGGTGAGTTTCTGGATTTTGCTGGCCCGGTGCAGAGCGGACTACGCGCGCTCTTCGGCTACCAGACCATTCGCGATTACTGGTTTCCCGATATTCGCTCGCTTGGCGGCGCCGTGCTCGTTCTGGGTTCGGTTCTTTATCCTTACATCTATCTCTCCACCCGCGCGGCCTTCGGGTTGCAGGGGCGGTTTGCGGCTGATGCTGCGAGGACGCTTGGTGTCGGCCCTTTGCGCCTGTTTCTCTCCGTCCAACTGCCGATGGCGCGCCCTGCAATCATTATTGGCCTCGCATTGGTGATGATGGAGACGCTGAACGATATCGGCGCGGTGGAGTATCTCGGCGTGCATACGCTGACCTTCACCATTTACGAGACGTGGCTCAATCGCGGCAATCTCGCTGGCGCGACACAGATCGCCGCCTGCCTCGTGGTGATCGTTGCGGCTTTGATCGTGATCGAGCGGAGAGCCCGCAGGCGACAGCGTTTTGCAGCCGGTAAAGCGACAGCGATGCATCAGCGCTCCGCGAGAGTGCCCCTTTCACCAGCCCGTGGGTGGCTCTCGACGCTTGTCTGCGCCCTGCCCTTCTTGTCCGGCTTTGCGATCCCCGTCCTCGTGCTCGGTAGCTACGCTCTCAAACGGCTGAACGGGCTTGCCGATCCCAAACTCCTCAAGGCGCTGCTTCACAGTCTGGAAGTCTCGCTACCAGTGGCGGTGATCACTTTATTCGGCGGTTTTCTCCTGGCATATGCCCAGCGGGAGCGCCCCTCATGGCCGACGCGCTTTGCCGTGCGCGTGGGCTCGCTTGGTTACGGTATACCGGGCACCGTGCTTGCCATCGGGGTTTTGCTTCCGCTTGCCGGTCTCGACAATGCGGTGGATGGGATAATGCGGAGCCATCTTGGCATCTCCACCGGGCTTCTTTTGTCCGGCACCGCCTTTGCGATCATCTATGCGCATAGCGTGCGCTTCATGACGCTTGCGGAAGGCACGGTCGACGCGGGATTCCAAAAACTGTCGCCCCATCTCGACATGGCATCACGCACACTTGGCCGGACCCGGCTCCAGACGCTGGTCGGCGTGTTGCTGCCCAATATCCGACCCGCCGCGATTACGGCATCGCTGCTGGTGTTCATCGAGTCGCTGAAGGAACTTCCGGCCACCATCATGCTGCGGCCATTCAATTTCAACACGCTGTCGACGATGGTCTATGAAAGTGCGTCGCGCTCCCGCGTGCAGGATGCAGCGCTTCCCGCGCTCGTCATCATTGTGGCCGGGCTGGTGCCTGTCATCCTCGTCTCACATTCGCTGGACGGTGACGCTTAAAGTGTTCTTGCTTTTCCGCATCGTGCATTCCGAAAAGTCGCGTTCGATTTCCGGGCTGATGCTCAAAAAAAAGAGGCAGCTGACGCTGCCACTAAATTTGTGCTTTCAACGAGAGTAGGATCGAAAATACATCATGTCTTTTTGGAGCCACCGGCTCTCCATCCCGTCATCGAATGGACCCGCGTTGGATTCATTTTTGGACAATTCACTTTAAGAGAAGGTTAAAACCGCATCCCACCTTTGACGGGCGACAATTCCTATCGGTCGTCAAGCGATGGCTAAATCCGGGGCGCGATTTCCCGCATCATCCGCCCCAACACTCAGTTCTGAAGCGCTGCGATACCTTCGAAAAGGGCAAGCGCCTCTGGATTGGCAAGCGCTTCCTTGTTCTTGACTGGCCGTCCATGGACCACATCGCGAACCGCCAGTTCAACGATCTTGCCGGATTTCGTTCGGGGGATATCGGCCACCGCGATGATCTTCGCCGGAACGTGACGAGGCGATGCTCCCGTTCTGATGCGGTTCTTAATGCGTGAGATCAGCGCATCATCCAGGCTTGCACCCTCCTTGAGGCGAACGAACAGCACGACGCGCACATCGCCATCCCAATCCTGCCCGATGCAGAGCGCTTCCAGCACCTCGTCGATCGTCTCCACCTGATTGTAGATCTCCGCCGTACCGATGCGCACGCCGCCGGGGTTCAGCGTGGCATCCGAGCGCCCGTGAATGATCAGCCCGCCATGCACCGTCCATTCAGCGAAGTCGCCGTGGCACCAGACATTGTCGAAGCGGCCGAAATAGGCCGCACGATACTTTTCACCATCCGGATCGTTCCAGAACATGATGGGCTGGCAGGGAAAGGGTGCGGTGCAGACGAGCTCGCCCTTCTCGCCACGAACCGGCTTGCCCTCATCATCCCAGACATCCACCGCAAGACCGAGGCCCGGCCCCTGGATCTCGCCTTTCCAAACCGGCTTCACCGGATTGCCGAGCACGAAGCAGGAGACGATATCGGTCCCGCCCGAGATTGAGGCAAGCTGGACGTCGCTCTTGATGCCGTCATAGACGAAGGAGAAGCCTTCCGGCGATAGCGGCGACCCGGTGGAGGTCACGAGCCTCAGCGCCGAAAGATCATGGGTCTTACCCGGTTCCAGACCGGCCTTGCGCACCGCATCGATATATTTGGCCGATGTGCCGAAGACGGCAAAGCCCTCTTGTTCTGCATAGTCGAGGAGAACAGTGCCATCCGGCGCGAATGGCGAACCGTCGTAAAGGCAGAGCGTCGCGCCCGAAGCAAGGCCCGTCACCAGCCAGTTCCACATCATCCAGCCGCAGGTGGTGAAATAGAAGAAGCGCTCGCCCTCTATCAACTCGCAGTGAAAGCGATGCTCTTTCAGGTGCTGGAGCAGCGTTCCGCCAGCCGAATGGACGATGCATTTGGGAACGCCGGTGGTGCCTGAGGAGAAGAGGATATAGAGCGGATGGCTGAACGGATGGCGGACGTAAGTCAACGGTCTGGCCTGGAATGGCTGAATGACATCATCATAGTGGAGAATGCCGGCTTCATTCTCCTGGTCGGTCTGCGTGGTTCCCGCATAGGGCACCAGCAGTAGCGGAACGCCGAGTTTTTCGGCAGCCGCCTTGGCCTTGTCCGCCACCGCCTGCCGCTTGCCATTATACCAATAGCCATCGCAGGCGATGAAGAGTTTCGGTCCGATCTGCCCAAAACGATCCAAGACGCCCTGTTCGCCAAAATCGGGCGAGCAGGAGGACCAGACGGCGCCGAGCGATGTGGCAGCCAGCATCAGCGCCACGGTCTGCGGCATGTTCGGCATCATCGCGGCAATGCGATCGCCAGCTTCTATGCCCCTCTCGACGAAAGCCTGCTGCAAGCGTGAGACCTCTTCGCGAAGTCGATCCCAGGACCAGCGCGCCTCGACCTTATCTTCACCGCGGAAGATAAGCGCATCCTCCGATCCGCTGCGGCTCAGCAGATTTTCAGCGAAGTTCAGCTCCGCATCCGGGAAGAACCGCGCGTGGAGCATGTCATCACGGTCGATGAGAACGCGTTCCCCCGCCTCTCCGATCACGCCGCAATAGGTCCACACCGCACTCCAGAAATCTTCGCGCGCTTCTACAGACCAGCGGTGGAAGGCGTCATAATCGGCAAAGTGTACGCCATAGCGGCTGGCGCACCAGTCGATGAAGTGCGTCATGGGCGAGTGCGCGATACGCTCAGCCGACGGTGTCCAAAGTGGGTTGGTGTCAGTCACGGTGGCCTCCTCCTGCCCCCAAATCTACTCAGCCTTTTGCAGCGGCGTGCTCATCCCTCATGCGCTGGAGTTCGCTCCGCTTGGAGGTGATGGACGCGCAGATCACCCCGATCGTGACGAGGCCAATCAGGATCGTGCAGACGGCGTTGATCTCCGGCGTAACCCCAAGACGAACCTGGGAGTAAATCTTGATCGGCAATGTGGTGGCGCCCGGTCCCGTGGTGAAACTTGCGATGACCAGATCGTCGAGCGACAGGGTAAAGGCCAGCATCCAGCCAGCGACGACAGCTGGCATGATCAAGGGCAGAGTGATGCGGAAGAAGGTCTTGACCGGGGGGCAGCCGAGATCGAGCGCCGCTTCCTCAAGGCTGCGATCGAAGGTCAGAAGCCTGGACTGCACGACGATCGCGACATAGCACATGGTGAAGGTCGTGTGGGCGATGACGACCGTCCAGAAGCCGCGATCCACCCCGATGGAAACAAAGAGCAGCAGCAGCGACAGGCCGGTAATGACCTCCGGCATGACGAGCGGCGCATAGATCATGCCGGAGAAGAGGACCCGTCCCGGGAAGCGGGCAAAGCGTGTCAGCGAAAGTGCGGCTAACGTTCCAAGAATGGTGCCGATGGTAGCGCTCAGCACACCGACGCGCAGCGTGATCCATGCGGCGTCCATCAGGCCCTCATTCGACCACATGGACTGATACCAGTGCAGCGAAAATCCGCCCCAGACCGTCACCAGCTTGGAGGCATTGAAGGAATAGATCACCAGAATGAGGATCGGGATATAGAGGAAGGAGAAGCAGATGGTCAGGATCGTGGTGTCGAACTTGCCGCGTTTCATGGCTCAACCCACCTTTTTCTGCTGGTTCTGGAAGATGGCGATCGGCACCACCAGCAGGAGGAGCAGGATGACGGCCACCGCCGAGGCGAGCGGCCAGTCGCGGTTGCCGAAAAACTCCGTCCACAGCGTCTTGCCGATCATGAGTGTCTGAGCGCCGCCGAGAAGATCGGGAATGACAAACTCGCCGGTGATCGGAATAAAGCAGATCATCGAGCCCGCCACGACACCCGGAAGCGACAGGGGGAAGGTGATCTTCCAGAAGGCCTTCCAAGGCGGGCAGCCAAGATCGGCAGCGGCTTCCAACAATGTGTTGTCGAGCTTTTCCAGCGCCGAATAGAGCGGCAGCACCATGAAGGGAAGATAGGAATAGACGATACCGATGAAGACGGAGGTCTCGGTGCGGAAAATGTTGACCTGCTCGTCAGGGCCGAGAAGGCCGAGCGACTGAAACAGCACCGTCAGCAGCCCCTCCGGCTTCAAAATGCCGATCCAAGCGTAGACGCGGATGAGAAATGACGTCCAGAACGGAAGGATGACGAGCATGACCAGCGTTGGGCGGACGTGGCTCGGGGCGCGCGCCATAGCAAGCGCCATGGGATATCCGACAAGAAGGAGCAGCACCGTTGAAATGACGGCGATCCGCAGCGACGACAGATAGGCTTCGATGTAAAGGGGGTCTTCAGTCAGGAAGATATAGTTGTCGAAATCGAGCTGAGAGAAGAACTCGCCGATCCGGCTGAAACCCTCGAAGACCGGCACGTAGGGCGGCATGGCGATCGCGGTATCGGAGAGCGAGATCTTCACAATGATGAAGAAAGGCGCTGCGAAGAACAAGAACAGCCAAAAATAAGGAACGGCCACCACCAGCCATTGCAGTGGGTTCCGGCGGTTTTCAGGAGAAGGGATCGCCATTTGTCGCTCTCCTATCGCGTCAGAACCAGGCCGGAATCGGATTTCCAGGTGAGCCAGACCTTGTCATCGAAGGTAATGGGGCGATCGACCAGGCGCGAGACATTGGCCTGGGCGGCACGCATGACGCGGCCATCATCGAGCTTGACGATGAAGATGGAGAAATCTCCCAAATAGCCGATATCCCAAACCTCGCCATGTGCGACATTTACCGTTTCATCGGCCGGCGCGTCGAGCGAGATGCGGACCTTCTCCGGTCGAACGGCAAAGGCCACCTGGCTGCCGACAGCGGCCTGGCATTCCTGCTCCACCGTCACCTTCAGACCTTCGCAATCCAGCACGACCTGAGCGGGCTTGCCGTTTGCAGGCGTCTTGCTCTCGACCTTTGCCTCGAAAATATTGATATCGCCGATGAAGTCGGCCACGTAGCGACTGTTCGGCGCCTCGTAGATTTCGGCAGGCGTTGCGACCTGCACGACGATGCCCTTGTCCATCACCGCAATACGGTCCGAGACGGTCATCGCCTCCTCCTGGTCGTGGGTGACGATCAGGAAGGTGAGGCCGAGCGTCTGCTGCAGATCCATGATTTCGAACTGGGTTTCTTCGCGCAGCTTCTTGTCGAGAGCGCCGAGCGGCTCATCGAGGAGCAATACCTTGGGGCGCTTGGCGAGCGATCGGGCAAGTGCCACGCGCTGACGCTGACCGCCGGAAAGCTGGCTTGGTTTGCGTTTGGCAAACTCGGTAAGCTTGACGAGGCGCAGCATCTCCGCGACGCGGTTTGCGATATCAGCTTTCGGCAGACCGTCCTGCTCCAGACCAAAGGCGATGTTCTTTTCCACCGACATGTGGGGGAACAGCGCATAGGACTGGAACATCATATTGGTCGGACGCTTATAGGGAGGCACGCCGGAAATGTCTTTTCCCTGCAGCAGAATACGCCCCGAGGTCGGCTCCTCGAAGCCCGCCAGCATGCGCATCAGCGTGGTCTTGCCGCATCCCGATGGCCCGAGCAGAGAAAAGAATTCGCGCTCGTAAATATCCAGCGTCAGATTGTCGACGGCGGTGAAATCACCAAATCGCTTGGTCACGTTTTCGAACCGGATGAAAGGGACCGAGGATGGATCTGTCCAGGGAGAGAATTTGCGTTTTACCGGGCCGAGTGATTTCGCCATGACCTGCTCTGTTTGATTGCGAGAGTGCCGAACGTGAAAGGGGCAGACTGTCACCGCCTGCCCCTTTGTTCAAATCCGATCAGGTGCCGGTCTTTATCTGTGTCCAGACTCGGTTCAAAACGCGCTGTTCACGCGGCCCATAGGGCGAGATGGTGAAGAGCTTCTTCATCGTCGCCTCGTCTGGATAAACGGAAGGATTCTTCGCAACCGCCGGGTTCATCAGCGCCTGGGACGCAAGATTACCGTTGGCATATTGAACAAAGTCAGAAGCCTTCGCAGCCACGTCCGGCTTCATCATATAGTTGATGAAGGCATGCGCCTCTTCAACATTCTTGGCATCGGCCGGAATGGCGAAGGAGTCCATCCAGATATAGGTGCCTTCCTTCGGGATGACGTAGTTGACCTCCACGCCGTTCTTGGCTTCCCCGGCACGGGTCTTGGCCTGCAGCACGTCACCGGACCAGCCGATGGTGATGCAGCTATCGCCATTGGCAAGCTCATCGATATAGGCGGAGGAATTGAACGTCTTCACATAGGGACGGATCGCCTTGTAGACATCGCCGCCAGCTTCCAGATCGGCGGTCTCCTTGCTGTCCGGGTTCTTGCCCAAATAGTTCATGGCAATTGCAAAGGTCTCGTCCGATGCGTCGAGAATGTTGATGCCGCAGGACTGCAGCTTCTTTGCGTTTTCCGGCTTGAACAGAATGTCCCAGCTATCCACCTTCACGTCACCGAGAGCCGCCTTCACCTTGGCGACATTGTAGCCGATGCCGGTCGTGCCCCACATGTAGTTGACGGCGTATTCGTTGCCGGGGTCGTATTGCGCCAGACGCGTGGTAATTTCCGGCCACATGTTCTTCAGGTTCGGAAGCTTGGACTTGTCGAGCTTCTGATACACGCCCGCCTTGATCTGGCGTGCGAGGAAAGGCGATGTGGGGGCCACGACATCATAGCCGGAATTTCCCGCCAAGAGCTTCGTTTCCAGAACTTCATTGCCGTCATAAACGTCGTAGACGACCTTGATGCCAGTCTCCTTGGTAAAGTCCTCAAGGATCGAAGGGTCGATATAGTCGGACCAGTTATAGACGTGCACGACCTTTTCCTGGGCAAAGGCAGCGCCGGCAGAGAGAACGGCCGTGGCAAAAGCCAGGGTGAAACGAAGCGATCGATAACTCATGATTTCTCCTGATGTGGCGCATGACGAGAAACTGCGCAAACCCCTTTGTTTTGGCAGAGACTAAGAAGGAAAATCAGCCTCCGCAAGCAGAAATGTGCAGTGCGAAAATTTCAGGCAGATGACATCTCGACGCGGCGGTCGTAGGCCTGCGCAAAAGCCCAGCATCGCGCGTCTTTCGTGCCAAGTTATTGAAAATCGAAGACGCTGAGGCCCGTCACCATTTCATCGAGACCGAGCGGGCGTGTCAGCGGCGCCTCCGCTCGCGACAGGCAGCCCTGTCTTTCGCACGACCTGCAAGACGGTCCGATGGCAACTCCACTGGCCGAAGCTGAGAGCGCTTCGCCATAGACGATATCCTTCGCGTGCGCCGTTTCTGTCACGATCATCAAAGCCGTACGGCGCACCCGTTCCCCGAAACCGGCCTGAGGTCCTTCGAGCGTGCGTGAGATGGTGATGTAGGAAGCGCCGTCCGGCATTTGTGCGCTCTCCACCAGTATCTGCCCGGGCTGGGCGAAGGCCGCATGAATATTGAGCCTAGGACAGAGACCACCAAATTTCGCCTGCGGAAAGCCCTGCGCGCCGGCCTTTCGAAAGCGGTTCCCGGCACTGTCGGTTTCCATCATGAAGAAGGGAACTGCCGACGATCCAGGCTTTGCCAATGAGACAAGACGATTGGCTGCCTGTTCGAAAGAGACGTTGAAGCGCGCGCGCAGCACATCGATATCGTAGCGCGCCCGCTGGGCCGCAGCCAGATAGGCAGCATAGGGCATCATCAAAGCGTGGGCGGCATAGCGCGCGAGTTCAAAACGAGCGATGCGCTTTGCCTCTTCATTTGAAAGCGCGAGCGCCTCCAGCTCCTGCGAGATTTCATCCGTCAGCGCGAGCAAAGACACTTCCATCGCCAGTTCCCGAAGCTGGTCATGCATCGACAGCCGTTCGGACAGAAACAGGCGCATGGAGTGCCGGTCATACCGACGGCGCAGATTCGGCATGACATGGACCGGGAGGCTGCGCACGATGATGCCGTGGTTCTTCTGCAACCAGGATTTCAAAGCCGATGTCAGATCGTCGCTCGCTCCGAGTGCCGCATGGAAGCTCTCCGCCGCGCCATCCAGAAGAGCGAAATGGGCAGGCCTGCTTTCGAATATCTGTCGGACCTCGTCGATCGGCAGGCGTGTGGCCGAGAGGGTGGTCTGATGACCCTCGCGCGCCAGCAGGTCGGAGAGATCGCTAAGGCGCTTGGCCTGTTCGCTATAGGCCCGGTAGAGCTTGACCACGCCCATGGCGGCGTTGGGTGCGGCTTCGGCCACTTCGACAAGTTCCTGTGGCGAGGGAATTTCCCCTGCCAGCAGCGGATCGGCGAAGATCTCCCGCAACTGGCTGGCGGTGCCGCCGCTTTCCCCCTGCAGATCGTCGAGATCGACCTTGTAGACGGAGGCGAGTTTCAGAAGCAGCTGCACCGTCAAGGGACGCTGGTTGCGCTCGATCAGATTGAGATAGGAGGGGGAGATTGACAGCGCTTCCGCCATGGCGGTCTGGGTTAGGCCCAAGCCGTTTCGCACCCGGCGCACGCGCGGCCCTGCAAAGATCTTGGTTTCCGCCATCATCACTCCCCTTTGACAAAAGCTCACAAAAGATGAGAGCTCTTCCCTTTTACAAATTTACATTTTTACAAAGACATTCTGTCAAAGACGATACAGCATAACCCGTTTCAAGTCACTGTTTTTCCTTTTTATCTAGCCACGGAAAACCAATAAATGTAAATTCAGTCACATCAGATCGCTGTTATCGATCCAAAGCAGAAGCAGCGGGAAGTGACAGCACACAGACATGGGAGAGAGATGTGACTGATTTTTACAAGCTTGTTCCAAATGCTCCGAAGGGACGCTTCGACGGCATCGAGCGCACCTACACGGCGGACGATGTTTTAAAGCTGCGCGGCTCGGTCGATATCCGCTATTCGCTGGCCGAAATGGGCGCCGACCGCCTTTGGAAGTTGATCAACGAAGAAAGCTTCGTCAATGCACTCGGTGCGCTTTCCGGCAACCAGGCCATGCAGATGGTTCGCGCCGGTCTGAAAGCCATCTATCTTTCGGGTTGGCAGGTTGCGGCAGACGCAAACACCGCATCCGCCATGTATCCTGACCAGTCGCTCTATCCGGCGAATGCCGCACCCGAACTTGCCAAGCGCATCAACCGCACGCTTCAGCGCGCCGACCAGATCGAAACTGCCGAAGGCAAAGGGCTTTCGGTCGACACATGGTTCGCGCCGATCGTTGCCGATGCCGAAGCCGGCTTCGGGGGTCCGCTCAACGCCTTCGAAATCATGAAGGCCTTCATCGAGGCGGGCGCGGCGGGCGTTCACTATGAGGACCAGCTAGCATCGGAAAAGAAGTGCGGCCATCTGGGCGGCAAGGTTCTGATCCCGACGGCGGCGCATATCCGTAACCTGACGGCAGCGCGTCTTGCGGCAGACGTCATGGGGGTTGCGACCCTTGTCATCGCCAGAACCGACGCTGAAGCGGCAAAGCTTCTGACATCCGATATCGACGAGCGGGATCGCCCCTTTGTCGATTACGATGCCGGTCGCACGGTTGAAGGTTTCTATCAGGTGAAGAACGGGCTGGAGCCCTGCATCGCCCGCGCCAATGCCTACGCGCCCTATTGCGATCTGATCTGGTGCGAAACATCCAAGCCGGATCTCGAGCAGGCCCGCAAGTTCGCCGAAGGTGTTCACAAGGTTCATCCAGGCAAGAAGCTTGCCTATAATTGCTCGCCATCCTTCAACTGGAAGAAGCACCTGGACGATGCGACGATTGCGAAGTTCCAGCATGAGTTGGGAGCGATGGGCTACAAGTTCCAGTTCATCACGCTTGCCGGTTTCCACCAGTTGAACTACGGCATGTTCGAACTGGCACGCGGCTACAAGGATCGCCAGATGGCAGCCTATTCGGAGCTTCAGGAAGCGGAATTTGCAGCCGAAATCAACGGCTACACCGCAACCAAGCACCAGCGCGAAGTCGGCACCGGCTATTTCGACGCCGTCTCCGTCGCGATTTCCGGCGGCACCTCATCCACCACCGCCATGAAGGAATCGACCGAGCACGACCAGTTCCGCCCGGCCGCAGAATAACATCCGAAGTATAAGACGCTTCAGGTACTTGTTTTAACGCATGTCGTTATCCGCAAACCGCTCAAAAGCTTTGCGCGGCATGCTCTTTGAGGAAAGACAATGGCTTCGATTTCGAGAGTTAGAGAACGGGCAGAAGAACAGTCCTCTGCCATGACGCAGGACCAACAGGCTGCCATTCGTATGCTGGCAAACGACCTGCACCGCCTCAACCAGGCGGTCATGAATGCGGTCGAGGCGGGAATCTCCGTCGAACTCGTCCGCTCCGCCCGCCACCATGGCGGCGACGGAAACTGGGGCGATCTGCTGATCCCGGTCATCGTCGCGCAAAGCAAGGCCGCGGCCTAGTCCGGCACGCCGCGTCCGGCATAAAGGTCGGAATGCTGCTTGATGAGCCTCACCATTCGGTCCGCCACCGTCCGTATATCGCGGCGGTGGCGGTCTTCATTGTTCATGACCAGCCACTGTGGATGGCGGAGCTCTTCGATCTCTCCTCCCTCTCGCACCAGCCGCGCATCCGCATCGCCGATGAAGCATGGTAGCACTGCCGTGCCGGCACCGGACAGAACCAGTTCGCGCAGACCTGAAGGCCTGTTCACGGTGACGACGATGTGCTCCGCCCTCGCCTCATATGGCCAGCGCAAATAGGCGGAAATCGCATTTTCTTTGTCCACGACAATCCAGCGATCCGCCAAAGATTGCGGCGCATTGCGAAGTCTGTAGGCGGCGTAGGCGACATTGCCAGTCTTGATCGCAGCGAGATTGCGCTCCTCCGGCTCGAAAGCGCGGATACCGATATCGTTCTCGCGATGGGTCAGCGCTGCTCTCTGTTCGGCGATAAAAAGATCGATGCGAAAGCGATCTCGCTCGCTGCAAATGGCGGAGAAATTGCTCATGATCAGTTGAGCATTCCATGTGCCGAGCGCAACGCGCACCAGCGAAGAGCTCGCACTGGATTTTCGCCAGCCTTCGATCGAACCCGCGGCGTCTTCCATGACATGAAGGTTGTCGAGAAGCATGCGACCATCTGCCGTCAATGCGTAGCCCGTCTGGCTTCTAACGAAGAGAACCTTACCGATCCGCTGCTCGAGTTCCAGCATCCTGCGACCGATCGTTGCCGGGCTGAGGCCCGATGTGGGCGCCGCACCCGTTAGGCCGCCGCCACGCGCAACGTCGAGGAAAAGCTGGTAGGCATCCCATCCGATGTTTTTCATAAATGAAAAACGTAAGCCAATGCTGGCGGCAGATAAAGCAGAAATTAGGGTGCAGAGTCAGATCGACCGATCAACGGAGATCACTATGCACGGACTCTACCTCGCCTATGGCATGATCAAGAAACCCGAACCTGAAGGTCCAAAGGCGCGCCGCGAAGCGGAGGAAAAATTCTATGCTGAATTTCGCATGCCGGGCATCTTAACCCGCATGGGCTCAGCCTTAAACGTCAGGCGCAGTTCAGAACGCGATTGCGATCAGGGCGGCCAGAGCGCCAGCCGCAATCAGGCTGAGGCGAAAGGTAACGAGGAGGTTTTCATTACGCGTGCGGGCAATAGCGACGGCGCGGGCGCGATTTCTGGACATCATCATGAGCGGCTTCCAACGAAAAACTTGACCGATCAATGCCGGGTTCCGGCGTCCAGCGAGACCTCATGTTCCAACTCGCGTTGTGCTGGCATAGGGGTCAGCATGACTCGCGCCTCTTAACAAGATGTTAAAGCATCGCCGCGTTGCAGCGTTTCTGGCGAGCGTCGTTGCCGCTTTGCACTCAGAATGCGTCAGGGGAAGCCGTTCGAGCAAATTCGGCGGACACAGGCTGACGGGATTTGCCCTAAACGGACTGACCTGCGGCGTAACCGGATGCCCAGGCCCACTGGAAGTTATAGCCGCCGAGCCACCCCGTGACATCCACACCTTCGCCGATGAAATAGAGCCCCGGAACAGCTTTTGTCTGCATGGTTCTGGAATCGAGGTGGGCGGTATCGACGCCGCCGAGCGTGACTTCGGCGGTGCGGTATCCTTCCGAGCCAGAGGGCCTGATCTGCCAGTCCTGCGCGCTTGCTGCGAGTGCCATCAGCGTCTTGTCGGAGAGGTCGGCAAGATGGCTGGTGAGGCCCGATTGCTCCACCAGATATTGCGCAAGCCGCTTCGGCAAAATCTCGCTAAGCGCCGTCTGAGCGGACTGACGACCATTGGCTTTCTTGGCGGCCTTCAGTTTTTCGGCAATGTCCTGCTCGGGTTCGAGCTTGAGGCGAATGGCATCGCCTTCCCGCCAATAGGATGAGATCTGCAAAATGGAAGGACCACTCAAGCCGCGATGGGTGAAGAGCAGCGCTTCGCGAAACGTCGTTTTCCCGTGTGAGATATCGGCTGGGACCGCAACGCCGGAGAGGGGCGACAGCCGCTCCAACTGCAACGGATCGAGTGTTAGCGGCACCAGCCCGGGACGCGGCTCGACCAAAGGGAGCCCGAACTGCTCGGCGAGTTTGTAAGCAAAGCCAGTGGAGCCCATCTTGGGGATCGACTTACCGCCGGTGGCAACGACCAGGCTCTTTGCCTCGATCACTCCTTGCGAAGTCGCCACGCGAAAGCCACCTGTCGCCATGCCCTCGACCGATGTGATCTCAGTCTGTAGTCGCAGCTTGGCACCAACAGCCTGCATCTCCGTCAGCAGCATGCGAATGATGTCTTTGGCGCTGTCGTCACAGAAGAGCTGGCCGAGCGTCTTCTCGTGCCAGGCGATCTTGTGCTTCTCCACCAGATCGAGAAAATCGCGCGGCGTGTAGCGGGCGAGCGCCGATTTGGCGAAATGCGGGTTTTGCGATAGATAGTTCTTCGGCCCGGCGTGGATGTTGGTAAAGTTGCAGCGCCCGCCGCCGGAGATGCGGATTTTCTCTCCCGGCGCCTTGGCATGGTCGAGGATGATAACGGAGCGGCCGCGCTGACCGGCACGGATGGCGCACATCATGCCTGCGGCGCCCGCGCCCAAAATCAGCACATCACATTTTTCCGTCATGGATTTTCCTTATCCTTGTTGCACTCCCTCTTTTCGAAGTCAGGCTTCTTGTCAATGCGCATTCCCCTCTCGCCAATTGTCAAAGTCTGACTATTATGCCCCCAGTCGAAACAGACACCGGTGATTTATGCCCCCCAAGAAAACCATGCTCCGCCCGAAGAAGCCGGCAACCATGGCGAAGAAACCACCCGTTGAACTCTCCTCTACCCGCGGCGTCTCCACATGGCGTGAAGCGGCGCAATGGCTGAAGGTACGCGGGATCGAAGACATCGAATGCATCACTCCCGATCTGGCAGGCGTTGCACGCGGCAAGATGATGCCGACGGCAAAGTTCACGGGCGACACGTCGCTAGCGCTGCCCTCCGCGCTTTATCGTCATACGATTTCCGGCGATTATCCGGATGAGACCGCAAATTTCCGCTATGAGCCGCGTGACAGCGATCTGAAGCTGGTGCCCGATCTTTCCACCCTCTCCGTCGTCCCGTGGGAAAGCGATCCGACCGCGCAGGTCATCTGTGATGTCGTGGATCAGGAAGGCAAACCCGTTTCCTACACGCCACGCAACGTTTTGAAGAATGTGCTGTCTCTTTATCAGGACAAGGGCTGGAAGCCGGTGGTCGCGCCGGAGATCGAGTTCTATCTCGTGGCGATGAATGACGACCCGGATTATCCGCTGCATCCGCCAAAGGGCCGTTCCGGTCGCTCCATCGTCGGTGGCCAGAGCTATTCGATTGCCGGCATCAACGAATTCGACGAGTTGATCGACGACATTTACCACTTCTCGGAAAAGCAGGGTCTGGAAATCGACACCCTCATCCATGAAGAGGGGCCGGCGCAGCTGGAAATCAACCTGCGCCATGGCGATCCGGTGGAGCTTGCCGATCAGGTGTTTCTCTTCAAGCGGACCATTCGCGAAGCCGCGCTGAAACATGGCATCTATGCTACCTTCATGGCGAAGCCCATGCAGGCTCAGCCCGGTTCGGCCATGCACATCCACCAGTCCGTCATCGATATCGAGACCGGCCAGAACGTGTTTTCCAACAAGGATGGCACCCCGTCGAAGGAGTTCTTCTCCTTCGTCGGCGGCATGCAGCGCTATGTGCCGAACGCGTTGGTGATGCTGGCGCCTTACGTGAACTCCTATCGTCGCCTGACGCCGGATATGGCCTGCCCGGTGAACAATGCCTGGGGTTACGATAACCGCACCACGGCGTTTCGCGTGCCGATCTCCGGCCCGCAGGCACGGCGCGTGGAAAATCGGCTGCCGAGCTCTGATGCCAATCCGTATCTCGCGCTTGCCGCATCGCTCGGCTGCGGCTGGCTTGGCATCATGAACAATATCGAACCGACGGAGCCGACCTACGAGACCGCCAATGAAGGCTCCATCGAGCTTCCACGCGGTCTGCTCGAAGCTGTCGCACTTCTGGAACAGGAGCAGCAGTTCGAACGCATCTTCGGCAACGAGTTCGTCGGTCTTTATGCCGGCCTGAAACGCGGCGAGTTCGAAACCTTCATGCAGGTGATCAGCCCGTGGGAGCGCGAGTTCCTGCTGCTGAACGTGTGAGGTGAACGATATGGCATGGCAGAGCCCGATAGCGCCGGGCGTTTCATGGTATCAGGAGACTGTTGCGGAGCGTCCGGACTATCCGACGATGGATGGCTCGCGCACGGTCGATGTCGCCATTATCGGCGGCGGCTTCACCGGCCTTCAGGCGGCCTATAATCTGGCGCGCGCCGGCATTTCCGTTACCCTGATCGAGGCCCACCGCTTCGGTGATGGCGCGTCGGGGCGCAATGGCGGACAGTTCGGCACAGGCCAGCGCGCTTGGCCGGACGAGCTTGAAGAAAAGATCGGTTTTGAGCGCTCCAAGGCGCTGTTCGATCTCGCGGAAAATGCCAAGCACTATGTGCTCGACTTTGCCCGCGACAACCAGATCGACATGGAGTTCCAGCCGGGGCAGTTGAACGTCTCGCACAAGCGCGCCTATGAAAAGAGCTATCGTGATAGCGTCGAGGCCATGGTGGGCCGCTATGGCTATGAGCAGATTGCCTTCATGGAGAAGGCAGAAACCGCAGATCGGCTGGGATCGTCGCATTATCATTGCGGCGTGCGCGACACCGGCACCGGCCATATTCACCCACTGAAACTGCTGGTGGGACTGGCGAAGGCTACGAAAGCGGCGGGTGCCGATATTTTCGAAATGACACCGGCCAAGTCTATCCGCCAGTCCGGCGGCAAGACGCTTATCGAAACGCCGTCTGGCACGATCACCGCAACCCGAGTTCTGATTGCGACCAACGCCTATATCGGCAATCTGGAGCCGGTCACTGCGGCGCATGTGATGCCGATCCGCTCTTTTATCGGGGCGACAGCACCGCTCGATCAGTTTCCATCGATCATTCCAGAGAAGGAAGCGGTGGCGGATTCACGCTTCGTGGTGCGTTACTTCCGCAAGACGCCGGACAACCGCCTGTTGTTCGGCGGGCGAGAAGCTTATACGGCCGACTCGCCGCGTGACATTTCCAAGCATATCCGCAAGCAGATTTCGGAAATCTACCCCGCGCTTGCGAATATCGAGATGACACATGCCTGGGGCGGGTCCGTCGGCATTACGCTGACACGCCAGCCCTTCGTGCGCGAGGTCATGCCGGGTGTGCTTTCCATCGGCGGCTATTCCGGACATGGTGTGATGCTCTCCAACTACTGCGGCAAGCTTTACGCCGATATGGTGATCAGTAAGGACAAGGCACTCGATCAGTTCGCTGCGCTCGATGTTCCATCCTTCCCGGGTGGTGCATCGCTGCGGGCGCCACTCCTGTTCCTGGCGCTGACGTGGTATGCATTACGGGACAGGTTTTGAACGCGTCTGCCTTCGCATTGTGCAAAAGCAACGATTGGACACCTGCCGGCATGACGGGCCAGCAGCAAAATTCATTATTTTCGTACATCAACTCTGGCATTTTTAAATCGATTAGATTATGGATGCCCCTAACGTGTAGAGATCGAGAGAATCGACATGAGCAGTCAAATTATTCCCGTTGACCCCTTTGATTGCGTCGTCTTTGGCGGCACCGGCGATCTGGCAGAACGCAAGCTTCTGCCCGCCCTTTACCACCGCCAGGTGGAAGGCCAGTTGACCGAACCGACCCGCATCATCGGCGCTTCCCGCTCTGTCATGACGCATGAGGAATACCGGAAGTTTGCGCAGGATGCCCTGAAGGAGCATCTGAAGTCTGGCGAATATGACGAGGAGCAGGTCGCCAAGTTTTGCGCGCGCCTCTTCTACATTCCCGTCGATGCCAAGTCCGACGATGGCTGGGACAAGCTGAAGAAGCTTCTCGACGAAGGCAAGGATCGCATCCGCGCTTTCTATCTTGCCGTCGCACCGGGAATTTTCGGCGACATCGCCTCCAAGATCCGCGATCACAAGCTGATCACTAAATCCACCCGCATCGTGGTGGAAAAGCCGATCGGACGTGACCTGGCTTCCGCCTTGGAGCTGAACGACACGCTTGGTAACGTCTTCAAGGAAGAGCAGATCTTCCGTATCGACCATTATCTCGGCAAGGAAACCGTTCAGAACCTCATGGTTCTGCGCTTTGCCAACGCGCTCTTTGAACCGCTGTGGAATTCCACCCATATCGACCACGTGCAGATCACCGTGGCGGAATCCGTCGGGCTCGAAGGTCGTGCAGGTTACTACGACAAGGCGGGCGCGCTTCGTGATATGGTGCAGAACCATATTCTTCAGCTGCTTTGCCTCGTTGCAATGGAGCCCCCCTCCTCGATGAACGCCGAAGCGGTGCGTGACGAGAAGCTCAAGGTTCTGCGCTCGCTGAAACCCATCACGCAAGCCAATGTCGAGAAGAACACCGTGCGTGGACAATACCGCGCCGGCGCCTCGGCAGGCGGAGCGGTCAAGGGTTATCTGGAAGAGCTGGAAGGCGGCGTTTCCAACACGGAAACCTTCGTCGCCCTCAAGGCTGAAATCGGCAACTGGCGCTGGGCGGGCGTGCCCTTCTACATCCGCACCGGCAAGCGCCTTGCAACCCGCGTTTCGGAAATCGTCGTCACCTTCAAGCAGATCCCGCATTCGATTTTCGACGATACGGCCGGCAAGATCGAGGCCAACAAGCTGGTAATCCGTCTGCAGCCGGACGAAGGCGTCAAGCAGTCGCTGCTCATCAAGGATCCGGGTCCAGGCGGCATGCGCCTGCGTCAAGTGTCGCTTGATATGAGCTTTGCGCAAGCCTTCAACGTGCGCAATCCAGATGCCTATGAGCGTCTGTTGATGGATACGATCCGCTCGAACCAGACGCTCTTCATGCGTCGTGACGAAGTGGAAGCGGCATGGAACTGGGTCGATCCGATCCTGAAAAGCTGGGAAGCCGTCGGCCAAGGCGTACAGGGTTACACCTCCGGCACCTGGGGACCGAGCGGCGCAATTGCGCTGATCGAGCGTGACGGTCGTACCTGGCATGAAGCCGACTAAAGGAAGATGCGGATGGAACCCAACATGCACATCTTCAAGGACGGTCCGGAACTGGCCGAAAAGCTCGCAGGCGATGTTGCTGCGCATCTGAAAGCGGCCATCGAAGAACGCGGGGCGGCCAGCATGGCCGTCTCCGGTGGCTCTACGCCAAAACTGTTCTTCCAGACGCTTTCCAAGCATCAGCTGGAATGGCCGCGCATCAGAATCACGCTGGTCGATGAACGTTTCGTGCCGCCGGATAATGACCGCTCCAACCACAAGCTGGTCGCCGAGAACCTTTTGCAGAACGAAGCGAAGGCGGCCTATTTCGTGCCGCTTTATCAGTCTGCCGCCTCACCTGAAGATGCGGCAACGCTGGCAACCGCGAGGACCGCCGATATCTGCGACCCGTTCGACATCGTCATTCTGGGCATGGGGACCGACGGACATACCGCCTCCTTCTTCCCCGGCGGCGACAACCTCGAGGAAGCGCTCGATCTCGACGAGCCGCGCACCGTGCTGACCATGGCTGCGGAAAATGCCGGTGAGGAACGGCTGACCTTCAACCTTGCGGCGCTTCACGACGCCCGTTTCCTGGTGCTGCACATCGAAGGTGCGGCGAAGAAGGAGACGCTGGAGAAGGCGCAGTCCGATCTCGATGAGGACGAAATGCCGATCCGCTCCGTGCTGAACCGTGCGGATTCGACGGTGAATATCTACTGGGCGCCATAACGGCCCGCATTCATGCGGCGGCGGTGCCCGGCATTTGAATGAAACATGATCGTCGGCCCGGTCTCCCAAGCCTGTGGCCGACGCTCAACACAAGGACAGGATGAAGCCCATGGCTGCCGACTCACGCGTTCAGGACATTACCGCCCGCATCGTTGAACGTTCGAAACCCCATCGCGAAATCTATCTCGAGCGGCTGCGGCTGCAGATCTCCAAGGGCGTTCATCGCTCCACCCTGTCCTGTGGCAACCTCGCCCACGGCTTTGCCGTCTGTTCCCCCGCCGACAAGGACATCCTTGCCGGCGATCGAATTCCCAATCTCGGCATTATCACTGCCTATAACGACATGCTTTCCGCCCACCAGCCTTACGAGGTCTTTCCGCAGATCATTCGCGATGCGGCGAAAGAGGCAGGCGGCATTGCGCAGGTGGCAGGTGCAGTGCCTGCCATGTGCGACGGCGTCACGCAGGGCCAGCCCGGCATGGAGCTTTCGCTGTTTTCGCGCGATGCCATCGCCATGGCTGCCGGTATCGGCCTGTCGCACAACATGTTCGATGCTGCCGTCTATCTCGGTGTCTGCGACAAGATCGTGCCCGGTCTGGTGATCGCAGCACTGACCTTCGGCCATCTGCCAGCCGTCTTCATTCCGGCCGGACCGATGACGACCGGCCTTCCGAATGACGAGAAGTCGCGCATTCGCCAGCTTTATGCGGAAGGCAAGGTCGGCCGTGCGGAACTGCTGGAGGCCGAGTCCAAGTCCTATCACGGTCCTGGGACCTGCACCTTCTACGGCACCGCCAATTCCAACCAGATGCTGATGGAGATCATGGGCTTCCATATGCCTGGCTCCTCCTTCATCAATCCCAACACGCCGCTACGCGATGCGCTGACCAAGGAAGCTGTGAGGCGGGCGCTGGCGATCACCGCGCAGGGCAATGAGTTTACCCCTGCCGGCGAGATGATCGACGAGCGCTCCGTGGTCAACGGCGTGGTCGGACTGCATGCGACAGGCGGCTCCACCAACCATACCATGCACCTGATTGCCATGGCACGCGCCGCCGGGATCATTCTGACCTGGCAGGATATCTCCGACCTTTCCGACATCGTGCCACTTCTCGCACGTGTCTATCCGAACGGTCTCGCCGATGTGAACCATTTCCATGCCGCCGGCGGCATGGGCTTCCTCATCAAGCAGCTCCTGAAACAGGGCTTCGTGCATGATGATGTGCGCACGGTCTTCGGCCACGGGCTTGAGGCCTATACGATCGATGCCAAGCTTGGCGAAAACGGCGCCATCCAGCGTGAAGCAGCACCCGAAGAGAGCCACGATCCGAAGGTTCTCTCCCGCATCGAAACACCGTTCCAGCCAACAGGCGGATTGAAGATGCTGACCGGCAATCTCGGCAAGTCGGTCATCAAGATTTCCGCGGTGAAGCCAGAGCGTCACATCATCGAAGCTCCTGCCATCGTCTTCCACGACCAGCAGGAACTGCAAGATGCCTTCAAGGATGGCAAGCTGAACCGCGACTTCATCGCTGTGGTCCGCTTCCAGGGACCCAAGGCCAATGGCATGCCGGAGCTGCACCGGCTCACCCCGCCGCTTGGCGTGCTGCAGGATCGCGGTTTCAAGGTGGCGCTCGTCACCGATGGCCGTATGTCCGGCGCTTCGGGCAAGGTCCCAGCCGCCATTCACGTCACGCCGGAAGCCTCCGATTGCGGGCCGATCTCGCTCATTCGCGATGGCGACATCATCCGTCTCGATGCGGTCTCAGGCACGCTCGAGGTTCTGGTGTCGGCAGCGGAGTTGTCCAAGCGCGAACCTGCGCGGGCCGATCTCTCCGGCAATGAGTGGGGCATGGGCCGCGAGCTTTTCGCGCCGTTCCGTCGCAATGCCGGAACCGCAGACCAGGGCGCCAGCGTCTTCCACTGATCTGCCCAATGGCGGTCCGTTTGGGGCATCCGCGATGCCCGACAAAAGCGGCGCGGAACTCGAGGCCGAGTTTCGCAAAAGCACTCTGCGTGGCTTGAAAGAAGAAGCGTCCTTCGCGCGTCCGAAAGGACGAAGGGCGCTCCAGCACCATGTCTTGACATCCCCTCCCCATTTCTCCCCTATTGACGTGAAGGCTAGCGCCTCTGCTGTCATGTGGCTGTGATGATCGCCCTATAGGGGCCTGTGCAGCCAGCCGCGGGGGCGGTGGCGCAGTCTGACATGACGGGGCCAAGTATGACAATTTTCTCACGCACACGCCGTAATTTGCTGAAGCTCATGGCCGGAACTGCCATGCTGCCGCTGTTGCGTTTTCCGGCAGCCGCCGACCAGCAGGCTCCGCTGCACGCGATCATCATCTCCGACCTGCACTCCGCCTATGAGCGCATGGGCCAGCTTCTGGCAGCGATCGAGACGCGCATTTCCGCAGACAAAAGCCCGCGCATCATTCTCCTGAATGGCGATCTGTTCGAAAGCGGCAATACGGTCGCGATGCGGTCTCAAGGCGAGATCGAGTGGAGCTTCCTCGCAGCCCTTGCGAAACTCGCCCCGACCGTAGTCAATATCGGCAACCACGAGCCGGATATCGATACCGACCTTGCCCATTTCGTCAGCCGCGCTGAAGGGCTGGGAGTGACCGTCCTTTCCAACATCATCGACAAGCGGAGCGGTGCTCCTTACGCGCCGGCGAGCAAGACATTCGAGATTGGTGGACAAAAGGTCATCGTGGCCGGGCTCGCCACCAACGCCATCAACACCTATCCGAAGGCGACGCGCGAGGCGCTGACCATTCCCCAGCCCGTGGACTGGGCAAAGGTCAATCTTCCCGAGATCGTTAAGCCGGATGCGATCAATATCGTGATGAGCCATGCCGGTGTGGTGGCGGACCGCGACATCCTTCCTCTGCTACCAGACGGAACGCTGGTCGTGGGCGGTCACGACCACCTGAACTTCGTGCATGAAGCTGGCGCCACACGCTATGTCCATACCGGCTCTTGGGGCACGTCGATGGCGGTTGCAAGCATTGCAGGCCCCGGCCAGGCCGCATCCATAGAAACGGTGGCGATCGATCGCAGTGCGAAGCCCTCCCCTGCTCTCGGCGCGCTAATCGAAAAGACGCTCGCTCAGCATCTGACACCAGAGGAACGGGAAACCGTTGCCAAAACGGCGAGGGCCATGACGGTCGATGAGGCGGGTCGTCACGTGGCCGAGCTTATTGCCGCAAAGGCCGGTGCGGATGTGGGCTTCATCGGCCACACCTCTTTTGGTGCTGGGTTACCGAAGGGGGAAATCCGCCGCTACGATTTCAACGCATGCCTGCGCTTCGAGGGCAAGTTGATGGTCACCGAGGTCGATGGTGAGGTGCTGAAGCAGATTTTGAGCCGCTGCAATCAGGATGGCGATATTCCACTGGCCAAACGCACCGGTGACTATCTCTATGCGATGCCTGAAAATCCCGCGGCGAAAGACCGTTACAAGCTTGTCTGTAACGACTGGTCGGCGACCAACCAAAAATCGTACTTCGGCCGTGACGATCTCGCCTTCAGCGAAGTGCCCGATGTGAAGTTGAAACAGACGGTTCTTACGGGGCTCAGCTGATCACCGGCGAGCGTTACAAGATCGGCCCGAAAGTCGGATCGATTTTCGCAAAGCACGATGCGTCTATCAAAGAAGATAGAGCGTTTTTTGTGCGTCCAAAGGATGCTCTAAGAGACACGTAGAGAGTGAGCGCAATTCAAGCGGCCCCGCGGCAACTGATTTGCTCTCACTTTTTTTTATGTCCTGACGGCCCGAGCTGCAACCACTCCAGCTCAGTTAGCGGCGGTAGGTTTTGCCAAGCGCATCGAAAAGATGAAGCTTTTCCGGTGGCGCGGAGAAGCGCAGCGTCTGGCCCTTCTTCACCGGTGCAATGCCTGGGATCTTGACGATGACCGGCTCCTCACCCGCGGGTGCCTCCAGATAGAGCAGCGTCACTTCACCCAGCGCCTCGACGATCGACACCTTGCCCTCGAACAGATAATCGTCGCCGTCGGCGATGAACAAGTCTTCTGGACGCACGCCAAAGGATGCTGCCTTGCCTTCTTCGCCCGATGGCGTCGGAATATGCACGGCGAGTGTCTTGCCGCCCGCAAGGTCAAGCGTGGTAATTTCGCCGGTCGCCTTCACCGTGCCCGCGATGATGTTCATGGCCGGGGAGCCGATGAAGCGGGCAACGAAGAGGTTGGCGGGGTTTTCGTAAAGCTCCAGCGGTTCGCCCACCTGCTCGACGCGGCCGCCATTCAATACCACGATGCGGTCAGCCAATGTCATAGCCTCCACCTGATCGTGCGTGACGTAGATCATGGTGGTATCGGCCATCTTCTCGCTGAGCTTGGCGATCTCGATACGGGTCGCGACGCGCAAGGCCGCGTCGAGGTTCGAGAGTGGCTCGTCGAAGAGGAAGACCTTGGGGTTACGGCAGATGGCGCGGCCAATCGCGACGCGCTGGCGCTGACCGCCGGAGAGCGCCTTCGGCAGGCGCTCCAGATATTGGGTGAGCTGCAGGATTTCGGCAGCGGCGCGAACGCGGCGGTCGATTTCCTGCTTGCTTTCCTTGGCGATCTTCATGCCAAAGGCCATGTTGTCGTAGACCGTCATATGCGGGTAGAGCGCGTAGGACTGGAAGACCATGGCGATGCCGCGCCGTGATGGCGGTATTTCGTTCACCAACTGGCCGTCGATATACATTTCACCGCCGGTGATCTCTTCCAGACCGGCAATCATACGCAGCAGTGTGGACTTGCCGCAGCCGGACGGGCCGACGAAGACGATAAACTCGCCCTGCTTGATATCGAGGTCGATCCCGTGCAGGACCTTCACCTCGCCGTAGGATTTACGGATGCCCTTGAGAATAAGGCCAGTCATGCGGTGCTCCTCCCTATGGTGTTACGCGTGGCGGGCGAAAAACGCGCCCCATGCCGGAAGTTCTACGGTTGTGCCATTCCGTTCGGCCGAAAAGCCATGGCCTTCCAGCTCGTTCCACTCGCCATCCGGCAGCTTTGCCGGTGCTGGCACGGCCGAGAGATTGAAGAGGCAAAGCACTGTTTCGTTGCCAAGTGTGCGGGTGTAGCTCAAGACGGTCGCATCCGCGTCCTGGAACTCGATCTTGCCCTTGGCGAAAGCCGGGTGCTGCTTGCGGAACGCCAGGAAGCGACGGTAGTGCTCGAGAACGGACGCTTCATTGCCCTGCTGGGCGCTGACCGCGCGCTTCTTATGTTCGGCAGGAATGGGGAGCCAGGTCTTATCCGAGGTGGAAAAGCCCGCCTGCGCGTGGCCGGCATCCCAAACCATCGGCGTGCGGCAGCCATCACGGCCCTTGAATTCCGGCCAGAACTGAATGCCATAGGGGTCCTGCAAATCTTCAAAGGCGATGTCGGCTTCCGTCAAGCCAAGCTCTTCGCCCTCATAGATGCAGACAGAGCCACGCTGCGTCATCAACAGAGCCGAAAGCACCTTGGCAAAGGCATCCTTGTCCTCGACCGTCTCACCCCAGCGCGTCACGTGGCGCACGACATCGTGGTTGGAGAAAGCCCAGCAGGCCCAGCCTTCAGGTGCGGCTTGAGCGAAGGCCGCCTGAACTTCTGCAACACGGGCGGGGGTCAGCGCATCGGGTGCCAGGAACTCGAAGGCGTAGCACATCTGCATCTTGTCATCGCCGGATGTATATTCGCCGACGATCTCAAGACCGCGCTGGCTGTCACCGACTTCGCCGACGGCGGCGATATCGGGGAACTCATCCAGTACGGCACGGAAGCGCTTGAGGAATTCCAGGTTCTCCGGACGGTTCTTGTCGTAGATATGTTCCTGGAAGTTGTAGGGGTTTACGGCAGGCGCGGTGGAGGCGTTGCGGCGTTCCGGCGCAAGTGCCGGGTTGTCGCGCAGTTCCTTGTCATGAAAGTAGAAGTTGATCGTATCAAGACGGAAGCCATCGACGCCGCGCTTCAGCCAGAAGCGGGTGATGTTCAGCAACTCTTCCTGGACCTCTGGATTATGCAGATTGAGATCCGGCTGCGAGGTCAGGAAGTTGTGCATGTAATATTGCATCCGGGTCGGGTCCCACTGCCAACCGGAGCCGCCGAAGATCGACAACCAGTTGTTGGGCGGCGTGCCATCCGGCTTGCCATCGCTCCACACATACCAATCGGCACGCGGGTTGCTGCGGCTGGAGCGGCTTTCAACGAACCACGGGTGCTGGTCGGATGTGTGCGACAGAACCAGATCGATCATCACCCGGATGCCCAGGCGATGGGCCTCTGTAATCAGACCATCGAAATCGGCGAGCGTTCCGAACATGGGATCGACATCGACGTAGTTCGACACGTCGTAGCCGAAGTCCCTCATGGGCGAGGTGAAGAAGGGCGAAATCCAGATCGCATCCGCGCCGAGATTGGCAATGTGCTCAAGCCTGGAAGTGATACCCTTCAGATCGCCGATGCCATCGCCGTTGGAGTCCTGATAGGAGCGCGGATAGATCTGATAGATCACGGCACCGCGCCACCAATCCTTGTCCGGAGTAAGGGCGGAAGAAACGGTCGCGGTCATGGTAGTGTCCTGTTGATTGAAAGCATTCATGGGTTGATCAGCCTCCCTTGACGGAGCCGGCCAAGAGGCCGCGCACAAGGTAGCGTTGGAGCGCAAAGAAGACGCAGAGCGGCACGATGATGGTGACGAAGGCCGACGCGGTGAGAATTTCCCAGTTGCCGCCGCGCGAACCGAGCAGCGCGTTCAATGCGCCGGTCAGCACCAGTTCATCCTTCTGCGTGCCGAGGAAGACCATGGCGACGAGCAGGTCGTTCCATGTCCAGAGGAACTGGAAGATGGCGAAGGAGGCAAGCGCCGGGAAGGAGAGCGGCAGCACAATCTTGACGAAAATCTCGAAATCGCTGGCGCCATCGACACGGGCACTCTCGATGATTTCTTTCGGCAGGCCGGAAATATAGTTGCGCAGCAGATAGATGGCGAGCGGCAGACCGAAGGCCGTGTGCGCCAGCCAGATCCCGGCATAGGTCTTGGACGGTATGCCGAAGATATTGCCGATGGAGTTATAGAGCTGCAGCAACGGAATGAGCGACATCTGCAACGGCACGACGATCAGACCGACGACCAATGCAATCATCAAGGATCGACCGCTGAAGCGCATCCATGACAGCGCATAGGCAGCGAAAGCGGCAATCAGGATCGGGATGATCGTTGCAGGAATGGCGACCGTCAGCGAATTGACGAAGGATTGCCCGATGCCTTCGGAGAGGAGAACGGTGCGGTAATTGTCGAGCGTGAAGATCGGCGGCGTGGAAACCACGACATAGACGCGTTTTGCGCGCGACCCTTCGAAGCTGGCATTCTTGCTATATTGATAGCTGCCGTCCTCGTTGAGCTGAAGCGTTTCGCCATCACCGAGATCGGCGGACGTCCCGGCCTTGAAGGCTGCCGGTTCCTGAACGCGCACGCCATAGGCCGAGACATGGCCGCTCTTGCCTTCCCCGAAGACGTTGCCGGCAATGACGAAGCGATCGCCCTGCTGGGTCTGTGTCGATGGATCGCCAAGGCGCAGCGCCTGCGTCTGGTTGGAGCTTGAGAAGGCCGTCCACCAACCGGAAACGACGATCTGGTCCTTGTCTCGCAGCGAACTGACGAGGATGCCGAGCGTCGGCAAAAGCCAGAGCAGAACGATGAAAAGGACGCTGGCGTGAACGATAAGGCGGGGCAGGCCGATACGGCGCAGACGGGTTGCGATGTTCATATCAACGGCCCTCCATCTCGCGATTCGCCTGGCGGATGTTCCAGATCATGATCGGTGTGACGGCTGCCATGATGACGAGCGCAATGACAGCACTTCGCCCGCTATCGCCACCACCGCGGAACATCCAGTCAAACATGAGGTTGGCGAGAACCATGGTGTTCCACTGGCCATTGGTCATGGTCAGCACGATATCGAAGACCTTGAGGACGAGAATGGTGATGGTGGTCCAGACGACCGCGATGGTTCCCCAGATCTGCGGCACCATGATCTTCCAGAAAATCTGCCAGCCATTGGCGCCATCGATGACCGCCGCCTCGATTGTCTCTTCCGGAATGCCACGAAGCGCGGCCGACAGAATGACCATGGCAAAGCCGGTCTGGATCCAGATCAGGATGACCATCAGGAAGAAGTTGTTCCAGAAGGGCATGGAAATCCACACCTGCGGATTGCCGCCGAAGAACTCCACCAGCGCATTGAGAAGGCCGATCTGCGTCTGGCCCTCACCGCGATACTCATAGATGAATTTCCAGATGACGGAGGCGCCGACGAAGGAGATCGCCATTGGCATGAAGACGATGGACTTGGCGATATTTCCCCACCAGATGCGGTCGGTCATGACCGCGATGACGAGGCCGAGAAAGGTGCAAGCCGCGGGCACGACGGCGAGCCAGAGAATGTTGTTGAAGATCGACTGGCGGAAACCGGCGTCGTAGAAGGCCCAGACGTAATTGGCGAAACCGACGTAATTGGCTCCTGTCCGATCGTAGAAAGACAGGATGAAGGTCGCAACGACCGGGTAGACAAGATAGACGGCAAGCAGCAGCAGGGCCGGTCCGACGAAGAGCCAGGGACGAATGGCCGCGCGCCGGTTGAGATTGCGCGACGCCTGAATGACATCGCCGTCCCGCACCGGAAAAATAAACTGCAACGCCTTGTCCGACAGCCAGTAATAGGCGGCGCAGGCAAAGACGCCGACGATAACGACACCCAGCGCGGATACGATTTGCGTGATCATCATTCCCTCCCCGATCTTACTTATATTCGGCGCGTTTCCCGCGCCGTTCTATCGATGACAGCCCGGCAGCGATAACTACCGGGCTGCATCTGAGGATTACTTCAAGCCGTCCCAGGCCTTCTGAATATCGTTGGCAACCTGCTCGGCAGATTTGCCGCCGACATAATCGACCATACCGGTCCAGAACGCACCAGCGCCGATCTTGCCAGGCATGAGGTCAGAACCGTCGAAGCCGAAGGTGGTAGCCGTCGTCAGAATCTCGCCCTGACGCTTCACCTGATCATTGGCGTAGGCGTCCTTGTTGACGCCCTTGAACGGTGTCAGGAAGCCGGACTGCGCCATCCACACTTCGTGGGCGATCGGCGTCTTCAGGAATTCGACGAGCGCGCGCGCAGCCTTGGAATCCTTGGTGATGGTGAAGAGCGTTCCAGCACCCAGAACCGGCTTGCCGAGATCGGCCTTGGAGGCGAAGGTCGGCATGTAGAAGAAGTCGACGTCCGTTCCGACTTTCGTTCCCTCGGGGAAGAAGGATGGGATGAAGGAAGCCTGACGGTGCAGGTAGCACTTCGGTGGAATGTCGAAGAGACCCTTCGGGCTGTCACGGAAGTCGGTAGAGGCAACAGCGGCAACACCGCCCGAAACATACTTGTCGTTCTTGGCGAACTTGCCGAATTCCTCGATTGCGGCGACGACGCGCGGATCGTTGAACTTCACCTCATTCGTCGTCCACTTCTGGTAGACATCGAGCGGCTGCGTGCGCAGCATGAAGTCTTCCACCCAGTCGGTTGCCGGCCAGCCGGTCGCGCCACCAGAGCCGAGACCGATGCACCATGGCGTGCCGCCATCGGCAACGATCTGGTCGCTGAGCTTGACGAGATCTTCCATGGTTTCCGGCACTTTGTAACCGGCTTCCTCGAAGTTCTCAGGAACGTACCAGACCAGCGACTTCACGTCGGCCTTGAACGGGAAGGCGAAATAGGCCTTGTTGCCGTCCTTGTTCTTGTACATGCCAAGATCGACCCAGGACTGGCCCGCGCCGTAATTTTCCTTCACCCAATTTGCCGTCTCGTCACCGAGCGGAGTAAGAAGTCCCTTGGCCGCAAGGTCAGCGAGAAGGCCCGGCTGCGGCAGGATCGCGACGTTTGGCGGCGAGCCAGCCTGCGTATCGATGACGATCTGCTGTTCGTAATTTTCCGAAGACGAGTAACGGACATTGACGCCGGTCGCATCGGCAAAATAGGCGAGCACGGACTGGAACAGCGCTTCGTCTTCGCCGCGCCACGGTCCGAAGATCGTCAGCGTCTCGCCCTTCAGGCTGGAATTTGCGGTCTTGAAGGCCTCGTAGCTCTTCCAGTTGAACTTGCTGTCTTCACCCGGCTTGAATTTGAGTTCGGCGGCAAAGGATGCGCCCGACAGAAGCGTGGCTACGGCAACAGTCGTTAAAAATAATTTTTTCATGTGATCTACCTCCCATCACATTAATCGGCTTCGGCGTGTCTTTTCAAAGCGCTTTGGCTGCCTATTCATCTCATTGAGAATTGCTCAGAGTCAAGAGGGTTGATGATCATCCCAAATTTGGTCCTCTTTTGCCGTGCGGGAGACTGTATTTGCGCTGCAGCAGAGTTTTTTGAATTGTCTAGCGCTCCAACACTTGCTAGCCTTCAAAGCGGTTTGGAGACGGTGGAGGAGCCGTCCCTTTCCAGAGTCCACGGGCTTGAGCAGCAGAGGGAGGCTGGGCATGAATCTGAAACAACTATCGCAGTTGCTTGGCATCTCTCAAACGACGATCAGCCGCGCCCTGAACGGCTATCCCGAAGTCAACGCCGAGACGCGCCGGAAGATCATCGAGGCGGCGCGCCAGAACGGTTATCGACCCAACGCGGCAGCGCAGCGGCTGGCGACCGGCAAGGTCGGCTCCATCGGTCTCGTGATGCCGACGGGTGCAGCACATCAATCCGACGTTCACTTCGGGGAGTTCCTCAATGGGCTTGGGGAAGTCTCCGCAAAAAATGGTTTTCACCTCGTCATCATGCCGACCGATCCGCGTGACGAGGACGAAGCGTTGCAGGATCTCGCCGCCAATGGCACAGTCGACGGCATCTATCTCGCCTATATGAAAAAGAACGATCGTCGCATTGCGATGATGAAGAGTCTGTCGATCCCTTTCATGGTGCATGGCCGCTCCTGGGGGATCGAGCCGGACTATCCCTATCTCGATGTCGACAATGAGGGCGCCTTTCATGACGCCGCATCGCTGCTGCTCCAACTCGGCCATGAAAATATCGCGCTGATCAATGGGCCGGAGGGTTATGACTTTACATTCCGTCGCTACCGCGGTGTGGAAGCGGCATTGGCCGCTCAGGGCCATTCACTTGATCCTGACAAGGTCAGCCACAGCGTGATGACCGACGAAGCCGGGTTCTTGATGATGGAGCGGCTGCTTGACCAGCCGCAACAGCCGACCGCCGTTCTCTGTGCCTCCACCGCACTTGCGCTCGGCGCCATCCGCTCGCTCAACCAGCGGGGCCTGCGACCCGGGCGGGATATTTCCCTGATCGCCCATGACGACGTCCTGCCACTCTTGAAACCGGTCAACTTTTCCGTGCCGCTCACCACAACACGGTCCTCTCTTAGAGCAGCAGGGATGCGCGTTGCCGAACGGCTGATTGCCCAGATCAAGACCGGGCAAAACGAGCCGTTTCACGAGTTGTGGAAAGCGGAACTGGTGGTGCGCGCCTCCACCGGCCCCGCTCCTCGGTAACTGGATTAGAACGTCGGCGCGTCTTTGCCGAGCGCTCTATGCGCAGCAATCACCGTGTTGGCCATCAGCATGGCAATCGTCATCGGGCCGACGCCGCCCGGGACAGGCGTGATGGCCGCTGCGACCGCACTTGCCTCTTCGAACGCCACATCGCCAACGAGCCTCGACTTGCCCTCGCCCTTCTCGGGTGCGGGAATGCGGTTGATCCCGACATCGATGACGGTCGCGCCGGGCTTAACCCAATCGGCCTTCACCATTTGCGCGCGCCCGACGGCGGCAACCAGAATGTCGGCGGACTTGCAGACGGAGGCCAGATCCTTGGTGCGCGAATGCGCCATCGTCACCGTTGCGTTGGCGTTGAGCAGCAATTGGCCCATCGGCTTGCCGAACAGGTTGGAACGACCGATTACCACGGCGTTCAGGCCAGACAGATCATCGCCATGGATGCTGCGAACCAGAAGCATGGCACCAGCCGGGGTGCAGGAGAGCAGGCCTGTCTTCAGATCGCCGACAGCGAGCTTTCCGGCATTCAAGACGCTCAGACCATCGACATCCTTTTCCGGCAGAATCGACTGGATGATCGGATCGGAATCGAGATGCTTGGGAAGCGGCAACTGAACGAGAATGCCGTGGATCGATGCGTCCGCATTCAGGGTCGCGACCAAGGCTGCGAGCTCCTGCTGTGTCGTTTCTTCCGGCAGCGTATGCTGGACCGAGTTGAAACCGCATTGCTTGGCCATCTTGCTCTTGGAGTTCACATAGGCATGGCTTGCAGGATCATCGCCGACGATGACGACAGCGAGACCAGGCCTCTTGCCGGTCTCATTCTCCAGACGCTCAGCCGCGTCTCGCACAGCATCCGTCACGGATGCCGCCTTGGCCTTGCCGTCGATCACAACCACCATATGCCTGCCTCCTGAGAACCCGCAAACCAGCCTTGAGGGGTAAAACCCCTAATGCTGCGCGAAGCTACAGATTGCAAGGGAAAATCAGTGGATCAGCCGCGACGCCGCATGTCGTCTTCGACAAAGCCGTTCAATCTTTGCTTGAGCGAAGCGAGTTCCTGTCGAAGCGTTCGTAGCTCGTCCGTTTCGGCCTGCGCATGATCTGCCTTGCCTTCCAGTGCGGCGGCCAGCAAAGGCGGCAGACGGAAGCCATCCTCCTTTTGTGCCGTCTCCGCATACCGGACGCGGTTGGCGAGCAGGACCTGACGGACACGTTCATCGAGCGGGATATCGTTGGCAGGCTCATCGTGGAGATCGTCTTCCCACGTATCGTCCTCGGTCACATCGTAGCGCTCGCTGGCGTAGACGGGCTCGACATCGTCCTCGACTAGATCATGGAAGATATCCGGCTCGATCTCGAACCGTTCATCATGCGCTTCAGCCTTTGCAGGGGCGGCCTCAAAAGCCGTCTCCGCCTCTATTGCCATTTGAATGGCGGCCCCGACCCGGTCCTGCGTCTCCGTGCGGCGGAAGCTGATGAGGAAGAGCGCGAGCAGTACTCCCACCAAAGCGCCCCCCGCCGCCATTGCGCCAGGTATCATCTGCGGCAGAATACCCTCTTCCTGCAGAACCGCGGGTGATGCGGGCTTGGCGATCGCCGCCGTCACGGTCGGTGCTGCGAAGGGACCGGCCTTTTCGCTTGCCGCCAGATATTCGCGCCGGGCTTTTTCGAGAGCTGTTTCCAGCTTGGCAAGCTCTTCCGGTGCGTTACCCATAGCGCGCAACTGTTCTTCAACGGCGGCCTTCTGGCGGTTCTCAGCGTCAAGCGTGGCGGCAACGTCCTTCAACTCCGCCTTGGCACCGTCCAGTGCGCGACGCAGAGCTGGCATGGCGGCAGATCTTGCGGCGTCGACAGCGCCTTGGGCCGCAATGGTGCGCGGGTGTTTTGGCCCGTGATCGACATTGACGTCGTCAAGCGCAAGCTTTGCCGTGGTGTAGTTGTCTCTGACGGGCGCAAGAGCTTCGAAAACGGGAAGCGGCGGCAATGCTTTCGTCAGCACGTCGTCCGTCTTCATCGCCGAGACTTTGGTCACAGCCTGGGCGAGGTCGTGCTCCTTCTCGCCCAAAGCCGCAATCGTTGCGTCCGCCTCGTGAAGCGACTGCTGCAGGCCCTGGATACGCGAGACGATATCGTTGCCGTGGCGCATCTGAAATCCGGTCAGTGCGCCTTCCGCCGCGTCGAGCGCGGTGCGTGCTTTCTCTACCGCCTGCAAGGCGGGTTCGGCATGATCGCCGCCCACGCCTTTGACGACCTGGCGAGCAATATAATCGACGATCCGCTCAGCGGCCTTCGGCGTTGCTGCGGTAACACCGACATCGATGTCCGTCTTCGATGCCGAGGTGATCTTGACGGACTGACGAAGCGCGTCTTCGATGGCGTTGACAGGGGTTGCTGGCTGCACGTCGCCCGAAAGCAGGTTCGCCAGCATGGCGAGGCGTCCCTCTTCAACAATGCCCGTAACATCGCCAGCCTTGAGCTTCAGCTCTGAAATGGCAAGCGTGAGGGACACCGGGGACAGCAGGCTCTGCTGCATGGACGCAGCTACCCGGCCGGTATCGACTGGGTTTCCGCCTGGGGCTGAAACTCTGACGACGGCGTGCGAGACATATCCTGCAGACGGCGATGGAAGGAATGCGGACGGCAGGATAGCACCGGCTGTCGCGAACATCAGAACGAGAGCCGCGGGAACGACGACACGCCGCCATCTGCCTGCCGCAGCCTGCTCCGTAACCGAACCGACATATGTTTGCGTATGAAGAGCCATTGCGAACCCGCAGGGATGTAAGAGCCGTCCGTCTGGCGGAAATATCAATGAAATCTAAAGCGCCATGGCAAACAAATGGTTAATGCCACGGCGAATTATAGCCGTGACTCCTGCGAAATCAGTGCCCGACCCTCGGGTAAGTCCCGCGCAAGATTGTGGGTCTAGACCGGAGGCAGATTAAACACGGAGAATTGTCATGCAGCCCATTCAGCTGTTTGCGCTGGCCTCCCGGCAGGCCGAGTGGCTTTCAATCCGTCAGGAAGTTGTCGCCACGAACATCGCCAATGCGAGCACGCCGCAGTATCGCGCCAAGGAAGTCGTTCCGTTCGAAACCGAACTGAAGACGGCTGGCATGCAGATGGCGCGCACAAACCCGGCGCATATGGAAATGAGCGTGACCGGCGCTGGCAAGATCGGCCTGAGGGACGCTCCACTGAACAATGAAATCGGTGTTCAGGCATCCGGCAACACCGTTTCGCTTTCAACGGAAATGGCCAAGACGGGCGAAATCAAGCGTCAGTTCGAACTGAACACGCAGCTCGTTCGCACCTTCCACTCCATGATGATGACCGCGGTGGGCAAGTAAGATGGACTCATTATCAACCTCGCTGAAGATCGCAGGCAGCGGAATGGAAGCACAGGCAACGCGCCTGCGCATCGTTTCGGAAAACATCGCCAACTCCCGCACGACAGGCGACGGACCAGGGGCCGACCCCTATCGCCGCAAGACGATTACGTTTGCCAATGAGCTGGATCGCGCGTCGGGGACCAACCTCGTCGAGGTGAAGAAGCTTGGCTACGACCGCTCCAACTTCATCGAGGAATACGATCCGGACAGCCCGGCGGCCGATGAAAAAGGCGTGGTGAAGCTGCCAAACGTCAACATGCTGATCGAGATGGCCGACCTTCGCGAAGCCAACCGCAGTTACGAAGCCAATCTCCAGGTCATCAAGCAGACGCGTGATCTGATTTCCTCAACCATCGACCTATTGAAGGCTCAGTGATGATCGAATCTATCAGCAACATCAAATCGCTGACCAACAACTCCGCGACAGACAGCATCAAGGGCATTGCCAGTGGCCTGACCTCACTTGCGGGTGCCGCCGTCACCACGGCCACAACCGCGACGGTTGGCCCGACATTCGCCAGCGTTCTTGGCGGCGTTGCGCAGGATGCCGTCGACTCGCTCAAGAACAGCGAAGCCATGTCCTTCGCCGGCATGCAGGGCAAGGCCAATACCCGCGAAGTGGTCGATGCCGTCATGCAGGCCGACCAGACCCTGAGGACCGCTGTTGCGCTCAGAGACAGGCTCGTTTCTGCCTATCTCGATGTCGTTAAAATGCAGATTTGACCCGTGAGGACCTAAGAAATGAGAGCTCTAGCAATCGCAGCAACGGGCATGGATGCCCAGCAGACAAACCTTGAGGTCATCGCGAACAACATCGCGAACATCAACACCACCGGCTTCAAGCGTGGCCGCGCCGAATTTACCGACTTGCTCTACCAGACCGAGCGTGCACAGGGCGTGATGAACCGCGCCAACCAGGCCATGGTGCCGGAAGGCGCCAATATCGGTCTCGGCGTGCAGACGTCTGCCGTGCGCAAGCTGCACATTCAGGGACCTGTGTCCCAGACGGGCAACACGCTCGATCTTGCCATCGTCGGCAAAGGCTGGTTCCGCGTGCAAGGTCCGGACGGCGCGCCGCTCTACACCCGCGCAGGCGCGTTCAACATGGATTCGACCGGCCGTCTGGTGACAACAGATGGCTACCCGGTTCTGCCGGCCATCACCATCCCGACCGACTCGACCGAAACCAAGATCACCGACGACGGCATCGTTTCGGTGCGTATCGGCCAGTCGAACCAGATGACCGAAGTCGGTCAGCTGACGATGAGCAACTTCGCCAACGAAGCGGGTCTGCGTCCGCTCGGTGACAACCTCTTCGCCCAGACGGATGCCTCGGGTGCCGCTGTCGACGGAACGCCTCAGTCGGTTGGCTTCGGCTATCTGAAGCAGAGCTATCTGGAAGGGTCCAACGTCGATTCGGTCAAGGAAATCACCGACATGATTTCCGCCCAGCGTGCGTATGAGATGAACTCCAAGGTCATCACCACCGCCGACCAGATGGCTCAGATCGTCAGTCAGAACCTAAAATAAGTGGAAGGTAGGGTAACATGAAGTTCCGCCCGAAAATCATGCCTGTTCAAGGTTACAAGGTGACGTTCGCGTTGGCACTCGCTTTTGCGATGTGCGCTCCGCACGGTGCCATGTCGCAGCAGAAGTTCGCTGTCGTCCCCACGGTCACGATTCTTTCGGGCGAGATCATCACCCAAGGCCGGGTGACGGAAGTTCCTGTCACCAACCCCAACATCGCTCCCGGCTATTCCCAGTCGATCGAGGAAGTGGTGGGCAAGGTCTCCAAAAGGACACTGGTTGCCGGGCGGACCATTCCGATCGGCGACCTGCGCGATCCTTATGCGGTGGAACGCGGCGCTGCAGTGCGCATCACCTACAACAATAACGGCATGAACCTTTCGGCCTCCGGCGTTGCCATCGAAGACGGCATGGCCGGCGATATCGTTCGCGTGCGCAACAAGGACACCGGCGTGACGGTGAGCGGAACGGCGAAGCTCGACGGGACCGTGGAGGTTTTCCAAAAATGAGTTTTCGTCAGCGTTTTTTCGCCGCGGCAGTTGCGGCAATGGCTTTTCTCGCAGCCGCTCCGGAAGGCTTCGCCCAGACGATGGCGCGCGTGAAAGATATTGCGTCACTCCAGTCAGGGCGTGAAAACCAGTTGATCGGCTATGGTCTTGTCGTCGGCCTGCAGGGGTCCGGCGACAATATGCGTGCCTCGCCCTTTACCGAGCAGTCGATGCGCGCGATGCTGCAAAATCTCGGCATCTCGATGCAGGGCAACCAGACCTCCTCCAAGAATGTCGCGGCCGTCATGGTGACTGCCAATCTGCCGCCTTTCGCAAGCCCCGGCAGCAGGCTGGACGTCAATATCAGCTCGCTTGGCGACGCCTCTTCGCTTCGCGGCGGCACGTTGATCATGACCTCGATGTCCGGCGCAGACGGCCAGATCTACGCTGTTGCTCAAGGCTCCGTCATCGTCTCCGGCTTCAACGCCGGCGGTCAGGCGGCACAGGTGACGGAAGGTGTAACGACGGCCGGTCGCGTCCCAGGCGGCGCGATCATCGAGCGCGAGCTTCCCTCGCAGTTCAAGGATTCCGTCAATCTCGTCCTGCAACTGAGAAACCCGGACTTCTCCACCGCCATTCGCATTGCCGATACGATCAACAGCTACGCCCGCACCTCCTACAACGAGCCGATCGCCGAGGCGCGAGATTCTCAGGTCGTCTACATCCAGAAGCCCCGCACAGCCGATCTTACCCGCCTGATGGCGAGCATCGAGAACCTTGCGGTGGAAACCGATACGCCGGCGAAGGTCGTCATCAACGAACGGACCGGCACGATCATCATCGGTGCAGACGTGCGTGTCTCGAGGGTTGCCGTCAGCTACGGTACGCTGACGGTACAGGTCACCGAAATGCCGCAGGTCGTGCAGCCAGCGCCCTTCTCACGCGGACAAACCGCGGTGCAGGAGCAGACCGACATCCAGGCTATGAAGAGCGGTGGCCCGGTTGCTATCCTCGAAGGTCCAAGCCTCCGGTCGCTGGTGGCGGGTCTCAACAATATCGGCGTCAAACCGGACGGCATCATCGCCATCCTCCAAGGCATCAAGTCCGCAGGTGCGCTCCAGGCAGAATTGGTACTACAATGACGATCGCCATCTCCAAGATCTTTACGCCTCAACGCGTTCTTCTGGCACTCTTCGTGGTCGCTGGTTCGCTTCCTTCGGCGCGCGCGCAGGAGCAGGTGCGCGTCACCACCGGCGAGACCAGCGGACAGGAAATCCAGCAGTATTGCACCAACATCGTCGATCAGGCGCGTGACCAGCGCTATCTGATGCAGAAGCAGGATCTCGAGAAGCTTCAGGAAGACATCAACGAACGTGTGGCCATTCTGGAAGCCCGCAAGGCCGAGTATGAAGACTGGCTGCAACGGCGTAACGATTTCCTCAAGCAGGCAGAAACCAACCTTGTCGAAGTCTACAAGACGATGAAGGCGGATGCGGCTGCTCCCCAGCTTCAGGAACTCGATCCGGGAATGGCTGCGGCCATCATCATGAAACTGCCACCGCGCCAATCCGGGCTGATCCTCAGCGAAATGAACGCGAAGAAAGCGGCGACCGTCGCTTCGATCATGGCCAGCGCGACCGATAAAACCACATCAAGAGATCCGTCATGAACAAAGCGCTCATTCTCGCCCTTTCAGCCGCGAGCATCCTCACGGGGTGCCAGAGCGTCACGGAAAACCAGACCCTCAAGGAAATCGGCAACGCGCCGGCAATGAGCCCGATCGGCAGCGGCCTGCAATTCAACCAGGCACCGCAGCTCGCGTCCTATCCGAAGCAGCCGCTTCATACGGCAAGCGGCTATTCGCTCTGGAGCGACAGCAAGGCGGCGCTCTTCAAGGATTCGCGCGCCCTCAATATCGGCGACATTCTGACGGTGAACATCCAGATCAACGACAAGGCGTCGTTCGACAACCAGACCGACCGCAGCCGCAAGAACAACCGAAAGACCGGCTGGAAAGCAGATGCGGAAATCCTTGGCTGGAAGCCGAAGGCGGACTCGTCTCTCAGCTTCGACAATGACAGCGAAGCCAATGGCAAGGGCTCCATCAACCGCGCGGAAAAGCTCACGCTCCTCGTCGCAGCGGTTGTGACCGGCATTCTGGAAAACGGCAACCTGCTGATCAGCGGTTCGCAGGAAGTGCGCGTCAACCACGAGATCCGCATTCTCAATGTCGCGGGTATCGTCCGGCCGCAGGACGTCAATTCGGAAAACACCGTATCCTACGAAAAGATCGCGGAAGCCCGCATTTCCTACGGCGGTCGCGGACGCATCATGGAAGTGCAGCAGCCGCCGGTGGGGCAGCAGGTCGTCGACCTCTTCTCGCCGATCTAAAACGCTCGAAATGCGATGCTGATAGATCGCGGCACGATCTTGCGAGGCGTTCGACATGGCAGATGAGGTTGTCTCGTCCAGCCGGGTACAAATTGAGAAACGGGCAACAGACCTATGACCGACCAGTTGGCACTTGAAGGACCGGCACCGAAGAAGAGCTCGCCTATCCCGGCCATCGGCGCGATCGCGGTGCTGTGTCTTCTGGGTCTTGGCGGCGGCTGGTTCGTCGGCAAGATGCTCTTTGTGCCCGCCCCGCCGGCTGCGGCCGCACCGGCTCATGAGGCTCCGGCGGAAGTTGCAGCGGGAGAGCATGGCGAAGCACCAAAAGCAGAGGCTCATGGCGAGCCCGCCAAGGATGGCCATGGCGCGCCCGTAGGTCCGAGCCTGGTATCGCTCGATCCGATCATCACCAATCTCGGTTATCCTGCCGAAAATTGGGTAAGGCTTGAACTTGCACTGCAATTTAATGGTCCTTCAGACCCGGCCGTGGTTCAGGAGCTCCATCAGGAGCTCATGGCCTACATCAGAACCGTTCCTCTCCAGCAAATTCAGGGCCCGCGTGGCTTTCAATATCTTAGGGATGACCTGAGAGAGATCGTTGACCTCAGGACGAAAGGGCGCGTATCCAAGGTTTTATTCAAAACCTTCGTGATAGAATGATTCGCACCCTTATCTGCCTGATTGCTTTCGCCCTGATCCCAGGGATTGCTTTTGCGCAGCAGTCACCGGCAGATTTGTTAAATCTGCCTGTCGACGGCTCCGCCGCGGCATGGATCATTCGTACCTTCGGATTGCTGACGATCCTTTCGATCGCGCCCGGCATCCTGATCATGGTCACGAGCTTTCCCCGCTTCATCATCGCCTTTTCCATTCTTCGGTCCGGTATGGGGCTTGGCACAACGCCATCCAACATGATCCTGACGAGCATGGCGATGTTCATGACGTTCTACGTGATGGCGCCAACCTTCGAGCGCTCGTGGAACGATGGCATCCAGCCGATGATGCAGAACCAGATTACCGAGGCGCAGGCAATCGAGAGGGCGGCCGAACCCTTCCGTACCTTCATGCTTGCCAATACGCGGCCAAAAGATCTTGCCCTTTTCGTCGATCTGGCGAGTGAGCGCGGCCAGGAAACGATGAATGGCACGCAGCCGCAATACCGCATCCTCGTGCCGGCCTTCATGCTGTCTGAAATCCGCCGCGGCTTCGAAATCGGCTTTCTCGTCATCCTGCCCTTCCTTGTCATCGACATGGTGGTGGCAACAATCACGATGGCCATGGGCATGATGATGCTGCCCCCGACCTCGATCTCACTGCCCTTCAAGATATTGTTCTTCGTGCTGATCGATGGCTGGAACCTGCTGGTCGGCTCGCTGGTGCGGTCCTTTTATTGACGCATGTCGCGCGAGGTCGTAGCCGCAGCAGCAGCTTGGCCGACGCCCGCCACTTCCACTTTTTCATCTGCCGCGGCTGGCTGAGCTAGAGTCAGACAGCCCCTACCATTGATGCGCGATTGCGGCCTCTGCCAACGCGCGCCAGGAAGATGGATTCAGCTCTTTCGGACAGGCGGTCTTAATAAGCTTCGCCCGGGAACGGAGCTTCCGTTACCGGGCGAACTTGAGAAGACGAGGAGCGTTTGCGGAGGGAACCGTGACACGCCCCACCGCTCCATGGCCGTCAATGGGATGGGGTGGCTGCTGCCGCCTTTGGCGGCTCTGGATCGGTGTTGATCACGATCTTCTGCGGCTTACGGGTGGAGTCCCTGGCGTCCAGGATCTCCTTGGTGATGTAATCCATCTGCTGGATCATCACGTCGCGGACAAGCGGCTTTTCCATACGGGCGTTGATGCCGTCTTTGATCTTGGTCTTGAAGGCTGCAACATCGAACTTGCCGACCTCCTTGACGTCGAGGATCTTGTCGCCGACCAGCAGGCCGAAAAGCTCGTCCGTCATGTAAGCCGTCATCGGTGCCTTGACGTCCTTCATGATGACGGAGTCGACCAGAAGCGTAGAGCGTATCAGGAAGTAGCCGGCCACCGCGCCATTGGAAAGGACAGGCAGCGTCATGAGATCGCCCTGCACATATTGCGGAGGCGGCGGCGCATCGACCTTGTGATCATCCGCGGGGGGCTGGCCAAACTTGACGGCGGCGAAGACCCCGCCAAGGGTCATGACGAGCACCAGGACCCCTGTGGCAATCAGCTTGATCATTGCGCCTCACGAGCGAACTGTTGCAGCGAATAGGTCCCATCGTCCTCGGCATTCTTCTGCGCGTCCTTCAGCAGCTCAACAACCGCCTTGACGGCCTTCATGCTCGCTTCGACGCGGCGGGTATTGATGGCGAGCTTTTCCTTGATGTCGAGGATCTGCTGACGATGCACTTCGGCGATCTTCGGGCTTTCGACGTCGCGGATCAGCATGGTGAGTTCGTAGAGGCAACGGCTCTTATGGGCGTTCGACAGTTTGAAGTCGAAGTCAGGTTCTTTGCCGATCCTAGCGTTCTCGTTGTCGATGACCGCTTCGAGACGACCAAGCACAGCCTGAATTCTGTAGTCGTTGTTGACAATTTCCATGTTACTTCAGCGCTCCGCCTGACTCAGCTATTGGTTTTTTTGGTTTCGGTGTCGGAGAAGATGCGTCGCTGGAAGTCAGTGACCATGCTCATGGCAATCTTCTTGTCGTCTTCATTAACGGCAGAGACGGGGGCGGCATTGCGCTGGCGCTGCAGCGCCTGCGAATAGACCTGCTCGGCGATGCCGATGCCGCCCTTCTTGGACATCTCGTCGGCCATCTGCTCGGACATCATGCCTTTCCAGAACTCGCCTGCTGAGCCTTTGCCATAAACCTCTTCGGTATCGGATGGCATCATGTTCTGGATAAACGTGTTGAGAACGCTCGCCTCGAACTTGCGGTAGGTTTCAGGGATCTTTTCGTGATGCTCCGGCCTGTGGATGTTTCCGAGGCCCGCCTTGCTTGCTGGTGTCTCGATACTGTTGATCGCGGACTCAAAGCCGGCATTGCTGGCAGTCAGGACCGAAGCTTCCCGCGTCGCGCTCACCGCGCGCAGCTTTTCACGGGCCGCGGAGACCTGCATCGGGTCGGCCGCATTGACCACATCAAGCACAAGATCGCTTGGAGGAGAAATCGCCACGTCGTCATCCTTTCCGTTTTGATCGGATGACGATAGGCGCCTAACCTTGCTGGAGGCTGGAGGCCTTCATGCTGATCTGCAGATCGATCAGCTCATAGATGCTGTTGTCGTCACGCACCCTCGCCTCGTCCTCGCGGGCGCTGTCGCGCTTGTCTTCCAGCTTCTCGCCCTTCTTGGTTTCCTTCAGAAGCTGCGTTTCCTGCGCTTCCTGGATGGATTCAAGACGGACATCGCGGGCCATCAGACGGCTGTGTCGCATGACGTAGTGCTTCAGCATGTCCTGATGCAGCGGATCATAGGAGGTCAGATAGCCGGACAGTGTCTCGATCTTCTCGGCAAGCTCGGCGCGCTCACGCGTGGTGATGGCAAGTTCATTCTCGACCATCTTCGTCAGATGCCCCTGCACCTTCACCAGCCTGTCGAGTTTCTTGGATTTGGAAAGATCCGCCATCTCACTCACATGTTCGAGAAAACTAGGAAGAAGCCATTGACGAACTGGTTTATCACCGCGGCAATGCCGAAATAGAGCAGCAGCAGACCGCCGGCCAAAGCATAGGGGGTAGAGATGAAGTAAACCGGAATCTGCGGTGCGAGCTTGTTGATCAGGCCGATCGCCACGTTGAACAGAAAGCCGAAGAGGATGAAGGGGCTTGCCACCCGGATCGCCACATTCATCGAGGCCACGAGCGTATCGGTCAGCGTGATCAGCATGCGCTGGGCTGAGATCGGTCCGCCGAGCGGGATCGACGAGTAGGATTCCACCAGCGCTTTGAAGATGACGTGGTGAAAATCCAGAATGAACAGCACGAGCAACACGCCGAATGTCAGCATGGCCGCAAGCTGGCTTTCGGAGGTATCTTCCAGCACATCCTGCGCGGGCGGGCCGGTGAAGGAAATGGCCGTGCCCATAACGGTTGCGGCAAACTGCATTCCCAAGAGATAGAGATGGGCGATCAGGCCGAACATCGTGCCGATGAAAGTCTCATAGAGCATGGCCCGGAAGAACGTCACCGTGTTGCCCTGCGTGACGGGATAGATGACATCCCAGAGCAGCGGCAGTAGGGCAATGGAAAGCGTCAGCGCAAGGAAGAGCCTGATCTGGACAGGAAGCCTGGCAGAGGAAAAGCCAGGCATCGCCATGAGGCAGGAACCGATCCGGCAGAAAGCCAGGAACAGCGCCATGATGGTTCCTTGCGGGTCAGAGATCATGAAATGGAGCCGAGGATCTTGATTTCCGTACCCTTTGCCAGTTCGACATGTGACAGCACCGGCAAGGTGCTGAAGAGTCGTTCCGTAATCATTCTTACATATGCGCGCGTTTCCGGCAGCGTGACAAGCACGAATGGCAGGCCGACATCCATGTATTCACGGATTACTTGGGTCGCCTCGTTGGAGAACTCTTCCACCTGGCGCGGATCGATATCGAATTCGATGACATCGCCCTTCGGATCGCGCTTCAGCGCCTGCTGGAAGATGACGTCCCACTTGGTGCCGAGGCGCAGGACGCGCAGAACGCCATTGTCGGAGAGGTCGCCGCAAATCTGCTGCGCCATACGGATACGGACATGCTCGACGATCTGTTCGGTCTTGCGCAGATGCGGCGCGAGTTCCGCCACGGCTTCGAGGATCAAGTGCAGGTTTCGGATGGAAACGCGCTCTGCCAGGAGAAGCTTCAAGATTGCCTGAAGGCCGGAATAGGACATGTGCGACGAGCAGATCTCGTCGGCGAGCTTCTTGTATTCCGGATCGAGCCTGTCGATCAGGACCTTGACGTCCTTGTAGGAGAGAAGCATCGGCAGGTTGTTGCGGATGACTTCGCTGACATGTGTGAGAAGTGCCGAAATGTTGTCGATCGGGTGGAAGCCTTCGCGACGGAGATCTTCGACGAAATGCTCCAGCACCGAAACCGCCGGCATGCCGAAAGCGGGTTCTCTGACATCGTCACCTGGAACCGATGGACGTCTGCCCTTGCCGGTGATGACCAGCACTTCCCCGACGCGCAGCGTATTGGCCGCAACCGTCGTTCCGTGAATGCGGATCTGGTAGGATTTGTCGGGAATGGCGATATCGTCGGTGACCTTGATTTCCGGCACGACGAAGCCGTATTGCGCGGCAAACTTCTTGCGCATCTTGCCCACCCGGAAGCCCAGTTCCTGGTGCGCGCCCAGAAGGCGTGGCGAAACCTGTTTGCCAAGTGCCAGCTCGATTTCGGTGGTGCGTAGAACACTCTTCACCGTCTCGCTTTCGGCCTGCGTGGCGTCAGCTGCCTTCTGGTCTTCTTCCGCACGAGCAACATCCTGTTCGCGCTGCAACTGGCGAGGAATGAACCACGCACCCAGCGCCAGGAGGCCGCTGAGGAACATGAAGGGAATGAAGGGCAGACCCGGAACGAGGGCAAGAATGAACATCAAGCCGGCAGCGACGGAAAGTGCCTTTGGATAGCCGCTCAACTGGTTGATGACGGCAGTATCGGTGGAGCCGAGCGTGCCGCCGCGCGTGACGATAAGACCGGCCGCGAGCGAAACGATCAGCGCCGGAACCTGCGAGACGATACCGTCACCGACGGAGAGCTTGACAAAAACGTCCGCCGCTTCGCTGACCGGCATGCCGTGACGGAAAACACCGATGATGATGCCGCCGCAAATGTTGATCATGGTGATGAGCAGGCCGGCGACGGCGTCGCCACGCACGAATTTCGACGCACCGTCCATCGCACCGTAGAAGGAACTTTCTTCTTCCAGTTCGCGACGGCGAAGCTGCGCTTCCTTCTCATTGATGATGCCGGCGGACAAATCCGCATCGATCGACATCTGCTTGCCGGGGATGGCGTCAAGGGTGAAGCGGGCGCCGACTTCGGCGATACGCGTGGCACCCTTGGTGATGACGATGAAGTTCACCACGATGAGGATGAGGAAGACGATCAGACCGATGACGAAGTCGCCGGACATGACGAGGCTCGAGAAGCCGGCGATCACACCGCCGGCGGCATCGTGGCCCTGGTGACCATGGGACAGAATCACGCGCGTCGTCGCGATGTTGAGCGCGAGACGGATCATGGTGGAGATCAGCAGGATCGTCGGGAAGGAGGAGAAGTCCAGCGGACGGTGAATCCAGAGCGACACCATCAGGATCAGCACGGAGAAGGCGATCGAGAATGCCAGTCCCATATCGATGATAAAGGGCGGGATCGGCAGGAACAGGATGCACAAAATGGCAACGATGCCCGCTGCAAACCCAATGTCGCGCCCTCTGGGGGCGACTTTCGGAAGTGGCATTACGCTGGGCGGGGTAGCCATTCTAACTCCATCTCATCATGAGAACCGGCAGGACGTCCGGACCCTTTCCATCATGAAAAGGCCTTGCCGACCCGCTGGACGCAGATCAACGACCGAGGCTTAACGGGTCAAGCTTGCGCGAGAATGGAGACGGGGCGAGCAATGTGCGCGAGACCCGGCAAGGTGCAAAAAGCCCGCAATTTCCGCATTTCAATGGGCTGAAATGGATTTTTAGCTTTGGTCAACCGTCATCTTGTAATATGATCGAGTTTAACATTTGCGCCATGACCGCGTATCCGTCGACCATGAAGGGTCTTCAACGAACTAGGGCTCGTCATGGTTCTGTCGACATACAGCAGTTATCTCACCGTCAATCGAGATATGAAGGCCTCTCTTGCCAAGGTCGAGAGCCAGGCTCCGGTCAAGCGCGATACCGAATATTACGAAGCCAATATCGGCAAGGTGAAGACCGTCGACGACCTGCTCGGCGATTACCGTCTCTATTCCTATGCGATGCAGGCCTATGGTCTTGGGGAAATGACCTACGGCAAGGCCTTCATGCGCAAGGTGCTGGACAGCGATCTCAGCGACAGCAAGAGCTTTGCCAATACGCTGACCGACAAGCGTTACCTCCAAATGGCCCAGGCCTTCAACTTCAAGGGCGATGCCAAGGTGGCGCAGAGCACGGCGCAGGCCGAGAGCACGACCGATGCCTACAAGGCCTCCTTCCAGACCGAAGAGACTAATATTAAGACCGAGGCTGCCTATTTCGCCTCCAAGATCGGCGCGATCACCAATGTCGACGATCTGGTCAACAACACGCGGCTTCGCACCTATGTTCTGGATTCGGCCGGTCTCGATACGACCTTCACCTCCAAGGCCTATCTGAAACAGGTTCTGACAAGCGATCTCGCCGATCCCGACAGCGTTGCCAACCAGGCGAAAAATCCTGCCTGGAAAAAGCTCACGGGGTTCTTCAATTTTAATACGGACGGCACGGTCAACGGCCAGGCGCAGACCGCCGACCAGACGGAAGATCTGAAGCTCGATTACGTTGCCAGCATGTCGACCTATCCGTCAGCCACATTGCTGGATGCCAATCAGCGCTACTGGGACAAGCATGTTCCCCAGGTCCAGAGTGCGCAGGATCTCGTCAAGGACAGCCGTCTCGTCGCCTATGTCAAAACGGCTTTCGGCCTTAACCCCACCATGCTTGCAAGCAGCGTGGCGAGCCTGATGTATAGCCAAAACTTCGCTCAGACATACGGCAACACCAAGCTGCTCGACGCCTTCGAGTTTTCCAGCGACGGGACTCTTCCTGCCGGCACGAGCGCGCAGACGCCCGCACAGATGTCAGCGGTAGCAAAGCAGTACACAGCTGAATTCAGGAAGGATGCGGACAAGAAGATCGCGGATGCGGTCACCAATTACGAGACCCGTATCGCCAAGATGACGAAGCTGGACGACTTCTTCGTCTCCAACAAGAAAGACGACGACAAGAAGAACGACGAAGTCAGCGAAGTCTGGGACGTGGCTTTACGCGCCTTCGGCATCAATCCGGATGAGGTCTCCAAGTCCGAACTCAAGAAAATCCTCTCAAGCGACGTGGCCGACAAGAAAAGCTACGTCAACAGGCTGGACGACGACCGCTATGTCAACCTCGTCAAGGCCTTCAATTTCACCGCCGATGGCGGAACGGAAGCACCATTGACCGCGCAGTCGCAGCGCATGGTGGCCCAGGTGACTGCAGATTACAAAGCCGTAAAGCTCAGAGCTTTGACCGGTACCGCCAAGGAGAATGCGTCCAAGGCCGCGGACAAGGAAATCGCCTACTACACCTCGACGATCGCAGGGATCAAAACCGCCGATCAATTCCTGGCGGATAGCCGGCTGACCAAATTCGTGCTGGAAGCCAATGGTCTCGACCCGAAAGAGGTCACAACCACCGATCTGCGCAGGATGTTCAAGTCGGACCTTTCCGATCCGAAAAGCTTCGTCAACACACAGAGCAACGGCAAGTTTGCAGAAATCGTCGCGTCCTTCAATTTCAGCGCCAAGGGACAGCTGGATGCAACGGCGGCCGAAGGCGTTCAGCAGCGCGGCGCGATTTTGGAGACGACCAACCAGTATCTGCAGCAGACACTGGAAGTGCAGCAGGGCGAGCAGAATGACGGCGTCCGCCTGGCGCTGTACTTCAAGCGCAAGGCACCGGAAATTACGAGCCCCTACTCCATCATCAGCGACAAGGCGCTCTTCACCTTTTTCAAGACCGCCTACAATCTGCCGACTGCTATTGGCAATATCGACGTGGCCAAGCAAGCCGATCTGGTGAAGAAATACATCGATGTTGGGAAGCTCGGCGATCCGGACTATGTCGACAAGATCGTCAAACGATTTACCGCGCTTTACGATACGCAGAAGAACGGTCCGACCTCAACGTCGCTCAGCCTCCTGGGACGGTCGGCCTCCATCAGTGCGGATACGCTTCTGGCGGTCGCTCAGCTCAGAGCGGGTTGATAGGGTCCGGCTGAACCCGTTTGCGTCAGCGCCCTCGCAAAGCGAAAGCGGCTGCGGTAGCAGCCGAAGCCGCGCTCAATAATCGCTGTCGTTATCCGTGCGGCGCTGGTTGTCCGCAAGCTCTTCGTCATCAGCGACGGGAATGGCATAGGAGCCGTTCAGCCAACGGGACAGATCAAGCGACCGGCAGCGATCGGAACAGAAGGGATAATCTTCGCGGGTCGAGGGCCTGCCGCATTCGGGGCATGGCTGTGCCTTGCGAAGAGGCGTAACTTTGGGATCGGACGTCATGCTTCTCAGCCTTCCTGCCAGCCCGACGTGACTTCGAAGCCTTCGCCCGCCAGGAGTGCGGCCGTTTCGTAAAGCGGCAGTCCCACCACATTGGTGTAGGAGCCCGTCAGTTTCTGGACGAAGCAGCCGGCGATACCCTGGATAGCGTAGGCGCCAGCCTTGCCGCGCCATTGGCCGGACGCGATGTAGTTTTCAATTTCGAACTGCGACAGACGCTTGAAGCGGACCTTGGTTTCGGCCACCTTCTGACGCACCTTGCCGTTCGGGGTGATCAGGCAGATGCCCGTATAGACCCAGTGGCTTCTGCCGGAGAGGAGATGGAGCGCCGCCGAAGCGTCCTCGATATATTCGGCCTTGCCAACGATCCTGCGACCAACGGCGACCACCGTATCGGAACCGAGAATATAGGCATCCCGCCAGGCCAGTTCGCCCTTGACCGCTTTGTGAGCGGCCTGTGCCTTCTGCAAAGACAGGCGGCGGCAGAGTGTGCGGGGATGTTCAAGGCGTGCGGGTGTTTCGTCGATGTCCATCGGCATCAGGCGCGTGGGTTCGATACCCACCTGATGCAGGAGCTCTAGACGGCGTGGCGATCCGGAAGCCAGAATCAGCTTTTGTTTTGGGTCTGTCATGCTCTGCCAGCCGTCCGATCTATCGGGCGATTACTTGAAACGGTAGGTGATGCGGCCTTTGGTGAGGTCGTAAGGGGTCATTTCGACCAGGACCTTGTCGCCAGCGAGAACGCGGATACGGTTCTTGCGCATGCGTCCTGCCGTGTGAGCAATGATCTCATGCTCGTTTTCCAGCTTCACACGGAACGTCGCATTGGGCAGGAGTTCGGTCACGACGCCCGGGAATTCAAGGACTTCTTCTTTTGTCATATAGGTTTGTTTCTTCCTGTTGATGATGCCAGGCGTAAAGTGCCCGGGAAAATTGCGCGGAAACTACACAATCGCCGCACATTTGTGAACCTAAATTGTCGTCCGCTTTAAAGCGTTTCCGAAAATGGCTGCGCGCGTTGCGGCAGGCGCTCGGAAATGAGCTTTTTCAGGTGATCGCGAACCTCGCGATAGGCTTCCAGCCTCTGTTCTCTGGAGCCAGTTTCCACCGTCGGATCCATGGTCGGCCAATAGACGACGTCAAGCGCGTTATACCGCGTCAACTCGAGTGCGGCGTGATGGGCCTCTGGCGTCAAGGTAATGATCAGATCGAAGAAGTCGTCCTCGATCTCATCCATGGTGCGCGGTTTGTGCTTGCCAAGCGTCAGGCCGGCTTCGTCCAGAACAGCATCGACGAAGGGGTCGCGATCGCCTGCCCTGACGCCTGCGGACTGGATATAGATCCCGGGAGCGACGATCTGCTTGGCGATGACCTCTGCCATGGGAGAACGGATGGAGTTCATGCCGCACATGAATAATATGGCGCGCGGGGCCTTGTCTTTCAAGTCTGGAGCGGCCGGACCTTCCATGCCTAGCCTCGCCAATAAAGGACACAGACGAGGGTAAAGAGGCGGCGTGCGGTATCGAAGTCCATCTTGATCTTGCCCGAAAGACGATCCATCAGCGTCTGCGATCCATCATTGTGGATACCGCGCCTACCCATATCGATCGCCTCGATCTGGCTGGGCGTCGAAGACCGGATCGCTTCGTAGTAGCTCTCGCAGATCAGAAAATAATCCTTGATGATGCGGCGGAAGGGCGTCAGCGACAGAATGTGCGTGGCCACATCTGTCCCCTCCTCCGTGGTGATGGAGAAGACGAGCTTTGCATCCACCAGCGAGATATTCAGCCGGTACGGCCCGCCCACATGCCCAATCGGCTCAAAGATGTTTTCCTCGATCAGGTCGAAGATCGCGACGGCGCGCTCATGCTCCACATCAGGCGTGGACCGGCCGATACTCTCATCCAGCACCACGTCGCAGAGTCTGAAGTCGCCTGCCGCCATCTGCTACCCTTCCGGATTGAGGCGAATGCCGACGGATCGTGCATGCGCATCGAGCCCTTCGGAATTGGCAAGCGTGATGGCAGCGGGTGCAAGCTGACGCAGCTGATCGGGGCCTAGCCTCAGGATCGACGTGCGCTTGACGAAATCGAGGACCGACAGACCCGACGAGAAGCGCGCCGAGCGGGCGGTGGGCAAGACGTGGTTCGATCCGCCGACATAGTCACCGATCACTTCAGGCGTATGGCGACCGACGAAGATGGCGCCCGCATTGCGAATACCCGCCATCAGCACATCGGGGTCGTCGATCGCAAGTTCCAGGTGTTCAGCGGCGATGCGGTTGGCAAGCGGGATCGAGGCGGCAAGATCATCCACCAGGATAATCGCGCCGAAATCGCGCCAGCTGGCGGTGGCGGTCTGCGAACGGGAAAGCTGCTTCAATTGGCGCTCGACAGCCTTTTCGACAGCCCGGCCCAGTTCCGCATCATCGGTGATCAGAATGGATTGCGCGCCCGGATCATGTTCGGCCTGGGCCAGAAGATCGGCCGCGAGCCAATCCGGATCGTTATGTTTGTCAGCGATCACCAAGACTTCGGACGGCCCAGCAATCATGTCGATGCCAACCGTGCCGAACACATGGCGCTTGGCCGCAGCCACATAGGCGTTGCCCGGTCCGACGATCTTGGCGACGGGTGCAATGGTCTGAGTGCCGTAGGCAAGCGCTGCGACAGCCTGCGCGCCACCGATGCGGTATATTTCCTCAACGCCTGCGACGCGCGCTGCCGCCAGCACCGCCGGATTGATCTTGCCGGCATTGGCGGGAACGACCATGACGATGCGTTCGACGCCTGCGACCTTGGCTGGAACGGCGTTCATCAAAACCGAGCTTGGATAGCTTGCCGTGCCGCCCGGAACGTAAAGGCCGACAGCCTCGATCGCTGTCCATCTGGAACCGAGGCCGACGCCGATATCGTCTTCGTAGATATCGTCTTTCGGCATCTGCCGTGCATGGTGCTTTTCGATGCGCTGGGCTGCAAACTTCAAAGCATCGAGGACGGCAGGATCAACTTCGGCAAGGGCGGCGTCGATTTCCGCTTCCGTGACACGCATCGAGATTTTCGAGAAATCCAGCCCGTCGAACTTCAGCGAGTAATGGGCCAACGCCTCATCGCCACGCTTTCGAACATCTTCGATGATATCACGAACGACGGCGTTCACATCTTCCGAAACCTCGCGCTTCGTCGTCAGGAACGCGGCGAAAGCCTGTTCGAAATCAGAAGAGGATTGCTCCAGCCAGATTGCCACTTCACGTCACCCTTTTCGAGAGCCTCGCGATGCGTGCGAGGCAAAATTCTCTGCAGCCTCAACGATGAGACGGCACATGGGTATGTGGCATAAATCGAAACATGCGGGCAAGGCAATTCCCTGCCCGCTTCGTCAGCTCAAGATTTAGTCTGCCGGATGGAAGGGGCGGGATTTGGTTTCCCATGCACCGCTGAGATCCGTCAGTTGGGCCTCGATGCATTCCACATCGAGCGCGATCGCGCCGCCGCCGGAAAGCGTCAGCTCAATCGTTCCATCGGGACCCTCTCCCTTCTGGATGAAGCGGATGGCGAGGAGGGAATGAACCTGCTCCTTGTCGGTGCGGTTTATGCCGCTGGAGCGTACCGCCGACACCCGTTTGAGAACCAGGGCAGAGCGGCAGCGTTCTGGCGGATGGTTCTTCTTGGCGCCGTGTTCCCAGACAAACCGGTTGGCAGAGAGAACGAATTGGCCGGGCCGAGGTTCGAAGGACACATCTTTCAACTTGAAGACACTGTCCTGCATGTGGGTAGAAATGATGGCAAGGTCTTCGCCATCCAGCGCCATGAGTTTAAGGCCGCTCATCGTCTCTTGGTCCTCATCTCGCGGACAGGTCCGCTATCTCGCGTTCAACATGTGTGAAACACAACGCGTGCCGCGCGCGGCATTTGCGTCGTCGTTCAAGTGGTTGATCTGGAGATAGGCAGTCGGGGCCGGTTCTTCAACGGACACGGCCCCCTCATCAAGAATCGGCGATGAAGGATCAATCGCTGACGCGCTCGACTTTCGCGCCGCAGCGGTTCAGTTTCTCTTCGAGACGCTCAAAGCCGCGATCCAGGTGATAGACGCGCGACACCATGGTTTCGCCCTCAGCCACCAATCCGGCAATGACCAGCGAGACGGAGGCGCGAAGGTCGGTCGCCATCACAGGCGCACCGCGCAAGCGGGAGACGCCTTCGATACGCGCCATCTGGCCTGACAGAGAAATCTTGGCGCCAAGGCGGGCAAGTTCCTGAACGTGCATGAAGCGGTTTTCAAAGATGGTTTCGGTGATGTGCGAAACGCCATCGGCGCGCGTCATCAGCGCCATGAACTGCGCCTGTAAGTCCGTCGGGAAACCGGGGAAGGGTTCGGTAACGACATCGACCGGGCGGATGCCATTGCCGTTGCGCACAACGCGCAGGCCGCTCGCCGTTTCGGTGATGGTTGCGCCGGCAAGGCGCAACGTATCGATAGCGTTGTCCAGCAGCGAGGCGCGCGTGCCTTCCAGAAGAACGTCGCCGCCCGTCATGGCAACCGCCATGGCATAGGTGCCCGTTTCGATACGATCGGGAAGGACCCGGTGACGGGCGCCGGAGAGCGACGTCACACCTTCAATGGTAATGGTCGAGGTGCCTGCACCTTCGATCTTCGCGCCCATGGCACTCAGGCACTGGGCAAGGTCAACAACTTCGGGCTCACGAGCCGCGTTGTGAATGATCGTCGTGCCGCGGGCGAGCGTTGCCGCCATCAACATCACATGCGTTGCGCCAACGGAGACTTTCGGGAAGGTGTAGGTGGCGCCGATCAGACCGCCGGCTGGCGCTGTCGCGTTGATGTATCCGCCATCGATTTCCATGGTGGCGCCAAGCGCCTCCAGTCCTTCGATGAAGAGGTCGACGGGACGTGTGCCGATGGCGCAGCCACCGGGCAGCGAAACGCGCGCCCTGCCCTCACGAGCAAGAAGCGGGCCGATGACCCAGAAGCTTGCACGCATCTTGGAGACCAGCTCGTATGGAGCGGTCGTATCGACGATCGTCCGGCAGGTGAAATGCACGGTGCGGGAATAGCTTTCGCCCTGGCTTTCACGACGGCCATTGACCGAGATGTCGACGCCGTGGTTGCCGAGAATACGGATCAACTGTTCCACGTCTGCCAGATGCGGCACGTTTTCCAGCGTCAGCGTGTCGCTGGTCATCAGCGATGCGATCATCAGCGGCAGAGCTGCATTCTTGGCGCCGGAAATCGGGATGATGCCGTTCAGCTCGTTCCCACCTGTGATTCTGATGCGATCCATTCGTCCCTTACGAGCTTTGCGCTCGCCTTTCCTTGGTGCCGTCGAGGCATGTGTTGGTGCCGGCCTGCCGACAAACGGCAGCACAGCTGAAAAAGAGTTGATGCCGCCCACTCAGACAAGAGTCGACGCGAAAGATGAAACCCCTGTCCGTTTCAATTTCCCCGGTCTGTTCTTGTCAGCACGATTCGTTCGTTTTTGCGGCAGGAAGTCCGATTGTATCGTCTTCGTTACCTGCACGGCGGGCGCGCAACTGCTGTTTGCGGCGAGCAAGGTTTTCACGCAGCTTCTTTGCGGCCCGCGCCTTGCGCTCGGCCTCTCGCTGCTTTGCCTTTTCGCCGGGTCCAGTTTGCCCGGATGCCAGCGGCTTTTGCAGGGTTTCATCGTGATCATCGTCCATAGGCGGTGTCATAAACGAATTTCGCGCGGTTCAACAGTGTCCGTCGCTTTTTTCAGAAAGGTATGGTGAAGTCGCACTTTGACGCTTGCGCTCATCAAAAACCTATGGCAATAGGCGCCCACTTGATGTCGAGGCAGCGCTTCGGCGACAGATGCTGCGGTAGCTCAGTGGTAGAGCACTCCCTTGGTAAGGGAGAGGTCGAGAGTTCAATCCTCTTTCGCAGCACCATTCAATTCTCCCAGACTGTACAGAGTTTTTTCGCTCAATTGCTGGTGACGCCCGACCGTCGTTATGCTTTGGGCTTAACTGGATTTCCGAAAAGATCGACGGGTTCAGGCTCTGGAGAAACGCCACTCTTGTGGGCCGAGAGGCGACCGCTAAATGATCGCAGGCTGTTCGGGCGTCCTGCCCAGAGCGCGAGTTCGACTTTCTCTCCTGCCTTGATATCGCGGTCTGCGATGAAATAGCCGCGATGGTCAGGAGCGGTTTCGTGCCCAGCTTTTTCGTTTTCAAACAAACAAACATCTCCAGGCTTTGCGTTGTAAGCCATTCAGCGTCTTCCCTTTCAATTTGAGCCACGGCTTCCGGTGATGGATGTATATGGTGGATGGGGAATGCTGAGGCTAGGCTAAGCTGGTGTGAGGCGGGCTCAATACCCGCGCGGGAACCCCGGTGGCCAAAGTCTCGTCGCCGCGTGCTTTGGCGGCTCGATCCAAGTCTCACTCGCCCATCCACGCGCAGACGAGCGCAGCCAAGGAATCCCCGAAAGCCTTCCTTCCAAAATCTGGACATGACAGGACGCGCACTTGAAAGCTCATACAGCCATCATCACATGAACGTAGAGAGAACATTCATAGGAGCAGTCATAATGACATCTGGTGAAAAACAGCTTTCACGAAGTGCAATCCGCTCGTTGTCGGCGATCCACCAGTATCGTTATCAACGGCGTTCGGGTCGGGTGTGGCTGGTTGGCGACAAGCGCATCTCGACCTCAACCGTTGCTAGCCTTGAAAGAGAAGCCTTCGTACGAGAAATCGCTTCGAATGGCGCGCCTCGCCTTGTTCTGACTGACGAAGGCAAGCGCTTTATCGCTCATGGCGGCGGCTGAAGAGTACAAGTGTCGACGAGACAAACGGCGCGGCTCCCATAGTGCAGTTCAGGTTTCAGTCAGTTCACAAATATAAGACCTCTAGTAATGTGAGCGTTCTGGGATATAAAATTGGCGCAAAATTGCGTTGGGGATCGCATCAATGTTTGTTAAGCGTTTTTTGGTGGGTGCAGCCATTGCCGCTTTGTTGTTTCCCGCCGGGGCCACGGCGCTGACGTTTTCTACCGAGCCCATTGATGCAACGAAGTCTGTAATCCTCGTTTCGGGCGTGTTTGAGCCAAGCGAAAGTCTGTCGCCGTTCGTATCGCTTGCGAAAGGGCTCGGCACACGTTCTGGAATCGTCGTCTTCAACTCCATAGGAGGCAACCCCTCCAAAGCTATAGAGCTTGGCAGACTTATACGTGCTCTTGGCCTTCCGACGTTTCAGATGCGAGGAATGGAATGTTCTTCCGCCTGCGCTCTAGCTTTCATGGGTGGAACTGTCCGTTTTGCCGAGACGGGTTCCATAGGCGTTCATAAGACTTCTTTCGCCGAAACTTCAGCAATCTCCGTGGATGACGCGGTATCCTACATCCAGCATCAGACTGCAGAGACAATCGGCTACATGACAGAAATGGGGATCGACCCATCTCTGCTGCAGTTATCGCTGCGGTACGAGAAGGACGATATGCGTTACCTATCTAAAAGCGAGATGCAGCAGTACCGCGTCACAACTCTTGGAAACGTACCGCCTCCTCCTGAAACGGAAGTCTCAGCGAACACGCAGCCTTCAGCGTCCGAAACTGCAGCGCTGCCGGCATACCGTATCGCTGAAGACGATCCTCGCTTCCAAATACCGCTCGCGAAAACTGGAAAAATTCGTGTCCCCAAAGGTAAGGAATTTTTACGAGCTGGCGAAGATCAAAAGTCGGAGAAGCTGATCTCGTTACGTAACGGCGACAAGGTAGACATACTGGCTGTTGGAGATAGATGGTACTTAGTACGAACAAAGGGGAAAGAGGGTTACGTGCACCATAATTGGGTAAAAGTAGACCAATTTCTCAGTCAGCCCTTCGACAACAGGTTCATCCAGATCAAAAGCTTCGATAATTTCGCAGAAGCGGCCGCTTATGTTCGGGATTCCTCGCTGCCGGTGACAGCGTATCTTGCGACCAACAAGTGGTTTGCGGTTGCGCTGATGCGTTCGCTTCCCCCGGATGAGGCCGCCGGACTTCTCAAAGATTTAAAGGACAAAGGCTCTGTGCCGGACGACGCGTTCATGACCGTCGGCAACACTTATGTGAAGAGCGTTTGCTGCTCCAACTGATTGGAGAACGTCCTTGCGGCGGGTGTTAGTATCGCCCCTAGGGCTTCTTTTTCGATGCTAAACCGCAACGGCTGATCGCCATTCTCGCTGCTTCGCCTGCGCGTTCTACAGCATCAGCCCGTCCTTTATGCGTCCATTAGGACGCACGGCGTTTAGGACTCGTGTAACTTTCGCTGCATGCCCTTCGATGACTGAACAGCAGACGATAGAAACGCCAATCGGGGGGCCAACGAACGCGGTCGCTTGGTCCAGATCAGAATCCCGACTGAATGCGGGAGAACACCAGATTGGTGAAGAGGGAGATCTGCGCACCGACAAAGGGCGCTGAAAAGGCGATGGCCACCATGACGGCGATGATCTTCGGCACGAAGGTGAGAGTCATTTCCTGAATCTGGGTCAGGGCCTGCACGAATGCGATGATAATGCCGACTGTCATTGCGGCAAGAACCGCAGGACCCGATGCGATGAGCACGGTCCATATCGCATTTTGCATGATATCGAGAGCGTCTGCCTCGTTCATCTCGGTCCGCTCGTCTCATTCGGCTAAAGGATGCCGAACCTGAAACGGTGGGCATGGCCGCATGATGCGACCATCAAAGATGCTATATGATTCGACAGAAGGCGTTAAGACGCCGTCTGCGAGATTTTGATGCCCTGGCCGATTGCAATCGTCGAGCCGGCAACGGTGGTGGCGGAGAGGCCCTCGGCGGTGACTTCCACCGACTTCACGACACCGCTGGTCTGGCCGTCGGCGCTGGTAATCGTCTTGCCGATATAGGAAGACGCGTTCGACAGCGAGGATGCCGAGATCAGGCTTTCTAGATTGGTATTCATCTTGATCGACTGCTCGACCTGCGAGAAGGTTGCCAACTGGGCGACCTGCGCACTCGGATCCATTGGATTCGTTGGATCCTGGTTCTTCATCTGCGTGATCAAGAGCTTGAGAAAGTTGTCGTAATCCAGCGACGCCTTTTTGGAGTCGGTTTTCGATGCAGAGGTCGTCTGTGTCGATGTGGCACTCGCTACAGCGTCTACCATGGTGCGATTTCCCTTCGCAATTCGTTGACAACGGCCGGCGTGATTTCATGGCTGTTGAGAATGGTCTCTTCCTTGGCATAGAGACCACGGATGGTCTTCAGCGCGTCGAAGGGACGGCCCGACGAGACGGTGGCGTCGATGCGCTTCAGCTCAGAACGGATTTCTTCGTTCTTGAAGGTCGCAAGCAGCATGGTGATCGACTTGCGGAAGAGTGTCAGGGACTGCTCCTTGCCTTCCGGATTGATCAACATCATCTGTACGATGAAGTACAGTTGCCGCAGAGGTGTCGTCGTATCCTCAAGCTGCAACACATGGTTCTCAAGGAGAAATGTCACATCATTGAGGAATTCCAGGGAAACCTTCCTGTCGACGCGAAGAACGGCGCCGTTGATGAAGATCTTTTCCCCAGACTTCAAGGAAATCCGCAGTGTACTTTTCATTTAAGTCCATCCTTGATGATGGTTGTCACGTCAATAATGCCTTGGTAGTTCGTCGAATTACGCTTGCGTATCTGCTCGCATTCTTTGAGAATCCAGATGGCGATGGAAATCAGGTTGGCTTTGAGTTCAACCGGCAGTTCATTTTCTGGCTGCTGGAGATCATCTACGAAGCGCGTCCAGACCCGCCTGGTGTAGAAAATCGCCTCGATCCCGTCCTTGCCATATTTTTCCTGTCGCTTGGCGACCTCCAGGAGTTCGATAGATCGCTCAAGGACCTGTCTTTCCCTGTTGCGGGCAATATGGGGGTCATCCTCCATGATCTCCGCATATGAAAACTGGAACATTTATCTTTCCTTCATGGCCCGATGTGCCGCCCGTCATCGGCGGAATTATTCCTGCTAGATGAAATTGACGAGGCTAAGCCCCTGGATCTTCGATGTAATTGTATATGACGTCTCGACCTGGTTCAGAAGGGTCGTAAGGCGGGTCGACGCCTCGTAGGTGTCGATGCCAACAAGATCGGTCAGCTGGGTATCGATGATCGTCTTCTGCGCGCTCATATAGGTATTCGCCTTTTCCACTCGCTCCTGGGACAAGCCGATTTTGGCGCGCTGGGTATCGATGTTGGAGATGGCGGAACCTGCGAGCTTCGTCGTGGCGTCATTGACCACGGAAAGCGCGTCGGGGCCGAGACCGGCATCGACCAGCTGCGAGGAGATGACCGTCGCCAGGACAAGGTTCTTGAACCCGGATTCATTGGCGCTGGCGGATGTCGATACGGTCTCCGAGGTGCTGATCCGGCTGCTCATGGCCGTATCGGACGCGTTCGTCCAGGACGGCCAGTCGAAATTGTCCTGGTAGTCCTGAAGGAAGGCTGCAACGTCGCTGGCAGAGGCCGTCGATGGGTCGGGAAAAGCAGTGTCGAAAGCCGACTTGAAGTTGCTCGTGATGTTGCCGATGAACCCATCATCCAGCGTCTGTGCGTCGGTGTTGATGCCCGAAAACAGGAACTCGCCGTTGACTGCGGTGTTCGCGTAGCTCGTGAAATTTTCCAGCACCGACATCGCGGTCGTCTTCGCCACACCAAGGCTGCTTGCGTCGGTATTGCCGCTGAGCGCGATGACCGAGTTCAGCAAGGTCTGCGCGGAATCCGACATGTTCTTCATGGCCAGCTGCGAAGCATCCATGCGCTGCTCGGCCACGGAGTTGGAGTCGACGATGGCCTGAAGGCGTTTGCTTTCACGCGTATAGTCGAGGCTCGTGGAGGTCCGCGTTCCAAGTTCCACACCGACGTCGGAATAGGTACCGGTGACGGCTTCCTTTTGCAGCTTACTGATTTCAGCCTGCGCATTGGACACCGTCAAATGCATGGCCGTGCTAACGCTTTGGGATGAGATCGAGGTGGTTTTCATATCAGTTCGCCGCCGCCAACAGTGTCTTCAGAAGTTCATCGACCGTCGTCATCAGCTTCGCCGCAGCCTTGTAGGACTGCTCGATGTCAAGAAGCTGGATCAGTTCCTCATCGAGGTTGACGCCGGTCGCGTTCGAGTAGGCCTCTTTCGATTTTGTCAGCATCGCAGAGGTACTATCCGCCGCCGACGTGGCGTTGCTCCGATACTCCTCGGCAAAGCCGACCGAATCCGTCGCAAAGCTGAGCAACGTCGTATTTCTCGAAATGCCTGCCGCCGGATCGAATTCGATCGGCGTGTTCATCGCGGTCGCATATTTGTACAGGACGTTGGAATAGCCGCTCGATCCGTCCACATTCGGGCTGACGCCTGCAATGTCGCCATCGCGCAGCTTCGTCGGGGTCGCGACCGCATCGGCCGAAACAGAGATCAGGCCGGCAAGACCCGGAATTTTCTGTGGTGTTTCGAAATCGACGGTCGAGCTATCACGGGTGGTGAACAGGCCGGCAACCGGATTTCCCCCTCCATCCTGTTCGGCAAACGTCCCCATAAGGCCGCGGGCGATTTCGTCAAGCTGTGCCTGATAGGTTGGATAGACTTCGTCACGCAGCTGCAGAAGTGCCGGAAGGCTACCCTTCGCCGTGGTATTGCTGCCAGAGCCGGTCTTGACCATCACGCCGTCGATGAAAATCCCGGAACCCGTCGTATCCGCATCATAAGCGGCGCGGGACTCGAAGGAGATCTTTCTTGGCGTCGTTTCGAAAAGGGTGGTGCCGTCCGTCGTATAGATGGCCACATCATTGCCGGGACGGGTCGCAGTGGAAACGCCGATTATCCCGGATATTTCCTTGAGCAGGCCTTCACGCTTATCGAGCGCGTTGTTCGGGTCGCGTCCGACCTGGGTCGCATATTTGACCTGATCGTTGGCGTCGCCGAAGTCCTTCAGCAACTGGTTCAGCCGTGTGATTGCCGTGTTGATTTCGCTGTCGGCATCCACCCGCAACTGCTGAACAGCCTTTGTGGAGGTATTCAACGCATTGGTCGTATCGGTGGCGGCACTGACGACAGCAGAGGCCAGCGTGATGTCCGTTGGCGACGCGGCGTAGGTGTTCAGGGCATTCTGCAGGGACGCGAGATAGGTGGACGGGGCAGCGGTGTATTCCTCACCGCCCATCACCACGCTCAGCGACTTCATACCCGCCAGGAACTTCTGCTTGCCCGCATCATCGGAAGCGGCAGAAAGATACTGCTTCAAAAGAGCGCTATCTTCGGCACGCTCGATCTTGACGGTAATTGCTCCCGTCAGCGTATTGACCGTGGTGACAGCGGCGCGGCGGTTATAGTCGCTTGAGCTTGCGTTCGAAATGTTATTCGAAACGACGGCACTTGAGAGTGACGTGTTACCCAGAGTGGCCTTGGCCGTATTAAGTGTCGTACTGAGCGCCATTCACCCGTCTCCAGAAACCGTTATCGTGCCAGATTGATGAGGACGTCCATCATATCGGAGCCTGTTTGGAAGACTTTCGAGTTGGCGGTGTAGCTGCGCTGCGCCTGGATCATTTCCGTCAGTTCGTTGGCGATATCGACGTTCGACTGTTCCAACTGCTTGGACGCAATGGAGCCGTAGCCTGTCTGACCGGCGAAGCCCAATGTGACCACGCCCGATTCGGCGGTCGTCTGGAACGCGTTACCGGAGAGAACCTTCAGATTGTCCGGGCTTGCCACATCGGCCAGCGGCACACGATAAAGCGGACGCGGCGAGGACTTGGCATAGGTCGCGTATACCGTGCCGTCAGCCGTGATGGAGATCGACTGAACCGCTTCGGCCGCATTACCATTGACGCCACCCTTTGAGATCGTCGACTTGTCGGCGCCCAGCTGAGACATTCCCGAAAGATCGAACGTCACTTCCATGTCGTTGGTGGTATCGTCGAGGGTGATCGTCGGAGGATCGTTTTCCAGCTTCCCGGCATCATACGTCAATGTCTCGGTTAGCAGGGCTGGTTGAGTGTACGGGAAACCACCTGGATCTGTCGCGAACTTGGAGTCGAAAACGGCGACTTCCCACTGGTTGTCTGCGGTCTTCGTGAAATAGAAATCATATTTGACTGAGTTACCCAGCGGATCATAACCGGTGACGGATGTTTTCAGCGTGCTAACCTGGTCGACATTCACCGAGGATGCGGTTGCACCGGGCGCTGACGGGCGATTGGCGGCAGCCACAATGGGTGCCGACGAGGCCAGATTGCCTGTTAGCGAACCAAGCGTCGATGCCGTTGCCTGCATGCCGTCGGCAGACGCATTGACAGGCACGAGCCCGTCATAGCTGTTGACGACGGTGGTTGGCGTGGTGCCGTCATACTTGTAGCCCAGGAGCTTGAAGCCGGAGGCATTGACGAGGAAGCCGTCTTCGTCGGGAACGAACTGGCCTGCGCGGGTCAGGAAGACGTTTCCGCTCGGGTCCTCGACCACGAAGAAGCCATCGCCCTGAATGGCGATATCGGTCGGCGATTGTGTCGACTGCAACGGTCCGTTCTGCGTGATGGAGTAATTGACCTTCGTCATTACGCCGCCGGAATTATAGGTGCCGCCGTTCGCGCCCAGAACGAGCGTCGAAAAGGAGGTCGATGCGCTCTTGTAGCCAGTGGTGCTGGCGTTGGCGATGTTATCACCGACGGTCCCGAGCTTGTTTGCCTGAGCGCCCATGCCGGATACAGCAGTTTTCATCGTTCCAAAAAGGCTCATGTCGAATCCTCTATTCCTGTTCCTGATGACGTTAGGATGCGGGCCTTGCGTGAGGCTGTCTGTTTTCTCCACCACGGAAAATTTCAGCGCGGTTGGGACACAGAGGAGTGGCGAACGCCAGAAACGAAAAAGACCGGCGCGGGCCGGTCTTAGAGAATGATGTTGCTGAAATGAATAAACAAAAATCGCGGGCGTTTTGAACCCGCGATGACGTTCAGGACCAGTCGATGCAGTATCCGAGGAACCGCTTGGAGTCGATTGGATCGAAGCCGAGCTTCTTGCGCAGCTTCTTGCGAAGCTTGCTGATGTGGCTTTCCACCACGTTTTCTTCGACTTCCTCGTCGAAGATGCCGTAGATCGCGTTGAAGATCTGCGCCTTGGAAACGCGACGACCGCGGTTCGCGATTAAATATTCCAGGATACGTCGTTCACGACGCGGGAGTGGGAAGACCTCGCCCGTCACTTCCGGATCGCGACCATCGGAGAAAACCCTGATGGGACCGACATCGGTAAATTGCGTGATGACGTTGAGCCTGCGGCGAATTGCTGCTGCCCGTGCCAGGATCTCACGTGGATGTACTGGCTTACGGACGACATCGTCGACGCCGCAATCGAACAAGGCCAGTGTTGCATCGAGAGAATGCTGATCGCTGACCGCAATGACAGGTGCCTGGGAACGATCACGGATCGTTCTTGGCAGTTCATACGTTGTATCCGCCTGACCAATCAAAAATGCTTCAATCGCAGCGATGTCCGAATCCGCTGCGGTGTTCACCCATTCTCCAAATTCTGCTGGATCAAATCCAGTCGAGGGTATCCCCTCTCGTCCAAACAGGGCTGTATACCCTTCCTTAACGAGCTTGCGCTCATCAACTACCACGATCATTCGTCCGCCTCCGAATCAGTGTAGCTCACCTACGTCCTAGGGTGTACGAATCGGGCGAATCTCTCACAATTACAGGAAAACACAGGTAATTATTAATAGTTGATTAACCATACTGTGCCGATTTGGACTATATCTAGTATGCGTTAACCAAAAATGGGATATTTTTTCATGGGATAAACCTGTGGAAGATAATAGGGGGATTGACTCACCTAATTTGGCCCATTCTTGCCGCAATTCAAAAAAGGGCAAAAATGAAACTCAGTGATGCAACTTAGGATTGGTTAAGCCTGGCAAAATTTGCGAGCGTTGGCGGTCCATTGACCGTAGCCCGTTGCGACCAGATTGCTGATGACCCGGCAGACATAGCGCTGTTGCGCGGGGTCGTTATTGGGGCCGGCATGGTATCTTGCGACCGCCATCGTCCAGGTCTCATGCCGATCGTGGAGCTGCTTTAGGAAGCGCGCAGCATAGGCGACGTTCTTCGCAGGCTCGAACATCTCGCCAATCGACCTGAACTCCGCCCCATGAAAATAGACGTTGATCTGCATGCATCCGACATCGATCAACTTCGCGCCACGTGCCCGTGCCTCCTCCACCAGACGATAGGCTTCCGCCCTGCTTTCCGGAAAAAAAGCCTTGCCTTCAATGTTGATCGCATAGGGGCTGAGCGAGCCTTTGCGTCCCGTTTCCGTCAGCCCCACCGAATATAATATTCCTTCGGGAATACTATACTGGCCTGCGGCATCATGGATCTGCCGCTCGCATTCGACCGCTGCGGCTAGCTGGGAAGCCTCACAGGTAAACGTGGTCAGGACGAGCGCTGGTATCGCGAGGAAGTGTTTCAGGCTGAGCCGAAATATCATTGCCATTGACCTCTTCGGGCGCGCTCTGACGCGTCTGCCGATAGAATTGCTCCTGCGATCGATCGTCGTTGCCACGCTGGCCCTGCTGTGCGCCTTGCTGGTTCAGATCGTTCGGCTGGCGATTGGTGTTGCTGTTGGTGTTATCCTGACGGTCGGATGTGGAGGAAAGCGACACGGTCACCTGGTCAACGCTGAAGCCCTGGGACTTCAGGGCATCCAGAATGGCAGAGCTGTCTTTCTGCAGCTCGGCATAGCCCTTCAGCGTATGGGCTGTCAGGTGAACACTCAACTCATCGCCAACCAGCTTCATGGCGGCCGTCACATGACCGAGTTCGACCGGGCTCATCTGAATCTTGAGCGTGTGAACGACCTGCCCGGTGGACGTCACCAGAGGCGCTCCGCTGGTCTTGGCCGCCATTGCGGTTGCCCAATCCGGGTCGGTTGCCATCGACGCCGTCACGTTGGCGGCATTCGAGGTGGGCGAGAGAGCAAGATAGCGCCTGCTGTCAAGGACCTGCACCACGTCGACGTTCGGAGCAGAGGATAGGGATGCATCCACCTTCAGCGATCCATCCTCATGCGATGCGATGTGGAGATCGATCGCCGGGGTATCCCCCTTGGAAAGCCTTACCACGGTCGTGGGCATGGCCAGATCGTCTTCGGATGGTGGAGCCACGGGAAGCAAGGCTGCGCCATCAGCAGGCTTGGCCTTTGCCTCGGCATGCACCGGCACCAAAGGCTGGTCCTTTGGCGCGGTTGTGGCTGCGAGAAGCGACATCAGGTCGGCACTCGTGCTGGCAACGTTGGTCAGATCTGCATCTTCTGCAGGTTTGTCGCTGTCCGTATCGTCCTTGTCGCCTTCAACCGGCACTTCGCTCGTGTTCGTGGCCTTCGTCAGCGTCTCGATGAATTTGACCAGATCTGCAAGTGATGTAGCGGGCTCCTCAGTCTCGGTCGGGGCTTCAGCGACGACAGGCGCAGCAGGCGCAGTTTGAACGCTCACGCTCGTATCGACGAGCTTCAGCAGGAGAGCAGGTTTGCTCTGCGCCGCCTCATCGACAACCTCGCCTTCAGCGGGTGGCTGCTTGTCGTCGGCGCTTGTAGAACGGGCTGGCGCAGCATCCTGAGATTTATCAGCAGGGCGATCGCTGACCGTTTGCTTCGTATCGGTCGGCGCGGCGCTGGACGGAGTGCTCTGGGCCTTATCGCTATCTTGCGCCTTGGAATCGGCGTTGGCGTTGTTCGCCGGTGCAGGTTGCCGCGCAGTGCGGTCACCCGCAGCGCCAAGCGCATCCGAGAAGCCCGATCCGCCTTGTTTGGACGATCCGCCACGGTCCCGACCATTTGTGACCTTTACGGGATCGGCGTGGCTCGGCACCAAGTTGCTCAGGACGTTCATGTTATCCCCCTTCCTGCTTCAGCATGGAGTCGATCTCGTTCAATCGAGCGCGGTTCTTGTCGAAAAATGTCTTTAGCGGCGCCGCATCGGCTGCCTGAGACGCAGCCTCCTCGGTCTTTCCGGCCGGTACAGGAGCCCTGCTACCCTCGGTCGCAGGCCCGCTACTGCTCGAAACAGTCGTCGCTGCCGCAAGAGACGGCGGCTGCATAATCTGTTCGGCAATGGTTTTTGCCGCGTTGCGTAGCGCGAGATCACGCGGCGAAAGTTCCGCTTCCGGGATGCTCGCCAACTTTTCCTGTGCGGCCAGAACATCCTGTCCTGATATGTCGGACAGCCCCGAATAGAGCTTGGAGAGAGGCTCACGGGTGGTGTCACCCGTGTCCTCAGCAATTCCATTGGCTTTCTCTGCCGCAAACTGGGCAAGCTCCATCTTGCCTTGCAAGGATGCTTGCCGCGCGATGCGCAGATAGATTTCCTGCGCTCTCTCCGCATCCATCAATTCGGCGATCTCACCAATGTCCTTCGTCGTCACAGGGCCAAAGCTATCGATGGCGAGGCTGACAAAGAGATCGGCAAACTGCGACGCATAAGGGGAATGCAGAAATCGGACGGCGTATTTGCGCGCGTAAACCATCCCCTTCTCGGGCTGCTTCAACTGCATCGTCGCCATGATGGAGCGGCGCAGCGCGGCTTCCTCGATGATCGTGCCTGGCGCGCTCAACCGGGCATCGTCGAAGAATGGCAGGGCTGCAGCCGGGTCTTTGGTATAGGCGATATTGCCCGCAATCAGCATGAGGTAAGGCCCCAGGCGGTTGTTGCGATATTCCGGAATGAGGTCGGAGACGACCTTGTCCACCAGGCCGCCACGACCGCTCAGATATTTTTGCAGGACGTTGACCACGCGCGAATCGAAGTATCCCTGCACGTCCTTGGCGACGAGATAGTTCAGCGTCGCGGGATTTCCGCCGCTCATGATGTAGATCAGCGCCGCGTCGGCATTCTTCGTGTCGGAAAAGACCGACATGTCCGAGGTGCGCAACGTGGTGTCGAAAGCGCTCAGCAGAAATTTCTGCATGTCGCGCGCGGAATGATCGCCCATGACGACCGAATCCTGCACGAACTGCAGAGACCGCAAGATCTTGGCGGGCGGCAGGTCGCTCTGGGCCTCGGCATGGCCAGCCGCCAGAAGCCAGGACACCCCCATCAACAATCCAGCAATATGAGTGGCTCTCATCATCCGCTGGCCTCAACCGTCCTCAAGCAATATCTCGATGCGACGGTTCGCGCCGTTCATCGGGTCGTCGGTGCTTTGCAGGCGACGGTCGGCAAAACCGGATAGCTGCTTGATCCGTCCTTCATCCAGTCCGCCGCGCACCAGCATGTAATAGGCCGCATGGGCGCGATCCATCGACAGCGTCCAGTTATCCTTGCCACCGCTACTATAGGCTCTGCCATCGGTATGGCCGCGAATGACGACGGCGCCCTTCTGCTTGCTGAGAACCTCGCCGATCTTGCCCATTGCCAGGACGAGGTCGCGCTGGGGTATGGCAGAACCGACACTGAACATCGCAGTGCTTGCCTTTTCCGAAATGGTGATCAGCGTGCCGCCTTCGGCAGGGGTCACGACAATGCCCTCGGCTAGCTTGCCGGCCACGCCGGAAACCTGTTGCGAAATCTCCGCGCGCAACGCGTCGGCGGCCTTCTCGCTCTTCTGCGATACCTTGACGGGCGTGGCAGGCTCACTTTCAGAGTCCTGCTTCACCTCAGCATCCTGTTTGTTTGGTTGCTTACCGGATGCCTGATCGGGCTTGGGACTGGGCACGGGAATGGCCATGGCCACTTCCGTTGGCTTTTGAGCCTCCGGATCCAGATCGTCTGCCGCAACCTGCTCGGCTTTCGCCGTCTTAGCATCAGGCGGTGCTCCAAGCTCGTTGGGATCGCCGATAATGCCTGCGACATCTTCCTTCGGTGGCGTTTGCTTCACGCTTTCAGACGTCTGTTCCTTTTCCGGGAGCTTGGTGTCCTGGACCACCATAGAGGGGTTCTGCTGAGCGGTATCGATTTGCTTGCTCCAGAAATCCGGATCGAAGGGATCGCGGTAAGCTTCACCGCCGGAGGCGCCGGTCGAAGGGCCGGATTCGCTTGCACCGCCCTCACCCTTGGCGCTGACATTGGCTTGCTGGCCGACCTCCTGGGCAATCTCCGCAAGAACCGCATAGGGGTTTTCGAAGAACGCCGCTTCGGAGAAATTGACGTTCTGGCCCGACGTCGTGGTCGAATCCTCACCGCTTGCAGCCGCACTGCCTTCCGTCGATTTGGTCGACTTGGTGTCGGACTTTGCGCTATTCTCCTCGCCTTGCTCCTTCTTGGCGGGCTGCTTCAACCCACGTTCGGCCGGCTGTTCGTCCGTCAGCTTTATGGGATTGAAATAGCTGGCGACCGAGGCGGTCGTCTTCTCATTGGAAGCGTTGACGAGCCACATGACGAGAAAGAAGGCCATCATCGCCGTCATGAAGTCAGCAAAGGCGATCTTCCAGGCACCACCATGCGCACCGTCATGCCCACCCTTGTGACGCTTGACGATGATGATTTCATTCTTGCCGTGATGGTGATTTTCGCTCTCACTCATCCGACAAGCCCCTCAAGCCTTGGAAAAACTCCGACAGTCTCGTCATTAGAACTGAATTATCCATTTGTACCTGAATATCGATGTCGTCCGACACCTCGTAATCGACAGGATGGTCAATTTCTTCCAGGCCTTTGCGCATCTTGGAAAGCAGTTGCTCCGGCCCGCTGATCTTGACCGTGCCAGCATAGCCGTCGCGGATTTCGCGAAGAACTTGCGCTGCCATTTCGGCTGCCGTCTTCTGTGCAAGCTCCTGCTCGACAAACTGGCTGAGAACCTTGAGACAGGCGGCCTCGACGTGCTCGTTCATGACCTGCTTCATGGTGATGACCGAGGTCGCAAGGTGACCGGCAATCTCTTCCTCGAACCGGACACGTTGGGCCTCGAGCTCTTCCTCATGGCGCAGCTTCAACGCGTCGAGTTCGGCCTGATGGCTTTCTTCGAGAGTCTGTCTTGCGGATTGCTCGCCATCCTCGAAAGCCTTGCGCTTCTCTTCCTCAAGATCGACCAAAGGCTCGGGAGCCGCCGCCCAGTCATTTTCAAAGGTCACCGCCGGCAACTCGATATCGATTACCACGGGTTCTTCAGCCGGCACGAACTGGCTGAAATCCTTCAAATATTTTGTCAGCGCTGCACTCATCGACGCACCTGATGACAGACATTACATCTGTCTTTTTCAATCCGGGAAGCCTTACGGAAAAACCGCAAGGTATTCGCAACTGCCTCAGCGAAGCAGGAAGAGTCCTGCCATGACAGCTTTTCATCCGGCAGGGTAAAGAGCCAAACTTGTGCGAGGGTGAACCTCTCCACCATTAGCGCGACCGACCGACGATATTGCGGGAGAGGATAAGTCTACTGCGGCAGACGAATGGGGTAATGACCACGATATGCTGCGGCATTTCAGGCAGAACGACGTGGCTCTTCTTGTGACAACGACATGCGTCAGGCGCAAAATTCGAGCGGACGTTCGCCTGCAAGATCAACACCGTCAAGGCAAGCACGCCGCTGAGCTGCGCGGTCTTTGGACTGCCGTCACGCCACTCGTGGGATCGAACCCCCAAGTGCCTTCTCGTGGTCCAAACCTTAGCCTTGGAACAGACTTGCAAGGCTCTTTCGGAAGCTATTGGCCATCGAGACGACCTCGACCGCCAAATCACGCTGCGATTTATAGGCGGCAAGCTTGGTCGATTCTTCTTCCATATCCGCGTCAACAAGACGGCTGACGCTTTTGTTCAAGGAGTCGCCAAGCGCACCCACAAAGGATTGCTGCTGATCGATGCGGTTCGACATGGTCCCGAGAGAGCTGCCGAGCCCCTTCAACTTGGCGGAAAGCTGGCCAACGACGGCCACCATGTCGTCAAGTTCTTCCTTCGTCGTGCTCGACGAAATGGCGATTTCCTGACCGCCCGGGGGCGTCGCCCCGTCGGGGCTCATCAAGTAGTACTCGCGGGGCGTGCCGGAACCATTGGGGTTTAGCGTGTCAGCATCAGTCGCCTTGGTGAAGAGACCACGGCTCGGGTCGCTTGAATCGATGAGGACGGTGTCGGAGGTCTTGATGCTCAGATATTGCAGGCTGACCGCACCGTCTGCTCCCTTTTTGTAAGAGAAAGGGATGGACTTGCTGTCTGGCAGTTGCGGGGTGGTATTCAGGAGCCAGTTATCGCCGGAAAAGGATGCCGCCTGGGCGACCGACGCCAGATTTTTCTTCAGTGCTGCGATCGACCCATTGATGGTGTTGCGGTCCGTGCTTTCCTCGTAACCGGTGATCAGCTCAGTGGTAATCTTGTCCAGAATGTCGATCGCGGAGGCGACGCCTTCGTAGGTCGTGTCGACCTTTGAGGCGCCGAGGCTCAGTGCATCGCCAACGCTGCTCAGAACGTTGCCTTCAGATGTCAGGTTCTTGGCGGTGGACCAGTATCCGGCATTGTCCGCAGCCTTGCCAATCTTCAAGCCGCTACTTGTGATCTGCTGGGTCTTATCCAGATTTTCATTGCTGAACAGCAGCGTTTGAAGGGCGCTCTGCACGTAGCTAGAGGTCATGATTTTTGTCATGTCAGCAATCTCAAGGCGAGGGAAGAACATGCCATTTTTGGCGGTCGCAGCCTCATCGTCATGAAGAGGCGAAGGTCATGGGAATCAAAGCAGCCAGACAGGCGATCAAACCATGGGCAAGCTTGCGCGAAACTGGAGAAAAACCTCTTTGATCGTGACATGCCCTTAATGACGAAGGCCGCGCTTCCAGAAAACGCGGCCTTTGCCATAGATTGAAGCGAAACCTTACTGACGGAAGAGCGAGAGAAGGTTCTGCGAGCTGGAATTCGCAATCGATAGCGACTGGATGGCAAGCTGCTGTTGCGTCTGGACCGCGGAAAGTCTGGCCGATTCTTCTTCCATGTCCGCGTCGATCAGACGGCTGACGCCGGCCTCGATCGCATCTGAAAGCTTGCTGGAATACTTGTCCTGAAGTTCGACGCGGATCTGAAGAGCACCGATCGCTGCCGCGGAATCGGTCATCTTGCTCAATGCCGATTCGACAATGTTCATGAAGCCATCGATATCGCCCTGGGTCGAGACGCTGGTCAGCGCAACCGACATGATCGAGCCCAGAACACCGCCGCTTCCGAGGCCGTTGGCGCCGATCGTCGAGAACAAGGCGTAGGTCCCGACATTGAAAGTTGCAACGGTAACCTTGACCGTGCCGTCCGCCTCGCGAACAAATCCGTCCACGACATTGGCTTGCGTGTTTTGGGTCACCAGCCAGTTTTCGCCCGAGAAGGAGGCACCTTGAGCGATCGCCGAAAGCTGTTCCTGCAACTTGCTGATTTCGAGCTGAATCTGGCTCTTGTCAGTGGATTGTTCGCTTGCCGTTACCAGCTTCGCCTTGATCTCGTTGACAGCACCGATCGCGCTTTCCATCGCCGCATAAGCGGTGTCAACCTTGGCTGCACCAACGCCAAGTGCGTCAGCAGCGGCGTTCAAGGCCTTTTTGTCAGAATTCATCGTTGTGGAGATTGACCAATATGCAACGTTGTCACTGGCCTGAGCGACCTTGTAGCCGGAAGAAACCCGGTCCTGGGTATTGGACAGGCTGGTATTGATAGAACGCAATGTCTGCAGTGCGGACATAGCGGATGTATTGGTCAAAATACTGGTCATTTGAATTGGCCCCTTTGGCAATCTCTGGAAGAAGGGACATTCCGGTCGTACCGGGAAACGCGGCAGGTAGCTTCATGCTTACCGAATGGTTGGTCCGGTGCGCTGTTTCGATGGCCGCAGAAAACCGCTTTATGGTTAACAAAGCCTTAAATTTAGGGAAGTTTTTACTTGAATGAACGCCGTGTTAACGGAGATGCCGCCTGTTAACATTGACTAACAATCTGATAATAAATGATATTTTTGGTTTTGGTCGCGGCGAAATTTTGTTGTCAAAACAAACAAAAAAGCCGCGCTGGAGCGCGGCTTTTATCGTTGAAGCGGAAGCGATTAGCCTCTGAAGAGCGAAAGCAGCTGCTGAGAACCGGAGTTCGCGATCGACAGCGACTGGACGGCCAGCTGCTGCTGGGTCTGAAGTGCCGAGAGACGCGCAGATTCTTCTTCCATGTCTGCATCGACCAGACGGCTGACGCCGGACTTGATGGCGTCAGAGAGCTTGCTGGAGAAGCTGTCCTGCATGTCGATGCGGGTCTTCAGTGCACCAAGTGCTGCAGCGCCGTCCGTAAGGCTATCAAGAGAGGTCTGAACCGTGTTCAGGAAGGTGTCGATCTGGCCCTGCGTGGTTACGCTGGTCAGTTCGATGGTCATGATGGCGCCCAGAATACCGCCGCTACCAACACCGCTCGCGATGGTGGAGAACATGGCGTAGCTGCCAGCCTGGAACTCGGCCGTGTTGACCTTGACCGTGCCATCCTCTTTACGGATGAAGCCATCGACAACCGTCGTCTTGGTGTCGTTGACCATCCAGTTTTCGCCGTTGAAGGATGCAGCCTGGCCGATCGCCGTCAGCTGTTCCTGAAGCTTGTCGATTTCAAGCTGGACCTGCTTCTTGTCGACGGAGCTTTCGCTTGCGGTCGTGAGCTTTGCCTTGATTTCGTTGACGACGTCGATCGCGCTATCCATTGCAGCATAGGCGGTATCGACCTTTGCAGCGCCGACGCCGAGAGCGTCCGTCGCAGCGCCAAGCGCCTTGTTGTCGGACTTCATGGTCGTGGAAATGGACCAGTAGGCGACGTTGTCAGATGCCTGTCCTACGCGAAGGCCAGAGGAAACGCTGCTTTGGGTATCCTTCATATCCGAGTTGATCGAACGCAGAGTCTGCAATGCGGACATCGCGGAGATATTGGTCAGAATGCTGGTCATAAACTGCCCCTTTGGCAAGTATAGGGAAGGGACATTCCGGTTTCACCGGTTAAACGACGTATAGCTTCATGCTCGCTGAGCCAATCCATTAACGCTCCAGCCGTCGTTTTGATGGATTCATCTAAAGCTATTAAGGTTAACACCGATATAATATTGAATTAACAGATAGTAAAATTTGAAATTAATTGGTTAATACTTCTTAACGGAGGTTAATAAAAAGAAAAGGCCAGGTCTTTCGACCTGGCCTCTTTAACATTTTCTTTACCGATTGGCTTAACGGAAGAGCGACAGAATGCTCTGCGAGCTGTTGTTGGCAATCGAGAGCGACTGCACTGCGAGCTGCTGCTGTGTCTGCAAGGACGCCAAACGAGCGGACTCTTCTTCCATGTCGGCGTCTACCAGCTTGCTGACGCCAGCCTTCATGGCATCGCTGATCTTGCTGGCGAACTTGTCCTGAAGATCGATACGCGTGGACATGGCGCCAAGGGCCGCCGCACCCTTCGTCAGTTCCTTCAGAGCGGTTTCGACGGTAGAAAGGTAGGTGTCGATCTTGCCCTGTGTCGCTGCGCTGGTGAGTTCGATGGTCATGACGGCGCTGAGAATGCCGCCGCTACCAACGCCGCTCGCGATGGTCGAGAACATGGCATAGCTGCCAGCCTGGAACTCGGCGGTGTTGATCTTGACGGTGCCGTCTTCCTTGCGGGTAAAGCCATCGACCACGGTCGTCTTGGTGGAGGTGACCATCCAGTTTTCGCCGTTGAAGGATGCAGCCTGGCCAATCGCTGTCAGCTGTTCCTGCAGCTTTTCGATTTCGAGGTTGACCTGATCCTTATCGACAGAGCTTTCGCTCGCTGTGACCAGCTTGGACTTGATCTCGTTGACGACGTCGATCGCGCTATCCATTGCGGCGTAAGCCGTGTCGACCTTTGCAGCGCCGACGCCGAGAGCGTCCGTCGCAGCGCCGAGCGCCTTGTTGTCGGACTTCATGGTGGTGGAGATCGACCAGTAGGCAACGTTATCCTTGGCGGACGAAACTTTCAGACCGGTAGAAACGGTGTTCTGTGTGTTCTGCAGCTTGCTGTTGACGTCGCGCAGAGTCTGGAGAGCGTTCGTCGCGCTGGAGTTGAAGTTAATGCTAGACATGATTGCCCCTTTTAACGAGATACATGAGAGGGACATGCCGGATTCCACCGGCGTAAACGGTTCGGCCTCATGCCACTCGGGTCCATTTTCTGAAGGACACCAAACCCGTCACGTGAGGATGAAAATGACCCTCAACGATTGCCAACTTCTTAATTTGAACGATCGAATCCCCCCTTCCCGGACCTATGGTTAACCCCGTGTGAAAGCCTTTCCTCAGACTGGGAAAGCCATGTGAAGGTGTCCCGTTTCGAGCAAGGTTCATCCTGTAGCGTTTGGTGAATTTTTCTATCGCCGCAGATCGGCCGCGCCCCAAAAAGACCTGCCGAGCAAGAGGACGCAACGTATCCATGTTAAACGAAATCAGCTATTCAGCCGCCTCCAAGCACTTCAAGACAGGGCGCTACACAGACGCGCTGAGGACGTTGAACCGGCTGATCGACATCAACCGTGATGCGCGCACCTATGCCCTGCTTGCCAAAACGCTGCTGCAACTCGGACTGAAAGAACAGGCCGCCACGTCCTACGAACTTGCCTATCAGCAAAACGGGCTGGATGCAGAGACCTATCTGGTTGAAAGCATCAAGCTCTTCTACGAGTGCGACCAGAAGGACAGGGCACTCGCCCTTTCCAACAAGCTCATTCACCGTTTTCACAAACATCCCGATATTGCCTATATCGTCGGTTCGCTGTTGATCGAACGTGGCGAAAATCGTATCGCCCGCACGCTGAAAAGCATCCTGATGAAAAGCGAGGATATCGAGCACATCAAACTCGGTGCGCGTATCGCCATCACGACATGGGATCTTTTCGATCCAAGCGACATCGAAACGGCGCGCGTTCTGTTGTCAAAACTGCCGCGCAACAACCCGGTTCGTCTCATGTATCTGGTGTTCAGTCGTGAACACAGCAAGTTCGACAATATCGAGAAACATCAGCCGATCATCGATGCCGCTGTTGCTGCAGGCGATACGTCCTTCGTTTCGCTCGACGGCACCTTCTTCAATCTTCACTGGAGCGGCGACGAGTACATCAATCAACTGGCGCGCTCGAACACGCCGGTCTTCACCCCCGACATAAAAGAGCGCCGTCGCGCGATGCCGCATGAATGGGGCAAGAAGATCCGCATCGGTTATCTTTCCTCGGACTTCTTCGACAAGCACGCGACGATGAAGCTGATCCGCCGGGTCCTGGAATTGCATGACCGCGATCGTTTCGAAGTCACGCTCTTCTGCCACTCCGATCCTAAGCTTCTTGGTACGAACGAGGCCGATCGCAGCCTCTGGGGCGATGTCGTCACCATCCGCGACATGACGGATGAACAGGCGCATGCGGAGATGCGGTCACGCAACATAGACATCATGGTGGACCTGAAGGGTCACACTGCCGGCAACCGCACTGCAATCCTGAACATGGGCGCCGCCCCCCTTCAGGTGGCATGGATCGGCTTCCCGGGCTCGGTCGTCAATATCGATCTGGATTATGCCGTCGGCGACCACTATGTGCTGCCGGACAGCTCGAAGCCCTTCTATCACGAGAAGTTCGTGCGCTTACCCGAGACCTATCAGCCGAACGATCCGGTCAATCGCCCCCTGGCAAAACAGGTGACGCGCGCAGAAGTCGGGCTGCCTGAAGACGCCTTTGTCTTTGCCTCTTTCAACGCCAACCGCAAGATCACGCCGCGCGTGATGGATTTGTGGTGCGATATCCTGAAAAAGGTGCCAGACAGCGTCATCTGGGTGCTGCATAACAGCCAGGTCAGCGCCGTGAACATCATGAAGAAGTTCAATGAGAACGGTATCCCCGCCAAGCGCGTCTTCCTGATGGGCAAGTTGGACTTCGAGCTTCACCTCAATCGTATCACAGCCGCCGATCTCGGTCTCGATACCTTCCCGGTGAATGGCCATACGACGACTTCGGAACAGCTCTGGTCAGGCCTGCCTGTGCTCACCGTCAAGGGAACGAACTTCGCTTCGCGCGTCAGCGAAAGTCTGTTGAATGCCATCGGCACTCCAGAACTCGTGGCTGAGGACGAAGAGGACTATGTGAACCAGGCAGTCTTCTATGCCCAGAATCCCGATCGCCTCAAAGAGGTCCGCGAGCGGGTCGCGTCAAATCGCTTCGTCACGCCGCTCTTCGATGCGGAGCGCTTCTGCCGTCACCTCGAGAGTGCTTATGAGATGATGGTCGAGCGCGCCAAGCAGGGGGCTGAACCGGATCATTTCGATGTTCCCGCGCTTCCAAAGCGCGACGGCCCCTTCCTCGAACGATAATGCCGAACACGAAAAAGGCCGCCTCGAAAGAAGCGGCCTTCTTTTATGTGATCTTAAAAGATCCGTCTTCTCTCATGCGAGTAGGCTGCCGGTGTCAACGGCGCTCCATCTTCTGTAGATTGACGAACTGTACTTTCCGGCGATCGGTCGATCTGCGTTCCGATGTTGTCAGACGATCTTTGTCGTCCGTCGCCTCCGACGTTATTCGGAGTAAAGCTCGCCGGCAGACGTCACGATCTTCCATCGTCCATCCACTTTGGTCATTGAGAGAAGCTTGCTCTCATCTGGCAGGACCGAGCCAATCTGCACCAGGAACATGCCTGACTTGTCCTCGATCAGCGCCCGTCCGTTCGAGACATGCAAGAGCTTGAAGTTCACGCCACCCGGGAAGGGCTGCTGCACCGCTGAACTGTCTGAAATGATATCCTTGTCGATAGCGGGAACCGTCGCGGTAATGACGTTATCAACGACCGCATCCTTCGGCTCGATGGCGGCGGAGTCATCGCCATGGGGAATGACCGCCTCCCCACCGCCGCCGCCGCGTTGTGGGACGTTCATCAACGCTTCCCAACCCCGGCCGCTCATGCCGAATTTCTCCGGGTTGAGGAACACGTACCAGGGGAGCGCCGCTGCCGCTGCTGCAACGGCAATAAGCCCGCCCGTCAGAACCCGATCGAATTGTCTGGCGGCATCGGCCGCGGTGGTGGTCTTGTCGCGCTTTTTGAACTTCATGATCAGGGTCCTCGCCGCTGTGCAGCCGCCTGGTTGTTAACGGGCGCATTTCTCAGCGCGTTTGCCAGTTCTGCGTAGGCGTCGATCACCGTCGGATCGCCTGGAGACTGCTTGAGAACTTCATAGACAAAGGGCACCTGCTTGACCGCCATATCGAGTTCGGCATCGACGCCCGGCCGATACCCGCCGATGAGGCGCAGATCCTTTGTTTCCTCGAAATTGTGAATGAGCGATTTCAGCCGCGAGACCAGCTTCTGCTGATCGGGCGTCCAGGCCTTGTGGGAAAGACGCGAGATGGATGCCAGCGGATTGATCGGCGGATAACGCCCCTCATCGGCGAGCGAGCGATCAAGCACGATGTGACCGTCGAGAATGCCGCGGGTGGAGTCCGCAATCGGATCGTTGTGATTGTCGCCATCGACCAGGATCGAGATGATGGCGGTGACCGTTCCTGTCCCCTCCTCGCCTGGCCCTGCCCGTTCCAGAAGCTTTGGAAGTTCGGTGAAGACAGAAGCCGGATATCCACGCGCGATCGGCGGCTCGCCGGCAGCGATCGCCACCTCGCGGATGGCATGGGCAAAACGGGTGATGCTGTCGGCAATGAAGAGGACATTCTCGCCCTTGTCACGAAAATGCTCGGCAATGGTCATCGCCACGAGCGGCGCCATCTTTCGCAGCATCGGGCTTTCATCGCTGGTGGCGACGACGGCTATGGACTTCCTCATATTGTCGCCGAGCGTGTCTTCGATGAATTCGCGAACTTCACGACCGCGTTCGCCGACCAGCGCGATGACCACCTTGTCGAAGGCATCCGCCTTGGCAAGCATGGAGAGCAAGGTGGATTTACCCACGCCCGATCCGGCAAAGACACCGAGACGCTGACCCAGACACAGCGGAGTGAAAATATCGATAGCCTTCACCCCGGTCCGGAAGCCGGAAATGACGCGGCTTCGGCTCATGGACGGTGGGGGCAAGGCCATGACGGAGCGCTTGCGCGCACCTTTCATCAGGGGGCCCTTACCATCGATCGGTTTGCACAGCGAATTGATGGTGCGACCGCACCAGCTATCGTCGGGTTGAACACGAAATTCGCCCTCTCGCAGCACGACGTCGTTGACGCCGATCGGCTCGCCAGGTTCGATGGGGCAGACATAGATGAGGTCCGGTTCGACGCGCACCACCTCGCCCAGATGCAGGCCCGTCGCGCTTTTGTGTACGACAAACTCGCCAAGCCGCACATGTTCCGAAAGCCCATTGACCGTGTAGTGCCCGGCAGCGATGGTGCGCACACGCCCACCATGCGAAACGGGCGCGCCAGAGGCCAGTTGAGCGGCCGCGATCTGCGCGAGGGCATCCAGTTTGTGAAACGGCGAAGGCTGCGGTTGGCTATCCATTGGGGTTCATGCCGATTACTGACCGCCGCCCAGCGTCCGCAGCGCCTGGGACAGGTTTTCCTCGGTCGATTTCATCATCGACGAAATGCCTTCAAAGGCCCGATTGACCTGAATAAGCTGCGTCATCTGCGAGACGCCGTTGATGTTGGAGGATTCCAGAAAGCCCTGCACGACACCGGCGCGATCTGCATCCACGACTGGCTGTGGCGCCTGAGAGAAGATCACGCCGCTGTTTTCATAGCGAACGAAACCCTTTCTAGCGTCGGCGGTGAACAAGCCGATCTGGCCCATCGTCCTGCCATTCTGGGTAATACGACCGTCCGAGCCGACCGTTGGCTCACCTGCAGCGAGATTGAGCTGGATCGGCGCACCGCCCGGATCGAGAACCGGATATCCCTTGGTCGAAATCAGTTCGCCCGTCGTCGACATGGAGAAGCGGCCATCGCGTGTGAGGACCTGACCCGACGGCGTATTGATGGCGAACCATGCATCGCCCTTGACGGCAAAATCGAAGGGGTTTCCTGTCCGCTCGACTTCGCCATTGACGGTCGACAGATAGTCGTTGCCCTGCGTCACGAAGGCGATATTGGCACGCAAATCGTTCTTCGTCTCCGCCATAACCTGGTTGAACTTCACCTCGGTGCCACGAAAGCCGACCGTATTCATATTGGCGATGTTATCCGCGATGGTCGTCAGGCGGCGTTCCAAGGCGATCTGGGACGAAATACCAACATAGATACCAGATTGCATGTCGTTCTCCTGTTCGGACTTCCAGCCAAGGACGTGCGGCGAAACTCGGCGCATCATGGCTTCAAGACCTAGAGGGGTTTGCTTGCGCGAAACTTTTGGGTGCGGCTCTGCGACCGGCCTGCAAAGAATGAGCAGCGCTAAAGATGCCAGAGCGCCACACCATGACGCGATGACGTTTCAGACAATGTGGTCCATGTGGCGAAACACCTCAAAGCCAGCCTCGCGCAAGGCATGATGCCTAACCATTCAGGAGGAAAATTGGCTGCAGGTGTGAGCGTCAGATGAATATCGTTATTGGACTGGTTATTACTTTCGGCTGTATTCTCGGCGGCTTCATGGCCATGGGCGGCCATCTGGACGTCCTTGTTCAGCCGTTCGAGCTCGTGATCATCGGCGGTGCGGGTCTCGGCGGCTTCATCATGTCCAACCCGATGAAGGTGGTGAAGGATTCGGGCAAGGCACTTGGCGAAGCCTTTAAATTTGCGGTGCCGAAGGAACGTCACTATCTCGACGTGCTCGGCGTTCTCTACGGGTTGATGCGCGATCTGCGCACGAAGTCGCGCAACGAGATCGAAGCCCACATCGACAATCCGGAAGAATCCTCCATTTTCCAGACGGCGCCGTCGGTTCTCAAGAACAAGGAACTGACAGCCTTCATCTGCGACTATGTCCGCCTGATCATCATCGGCAACGCCCGCAGCCATGAGATCGAAGCGCTGATGGACGAGGAAATCGAAACGATCCTTTACGATAAGCTGAAGCCGTACAACGCGATCACCGCGATGGGCGACTCCTTTCCGGCCATCGGTATCGTCGCGGCCGTTCTCGGTGTTATCAAGGCGATGGGTAAGATCAACGAGCCGCCTGCGGTTCTCGGTGGCCTGATCGGTGCCGCACTCGTGGGTACCATGCTCGGGATTCTGCTTTCCTATTCGATCTGTAACCCTCTTGCCTCTCAGGTGAAAATCGTCCGCTCGAAGCAGCACAGACTGTATGTCATCGTGAAGCAGACCCTGATCGCCTATATGAACGGCTCGGTTCCGCAGGTCGCGCTGGAATACGGACGAAAGACGATTTCCGGTTACGAGCGTCCGTCCATCGACGCGGTCGAGCAGGAAATGATGAACCCTGGCGGCGACCAGAAGGCGGCTTGATATGGCGATTGCTGCGGACCACAGCTCTTCCTTGGGAATGGAACCCTCCTTGCTCGCCAAGCTCACCGGTGGGCTTGGTGACAGCAAGACGGTCACCAAGATCGGCAACGAGATTGGCCAGGTCTATGGCACATTCCTTCCCGATGTTTTTCACAGCCAGACCGGCATCACCATCGAGGTGGATTATGAGGCTTGCGAATCCGGCCTCATGACCGATCTCATTGCGAAGCTCGGCAAGGATTATGCTGTCGCGGATTGTTCGCTTCGCAACTGGTGCAACAACTTCATGCTGGGTGTCGGCAACGCTTTCGTCATGGCTTTGATGGAGCGCATGCTGGGGGCTGCTCCCGATACGATCATGGAACCGGAAGTCCGCGCTCTGTCGGCGATCGAGCTCGATCTTGCAGCTCTGATCCTCGACCGAATCGCTGGCGTGCTGCGCTCTGCGGTCAACGCGCCCGGTGGCTTCGAAGTGACGATCGAGCCACCCTTCAATGCAACCGGAAAGAGCACCTATGAGGAGGCCATGTTCGGCCAATTCGGCATGCTGATCCGGTCGACGATCACAATCGGCAAGGTGACCTCAGAATTTGCGCTGATTATTCCTCAGCGCACCCTTCTCAAGACGAAGATCGTCACGCCGAAGCCTTCGGCTGGAGCCTTGAAGAAGCAAGAAGAGTGGATGGAGATGATTTCCGAGCAGGTCAAGCGTTCCCAGGTGACGCTTGAGGCGAAAATCAGACTGCAGACACTGACACTGAAGACGATATCACGACTCGTGGAAGGAGACGTCATTCCTTTCCGGGACGCGAAGCAGGATGATATCTGCGTCGAAGTAAGCGCAAACGGAGCAAAAATGTACAATTGCGAGTTTGGGCGAGCCGGGGACCGCTACACGGTTCGGGTCAAGAACAACGTCTCTACGGATGACGAAATCCTAAGACACCTGATGGGTTGAGATCGCTCAATACTACCTTAGGTTTTAGGCAGGCTGACGCAAGTTTCAAAAGGAATAATTATCGCATGGCTACGAAAAAGACCCCTGTAACCGACGACGACCTGATGCCTTCGCTCGATGACACGGGCGAACTGGATCAGGCTATCGGTGGGCTGCGCGACGTCTTGAAAAGCGACGCGGATGGTTCGCTCTCCAGCTTCGGCGATTTCGGCGACTTTGATGGCGCCGCTGCAAGCCCGCTGGGCGATGACCTCGACGCGTTTGGCTTTGACGCGGGCGCAACCGCTTCCGCAGCGCCGCTTGGCAGCGGACTGGCGGATAATCTGGACCTGATCATGGACATCCCGATCGATGTCCAGATCGTTTTGGGAACCAGCCGCATGCTGGTATCAGGCCTGATGGGCCTGGAAGAGGGAGCAACAATTGCGCTCGATCGACGAATCGGCGAACCTGTTGAGATCATGGTGAACGGTCGTTGCATTGCACGCGGCGAGATTACCGTTCTGGAAGACGACGATACACGTTTCGGTGTGAAGCTGATCGAAGTGCTGAGTACTAAGAAGACCTGATCCCTGTGGGGACGGAGAGGAAAGACCATGATGGACTTTGAGGATTTCGGTAACCCGGTCTTAGGGAAACCGTTGTCTCAGGCTGAAAAGGCTGCCGCCGTGCTCCTGGCAATGGGCAAGGGCGTGGCTGGAAAACTGTTGAAGTTTTTCACCCAGGCCGAGCTTCAGACCATCATCAATTCCGCTCAGACTCTCCGTGTCATCCCTCCGGACGAACTTGCCCAGATCGTTGCCGAGTTCGAGGACCTCTTCACCGAGGGAACCGGTCTCATGGACAATGCCAAGGCGATCGAAGCCATCCTCGAAGAAGGACTCACGCCAGACGAAGTGGACGGCCTTCTTGGCCGTCGTGCGGCGTTCCAGGCATTCGAGACATCTATCTGGGATCAGCTGCAGGATTCCGATCCGCAGTTCATCGGCAAGTATGTGATGCGCGAGCATCCGCAGACGATCGCCTATATCCTTTCGATGCTGCCCTCCTCCTTCGGTGCCAAGGTTCTGCTGACCATTCCCGACGAACAGCGTGCGGACATCATGAACCGTACGGTGAACATGAAGGAAGTCAGCCCGACTGCCGCGCAGATCATCGAAAAGCGCGTTTTGGCGCTCATCGCCGAAGTCGAGGCAGAACGCAACGCGACCGGCTCCATCAAGGTCGCAGACCTGATGAACGAACTGGAGAAGCCCCAGGTCGATACCCTTCTCAGCTCGCTCGAAACCCTCAGCCGGGAATCGGCGAACAAGGTCAAGCCGAAGATCTTCCTCTTCGAAGACCTCATGTACATGCCGCAGCGCAGCCGTGTTACGCTCCTCAGCGATATTACCAGCGATGTACTCACCATGGCGCTGCGCGGCGCCACGACGGAAATCAAGGAATGCGTGCTGTCGAGCATCAGCCCACGCCAGCGCCGCATGATCGAGTCCGACCTTTCTGCCGGCGGTCCGAACATCAACACCCGCGAAGTTGCAGTGGCACGCCGCACCGTGGCGCAGGAAGCCATTCGCATGGCCAATTCCGGTCAGATCGTCCTCAAGGAAGCTGCTCCAGCCGAGGGTGAGCCAGCGGCGGCATAAGCTTCGCAGTTGATAACACTTGCTGCAGGACGCTGCCGTCTTGCAGGTCGCCTCCCAAAACTGTACCTTCTTTCGTAGACCTGCCAGGACAAGGCGGGTTTTTTCAGTTTGGGCGTCCCGCGATCTTTATGTTCGCGTCTGACGTTCAAGTCTTTGTCTTAACGCATTCCGTTATCGCAAAACCGCTGAAGATTTTGCGCGATATGCCTTAGGGAGGTCTTGCCTTGGCAGACGACGACAAAGACAGCAAAACAGAAGAACCATCAGAGAAAAAACTTCGCGACGCGGTCGAGAAGGGTAATGTCCCCGCGTCAACGGAAGCGTCTCTGTTTGCGTCTTCGCTCGCTTTCTACGTTTATCTCGTTTTCTTTGCGCCGGATGGCGCAAGGCGCCTCGGCGAATCCCTGAAGGACGTGATCGAGCGGCCCGAACAGTGGCGCCTGAATACGGCAGGCGATCTCGTGTCCCTCGGCCTCCACCTCGCAAAAGAAGCTGGCTCGCTGCTTCTGCCAGCGGCGATCATGTTCATCATTTTCGGCCTCGGCCAGTCTTTCGCTCAGAACCTTCCGCAATTCGTTCTCGATCGAATCACCCCGAAGGCCGAGCGGATCTCGCCCGTAAAAGGCTTTAAGCGAATCTACAGCGTCGACGGTCTGGTGATGTTCGGCAAATCGCTGTTCAAGGTCGCCATCGTCGCCATCATCATGACAATGGTGTTGAAGGGAGATTACTTCAGGCTTCTCAACGCGCTCAACACCGACCCGCAAATGATCGTTCCGACAGGCTACGAAGCGTTGAAGAAGATGATGATCGTCATTCTCTTTTCGACGGGCATCCTCGCGGTCGCCGACTATTTCTGGACCAATCATCGCTGGTACAGCAACCTCAGAATGACCAAGCAGGAAGTCAAGGACGAACACAAGCAGTCCCAGGGCGACCCTGTCGTCAAGGCCCGCCAGCGCTCGATTGCGCGCGATCGCGCCCGCCGCCGCATGATCGACAGCGTTCCAAGAGCCACCCTCATCATCACCAACCCGACCCACTATGCCGTCGCGTTACGCTATGTGAAGGAAGAGAGCGATGCGCCGATCGTCGTCGCAAAGGGTCAGGATCTGATTGCTCTGCGCATCAGAGAGATCGCCACGGAACACAATATACCAATTTTTGAGGACCCACCGCTCGCTCGCTCCATGTTTGCGCAAGTCTCGGTCGATAGCGTCATTCCGTCAGTATTTTATAAGGCTGTGGCGGAACTCATTCACAAGGTTTACGCCGCACGTCAGAACAAAAGACGGGTAAACTGATCGATATGAAAAAATGCCCATATTCGGCTCAACGAGAAGAGATAGTTGCACGCGCAATCGGTCCCGTAGCGGCCGAGCTTCGTCTGATTGACGCTGCTGATCTGATATCTCTTTTAAAGTTTGAATATTACAACAGCTTGTCGGATCTCGTGGATTCGGCGGCCGAACTCTACTTCCACCCGGGTACTGTTCACTTCGGCATCGGGGGCGACTACACGCTTGACTGGGACACCTATCCTGAGATCACGCTCGATCTCGAGATCAAGCCGAAAGGTGTCACGATCTATGCGCAGTTGATGCTCGGCAAGGACCATGCCGGCGTCAATATCAACTACATCAACTTCCAGAATCCCTCCACCGATCCGAACGAGAATACCGCTTTCCTGGCCGATAGCCTGCGCTACGCCACCTTCTACAAGAATGCGGACTCCGCTGCGATGAATGCAGCGCACTAAAATCCTGACCGTTACACCCGTATAGTATTTTCATCCTCAGACGACAGAAGAGGTGCATGGGACAATGCGCCTCTTTTGTCCTGTGTAATAGAGCGTTGTGCGTCGTTGGACCGCACAAAGGATGAATCTTGCTTTTTGATTCTAAACATCGTCCCAAACATCGATTTCGATGTCCGGGACGATGCTGTAATCGAGGTTGCGGGTCGTTAACTCAGGCGTGAAAACCTCACGCTGACTTCTTCAAGATGTAGTCCGACAGTCTCTCTGCGGCATCGGCAATCTGCGCTGGATCGCGCAGGAAGCAGGCGCGCAGGAAGAGTTCTCCGCCCGCGCCAAATGCGTTGCCCGGCGCCAGTCCAACGCCGACCTTGTCGACGATGTCAAAGGCCGCCGCGCGCGTATCCGTCACGCCATCGATCTTCAGGAATGCGTAAAGCGCGCCATCCGGCTTGAGGGTTTCAACCCGATTGGTGGCAATCAGCGCATCGCAGAGAATGTCGCGAGACTGTGCGGCGCGGGCAAAATTCTTCGCCAGGAAATCATCGCCATGGTCAAGTGCTGCAATTGCGCCGCGCTGCATGAACTGCGCAACACCCGACGTGGAATACTGGATCAGGTTTTCGATCACCTGCCCGATTTCCGGTGGGGCCACCAGCCACCCGACGCGCCAACCGGTCATCGACCAATTCTTGGAAAAGGAATTAGCGAAGATGATTCGGTCGCCCTCTTCCATGATGTCGAGGAAGGATGGCGCGCGGCCACCTGCATAGTGATAGAGCGCATAGATCTCGTCGGCCACGATCCACAGACCATGCTTTCTCGCCAGTGCCAGAATATCGCGCAGATTGTTCTCGGTCGCCGTCCAGCCGGTCGGATTGGATGGCGTATTGATGAACAGCACCTTGGTCTTCGGGGTGATGGCGCTTTCGAGTTTGCCGAGATCGATGTCCCATTTGCCCTGGGTGAAGTCGATCCCGACCGGCACGGCCTTGGCACCGGCGATCCCGATCGCGGATACGATGTTCGGCCATGTCGGCGTCAGGTAGATCATTTCATCGCCGGGCGAGGTCAGGGCCTGAACCGCCAGCACGATGGCCTGCATCCCAGATCCGGTGACATAGAAGTGCTCAGGCGACAGCAAAGCGGCGAAATGCCGCTGATAATAGCGGCCAAGTGCGTCGCGAACCTCCGGAATACCGCGCTGCCAGGTGTAAAATGTCTCGCCGGCATTCAGCGCGTCGACGGCGGCCTTCGAGATGAAGTCCGGCGTGGGAAGATCGCCCTCACCCACCCACAGGGGCAGAAGATTTTCGCGGGCGTGGGCGTATTTCTTGACCTCGACGATACCACTTTCCGGCGCTGCCAGAGAGCGGATACTGAGACTGTTCAAAACCGACATAGAAGGCACTCCGTTCGAGTGCCTTCTTAACGCATCGCTTGCACCCTTTGCATGATATTCCGTGAAGAAACCACGGATTTTGCTGATGGGTGGGGACTAACTGGCCTAGACTCGCTGCGTCTTCAACAGATCGCGGATCTCGCTCAGCAGCTTGATATCCTCCGGCGGCGGGGCCGGCGCCTTCTTCTCTTCCAGCTTGTCACGCTCGACGGAGGCGCGGATCTTGTTCACGCCCTTGACCATAAGGAAGATAATCCAGGCCAGGATGAGGAAGTTGATGACGATGGTGATGAAGTTGCCGTAAGCGATAACCGCGCCCTGCTCACGCGCGGCGGCCAGCGATGTGGCGGTTACGGAAGAACTCAGCGGAATGAAGTAGTTCGAGAAATCGAAACCGCCGAAAATCGCGCCGACGAGCGGCATGATCAGGTCGTTGACGACGGAATCGACGATCTTGCTGAACGCCGCACCGATGATGACGCCGACGGCGAGGTCCATGACGTTGCCGCGCGCGATGAATGTCTTGAATTCGTTGAGCATAAAGATGTCCCTCTTGAAGCCCTCTTGCCTGCCGGGACGAGACGCCACCGACGCTCTGACAATAGCAGTCCGGTTGCCATTGTGCAGGTATTATGACGCGCGATCCGTGTATTTCGTTCCATGCATCTGCCGGTTGATTTCCTACCCTGTGCCTGTCTGTTGAACTTTATGCCAATGCGGTGCCAATTCTCATTTCACTGGAAGTGTCATAAGCTTCTTGGGATTGTGTGGAGGGGACACTGCATTGCTGCCTGGGTGGATCATATTCGTCTCGGCTTTCGCCTATATTCTGCTGCTCTTTGCAGTAGCGAGTTACGGCGACCGCAAGGGACGACGCAAGACCGCTCCCAACACGGGGCGGCCTATCGTCTATGCGCTCAGCCTTGCGATCTATTGCACATCCTGGACCTATTTTGGTGGCGTGGGTCTTGCCTCCGAACGCGGGCTTGAATTTCTCGGCATCTATACCGGCCCGATCCTCGCCTTCACGCTGGGAATGCCCATCATCCGGCGTATCGTGGAACTGGCAAAGGCCGAGAAATTGACCTCGGTCGCGGACTTCATCGCGGCGCGCTATGGCAAGAACCCGACTGTTGCCATGATCGTGTCGATCATCGCGCTGGTCGGTGCCGTCCCTTATATCGCGCTTCAGCTGAAGGCGGTCTCGAGTTCGGTCGCGACCATGGTGGACCCGCGCGATTATGGCATCGGCAGCGGCAATCTCCATTTCCTCGACCTTCCCCTCATCGTGACGGTGGTGATGGCAGGCTTCGCCATCATGTTCGGCACGCGCCATACCGATGCGACGGAACATCAGGACGGGTTGATCCTGGCGATCTCGATGGAGTCGGTCGTCAAGCTGTTGGCAATCTGCACCGCGGGCGTCTACGTCGTCTTCTTTCTCTTCGACGGGCCAGCGGAGCTCTGGCGGCTTGCTTCCGAAAATACCCAAGTGATGGAGGCGGTCTCCTACCAGACGCCCATCAGCCGCTGGATTGTTCTGACGCTTCTTTCTGGCTTTGCCATCATCCTTCTGCCGCGGCAATTCCATGTCACGGTGGTGGAAAACCGCACACCGAAGGAACTGCGCACCGCAGGTCTTCTGCTGCCACTCTATTTGATTGCCATCAACATTTTCGTCCTGCCGATTGCGGTCGCTGGCCTCCTGACGATCGGAAATAATGGCAATGCCGACCTCTATGTCCTGCAGTTACCGCTGTTTAATGGCATGCCGGTCGTTTCGCTGATCACCTTTATCGGCGGTTTCTCTGCGGCAACGGCAATGGTGATCGTCGCTTCGGTGGCGCTGTCGATCATGGTCTCCAACGATATTCTGATGCCGATCTTCCTGCGACAAAAGCTGCTGACCCGTTCGCCCCACAGCGACGACTTCGCCAAGACGCTCCTCAATATCCGCCGCACGGCAATCTTCATCGTCCTGCTGCTTGGCTATTTCTACTACCGGGCAGCAGACAGCACTTCGGGTCTCGCCTCCATCGGATTGCTGGCCTTCGCGGCTATCGCGCAGATGGCGCCATCGCTTTTCGGCGGATTGTTATGGCGGCGGGCCAATGCGCGCGGCGCGATCGCCGGCCTCAGCTCCGGCTTCCTCGTCTGGGCCTATCTTCTCTTTCTGCCGAGCCTTGGTGGCCCCGATTACTCCTATGTCGCGGCAGGCGTTTTGAGCTTCATTTTTCCCGGAACCGAGATGTTCAGCGGGCCGGGCGCCGATCCGCTCGTCAATGCCGTGACACTCAGCCTGCTTATCAATACGCTCGCATTCGTGCTCGGCTCGCTTTCGCGAAACCCTCGTCCCGTCGAGCGCATCCAGTCCGGCATCTTCGTCAAGCGCCACTCAAAATCGCAATTTGCCACACGCGGGTGGAAGACGCGCGTCAGCGTCGGGGACTTGAAAAGCGCGGTCGCGCGTTATCTTGGCGAAGAGCGGATGCTCCGGTCGCTCTCCGCCTACGAGAAGACTGCCGGTCGAAAGCTGGAGGATGAGCAGCCGGCCGATATGGCGCTGATCCATTTTTCCGAGCAACTGCTGGGAAGCGCCATCGGCTCCTCCTCAGCGCGTCTGGTGCTGTCCCTCATCCTGCAAAAGGCAGAGGACACCAGCGCCGACACGGCTTGGCTGCTGGACCAGGCGAGCGAGGCCCTGCAATATAATCAGGACATGCTGCAGACCGCCCTGGCGCAGATGGATCAGGGGATCGCAGTCTTCGATGCCTCGCAGCAGTTGACGATCTGGAACAGACGTTTTCGCACCCTTCTCGACCTGCCGGAGCATTTCGGCCGCGTTGGTCTGCCGCTTGGGGAGATTGTCGCGCTTTTGGAAGAGCGCGGCGATATAGAGCCTGGCGATCATGGCGAGCGCATCAATCAGTTCCTCACGATGGATCGCCCCTTCTCTCTGGTGCTGAGTGGCGGCGCGCGCATTATCGAGGTGCGCTCCAATGCCATGCCGGACAAGGGCGTGGTCGCGACCTTTACAGACATCACGCAGCGGGTTGCAAGCGACCAGGCGCTCAAACAGGCCAACGAGACGCTGGAGCAACGCGTCGCGGAGCGCACCGGCGAACTCACACGGGTCAATCGCGAACTGGCGGAGGCGCGCGCGGCTGCCGATGAGGCCAATATCGGCAAAACGCGGTTCTTCGCCGCAGCCGGGCACGATATCCTGCAGCCGCTTAACGCCGCGCGGCTTTATTCCTCGGCGCTCGTGGAGCGTATTGGCCAGTCGGAAAATACCAATCTGGTACAGAACATCGACTCCGCGCTGGAATCGGTCGAGACGATCCTGGGCGCAGTACTGGATATTTCTCGCCTCGATACCGGCTCGATGAAACCGCGCATGGCAAGCGTGCCGCTGAACGACCTGTTGAAGCGGATCGAAACCGATTTTGCGCCCATGGCGCGCGAGAAGAACCTCGAATTCGTGGTGATGCCAACATCCTTGATGGTGCGCTCAGACATCAATCTGCTGCGCCGCCTCATCCAGAACCTGGTTTCCAATGCCATCAAATACACGATGTCAGGCAAGGTGCTGGTCGGCGCGCGCCGTCGCGGCGGCGATGTGGTGATCCAGGTGATGGATTCGGGCATGGGCATTCCCGCCTCGAAGTTCCGGACGATCTTCAAGGAGTTCACTCGTCTCGATGGAGGCATGAAGGCGGCGGCGGGTCTCGGTCTCGGCCTTTCGATCGTCGATCGACTTTCGCGTGTGCTGAACCACCCCGTCCAGCTGTCCTCAGTCGTCGGCAGAGGCACCTCGTTCCAGGTGCAGTTGCCGCGTGAAGCGCAGAGCACCAAACGGGCCAAGGAAGCGGCCGGCGCTACGGTGTCCCCTCAACAGACGCAACTATCCGGCTTTCATATTCTCTGCATCGATAATGAGCCAAAGATCCTCGAAGGCATGTCGGTGCTGCTGGGCGGCTGGGGCTGCGAAGTCTCGCAAGCGGCCTCAGAGGGAGATCTCGACGCCGTTCTCGGCAAGGTGGGCATTCCTGATCTGGTCGTCGCAGACTATCACCTGGCTGAAGGCACCGGTATCGATCTCATCCTGCATCTGCGCGAAAGGCTGAAGGCGCAGATCCCTGCCCTGCTGATAACGGCCGACCGTACCCCTGAAGTCCGCGCGGAGGCTGAGAAGCACGGTATCGGCGTTCAGCACAAGCCAGTGCGCCCCGCAGCGCTACGCGCTTATGTCACCCAAGTGTTCAACACCCGGCGAGCTGCTGCGGAGTAGAATATCCCGGCGCGCAAATGATGGCTGTGCCGGCACGCGCTGACAAGAAAAGCCGCCCCACAGATGAAGGGCGGCTCCTATCGTCAAGGTCTCATGTTTGTTCAGGCTGCCCGGCCGTACTGGCTATGTCGCGCAGCGCCGGCATGAGACTGCTCCATGCGGAACCGCTGGAGGAGACCAAGCAGTGCTTCGACTTCATCGGCGAGCATCTGACTTGCTGCGCTCGACTCTTCCGCCATGGCAGCGTTTTGCTGGGTCATCTGATCCATCTGGTTGACGGAGCTGTTGACCTCCTGCAGCGCAGACGCCTGGTCATTTGTGGCCGTGGCAATTGTTTCGACATGCTTGCTGACGGTCACGATCTGCTGGCTGATCGAGGAGAGAACCTGACCTGCTTCCTGCACCAGCAGCGAACCGGAGTTGACCTCCTGCGTCGACTGGTTGATCAGTGCCTTGATTTCGTGAGCGGCGTCTGCAGAACGCTGGGCGAGTTCACGCACTTCCTGCGCCACGACGGCGAAGCCCTTGCCCGCTTCACCTGCACGCGCGGCTTCGATGCCAGCATTCAGCGCGAGAAGATTGGTCTGGAAGGCAATGTCGTCGATGACTTCGATGATCTGTTCGATCTTCTGCGACGCTTCCTCGATGCGACCCATGGCATCGACAGCGTTCTTGACGACCGAGCCGGAGTTGTCGGCGCTTTCCTGCGTGATGCGAACGGCCTTGTTGGCTTCGCGGGCACGCTCGGCGGAGGATTTCACGGTGACCGTGATTTCCTCGACGGCTGCGGCTGTCTGTTCCAGCGACGCGGCTTGCGATTCGGTGCGGCGCGACAGATCATCGGATGATTTGCGCATCTCGGCGCCATTGTTCTGAATGATGAAGGTGCGCTCACGCACCTGCTGAAGCACATCCTTCAGGTTGGCGAGCGAAGTGTTGAAGTCCACCCGAAGCTGTTCGAGACGACCGGAGAAAGGAACGTCGAGCGTCTGGGTGAGATCGCCATCGGAGAGGCGCGCGAGACCGGCTGCCAACTGGCCGACAGCAAATTCGATCTGCCGATCGGTGTCTAGCTTCTCGGCATCGTTGCGAGACCGTTCGGCTTCCGCCTGAGCACGCTCTTCCACGCTCTGGCCTTCGATTCGAAGCTTCTCGCGTGCATTGTCGCGGAAGACTTCCAGGGCCCGGGCAATATCGCCGAATTCGTTCTTCCGCTCCATGTAAGGAATGTCGGTATCGAGCTTGCCCTGAGACAGGGATCTGATCGCATCCGTCAGGTTACCGAGAGGGCGCATGCTGCGCTTGATCACGAAGTAACCGAGAATGCTGAAAGCAAGCATGACAGCCGCGCCGACGACAAGGATCATGTTGCGCAAACCGTCAATATGGCCTTGGTAGAACTCCAAGGGCACGCCGACGAAAAGAATACCCACCGGTGCTCCCTTTTTGGACAGAACCGGCATGTAGCCCGACATGTAGTCGCGGCCGAACAGAGTTGCGGGACCGAAATAAGACTCGCCCTTGGTGATCTTCGCATAAGCAGCACCGTCGACGGCAAGCTTGGTGCCAACGGCGCGCTCGCCCTTCTCATTCTTCAGGCTGGTCGAGATGCGAAGGAAATCGGTGCCCTGCGCCTGGAAAACGGTTGCCACGCCACCATTTGCCATACCGACACGATCCACCAGGTCAAAGTCGAGCAAGGTGCCGATGCTGGGACGGCTGACCGATTTCAACTCACCGTTTTCGATCGCGAGCGTGGTTCCGCCGACCTTCATCTCATAAAGAATGGCCATGCTGCGGACGGCACGTTCCGTATCCATCAAAGCCGTCTGCATGACGTCTTCTTTCAACCGCACATAGGTCGAAGCACCGACGGCAACGATACCAAGGAAGATGAGACCGATGGCCAGACATACAATCTGCACCACGATGGATCTCGAAACGAAACGCCCCATTGCTAAACCCCAATCTTAACGAGTTTAGGCAATTTGAAGCAAAAGGATTAATTTTCAGGGAATTCTACAACAGCCTAGGCTAAGCTAACGCGATTTTGGATCAACTCTAAGGCGCTGATTTCACGTCAAAATGTCTTCGAACGCACCAACGCGTGATGCGAAAAAGAATGACTATTGTCAAAAAATTATGATCCCGCGCGGTGCGCGTGTTTCACGCAAAGCACAGCACCAACGGGCTTTTCAAGCCATGTCCGCAGACGTGTCGGGCGCTCAGTTGACTGTACAAACGGCACGAGACTCAGGCTCGACTGAACACTGCGACGCGTATCAGTGAATAAAACCAAGCCGGATAGCCTTGGCGATCGCTTGGATGCGATTGACGGAATCCAGCTTGATGGTGGCGGAGCCGAGGTAGGCATTGACCGTGTGAACGGACAGACCAAGCTTGGTTGCTATTTCTTCACTGATCCTGCCATCGCCTGCCAGTTGCAGGCATGCGACTTCGCGCTCGCTGAGTGCTTCTGACGGCGAGACGCGACGCTCATCCATGGCCAGGAGATCAATCATGATCTGCGTGGATTTGACGTGCTGCTCCAGCATCAGTTCATTGTCGAGCAACAGGTTGCCACCGCAAAAAATCACGAAGCCGTTGCCCATCGTACCAAGCCGCACGGGAAAGCCGACACCGGAATATCCGAGATTCTCGTTGTCGAGGCGAATGAGAAGGGCGGGAACGTCCGGCAGATCGGCGAAGCCCGATTCTTGCTCGCTCGTCCAGGCGACGGGGAGCAGGGACGATTCAAGGTGATCGAGTAGGCGTTCGCCGAGGACCCTGACCAGCTGAGCGCTTTGTTCACCGGCAGCCAGACCAAGATTTTCAAGCTCGCAGGAGAGCTTCCTTTTGTTGGGAAATCCGGCTGCAACGGCACGCAGAACGATGAAGTTTTTGGCGCCAAGGCTTCTCTGCATGGCAACCAGCTTGGGGAAGAGGTCGGACCGCGTCACGGAGGGAATGGTCTTCGACGCTATCGGCTGACCCGATCCCTCATTGCTCAAATCCTTGACGAAACCCATGATGCGCCCTTTAGACAAGGTTGTTACGGACCGCGTAGGCAATGGCCTCCGAACGGGTCTTGGTTGCTGTCTTGCGCATGACGCTGGTGATGTAGTTGTTGATGGTGTTGCGCGAGATGCCAAGGATCATGGCCATTTCATCGCTGGTCTTGCCTTCGGCAATCCAGAAGAGGCATTCAAGCTCTCTTTCGGTCAGATCGATATCGCGCTCGGTCTTCGTGCCTTCGACGATGCCAAAGCTTGCAAAGTAACCGGCCAGCATTCCAGCTTCACGAAGACGATCTTCCGCCGGCAGAACACCTTCGGCAAACATCAAAAGCAGCGAGAAGCGGATGCGTCCAACGCAAAAGGTAATCGTCCAGTACTGGCGATCGATCCCTGCTGGCGCGACCGCATCGTCGGGAAGAGACAGCACGCGTGGCTTGAGCAGGGAAAGGCATTTCTCCATTTCACTGGATCGGCTCTGTGTCCCGGTCAATTCATTGGCCAGCTTGCGCACCAGATCGAAGGGCCAGTCGGAGGTGACGATGAAGCTGAGGCTTGCCTCCTGCAGGAGGTCTTCACGCGACAGCAGATAGTGCGAAGCGCCGACATAGGATGTCAGATGCTCCATCGCACCAATGATGTCACTTTCCGCCGCTGCGGCTGCAATCTTGCGAATGAGCTGGTTGCGTGGCAAGGGCCTCGCAATCGTTTCAGCTGGCGCGGCAGACAGCCTGCGAATATCGACATCCACTTTCAATAGCCTACGCCCTCTCGTTCCCCGGACGGGGATGCCTAAACGGGATGGAACTCATTTCCATTCAGAAGCGCCGCTTTTGACGAACACCCCTGGCGACCGAATCGTTGTAGTCTAGGAGACGCTTGAAGAAATGTACCCGTCTGTAACGACCTATCCACTCTTTTTCGCGTGCACTACAACCCTGAACATATACCTGTTCGAATTTGCGCACATCCGCCTTTTCAACATACCCCACCTGAAATCGGCGATTTGATGAACAAATACTAAATCACATCCGCCATACGCCTACAGCAAGAATTTTCGAATAAACGAAAAAGGCCGGAGTTGATCCAGCCTTTATTCTTATCATGCTGCTTTTTCCACTGCCCATTTGCGGAGGATCTTGGCAGCGCGTTCTTCGCTGATTTCCACCATGCGCGAAAGTCTGCGTTCCGGCCCTTCGCGGACCCTGCGGTTGAAGTCGCCCTCGCCCGTGTCCCCACCAAGAAGATCGTCGGTACTGTCGAAGCCGAAGTCCGCTCCGAAGCCTTCCATGAGGCCCCCGGCAGCGCCACCACCCATGGCAGGAGAGAAGTCCGGCAGTTCGAGCCCGGCCGAATCCTGGGCCAGTTCCGCCGAGGCAGGAGCCCCACCGGCCGACATGGAGCGGACGACCGGACGGACACCAAGCCAGACGACCAGGAAGGCGACCGCGACGAAGGCGAGCGAGTTGATGATGCCAGCGGAGTTGCGGCTCAACACTTCGGTGAAGCCTGGGCCGGCAACAGCCTCGTCCAGAAGCTGCGTCTCAAGGAAGTCCATGGCGGTGATCGTCACCACGTCACCACGCTCGGTCGAGGTACCGGCAGCAGAGGTAACGATCTTCTGCATCTCCGCGAGATAGGCGTCGATCTTGGCCTGGTCGGCCGGATCGCCGATCATCTTCGCAAGGCGGCCCTTGTTGACCACGACCGCAACGGAGATCTTGTCGATCGAATAGCCGTTGCGAACGGTCGCCACGGTCTTCGAATTGATTTCGTAGTTGGTCTGCTCTTCCTTCTTGGCCGTCTCATCGGACGACTTCGGACCGGCGCCACCGCTCTGGGGAGCCGCCTGCGGTACGTTCTGCTCGACAGTGGCTGCGGAATCCTGCTGGGTTTCCTGGGATTTCTGATCTTCCTTCGTGGAGCGAACGGAACGCTCGACACGCGAGTTCGGATCGTAGACGGTTTCCTGGATCTGCTGGCTGTCGGTGTTAAGCGACGCGGTCACGCTCGAGCGGAAATTGTCCATGCCGAGGAAGGGCGCGAGCGCCTTGTCGATCTTCGTCTCAAGCTCCTGCTGCACGTTCTGCGCCAGCGTCAGCGACCGGCTCATCGCGCCGTTGCTGACATCGTCGCCCGACGCCAGAAGCTGGCCAGTGGAGTCGAGAAGGGTCACGTCATCGACTTCAAGACCCGGCACTGCGGATGCAACAAGGTGACGAATGGAAGCGGAGGCCTTTCGGCCCGCGGACGCGCTCGCCCGGATCATGACGGAGGCAGTGGGCTTCTGTTCCCCCCGCCGGAAGTTGCCGACCTCGGGCATGACGATGTGAACTCGGGCTGCCGCAATCCCGTCAATCTGCTGGATCGAGCGACCGATCTCGCCTTCGAGAGCGCGCACCCGCGTCACTTCCTGCATGAAGGATGTGAGACCCAGAGAGCCGACATGGTCGAACAGTTCGTAACCGGCATTGGCGCTGTCGGGCAGGCCGCGTTCGGCCAAAAGCAGACGAGCCTTGCTCGTCATGCCGACTGGAACCTGGATGCTCGTTCCATCCGAGCCAACCTGAAAATCGACATTGGACTCGGCAAGCGCAATGCTGATCTTGTTCAGATCCATGGTTTCCAGGCCGACATAAAGCGTCTCATAGGCCGGCTTGTTCACGTAAAGAGCTGCAGCGAGAATGATTGCCATGGACAGAACGCCCACACCACCCAGCACCAAAAGCCGCGTCTGGCCTAAGGCCGCGAAGTTTTTAAAAACCTGAGGGAGTTGATTTAACAGATTCATTCTGTTCCGCACCGTCATTCATGGGTTCGAGACCTTCTGGTCCCGATGCCACCCTAGAGGACGAAGCTTGCGCGAGGATTTCTCATAGAACGCCCTGCGTCCTGATGGACGCGCAAAGGACGCTCTATCTCCTTAAGTCTGCGCATCGTGCTTTCCGAAAATCGCGTCCGATTTCCGGGCCGATGCTGTAACTGATGCCGCCCTCCGGGTGGAGGGCGGGAATAAGGCCGCTGAACGTGCCGTTTAGGCGGCCAAATAGGTGGAGATGACCGCTGCGACCTGATCGGATGTCAGCGCACGCATGTGGGTGTTGAGAAGTGCCGTGACCTGGGCACTGGAAAGGCTGACCAGTGTCTGGGTGGAAAGCCCAGCGACGCCGCTGGAACTGAAAGCGGCGATGTCCTCGGTCGAAAACTTGGCAATATTCTCCTTGGAAAGCGACGCAACCTGTGCGGCGGTCAGAGCCCCGACCTGCGCGGGCGTCAAAGCCTCGCTCTGGCTGGTGGTCAGCGATGAGATTGCGCCTGTCGTCAGGCCAGACACCGCGCCGCTGCTCAAGGCGACGATCTCCTCGGTCGAGAGAAGTGCGATGTCGTCGGTGCCAAGCGCTGCGGCCTGAACTGCATTCAGACCGCCAATCTGCGCGGTGGTCAGCGTGGCAATCTGGCCCGTGCTCATCGCCACGATCTGGTTATAGCCGAGATTGCCGATCTGGCTTGGGCTGAGAACCGCAATGTCGGCGCTGGTCAGGGAGGCGATAAGCGCCGTGGAAAGACCGCGGATCGCACCTGTGCTGATCGCCGCAATGTCAGCCGTGGAGAATGTCGCCATCCCGGCGGACGAGATGCCGGCAAGACCATCGGCGCTCAGTGCCGCGATCTGACCCGTCGAGAGCGCGCCGATCTGATCGGGCGCCATGGCAGCGATCTGCTTGCTGGTCAGCCCGGCGATCGCCGCCGTTGCGAGGCCCGCGACTTCACCGGTCGACAGCGCAGCGATAAAGCCGGTCGACAGGCCCGCAATGGCGGACGCGTTGATCGCTGACAGTCTTTCAGGGGTAAAGGTATCGAGCATCTGGGATGTCAATCCGGCAATGGCGCCAGATGTCAGGGCGTTGATCTGTGTTGTCGATAGCGCATGCACCTGTTCGAGGCTGAGCGCCCCGACCTGCTCGCTGGTGAGCCCCGGGATGCTCCCGGTGCTAAGTGCCACAATCTGGGCAGTGGAAAGCGCTGACAGATCCGCCGTCTTCAGGCTGGCGATCTGCTTGGACGACAAAGCGCCGATCTGGCCGGTGGAAAGACTGACGAAATGATCGTGGGAGAACGCCGAAAGCTGCGTGGTAGACAGGCCGGAAACGCCGAGCGTGCTCAAGGCAGCAATGGTCTCAGCCGAGAGCCCGGCTATCGTGTCCGTCGACAGACCGGCAATACCTGCAGCACTGATCGCGCCGACGTCCGCCGTCGAGAAGGCGCGCAACTGGGCTGCGCTCAGAGCACCAATCTGTCGCGATCCGAGAGCGGTCACCTGGGTTGGGGTGAAAGCCTCGACCTGATCGACACTCATGGCTTTGATCTGAAGCGTCGTCAGTCCGGCAATTCCGCCAGCACTCAGAGCGCCGACCCTGTCTGGCGAGAGAAGAGAAATCGCATCCGTCGACAAGCCCGCTATGGCACTGGATGTCAGCGCCGCAAGGTCTTCGGTCGAGAAGCGCGCGATGTCGTCCGTCCCCATGGCGGCAATCTGCGTGGAGGTCAATGCACCGACCTGTGCAGGATTAAGCGCTTCTACCTGATCGGCCGACAGTGCCGCGATGGCTGCCGAAGAAAGACCCGAGATGGCTGCGGTACTCAATGCGCCTATCTGCTCGCGAGAAAGGGAGCCGATGCCTGCGGTGCCGAGAACGGCGATTTGCCGTGAGCCGAGAGCGCCGACCTGAGCCGTGGTGAGAGCTTCGAGTTGCTCTTTGCTCAAGACTGCTATTTGAGCGGTCGAGAGGCCGGCAACGCTGGCCGTTCCGAGTGTCGCAATGCGATCTGCGGAAAGGCTGGCAAGGGTGCCGGTGGAGAGGCCGGCAACAGCCGACGATGTCAGCGCCGCCAGTTCCGCGGTCGAGAAGACGCCGAGATCGTCTGTTCCAAGAGCGCCGACCTGAAGGGAGGTAAAGGCGCCGACCTGCGCGGTGTTGAATGCCTCGACCTGACTCGTGCTCAGGGCGGCAATCTGGTCGGAAGACAGGCCTGTGATGCCGGTCGTGCTCAGAGCCGCGATTTGCGCAGTCGTCAGCGCTGCCATGTTGGCCGTGGAGATGGCCGCGACCTGTCTAGAGCCGAGCGACGCGATCTGCGCCGTCGTCAAGCCGGCGAGCTGGGCGGAGGTCAGTGAAGCCATCTGACCTGTGGAGAGGCCCTGGATGCCCCCGGTCGTTCCCAAAACGGCAATACGGTCAGCGGACAGGCTGGCGAGTGCCGTGGTCGAGAGGCCCAGGATTGCACTCGAACTCAGTGCCGCAAGCTCTGCGGTTGAGAGAACGGCCAAGTCATCCGTTCCGAGAGCCGCGACCTGCGTCGAGCTAAACTGTGCCACCTGTGATGTTTTGAGCGCTTCGACTTGCTCCGTGGTGAAGCTTGAAATCTGCGCTCCGGTCAAACCCGAGACGCTGGCGTCGTTCAATGCGGCGATCTGCGATGTGCTGAGCGCTGCAATGCTGGCCGTGCCAAGAACGCCGATTTGGCGCGATCCGAGAGCGCCGACCTGCGACGCCGTCAGGCTACCAACTTGGGCCACGCTGAGTGCCGCAACCTGGGCTGTGGTCAAACCTGAGACGCTAGCAGTGGACAAAGCAGCGATGGTTCCAGCTGGCAACGCGGCAAGGGTTGCCGGTGGCAGGCCCACAATGGCGGCTGCAGAGAAAGCCGCGATGTCTCTCAACGAAAACGCCTTGATATTATCGACCGACAACGCCGCAACTTGCGAGGAATTGAGCGCACTCACCTGCAGGCTCGTCAGCGCTTCGGCCTGGACGGCAGTCAGCTTTTCGACCTGAGCGGAGGAAAGGCCAGGCACCGCATCCTTGTTGATGGAGGCGATCTGGTAAGCATCGAGGAGCGCAATGCCGGTTGTTCCCAGCGCCGCAACCTGGCGGGAGGACAAGGCTGCCACCTGCCGGGTGGTCAGCGACTTCAGCTGGTCGGAGGACAACGCAGCGATCTGGCCCGTCGTCAATCCTGAGATCCCGGCAGGGCTGATCGCCGCCAAATCTTCGGTTGGCAGTTTCGACATCGCATCGGTGGAGAGACCAGCAACTGCCGACCCATTGATTGCCCCAAGGGCGGCGGCGGACAGCGCACTGATATCGTCCGATCCGAGTGCTGCGATCTGCTGTGACGTTAATGCCGCGACCTGCCTCGTGGACAGGGCGGCAACCTGGCCGGTCGTCAGCGCGCCGATCTGGCCAGTGGTGAGAGACGACACCGCCGCGGTTCCCAGCGCTGCGATCTGACCAGTCGTCAGTTCGGCGATAATGGCGGTCGATAGGCCGCCGATCGTGCCGGGTGCGATGGCACCGATATCGGCCGTCGAGAACTTGGCCATGGCGTCCTTGCCGAGAACGGCCAGTTGCGCCGACGTCAACGCGCCGACCTGAACAGCGGTCAGCGCTTCCGCCTGAAGTGTGGTCAGTTTAGCCATTTGCGTGGCCGTGAGCCCCGATACACCATTGGTGCTCAAAGCCGTCACCTGCGCTGCCGACAGCGACGCGATGTGGTCGGTGCTCAGAACTTTAATCTGGTCAGCCGAAAGCGATGCGATTTGCTTTGTCGTCAACGCGCCGGTCTGGGCTGTCGTCAGCACCGAAACCTGCTTCGTCGTCAGATTGCCGAAAGCGCTGGCGTTCAATGCCGTCACCTGGGCCGTGGTCAGCGCTGCGACGACAGCTGTAGAGAGACCGCCGATCGCGCTTGATCCGATGGCTGCAATATCGCCTGTCGAAAACTTGGCAATGTCATCTGCGCCGAATGCTTCAAGCTGATCGGCAGAAAGGGCTGCGACCTGACGGGTTGTCAGCGCTTCTGCCTGATTCGGCGTGAGAGCGGCGACCTGCCTCGCGGAAAGCGCGGCGATGGCAGCCGTATTGATCGCCGCGATTTGGGCTTCCGAGAGAGATGCGACCTGGGCCGTCCCCAAAGCCGCAATATGCGACGACGTGAAGGCAGATATCTGGGATGTCGTGAGAACCGCAAGCTGCGCGGTTGTCAGCGCAGATATATGATCACCGGGGAGATTGGTAACGGCGCTCGTTTTCAACGCTGCAATCTGATCGGTGGAAAGTGCCGCAAGGCCTGCAGAACTCAACGCAGCAGTTTGAACGGAACTTAAGGCGGAAACCTGGTTGATGGTCAGCGCTGCCAGCTGGCTCGTTTTAAGTGCTTCGACTTGGCCAGCGGTCAGTGCCGCGATAGCGCCTGTGGAGAGGGCGGCGATCTTGTCGCTTGTCAGTGAGGCGATCAGAGCGCTCGACAGCCCGGAAAGGCCAGACGCCGACAAGGCGGCCATGTCGCCGGTGGAAAATGTGGCAATGTCATCAAGTCCCAAAGCCGCAGTCTGCTCTGAACCAAGTGCGGAGATTTGCCGCGTCGTCAAGGCGTCTAACTGCGCGGTCGAGAGCGTGGCGACCTGCTCTGCCGTCAATGTCGCGATAGCCCCGGTGCTCAGCAATGCCAGCTTCTCTGTGGACAGAGCGGCAATCACCTCTTTCGAAAGACCGGCGACCGCCCCTGCCCCGAAAGCCTGTATGCCAGCGGTCGAGATGGCGGCGATATCTTCCGTACCAAGACCTGCCAGTTGGGTGGATGTCAGTGCCGCAATCTGCCCCGATGACAGCGCAGACACCTGAGCCGGCGACCACGCGACGATCTGCTCGGAGCTCAATCCCTTCAGCGCCGTGCCGGTCAATGATGTGATCTGGTCGGTGGTCAGCTTGGCGATGAACGCAGGCGTCAAAGCTCCGAGCTGGCCCGATCCCAGGGCGCTCATCTGCTCTTTCGAAAGGGCGGCGATTTGGGCGCTCGACAGGCTGGTCATTTGCTCGGGCGTCAGTTTTGCAACCGCGCTCGGGTTCAGGCCCGCTATCTGGTTTGTCGTCAGCGCCGCAATCAAGTCGGTAGACAGGCCCGGCACTGCCTTGGTGCTCAAGGCGGCGAGGGCTGCGGTGGAGAGGCCGGCGATCTGAACCGGCTTTCCTGCGCCTTCGGCGGGCAACCAGACATCTTTGACCTGGTCCGGTTTCAATGCCTCGACTTGTGCAGAGCTCAGGACGGCGACTTGAGATGACGAGAGTTTGAAGAGTTGCGTGGCTGACAGTGCTTCGACCTGTTCCGTCGTTAGCGCCGCCACGGCGGCGGTTGCCAGAGCGGCCACGCGGTCCGGCGTCAACAGGGCGATGGCGTCAGGGCGCAACCCTAGAATGGTCCGGGCACTGATCGCGTTGATATCCGCCGTGGAGAAGGCATTGATACTCGCTCCATCCAGAACCGAAAGCTGGGCAGAGGTCATAGCCCTAACCTGAACGGACGTAAGCGCCTCAAGCTGCGCCGTCTCCAGGTTGGCAACCTGATCGGTGGTCAAATTTGCAACGGCTTCTGTGCTGAGCGCGGCGACCTGCGCGGTGGTAAGAGCCGCGATGTCTTCAGCCGCAAGCGACTTGATCTGAGCCGCCTTCAGAGCATTGAGCTGGACGGCAGTGAGTGCTTGGAGCTGCGTCGATGTCAACGCCTTCAGCTGGTCGGTCGATAAGGCTGAAAAGGCTGAGCTTGACAGCTTCGCGACCTGTTCTGGAGTCAAAGCTCCAATGGCTGCGGTGCTGACGCCGAGTATCCCTCTTGAGGAAATTGCAGCGATCTCATCGGGGGTGAATGTCTGAATATCATCGGCGTGAAGCGCCGTCATCTGGCTGGAGCTGAGGACCTTGATCTGCAGCGCGGTCAAGGCTTCGACCTGGTCGGTCGAAAGCGCGCCAATCTGGTCGGAGGACAGGCGCGATATAACCGTCGTGCTCAAACCTCCGATTTGTGCCGTCGTCAAAGCCTTGATGACTTCAATGCTCAGTCCTGGCATGGCCTTGGCGGAAAGCGAACCGATGGCAGTCGCTTGGAGCGACTGGATCTTGGCCGATCCGAGCACGGCAACCTGAGCGGAGGACATCGCCCCAAGCTGGCTGCTGGTGATAGCGCCCAGTTGCGCTGACGTCAGTGCATCGATCTGATCGGTGCTGAGCTTGGAAAATGCCGCGCTACTCAACGCGGCAATATTCTCTTTCGTGAGATTTTCAAGAATGACCGGGCTGAGGCCGGCAACTGCGGCACCGTTGATGGCGGCCATGTCGGCAGCCGAGAAAGTGTTGATCTGCGCCGATGTGAGCGCCGCAATCTGATCGGAATTTAATGCCTTGACCTGCAGCGACGCGAAGGCCTCGACCTGCGCCGTTGAAAGTTTTTCAAGCTGTTCGGCAGTCAGTCCAGTCATCGCGCGGGAGGATAGCGCTGGAATCTGTCCAGTGGTGAAGGCGGCGACAGAGTTCGCGCTTAAAGCGGCCACCTGAGTAGAGGTCAGAGCCTTGACTTGCGAGGAGGTTAGAGCCGCCAGCTGAGCGGTTGAGAGGGCGCCGATCTGCTCCGTCGAAAAGGACGCTATGGCGGTCGTAGATAGACCCTGGATGGCACCGGACGTCAGATTGACGATATCATCGGTATCGAATGCCGCAAGCTGCGTGGGCCTCAGTGCCCCCAGCTGTAGCGATGTAAGAGCCTTCACCTGAGACTCGCTCAGGGCTTCGAGTTGTTCGATCCCCAGACGCGGAATAGCCTTCTGACTGATTGCCGCGATCTTCTCTGGAGTTAGAACTTTCAGCAATTCAGGCGTCAGCCCCGGAATCGCACGACTGGAGATTGCCGCAATATCCTCGATGGAGAATGTCTTGATGTCGTCCGGGCTCATCGCCGCCAGTTGATCGGACGTCATCGATGCGACTTGAGATGCGGTCAAAGCTTCGGCCTGCGCGCTCGTCAGCCCTTCCACTTGCTCGGTCGTCAAGGCGCCGACCTGCCGTCCGGTAAGGCTTGCAATCGAGATGCTATCGAGGACCGCAAGTTGCGTAAGCGTCAGACCGATAATGGCGTTGGTCGAGACAGCGGCAAGCTGGTCAGGCTTGAAGGCCTTTAGATCCCCCGTCTCCAGTGCTGCAACCTGCTCGGACGACAGCGCTCGTATCTGCTGGGATGTAAGAAAGGAGATGTCTTCGGTGTTCCAGTCCTCGATTGCTTTTGTCGTGAGACTTCTGATCTGGTTGACGCTCAGCGAAGATACGATCGATGTCATTGATAAACCTGACCAAAGTTCAAAACGGGCAGCATGCCCTCTTTTCTACCTCGGATACATCCCATCGACGGAATACGTCCGGCTATAACAATCCTAGGTGTAGTTCCTTGTGCGAAACTGTCAGCTTTCCGAAGCACGACCTCGATTACAGCGGTGGGTTCAGGAAGGCCGGCATCCTCTCTTGCTTGTCGTGGAGGTCGAGGAAAAGCCTTGCAGTATCCAGCGCTTCACGGATCGTCACGTCCATGTCGAGATATCGATAGGTACCCAGACGTCCGACGAAGCTGATGCCCTCTTCCGCGTTTGCGAGAGCGACGTAGTCGGCCAGCTGTTCTTTTTCCTTCACCAGCCTGATGGGGTAATATGGTGTGTCGTCCGGTCCGCATTCGCGGGCATATTCACGGTAGCACACCGATCCGTCATGCTTTTCCCATGGCGAGAAATGCTTGTGTTCGGTGATGCGGGTGTAGGGGACGGAGGTTTCCCCGTAATTCATCACCGCGCAGCCCTGATAGTCGCCCTCATAGGTGAAACGTTCGAAGTCCAGCGTTCGATAGCCGAGGCGGCCTTTCGCATAGTCGAAGTAGCCGTCCAGCGCACCCGAATAGAAGGTGTGGTCATAGTCGCCCGTGTCCGCCCGATCGAAGCCGGTCTTCAGCCTGACGGTGATGTCCGGATGATCGAGGATGCCGTCGACCATTTCGGTGTAGCCGTTTTCCGGCATGCCTTGGAATTTGTGGAAGAAATAGTCGTCGTCATAGTTGAAGCGGACCGGCAGCCGCTTGAGAATGGAGGCTGGCAAATCCCTCGGCGAGCAACCCCACTGCTTTTGCGTGTAGCCTTCGAAGAATGCCTCATAGAGGTCGCGGCCCACAAAGCGCAGCGCCTGCTCCTCGAAGGTCTGCGGATCGGTAATCGACGTATCGGCTTGCTCCTCGATGAAGGCTTTCGCCTCATCCGGGCGCAGGGTCTTGCCGAAGAACTGGTTGATCGTGTGCAGGTTGACCGGCAGGGAAAAAACCTGGTCGCGGCTCGTGGTCTTCACCCGGTTCTTGTAGGGCTTGAAGGTCTGGAAGCGATTGACGTAATCCCAGACTTCGGCATCATCGGTGTGGAAAATATGCGGGCCATAAACGTGGACCATCACGCCGGTCTCTGCATCGCGCTCGGTATGGCAGTTGCCCGCAATGTGATCCCGCCGGTCGAAAATTACGACCTCGTGCCCTGCTTCCGCCAATTCGCGGCCGATGACCGCACCGGAGAGCCCGGCGCCTACGATTGCAATCTTCTGTCGGGACACGGCGGCTCTGCCTCTGTTCAATCGGTGGCGGATGCTTGCGTGGTCCACAAGCGGTTGTCATGCTGGATGGGCGAGAAAGCGTCCCACTCCCGCAGCTTTTGAAGATAGCGATCGCGGTACGAAGCCTCATCGACGAAGTCGAGATTTTCCGACACAAGCTCGCTGCCGATCTCGTAATAGACATCGAGATTGCGAAGATCGGGGACAGGTGTTTCGCCCCGTTCCGCTTCGTCCTGCATCTGCCAGTAAAGGTCTTCGAGCCTTCGCGCGGTGCCGGGAATATCGCGCAGAACACTCTTTTCCCGTTCCGCTTCCAGCTTCTTCCTCACGGCCTTCAAGCTTGCCGGCTTCTTGGCGAACGCGATGGCCTTGGCAACGTAATCCTCGGGGTCAGTGCAGATAAGCTCGGAACATCCCGTCGCGGCGACGACACTGCTGCAGAAGCGCGCCGGGAAAGACTTGCCGGGGAATGTCAGAACCGGAAGACCGACGGTCAACGCATCCGCTGCGGTCGAGTGAGCACCATAGGGGAACGTATCGAGGAAGAGGTCTGCCACCGCGATGCGGGCGAGGTGCACGGCGTTCGGGGCTTTCGGCGCGAAGAGCAGACGCTCCGGCGCAATGCCGGCAGCCTCTGCCAGATCGCGCAGGCGCTGATCGGTCTTATCGCCACCGGTCAAAAGCCACAGGATGCTACCCGGCGTCTCGTTCAAAATACGCATCCACTGCGCGAAGGTGGATGGCGTGATCTTCTGCATGCCGTTGAAGCAGGCAAACACGAAGGTGTTGTCTGGCAAGCCAGCTTCCTGGCGCGACGGGCGCGCCGCGATAACGCGCTTGCGGTCGAGGGGCTGATTGCAGGCAATCCGCAACACCTTTTCCGAATAGTAGATCTCGCTTTCCTCAGGCACGATCACCTCGTCGGCAATCATGTACTGGTGGAAAGGTGTGGCCATGGAGCCCGGGTAGCCGCAAAAATTGACGATGACGGGCGCGGGGCGATAGGCGAAAATCTTGGTACGGGCGTGCTTGGTGTAACCATTCACGTCGATCAGAATATCGATCTCGTCGCTTGCGATCTGCCGCGCGGCTGCTTCGTCGGAGAGCGCGGCGACATCGCGCCAGCAATCCACGACCGCCTTCATCCGTGTCTGTGTCGGATCGTTGGCAACGGCTTCTCCGCAATAATAGGCGTAGATTTCGACGCGTGCCTTGTCATGCAACTCCAGCACTTCCCTCAGCGCAAAGCCAACGGCGTGATCGCGCAGGTCTGATGACACGTAACCGACACGCAGCCTCTGGCCCGTGCCCGTTTTCTGCCGGACGGTGGCGCGGGGGAAGTTGCGGATATCCGGTCGCCCAATGAGCGTCTTGCCGTATTGATGGGCGTTGGCCAGCTGAAAGATCGGATCGTCGGCATAGCAGCCAAGCGTCAGCGGCGGCATGGCGTCGATCATCTGGCGCTGGGTGACGTGATTGGAGGGCACCAGGATCGGCCATTTGCATTGGCGCTGGCGCAAAGCGCTCCAATGCTGTCCGGATTCCAGCTTATGCGGGCGAAGCTCCATGGCCTGCCAAAGGGCAGCCTCCGCCTCCTCCATCAGTCCGGCATTTTCCATGACACGACCGATATGCTGGAGCGCCAGGTGACGATAGAGCAGCTGATCCGGCGTCGTCTCGGAAGTCTTTTCTGCGAAGCCCTGCCACTGCTGAATGGCAAGCGTCGCCATTCCGGCATCCTCATAGGCAAGGCCGAGATTGATGTGAGCGGGGCCGAACATCGGATCATGCTTCAACGCCGCCTGCATGGCGGTTACGGCGCCGGCAAGATCGTTCATCTGCCGCAACAGAACGGAGAAGTTGAAGCAGACCATGTGCTGGCCAGGATGGGGATCGTTGAAGGCAAGCCAGCTCTTGTAGAGCTCTGCCGCCTCCTGGCGATTGCCTTGCGCCGTCAACGTTTCTGCGAATTTCAGCAGGTCCACCAGCGAAAGACGCTGGGTTTTTGCAAGCTCCAACAAAGTGGGGAGGAGCGAATTCTGGGCCGTGCCGCCAATCGATGCATTCATTGCATTCAGAACCTTCAAGCCGGCCGCCCCGCCGGAGGCGGAATCATGGCCGTGATAGACTAACAATCGATTATACAATGAAGCTTGTGCGGCGCTTTACGCAACGAGAGGGGGATGCGGCCAAATCCATCTACCGGCCATGGCTCTCACAACTCATTAAAACTGTCGTTCAACATCTCGATCTTGCGCAAGCGTTTGCGACCGGATGGGCCGGCTTTTTCGAGGCAACGCGTAATCAGCAAATGGCAAAGCGCCATGATAGCCGTGTGGTTGAACAGCGGACCCGGCGCGAGCGTCTGGCATCGGAAATGCCAAGTGGCGCCGCTATGACCGGGTGCCCCCTCATCGGTGACGTAAATGAGCTTGGCCTCCGACGCCTTGACATGGTCGAGGATGGCATCGATCTGGGCAACGCGACGTCGCATGGCAAATACAACGACGATATCGGCGTCCTGCAGACTGGCGAAATGTTCCCCCAGTGTCTGGCCGGGGCCAGGGATGGCGACGATGTTTTCGATGACCTGCGTCAGTTGCCATTGAAAATAGGCTGCGAATGGCTGGCTGCTGCGAAATCCGATCACCCAGACTTTCCGTGCCTGAAGCAGACAATCCGCGGCACTTTCGATCTGCCTGTCCGAGATGGCGAGGAATGTCGCCTCGATATTCGCAATATCCTGTGCGGCATGGGCTTTGACGGACTGCATTGTTTCGCTCTCGTCGGAGCGTTCCAGAAAGAGGCGCGAGCCGGTCTGTTTCTCCGCGCGCGCATGGCGCCGCGCCTCCTCGTAGCTGTCATAACCCAGCCGCTGGATAAAGCGCGTGACGGTTGCCTTCGACACATGAGCCAAGGCGGCAAGTTCCTGGGCGGAATAGCTCGCGAGCTCGCCCGGAAAATCGCAGACGAATTCGCCGACGCGTTTTTCCGCGGGATGAAGGTCCGGAAGGGCCTGCCTCACTCGAAACAGAAACGATTTTTCCTTTACCACAGCGCGCTCCGGCAAACGGTCGATGGGCGACTTTCTGCCGCCCGAATGACGCTTGCAACAAAAAACAGCGCGTCGATGAAAGGACAGGCAGCCTCAACCGTGGACGGTCGAGGACTGGCCTCTTAAAGCGCTCGGACCATCCACTCCACGGCCGACCTGATCGGCGCGATGACCGGAGCGGGAAACATGCCCTGCAACTGTTCCGCTGCCTGCCCGAGAGGTCCTCCGCCAATAATCACAGCCTCAGCCCCATCCTCTTCGAAACATTGACGCGTCGCGATCGCCAGCGCTGCAAGCAGTGCATCGGGTGCCGAGGCGAGTTGCTGCGGATCGCCTGTCGTCAGCCGCGTTCCGGTAAAAAGAGATGCGACGCCAAGAGCTTTCGCCTTGGCAAAGAAACTCCCCACGAGGTCCGGCGTGACTGTGGCGATGCCGAAGCGCCGTCCGCCCGCAGACGCCTCCATCATGCTTGCCTGACATATGCCAATACAGGGGATGCCGGACGTCTCTGCAAGCCGCTCCAGCCCGGGATCGCCGAATGCACAGATGATGAGGCCGTCGCTGCGTTCGGCAAGCTCCATTCCCATGAAAACAACGCCCTCTTCGGCAGCGGCAAGGGCTTTTTCATCGAGGATCATCGGCACGCCTTGCTTTGCCGTCATGCCTTCAATGGCAAAGGCCCGCGGCAGGTAGAGGCGCGCAATATCCGTCATCATCGCAGTCGTTGCCTGCGATGTGTTGGGGTTGATCAATCCTATGCGTTTCATGACTTTCAAGGTGCCGCCAAGACACACTCGCCCCCTATGTTCCTGTCATTTTTCTCAACAAGCGCCCAGCATTCCAAGGCCTTCAGTGCGCGAGAATACAGGCGACCTGTGAATCGGCAGACAGCCGCGTGAGCGCAGGAACATCCGCACGACACTCCTCACGCGCCAGCTCGCAACGCGGCGCGAAGGCGCAGCCCGGCGGCATGGCTGCAAGATCCGGCGGTGCGCCGGGAATGGTAATCAGCCTGTCGCGGCCCTCGGCCAGTTCCACACGCGCGCCCAGCAGGCCCTTGGTATAGGGATGGCGCGGGCTCTGGATGAGATCGCCGACACGTCCTTCCTCGACGATGCGTCCGGCATACATCACAGCAATCCGGTCTGCGACTTCCGCCGCAACGCCAATATCATGCGTCACGAAGATGACCGACAGGCCATATTCCTTCTGCAATTCGCGGATCAGCAGCAAGATCTGGATTTGTACTGTTGCATCGAGCGCCGTTGTCGGCTCATCTGCCAGCAGCACCTTCGGATTGCAGGCAAGCGCCATGGCGATCATCGCACGCTGCAGCATGCCGCCCGACATTTCATGCGGATAATTGCCAAGGCGCCGCTCCGGCGAGGGAATGCGAACTTTCTGGAACAGTGCAAGCGCGCGTTGAGCGGCGACGGTGCGCGAGACGTTTTCGTGGCGCATGATGGTCTCTTCGATCTGGCTACCGACCGTATAGACCGGGTCCAGCGCCAGACGCGGTTCCTGGAACACCATGGAGACCACAGCTCCCCTCAGATCGGACAGAGCGCGGCTGGAAAGCCCCGTGATGTCGCGCCCGTCGACGGACATGGCGCCCTCAACAAGTGTTCCCTTGGGATGAAGCCGCAAGAGCGAGCGCATGGTCACGCTTTTGCCCGAGCCGGATTCCCCCAGCAGGGCCACCACCTCGCCCGGCTTGACGACCAAGTTTACGCCATTGACGGCCTTGACGGATTTGCCGCCGCGCCGAAACGTAACCGACAGGTTGCGGATATTGATCATATCGTCGTTCTGCATCGTCATGCCTCCGTCAGTGCTGGCGCACGGCTATGGCCGGAACCGGGCTTTGCCATCAGGCAGGCGGCTGCTTGGCTAGGAGACATCTCGGTGAGCGGCGGCAGCACCCGTTGACAGACATCCTCGGCAAAGCTGCAGCGGGTGTGGAAGCGACAGCCGGGGGGCGGATCGATGGGGTTAGGCGGATCACCGGTGAGCGGCGGCGCTTCGGTGCGTTCTGCGGGATCGATTTTCGGCATAGAGGCCAGAAGTGCTGCCGAATAGGGATGACCGGTATTGCCGTAGATGGCATCGCGACTCCCGATCTCCGCCACCTTGCCGAGATACATGACCATGACCCTGTCGCACATGAAGCGAACGACGTTGAGATCGTGGGAGATGAATAGATAGGTCAGGCCGAAATCGCGTTTGAGGTCGAGCAACAGGTTCAGCACCTGCGCCTCCACCGATTTGTCGAGAGCCGAGACCGCTTCATCCAGAATGACGAGGCGTGGCTTGAGCGCCAATGCCCTTGCGATGTTGACACGCTGGCGCTGACCGCCGGAAAGCTCATGCGGATAGCGACCGGCAAAACGCGATGGCTCGAGGCCGACGCGGTGCAGCAGATCATGTGCCGTTGCAATCGCCTTTGCCGCTGGCGTGCCGTGGACCTGCGGTGCGAAGGCAATGGATTCCTCGATCGTCAATCGCGGATTGAGCGAGGCGTAACTGTCCTGAAATACCATCTGCACCTGACGGCGATAGGCAGAAAGCGGCAGGACGCCACCAACCGTTTCTCCATCGAAGAGGATTTCGCCCTGATCGGGTGCAATCAGTTGCATGAGAAGCCGCGCCGTCGTCGATTTGCCGCAACCGCTTTCACCGACAACGCCGAGTGTCTCTCCTTTCAGGATATCGAAATCGACGCCATCGACGGCGCGCACGACTTTTTTCGGTTTCAGGAAGCCGCTTCCTTTGACGGGAAAGTGTTTCAGAAGCCCGCGGGCGGAAATCAGTGGCTGGACCGGGCCACCCCTTTCTCCGATAGGCAGTTCAAGGCTTGGTGCTCCAACGACTTTCATCATGACTTCACGTCCATGGCTGTGCGCAGCCCATCTGAGAACAGGTTGAAGCAGATCGACGTGATGAAGATCATCACGCCGGGCAACGCCGCAACGAAGGGGTTGGTATAGATGGCGGTGCGCAGCGTGTTCAGCATCAGACCCCATTCGGCATCCGGCGGACGCACGCCGAGCCCGAGGAAGGAGAGACCTGAGGCAAGGATCATCGATACGGAAATCAGGCTCGTGGCGAAGACGAAGATCGGTCCGAGCACATTGCCGAGAATATGGACCCTGACGATGGTAAATGCGGGAGCCCCGGAGGCGCGGGCGGCATCCACATAATCGAGCTTGCGGACCTGGGTGGTGACGCTTTCGGCGACACGGGCGATTTGCGGGATGAAGACGACCGTGAGGGAAACGAGCGCATTTGTGAGGCCAGAGCCAAGCGCGCCGGACAGCGCCACGGCCAGCAGCACCGAAGGGAAAGCGTAGAACACGTCAACGGTGCGCATGATCAGCGTGTTGGTCAAACCGCCCGCGTAACCGGCGATGATGCCGATTGCCGAACCGATGACGAAGGCGATGGGGACCGGGATGACGCCCATGAGGAGCGACAGACGCGCGCCGTAGATCAGGCGTGAAAGCATGTCGCGTCCAAGCTCGTCGGTGCCGAGGATATAGCCGGGTGTTCCGATGGGTTTGAGCCTGCGGATGACGCTGCCCTTCGCCGGATCGTAGGGCGCCAGATAAGGCGCGAAAACGGCCATGAGGACGAGAAGGACGAGGATCCCAAGCGCCACCATGGCAACAGGATCACGACGCAGCCGCGTCAGAACGCCGCTCCAGAAGCCAGGAGACTTGGCGATTTTCTCGACGGGGATTGCGGATGCTTCGGCTATTGCGGCCATTGTCAGCTCCTCTGGATGCGCGGATCGATGGCGCTTTGCAACACGTCGACAATGAGGTTGAGAACGACGAAGAACATGGCGAGCACGAGGATGGTGCCCTGCAGGATGGGCAGGTCACGGGTGAAGATCGCGCCGTTGAGCAGGAAACCGGTACCCGGCCACGAAAAGACCGTTTCGATCAGGATCGAACCGCCGAGAAGATAGCCGAGTTGCAGACCCATGACGGAGAGAGCGGTCGGGGCGGCGTTGCGCACCACATGGCGCAGGATACGCCCGCTCATCAGGCCCTTGGCAGCCAGCGCCAGCGTGAAGTCCTGCGCGTATATATCTGCCACCAGCGAGCGGATGGTGCGGGCGATGATGCCCATGGGAATGACGGACATGGTGACCGCCGGCAGCACGAGATATTGAATATAATCCCAGCTGAAGCTGCGGCCGGCAGAGCCACCTGGTCCTCCACCCATTGCCGGAAGCCATCCGAGTGTCACGGAAAAGGTGATGACCAGCACCATGCCGAGCCAGTAATGCGGGACGCTGACGCCAAGCATCGAGATGCCGGACGCGATGCGGTCGACCCATCCACCGCGAAACACACCGGCCAGAAAGCCAAGTGTCGCACCGCCGACAAATCCAATGACCGCCGCAGACACGGCGAGAATGATCGAATTGATGGATGCATCAATGATCTCGCCGAGAACAGGCCGTCCGGTAGCGATCGAAGTACCGAGATCGCCATGCAGTGCATGCCACATCCAGATTGCGTATTGGACAGCCAGAGGACGGTCCAGACCGTAGAAAGCGCGCATTTGCGTCTGCATCTCAGCCGAAGCATCCGAAGGAAGAATGGCCGCCAGCGGATCTCCCGGAGCGATATGGATGAGCATGAAACAAACCATGCTCACGCCAATTGCCACCGGGATGACGTGCAGCAGTCGCTTGAGCGCGTAGAGAAGCATGAAACCCTCTTGATGTTCGTGGCAAGGATCGGAAACGGCAGGCCGGGCGAGAACCCGGCCCGCTATCGCTTGGGATCAGCGATCAGGGATCGACGGTGACCGGCGAGAAGTCCTGGAACCAGTTCTGTGCCTGCACGAAACCCTTGACCTTTTTCGACATGGCGCGGGGGTTGACGTCATGCGTGACCATCAGGAACAGCGCCTCATTGACGTATTTTTCGTGGATCTTTCTCAGAACCTTATCCTGTTCCGCCGCATCGAAGGTATTGCGCACTTCGGCAAACAGCGCATCCATTTCGGGATCGCAGTAATAGCCCCAGTTGGTGCCATTCGGCGGAGCAAGGTTGCACTGCGATTGACGGATCAGTGCCGTGAAGGGATCCTGAATGAAGTAGCTGTAGTTGACGGCGGTGGCGCCCTTCGCGCTTGGATCCTTGGCGCCGGCGCGCCAGATGTTGATGACCGTATTCCAGTCCGCAACCTCGTATTCGACATTGATGCCGATTTCTGCCAGCGTCTGCTGGATATATTCGTTCATCGCCAGAGGCAGCATCTGGCCCGATCCGGATGAGGAGATGACGACCTTGGTGTTGATCGGCTTGTCGGGACCGTAACCGGCCTCGGCCATCAACTTCTTGGCCTCCTCGATATTGTATTCCAGCTTGAATGTCGGATTGCCGAACCACTGGTGGCCGGGTGGCAGGTATCCTTGGGCCGGGACGGAAAGACCGCCGAGCAACTCGTTGATCCCTTCACGGTCAACGGCAAGATTGGCGGCCTTTCGCACGCGCACATCGTTCCAGGGTGAACCTTCGACGCGCGACAGATGCCAGGTCCAGTTGTGCGGGTAGGAATTGGTGACGATGTCGAAACCCGCATCCTTGAGCGATTTGACGGAATCGGGCGCGGGCGCCTCGATCCAGTCGACCTGACCGGAGCGCAGGGCGGCCACGCGGGTATTGGGTTCGGGAAGCGGCACCAGAACCAGCTTGTCCAGCTTCGGCACGCGCGCCTTGTCCCAGTAGTCCTTGTTCGGCGTCAGTTCGGCGCGCTCACGCGGCGTGAATCCATTTTCCAGCTTCCAAGGTCCCGTACCGGACGGCTTCTGAGCCACGGCATCCCAGCTTTTGCCCTGTGCCTCCCAATTCGCAGGCGAGGACATGAGGATCCAGCTCAACTGGTAGGGGAGCGTCGCATCGGGCGTTTTGGTCACGATTTCGACCGTCAGCGGATCGATGACCTTGTAGGAGGCCACGGCTGGAATACGCGATTTTCCCTGTGCCGACTGGCGCTTGTCGAATTGCGGTGAATCCGGCACGAGGATCTTGTCGAGGTTCCAGACGACAGACGCCGCGTCGAAAGCACTTCCATCGTGAAACTTCACGCCGTCGCGCAGTTTGAATGTCCACTTGGTCTTGTCAACGGGATCCACGGACCAGGATGTCGCGAGGGATGGAATGAGGGTCGAGGGTTTGTCGGCGCTCGAAAGGTCCCACTCGATCAGAGCGTTATAGAGCGTATAACCCATGAAGCGCTGACCCTCGCCGCCCTGATCGGTCTGGCCGGTGGTCAGGGGTATATCGGAGGCCGTCATGCCAATGCGGAGCGTACCTTCGGCCAGGGTTTCGCTTGCCGTGATGGCCAGAAACGCCAATGCAGCAGAGCCCATCAACCGGGCGCGGCGCAATTTCTCGATGATGCCCGCAGCTGCCGGTGTTTTTCTGAAATCGTGTGTCATGCGTTCCCTCTCGTTCGATAGGCTGAGTATGTCTCAGTCGGGATACGCAATGCAGGTTTCGTGCCAGATGATATGAAACCACAGTTTCATATCTTTTTCAGTGAGTTACGCTTTCGTTGAAGTCTTGCGAATGCTCTCCTTCCCGCGAAACCTGCTGTAATCGCATGCGGTAACAGGCGTCAGTGCCTAAAAATGGCTTGTTAGACGAAGGAGCGCGTATGTCTGCTAAAGAGGCGGGTTTACGGGCTCACGGTCGTGGAAGCTAGCTCCGGCAGAGCGGCGTAGAATGCATCGTGCAGTATGCGCGGCGGCTTATACCAGTGACGGGTTAAGAGCGAGGGAAGACACTCTACGCTTACACTACAGCATCCCCCAAAATCGGAATCGATTTCGGAAAAGCACGATGCGTGGTTGAAAGGATGAGAAGTGTCGTTAATGCGTCCAGAAGGACGCAAGGCCCTCTAAAACAGATCGAAGTCGCCAGATGCCTTGTCGATCGGCTGGGAGTGCCCGTGGCGCAAACCAGCGCCAAGTGCCTTCTGCATTTCGGCGAGCTTGACGAGGCTGAGAGCCGTTGTCACGTCCACGGCCCATTCCACAGGTATGGAGCCAGTGATGGTGTCGATGAACTCGGCAAGTCCGCGGGCCTTCTGGACCGCAAGATCGATACCCTGCAAGAGTTTCAACCCGTCATCGGTGACTGCACCATTGGTGGCCTCCAGAAGCTGGGGCTCGATGCGTTCGATCAGATAGGCAACGTCATGCAGTTCTGAGACGACCCGCATGAGGATCGTGGGCAAAGCCTCTTCAAACATTTCAGGTCCAGCACGCTCAGCGATATGCATAGGCAACTCCGTTGTCAAAAAAATTCGATATCGCTTGCCGCCGGCTTTGCAGCCGGAACCGGACGGGTTTCCAGCGCGACGGTCTTCTGGGTTTCGGCACCGCTCAATGGGTGCTGGCGCGCCCTGCCCGACACCGGCCAGAACTCCACCTTTCGGCCATGCTCTCCGCCCGTGGAGCTGCCGACCACCCGAATGCCTTCATCCTTCAAGAACTGCATCGCGAAGATTGCGTTCTGCTCCCCCACATTGGAGAAGCTGGCAATGGTCTTTGCGCCACCAAAGACCTTTGCCTCCAGACGATCACGGCGCGCTCCCTGCTTGAGCAAGCCGTTGATCAGAAGTTCCATGAGATGCACCCCATACCGGGTCGCATCTCCGCCCCCCATACCCCCTGTACCCGGCAGCAGAAAGTGATTCATGCCGCCGACGCCCGCAACAGGGTCTCTGAGACACGCAGCCACGCACGAGCCGAGGATGGTCGACAAGACCACGTCGGGATCATTGGCGATCTTATACTCGCCCTGAATTATGTGTACGCGCTTGGCTGCGGTTTCGATCATTTCAGCGATCCAAATACGGCTTCAATAGCCGCCCTCATCTTGTCGATAGAAAACGGCTTGGCCAGCACGTTGTTGGCGCCGAGTTGGGCTGCTTTCTGCACCAGAGCGCGGTCTCCCTGCGCGGTCAGAATGATGAAGGCGGCCTTCTTCGTCGACGGGTTCGTGCGAACCGCCTGAAGGAAGCCGAGGCCATCCATCTTCGGCATGTTGAAGTCGGAGATCACCAGATGGTGGGGCTGTTGCTCCATGATCTTCATGCCCTGCTCACCGTCGCCGGCGGCAGTGATTTGCTTGAAGCCAAGCTGCGTGAGCGCATCACTTAGCAGCAGGCGGCTGGTGACCTGATCGTCGACGATCAACACTTTTATCTTTTCTGCGAGAGACATTTAATCAGAACCTTCTTTTCGGGCGGCAGTTAGTTTCAGAATTTCTTCGCCGATGGCGTTCAGCGGAAGTTGATGTTCGACCGCGCCAAGCTCGTAAGCCACACGCGGCATTCCATAGACCACACAGGTTTTCTCGTTCTGTCCGACAGTGCGGGCACCGGCATGGCGCATCTTCAAGAGGCCTGCCGCACCGTCACGTCCCATCCCGGTCAGAATGGCGCCGACGGCGTTGCGACCGGCAAGTTCGGCCACTGAATCGAACAGAACGTCTACCGATGGCCGATGACCATTAACAGGCTCGCGTTCGATCAGCCTGCAGCATGGCGCGGCATGATTAACAACCTGCAAATGCCGGTCGCCACCAGGTGCGAGATAGACCTTGCCGGTCTGAAGCCGCGCGCCATCCGTCGCCTCTTCCACTACGGGCGCGCAGAGCCGGTTCAGGCGCTCGGCAAAGCTCTTGGTGAAGGTTGGCGGCATATGCTGGGTAATCACCGTAGGTGGGCAATTGATCGGAAACTTCTGCAAGACGGCGATCAGTGCTTCCACGCCACCGGTAGACGACCCAATGGCAACGATCTTGCGACCGACGCTGTAATTGGTGACCGCAACCGGCTGCGGCGCGGCCGGTCGTTCGGTCACGGCACTGCGATAGGTGCGGTGCTGCGAGCGGGCCGCTGCCTTCACCTTCTCTGCCAGATCGGGAAAGGGCTGCGCGTCGCCCGGCACCGGCTTGCCAACGCAATCGAAGGCGCCGATTTCGAGCGCGGCGAGGGAGGCATCCGCGCCGCGATGGGTCAGCGTCGAAACCATGATGACCGGCATGGGGCGCAGGCGCATGATCTTGTCGAGAAACTCAAGCCCGTTCATCTCGGGCATCTCGATATCCAGCGTCACGACGTCGGGATTGAGTTCCTTGATCGCGGCGCGCGCTTCCATGGCATTGCTTGCCTGACCGATGACCTCGACATCCGGGTCGGATTGGAGGACGGCGGAGATCAGGCCACGCATGGTGGGCGAGTCATCGACGACGAGAACGCGGGCGGGCATGCTCATGCTCTCCTCCCGGCGGACTTGCCGATGTATTTGTAGGTGGTGATGCCGGTATTGTCGAACTGCTCCTTGGCTTCGCCGGAAACGCGTTCGGAATGACCGATATAGAGGTGACCGCCCTGCGGCAGCAGGCCGGCAAAGCGCGACCAAATCTTCACCTGCGTCGGCTCGTCGAAATAGATGACGACGTTGCGGCAGAAGATCACGTCGAAGCCGCCCTTGAACGGCCACTGCGCCATCAGGTTCAGCTCGTTGAAGGTGATCAGACGCTTGACCTTGTCGCTGATCTGGTGCTTGCGGCGTCCGCCGGCATCCACTTCCTGGAACCATTGCTTGCGCATGGCGGGCGATACGGTTTCCAGCGCGCCGTCGTCGTAAAGACCGGCCCTCGCCTGAGCGAGAATCTTCGGGTCGATATCGGTTGCCAGGATCTTGAAGTCGTAGTCGGTAGCGTTCGGGAAGAGACCGAGCACGGTCAGTGCGATCGAATAGGGCTCCTGGCCATCCGAGCAGGCTGCGGACCAGATGCGAACGCGTCCGCCACTCTTTGCCCGTGCGATGAGGCCCGGCAGAACCTCGTCGCGCAGGTGATCGAAATGGTGGTTCTCGCGGAAGAAGCGGGTGAAGTTTGTGGTGAGATGCGACAGCATTTCCCGGCGGGCGGCAGCACCCTGCTCCGAGGAGACCAGGGCGCAATATTCCTTGAAGCCGGAAAGGCCGAGATTGCGGATGTGCTTGGACAGGCGCGAATAGACGAGCGACGCCTTGGTATCGTTGAGATAGATACCGGCATCCGCGTAGATCATTGCGGCGATATCCGCCAGGTCGCGACGCGTCAGCGGGTATTCGCCGCTGACGAGCACTTCATCCTGGGGTCCACGCTGTTCGTTGAACTTAAGCGCTGTCATTCATCACCAACTTTTCAGCCTGTTGCCGCGAGCGACATTTCTTGTTTCAGGGACTGGCCGCGCGAGGCGCCGACCACGGCATCCACGTCAAGGATCAGCGCTACGCGGCCATCACCAAGGATGGTTGCGGCAGCGATGCCCGGAACATGGGTGTAGTTGGCTTCAAGGGACTTGATGACCACCTGACGCTGTCCCTGGATGGCATCGACCATCAGGGCGCGCTGGCCGCCGCCTTCGGATTCCACGAGAAGCGCCACGCCATCGACCGGGTTGGCCTGTGTGGCACGGAAGTTGAGAATGCGACCGACATCCACCAGCGGGCAGAAGGAGTTGCGGATCGAGATCAGCCGCTGGTTGGAGCCGAAGGAGTGAATATTCTGCGCTTCCGGCTGCAGTGTCTCGACGATTGCCGTCAACGGCACCACAAGCGTCTGGCCCGCAACCGTGACCACCATGCCGTCGAGAACGGCCAGCGTCAGCGGAAGGCTCATGGTGAAGGTCGAGCCGAGGCCAGGGCGGGACGAAATGCTGATGCGGCCACCGAGTGCCTGGATCGAGCGCTTGACCACGTCCATGCCGACGCCGCGACCGGAGATGTCCGAAATCTTGTCGGCGGTGGAGAAGCCTGGTGCGAAGATCAGGTTGTCGATTTCCTCATCCGTCAGATTGGCATCTGCCGAGATCAGATCATTGTCGATCGCCTTCTGGCGGACGCGCTCGCGGTTGATGCCGGCGCCATCGTCCTGAAGTTCGATCAGGATACGGCCCGAACGATGCTTGGCCGTCAGCTTGACGGTACCTTCCGGGTTCTTGCCGGCGGCTTCGCGCTTTTCAGGCGTTTCAATGCCGTGGTCGACGGCATTGCGGATCATGTGGGTCAGAGGCTCGGCCAGCTTATCGATGACCGTCTTATCCACTTCGGTGTTTTCACCTTCGGTGATGAGGCGAATCTGCTTGCCGATCATGTCGGCCACTTCACGGACGATACGCGACATGCGCTGGAAGACCGGCTTTACCGGTTGCGCGCGGATCGCCATGACGCTGTCCTGAATTTCGCGCGTCAACTGCTGAAGCTCTTCCAGACCCATATTGACGGCAGAGGTGCCGGTCGTATCGTTTTCAATGACGCTCTGCGACAGCATCGCCTGGTTGATGACAAGCTCGCCCACCAGGTTGATGAGGCGGTCGACGCGGTCGAGATCGACGCGGATCGTCTGACCGGCGCTGGCGTTGTTGGCGGCATTGGCAGCGTTTGCCGCAGCGGCGGGCGAAGCTGCCTCGCGCTTTTCGACGGCAGCAGCCACGGCCTGGGTGACTTCCGTTGCAGCCGATGCGGTGGCGACAGCCTTTGCAACGACCGGCTCGTCGATGGTGGCCGGCTGAACCGCTGGCTCATGCACATCGTCTTCCAGCGCGGAAAGATCGAAGGGCACCGGAATCATCGGCAGTTCTTCATCGGCCGGTGTTTCGTCTTCGGCCATCACGATGTCGAGTTCGCAATCCCATTCGGCAAATTCGAAGACAGAGCGGATGCCCTCTTCGCCCTTGTCGGTCTTGATCGCGATCTTCCAGAAGAAATAGGCACCTTCCGGGTTCATCTCGTCAAGAGATGGCAGCGTGCTCATATCGCAATTGACGCTCATCTCGCCAATGCGGGCGAGATCGCGCAACAGCAGAGCCGATTCATTGCCCTTGGAATAGAGAGCTGCCGACGGCTTGAAGGTGATGTTGAAGGTCGGCGTCTCCATCAACGGAATGGCCGCATCCTCGAAATCGCCGAAGGAGAAGGCGATCGGCTGGAAGCCACTGTCATCTGTCGGCGCTGGCGCCGGTGCCGGCGGGGGCACGACGGCTGCCTTGGCTGCCGGCTTGGGAGCTGCCGGTTCGGCTGCGGACGGCGTGATCGTCTCACCGTTGGCCAGAGCCTCCAGTTCCTTGACGAGACCGCGGGTCCGGCTTTCATCGACGCTGCCGCCATCGCGGGAAGCATTCGTCAAATCGGCGAGAACATCCGCCGATTTCAGCATCACTTTCAGGACATCCTGATTAGGATCGAGCTTGTTGGATCGAACGCAATCGAGCGTGGTTTCGAAGACGTGCGCGAAAGCCACCAGTTCATCGAGACCGAACGCACCGGCTCCACCCTTGATGGAATGAACGGCACGAAAGACGGCATTTACGGTTTCCGGGTCGCGGTCGCCGTCATTCAGTTTAAGAAGTCCCGATTCCAGTTCGGCGAGCTGTTCCTCGCACTCCTGGAAAAAGATTTCTTTGATTTCGTTCATATCCATCGTGAATGATCCCGTATCAGGCAGTTACACGTTCAATGGCATCGATCAGTTTTACGGGGTCGAACGGCTTGACGATCCAACCGGTCGCGCCAGCCTGGCGGGCACGGTTCTTCTTCTCGGCGTCGCTTTCGGTGGTCAGAACGAGGATTGGAACGGCACGGTACTTCTCGTTGCGACGAACGCCCTCGATGAAACCGAAACCATCAAGGCGCGGCATGTTGATATCCGTGACGATGACGTCGGGATTGCAACCTTCCAGGACTTCCAGACCTTCGACGCCGTCTTCGGCCTGAATGGTTTCGAAACCGGCATTGTTGAGCGTGACCAGCAACATGTTGCGGATCGTGCGGGAGTCGTCGACTGTGAGAACTTTTTTCTTCATTCCTATATCTCCTTCGGGAGCATATGACCGATATCAACGCCGATCAGTTTAAGGGTTTTATCAAAGGCTTCAGAAGCCTTTGAAAATGTGAATTGCTTGCCATCGGCCTCCCAGGCCTTGATGCCAGCCATCAATATCTGGACGCATTGTGCGCCGACACGCTCGACCTCGGAGGCATCGACCGTAACCGGCTTGCCTCTGAGTTCTTTCAATTTTCCGTGCAAGACGGATGCTTGATTGAGGTCCAGCACAGGTGACAATTTCAGTGTCGAATGCGCTGCTGTCCTGCCTGCCATCAAATGACTCCTTGGCGTTTGTATTGTTGCTGCGCATGGCCGTAATCCATGCGCTCGGGACGCATGACGGTCGCATTGGCTCTTCTCGGCTCCGGCGCGATCGCCTCTTCGGCATAAGCCTGGCGGGCGATGCGGAACTCGCGCACCGTGCGGCCGAGTTCGAGAATGACGGTGTGAAGATCGTCGGCCTCATTCGCCGATGAGGACAGGCGCTCGGCGGCGCGATGCGCGTCGGTTCCGATGGCCTCCAGTTCGACGGAGACGTGGTTGAGGTGACCCGAATGCTCGCCCGTGCGGCGGGCGACATCGCCGATCATGTCGCTGATGCCAGAGACCTGACGCACGACACCTTCGATGGCTTCCTGGGTGCGATGGACCATGCGCACGCCTTCATCGACTTGCGTCTTGGTGCCGTTGACGAGGTTCTTGATCTCACGCGCGGCTTCGGCGGAGCGTTGCGCCAGCGCCCGGACTTCCTGCGCGACGACGGCAAAGCCGCGTCCGCTTTCCCCCGCACGTGCGGCTTCGATGCCGGCATTCAGCGCCAGAAGATTGGTCTGGAAGGCAATTTCGTCGATGGAGCCGATGATGCGGCCGATCTGTTCTGCCGATTGTTCGATATCGGACATGGCGCTGATCGCTTCGCCGACCGCCATGCCGCTTTCGGTGGCGGCATTGCGTGCCTGCGACACTGCGGATTCGGCCGCCGAAATACGGTCACTGCTATCACGGACATCGTGGATGACCGCACCGAGGCGCTGCGACGCATCGCCGAGGCGACGGGCCTGTTCCGTCGAGCCCGTGGCAAGGCCAGAATTTTCGCGCGACATGCGCTCGGCGACGGTTTGCGTCTTGTGAACGCTTTCTTGCGTGGCGGCCATCGAATGACCGATCCGCGTCATGGCAGAGTTGAACGCTTCGGCGATCTCGCGGTAGGCTTCCGGCAGTTCGCCGGCGATGCGGGCTGTTAGATCGCCGGCGGCGAAGGCGTTGAGGGCGTCGCCAAAGAGCGTTACGACCTCTGCCTGATCGCTCTCGCGCTGACGGGCAAGCTCTTGTGTGTGGCGAATGCGCAGTTCGTTGAAGCGCAGGGAGACGGCAATCTCGGTATCGACCATCACCAGCCGAACGACGGATTTGACCGCCTCGGCCAATTCCTGATGGCGCTTGCGCGCACCCGGCAGCAGTGAGCGAGGCGGATGCTGCGCAATCAGGCCTGCGAGGAGATTTTCCAGCACGACCGCACGACCAGCCACACTCCAGCGCGGATCAAGGCCCATGCGGCTTTCGGTGTCGGACAGAACCTTGACGCGTTCGGCGTAGAGCGCATCGAACCGCGCATCGGTCAGCACCGACCAGTGCGCCGTCTGCATGTCGTGCAGACGTTCGATCTGATGATCGCTCTCGAAGGATGGCGAACAGTCCGGCATGGACTGGAAGCGCACCATCAGGTCGCGAAGTCCTGCCTTCAGATGAGGCTCGAGCATGGTGCGGTAACGGCGCAGCAGATCACACTGGTCCTGATCAAGACCAGCAAAACGCAACCGGCCAGCCAGGCTGCCGCCCGTTGCCCTTCGCGAGTGATCTGTTGGCAGGTCCTGCCCCAAGTGACGTCCCCAATGTTTTACCGGCCAGACCGGCAGATGACGGTTAAGAGAACGCCAGTATCCTTGAGGGATGTCACGACATGGGCATCCGTAACGGACGCCTCACAAGCGTTAGCTGAGCCTTCTGCAACCAAACGGAATACCGGATCGACCCGGTACGGCAGCGCGGCATCATGCCTGGAAGGAGAGTCGCTCTCCATTTCGCCGTGAAATACGACTAATCTTTATGGTTAATTCCTTGCCTGAAAGTTAAGAATCTTCATTTCAGGGCATGATTATTAAAATTTGTCATTGATTTGCATTAGAGCGTGCCCTGTAGCAGGTCCTGCCTCCGGCGTTTTGGATATGTTGCCGGTTTTTCATCTTTTTCGGCCTCGCGCGCTGGACAAGCGTTGCGCCATTACCCTAAGATAATCAATATGATATTTGCTTCACGATGGCGCTGTAAAGCGTGCCGCTCACGAATGTCGAGCGGTTTGCGATGACATCGCGCGTTGAAACAAAATGCGGGAGCATATCTGAAAGATCGCGACACGGTTTAGCTGAGGCGCACATACGTAGGAGGTGACGATTTTGCCATGGATGGGACGACATCGCGGTCTTCCGCACCATCCTGTCAGGTTGATCAACCTTCTTGTTGCCGGCATGCTGGTTTTCTTCGGCACGCCTGCCTTGGCAAATTCAAGTCCCGCCCTCAAGCCGCAACGACTGGAACGATCCTGCCTCTCCAGCGAAGAGCGGGCTTTCTCAACTCTGGAACGCTCTTTCGATCAGCCCGGCCTCAATCCTTGCCGCTACGCCCACACACTGCCCGTTCACGATTTTGTTGACGCATTTTTATCCGCTCCGGGGGTGGTAACGGCATACATCAGAGCCCAGATTGGGTTCGACCCGGCGCGATCGATTTTGCATCGGGTTCAGCCCGTCCGCGTGGCTTCGCCGCGTGGACCTCCCCAAAAAGACTTCTCCTAGTCCGCCGGACTGCCGTTTCTTTGTTGGAAGGATTGGCATCTCTGGTGGAAACAGCCACGGAATATTTTAACGCCAGAGAAAATTGCCATCCTTTATGAGACTTGACGTTATCCTCCCCATTTTGATCGCTCTTCCCTTTATTGGCAGCCTTTGCACTGCCATGATGCCGCGCAATGGCGCAGCCCGGGGGCCGGCAGCCGTCGCGGGCGGCATTGCGCTTTTCGGTCTCATCTCGACGATTTTCCTCTACACCAGCGTCACCAATGGCCAGGTGCTCAAATATCACGTGGAATGGCTGCCGCAGCTTGGCCTGAACTTCACGCTCCGACTGGATGGCTTTGCGTGGATGTTCATGGTGCTGATTACCGGCATCGGTTTTCTCGTGGTGCTCTATGCCCGCTATTACATGTCGGCAGACGATCCGATCCCGCGCTTCTTCGCTTTTCTTCTGGCCTTCATGGGGTCGATGCTCGGCATCGTGCTGTCGGGCAACGTCATTCTGCTGTCGATCTTCTGGGAGATGACCAGCATTTTCTCCTTCCTGCTGATTGGCTACTGGCACAACAATGCCGCGGCCCGCGATGGTGCGCGCATGGCCTTGACCGTGACGGGCATCGGGGGCTTTTGCCTTCTCGCTGGCCTTCTGGTCTTGGGACACATCGCCGGAAGCTACGATCTCGATGCCATCATTGCCGAGGCGTCCAATGTCAAAGCACACCCGCTTTACCTCACGGCCCTCGTCCTGATCCTGATCGGTGCACTGACCAAGAGCGCGCAGTTCCCCTTCCATTTCTGGCTGCCCAATGCGATGGCGGCGCCAACGCCGGTTTCGGCCTATCTGCATTCCGCCACCATGGTGAAAGCAGGCGTCTTCCTGCTGGCCAGGTTCTGGCCGGTGCTTGCGGGCACGCAGGAGTGGTTCCTGCTCGTCGGCTTTGCCGGCATGACCACACTTCTGCTTGGCGCCTATTTCGCCATGTTCCAGCAGGACCTGAAGGGGCTTCTGGCCTATTCCACCATCAGCCATCTCGGTCTGATCACCACGCTGCTCAGCCTCGGAAGTCCGCTGGCGGCCGTGGCGGCGATCTTCCATATGGCAAACCACGCCACCTTCAAGGCATCGCTTTTCATGGCGGCCGGGATCATCGACCATGAGACCGGCACACGCGATATGCGCCGATTGAGCGGGCTTTACCGCTATCTGCCGGCGACTGCGACCCTTGCCATGGCCGCAAGCGCTGCCATGGCAGGCGTGCCGCTCTTCAACGGCTTTCTCTCCAAGGAAATGTTCTTCGCCGAGGCGATCGAGACCCATGCGGATTCGTTCCTCGACAAGGCGCTTCCCTATGTGGCAACCCTTTCCGGTGCCTTTGCGGTGGCCTATTCGCTGCGCTTCATCCATACGGTGTTCTTCGGGCCTCCGCCGCATGACCTTCCAAACCCGAAACCGCACGAGCCGCCGCGCTGGATGCGCTTTCCGATCGAGTTTCTCGTGCTCGCATGCCTGATTGTCGGTATCGTGCCGAGCCTTTCGGTCGGCCCCTTCCTGCACACCGCCGTGGTATCGGTTCTTGGTCCAGAAACGCCCTATTACAGCCTGGCGATCTGGCATGGTTTCAACCTGCCGCTCACCATGAGTATCGTTGCGCTGATCGGCGGTGTCGCGATCTATGCGCTTCTTGGAGATTACTTCTCCAAATGCGATGACGGTCCGCCGATCTTCAGGCACTTGAAAGGCCAGCGCATCTTCGAGCGCATCATCGTCACCGTCTCTTGGAAATGGGCGCGCTGGCTGGAGAGCACGCTTGGCACGAGGCGGTTGCAGCCACAGTTGCGCATCCTTATCTTCGTCGCGCTCGTTGCCGGATTCTCGCCGCTGGTATCATCGCAGTTCTCGCTCACCCTTCCAAGAGTTACCTCATTCGATCCGATCTTTGCGGTTCTCTGGGGCATCGGCATGATTGCGGCCATGGGTGCTGCCTGGCAGGCAAAGTATCATCGGCTGGCCGCGCTGGTCATGCTCGGTGTTTCCGGTCTCGTCACCTGCCTGACCTTCGTATGGTTGTCCGCGCCGGATCTTGCCATCACGCAGTTGCTCGTCGAGATCGTCACGCTGGTGCTGATCCTGCTTGGCCTGCGCTGGCTGCCGAAGCGCGTGGTAAAGGTCGATAACAACAACGAACTGCCCGCGCAGCTTCGTCGTGGCCGCGACTTTCTGCTCGCCGTCTTCTGCGGCATCGGCATGACGGTGATTGCCTATGCGGTGATGACGCTGCCGGTGCCCAACACCATTGCCAACTACTTCCTTGAGCGGGCCTATAGTGAAGGCGGCGGCACCAATGTCGTCAACGTCATCCTCGTCGATTTCCGCGGTTTCGATACGATGGGCGAGATCGCGGTTCTGGCGATTGTCGGTCTGACCGTCTTTGCCCTGCTGCGTCGTTTCCGCCCAGCGCAGGACAGTGTCGGCCTGCCTGAGCAGCAGTTGATCCAGAATGCCTTCGATGCCGAGAGCCCCGAGCGCAGCAAGGGCGATACGGTGCGCGACTATCTGCTGGTGCCGTCGGTCATCATGCAGTGGATGTTCCCGGTCGTCATCACCTTCTCGATCTTCCTCTTCATGCGCGGTCATGATCTTCCAGGCGGTGGATTTGCCGCAGGCATCACCATGGCGATTGCCTTCCTGATGCAATATCTGGCAGGCGGTACCCGCTGGGCGGAAGATCGTATCCGCATCCTGCCGTTGCGCTGGATGGGCTTCGGACTGTTGATGGCAGCCTCTACCGGGATGGGCTCGTGGTATTTCGGCTATCCGTTCCTGACCTCCTACTTCCAGTATACGGAGATCCCCTACATCGCGAAGATGCCGACAGCGTCTGCCCTGCTCTTCGATCTTGGGGTCTTCTCGCTCGTGGTCGGCTCCACGGTTCTGATTTTGATAGCACTGGCGCACCAATCACTGCGTAACTACAAGGTACGCACACCCGACGCCGCCAAAGCGGAGGATGTGTAATGGAACTCATTCTAGCCATCGGCATCGGTGTGATGACAGGATCGGGCGTCTGGCTCATTCTGCGTCCACGAACCTATCAGGTCATTGTCGGCCTCTCGCTGCTGTCCTATGCCGTCAACCTCTTCATCTTCGGGGTGGGTGGCATCAAGACAAACGCGCCGCCGGTTTTGCTGGACGGCGTTTCCGTGTCGCAGCTGGCCGACCCTGTGCCTCAGGCGCTTGTTTTGACGGCCATCGTCATCGGCTTTGCCACCACCGCACTCTTCCTCGTGGTGCTCCTCGCCGCGCGCGGTCTGACGGGTACCGACCATGTGGACGGGAGGGAGAGCAAGTGAACTCATTCCCATCCCACATCGTGATCGCACCCATTCTGGTGCCGTTGATCACCGGCGCGATCCTGCTCTTCATCGACGAGCGCAAGCGCAAGACGAAGGCAGCGATCAGCTTCATTTCCACGCTGGTTCTGCTTGCGGTCTCCATTGGCCTCTTCATCGAAGTCAATTCGACGGTAAACACTGAAATCGCCGCGATCATCTCCACAGGCGTCTATCTTCTCGGCAACTGGCCTGCCCCTTTCGGCATCGTGCTGGTGGCGGATCGGCTCTCAGGGTTGATGGTGCTTCTTGTGTCGCTGCTGGCGATCCCGTCGCTCGTCTATTCGCTGGCGAAGTGGCACAAGTCGGGTGCCCATTTCCATTCGCTCTTCCATCTGATGCTGATGGGCGTGAATGGCGCGTTTCTGACCGGCGACCTCTTCAACCTCTTCGTTTTCTTCGAAGTCATGCTTGCGGCATCCTACGGTCTGCAGCTGCATGGCTCGGGTCAGTTGAGAGTGAAGGCCGGCCTGCATTACGTCGCGATCAACCTCGTTGCCGCGCTGTTCTTCCTGATCGGCGTCAGCCTGATCTATGGCGTGACCGGCACACTCAATATGGGTGACCTGGCACAGCGCATTGCGGGCCTTAATCCGGACCAACGCATGCTGCTGCAAACGGGTGCGGCCGTGCTCGGCATCGCCTTCCTCGTCAAGGCCGGCATGTGGCCGTTAAATTTCTGGCTGCCTGCCGCCTATGGCGCAGCCTCTGCTCCTGTCGGCGGTATTTTCGCGATCATGAGCAAGGTCGGCATCTATGTCATTGCGCGGCTTTCCTTCCTCCTCTTCGGCCAGACGGCGGGGGATTCTGCCGGTTTCGGCCATGATGCACTGCTGATCGGCGGTATTGCCACCATCGTCTTCGGCACGATCGGCGTGCTGGCCTCCCAGGCGCTTGGACGTCTTGCGGGCTTTTCGGTGCTCGTCTCTTCGGGAACGCTGCTTGCCGCCATGGGCACGGGTAATCCGATGGTGGCGGCAGGTGCGCTCTACTACCTCGTCAGCTCCACGCTGACCATCAGCGCTTTCTTCATGCTGATCGAACTGGTGGAACGCGGCCAGGATGCCGGTGCGAACGTTCTTGCCGTGACCATGGAAGCCTATGGCGATGGTGAGGAGGAAGAGGAGCAAGAGGAGGTCGGGGTGACGATGCCCGGCACGATGGCGGTGCTTGGTACCTGCTTTGCCGCCTGCGGCATTCTGCTTGCCGGATTGCCGCCACTCTCGGGCTTCATCGCCAAATTCTCAATGCTCTCCGCCATCCTCAATCCGCAAGGGATGGGTGCTGACACCGAAATCTCGACCCTCTCCTGGTGGCTTGTGTTCCTCATCGTTTTCTCCGGCCTTGCGGCTTTGATCTCGATGACGCGTGCCGGCATTCGCACCTTCTGGAGCTCTCTCGAAGGCACGGTTCCGCGCGTCTTCGTCATCGAAATCGCGCCTATCATGCTGCTGATCGGTCTGACACTTGCGATGACCGTGCAGGCTGGGCCTATCATGCGATACATGCAGGAGACCGCACGCATTCTCGACCTGCCGGAAAGCTACATCCAAGGCGTGATGACGGCGCCGCGAGCCGGCAATCCTGGGGAGGCAGCGCAATGATCCGCCGCATTCTCCCCTACCCGCTGTTGACGCTGTCGCTGATCATCTTCTGGATGACGATCAACAGCTTCTCGCCTGGGCATCTCGTGCTCGGAACAGCCGTGGCGCTCATCGCCTCCTGGTCGATGGCCTCACTTCGACCAGCAAAGCCTCGCATCCGGAGTTGGAGCGCGGTGGTGAAGCTGACTTTCATCGTGCTTTACGACATCATCCGGTCGAATATCGCAGTCGCCACGCTCATCCTGTTCGGGCGCAAGAGAAGCAGCAAGTCCGGCTTCCTCACCATCCCGCTCGACATTCGCGATCCGCTTGGACTTGCAGTTCTGTCCATCATTTTGACAGCCACGCCGGGCAGTGCATGGCTGGAATACAATTCCTCCCAGGGTACATTGCTGATCCACGTGTTGGACAATGTCAGCGAGACGACCTGGATCAACCTCATCAAGAACCGATATGAAAAAATGCTGATGGAGATATTCGAATGAGTTCGATTATCCTTTTCTGGTCATTCTCTCTGGCCCAAATCTTCCTGGCAATTGCCATGTCGATATCCGTCTATCGCATCGCGATCGGCCCCCGTGCGCAGGATCGCGTGCTTGGCGTCGATACGCTCTATGTCAGCTCCATGCTGCTTTTGATGACCTTCGGCCTACGGACCGGCAACGATATCTATTTCGAGGCCGCACTTCTGATGTCGATCCTGGGCTTCGTCTCGACAGTGGCCCTTTCCAAATTCCTGATGCGTGGTGAGGTGATCGAATGATCAATGCTGGCGAATTTCCGCTCTGGGCGGCCATTCTCGTTGCCTTCTTCGTCCTGCTCGGCTCGTCGCTGACGCTGATCGGCACGATAGGCTTTGCCAAGCTGCAGAGCTTCTATGAAAGGCTGCATGCGCCGACACTGGGCACAAGCTGGGGCACGGGCGGCATTGCCATGGCGTCCATCATCTACTTCTCGGTGTCCGGCGGCCGCTTCGTCTTCCACGAAATCTTCATCGGTATCTTCATGACCATCACGACGCCGGTCTCGCTGATGCTCCTCGGCCGCGCCGCCCTTTATCGCGACCGCGCCGAACAGAACCCGAGCAAGCCGGACAGGCTGTAACAGCTAGAAGGACGGCGGACGCGGCAGTTTGGCCGCGCCCGTACTGTTCGATCAGACGCCGCTTGCCGGAATTCCCGAGCGCTGCACCTTGCGCGGCGCGGTCAGTTCCTTCCAGGTGGAGAGAGCTTTTGCCGGTGCCGTGAGCGGCGGACGGGAAACGAAGCGGCCGTGGCCTTCCTGGCTCTTCATCGCGCCTTCCTCCACGGCCACCTGACCGCGCGTCAAGGTAAAGCGCGGCAGGCCCATGACCTCCTTGCCCTCGAAGACATTGTAATCGATCGCCGATTGCTGGTTCGTAGCCGTGATCGTCTTGGCCAACGCCGGATCCCACACGACGAGGTCGGCATCCGCACCCACTAGGATCGCACCCTTCTTGGGATAGATGTTCAGGATCTTCGCGATATTGGTGGAGGTAACGGCAACGAATTCGTTCATGGTCAGGCGCCCGGTGCTGACGCCGTAAGTCCAGAGCATCGGCAGCCTATCTTCCAGTCCGCCGGTGCCATTCGGAATTTTGCGAAAATCTCCAAGACCTGTGCGCTTCTGCTGCGTGGTGAAGGCGCAATGGTCTGTCGCCACGCATTGAAGCGAGCCCGCGGCAAGGCCAGCCCAGAGGCTGTCCTGATGCGCCTTGCTGCGGAAGGGCGGAGACATGACACGGCGTGCGGAATGATCCCAGTCTTTGTTGAAATACTCGCTCTCATCAAGCGTCAGATGTTGGATCAGCGGCTCGCCATAGACGCGCATGCCTTTCTGCCGGGCGCGGCGGATGGCTTCGTGGCTCTCCTCGCAGGAGGTGTGGACGATATAGACGGGGCAGCCCGCCATATCGGCAATCATGATCGCACGGTTGGTGGCCTCGCCTTCCACCTCCGGCGGGCGGGAATAGGCATGCGCCTCCGGGCCGTCATTGCCTTCCGCCATCAACTTCGCCTGCATCTGCGCCACCACATCGCCGTTTTCGGCATGGACGAGCGGAAGCGCACCGAGTTCGGCACAGCGCTGGAAGGACGAGAACATCTCGTCGTCATCCACCATCAAGGCGCCCTTATAGGCCATGAAATGCTTGAAGGTGTTGATGCCCTTGTCGCGAACGATCGTCTCCATCTCGTTGAAGACCTGCTCGCCCCACCAGGTAATCGCCATGTGAAAGGAATAGTCGCAGGCCGCACGTGAGGTCTTGTTGTCCCACATGGTCAGTGCTTCGAGCATCGACTGGCCGGGGTTTGGCAGCGCGAAGTCCACCACCATGGTCGTGCCGCCGGCGAGTGCGGCGCGCGTGCCGCTATCGAAATCATCGGCCGAATACGTGCCCATGAAGGGCATTTCCAGATGCGTATGCGGATCGATGCCGCCCGGCATGACGTAGCATCCCGTCGCATCCAGTTCGCTACCGCCCCTGAGGTCTGGTCCGATCTCGACGATGACGCCGCCCTCGATGCGGATATCGGCCTTATAGGTCAGGTCGGCGGTGACGATCGTCCCGTTCTTGATGATGCTGCTGCTCATGGCTGTTCCCTTATCATTGCGTTCATGACCGGCACCGCCTCCCGATCGGTTCCGGCTTCATCTTGCGTCTGTTTCGCCGCCACACCCCCCCGTGTCTTTCCGCACGGCGTGGGCGCGCGACCGAGCTACTGCACCACGCCTGCCGTTTCGACGACCGCATGGAACAGCACGTCGCAGCCGGCAGCAGCCCATTCCTTGGAAATCTCTTCAGCTTCATTATGGGAAAGACCGCCGACGCAGGGGCACATGATCATGGTCGCGGGCGCGACTTTCGCCGCCCAACAGGCATCATGCCCGGCACCTGAGATGATATCGCGATGCGAATATCCGAGCTTCTCCGCCGAACGGCGGACTGCGTCGACCAGAGTGGTGTCGAAGGTGACCGGATCGAAATGGCCGACCGCTTCAACCGAATAACCGACGCCGATGGCGGCGCAAATCTCAGCCGCCTCTGCCTCGATCCGCTCTCGCATGTGGTTCAACTTGGCAAGATCAGGAGTACGAATGTCGACGGTGAAGACGACTTTACCGGGTAAGACGTTGCGGGAATTGGGCGAGAAGATCACCTGGCCGACGCCACCGACCGCGTCGGGCTGGTTCTCCATCGCCACGGTCTGCACCATCTCGATTATCCGCGACATCGCCAGTCCCGCATTGATGCGCATGGCCATCGGCGTGGAGCCGGTATGAGCCTCCTTGCCGGTCAAAGTGAATTCAAGCCACCACAGCCCCTGGCAGTGGGTCACGACACCGATCGTCTTGTTCTCGGCTTCGAGGATCGGTCCCTGTTCGATGTGATATTCGAGATAGGCGTGCATCTTGCGCGTACCGACCTCTTCCTCGCCCAGCCAGCCGATGCGCTGCAACTCCTCGCCATAGGTCTTGCCTTCCGTATCCTTGCGCGAATAGGCTTGCTCAAGCGTATGGACGCCGGCAAAGACGCCGGAGGCGAGCATGGCCGGCGCAAAGCGCGCGCCTTCCTCATTCGCCCAATTGGTGACGACGACGGGATGCTTGGTGCGGATGCCGAGATCGTTCATGGTGCGTATGACCTCAAGGCCTGCGAGAACGCCCAACACACCATCGAACTTGCCGCCTGTCGGCTGGGTGTCGAGGTGCGATCCGACATAGACCGGCAGAGCATCAGGGTCTTCGCCGGCGCGGGTGGCAAACATCGTGCCCATCTTGTCCACGCCCATCGTCATGCCCGCCGCCTCGCACCAGGACTGGAACAGGGCGCGGCCTTCGGCATCCGCGTCGGTCAGGGTTTGGCGATTGTTGCCGCCGGCGATGCCGGGGCCGATCTTCGCCATGTCCATCAGCGCATCCCAAAGCCGGTCGGCATCGACTCGCATATTTTCACCGGGCGCAGCCATAGCGTTTTCCTTCCATTGCTTTTGCCAGCATTCAGCCTGCTCGGCCAATACTGTACGTCGTTCCCATCTTTGGCCTCTTCGGCCTTTCTTGTTTCGTGCCGTGTTTGCCACGGTTCCGGCGCGCATACAGTGGACGACTGGAATTGTCCCGACGTTCTTGTTTTACGATTCGCCAGCTCCGAAGATACATGATGTCGTCACGCTGAAAAGCTTTGGCCTGAGCAGGCATTGTGAAGATTATTCAGTTCACGCGTCTTTTCCCGGACAGTGTGTCGAGGATCGCGGCAGCCACCGCAACCTCCGTTCCCGCAAGACCAACCGAGCAAAAAAGAGTGGTCTGGTCCGATGACGTCCGGTGCGCGGTGCGCCCTGCAACAATATCCGAGAGCTCCACCATGCGTTGCTCATGACTGGAACCCTGAAGGAAAAAGGGGGAAGCGAAGGAGCGGGCTTGTTCTGTGGAATCGGTCGCGATGATGCTGGCTGCAGCGGCGACATCCAATCCCAACTCATGCGCATCGATTGTTTTAGGCCCGAGTGTGTTGATGTGCGCCCCTGGCTTGAGATCGGACATATCCAACACAGGCCGGATGCTCGATGTAGCGCAGATCACGATATCCGCCTCCATTGCCGCATCTTTTGCGCGAGCAACCGGTGTCACCTCGAAGCCAAGCTGCGCCTGCATGTCCTCGGCAAAGGCTGCACGATGCCTCGCATCGCGACTATAGATATAGGCCTTTCTGATTGGCCGTACGGACGCTGCGGCGGCTAACTGCATGCGGGCCTGAAGTCCGCTTCCTATCAAACCAACGATTTTGGCGTCCGGCGGACTGAGGTGCCGGATGGCCACGCCACCGATAGCCCCTGTTCTGATGGCTCCGAGACGCTCGCCTAGGACGACCCCCTTGAGCCGGGCATCGTCGGCCGACCAAACCGCGACGATCTGGGTCTGCTCGTTCCCGGTGAAGGTGTCGTAGACACGGAAGCCAGCGAGTGGCCTGTCACCGGATACACCGCCTATCGTGAAGACCAAATCTCCGTGGCCATCGAATGGGACATGATGTCGAGGTGGAGACACCGTCTTGCCGTCAGCGCGCGCTAACATAAACGCTTCAACAGCCTCAATCGCCGTCTGCATGAAGCTGTAACCACTCAGTTTTTGGTCGTCCACGATTGTCGTCATGATAGCCACTCCATCGGTTTGGGTGACCTTGCGACCTCAACCACGGTTGAGGTCAATATGTTTTTGGCAAAGCTTCTCGGATCAATCGTGCTCTCGACCTAACCGCTTGCGCCCCTGATCTTTATCTTTTCCTTATGCGCGCCTGGCATCTTCCCAATCGAAATATGACGGCGATCAGCAGCATCATGCTCTCCTGACATAACAGGAGAACACCATGCCCGATGTCCTTTTTCTGGCGCTCGGCTTCGGCACGCTGATCGTGCTGGCGCTTTATGCGCGCGCCCTCAACCGGTTTTGAGAGGTGCTGCCATGCTGGAACCCATCTTCGGCCTCGTCGTGGCGATTGCGCTCGGCGTCTATCTCATCATCACCCTGCTGCGTCCGGAACGCTTCTGATTTTCCTGGAGAATCCCCATGACCATTCTCGGGTGGCTGCAAATCAGCCTCCTTTTCATCGCCGTGCTTCTGGTTATCAAACCGCTCGGCCTCTACATGGCGCACGTGTTTAACGGTGAGCGGACCTGGCTGACGCCGGTCCTCGCTCCCGTCGAACGCGGGCTTTATGCCGTGGCGGGTGTCGATATCAAGAAGGAGCAGAGCTGGCTTGGCTACACGCTCTCCATGCTCGCCTTCTCGATTGCCAGCTTTGCGGCACTCTATGCCATCCTGCGCCTTCAGGCGTTCCTGCCCTTCAATCCACAGGGCTTCGGCAATGTGGAACCGGGCCTCGCCTTCAACACTGCCGTCAGCTTCGTGACCAACACCAACTGGCAGAACTATGCCGGCGAGGCGACAATGAGCAATTTCAGCCAGATGGCTGGATTGACGGTGCAGAACTTCCTTTCCGCCGCAGTCGGCATGGCACTCGCAATTGCCTTTACCCGCGCCTTCGTCCGCTCGCAGGCAAGCACGCTCGGCAATTTCTGGGTGGATATGACCCGCGCCACGCTCTATGTACTGCTGCCGATCGCGGTCATCGTGGCACTCGCCTTCGTCGCCATGGGCCTGCCGCAGACGATGGATGCCAGTGTAACCGCAACCACCCTTGAAGGAAGCCAGCAGGTCATCTCGCTCGGGCCCGTTGCCAGCCAGGAAGCGATCAAGCAGCTCGGCACCAATGGTGGCGGCTTCTTCAACGCCAATGCCGCCCATCCCTTCGAGAACCCGACAGCACTTTCGAACTATCTCAACATCTTCTCGATGCTCGCCATCTCGGCGGCCTTTATCTACACCTTCGGCCAGATGGTCGGAAGCCGCCGCCAAGGCTGGGTGCTGCTTTCCGCCATGGCCGTTCTGCTGATTGCCGGTGTTGCCACCGTCTACTGGGCCGAAAGTGCCGGCAACCCGATCCTCACATCGATCGGTGTCGATGCCGCGCAGGGCAATATGGAAGGCAAGGAAGTTCGCTTCGGTCAGGCCATGACCGCGCTCTATGCAGCTGTCACCACCGGTCTTTCGGATGGCGGCGTCAACGGCATGCACGGCTCCTTCACCGGCCTTGGTGGACTTGCTCCCATGTTCCTGATCCAGCTTGGCGAGGTTCTGCCGGGCGGCGTCGGTTCCGGTCTCTACGGCATGATCGTCTTCGCGCTCCTTTCCGTCTTCGTCGCCGGCCTGATGGTTGGTCGCACGCCGGAGTTTCTCGGCAAGAAGATCGAAGGTCGCGAAATGAAATTCGCCATGCTGGCGGTTCTGATCCTGCCCACCGTCATTCTCGGCTTTACCGCCGTCTCCGCCATGCTGCCCTTTGCGGTTGCCAGCATCGGCACGGCCGGTCCTCATGGACTTTCGGAAATCCTTTATGCCTTCACCTCCGCGGCCGGCAATAACGGCTCGGCCTTCGGCGGCCTTTCCGGCAATACCGACTGGTACAACACCACGCTTGGAATCTCGATGCTGCTTGGTCGTTTCGCCTATGTGGTGCCAGTGATGGCGATTGCCGGATCGCTTGCGGCGAAGGTCCGCGTCCCGGCCTCAAGTGGTACCTTTCCAACGGATGGCCCGCTCTTTGTCGGCCTTCTCGTCGGCATCATCCTCATTCTCGGCGGGCTGCAATTCTTCCCCGCGCTCGCACTCGGTCCCATCGTCGAGCATCTCGCCATGCTTGCCGGCCAGACTTTCTAGAAAGCAAAAAGATGTCCACACATCCAAACTCATCGGCTCCAGCGAGACCGGGCCTCTTCGACCCCGCTATCATCGGCCCAGCCATCAAGAACGCTTTCATCAAGCTTGATCCCAGGCAGTTGATGCGCAACCCGGTGATCTTCGTTACCGAGATCGTCGCGGCTGTCGTCACCATCTTCTTCATCCGCGACCTTCTCGCTCACAACGGCACGGCCGTCTTTTCAGGCCAGATCGCGGCATGGCTTTGGTTCACGGTGCTATTCGCCACCTTCGCCGAAGCGGTGGCCGAAGGGCGCGGTCGCGCCCAGGCCGACAGCCTGAAGCGCACGCGCTCGGACCTTTCCGCGCGCCGGCTCACGGCGGACGGCAAAGAGGAGAGCATCGCGGCCACCATGCTCAAAGTCGGTGACATCGTCATCGTCGATGCGGGCGAACTCATCCCCGGGGATGGTGAAGTCATTGAAGGCGTGGCCTCGGTCAATGAAAGCGCGATCACCGGCGAATCTGCGCCCGTCATCCGCGAATCCGGCGGCGACCGTTCGGCCGTCACCGGCGGCACGCAGGTTCTGTCCGATCAACTCAAGATTCGCATCACGACGCCGCCCGGCGCAAGCTTCGTCGATCGGATGATCGCGCTGATCGAAGGCGCGGAGCGCCAGAAGACGCCGAATGAGATCGCGCTTTCGATCCTGTTGTCCGGCCTCACCCTCGTCTTCCTGATCGTCGTCGTCACCGTCTGGGGTCTGGCGGGCTACTCCGGCACGCTGGTCTCCATCACCGTGCTGGCAGCCCTTCTTGTTACCCTCATCCCCACCACTATCGGTGGCCTTCTCTCGGCCATCGGCATTGCCGGCATGGATCGTCTCGTGCGCTTCAACGTCATCGCCACGTCCGGCCGCGCGGTGGAAGCCGCAGGCGATGTCGACACCCTCCTGCTCGACAAGACCGGCACCATTACCTTCGGCAACCGCATGGCGGCAGATTTCATTCCGGTGCCAGGCGTCACGGCTGAACAGGTGGCGGAAGCCGCACTGCTCGCCAGCCTTTCGGACGAAACACCAGAGGGTCGGTCAATTGTGGCACTTGCGACTGGCGATTTTGGAATCGCCTCGCCCAAGGTGACCGTCGATGCTGTTGTCCCCTTCTCGGCACAGACGCGTCTGTCGGGCGTCGATACGAACGGTAAATCCTTCCGCAAGGGCGCTATCGACGCCATCCTGAAGTTTGCCAATGCCAACGATGGCAAGGCCCCGGCAGAGTTTCATCAGGCCGTAGACCGCATTGCTCGCACCGGTGGCACGCCGCTTGGCGTGGCCGAAGGCAACCGCCTGCTTGGCGTCATCCACCTGAAGGACGTGGTCAAGCCCGGCATCAAGGAACGCTTTGCAGCACTTCGTGCCATGGGCATTCGCACCGTGATGGTCACGGGTGACAATCCCGTCACCGCAGCGGCGATTGCCTCAGAAGCGGGCGTGGACGACTTTCTGGCGGAAGCGACGCCTGAGGACAAGCTCGACTATATTCGCCGCGAACAGAAGGGCGGCCGGTTGATCGCCATGTGCGGTGACGGCACCAACGATGCGCCGGCGCTTGCGCAAGCCGATGTGGGCGTTGCCATGCAGACCGGGACGCAGGCTGCACGCGAAGCCGCCAATATGGTGGATCTCGACTCCAGCCCGACCAAGCTCATCGAGATCGTCGAAATCGGCAAACAACTTCTGATGACACGCGGTTCGCTGACGACGTTTTCGATTGCGAACGATGTGGCGAAGTATTTCGCCATCATCCCGGCTCTCTTCGTCACGACCTATCCGGCTCTCGGCACCCTCAACATCATGGCGCTGTCATCACCGCAATCGGCCATCCTATCCGCCGTCATCTTCAATGCGCTGATCATCATCGCTCTCATCCCGCTGGCGCTGAAGGGCGTGGCCTATCGCCCTGCAGCGGCGGCATCGCTTCTCAGACGAAACCTGCTTGTCTACGGCCTCGGCGGTCTGCTTCTGCCTTTTGCCGGGATCAAGGTCATCGATATCGCGGTCTCCGCACTTCATCTGGTGTAATCATGCTGAACCAAATTCGTCCCGCCATCGTCATCCTGGCCTTCTTCATCGCGCTGACCGGTCTCGGCTATCCACTGGCGATCACCGGTATTGCGCAATCGCTGATGCCTGCACAGGCCAATGGATCACTGATCCGCAACGGCGACGCGGTCATCGGCTCCAGCCTGATTGGACAGAACTTCACCTCCGATCGCTACTTCTGGCCGCGCCCCTCCGCGACCAGCCCAGATGCCTACAACGCCGCCGCTTCCTCGGGCTCCAATCTTGGTACCACATCTGCCAAGCTCAAAGACCGGGTTGCTGGCGACGTTGTACGGCTGAACGGCGCAGGGATCGCTTCGCCGGTTCCAGCCGACGCGGTGACCACCTCTGCCTCGGGTCTCGACCCGCATATCACACCGGATTTCGCTGCCGCGCAGGTCCAGCGGATTGCCAATGCACGCAGCCTTTCACCTGAGGTCGTAAAAGCGCTCGTCGACCAAAAAACCGAGGGACGGCTCCTCGGGATTATCGGCGAGCCGCGCGTGAATGTGCTAGAGTTGAACCTTGCGCTCGATGCGCTGAAGAGCTGAGACGAATGGCGTCACATGACCGTGAGGGCTTGAACAGGCCCGATCCCGATGCATTGCTTGCCCTGGCGGAGAAAGACCGCCGGGGCAAGCTCACTATATTTTTAGGCGCAGCGCCAGGTGTCGGCAAGACCTACGCCATGCTGGCGCGCGCACGCCGACTGAAGACCGATGGCGTGGAGGTGGTGGTCGGTCTTGTCGAAACCCACGCACGGGCGGAAACTTCGGCGCTTCTTGAGGGCCTCGACGTGCTGCCGCGCCTCGAAGTCGATTATCGCGGCAAGATGCTCAAGGAATTTGATCTCGATGCAGCGCTTGCCCGCAAGCCGCGCGTCATCATCGTCGATGAGCTTGCGCATTCCAACCCGGAGGGGTTTCGCCATCCCAAGCGCTACCAGGATATCGAAGAACTGATATCTGCCGGGATCGATGTCTGGACGGCGCTCAACATCCAGCATCTCGAGAGCCTCTCCGATCTCGTTTCGCAGATTACCGGTGTCACCATCCGTGAACGAGTGCCGGACACGGTGCTGAAGCGTGCCGACGATGTGGTGCTGGTTGACCTTCCGCCCGGCGAACTGATCGAGCGGCTAAAGGAAGGTAAAGTCTATCTGCCGGATAGCGCCAGGCGCGCCACCGACCGCTTTTTCCGGCTCGGCAATCTGACAGCGCTTCGCGAACTTGCTCTTCGCCGCACCGCAGACCGGGTGGACGATCAGATGGTCGACTATCTGCGTCAAAACGCCATCGAAGGCCCTTGGGCGACTGGCGAGAGGCTGCTGGTTTGTATCGGTGCTGACGCGCTGTCCGACAAGGTGGTGCGGGTGGCAAGCCGTCTCGCCTCCGGTCTCAACGCTCCCTGGACCGTCGTCAGCATGGCGCGAGACGACCAGGAGACCATGGATGAGGATAGTCTGCGGCGGATCGATGAGGCCTTTCGCTTTGCCGAGAAGCTCGGAGCTGAGACGCGTCACGTTACGGGGAATGACTTCGTCACAGAAATTCTGAAACTCGCACGGCGCGAGCACGCCACGCAGATCGTTATCGGCTCTCAGCGCCGCAGGTGGTTTTCCAATCCATTTCGACCGAGCCTTGCCGACGCTCTGGCGAAAGAGGCAAGCGGCATTGGGCTTCATCTCGTCACTGCGGATGAGGCCAAGGTTCCGGGTGTGTCCACCCGAAAGAAGCGAGGCTTTCAACTATCCGCCTTCTCCCGGTCCCTTCTCTGCGCTATCGGCACGGTCGCAGGCGCAACGCTCGCCGGACTTGCGCTGGACCAGTTCACGCATCTGCCGAATATCTCGCTGCTGTTTCTGCTGGCCGTTCTGGCGGCTGCTTCCGCCGCTGGTTTCATGGCGGCCCTGATGGCCGCGATTGTATCCGCGCTTGCCTATAACTTCTTCTTCATTGCTCCGGTCGAGACCTTCACCATCGCCTCGCCGCATGAAGTCTTTGCGCTTGCGGTCTTCATCGTGGCGGCCCTGATCGCTGGCAGCCTTGCATCACGCATTCGCGAGCAGGCGCAGGCCGCCCGCCAACGCGCCGCCGACATGCAGGCGCTCTATGATTTTTCCCGAAAGCTTGCCGGGACGGCAAAACCGGAGGAAGTGCTGTGGGCGTCGGTCACCCAGTTGCAGGGCAGCCTGGGCCGCCATGTGGTCATGCTTCTGCCAAAGGGCGACGATCTGGACGTCGTCGCGGCATGGCCCCCGGACACCGAACTTGGCGTTTCAGAACTGACAGCGGCGCGCTGGGCAGGCAGCCGTTCGGAACCGTCAGGATCTGGCACTGGGACGCTTCCCAACGGACGCTTCCAGTTCCGTCCGCTGACCAGCCCGCATGGCGTTGTCGGTGTCTGCGGTTTTGAACCCGGAACGAGCGGGCTTGATTCCAATGCCGAGCGGAAGCTCGCCGCCATTCTCGATCAGGCGGCAACCGCCATCGACCGTGCGCGCTTGTCGTCCGAAAGCGCGGAGCAAGCGGCAAGGCTGGAAGGCGAGCGCTATCGCGAGGCACTGTTGTCCTCCATTTCGCACGACCTGCGCACACCGCTCGCCACGATCACCGGATCGGTCACCAGCCTGCGGGAATTGGGCGATCGCATGTCGCCGGAGAGCCGCGACGATCTTCTGCAATCCATCGAAGAAGAAAGTGCGAGGCTCAGCCGCTTCGTTGCCAATCTTTTGGACATGACCCGCATCACCGCCGGCACCTTGCAGGCCAAGCGGGACTGGGTGGATGTCGCCGACGTGATCCGCTCTGCGGTCGAGCGGGCGCGCAAATACTTCCCCTCGCAGAGCTTCGAGACCGGCATCGCCAAGGATTTGCCGGTCATTCGCGCCGATTCGGTTCTGCTCGGCCAGGTGCTGTTCAACCTTCTCGACAACGCCGCCAAATATGGTGGCGGCGACCCGGTCAATGTCTATGCGAGGCGCGATGGGGAGGAAATCGTCGTTTCCGTCACCGACAATGGTAAAGGCATTCCCGGCGAGGATCTCGACCGCATCTTCGAAAAATTCTATCGTCGCTCCCGCTCGGATGGGCGATCTCCGGGAACGGGACTTGGTCTTTCCATTGCTCGAGGTTTTATCGAAGCCATGGGCGGGCGCATTCATGCGGAAAGCCCGGCGGTGAAGAAGCGCGGCACGCGTATCGTCATGCGCTTTCCGGTGACGGCATCGGCGCAAAAACCGGAATCGATTTTCGGAAAGCACGACATGTAAAGTCGAAGAGTACTCTCTCGAACATATAGGAAGCAGGCAGAATCTATGACCTTGGGACGCATTCTGGTGGTGGATGACGAGCCGCAGATCCGGCGCTTCCTGCGCCCGGCACTGGCGGCCGCCGGCTACGACGTGATCGAGGCCGAAAACGGCGCTGACGCCATCAAAGCTGCCGCCACTTCCGCTCCCGATGTGATCATTCTCGATCTCGGCCTGCCGGATATGGACGGCAAGGATGTCATCGCCAACCTTCGCGGCTGGTCGACCCTCCCGATTATCATTCTCTCCGCTCGCGACCGCGAGACCGAGAAGATCGCGGCACTGGATCTCGGTGCCGACGACTATATCGAAAAGCCCTTCGGCATCGGCGAGTTGACCGCCCGCATCCGCACAGCCATGCGCCATGTCGGCAAGTCAGAGAGCCTGCCTTCCTTGATCGAGGCTGATGGCCTGTCGATCGATACCCAACGCCGCATCGTTGCCCGCGACGGTGCCAGCATCAAGCTGACGCCGAAGGAATATGATCTCCTGACGCTCCTGGCACACCATGCGGGTCGCGTGGTCACACATCGTACGCTTCTGACGTCGGTCTGGGGCCCGGCGCATGGGGAGGACCTGCACTACCTTCGAGTCTTCATCGGCCAGTTGCGACAGAAGGTCGAACGGGATGCCACGCAGCCGAAAATCATCCAGACGGAATCTGGTGTCGGTTATCGTTTCGTGGCTGAATGAGCGGGAAAATTTGCGAGCGCTAGACGGTCTTCTTGGAAGAAGCTTGGCAGTGCCTGCCCATCAGCCTAGGGGGGCTGATGGGCCTTGACTGGAGTCAACAGACGAAGCTTTTGGCTGTGGATCACGCCTTTTGACTGAGGTCATGATGCATAGAAAATTCTGGCTTGTCTAGCATTTTTTAGATTTTTCTAAAATAAAAAAAGCCCGACGAGATGCCGGGCTTTCTTAGTTAATGCAGTCGGTTAGACTATATTAGAACGAACGCTGGAGGCGAACGAAACCGTTCCAAGAAGAAGAGCGATCGTCTTCGTCGTAGTAGTTAACTGCAACCTTGGTGGAGAGACCTTCAGTGATTTTGTAATCAACGGTCAGGCCAGCCTGCCAAGCGTCACGGTTCGAGAAGTCGTTCGTGAGAATTGCAGTACCGGTTGGAACCACGCCTACCACGCCGCCGACGATGCCTGCGCCGGTCGTTACAACGCGGTCAGCAACATTGCCGAACCACTGTGCGCCAGGAGTGATGGTCAGGCGATCCGTTGCCTTGACAGCGTATTCGGCTGCTACTGCCCACTCAGATTCGGCGTAGTAAGCGTTTGCACCAGAAGCCCAAACACCAGCCAGGCCGAGTGTGCCAGGACCGATTTCAGCAGTTGCGATCAGGCGAACTGCGCCTTCTTCCTGGTCAACATCGTAGGAGCCGATGAGCTGCAGAGCTGCGCCACCGACCTTACCACCAATGCCGCCAGTTACGCCGACGTTGTTGTTAACTTCGCCCTGAACAACAGGGATTACGCCACCTACGGCAGGACCAACCTGAGTGCGGAACTGGCCGTTTGTGTCCTGAAGTTCGTCAACCGAAACGCCAGCCCAGAAAGAGCCTGCATCGTAGGTGTAACGAATGGAGTTGAACAGAGCGTTCGTGGAGAGAACGTCAGCTTCGCCAGAGAGGCCATCGTCCCACCAGCTGTAGAACTTACCGACCTTCAGGCCGCCGAGTTCAATGAATGCCTGGTCAACGAATACAGACGAAGAAGCTGCGGAACCGCTGTCTGCGTTACCACGGAAGCCGATGAAGCCGCGAAGAGCACCTAGCTCGGTGTCTGTGCGTGTGTCAACTTCGAACTGGGCGCGTGTGAACGAGTTCCAGTCAGATGTACGGTTGTTGGTGTTGACGCCGAAGCCTGTGCCGCGGTTAATGTCAGTCTGGAAACGAACATAGCCGCCGAACTTCAAGCAGGTTTCAGTGCCAGGGATGTAGAAAAAGCCCGTGCCGAATGCATCGCAGACGCGTACATATTCCAGGGGCTCTGGCTCAGCAGCGACGATAGCGTCAGCAGCCTTTGCGCCAGATACTGCTGCAAGAGCTGCAGCGGAGCCGATGAGAAGGCTCTTGATGTTCATAATGACCTCCAGTCATGTTTCGTTACAAAAGCGGCGACCAGGAACATGCCCTTGAGGTGCCCCCCGCTTCACGAACCAATAGACAGAAAGCCCCCCTCTCTCGCAATCGTATATCACTAAATTAGCACGTTTTCAGATTGTCCGAATTTTAGCGTGTTGTATTTTAGGCACAACTTACGTTAGGTCGGACGAATATGGCGGCGGAAATTTAAGACCCTGTTAAGGTTTGGCAGGTCGTCGTCACCAAAGGCCTCGCTTGTGAGAGCACGACGGCGCGAGTAGCGATTCGTGAAAAGCGCGTGGCGCGATCGTTGGAAACGACGATTCGCGAGCGCCAAAGTCTTCTCCGCTCACGTGACGGAGACTTTGCGCAGGACCAGCGCTGCTTACGAGCGCCGTCTTACGGAAGAGGTCAAATCAGACGGTAAGACGTCTTTATATAATGAACGGATCGCTTGAGCCCTTAAAGTTCAGTCGCGCACGAGCCTCATGGTGTTTTCCAGGTCTTGAGGAGCATCGCGACAAATTTCTCCGCCGCGGGTGAAAGCGCACTGCTTCTTCTTTGCACGATCCCGATGGTCCGCGAGACCACCGGATCGACAATAGCGCGGGAGACGAGATAGGGATGATCTTCCTGTGGGGTCGCCAAGCGCGGCAGAACAGAGATGCCGAGCCCTGCCTCGACCAGTCCCAATGACGTATTGAGGTGTGTGACCTCATAGAACCAGTTAAGCTTGAGATTATGGCGTGCTAGCGCCCCATCCAACAGTGTTCTATTGCCACTGGAGCGATCAACCACCACCAGTGGATAGGGCTCCAACTGATTCCAATGGATCGTGTCATACTTTGCCAGCGGGTGATCCTTCCGCATGGCGAGAACAAAAGGGTCATCGATGAGCGGCTCGAATGACAGATCGGGATCAGAATTTCCCATCAGGTTGATACCGAACTCCACCTCACCGCGCGCCACGGCCTGCAAGCCTTCATTGGCCGTCAGATCTCGGATGCGCAGTCTTATATGCGGATACTGCTCGCTGAAGGTCTTGATGACGGTGGGCAGGAAATAGAAGGCAGCCGTCGGAACACAGGCCATGGTGATCAGGCCACGACGAAGCGCGCCATCCCTCATGGCAAAAAGAGAGCCATCAAATTCTTCCAGCATGCGTCTGACCAAGGGCATCACCTCTTGTCCCATGGCCGTTGGCGCGACATGGCGTGTGGTGCGCTCCAGCAAGGGGGCGCCGATCGCCTGCTCTAGCTTCTGGATGCGCCTGGTCAGCGCCGGTTGCGATATGTGCAGAGCTTCTGCTGCCCGATGAAAACTCTCCAGTTCCACCACCGCCTGAAACGCCCGAAGATCAAGAATTTCGCAATTGATGCTCATATCGCAATAAACCTCTCGAAACTTGCATTTAACAAATAAGCCTTTCTTCCTCATGTTGCAACAACTGGACAGATTGATCCATGAAATGCAAGATTGAGGCGAAGATGAACGATCTCCTTAGGATACCTTGTGTGCTGATGCGCGGCGGAACCTCTCGTGGGCCGTTTTTCCTGGCATCGGATTTGCCACGCGATCGAGCCCAGCGAGATGCCGCTCTCCTCTCTATCATGGGGTCAGGCCATCCGCTTCAGATCGACGGTATTGGCGGCGGCAATCCGGTCACCTCGAAGGTCGCGATCATCGGACCGTCGAAAGTGAAGGGCGCGGATATCGACTATCTCTTCGCTCAGGTTCGGACCGACCGGCAGTTCGTGGATTACTCTCCCAATTGCGGTAACATGCTCGCAGCCGTCGGCCCATTTGCCATCGAAGCGGGGCTCGTCGCGGCCAAGGAACATGACACGCTGGTGCGCATTCACAATGTGAATACCAGCAAGTTGATCGAGGCCAAGGTGCCCACCCGCGGTAGTGAAGTGATCTACCTGGGAGACGCATCGATCGACGGCGTACCCGGGCTTGCAGCACCGATTGCCTTGACCTTCGTCGACTCGGCTGGCGCCAAAACCGGCAAGCTTTTGCCGACCGGCAAGCCGGTCGATGTCATTGATGGCGTCGATGTGACGGCAATCGACTGCGCCATGCCGATGGTTTTGATGCGTGCTGCCGATCTCGGCGTTACGGGATATGAGGATCCTCAGGCGCTGACGGCCAATCGCGCGCTGATCGATCGCATGACACGGATCCGCCTCGAAGCGGGCAAGTTGATGGGCATGGGCGATGTGTCCGACATGGTGATCCCCAAGCCTGTACTGATCTCGCCCGCGCGAAAAGACGGAACGATGTCGGTACGCTACTTTATGCCGAATGAATGCCACCCGGCATTGGCGACAACCGGTGCCGTCGGCATTGCGACCGCTGCCGTCACCCCCGGCACGGTGGCATTCGAGGAAGCTGGAGAGCCCAGCGTCCCGACACTCATCCGGATCGAGCATCCGGCAGGACGTCTCGACGTCCAACTTGAACTGCGAAACGGCGCCATTGCGGCCGGTCTTGTGAGAACCGCGCGCCGTCTCTTCGAAGGCTTCGCCTTCGCAAAACCAGCAGCCGCGATTGAACACGCAGCATAGACAACGCCATTATGGCAACAGCATAGAGAAACCGGGAGGAGACCCACATGCGTAAATTCCTGCTAGCCACTGCAGCGCTCTGCGCCTTCGCAGCCACCGCCAATGCCGAATCCGTCAGAATGAGCGTTGGTTCCTATAACCTCAACAACCTGCCTTTCCCCGTTGCCGCGAGCCTCGGCTATTACAAGGATGAAGGTCTGGATGTGACCACCGAGAACTTCGCTCAGGGCGGTTCCAAGGTGCTTCAGGCGCTGGTCGCCGGCTCCACGGATGTCGCGGTCGGCTTTTACGACCACACTATCCAGATGCAGTCGCAGAACAAGCACGTCGTCGGCTTCGTGATGCTGGCCCGCAATTCCGGCCTGGTTCTCGCCGGCAAAAACGACACCGACTTCGATCCGGCCAAGCCTGAGACGATCAAGGGCAAGAAGGTTGGCATCACCTCGCCGGGCTCGTCCTCAGACTTCTTCATCCGTTACTACATGAAGGAACATAATCTCAGCGACAACGATATCTCGATCATCGGCGTCGGTTCCGGTGCTGCAGCCGTCGCCGCTCTTCAGCAGGGCAAGATCGACCTGCTCGTCAATTACGACCCGGCTGCAACTATCGTCGTTGAACGCGGTCTCGGCAAGATCCTGATCGATGCGCGCAGCGACCAGGGTGCCAAGGATGTCTATGGCGGCATCTATCCCACCTCTGTCCTTTACGCGACCCAGGACTATATCGATGCCAATCCGGAAGTGATCCAGAAGGTGACCAACGCCACGGTGCGGGCGCTGCACTGGATGAAGGCGCATTCGGCTGAAGAGATCGTCGAAAAGCTGCCGGACGATTTCGTCTCTGGCGACAAGGCGACCTACATCAAGGCTGTCGAAGCGGCGAAGGCCATCTTCTCCGAAGACGGCAAGTTCGAGCCGAAAGATCTCGAGACGCCGCTCGCCGTGCTGAATAGCTTCAACGAGGCTGTGGCCAAGGCGACGATCGACCTCAACACCACTTACACCAACAAGTTCGTCGAAGCCGCCGCTTCTAAACCCGCAAACTGAGGGTCCGTCCATGTCTTCACCAGTCAGAAAGCTCACGCCGGTGGCACAGTCAGAACCAAAATCGATGGTCGCCATCGATAATGTGACGATGGCATTTGGTTCTTTCACCGCCGTTCAGGATGTCAACCTCGCGGTTGGCGATGGAGAATTCCTCTCCATCGTCGGCCCGACAGGCTGTGGCAAATCCACCATCCTCAACGCAATCGCCGGCCTGTTGAAACCCGCCAAGGGCTCCGTCAGCATTGATGGTGCGCCCGTCAACGGCGTACAGAACAATATCGGCTATCTCTTCCAGCAGGATGCTTTGCTTCCCTGGAAGACAGCATATCAGAATGTCGAGCTGGGCCTGATGTTCCGTGGCGTGCCGGAAGCGGAACGCCGGGTGAAGGTCATGGCCTGGCTTGAAAAAGTCGGCCTCAAGGGCTTCGAGAGCCGCTTCCCGCACATGCTGTCCGGCGGCCAGCGCAAGCGCGTGCAGATGGCCCAGGCTCTGATCACCGAACCGAAGGTCATCTTGATGGACGAGCCCTTCTCGGCGCTCGATATCCACACCCGGCATCTGATGCAGAACGAGCTTCTGCGCCTATGGCAGGAAGATCGCCGCGCGGTCGTGATGATCACCCACGATCTGGAAGAGGCCATTGCGCTTGGCGACCGCGTCGTCGTTCTGGCCGCTGGCCCGAAAAGCCGCGTGATCGAAAGCTTCCCTGTCGATCTCGAGCGTCCGCGCAATGTCGCCGAAATCAAGCTCGACCCGAAATTCATGACTCTGTACCGCGACATCTGGGCATCCCTGCGCGGCGAAGTGGAGAAAAGCTATGCACGCCATTAACATTCGCCTCATCCAGGTCGTACTTCTGGTCGTCATTCTCGGTGGATGGCAGCTTGGCGTATCGACCGGCGCCATCGACCGCTTCTTCTTCCCCGCCCCATTCGATATCGTCAAACAGGTGATCGACTGGGTGGGCGACGCCGGCTTCTACAAGCATGTCGGCATCACGCTCAGTGAAACGGTTCTCGGCTATCTGATCGGTACGGGTCTCGGCGTCGGCGCTGGCGTCTGGCTCGGTCTCAGCCCCTTCGTTGCCCGTGTGCTCGACCCGTTCATCAAGGCCGTCAACGCCATCCCGCGCGTCGTCCTGGCACCGATCTTCGTTCTGTGGCTCGGTCTCGGCCTGTGGTCCAAGGTTGCGCTGGCCGTAACGCTGGTGTTCTTCGTGACCTTCTTCAACGCCATGCAGGGCGTTCGCGAAGTCAACCCGGTCGTTCTGTCGAACACCCGCATCCTCGGCGCCAAGCGCTCCGATCTTCTGCGCCATGTCTACTTCCCGGCCGCAGCAAGCTGGATCCTGTCGTCGCTGCGCACCTCCGTCGGCTTCGCGGTCGTCGGTGCCATCATCGGTGAATATCTCGGCGCATCCGCTGGCCTTGGCTACTTGATTGCCCGCTCGGAAGGCAACTTCGATGCTGTCGGCGTATTCGCTGGTATCATCATCCTGGCCATCTTCGTCCTCATCATCGACCTCATTCTCGATGTTGCCGAGAAGAAGCTGATTACCTGGCGTCCAAATGCCGGTGAAGAGCGGCCTGCCTGAGACGGCACATGCTGCGACAGAATTGGAAGGGGCGGTCGATTGGCCGCCCCTTTTTGCATTATCAGGGAGAGCACATCGACCGAGTGTGGCGAAGGTTCTGATCCGCTCCACAGGCCGAAGTTCCTCAGCAGTACTTCGCCCGCGCGTATAGAAATTCACGTCGCCACCACGCACTGGCCCTTGCCATTCCCCTTTGCGCCATAGAGTGCCTTATCGGCGAGCACCATCATTTCGGTCAGATCTGTATCTTTGCCGCCAAGCGCTGCGCCAATGCTCGCGCCCACATGGGCCGTTCCCATCGAGCCGATGTCGTAGGGAGCAGAAAGCGACGCAATCAGCCTAGTGCCGAGATTCTCGATGCCCTGAACGGTCCTCTCCTTGCAGAGAATAAGAAATTCGTCTCCACCCAGACGACAGGCCACCGCGTCAGGACCGATCGTCGATGTCAGGCGCCTTCCAACCTCTTCCAACAGCAGATCTCCAACACGATGTCCGTGCCCATCATTCACCTGCTTGAAGTTGTCGAGATCGAGAAAAAGAAGCGAGGGTAGAGCACCATCCACGGTCATGCTTTCAAATGCGCGTTCCATGCCACGGCGATTGAGGAGCCCCGTGAGAGGATCGCGAAAGGATTGCGTCCGGCTTTCGATTTCTGCGATGATCGCACGCACGGTGACGCTCTGCTGCTGCTCAATCATCGTCAGGTTCATCAGAAAGAACAGCACGGTCTGACAGAGGATGAGCGGCAGAAACTCGGGATAAAGAAAGCTGAAACTCGCCTTGAAGCTCAAGTCGAGGAGCAGGACCTGCGTCATGGCGTAGCGCGGTGCGGCGAAGTTGCGCCCGATGATGCTGCCGATTGCAGCGAGACTTGAGGCCAGCACGATGATTGTCATTGGAATGTCGCGCGACAGCACAACGAGCGAGATCGTGAAAGCCTGTGTCAAAGCCCATGTCAGCCCGACCACAAAGAAGGGAGCCTTGCTCCGCTCCGCCGTTCGAATAGCCGCCAGTCTGGCGACGAGGAGCATCACTTCCAACGCGATGATGACCAGAAAGACAGGATCACCGATCCTGTAGAAGGCGACACTGAGAACCGCGGTGGAGTTGGCTGCTCCAAGAAAAAACGGCTTGGTGGAGCTGAAGAACATGTCCCCAAGACGCTTTCGCACCTCATGGGGCAATGTCGGATCAATAGATGCAATCCAGCGTAATGGCGCAAAGTTTAAAATCGCGCCCGACGACAACCGCCGCATCAATACCTCCATGTGTGGGAAGCGATGATGCCCGACATCAATTGAAAAGCCATTAATATTCGTCTTCGCTACACTTTCAGAAGCGCCGACATGTCCCGCATTCCTTCAGATCTTCTGCAATGCCGGCTTCTGTTACCGCAGTGTCTACCTCGGTTTTCAAAGCGGATAATCGTCCCGATGGTGATGGCTACCCTGGGTAGGGCTGGCTTTTTCACATCCAATCGGAACGCGATCCGCCTTCGATCCGTTGGACCGACATCGATAATCAGACCAAGGAGGAAACATCATGAGCATCTTCGGCAAAATCAAAGACGCGATCTTCGGTTCGGCCCATGCCGAGCAGACATCCCCGTCCGCCACAGAACCGACACCAGCGCCTTCATCCATCCCTGAGCCCGCCGCAACCACCGCACCGCCCGTCGGCGGCACGGGCCAAGCCGTTCCCTCCACCTCCGGCAGCTCGGCACCTGTCCCGTCGGCGCCAACCTCTGCATCCACCCAGCAGGTCGATGTCGCTTCGCAGCTCGACGCCGCAGTCAAGCGCAGCGGACATCGCCTCGACTGGAAACATTCGATCGTCGATCTGATGAAGGCGCTCGGCATGGATGCGAGCCTCGCAGAACGCAAGGAACTGGCTCAGGAACTCGGCTATACCGGCGAACTCAATGGCTCGGCCGAGATGAACAACTGGCTCCACAAGGCTTTGCTTAAAAAACTGTCAGAAAATGGCGGCACGGTACCCGCAGAATTACTCGATTAAAATTTGGAACCAAACGCGCCGCCCCGCATTCTCTTCACCGAGTGGCGTGGCGGCGCCACCGCTTGCACGTTGACCACGGATGTACTGGCGGCAGATTACAAGCGACAAGAGGTCGGTGCGAATTCGCCCCGGCCTTTTTTGTTGCCTTTATCTTGCCTGCAGTCTCCGGCGCGTTAGTCAGTCTCTCAGCCCACGTACCTCTGAGATTCTTCCTATTCTCGGAGGACGAGGGCGCCTACGAGGACTATTACCGTGAGCTTGTCAGCGAGGTTCGTGTTCTCGGGGAGAAATTTAAGCCGGAGTGGGTTAAGCGCCACCGAGATAACCACTTCCTCGACGCCGCGGCCGCGTACATGCTCAATGTGCAAGCCATTCCTGAGGGTATTGAGAGGCTACCTGAGGCGGCCATGCCTAATAGCAAGGAGCAAGTGTCTGAGGTCGAAAGAGCGGGGAAAGCGCAAATGGCTTCAATTCGAGATCGGTTCCGCAATATGGGGAAGCGCCGTTAACCGGCGTCTCCCGCTGCCATCTCTGCTTTCCGGCGATCGTATGTTTCAACATCGCGCTGATACTCTAAGGCGTCCAAAGCCGCGAGCATTGCATCGAAGTCGGCTTTGGATATGACAACCAGTTCCTCGCGAGACGGCGAGTAGATGATCTGGACGTTCGGCAAATATGGATCGTAGCTTTCGCTAGGCATCGCAGCCTCCTAGAGTGCCCATGATACACAGCGGGATGGCCTTGTATCAAGCTTGGCGAAAGTTGACGATGTTAAGTTGGGAGCGCTGCAATTTCTCCCATTTGCAGCGCTATTCCTTAAGAAATACGGATGAGAATTGCTCTCCTCTCTCGAGCGAAAAAGGTGTAATGCACGGCTATGTCAACTATCTTGTCGTCATCATTGACCACAAAAGAACTCCGGGAGCCGCAAATAAAAGCCGCGGTTATCGACGAGCTTTTTTGCGCCGGTGGAATTGATGAAGACACCGTGATCATAAGCGAAATGCCGGTCGCCTCGCTACCGAGGAGAGCCGATCTAGTTGTCGCCAACGGTAGCTTGCTCGGTTTCGAGATCAAGTCGGACGGCGACAAAACAGCACGGCTCGCCGGTCAAATTGAAGCCTATCAAAAGTCCTTCGAAGGTGTGGTTGTTGTTGCTGCTGCCAAGCATTTAGATGTAATTCTAGCGTCTGTCCCGGATACGGTGGGTGTGTTCGTAATTGACGACGGAGAAGACGGGGCGACAACTGCCCGGATGATCCGCAAGCCCCATATCCGCAAACTCGACATGGATGCCTCTATAAGGCAAATGAGCGCGCGCGATTTGCACCGCCTAGCAAGACAACATGGTGTAGCCAGTTCGAGCGAAACTGATCGCTTTACCCTGGAACAACGTGTTCGGCTGCTACCAATATCGACGGTGCGAAAAGCATCACTTACTGCGATAAAGCAGAGATATCGTAAGAATTTTATAGAATTTAGACAAGCAAAAGCCTCAGAGATTTCCACGGTTGAGGCACTACAATTCCTTCGCCGGCCTTCATGGAAAGACATGGTGTCAACGAAATTGGCGGTGGAGTTCAGCGAGAACGTTAGCGACACCCAAGATGTCGCTAACCTCCAACTACGCGTTACGAAACGCCGGGTTTCCTAGCCAAAAATATCAAAGTCGTCATCATCGACAGTCATGCCATCTCGGTAGTGAAGTTGTTGCCATAAGTGAAGATTGACGCGAGCGGCGATCCAAGGTCCCGGCGCACTTCGTTTTGTCAGGTCTCCCTTGGCTGCGAGGTCGATTTGTTCTGCACCCCAAACCCGAGGCACAAGAGCCGGGTCCCAATCGACTAGCTGAGTAATTTGTTCAGCGCAGCGTTGGTACCCGCCTTGATCTGCTCGTAGCCGACGAAAAAGCCAAGCGTCTGCTAGTGGATAATCAACACGCGGTACGAAGCGAGCTTGCATCGGTTGTATAGGCTCTGGATGAATTGACCCGAAATCTCCGTAGATCGCGACCGCGTCGCCTCCGAGCGCCGCATGCATTCCCCTTTCTTCAATCTCCAACCGCGTTGCACCATCATCGTACGCCGCAACAGATTTGGGGAAGCTTGATGCCATGACAACTATGCGAGCCGCGTCATCGACATCTCTGAGAGCATTTATAACATTGGCCGCCTCGACTGCGCGGGCTTTAACTCGGGTTCTCACATAGCCGAAATCGAGAACGATCAAAAGATTGTTCACGCTGTCCACGGCGCTCATGATGGCGGACAAAATCGGCAAATCTGTCTCGGGAGACCTGCTTCGAACGACAACCTCGCCTGAGGTCTGTTCTAGCAACATCACCTGTCGAACTATATCTCGCAGCGGTCCTCCGGGAGGAAGTAAGGCTGTTGGTATCGCGTTCTCCTGATCGCGAACGAAGTTTCTCCATGCCTCAAATCCCTTAGAAGGATCAACCAATTCTTCGCATTCCTCGCACGCGTAGAATGGGCTCTGTTCCAAGTCGATGATGCATTTTCTACCGCTCAAGGCCTCATCGATCTTCGCATGGACATCCGAGATTGCTTTCGTCTGTCCATGCGAAGACAAGACGAAGATAGGCAGAAGGGCGTCTTTATCTTCATCCCTGAGTTCTCTGTATCCGCGCATCTCCCAGAGGCGCGTGCGCAGAGATGGATAATATCGGTACTGATCGAAGTTCACGGTCATTCTTCAGTCTCCCCTAAATCTTGCGTAGCGGTTGAGTGAACCGTGGTTCGGCGTGGCTGCACGACTGGCATTTCCACCGCTCTAGATACGAAACGATTAAGGCTATCGCTGTCTTGAGTAGCAATCGTTCGCCACTCCGAAATTGTGCGCCGAAGTTCGGCAGCCTCGGCATCTTTCTCGCTTCTAAGGGAACTTATTTCGAGCTTCAAACCCTCTGAGACCTGTGTCGCTCTTCGGATCATAACGAGCAGAGGTATAGATAGGACCCATCCCGTGCCGGCGATGAAAGAGAGAAGTATCACTAAGTCTTTGGTGAATATCGTCGCGATACCGACAAGTGAGCCGAGCCCGCCTACTGCTGCCAATCCGTAAGTAATCCAGCCTTCACCTGACGGTTTTTCCATCAAATCCTACCCCTCAACCCTAGCTAGAGGAGCGGTAAAGCACATCCAAAGTCAATCCATTTCCGTCGCTGCCCACAGATGTAGATTAGAGCATCCGAAATCAGGCTCTCAAGAAAGCCTCCATCTCTCCTTTAGCAACCTTTCAGCGTGCGTCGATGTATTCGGCCAAATCCTGAACATGGATGCCCTTCGCTGCCTTCTGACTGGGCTCGATATAAATCACTGGCAGCTTGATCTCTCCGCGCGTGGCCTTTTTGAGGAAGTGAGCAACGGTGAGGTGTGAGAAGAAATCTCGGCATACCCACTCGACCGGGATAATGGCGCGGCCGTCGTATTGGGCCATCAGGAGGAAAAGAGTTTTCATTATCCTGCCTTCAACGTCGCCTCCGGCGTTTCCATCGACAATCTCGATAAGATCGGGCGCGATGCCCGGTAATCTCGCCTTGAGATCACATAACGCGTCCCATGTCATAGCCTCGGTTGACCAAATGCGGTCAACAGATTTTTCGATCGACAGGATTTGTTTGTGCTTCTTCCCATCGATAACAGCAAGGGTCGCTATGGCACCACCTGAGCTTTTCCGCTCGATAGAATAATCGGGCGCCATGGTGCTGCCATCGACTGCCAACCTCAGTTGACTGTGTTTCCCATAGACCGACATGGCCTCGACTATGTCAGATAGCAAGATGTCTGGCCGTCGTAGACGGTAGACAACATCGATGATCGTGCTTCGAGGTAAGAGACGAGGGGCCAATCCATTTCCTGTCGTTCCATGTTGCATCTCATGTTGCGTCGAGTAGCCGCAAATCCATGAAAATTGCTAAAAACCGATAAAAATCAATGCAACACGCGCGCAACAAGAACTAGCGCAAACGGAGAAGCAATTTAGCTGCAAGGGTTTGATTTTGTTTGAGAAGTAATGGTGCCCGGAGGCGGATTTGAACCACCGACACGCGGATTTTCAATCCGCTGCTCTACCAACTGAGCTATCCGGGCACTACAGGCTCTTGAAGAACCTTCGCTTTTTTGAAGCGCCGGGGAGTGTTCCGCCCCGGAAGTGAGCGGGGTTATAGCATCTTGTTCGGACATGGCAAGCGCCCGGACGAACTTTTTTGACAGTTTTTCTTCAGCCCATTTCGAACCTTCTGACGCTATGAAAAAGAGGGGGGCGAGGAACCAGATGTTCCTCGCCCCCGCCCCGTAAATGCGGCGCTCCGCACGCTGATCAGAGGCTTATTGTTTCGATCCCGCGGTGAGGCCAAGTGCGAACGGAACGGCCGCCACGAGAAGTGCGATCATCGGCGACGAAGCAAAGATCCGGCTCGCGAGCGAGGTGATGGCGACGGATCGGACGACGGGGAGCCAGTTCGGGGTTTCATATGAACTCGAGCGAGATGGCGCATTTCGCGATGCGCTGAGCTTCTCCACCTCACGACGGACCTCGTCGAGATCACGGCGCAGGTCTGCGACCTGCGCGTGCAGCGACGCTTCTTCCGCAGGTTTTCTTCCAGGCTTTGGAGGGGCTGGACGACGATCGAGCGCTTTCGGCTTTTCGTCTGCCCGCTCTTCGTCCAGCTGAGCCAGTTCGTCTTCCAGGTCGGCCGGCTTGTCGAAACCGTGGGATCGTGCGGGCGCTCTCATTCACATCTCCTTTTGGAATATCCTTGGGCTCCCGATCATGCTCAGGAGAACTCCTTCTCCAAACGCCGGAGGGGGCAAAAGGATGCAGTACCGCCTAGAGGAAGCGCGCCGCGCTCGCACAAAAGAAAAAGGCGACCGGATGGCCGCCTTTTCGTTGTTGTGACCTGTTTCGCTCAAGCGGCCTTGGCAGCCTTGGCGTAGGGGTCGAAGCGACCGTAGAAGGTCTCGCCCTTGGCAGCCAGATCCTTCAACAGTGGCGTCGGGGCAAAGCGCGGGCCGTATTCAGCTTCGAGCTTTGCTGCCAGTGCCACGAAGTTCGCAACACCCATGCCGTCGATGTAGGACAGCGCGCCGCCGGTATAGGGCGCGAAGCCGAAGCCGAGGATGGAGCCGACATCGGCCTCACGCGGGTCGGTCACGATGCCCTCTTCCACCGTGCGGGCCGCTTCCAGTGCTACGGTGACGAGGAAGCGCTGCTTCAGCACGTCCATGTCAACGTCCTCTGGCTTCTTCTGCGCGTAGAGGTCCTTCAGGCCGGGCCAGAGGGACTTCTTGGCGGGCTTCGGCGGGTAGTCGTAGAAACCCTTGGAGTTCTTGCGGCCGAAACGGCCTTCGTCTTCCACCAGCTTCTTGACCAACTCCATGTGGCGTGGATCGACGGCCTTGTCTCCGAGATCCGCAGCCGTGGCTTTCAGGATCTTGTAGGACAGATCGATCGCCACCTCATCGTTCAGCGCCAGCGGGCCGACCGGCATGCCGGCGAACTTCGCGGCGTTTTCGATCATCGTCGGCGGCACGCCTTCGATCAGCATTTCATAGCTTTCCGCCATGTAGCGCAGCACGCAGCGGTTGACGAAGAAGCCGCGCGTGTCGTTGACGACAATCGGGGTCTTCTTGATTTTGGCGACATAGTCCAGCGCGACGGCGAGCGCCTTGTCGCCGGTTTCCTTGCCGAGGATCACTTCGGTCAGCATCATCTTCTCGACGGGCGAGAAGAAGTGAATGCCGATGAAATCCACCGGGCGCTTGGAGTTCTTTGCAAGGCCGGTGATCGGCAGCGTCGAGGTATTGGAGGCAAAGATCGCGCCTTCCGGCAGAACTGCTTCCACCTGTTCGATGACGGCCTTCTTCACATCGCGGTCTTCGAAGACGGCCTCGATGACCAGGTTTGCGGTCTTCAGGGCGTTGTAATCCGACGTCGGGGTGATGCGCGCGAGGATGGCGGCACCCTCCTCCGGCGTCATCCGGCCCTTGTCGACCGAACCCTTGACCAGACCTTCACAGGTGGTCTTGCCCTTGGCTGCGGCCTCCTCATCGCGGTCGATCAGCGTCACGTCGAGGCCTGCGACAGCCGTGACATAGGCGATAGAGGCGCCCATGAAGCCAGCGCCGACAACGCCGACATGCTTCAAGTCGCTCTTCGGCTGACCGGCAGGGCGGCGTGCGCCCTTGCCCAGTTCCTGCATGGAGATGAACAGCGAGCGGATCATCGCGAAGGCTTCCTTCGAGCGAAGGATCTCGGTGAAGTAGCGCTGCTCGACCTTCAGTGCGGTATCGAAGGGCAACTGCAGGCCCTCGTAGACGCATTTCAGGATGGCGAGCGCGGCCGGATAGTTGCCGGCGCTTTCACGGCGCAGGATCGCCGGTGCGGCCGGCCAGAGCTGTGCGGCCGCTGGCGTCCAGATACCTCCGCCGGGCGCCTTGAAGCCTCTTTCGTCCCATGGGGCGACCGGCTTCAGACCATCCTTGATCATCTGCTTGGCAGCGGCAATCAACTGATCCGGCTCCACCACCTGGTGCACGAGGTTCATCGCCTTGGCGCGCTGGGCAGTCAGAGACTGGCCGGTCGTCATCATCTGCAACGCCGACTGCGCATCGGTCAGACGCGAAACACGCTGCGTGCCACCGGCGCCGGGGAAGATGCCGACCTTGACTTCCGGAAGCGCGATCTTGACGCTTTTCGCGCTCGACGCCACGCGGCCATGGCAGGCGAGCGACAGTTCGAAGGCGCCGCCCATGCAGGTGCCGTTGATGGCGGACACCCACGGCTTGCCATTGGTTTCGATCTTGCGGAAGAGACCATTCATCTTGCCGACCAGATCGAAAAGCTTCTGGGCTGCTTCATCCGGGTTCTTCGTCTTCTCTTCATGATAGAAGGAGAACATCGACTTGATCATCGAAAGATCGGCGCCGCCAGAGAAGGTGTTCTTGCCGGAGGTGAAGACCACGCCCTTGACAGCTGCGTCCGCAACCGTTGCATCGACGATGGCGTTCAGCTCTTCCATCACCTCGGCGGTAAAGACGTTCATGGATTTTTCCGGCATGTCCCAGGTCACGAGGGCAATACCGTCTGCATCGGTTTCGATTTTGAAATTGGTGTAAGTGCTCATTGTGGGATTCCTCTTCCCTGAATTCTCTTTTTGGTCAGTACAGCCAGACGGCGAGGCCGAAACAGACAAACACAAGAACGAGAAAGACGATCAGACCTCTGCCTTCGGCACGACTGGTCTTCATGTCTTCCTTGGTCAGGACGCGGGTCGATCGCTCGTAATCCTGCGCCATGTCCTTATCGAGATTGTGCAGAAGCTGTTGCTGCTCAACCTCGGTCTTGGGTCGTTCGTAAACCTCCCGCCGCATGGCCAGTCACTCAAACCCGCTCGATCACCGTCGCGGTGCCCATGCCTGCACCGATGCAGAGCGTGACCAGCGCAGTGTTGAGATCGCGGCGTTCCAGCTCGTCGAGAACCGTGCCGAGGATCATGGCGCCCGTGGCACCGAGCGGATGACCCATGGCGATGGCGCCGCCATTGACGTTCATCTTGTCGTGGCTGATGTCGAAGGCCTGCATGTAGCGAAGAACGACGGCGGCAAAGGCTTCGTTGAGTTCGAAGAGGTCGATGTCGGCAATCGACATGCCCGTCTTCTTCAGAAGCTTTTCCGTCACGTCCACGGGACCGGTCAGCATCAGGGCCGGATCGGACCCGATATTGGCGAAGTGCCGGATGCGCGCGCGGGGCTTCAGACCCATGCTTTCCCCACCCGCCTTCGAACCGACCAGAACAGCGGCCGCACCATCGACGATGCCTGACGAGTTGCCGGCGTGGTGGACGTAGGTGATCCGCTCCACTTCCGGATGCGCCATGATGCCGACGGCTTCGAAGCCGCCCATTTCACCCGGCATCTGGAAGGAGGCGTTGAGCGAGGCGAGCGCCTGCATATCTGTGCCGGGGCGCATATGTTCGTCACGGTCGAGAATGGTAATGCCGTTCTGATCTTTGACCGGAATGACGGAATTCTTGAAGTAGCCGTTTTCCCAGGCGTGCGCGGCACGCTTCTGACTTTCCACCGCATAGGCATCGACGTCGTCACGAGAGAAGCCGTATTTCGTGGCAATCAGATCGGCCGAGACACCCTGCGGCATGAAATAGGCCGGGAAGTTGACCGACGGGTCCATGTACCAGGCACCGCCCGACATGCCCATGCCGACGCGCGACATGCTTTCCACGCCGCCTGCGATGACGATTTCATCCGATCCTGCGGCAACCTTGCCAGCGGCGAAGTTGACGGCATCGAGTCCCGACGCACAGAAGCGCGAGATTTGCATGCCCGGCGCCTTGGTGGAGTATCCCGCCTCGAAGGCAGCTGCCTTCGGGATCACCGCACCGGCATCCATGACCGGATCGACACAACCCATGATGATGTCATCAACGGTCGCCGTATCGAGTCCATTACGGTCGCGGATCGCTTCAAGCGTCTTGGCGGCAAGACGAACAGACGGCACCTCGTGCAGGCTGCCGTCCTTCTTGCCGCGTCCGCGCGGGGTGCGGACGTGGTCATAAATAAAAACGTCGGTCATGTCTCATCTCCCTGTGGCAGGTGACTGCCTGAAAATTGTTGGAGGCCGCATGCGGCCTCCTCATCCGTGTCAGAACGCTTCGGCAGCGAGCTCCATCATCGTATCGCTGCCAGCTTCGATGCGGGTCTTGCGCAGCGCCGTTTCCGGCATCAGGCGTTCCATGAAGAAGCGGGCCGTGACGAGCTTGGCCTTCAGGAATTCCTCGTCGGAAGAACCGGAGGCCAGCGAAGCCTGGGCCGCCTTGGCCATACGCGCATGCATGTAACCGAGGACCACCAGACCGAAGAGATGCATATAATCGGTGGAGCCGGCACCGGCATTGTCCGGCTTTGCCATGGCATTCTGCATAAACCACATGGTTGCAGCCTGCAGATCGTTCAAGCCCTTCTTCAGGCCCTTGGTGTAGACGACCAGATTTTCGTCCGCGCGGTTTTCTTCGCAGAAATCGCCGATCTCCTTGAACAGCGCCATAACGGCCCGGCCGCCATTGAGACCAAGCTTGCGACCAACAAGATCGAGCGCCTGGATGCCGTTGGCACCCTCGTAAATCATGGTGATGCGGGCGTCGCGCACGTACTGGCTCATGCCCCATTCTTCAATATAGCCGTGACCGCCATAGACCTGTTGCGCAGCAACTGCGTGGTCGAAGCCCTTGTCGGTCAACACACCCTTGACGATCGGGGTAACGAGGCCGAGCAGGTCGTCTGCCGCCTGGCCTGCCGCCTCGTCGGTCGAGCGATGTGCAATGTCCGATTGCAGCGCGGTCCACAGCAGGAAGGCGCGGCCGGCTTCGTTATAGGCGCGGATCGTCAACAGCGAACGACGGATATCGGGGTGAACGATGATCGGGTCCGCCTTCTTGTCCGGATGCTTGGCACCGGAGAGCGAACGGCCCTGGATACGATCGCGGGCGTAGTTTGCAGCGTTCTGGTAGGCAATCTCGCCAATCGAAAGACCCTGCAGACCGACGCCGAGGCGCGCCTCGTTCATCATCACGAACATGGCCGAAAGGCCCTTGTTCTCCGCGCCGATCAGGTAGCCGGTCGCGTCGTCATAGTTCATGACGCAGGTGGCGTTGCCGTGGATGCCCATCTTGTGTTCGATCGCGCCACAGACTGCGCCATTGCGTTCGCCAAGCGAGCCATCGGCATTGACCAGGAACTTCGGCACGATGAAGAGCGAGATGCCCTTGGTGCCTTCCGGTGCGCCCTCGATACGGGCAAGCACGAGATGGACGATATTGTCCGTCATCGAATGTTCGCCGGCGGAGATGAAAATCTTCTGGCCGGAGATCTTGTAGGTGCCGTCACCCTGCGGCACGGCCTTGGTGCGCAGTAGGCCGAGATCGGTGCCGCAATGCGGCTCGGTCAGGTTCATGGTGCCGGACCATGTGCCGGCCACCATGTTGGGCAGATAGGTCTGCTTCTGCTCATCCGTGCCGTGAACGAGGATCGCGGCGATCGCGCCCTGCGTCAGGCCGGGATACATCATCAGCGACAGGTTGGCAGACGACATGAATTCGCCGACGGCGGCGTGCAGCGTGTAGGGAAGCCCCTGCCCGCCATACTCGGCAGGCACGGCCAGACCGCTCCAGCCGCCTTCACAGTAAGCGTCATAGGCCTGCTTGAAACCGTCCGGCACGGAGACCGTGCCATCTTCGGCGCGCTTGCAGCCTTGCTGGTCGCCGGAAAGATTGAGCGGGAAGAGTTGCTCTTCGGCAAGCTTTGCAGCCTCGCCGGTAATCGCCTCGATCATATCGGGCGTTGCGTCTTCGAAACCGGGCAGGTTGTTGTAGCGCTCCAGACCCAGAACGTCGTTGAGAATGAAAAGAGTGTCCTTAACAGGGGCCTTGTACACAGGCATTACCGATGTTCCTCCGCATCGTTCGCCGGACCTTATCCGGCCTCAAGATGATCTCACAATATTTGACGTGCGCGTAAACGTCAAATGTCTTTGGCGAGAATTTTCCCCTCATCACCATTTGCAACAATATCGTGTATCCTGCATCAAGTTTCGCGCAAGGATAAACATGAAGAAAGTATTAAGGCAGTAAATTCTAATTAACTCTTAATTAACCATAGATAGGCAATTGTCCTGGTTTAAGGAGGTGCTTCGGAAACGACGCAGTTCCAGAGGAGAAGAACGGCATACCCCTTTCCAGTCGGTGGACGGGTCAAACGGCAAAGACGAAGCGAGCAGCAAGATGAGCGGATTGCGATCGAATTCCCGAGGACAGAGTGACAGATCGTCGCTGGACGCGCTCAATCGCACCATCGAAGGTCTGGAAGCACGGCTTGAAGACCTGCTGGGCGGCCCGATGGAAAGAAGCCGTCGCGAACCACCTGCCGAGCGCCCGCCGGAGCGCGCGCCCGCACCGCCTCGTCCCCAGCGCGAACCAAGCTCTCGCCGATTCGATCCCGTGGATGAAATTCGCCGCCGTCAGCAAGCGCTCGATGACCGCTGGAGCCGCGACGCTTACGAAGCGCCGCAGCCTGCCCGCAGCGCGATGCAGCAGGAACAGCGCCGTTATGACGATCAGGATTACCGTGCCTCAACCGCCATTCCGGCCTATCGCACGCGACCGGCAGCCCCAGTAGAAGCACCGCGTGTCGAGCGCAGCCGCCCTTCACGCGCACCAGCCGCCCCAGCACAGGCCTCGCAGGGCGATGCAGCGTTGCGCGAAGTGGCCGAAGCACTCGTCAACCTGCGACAGGAATTGAAGAACGAACTCTCCGAAGGCGTTGCGCGCGAGATGCAGGGTGTGCGCAGCGAGTTGCGCAACATCCGCTCCTTTGCCGAAAACCAGGATTTCGCCGAGGATATTCGCGAAGACGTTGCCCGTCTTGCCGCAAGCATCGACCGCCTCAGCACGACATCTGGACCAGATTCCCAGGCGCTGCGCTCCGAGGTCGAGGAACTGCGCTCGCTGGTCGAGCAGATGGCGCGCCAGGACAGCATGCACAAGATGGAGCGTCGTTGGGACGAGGTCGAGGATACGTTGCGCGGTTTCGACCAGACTGCGCTGAAGGAAGAGATCGTCGCGCTCGCCTATCGTCTTGACGACATCAAGAGCGACCTTGGCAATGCCAATAACAGCCCGGCCATCCGCGCGCTGGAAGACAAGCTCATCACCATGGCGGGCTTCGTCGAGCAGCTGGGCCGTCGCATCCAGCCGAACGAGAATGTTCTCACCGAGCATTTTTCCGGTGTCGATGAGCGTCTGGACGAAATCAGCCGCGCGATCGCCGCGACCTCCAATCGTGCTCACCATTCGCCAGATGCCGCGTTGCTGGAACGGCTTGAGAACCGCCTCAACGGCCTTTCGGGCCAGCTTGACCAGTTGAAGGACATGAGCGCCGAGAAGGACAAGCCGTCCGACGCACTGACGGGGCGTCTCGACGCGCTGGCTAACCGCATCGAGGAGCTGTCATCAGATCGCCACATCTCGAAGCTCACCGAGCAACTCGACCAACTCTCTGCCTATCTGGAGCAATCCAAGCGCACGCCGGCGCAGCCTGAACTGACGTCGTTCCTCACCGATATTTCCAAGAAGATCGATCTGCTCGGCAATGGTGCGGTGAATGACAAGCTGGCCGAAAGGCTGGACAAGATTGCTCGGCGTATCGACGATATCGATACGCGTCCGGCATCCGGCAAAAACGCGGCCTATGATTCTGCCTTCCTTCGCCTTGAAGACCGCCTCGGCAAGATTGCCGCCAAGCTCGACGAAACAACCCGCTCCAGCAAAACCGATCCCGGCGCGCTTGCAAGCCTCGAGAGCCACATCGCCAATCTGTCCTCGATGCTGAACGAGCAGAGCCACGCTCAACCCATGGGCATGCCGCCTGAGCTTGATGCGCGGATGAGCGCAATCGAAGACTATATGGCGTCCAATGACGAATATATCATCGAGGCGGCACGACAGGCAGCCGAAGCGGTGATGGAAGCGCACACGCGCAACAACCTGGCGCAGACCGCGAGCCCCGCGGACATGGTGGTGCTTTCGGAACTGGCGAACGACCTTCGCAAACTCGAGGGCCTGAGCCGCAATACCGATGAACGCACCCACCGCACCTTCGAGGCTCTACACGAAACCCTGTTGCAGATCGCAAGCCGTCTGGATGCGCTGGATGATCGCCGCGCGCCTGAGCCTGCCTATGAGCAAGAGCATTCGGCCTCCAATTCTCCAATGCCCTTCGCCAGCTTCTCGGAGGAGAGTCTCTCCTCGCTGGCAGCTGCGACCGCGACATCTTCCTTCGATACGGATACGGCTACCGCCTTTGCGCCTCCCGCAGCGGCCAAACCTGTCGCCGAAGAAAAGCAGGGCCTCCTTGCCAGCCTGACCCGCCGTTTCAAATCGGGCGCAGCCAGATCCGAGGGTGACGCGTCTGCCCCTGCAAACGGGCGCACCAACGTCAACCCGGCACCGGCTCTCGATCCGATCGATTTTCTCTCGTCCGACGATGAGAATGAGCTTCTGGAGCCCGGCACCGGTGCCCCGGACGTGAAGAAGATTCTGGAGCGGGTTCGCGCCAGCCAGAACGCTCAGCGTGCCGGCGACAAGGACGGCGACAACCGCGCCGATTTCATCGCAGCTGCACGTCGTGCGGCCCAGGCCGCCGCACTTGAAACCATGCCAGAAAGGGCGACAAACTCCGGGTCGGCAAAAAGTGGCCGCAGCCCCAAAGGCGCGTCCATGCTGGCGCGCTATCGTCGCCCACTTCTGCTTGGGATTGGCGCCATTCTTCTGGCGATGATGGCCATGCCCATGGTCAAATCGCTTGTCGGTTCCGACACACCGCCCGCTCAACGGGTGACGACGAGCACGATCGACGCTGAGCCCGGCGTTGTATCGTCCGCAATTCCGGATGTTACCAATCATGCCGTTACAGAGCCCTCCACTGCTCCGGTTGACGAAACCGCTCAGGCGGCAGCCGACCGGATGCAGAGCGACGCCGACAGACAGGGTCATTTGATCGACACGCGGCCGATTGGCGGCGCACCCCTGCCGCAAGAGGCGCCTGCCATCAATGTGGCAGCACCCCGCACCGAAATGGCCGCGGCCGAGCAGCTTCAGCCGAGCGGCACACCGCAGACCGATACCGCCAGTGCCAACACCAGCGAGCCCGCTACCGTCGCACCACAGGCTGAAACCGCGATTGCCGTCCCGGCCGCCATCACGCCGGCTTCTCTGGCAGAGGCGGCTGGCAGAGGCGATGCGCTGGCGCTCTTCGAAATCGCTGTACGTTATACTGATGGCGTCGGCGTTCAGGCGGATCGCGCAGAGGCAGCCAAGTGGTACAAGCTTGCCGCGGACCGTGGCTTCGCACCGGCGCAATATCGTCTCGGCAACATGTATGAGAGGGCAAACGGCGTCGAACGCAATCTGCCGGAAGCCAAGCGCTATTATGAGATGGCCGCCAGCCAGGGCAATGCCGGCGCGATGCACAATCTCGCCGTCCTGCTGACATCCGACGCGGCTGGCCAGCCAGACTACAAAGCCGCTGCAGACTGGTTCATCAAAGCGTCCGATCTTGGCGTTCGCGACAGCCAATTCAACCTCGCCATCCTTTACGCGCGCGGCAGCGGCGTTCAGCAGAGCCTGGAGGAGTCCTACAAGTGGTTCGCCATCGCTGCCCGCGATGGTGATGCCGATGCAGCCCAGAAGCGCGACGATGTGGCCAAGGCGATGAAGCCGGAGCAGCTTGCCGCCGCCAAGGCCAAGGTCGACGCCTGGAAAGTGACGCCGCTCAATGAAGACGCCAATTCGGTGAACCTTCCCGATGAGTGGACCAATGCCGGCGGCGTGAAGACCTCTTCGGTGGACATGCAGAAGGCGATCCGCAACATTCAGGCCATCCTCAACAATAACGGCTTCAAGGCCGGTGTGCCGGACGGAAAGCTTGGCAAGACCACGGTCGCGGCCATTCGGGAATTCCAGAAATCCGTCGGCCAGACTCCGGACGGTCGCATTACCGACGAACTGGTGACGGCGCTGCTCGCTCGTAACAAGTAATCGGACGAAAAACTGACCTGTAGGAGGGGCCGGGACGACAATGTCGCTCCGGCCCTTCTTCTTTTCAAATTATCAACGTATTTGCCGTTGAATGATTGACAGGTCGTGGCCTGCCGGGCATGACCAACGAAGGCCCCTAAAGCCTTCTTTCAGGACAGAGATTTGAATTGGCGGACAGGTGGCTTTGAGCAGACCGGGACGCCCGGAACCATTGCCAGAGGTCCGATTGTGACTGTCTATCTGCCCATCGCGGAATTGTCGGTGAATGTCTTCATCATCCTCGGCATGGGCGCGGCTGTGGGGTTTCTCTCCGGCATGTTCGGGGTGGGCGGTGGGTTTCTCATCACCCCGCTTCTGATTTTCTACAATATTCCTCCGGTTGTGGCGGTTGCCACGGGTGCAAACCAGGTCGTCGCTTCCTCGGTCTCCGGCTCCATTACCCATTTTCGCCGCGGCACGCTGGATGTGAAGCTCGGCTCCATGTTGCTGATCGGCGGCCTTTGCGGGGCGACCGTGGGCGTGTGGCTGTTCACCCTGTTGCGCAGCATCGGTCAGCTCGATCTGATCATTTCGCTTCTCTACGTCATTCTGCTGTCGACCGTCGGCGGGCTGATGCTGAAGGAAAGCGTCTCTGCCATCCGCCGCACGGCGCGCAATGAAACCATTCCGCTGCGCCGTCCCGGCCACCATAACTGGGTGCATCGCCTGCCCTTGAAGATGCGCTTCAAGAAGTCGAAGCTCTATCTCAGCGTCATCCCGATCATCGCGCTTGGCTTTGCCATCGGTATCCTGACATCGGTAATGGGTGTCGGCGGCGGCTTCATCATGGTGCCGGCAATGATCTATCTTCTGCGTATTCCGACCAACGTCGTTGTCGGCACATCGCTCTTCCAGATCATTTTCGTCACCGCCTATACGACGATCGTGCAGGCGGCGACGAACTATTCCGTCGATATCGTGCTGGCCTTCATTCTCATGCTGGCCGGTGTCATCGGCGCCCAATATGGCGTGCGTGTCGGGCAGAAGCTGCGCGGCGAGCAGCTGCGCGCGCTTTTGGCGCTTCTTGTTCTGGCCGTCGGTATCCGCCTTGCCATTGGGCTTGTGGTGCGACCGGAAGATCTCTTTTCCGTTGCGGTCGGAGGGCTTGGCTATTGATGCGCGCTGCCCTCTTTGCATCATTGGTGGTTTTCTGCGCCGGTGCAGCTCTGGCGCAAACGCCCCCGCTCGCGGTCTCTCCAGACGCTCAGGGCAAGCCGCGGACGCTTCAAGAGAACATCGAGATCGGTGCATCGACGAATGAAATCTCGATCGCGTCGGATTTTCGCGGTGCGGATTTCACCATGTTCGGCGCCCTCAATAATGCCGACCAGTTGCTGCTTGCCATCGGGCAATACGACATCGTGGTCACACTGGAGGGCCCGAACGAATATACGACTGTGCGTAAAAAGAGCCGGGTGGCGGGCATCTGGATCAATACCAGCGCCATCACCTTCGCGCCGCTACCTGAATCCTACTCCATGGCCAGCACCCGCAACATCAACGATATCGCCTCACCTGGCACGTTGAAGGCGATGGGCCTTGGCGTCGAGCATCTGCCGTTGAACAGCGCGGTGTTTTCCGGCGTGCCGGACAATGTCTACGATTTTCAGGAGGCCTATCGCCGCCTGAAGCTTGCCAGCGGCATCTATCGCAACGACACGACCGGGGTGCGGCTGGAGCGAACCGGCCTCTTCTGGGCAACGCTTCGCCTGCCTGCCAACGTGCCGAATGGCGTTCACACAGCCAGAGCCTACCTCTTCAAGAGCGGCATGCCTGTTGCCCAGCGAGAACTCAAGTTGCGCGTGGTAAAAACCGGCATGGAGCAGGCGATCACGAATGCTGCTCATCAGACGCCGGTCGTCTACGGTATTCTCTGTGTGCTGACGGCTGTGATCACCGGCTGGGGCGCAAGCCTGTTGTTCCGCAGGGACTGATTGCCACCTATCCCAGCAGGCTTCCAAACCGAACCGAATAGATCCGGTCGCGTCCCATCAGATGCGCAATCAGGTCCGCGTGATCGAACAGGCCGCGCATGGCCTTGTGGCGCAGGTCAAGCCCGCCGCTCATGACGCCGAAGGCGGGCATCAGCAGGCGCGCGCCATCGGTGGCGAAGCATGGGCGGCGTACCGTCTTGTCGCGGCGGCGCACGGTGGCCGAGGGATGAAGGTGGCCGGCGATTTCGCCTTTCGTGTCTACACCCTTCAGCTTCGGTTCATGGCGGAAGACGAGATTGGCGTAGAACATCTCATCGACCGAAGAGCCCGGCAGATCCACCGTTCCATCCGGATCATGGTTGCCGTTGATCCAGATCCATTCGCGGCCTCTTGCCATCTCCTTGATAATCTCGCGCAGCGGCAGCGGCAGATGTTCCGATCCCTTGCGGTCATGGAAATTGTCGCCGAGGCTGACGACAATCTTCGGATTGTATCGGGCAATCAGCGAGGCGAGGATCTTCAATGTCGCGATCGTATCATAGGGCGGCAGCATCATGCCGCGCCGGGCGAAAGCCGCACCTTTTTCCAGATGGAGGTCGGAAACGACGAGCAGCGACAGATCCGGGATGTAAAGTCCGCCCAGCGGATCGCAAAGGGCCGCAACGCCATTGATGGCGGTTTCGGCTCCGAAGCATTCAAAGCCGGTGGACAATCTTTCACTCAAGGCAAGGCGGCTCAGCACGGCGTCTCGAATTCCCTGAGAGCAATCTTACTGCTCTCTCTTTTGTTTCCACGTATCTTCCGGCGCGGCCTTCGAAAGAAACCTACGCCATCGCCTCGGCAATCAGCTCGTCGGCGGCTTCGGCCAGCACATCGTCCTGCGCTTGTCCCACCACCGTTTCGCGGCCGATTTCCAGCATAACGGGAACGGCGAGCGGGGAGACATGGTCCAGCGCACGGTGATGCGTGTGGCCCTTGATTCGCCTTAGCATATCGCCAAGTCGGGCAATGTCCAAAAGTCCGGCCGAAGCATCGCGTCGCGTGGCTTCCAACAGGATATGGTCCGGCTCATGGCTGCGAAGAACGTCATAAATAAGATCGGCCGAGACCGTGACCTGCCGCCCAGTCTTTTCCTTGCCGGGATGACGGCGCTCGATCAGCCCTGCGATGACCGCACAATTACGAAAGGTGCGTTTCAAAAGATAGGATTCGTCCAGCCAGGCTTCGAGGTCGTCGCCCAGCATGTCCTCATCCAGAAGGTCGGCAAGGGAGAGCTTGCGCGATTGCAGGCGTTTGCCCATATCCTCCATTGCCCAGACGGCGAGCGAATAGTCGGTCGCCACAAATCCCATGGGTTTGGCACCTGCCCGCTCCAGCCGGCGGGTCAGAAGCATGCCAAGCGTTTGATGCGCAAGCCGCCCCTCGAACGGATACATGACCATGAAGAAGCGCTTGCGAAACGGAAATGTCTCGACCAGCAACTCGTCTCGCTTCGGGATGATCGACTTCTCTTTCTGGATCGCCAGCCAGTCGCGCACCTGATCGGGCAGCGTCTGCCAACGCGTGGGATCGGCGAGCATGGAGCGCACCTGATCTGCCAGATAGGTGGAGAGCGGAAACTTACCCCCGGCATAGGAGGGGATCTTCGGGTCCGTGGAGAAGGCCTGGCTGACAAGGCACTCATTCTCCCGGATGCCTTCGAAGCGCAGCACCTTGCCGGCGAACAGGAACGTATCACCTTGGACCAGTTGTTCGAGGAAATGCTCTTCCACCTTGCCCAGCGACATGCCGCCACGGCCGACCGTGCCCTTGGCATTGCGCTTGACCATGCGGACATTCAGCTCCGCCGCCTCGACGATGGTGCCGAGGTTCAGGCGATATTGTTGCGCGACCTGAGGATTGGAAACGCGCCAGCGCCCGTCCTTCATCTGGCGGATGCGGGCGTAGCGTTCATAGGTGCGCAGCGCATAGCCGCCGGTTGCGGTGAAGTCGACCACGCGGTCGAACATCTCGCGCGAAAGATCGGCATAGGGCGAGGCGCTTGTGACTTCGCGATAAAGCTCGTCCGCATCGAAGGGCTCGGCGCAGGCCATGCCGAGCACATGCTGTGCCAGCACATCCAGCGCGCCTTCGGCAATCGGGGGCGTATCCTGCGCGCCGATGTAATTCGCATCGAGCGCCGCACGGCATTCCATCACCTCGAAGCGGTTGGCGGGAACGAGGATCGCCTTGGAGGGCTCATCCATGCGGTGGTTGGCGCGGCCGATACGTTGCGCAAGGCGGCTTGCGCCCTTCGGGGCGCCGACATGCACGACGAGATCGACATCGCCCCAGTCGATGCCGAGATCGAGCGTGGAGGTGGCGACGACGGCGCGCAGCTTGTTTTCGGCCATCGCCTGTTCCACCTTGCGCCGCTGCCCGGCATCCAGTGAGCCGTGATGGAGCGCAATCGGCAGGTTGTCGTCATTGATCGTCCAGAGTTCCTGGAAGATCCGCTCGGCCTGCGATCGGGTATTGACGAAGATCAGCGTCGTCTGATGGTCTTTGATTTCAGGATACAAATCCTGCATGGCGTAGCGGGCCGAATGGCCAGACCACGGAATACGCTCCTCCGTCTGCAAAATCGCAATATTTGGCTTGGCGCCGCCCTCGACGGTGATCAGCCCTGCCGGTGGTTCACCTTCCACCTGTGGTGCGAGATAACGCTGAAGATCCATCGGATCTGCAACCGTCGCCGAAAGACCGATGGTGCGCATGGCAGGCGCGTGGCGGCGGATGCGGGCGAGCGCCAGCGACAAGAGATGGCCGCGCTTGGAGGTGACGAGCGAGTGCAACTCGTCCAGCACCACATATTTCAGATCCTTGAAGAAGCGCTCTGCCTCTTTGTTGGCGAGCAGCAGCGAGACCTGTTCGGGCGTGGTCAGAAGAATATCCGGGGGCTTAAGCTTCTGTCGCTGGCGCTTGCCCTGAGGGGTATCACCGGTGCGGGTTTCCACCGTAATCGGCAGGCCCATTTCCGAGACCGGCTTCATCAGGTTGCGCTCGATATCGACGGCGAGCGCTTTCAGTGGCGAGATATAGAGCGTGTGGACCCCGACAAAGGCAGAGCCGGGTGGCACCCTGCCGCGCTCGGCAAGATCGGTCAGCGATGCCATGAAACCGCCAAGCGTCTTGCCGGCACCGGTTGGCGCAATCAACAGCATGTTTTCCCCGCCCCGTGCCCGGGCAGACAGTTCCAGCTGATGCGCACGCGGGCTCCAGCCCTTTTCCGCAAACCATTTCTGGAAGGGCAAAGGCAGTGTTCCGGCACTTTTCGCTAAGATGGGCGGATCGATGTGTTTCACCCCTCTAAAGTAGTGAAACTCTTCCAAAAAAGAAGAGCCTTTAGACGCCGCTTGACAGAGCCACATAATCACGGATAAATAATATCTATGATTATGGAGGTGACCCGATGAAGATGAGCGATGGCGTCGAACAGGCCATCCACAGCGTTGCAATGCTTGCCTCGCTTTCGCCCGACGGCGTACTGTCAGCGGCGGCATTGGGAGAGTTTCATGGCGTTTCGACCAGCTATCTGCTGAAGCACCTTCAGTCGCTTTCAGGCGCTGGCATTCTTTCGACAGTGCCCGGGCCGAAAGGCGGCTACAGGCTGGCGAAAGAGCCCGAGGCGATCACGCTTCTCGATATCGTGCTTGCGGTGGAAGGCCCTGCACCGGCTTTTCGCTGCGCCGAAATCCGGCAACGAGGGCCGAACCCGTTGCCTGACCGCTATTTCAGCAAGCCCTGCGGTATCAATGCCGCCATGCTGCAAGCGGAGAGAGCCTACCGGGCAGAGCTTGCCAAGACCACCGTCGCGGACATTCGTACTGACCTCGCCCGCGCAGACGATGGCGGCATTGCCGCACGCGGCTGCGCCTTTCTGGAGCTGAACGAGCGCAAGACGACGCGCTGAGACAAGCACTTCTTTCAATTCCATGACGGACAGGCCACCGCCTGTCCGAACGATGACGCATGACCAAAAGCAACCAAGGAGAAACGACTATGGAAATGAGACTGAATCACACCAAGGCATCGCCCGAATCCTACAAGGCCCTTCTGGCGCTCGAAACATTCGTGCAAAATTCCGGGCTGGAGCGCCGCTTCATTCACCTCATCAAACTGCGCGCCTCCATCATCAATGGCTGCGCCTATTGCGTGGACATGCATGTGAAGGAAAGCCGCCGCGACGGGCTTTCGGAGCAGTGGATCAACCTGATGAGCGTGTGGCGGGAATCGACCGTCTACACCGCGCAGGAAAGAGCCCTGCTCGGCTGGGTGGATGCGGTGACGAAGATTGCCGAGACCGGCGCGCCGGATGGTGATTTCGACGCGTTGAAAGCGCATTTCAGCGAAGAGGAGATCGTCAAGATCACGCTTGCCATCGGTACGATCAACACCTGGAACCGCATTGCCGTCGGCTTCAGGATGCAGCATCCGGTTGATGCCGCCGCCAAGGCCGCCTGACGCTCTCGAACGAAGCGACTGCTACATGGCGATGTAGCGGTCGTTTCTGTGGTTGATGGCGATGACCAGGTTCATCACCAACGCGCCAAGAATCGAGCAAAGAATGACGAAAGGCGTGGCGATGAAGAAGGATGCCAGCAGCACCATTCCATCGAACGCCAATTGGATGAAGCCTGCCCGCCAACCGAAACGATCCTGCAGATAGAGCGCCAGAATACCGAAACCGCCGAGGCTAGCGCGGTGGCGGAAAAGCGCCAGCATTCCTGCTGCGACCGTCAATCCGCCAAATAGCGCAGCCGCGATGGGATTGATCGATTGGAAGGCGAAGAGTCGCGGCATCATGTCGGACAGCACCGCCGTCAAGGCGATGGCGCTAAAGGTCTTGACCGTGAATGCAGGTCCAAGGCGACGAAAGGCAAGATAGTAGAAGGGCAGGTTGACCAGGAAGAAGACAAGACCGAAACGGATGTCCGTCGCATAGTGGACGAGGAACGCGAGGCCGACGGTTCCGCCTGTCAACAGACCGGCGGCGGAAAACAGGGTGACGCCGAGAGACGCCAACATGGCTCCGGCAAGAACACCCTGAACATCTTCCAGCAGAGAATGCCGATCGGGCGTCGTGGCCCACAGCCTTGCACGGTTTTTCCAGATGATATCGCGCATTGCCATCCCCACGATTTCGACAGCTTTCCTTGCGCCACGCCGGGCCAGATTTCAAGCGTCAGCGCACCACGATGTAGCGGTCGGAGCGGTGATTGATGGCCAGGAACATGTTGAGGAAGAAGGCACCGACGATGGAGTAGAGCACCGTCTTCGGTTCGATGACGGCAAAGGCGGCGATCATCACGCAGGTGTCGAAGGCAAGCTGGATCAGACCGGCACGGATGCCAAAACGATCCTGGATGTAGATGGCAAGAATGCCGATGCCGCCCAGGCTGGCACGATGGCGGTAAAGCGCAAGCAGACCGTAACCGAGGAGAAGCCCGCCGAGAATGGCAGCCCAAAGCGGATTGACGCTGTCGATCACCATCCAGCGCGATTCTAGTTCCGTCAGGACCGATACCAGTCCGATCGAGATGAACGTTTTCACCGAGAAAGCAAGGCCGAGGCGACGGAACGAGAGGTAGTAGAACGGCAGGTTGACGAGGAAAAACAACAGGCCAAAGCTGATGCCGAAGGCGTAATGGATAAGAAACGCGACGCCTGCTGTGCCACCGGTCAGGAGGCCGACCTTGTTCAGGATGTAAAAGCCAAGCGCCGAGACAATGCTCCCGGTGACGATACCCTGCACGTCCTCGATCGGTGAATGCTTGGCCGGGTCCACACTCCACATGCCATAGACGCTTCTGGTGAATGCCATGCGAAATCCCCTCGACAGGACCTGATTTTGTTGATGGTCTCCGCGTCGTCATCACAAGCTACCAGCGGCGGAGATGCGGTTATTTTGCACTGCAAAATGGCGCTCGACAACCGCTATATGTCAGCCTTCCTGACCAATCGATAAAATGGCAAGAAACGAAAAGATCAGGCGGGTTTTGCGGCAAGAAACAGAATGCCGGAAAGTGGTTTTCCGGCATCCTTGCGAATGGTTGTTTTTCGGATGTGTAGAATCTCCATGCCGAAGGCGGCAAGGAGATTGCTCACATAGGTTTGCGAGTGCGCGTAGCGGAGCGAGGGCTGAAGGACGAAACCCTCCTCCTCGCCCGCATCCTCCACCGAAAAGGCGAAGAGGCCTCCCTGCCCGAGCAGCACCAGAACCAATGGCATGACGGTCTCAAGGCTGCCGAGATACATCATCACGTCGGCAGCGGCGACGAGATCGGCTCGGCCTTTTTGAAGGCCATCGGCAAAGAGGCCGGATGTCTCCTCATCAAGAGAAAGATCGGCCTGCGAGAGATGGTGGTAGATGCCCTTCTCTTCCGCCTTTGCCAACATGTTGGTGGAAATGTCGAAGCCTTCCAGGCGTTCGGTCCAGTCGCGGATTTCGACACCCAGCAATCCCGTGCCACAGCCGATATCGACCGCGCAGCGAAAGCGCTTGCCACTGGGGCGCGCCGTTTCGATGAGAGCCGCCAACTTCTCCGGCACGCTGTAATCGAGCTTCTTCACCAGCGAGGTTTCGAACCGATCAGCATAGTCGTCGAAAAGGCCTTCGACATAGCGGCTCGGTGGCTGCTCCGGCGTTTCGGCTGCGCCCAGCACGGCAAGCTTGAGGGGTGCGGCGAATATCCCCTCCTCGTCAAGCTCGGCGACCTTTTCATAGGCCTTCACCGCATTGTCCTCCTGACCCGCCTTTTCGCTGTACTCGCCCAGGCGAAACCAGCCTGCTGCCCAAAGGGGGGCGAGTTCCAGCGCCTGTTCGATCAATTCCGCGGCAGCCTGGTGGTCGCCGCTTTCTGCCAGCATGCGGGCGTAATCGGCACGACGATCAGCAATGACGTCGCCGGAGGAATGCTGGTTCTGGGCCATTCACGAATTTTTCCTGAAAGAGGTGGGCTCTCTTTCATCAAGCCATAAAAAAACTCAAGTCCTATTTCATCGCAAAGCCCGGATCGACGGTGTAAACACCGCGATGCTTGCATCGAAGCGCCGCGCTTCATATGTCTTGATCAAGGTTTGAAGGTGTTTGTCATCATCCCGTGGATGCGGGTCTGTTCGATGACAGGCTTTAGGAGATTTGCTGATGGCCGGTGAGGTCAACAAGGTGCTGGGTGACAGCGTTGGGCGCACGATCGTCAAGCTGCTGGTGATATCGCTGATCGTCGGATTTCTGATGGCCGTCTTCGGGCTGACGCCGTGGAGCATCATCTATGGTGTGCGCGACTTCGTTCTGAACATTTGGTATTCCGGCTTCCATGCGCTTGGCAGCATCGGCGACTATCTTCTGGCGGGCGCTGTCATCGTCATCCCCGTCTTCATCGTCCTCCGACTTCTAAGCTTGCGTTGATATGACCGACCATTCCCTGACGAATTTTTCCCGGCGCGGCTTCGTGCTGCTGTCCGCTGGCTCCGTTCTATCGGCCTGCGTTTCCGTTCCCACCAATAAGGGCCTGCCATCCGGCACCCGCGACGAGACGGCGGCGGCGTTGCCCATGGTCAACGAACTTCGCCGCTCGAAAGGTCTCTCGACGCTTTCTGCCAACCCGGCAGCACAGCAAGCGGCCATTTATCAGGCCAACCGCATGGTGAAGGCGCAGAAGATGGCGCATCTCATCGGCATCACCGACAGCTTTCTGATCCGCATGAAGAACGGCAACGTGCCCTTGCCTGCTGCAGAAAACGTTGCCGCAGGTCAAGACACGGTCGAGCGGGTGGTCAAAGCCTGGATCGGCTCACCGCATCACCTGGAAAACATGCTCGGCAATTATGGCGGGCTTGGCGTTGCTGTCGCCTATGACAGCGCGGCGAAGAACCGGCCCTATTGGGCGATGGTGCTTTGCGCCTGATAAAGGCGTGCTCGCGCCCTATGTGAGCTGACGTTCATCACACTCTGTGCCGTCATCCTCGCCCTTGATGCGAGGACGGCCACAGCAAAAGGGAGCGGGCGGTTTAAATCGACCGCGCCGCCCAGCTTTCCACTGAACTGTCGCGTAGGTCCCGGATATTCCTGATCCCGTCCCGCTGCAGTCTCTCCGACAGGCCGCGAATGATATTGCCCGGCAGGCCCGGTCCTTCGTAGACCATGCAGGAATAGAGTTGGACCAGGTCGGCCCCTGCCCTGATTTTTTCCAAAGCAGTCTCTGCCGACGACACACCGCCCACGCCGATGATCGGCAGATCCGGTCCGACGCGTTTGCGCATTTTTGCGAGTACCGTGGTGGAGCGTTCGAAGAGCGGCCTGCCGGAAAGGCCACCGGTCTCCTGGTTGTTGCTGCCCGGCGCCAGTCCGTCGCGGGAAAGCGTGGTGTTGGAGACGATCAGGCCGTCCAGCCGGTGCGACAGGACCTCGGCGGCAATGTCGTCGAGCCCTTCCTCGGTCAGATCAGGGGCAATCTTGAGGAAGACGGGGACGTGGCGCGACAGCTTTTCCGCCTCGCGATCGCGTTGCGCCAGCACCGCGGAAAGAAGTGCCGAAAGGCTTTCGCGTGCCTGAAGATCGCGAAGGCCTGGCGTGTTGGGAGAAGAGATGTTGGCCGTGAAATAGGAGGCAACGGTGGAGAAGGTTTCGATGCCCTTCACGTAATCGGCGATGCGGTCGTCGCTATCCTTGTTGGCGCCAATGTTCACACCGACGATGCCGCGCAGGCCAGCGGCAATCAGGCGCGAAAGTGCCGCCGCATGCCCTTCATTGTTGAAGCCAAGGCGGTTGATGACGGCCTCGTTTTCCACCAGTCGGAAGATGCGCGGCTTTGGGTTGCCCGCCTGCGCGCGCGGCGTCACAGTGCCGATCTCGGTAAATCCGAAGCCGAGCTTGAGAAGTGGGCCTGGAACTTCCGCATTCTTGTCGTAGCCCGCGGCCATGCCGAGCGGATTAGGGAAGACCAGTCCCGCCACCGTCTGCTGCAGCCGCGGATCATGCGGTACGTGGCAGGTGGGGATGAAGCCGCTGCGCAAAGCTGCAATCGACATGCCATGCGCGACTTCGGGATCCAGCAGGAAGAGGCCCTTGCGTCCAAGAGAAGAGAACAATCCGCTCATGCTCAAACCTCCGGAAACTGGTGGGCGCCATCGTCGCCCAGCGTCAAGGGCGTTTCCCATAGCACGGCATTGAGCGGAAGCTCGCCATAGAGATGCGGAAAGAGATCGCCGCCACGGGAGGGCTCGAAGACCAGCTTGTCGCCGAGAGCGCCACCATCAACTGCGATGAGAAGCAAGTCCTGCTGATCGGCGAAGTGACGGGCTGCCGTTTCCTTCACCTGTTCGGCCGTAGAGAAATGGATGTAGCCATCGGTCAGATCGATTGCCGCCCCTTTGAAAACACCCTCGTGCTTTGCTGTCTGCCACAGGGCATCCGGCACGATCTTGTAGATGACAGGCGGTGTCTGGCTCATCGGGCATCTCCTTCATGTCAGGGCGGTTTGCCGCAAATGGTATCTGTTGTCCATCGCTTCACACAGATTTTTATCCTCGACCGGAAGGTAGTGAGGCTTGGCTGCAATTGAAGACTTGTGTTGCTCACGATTTGGCGCAATCTTATTTGCGCAGTCGCCTGTCGGCCTGCGGGAGGAAGAGTCGCATGAAATGCTCTTGGGAGGGGGCGCGGCATGGCAGAACTCACGATTATCATTGCGGATGACCATCCGCTGTTTCGCGGCGCTCTGCGTCAGGCGGTGAGTGGTCTCGAAGGCAACAATAGCTTCATCGAAGCGGGCGATTTCGACGCCGCCAGACGCTGCGCGGAAGAGCAGCCGGATGCCGATCTCATGCTGCTCGATCTCGCCATGCCGGGTGTCAGCGGCTTTTCCGGCCTGATGGCACTGCGGGCAGAATTTTCCAGCCTGCCGATCATCATCGTATCGGCAACCGACGACCCGGCCACCATGCGCCGTGCCATCGAGCTTGGCGCGTCCGGCTTCATTTCCAAGTCCTCCGGCATCGACGATATCCGCACCGCTATTCGCACCGTGCTGGAAGGCGACGTCTGGATCCCAGCCTCCTGTCAGTCCAGCCGCGATCAGGATGCCGATATGGCGGACCTGATCAACAGACTGAGGACGCTGACGCCGCAGCAAAGCCGCGTGCTCGGCATGCTTGGGGAAGGCTTGCTGAACAAGCAGATCGCTTATGAGCTGAACGTCTCCGAAGCGACGATCAAGGCACATGTCTCAGCCATTCTGCTGAAGCTCAATGTCGATAGTCGGACGCAGGCAGTGATTCAGCTATCCAAGCTGAACCAACCTGCTCTTGTGGCGTAAGAGGCTGACACGGCCTTGATGGCTGCGTGACGTCAAAAAAGCCCGTAAGGGAAATAGCGTCGGTAGATTTCCTCGAGGCGCCCGTTGCGCGAAAGGGCTGCTAGCGCCTGATCGAAGGCGGGTACGAGCTTGTTTTCGGGATCGACCGTCATGATCGAGAGCCCTTCGCCCAGGAATTTGTCCGACATATAGGGGCCATCGAACATGGCGCAGCAATTTTCCGACGCGGTGCCGGCGACCCAGAAGGGCAGCCGCAAGCTATCGGCAAAGACCGCATCGACCTTGCCGGTTTTCAGCGCCTCGTACATCGGCTCATAGCCGGCAAAACCGGTAGGAACGACGTTCGGGAAGAACGAGTTCAGCATTGCTTCATGGCGCGAATTGCTGACGACGCCGACCTTCTTGCCGGTCAGAGCCGTCGCCGCCGATTGTCCTTCCAGCTTGGCAGCTTTCGACACAGCGAAACGCGCTGGCAGCAGCAGATAAGGCCGCGTGAAGCTGAAGCTCTTGCGCAGATCAGACGTCGAGGCCACGCCCGACATCACGGCCTCTCCCTCGCCGAGTTCCAGGGCCGCCTCCAACTCATCGAAAGGGAGCGCCTGGACCTGGCATTTGCTTTCGATCTTCAGCTGCGCGCAAATCTCGCGGGCGAGATCGACATGGAAACCCACCAGCCTGCCGTCCTGATCGGTGAAATTGAAGGGCGGGAAATCGACCGACATCAGGAACCGGACGCGGGGAATGGACGAGAGATCGGCACCCGGAAGACGTTCCTGCTTGTCGAAGAGCACCGGCAAGTTCCCGCTTTCGGCACGCGCAACGCCACTTAACGCAAGTGCTGTCATGCACAAAACGGAAATGCGGAGACCGAGATTTTTCAATCGTGCCATCAAAGAGCGCATTCAGATGATCCGGCCCGGTATGAAGTGAAAGCGCCATCGCTCAAGGGCTGGCACGATGGTGCAGGTCAGTGCTTACCCGTGTGATTATACATAAGATTCGCGCAAAGCCATGCCGTTGGGGCAAGAAATTGCAGAGCATCGATGCGCCTCTCGTAACAGCTCGGTGATGATCCCTTCGATGGGCGATAACGGTCCGACCACAAAGACCCGTCATCCAATATTCAAGAAAACGTCCGCGACCTGTCATACAGCATTGTTAGGACGGCGCCGGTTTTGCTCGCCGGGCCGAAAATTCCGCGACCAGGCCATCGTTTCTTTCCAACGAGGCTCCCCTCATGAAAACGTTGACCCTTTCTTCCTTTGTGGCATCGCTTGCTGTCGTCGCCGCGCTCGGCACAACGGCCGCTCATGCTGAAAAGACAAAATTCGAGTTCTGGTACGGCCTCTCCGGCGATCTCGGCGAGCGTGTGCAGGACGCCTGCAAGAAGTTCAATGCGTCGCAGCCGGATTATGAAATCGTCTGCACCTCGCAAAACAGCTATGACGCGACGCTGCAGAACACGATTGCCGCGTACCGCGCCAAGAAGCACCCGGCGATCGCGCAGATTTATGACGCAGGCACGCTGGACATGATGTTGTCCAAGGCCTTCGTTCCGGCCAAGCAGCTGATGGCCGACAATGGCTACAAGATCGACTGGAGCAACTATTTCCCCGGCATTGCCAACTACTACGCAACGGCCGCTGGTGAGCTGAACTCCTTCCCGTTCAACTCCTCCACCGCCGTTTTCTATTACAATGTCAGCGCCTTCGAAAAGGCTGGCGTGACCGGCAAGCCGGAAACCTGGGAAGATGTGGCCGAGGCCGCCAAGAAGCTGAAGGCTGCCGGTTACGAATGCCCGCTGGCATTCAACTTCGATACCTGGCCGCTGATCGAACAGTTTTCCGCCATCCACGACCAGCCAATTGCCACGGAAGGCAATGGCTATAAGGGTCTGAATGCGGAACTCGTCGTCAACAAGACCAAGGTCGTCGACGAATTGAAGTTCTTCAAGAAGATGCAGGACGAGAAGCTCTTCGTGGTCAAGACCAAGACGCTCGGCATGGACACGGTTCCCTCCTTCACCTCGCAGACCTGCCAGATGGCAATGAGCTCGATTGCCGACCACGGCACCGTCGGCAAGACGCTGCCTGAGGGCGTGAAGTGGGATGTCGCCATGCTGCCAGTCTTCAAGGGCACCGAGCGCAAGAAGTCGCTGGTTGGCGGCGCTTCGCTGTGGGTCATGGCTGGCCGTCCGGACGCTGAATATAAGGGCGCTGCGGCGTTCCTCAACTTCATCGCCCAGCCAGACATGGTCGAATGGTGGTCCACCGTAACCGGCTACATCCCCGTCACCAAGACCGGCTTCGAGAGCATGAAGAAGAACGGCTTCTACGACAAAGCACCGTACAAGGGCCGTGAAGTCGCCATCGAAAGCCTGACGCTGACCGAGCCGACCGATACCACACGCGGCATACGCCTCGGCAACTTCACGCAGATCCGCAAGGAACTCTCCACGGCACTTGAGGCGATCTACATGCAGAATGGCGACGTTCAGCAGGAACTCGACAAGGCCGTCGAGCGCTCCAATGTCGGCCTGCGCCGCTTCGAAAAGACCTTCTCGGGCGTTTCCATCAACTAAGCGCTCGTACCCCAGTGCCACCCGTGAATGCGGGTGGCACGATTATCCAGACTGTCTATTGGAATTTCCATGGAAAAGCGCTCCGTCTTCAAGAGCACCTGGCTACCTCTGCTTTTTGCCCTGCCGCAACTCGCTCTGATTGCCCTGTTCTTCTATTGGCCTGCCGTGGCAGTGGTGAACTGGGCCTTCACGCTGGAGCCGCCTTTCGGCGGAGCTGCGGAGTTTGTCGGACTTGCCAATTTCTACGAGACCTTCGCCGATCCGCTTTATTGGAACTCGGTCACTGTCAGCCTGATCTTTGCAATCGTCGGCCCGTTCTTCGCCATTCTCATCGGCCTCACGCTCGCGCTGGCGGTCGATCGGCAACTGCCAGGCTCCGGTTTCTTCCGCGTCCTTTACATCCTGCCCTTCGCCATTGCCGGTCCGGCAGCGGGCATGGCGTTTCGCTTCATCCTGTCGCCCGAACGCGGCCTTGCCGCCTCGCTGAATGCGATCTATCCCGATATCTGGAATCCGGCCAAATTCGGCAGCCATGCGCTGGCGCTGGTCATCATCATCTTCATCTGGAAATGGGCGGGCTACACCTTCATCTTCCTGCTGGCCGGACTGCAATCGGTACCGCGCAGCCTGACGGAAGCGGCTGCGATGGACGGCTCCGGGCCGATCCGCCGCGCAATCGATATTCAGGTGCCGCTGCTTGCGCCCACGCTGTTCTTCCTGACCGTGACGATGATGACGGAAGGCTTTGTCGGCTCAGACACTTTCGGCATTGTCCACCACACGACCGGCGGCGGCCCGAACCATGCGACCGAGGTCATGGTGTTCCGCATCGTGCAGGAGGCGTTCCAGGGGCTCAACTATTCGGGTGCTTCGGCCCAGAGCATCATTCTGATCGGCCTGATCATGGTCTTCACCTTCATCCAGTTCCGCTTCATCGAGCGGCGCGTGCATTACAAGTGAGACGGCGATGATCCAGCGCACCCCTTACGCAGACGCCTTTACCTACAGCTTGCTGATCATCGGCTTCCTGCTGCTGATCGGCCCCTTCATCGTCATCATTTCCGGTGCCAGCCAGTCGCTGCAGCAGATCAACAGCGTGCCCTTCAGCTTCATGCCAAGCGATCGCCTGTTCGAGAACATGCATGCGGCCTGGAACCGTGCCAATCTCGGCAATGCCATGCTCAACAGCTTCATCATGGCCTCGCTTGTCACGGTCGGGAAGGTGGCGCTGTCGGCCTGTACGGCCTTTGCCATCGTCTTCTTCCGCTCGCCGCTGCGGCACCTGTTCTTCTGGACGGTGTTCATTACGCTGATGCTGCCGCTGGAAGTGCGCGTGGTGCCGACTTACGCCGTGGCCGCCGACATGTTCCATCCCTTCGCGCTCCTGATCAACGCCGTCTCCGGCATCGACATCAAGATCGAATGGAACCTGTTGAACTCCTATGCCGGCCTGACCTTGCCGCTGATTGCCACGGCCACCGGCACATTCCTCTACCGGCAGTTCTTCATGACGTTGCCGGACGAGCTGGCCGAGGCGGCGCGCATGGATGGCTCCGGACCGATGCGCTTCTTCGTCGATATGATCCTGCCGCTGTCTCGCACCAACATGCTGGCGCTGACGACAATCATGTTCGTCTATGGCTGGAACCAGTATCTGTGGCCGCTCCTGATGGTGACTGACCCGTCCTACAAGACGGTGATGATGTCGCTCTCCAGCCTCCTCCCTTCCGAAAACGGCACGCCTGACTGGAATGTCACGCTCGCCGGTTCCCTTATCATCATGTTGCCGCCGCTTCTCGTCGTCGGGCTTTTGCAGCGCTGGTTCGTGCGTGGCCTCGTCTCCACCGAGAAATGACAGTTATAGAATAGGAGTGCCAAACCATGGCGCAGATCGACATTCGTCAGGTGCATAAATCCTACGGCAAGACCAAGACGCTGCATGGTGTCGACCTCATCTTTCCGTCCGGAGAATTCGTCGTTATCCTCGGCCCTTCCGGCTGCGGCAAGTCCACCCTGCTGCGCATGATTGCCGGACTGGAAGACATCACCGCCGGTGAAATCGCCATTGCCGGCAAGGTGGTGAACCGGCTGGAGCCGCGTGAACGCGGTTGCGCCATGGTGTTCCAGAATTACGCGCTCTATCCGCATATGACGGTTGCCGACAATATCGGCTATGCGCTGAAGGTCGCCGGCGTAGCCAAGGCCGAGCGCCGCCGCAGGATCGAGGAAACGGCGAAGATCGTCGGTCTCTCGGACTATCTGGAGCGCAAGCCTGCGGCGCTGTCCGGCGGCCAGCGCCAACGCGTTGCCATGGCGCGCGCCATCATTCGCGAGCCGGATGTCTTTCTCTTCGACGAGCCGCTGTCGAACCTCGATGCCAAACTGCGCGTCACCATGCGCGCTGAAATCCGCAGGCTGCATCAACGCCTGTCCGCGACATCGGTCTTCGTCACCCATGATCAGGTAGAGGCCATGACGCTGGCGGATCGGCTGGTGATCATGAACAAGGGCAATGTCGAACAGGTAGGGCAGCCGCTCGACATCTATAACCGACCGGCCAGCACTTTTGTCGCATCCTTCATCGGCTCTCCCGCGATGAACCTCTTCAATGCCAGGGTGGATCGCGAGAGCATTGCCGTCAGCTTCGGCAACTGGTCCAGTCCAATGCCGGCGGAGATCGCGCGTGCCCTATCGGGTGAAGACGTGATTGCCGGCATCCGGCCAGAGCAGTGCGTCGTCTCCCGTCAGGGCGACGGTGTTTCCGCCGTGGTGGATTTTGTCGAGGAACTCGGCTCCGGTCGCATCGTCTATGCGGACATTCGCGGCCAGATCTTTGCTGCCGCGATTGGTGAGGATCTCACCGTCCGCCCAGGTGACAGGGTCATTCTGCAGTTCCCCGCAGCGCACCTGCACTTTTTCGATCCCATAACGGAACGGCGGATCGACTCAAGCCTCGCATCAGCCGATCAAGCCGGCTTCACCAACCTGGATGTTCTGGCCCATAGTGCCTGAACATCTCCCGCCTTCATTGACTGCATCAAGGAAACGCACATGACCTCCATCATTTCCGCCGTCGGCTTTTGCAATGCCACCGGGCGCGGCGATCTCTCCAGCCTGGACTCGTCCCTGAAGATCATCGCCGATACCGGCGCGAGTGCCTGCGAAATCGGCATCTATGGCGAGGAGATCATCTCCGGCGGTCGCATCATCAAGGACCGCGCACAGCGCGTCCGCGATATCGTCAGGCAGTATGCGTTCAAGAAACTCTCCCTGCATGGCCAGATTGTCTCCAACTTCATGGACCGCGAGCACCTGCATCTGCAGAAGAAGGTCGTGCGTGCCATGCTCGAACTCTGTGACCGGCTGGGCGCTGGCGTGCTCGTCCACCATAGCGGCAATGCGATCCTCTCCGATGGCATGAGTGGCAGCGATCTCGACCAGATGGAGCGTGAGGCTCTTTTCGAAATGGCCGAGATTGCCAAGACCTATGGCGTGCGCATCGTGTTGGAAAACATCTTCACCACGGAAGACGGCCAGTACCGCCAGACGCCATCGCAAGTGGCAGAAACCGTGAAGGCCGTAGGCCACGACAATCTCGCCGCTCTGATCGACTTCAGCCACGCCTATATCGAATCCACCTTCAAGGGTCTGGATTTCCGCGAAGAACTGCGCGCCATGGCGCCCGTCACCGGCCATCTGCATGTGCATGACAGCTTCGGCCTGCCCTACACGATGAAGAAGTTCTACCACCCCGCAGAAGCCACCGCACTCGGCATTGGCGACCTTCACCTGCCGATCGGCTGGGGCGATATCGACTGGGAGGACATTTTCTCCGAGCTCACCTTCCTACCCGACACCACCCTCATCATGGAAATCGGCGCAGAACGCTTTGCCGACCAGCAGCCCGCTTCCCTGGAGCGGGCCTTGAAGCTGGCCGATGCGGTGAACAAGCGGTAACGGCCAACCAACAGAGCGAGGGGCCGCATGCGCTGGCCCCCTGCTCCAACGATCTCTGCTGAGGCACGATGTCGTGACAGGATTGAAGTGCCGGCCCCCCCTTCATACCTAGACCGCCTGGACAGCGCCTTAACCGGTTACGGTCCTTGAACGCTACCGCGCCGCCTGCGGCCGTCTGGTCACTATGAAGGACATCGCCTCATGAAGATTTTGGTGGTCATCGCCCATCCGCGTCAGAACTCACTGACACATCAAGCGGCGCGCGCTTTTGCCGATGAGGTCCAAGCGAACGGCCACGAGGTCGAGTTTGCCGATCTGGTGGCTAAGAATTTCGACCTGGTGCTCAAAGCCGAGGACGAGCCGGATTGGAGCGGCCGGGACATAGACTTCGCCGCAGATGTTCGACGAGAGATGGAGCGCGTGGAACGCAACGATGCCACTGTGCTCTTCTTTCCCGTGTGGTGGTGGTCCATGCCGGCGATCCTGAAAGGCTGGATCGACCGCGTGTGGGCGCAGAACTGGGCTTTCGGGAGCCAGACCTATCCGCATGCTAAGGTGTTGATGGTCGGCATCGCCGGTGCGACGGAGAATGACTACCGCAAGCGCGGATATGGTATCGCCATGCGCACACAGCTGAAAGTGGGGATCCGCGATTATTGCAGTGTGAAAGAAGGCAAGGTCGAGATTTTATATGGGTCGCTCGAAGGCGAGGCCCAGGCGGCTGCGATTATATCAAACGCGAAAGACCTGGGAGCTACGTTCTAGCGATCCATAAGCGTTCATCGCCAATATTCCAGTCGAAACGTTTGCTGGTTTCGCGTCATGAGGCACATGGTTGGTGAAGAGCTACAAGCACATGAACGCGACAACTCCCCTCCCATCAATGAAGGTGAAAGCGCTGCGTATCGGAAAAGGGTCCCGCGCCAAGACCGCTCGATCCGTGCGAAAGAAAAGTGACGCAACCCCCCGAAAGCACAACCAAAAGACGAACATCGATAAAATTGAAAACTTTTCGTTGACTACGGTGATGAACTCCCCTATAGATAGGTCATCGATCTTTTGCTTGCCGAGCTTTGTCTACCGCGCGATTGGCACCGCGCTCTAAGCGAACTTCTCTTTCAAAAATAGTCGGTTTTTATCCGCGTGGCATCCGTTACGCGGTCCTTCACTCTATGCTTTGAAAGGGTTTATTATGACCACTGGCACAGTTAAATGGTTTAATTCCACAAAAGGCTTCGGCTTCATTCAGCCTGACAATGGCGGCGCTGACGCGTTCGTTCACATTTCGGCTGTCGAGCGTGCAGGAATGCGCGAACTCGTCGAAGGCCAGAAGATTGGCTTCGAGCTCGAGCGCGACAACAAGTCGGGCAAGATGTCTGCGACCAATCTGCAGTCCGCATAATTGAGATCCGCTTCCCTTTGACCACGGATGTACTGGCACTGCCGGGAGCAATTTCATTCGAGGCCAGGCATCGCGCCTGGCCTTTTTCGTTTCGGCATTTGGCCGGAGAGGCAAATACCCCATGACACAAACACACAGCAAATCCCGCCAGCAGGCGGAGCTTGCCTTCGGCAAGCTTCAGACGCCATTCTTCGCAAAAAATCACGCTGTCGATGAACTGCAAGCAGCCGTCGATGCGCGGGATGCGAAAACAGCCAGACTAAAGGCAGCCCGCCTTGCAAAAGAACTGGCCGATCGCAAATCCGCGGTGGCCGCTCTGGTGACCAAACGCACCAAGAAGACGCCGTCGGCTTGTCCCACGTCTTAAAGCGTGTCGCGATCTTTTAGATTCGCTCACCCGCTTTAGGTCCTTGTTCTCGCGTGTCGTTATCGCAGAACCGCTGCACAGTTTTGCGCGGATCATGCTTTAAAATCGCGTCGCGGTCGTTCAGACTCGCTCCTTGCGCTTCACGCCTTCGTTTTATCGCATGTCGCTTTCGCAAAGCCGCATCGCGCTTTTGCGCGATATCACCGGTGAGAGCCAAGAAATCCAGCAACACAGGTGGGATGCATGTCAACGACAACCAACGAACTCAATGCGACCAACACTGCCTGGCAGATCGCGATGCAGGAAATCCTCCGGGTGGTCATCCGCGATCTTTACCAGGCCAAGGGCGAAGCGCATTTCAAACAACATATCGAGCGCATCGAAATGGCAGCGGTCGATAGTATCCAGACGGATCTCAGGTTTCGCGGAACGGACGAATGGACGGAAGTCCTCGTCAAGGAAAAAGCCAGCAACTTCGTCACGTCCTTGCTGACATCTTTCACCTACGATCGCGCCTGAATAACGGCTCGCTCAGCGCATTACATCCGTACGCTGATCCCAGGTGCGATAAAAAATACGCAATAAAAACAATAGCCTTTGCAAGATAGCTGGAGCGGGTGAAGGGAATCGAACCCTCGTATTCAGCTTGGGAAGCTGCTGCTCTACCATTGAGCTACACCCGCGCGCTTAAAAACTTCCGATAGAACGATGCGGCTGTCAAGCCGCGCCGCAAGGCATTCCACTATCGCACCGCGGCGTCTGGCCGATCACTCTGCGCGGAAATGCTTGGAGAGCTTTAGGCCCTGGGCCTGATAGTTGGAGCCGAGGCCCGTGCCGTAGAGACCTTCGGGTTTGGCCAGCATATGTTCATAGACAAGGCGGCCGACGATCTGGCCGTGCTCCAGGATGAAGGGCACCTCGTGGCTTCTGACTTCAAGGACGGCACGACTGCCGGTGCCGCCGGCGCTGGCGTGGCCGAAGCCGGGGTCGAAGAAGCCGGCATAGTGGACGCGGAACTCGCCGACCAGGGGATCGAACGGTGTCATCTCGGCGGCGTAGAGCGGTGGCACATGCACGGCTTCGCGCGAGACAAGAATGTAGAATTCATCCGGATCGAGGATCAGTTCGGCGCGGCCGCGCGCGTAGAGCGGCTCCCAGAAATCCAGAACGTCGTGGGCTGCCTTCTGGTCCACATCGACAACTGCGGTGTGGTGCTTGCCGCGATAACCGATGAGGCCGCTGTCACCAAAGCCTCTCAGGTCGATGGAGAGCGCAATACCGCCGCCGGATACGTTGGGCGTGTCGCTGGCGACGAGGATTTCACTCTCGTGAAGCGCCTGCAACTCACCTTCGTTCAAAAGCGAATGACCGATTCGGAAGCGGATCTGCGACAGGCGCGAACCCTGGCGCACGACGATCGGGAAGGTACGCGGGCTGACTTCCAGATAAAGCGGTCCCTGATAACCTGCGGGGATCTTGTCGAACTCCTGCGCGTGGTCGGTGATGACGCGGGTGAAGATATCGAGACGGCCGGTGGAGCTCTTCGGGTTGGCCGAGGCGGACATGTCGGCGGGCAGCGCCAGCGTTTCCATCAGCGGTACGATATAGACGCAGCCGGTTTCCAGCACGGCGCCTTCGCTGAGATCGATTTCATGCAGACGCAGGCGGTCCAGCTTTTCGATGACCTTGGTGCCCGGGCCAGGCATGAAGCTTGCGCGCACACGATAGGCCTTGGCACCGAGACGCAGGTCAAGGCTTGCCGGCTGCACCTGGTCTCCATCCAGCGCCCGCTCGCTCTTCAGGTGGCCGGAAGAAAACAGCGCCCGTATCGCGCCATCGGCCAGAATACCCGTGGTTCTCATCATCGTCAGTGCCCCTGTTCCGCGCCGACAAAATCAAAAGCAGGCCATTGACGCAAGTTGTTAACGGCAGTAAGGCAATCTTATCCCGTGGTGATTTGGCCGGTCGGCTTGCAGCCACGTTAAACAAGTGGCTAAAAAGACCGGGTGCTTGGAACCGGTCTGCTTTTGCGACCGGTTTTTTTGTTTGAAGGTGATCAAATGAGCAAGAAATGGCGCCCGGCAACTCAACTCGTACATGGCGGCACACTGCGCTCCCCCTACGGTGAAACGTCCGAAGCACTCTACCTGACCCAGGGCTTTGTCTATGAAAGCTCGGAAGCGGCAGAAGCGCGCTTCAAGGGAGAGACCGACGGTTTCATCTATGCGCGCTATGCGAGCCCCACCAATGACATGTTCGAAAAGCGCATGTGCCTGCTGGAAGGTGCCGAGGATGCGCGCGCCACGGCATCCGGCATGGCCGCTGTCAGCGCTGCCATTCTCTGCCAGCTGAAAGCCGGCGATCATATCGTTGCGGCCCGCGCGCTTTTCGGTTCCTGCCGCTGGGTGGTTGAGACGCTGGCGCCGAAATACGGCATCCAATGCACGCTGGTCGATGGCCGCGATCTCGCCAATTGGGAAACGGCGATCAAGCCGAACACCAAGCTGTTCTTCCTGGAAAGCCCGACCAATCCGACACTGGAAGTGGTTGATATTGCAGGCGTTGCCAAGCTTGCCAACCAGATTAGCGCCAAGGTCGTCGTCGACAACGTGTTTGCGACGCCGCTCTTCCAGAAGCCTCTGGAGCTAGGCGCACATATCGTCGTCTATTCCGCCACCAAGCATATCGATGGTCAGGGCCGCTGCCTTGGCGGCGTGGTGCTGTCGGACAAGAAGTGGATCGAGGAAGAACTTCAGGATTACTTCCGCCACACCGGCCCCGCGCTGTCTCCCTTCAACGCGTGGACATTGCTGAAGGGCATCGAGACCATGCCGCTGCGCGTCAAGCAACAGACGGCGAACGCCGGCAAGATTGCGGATTTCCTGGCGGACCAAAGCAAGGTCGCGAAGGTCATCTATCCGGGCCGCGCCGACCATCCGCAGGCCGACATCATTGCGCGGCAGATGTCGGGCGGTTCGACGCTCGTCTGCTTCGAGTTGAAGGGCGGCAAGGAAGCGGCGTTCAAGCTGCAGAATGCGCTGGAGGTCGTCAAGATTTCCAACAATCTTGGTGATGCTAAGAGCCTGATCACCCATCCCGCTACCACGACCCATAAGAACCTGACCGATGAGGCGCGCGCCGAACTCGGCATCTCCGGCGGCACGCTTCGTCTGTCCTGCGGGATCGAAGACACCGACGACCTGCTGGAAGATTTCGCCGCAGCGCTTTCGAAGGTTTCTGCCTGATATCAAATGCCCGGTGAGCGATCACCGGGCAATTTCTTTCTCGATTTCCAGATCTTCTGCTCGCGACACGCGTAGATCGCCCGTTCTACATTATTTTAGACAAACAGCGATTTATCTACTGTCTCTTCACGATTTTGTGCGTATTGAATGGAGAAACAAACCTGATACGCAACGCTTTAGCCTCGTAACGCATTCAAACAACTCAGCTCCAATCAACGGACATTCTCGTCCTTCATTCGGTGTAGTAGAATAAAATGCTAGAGGCAGAGACAGCCAAGGTCGCGAACATGTATCGTGCATCGACAAAAGAGATAGAGGTCACCGTCGACCCGTATTATCTCGATGAGCAATCGGACCCGGACGATAGCCGTTACGTCTGGGGCTATACGGTCGTGATCACGAACAACTCCAAGCAGGCCGTGACGCTGGTCAATCGCTACTGGCACATCACCGATCAGAATGGCGTGGTGGACGAGGTCTCAGGCCCGGGTGTCGTTGGTGAGCAACCGCATCTGCGACCAGGCGACAGCTACGAATATTCTTCCGGATGCCCCCTGGACACGCCGTCAGGCATGATGTTCGGCCATTACGAAATGGAAACGGACACGGGCGAGGTCTTTACGGTAGACATCCCCGCCTTCTCGCTGGACAGCCCAGGGCTTGCCCGCGTGCTGAACTGAGCGGGGCTCTCACCCCGCTCCTGATCTTTATGCCGACAGTTCTTCGACCGGGTAACGGTAGGTCGTCGAGCAGAACTCGCAGCTCACCGACACCACGCCATCTTCCTGGCTGTCCTCGATCTCCTCTGCCGAAAACCCGGACAGCACGCCCTTGATCTTCTCCCGCGAGCAGCTGCATTTGTCGATGATCGACTGAGGCTCGTAGACGCGCACGCCCTGCTCATGGAAGAGGCGGAACAGCAAACGCTCCACCGGAACCTGCGGATCGGTCAGTTCATCCGTATCCACCGTGTCGATCAACGCCACCGCTTCCGTCCAGGCATCGTCTTCGGCTTCCCCGAACGAGCTTTCATCGCCATCGCCGCCATGAAGGTCACGGGTGCGCAGACGCTCGGGCGCCTGCGGCAGAAACTGCGCAATAATGCCGCCCGCACGCCAGCCACGACGTGGCTTGCCTTCGCTGTCGCGGTCGAAGAATTCCGCCACGCCAAGGCGCACCCGCGTCGGCAACTGCTCAGACTGGCGGAAATACACGCTGGCGATTTCCTCCAGCGAAGAGCCATCCAACGGCACGATGCCCTGATAGGGCTGCATGCCCACACCCTGATCGATGGTGAAGGCGAGGATGCCGGTGCCGAGAAGCTCTTCGGGCGAGGTCTGCCCAGCAGCAATCGCCTGTGCCAGACGCTCATCGTCGAAGCGGGCATATGCGCGCATGTTCTCAGGTGCCGTAAAATCGGCCACCAGGAGATCCACCGGGCCATCGCCCTTGGTTTGCACCGTGAGCTTGCCGGAGAATTTGAGTGACGTGCCGATCAGTGCCGTCAGCACCAAAGCTTCCGCCAGAAGCCGGGCGACAACAGGCGGATAATCATGGCGTTGCAAAATGGCATTCAGCAACGGACCGACCTGCACGGCGCGGCCGCGAACGTCGAGCCCTTCCACCTGAAAGGGGACGACCTTGTCGTCGCCGGCAAAGTTCATATCGTCCAGTTCTACGGTTACGTCCGCCATGGTTCTGCTCCTTCGAACCCGCCTTCCGGAATTAGGAAATGATCGCCACGCTTTCAGCCGCGACCAGCAGGTCTCTTGTCCGGTTTTCGCAAAGATAGAGCGGAGAATGGCAAAACGAAACCATCCCCGGCCCAAATGTCGCGATAAACGATTGATGAAACGCCGCCGTGAACCGGCAGCACTGGTTGGCGTAAAGATGGGGCGCCGCGCTTGAAATTCAAGCTCCCGGCATAGCCCCCATCCTCAGCTCGGCCCTGCTCTCAGATAACGCCCATGCACCAGGCGATCACGGCCTTTTGCGCGTGCAGGCGGTTCTCCGCCTCATCGAACACAACCGACTGCGGACCGTCGATCACCGCATCGGTCACTTCCTCGCCGCGGTGCGCGGGCAGGCAGTGCATGAAGAGCGCTTCGTTGTTGGCTTTCTTCATCAGCGCTTCATTCACCTGATAGGGCTGGAAGATGTTGTGGCCGCGCGCCTTGTGCTCCTGGTTCATGGAAACCCAGGTGTCGGTGACGATGCAGTCCGAACCAGCGACAGCGCGTTCGGCGTCATGGCAGAGCATGATCTCGCCGCCATTGTTGCGGGCCCAGTTGAGGTACTTGTCGAGCGGCTCCGAACCCATGGGTACAGCCATGTTCATCTTGTAGCCGAAGCGGGCGGAGCCCTCGACCAGCGAATGCAGCACGTTGTTGCCATCGCCCGTCCAGGCGATGGTCTTTCCCTTCACCGGGCCGCGATGCTCTTCGAAGGTCATGATATCGGCCATGATCTGGCACGGGTGCGTCTCGTCCGTCAGGCCGTTGATGACCGGAACGGTGGCGTGCTCGGCAAGCTCCAGCAGGCGGGAATGATCGGTGGTGCGGATCATGATGGCGTCAACGTAGCGCGACAGGACCTTGGCGGTATCGCCAATGGTTTCGGCGCGGCCGAGCTGCATTTCGGTGCCGGAGAGAAACAGCGTTTCACCGCCAAGCTGGCGCATGCCGACATCGAAGGACACGCGTGTGCGTGTCGACGGCTTTTCGAAGATCATCGCCAGCATCTTGCCAGCAAGCGGCTTTTCCGCCGTTCCGTTCTTCGTTGCGATCTTTCGGCTCTTGGCGTCTTCCAGAATGAGCCGCAGGTCTTCCGAGCCGACGGCCGAAAGATCGAGGAAATGCTTTGCCATTTTAATTCAGTCCCATCAATGCGGGCCACCCTTTACGCCGGCCCTGATACGCCTCGTCAGGCGCTCTTTGCCAGTTTGGTGGTGAGTGCTTCGGCAGCCTTCTCGATGCGCGCAAGCCCATCACGCGCTTCTTCTGCCGTAACCACGAGCGGCGGCAGCAGGCGGATCACGTTATCGCCTGCCGGAACGCCAAGAAGATGCTCCGCGCGCATGGCCTGGAGCAGATCGCCGGATGGAACCCGCGCCTTGATGCCGAGCAGCAAACCTTCGCCACGGATTTCCTCGATCACATCCGGATAACGGTCCTTCAGCGACGCCAGTCCCTGGCGGAAGATCAGCGCGACATCGCGCACATGCTCGATGAAGCCGTCGGCCAGAACGATATCCAGCACGGCGTTGCCGGCTGCCATGGCCAGCGGATTGCCGCCATAGGTCGTGCCGTGCGAGCCTGCTGTCATGCCGGACGCGGCTTCTGCCGTTGCGAGGCATGCACCGAAGGGGAAGCCACCGCCAATGCCCTTGGCAACTGCCATGATATCGGGCGTGACGCCCGAGCGCTCATGGGCAAAGAACTTGCCGGTACGGCCAACGCCGGTCTGCACTTCGTCGAAGATCAAAAGCAGGCCGTGCTCTTCGCAGAGCGCCCGCAGCGTGCGCAGGAACTCGGGCTGAACGACACGGATACCGCCTTCGCCCTGGATCGGCTCGATCAGAAGGGCAGCCGTTTCCGGAACGATCGCCGCCTTCAGCGCTTCGAGATCGCCGAATGGCACCTGGTCGAAGCCTTCCACCTTGGGGCCGAAGCCCTCGAGATATTTGGCCTGGCCGCCAGCTGCGATGGTGGCGAGTGTGCGGCCATGGAATGCACCTTCGAAGGTGATGATGCGGAATTTTTCCGGATGGCCGTGCGTGTACTGATAACGGCGTGCCGTCTTGATGGCGCATTCCAGCGCCTCCGCACCGGAGTTGGTGAAGAACACCTTGTCGGCGAATGTCGCATCCGTCAGCCGCTTTGCCAGCACTTCCTGGCCTGCAACCTCATAAAGGTTGGACAAATGCCAGACCTTCTCGACCTGTGCCTTGAGGGATTCAACCATATGGGGATGGCTATGGCCGACCGAGGTAACCGCAACGCCCGCACCGAAATCGAGATATCGCTCGCCGCTTTCCGTGATCAGCCAAACGCCCTCGCCTCGTTCGAAGCGCAGGGGGGCTCTGGAAAACGTATCGAACAACGGCCCGGATTTGGGGGCAGTTTCGGCCATGGCGACATCACTCCTTACGTCAAGTCGGGACAGACGACTGTCAATAGGGCTCGCGGGTTATCCCTGCCCTGAAAATCAAAAATGCCGCCTCGCGGCGGCCTGCATGCTGTCTTCATTGCGAGAGCACTATTGTCACTTCCCCGCCTAATGTCAACAAATCTCGGCACTTCCGGGCAGTTACAAGCCTTGGTAGGTGCTTGCCGCGCAGGCCCGAGGTGTTGCCTTTCTGACTCACAGGGGAAGCAAGTTGGGGAAAACCGGAAAATCGATTCCAGATGATTCCTGCGACTCTTGTCACGGAGTCAACCGACGATTAGGTTAACCGTCAATTACTAGACTGCAATGCGGCGGAACTAGTCACCTACAATCTGGCGAATGGCCTGCGCGTGGTTCACTCCATGGCATAGTAGGTGGATTCTGCCCGAAAACAACGCGACGAGCGGAGAAGCGGCATGAACTGGACGGACGAACGAGTAGAAAAGCTCAAGAGATTATGGTCCGAAGGGCTTAGCGCAAGCCAGATCGCAGCACAACTAGGCGGTGTGAGCCGCAATGCCGTCATCGGCAAGGTTCACCGCCTCAACCTGCCAGGTCGCGCCAAGGCCGGCGGCACGGTCGCCACGTCGCGTCCTGCGCCCAAGCGTCCCGCAGCAGCGCCGCGTCCGGCAAGCTATGCGGCTCCGGCCCGCGCTGCGACCAGCCGTCCAGCACCGGCCCGTAGCTCTGGTGCCCTCGCTTTCAAGGAAGACATGGACATCGACACCGTCGAGCCCATGGAATATGTTCGTTCTTCCAACAATGTCGTTATCCCGATCTCGCGTCGCCTGACGCTGACGGAACTGACCGAGCGCACCTGCAAGTGGCCGGTGGGCGACCCGCTCAAGGACGACTTCCATTTCTGCGGCTGCGAGGCGTCTGAAGCCTCGCCCTACTGCAAGTTCCACGCGAAGATGGCCTACCAGCCGGTCAGCGAACGCCGCAAGGCGTAAGGTCTGTCTCAGAACCAATTCAGAAAGCGGGCTTCGGTCCGCTTTTTTATTGGGCGGTCTCCAGCTTTGCCAAATAATCCAAGCTTGCCTGCAGCAATAATCGCGCCCAGACTATCATCATGGACGCGATCGACACACTGCACGACTATATCTCGGCGCTATGGGCCGGGGCCGTCGACACGCCCTTCCCGCCAATCCCGCGCCGCGCACGTGGCGACGGAACCGTTTACGTCGAATGGCGACGCGGCAGCTACTGGCTGATCTGCGAGGAGCGCGGAGAGGAATATTGGCGTCGGGAAGCCAAGGACATGGACGATGCCGCCTTCCAGTTGATGTCGATCGTGGCGGGAGAAGTGGTGCGCGATCGCGAGCTTGCGGTTCGGGAAAAGGCAGACCGCCAGTCGACCGGCCCGGACGACTATTCGCGCTGGAACTGGATGTACCAGGAGATCGAACTGATGGGCGCGATCAAGGAGAGCTATGGCGCTCGAACTCGAGCCAATTATGCTGAGGTGCTGACCCGCAGCCCGTTGTCTAAGGACGAGATAGACGCCGCGCGATATCCCGTTCCGTCCACATTGATCTGACGCCGGGAAGCCAAGGGCTACCCTCTCTGACACGGCGAGAATAGGAGCGCTTGTACCTTCAAGCAAAGCGCTCCCGAGGCCGATCAGGCTTCCATGGAATAGCCGGCGCCCCGAACGGTGCGAATGACATCCTGCATGCTGGAGAAATTCAGCGCCTTACGCAGGCGACCGACATGGACGTCCACCGTGCGCTCATCCACATAGATATCATGTCCCCAGACACCGTCGAGAAGCTGGGAACGGGAAAACACACGACCTGGCGAGGTCATGAGAAATTCCAGCAGGCGGAATTCGGTCGGCCCGAGACGGACTTCGCGGCTCTTGCGATGGACACGGTGCGTCTCACGATCGAGCTCGATATCGCCGCATTTCAGCACCGAGGACAGGACCTCCGGCTTGGCGCGGCGCAGCATCGCTTTAACGCGCGCCATCAGTTCCGGCGTGGAGAAGGGCTTCACGACATAGTCGTCCGCGCCCGTCGCCAGACCACGAACCCTTTCGCTTTCCTCACCGCGCGCCGTCAGCATGATGATCGGCAGACGTTCGGTTTCCGGCCGCATGCGCAGGCGACGGCAAAGCTCGATGCCGGAGACGCCCGGCAACATCCAGTCGAGGATCAAAAGATCCGGCGTGCGCTCCTGAAGGCGAATCTCCGCCTCGTCGCCACGCGGAATGGTGTCCACGTCATAGCCTTCGGATTCGAGATTGTAACGGAGGAGGACGCTCAGCGCCTCCTCATCTTCGACAACGGCGATTTTTGGCACCATGGCTCCAGATCCTATCTGTCGCTTACTCGGTCACAGCGCCGAGCGTGTTGGAACTATCGTCCTTCGGACGCTCACCTTCCGGCTGGCTGCCAGTGGTCATGTAGTAGATGGTCTCGGCGATGTTGGTGGCGTGGTCGCCAACGCGCTCGATGTTCTTGGCACAGAACAGAAGATGCGTGCAGGTGGTGATGTTGCGCGGATCTTCCATCATGTAGGTCAAAAGCTCGCGGAAGAGCGAGGTGTACATCGCGTCGATTTCCTCGTCGCGCTCGCGGATGGCCTGGGCCTTTTCCGCTGACCGCGTGGAGTAGACGTCCAACACTTCCTTCAACTGCACAAGCGCCAGTTCCGAAAGATGCTCAAGGCCACGCGCCAGTTTGCGCGGAACGCCGGTGCCGGCAACAGCGATGACGCGCTTGGCGGTGTTCTTGCCCAGATCGCCGACGCGCTCCAGGTCTGCGGCAATGCGCAGCGAACCGATGATTTCGCGAAGGTCTGCTGCCATCGGCTGGCGCTTGGCAATGGTGACGATCGCCTTGTCGCCGATTTCGCGCTCGGCGTGATCGAGGATCGTATCGTCCGAGATGACCTTTTGTGCCAGGGCCGCATCGGAATTGACGAGTGCGCGCACGGCATCGGCGCACATCTGCTCGGCCAAGCCGCCCATTTCGGCGATCCGGCGGCTGAGGAACTTCAGCTCCTCATCATAGGCGGACATGATGTGGGAATGTGTCGACATGTTCGTAGTCTCCAGTTTCGAAACGCCCTGTCGCAAGCCTTTTTAGTGGCTCAAGCGACAGGCGCGGTGGGATGCGCAAGCAAGAGCAGGATCAGCCGAAACGACCCATGATATAGTCCTGGGTGCGCTGGTCATCCGGGTTGGTGAACATCTTGTCCGTATCGTTCTCCTCAACCAGGTGGCCGAGGTGGAACATGGCGGTACGCTGCGAAACGCGAGCGGCCTGCTGCATCGAGTGTGTCACGATGACGATGGTGTAGTTGGCACGAAGCTCGTGGATCAACTCTTCCACCTTGGCGGTCGCGATCGGGTCAAGCGCCGAGCATGGCTCATCCATGAGGATGACTTCCGGTGAAACGGCGATGGCACGTGCGATGCACAGGCGCTGCTGCTGGCCGCCGGACAGCCCCGTGCCGGATTCTTGCAGGCGGTCCTTCGCTTCGTTCCAGAGGCCTGCCTTCTGCAGGGCGGACTCGACGATCTGGTCCATATCCGCCTTGTTGCGGGCAAGACCGTGGATGCGCGGGCCGTAGGCAATGTTTTCGTAGATCGACTTCGGGAATGGGTTCGGCTTCTGAAACACCATGCCGACGCGAGCGCGAAGCTCGACGACATCGATGGCAGAATCGTAGATATCCTCACCATCGAGCGTAATCTCGCCGGTGACGCGGCAACCATCGATCGTATCGTTCATGCGGTTCAGCGTGCGCAGAAAGGTGGATTTGCCACAGCCTGAGGGGCCGATGAGAGCCGTCACCGTGTTTTCGCGAACGTTGAGCTTCACATCGTAAAGGGCGCGCTTCTCACCGTAATATACGGAGACGTCCTTGCCGATCATCTTATAGGAAACTTCATTCATTTTCTTGTCCAGCGCCTTTTCAACTGCTGCTTCCGACAACATGTTCATTGTTCCGTTCTCCCTTGCTTCTTATCGCATTTCCGAGCAGAAAACCGGTATCCACATTTCCTCGAAATGCTTTACCAGCGCCGTTCGAAGCGGCGACGCAGCAGGATTGCGCCCACATTCATCACCAGGAGGAACATAAGCAGGATGATGATAGCGCCAGATGTTCTTTCGACAAAGGCGCGTTCGGCTTCATTGGCCCACATGTAGATCTGAACCGGCAGGGCCGTTGCAGGATCAAGCGGGGTCGTCGGGTAATTCGCCACGAAGGCCACCATGCCGATGAGAAGGAGCGGCGCGGTTTCGCCAAGCGCGTGTGCAAGGCCGATGATGGTGCCGGTCAGGATGCCCGGCATGGCAAGCGGCAGCACGTGATGGAAGATGGTCTGCATCTTCGAGGCACCGAGACCGAGCGCTGCGGCGCGGATCGAAGGTGGCACAGCTTTCAAGGCAGCGCGCGTGGCGATGATGATGGTCGGCAGCGTCATCAGCGTCAGCACCAGACCACCGACCAGCGAGGCCGAGCGCGGAAGGCCCATGAAGTTGATGAAGACCGAGAGACCAAGCAGACCGTAAACGATGGATGGCACCGCTGCCAGGTTGTTGATGTTGACCTCGATAAGGTCCGTCAGGCGGTTTTTCGGCGCGAACTCTTCCAGGTAGATGGAAGCGGCAACTCCGATCGGCAGCGACAGCACCAGCACGATCAGCATCATGTAGAAGGAACCGATGAGCGCGACGCCGACACCGGAGGCTTCAGGACGGCTGGATGCACCATTGAAGAAGATGCCGGTGTTGAACTTCTTTTCCAGCGCACCCTTGCCAACCAGTTCGTTCATCCAACCGACCTGCTGGTCGGAGATGCGGCGGTTCTGCTCCTCGCCCGACATATCCACCTGGCCCTTGAAGGCGCTGTCGACATCGCCGGATGCCAGGAGCGACACGGTGCGCGTTGTGCCGATGACGTTCGGATCGGATGTGACGATGTCGCGAAGCTGGGTGCGGACGCTATCGGAAATCAGTGCGTTGACGGCGCGCAGCGCCGTGCGATCCTCCAGCGAAACGCCGAGCACCTTGGCAAGCGAGTTGCGGGCGACGACCGGGTAATTCGCCGTCATCAGCTTAGACGGGTTCTGTGCGCGCACATTGTCCGGATCGATGATCTGCTGCGAAAACTCGACCGGGATCGTGATCATCGTCTGCTGAAAGGCCGTGTAGCCTTTGCCGATGACGGACCAGAGAAGCAGGAAGAGAAACAGCAGGCCGAAGGAGATCGCGGCGACACCATAGGCGCGGAAGCGGCGCTCTGCAGCGTAACGGCGCTTGATGCCGATATCGCGACGGACCTTCTTCGTTGCGGCAGGGGCGGAGATGCCCGGAGTAACGACGTCGGTCATTCATACTGCTCCCGGTATTTGCGCACGATGTAGAGCGCGTAGATATTGAGGCAAAGCGTGATGGCAAAGAGCGTGATGCCAAGCGCAAAGGCAACAAGCGTCTGCGGCGAGGTAAACTCAAGGTCACCGGTCAGCTGGCTGACGATCTTGACGGTCACCGTCGTCATCGGCTCGAAGGGGTTGAGCTGCAGGCGTGCGGCAACACCGGCGGCCAGAACCACGATCATGGTCTCACCGATGGCGCGGGAAGCGGTCATCAGGATCGCCCCGACGATGCCCGGAAGAGCGGCCGGAAGGATGACCTTCTTGACCGTCTCGGAGCGCGTCGCGCCAAGCCCGAGCGATCCGTCGCGAAGCGAGCGCGGCACGGCGGTGATAATATCATCCGACAGCGAGGAGACGTATGGGATCAGCATGATGCCCATGACGAAGCCGGCGGTGATGACGCTCTGCGCCTGGATGAAGCTGGCATAGTCTCCGGTTGCCAGACCATTGATCTGGGCAGAGATGTCACGCAGGAACGGGCCCACAGTCGTCAGCGCAAAGAAGCCGTAGACGATGGTCGGAATACCGGCGAGCACTTCCAGCAGCGGCTTGGCAATCGAGCGCAAACGGGGGCTTGCATATTCGGCCATGTAGATCGCCGAGAACAGACCGACCGGTACCGCGACCAGCATGGCGACGAAGCCGATGTAGAGCGTACCCGCCAAGAGCGGAATGAGGCCGAACTGACCGGAGCTGTCTGTCGAACCAGCCGCGGCAAAACGCGGATCCCACACCGTGCCGAAGAAGAACTGATGCGCCGGAACCATCCGGAAAAACTGCGTGGCTTCCGTCAGCATCGACATAACGATGCCGATCGTGGTCAAGATCGCGATCGAGGATGCAAGAACGAGCGCTCCGAGAATGACCTTCTCCACCTTATTACGGGCACGAAAGCGCGGTGCCAGGCCGCGGAGCGCCCGGAAGGCCCCAGCGATGGCCGTGGCAAGCACTACGAACACCATGGCGATACGGCTGACCGCAGACATGTTATTGAGCTTTTCTGCGGACTCGATCATGAAGGGCTGCGGATCGCCGGCGATGGCCACACCTTTAGAGGCAAGGACCGCGCGTGCCGTCGCGGGATCGGCTTTCAGCGCGTCATATTCCTGCGGCGAAACCTGGGTGAGGCCGCGGGCAATGGAAACGACCATGCCATAGGTGAGGCTCTGCTGGGCTTCCGGCTGGGCCTTGATGTCATCCGGGAAGCTTTCATGCACCGCGGAGTTGACGATGATCGGGCTGATGATCAGCCACGCCGCCAGGATCAGCGCGGAAGGAATAAGCGCCCAGATGAGGACGTAGGAACCGTGATAGCCAGAACGGGAGTGCATGCTGGAGGGGCGTCCGCCGGCAAGCGCCATGGCCCGACGTTTGCCAAGCACGTAGCTGGAGACGCCGATCAGCGCCAATATCAGCAGAAGGATGGATATGTTCATGGAGAGTTTCCTCGGCGCGCCACGCGGCACGATGCGGCATCATTTCACCAAGAGCGCAGCACCGACGGCTGATCACCGCACGATACCGGATCTGTATTCAGTTCACGCATTCCGGGTTGATACATCATATTTATCGGCGGGGTCGTCTTACGATAAATAGGAACTGTCAACCCTTCGAGATGTCGCAAGGCCCGACAAACCGACTTTGCCAACAGGAAGAGGTGAGAAAGCGCAGCGTTTCAGCGCTGCGCTTTCTCAAGCTATATTACATGGTCTTGCCGGATTCGAACTGAGCGCGGATTTCCTTGCGCTCTGCTTCTGGGGCAGCAACCAGACCGTAGTTGGCGAGCGGGGAGTCAGGGCCGATCATCTCGTCAGAGGTGAAGAACTCGACATATTCCTTCAGGCCAGGGATGACGCCGAGGTGAGCCTTCTTGACGTAGAAGAACAGCGGACGCGAGACAGGGTACTTGCCGGAAGCAACGGTTTCAGTGGACGGAACAACGCCACCGACGGTCGCGACCTTCAGCTTGTCCTTGTTGTTGTCGTAGAAAGCGAGGCCGAAAACGCCGACGCCGGACTTGTTGGCATCGATACGAGCGAGCGTCTCGGTGTAGTCGCCATCGATATCGACAGCCTTGCCGTCCTTACGGATGGCAACACACTTGGCAGCAGCCTGCTTGGCGTCGGAAACCAGACCCTTGATCACGTCCGTCGCGCCAGCTTCCTTGCAGCCGTCAGCCATGATCTTCTCTTCGAAGACTTCGCGCGTGCCGTGCTTGGAGCCAGGGATGTAGGCAGCGATCTCTACGTCAGGCAGTTCTTTGTTGATTTCGGACCACTTGGTGTAGGGGTTGGCAACCAGCTTGCCGTCCTTGACGACTTCAGCGGCGAGAGCGAGGTAAAGATCCTTCGGCTCGAACTTAACGTCCTTGTTGGACTTGTCCATGGCGAAGACGATACCGTCGTAACCGATCTTCACTTCCTGAACGTCAGCAACGCCAGCGGACTTGCAGGCTGCCAGTTCGTCAGCCTTGATCTTGCGCGATGCATTGGCAATGTCGATCGTGCCTTCGCCCACGCCGGAGCAGAATGCCTTCAGACCACCGCCCGTGCCGCCGGACTCAACAACCGGCGCCTTGAAGTTCGGGAAAGCTTCGGCGAAGCTTTCAGCAACGATCTTTGCGTAAGGCAGAACCGTGGAGGAACCAGCAACCTGGATCTGGTCGCGAGCAGAAGCGGCACCCGCGAAGGCAACGGACGCCACCAGAGCTGCTGCAGACAATTTAAAGAAGTTCATTATGACTCTCCCGTCGTGGGGCCCTTTTTCGGGCTTTCGTGAACTGTGCCGGCAAGAGGCTTGATCCTTAAGCCCGTCTGGGCTGTCCCGGCGGCCTCTTCATAACCAGTCTTGCCACACCCTTTTATGTCACTTCGGTGAAAGATTTGTGACACGTTAAATTATTGATTTAATATGATATTTTAAAAAATAGATGAAAGCGACCCGGCTTTCATGTCAAAACCTCACAGTAAAGTCCGTCCCGACGCCAATTTCAGAGCGGATAATGAGCCGGGCGCGGTGGCGGGTCAGAATATGCTTGACGATGGCAAGGCCGAGACCGGTGCCTTTTTTTGAGCGACTGTCTGCGACACTGACGCGGTAAAACCGCTCGGTGAGGCGTGGAACATGCTCGGCGGGAATACCCGGACCCTTGTCCACGACACTGACTTCGACGGGCTTGCCCGCATCCGCACGCAAAAACACATCGACGGCCCTGCCATCCTGGCCATATTTGCAGGCGTTTTCGACAAGGTTCTGGAACACCTGCACCAACTCGTCCCGGTCACCATTCACCTCTACGGGTCTTTCCGGCATGTGCAGCTTGATCTCGACATCCAGATCGCCGGCTAGCGGCAGCAGTGAGTCCCTCACATGGCCAAGCAGCGGCACGAGATCGACTGTCTGATCCGGCGCGATATTGGCGCGAAGCTCAAGCCTCGATAGCGACATCAGGTCATCGACCAGGCGGCTCATGCGAGTTGCCTGATCGAGCATGATGCCGAGAAAGCGCTCTTGCGCCTTCGGGTCGTTGCGTGCCGGTCCCTGCATCGTTTCGATGAAGCCGCGCAGGGAGGCGAGCGGCGTTCTCAGCTCGTGGCTGGCATTGGCGACGAAATCGCTGCGCATACGGTCGATCCGACGCAGATCGGAGATGTCTCTAAAGGAGAGGATATAGAAGGGCGCACCCGACGTCCGTGGCATGTCTGCAGGCGCGATGCGGACAATGAAGACGCGTTCGGATGGCAATCGCTCGGAATGCTCCACCTGATTCGGCTGACCGGTGGCGATGGTTTCGCGAATAACGTCGAGCAGGCCCGGCGAGCGCAGCCTTCCGGAAATATGCGAACCAACCGGGAGAGTACCGAAGGCGCGTTCGGCGGCGGCGTTTTCGAAGAGCACGCCGGCGTCCTGGTCGAGGATGAAAACGGGCGTATCGAGAGCGGCAATGCCGGCCCGCACGCCTGCGATCAACCCTTGATCAACCGCGCCCTGAGGCTGCGCTTCCACCTTGGGTTTCTTCTCGTCCTTCTTGATGACATTGGATGGCGCGACGAAGAGGATGGCAAGGACGGCGGCAAGCCACAATGCGACGACGACGTAAGGTGAACGCCATTCGACAAGCGCCAAGCCTGCCAGCATCGTGACGACGAAAAGCGCAAGCCAGTTTCTCCGCATGCGGCGCATCTGTTTAAACAACGCACCCTCCCCGTCCATCGCTGCCATTGCCATCGCGAATCTTATCCATTCGTATCGCTCCCGATCCGACCGTCATAATCGCCTTTCATGACAGAGATTCTTCGCCCTGTCCTTTTGCAAGCCTTAGCCGGCAAAATTTATGTGGATGGGGCTTCGATGCCGGAATCTCTTTGCTCTTGAATTCGTTGAGTGTCAGGCTGACCTTAAGAAGACAAAATGCCATAGGCTGAAAAGGGAGTGAGCATGAGCGAAACCGTCAAGGACAGATCCGTGACATTGACGATTGATGGCAAGGAGCGGGTCTTCAATATCGACGCTCCGGTGCTGCCCGACTGGGTCGAGGACAAGAAGCTGGCATCCGGGGATTTTCCCTATGACAAGAAGCTCGGCCGGGAAGAATACGAGGCGGAGATCGAAGCGCTGCAGATCGAACTGGTGAAGGTGCAGTTCTGGCAGCAGGCCACGGGGCAACGCATCATGGCGCTGTTCGAGGGCCGTGACGCTGCCGGAAAGGGTGGCTCGATTGCCGCCGTTCGTGAATATCTCAACCCGCGCTATGCACGCGTGGTGGCGCTGACGAAGCCGACAGAAACCGAACGCGGCCAATGGTATTTCCAGCGCTACATCGCCCATTTCCCGACAGCCGGAGAGTTCGTGCTGTTCGACCGCTCATGGTACAACCGCGCAGGTGTCGAACCGGTCATGGGCTTCTGCACGCCAGAAGAGCACAAACGCTTCCTGAAAGAAGTACCGCGTTTGGAAAAAATGCTGGTGCACGAGGGCGTGAACCTTTTCAAGTTCTATCTGGATATCGGACGCGAGACCCAGCTCGAGCGCTTCCACGACCGGCGCCACAGCCCACTGAAATCCTGGAAGCTTTCCGACATGGATATCGCCGCCCTGACCAAATGGGACGACTATACCGCAGCGCGCAACGAGATGCTGGACAAGACCCACATAGACGACGCGCCATGGACGGTGATCCGCGCCAATGACAAGCGCAGGCTGAGGCTCAACCTCATCCGTCATATTCTCACGTCTCTCAATTATGACGGCAAGGATGAGAAGGCGATCGGCAAGATCGATGAGAAGATTTTGGGAAGCGGACCGAAGTTTTTAAAATAGCTTGAGCGACGATCGTCGTCGCTCCGCTTTCAGGTCTTGGTGATTAGCACATCCAAGAAGAAGAGGCAGGCTCACAGCGGTCTGCCTCTTTTCACTTCTGGTTTCACTGACCTGGCAGGATACGAACCGAATAGAGGTTGATGGGGCGGGCGGTGCCATCGATATCGCTGTTGATGAAGATACGGCCAGGCGCATTCGGCGCCATGGTTCGATCGAAACTCACATTGATCAGCATATCCGCCCTCTCCTGCGTGGCAGTGAAGCGGTGGCGTGAGCAATCTCCAAGTGTGCCAAAGTCGCAGGATACCGACACCTGACTCTGACCATTGCTGCCAGATTGCAGCGTGATGGAAATCGTCGAGGACTTGCCTGCCATTTCCCGCAGCACTTCGGCCGGAACGGTGATGGCAATGTTGCCTGCGGCATCCGCCGACTGAGATGTGACGCGAACGGCCTTCCCGCCGCCGGTTGCCACGTTTTCCACCTTCGAAAGCGAACCGGGCTGGAGCCCCGCATTTCCGCGATCCGCGTTGAAAACCTCCTGCCAGGCGTCGGAGAAACCGCGGCCGGCGGCAAGGGTCGGTTCCTGGGTGCTCTGCTGACCGTTGAAATCTTCCGATTCCACCGAAGGCGGCGGGTTTGGAACGCTGGTGTCCCGCTGGGCCGGGCTCAGCAGCAAGCCGGAACTGTAGACCCACCAGCCACCAAGGCCGATGAAGGTTAAAAACGTAAACCAGATGAAAAGGCGTGTGATGATGCCCTTCTTGCGACGGCCCTTGGCCGCACGCTCCGGCCTGAAGGCAAGCGAAGAGGCTTCGAAGGACGGACCGGCCGCAGAGGTCATACGGCTCAAGGCCTCGTCGGAGCGCTCGGCGCGAAAATCGCTCATCTCCGACGGCTCAGCTGCGGGCTCGCTGCGCGGTTCAGCGCGCACCGGCGCCTCGACAGGCATTGTGGCACCCTCATCCTCATCTTCATGCCGCCGCGCAGGCGCGACGGACGGTGCCGCGACAGCGGGAGCAGACTGCGCGACGGCAGGAGGCTCGACAACAGGCGGCGCCGCACGTTGCGTTTCCCGACGCACATGATCCTCGACCACATCCAGCAGGCGGTTGCGCTCTTCCGTCTCGATGGCGTGAATGAGATTTTCCAGACGCTGACGCTGCTGCGTGACAACAGTCTGGTCATCTATGCCCTGCTTGCGCAGACCGGCTTCCAAGGCCTGGCGCGACGATTGGTAGATGCGCGCACGCACTTCGGCATTCGACCGATCCGATTTTTCCAGGGCATTTCTGATTGCCGTTTCCAGTCCGCTCACTCTCGGTCCTTCTTCCTCGCCATACGCGAAAGATCAACGCTTCGGCACCACGTTTACGATTCGGTAACGACTCGCGTCCCCAACCGCAAGCCACCTCACCCGCAAAGCGGAGATTGGCTTGGGGAAAACGTCGCCACTATGGCAGTTGGGCCATAAGGTTACCGGCAAGCGCCGATCACAATCCTCACGGCACATCCTAAACGCCTTACTGCCTGCCTGCGCTTTTCGCTTTTCAACGGTGCTCACCTCGGCTAAATCTTACGTGCGCGTAAACGTAAATCGCCAAGTATCATTCCGTGGGAGGAACCATGCTACCGTCCATTCTCAAGGACAATCTCCGACTGCCGGTGATTGCCTCGCCGCTCTTCATCATTTCGCATCCGGAATTGACGCTGGCACAATGCAAGGCAGGCGTGGTGGGGGCATTTCCCGCTTTGAACGCCCGCCCGGAGAGCCAGTTGGATGAGTGGCTGGCGATGATGACGGAAGAGCTTGCCGCGCACAATGCCGCAAATCCTGACCGCCCGGCCGCGCCTTTTGCCGTCAACCAGATCGTGCATATGTCCAACAAACGGCTGGAACATGATCTTGGGCTTTGCGTGAAATACAAGGTGCCGATCGTGATCTCGTCCTTGGGCGCTGTCCCGGAGGTCAACGCCGCGATCCACTCCTATGGCGGGATCGTGCTGCATGACGTGATCAACAACCGCCACGCCAACTCGGCGATCCGAAAGGGTGCGGATGGTCTGATTGCGGTTGCCACTGGTGCCGGTGGCCATGCGGGTACGCTCTCGCCCTTCGCGCTGGTTCAGGAAATCCGCGAATGGTTCGATGGCCCTCTGTTGCTCGCCGGCGCCATCGCCAATGGCGGCTCCATTCTGGCGGCCCAGGCCATGGGGGCGGATATGGCCTATATCGGCTCACCCTTCATCGCCACCCGCGAAGCGCGCGCGACGGAAGCCTACAAGCAGGCGATCGTCGAGGCGCATGCCAATGACATTGTCTATTCCAACTACTTTACCGGCGTCCATGGCAACTATCTGAAAGCCTCGATCATCGCCTCTGGTCTCGATCCCGACAATCTGCCCGTCGCCGATCCCTCGAAAATGGATTTCGCCGCCGCCTCCACAGGCGCCAAAGCCTGGAAGGACATCTGGGGCGCGGGGCAAGGTGTGGGTGCGGTGAAGGCCATCGAACCCGTCTCCGCACTCGTCGACCGGCTCGCCCAGGAGTACGCTGCGGCGAAGCAGCGCGTCTGCGCGTCATAGGCGAGCAAGCTCGTCGCGGCGGGAAATTTTCAACAAGCTGACATTCAGCGCTTGAAATCCTGCCCCAATGGCTGTATCAGCCCGCCATACGCCGCGCCGAGAGATTTTCGGCGCTTGCGCAGGCCGCTTTAGCTCAGTCGGTAGAGCACGTCATTCGTAATGACGGGGTCACGTGTTCGAGTCACGTAAGCGGCACCATTTTCCATCAAGATTTATTTTTACAGCTGCAATCGATGTGCGGCAATTCTGCCAGTTTCCTTCGTTTGAGGGAAAGTTCCGCTCGTGTGACTTACCCTAGATGTCCTCTCTGTCGCCGATGGCGGGCTAAATTGGACCTGTCCTCACAATTCAAAAATAATCTGATTACATGATGTGAAATCAATCTTGCAGGCGTCGAAGATATAGATAGGGTGCCATAATGGCATTGATACAGCACTCCGCACAAACTTCAGACTTGATTGGCGTAGGTTCGTATACTGCGACGGAGGCTGCCCGTCTGCTTCGAACCAACCCGCTAAATGTTAACCGCTGGCTACGCGGATATAAATACAAGCGCAACGGCGAAGCCAGAGATATCGCACCTCTTTGGACCACGCAACATAAGGCCGTTGATGATCATCTTGAGATGGGCTTCCGCGATCTAATAGAGCTTCGCTTTGTTAAAGCGTTCCTCGATGCGGGTGTCGGATTACTCGCTATCCGAAACTGCATTGAGTACGCGCGTGAGTGTGCAAAAGACGAGCGTCCATTTTCGACTCGCCGATTTCAGACTGACGGCAGGACAATCTTTTTGGAGAGCATTGAACGCTCAGGAGAGCAAGTCGCCGAACCTAGAATGCTTGACCTAAAGAAGAAACAATACGTTTTTAAACAGGTCATCGAGCGAACCTTCAAAGATTTGGACATTGAAAACGATGCGGTCGCACGTTGGCGTCCATTTCATGGAAAGAAATCCATTGTAATTGATCCTGATCGGGCATTCGGACAGCCCATTGCCTCTGAATTCGGGGTACCAACTATCGCTCTAGCGGATGCGTTAGACGCGGAGGGCTCCGTCGACGAGGTTGCTAGAATATTTGACGTCACGCCATCTGTTGTCCGCGATGCGGTCCAATTTGAAAATAATTTAAAGAGAGCAGCTTGAGGGTTCTGATAGATGAAAATCTTCCCCCTGCTCTCGCACGATCATTGAGCGCGCTTTTTGCCGGAAAGCACGAAATAGTTCACGTTCGCGAACGGTATGGTCCCGGGGTAACTGACCTACAATGGATAAGCGAACTGAGCGCGGAAGGGAAATGGATCATCATTTCGGGTGACCGGCGCATTACACGCAATAAAGCAGAATACAACGCTTTCCGCGCCTCAAATCTGGTAGGATTTTTTCTTTCAAAGGGCCTGTATAAATCGCCGTTGATCAAACAGATGGAGCGGTTACTTGCATTATGGCACACGATAGAAGCGCAAACAGCTCTCGTTCAGGGTGGTGCAATGTTCGAGTTGCCGATGACTAGTACGCGCTTGAAGCAGATGTAGGAAACAGGAGAGTTTGCGTTCTCCACGGCGGCTAATTTCCCAAACCCGTTGCACCTCTGACGTCCCGGCCTCTTTTGACGCTCGACAGATTGAATGTTGAAACGCGACATCCTTTCCGGCGCTTGGACATCTCGACGGTAGCTCAGATTCCGTAGGAGGTTGAGTGGAGACCGGCCGGATTGCTACCGCATCCCTTTCAACACAATCTCACGTTTTCGCGATGTGGATTTTCTGCCCCTCGTGCTTCTTCATCGCCTCGCCTATCTTAATCTCTCAAACAAGAGGAGATTGAATGATCGACGAATTTGGCCCTTACGCGCAAATGGCGACGCTTGGGGAGCAGATGGCCAATCGGTACCAGATGGATGAGAACCTGGAGTTGGAGCCTCACCTCGCCCATTACATGGAGGAGGTTGAGGTCAATATCGCAGCCGATAGCTTCAACCATGTGGGGTTCATGAACAAAATTCTCGTGCGATTGAAGTCCTCACCGGCAGCAGACGACGAGCCGCGGCGCCAGGAATTTCTACAGGCCGTCACCGTGGCGCTGCAGGAGCGCATTGATCACGCCTCTCGCGACGTTGCGCTCAGCGGAATTTGATCTTCGTCGATGCAGACCCATGGCCACAAGGAGGCTTTGCGTCCAGTCACGCTCTCACGCGAGCCAAGCGGTCAGATTGGCTTCTGACCGGGTTCAATTGGTCTGTTGATGTGGTGCTGTGCGGGGAATTAGAGACCCATCCTGGCCCTGTGGAGCGATACCCTGCGGGGCAATGTGGACGTTGCCGCGAAAAAGGGCGATGCTGAGGACAAGACCGATCAGGACGCAGAGGAGAGCGACGAAGATCAGTCCGGCTTTGTCTATCGGCTTTTTCATGGATCCTACCATAGGCGCTAATGTGGATATGGTGAGGCGATGAACACCCTTTCTTACCGTCAGACATATTTGGTTATCAAACCGTAAAGAGACAACAGCATAGCCGTTTTATTGCAAAACTATTTTAGGGCGCGACCCTGCGGAAGTGGCCTGTGACGGCAAGCGCGTCCGCAACGAATGGACGGTATGCATCTGCACGGTCGAAAGTGACGTTGAACCAATTGGTGTCAAATCACGTTACTGGCCCGATAACAATGGACATGGGATTTTAGATCGTGGACGTCATTCGCATATTGCTCGCCATCATTCTGCCGCCCGTCGGCGTTTTCCTGCAGGTGGGTCTCGGCCTTCAGTTCTGGCTGAATATCCTGCTCACGCTCTGCGGCTACCTACCCGGCATCATCCATGCGATCTGGGTCATCCTGCGTAAGTGATCAGCATCCACTTGCGGAAAGCGGCGCAGGCGCTCTTCGTATAGACGAGCTCACGCAAAAGCCTGCGTTGCCCAAGCTCCTGCTGCGGCGGCGAGGCCGGTGAGCAGTGTTCCCCAGATGATGTCCACTACACATAGACGCCATGTCCAACCCTTGAGGGTGGATAGGTTCGTCATGTCATAGGTGCCATAGGCCAGGAAGCCGAAGATCGCACCGGAGAGCAGCGCTTCACCGATAGAGCCGCCTGTAAAGGACGGCGCGACAGCGAAGTAGACAATGCCTGCAATGTAGAAGAGATAGAAGACGCCTGCGGCTACGAAATTGGGCTTGGGCAGCATCAGTTGCCCGATTTCCCGCTTATAAAAGCCGACGGCGAGCTTTGAGAGCCAGACGAAATCCAGCCCGAAGAAGACGATGGCCGTTGCGACATAGGCGATGATCAGTTGCATACGGCAAGCTTCCTTTAAGAGCGGGCGTCAAATTCCCAAAACCGGCTGAACCAGCCTGACGATCCAGCTTTTGAACTTCAGCGGTGCATCGGTGACGGCGAGGCAAATACAATCCTCCCCCTCGCCGGCTATCGGCTGGTGGGTAAGATCCTCGTCCGCCTCTTCGAAATCGCCGCGATGGAAAACGTCGTCGCCATCGCGAAAGCATCCGGCGAGAACCACGGTCAACTCACGCCCGCCATGGGTGTGTTCGGGAACAGGCTTTCCAGCCGGAATCCTCAGCAAGCGAACCTGGGCTTCACCATCACGCGTAGGAATAGGAAAATGATAGGCGCCAGGGCCAAGCGGCTTCCACTTCAGCCTGTCGATATCTCCACCGGCGTAAGAGCGCAGAGGTTCTGGCAAGACCGACGCCTTGGTCGCGGCTGACGCTGTTGCAGAAGGTCGCTTTGCAGGCGCTTCAGCGCGCAGGCGGGCCTTCATGGCACTCCACTGACCCTCGGAAATTCCCTGGGCAGGTTCAACGTCACGCAGAAGGGCACCCGCCGTCATTTCCATGGCGTGCAACCGCTTGCGGCATTCGGGACACAGCGCAAGATGAGTGGCGACCGCAAGGCTCCAGCTTTCCGCCAGACTGCCCGACGCGTAATCCAGAAGCAATTCGTCGCTGATGTGGTGCCGAACACTCATGTGCGCGACTCCAGTGCTGTTCTCAGTTTGGCAAAGGCGAGCCGGATGCGCGACTTGACGGTTCCGATCGGCAGGCCAAGCTGTTGGGCGATGACGCTATGCGACATTTCCTCGAAGAAGGAACGCTTCAGAAGATCACGCTGCTCCTGCGGCAGGTCGGCCAGCGCCCGATGCAGACGCTCTGCATCCTGCAACTCTTCCATCTGGGTATCGGCGGCCGGCGCATCATCGGCGGCGAAGGCCGGATCGTTCAAATCGAATTCGGGACGGCGATCGCGGCGGTGCGCATCGATTCTGAGATTTCGGGCAATTCTGAATATCCAGGCGGAGACATTGCCTCTTGCCGGATCGAAGAGGGCGGCCTTGTTCCAGACCGTCATCATTGTTTCCTGCATCAGTTCCTCGGCGGCCTGCGCGTCACGCACCTGCCGTAACATATAGATCCGCACGCGTGGCCCGAAATACCGGAATACGGCTTCGAAGGCTTCCACACTGCGTTCCGATGCAATCGCTCTCAGCAGTCCGGGAAGCTCGTCCTCGATATTGTTGTGGACCGTTTCACCCATGCGAATAGGCTTTACCTCGCTCCCACGCGTTTTCTGAGCAACAGGCCTCTTCCTATTGTTGCTCATATAGTGGCACGGCGCCGACGCTATGGAAACATTTATCGTCATGATGGCGACTACGGCACGTCTATTTCAGTGGATCACTCAAGGTAGGGCTGAAGACAAAATTTAACGTTTCGGAAATCCATTGCGCATCGGCATGCGTAACGTTCGACATGAAGAAGATGGACCTGGAAGTCATGAACATATCGTCGCGGTCAAGAGACGGACGGGCACAGCGTAAGGTTGCCGTTATCGGTTCCGGTATCTCTGGCCTCTCGGCTGCGTGGCTCCTCGACAAGTCCTGCGACGTCACGCTCTATGAGAGCAGCCACCGACCAGGCGGCCATGCCAATACGGTCGATGTCGAACCTGCGGGCAAGGCTCCCATTGCCGTCGATACGGGATTTATCGTCTACAACGAGAAGAACTACCCCAATCTTGTGGCTCTGTTTGCGCATCTCGGCGTGCAGACGGCTGCCTCCGACATGTCCTTTGCAGCATCGCTTGGCGGTGGAGCGCTTGAATATTCAGGCTCCGACTTTGCCGGGCTGATTGGCCAGAAATCCAATCTCTTTCGCCCGCGCTTCTGGAAAATGGTGCGTGACATCATGCGCTTCTACAAGGTCGCGCCGGATCTTCTGAAGGACGAGAGCCTGCGCGGCGTCAGCCTTGGCGCGTACCTCGATCGAAACAACTATTCGGCAGGCTTCATCGACGATCATCTGCTGCCGATGGGTGCTGCGATCTGGTCGATGACCGCCAACGACATGCGCGATTATCCGCTGCACGCCTTCATTCGCTTTTTCGTCAATCATGGCCTCGTCCAGCTTTCCGGTCGCCCGCAATGGCGGACGGTCAAAGGCGGGAGCCGGGAATATGTGTCGCGCGTGCTTGCCGAGTTTCGCGGGACTGTGCGCCTTTCAAGCCCGGTGGCCGCCATCCGTCGCACGCCCGAGGGCGTGACCGTCGTCGACCGCGCAGGCGATGTCTCGGTTTTCGATGATGTGGTGATCGCCACGCATGCGGATGATGCCTTGTCGCTTCTTGCCGACGCTGACGATCATGAGCAGGCCCTGCTCGGCGCGTTCGAATATACGAACAACACGGCCGTGCTTCACAGCGATGAGCGCCTGATGCCGAAGCGCAAAGCCGTCTGGTCCAGCTGGAACTATCTGAGCGAGCCGGGATCGCGCGGTACGGAGGCGCTTTGCGTCACCTACTGGATGAACAAGCTCCAGCCTATCGATCCTGCAACACCGCTCTTCGTCACGCTCAACCCCTCCCGCGCCGTCGATCCGGCCAAGGTGATCCAGAGCTTCGATTATACCCACCCACTTTTTGATACCAAGGCGATGGCAGCACAGAAGAGCCTGTGGTCGCTGCAGGGCCGCCGCAACACCTGGTTCTGCGGCGCGCATTTCGGCAGCGGCTTCCATGAGGATGGCATTCAATCCGGCCTTGCGGTCGCAGAAGCGTTGGGTGGCATCAAACGCCCTTGGACGGTCGAAAACGAATCCGGTCGAATCTTCATGTCGCCCGTCGAGGAGCGCGTCTGATGACGTTGCGCTCCGCGATCTACGCCGGCGATGTTGTGCATGCGCGCCATCGTCCGCGCCCGCACAAGCTGCGTTACCGCGTTTTTTCGCTGCTTCTCGACCTGGATGAATTTCCGCTGGTCGATCAGACGATGCGGCTCTTTGCCCATAATCGCTTTTCAATTTTCAGCTTTCACGACAAGGACCACGGCATCGGTGAAAAGGGCGCGCTGAAGGACTGGTGCCGGACGAGGCTTGGCGAGGCTGATATCGATGTGCCGCTTGAAGAGCTGCGTGTCGAAATGCTCTGCTACCCGCGCATCTTCGGCTATGTCTTCAATCCGCTGACAGTCTATTTCTGCCGTGACCGGCGTGAGAACGACCGGCTGGTCGCCATTCTCTATGAGGTCTGCAACACCTTTCACGAGCGCCACACCTATATCATTCCCACTCCGCAAGGCGCTGAAGGCACCGTCCGGCACGCCTGCGATAAGGAAATGTACGTGTCGCCCTTCGTGCCGATGGAGTGCACCTATGAGTTCCGCATCGATCCGCCGGAGGAGATGGTGCGCGTTGCCATCAACGAGCGCGATGCCGAGGGCGAGTTGCTGTTCGCCTCATTTACTGGCAAGCGCCGTCCTTTGACGGATGGCGCGCTTGCCAGATGTTTTCTGTCCCATCCGCTGATGACGCTCAAGATCATGGGCGCCATCCACTGGGAAGCCCTTCTCCTTTGGGCCAAGGGCAATCCACTTTATCGTCACAAGGCCGCTGAGCGCCGCATTGCGAGCTCCGTCCCCGCCAAAACGCCGCAATCATGGGAGGCATGAAAAATGAGCCACGCTGAACAGGAAACGCGCCCGTTTCTCCTTCACGCAGCCCCTTTCTGGCAAAGGATGATCTGCCGGAGACTGAGCGGATTGACGCATGGACGTCTGACGCTGGTTTTTCCCGGCGGGCAGGAATATGTGTTGCAAGGCAAGGAGTCCGGACCGCATGGGGTCATTTGCCTGAACCGAGGTCGGTTGGTTCGTCGCCTGGTAACTGGTGGCGATATGGGTTTTGCACGCGCCTACATGGATGGTGACTGGGACAGCCCGGATATCTCCTCACTGCTGGAACTCGCTGTTGCCAACGAAAAAAGCTGGCTATCGCTTTCGCAGCCGTCGCGGCTGACGGCAACCATAGACTACCTGCGCCATCGTCTGCGCCGCAACTCCAAGTCTGGAAGCCGCCGCAACATCGCGTTCCACTATGATCTTGGCAATCGCTTCTACGGCGCATGGCTCGATGAGACCATGACCTATTCTTCCGCGCTCTTTACACAACCCGGCCAGACGCTGGCTGAAGCGCAGAACGCCAAATACGACCGGATCGTTGAAGAGTTGCAGATCGGGCCCGACGACCACGTGCTGGAGATCGGCTGCGGTTGGGGCGGCTTTGCCGAATATGCCATGGCAAAGACCGGCTGCCGTGTCACCGGACTGACGCTCTCTCAGGAGCAGGCCGCCTATGCGCGTAACCGGCTTGCCAAGGCAGGCTTGTCAGAGCGCAGCGACATCCGGCTGGAGGATTACCGCGATTGCCAAGGCACCTACTCCAAGATCGTCTCCATCGAGATGTTCGAAGCCGTCGGCGAGGAGAACTGGCCGGTGTACTTCAAGCGGGTGCGGGAACTGCTGGCGCCTGGTGGCAAGGCCGTCGTACAGGTCATCACCATCGACGAGCCGTTCTTCGACCAGTACCGCCGCAACGCCGATTTCATCCAGACCTACATCTTCCCCGGTGGTATGCTCCCCTCCATCACCGCATTCCGCCAGGCGGCAGCACGCGAAGGCGTTTCAGTCACCGATGAGCTGCGCTTCGGCCAGGACTACGACCGGACGCTGATGCTTTGGGATCGTGCCTTCACCGCCAATTGGGAACGAATCCAGCCAATGGGCTTTGACGAGCGCTTCCGTCGCATGTGGCAATATTATCTTCATTATTGCGCGGCGGGCTTCAGAGGCGGCCGGATCGACGTCGTTCAGTTCACGCTGGAGACGTAAAACAACGCACGCGATTTGCTCGCCCACAACCGAAAATACGCCTTCCTCGGGAACTTGCGGCCTCTCTTCACGTTATGGTGACAGATTTGAAGCGCCGGCACAGCCGGCTCCCAGCGGAGGCAACCCATGAATCAGATCATCTATATCGTCGGCCTGGTCGTTATCGTTCTTGCGATCCTGTCTTTCTTCGGCTTTCGTTGATGCTAAGCTCCCGGTTGTAAAATCGGGCGCATCGGAATACTCTCCCTAACGGGAACCGAGCCAATGCATGACGCGTTAACTTGGGTTGTTAGGGAGGTGTTCAATGAAGCAGACCATATGGACAGAACCTGTCGAAGTCATCTTTGACAAGAATAGCCGGAACGTGATCTCCGGCCCCTTCGATGCGCTGACGCTACTTACCGAAAACTGGCCGCACGCACGTGGGCTGAATTTTGTCCGAGCGCGCAGCGCATGCCGCGCAGCACTGGACGGACGCAAGACGCCTGAAGAGGCACGCCGCTGCTTTGAAGATGCAGTGTCGGAAGCAACCACACGAAGGCCGCACTAAGCGGCCTTTATGCTGTCGGAGATCCCGTCATCCCCCTTCTGCGGTCCCCGGGCTCAGCCCGAGGACAAGGCGTATTACGGCTAAGACTCAGGGCTCAGGGGCGTCCCTTTCTGGAAACGGGGGCTTTGGTGATCCATCAAAGCCATTCGACAGCAGCTGCCTCTTTACGCTTAGCCCGCACAGAAAAACGGCCCCTTTCGGAGCCGTTTAGCGTGTGGTGTTTTTACATCCAATATGGCGGAACGCCGTAGTAATCGTAGACCTTGCGGTCCTCGCGGCCATACCAGCTGTCGTCTTCGCGTTCGGCGAAGCGTGGCGCATTTTCGATCTGTTCCTTGGTCAGGTCAACGCGGTAGCCATCAAGCTCTTCATCATAGTGGAGCTTTTCCCAAGGCAGCGGATAGTACTCGTCGCCGATCCCGAGGAAACCACCGAAGCTCAAGACCGCGTAGGCAACGCGACCGCCGCGCTTTTCGAGAATGATACGTTCGATCGAGCCGATCTTCTTGCCGTCGGCGCCATATACGTTTGTCCCTTCAACCTTATCGCTGGCGATGAAGCTTGGGGTATCCTTGACATATGGATCCTGACCGGCACGGGGTTCATGGTGAAGCATGGTTGCATCTCCTCTTTTCAGTGCATTGATGGAGAATTAACCCAATCACGGAAAAATCGTTCCCAGATCGCGCGGGGATGCGTGCTCGCATTTGCGTGAGTTGGTGATGTCAGATCACGCCTGAGGCCGTCTTCGGCTTGCCGACGCGCGCGAGCAATATAACCGGCAGGATACCGATCAGCACGATGGCAAGAGCCGCAATCGAGGCTTCCTCATAGGTCCCCCTCGCCGCCTCGCCATAAAGCTGCGTCGAGAAGGTCTCGAAGTTCAAGGGTCGTAGAAGCAGCGTTGCCGGCAATTCCTTGACGCAATCGACGAAGACCAGCAGGCCTGCGGCCGCCATGGCAGCCTTGGATAGCGGCAGATGCACATGGCGGAAGGTTGCGCCGGGCGCACGCCCCAAAGTGCGCGATGCGTGATCGAAGGAGAGAGGAATGCGGCTCAAGCCAGCGTCGATCCCGCCTGCGGCGATCGTCAGGAACCGCGCTGTATAGGCAAAGATCAAGGCGGCCCCGCTGCCGATCAGCAAAAGCCCGGTGGAGATGCCGAACCAGCTCTGCATGGTTTGATCGACAAACCTGTCGAAGCCGCCAAGAGCGATCAGCACGCCGATGGCGATCACGGTTCCGGGCGCAGCATAGCCGACCGTCGCCAGCCGGAAAGACCATAGGGACGCCCTGCCCGGCACGATGCGCATGGCATAAGCAACCACGAGTCCAAGAAACAATGTGACGAGGGTGGCAAGTCCGGCAAAGACGATCGTGTTCACGGCCTCGGATTGGAAGCGCGCGGAAACACCGCTGAACTGATAGCGCGTCCAGGCCTGCGTCATGAGATAGAGTGCGGGTCCGGCAAAGCCGATCAGGATCGGCAGGCTGCCGAGCGCAAAAGCAAGCCAACCCCAGGCGCCTTCGATTCTGAGCGGTTCGAGCGTTCTGCTTTTCTGGGCGGAGAGCGCGTAGCGCTGCCTGCGCCGCGCCCAGCGCTCCAGCGCCACAAGGCCCACGACCAGCACCAGCATGCAAAGGGCAATCTGCGCTGCTCCCGGCAGATCCGACTTCGTCACCCAAGTGGTGTAGATCGACACCGTCAGGGTGCGAACGCCAAGAAATTCCGATGCGCCGATATCGTTCAGCGCTTCCATCAAGGTCAGGCTGATGCCCACAGCGATGGCCGGACGCGCCAAGGGGACGGCCACTCGCAGGAAGAGCGATCTGCGAGACGTGCCCAGAAGCCTCGCAGCCTCGAGCAGATTGCCGGCCTGGGTCAGGAACATGGCGCGCACGGGAATATAGACATACGGATAGAGCACAAAGCCGAGCAGCAGGATGCATCCGGTCATCGAACGGATATCGGGAAGGCGAAACTCGCGCGGGCTGGAATAGCCAAGCAGCCAGCGCACTGCCCCCTGGACGGGACCGAGCGGGTGGAGAATATCGAGATAGGCGTAGGCCATGATATAGGTGGGCATGGCGAGCGGCAGGAGCAGCGCCCATTCGAGAATGCCGCGCCCTGGAAAATCATGCGCTGCGACGAGCCAGGCGGACGCCGTACCCAGAATACCTGCAAGAATCCCGACGCCGAGAAGCAGAATCAGCGTGTCCGGCAGGGCAGTTGCCAGCACCGTATCGCGAAGGTGTGCCCACAGCCCCGTCGAGCCCTGCATGGCTTCCGTCACCAATGCCGCCACGGGTAGAAGGGCAAGCCCCGCAATCACCGCCGATGCTACCAGCCACCAGACATTCGCATGGAATCTCGGTCTGGCCTTCATCGTTGTGGGACTGGCGGTGTCTGAAACCATGCGGGTACTCAAGCCTTATCGTGCATGAAATATCGATATACTGAAAAAGGTGAAGGCGCCCGCGTGAAGCGGGCGCCTTGTCATGCATATGCCGGACCGCTGGTCCGAGGCTCAAGCCTTAGTTGTCGAAGCCAACCTTGTCAGCGAGTTCGCTCGCCTGCTTGCGGTGGGAGACGATTTCCGTCAACGGCTTCGGATCGATCTTCAGCGTGCCGAAGGATGCAACAACCTCATTCAGTGCGGCGCCTGGCTTCACCGGATATTCGAAGTTGGCTTCAGCATAGATCTTCTGCGCTTCGTCGGAGACGAGGTACTCGAGAAGCTTCACGGCGTCGGCCTTGTTCGGCGCGTTCTTGGCAACTGCCGCACCGGAGATGTTCACCTGGGTGCCACCGTCCTTGAAGGTCGGGAGAATGACCTTGATCGCTTCGCCCCACTTGACCTGCTCTTCGCCGCCCTTGCCGGAGCGCATCAGGCCGACATAGTAGGAGTTTGCCAGACCGATATCGCAAATGCCGCCGAGGATGTCCTTGGCAACGTCTCGGTCGCCACCACCAGCCTTGCGGGCGAGGTTGTCCTTGACGCCTTTCAGCCAGGCTTCGGTCTTTTCAGCGCCGTAATGGGCGATGTAATCGGCAAAGAGTGCGGTGTTGTAGGGGTGCTGGCCCGAGCGAATGCAAACCTTGCCCTTCCACTTCGGATCGGCCAGATCTTCATAGTTGAAGGCCGTCAGGTCGAGATCCTTGGCGGCATAAAGAACGCGGGCACGCATGGAGAGCGCGAACCAGTTGCCCTTTGCGTCACGCAGTTCTGCGGGAACGGACTCGGTCAGAACCTTGGACTCGACCGGCTGGGTAACACCCTTTTCAACGAGGTCGACGAGATTGCCAGCATCCACCGTCATCAGAATATCGGCTGGGGAGCTAGCGCCTTCGCTCAGCACGCGCTCGGCGAGACCATCCTTCATAAAGACGGTGTTGACCTTGACGCCGCTTTCCTTGCTGAAGGCATCCAGCAATGGCTGAACGAGAGCCGGTTCACGCGTGGTGTAGATGTTGACTTCCGCAGCATTCGCCGCGCCTGCAAAAACCGCTCCGGTGACGCCTGCTAGAAGTGCAATATTTTTGGTATTGAAAAAACCCATCTCTCTCCCCTTCGGACTTGAATGATGTCGAAGGCACTGACCATACATGATAATGTAAATCAAGTTTAATCTAGTGGGCGATCAGCCGAAGTGTTCACTTTGAGTTGAAAATGATCGGATTTTCCGAAGCGATTTTTCGGATTTCAATCCTGGGTAAATATCAACACCTGCCGAGGATCGACCGCAAGACGAACGTCCGTAACATCGATCGGTGTGCGCTTCATGCTGCGCACGCGCAGGTCCCGCTGCAAACCCGGAACGCTGATCGACAGTTGCTCGATCTCGCCCATGAACATGCGGCCCGACACCTGGCCTAAGAGAAGATTGGCATGAGACGTGCTGTCGGCGCCCTGCACCTTGATCTCAGCGGGACGGATATAGACGAGAGCAGGCGCCCCTTCCTTCAAGTCGCCGCGATGGGAGAACCGGCCGATGGGCGTTTCCACATGTCCGTTTCTCACCGTCCCTTCCACCTTGTTGAAGGCGCAGAAGAAATCGGCTGCATAGCGGCTGACGGGGCGGTCGTGCAGGTCATAGCCTGTCCCCGACTGGACGATATGGCCAGACTGCATGAGAACGACGCGGTCGCCAGCTGAAAGCGCTTCTTCCGGATCGTGCGTCACCATGATCGCGGTCGTCTGAAGCGCGCGCAGCAGGCCTATCGTTTCTTCCCGCACGCTGTCACGCAGGCCGCGATCAAGGTTGGAGAATGGCTCATCCATCAGCAGAATTTCCGGCTTCGGGGCCAAGGCGCGGGCAAGCGCCACGCGCTGCTGCTCGCCGCCGGAAAGCGTGTGCGGATATCGTTTGGCAAGGTCCGACAGGCGAACATGCTCCAGCATCTCTGCGGTGCGCGCGCGCGCCTCTCTTCGTGGCATTCCCTTCAGCCCGAAGGCAACATTCTGCTCGACGGTCAGATGGGGAAACAGCGCATAATCCTGAAAGACGAAGCCGATGCGGCGCTTTTCCGGTTCGACGAACCGAGAAGGGCCAGCAATCTCGATGCCATTCATACGCACGCTGCCCGCGTCCGGCGTCTCGACACCGGCAATGATGCGCAGCAGCGTGGACTTGCCGCAGCCTGAGCGGCCGACCAGGCAAATGATCTCACCCTTCGATACTGAAAGATCGATATCTTTCAAAACGGGCAAGCCGGCAAAGACCTTGCCGATTCCATTCAGTTGTAGCGCTGCAACCTCTGTCATCAAAAACATCCATCATCGACGTCAGTTTGTTGATTGCGCAATTCAGGATTAAAGTCAAAACGCAAATTTCCGAGAGCACGCGGCTGGTGACGCGGAAGAGTTGACGTTTACGTTAGAGTTAATTACGCTGAAGTGAGTGGATGACTTCGGGAGCATCATCTACCCTCGTGGCCGAGGACGGCAGACAATCTGATGGATGAGGACCCTTCAGATGGATAAGGATGCCGAGGACGGTTGCGAGGAGCAGCGTGGGAGGAAAGCAATGAGCGATACAAGTGCGATTCGTCAGGAGCCTCGTGCCGTGCAGCGGCCATGGCTTGCATCTTATCCGCAAGGCATACCGGTGGAATTGCCCGATCTCGGCTACACATCGCTTGCCGAACTCCTGGAACGAAGCTGCAAGCAGTTTGCCGATCGCAAGGCTTTTTCCAGCATGGGAAAGTCCATCACCTACCGCGAACTTGAAGAACAGACGCGCGCCATTGGCGGCTGGCTGCAGAGCATCGGTCTGCAGAAGGGTGACCGCGTCGCGGTGATGATGCCGAATATTCTGCAGAACCCGGTTGCGACCTACGCGATCCTGCGCGCTGGCCTGACGGTCGTGAATGTCAATCCGCTCTACACCCCGCGTGAACTCGAACACCAGCTGAAGGATTCCGGTGCGAAAGCGCTGTTCGTTCTGGAGAACTTCGCCCATGTGGTGCAACAGGCGCTGCCGAAAACCGATGTGAAGCACGTGATCGTCGCGACCATGGGCGATCTCCTGGGCTTCAAGGGTCACATCGTCAATCTTGTGGTGCGCAAGGTCAAGAAGCTCGTTCCTCCTTATGCGCTTCCGCAGGCGATCAGCTACAAGAGCGTGCTGAAGCAGGCGCGCAATACGAGGCTGAAACCCGTCAATCTGACCCGCAACGATGTCGCCTTTCTGCAATATACCGGCGGTACGACGGGCATTTCCAAGGGCGCGGTTCTCACCCATGCCAATCTTCTGGCCAACAAGGCGCAGATCGCGCTGTGGATGGAGCCGGTCTTTGCCCGAAAGAACCGGCCCGAGGTGCTGAATTTCGTCTGCGCCCTGCCGCTCTATCATATCTTCGCGCTGACGGTGAATTCGCTGATGGGCATTGCGCTTGGCGGACACAACCTGCTGATTGCCAATCCGCGCGATATTCCAGGCTTCGTCAAGGAGTTGTCAGGCTACAAGGCGCATGTTTTCCCCGGTATCAACACGCTGTTCAACGCGCTGATGAACAATGAGGATTTCCGCAAGCTGGACTTTTCCTCACTGGTGCTGGTTCTAGGCGGCGGCATGGCCGTGCAGCGCCCGGTGGCCGAACGCTGGTTCTCGATCACCGGCACGGCGATCAGCGAAGGTTATGGCCTTTCGGAGACCTCACCGGTCGCAACTGTGAACTGCCTCGATCAAAACGGCTTTAGCGGCACGATTGGTCTTCCCGTTCCGTCCACCGATATCGACATTCGCGACGATGACGGCAACAGTCTGCCGATTGGCGAAGTCGGCGAAATCTGCATTCGCGGCCCGCAGGTGATGGCCGGTTACTGGCAGCGTCCGGACGAAACCGCCAAGGTCATGACGCCGGACGGTTTCTTCCGCTCCGGCGACATGGGTGTGATGGATGAGCGCGGCTTCACCAAGATCGTCGATCGCAAGAAGGACATGATCCTCGTCTCCGGCTTCAACGTCTACCCGAATGAGATCGAAGAAGTGGCGGCGGCCCATCCGGGTGTGCAGGAATGTGCCGCTGTCGGCGTGCCGGACGAGCATTCCGGGGAAGCGGTGAAGCTCTATGTGGTCAAGAAAGACCAGTCTTTGACCGCGGCGGAATTGAAAGCTTTCTGCGCCGAGGGCCTGACCAACTACAAGCGACCCAAGCATATCGAGTTCATCGCCGAAATGCCGAAGACCAATGTCGGCAAGATCCTGCGCCGTGAACTGAGAAAGCTGGCTAACTGATTGGCGTCGTTTGGAATAATTCAGCCGAACACGCCTTGATTTGGCCCGATGAAAGAGAATAGTTTCCTCATCCTTCCACGGAGCATGAGGAGCTTTCCATGCAGGCCATCGTCGAGACCCTGAAATCCACAGCCGCCAGCACCAACGCGACGGACATTCGAGCCGCTTTCGCTGCAGACGGTCAGCGCTTCGAACGCTTCAGCGCGCGCTTCGACGACCTTTTGATGGATTACTCCAAATGCGCCGTGAATGACGACATTCTGGCGCTGCTCGAAAAGCTCGCAGCCGAAGGCGGCGTGGCGCAAAAGCGCGAAGAGATGTTCTCCGGCAAGGAGATCAATTTTACCGAAGGGCGCGCTGTTCTCCATACCGCTCTTCGCAACCGTTCGAACATGCCCGTGCTCGTCGACGGCAAGGACGTGATGCCGGATGTGAACGACGTTCTTTCCGCCATGGGCAAGTTTGCCGATGCGATCCGCTCCGGCTCCCTCAAGGGGGCCACCGGCAAGAAGATCACCGACGTCATCAATATTGGCATTGGTGGCTCGGATCTTGGCCCGGTCATGGCGACGCTTGCTCTTGCGCCTTTCCATGACGGTCCCCGCTCGCATTTCGTCTCCAACATCGATGGCGCTCACATTGCCGACACGCTGAAGCTGATCAGCCCGGAAACGTCGCTCTTCATCGTCGCCTCCAAGACCTTCACCACCATCGAAACGATGACGAACGCGGCGACTGCCCGCAAGTTCATCGCCGATGCGCTGGGTGAAGAGGCCGTCAAGCATCACTTCTGCGCGGTGTCCACCGCACTCGACAAGGTCGCCGCCTTCGGGATCGACAGCGACCGCATTTTCGGTTTCTGGGACTGGGTTGGCGGACGTTACTCCATCTGGTCCGCCATCGGCCTGCCGCTGATGATCGCTATCGGTCCGGAAAAGTTCGGCGAGTTCCTCGACGGCGCGCATGCGATGGACAAGCATTTCCGCGAGGCGCCGTTCCGCCAGAACCTGCCGATGCTGCTTGGCCTGATCGGCTTTTATCATCGCAACGTGTTGAACTATCCGACGCGCGCCATCCTGCCCTATGACCAGCGGCTGTCGCGCTTCCCTGCCTATCTGCAGCAACTCGACATGGAATCGAACGGCAAGGGTGTGACCATCGACGGCACACCGGTAGACGGCCAATCCGGCCCGGTGGTCTGGGGCGAACCCGGCACCAATGGCCAGCACGCCTTCTATCAGCTGATCCACCAGGGCACGAGCATCATTCCCGCCGAGTTCATGATCGCTGCCAAGGGCTTCGAGAAGGAACTGCGCCATCAGCATCAACTGCTGATCGCCAATTGCCTTGCCCAGTCCGAAGCCCTGATGAAGGGCCGCACGCTGGCGGAAGCCAAGGCACAGCTGACATCCAAGGGCATGGACGACAAGAAGGCCGACTTCATCGCGCCGCACCGCGTCTTCACCGGCAACCGCCCATCGATCACCTTCGTTTACGACAAGCTGACACCCTTCGCACTCGGACGCCTGATTGCGCTCTACGAGCACCGCGTCTTCGTCGAAGGCGTGCTCTTCCGCATCAACTCCTTCGACCAGTGGGGCGTGGAGCTCGGCAAGGAACTGGCAACCGGCCTGCTGCCCGTGGTGGAAGGCAAGGAAAGTGCGGCCGATCACGACAGCTCAACCCAAGGGTTGGTCAAGGCGCTGGCGGGGCTGGCTTCCGCTTAACAAACCTGATCGCTCACGAAAAAGCCGGGACGTCGATCCCGGCTTTTTTGCGTCGTCAGGCTGAGGAACCGTTTTACGGCGACAGTTCCTCAAGAACCTTGCCCTTGGTTTCCACCGCAAACAGCATCGTCACGATGGCACCGATAACCAGGATGACGGCGAAGGTGGCGAACACATATTGGATACCAAAGGACGACATGACGAAGCCGACAAGCATCGGGCCAGCGGAAGAGCCGAGACGCAGCCAGGCGCTACCCGTGCCGGTACCGATTGCACGCATACGGGTCGGGTAGATTTCCGCCGAATAGAGGTAGAGCGAGAAAGTGACCGTCTGCACGATGGCGTAGGCGAGACCCGCCAGGATCAGCACCTGCACTGGCGAGGTCGCGCCAAGCCATGCGAGAATGACGAGCGGTACCGGAGCAAGAAGCAAGGCGCCAGCATACCAGCGTTTCCGGCCGACCTTATCGATCAGCAGGGCGCATATGACAGCTGCGACGACGCCAGCAGCAGAGGTCATAAAGCCATAGAGGATGCTGGTTTCGAGAGGCAGGTTGAAGGTCTGGCGATAGAGCGTCGGCAACCAGGTGATTGTTCCATTTGCCACCATGTAGGCGCAGAACCACATCGCCCAGATCGAGAGCGTCCGCTTCAGATAGATGCCCTGGAACAGTTCCTTCCAGTCGGATTTGCGTCTCACAGGCGTTGCCACGATGCGGGGCTCTGGAAGCTCTTTGCCGGATGCGCGTGCACTTTCCTCCATGCGAGAGACGATAGCGTCGGCCTCACCATAGCGGCCATTCGCGGCAAGCCAGCGGGGCGATTCCTTCAAGAACCAACGCAGCGGGATCGTCAGGATGGCAGGAACCAGACCGACGACGAACATCGCTTTCCAACCATAGACCGGCACCATGAAGTAACCGATCAGACCGGCGCCCACGAGGCCGAGCAGGAACATCACTTCGTAGAGCAGGAAGAAACGGCCACGTCCTTTCGAGCCAATCAACTCGTTGATGTAGGCGCTGGCAACCGGCACTTCGCCGCCGGTTCCAATCCCCTGCACGAAGCGGAAGGCCATCATCATTCCGGCACCAGCTGCAAAGAGGCAGGCCACATCCATGCTGACAAAGAGAAGGATGGTGAAGAGCAGCACTTTCAGGCGCCCGACCTTTTCAGCAAGCCAGCCAAACAAGATCGCGCCGATAAGCTGGCCTAGATATCCCATCGACAGGATCATCCCCGTCTGGGCCGGGGTAAGCCCCCATTCGCGCACGAGAACGGGCATAGCATAGGCAATCGCAATCACCGTGTAGCCGTCGAAAAACGTTGCCGCTCCGACGATGTTGCGCGCCCAGAAGACTTCTCTGGTAATCGGAAGACGTTCCAACCTAGCGCTGATATTGGCCTGCGGATCCGCAAGAGCCTTCGTGTTGCCCTTTACGGGCTGCATGATGTTCATGAGTTCCTCCTCACCCTCGCCGCTCTCTCCCGACGACGACCTTGTTCCTGCTCTTCTGCTTCTTTCTAAGACGTTGCTGTCAGACATCAATCAGGGGAGCCGAATCGGCTGGACTGCCGATCCGTCTCCAAGTGTTTGCCGTCCCGACCAACGCCGAGACGGCGTGACAATCATTCGGCAGCAAGAAGCTGCTCGACGCGACCGATGCCAGCGGCTTCGAAAGCGGCAAAAATCTCCTGCTCGGCCTTCTCACCAAGGTTCTTCAGCGGCTCGCGGATCGTCGCGTGATCGAGAATGCCGCGATGCACGAGACCGAGCTTCAAGGCGACCGTACCTTCCATATGAGAACCGCGATGGTAGACGGCGCGCGTCACGGGAAGCAGCCGCTCGAAAATCTGGCGGGCCTTCGGATAATCCTGCGCCTTACCAGCCTCGATCAGATCGACCAGGAGTTCCGGCGCGATGTTGCCATAACCGACGAGAAGACCGTCGACATCGAACATGGTCGGAAGCAGCCATTCGTCATGGCAGCTCAAAACCTGCAGGTTCGGATTGGCCTTCTTGAGTTCAGGAATTTCGACATACCAGCGCTTCATATTGCGCACGCCGTTCTTGGTGGCGACGACGCCCGGCTGAGTGGCGATCGCCAGCTGCGTATCGAGATCGTAAGAGGCCTTCGTCACATCCGGATATTGGAAGAGGATTTCCTGAAGACCGGATTCTTCCCAGATCGCCTTGTAGCGATCCTGCGGAGCGCCCTTCTGGAAACCAAAACGCAGCCAACCGTGGTTCGGATAGACGAGTGCGCCGGTAGCACCGGCAGCCTTGCACTTCTTGGCTTCTGCGGCGGCGACACGTGTGCCCTCACCGGTGATACCGGCGATGATCGGGATTTCCCCACCAACAGCGTCGACATAAACACGGATGAGTTCGAGACGTTCGTCTTCCGTCAGAAAAGTGCCCTCTCCGGCATGACCGAGAATGACGAGGCTCTTTACGCCCTCCATCGAGGCCAACCACTTGGCGATTTTTGCATTGGCTGCGTAGTCCACTTCACCATTACGGGTGAAAGCGGTGACGGGTGCCGGGCTCAGGCCACGAAGATCCATGGGTTGCATCTGATTTCTCCTCCTTATCAGCTGCTGTCCTCTGTCGAGCAGCAGTTGGGATCGTTAATGGGAACGTTCCCGTTATCGATCTTTATTGTTCTGGAGTCAACGGCGTTTTTCGTGCAATGTGATGGTCGAGTGCTCAGCACCAGAGCTGGAATGGAAAAACACACATGGAATCAAGAGAGCGTTCGCGTCAGCCGCGAGTCACGGTTCACAGCGTGGCGGCTGCTGCAGGCGTATCGAAATCGACCGTATCGCGCATTCTGGACGAACGGCTTCCGCGGTCCGACAGCGAGACGGCACGGCGCGTACGGAAAATTGCCGCGGAACTGGGCTATGTGAGGGATGTCTCCGCGGCCAGTCTGCGGCGCGGCAATACGATGACGATCGGCGTCATCGTACCTCGGCTCACGGATACAGTGATGGCGATGCTTTATGAGGCAATCGTCAAAGCCTGTGCCCGCACCGGTCGTTTTGCCATCGTGGCGACGACGGAAGATAATCCGGAGGCGGATCGCGTGGCCGCGGAATCGCTGCTCAACCGCGGTGTCGACGGGCTCATTCTTTCAACAGCACGTGACGACGACGCCTTCCCGGATGAACTGAACGAGCGTGGCGTACCCTATGTGCTGGCGCTGCGAACGGATCATCATAGCCTCTCCGCCGTTGGCGATGATCGACTGGGTGGATATCTGGCGACACGCCATTTGCTTGATCTCGGACATCAACGGATCGGCGTGATTGCCGGACCGGATTATGCCTCCAGCGCCACTGGACGTGTCGAAGGATATAAACAGGCGCTTGCCGAGGCATCGATTTCGGTCGATCCCGGACTCATCGTCCCATCGACATTCGGCATCCAGTCAGGCGCCGAAGCGGTGCAGACGCTGATGGCGCTCGAATGTCGGCCTACGGCGATTTTTGCCGTCAATGACAATACGGCGATTGGAGCACTGTCTGCGCTGAACAAGATGGGTCTATCCGTCCCCGACGACATTTCGCTCATCGGCTACAACGACATCCCTATCGTTAGCCATCTGTCGACGCCTTTGACGACATTGCGCGTTCCCTTCGACCAGATTGCGTCGCACGCTTTGGAATTGCTCACTCAAGCCACCGCCCCGCGCGAACACCGCATTTTGGTATCCGCCCCAACCCTTATCCCGCGAAAATCGACTGCGAGATTTGTGGGAGCATCCGACATAAAGCGATGATCCCGGTTCTCCAGTGAGCTTCAAGCGCCGTCGAGTTCGGGCGGTAGTCCGGCATGACTATAGTGGACATGCTAGCCCATGGCACAGGCCGGGGAAGATTCCCCCCGGCTTGCGATCTCAGTTGTGGCTTTCCTCACGCCATGCTGGCTTCAGGCCGTGACCTCACGCCCACCATGATGCCGATGGCGGCGAGTGCGAGGATGAGTCCGCTGGTGCCGAAGACGCTGATTGCGCCGCTCAGATCGAAGATAATGCCGCCAACTGCCGCACCCATGGCAATGGCGAATTGGATGGAGGCGACGAGGAGGCCGCCGGCGCTTTCCGCTTCATCCGGAATGGTGCGCGCGAGCCAGGTGGACCAGGCGACCGGTACGGCACCGAAGAGGAAGCCCCAGAAGGCGACGAGGACTGCGGCAAGCGGCAGAGGCGGCGCCGTCGTTACCAGGAGCACCGCAATCAACGCCATGAAAAGGGGAAGTGCTGCCAGCGACATTTTCAGGCTGCGGCTGATCAGCGATCCGGCAACGAGGGTGCCGACGAAGTTGGCCAATCCGAAACCGAGCAGCAGAGCGGAAACCATGCCGATGCCCGCGCCGATATCCGCTTCCAGATAGGGGCGCAGATAGGTGAAGAAGGCAAAATGGCCGCCAAAGACAAGTGTTGCCGCAACAAGACCGAGCGCAATACCAGGTCTCCTCAGCACAGTGCCAAGCGTCTTGATGCTGCTGGTACCTGTCGGCGCAAGCTTCGGCAGGGTGAAGAACTGCGCGAACAAAGCGGCCACACCGAGCAGTGCCGTCAGGACGAAGACGAAGCGCCAGCCCGCGAGTTCACCGACATAGCTGCCAACGGGTGCCGCAACGATGGTTGCGCCGGACACACCGCTGAAGATCATCGAAAGCGCGCGTGGCACGCTGGCCGCAGGGACCAGCCGGATGACGATTGCGGTGGACATGGCCCAGAAACCACCGAGCGCCACGCCAAGCAGCAAGCGTCCGATCAGGAGTACGCTCAGGCCGGGAGCCGCGGCGACCATCAGGTTCGAGATAACGAGGAGACCTGAGAAGATCATCATCAGGTGGCGGCGATCGATGTTGCGCGCGAGCGAGGTAATCAACAGGCTTGCCACCATGCCGACAACGGCGGTGACAGTGACCGCCTGACCGGCAGCACCCTCGGTGATGCCGAGGTCTGCGGCAATGGGCGTGAGGAGGCTTGCTGGCAGAAACTCTGCGGTGACCAGCCCGAAGACGCCAAGCGCCATGGATATGACGGCGCCCCATGCGGGCGCCTCTGGGCCATCCGCGCCGGGAAGGGAGTTAGGTGTCGGGTTCATCTGTATGTCCTTTGGGAGGAGAGGATGGCAGAAGCATAGACTCGACTTTCCGGACGATCCATGCCACAAAATCCGCCATGCTTGATCATACGTCCGGAAATCAACCCTTACCCGATCTCATCAGCGAGTTGTTGATGGGCATGCGGCTTGTGGGCCTCGATTATCGCCGCATCGAAGCCTCCGCTCCCTTCGGGTTTTCCTTTGGAGAGGTGGAAGGTCGCGCGCAGTTTCATTTCGTGGCTTGCGGCCCGATCTATCTTCGTACCTCGTCCGGTACGCTTCACAAGATGAATGCGGGCGATGCGGTTTTGTTGCCGCGGGGTGGGCCCCATGCGCTGCTTTCCGATCTTGACATTGCCTGCAAGAACATCCGCTCGCTGGATGCTGCGCCACTTTGCAACTCCGTCAGCGCCATCAAGACCTGTGAACCCGATGTACCCAGCGAAGAGCGCGTGCTGGTATTCAGCGGCTGCATGGAGTTCGATCTTGGGGCCATGCACCCGATCACCGGACTGATGCCCGAAGTGATGTTCGTCAACACGCTTACCGCGCGCTATCCGGAACTCCTTCCCATGCTGGAAGCGATGGAGCGGGAAACGCGCCAAGCCCGTGCTGGCTTCGCCGGCATTCTCGCCCGGCTTGCCGATGTGGTCGCCGCCTTCATCGTGCGCGCCTGGGTGGAATGCGGCTGTGGCGATTCCTCCGGCTGGGTCGCTGCGCTTCGCGACCCTCGTTTGGGGCGCGTGATCCTCGCCATTCACAACAATCCCGGTCACGACTGGACGCTTGCCGAACTGGCCGGCGTGATGGGCGCATCTCGCTCCGTCTTTGCCGAGCGTTTTCTGGAGGTGACCGGCATGACGCCGGTGCGCTACCTCACCGAGTTGCGTATGCGCCTTGCCATGCAGTGGATCGGCAAGGAGAGGATGCCGATCGAAACGGCGGCGGTGAAGCTCGGCTATGGTTCCCAGGCTGCCTTCAGCCGCGCCTTCAAACGCATCGTCGGCCATCCGCCGAGTGCTCTTTCATCGTCGATCAGTCACCACGCGTAAGCGTCCAGAACGAAAGCCCGCCGACTGCGTTGCAGGGCGGGCTTTTTCTCAAGCTTACGAGCGGAACTATTCCGCGGGCGTCGCTGCCGGATCGAGCGCGTCGATGCCTTCATGGCGATCATAGGCCGCCTGATCGAGGATGCCTTGACGCTTGGCAACAATCGTCGGGATGAGCGCCTGACCGGCAACATTGACCGCAGTACGGCCCATATCGAGGATCGGATCGACCGCCAGCAGCAGGCCAACACCCTGCAACGGCAGGCCGAGCGTGGAAAGGGTGAGCGTCAACATGACAGTCGCCCCCGTCAGACCCGCCGTTGCGGCCGAGCCGAGCACGGAAACGAAGACGATCAGCACATATTCCTGAATGCCAAGCGGCAGGCCATAGAACTGCGCGACGAAAATGGCGGAGATCGCCGGATAGATCGCAGCACAGCCATCCATCTTGGTTGTCGCGCCAAGCGGCACGGCAAAGGCGGAGTACTCACGCGGCACACCGAGATTGCGCTCCGTGACCTGTTCCGTCACCGGCAACGTGCCGATAGACGAGCGGGAGACGAAGGCAAGCTGGATCGCTGGCCATGCGCCTGCGAAGAAGCGCACCGGGTTCAGACCGTTTGCTGCCAGGATCACCGGGTAGACGACGAAGAGAACAATCGCGAGGCCGATATAGATTGCGGCGGAGAACCAGCCGAGTGAAGCCAGGGCTTCCCAGCCGTAAACTGCGACCGCATTGCCGAGAAGACCGATCGTCCCGATCGGCGTCAGGCGAATGACCCACCAGAGCATCTTGCGAGTAATGGCGAGCAGCGACCGATTGAAGGAAAGAAAGGCTTCTGCCTTCTCACCCACCTGAAGTGCGGCAATGCCAACCGCAATCGAAACGACCAGGATCTGCAGAACGTTGAAGTTCAGCGCCGTGGTGGCCCCCGTCTGGGTAACCTTGGTCGAGGCCTGCAGGCCGAGAACGTTGGAAGGGATGAGACCTTTGAGGAAATCAAGCCAGGAGCCGGTGGTGGACGGTGCTGCAGCCGCGGCAGCCTCCACACCGGTGTTGAGACCGGGCTGGATGAGAAGGCCAAGCGTGATGCCGATCAGCACCGCGATCAGCGCAGTGATGGCGAACCACAGCAGCGTCTGCCAGACCAGTCGCGCTGCATTGTTCAACTCTCGCAGATTGGCGATGCTGGCCACGATGGCGGTGAAGATCAGCAGGGGAACAAGCGCGCGCAGAAGCTGCACGAAGATGGAGCCGACCGTGGAAAGCGCCTGGACCAGCCAGTTCGGGCCGGCCTCCGTCGGACCCATTTCCCGGGCGATGTAGCCGAGGACGAGACCCACCACCATGGCGGCGAAAACCTGGAAACCGAAGGACGCATAGAACGGCTTCTGCGCCCGTGGTGAGGAAGATGAAGCAGACATGTTTTTGAATTCCGTGAAAGCGAGAATGCTAGAGCATCTAACGCGCGAAGGAAAGGATTGCTCCTATATTCAGCACGATGCACAGAATTTCAACGAATTGGATTTTCCGTAATCGATAATGTGGAGAATTTTGTTTCGCCTTAGGTTCCCTGAGGCTGGCTTTTGAAGAGCCGGGCGAAGAAGGCTCGATCCGATATGGATGCCAGCACAAGTGCCAGCGCTGCTGTCGCGCCAATCGCGAAAACGACACGCCCAATCAAGGTGCTGTAGATATCGGCCCCGAGCGATACCATCAAAAGCGTGTCCTCGATGATGCTGTGAGCAAAGCCCATGAAAACGCAGGAGAGAAAGATCTGACGTGGATTGATGAGGCCTGATCGTGCTTCTCGGATCAAAAGCCCGGCGCCGTAGGAAATGCCCAAGAAAAGGCCGATGGCTGTCAAATGACCTGCCTCGCCTTTGATGCCCGCCAGTCGCAGCACAGGTTCTATGCCCTTCATCATGAGGCCAAGGATCCCCGTGATCTTCAACACCTCAAGGCTCCATGACAGGAGAAGCAGGACGACCAGCATCATCAGCATGGTTTCGGCCAGTCCCCAGGCGTAAACCGACCAGTCTGGTGTGACCGCGTCCGGCACCCATGCCGGAGCGACGGGCGCCGAAAGCCAACCGGTGGCCTGCAAGAGGTGATGAAGAATAAGCGCGTAAACGAAACCACCCAAGATGCGAAGGGTCGTGGTTGCCACCATGCCGGGACCGGCCTTCTGGATGATCTTCTGTTCCAGAGGCAGGCCATGGGCGAAGAGAACGAGAGCGGAGAATACCGTGACATCCGCCGTGGTGAGTTCCGAAAGAGGAACGAGCGTGAAGATCAAGGGCACCGCACCCCATATGCCGACGAGCATAGCCGTCAGCCACGCAAGACCCAGTTCTGGAGGGAGGCCAACCGCGTGCATGGCTGGCGCAAAGGCGGGAGCGATGCCTTCGACAAGGCCCAAGCGCGAAAGGACCTCGGTCAGCACCGAGATCGGGACCGTGATCTTGACCAGCAGCCAATAGATCTCAAGCGTCTCGCGGGATTTTAGCAGTAGGGATTGAAAGAGCGGCATTGGTGTCTCCTTAGGCACCACCATCCTATAGCCCGCGGCCCGCGGCGTTTTTGGTCAAAGATTGCACCTTTCTGCAATTTTATTGCATACCGCCTCCGCATGCTTATGATCGTCTCATGGACAAGATCGACCGCACTATCCTCAACCTCATGCAACGCGACGCGTCGCTCACCAATGTGGAGATGGCGGAGAAGGTCGGCCTGTCTCCATCAAGTTGCCTGCGCCGGGTTCAGCGTCTTACCAAATCCGGGATCATCGACCGCATCGTTGCCATTCTCAATCCGGCAAAGGCCGGGCGCGGCATCAAGGCGCTGGTGTCTGTGGAACTGAAGCTGCATGGCGAACAGCACATGCGTCGCTTTCTTGACCTCGTCAAAGCGGAGGAAGCGATAACGCATGCCTATGCCATTACCGGCGATATGGATGTGATGCTGATGCTGCGCCTCACCGACATGGAGGAGTTCGATGCGCTGTGCGACAGGCTGTTTCGTGACCAGACGAATGTCGCGCGCTTCGTGACGATGGTGGTGATCAAGACAGCGAAAGAGGAAACGGCGATCCGGGTTTAACCCCTCATCTCATCAAAAACATTCATTCGGGCGATACATGTTGGGCAATGGATTCAGCAGCGGCCGTTTCGTAGCTTGCCACCAACCGTAAATCTTAGATTTTGACAGGACAAGAATTGATGGCATTGCTTGATCCGAAGGTGATCCATCCGATCACATTGCCTGACGGAACGGTCTACAGGGACACTGTCTATTTAAAGAACGTCATCGACCATCCGCGGATGGAGATTGGCGACTACAGCTACTACACCCACTCTGGAAAACCGGAAGACACGGCTTCGACCCTCGCGCCTTTTCTTGGGCACGGGGTTCGCGAGCGGCTCGTCATCGGGAAGTTTGTTCAGATCGCGCGTGGAAGTTACTTCATAACCAGCTCTGCCAACCATCCGATGGAAGGGTTCACAACCTACCCCTTCCGCATCTTCAAACCAGAAACATTTGGTTATAAAGACCTGCCGGTCAAGGACACAGTCGTTGGACACGATGTCTGGATCGGCCAGAATGCCGCCATCATGCCAGGCGTTCACATCGGCTCAGGCGCTATCGTCGCTGCCGCATCCGTCGTCACTCGCGAGGTGCCGCCCTATGCAGTCGTCGGCGGAAACCCTGCAGGGATCATTCGAATGCGATATGGCGACGACGTCATCGCCCGGTTGCTTCAACTCGCCTGGTGGGATTGGTCGCTGGAGAAGATTGAAGCCAATCTGGAGGCGCTGACCACTGGTGACATGGGTCGCCTCCGAGACGCAGCGGATTAATTCTGGCTCGTTGAATTACAGCCCGATCTCATTCGCCCAAGGCGGATTCGCGCCCGCGCGCGATACCGTCACGGCAGCGGCTTTGGCGCCGAGTGCAAGGGCCTTGGCGATCTGGTCTTCGGTGAGCGAGGCGACTTGGGGTTTAGTGAGGAGACCCTGGAGCTTCAGGGACGCCAGAATGCCGGCATCGAAGGTGTCGCCGGCGCCGACCGTATCGACCACCTCGACGCGCTCGCTCGGCACTTCGACGCGAAGCTGCTTGGTGTAGCCGACAGCGCCTTCGGCGCCGCGGGTGACGACGACCAGCTTTGCGCCGTGGTGCAGCCAGTGGCGGGCGAGCGTATCTTCATCGCCTTTCAGGCCGAACCAGGCCAGATCCTCATCCGAGAATTTGACGATATCCGACATCGCCGCCATGCGGTTGATGCGGTCCATGTGCTTCTGCTTGTCCTGGATGAAGCCCGGACGGATATTGGGATCGAGCGAGATGACACGCTTTTCATGCTCGCGCACCAGGAGCGCTTCATAGGTGCTGCCGCATGGTTCGGGGATTAGGCTGATCGCACCGAAATGCATGGCTTCGCACTCGCCACCAATATGCGGCAAATCCTTTTCCGACAGCATGCGCCCTGCCGTACCTTCATCATAGAAGGCGTAGGTCGCGTGGCCATCGACGAGCTTGACGAAGGCAATGGTGGACGGTCGATTGGAGAAGGCGCAGAGGCTGTAATCCACGTTGCTGGCGCGCAGCGTCTCTTTCAGGATTTCGCCCATCATGTCGTCGGCGATACCGGAGAAGAAGGCGGATGGGACGCCAAGACGCCCGAGCGCGATGGCGGTGTTGAAGACCGCGCCGCCTGCATAAGGGGCGAAAGCCGCCTCGCCTTTGGTCGATTCACGCGGCAGCATGTCGATCAGGGCTTCGCCACAACACAGGATCATCCGATTTCCTCCAAATCTAAATCGATTAGATGCTTAACGGCAGCACCTTGCCCCGGTCAATATGCCGGGCAAGGTTCAGCCAAAATTACGATTGCGGCAATTCGCTGACACCGCCGTGACGGGCCGACCACGGCAGCGGGTTGTCGAGGAAAGCTTCCACTTCCGACAGCGTCTTGTCATCGAACAGCTTTTCGGCGCGGGCCGCTTCAAGCACGTTGCGCCATGTGCTGAGATAATGCAGCTTTACATTGCCATTGGCGAAGCGCGCCTCGGCTTCGGAAAAGATGCCGTAATAGAAAAGCGCAATACCGTGATCGACGATACCGCCAGCGGCCCGGATCGCATCGATGAAGGTGAACATGGAGCCGCCCGCGGTGGTCAGGTCCTCGATAACCAGAACGCGCGCACCCTCCGGCATATGGCCCTCGATCTGCGCATTGCGACCGTGACCCTTCGGCTTCTTGCGGCAGTAGATCATCGGCAGGCCAAGGCGTTCGGCCAGGAAAGCGGCAAAAGGAATGCCTGCGGTTTCGCCACCGGCCACGCAGTCGAACTTCTCGAAACCAGCATCGGCGACGATCTTGGCGGCGGCAAAATCCATGACGGCCGAACGGATGCGCGGATAGGAGATCAGCTTGCGCATATCGATATAGACGGGGCTCTTCATGCCCGATGCGAAAGTGTAAGGCGCTTCAGAGTTGAAATGGACGGCCTTGATTTCCCACAGCATCTTCGCGACGAGTTCGGCGACCACCGTGCGATCGGTGAAATTGAATTGGGCCATCGGCATCTTCCTCTTTTTGTCAGCTATCGATAAAAAAACTGCCGGATAAACCGGCAGCTTGAACGTTAGTTTTCAACATCCCAATGGAGCGGGAACATCGGATCAAAGACGGTGACGGGTCCAGCACCCGTCTCGATCTTCGCCGGAAATGCCACTGGCTCGTCGCGCTTTACCAGGGTGATCGTCTCTTCATTGGGGGCAAGACCATACCAGGCCGGGCCATTCAGCGAGGCGAAGGCTTCGAGCTTGGCGAGCGCGTTGTCCTGTTCGAACACGTGGGCAAGGCAGCTCATGGTGTTGATCGAGGTATAGACACCAGCGCAGCCACAGGCGCATTCCTTCAGCGGATCGACATGCGGAGCGGAATCCGTGCCGAGGAAGAAACGGGCATCGCCGGAGGTCGCCGCCGCGCGCAGGGCCAGACGATGTTCCTCGCGCTTTGCCACCGGCAGGCAGTAATAATGGGGCTTGATGCCGCCGACCAGAATGGCATTGCGGTTGATGATGAGGTGATGGGTGGTGATGGAGCCGGCGAGGTTTTTCTCCGACTCGCGGATATAGTCCACGCCGTCCCGCGTCGTCACATGCTCCATCGTGACCTTCAGTTCCGGTAAGCGCTTGCGCAGCGGTGCAAGAACCGTATCGATGAAGACCTTCTCGCGGTCGAAGATATCGACGTCCGGCGTCGTTACTTCGCCATGGACGCAAAGCGGCAGGCCGATCTTTGCCATGCGCTCCAGCACCGGCATGGCCTTGTCCATATCGCGCACGCCACCGTGCGAATTGGTGGTGGCACCGGCCGGATAGAGCTTCACGGCAGTTATGAGGCCGCTCTTCTTACCCTCTTCCACATCGTCAGGGCTGGTATGCTCGGTGAGATAGAGCGTCATCAGCGGCTCGAAGCGATCACCGGCGGGAATGGCCTTGACGATGCGCTCACGATAAGCGCGCGCATCCGCCGTGGTGACGACGGGCGGCACCAGATTGGGCATGATGATGGCGCGGGCGAAATGGCGGCTGGTATCGCCGATCACGCCTTCCAACATTGCGCCATCGCGCAGGTGCAGGTGCCAGTCATCCGGGCGGCGAAGGGTGATCGTCTGCATTGTCAGCCTCTCAAGCAGGTCCGTGCAAGGTGGCTCGCAGTTTGCGCGTGAAGACCTTGCGAAGAACAATGTGTGGGGTGCGGCCCGCTTAGCACCTTTCCACTGAAGAAAACAGCGCCTTGGCGTGACTTTGGGCTACTTTTTCGCCTCACCGATCGAGCCCGCCTGCGGCCCCCAGACATCGGTCATGGCAAAGCCATCCGCCAGCGGATCGAACGGATCGAGCGCGATCTGGTGCAGACCGAAGGTGAAACCGCGACCGGTAATGGTGGGAATGACCGCTTCCTTTCCCGCTACTTGGGAGAGCGCAGAAAGACCGACCTCAAACTCCGTGCCGATGATGGAGCGAGACTTATAGGTGTCACCCACCTTCACCTTGCCGCGCGCATGGAGCGTCGCCAGATTGGCAGAGTTGCCGGTGCCACAGGGCGAGCGATCGGCCCGGCCCGGCCACATGGTGGTGCAGGTGCGGATGGTGCCATCCTCTTCGGTATCGCGGAACATGACATAGGCCACGCCAGAGATCGCTGGGATTTCCGGATGCACGACTGGGATATCGCGGTTGACGATATCCTTCAGCACCATGCCGGCAGCCACGAGCTTGGCGGCGTTGGCCTTGTCGATGGTGAGCCCGATCTGGCGCACATCCACCAACGCATAAAAAATACCGCCATAGGAGATATCCATGCGGATGTGGCCCCAGTCGGGCGTGTCGACCTCGACATCCAGCTCATGCACGAAGGACGGCACCATGGTGAGCTTGACCTTTTCGCAGCGGCCGTCCTTGCAGGTGGCGGTGGCCTTGACGAGGCCGGCTGCGGTTTCCAGCATCACGATCGTCTCGGGCTCCTTCATCTCCACCATGCCGCTTTCCAGGAGAGCAGTCGTGGCGCAGATGGAATTGGAGCCGGAGCTTGCATGCGCCTGGTCCGGCTGGAGAATGACGAAGGCAGCATCCGCGTCCGGGTGCTTGGGTGGCAGCAGCAGATTGACAGAACCGATCGGCGTTCCGCGCGGCTCAAGCGTCAGGAAGCGGCGAAGCTCCTCACCCTTCGGATCGGTGTTCAGCCAGTTCAGTTGCTCGGCAACCGTGGCGCCCGGAATTTTCGGCACGCCACCGGTGGCGACACGACCAATCTCGCCTTCGCAATGGACATCGAGAAGCTGAAGGGTGCGTTTCCAGCGCATGGCGCGTTACTCCGGTGGGGGATTTTCCCCGTCATAGCCGATTAAATACTGTTTGTATATTGGCAGATCAGCGACTGCGGCAGGCCGCGTTGTTGCGATTGGCGCGCAGCGAGCAAGCCGTCTGGCTGCGATTTCCGCTATCGAGCAGTTGCGGATCGACAACGCTGGTTGCCGTATCGCCCACCGAGCCAACGGTGTTTTCGACCGAACGACCAAGACGCTCCACCTGCCGCCCGTAATTCTCGCGGGTGCGCGGATCGAAGACGGCAATTGGCGCACTGATCGCAACGCTTGCCGCCGTGCCTACCGTCTGTGCCGCACCGATGCCGACTGCGCCGATCGCTTCGCCAAGACCGACATCGGAGTCGGTCACCGTCTGGCCGGCAATCAACCGGTCGCCGATCAGCTTCACGACCTCGGGGCTTTCGGCAAACTTGCCGTGGTTGAGGCGATCGCCCGATTGCAGCTTGGTCAGATCGAGGACAGTGATGCCAGCCTTTTCCAACTCGCTGCGATAGGGTTCTGCCGCGGGATCGATCTGACCGAGGCGGTCGACATTGCCGGAAATGCGCCGCGATAGGCTGAGTGCCCGGTCGTCCTGCGAAACGAAGAGCGTGAATTTCGGCTTGTCTTTGCCAAGGCTCGCATATTGACGGCCAAAGACATCCACGTCGAGATCGGGTGCCGCCAGGATCACATTGTTGATCTTCGGCAGAACATGGCCGTTGCGAATTGCCATCTGGCGCAGTGCCTCCACCGCAAGCCATGTGCCCATGGAGTGGGCCATGACGGTGATGTCACTGACCGAGCTATCCTTAGCAAGGCGCGTCAACATCTCCTCCAGCGCATCGCGCGAGTAGTTGGTGCTTTCCTTGTCGTAATTGTAATCGAAGATGCTGGCGCGCGAGGGCCAGGTGAAGACGACCGGAACGACGTCCGTTCCGGAGTCATGGACGATCTGGGCGAAACGATAGACCGATTCTTCGTAGCGATTGTTGAAGCCATGGACGAAGACCAGGACACGCCGGTCCTTCGGGCTGTGGCGCTTGATCCAGCTGCGGGTATCCGCCGCCGAGGTGACGGGCTCCACCGAAATCGTGGTGAAGTCCTTCAACGGATCCGGCGGAAGCTTTTTCGGCCATTGCACCTGGCCGACCTTGCGATTGGCAGCCGGAGGAATGGAAACCGTCACGGCATCCACCTTCAGACCCGTGCCGCGCTCGCCACCGAACAGCACCGCCTTGTCCTCAGCCGGCGCACGTGTCGTCGCCACCAGCAGGCTGACCGGCGTCGTGCCCTGCACCACCTGCCCTGTTGGCGTCATCACCCCGACCGGACGCCCGCCACAGCCGGCGAGGAAGGCCAACAAGGTGACCAAAGCAACAAGCCTTGCGGCCATTCCGATACTCCAGGACAGGGCCGCGGCTATTTTCCCAACAGATATGAGACGCGCCCGGCGATCAACCCCAGCGGTTATTACAGAAGGACCGTCGATAGACCAGTCATACTGATGTTATCAGAGCTTGCTTTTAGGAGTTGGTGTGGCCCTCACGCCTCTAACGATAGAGCACGTCAAAAGCCGTCGAGACCTAACGCCTCCACGGCTCTTGTCGCAAGCGCCTGCATTTCATCTGGAGCGCTTGCGCGGCGGAACTTAAAGATGCAGCGTCAATGGCGGAATTTGTGGCGCTTTCTCGACCAGAAGCAATCCACGCCCGAATTTGATCGACGCAATCGACTTTGCCAGCGCGATGACCTCATATTGAGTTCTGGACCCAGGAATTTGGACCGAAAAGTCGTTGTAGGTGTAGTCTTCGAAAATGCTGTTCTGGATATCGATCAACATCTTGAAGAATTCCACAGTCGTGACGGACGCATCCCTGAAGGCATCTGTGTGCCCCCAATACATGCACTCCAGATCTTCAACGAAATAAATGCCTGTCTCCTTCAGACCCTTGTCAAACAGACCATTAAACGAGGCGATCTGGTGAGATGCAACATGGCTGCCATCATCGATGATGATGTCGAATGGGCCATATTTATCAACAACGGATTGCAGGAAGGCCGGGTCGCTCTGATCGCCGATTTCCACGTGGATATCGTGTTCAGGAGCATTAAAAGCAGTGCAGCTTTCATCGATGTCGATACCGACGATGGTTGCTCCGTCGCCAAAGAAGCGGCGCCAGAGTTGAAGCGAGGCTCCGCGATAGACGCCGATTTCCAGAACGCGCGGGCTCTTGCCGTGATAGCGTCCGAACTCGCGGTCATAAACCTGAAAGTAACCCAGCCATTTGTGCCCACCGGGAATGGTTGCCCAAACCTGACCTGAGACAGTGTTATCGATGCTGGGAAATGGCGGTACCTTGTTGCTCTCCCACGACACCTTCTCGCGCATCGCTTCCGGCAAAAGATTGTAGATCGTCTTGAATGGCATGTATGATCCTACATGTTCGAACAGTGAACGGAAAACGGGCGTTAACGCGCGGCGTAAGCTGCTTTAAAGGCGTTGCCCTGCATCAGATTGGTCTTCTGCTCCGCAGCCAGAGCAGCAAGTTTCGGACTCCAGCCGGGTAGAAGGTCAACGATCGCCGCGCCGGCTTGCCGCAAGACCTCGAGCGACGGCACATTCTGAGGCGGATTGATCCGATCAAGATTGTGCATGAAATGCTGGAAGGTGTTCCTCATCTCGACGATCATCGTTTTGACGACGTCGCTGAACTCGTTTTCCTGCAACAGGATCGTCAGACGATAATTGTCTGAGATCGTGAAAACGGTGGATCCATCGAGCGATGCATTCAACGCCTCGAAGAACACACGATGGCTGCCGAAGTCCCGAAGGATGAACGTCTCAGGCAGGGTCTCGACGATTTCGGCGCTGCGCGGTTCGCCCAGAAGGATGCAAGGCGTTATGGTGGCCCTGCGATCCATCCGGTCGATGATCGTACCCAGCGATCGTCCCGTGCCGACGAAATCGACGAGAAGGTTGCGAAGACCCAGCTTGTTTTGCAGATAGGCCTCGTATTCGGGAGATTCCGTGTAACACACCGCTCGCGAGATGCGGATGTATTCAGAGGGCGGCATATTCGCGCGGGCAAAATGGCGAGACGCGAGCATTTCCTGCCACAGATTACAATCGCGCGCCGCCATCAATATCTTGTCGACACCCCGCTCTTCGGCGCATGCCTTGATCCAGAAGGAGGCGAGGATCATCAACGGGATGTTGATCGAGGCCTGAGCCCGTTGTGCATGGCGGATATTGATGTTTCTGTGGAACGAGCGAAGACGCGTCTCACGGACCGCATGCGCATAGTCGCCGAGGCCAATGGCATGCAGAATTTGCTCGCTCGGGTCCCACTTGGAAATGTTGACGAGCATCACGTCTATGCCGAAGGACGATGGGCTGATGATATCGGCCTGGATATTGTCCCCGAAATGGGTGCGCAGATTGTGCTCTCCGAGGATTTCCGGCCAGATCAGGCGATGATGCTTGCCGTAGTTGCTCAGATAGAGCTTGTTCTCCAACCCGCATTTTTCACGCAGCACACGCTCGATAAAGGGTCGTGGCAGGTACATGTCGGAGATGACGATGTCGTTCTCAGCGACGCGGGCAACGACGTCGCCGATGGGGAAGAGATGCTCCCACTCCTCTTCCAGCTCCATCCACTTCAGGACGGCCGCCTGCTTCTCGCTGATGAACCCTTCAGAGATCATGATCAGGTAGATATCGTCGATGCCATAGGTCCGACGCCCGAAGATGCTCATCTCCGTCCTGTGGCGCATGTCGGCAAAGCCGGCAACGGCAGACTTTCGCTCGACGATGCGGAAAATCTCGAGCGGATCGGAACAGCGCCTGGCGACAAGCGTGTCGAAAAGATCGAAGCTCTGAATCTTGGTATGACTATCGGAAGAGTTCTCTTCCAGGACGTGGAAATTGGCCGTCTCTACATATCCCAGCGCCGGGTTATGGAAGTACCCGCCAAGACGTATCGCTTCACCCGGCCCCGACAAAAGAGACATCTGGCAGGTGATCCTGCCGTCCTGATCGAACAGGTTGAGGAAACTTCCCTCTATCTCCCAATGCGCCTCATTGGCGTGACTGTAACCAATCAGAAATCCGTTTTTATGAAATACAAAATTGTCACTGATGATGCCATTTTGAGGCTCGACTTTGAACGTGAACGTTCGCGATAGCAATTGATCAGCATCAATGGAAATGGGAGCTATTTTCTCTGATACGTTAAGCATTCGATGTCCCATCATTAGACTATCGAATGGTCGTAGTGCCAAAAGCTTGCCTCAGACTAACCATGTTGATGCTGGGAAGAGAGACGATGTCTTTCTAAGGAATGAGGAAGTGCTGCAGTCTACCGTGGTTTGAACCGAGCGGCGAAGACAGAGACGCGTTGGGCTGTCGCCAGCGTTCGTTACCGTCGAGACGAAATGCCAAAGAAGCGCCCAGAAACTCAAATCGGGCGCGCTGGCTTCAACTTCTGAGAATTATATTTTTAGGAAGAAGAAATGGCGCACCCGAAGAGAAACGCGTAAAGTTCCTAAAAGCTCAACCAAAACAATACGTTGCAAGCCATCCAGTTGGGATGTGTGTAGCAGTGACATAGAGATAAAACAAATGTTCTTCTTTGCTTCAATCCAGTTTTTTAGGTAGCCGCTCGTCGCCATCTGTCGTAGGGGTCTGGATAGTAAACCTAAATCCCAGCATCGGGACTATCCACACGAAGAGAGCCATCAGGTGCGCGACGATCACCCATCCAAAGAAAACTAAGTGAACCGCACCAATATCTGAAGTGGCTATTACGCGAATGACCGCCTGTGAGACTAACATGCAGTGAAGTATGGGGAGCATCAGGAAGAACAGAGAGTTTCCAATTTCATACAGCCTAGCCGCACCTACAAAGCGGCGCGTCGGGATATGCCAATCTGGACCCCAGATATTTAGTTTTGCGCTAAGCATCTTGAGTGTTGGCTCAGAAGTAATATCTGCAAGTTCAAGGAAGTCCGGATCGATTCCGTAGCGCTTCGCCGTGCGGTTACTAAATACATGGTGAAGCTGTGCGTAACACAAGCTATTCATAAACGACTGTGAGCATATGTAGAGCGCGATAGATGCCAGCCCAATCAACACCTCCACAAGTGCTGGAATGTCCGCCATACTAATCCCGAGGCCGGGGATGCTCACAGTTTTTCCGGCTGTTGCGATAGCAAGTAAAGCGTCGATACCAAGTATACCCTTAAGGGTATTGTCTCTTCGAACGATAGCCTCTTGCAACCTAGCGAGATACTTTGCTTCCAGAGCCGCCTCCCTCTCCCGGTCTGCCATCAGATTTAGCTCAGCGTCGAATGCCTCTGTTAACCGCGTTAAGGGTGTAAGCTCTAAGTTCAACATTCGAGGAGCCTCTAGATCACGCACCCGTAGGGGCGAGGGGAAATTTGATGTGCTATGCTATATTGCAGTTTTCTGCCAGTGGCGGACTAGGTGTCTAGTCCCGACTTACACAGGGGTCACATATCTCAGAGGTGATCACGTAGCAGCTGCCGCGAGGGTTTCCCCCCGGTGCCCCTAGGCCACTCCCGATGCGCAGCAAAGAGCCTCCCCAGGTACCTTCATGCTCGCTTTAGGCTGAGCGGGATGCTTGAAGCACGCAGGAAGTTAACCAGGTGGCTCAGTCAGAACTTCTTGACCACGTTGAGGATTAGATCCTCTATCACGGCGATGGCCTTACTTCGTGTGACCTCCACCGAAGAGGGGTGCGCGGCTGTGTTCCTGACGCCAAGCGCGTCTTCAAGTATCTTCCGGACATCATTAGAAATGATGTTTGCTGAGCGGCAAAGCTCGATGAACTTGCTTTCCTTGAGTTCTGAAAGGTCTTCCTTGGTGGAGGCCTTTTTGATCCTCTTGTCTGGACTTGCCGCCAGCGACGAGTTGAAATCATTAAGCTTGGAAGTGAGGACGTACTCAAAGAGATGATCTATTGCTAGTATCCACACCATCACGATGGCGGCTCGGTTAGCGTTGGCTTCGAAGCAGTCAACAGCCTCCGCCAAGAAACGCTTTTTGGGTCCGTCATCAAAGTTCTTCTCAAGAGATCGTAGCTCTGCACTGGTCTGAAGCACAACGCGGTTGGACCCAAACTGACCTGAGAGTGTGTCGCTGAAAACGCGGTGCAAACGGTAACCAGAGGGTGTCTTTACATATCGCTGTGGCTTGGCCTTCAGCCCCTCCGACAGGTAGGCCGAGAGTCTAGTAGGAACCGCGAGGTCACAGGTTGAGAAGCACTGGGCAACGCTTTTAGCCGTTACGGCCTCCTCACCTTGCTCCACCGTAAGGAAATACACAAAGAACGACGTTAGGTCTCTATCGGCTACTGAAGCTCGGTCGGTAATGCTCTCATAGAATCGGGTTACGGCAGGCCTCATGCATCAACCGTCTTTTTGATATCGCCGTGATCTACACGATTGCGTCCCCGTATCGTAAGCTCAATGTCGTCAACGGTTGTAAACGTAATATAGCCTTTTGTGTTTCCACGCGCCGTCACAAATGCTTGCCCGAACGCCTCAGGTGGCTTGATAGACGCGTCGTGATAGCAGGTGAAATATGCGTCGACGCTGGCCGTTGGTCGTCCCTTGGTTTCCAGAAATTTGCCTATTGCAGCAATAATGTCGGAGTTGTTCGTCAGCTTGAACTGGGCCAGGAACTCTTTGATCCCCCCAGTATCCATATCGTGAAGAAGTCTCGGTTTATGGCTGGTGATACCCGGAGCGGACTTTTCTTTACCACCCGTAGACACTGCCGCAGGGGACGCACGCCTCTTTGTTTTTTTACGTTGCTTGTCCGGTTGGGTTGTTTGGATGGCTGACGGCGTCACCTCTGAAGCGTCTTGATTGTCAACGATAGGAGCGGTGGCACTGGGATTTATGCTAACAATCCTGTCCTTGAAATCTTCATAGACACGCCAAACGAAATCCTGATCTCCCTCAGCGTCAATGATACCCTGAGTAATATTAATATGCAGCTTTACGTTGGTCATGAAGCCCCCTTTCCCGCAGCTACGATGCCTCAATACCGCGCGATTCGGTAGTATGTTTTGCAATTTCCTGGATCGCGAGAAGGGTGCTTCACACGGATACATAGCACCCCTCCTCCGAAGCCATTCCCTGAGGCGTGCCCTAAGCCTCCAAAGGCCACTTCGAAAAGTTATGCTCTTGCCAATCTGCCTAAGCTTAGTCGCTTCATAGCGTTCGACATACCCCCGCAGGGCCGCGCCTCTTGGTAATCATCAACCCGGATGCGGAGCCCGTCCTCATGGACTAAGAGGTGGCTTGCCTCCATGCCCATGCCCCAAAGCGGATACGCTCAAGGGCCGGCCATCGGCACCGCTCGTCCGGGGTCTGTAACTGCTTACGAAAATCTCCCTGCTTCCGCGTCTTCTCATGCTCTATCAAGACAGAACGAAAAGCCCACGCCTGAACGGTAGCAGCATCGGACAAGGCCGAAGGCGGGTGCGAGGAGCGCGCCTCTATCTCTTTGCAGCAACAGCCGCCGCGCTCTTTCGAAGAGGGCAGCCGCCTTCCGAGCTTCAGCCAAATCTTTCCGGTGTCTGCTCGTAGATCATTGGTGCCCGGAGAAACCACGAGCTCTCGCTTGAAGCATCCGGTGTCGGTGTTAATTAGCTCAGGGAGATGGCGCTTGATGTGATCTAGGGCAACCTGACCACCTAACTCTCTGGGGAGCCTCTTTCAGGAATTGATAAATGCCTGATCCGGGACACCTCCGGCATGTAGGCGATTCCTGCCATGAGTTCGAAACCCTTGTGCCTAACCGAAGTGTAGCAGAGGGCTTGCGCTAAGGTCCTGAAACCGTAGATTTTTTGGCAGTACAATGCATTAGGAAAAAAATGGCGCACCCGAAGAGATTCGAACTCCTGACCCCCAGATTCGTAGTCTGGTGCTCTATCCAGCTGAGCTACGGGTGCGTGCCGCAGAAGCTGTTCTGCTGGCGTGGCGATCCTCTAAAACGTCCTACCTTCGAATGCAAGCGATTTTGTTTTTAAATCGTCATTTTCCTGCAATGAATTTTACAGTTCTTTGAAAATAAAGGGTTTTTCGGCGATTCTGATTTCTGCGTCAAATTCGCGATGAAAAAGGGATAGCGTGTTGGCGCCTTCGAGAGGAACCACGAACGGCAAAAAACTAGGTCGTGGCGGCCGTCGATCCGGGCTGTGGGCGGTCGGGGATTTCGATGCGGAATTGCGTGCCGCGATCGGCCTTTTCGACAAGGGCAATCGTTCCGCGGTGGGACAGCACAAGCTCGCGGGCGATGGCGAGGCCGAGGCCGGTTCCGCCGGAGCGTGCGGAGCCACGGAAGGCAGAGAACAGGTTTTCGCGCGCCTTCTGCGGCATACCGGGGCCGTTATCGTCGATGACGATGCTGACGATATCTTCGTTGCGCTGGGCGGCGATCGTGAGGCGCTTGGTCGGATAATCGGACCCGCTTGCCTGCTGCAGCGCCTGCACGCTGTTTTTACAGAGATTGTAGAGAACCCGGAACAGTTGCTCGCTGTCGGCATCGATCGTCAGGCTATCCGGGATGCTATCGACGAATTCGATCCCGCTTTCCGGTTCGATGGCGAGGATGTCCTTGACATCCTGAACCACTTCGCCAAGCTCGATCATGCGGCGTCTTGGCGCGCCTTCGGTTGCCTGGCCATAGGCGAGCACTTCGCTCGTGTAACCGACGGCGCGATCGATGGTTCTCAGAAGCTTTGGCGCGAAGCTGCGGACCATGGGATCTTCGACATCGACCAGCCTGTCCGACATGAGCTGGGCGGACGCCAGAATATTGCGCATGTCATGGTTGATCTTGGAGACGGCCAGACCCAGATCGGCGAGGTTCTTCTGCTGTCGCAGCGTCTTTTGCAATTGCACCTGCATATCGGCAAGATGGCGTCCGGCAACCGCCAGCTCATCGGTCCCCTCTTCCGGCTTGAACAGGCTCGCAGGATCGTCCGGTCGCTCCGAGAAGGTCTGCATGCCGACAGTCAGGCGCCGGATCGGGCGGATCAGGATGCGGTTGATGGAGACGAAGATCAGGCTTGCGGTGATCAACGACAGCGCCACCGAAATCATCAACACGTTGCCGGCATAGGCGATCATCGCGGCGCGCAGCTTGTTCTCGCTCATCACGATTTCGATGATCATGTTGCTGTCGCCGATCACATCGAAGACACGGATGACGCGGTTCTGGCCGAAGAGCAGGACCGAGAAGGCATCGCGCACCGCTTGCAGTTGCGAGACGTCCGACAGGTCGTATTGATCGTCGACGCTCGGCGGCACCTCGGTGGCGGCGAGAAGCGTGGACGTGCCATCCTTCTTGAGTGCAATGAGCTTTGCGCCGGTGGCGAGCAGCGTGTCGTTCTGCACGCTTCGGGGAAGTTCCGTCTGAAGACCGTCAATCACCACGCCCGCAGCAGCGGCGGTGTTCAATCTGTCGCGCAGCCAGGCAAGGCGCATATTGGCGACGGAGGGCACGAAGATCAGAATTTCGGCGATCATGACGAAAATGATCGTCAACAGAAGCAGGCGTCCGGACAGCCCTTGGGTCAGGCCAGGCATCTCGCGCAGGGGGCGGCTCGTGGCCTCATCCTCCCGCTCGCCATTCATCCGGTTTCTGAGTGCTGAAAACACCAGGGCTTTTCCTGTTGGTCTGCCGGCCAGCGGTCAGAAGCCTTGGCGGCGTCCAATTCGGCAAACAGCGTCATTTCGAGATATCATAAGGATTCGAAGCGAAATTTCAAACGGATGCAAGTCGGATACACAATTCGATGGGCAAAACAGAAAACGCCGCCCTGAAGGCGGCGCTCGGCTTAGGCATAAACGAAGCGGTGATCAGAACTCCTGCCACTCATCCCTGTTTTGCGCAATCGCAGCGGAGCCACTGAAGGCGCGGGCCACAGTACCCATCATTTTACGTGCTGGAGACGCCACTGGTACGGAAGACGGTCGGGCTGGGGCCGCAAATCTTTGGGTCTGCAACGCTTCGTTTCCAAGGCGGAAGCGACCGACCAGTGAGACCAGGGTTGCCGCCTCGCCGCTCAGCTTATGGGTCGCAGCGGAGGTTTCCTCGACCATTGCGGCATTTCGCTGGGTCACCTGATCCATCTGGTTGATGGCGGTGTTGACCTCCTGCAGACCAGTTGCCTGCTCCTGCGCCGCTGTGGCGATGGAATGGATGTGGTCGTTGATGCTCAAGATGCGCGTCTCGATGTCTTCGAGTGCTGCACCCGTCTGGCGAACGAGCGTCACGCCACTGCCGACCTCCTCTCCAGATTTGGTGATGAGCGCCTTGATATCCTTTGCGGCGTTGGCGGAGCGCTGCGCGAGTTCGCGCACTTCCTGTGCAACGACCGCGAAGCCCTTGCCTGCTTCACCTGCACGCGCGGCTTCAACACCCGCGTTCAGAGCCAGGAGGTTTGTCTGGAATGCGATCTCATCGATGACGTTGATGATCTGGCTGATTTCGCGCGATGCCTGCTCGATCCGGCCCATCGCGGTGACCGCGTCGCGAACGACTTTCGCGGAATGGGTCGTCTTTTCCTTGGTCTCCGACACCATGGCGCTTGCTTCCTGAGCGCGCGCGGTGGAGTTCTTCACAACGGCGGTAATCTCATCAAGGGCCGCTGAGGTTTCTTCCAAGGCTGCCGCCTGCTGCTCGGTGCGCTTGGACAGATCGTCAGCCGCGGAGCGCAACTCATTGGCATTGCCATTGATGCCTTCTGTGCTTTCTTGCACTTCCGCCATTGTCACTTTCAGCTTGGCCATCGTGTCGTTGATATTGGCCTGAAGCTCGGCGAAGACGCCTTGGAAGTTGCCGTTCATGGCGCGCGTCAGATCACCCTGCGCGAGGTCGGCCATGACGCGACCCGCCTCGGAGACACCGCTATCGACGCTGCCGAGAAGATCGTTGATGGTCTTTGCAAAACGGTTGAGGTTGTCGTCACCATAATCCTTGGTGATGCGGCGGCTGAAGTCACCTTGTGCGGCTGCACCCACCACATCCGCCATACCCGCCTGTAGATCGTCGCTTTTGGTACGCATTGCGGCTTCCTGCGCATTCATACGCCGCACCTCCAGGCCATTACGCTTGAAGATTTCGACTGCGGCCGCCATCTCGCCGATCTCATCCTTACGGTCGAGATAGGGGATTGTGGCCTCAAGGTTGCCTTCGGCGACGGACTTCATTACTGCTGAGACGTTTAGGATCGGCGCACTCAATTGCTTGGAGCCGACATAAAGGCCGATGATGGCTCCGGCTCCGACACCGGTGACAGTGACAAGCGCGACGACCAGGAAGATAAACTGGCCGAAGGCGTCGATCTCCGACTTGATCGCATCGAGATCTTTAAGATCGCCCTTCACAACTGCGTCGATTTCGCCTTGATAGGCCTTGCGGTTTTCTCGGTTGGCTTCGTTGTTGCCCTGGACGCTTGCTTCCTGAGGGCCAACTTCGCGGCCAAGGCGGGCGGTCTCGGTGCGGAAGGCGCGAAACTCAGCAAAGCGCTTTTCGATGTTATCGAAGGCAGCGGCCTGATGGGCCGGAACCCGCGGCTTCCATTCCTTAAGAAGTGCGGACATGGCATCGAGGTTGGTGATGATGCCCTCGGCGAACTTTCCCGCCGCCGCCATGTCCTTTGCCGCGTACACGCCACGGGCTTCCATAACGACAGCGGTCACCAGCCTGTTGAGAGTTTCGCCGTAACGAGCACGATCTGCAACGGCATCGAGAGCGACGGTGTGTGCCTGATATTTGTTGATGGCGTAGATTGAAAGGCCACCAATACTACAGGCCACAAGGCTCAAAAAGCCAACGAGTAGATTGATCTTGCTTCGAATTTTCACTGCGAACTCCCCCGTATTCCAGATCCCCCACGACCGGAGAGCGAGGCTCCCAGCCGTCTGGTCACGACAACGTTATTGAAGGTCAATTAAGAAACAATTTCAGATTTTACTTATATTCCAAAATCTTTGGAAAAAGCCGTCATGGAAACCTGATAGAGATAGCGTCAGGAAAAGCTGGGCTTCGAGGGGTTCGCGCGCGTCGAGTGCGTGATGCGGTTCTGCAATTGACTTTGCGGGCCATAAGCCCTTATAAGCCCGCACGTCCGGGCATTTTGCAGTCTATGATGGCTTTCCGGGCATTAGTCGAAACGCTCTTGCCCTTAAGGGCAAAGTCAAGAAGGGCCGCACCCCGCGGTATTAAATAAATGTCGAAGCGTACTTTCCAACCGTCCAAGCTTGTTCGCAAGCGCCGTCATGGTTTCCGTGCCCGCATGGCTACAGCTGGCGGCCGCAAGGTTCTTGCAGCTCGCCGCGCTCGCGGTCGCGCACGTCTGTCCGCTTAATCAAGTGGTTGCCCGATGAAAGTCGCGGCAGATGACAGATAAGAAGAAAATGCCCGGTCGGTTGAAAAACCGGCCGGATTTCCTTGCCGTTCAGGCGGGCGAGAAAAGGCGCGGAAGCACTTTTCTTCTGGAGGTCCTGGATCGACAGGCTCCTGAAACCGAACCCAGGGTCGGTTTTACCGTCACGAAACGCCAGGGAAACGCGGTGGAGCGCAACCGTATGCGTCGCCGCCTCAGGGAAGCCGTCAGGCTTTCTGCCGGGTTTGCAATGAAACCCGGGCATGACTATGTGATTGTCGCCCGAAGGGACGCATTGAATACCGACTTCGCCGTACTGGAAAACTTGCTCATAGAGCGGATCGAGGGACGCGCGAAAAACGGACGCTCCCGGGAGACCCGCTCCAGGAAAGAATGATGGAAAAAAACCGCAATTACTTTATCGCGATCGCCCTTTCGGTTGTCATCGTACTTGCCTGGCAGTTTCTCTACATGAACCCGCGTATCGAGCAGCAGCGCCGCGCCGAAGAGGCACGCCAGGCGCAGCAGGCGACGCAACAGACGCAGACCACGACGGCGCCTGCCGACGGCACTGCTGCACCGGCAACGACGCCGAGTGGCACGACGCCCGCCACCGGCGGCCAGCAGGCAGGGACCCTGTCTCGCGCCGAGGCGCTGGCGAAGACCCAGCGCGTCGAAATCGACACGAATGCCATTGCCGGCTCCATCAACCTGACGGGCGCGCGTCTCGATGACGTTCGTCTGAAGGACTATCACGAGACGGTGGATGACTCGAGCCCGATCATCACGCTCCTCTCGCCTGCCGAGACGCATGACGGCTACTTCACCGAACTCGGCTATATCGGCAATGAGGGCGTTGGCTCCGTGCCTGGCCCGACCACGGTCTGGACCGCACCGGCCGGCGCGAAGCTGACAGAGACGACGCCGGTCACGCTTTCCTACACCAACGACAAGGGCGTGGTCTTCAACCGCACCATCTCGATCGACGATCACTATATGGTCACCGTCACCGACAAGATCGAGAACCCCGGTCAGGACGCGATCACGCTTTCGGCCTATGGCCGCATCACGCGTAACAATAAGCCTATCACCCCGCCCGTCTTCGTTATCCACGAAGGCTTCCTGGGCGTTGCCGGTGCTGATGGCAGCCTGACGGAAGAGACCTACAAGAAGGTCGAGGAACAGCCCTATATCCTGCCGAAGGCAACCGGCGGCTGGCTCGGCATCACCGACAAGTACTGGGCAGCAGCGATCGTTCCGCCACAGGACAAGGCCGTCGAAACCCGCTACTCGCACTTCACCGATGGTCAGCCGCGTTATCAGGCCGATTATCGCAGCGATGCCGTGACCATTGCGCCCGGCGCGTCCACCGAACTGAAGAACATGATCTTTGCCGGTGCGAAAGAAGTGCCGCTGGTCGATCGGTACGAGAAGCAGTATTCCATTCCAAAGTTCGATCTCTTGATCGACTGGGGTTGGTTCTACTTCATCACCAAGCCGATGTTCAAACTGATGGATTTCTTCTTCCGTTACTTTGGTAATTTCGGCGTGGCGATCCTGCTCACCACCATCGTCGTCAAGCTCCTGTTCTTCCCGCTTGCCAGCAAGCAATACGCCTCCATGGCGAATATGAAGCGCATGCAGCCCAAGATCGAGGAGCTGAAGGCCAAGTTCGGCGATGACCGCATGGGCATGCAGCAGGCGATGATGCAGCTCTACAAGGAAGAGAAGATCAATCCGATTGCCGGCTGCTGGCCGATGCTTCTGCAGATCCCGGTCTTCTTCGCGCTCTACAAAGTTATCTACGTCACCATCGAAATGCGTCACGCGCCTTTCTTCGGCTGGATTCACGACCTATCTGCGCCAGATCCGACATCGCTCTTCAACCTGTTCGGTCTTCTGCCCTATGACGTGCCGCACTTCCTGATGATCGGCGTCTGGCCTATCATCATGGGCATCACCATGTTCCTGCAGATGCGCATGAACCCGACGCCGCCCGATCCGACCCAGGCGATGATCTTCACCTGGATGCCGCTGATCTTCACCTTCATGCTGGCGTCCTTCCCGGCGGGTCTCGTGATCTACTGGGCATGGAACAACACCCTGTCTATCTCGCAGCAGGCTGTGATCATGAAGCGCCACGGCGCCAAGATCGAGCTCTTCGACAACCTCAAAGGGGTGTTCAAGCGAAAGCCGGTGCAATCCAAATGACGGCTGACAAGCCCCTCTTCGGAAGGCCGTGGATTTTCATCCGCGGCGTTCCGGCCATGAAGTTCCTTCCTCCCGAAGGCCCGGCAGAAATCGCTTTCGCCGGGCGTTCGAATGTCGGCAAGTCTTCGTTGATCAATGCACTCGTCGGCCACAAGGGATTGGCGCGCACCTCGAATACCCCGGGCCGCACGCAGGAACTCAACTATTTCGTACCGGAAGGCTATTCCGGCGCCGGAGACGATCTGCCGCCGATGGCGCTGGTCGATATGCCGGGCTATGGCTACGCACAGGCGCCCAAGGATCAGGTCGATAATTGGACAAAGCTCGTCTTCGATTACCTGCGTGGCCGGGCAACGTTGAAGCGCGTCTATGTGCTGATCGATTCCCGTCACGGCATCAAAAAGAATGACGAAGACGTCTTGAGCCTTCTCGACAAGGCGGCCGTCTCCTATCAGATCGTTTTGACGAAGACGGACAAGATCAAGGAACCTGCCGTTCCGCGCCTCATCAGCGAGACGCTGGAGAAGATCAAAAAGCGCCCTGCGGCCTATCCGGAAGTTCTGGCAACGTCATCGGAAAAATCGGCTGGGCTCGATGAATTGCGCGCCGAGATCCTGAAAACGGTCGGTTATCCGCAGCCCTGACGGTTGACGGTCGAAATGCTCAAACGGCGGTGAAGAGCAGCACCGCGGCCCACAGAAAGGCCGCAAGTGTCGTCATCCGCCAGAAGCGCGTGGAGTTCCACAGAGCTGTGAGGATGGCGAAGCGGCCATAGATGCTGCGATGAAGCTTGTCGTCCGAACGGCGAAGCGCGTGATCCATAGAGGCATCCACATAGGACGCGAAGGTGCGCTGTTCGCGCACTTCCGTTTCGGCAAGATTGTCTTCCCAGCGCCGCACGATGGTGGCGAATTGCTGGTCTTTGCGAACCCTTTCGGCAAGCTCGGCTTTCACGTCTTCCGGCAGCGCGCCGAGCACATATTTGCCCGCAAGCACCTGATCCTTCAAACCGCCGCGCATATCCTTATCCGGCAAGGCCATTCTTCTTCAAACTCCGCTGCTTCGCGCCACTGTCATCATGACAGCCTGCCGATTCGAACCTCGAACGGCCGGACGCAGACTCCCTGAACAAGGCTGGTCCGAATGCGCCCGCGTGTCAATCCGATTAGGCGGCGCATGGGCCATCCTCTGCGAATTAATGTTTCTCGCCGACCCCATCCCGTGTTTCATCCGTCAAAAACTTGCGTTACAAGCGGCGCGTTCCAGCAAGAGGTTTTTCTCATGGCGAGTATCGAAAGCGAAATGCAGGCCCGGCTTCTGGCTCAGGCCCTTCCCTTCATGCAGAAGTATGAAAACAAGACAATCGTCGTAAAATATGGCGGTCACGCCATGGGCGACATGGCTCTTGGAAAAGCTTTCGCCGAAGACATCGCGCTTCTCAAGCAATCCGGCATCAACCCCATCGTCGTTCATGGCGGCGGCCCGCAGATCGGCGCGATGCTGACAAAGATGGGAATCGAATCGAAGTTCGAAGGCGGTCTGCGCGTCACAGACGCAAAGACGGTCGAGATCGTTGAAATGGTTCTGGCGGGCTCGATCAACAAGGAGATCGTCGCCCTCATCAACCAGACGGGTGAATGGGCCATCGGCCTTTGCGGCAAGGATGGCAACATGGTCTTTGCCGAAAAGGCGCGCAAGACCGTGACCGACCCGGACAGCCATATCGAGCGGGTCCTCGATCTCGGCTTCGTCGGCGAGGTCGTCGAAGTCGACCGCACGCTGCTCGATCTATTGGCAAAGTCCGAGATGATCCCCGTCATCGCCCCTGTGGCACCCGGTCGTGATGGCGCGACCTACAACATCAATGCCGATACCTTCGCTGGCGCAATTGCCGGCGCGCTACACGCCACCCGCCTGCTGTTCCTCACCGATGTCGAGGGCGTTCTCGACAAGAACAAGGAACTGATCAAGGAACTGACCGTCTCACAGGCCAAGGCGCTGATCAAGGACGGCACCATCTCCGGCGGGATGATCCCGAAGGTGGAAACCTGCATCGAGGCGATCAAGGCTGGTGTGCAGGGCGTGGTGATCCTGAACGGCAAGACCGCCCATTCGGTCCTTCTGGAAATCTTCACGGAAGGTGCCGGCACGCTGATCGTGCCCTGAGTCATCGGATTTTGGCTTGGGTCAGCCCCTGGCCAAAAGCGACAGCACGCCGAGGACGATCAACAGGCAGCCGATCAGTTCGAGCTTGTTGATCTTTTCCTTGAAGAAAAAGACGGTCGAGGCGAAGGCAAAGAGCATTTCTACCTGCGCCAGTGCCTTGACGACTGCGGCTTGCTGCAGAGTCATCGCCGTGAACCAGCCGAATGAGGCCGTAGCACCGACGAAGCCAACAGCGATGGCCGGTTTCCATGCCCTGGCGATACGCGCCAGTTCTTCCCGCTCCCGCAGAATAATCCAGATGAGCATCATTACCGTTTGCGTCACGATGACCACCACCAGCGTGAAGCTCGCCTGCATGATGGCGTCGGGCGCCGGCAGGCTTGCGGCAATCGAGAGCGATGCGGAACGATAAGCGACGGAGGAGAGACCAAAGAGTGCGCCAGATGCCAGGCCGATCCCCGCCGTCTTGCTGAAGATGGAGGTGATGATGGAGACGGGAGAGAGCGCCGTTCTCGCCACCGAAATCAGCATGACACCGGAGACCGAGATGGCAATGGCCAGCAGCGTTCCGGCGCTGACGCTTTCGCCGACGAAAATGAGCGCAAAGAGCGCCGCCTGAGCAGGCTCCGTGCGCGAGTAAGCCGTGCCGACAGCGAAATTACGGAACGAGAACAGATGCACAAGCAGGAAGGTGGCACCGATCTGCGCCATCGATCCAACCGCAGCCCATAGCGCGAAAGTGCCGTTGATCGATGGCAATGGCCTTGCCAGTCCAAAATGCAGGATGGCGAGATAGGTCAACGCAAAGGGCATGCCGAAACCGAAGCGCACGAAGGTGGCGCCCGTGGTCCCCATGCTCTTCTTCAGATGCTTTTGAAAGGTCGAGCGCAGATTCTGCAAGAAGGCGCTGACCAGAGTGATACCGATCCACAATTCCATGCCTTGGATTAGCATTGGCGCAGGTTTGCCGCCAAGGACGGTTTTCGTCACAGGCGGCGCGTTTTCGATTTTATTTGACCAGCGAAACGGGCATAAGCGTTGCATGAACACAAAGCCCAAGAACACCGCAGAGCCAGCCGATTTCGCCCATGTGACGGAGTGGGTCTTCGATCTCGACAACACGCTCTACCCGCATCACATCAATCTCTTCTCACAGATTGACCGCAACATGACCGCCTATGTGGCGGAGCTGTTGCAGCTCGATCCGGAAGAGGCGCGCGCTCTTCAGAAGCGCTATTACCACGAGCATGGAACGACGCTTCAAGGACTGATGATCCACTACGGTATCGATCCTAACGACTTCCTGGAGAAGGCGCATGCAATCGACTACTCCGCCCTGCTTCCAGATCCGGAGTTGGGAGAGGCCATCAAGGCGCTGCCTGGCCGCAAATTCATTCTGACCAATGGCAGCGTCAAGCACGCTCAGGCCGCCGCCGGTGCGCTGGGAATCCTCGATCACTTCGAAGATATCTTCGACATCGTCGCTGCGGGCTACCTGCCGAAGCCCGCGGGCCAGACCTACGAAAAATTTGCCGCGCTGAAACAGCTCGATACCAAAAGGGCTGCGATGTTCGAGGACCTGCCGCGCAATCTCGTGGCACCCCGAGCGATGGGCATGAAGACGGTGCTTCTCGTTCCGCGCAATCTCGAAGGTATCGTGATGGAGCGCTGGGAAATTCCGGCCGAGACGGATGATCACATCGATTACATTACCGATAACCTATCGGAATTTTTGGTAGGACTCCAAGACAGCCGAGCTTAGAGCGATCCATATATTACCGATGTTTCATATGCATTACGGATGTTTAACTGGTGGGAACGAAGCGTCGCCTATAGCGTCTTACGAGGGACACCAACGGAAAGGTTTTGATATGCTAAAACGGAAGATCGCCATCACCGCGCTTGGCGCTGCCCTGATGCTCAGCACCACTGCGTCCATGACGATGGCGGCTCCACGTGGCGGCGCCGACCGTGAAGGTCCGCGCATGCGCCCTGAGCCGATGTTCGTTCACCTCTTGAAGGTGGCCGATACCAACAAGGACGGCAAGATCACCAAGGAAGAGTTCAACGCCCGCCAGGAGGCACTCTTCACCGAGATCGACGCCGACAAGGACGGCTCCATCACGCCGAAGGAAATGCGAGACTATCGCCGGGCGAAAATGGAAGCCTGGCGGGAAGCCAATCCGCGTCCGGAAAAAGCCGCAGCCGAGGGTGACCAGAAAAAGGCTGAGGGCGACAAGAAGGATGGTGACCGCGAAAAGCGCCGTGAAGCTCGCGAAGAGCGCAAGGGCAAGGATCGTAAAGGCAAGATGGGTGGCATGTTCGCCTCCGCCGATACGGACGGCAACGGTCAACTCAGCAAGCCTGAGTTCATGGCCGCTGGCGAAAAGATCTTCACGCGCCTAGACCGGAACAATGACGGCGTAATCAGCGTGGACGACATGCCGGATCGCCCCTGGCTCTAAGGCCATCTCGATGACTGGAGGCCCGCTCTGTTTCAGGGTGGGCCTTTTTTGTCGGCCAATCGCTTCAGGACCGGACCGGTCCCTCACGAGCAAGTGCTAATCATGCCGCGCAAAGGTGGTCACCGGTTTTGCGATAACGACATGCGACAAAACCAAGACCTAAGCGCCGGACGCGAATCTGAAAGATCGCGACGCGCTTTAGTGCAGGCTGATGGTCCGCAACTCGTCTTCGGCAGCCTTGAAGAAGGTGCTGGATCGGTTGTCGGTCAGAAGGATGGGCGTGCCGTCGGCGCCGAAAAGAGCCCAAAGATCAAGACCGGGATCGATCTCGGGCGCCTCGGGAAAGCACTTCATCACCTGTTCGGCTCGCATCTTGCGGATGTAGCCCACTTCGCCGGCACCAAGATGGGCCAGCTGGGATTTGGTCAGGCGCGCATGCGCTTCTTTTAAAAGCATGTTTCAGCCTCCATCGAGCGCCGTTGTTGCGTCCTTCGAAGACGTATCCGGTCGCTCAGAATTTCAAGTCGACGCGCAGTCCGTTGCGAAGATCCTCCGGATCCTTGCGCCGATGCGTTGGTCTTTGACCAGGAGACTGAACGGAATCAGTCTACGGGGCCAGAGTCTTACTGTGAGACGGAAATGTTAATTTTCTTCACCACGTTGGAGATTTCCGGACGGGTGAGTTCGATGGAGAGCAGACCGTTCTTCAGGCGCGCATTGTGCACCTGCATACCGTCAGCCAGCACGAAAACGCGCTGGAACTGCCGCGCGGCGATACCGCGATAGAGGTAGTCGCGCTTTTCCTGATCCTGCTGGCGGCCACGGATCACCAGCTGATTATCCGCCGTCGTGACATCGAGATCGTCTTCGGAAAATCCGGCAACCGCAATGGTGATGCGCAGCCGCTCAGGGCTTGAGTCTTCCGCCGCAAGCCGCTCGATATTGTAGGGCGGATAGCCGTCATTCGATTTTGCCATACGCTCCAGCGTTTTTTCCATGGCATCGAATCCCAGCATCAAGGGGTTCGTGAAAGGTGTCATGCGGCTCATAGTCCCGTGTCCTTGCATCCAAGCGACGATCTTGTGGCGCACGTGGTGATGCGGCGCCCAGCCCCGTTTCGGCAGCTCATTGCCATATGGTAATATGGTGCCCGAAACGCAAGAACGCCGCATCGGCAAAACCACCGGTCTTCGGCAGCCCATTGACAAGCCGGTCAAAGCAGCTTGAAAAGACATGACTTACAGCATCGGCCGAAAATCGGACTCGATTTTTGGAAAAGCACGATGCGTGGATTGAAAGAGTAAGAGCGTCCTTTGTGCGTCCAAAAGAACGCAGGGCGCTCTGGACAGACAGGATGACCATGGCCGAGCGCAGAAAAATCATTATCGACACCGATCCCGGGCAGGATGACGCAGCCGCGATCATGCTCGCTCTTGCAAGCCCCGACGAGATCGAGATTCTCGGGCTGTGCGCCGTGGCAGGCAATGTGCCGCTGAAGCTGACCAGCCGCAACATCCGCATCATTCTGGAGCTGTGCAATCGCCCGGAAGTGCCGGTCTATGAAGGCTGCGAACGCCCGCTGGTGCGCGCACCGATCACGGCCGAGCATGTGCATGGCAGCACTGGTCTCGACGGCCCGACGCTACCGGAACCCACACTGGCCGCACAATCCCAGCATGCGGTGGATTTCATCATTGACACGCTTCGTCGCGAGCCGGAAGGCACGGTGACGCTCTGCACGCTCGGCGCGCTCACCAATGTCGCGACCGCTCTGCAAAAAGCACCGGATATCGCACCGCGGGTGAAAGAACTGGTGCTGATGGGCGGTGGCTTCTTCGAGGGTGGCAACATCACGCCAGCGGCCGAGTTCAACATCTATGTCGATCCGCATGCGGCCGAGATCGTCTTCCGCTCCGGCATTCCTCTCGTCATGATGCCGCTGGATGTGACGCACAAGCTGTTGACGACCAAGGCGCGCGTTGCCCGCATCCGTGACATCGGCACGCATCCGGCGATTGCCATGGCGGAAATGCTGGAGTTCTTCGAGCGATTCGACGTGGAGAAATACGGCTCCGATGGCGGGCCGCTGCATGATCCGACCGTGATTGCCTACCTGATCAAGCCTGAGCTTTTCGCTGGACGCGATTGCAACGTGGAAATCGAGACGTCGTCTGACCTGACGATGGGCATGACCGTGGTCGATTGGTGGAAGGTGACGGAGCGTCCCGTCAATGCCAAGGTTTTCCGCGATGTGGACGCCGATGGCTTCTTCGCGCTGCTCACCGAGCGCTTCGCAAGGCTCTGATCACTGCTTCTCACAATCACGCCCGGGCTTAGAGACGATCGAGCCCGGGCATTTTTGTGCGATGTTATCCCGCCGAGAAACGGCAGCCCTTATAGCTCATAGAAATCGGCGACGATCTTCCAGGCTTCTTCGGCTGTCTCGGCGAAGTGAAACAGGTCGATATCGTCCGGCGCGATGGTGCCGAAATCCGCCAATGCCTTGAAATTGATGATCGAGTGCCAGAAATCCCTGCCAAAGAGAATGAGCGGGATTGGTGCCATGCGCTTGGTCTGGATCAGCGTCACCGTTTCGAACAGTTCGTCCATGGTGCCGAAACCGCCGGGGAAGACGACGACGGCCTTTGCCCGCATGAGGAAGTGCATCTTGCGGATAGCGAAATAGTGGAAGTTGAAGCTGAGCTCCGGCGTCACATAGGGGTTCGGCGCCTGCTCGTGCGGCAGAAGGATGTTGAGGCCGATCGAGGGAGCGCCTGCTTCTGATGCTCCCCTGTTGCCCGCTTCCATCACGCCAGGGCCGCCGCCGGTCATGACGACATATTCGCGGTGATCGAATTTCTCCGCTTCGACTGCACAGAGCTGCGCGAATTTGCGTGCCTCGTCATAATAGGCGGAGGCTGCTTCGAGGTTCTTCTTCTGGATATCGTTGCGCGCCGCCCAGGCGGCGGCACCGGGCTCAGGAATACGCGCACCGCCGAACATCACCACCGTCGATTTGATGCCGCGTTCGGAGAGGATCATCTCCGGTTTCAACAGTTCGAGTTGCAGACGGATCGGGCGCAATTCTTCCCGGCATAGGAAGTCGGTATCGGTATAGGCAAGGCGATAGGAGGGCGAGGCGCTTTGCGGTGTCTTAGGGATGACTTCGGCCTGGTGCTTATCGTCAGAACTGTTTTTCAGCGGGTCCCAAACCCCGTCTTTGCGCCGCAGCTTGCCGTTTTTCAGTTTCGCCATTTCCATGCCTTTCCGATGCTTGCGTCAAATCGCCCAAATCGCATTGACGCACTTGAAACACTCGCTTAGAGCAATTGACCGTGTCCGGCCAGCGGTGCGGATGTTTCCCTGAAATGACGATAGTCAGCGAAGTTTAAGGAATTCTCATGAGCAGCTCGGATCTCGGCACCCTCGAAAGCATCATCGAAACCGCATTCGAAAACCGCGACAGCGTGAACACCTCCACGAAGGGTGAAATTCGCGATGCCGTCGAGACCTCGCTCAATCTTCTTGACGCCGGCGAGGCCCGCGTGGCCGAGCGCGAGACCAATGGCAACTGGAAGGTGAACCAGTGGCTGAAGAAAGCCGTCCTGCTCTCCTTCCGCCTCAACGACATGGAAATCGTAACCGGTGGCCCAGGCGAATCCACCTGGTGGGACAAGGTGCCCTCCAAGTTCGAAAACTGGGGTGAAAACCAGTTTCGCGCTGCCGGCTTCCGCGCCGTGCCGAATGCCGTGGTTCGTCGTTCCGCCTATGTGGCGAAGAACGTCGTGCTGATGCCGTCCTTCGTCAATCTCGGCGCCTATGTCGATGAAGGTACCATGGTCGATACCTGGGCAACCGTCGGCTCCTGCGCGCAGATCGGCAAGCACGTCCATCTTTCCGGCGGCGTCGGCATTGGCGGCGTGCTCGAGCCGCTGCAGGCTGGCCCCACCATCATCGAAGACAATTGCTTCATCGGCGCCCGTTCGGAAGTCGTCGAAGGCTGCATCATCCGTGAGGGCTCGGTGCTTGGCATGGGCGTCTATATCGGCAAGTCCACCAAGATCGTGAACCGCGCGACCGGCGAAATCTTCTACGGCGAAGTCCCGCCCTACTCCGTCGTGGTGGCCGGCACCATGCCTGGCAAGCCCTTCCCGAATGGCGAGCCAGGCCCCGGCCTCTACTGCGCCGTCATCGTCAAGACCGTCGATGAGAAGACGCGCTCCAAGACCGGTATCAACGAACTGCTGCGCGATTGAAGTAAGAAGACCGGCTAAAGCATGTCGCGCAAAAGTGTGCAGCGGTTTTGCGGTAACGACATGCGACAAAACAAGGACTTAAAGCGTAGGGAGCGAATCTGAAAGATCGCGATACGCTTTAAGAGTAGAAGCGGCAGAGAGTAGACAGCCCATGAACGCCACCGATCCCGTCTCCAATCTTGCCGCACTCATTCGCTGCCCGTCGGTCACGCCTGCAGAAGGCGGGGCGCTCAGCCTGCTCGATAACCTGCTCTCGCCGCTCGGCTTTGCGGTGGACCGGATGGTCGCGACCGAAGATGGCACACCGGACGTTGAAAATCTTTACGCGCGCCTTGGCACCGATGGACCGCATCTGATGTTTGCCGGTCATACCGATGTCGTACCGGTGGGCGATGAAGCTTCCTGGAGCCATCCGCCCTTTGCCGCGGAAATTGCCGGCGGCGAGATGTATGGTCGCGGCGCTGTCGATATGAAGGGCGGTATCGCCTGCTTCGTCGCAGCGATTGCCCGTCATATCGAAAAGCATGGCAAGCCGCAGGGCTCGGTATCCTTCCTGATTACCGGCGATGAGGAAGGTCCGTCGATCAACGGCACCTCGAAGCTTCTGGAATGGGCCGCCGCCAAGGGCGAAAGCTGGGATGCCTGCGTTGTCGGCGAGCCGACCAATCCGAACCAGCTGGGCGACATGATCAAGATCGGCCGCCGGGGTTCGCTCTCCGGTCGCATCACCGTGCAGGGCGTCCAAGGCCATGCTGCCTATCCGCATCTTGCCGACAATCCCATTCGCGGCATGCTGCAATTGACGCAAGCGCTGATGGACCCGCCTTTCGACCACGGCACCGAGAATTTCCAGCCATCCAACCTGGAAGTAACGACCATTGATACGGGTAACGCCGCAACCAACGTCATTCCGGCCAGAGCGACGGCGTCCTTCAATATCCGTTTCAACGACACCTGGACGGCGGAGACGCTGCGGGCCGAGATCATCCGTCGTCTGGATGCGGCTGCCGCTGACGGCGCGCTTCGTCCGGATCGGACACCCGTCAATTACGAGATCGTCTGGGCCGATCGCCCGAGCCATGTCTTCCTGACGCGCAACAATGCGCTGATCTCCTCGCTTTCGGGCGCGGTGGCCGAGGTCACGGGTCTGGAGCCGAAGCTTTCGACCACCGGCGGCACCTCCGATGCGCGCTTCATCAAGGATTACTGCCCCGTGGTGGAGTTCGGTCTCGTCGGGCAAACGATGCATATGGTCGATGAGCGTGTCGCCGTAGCGGACCTCGAAACGCTGACACGCATCTACGAAACCTTCATTAAACGCTGGTTCGGCCATGCCGCCACTGAGTGAAGTCGCCATTTATCTGCGCGGATTGTGGTTGCTGTTTCTCGGCAACAAGGATGGCTTGCGGCTTCTCGATATCAGCGATCGCGGCTTGCTTCGCTCCTTCTACGCGGCGCTCTGGTGCCTGCCCTCCATGGCGCTTTCATGGTACTGGTGGCATGAAGCCTATCTATCCGGACTGCCGGAAGGCGTTCATACGGGCGCGATCTTCTTCATCCGTCTCGCTATCGTCGAAGCGATCTGCTGGATGGTGCCGCTGATCCTGATCGGGGTGCTGCTCTATGCCTTTGGAGCGAGAGGCAAGTTTCAAGCGATTATCGTGGTAGCAAACTGGTTGTCGGTGCCATTCTCCTACGCCTATTCGTTGCTGATCCTGATTGCGCTGCTCCTGCCCGCCCTGCACGGGCTTGTCGCAATCCTCTGGTTTGCGCTGCTGCTGACGCTCGTCTTCACCTTCTCGAGGATCGTGCGGTTTTTCGTGCGCGACCAACCGCTTCTGGTAACGGCATTGGTTATGACCCTGCTTGTACCCGGGATGATCCTGTCGGAACTACTGCAGCGCTTTCTCGGCGTTTACCCGACCTGATCATCGGAGGCTGAAAGTCAGACTTCGCTGCCCTCTGCCGCACCTGTCCGCGGCTGTCGCGGCGGTATGACGTCGGGATAATCCACCTGCATGAAGTAAAGGCCCTCCGGCGGCGCGACCGGGCCGCAGGCCTTGCGGTCCCGCGCCTCGAGTGCAGCGCGGACATCATCGGGCGTCATCGCGCCCTCGCCTGCCATCTTCAGCGTACCGGCGAAGGAGCGGATCTGGTTGTGCAGGAAGCTCTGCGCCGTTGCGCGGATCTCAATCAGGTCGCCAGTGCGTGTCACATCGAGCCTGTCCAGCGTGCGCACCGGGCTGTTGGCCTGGCAATGCACTGAGCGGAAAGTGGTGAAGTCATGCCGCCCCACCAGCATCTGCGCGGCTGCATGCATTCTCTCGTGGTCCAGGTCTTTCGACACCCACCAGGCGCGCTTGTGCTCCAGCGCCAGGCGCGATTTGCGCGAGATGATGCGATAGAGATAGTGGCGACGGATCGCGGAAAAGCGGGCGTCGAAATCCTCCGTCACGGCTGCTACGTCGAGCACCGAGACGGCGTCGCCTGCCATTGCCAGATGGGCGTTCAGCGCGTTGCGAAGCTTGTAGGGCTGCCAATCGCGCGCAAGATCCACATGGGTGACCTGACCGACCGCATGCACGCCGGAGTCGGTTCTGCCCGCGCCGCGAATGCCGACCTTCTCGCCCGTCAGCGACAGGACGGCCGCTTCGAGTGCGCCCTGAACCGACCTGCCATTGTCCTGCCTCTGCCAGCCAACATAGGGTGTGCCGTCATATTCGACGCTCATGCGAAAACGCGGCATCGGCTACAGCCTCGTTCCGATGGCAACGGGCGTTCCGCGCAGGAAGTCCGCAGCCAGCATCGGCTTGCCGCCTGCCTTCTGCAACTTTAGGAGACGCACTGCACCGCTGGCGCAAGCAATCGTCAATTGGTCGTCCAGAACGGAGCCTGCCTCGCCCATTCCTTCGGCCCGCTCGCTTGCCAAGACCTTGACGCGTTCCGGCTTGCCGCCGATCTCCAGTTCGAACCAGGCGCCGGGAAAGGGTGCCAGCCCACGAATGTGGTTATGGACATCCTGCGATGGGCGGGAGAAATCGATCCGTGTTTCCGCCTTGTCGATCTTGGCGGCGTAGAGAACGCCCTCCTCGGCCTGCACCGTCAGCGGCAGATCGTCGTTCTCGAGCTTTGCCATGGCGTCACGCATCAACCGGGCGCCTTTCAGCATCAGCGCATCATGCAACTCGCCGGCCGTCATGTTCTCATCGATGGGAACACGGGCGGTCAGCGCCACAGGGCCGGTGTCCAGCCCCTTTTCCATCTTCATCACCATCATGCCGGTTTCGGCATCGCCTGCCATGATGGCGCGCTGGATGGGGGCCGCACCGCGCCAGCGGGGTAGAAGCGAGGCATGGCCGTTGTAGCAGCCAAGGCGTGTGCCATTCAAAATGGCCTCAGGCAGTAGAAGGCCATAGGCAACGACCACTGCGACATCGGCATCGAACGCGGCAAATTGCTGTCGATCTTCGTCCGCCTTGAAATTCAACGGGGTCAGAACCGGAATGCCCAAAAGCTCTGCGGCCTGATGCACGGGGGATTTTTGCAGGTCCAGTCCACGGCGACCGCCTGGGCGCGGCGGCTGCGTATAGACCGCCACCACATGATGCCCCGCCTCTTTCAGCGCGCGCAGCGTGGGGACGGAAAACTCCGGCGTTCCCATGAATATGATGCGAAGAGCCATTGTTGCCCCCTGCCCTGCTGCTGGTACCGGGCGGCCTATCGGCCAGCCGGATCAGACCTTGGCGCGGGCCAGCTTGGTGAATTTCTTGATGACCATGTCACGCTTCAGTCGCGAGATGTGGTCGATGAAGAGCACGCCGTTCAGATGGTCGATTTCATGCTGCAGGCAGGTGGCAAGAAGTCCATCGGCCTCGATCGTCTGCTGCTTGCCGTCGCGGTCCACATATCCAACCGTCAAAGAGGCCGGGCGTTCGACTTCGGCGTAGTAATCAGGGATGGAGAGGCAGCCCTCTTCATAGGTCGAGACATCGTCCGATACTTTGAGGATCTCCGGATTGATGAAAACCTGCGGCTTGTTTTCCTCATCGTCGCGCGAGAGGTCGATCACCAGCATGCGGCGCGGAACGCCAATCTGGATCGCGGCCAGACCGATGCCCGGCGCATCATACATGGTCTCCAGCATGTCGTCTGCCAGGCGCTGGATTTCCGAATCCACCGTCTCGACAGGCTTGGATTGCTGGCGCAGCAGCGGATCGGGCAAAATGATAAGAGGCTTGATCGTCATGGCTTCCCATAACCCATCTCATCAGCCGAGGAAATGAAAAAATACGGTCGATTCAACGCCGATACTGGATAGCCGACTCATTTTTGCCGCGGACATGTTCTTGTTTTGTACGAATCAGAATAACTCTGTTAGATTGCGTCATGAACATCGATCTCAATGGCCTCGGTCAAACGGCTTTCAGCGTCGGGACGCTCAACATTTCTGTCGGCGCGCTCCTCTTCTTTCTGGTCTTTGCCGGGCTGCTGGCCGTCCTCTTTCTTTTGCGCAAACCGGCAGTACCGGATCAGCCACGGGAAGAACTGACCGAACTTCTGAAGACCCAGACCGAGCTGCAAGGCCGTATCGCCGCCATGGCAGATGCCTTTTCCGCGCGCCAGAACGAGATGAGCCAGACGCTGAACGAGCGATTGGACGGCATGTCGCAGCGGCTCGGCACGACGCTGACGGAACAGACCCGGTCGACCCATGAGAACCTCAGCAAGCTGCAGGAGCGGCTTGCCGTCATCGATGCTGCGCAAGGCAATATTCAGGATCTTGCCAAGGATGTGATCGGACTGCAGGCGATCCTTTCCAACAAGCAGACCCGTGGCGCCTTCGGCCAGGCCCGCATGGAAGCGCTGATTGCCGATGCGCTGCCCTCCGGCACCTACCAGCTTCAACCCACACTTTCGAACGGCTTTCGGCCGGACTGCACGATCAAGATGCCGAACAATGCGCCGGTGCTGGTGATCGACGCCAAGTTTCCGCTGGAAGCCTGGAATGCCCTGAAGGCGGATGAATCTCCGGAAGCCAAGCGCGCTGCGACCCAGCAGTTCCGCCGGGACATGGAAGTTCATATTCGCGATGTATCGGAGAAATATCTCATTCCTGGCGAGACGCAGGACACCGCCTTCATCTTCGTGCCGTCGGAATCGATCTTCGCTGATATTCACCAGCATTTCGAATTTCTGGTGCAGCGTGCTCACCGCTCCCGGGTGGTGATTGTTTCACCATCGCTGTTGATGCTGTCGATCCAGGTTATCCAGTCGGTGCTGAAAGATCAACGGATGCGGGAGCAGGCCCACCTGATCCAGGGTGAAGTGGCGCTGTTGATGGACGATGTGCGGCGTCTGGATGAGCGCACCCGCAAGCTGCAGACGCATTTCGGCCAGGCGCAGCGCGATGTCGAGATGATGCTGACGTCGTCGGAAAAGGTTCTGGCGCGTGGCGACAAGATCGAGAGCCTCGATTTTTCCACTACCACCAAGGAAATCCCGCATTCGGAGGTGGAGCATATGCGCCGCATTGCCGATGCGCGCGCAGGTGCTGCCAAGCTGCGCGTGGTGGATGACGAGTAGGCGGCGCTGAAATCAAACGAACGTCGTCGCCATTGCAAAATCGATTTCCGATTTCGATCCCGATGCGCTAGAGCGCCGTGCGTCTTTCTAGACGCACAAAGGACGCTCTATCTTCTTTCAATCTACGCATCGTGCTTTCCAAAAATCGATTCCGATTTTCGGGCGGATGCTGTAGCACTATCGGCATTGTTAACGTCTTTGCCTTTTGGATCAGCCTCGCATGATTACTGTTTTCGGCTCCATCAACATGGATCTCGTCGCCACCTCCGACCGTCTTCCGAAGCCAGGCGAGACGGTGACCGGCAAAAGCTTTTCCACGGCGGCTGGTGGCAAGGGCGCCAATCAGGCGCTGGCCGCACGTCGCGCCGGAGCGGACGTCAAGATGGCGGGCGCGATTGGTGACGACACCTTTGCCGCCCCCGCACTCACGCTGCTGCGTGACGCCCGGACCGATCTGTCGCTGCTGAAGACCGTGGCCGAACCGACTGGAACGGCTGTGATCCTGATTGGCGAGGGTGGCGAGAACATGATCTCGGTTATCCCCGCCGCCAATGGTACGGTCTCGCCACAGGATGCCGAGCGCGCCGTCTCGGAGATGGCCGAGGGCGATACGCTGATGCTGCAATTTGAAATTCCAGCCGATGCGATCGAGGCCTCGCTGAAGGCCGCCAAAGCCAAGCGTGTGACGACGATCATCAACACGGCTCCTCTGACCGCGGATGCCGCCCGCCTTTCCAAGCTTGCCAATATCGTTATCGCCAATGAGACCGAGTTCGAGTTGTTGATCGGCAAGAACGGGCTGTCCTCTTCCGATCGGGAGAAGGAGTTGAGCGCGCTTCACGAGGAAACGGGCCAGACGCTGATCGTCACGCTCGGTGCGGACGGCGTGATCGCTATTCGCAATGGCAAGCTCTTCAAGGCCATGGGCCTGAAGATCGAGCCGGTCGATACGGTGGGCGCTGGCGACACCTTCTGCGGCTATCTCGCCGCAAGCCTCGATGCCGGAATGGACTTCGAAAAGGCGCTGCGCCGCGCCGCTGTTGCCGGTTCGCTGGCCTGCACCCGTGAGGGCGCCCAGCCGTCTATCCCCACCGCCGCTGATGTGGATGCAAAGCTCTGAGACTGTAAAAGTCTTTTCCCATCCTCAACCCGATCAAGCATCCTTGAACAGGTTGAGGGCGGCATATTGCAAAAGCATGATCGTCTTGCCGTCGCGAATGACCCCTGAGGCGATCATGCTCATCGCCTCATCGATCCCAATTTCCATGACGGCAATATCCTCGCCCTCGTCTTCATTTCCGCCACCGGCCGAGGTTCTGTCGCCGGGCTGATATTCGCCGACGAAGAAGTGTAGCCTCTCGGTGACGGAACCAGGGCTCATGAACGCATCGAAAACCTGGCGCACATCGCGGACCTTGAAGCCGGTTTCCTCCTCCGTCTCCGCCCGGATGCGCGCTTCCGGTTCGGCATTGTCCAGAAGACCCGCTGGCGTTTCGATCAGAAGGTCGTCATGGCCGTTGACGAAGGCGGGATAGCGGAACTGTCTCGTCAGGATCACCGTTCGGCGGTCCTTGTCGTAAAGCAGGATCGTCGCGCCATTGCCGCGATCATAGGTTTCGCGCGATTGCTTTTGCCAGGTGCCATCCTCCCGGAGAAAGGAAAAGGTGGTCTTCTTCAGAAGGTACCAGTCGTTTGAGAGAACCTTGACGTCCTCGATGTTGATGCGATGCGCGATACTCATGAAATTTCCCTGTGGCTGGAGCTGACCGGTCGTGGACATACGCGCAATTTCGTGCAATTTCATGCAGAGTCAAGAAAATTCGTGCAGAGGGTTGAGTGGATGCTGACATCGGAACGAAAGACGCTCATTCAGCAGGTCCTGCAAAGGGACGGACGAATTGTTGCGAAGAGCTTCGCCGAAGAACTCGGCGTCTCCGAAGACACGATACGCCGCGATCTGCGTGAACTTGCCAAGGACGGTCTGTTGCAGAGGGTTCATGGTGGCGCGCTGCCATCCTCACCTGCGGTTGCCGATTATCGTATGCGCGAACAGATGGCGTCCTCGGCAAAGGAAAAGCTTGCCCGGGCCGCAGCCACGTTGATCAAGCCGGGACAGACTGTCTTTCTTGACGGCGGCACCACCAATCTCCAGCTTGCCCGCCATCTGCCGCAGACCCTACAGGCGACCATCATCACCCATAGTCCAAGCATCGCCGTGGAACTCGCGCATCATCCGTCCGTCGAGGTGGAGTTGATCGGCGGGCGGCTCTTCAAGCACTCGATCGTTTCGATGGGTGCTGTGAGCGCCGAGGCCATTTCGGGCATCAACGCAGACCTGTTCTTCCTTGGCGCAACGGGCGTCCATCCAGAGACCGGCGCGACCACTGGAAACCGCGAAGAAGCAGCAATCAAAAGGCTGATCGCCCGCCAGTGCGCCGAGACGATCCTGGTTGCGACCGAGGACAAGATCGGCGCTGCTTCGCCCTATCTCATCCTGCCCCTGGACAAGCTTGCCACTCTGGTCGTGGATGCCGACCTGCCGGACACGCTGTTGAAGCCCTACGGGGCAGCAGGACCGGCGATCGTGAAGGTCTGACGTCAGACTTTGAGGAAGGTGAGATAGGCGGAGCTCCGCCCCTCACGCTTGGCCTTGTTCTCGTAGCGGGTACCCGGCCAGTTGTCATAAGGCGTCAGCCAGTCTGCCGACGTCTTGGCTGTCCACTCGAAGCCACCATGGCGAGCGCAGTGCTGCAGCGTCCAGTTGATGTAGGTATCAATGTCGGAAGCAAAGCAGAACTTGCCGCCCGGCTTCAGCACGCGGTGGAAACGGGCAAGATTGACGTCCGACACAAAGCGGCGCTTCCAGTGCTTCTTCTTCGGCCAAGGGTCCGGGTAAAGCAGATCGATGTGATCGATGCATTCATCGGTAAGCCAGTCCAGCAATTGCGTCGCGTCGTCGTCATAGAGGCGGATGTTCATCAACTCGCGCTCTTTGACGGCACCAAGGAGCTTCGCCATGGAATTGACGAAGGGCTCGACGCCGATGAAGCCCGTCGATGGATTTTCGGCTGCACGATGAACCAGATGTTCGCCACCGCCAAAACCGATTTCCAGGCGGATGGATTTGACGTCGGCGGGGAAGAGTGCGGCCAGTGGCTTCGGCGCCGGTGTTTCAAGATCGACTTTCAACAGCGGCAAAAGGCTCTCGATGCTTTCCACCTGCTGGTTGCGCAACGGCTTGCCCTTGCGCCTGCCATAGAACGCTTCCGTCGATCGTGAACGCCGCTCTTCCGTCATCGTGAACTCTCTCAAGCAAAATAGATGAACCCGCACCTTACCGTTTCATCGGTATTGCGCGGGTTTCATGTTTTCAGACCCTATCCCCTAAACGGTCGCCCATGGCAAGACCGGAGTGGAGGAGAGGGCTATGTTTCGAGCCGATGACCTCAAGCGGCCTTCAGCGCATCCTTGAGCGGCTTGACCAAATCGATCTTCTCCCAGGAGAAGGAACCGTCACGGCCGGCCTTACGGCCGAAATGGCCGTAGGATGCGGTCTTGGCATAGATCGGCTTGTTGAGGTCGAGGTGACGGCGGATGCCCGATGGCGACAGGTCCATGACCTTGCGGATCGCTGCTTCCACTTCGTCTTCGCTGACCTTGCCCGTCTGATGCAGATCGACATAGACCGACAGCGGCTGTGCAACGCCGATGGCGTAGGACAGCTGGATGGTGCAACGGTCGGCAAGACCTGCGGCAACCACGTTCTTTGCCAGATAGCGAGCGGCATAAGCTGCGGAACGGTCCACTTTCGTGGTGTCCTTACCGGAGAACGCGCCACCGCCGTGCGGAGCTGCACCACCATATGTGTCGACGATGATCTTGCGGCCGGTCAGGCCAGCATCGCCATCAGGACCGCCGATCACGAACTTGCCTGTTGGGTTGATGTACCACTTGCAATCATCGGCAATCTTCAGGTCGCCAAGCGCTTCTCGGATGTAAGGTTCGACGACTGCGCGAACCTTCTTGGAATCCCAGCTTGCGTCCAGATGCTGTGTGGACAGAACGATGGAAACGGCCTCGGACGCCTTTCCGTCGACATAGCGAACGGTCACCTGGCTCTTGGCATCGGGGCCGAGCTTGGCGGCTTCGCCTTCGCCGCTCTTGCGAGCATTGGCAAGCAGCTGAAGAATGCGGTGAGAATAATAGATCGGCGCCGGCATCAGGTCCGGCGTTTCCTTGCAGGCGTAACCGAACATGATGCCCTGGTCGCCAGCCCCTTCGTCGCCCTGCTTGTCGGAGGCGTTATCGACGCCCTGTGCGATATCGGCAGACTGCGGGTGCAAGAGCACGTCGATCTTTGCGGTCTTCCAGTGGAAGCCGTCCTGCTCGTAGCCGATGTCGCGGATGGCCTTGCGCGCCGCCGACTTGAACTTGGATGGGTTGATCACCGGATGGCCTGCGGCATCCTTCAGGACATTGCCGTCCTTGTCCTTCTTCAGCAGCGTATCGGGAACGCGCACTTCTCCAGCGATGATCACGCGGTTGGTGGTGGCGAGCGTTTCGCAAGCGATGCGAACGGTCCATGGGTCAACACCGGTCTTGGACGCTTCACGATAAATCAGATCGACGATTTCATCGGAAATTCGGTCGCAAACCTTGTCAGGATGACCTTCAGCAACGGATTCGCTGGTGAACAGGTAGTTGGCGCGCATGCGGGATTCCCCTCAAAGAACAGGTCTGTGCGTTTGTTATTCATTTCATCGGAAAAAACAAGGACAGAACGACATAAATATATCTTTATATCGGAATTTCATTTCCGCAAGCGCGCAACAAAAAACGGCCCCGAAAGGCCGTTCAAGTGGGTATTCGATCGATTTTCGGTCGCTTACTCGGCGTCGCCTTCCGCAGCCAGCGCCTTTACTAGGTCAACGATACGGCGGCGGACCTTCGGATCGTTGATCTTGACGAAGGCGCGATTGAGCTGCAGTCCCTCGGACGAGGAGAGAAAATCCACGACGTAATTGGAGCTCGACGCTTCGGCAGAGCCGGAAGCGGAGGCTGGCTCGGCGCCCGGCGCATCTTCGAAGAAGAAGGAGACCGGAACGTTCAGAATGGCGGAGATGTTCTGAAGACGGCTGGCGCCAACGCGGTTGGTGCCCTTTTCATATTTCTGGATCTGCTGGAAGGTAATTCCAAGGCTCTCACCCAGCTTTTCCTGGCTCATGCCCAGCATGGTGCGGCGCAGCCGGATGCGGCTTCCGACATGAATGTCGATTGGGTTCGGCTTCTTCTTATTTTCGGTCATATGTTAGTCCTGACATCCTGTTGTCGGTGATTGTTACACATTAACGCAAAACCGTAGAGGTCGGATCAGTGCAACAGTCCTTCATATCACTTGCGTTGTACAACCCTACAATCTCACTATGCAATTTCAGGGGTTTTCGGTCAATTCTTGCGGCTGACTAAACCATACCTAGAAAACAGCGCCACGATCAACATTGTTATAAACAACAACCAAAAGTTCGTTTTACGGGCATCGCTGCTCAGGACGTCGCCTGCCTTACTACTTAGAGTAGCGTCGATTATACCCTTTTGACCATAGTCAAGACCAGCCTCAATGCCACCTAACGGATCAATGATGGCGGAAATGCCAGTGTTGGCTGCTCGAATCACTGGCAAGCCAGTTTCCACAGCGCGCACGCGTGCCTGCTGGAAGTGCTGATAGGGGCCGGGTGTGTCGCCGAACCAGCCATCATTGGTGACATTCAGGATCGCCTCCGAGGAGGCGATATCGGCCGGCACTTCATCGGGGAAGATGATCTCATAGCAGATGAAGGAGTAGAGCTTCTTGCCGGATGGAAGAATGATGGGTGTACGGCTTGCTGCCGGTGAGAAGCCGCCCGGCAGGTTGACGATATTCTCGATGTCGAAACGCCGCAGCACGTCTTCGAAAGGCACATACTCGCCGAAGGGCACGAGATGCACCTTGTCGGTCGCACCAATAATCTGGCCCTGGCCATCCACGGCATAGACGGAGTTGTAGTAGCGCGGCGGATGCCCTGCCCCCGCATCCTCCATGCGCACAGCCCCCGTCAGCAAGATCTGACCATCCTCCAGCGTCTTGGCGATTTCTTCCAGCGCATCCGGGTTCTGGGTCAAAATGAAGGGAACGGATGTTTCCGGCCAGACGATGATATCGGGCCGCTTCTTGCTTGGCGTCGGCGGAAGGGCCGATAGGCGAAGATGCTCCTGGAATATTTCGGCACGATCGGCATTCAGCATCTTGCGCGACTGATCGATGCCGGGCTGCACGATGCGCACCGTGATTGCATCCGCCGCTGGCTCCGGTAATGGCCGATGCTGACGATAAAACCCGTATCCCACATGGCCTGTCAGCAGCAGAACAGCAAGCGTCAGGCCCGGCACCATGCCACGGCGGGTTCCAAAAAGCGCGGGGCTGGAGAAAACGAAGACCGCCAGCATCGACATGCCGAAGATGCCGATCAGGTTGGAACTCTGCATCATCAACGGAACCGGCATCATCCCGTAACCGATCGCGTTCCAGGGAAAGCCTGTGGCGACGAAGCTGCGCAACCATTCCACCAGTCCAAAGGCTGCGGAGAGGGCTGCAAGCCTGCCCCAGCCATCCGACCAGAGGCTGTTTGCCAGCATCACAGCAAGACCGTAGAAAAGCGCGAGAAAAGCGGGCAGGCCCAGAATTGCCAGCGGCAGAGCCCAGGCAAACTCATCTGCCTCCAGCAGCAAAGCATTTCCGAGCCACCACAGGCTCGCGACGAAATAGCCAAAGCCGAAAATCCAGCCGAGCAGAAACGCTCTGAAGGCGCGAGACACGACGCCACCATCGGGGCTTCCCGTGGTGCCATCGATCAACCAGACCAGAAGGGTGAAGGAGACGAAGAGGCTGGCGAAGAACCCGATCGGCGGCAGCGCGAGCGCACCGATAGCGCCGGCCAGAAATGCGATGAGAACGCGGCTGAAGCCACCGCTCAACATGATCGTGCCCGCGAGCCGCTCCATACAGTATCAATCTCCTTGAGGGGCACCGTTCAGCAACGCAAAACCGGAAAGCGGATACCAGAACCTACTTGCCATCGAAACGCGCGCAGTCGGAGAGACCACCGATCGTGTTTCGGCTGCCGAACGCCGAATAGTTATGCGGCATGCCCTTCCGACTTACTGTAAAAAAAATCGAACGTCCACAGGACAGCGATGGCGTGTCTGTGCAATCCGCCAATTGCAGCGGCCTCATCTATCGGTTGTTGGAAAAGAAGAAATCCCGGACCCTTTTGCCCGGGACTTAAACCCATCAAACGGCAGCCTTGTCCGTGCTGTCGGATGGGGCGGGAAGCGCGATCATCTCACTGGTCACGACGGGTGCTGGCGCCTGGTCATCCTCGCCCGTGGAGGACTCGTCGCGAAGGATGCGGACGCGCTTGATGCGGCGATTGTCGGCATCGAGAATCTGGAACTCAAATCCTGGTACCGCGCGGACCACCTCACCCTTCGACGGAATGCGGCCAAGCGCAAAGAAGACGAGACCACCCAGCGTATCGATCTCCTCGGCATGCTCTCGAACATCGAAATCCGGACCGATCGCCTGGGCAAGTTCCGCCAGTTCGATGCGCGCATCCGCGATCAGGACGTCGGACGACACGCGCACGAACATCGCCTCGTCCTTGTCATGCTCATCGTCGATGTCGCCAATGACCATCTCCACGATGTCCTCGTGGGACACAAGCCCGTCGGTGCCACCATATTCGTCGATGATCACCGCAAGCTGGGTCCGCTGCGCCTGCATGGTCTTCAAGAGATCGGATGCGAGCATAGAGGGTGGCGCAAACAGGATCTTGCGGATGATTCCGGCTTCGGCCAGCGTCGTTTCGAGATCGACACGGGCGAGATCGAAATTCGAGCGCGGTGTGCGCGGCGCTTTTACCTCGCCATTGGCCGGCGCGCGTGTACCGCTTCTGCGCTTGTTGCGCGCCTGCTTGCCCACATAGGATAGGAGATCGCGAATATGGATCATCCCCTTGGGATCGTCGAGCGTCTCGTCATAGACCGGCATGCGCGAGCGTCCGGTCGCCTCGAAGCGGATCATCGCTTCACCGATCGTCGTCTCCTGATCGAGCCCGTCAATATCGACGCGCGGGATCATGATGTCCTCGACCGTGACTTCTCTGAAACGGAGAATATTGTTGAGCATCGCCCGCTCGTCGGGCGTGAAGGCAGCGCCGATATCCGTATCGGTCATCAGCGCGTCGGTCAGATCTTCACGAAGGCGCTCGCCCTGCGATGGCTTCAAGATCCGGGAAATTCTCGACCAGATGGTCGAGCGGGGCTTTGCTTGATAGTCCTGTCGTAACGGACTACTGCCCTCCTCCGATGAGGATTGTTCCCCGGCGTCTTTGCCCTCTTGGGGCGGTCTTGCAGAATGTTCGTTCATTGTCCCAAACAGTTCGATCAAAGCGGGTCCTGACCCGCATAGGGATCAGATAGGCCAAGAGTCGCCAAAATGCGAGTCTCGAGCCCCTCCATTTCTTCCGCCTCTTCGGTTTCCATGTGGTCATAACCGAAAAGATGCAGACATCCATGCACCAGCAGATGGGTCAAATGATCCTCGAAACTCTTCTCGAGATCAAGAGCTTCGCGCATGACAGTTTCATGCGCGATGACAATATCGCCGAGCATGGGCCCCGGCATGCCGCCAGGCTCCAGCGGAAAGGCCGGAAAAGACAGGACATTCGTCGCCTTGTCCTTATTGCGCCATTCCGCATTTATTTCCTTGATGGCAGCGTCATCGGTGAAAACCAGCGACAGTTCCACCGGCATGGCGGGGAACGGCTGCTGCTCTTCGTCTTTCAGATAGGAAACAGTGGCCTCCAGCACTTTCGTGCTGAAGGCCAAAAGCTCTTCCTCCGAGGACCAGTCATCGGCCTCGACAGAGATTTGAATATCCAGAACCGTCATCGTCTCGGCTTCAGTAACCTTGTCTTGGAAGGCTCTCATCCGGCACGGCCGTGTGGGATTCGTAGGCCTTGACGATACGCGCCACCATCGGGTGACGCACGACGTCGACGTCCTTGAAGCGAACCACGGAAACGCCTTCAACATCGCCGAGGATCTGCAAGGCCTCGACCAGACCGGATTTCACCCCACGCGGAAGGTCGACCTGACTGGGGTCGCCCGTCACAATCATGCGACCGTTCTCACCCAGACGGGTCAGGAACATCTTCATCTGCATGGTCGTGGTGTTCTGCGCCTCGTCGAGAATGACGGCAGCGTTTGCGAGCGTGCGGCCACGCATGAAGGCGAGCGGCGCAATCTCGATAACGCCTGCCTGAATGGCACGCTCCACCTTGTCGCCGGGCATCATGTCGTAAAGCGCATCATAGAGTGGACGAAGATACGGATCGACCTTTTCCTTCATGTCGCCCGGAAGGAAGCCCAGACGCTCGCCCGCTTCGACGGCAGGCCGAGAAAGAACGATGCGATCCACCGCACCGCGCTCCAGAAGCTGGGCGGCATGGGCGACGGCCAGATAGGTCTTGCCGGTGCCAGCTGGCCCGACACCGAAGACGAGTTCCGACTGTTCCAGCGCCCGCATATAGACATCCTGTGTCGGCGTGCGGGCGGCAATGGTCTTCTTGCGGGTAGAAATCTGGGCCATCGACACCTTGGCTTTGCGCTCCATTGTCGGCAGGGTCAGTTGGTCGTCTGCCGCGACCGCCATGCGGATTGCGCCTTCGACGTCGGAAAGTTCGGCCGTGCCACCCTTCAGCAGGCGCTGATAGAGGAAATCCAGCGCGCGGCGGGCCTGGTTGGTCGCAACCATGTCGCCGGTGATCGCCACCGAATTGCCGCGTGGGCGGGCATCGATGTTGAGCTTCTGCTCCAGCAGTTTCAGGTTTTGATCGAACTGACCGAATAGCTCTCCGGCTATTCTGTTATTCTCGAACGTGAGGACGAAGTGATTGGCGTCGGTCGCGGGTGAACGTGGCTGGCGCGATGATGGTGAGACCAATTCGTGTGCGTTCAAGCGGTCAGGCTCCTGTCCGAGGTCAGTTCCGGTTCCCAACTCTAACTCTATGCCACCTCGGCAAACAAGCTGTTTGGACCGGTCGCGGTGATTCGTACATGAATAATGTCACCGATTTTCATGTTCTTTGCATCAAGATTCACAGACTGAAGCCAGGGAGAACGACCGATCAGCTGTCCGGGCATGCGACCGGGCTTTTCCAGCAACACATCCATGGTCTTTCCAACGAGCGACTGGGCAAAGTCGTTCTGCTGTTTCAACAGCAGCGCCTGCAATCTCTCCAGCCGTTCGGCCTTGACATCTTCCGGCACCTGATCGGTCAAATCGGCGCCGGGCGTCCCTGGACGTGTCGAATATTTGAACGAAAAGGCCTGTGCGTATTTCACCGCTTCCACGATTGCGAGCGTGTCTTCGAAGTCCTGATCCGTCTCGCCGGGGAAGCCCACAATAAAATCCCCGGACATGGCAATATCAGGGCGAGCGTCACGGATTCGTTCGACCAGCCTCAAATATTCCTCGCCCGTATGGCGGCGGTTCATGGCTTTCAAAATGCGGTCGGAGCCAGCCTGAACCGGCAGATGCAGATAGGGCATCAGCGCGCGCAACTCGCGATGCGCCTCGATCAGACGATCGTCCATGTCGCGCGGGTGGCTTGTCGTATAGCGTAGACGTGCGAGGCCCGGAATTTCGGACAGACGATAGAGAAGCTCCGCGAGCCCCCATTCTTCACCCTTCGGACCCGTCGAACGCCAGGCATTGACATTCTGACCAAGGAGCGTGATCTCGCGCACGCCGGCATCGACAAGCTTCATCGCCTCGTCGAGGATCTGGCTGACGGGCCGGGAAACTTCCGAACCGCGCGTGTAGGGCACGACGCAGAAGGTACAGAACTTGTCGCAACCTTCCTGAACGGTAAGAAAGGCTGTCACGCCACGCGAGCGCAGCTTTGCCTTTTCGGCGACCGGCAGATGCTCGAACTTGTCTTCGACCGCGTAATCGGTCTCGATCACCCGCTCGCCATCGCGAACGCGGGCAAGCGCCTGCGGCAGGCGATGATAGGTCTGCGGGCCGATGACGACATCGACGGCGGGCGCACGGCGCAGTATCTCTTCGCCTTCGGCCTGGGCCACACAACCGGCGACGCCAATGACGAATTCACGGCCCTCTTCCTCGCGCAACTTCTTCATGTCGCGCAAACGACCGAGAGCGGAATAGACCTTTTCCGCCGCCTTTTCACGGATGTGACAGGTGTTGAGCAGAACGAGATCCGCCTCGCCCATATCCTCCGTCTGAACATAACCATCCTTTGCCAGAGCATCGCTCATGCGCAAGGAATCGTAGACATTCATCTGACAGCCGTAGGTCTTGATGAAGACCTTGCGGCTGTTGGCTCCATGAGCCATAGCGGTCTGGGTGGCGTCGAGGCCAAGCGTGTCCTGGGTCATGGCGCGTATCTAATGATTTTCGGCCACCAGTTAAATAGAAAAATACGGAAATAGAGGCTATCGCGACTTTCGCCAGCCTCCACGCAGGCTGAAATTCAACATGGTGCGAAGTGCAGTGGTCGCTTCGATGCTGAGCGCCTTGCGATTATCACCCTTGCGGAAGGGGATCGCTTCCCCAAAGGTGACGTCAACCTCGATTGCGCCGGCCTTCACCAGCCCCACCAATGACGGCAGCAAACCGATGCTTCCAGGCCAGGCGGCAACCGGTCGATGGTAACGACCCATCGCCATGCCCTGAATGCCGGTATAGGCGATCGCAACGGGCTGGACATGGACGAGCTGGCTCGGAACCTGATCGGCAGCGCTCGATGCTGCGCCGAACAGCGAGGACTTGATTGGCAAAAGCCGATTGCCATCGGACGTCGTGCCCTCTGGGAAGAGCACGATGATCTCGCCGCCTGCCAGCCTTTCGGCAATCTCGTTGACCTGCACACCTGTCGTGCGTTTCTGTTCACGGGTGACGAAGACGGTTTTCTGCAAACGCGCCAGTTTGCCGAAGATCGGCCAGTCGCGCACTTCGGTCTTGGCAATGAAGGCGACATCCGCAACGCTGCCCAGCACCAATATGTCCTTCCAGGAGACGTGATTGGCAATCAGCAGCAGAGGCCGTTCGGTCTCCAGCCCGCCATGGACATGAACCCTAATCCCGATCGATCGACAGGCCACCCGGTGCCACAGGCGCGGCACCCTGCGGCGGATCGGCAAATCCAGCCAGAGGCCGATAAGCTGCACGGGCAACAGCACAAGGGTCACGATGGAGAGAATGAAAACCGCGTAGGCAATCCGAAGCCACGTCATCGCCGCACTTGCTCCGTGGCCATGGAAAATCGCCTCAACGCTCTTCTGGTTTCAGCGGAACGCCGTAGAGTTCAAGCCGATGATCAACGAGCCTGAAGCCGTGCTCGCGGGCAATCTTTTCCTGCAGCGCTTCGATCTCAGCGGAACGAAATTCGATGACGACACCAGTCTTCAGGTCGATCAGATGATCGTGGTGCTCTTCCGGTACGGTCTCATAGCGCGAGCGGCCATCGCGAAAATCATGGCGCTCGATAATGCCCGCGTCTTCAAACAGCTTAACGGTGCGATAGACGGTGGAGATCGAAATCTTTGGATCGACCGCCGATGAGCGACGATAGAGCTCCTCCACGTCTGGATGGTCTTCCGATTCCTGAAGAACGCGGGCGATGACACGCCGCTGGTCGGTCATGCGCATGCCGCGCTCCGCACATATTTCTTCAAGGGTTTTCGAAAGGTCTACCACGATAATCAGGCCTTCAGATTCTGCGTTGGTCCACCATATTGGTGGCAGAGTGTCTCACCGTCACGGAACTATCGAAGATCGCGGCGCATGACAAGCGCTGTGGATTTCGTCCCATCCTTGGCCGTGTAATAGGCCTTGCGCTCTGCGACCGTCTTGAAGCCGAGCTTGCGGTAGAGATGCACGGCCGGACCGTTCGACCCATCCACCTCCAGAAACATGGTTTCGGCACCGCGCATCAGCGCTTCGCGCATGGCAGCCTGCATCAGGCGCCAGCCAAGCCCGGCACCGGCAAATTTGTCGCTGACGGCAACTGTCAGAATTTCAGCTTCTCCGCCCGCCTCACGCGACAACACGAAGCCGCCGAGCGGCTGGCTGAAGAAGGCGTTGGTTTGACGCGCGACGGCGCCGAAGACAGTGTTCTGTGACAGAAGGCTCGAAAACTCGCCCTCACTCCACGCCTGAGTAAAGCGGGAGGTGTGAAGCTCGGCGACATCGGCGCAGTCAGCATGCGCCATCGGCACGATTTCGAAAAAGGGTTTCCAGCTCAGATAGTCGTCGAACATTGCAGGGAATCATCCACCTTGAATGCAAGAGGGCTACAGCATTGTCCGGCAAATCGAAATCGATTTCGACCGGGCGAAAGGGCGCGCTTTCAGGCGGGCGACAGGCGCTCCAATGCGAAGCCAGATTGCGGGCGGGCGTCCGGGCCACGCAGATAAAGTGGCGCGGGCTTTGGCTGATGCGCGGGTTTCGTTGCCGCGACACGCGCGACGGTGGCAATCGGAAAATGATCCGGCCCCGAACCCGTCTCCTCGCCAGTAAAGAGAGGTGCGGCGGAGCCTATGATCGCGCCGTCGAAGCCGACAAGCGATTGTCTTGCGTCATCGAGAGACACCAGCGCGGCCTCGGTCAGAGGCACGCGATCGGCTGCGAAGATCTGCAGATAGCATTCGCCGCGCTTGGCATCGAGACCGACCGCAACAGGCTGGCCGGGCTGCTGCCGCTGGTGATGAGCGGCAAGCGTCTCAAGGGTCGTGATGCCGACCGCCTCCACATCAAGCGAGAGGGCGAAGCCGCGTGCGGCGGCCACACCCACGCGAATGCCGGTGAAAGAACCAGGACCGACCGTGACGGCGAGACGCTCGACGGCATTGAGCGTCAGACCAGCTTTGGAAAACGCACCATCGATAATGCCCATCAACAATTCGGCATGGCCCTTGCCGATGTTTTCCGTCACTTCGCCGAGAACAGTATCGTTTTCACTGTCATAAACACAGGCAGAGCAATCCACGCCGGATGTATCGATGGAGAGAATGATCATCTGAAAAGCTGAACCTTATGCCTGTCCAAAGCGCAAGCCACGAGCGAGACGAACGGGGCTCGTGGCAACGCCGCTTATGAGTAGAGGCGCAGTCACGCGCCTCGCCTCAGTACCGATCGATTGGCTCAGCCGTTTATCAAACAGCCTCGACCTCTTGCACTTCCGGCACGAAGTGACGGAGCAGGTTCTGCACGCCGTGCTTCAGGGTTGCCGTGGAAGATGGGCAGCCGGAGCATGCGCCCTTCATGTTGAGGAACACGGTGCCGTCGCGAAAACCACGGAAGGTGATGTCGCCGCCATCTTGCGCCACAGCCGGACGGACGCGGGTTTCGAGAAGTTCCTTGATGGTCGCAACGATCGTTTCGTCACCCTCTTCGAAGAACTCTTCCTCCTCGTCGGAAATCTCGGCATGGATCGCTGTGCCCATCAGCGGGCGGCCCGACATGAAGTGCTCCATGATCGAACCGAGGATCGCGGGCTTAAGGTGCTGCCATTCGGCGCCGTCCTTGGTGACCGTGATGAAATCGAAGCCGTAATAGACGCCGGTGACGCCCGGAATTTCAAACAGCGTTGCTGCAAGCGGCGAAGATTGCGCCTGCGCAGCGCTCAGGAATTCCGCCGTGCCGCTTTCCAGAACCACCCTGCCCGGCAGGAACTTCAGCGTCGTCGGGTTTGGCGTGGATTCCGTTTGAATGAACATTTCGATCTCCTTCGAGGCAGCGCACCGGTCAGGGCATGCTTGCCCCGTAATTTAGAATGCTTCCAAAATATGCCGGACGAAGAGCGACTTCAAGCCCTGACATGACAATCCCGTTCAAGAAATCTTCCACCCTGTTCTACACCCGTTTTCGTCAAAGCCGAACAGGATTCTTCGGGAAGAAAGCGCTTGATGGACAGCGGTCAGCAGAGGGCGTCGATTTCCTCGTCCGTCAGGGTATCCGGCAGGACCGTGACGGGAATGGGGAAGGCAGCGCCGCGTCCGGCAATGGAGGAAACGAGCGGACCTGGACCATCCTTGGTAGAGCCTGCGGCCAATACGAGGATGGCGATGTCGCGATCTTCTTCGATCAGCCCGTGGATCTGCTCGGCGGCATTGCCTTCGCGGATCACCGCCTCGGGCTCGATGCCGACCGTCTCACGCACGCGTTGTGCGACCTTCGCCAGCGAGGCTTCAGCCTCTTCGCGGGCTTCGGCCCGCATGATCTGCTCGACGCCCAGCCACTGCTGGAAATCCCCTTCTGGGATGACGAAGAGCAGAACGAGGGCGCCATTGGAGTTCTTGGCGCGGCGACCGGCATAATGCACGGCTCTTTCGCATTCCGGTGTGCCATCGATGACCACCAGAAATTTTCGCCGGTGTCCTTCCAGGCGCGACAGCCGTTTTGAAACCATTCAGCACTCCCTGTTTCCGCCGTGGCATGAAGCGCCGCCCGCCGGTTTGGGCGGAGCTTATCGTATCACAATGGAAAGCGGAATCGATTTTCCTAAAAGGCGAATGTGCAGATACGACGCCTCCGCACCCAGAAAAACGCCTCTCGCCGAAAGGCGGGAGCCGGGAGGCGCAGACAAAATCACCTCAGGAAACCGATGATGTCGCGAACTTCGTCCATCGTCTTTTGTGCGATGGCACCAGCACGCTCGCCGCCATCCTTCAGGATCGCGTCGATATGGCTGACATCATCCAGAAGGCGGCGCATCTCGTTGTTGATCGGTGCAAGCACGTTGACCGCCAGATCGACAAGCGCCGGCTTGAAGGCCGAAAACTGCTGCCCACCGAATTCGGCAAGCACATCCGCCTTGGTCTTGTCGGAGAGGGCTGCATAGATTCCGACGAGGTTTTCCGCCTCGGCGCGACCCTTCAGGCCTTCGACTTCGCTCGGCAACGCGTCCGGGTCGGTCTTGGCCTTCTTGATCTTCTTGGAGATCGCGTCGACATCATCCATCAGGTTGATGCGCGACAGATCCGACGGATCGGATTTCGACATCTTCTTGGTGCCGTCCTTCAAGGACATGACGCGCGGTGCCGGACCGCCGATCAGCGGTTCGACCATCGGGAAATAGGCGTGAACCGGTTCGTCGCCGACGGTGATATCGAGGCCGAGGCCAGCCTTACGGATATGATCGCCGAAATCGATGTTGAACTTCTGGGCGATGTCGCGGGCGAGTTCCAGATGCTGCTTCTGGTCGTCGCCGACCGGAACATGGGTTGCGCGATACACCAGAATGTCAGCCGCCATCAGGCTCGGATAGGCCAGCAGTCCAAGCGAAACCTGTTCGGCATTCTTGCCGGACTTGTCCTTGAACTGGGTCATGCGCTCCATCCAGCCGATGCGCGCGACGCAGTTGAACACCCAGGCAAGCTCGGCATGCTGCGGCACGGCCGACTGGTTGAAGACGATATGCTTCACCGGATCGATGCCAGACGCAATGAAGGCGGCGGCAATCGAACGCGTCTGCGCTTTCAGGTCCGAATGGACCAACTGCGCGGTGATGGCGTGCATGTCGACGACGCAATAGATGCAGTCATTGTCTTCCTGCAATGCGACGAACTTGCGGATGGCGCCGAGATAGTTGCCAAGGTGGAGATTGCCGGTGGGCTGAACCCCGGAGAAAACCAGCGGCTTGAATGCGTTCATGATCGTCCTCGAAAGGCTTGTGGAGGGCCTTGCCCCGCGCATTGATGTGGCCGCGCTTATGCACCCGGAACCCGTTGCAATCAAGGGGTTTCAGCGGCTGGCTGGAGCAGGTCCCATTTGTTGCCGTAGAGGTCTTCGAAAACGGCAACCGTGCCGTAAACCTCGCGACGCGGCTCCTCCAGAAAGCGAATCCCGTTGGCTTTCATGCGATGAAAATCTGCGTCAAAATCATCCGTATACAGGAAGAAACCAACCCGACCGCCGGTCTGGTTGCCGATCGCGGCAGCCTGCGCTTCTCCATCGGCTTGCGCCAAAAGAAGCCCGCTCGCCCCCTCACCTTTCGGTTTGACGACAAGCCAGCGCTTGCCGTCCGGCATCGGCTGGTCCGAAAGGCATTCGAAGCCAAGGCTGTCGCAGTAGAACACCTTGGCGCGATCGTAATCGTCCACCACCAGAGAGACGAGTGCGATGTGGCGTATGGACGTATAGCCAGAACTCATGGCTCGATCTCGCTTTGGACATCCGTCTTGCGCTTGCGCTTCATGCCGCGTCTGACCATCCCAAGGTTTGCCCCACCGGAGGCGAATGCTACCCCGAAATAGATGACCATGGCGCCGACGACCAGCGCAAGCAATGTGCCTGCCCGGACAGCAAGGTTTGAGGCCGATGACAGTTCGTAGGAAAAATAGGACAGCGCGTAATGAATGGCGAACGCCATGAGACCTGCCGCGATCAGCAGCCGTGGGATGCGCAGGAGAAGCGGCAGATCGAGCTTCCAGTGGCCACGCCACATCAGCATGCCGAAGAGCAGTGCGGCGTTCACCCAACCGGCGGTGATTTCCGCCGTCGCAATTCCCGGACCGCCGTAAGAGGGGAAAAGCGTCAGGGCCAGCGAGACGTTCACCACCACGGAAATCGCCGCAAAGATCATCGGAGTGCGTGTATCCTCACGGGCGAAGAAGCCGGGAATGAAGGCCTTGATCAGAACGAAGGCCGGCAGGCCGAGGCCGTAGATGCCGAGGATTTCCGCAACAGTGACCGTGGCGGACGGCGAGAAATTGCCGCGCTCATAGAGGAAACGAACGATTGGCTCCGCCATGACCAGCAGCGCTGCAGCGGCCGGCAGCGTGAGGAAGAGCACGAACTCGACGGAGCGGTTCTGCAGATTGGCCGCCTCCACCGCATGGCCGCCTCGAAGCGCACGCGCCAGTTCCGGCAGAAGAACCGTCGCCACCGCAATGCCGACGACGCCGAGCGGCAGCTGATAGATGCGGTCGGCATAGGCGAGCGAGGAGATCACGCCGTCTCCGCCGGAAGCGATATTGGTGTTGATCAGCAAATTGATCTGGGTGATGCCGCCGGTGATTGCGGCCGGCAGTGCTAGAACCAGCAGGCGCTTGACGTTGCCCGTCAGCTTCGGGCGGCGAAAGCCGATCTTGATACCGGCATGACGCACAGCAACCCAGACGATGGCAAGCTGGACGAAACCTGCGGCCATGACACCCCAGGACAGCGCGTAGCCGACCTGCAGCGCATCATAGTGCTTCCACCAGGCGAGCGCCAAGACGCCAATGAGGATGACATTGAGAAAGACCGGCGCGATGGCCGCAGCGAAATAGCGATGCAGCGAATTCAGCATCCCGCCCATCATGGCCGCCAGCGACATGCAGGCGAGATAGGGAAACATGATGGTGGCGAGGCGCACCGTGTTTTCAAATTTCGTCGGGTCATCGACAAAGCCCGGTGCAATCACCGTTCTGACGAGAAACGGCATGGACAGTTCCATGACGATCGTCAGCGCCATCAGCACAGTGAAGAGAACACCGAAGACCTCCTCGGAGAAGCGGCGCGCGCCCTCCATGCCATTGGCCTCGATTTCCTTGGCGAAAAGCGGCACGAAAGCGGAGTTGAACGCGCCCTCGGCAAACAGGCGGCGGAAGGTGTTGGGAAAGCGGAATGCCGCGTTGAAGGCATCCGCCACCGGTCCTGTACCCACGGCTGCCGCCATCAGCATTTCACGGATGAAGCCGAACAGGCGGCTTCCAAGCGTCGCGCCGCCGACGGTGGCGAATTTGCCGATCAAACTCATTTTTTATTCAAGCCTTTGCGGTGCGCGCAGCAGGAAGGGCTGCTACATCCGGATGCGCGATGATGCCGGAGGGCATGCGATCACGCAGTTCATCTTCCTGCTCCGCCATGACGGCCTTCAACCGCATTGCGATGTTGGATTGACGGTTTTCCGTCATCACCTTCTGGCCGAAGAGATCGGTGACGTAGAAGGTATCGATGACCTTTTCGCCGAAGGTGGTGATCCGCGCGGAGGTGATATCCAGCGATAGATCGGCCAGCACCGCCGTCATGTCCGCCAGGAGGCCGGGGCGGTCAAGGCATTCGACCTCGATGACGGTGAATTTGTTGGAAAGCCCGTTGGAAATCGTCACCGACGGTGGGATATTGAAGGTCTTGCTCTTTTTGCGGCTCTTGGTCCGCGTCGCAATGATCTCGGGAAGCCGCTTCTTGCCGGCCAGAACCTCTTCGATCAGTTTGCCGATATTGGTGGCGCGGCGGGTCTCATCCTCATCGATCGGGAATTCGCGGTTGATTAGGATCGTATCGAGGGCGCGGCCGTCCGATGTCGTGAAGATCTGAGCGTCGGCGATGTTGGCGCCGGCAGCGGAGCAGGCGCCGGTGATGATCGACAGCAGGCGCGGATGGTCAGGTGCGAGAACCGTGATTTCGGTGATGGCGTGGAAGGAATGGGTGCGGGCCATGGTTGCCAGCGCCTTCTCCTGCTTGTCCGCCTCACGCAGAAAGCGGGTGTGGCGGACCTGGTCTTCCAAGGCGACCGACAGAAGATAGGCATCATAGTGCAGCTTGCTGTATTTGCGGCGCGCCTTCTGGCCCCAGTCATCCAGCGCATCGTAAAGGCGCTGACGGGCGACCTTGGCGCGCTCCTTGCGCGAGCTTTCCGAAAAGCCGCCGGAGAGAAGAAGCTCGGTTTCGTAATAGAGCGTGCGCAGCAACTGCCCCTTCCAGCCGTTCCAGACATCCGGACCAACGGCGCGGATGTCGCAGACGGTGAGGATCAACAGCATCTTCAGCCGCTCCATCGACTGAACCTTGTCGGCAAAGTCGGTGATCGTCTTGCGGTCATGCAGATCGCGGGTCTGGGCCACCATCGACATCAGGAGATGCTGCTCGATCAGCCACATCACCGTCTCGGTCTGCTTGGTGGAGAGACGGAAGCGCTGGCAGAGCTTGCGGGCCACGCGTGCACCGGCAATGGAGTGATCCTCCTGCCTGCCCTTTGCCACATCGTGAAGGAGAACCGCGACATAGAGAGCGTCGCGGTCTTCAATGGCCGGCATCAACTGGTTGACCAGCGGATGGGTATCGACCGCCTGCCCCTTGTCGATCTCGGCGAGGATTGCGACCGAGCGGATCAAGTGCTCATCGACCGTATAGTGATGATACATGTTGAACTGCATCATCGCGACGATCTTGCCGAATTCGGGGATGAATTTGCCGAGAACACCGGCCTCGTTCATGCGCCGTAGCGTCAGTGCCGGATCGCGCCTCGAGGTCAGGATGGCGAGGAACAGCCGGTTGGCTTCCTCATTCTCGCGAAGCTCATGATTGATGAGACCGAGCGAGCGGGTCACGACGCGAAGGGCATCCGGGTGGAGTTCGAGATTGTTGATATCGGCCACATGGAAAAGCCGGATCAGGCTGACCGGATCGTTGCGGAAGACATCGGCATTGGCGAGCGCGATACGACCGCGGTCTTCGACGAATTCGCTGGAGCCTGGAATCTTGCGAAGCCGATGGGCAAAGCGGCTGAGAACGCCGGAAAGCCCCGGCACGTCCTTCGCCTGGCGGTCCTCAAGAGCGGCGCAAAGAATGCGCGTCAGATCGCCCACATCCTTGGCCACGAGGAAATAGTGCTTCATGAAGCGCTCGACAGCCGAAAGGCCGGGGCGAGGCTGGTAATGAAGGGCGGCGGCAATCTCGCGCTGGATATCGAAGGAAAGCCGCTCCTCGGCCTTGCCGGTAATGAAGTGCATCTGGCAGCGCACCGCCCAGAGAAAGTCATCGGCCTTTTCGAAGAGCTTCAGTTCGCTTCTGGAAAGAACCCCGAGCTTCACCAGCTCTGCCGTGTCGCGCACGTGGTAATAATATTTGGCGATCCAGAAGAGCGTGTGGAGATCACGCAGACCGCCCTTGCCTTCCTTCACATTCGGCTCGACCAGATAACGGGTGTCGCCTGCCTTGCGATGGCGCTGATCGCGCTCGGCCAACTTGGCGGCGATGAATTCCGGGCCGCTATTGGTGACGACTTCGGTTTCGAATCGGCGCTCCAACTCGTCGGCGAGCGACTTCTTTCCGCAGATCGGGCGCATTTCGAGAATGGCGGTGCGGATCGTCATATCCGCCTTGGACAGCTTGATGCACTCATCCACGGTGCGGGTGGCGTGGCCGACCTTGAAGCCGACATCCCAAAGAATGTAGAGAATGAACTCGATCGCCTTGTGCATGTCCGGCGTGTTCTTGAGCGGCAGCAGGAACAGAAGATCGATGTCCGATCCGGGTGCCAGCGTGCCTCGCCCATAGCCGCCGACAGCGGTGATGGCGATGCCTGGCGCATCCTTCGGATAGACATATTGGCAGGCGAGATCGTAAAGCACCTCGATCAGACGGTCCTGCAGCCAGGAAATGCGCCTAGCGCAGTCAATGCCGCCGCCTTCGGAATCGAGAAGATCGCGCGCCATTTGCCGTCCGTCGCTGCTTGCCCTCTTGAAGATGGGCAAAAGGTCGGAGCGCACATCCGAAACGCGCTTTCCATCGCCTTGAAAGACGAGATCGCATTGATGCTTCAGTGCTGCGACATCCAGTATCGCGGAGAAATCCAGGTCCTTAGAGGCCATTGAGCCGATATCCATTCCATGCGTCTTGCGCTGATGGCACAGCGCTATAGCGATTTTGAGGCCGAATGGACAGGCACTCTACGCATCAAGCGTTGCCAAGTTGTTTCTTGAGCGCATAGAGCGCGTCCAGTGCCTCGCGCGGCGTCATCTCGTCCGGGTTCAGCACCTTCAACGCCTCATCCACCTTCGAGTTGCCCTTGGCGTTAGCCGCTTCGCGCCGGACCGCGACCTGAAACAGCGGCAGATCATCGATCAACTGGCTTGCCGGGTTTTTGCGATCGGCATCTTCGAGTTGGTTGAGAACCTCTCGCGCACGCTCCACCACGGCGGCGGGAAGGCCGGCAAGGCGGGCCACCTGAATGCCGTAGGAACGATCCGCAGCACCGGGACCAACCTCATGCAGGAAGATCACGTCGCCTTCCCATTCCCGGACCTTCATGGTGACGTTGGAGAGGCGGCCAAGCTTTTCAGACAGCACCGTCAACTCGTGGAAATGGGTGGCGAAAAGACCGCGGCAGCGGTTCACCTCATGTAAGTGTTCCACCGTCGCCCAGGCAATTGACAGACCGTCGAAGGTCGCCGTGCCGCGCCCGATCTCGTCGAGGATGACGAGCGAACGTTCGGTCGCCTGATTGAGAATTGCCGCCGTCTCGACCATTTCGACCATGAAGGTGGAGCGGCCACGGGCGAGATCGTCCGAAGCACCGACGCGCGAGAAAAGCCGGTCGACAATGCCGATATGGGCTGCCTCTGCCGGAACGAAGGACCCGATCTGGGCAAGGATAGCGATCAACGCATTCTGACGCAGGAAGGTCGATTTACCGCCCATGTTCGGACCGGTCAGCATCCAGATCGCGCCGTTGCGATTGCCATCGACGGCTGAGAGATCGCAATTATTGGCAATGAAGGGTCCGCTCGACTGACGGCGCAAGGCCTGCTCCACGACCGGGTGACGCCCGCCGCGGATCGCAAACGTCATGGAGCCATCGACCACCGGCCGGCAATAGGCCTGTTCGGATGCCAGATGGGCGAGGCTCGTTGCCACGTCGATAGCAGCAAGTGCCAGAGAGCCCGCCTTGATGGCTTCGGCTTCGGCCACCACCGCCTGCACCATACCGTCGAAGGCCCGCAATTCCATGGTCAGCGCCTGGGCGGCGGCGTTGGCGATGCGGCTTTCCAGATCGGCAAGCTCGGTGGTGGTAAAGCGCATAGCGCCTGCCATCGTCTGGCGGTGAATGAAGCGCGCCTTGGCCTCGTCGCTTCCCGTCATCACATCGGCATTGCCAGCCGTCACCTCGATGAAGTAGCCGAGCACATTGTTGTGCTTGATCTTCAGCGACTTGATGCCGGTCTCTTCCGCATATTGCAATTGCAAGCCGGCAATCACCCGACGCGACTGGTCGCGCAGCGCCCGCACCTCATCGAGTTCCGGGTTCGAGCCTTCACGAATGAAGCCGCCATCGCGCTTCAGGAGCGGAAGGTCGTCCGACAGCATCTCCGACAGCATGGCTTCGAGCGAGGCTGGCAAGGCTTTGAGATCGGCGAGCGCTGCCGCCAGTTCGTCGGGCAACAGCCCCTGATCAAGCAACTGACCGACGATCGCGGCAGCGGAAAGTCCCTGGCGAATGGCACCGAGATCACGCGGACCGCCGCGATCAAGCGCCAGGCGCGACAGCGCGCGCGGCATGTCTGCCACCTGCTTCAGAGCCTCACGCAGACCATCGCTCAAGGACACATCGTCGAGCAGATAGGCCACCGCATCGAGCCGGGCGTTGATCCGTTCAGGATCGGTCAGCGGCGACATCAGCCGCTCCGCCAGAAGCCGCGCACCGCCGCCAGTCACCGTGCGGTTGATGGCCTGCAAGAGCGATCCGTCGCGTTCTCCGGCAAGCGTCTTGGTCAATTCCAGATTGGCGCGGGTCGCAGGATCGATGAACAGCGTCGAGGCAGAGCTTTCGCGTTCGGGTGCACCGAGAGGCGGGCGCTCAGCGATCTGAGTCTTCTCGACATAGGCGACGGCTGCAGCTGCGGCTGCCAGTTCCACACGGGAGAAAGCTCCGAAGCCATCCAGCGTCGAGACGTTGAAGTAGCGCGCGATGCGACCTTCGGCGGTCGCGCTATCAAACAGGACGGCAGGTTGAGGGACGGCCACGCGACCCAGCACATCGAAGGTCGGCCGCAGTTCTTCGTCGTGAAACAGGCTGTCGGCCACGATCAACTCGCGCGGATCAATGCGCCAAATGTCGGCCAGCAGCCGCGTCAATGTCGTTTCCGCCAGTCTGAAGACGCCGGTGGAGATATCGATCCAGGCCAGCGCAAACTGCGCCTCCGAACTGCCGCGGATGCGCGCAAGTGCCATCAGGTAGTTGGATTCGGTCGGCGAGAGCAGCTTTTCTTCGGTCAGCGTGCCGGGCGTGACAAGACGCACGACGTCACGTTTGACCACAGATTTCGAGCCACGCTTCTTTGCTTCCGCCGGGTCTTCCACCTGTTCGCACACGGCAACGCGATAGCCGCGCATGATCAGCTTTTGCAGATAGTCATCCGCCGCGTGGACCGGCACCCCGCACATGGGAATGTCCTGACCCAGATGCTGGCCGCGCTTGGTAAGGGTGATGCCGAGCGCGCGCGAGGCTTCCGCCGCATCGTCGAAGAACAGTTCGTAGAAATCGCCCATGCGATAGAAAAGCAGCGAACCGGGATTGTTCGCCTTGATCTCGATATACTGCTCCATCATCGGCGTTGCCGATGCGCGGCTCTCTTCGGAAATGAGCGAGGCGGTGGAATGAACGTCCGTCAATGGCGTGATCGTATCTGCTTGGGGCTTTGAGAAAACAAAGCCGGAGACTACCGGCGCGGCCCTCCAAGAACAACACGCAGAAAAATGAACCCACAGGAAGCTTGATGCCGGAACGGTATCAACCGTTGAAGCGCTCTGCGTCACCGCCATAGTAATTGATGTAGCGCCCGGCAATCGATGAGACCGGCAGGATGACCAGCACGTCGGTGGTGTTGAAGGCGTGGTCGACCACGGCACCGGCACCGAACATGGCGCCAAGACGCATATAGCCCTTGATCAGCGGCGGCATGGCGTTGAGCGCCCGACGCGGATTGATCGCTTCCAGCGGCATCATATCCATTTCGCGGTAAAGTTCTGGCAGTGCCTCGGTCCGCCATTCAGCCTTGGAGCCGCAGCTATGATGCAGGAAGGACAGCGCCAGCGCGTGAGCTTCCGGCTGAATGCCTGGGAAGGAGGCACAGCCGATCATCGCATCCATGCGGTGACGGACGGCATAGGCCCAGTTGCCTTGCCAGAGAAGTTCGAGGGTGCGCTTGGTGCGATACTCAGGCAGCACGCAGGAGCGTCCCAATTCCATGAAGCGCTTATCCGGGTGGCGCGCGATCAGGCTCTCGATTTCGAATTCGCTTGCCGAGTAAAAACCCTTATTCGCCAACGCCGTCTCCTGCCTGAGCAGGCGATAGGTGCCGACGATCTGATCTTCGGGATCGCCCTCTATGGCGTTGTCGAGAACCAGGAGATGGTCGCAGACGGCGTCGAAGGCATCAATGTCGCGACCGCGACGCATCGCGTCTGCTGGAAGCCGCGCACCCATCTCTTCGACGAAGACGCGGAAGCGGACCTGCTGGGCTGCATCGATCTCACGCTCATTTCTGGCGAGGCGTGTTTCGAGGGAGCCGATACGACCAAAGACGTCGGCTTCCCGCTTTTCGGCAGCTGGCAAAACAGCGCCGCCCAAGCCCGTGCCAACAATGCTGCGTTCCAGAACTTCCGAGACCATGGAGAATCGCCCCGCCACCGTTTGATCTTGGCGTCATAAATCACTTCTTGACGACAAAACAGTGACAGTTAGCCGCGTAAGTGACGTTGCGTAAACTAAATTTCGCGATCCGGTCTTGCGCAGCAGTCGTTCAGGTTTTCTTTCGTGCCGCCTTGGCCTGCAGCAACTCATCCAGAATGACGCAACCAGCACCGATCGTTATGAAAGAATCGGCAAGGTTGAAGACCGCGAAGGACCACGTTTCCGTGTGGAAGAGGATGTAGTCCACGACGTGCCCGTACAGAAACCGGTCGAAGATGTTTCCGGCAGCACCGGCGATGATCAGCGCAAAGCCGAGATGGGCAAAGGTGCGATCGGCATCCGTCTTTCGCCACAGCCAGATGACGAAGGCGACGATGAGAAGCCGCATGGTGACGATGGCCCAGCCTTCCATGCCCGACAGCATGGAGAAGGCCACGCCGAGATTGTAGGTGCGGTAGAGCGCCAGGAACGGAATGACAGGCACCATCTCCTGCAGAGGCAGATATTTTTCCACCAGCACCTTGATGATCTGATCGGCAAGCAACGCCAGAAGAATGAGGGCGATGGCGGGAGCGGGTCTGGAGAAGAGAGCGGGCTTGGCCATTACTTTACCATCGCGAGTTCGAGAAGATGTCGACGCGCTTCAAACAGCATGACTGCGCTTGCGATCGCCAGATTGAGGGAGTCGGCCCGACCCTGTTGCGGGATGCGGGCAAGCTGGTCCGCCTGCGAGGCAAGCTCCGGCGGAAGACCGGACTGCTCGTTGCCCATCAAAAGCACGACCGGCTTCTTCTTGTAGTCGATGGTGCGGTAATCCACCGAGCCAGCAAGATGGGTTGCGACGACGCTGACGCCGGCACTCTTTCTCCAGCTCAGGAACTCATCCACCGTTGCGCGTGCAACAGGCATCGCAAATACCGAGCCCATGGTGGCCCGCACCGTTTCGAGCGAGAAAGGATCGGTGCAATCGCCGACAAGAATGACTCCGGAGGCACCGGCGGCATCCGCCGTGCGGATGATCGTGCCGAGATTGCCAGGGTCGCGTACCCGGTCGAGCGCGACATAAGTCTCACCCGCAGCAGGCCGGATATCTCTGAGCGGCTTCCATTTCTGATCGAAGATGCCGACGACCATCTGTGGATTGTCGCGGCGGGTGATGGACGAGATCACTTTCTCGCTGACTTCCAGCACGAGACCGCCGAACGCCACCGTCTTGACTGCCGCCTGCTCGACCAGCGGCTTGCCCTTGGCGGCCTTGGCATAGACCAGTGTGCGGATTGTCCAGCCGAGTTCCAGCGCATCGATGACGAGCTTCAGCCCCTCCGCCATGAAGGTGCCGCTTTCTTCGCGGCCCTTCTTCTGTGTGAGGTTCTTGATGTCCTTGATGATCGGATTGGCGAGGCTGGTAACTTCCTTGACCTGCCCTACCCTGCGTGGGCCGTTTTCATGACGATCATTCATTTCGGCACCCAGCGGCTGAAGAGAGAGGTTGAAAGCACACGGCCCGGCGTCTTGCCATCAAGACCCGCTTCGCGGATGACGAGTTCGCCGGAGGTAACCTCGCCACCTGCACCGCGCATGGTTTCGCGCATCAACTCGTGCATCGAGTAGAAGCTGGCGCGGATGGAATAGGCGGTCAGCACGTATCCCAGCGCCTTAGGCGACAGGATTTCGCGGCAGACATCCAGCATCAGCGGCAGATGATCGTAGAGATCCCAGACCTCGCCATGGGTACCGCGGCCGAATTTCGGCGGATCGGTGAGGATGATGTCGTAGCTGTTGCCGCGACGTTCCTCGCGCAGGATGAACTTCATGGCGTCTTCGCAGATCCAGCGAATCGGCGCATTTTCAAGACCGGCAAGCGCCTGGTTTTCTCGCGCCCAGCCGATCGCCTTTTTCGAGGCGTCCACATGGGTGACTTCCGCACCGGCGGACGCCGCCACGAGCGACGCGACACCGGTGTAACCGAAGAGGTTCAACACTTTAAGCGGGCGATCAGCCTTTTCGATGGTTTGCTTCAACCATTCCCAATGAACGATCTGCTCGGGGAAAACACCCACATGGCGAAACGCGGTAAAGCGGCCGAGGAAATCGACGCCAAGCAGAGATAGCGGCCATGTCTCGCCAAGCGCCTGCTTTGGAAAACGCCAGCGTCCACTGCCTTCTTCGTCCGTATCCCCGGTAAAAATTGCATCGGCATTGTCCCAGACCCGTTCGGCGAGGCTCGGGCGCCACAGCGCCTGCGCCTCGGGACGAACGATGCGGTGCTCGCCATATTGCTCGAGCTTCAGGCCATTGCCGCTGTCGATCAGGTGAAAGTCACCAGCACCGAGCGACTCAAGAATGACCGGCACCTGCTCGGTCGGAAGGGCGCCGGAGCGCTCCTTCAACGGGCGCGGAGGTGCGGCTTCGACGGCGGGAGCCGAGGCCTGCACCTTTTCCTTGGGGGCGGTGGCAGCGGGGCGAACGTAATCTGGAGCGCGTGCGCGCGCAGGATCCTTTTGGCGAGGTGGCTTGCTGCCGGGCTTGCCTGAGCGATTGTCCTGTCCGGCGCGCGGTTTTGCGCCCTGGCGGTTGTCTTTCTTCTTCAACGACGGTCTTTCCACGTCTCGACGCGAGAGGCACGGAGATTGGCCGTACCACTTGCGCTTTCCAGTCTGCATCCCGGGCCAACGGCGGCCCGGATGCGGTTGGAAAGCGCATATCACTAGAATGGGGGATTATCAAAGGGCGTGGCAAAATGATGCGTCGTGGTGACGGATCAAAGAACCGAGAGCCGCCGCCTATTTTGCGGCAAGCTGTCTCGAGACGGGCGATGCCGTTTGCGTATTGGCCGCTGCCTTGGTGGCCTCATCGTGCCAGCGAATGGCTTCACGCGCCTCGAGGCGAGCGCGCTTGCGGTGCTTTCCCTGCGAAATCCAGGTCGCGGCAGAGCCCAGCAGAATGCCGAACAGAACCGACAGAAAAATGAAGACGAAGAAAGGTGCCGTGAAGGAGAGAACGCTGTCACTGGGTTGGAACGGATTGAGCGCCAGCGTCACACTCTCACGGTTTGCCACGCACAGGATGATCAGAATGATGGCCAGTGGCAGAAGGATCAACAGGTTGACGATCTTCTTCGACATTCAAGGTACTCCGTCTTTGGGGGCCTTCATGCAATCTGGACGAACGTCACGCGGCACTTAAGGATTGTCGAGCGTCGATTGCGCTCAATCCTCGTCTTCGACGTCGCCCATGCCCGGGTTGAGCCTTTCGCGAAGCTCTTTGCCGGTCTTGAAGAAGGGAACCCATTTTTCCTCGACAAAAACGGACTCACCCGTGCGCGGGTTCCGTCCAGAACGAGAGGGCCGGTTCTTTACCGAGAATGCGCCAAATCCACGAAGTTCGACACGATTGCCGGCAGCAAGCGCATCGGTGATTTCATCGAGAACCGCATTGACGATATTTTCGACATCGCGGTGATACAGGTGCGGGTTACGCGCAGCAACGATCTGCACCAGTTCAGACTTAATCACAGTTGCCCCCTGAAAGGATTAGGTTTTTATCGGCCATCAACCTGCCAAACCGAAACAAGACCGTCAAGAAACAACTTGTCGGTGCCGAGTTGGCGAGACGCTGCAATCGGGAAAAATTCATCCAAGCCCAGCATTTTTGCAAGACCTGCGACGCTGAAGATGGAAAAGGGCGAACGCTTCGATGGTGCCGTCCATTCGATGATGGGCAAATCCTTCTCCAGACCGCGGCTTTCGAAATAGGACTTGATCTCGGTTTCGCCGCCGAGCGTATCGATAAGCTTGACGGCAACGGCCTGACGCCCGGTGAAGATCGACCCATCGGCAAGCTTCAACACTTCGTCGCGCGGCAGCTTGCGCCGGTCGGCTACCAGATCGACAAACCAGTTGTAGCTGTCCATGACCATGTTGCGGATCATGACCTTCGATTCTTCCGGCGGCTCGTGGAAGGGCGAAGGCTCCGCCTTCATCGGCGAAGATTTGATTTCCTGCAACGACACACCAAGCTTGTCGAGGAGCGGTCCGACCTGCGGATACTGGAAGATCACACCGATGGAGCCGGTGATCGAGGTATCGCCTGCGACGATCGTGTCGCCAGCGGTCGCAATCATATAGCCGGCGGAAGCGGCGAGCGTGCGAACGTCGGACACGACCGGCTTCTTCTTGTCCGCTACAGCGCGGATCGCCTTGAAGATGCGCTCGCCGCCGTAAGTTGTGCCACCGGGCGAAGAGATGGAAACGATCAGGCCCTTGGCGCTGGTGCTGTCTGCAATTTTTTGAAGCCGCTCCAGGAGTTCGGTGTCGTCCTGAATCAGGCCGCTGATCTCGATCTTGGCGATATGCGGCCTTGCGCTCGATTCCGGCTCCGCGACAGCGAAGCGATAGACAACAAAGAGGGCCGCTATCAGCAAGAGAACTGCAGCAACCCGCCAGAATGTCAGCTTGCGGCGCAGTTGCCTGCGGTCTGCGATTGCCATCTGGTCCATCAAATCACCTTCGCTTCACGGCAGTTAAGCTTCAACTTCGCCTCGGGCATATGAACCTTGTAACGACCTCTTGCAAGCGCGTGAACTTGCAATGTGCGGTTTTTATAAAAAACACCCGGCTCTTGCGCTCTTTCTGATAAAAACCATATTGGCAGCGCAAGGCCATCGTGCCAAACACGTTAGATGAATATGTAAAGGTCTGTGTGCGACTTTAAGCTGTACTTGTAGACCTCCGGATTTGACGAATGCTCGAAAGACTTAATCAACCGGCACCGGGATTTTCGGTGGCTGACAATCTGCCCGATGCGTATGCTCTGGCGAAGCGTCACTCCGCGCGCGTAAAAAAGTTGAAGATCGGGCTTCCGATCGCAGCAGCGATCGTTTCGCTTGCTTTCATCGGTGTCTCGCTTGCCCGCACATGGCTTCCTGCCGAAGTGTCGCTGCAAAGCGCCTCGATCGAGGACGGCAAGATCGTCATGGAAAAGCCGGCTCTTGCTGGGCGCAACAACAAGGGTTTCGACTACTCTATGAATGCCGAGCGCGCGCTTCAGGACGTGACGACGCCGAACCTGATGACGCTTGAGAAAGTGCTGGCAGCCGTGCCGATGAATGACATCGTGGCACAGGTGGTGGCGCAGGAAGGCATCTTCGACCGCACGACAAATAAGTTGAAAATGACGGCGCCCTTTGACATCAATCTGAGCAATGGCCTAAAAGCCAAATTTCAGTCTGCCAATGTCGACCTGAAAGCGGGAACGATGGAGAGCGACCAGCCGGTCGACATCACCACGAAGGAAGGCTCGATTGTTGCGGAAAGCCTACGCATAGCCGATAATGGCAGAACGATTGTATTTTCGGGGCAGGTACGAGCTCGTATTGCTGCATCCACCATTCAGAACGCAGGCAAGTGAGAGCCCGACCAGATGATGCAGATTTCCCGCAACGCCCCCTTCAAGAGAACCGCCGGAATTTCGGCTGCCATTGTTCTGGCATGTCTTTCCACACCGGCCTTTGCTCAGAACACCACCAGCAAGATGGACGGCATGAAGCTTTCCAGCGACCAGCCGATTGCGATTGAAAGCGATCAGCTCGAAGTGCGCGATCAGGAGCACAAGGCGTACTTCACCGGCAACGTGAAGGTTGTTCAGGGAACGACCACGCTGCAGGCTGGCAAGATGACGGTTCTCTACAAGAACAAGGGCGACGGGCAAACGACATCGGTGACCGGCGGTGATGCCGATATCGACAAGATTTTCGTCGACAATTCCGTTTACCTGACATCCGGTACACAGAAGGCCACGGCCGATCACGGCGAGTTCGACATGGCCTCGCAGACCTTTACGCTTTCCGGCAAGCAGGTCGTCCTGTCGCAGGACACCAACGTCTTCACCGGCTGCAAGCTGACGGTGCTGATGAATACCGGTGAAGCCAAGCTAGAGAGCTGCGGCGGTCCCGTCCGCATCATGCTCGATCCCAAGTCGCAGAAAAAGCAGTAAGCCGCTCATCGTGAAAATGCCCTTGATTTCAAAGCTTCTTGGCAGAGATTCCGCACGTCCGTCGACAGCCGACGCGAATGCAGGCGATAAATCTCGCTATGAAGGCACCTTGATTGCCCATGGCCTGACCAAGACCTACAACACGCGTCGGGTCGTCAACGGCGTGTCGCTCGTCGTGCGTCGCGGAGAGGCTGTCGGACTTCTGGGGCCGAACGGTGCGGGCAAGACCACTTGCTTCTACATGATCACCGGCCTCGTTCCCGTGGATGATGGCAAGATCGCCATCAACGGCAATGACGTGACGGGCATGCCGATGTATCGCCGCGCGCGCCTTGGCGTCGGCTATCTTCCGCAGGAAGCGTCGATCTTTCGCGGCCTGACGGTCGAGGACAATATCCGCGCGGTTCTGGAAGTGCATGAGAAGGAAGAGAAGAAGAGAAACCGAAAGCTCGACGAGTTGCTGGAAGAGTTTCACATCTCGCAGCTGCGCAAGTCTCCAGCGGTCGCTCTTTCGGGTGGCGAACGCCGTCGTCTTGAAATCGCCCGTGCTCTCGCGACCGATCCGACCTTCATGCTGCTCGATGAACCCTTTGCGGGCGTCGATCCGATTTCCGTCAGCGACATTCAGAATCTCGTGCGGCACTTGACGGCACGCGGGATCGGCGTTTTGATCACCGACCATAATGTGCGCGAAACGCTGGGTCTCATCGACCGCGCCTACATTATTCATGCGGGCGAAGTGCTGACGCACGGTCGGGCCGACGAGATCGTCAACAATGCCGATGTTCGTCGCCTCTATCTCGGAAACAACTTCAGCCTCTGAGGGCCGCATTTTCCGGCCTGAAAGCGCGGAAGTCTTAACGGGAAGGTGATGATATCACAGCATTCCCGTCAAAGAATCTTGCTCTGCACCTCACTCTTGACCTTGACCAAACCCAAATAAAAAGCAATTTTTGGGCCAAGTTCTCCTTGTTTTGCCGAACAACAAAAATTTTCTGCAAAACGGGGGCGTGTTTGGGAGTCGAGTGTCCGCCATGGCCTTGTCAGCCAGCCTGTTGCTGCGTCAAAATCAGTCACTTGTGATGACTCCGCAGCTGATGCAGTCGATCCAGCTGCTTCAGATGACGCATATCGAGCTGGTGAGCTTCATCGCCCAGGAAGTCGAAAAGAACCCTCTGCTTGAAATTGCGGCAAATGACAGCGATCCTGGCGAAACATTCGGCAGCGACGAAGCTACGAGTTCGCAAGCCTCAGAGAGTATTGAATCGTCCCATACGAGCGAGACGGCGGAATGGTACGGCGATGACGCCCCTGTTCTCAACGAGGCGCTGGACACCAATTTCAGCAATGTGTTTCCGGATGATGAGAGCGGACGCAAGGCCGACGCGCCGGAGCTTCTCGGCCAATGGAAATCAATGCCCGGCGCCGAGGCTGGCGACGACTACGATCTCGATGATTTCGTTGCGCGCAAACCTAGCCTGCGCGACCACATCGCACAGCAGGTGCCCTTCTCGGTCACCGGTCTCACCGACAGCATGACAGCCGACGCTCTGCTCGATCATCTCGACGAGACCGGCTATATCTCCGCTGACGCCGTCAGCGATGTGTCAGAGCGGCTGGGACGGCCGGAAAAGGACGTCGAGGTAATCTTGCGCGTCCTGCAGAGCTTTGATCCGCCGGGTGTCTTCGCTCGCTCACTCAGCGAATGCCTGTCGATCCAGCTGCAACAGAGAGATCGGCTGGACCCAGCGATGCATGCTTTCGTCGGCAACCTCGATCTTTTGGCCAAGCGCGATTTTGCCACGCTCAAAAAGCTTTGCGGCGTCGATGAGGACGACCTTCTCGACATGCTGAGCGAGATCCGTGGTCTCAATCCGCGTCCCGGTGCTGGCTTCGAAACGGGTTCGTGCGAGACCATCATACCGGACATCATCGTCCATCCCTCCACCGATGGAAGCTGGTTGATCGACCTCAATCCGGAGACGCTGCCGCGCGTCTTGGTCAATCACAGCTATTTCACGGAAGTGTCCAAGGTGAAACCGCGCGCAGGGGAAGACGGCGAATTCCTCTCCACCTGCATGCAGACGGCCAACTGGCTGACGCGCAGCCTCGATCAGCGGGCAAGGACGATCATGAAGGTGGCGAGCGAAATCGTCCGGCAGCAGGATGCGTTTCTGCTGCATGGCGTGGATCACTTACGCCCCCTCAATCTGAAGCAGGTCGCCGATGCCATCAAGATGCATGAATCGACGGTCAGCCGCGTCACATCGCGCAAATACATGCTGACGCCGCGTGGCGTCTTCGAACTCAAATATTTCTTCAGCGTCTCCATCGGCTCGTCGGAGGGTGGCGACAATCACTCGGCAGAAGCGGTTCGTCATCGCATCCGCACGATGATCGCGCAGGAAGCGCCCAGCTCGGTTCTGTCCGATGACGATATCGTCGATCAGCTGAAAAAAAGTGGCATCGATCTGGCGCGACGGACTGTCGCAAAATATCGTGAAGCGATGAACATCCCCTCCTCCGTGCAGCGCCGTCGGGAGAAAAAGGCGATGGCCCGCATGGCCTCGGCTTGAGCCCTTTTATTATAGTTTACAAACACTTAAGATTGACAATTGACTTGCCTAGCCGACAAGGCTAGAAGCTCGCCGCAGACAAGGCGGGGGTCTGAAGAGGGAATTGCATTCAAGGGGCAGCGGCATTCGTCTGCAAAGGCACGAAAGAGGTCGCGAAACGCTTGGATGAGCGCTCAGCTTGACGTAAGCTGGTATACGCAAATCACTGAAAAAGGAAAAATTCCATGAGTGTGCGTGTATCTGGTAAACATATGGATGTGGGCGAGTCTTTCCGTCAAAAGATCGAGGACAATATAAGCCAAGCCGTTACCAAATACTTCGATGGGGGGTATTCCGGCCAGGTGACGGTCGCGAAGTCCGGCCAGCTTTTTGCTGCGGATTGCAAGATCCACCTCGATACTGGGGTCGTTCTGCACGCGGCAGGGCAGGCCAACGATCCGCAAGCCAGCTTCGACGCGGCGGCAGAGCGCATTGAAAAGCGCCTGCGTCGTTACAAGCGCAGGCTTAAGGATCACCATAACGGTTCAGCGTCCAAGGGGATCGATGAGGAAGTCGCCTACCGGGTGATGGATGCAGTCCCGGATGAGGATGAGGAAATCGCGGAAGATTTCGCGCCGACAATCGTGGCCGAGACTTCCAAACAGATCAAAACCATGACGGTTGCAAGCGCAGTCATGGCTCTCGATATGACCGATGAGCCAGTTCTGCTGTTCCGCAGCCCGTCGAAAGAACTCAACATCGTCTACCGTCGCAACGATGGAAACATCGGCTGGGTCGACGCGGCGATGATCAAGAGCTGAAGTCTAAGGACCCGGAAGGCGCCCTCAAGCGTCTTCCGGTTCGTCTCGATGGCATGAAGGAAAAAGAAATGGCATTGGCAGATTTGCTGCACCAAGATGCGATTATTCCCGCGCTAAAGGTCAATTCCAAGAAGCAACTCCTTCAGGAACTGGCAGCAAAGGCATCCCGTATCACCGGGGTTTCCGAGCGGGACGTATTCGACGTCATCTTGCAGCGTGAGCGGCTCGGCTCCACCGGCGTCGGTCATGGCATTGCCATTCCCCATGGAAAGCTCAGCAGCATTTCCTCCATTACCGGCGTTTTCGCGCGCCTGGAAACACCCGTCGACTTCGAAGCACTCGACGACCAGCCGGTCGATCTCGTGTTTCTTCTGCTCGCGCCGGAAGGTGCTGGCGCCGACCACCTGAAAGCCCTGTCGCGGATTGCCCGCGTTCTGCGCGACCCGGAACTGGTGGCGAAACTGCGCGCGACTGATTCCGATACCGCGATCTACACATTTCTTAACCAGGAGCAGGTGAACGCGGCCTGAACGCCAAGCCTGGGTTCACGCGAACATAGCCCTGACGTTTAAAGCGCCGTGCGTCCTATTGGACGCACGGCGCTTTACCTTTTTGAATCGACGCATCGTGCTTTCCGAAAATCGAGACCGCTTTTCGGGCCGATGTTGTAAAACAAAGGCCCGGATATCGATCAGATATCCGGGCCTTTTGCTATTGATCAGATGAAGACGAAGAAGGCGCTCAGGCGTCTTTCTCGTTGAGACCGCTCGTGCCGGGCTCAGCACCTGCCGGCGCTTCAACCTTCGGTCCACCCTTGGCGACGCCGACCATGGCGGGACGCAGAACGCGCTCGCCGATGGTAAAGCCAGCCTGCACCACTTGGACGACCGTGTTGTTCGGCACGGTGGTATTCGGGATTTCGAACATGGCCTGATGGAAGTTCGGATCAAACTTCTCACCCTCGGCATCGATCTTCTTCACGCCGTGACGCTCAAGTGCGGAGAGCATGGAACGTTCCGTCATATCGACGCCTTCGATCAGACCCTTGATATTGGCTTCGGCACTTTGCTTCAGTTCTTCGGGAATGGTGTCGAGCGCGCGGCGAAGATTGTCGGAGACGGCCAGCATGTCACGCGCGAAGCCGGCAACGGAATAGGCCTTTGCATCCTTGACCTCACGTTCGGTGCGACGGCGAAGATTGTCCATCTCAGCGGCCAGACGCAGGAATTTGTCGCGAAGATCGGCGTTTTCCGCCTTCAGCACATCGATCGGATCGGGTTCTGCCTGCTCCGGCACCGCATTCTCCGCCGTGGTCGCTTCCACTGCTTCGTCGGCAGCGCCTGCGTCAGGTCCGGTCTTGTTGGTGTCAGTCATGACGTTCTCCAAATTACATGTGTATTGTGGCTTGCAATGAGATTGAGCCCGATATCGAGCTTTGCCATGCAAAAATCAAGGCTTACGGGAAAAAGGAGCGGTTTTTCAAGCGACCTGCGCGGGTAGACCGTTTCCTTTTCAGATGGAAACGTCAAATGGAAACGCTCTAACGTCGCTTGGTGGAAAGCCGCGCCATGATCTGGGCGGTGTAATCCACCATCGGCACGATGCGGGAATAGTTCAGCCGTGTCGGGCCGATCACCCCGACAGCGCCTACGACCCGGTTCTCGTCGTCTTTGTAGGGTGCGACGATCAGCGATGAGCCCGACAGGGAAAACAACTTATTTTCCGAGCCGATGAAAATCCTGACCCCGGAGCCGGTCTCTGCCAGATTGAGGATCTCGATCAGGTTTTCCTTGCGCTCCAGATCGTCGAAAAGAAGACGAACGCGGTCGATATCTTCTTCGCCGGCAAGCCCCTCGAGAAGATTGGAGCGGCCGCGCACGATCAGGCGCCCGAGCTTGCCTTCCTCATTGTCACCGGACCAGACGGCAAGGCCCCGCTCGACCAGATCCTGAGCCAGCGTGCTCAGCGCGCTTTGAAGCTCGTTCTTCTGTCGGGCTATCTGGCTTCGCAGTTCCGGCAAGGTCTGGCCGCCGAGATGCGCGTTGATGAAGTTGGCGGCCTCGGTCAATTGCGACGAAGTGATGCCGGCCGGCAGCTCGATGATGCGGTTTTCGACCTGGTTATGGTCGCCGACCAGAACGGCGAGCGCCTTGGTTGGCTCCAGCCGGATGAACTCCACATGTTTGAGGACGGCATCGTTCTTGGCGGTCAGCACCAGCCCTGCCCCGCGCGACATGCCGGAGAGCATGCTGCTTGCCTCATACAGCAGGCCTTCGAGAGACTGTTCGCGCCCGGAGATCGGGCCGATATGCCGGTCGATATTGGCGCGCTCGGCCTCTGGCAGTTCGCCCACCTGCATGAAGGCATCGACGAAGAAGCGAAGCCCGGTCTGGGTCGGCAGGCGTCCGGCACTGACATGCGGCGAATAAATGAGACCGAGTTCCTCCAGATCGCTCATGACGTTACGCACAGACGCTGGCGACAGCGACATGGGAAGCAGGCGAGAGAGACTACGCGAACCGAGCGGTTCGCCCGTTTCCAGATAGCCTTCCACAATGCGCCTGAAGATTTCGCGTGAGCGATCGTCCAGAAGCGCACCTGGCTCTTTGCCGATGGGGGGTGTTATGCCCATGCCGCTCGTTTTTCCCCAAGCTGTTTTTGACTGTGTTGAATATAGTCACTCGGTCTTCCAAGTGAAAACGGAAATTCGGCTCTAAGCCCTGCTCGTCCGCTTTTCCTTTGCAAAAGCGTCGCCCTGACCGTAGAAGGCGGGAAGTTAAGAGACGGAGAGAAACGATATGCGGCCCTCAGGCAGAAAAACCGACCAGATGCGTAAGGTATCCTTCGAGCGTAACTTCTCCAAGCACGCCGAAGGCTCCTGTCTCGTCAAATTCGGCGATACGCATGTTCTGGTCACCGCCAGCCTCGAGGAAAAGACGCCGCCGTGGCTGCGCAACAGTGGCAAAGGCTGGGTTACAGCTGAATATGGCATGCTTCCCCGCTCCACCAACGAGCGCATGAAGCGCGAAGCATCGTCCGGCAAGCAAGGCGGTAGAACGCAGGAAATCCAGCGCCTGATCGGCCGTTCGCTGCGCGCAGTCGTTGATCTGCAAGCCCTTGGCGAACGCCAGATCAGCATCGACTGCGACGTCATCCAGGCCGATGGTGGTACGCGTACCGCCTCCATCACCGGTGCCTGGATTGCCCTTCACGACTGCCTGAAGTGGATGGAAAGCCGCAACATGCTGAAGGTCGAAAAGGTTCTGAAGGATCATATCGCCGCCATCTCCTGCGGCATCTTCGCCAATCAGCCGGTGATCGATCTCGATTACCTGGAAGACTCCTCTGCGGAAACAGACGCCAACTTCGTCATCACCGGCTCTGGCGGCATCGTCGAGATTCAGGGCACCGCCGAGGGTAAGCCATTCTCGGAAGAAGAATTCCTGACCCTGCTTGGCCTTGCCAAGGCTGGCTGTGCGGAACTCGTCGAGATGCAGAAGCAGGCAATCGCCTGAACGGGACAAGACCATGCGCAAGCTTGATACCAGAACCATCGTCGTTGCCAGCCACAACAAGGGCAAGATTGCCGAAATCGCCGACCTGATCGGCCCTCTCGGCTTTTCGGCAAAATCGGCCGCCGAGCTAAATTTCGAGGAGCCGGCCGAAACCGGGACGACCTTCGAAGAAAATGCGGCGATCAAGGCGCTCGCTTCGGCCAAGGCATCCGGCATGCCCGCACTCTCCGACGATTCGGGCCTGGTGATCGACGCGCTGGACGGCGCGCCGGGCGTCTACACTGCGGACTGGGCGGAGACCGGCAACGGCACACGCGATTTCGCCATGGCGATGCAAAAGGTCGAAGACGCGCTTCAGGAGCGTGGTGCGACGACACCGGAGCAGCGCACGGGTCGCTTCGTCAGCGTTCTTTGCCTGGCCTGGCCAGACGGCCATACCGAGTTTTTCCGCGGTGAAGCGGAAGGCACGATCGTCTGGCCGCCACGCGGCACGAGCGGTTTCGGCTACGATCCGATCTTCCAGCCAGAAGGCTACACAACCAGCTTTGGCGAAATGACATCCGACGAAAAGCATGGCTGGCGCCAGGGCGATGCGACAGCGCTGTCGCACCGCGCACGCGCTTTCAAAACATTCGTCGAAACCTGCCTGGAGGCATGAGCATTACGATGACCGGGAGCGGCCTTTCTTCTGCGCCCGGCGCACATCCGTCCGGATATGCGGACCTTCTGCCGGATACGGGTGAGCCCGGCTTCGGCATCTATGTTCACTGGCCCTTCTGCGCGGCCAAGTGTCCCTATTGCGATTTCAACAGCCATGTCCGCCATCAGCCGGTGGATCAGGAGCGGTTCGTTGCCGCCTTCCTGCGCGAAATGGAAACGATGCGGCAGTTGAGCGGCCCGAAGGTCGTCACCAGCATTTTCATGGGCGGCGGCACGCCGTCGCTGATGGACCCGCAGACGGTCGGCGCCATTCTGGATGGTATCGCCCGTTATTGGCGCGTGCCGGACGGCATCGAGATCACCATGGAGGCCAATCCATCCAGCGTGGAAGCGGAACGCTTTCGTGGCTACAGGGCCGCCGGCGTCAATCGCGTCTCCATGGGCGTACAAGCGCTGAATGACCGGGATCTGAAGTTCCTCGGACGCCTGCATGATGTGGCCGATGCGCTGAAGGCTATCCGGCTGGCGCGCGAAATCTTCCCACGCATGTCCTTCGATCTCATCTATGCCCGCCCCAATCAGACAGTTGAGGAATGGGAAAAGGAACTCGAAGAGGCCATCTCTTATGCGGTCGATCACCTGTCGCTCTACCAGTTGACGATCGAGGAAGGCACGGCCTTCTACGGTCTCCACAAGGCGGGCAAGCTGATTGTTCCGGATGGCGAACAGTCGGCTGTGCTTTACGAGGCGACGCAGGAGATTACCGCACGCCATGGGCTCCCGGCCTATGAGGTTTCCAATCATGCGCGTCCGGGCGCTGAGAGCCGCCACAACCTCACCTATTGGCGCTATGGCGACTATGCCGGTATCGGCCCCGGCGCCCATGGACGCCTGACCAAGGGCGGCGCCAAACTCGCAACCGCCACCGAGCGTCACCCCGAAACATGGCTGCAAGCCGTGGAGCGTGATGGGCACGGCATGGTGGATCAGGAAATGCTGGGGCGTGACGAACAGGCCGACGAGTTGCTTTTGATGGGACTGCGGCTTCGCGAAGGCGTCGATCTCGCCCGCTGGAGCGAGTTCTCAGGTCGCGATCTGGACCCGGATCGCGAAGCGGTTTTACTGGAACACGGCTTTATCGAGCGGCTTGGAAATTCCCGCGTCCGCTGCACGCCGTCGGGAATGCTGATCCTGGATTCGGTGGTTGCCGATCTCGCTTAAGGGGCGCTCTCTAAATGCCCAGAGAGCGCACCGCTTGCCACCGGATCAACTAATCCTGACAGCGATATAGATCAGCGTCACCGCAATCACCCAGAGTGCCAGGCGACCCCAACGGGTGTGACGGGCTTCTGACCTGCCGATGGCTTCGGCCGTGCGCTCATCGAAGCGCAGGCCGTTTTCGCTCATATACATCAGTTCGGAATGCAGCTTTTCGGTCTTGGCCGCGATCTCGGGTGCCGCTTCCGCCAGCTTGATCGCTGCCTTCACGCCGTCCTTCAGATCGGTGACGATACGCTTTGGCCCGAGATTGTCGCGGATCCAGCCGCTGACGACGGGGTCTGCGGCCTTCCACATGTTGAAGCGCGGATTGAGGATACGTGATACGCCTTCGACGACGACCATGGTCTTTTGCAGCATGACCAGTTCGGGACGCGTTTCCATGTCAAAAAGTTCGGTGACTTCGAAAAGCAGCGTCAGGAGCTTGCCCATGGAAATGGTTTCGGCGGGCTGGCCGTGGATCGGCTCGCCGATGGCGCGGATCGCCTGAGCGAAGCTTGCCATGTCATGGTGGGCCGGTACGTAACCCGCTTCGAAATGCACTTCAGCTACGCGCATGTAGTCGCGCGTGATGAAGCCATAAAGGATTTCCGCCAGAAAGCGGCGCTCTTTTTTGCCAAGCCGTCCGGCAATTCCCATGTCGACTGCGACGATAATGCCCGTCGGATCAACGAAAAGGTTGCCAGGGTGCATGTCCGCATGGAAGAAGCCGTCGCGCAGCGTGTGGCGCAGGAAGGACTGGATGAGTGTATCGGCCAGCGCATTGAGGTCGTGACCGGCCGCCTTCAGCGCATCCGTATCCGACATCTTGATGCCGTCGATCCATTCCATGGTGACGACGTCGCGACCGGTGCGTTCCCAATCCACTTCCGGCACGCGAAAGCCGGGATCACCTTTGGTATTTTCGGCAAGCTCGGAAAGAGCGGCCGCCTCGAGGCGAAGGTCCATCTCTATCTTGGTGGTCTGCTCCAGCGTCTTGGTGACCTCGACGGGTCGCAGACGCCGGGCGGAGCGGACGAAACGCTGCTGCAGATCGGCCACCAGATACATGGCTTCCAGATCGTCCTGGAAGCGCTGGCGCACACCAGGGCGAATAACCTTGACCGCCACCTTCTTGCGCCCAGACGGCGTATCGATGACGGCTGGGTGAACCTGCGCAATGGAGGCTGCGGCTATTGGATCGCCGAATTCCACGTAAAGCTCAGAGATCGGACGACCGAGCGAGCCTTCGATATTGGCCTTGGCGGCAGCAACGGGAAAGAAATCCATGCGGTCCTGCAGACCGGCCAGATCTTCGGCAAAGTCCGCGCCAACCACATCCGGCCGGGTGGCCAGAAACTGGCCCATCTTGACATAGGACGGTCCAAGACGGCTGACAGCCTTCGAAAGTCGATCGCTGCGCTCACTTCTCAATGCCTTGTTGCGCGCCAGAGGCTTCAACATGCCCTTGACGAATTTGGCAGAGGCGGGCAGCCCCTCGTCGGGCAGCGCCAGAACCACACCCTCGCGGACGAGAACCCAGCCAACCTTGGCGAGTCGAAAATATGCGCCAAGCGTGCTCATGCGAATGCCCTGCTATGTCCTGGAAATGCCATCGATCAGAGTTTCCAGCCGGAATGCAGCGCGGCAATTCCGCCGGTATAGTTGGTGTAGCTGACGCGCGAGAAACCCGCGGTCCGGATCATGGCGGCAAAATCATCCTGCCGTGGGAATTTGCGGATCGACTCGACCAGATACTGGTAGGGCTCGGCGTCGCCGGTGATCATCTTGCCAAATTGCGGAATGGCGTTGAAGGACCAGGCATCATAAACCTTGTCGAGGAGCGGCATTTCCACTTCGGAAAATTCTAGCACCAGAAGACGTCCGCCGCGCTTCAGCACACGATAGGCTTCCGACAGCGCCACATCGATGCGCGGCACGTTGCGTATGCCGAAGGCGACCGTATAGGCATCGAAGCTGTTGGCCTCGAAGGGCAGTTCTTCGGCATTGGCCTCGACGAAGGTCAGATTTTCCGTCAGGCGTTTCTTGGCCGCCCGCTCCTCGCCGACGCCGAGCATCGAGCCGTTGATATCGAGAACGGTGGCATGCGCCAGACGATTGGAGGCTTCGACGATGCGGAAGGCAATATCGCCGGTGCCGCCCGCCACATCGAGAACTTTGTAGGAAGGGTCCTTGCGGGGCGAAAGTGAAGCGACCATGGCGTCTTTCCAAACCCGGTGCAGGCCGGCTGACATCACGTCATTCATGATGTCATAGCGCTTGGCAACCTTATGGAAGACGTCATTGACCATGCCCTGCTTCTGGCCTTCATTGACCTGACGGAAGCCATAGGAGGTTTCCATACCGCCTTCGGCTGTCGTGCGGGCTTCGGTCATGATCAGTCTCCATTCCTCAATGACAACTAGAGTACCGTGCGTTCTTTAAGACGCACAAAGGACTCTAACTCTTTAAACCAACACATAGCGGAAACGGCTCTGCAACGCTATCTGTTGCACAATAGATATGGCCCGCGACATGTATGTGTGCCGTCTATAGACCACAAGGTCGCCGCGATAAACAGACGTGAAGAGAGTGCCATGCCTGAATTGCCTGAAGTGGAAACCGTTCGACGCGGCTTAGCGCCCGTTATGGAAGGCGCGCGGATCGAACGACTGCTCCTCACGCGCCCGGACTTACGTTTTCCCTTTCCGGAAGGCTTTGCCGAACTCGTGGAAGGTCGCGAGATCCTGTCGCTCGGGCGCCGGGCAAAGTATCTGCTGATCGAACTCGACAATGGCCTGACCATCGTCTCGCATCTCGGAATGTCCGGTTCGTTCCGCATCGAAAGCCGGAATGAAGCCGAGACACCCGGTGAGACGCCCGGCGAGTTTCACCACCCGCGCTCCAAGGATGGCAAGCACGACCATGTGATCTTTCATCTGACGCGCGGCGCAGACAAGACCCGCGTCATCTATAACGACCCGCGCCGTTTCGGCTTCATGCATCTGGTGCGCCGTGCCGATATCGACCTTTACCCGGCCTTCGCCGGTCTCGGTCCCGAGCCGACCGGAAATGCTCTGAGCGCCGACTACCTTGCCAGCCGGTTTGAGGGAAAGACGCAGCCGCTCAAAGGTGCCCTGCTCGACCAGAAACTCATTGCGGGGCTTGGCAATATCTATGTGTGCGAAGCGCTGTGGCGCTCCCATCTCTCCCCGCTTCGTGCGGCATCGACCCTTGTTAACAAAAAGGGAAAGCCGAAGCCTGCTCTGGAAGAGTTGACGCGGCACATACGCGACGTCATCGCCGATGCGATTGCAGCCGGCGGCTCGTCGCTGCGCGATCATATCCAGACCGACGGCTCGCTTGGATATTTCCAACATTCCTTTTCGGTCTATGATCGGGAAGGCCATGCTTGCCGCTTCCCCGATTGCCGGGGTACGGTCGAGAGGATTACGCAGAGCGGACGCTCCACATTCTATTGCGCGGCCTGCCAGAAATAAGGGAGAGGAAGAAAGCCATGGATTACGAGACGATCATTGTCGAGAAGCGCGATGCCGTCGGCGTCGTGACGCTCAACCGCCCGAAAGCGCTCAACGCGCTGAACTCCACGCTTTTGAAAGAGCTACGCCATATTCTCTCGGCCTTCTCATCAGATGATTCCATTGGCGCCATCGTCATTACCGGATCGGAAAAGGCGTTTGCCGCCGGCGCCGACATCAAAGAGATGAGTACGCTCAATTTCGTCGATGCTTATCTTGGCGATTTTCTGGGAGGATGGGATGATGTGGCGGCAAGCCGCAAGCCGGTGATTGCGGCTGTCTCTGGCTTCGCGCTCGGTGGAGGATGCGAACTTGCCATGATGTGCGATTTCATCATCGCCTCCGATACGGCGAAGTTCGGCCAGCCGGAAATCACGCTGGGCATCATTCCCGGCATGGGCGGTTCGCAAAGGCTGACCCGCGCGGTCGGCAAGGCGAAGGCCATGGACCTCGTTCTAACAGGTCGCAAGATGGATGCCGCTGAAGCCGAGCGTGCCGGTCTCGTCTCGCGCGTCGTCACTCCTGAAAAGCTGCTGGACGAGGCTGTCGAGGCCGCAAGCGTGATTGCATCCCTGTCACGGGCCTCGGTGCTGATGGCGAAGGAGAGCGTCAACCGCTCCTTCGAGGTTTCGCTGTCGGAGGGTTTGCGCTTCGAGCGGCGCCTGTTCCAGTCGCTTTTTGCCACGGACGATCAGAAAGAAGGTATGGAGGCATTTATCGAAAAGAGAAAGCCGCTGTTCCATAACAAATAGGCGGCGGCCCCCGCCAAGCCGGTGTCTGCCGGGAGTCGGAATCTCGGTGTTTTTACGCAAAACGCGTTGACGGGCAGCGGCTTTAGGGTTATATGCCCGCCCACGGTTAGGGAAAGTCATCCGGCTTGTCCCAGTTACTCCCGCAATTTTGGAACATGAGGTCTTCGAACGACCCTATCCTGTGGTTGCGGATTTTGGTTTGAATTCGAAGAGAGGCATACATGGCCAATACAACTTCGGCGAAAAAGGCGACTCGCAAGATCGCTCGCCGTACCGCAGTCAACAAGGCTCGCCGTTCGCGCGTCCGCGGTTTCATTCGCAAGGTCGAAGAGGCCCTGGCAACTGGCGATCTCGCTGTTGCGACTGAAGCGCTGAAGGCTGCACAGCCAGAAATCCAGCGCGCCGCTACGAAGGGCGTCATGCATTTCAACACTGCATCGCGCAAGGTTTCTCGTCTGGCGCAGCGCGTGAAGGCCCTTTCGGCCTAATCCGGCTAAGACAATATTGTGATTGAAAAGCCTGGCCCTTCGGCCGGGCTTTTTCCGATTCTAACGACCTGTTAACGGTTTCGCAATGAGCATGACATTTATGCTTCAAATGCGTGACGCAAAAAGCTGTTTAATTTCAATAACTTACAGAAGGTCTTTCAAGAGACGCTATCTTTCCGCTGCGGAAGGCAGCCACAATCTTGAGTCAAGGATTTTTTTATTTTTCTGTCAAAACCGGCCTCAAAAATAGCTCGAAAATGAATCTCATTGATTCATAAGCGATTCTCCAAACAAGCCCGTCGGCCATGCAAAAGGCCCTCCACGAGTCAATGGCAGATCGGCTCAGCCACAGAAAAAACGCCATTGATCTCCGTATGCGATCCTGCCTAAATGCATCTCGACAAGGGGCGCGGATATCTATCCACAAGCTATCTCGAAACAAAGTTCGAAGGCGTAAGCTCCTTGCGGACGGGTTCTGTTCGGACCCGTTTTTTCAAGTCACTGGATGTGTTTGGCTACAACCTCATGGGTTGTAGAAAGATAGACGTGTGTCTTGGTGACGGGCGTCCGAGTTGTGATGTGAGAGTATGCATTGAGAGTAGCATGCCTCTTCATGATGGAGAGGTTAGCGGGATAGCCGGCTCGCGGTTGAAGCCTTGCGCTTCAGGATGGTTTTAGAGGGGCCATCCTTACGGGGACAGTAGGTGGGGTATCTCTGGCGAAGCTTGACGCTCTGCCAGGCTATGATTGGCAATTTGAAAGGCGGCAGGA